>NZ_LT635547.1 GCF_900120155.1 Clostridium sp. Marseille-P3244
TTTCTGATGCATTGGCTTATCATCAGTATAAGAGGATGAAGACCTGTATGTAATGGCTTTTTTAATTTGACTAGGATTGGCTATTTTAGCCTGACACTAGATGGCTATTTTAACCCGACGCTAATACTACAATATATTTATGGTTAATACCCCTTACAGCCAGTAAGGAATTACCCATCTTATTGCTTAAGCTGTTAGAATGAGTGTGGCAATAGGTCTGGCCTTCCCTTTCTAGGACTTAACGTCCGTTAAAAAGTCAGCCAACCAGCCCTCATTCGCAGCATTCGTTTTACGCAGGTTGAACTTTCTCGTTCGTGTGATATCTCCAGTAGATTGAATAGGCAATGAGTAAATCTGGTATTGACCATTGCTAATTCATTTCAAAGGAGTTTTTATCATGAACGCTGTTGGTATCGATGTTTCCAAAGGTAAAAGCACTGTCACCATCCGCAGGCCCGGAGATGTGGTTCTTATGCCGCCCTGCGATATCCCGCACACCCAGTCCGCTATCAACGCTCTTATTGAGCAGATCAAAAGCCTTGACGGCGAAACCAAAGCCTGCATGGAACATACCGGCAGATACTATGAACCGGTTGCCCACTGGCTCTCTGATGCCGGCATCTTTGTCAGCGCTGTCAATCCCATCCTGATCAGGGATTTCGGAGATGACTCTCTGCGTACTCCAAAGACGGATAAAGCGGATTCTAAAAAAATCGCCCGTTATGCTCTTGACCGCTGGGCAAAACTGAAGCAATATGGAAGCATGGATAAAACACGCAGCCAACTCAAAACAATGAACCGGCAGTTCGGTTTCTATATGGACCAGAAAACTGCCATGAAAAACAACCTCTTTTCCCTCCTGGATCAAACCTATCCCGGAGCCAATGACTTCTTTGACAGCCCTGCCCGCAGTGACGGCTCCCAGAAATGGGTGGACTTTGTCTACACCTACTGGCATGTGGACTGTGTACGCAGCAAGTCTCTGCAAGCCTTTACGGAGCATTACAAGAAGTGGTGCAAACGCAACGGTTATAACTTCAGTGCCTCAAAGGCGGAAAATATCTATCAGAGTTCTTCTGACCTGATCGCCGTATTTCCGAAAGATGACAGCACAAAAACGCTGATACGGCAGGCTGTCACGATGCTAAACACGGCTTCACAGACAGTGGAGGCTCTCCGCATTAAAATGGATCAAACTGCCGCCACGCTCCCGGAATATCCGGTTGTTATGGCAATGAACGGAGTCGGACCGTCACTTGGCCCCCAGCTTATGGCTGAGATCGGAGACGTTACCCGTTTCACACATAGAGGTGCGCTTACTGCTTTCGCCGGTGTCGATCCTGGAAAGAATGATTCGGGCAAATATAACCAGAAAAGTGTACCTACTTCAAAAAAAGGCTCTCCAAGTCTGCGAAAAACACTGTTTCAGATCATGGACGGCTTGATCAAACGATCTCCGGTGGATGATCCGATCTATGCTTTTATGGACAAGAAACGTTCAGAAGGCAAGCCGTATTATGTCTATATGACTGCCGGAGCCAATAAGTTTCTCCGCATTTATTACGGACGGGTAAGAGAATACCTTGCTTCTCTGGAAGAATCCAAAGAAAGCTGATTTCAATCCCATACTTTGCTTCAGGCCAGCGCACTGCGGTGGTCTTGTTGTAATACTCTTTTTTCAACCTGTATAAAATTTTCAAAATTCACTAATTTCTGCTTGACTTTTTATTTGCAGACTTTTTATTATAACACACTATTACAAACAAGTACAGAGAAAAACATAAAATTTGACAAAAAATGCAGGCTTTATGCGGCCTGCAAGGTATTTTTGATTTATTCAACTGTAAAACTCCCGTGCTCATCTTTTCATGTTTAGAACAGTTATCTACTATTCTATTTTAAGTTGGAGTAAAGAAATAGGCAGTTGATAAAAAATAAATGAAAAGAGTATTGGTCCCTTGAGGTATAATGATTTCGACGAAAAAACAAAAACCGAAAGGAGTACCAATACTCATGGATATTATAACATTAATCCAGGCTCTTGTCAGCGGATTGCTCAATGCTCAGGAGGAGTCCAAAAATGAAATTTTAAATTCCACCTCCCCCAGGGGGAGTAGCGTTTACTTCTGCACAGTTGATATTTACTCTTTCATACATCCATGGTATGGTTATCTCTCCTTCTGACAGCAGTAGAAGGAGGC
>NZ_LT635548.1 GCF_900120155.1 Clostridium sp. Marseille-P3244
TGACATGTCTGGAAACTGCATTATAATACAAGCAAGGGCAGAACCTCAAAAAATTGGCTCTGCCCAAAGTAACTAATGACATATCTTATATCAGTTTTTTAGTTTACACAAAACTTGAAACGGTCTCCTGAGGGTATTTAAAATTTCTTTTTTCTGTATTCTGTGAATTTTATATTCCTAATTTTGATCTCACAATTTCCAGGCTTCTCTGTTTCGTTTCGTCTACTGAAAAACTTTTTACTATTTTGGCCATTGTTTCCGCACTCCAATATATTTTCAGCCGTTTCTTTGCCCGCGTAATTGCTGTATAAAATATGCCATGAGTTATTTTCTCCGAATTACTGTTCGGAATGATCACCTTAACAGAGTCATATTCCAAACCTTGTGCTTTGTGAATAGAAACCGCATAAGCAAGTTGAAATGGAATCACCGATCTCATCCGGGCATACTCCTCTTCCTGCCCGCCAACACCGCTTTCATAGGCATATACTGTAAATCGTATACGGGTGGAAACTTCGAGAGCATCAATAAATTCCAGATCTTCTCTCTTGCATTCTATCTCTGTCAAGTTCATCTCAACATCCACAGTAAACGTAATTCTATCAGCATATTTAATTATATCTACAATGTGCCCTTTCAAATTGTTATGAAGGATAGGAAAACGTTTTGTCTCATTAAAGAGTATCGGATCTCCCGGCTTATAACTCCACTCTTTCCAAAAAACAGCATTTCCCTTTTTATTTGCAGTCTGAAAATAATTGTTCATGTTATTCAGTCCAAATTTTCCATCATAATTAAGACATAATATTACCTCATCCTTTTCTTCTCTTCTCAATACATTTGAACCTATATTTTCTGAAAAAGGACCATCAATAACAAGTTTTTCTGTGATTAATGGTTCTCGCTTCCTTACTTCATCCCAAAGGCTGATCAACGATTGATCGTCTGTCCGCCACGTATTGAGCAATTCGACCTTAGATCCGCGTGTTTTGATAATATCTTTTGCGTAAAAAAACCAGTTTCCAAAATCAATAGATTCAATCTGATAAATATCTCCAGCCAGAACCAAAAAGGTGTCAGGACTCAATTTCTCCAAAAATACTTTCATTGTCTGATTATCTATCGTGCTACACTCATCAATGAAAATAATATCATATTCCGAAAGTGTCACTTTTTTCGTAAAACTGTCAATGCTCAGGAAATCACACGCTGGTCCCGGGTTGACAATACGCCTTTTCAGGTTTTGTAATGCTGTGTGTGTTTTCGTAAGAAACAGCTTTCGCTGCCCACCTATCAGATTAGAAATATAGTTGATTAGTGTTGTCTTCCCTGTTCCCGCAGCTCCGTAAATCAGCAAAAGGCGAGACTCAACAAAAGCCTCTTTTACAGCCTGTATTTTCAAAGGATCATCCGAAAAACCGATACCACCATTTCTGATAAACCTCTGGTTATACTGCCTTTGCCCTTTATTTCCACTATGAGAAAACTTTACAAGTTTTTCAAGAATACTGGTTGTAGTCTTTTCGTAAAGTTCTATACCCACAAATCCGTTTTCTTGTTTTATGCTATAACCTTGTTTACGTTCCCACCAATCCAACTGTGCATTATACGCATTTATATCGTCCGTTTCTGCAATTCCATTTTCAAAATATATTTCACCTGTCTGCTTTATCGCATTTCTGATCAGCAAATACGGACGAACCACATCCATTCTGTCATATCCAGCCGCTTTTGCAACATGCCGAATATGGTTTGTTTCACTTGTTCTGCTTCCGGCTAAATTAGATATAAACGGATTTTTTTCAAATGGGAAACATCTGCTGGACAAGGACAAGTTGTCACACAAACATTTGGGGTTATATTTTGTAGGCAATACATTTTCTATCGTTTCTTCTCGCAGGTTCTGTAACAAATACCTGATTACATTTCTTCCCGATTTTTGCGAATCCGAAGAATAATGATTCTTCAGTTCCACCAGAACTTTTCTAAATTCCGAAGTTTTTGTTCTGTTGTATATGGGATCGATCAGTGTATAAAACTCAACTTCCTGTAAATCTATCAGATCAAGAAAATTGATACCGGTTCTTGTAAGGAAATTCATCAATTCTATATACTCTCGGTATTTTGAATTGAGTCTCATAGGTATCTTAAGTATTTTAGCAAGTTTATTTAAACATACTGGATCAAGTGATACTTTCCAATTTGTAATAACTTTAATCTTTGTATTTATATCCCACAAATTAATCTCAGCATCCACATAGCTTATCTGAACAGAATAATTTGTTGAAATATTTTCTGTTGTATAAGCAGTTATCCTGTTATATTTTGTAGCATAAACCCCTGCCAGCTGCAAAGTGACTTCATAATATCTTTCCTTTCCGACAAAGAATGGAGTTTTTTTCTGCACATAAAATCTTGAAGACTCTACCGCTCTATAGCTTTTGTCAGCAGAATCAACTGCTGCCGATATCAACTGATAATATTCCTTATCCGTATTGTCTATACAAAGGGGAAATTTCTCCAAATTGCGCAATACTGTTATCCCATTATTTTTCCAAAAAGAAGCTCTGATCTGCCAGAGAAAATCATAATATTTGAGCATCAGCCGCTCTGACTGTCCTTCCATGGGAATTCTGTATCCGACATATTTTAAAGCTTTATAAAACACCCCCAGATATTTTGTTTCTATGCTCAGCAGCGAACGTTCCCATGCCAGACGAATACTTATTTTTTCATATCCTTCATTTAATGCGTTGAGCAGCAGGGCAGCAACACTTATGTCCTTCAGTCGTGTCAGCATTCTCTTTGACACATCATCACGGCTTTCATTATAAATTTCCATCCTGTCAATACATTCTGTAATCTCTCTGTCACATTCTTTTATAATACTATATATGTCATTCTTTGAATAATCTGCATCATCTAGCTGCGCCACAAAAGAATGCTGGCTTGCAATATATTCTAGCTTATCGCAAAATTTATCAATACTTTCCTCTGTATTCTCTATTTCCTCATCTGCTGCAAAATAAATAGTGGCACTCTCCTTATTAAAATCAAGTGAATGGAGAAAATCAACAGACATATATTTCCAGAACACTCTTTCACATCCTCGTTCATCAGGGTTTATTACAACAAAAAGAATACCTGGATCAAATGTCACTCGATAACGCATAAATGCAGGAAAAGCCAAACTCTTTAATAAATACTTAATCCCTCCATCTTTTTCTGTATATGTATGAGTTCCTTTAATCTGAACAAAGAAATTCTGTTCTGGTTTTCTTGACGTATAAGGCTTTGAGACAAACTCAAATGTACCATCTGTGTTCGGCCATTTATCGTCACAGGAAAAATCAGTATTTATTTTACCATTGGACCTTAAAAAAATTCTCAAGACATCAACTGCCGCATGATCTTCAGCAGAACGTTCTGAATGTGTCTTAATGTGTCTTTCGATATTTTTTCTCTCTGTATATGACATATCCGTCTGCTTCTCCCCATTGTACATATTTTATTTCACTTTTCACAATACAGCGATTCTTAACTATATTCCACGATTTACGCTATTTCTACACCATGTCCAGCTAAATATTCTTTTATCAGTGGAAGAATATATTCAACAGACTGAATCTGTTTTTGCGCTTCATCCGCAGATGCAATAAAAAAATCACTGTAATCGCTCTCTTCCCTTTTCATTTTCAATCGTGCCAGTCGTCTCCCCATTTCCCCTGGGAACTTTCCCTGAGCAACAAATTCTTTGTTAAAGTATGCTACCACATCTTTATGCCTTTTAAAGTCTATACTTTCTAACGCCAGCACAGCTCGTATTGCATAAAACACCGCATAATACGAGCGATTAATACAATCCCTGTAAAACCCATTATCAAAACACATTTTCGCATTGTTATAAGTCTGTTTCGCCAAAGAGTACCTGTACTTTGATAATTCTATATCTTTCTTGATATCACGCACTAAGCCTTACCCCCTCATCTCTTACATTACGATAGTAGGGTAGATTATCTACCCAGTAGTTAAAATGATCTATATTGGTTATTACCGGCGAAATATCTACTCCAAACTTCATCAAATATTCAAAAGCCATATCACTGATCTCATCAGATATTTTCTTTATCTTTTCCTCCGTCAAAGTGACCAGAATCATCACATCAATATCTGATAGTTCAGAATAATCTCCTCTTGCATATGACCCATATACAATGACGCTGTCAAGGGTATTTCCCAGAAGTCCCCTCACTCTGTCTGCAAACTGCTGCATTATTTCCGTAATATTTGTCGTCATTTGACCTCACCTCTTTCAGTTTAGTCCTTTTATTTTGTATTTTATTATACCGTATTCATTAAAATTTGTATACCTGACACATTCAACGTTCTTCGCCATTCTTGTCATTATTCTATATTTCTCGGACAATGGTCATTTTGTCTTTTTGTCCCTTCACCTCTTCAAGATGAACTGGTTACTAATGTCGATCATCCTGCTGTGTATTATGGCGATGGTATTGTATGCGGTAATCGGGGTGGTGGAAAATTTGTATAAAAAGCGAATCTAAAAGCCGGCGCAAAACCTATAATGTCCTCCGGCAGTTCTAAAAGATCTGTCTGAGGACAATTTTGTATTCTGTTATTATAGGTTTCGAGACCTTTTTAAACTTATTTAAGACTGAAAAACTGATATAAGATATGTCTCAAATACCTCTTATGTTATTCTTTATCTTCGGCAGGATTTTACGAGGCTTTTCAATCTCCTCATCATTTAAATACATCCCATGTTATTGTTTATCTTGCAGTGGGGTAAGGATTTCATCGGCGGGATCGCATTCAAATACATCTCTTGTTATTGTTTATCGGATAACGGAGATATTGTTGGCGGGCGAGACCGGCATTCAAATACATCTCTTGTTATTGTTTATCGATAAGACGGCTTACACATGTAACTGTTAATTCGCATTCAAATACATCTCTTGTTATTGTTTATCATGTGGGAAGCGCAAGCAGTCTGATCGCATACCAATTCAAATACATCTCATGTTATTGTTTATCTATGTCAGACAGCCTGTTTGCTGCCAACTACGAGCATTCAAATACATCTCATGTTATTGTTTATCCGCCCGACAAGCTGGACCATGCTTCTGGAGGAAGTATTCAAATACATCTCATGTTATTGTTTATCAGTTCCTCATTGCTTATTTCACTTGCAAATGGAAATTCAAATACATCTCATGTTATTGTTTATCATGCCAAAATTGCGCGGAGGAAGTGAGATATGGGTATTCAAATACATCTCATGTTATTGTTTATCCCAACGTCCCCTTTGCCGATCCTCCCGCATTTGTGATTCAAATACATCTCATGTTATTGTTTATCCCTGTGTCGTCCTCAGCTCCCGGATTTCCAGATCATTCAAATACATCTCATGTTATTGTTTATCTGAAAGACAACCGAACCCGTACAAGGCATAGCACTATTCAAATACATCTCATGTTATTGTTTATCTAGGACGGCAGCTTATTCACCGGCGTCCCTTCCTTATTCAAATACATCTCATGTTATTGTTTATCTCGGTAGACGGGAAACCAGTCCGGGCGGGAGTTCAATTCAAATACATCTCATGTTATTGTTTATCAGCACAACCGCCGTTCCGATTGTGGCCACCGCGGTCATTCAAATACATCTCATGTTATTGTTTATCGGTATTTCACAACCGAGTTGTTTCGGCTGTCTATAAATTCAAATACATCTCATGTTATTGTTTATCATTCGATGTTCTCCTTCATTGTTTTGTTGTTTGTCAATTCAAATACATCTCATGTTATTGTTTATCTCAAATTTCGCGCATTCAAGAAGAGAATGTTGTGCATTCAAATACATCTCATGTTATTGTTTATCCCCGAGAGAGGTTGACTTCGTTACTTCCTTCGGGAAATTCAAATACATCTCATGTTATTGTTTATCATAACTTCCGATTGATTTTGTGTTGCCGCATAGAGATTCAAATACATCTCATGTTATTGTTTATCACTCAGAACGGGAAAACGACCGTGGAATACAAATATTCAAATACATCTCATGTTATTGTTTATCCTCAGCCCCATCAATTCCGCCCGTCTCCGATATGCATTCAAATACATCTCATGTTATTGTTTATCGCACTGGGATAGATCAGCGTATCTATTACAGCCGTATTCAAATACATCTCATGTTATTGTTTATCGGTATTCCCGACAGAAGATATGCTTTTCCCGAAAGAATTCAAATACATCTCATGTTATTGTTTATCCAGTATCAACCAATATTGAGCATACAACATTTCTTATTCAAATACATCTCATGTTATTGTTTATCCCGCCAGGTGTAGCCCATCCAGGTCACTATGTTTGAATTCAAATACATCTCATGTTATTGTTTATCAACTGATAAAATCTGTCTGTCGCTGTGAATTTCGCTATTCAAATACATCTCATGTTATTGTTTATCATATTCATCCAGGACAACAACCTGTTTATACCCCATTCAAATACATCTCATGTTATTGTTTATCCCGGTCCGAGTCCGGCAGCCACAGCCGCACTTTATTCAAATACATCTCATGTTATTGTTTATCGCAGGGCCAGGGCGTTTATGATGGACGGTGGGATCTGATTCAAATACATCTCATGTTATTGTTTATCGTTCCTCTTTCTTCTGCTCAATCTGCCGATTAAGCAATTCAAATACATCTCATGTTATTGTTTATCGCAAGTTCTTCGATGTCATAGACCCCGATCGCAATATTCAAATACATCTCATGTTATTGTTTATCCGTTGCTGAAAAACAAGATGTCCGTGCAATTATCTTATTCAAATACATCTCATGTTATTGTTTATCGTTAGTAGACAAAAGTGTATATGAAATTACCCGATTCAAATACATCTCATGTTATTGTTTATCTTGGTAGCTATCAGGCTTTTTTGTATATCCGTATATTCAAATACATCTCATGTTATTGTTTATCCAAGGTTAAATGTGAGAAAAGGTAAGCGTGAAGAACATTCAAATACATCTCATGTTATTGTTTATCCGGCCCAGAAACAGGGCTGCTTTTTCTTTTTTATATTCAAATACATCTCATGTTATTGTTTATCCGTTTCTTCATTACTTTTCCTCCTTGACTTTTACATATTCAAATACATCTCATGTTATTGTTTATCTATGTGGATTCGCTAAAACTATTCCTGGAAAAGGAAATTCAAATACATCTCATGTTATTGTTTATCGCCGGAACAATCTTTACAGACTTTACAGAAATGTTATTCAAATACATCTCATGTTATTGTTTATCGTAACATTATCTTCAGGCGCAGGAGTCCAACGTGGATTCAAATACATCTCATGTTATTGTTTATCAATTTCGTCGGTGGGGATGCCACAGAGAGTAAAAAATTCAAATACATCTCATGTTATTGTTTATCCATAGAAGAGGGCCTGAATCTTTTGCAGGTTCAGATATTCAAATACATCTCATGTTATTGTTTATCTTATGCGGAAGGAAGCAATCCTCCGCAATTCGAGTATTCAAATACATCTCATGTTATTGTTTATCATTTCGGGTTTTGCTTTCCTTTTTTACTTTAATTTTATTCAAATACATCTCATGTTATTGTTTATCTGACAAAGGAAGAACTTTCAACTTACTGCTCGGCATATTCAAATACATCTCATGTTATTGTTTATCGCTTTATCGTATGTATCGTTCATCAATTCGATTAATATTCAAATACATCTCATGTTATTGTTTATCATTTTTTAAAGCAATGCAAAACGCACCGAAAGTTAGATTCAAATACATCTCATGTTATTGTTTATCTTGGATATCGCGTTCTGTGTGAAACGGATCTGATATTCAAATACATCTCATGTTATTGTTTATCGGATTGAGCAGGCTGAGTAAAAAGGGTGGTAAAATATTCAAATACATCTCATGTTATTGTTTATCCGGATGAATTCGGAAACATCCTTGGTCAGATATGCGATTCAAATACATCTCATGTTATTGTTTATCAAAAACCTCGGAAGCAAGTTTGCAACAGGATTGAACATTCAAATACATCTCATGTTATTGTTTATCTCAGTGGCGGGATCTTGCCGCTCAAGCTCTTCAAAATTCAAATACATCTCATGTTATTGTTTATCTCCGATTTCGGTATAGGTGCTTCGGATAGTAGCATCATTCAAATACATCTCATGTTATTGTTTATCGACAAGCCGTTCCTTGAAGAAATGGCAAAGAAAATTCAAATACATCTCATGTTATTGTTTATCCTTGCATCCGGTCTTTGACGGGTCTATATCCATTCATTCAAATACATCTCATGTTATTGTTTATCCTGTACGTATACGCCCAGTCCAGCAGGCTCCCTTCTATTCAAATACATCTCATGTTATTGTTTATCAGTAAACACGGCGTTATAGGTCATGTAGCTGTCCATTCAAATACATCTCATGTTATTGTTTATCGTGATACCTTCGCGCTGTATAGCCGACTCTGCCGCACATTCAAATACATCTCATGTTATTGTTTATCCCAATGGCTAAATACAGAACAAAACCGTGCGAGATATTCAAATACATCTCATGTTATTGTTTATCAGGTAAAATTTTAAACGATAAAATAACCCAAACTAAATTCAAATACATCTCATGTTATTGTTTATCCCTCTGCAAGTCCGATTGCCTCCGACAGCATCTCGAATTCAAATACATCTCATGTTATTGTTTATCACAATATATAAGACGGAAAATATCGGGGATCCGGGAATTCAAATACATCTCATGTTATTGTTTATCTACTATACCGGCATACAGGAGATCGCGGAAACCTAATTCAAATACATCTCATGTTATTGTTTATCATGTATCATCTAAACACCGAAAATCAGCTGTCCACTCATTCAAATACATCTCATGTTATTGTTTATCTATTGAAATAATTTCCAAGCGCGCCAAGGAACTCAAATTCAAATACATCTCATGTTATTGTTTATCAAATTGGACAGCAGACAGCACTTGTGGCAATCAAATTCAAATACATCTCATGTTATTGTTTATCTATATCTACAATAATATTCCATATGCCTTCAAAAATATTCAAATACATCTCATGTTATTGTTTATCTTTTCCATCTCGGCTCATTCCTTTCGATGAAAAGTGATTCAAATACATCTCATGTTATTGTTTATCGAAGATATACCGGTTAGAGAATGGAACAGAATCGCTATTCAAATACATCTCATGTTATTGTTTATCCCAGTCCATACAGCAATGTACAATACCGCTCAAATATTCAAATACATCTCATGTTATTGTTTATCCCACATTTTTTCGCGTTTCTTAATAATCACTATACTCTCTATATATCTAATTTTCAATCCTTTTGCAATTTTTCCCATCCATATCTTTCTTTTCCTTCTGTGCTATATAATTTGCCTTATTTCCCCGATATTTGTGGCATTATTCTCCTTTCATATACTAAACCGCCTGGTAAAATCATAGAATTAAACTCTCTCCGTTTTCTACATCTCCAGCGCCTAAAATTTCCTCTCCAAACACATTATCATTCATTAATTTAATAATACACACAAAATCTTCTTTTTCATTAATCACTTTTTTCAAATCCTTTTTTAACAAAATCAATTTTGAGGGCGACATTTCTCCTCTAAAAACTGATTTTTGAAAATGGGACAAATATTTTTTGCATACTTTAAATACTTTCTGCACTCGTTTTTCTCCTACATCATAAAAAACAAATGCATAATTATAATTAATTTTCTTTGACATCTAACACCCCTCTTTTAAGCTAAATGGAATAAATTCTTTGTTTTCCACGATACACTTAATCAACTTATAACAATCTAATTTTAAAGCTGTACGATAAGACACTTTTCGTTTTAATTTGGGATGCTGAAAGACAGATTCTATTCTGCCTTCAAATGCCTCGATAAATATCTTTCTTCCAGATTCATTTAACACACAGTAATTTACCTTTTTATCAAAATGTTTTGTTACTTGTATTTTACGGTTATTGACCAGATCAAATATTGTTCGGTATACAATAACTGGTTTAAATACTTCACTCAGATCAAGACTTAAAGAAAAACGTCCCTCCGATGGTTCATGCAGATAACTGATCCTTTGATCCAGATGAGTACGGAAAATTGCTGAGATTGTTTTTGTATACAGAAGCGTATTACCAAAAGATACCAGAGCATTAATTGGATTATCAGGTGGTCTTTTCACTCTTTTATTCATTATAAAATCTTCTGGAAGGAAATATTGAAAATCGTTATAGAATCGCATCCAAACATCTCCTTCCAAAGCCAAAAGCCGTTTTATATCCTCCGCTTTTTCTACAGACGAATAGAATTCCTTTCTTATCCAGTCTGTTGTCTGTTTTACTTCTTTTTTATCATGTTTATAATAATGATAGAGCACCTCATAGATATTAACACCAATTCCTTTCACAATAGCACGCGCAATCTGTATTCTATCCCGCTGGAATTTTTCTACTTGTTTCACCAATAGTCGGCCACTCATATACTGATCTTTCGGATAAAATGTACCACTATAACCACCATAGTAATTAAAAAAATGTACTACCACATGATTCTGTCCGAGAAAATCAAGCAATTTACTATTTATGCTAATCTCATTCAGACAATAAATTTCCTTTGTATTCTCAATTGGTATGTAAATATTTTTCCCGTCTTTGCGAAAACATAAGGAATTGTCTTTTCTTATTAATTCTCCCATCGAAGAAATATATCTTGTGCTTCCCATCTAATTCCTCCTTATTATTAACTCACATAGTTACTCCAGCAGGTTTCCTACATTTTTTAAATATAACAATATTCATAATAAGCGCACTTCTTACATGTTCTATCGTTTATAACCTCTGGAACCCTCTCTTGTTCCAACAATATTTCAATCTGACTGATATATTCTGATAACTGCTGCTCTAATTCTTCTGTCAGTTCAACAATAATAGTTTTTGAATTTTTATTATTCTTCTCAGCAAATTCCAGTCTACCCTTCCGTTCTATTCCTTTATCCTTCAACACTTTCAGATAATAGAGAAGCTGCCACTTTGCAGCATTTTCATCTGAATCTGACTTTTTCAGTTCTGTAAGATATTCTGATGTCAACTTATCCAGCCTGATATTATCTATAGATATTTCTGTATTTTTTTGTTCTTCCCGTTCCTCATGCAGTGCCTTTCCTATTCTTACTTCTTCGCTGTTGTCTTCTAAATTCATTCGATTTCCAAAAAGATAGCATTGTCGTTTACAATGAAAATAATAATTCACCAGTGTCCCATTTACTCTCATTATCTCGCTCCTCTGCTGTTAAATAAAATCAACAAACTCACCGACTTCTCCCTGTAATTTCTTACGATCCAGTTTCCCTTCTGTAAAATATTTTTCTCCGTCTTCTATATAAAAAATTTCTCCAACCTTATCATGATAAATTAAATCTGGGTTCCTTTTTATCTGATAAATAAAATAATTCATTTTGCTTGTAATCTCTGACAATTTTACACGTTTTTCAGAATAGTCCATTGACAGATCCTTCAGCAGTTCTTTATACTCCTCCCATATTATCTTCCCGTCGATCTGATTACCCTCCCCGTCTTCTAATAACCGTGCCAAATAAATCTGCATATTCCATTTATCATCCGGAATCAACTTCATTCTTTCCTTTACTTTCTGCCACTGTAAATTCCTGACATCTTTATAAAAGAAATTATCAAGTCCTACTTCACCCGTATTGTCATTTCGGTTATCCTTTAATTCTTTCAATATTTTTTCATAGTATTGTCCAAAATCTTTATCCCTAAGAATATTTCTGATCTTCTCATTTTCCAGTGTAAATTCCTTTCGAATTCGTATGTCTCCATGATAAATTCCATTTCCATCATCCAATTTAAAGAAATAGGCTTTCCCCTTTTTTAAACACGATCGGTTAATTCTGCCAAGGAACTGCTCCTCACTGTCCAATTTTGATATGTTTTTATATCCTATATCCATATCAATATCAACCCCGGCCTCAATAACCTGTGTCGCCACAAGAATTATTCCACTCTGGGTTTCTTTAATATTCTTCAGGATCCTACTGCGCTCTGCAATACTATCATCTCCTGACATATATTCCACAGCACAGCCAAATGTATCCTCACCCCTGAGCTTTTGATAAAATTGATATGCTGACTCCTTTTTAATAAATTCGATTATAATTTTCTTCTTCCCTGGCAAAAACTTTCTAATATGAGCTGTCAGAATATCAAATATCTCATCCTGTTCTTTTAATGCTGTCTGTTCCAGAAGCTCATATGAAATTTCTACCCGGTTACGAAAACATGGAATGGTAAAATACTTTTCCGGTTTTTGCATCAACTTTACAGCAGGATAAATATCCCCTGTTAATAAATCAAAATCCGGAAGTGTTGCGGACATAATGATTATTTTTATATTCATCAATTCCCCGAAAACTTTCAGAAAATACGCAATTTCACCCCATAGTTCATTATTATAGCTTTGAATTTCATCCAGCACGACAACACTGTTCATCAACTGGTGGAAAGCAAATGCTGATTCTTTTGTATTTCCAAACATCGTATCAAACAAACTGACATGCGTTGACAAAATCAAAGGATAATTTAAAAACTGCCTGTCCAGCAACGCTCTTTGATAATAGTACGTATTTTCTGTCTGTTCTTCTGCCTGCTTGTCTTTATCTGTTCTCTTTATAGGCGTCAGCGAATTAATAACAGCAATGTCCCTGAAGATTTCTTCTTTATTCCCGAATATTTTACTTAAGCTTTGCATGTTTTGTTCAATTAGTGTGTTAAAAGGATAAATATAATATATTTTCTGCAGGTTCTTATCCTCATTTACAAGCCGCAGACTCAAATCCAGTGCCGTATTGCTCTTTCCGCTTCCTGTAGGAGCTTCCAGATAAAAAAGGAAACGATTTTTATTTTCTTCCATAATTTTTTCTGCATCGCAGAGCATTTCAGTCCGAAGTACATTAATGTTATTCTCCGCCTCTAATTCTTTTTCTTGCTTTGGATATTGTTCCTTCTGGTATTTTCTAATCGAATGCATCAGATCCGTATCCTCATATGTTTTTACCCATGCCTGAATCTCTTCCAAATCTCCGAATTTCACGGTCTTTAACCCTGACATGAATTGTGTTGTAGCATAATAATCGGCGGCCACCAGTATAGAATACAGTATTTTTTCATACGCATATAAAGCAATACTTTTTTCTCTGGCAATCTCCCGGATGTTTCTTTTATTTATTTCCAATATCCGCTTTACTCTTTTTGTGTTTAACGTAAACTTTTCTTTATATACATTTCCGCCTTTTTCTCTGAATATTTCCATAAGTTCCTGCCCTTTTCCCAGAATCATTTCTTCCAGAAACAGGTCAAAATCGCAGAGATCTGTATGATGCCGCGAAATAAGATATGAATGATATAAAATCAACGGTCTTATTTTTTCCCTCTCTTCTGCTTCTTTTACTTCTTCTCTCAGTTTTTGCAGATAAAAATCCAGATATAAAACTGCTGAGATTAAAGAATGCTTGGAATTAATGCACAGAAATGCCTCGTCATCTTTGACGCGTGCATTTTTCATCTGTCCGATCTGAAACTTTGGATTAATTTTTCCAAGGTCATGAAAAAGAGGGATTCCCATGATCATTTCTTTTAAAAAGCTTTCAGTATCTTCTGCCAGCGCACCCCACGTCTGTCTGATAAACCTTCCTAACATAGCATCCGCCTGCTTTATATCCCATATTTCTCCGAAATATTTTACTGTCAGTTTTATATGCTCTGTCAGAGATTCCCTTATAATCTCTCCTGTATTTTGTATTCTTATGTGAGCGTCATAGTTTTCTACATTCTCAACTAATCCTCTGATTCTGCTCTCCACTACCTGTTCGTTCATTCTTTTCCCTCTCATTGTGTAAGTCTCTTTTCTTCTTTTGCAAAAAGGAGTCCTCAATCAGTTAACTCGATTGAAAACTCCTTTCTTTCCTTAACAATATTTCAATATAGAACCGTCTTTATTTTCAGTAAAAAACAATCTTCTTTTTATCCTGAAGCAGATAAACAGCAACGTCTTTGTTTATCTCTTTGACAAATTCATCTGTGTATAAAAATGTCCTAAGTATATAATTATTTGTCCAGCCATCCAGGCGATAAGGAAGTGCTTCTACATATTTGAATTCACCAAAAGCCTCAAGGTCCTCCTGCTCATCATAATCCAGTTCTGCAATGTCCAGTTCATCCTTTGGGATCAGGCAGTCCATTCTTCCCATCTGAAATTCTATTCTTTCTGCCTGTTCTATACGGGCATCACTGAGATCAGCCGGATGATCATTCTTTCCCAGATATGGATAATACACACATTTTCCTTCAAGAATCGCCGTTTTTATTTTTTCCGCTTCCTCACAATCCACTAAAAGACATATCTCCCACTTTGGATTTTCCAGCCACTGCTCCTTTACAATAAGATTTCCGCCCTGTTCTCTGGATGCATATCCGACAGAATTATTAAAAGTCTGTACTTTTTTGGCAATAAATCCTGTTCTATGCTCCGGAACCGGAAGAATAGAAATATGTACATTTTCAAGCTTCTCATAGAATTCAGGATAACTTACGGCAAGGTTCTCTTTCTTTTTCTTTTTTGAAAAATCCTGCATCTGTGAGTAACCGCCATACCCCAAGATTGCACCAAATATTCCCAGCAGCACGATTCTATGAATGTTCCCATATGTGAAGTAACAATATGAATTTACTTCCGGCTTTTTAAAGAAAGCATTTTTACCACTCAGCGTAAATCTCAAAACTTCCATTTACCCCACCTCTTTTTGTGTGCGGATATCAAACAGATTCATGTTTTCTGAAACCCCCTCCAGATTTGTGGTAAACGGGTTAAAATATATATCAACTTTCTGGACAGAGCTTCCAAATGTTTTCAGAAAATCCGCAAATTGCATCCTGATCGTATTCTTTTCCTCTCCTTTTTCAAAAGTGATATACTCTGACAGATTAGGCAGATAGATATCCGGTGCGGTCTCGACAAAAATCGCAAATTCGTTTTCACATCCTTCTTTTGAGTTTGTTGCATAAGATGTAGCTGAGACTAATGCTGTTCTGCGGAACTTTTGATAATCTTCTTCTGTATATCCTTCTGTCACTCCTAATTTTATTAATTCATCGTATGCCAGAGGATTGATCACAAAAGGATAGAAATAATGGGCCTCGTTGCTGACGATCTTAGTACCAAGAGTCGTGTTTCTGGCCTCCTCCTTTGTATCTGTCGCATCACGAAATGGGGAAAGAATCTGCTGTTCTTCGGAGTATGTGCCCTCATACTTATTAAATCCCTGGCCAATCTGAACAGCTCCTGTAATAGAAATATTCGCTCCTGCTTCTGCAAAAGTAGCGCCAAAATTTTTCACGTCAACTGCTGTCATCAGATTTTTCAGGATCTCTTTTATATCTTTACAATCTGCAAGGTTCTCTACACCAAATATCAGCTCATACCGTTCTTTAAGCGTCCGCGGGATCAGCGCATCTCCATCTTTAGACAAACGCATGGATTTAATATACAGTACCTTTTCTCCTTCATCCTCCCACATTTTCTTCATCGGATATTTCAACGCTTTATCACTTCCAAAAGTCTGTCCCTCACTTGTAGTCTTCGGAAAACCGGAGAAATCTGCATTCCAGTTTGCCATAATAGAAGAAATTCCGATCACACCATATACTCTTTTTTTCATTTTATTTTTCCTCCTTTTTGTACATTACATTATCGGAAACATAACCTAGCAGTATTTTCTCCTGATCCGCTTTTGTCCCGGGCTGTGGCTCATATCCTTCTACCATTCCAATCAGATTCCGGATCCGTTTCGGTCCCTCCAAGATCTGATAGTTATACTTTTTATACAGCCTCAATAACCGTTCCTTGATCTCCCCATCCGTCTTGGCATTCAAAATCGGATTTAAGAGAGAATGATTACGGCCTGTTGCCTTGCTCAGTGAAAGCAGATAATAAGTTAACTGCCCCACACAATAATAGTATTCATCATCACTTTCTACCGGTTTTAATACTTCTGATAATACTTTGTCCTCTACTTTTTCTCTCAGCCCACTGATAATCTCACTCATGTTTTCTCCTTTCTCTTTTGAAAAATACCTTTCCAGTGAATATTTTAAATCAAACTGCAGCCTTACCTTCTCCAGATATCCATTTTCTGCACAACTTTTCATCATGGACACAGCTGCCCTGCTCAAAACCGACTCAATTCCATAATCGTTTCCCAAAAACACCCAGGAAAAGACAACCTCGCGTGATCTTAGAATATTCTGTTTCAGCACCCCGTCTTTTATGTTTATATCCCCGGCATCAACCGTATAGTTGCTTCCCAGAAAATTCAAAAAGAAAATCTCATCAATTAATTTCCCTACCATGATCCGGTCATCATATCTCCCGTATTTCTCACTGTATTCCGGGTGCTTCTTATATATATCACCCACAATCGGATGAAACCGGAATTCCGGAGTCAGTTTTCGTCTGTATCCGGAAATATTATCCTGATCATGGATCTCAGCTTCTGTCTTCCCTTTTCGCAGTCTCAGATAATATCCTGCCTCCACTTCATATGGTGTCTGTCCGCTGTTATATCCCTCAATCTCTTTTCGTATCGTGTCCACGTAAACATGATACTTTCCGGCAGATACCAGATTCATCAGATAGTCAAAAAACTGTTTCTGCAGCATCACTTCATCACTGTTTAGCAAATATGGAGCCGCGCATTTCCTTGACTTAATGGAAAGAAAAGGCTTCTTTGCATTCATACCAAGATTGTTGTCCGGCATCCCCAAAACGGTCTGTTCAATTTCCGTATTAAAATCATTGTTATTGTATATATTCGGCAGGAAATATCTCCTCGCTTCTCGCTCATACTCTGAATCGTCAGCTTCAAAAAAGATTTTCAGATAATCCTTTCGTTTCATGTCAAGTGTCGGTTCCAGTTCTTCCAGCCTGAAAATATGATCTTTAATCCATTTTTTCTTTTCTTCGGCCGCTTCTTGATCTACAGCTCCCTCTCTCTCTGAAAACAATTCATATATACGTGCTGCTTCTTTTGATTTCCCGTATTTTTTTTCAAGAGGATCTTCCAAAACTGCATAATATCCGTCAATAATTTCTTCCGTTAATTTTCCAGTAATCAGGCTGTCCTTTTTGACAAAGAAAGAAAAATAATTGTTGGAATGAATAATTTTCTTTGAATCCATCGGCTTATTCATAGAAATCAGCTGGCTCTGATAATCATAAAAACATATTTTCCCTAAATCCTTCACGTTTCTGTTGATCTGCTTTGTCTTTTTGTCTTTGACAAGGTCAGCATACACTTTAATGTTGCCGTCCTTCCCGATAATAAGATAGGTGCCGTCCGCAGGAATATAAGTATCAAGGACCAGCCTTCCTCCACTTTTGTCTAATTCGCTTTTAAATACCTCCATGCACTCTCTCAGCATATGTACCTCCTTACATCCAGCGATAATTAACGAAGCCCCATCCACGAGAATTCATCTCGCAGATGCCAGTTCCAAGCGCCATATAGGAAATCTCCTGGGCTCGTTTATTGTCTGCGATCTGAAGCCGGATCTTATCGCCAAGAAGTTTTATATTCTTATACTCCAGGGCTATCGGCCCTTCATTCAGGAATTCCAGTGATGTATACAGCTGAAAGTCTTCATCTATCTTATCATGCTGGAAGGCATTCCACTTTTTGATCAGATTTGTCTTCAGCCGATCTTCAAATTCCGGCAGACTTTTGTGGGTTCTCCAATATCCTTTCTCTGCGTCTTTTATAATAACAGGACTCGTAGTGTAAAGTGTCTGGATCCAATGTTTCGGAAGAATGCGTATATCTGCTGACAGTCCCTTCAGTTCGTCCGTATACAAATTGGGACATATTTCTGAAAAGTACTTTGCCAGATTCGGATCAATCGTCCGGATCGTTAAGGTATAGATCTTTCCTTTTTTATAACACTTATCCTTCTCAAGAGGCCATAAATTATTATAGCAATACATCTTGTATTTATTCGTTTCATGGAACTTCATAAGAGATTTATCTGTCATAAACCCTTTATCAATCAAAGCCCCCGATTTAGCCTGTATTTGATTCGCCATGACGCTGCGAAGCATATAAACTTTTAATCGAATTGAGAATGTGTCCATACACAGTACCCCCTTAGAATCGACAGAATATTTAACATATCTTTATATTTTTCTAACTATTGAAAAATATTTTTTCTATTTTCAGATTATCATCCTTTCCAATATATGTCAATATATTTTTTAGTTTTTTATATCTTTATACTTGAAAAATTATTTATCTGCATATAACACTTCCTTATCTGTAAATTGATATCAGCAAGACATCACATGTTACTATTTATAATGTTAATGCTTTTTATATCTTAATCCTGTTCAAATACACCTTGTGTTATGATTCAAATAATCTGAATCCGTTACTATATCAATTATTATAATATTGTTTTATTATACAGCATTCTTTAAAATTTGTATACCAAATAACTTCCGTCTTTATATATTTGAAGATATCAGCGTTAAATTCAAATTTGCTCATAATTTGTGCTGAATCATCGGTTTCCTTCGCCTTAAAATCACCTTTTCTTTCGATAGTGGCTAGGACATCTCTTTTTAACAGCATATATCCTAATATATAAAAGACTGCGGAAAAGCCACCCGGCATTTTCCGCAGTCTTTTTATTCTGAGCACACCCGCAGTCCATCCCCTTCTTCATACCCGTCCGCCAGCTGTTCCGTAAGGATCACCCCGGCGTTCAGCGGGGCGAATGTCACCGCGCTGATGTGCCCGAACTTTGTACTGTCCGCCAGCACATACCCGGTCCGGCACTGCCGCATGGCTGTCTGTTTGATCTGAGCTTCTCCCACATCGGGAGTCGTAAATCCCGCCGTTTTGCTGATGCCGTTGGTGCCGAAAAATCCTTTTGTAAAATGATACTTGTACAGCATCTCCATGGCCTGAGCGCCTATGACCGCCTCCGTGGTGCTCTTCAGCTCTCCTCCCAGTAGAAACACCCGGTTCCCGTTTGATACCAGCTTCTGGGCATGAGCCACTGCGTTTGTAACGAAGGCTGCTTTCCTGTTCCCAAGGAAATCCAGCATATATCCGGTGGTCGTCCCTGCGTCAAGATAGACAAAATCTTCATCTTCTATCAGAGATGCCGCGTACCGTGCGATCCGGATCTTTTCTTCCTTCTGGACCTGGATCTTCTGAGCCACGGACGGCTCCTGCATCACATAGGAGCTGTCCGATGCGACAGCTCCTCCAAATACTTTTGTCAGTCTCCCGGCGCGGTCCAGGGCCGTAATATCCCTTCGGGCAGTGGATTCAGAAATATCGAGAAGTTCTGTCAGCTCCGCCACAGTGATACTGCCTTTTTCTTCCAGCAGAGCCAGGATCTTTTCATAGCGTTGTTCCGTTAACATAACAGCCTCTTTTTCTTTCTTATTTTATTTCATTTCTCTTTTATTTCCTTTATTGTACGCCGGAAGTCCTCATTAATCCACTCTTTTTTTCAGAAGTCCCAGAAGAATGGTGGAAACCGCCGTTCCTGCCACCAGAGCGACCAGGTAAAGTACCGGATTTCCCATGACCGGGATGACAAAGATTCCACCGTGAGGCGCCATCAGCGTACATCCAAATGCCATAGAAAGAGCTCCTGCCACTGCGGATCCCGCGATACACGACGGCAGTACATGGAGCGGGTCCGAAGCCGCATAGGGGATCGCGCCCTCTGTTATAAATGCCAGGCCCATAATAAAGTTGGTGGGACCGGACTCTCTCTGCTCCTTTGTGAATTTATTCTTAAAGAGAAGTGTCGCCAGCGCGATGGCGCAGGGAGGCGTCATTCCTCCGATCATAACTGCCGCCATGATATCGTAGTTGCCTGCCGCGATGGAGGCGGTACCGAACACATACGCCGCTTTATTGAACGGGCCGCCCATATCTACGGCCATCATACCGCCAAGAAGCAGTCCGAGAAGGATCTTGCTGGCTCCTCCCATGTTGGAAAGCCCTGTATTCAGCGCCGTGTTGATTCCGCCCATGACCGGCTCTACGACAAAATTCATCAGAAGTCCCATGATCAGGATGCCAAACACCGGATAGAGAAGGACCGGTGCGATCTTCTCAATAGCCTGGGGAAGTTTTCCGCAGATCTTCCGGAGCAGCAGGATGATATAGCCTGCCGCGAATCCTGCCACCAGTGCTCCGAGGAAACCGGATTTCCCGCCGGCCGCCAGCATTCCGCCGACAAAACCTACCGCGAGAGCCGGACGGTCACCGATCGCCATCGCTATGAATCCCGCCAGCACAGGTAGCATAAGACCAAACGCTGTATCTCCTATCCCTTTGAACAGCGCTGCCACCGGAGTGATGGTCCCGAACAGGGAGCGTTCGTCCGCGGGAAGGGAGTTCAGATCCACACTGAGCCCGTCGATCAGGAACGCGATCGCGATCAGGATCCCGCCTCCCACGACGAATGGAAGCATATGAGAAACTCCGTTCATCAGCTGGGTATAGATCTGATGTCCCACTCCGCCGGATCCTTTGGCCGGCTCGGATGATCCCTCTCCTGAGCCGTGGTATACCGGCACATTTCCTGTCATTGCCTGATCGATGAGCTGAGGCGCCTTGCTGATACCGTCAGACACCTGACAGATGATCACTTTCTTCCCATCGAAGCGGTCCATTGGCACCTGGGCGTCCGCGGCTACGATAATGCAGTCTGCCTCCCGTATTTCTTCTTCTGTAAGCACATTTTTTGCTCCTCCGGAGCCCCGGGTCTCAATCTTGACGGAGCAGCCTTTTTCTCTGGCCGCCTTCTCTATCCCCTCGGCAGCCATATACGTATGGGCGATCCCGGTGGGACAGGATGTAACTGCCAGCAGGCGGAAGTCAGGCGCGGGAGATGAGTCTGCTGCCGCAGCGGATACCCCGGTATCTGCCAGACGCTCATCGATACTTTTCTGCTCTTCGTCCGCCCGGTCGATAATGTTGAGAAATTCTTCCACACTGGAAGCATTTCTCAGAGAATCTGCAAAATTTTCGTCCATCATCAGCACAGAAAGTTTGCTCAAGACATCCAGATGGACATTGTCCTCTGTATTGGGAGCAGCGATCAGGAACATGAGCGTCACCGGCGCTTCGTCCAGGGCATCGAAATCCACACCATCTTTTATGACCATTGCCGCAAGCCCCGGCTCTTTGACGGCATCACATTTTCCATGCGGAATGGCAATCCCTTCTCCGATCCCGGTGGTGCTCTCTTCTTCCCTGGCATACACCTGAGCCCGGTACGCCTCTCTGTCACTAATCTTTCCGCTCTCCATCATCAGATCGATGATCTGATCCAGCGCTTCACTCTTCGTCTTCGGAGCCCCTGTCAGGGAAATGCTCCTTTTGTCCAGAAGATCTGTAATCCTCATTTTTCTGACCTCTCTTTCTTTCCTTTCTTCTACTGTTCCATTATTTTTCCTGTTCTGTCATTGTTCTTGTTCTGCCATTATCCCTGTCTGCCCTGTATCTGTTTATAAAGGTTCCTGATCTCATCTCCTGTGGCCAGATATTCAGAAAACGCGCTTGCGCTTCCTGCAGCCACTCCCATCCGGAAGGCGTGTCCGTAATCTTTTTCTTCCATCCATCCGGCCAGGAATCCGGCTACCATAGAATCTCCGGAGCCCACCGCGTTGACCAGTTTTCCTTCTGGCACCGGCGCTCCGTGGACGGTTCCGTCTTCCGCCACCAGAACTGCCCCTTCACCGGCCATGGAGACAAGTACGTTTCTGGCTCCCATGTCCTGAAGCTTTCGCGCGTACGGCACGGCCTCCTGCCGCTTAGTGATCTCTGCTGAAAACAGTTCTCCAAGCTCATGGTTGTTGGGCTTGATCAGGAACGGCCGGTATTTCAGCACATTCTTCAGCAGATCTCCTGTCGCATCCACAAAAAACATAATTCCCCGGTCCTGCAGCCTTTCCATGATCCGGCTGTACATATCGGCAGGCATGGTCGACGGAATGCTTCCGGCCAGAACAAGGACATCCCCCTCTCCGAGAACATTCAGTTTTTCCATCAGTTCCTCTACCTTCTCCGGGCTGATCTCCGGGCCCATTCCATTGATCTCGGTCCCGTCTATATTTTTTAACTTTACATTGATCCGGGAGATTCCTTCAGAGATGGGAATAAAATCTGCCGATATGCCAAGCTCTTTCACTTTTTTTGTAATCTCGTCTCCGGTAAAGCCTGCCACGAATCCCAGCGCCGTGCTTGAAATCCCCAGATTGTTCAGGATCGTGGATACGTTGATCCCTTTCCCTCCCGGAAGGATCAGCTCAGAATCTGTCCGGTTCGTCAAACCCAGTCGAAAATCGTCAACAGAAACAATATAATCCAGTGACGGGTTAAATGTGACGGTGTAGATCATCCTTCTTCCTCCTTCTTTTTTATAACTGTATTATATATTCATTTTCAGTCAAAATCAATCAAAATAATTCACATATTTGATGATCGGTTTTAGTTGATATTGCACAAATTTGATTGATTATGAGTACGGCAACAAAAAAGGGTACGCTTAAGCATACCCTTTTTCAGAAAATGTATTCTACAGTTCTTGTCCCATTCTTACTGCACATCTGACACCGTACAATTAACGCATGTCTACACAGCAAACAGCTTTCACACTAACTTGGTAGTAATCCCTTTATCAACTGTCTACTCCTACCCTGCAAATTTACTCCAGTATCCCTGGAAGAAAAGAAAGAGTACAATAAGCGGAACCACAAAAGTTACATATATCCTCACCCATTTCGGGAACTTCAGACCTTCCCCGGTATTGGCTTCAGCCAGAAAGTTCTTCCAGCCCCATCCGTAACGCGTTGTACAGAACAAGACATAAACAAGACTTCCCAGCGGAAGCAGGTTATTGCTCACAATAAAATCTTCCAGATCCAGGATCGCGGTTCCCTCACCCAGAGGCGCAAATCCACTGAGCACATTATATCCCAGCACGCAGGGCATGGAAAGAAGGATGATCGCGACCAGATTGACCGCCACAGCCTTTCCCCTGCTGCACCCCGTCAGATCCATGGCAAAGGCAATAATGTTCTCAAATACTGCAATAATCGTCGACGCCGCCGCAAAAAACATACAGAGGAAGAAGATTGCTCCCCAGACTCTTCCTCCGGTCATGGAATTAAAAATATTCGGCAGTGTAATGAAGATCAGGTTCGGGCCGCTGTCCGGATTAACGCCGAAAGCAAAACAGGCCGGGAAAATAATAAGTCCTGAGATAAACGCCACACTTGTGTCAAGGGCTGTAATACAGACCGCTTCCCCGGTCAGCGCCCGCTTTTTGTCAATATAACTTCCAAAGATCGCCATCGCCCCGATGCCAAGGCTGAGAGTGAAGAATGACTGCCCCATTGCTGCGGAGATAACTTCCATAACCCCTGCTTCCTTCATTCTGTCAAAGTCGGGCAGCAGATAAAACCGAAGCCCTTCTCCCGCACCGGGAAGCGTAATGGAACGCACCGCAAGGATGATCATAAGCGCCAGGAGCAAAAGCATCATAACTTTTGTGATCCCTTCCACTCCTTTCTGAAGTCCCAGCCTGCAGATGCCAAAACACATAACCACAACGATCACCATAAATACTGTCATCAGCACCGGCTGTCCCATCAGCTCCGTAAACTCACCCGCAATCTGTCCGGAATCCATTCCTTCAAAATTCCCTGCCGCCATCTTAAATAAATACAGCAGCAGCCAACCTCCGATGGTCGTATAAAACATCATCAGCAGATAATTGCCGGCCATGCCAAAATATTTGTACCAGTGCCACTTGGTGTTTTCCGGCTCCAGCTTATCAAACGCCAGAGCAATACTGGAACGGGCGCTGCGCCCTACAGAAAATTCCATCACCATGATAGGAAGCCCCAGCATCACCAGACAGATCAGATAGATCAGCACAAACGCTGCTCCTCCATACTGCCCAGTAATATACGGAAATCGCCAGACATTACCCAATCCGATCGCACAACCCGCCGAAATCAAAATAAATCCCAGACGGGAGCCAAAACTTTCTCTTTTCATTAATAAAAATCCTCTCTTTCCCCCATAATTATCAGAATATTCTCAACACTCTTTAAAAAAGGGACAGGTACTTTTTAAAAGGAGCCTGTCCCCTTTTACTGAAATATTCTGACATTATCATTTAATTTCAATCAATTCGTACTCTCTGCTTCCCAGTCCGATCTTTTCTCCATGAGCCAGACATGTCTCCCACTCGCTGTCCGGAGTTGTATTTACAAAATGATCATGATGGTCGCAGAAACCGTCCGCATGCATGTTATCGTCCAGAAGGCTTCCCGGAACGGGTTTCTGTGCATTACATGCGTCGACACAGGCCTGATCCAATGCTACCGGATCAAAGCTGGCAAACATTCCTATATCCGGGATGATCGGCACGTCATTTTCCGGATGACAGTCACAGTATGGTGACACATCAATGACAAGATTGATGTGGAATGACGGGCGTCCATCCAGCACTGCCTTTGTATATTCCGCCATCTTGATGTTCAGCTCCTTTGCCGCTGAAGAATTTTCATTATAGATCGCGTCAAAATTGCACGCTCCGAGGCAGCGCCCGCAGCCTACGCATTTATCATGGTCGATGACTGCCTTTTTCTCCGGATATGAGATCGCGCCGTGGGCACAGTTCTTAGAACAGACACGGCATCCCACACACAGGGACTGATCCACAGATGGTTTTCCGCTGTTGTGCTGTTCCATCTTGCCTGCCCGGCTTCCACAGCCCATTCCGATATTTTTGAAACATCCGCCAAACCCTGCCATTTCATGTCCTTTAAAATGATTCAGGCTGATAAACACATCCGCATCCATAATGGCTTTTCCGATCTTTGCCTCCTCGACCAGTTCCCCTCCTGCAACAGGGACAGCCACATCATCGGTTCCCTTCAGTCCGTCCCCGATGATGATATGACAACCAGTAGAGAGAAGGTTAAATCCATTTTCATAAGCCGCGCTCAAATGTTCCAGCGCATCTTTTCTTCTTCCCACATACAGTGTATTACAGTCTGTTAAAAACGGACGTCCTCCCAGCTCTTTCACCACATCCGCCACTGCCTTTGCATAGTTGGGCCGTAAGTAGGACAGATTTCCCGGCTCCCCGAAATGGATCTTGATCGCTGTCATTTTCTTCTCGAAATCGATTTCTCCGATCCCCGCTTTTTTAATGAGTTTCTTCAGCTTGTCCGGAAGACTGGTTCCCGGCAGCGCTCTCATATCTGTAAAATAAACTTTTGATTTCCCCATGGCTGTTGACCTCCTGTAATAATTTCTTTTGATTTTCCCGTTCATTCCATTACTTCGCTACTCTGAAAGTTGTGGCTGTAACAGCTGCCGCCAGATTTCCAAGCTCATCCTTTACATCGATCCGGTAATATCCGGTAGTTCTTCCATCTTTCACACATACCGCCTCGGCAATGAGTTTCTCCCCCTTCGCGGCGCTCAGGTATGTAATCTCGGAATTCAAAGATACATTCCCCATTTTCTTCCAGTTACTGGCCACCGCAAGCGCAAAATCTGCCAGTGTAAAATATACACCGCCCATAACCGCGCCCATTGCATTTCTGTGCCTGTCTTCAATCTTCAGGCTGCATTTTGCATAATGCTCGCCTACTTCTTCTATAACCGCTCCGTTTTCCGTAGCAAACCGGTCTTTCTCGAACAGCCTTATTGTTTCCTCTGATGGTTTCATCTTTTGTTCGCCTCCTGCCAGTTTAAAACAATATTGCTCATTAAGACGTGCTGGTTCAAGCTCCGACACGCCTTAATGAGTATATCATAAAATATAAACTTTCGTCTATGGGCTCTTCACTGCATTGGGAGTATTGTTTACCGGATTTCAATACATGCGTTATCATCTTGCTATTGAACTCCTGCAAATTTTTGTATTATTTTATTTCTTTCCTTTACATGACTCTTCCATTTGTGATATACTCCCCGTATGGGGCATTAGCGCAGTTGGGAGCGCGCCACACTGGCAGTGTGGAGGCCACGGGTTCAAGTCCCGTATGCTCCACTAAAAGTACCTTACTCAAAGTATTTGACCTGAAAATATGAATCAGCAAGTTAAGTTTTGAAATAAAGTGAAGTCAAGACTCCCAGCTTCGCTGGTTCCTTGTTTTCGCCCTATAAGGGCTGATTATCAGCACTGGAGTTTAAAGACTCATCGAATCGGTCCGCCAGTTGCAATATCATTTTCCTGATGAGTCGAGTCCTTAGGGGCTCTTTTTTTGCTTCTTTTTACCGGCTTACCCGCAAACAGTTCTATATATTCCTGCACCTTTTTCCATTCTTATCTGAGCTATCCGCATAAACGCCAATGGAGGAAGTAAACTTATTAAATACATAAAGAGGAGGGGATTAAAGTGGACACACAAACTAAAAAATCTTATATGAAAATCAAGTTTCCTATAGCGGCAATCTTTACGGCGATTTTGACATTACTCTCGGTGATAAACTGGTTTTTATATGCACCCATATATTTATCTATTGGAGTTTCAATTACTGTAATTTGGATAAATATATTTTTGAACATATTTCCCATAACTTTTTTATGCATAGTACTATTCATTAAAAGGAGAGATACGCTGCTGGTTCTGTCATTGAGTATCCTTTTTTTGGTAAACACATTCTACTGTTATACCAATTTTACTGTCTGGCGCATGACATCTGCCTCTGTGCAGATTATTTACTTTTTGAATGACTTAATCCCCACTCTGTGCTATTTAGTGACTACTCTGATGGCAGGATTTGCAGTCTTCGGAAAAGCCAACAGAAGAATCAAATTATTTAAAAAATTGTGGTTTGTTCCTGGCTCTTTTAGTACCTTATGCCTTTTTACTGTTATGTTCATATTAACGTCTGACTATAATACAATTGGTTTCCTGTCTGTTTTAAGTGTATGTTTCAGGATTCCTATGTTCTTTTTGCTTGCTCACTGGATTATGTATCCTTACAAAAGACAAAAACTAGTTTATACCGGGCTGCGAACGTCATTTGATGCCACTTCCCCGATACAGCAGTCAGACAATACTTGTTTTAATAGCACAGCAAAAGATGATGCTATGCCGAAAAAAATATCCTGCACAAATTGTGGAGCAGATTTGTCTCCGGAAGCAAAATTCTGTAGTGTCTGCGGCAGTCCATGCAGTATATCGGATCAATCATGGCAACCTCAATATTCGTATCAACATATGAACAGCCAAGATACCCCTTCCATTGGTATGGCAGTATTGGGGTTCTTCTTTCCCGTTGCAGGATTGATTCTCTGGCTGGTATGGAAAAACAATACCCTTTAAAATCCAAATCAGCAGGAAAAGGAGCTCTGATCGGAGCGATCGTATATGTATTATTGACAATCTTTATAACTATACTTCCAGTAGTAACATTTATATTATAGATAATAAGTAGAAACACGTGAGGAAAACATAAAAAAACCTGCGGATAAAATAGTCAGGCTCAAACAGTGAAATGTCTCAGAAACGTGCTATCCAATATAATTTTAAGCAATAATTACATGAACAAAAAGTGCAGCCCCTGAAATCACTGGGACTGCACTTTTAAACAGAAAAGCCGGAAATCAGACTTGAACTGACGACCCCTTCATTACGAGTGAAGTGCTCTACCGACTGAGCTATTCCGGCATTTTGTCCACCTTTCCGGCGAACCTTGACTATTATATCGCCTTTCCGAAGAAATTTCAACTCTTTTTTACCTTTTCGGTCCATTCTCTTTTCAGTCTTGAAATTTCCCTGCTTCCTTACCTGTATTCTCCTTATTCAACTCACGGATCAGCAGAGCTGTCCTGTCCCAATGTTCCTTCATCAATACAGAGGCGGCATATCCGTCCTTTCTTTCCAGTGCCTGAATAATATTTTCATGGTCTTCCACGGATTCTTCCATTGAATTGTCACGGAAATGCCCATATTCCAGTCTCTGGATATGGATCCAGAGTACGTCGCAGAAATCCTCGATATACTCGTTTCCGGCTGCCTCCAGAATACAGCTGTGGAATTCTTTGTCTGCCTTCAGTATCGGCATTGGATTCTCCTGTGTTTTTGCGCGCTCTTTAAACAGGTCACTCAGCCGTTTAAGCCTGCTTAAATCTGCCGGAGTAATCTTGTCTACCGCAAGCGTGATCGCCAGCTGCTGCAGCATTGCCATAGGCTGATACCATTTCTCGATATTGTCTGTCACAAGATCTGTTACGATCGTGGCTTTGCCCGGAAAAGATTTTACAAGTTTCTGCGATTCCAGTAACTGAAGAGCTTCCCGCACCGGCGTCCTGCTTATATTAAAATATTCTGCGATCTCAATATCTGATACTTTTTCCCCGGGTTTAAACTGACCTTCAATAATCCAGTCCTTTACAGTTTCATAGACCCGCTGCTTTGCAGATGTTCTTTCAAAAGCTAAAGCCTGCTTTGGTAATGGCATAAATTGGCTCCCTTCTTTCTTTTATAAATAATAACAGAATTTTCCTGTACAATCCAGATTTTTTTATTCAAAGTTCATCCCGCTTTCGTTCGTTGACACCTTTCTTCGCAGGTGTTAATATTTTACATATAACATTTTTAAACAGAGGATATGGTATGTCTAATTTCATACAGGATCTAAACAATAATTACAATACTTTTACTCGCTCTCAGAAAATTGTTGCCGATTATCTGACGGAAAATCTGAATGCCATCGCGTTCTGCACTCTGGAAGAGCTCGCAGAAAGGATTGGGGTGAGTACAACAACTATCATCCGCTTTTCCAGAACATTGGGCTACGCAGGATATACAGAAATGCAGAAAGATATTCAGAGCAATATTCAGACAAAAGTCGGACTGCCGGAGCGCTTATCCCATCAGAATGATTATCCGACAGACACTTTGCTGGCGGCATCTTTTCAGAATGATATCAATAATATCCGGCATACTATGGAAGTCCAGGATAATGACACCCTTCAGGCAGTCATCGATTCTGTTTCTGACGCTCCAAATGTATATGTTCTGGGAATGCGGAGTTCCTTCTCCATCTCCTATTACATGGCATCCCGCCTGAGTGAGATCCGGGAAAACATCCACCTGATCCAGACTGTGGGCATGCTTTATCCGGAGGAAATTGTAAGCGCGAAACCCGGGGATGTCTGCATTGCCTATCTTTTTCCCCGATATTCCAAGCTCAGCACCACGATTCTTTCATGGCTGAAAAATGAAGGGGTAAAGATCATCCTGTTCACCAGCCAGAATTACAGCGCAGTGCAGGGGTATGGCGATCATATCCTTCCCTGTTCTATTTCCAGTGTTTCTTACAAGAATTCTTATTCTGCTCCTCTGGCTCTGTCCAATTATCTGGTCGCTGCCATAGCGCAGAAGAATTACAGCGAATCACAGCGCGTGCTGGAACGGACAGAATCAATCTTAAATCAGGGATTCTATCTGGGATTATAACAAAAACGGGAAGCCGTCTGTAAAAAAGAGCTTCCCGTTTTTATTTCCGAAGATCCTGATTTCAGGCAGCAATCTGCATACAGATCGCTGCATATCCCGTCAGCGCCTCTTTCATAAGCTCAATATTGATCCGGTCTCTGGATGTATGGCAGTACTGTTCCTCTGCCGGGGAATATCCGATAGAAGGGATCCTGCAAACTGCGGCAAAATACGCCGCATCTGTTCCATAATCCCAGTAATATGTTTTTGGATCCTGCCCAACACTCTTTAATGCCTGCATTGTCTGCTGTACATATTCGTTTCTGACATCTGTGACAAAGCTGGGTTTATTCAGTTCTGCCGATTCTTTCACGCCTGTATAACTGGTATGCTCCAGCCGGCGCACCTGTATGTCATAATGCGCCTCCGGGTCCAGCTTTTCTAATTTGTCCGCTGCCGCACGGAACCTTGCCAGAATAGAGTCCACCGTCTCAAAAACAGTAAAACGATAATCGATATTCACTGTACACGTATCCGGTACTACACAGTTAAATCCGGGATGGCATTCAATATTGATGATTGACAAAGACCCTTTGAAAAAATCATCCTCCGGCATATTCCGGCCCATGGCGTCGATCTCCTGTATCATGGGAGCCATTTTTGAGACTGCATTGATCCCCAGCCATGGCGCACTGGAATGACTGTTCTTTCCCTTTGAGATCACCTGTACTTCCAGTTTTCCCCGGTGTCCCAGAGCAATATCCAGCCCGGTAGATTCCCCGGATATGCAGAATGCGATCCTCATATCTTTCAGATAATCATTGTACATACGGACTGCGCCCCACATATCGCCCGGCTCCTCTTCCACTACAAATGTAAAAATCAGATCTCTTTTCAGCCTGACGCCCAGTTTCTTCAACAAAGCTGCTGTATAAATCTGCGTCGCTATCGTGCCTTTTGTGTCACTGGCTCCGCGCCCGTGGATATATCCCTCTGCAATTTCCCCTCCGAATGGATTATATTCCCACGCAGAAAGGTCTCCCGGATCCACCTGATCCATATGGCAGTTAAACATCAGGGCATCTGCCGTGCCGTCTCCCTTTAAGATTCCGATGATATTTCCGGTTCTGTCACGATCCACCACGTCGAACTGCAGCTTCCGCATCTCTTTATAAATCGCATCCGCCGTCTCTTTTTCATGCCCTGTATCACTCCTCCGCCGGATCAGCTCCTGAGCGAAACTGACCATCGGGTCATAAAGTTCCTCCGCTGCTCTGATAATTACGTCTCTGTCTGTCAACATCTTAACCTCCGATTAACTTTTATCATTATTTGCCTGTCTTGAACGAGGGATAAATTCTCCCCATCCGATTTTGCCGACAAGCTGAGAATCCTTCACGATGCTTTTGCCCCGGCATATAGTCTCCCGAATTCTCCCATGACATTCATACCCATCCCATATGCTGTAATCAACAGCAGAATGGTTGTCCTCCCCGGACAAGATATGTGCATCCCGGGGATCAAAAATAACGACATCCGCATCTTTTCCGGTTTCTATGCTTCCTTTCTTCCTGCATCCGAATATACTGGCTGGACCCGCAGAACACAGTTCAACCGCACGGTTAACGGATATCCTTCCCTTCAAAGCCTCACTCAGTATATAAGGATATCTGGTCTCGATCCCCATGCACCCATTCGGAGTCATGGGAAAGGGCACTGCCATATCCTTCTCCTTTGCAAGGAACGGACAATGATCTGATCCGATCGTAGAGATCATACCGTCTTTTACTGCTTCCCACAGCGCGTCCATACTCTCCTGTCCCTTCATCGGCGGACTGCAGATAAACCTTCTTCCGTCCGGGCGCTTATAGACATCTGATGTAAACTCAAGGTAATGCGGGCATGTCTCGGCATAGATCTCATACCCTTCCCTTTTGGCCTGAATGATCGCCTCCATGCTTTCCTTATCGCTTACATGCACGATATACAGCGGAGCTTTTACTTCTTTTGCCCAGTGGATGACCCGCTTTGTAGCCTCAGACGCCACAAACTCGGGACGGCTGAGATAGTGATGCCAGGCGTCTGTCTCGCCGGCCGCAAGGAATTCATCGGTCAGCAGATCAATGATATCCGGATTCTCCGCATGTACGCTCAGGACTGCCCCGCAGCTTTTCACCGCCTGCAGGAGTTTGAATATTTGGGCGTCATTCATCATGAGCCCTTCTTTTTTATAGACCATATAAGCCTTGATGCTGGGGATTCCTTCCCGTACAAGCAAAGGAATCTCATACAGGATCCGTTCTGAATAATCTGTCACGATCATATGGAAACTATAGTCAATATAGGTCCTGCCCTCTGCCATCTTTTTCCTGCTCTCACTTGTTTCGATCAGGCCATGTCCCTTTTCCTGTGTGGCAAAATCGATCACTGTCGTTGTTCCGCCAAATGCAGCTGCTCTGGTCCCACTGGTATAATCATCGCAGGAGACAGTTCCATAAAACGGCACCGAAAAATGTGCGTGGGGCTCTACTCCGCCGGGCAGTATATACATTCCATCCGCATCAATGATCTCATCCGCGCTGCCCAGATCACTGCCTATCTGTACAATTTTCCCATCCGAGATCCCTATATCTGCCTTCTTCGTATCATAGGCATTAAATATAGTCCCGTTCCTGATGATCAGATCCATAACTGTACCTCCACTCTTACATTTCAGCAAACTTTTTTTCCAGTCTTTCTGCCTGTTTCCGGCACATTTCCCACGCGTTATCCGGCAGATGAAGGACTGTTCCGTCTTTTACGACCCGCTCCCCGTTTATGACAGTATCCGTTACGTGCCCCGTAAAAGCATCTGTTATATGTCCGATAAAATTTCCGGCATGCAGCGGAGTCGGAGCGTCATATGACACCATAATAAAATCTGCCTGATACCCTTTCTTTATCTTCCCCGTTTGAATCTGGAACGCATGCTCCACTACCCGCCCGGGATTATCGAACGCCAGTTTTATAATATGATCTGCCGTCATTCCTTCAGGGCTTCCCAGCCTCAGCTTCTGCAACAAAACGGCAATTTTAAGTTCCTCGAACAGATTATAGTAAAACCCGTCGCCGCCCAGAGCAACATGTACGCCATTTCTCAGCATTTCCTCTGCCGGGCAGATACCCACGCTGTTGCTTGCGTTAGACTGAGGATTATGGGCCACCGTTGCTCCCGCCTGCGATACCAGCTTCCATTCTTCCGGTCCGGTATGAACAAAATGAGCAAGGATCGTTTTTTCTTTCAGTATCCCCGTTTCTTCCAGCATTTCCACAACATGCCTGTCATACTTTTTATAGGAGCAGACCACATCCGCCTTATCTTCCGCGCAGTGGATGTGAAAACCGACATCATACTTGTTCTCCATTTCCGCCGCCTGCCGCAGCGTTTTTTCCGAAAGAGAATACAAAGCGTGGAGCCCGAACATTCCCCGGACTGTATCTGTATCGTCCCTTCCCGCACACTTTTCGATAAACCTCACATTTTCTTCCAGGCCCTGTCTGCAGGACTCCTCTCCGTTTCTGTCCGAGGTCTCATAGGCCAGCACTGCCCTTGCTCCGATCTCTTTTACTGCCTGTTCAAGAATATCGAGACTGCCCGGACAGCATCCCGGAGAAGCATGATGATCGATAAATGTGGTGACTCCACATTTTACTCCTTCAGCCAGACCCATTACTGCACCTGCGTAGACCATATCCTCATCCAGCGAGCGATCCACATTCCACCACAAATCCTGCAGTACCTGCTGCCAGTTTCTCAGACGGCGCCCGACGGACATCCCTCTGATCAGCTGTCCGTAAAAATGGCTGTGTGTGCATGTCATCCCGGGCATGATGATTTTATTTTTTACATCTTCAGCTTCTGACCCCGGTTCCGGGATCAGAAGCTGATAATCGTCCATCGTTCCTGTCTCAGCGATCTTATTTCCTTCCACTTTGACATATCCGCTGCCGATATAATAATTATCAGCGTCAAATGTCAGTATCTGAGCATTTATATAATATTTTATCATCTCTGCCTCCTGACATCCGTCATACTATTTTTCCGTGTTATAAAGGAATTCTGCGTTTTCCGCATAGTCAGGCCTTCCATGCTTTCCTGTGGCGCTTTCGTAAATTTTATTACAGATAAAGCAGAATATAAATGCCGCGATCATACCGACAAGCGCCGGGATGAAAAATGCCGTAACGTTGGAAATATAGGCACATACTGATGCCAGGATGTACGCGATCAGATTCGGAATATTGATCTTCTTAAAAGTAACATATTCCATTTTGGGGAATTTTCTCCACCAGTTATAGGCATGATCTGCAAGAACAATGGCGCCAAGCGGCGGGATAAATACTCCAAGGAACGTAAGGAACGGGATAAAATATCCATACACGTTTACAGCTGTCAGAATCGTAGCCAGAATTGTACCCCAAAATACATATTTTGACTTATTTTCATCATTAAACAGCTCTGCGCCGGCCATTCCGTATGCATATGCCGTGGACGCGTTTGTCGTCCAGATGTTCAAAATCAGAACGACGATCGCCATGCCGACAATTCCAAGTTCAAAGAACACTGTAATCATGTCTATAGCATTAAATGCCAGTCCTCCCAGCATACCTGTTCCAACCATAATAACAGTTCCAATGAAGAATGCGGCGAATCCGATAAAGAAACCTTTTAACGGCGATTTTGCGTACCTTGTCCAGTTGGTGCAGTTTGTACCGCCGGAACAGAATGTTCCGATTACAGATGTGATCGCGCTGATCATCGTCATTTCTCCTACTCCATCCGGAACAATCTGCATCAGTTCGGAGAATCCTCCTGCCGCTGAGACAGCCATTGTCGGCACCGCAAATACCAGATAAACGAACGGGATCAAAGCAATATACGAAATAATCTCTAATCCCCTGTTTCCTTTCAGAACCGTAAATCCCATAACCAGAGAAAACGCGATCGCCAGAGGAACGTACAGACTCTCGGAAAGTCCCAGACCCTGGATAAACAACTCAACAAAATATGCGGTCTGTACAGCAAACCAGAAAACCTGTGTCGCTCCCAGGATCAGATCCGCCCATTTTGCTCCCCAGCTTCCAAGTGCAAATCTGGCCAGCACCACGGTGCTCAGTCCGGTGCGTGCCCCCAACGCTGTCATCAGTCCGGTATAAAGAGCCAGAACTCCGCTCCCTGCCACCAGTATGAGGATCAGATCATTCCAGGCAAACGCATGGGCAATGCTTGCCCCTGTCTCCATCGTTATACTGAGGAAACAAAATCCCAGGAGCACGACAAAGATTGGAATGCTTGCTTTACGTTTGTCAAGAGGAACATTCGTTACAGCATAATCACTTTCTACTACTTCTGCTTTCGTATTGACTTCATTTTTCTTCATTGTTTTTCTCCTCTTCTCACTCACCTTAATATCACTTAAGATCAACAATATGTAACAGCACCGGCCGGGCATACCGATGAGCAGGCCCCGCAGCCACGGCATTTTTCTGTATCAAGGACAGGAATTGTTGACGGTTCCTTCTGATGCAGAGCCTCAAATCCAAAATCATTGCAGCAGACTGCACATTTTCCGCACTTGATACACTTATTCTCATCGATCCGGCATTTCACATGAAGTTCCCGGCTGAGAGCGCTGTGTTCTACAATATATTTCAGGGAAGCACCTCTCATGGACTCTATACTGGAATAATCTTTCTCTTCCATGTATCTGTCCAGATTTTCGCACAGCTTCTTTACCATATTCAGCCCATACATAGAAATCGCTGTACACACTTCCAAAGCCGATGCACCCAGCAGTAGGAATTCTGCCGCGTCTTCCCAGGTAGTGATCCCCCCGACACCTGCGATAGGCAGATCTGGACAAACAGACAGGATTTTGGTGATGGCAGCCAAAGCCACCGGCTTCAGGATCGGCCCCGACAACCCTCCCCAGGTAGCAAGCCCGGCCGTATTCAGTTTTGGCAGACCGGTATTGATATCCACCCCGATAAAACCTCTAAGTGTGTCAATAGCGCAGAGACCGTCCGCTCCTGCATTTTCCGCGGCTTTTGCGAGCGCTGCTATGTCCGTCACATTGGGTGTCATTTTCACGATCACCGGAGTTCCATGTTTTACTGCATTTTTTATTGTTTTTGTTGTACTGTACATCAGTTCCGGGTCAGAAGCCGGGATCCGCTGGGTGACATATTCGGCATCTCCGGCAATGCTCTGTTCTCCCTGTGGGCATGACATACTCAGTTCGATCATGTCCGCGCCGGCGTCTTCCATCACTTCCACAAGTTTTTCCCAGTGTTCCTTTTCCGCAGCCATAATGCTTCCCATTAAAATGCGGTCAGGATACTTTTTCTTAAAATACCTGATGTCTTCCGCAATTTCATACACATCTCTCTCCGAAATAAGATCTGTATTGAGAAACCCCATCTGCTTCTTGTTCTGGAAGTCAATCCCGGCCATATTCGGCTCTGCCAGGACCGGTGCATATTCGGGAAGTGCTGTTGTTTTAAATACGACCCCTGCCCATCCTGCCTGAAAAGCCCGTTCAACCTTGCTCCGACTGTCTGAAGACGGAGAGGCGGAAATCAAAAACGGATTGATCAAAGTTTTTCCGCAGAATTTTGTTTCCAGTCTTGACGATCTTGTGTAATCCATACTGATCATCCTCCTTTTCCCTATTTCTGATACGGATCGTCCCATAAAGTCAACTTCGTCCCAATCCCTTCTTTCAGTGCTGTCTGATACAGATCGTATCCCAGCCCCACATCAAAGGTCGCCATTCCGCAGGCGATAAACGTGACTCTGTCCTTTTCATCTTTTCTCCCCTGCTTTTCACCCATGATAACTTCTCCGATACTGGTTGAATCTTTAAGAGCAGGCATTTTCCCGGCATCGATCAATGTATAGACGGGGCCTCCTATCACCCCTTTGTAATAAGCCGCTTTATCCCCTGATTCAACTGCTTCCTGCACATAGGCCTCATGAAGCCTTACATTGTCGTAGATCAGAGTAGTATCCATCCAGAAAGAATCATCCGTCTGCATAGGACCTGTGATAAGCACGGTAACTCCTTCTTTCATCCACTCGTCTTTCACATACAGCGGTTTCAGCCTTGATGCGGCAACCGTGATCACATCTGCTTCCTTCACTGCGCTCTCCAGGTCAAGGACAACCTCGCCTTCAATCCCCAGTTCTCCCTTTTCCCATGTCAGAAATCTTTCCGACGCCTCCTTAAAAATATCGTAGCAGATTATCTTTTTTACGTTGGGCAGCTGAGTCACGATAGAACGGAGACAGGAACGGTTGATCTGCCCGCACCCCAGCACAGTGATCACTTCTGAATCTTTTCTCGCCAGATGTCTGGCAGCTACTCCCGGAACTGCTCCTGTCCTGGCTGCGCTCAGCAGATTCGCAGACATAAATGCCAGCGGTTCTCCCGTATCCTTATCATTTAACGTAACTGTAAGCACTGATCTTGGCAGTCCTTTCTTTGGATTTTCCGCATTCGATCCATACCACTTATTCCCACATACATCAAATCTTCCTCCCAGATATGCAGGCATAGCCACAAACCTTCTGTCCGGACCGGCTACAGGCATATTTGGAAAAGGACTCTCTTTTGGGAAAACCAGTCCAAGTCCATGACTGTTATGGTTGCTCCCTCCCATCAAGTAATCTCCCTTGCTCAGCAAGGTAAAAACTTCCTGGGCATTGTCAATACATTTTTCTGCATTAAGAACTCCTGCTTTTATCGTATCTTGTTCCGATAAATATAGAAACTCTGTTTTATGGGTCATCTCAATTCTCCTTTCACAATTATTTAAGTTTCAATTGTAATTTGTCCTTTTTAGTTCTTAATGTCTTATTTAATACATTAATAGTATTATAATATATCGCATATGTCAATATTTTTTGCCATTTTAAGAATATAATTTGTTTATTTTCACAATATTCATTTCAATTTTTTGTAATTATTTCACTATTTTCATTTTTATTTGCCGAAATCATTGACAGATTTAATATATCGCACTAATATAAAAGTATATTTCAATACATTTTTGTCTTATTTTTAGTGTATTTAGTCTTATTTAATACTATTAATTAAAGAAGAGGGATTTATCCATGAGAAAAATCAAAAACTACAATGCCCTTATTGCGCATGGCGATTCAGAGTCCCGAAAAATCGTCCTGGATATCACTGAAAAAACCCTTCAACAATTGGATGCCTATCACCGGATCAAAAGCATTATGCGCGTTGATGGCAATATATTACATATTGGTTCAAAATCCTGGGATCTCTCAAAAAAGAGACATGTCTATCTTCTTGGCGCCGGAAAGGCCTGCAATCATATGGCCAAGGCCGTAGATGAGATTCTTGGGGAAAAACTGACAAGAGGAATTGCGATTGTCAAAATCTTGGAAGAATCCGACCATTTTCAAAAAACAGAAGTTTATATAGGTGGTCATCCTCTCCCAAATCAGGCTGGTTATGAAGCCTGCCTAAAGATCCTGGAGCTTGTCGACCAGGCCGGTCCTGACGACCTTTTCATCGTTGTTATCAGCGGAGGGAGTTCTGCCCTCATGAGTTGTCCTATTGATGGGATCACTCTAGAAGATGAAATAAAAACAACAGACGTTATGCTCAAATCTGGAGCAGGTATCTATGAGATCAATGCAATACGCCGCCATATTTCCGCATTAAACGGAGGAATGCTCGCGAAACGGATCCAGTCTGTCGGCGCTGAACTCATTGGTTTCGGAATCAGCGACGCAGTAGGCAGCCCGGCTACCGGAGATATCGGGGTCCCCTATAAGGATTATGCCAGTACTCCCATGGGGCCTGACAAGACCACTCTGGAGGATGCCAGAAAGGTCATCCGCAATTACAATGTTGCGGACCGTCTTCCTAAAAGAGTCGTAGACCATCTTATGAATGCGGGGCCGGAATGGGAAACGCCCAAAGCTTTTCCGGATAATACTTATTATCTTCTCAACACGCTCCCCGACTCCTGCATTTATGCAAAACAGATCGCGGAAGACATGGGGATTCCCGCAATGATCCTCACCTCCTTTTTGGAGGGGGAAAGCAAAGATGCCGGCTCCTTTTTCGCCTCTGTCGCAAGAGAGGTGCAGGCCTATGGCAATCCGATCCAGCCGCCCTGCGTTATCCTGAGTTCTGGTGAAACTACAACACAGATTCTGGACAACCGCCTGATCACCGGACATGGCGGGCCCGGGCAGGAACTTGTTTTAAGCTTTTCTATTCTTGCATCCAAGACAAAGGGTGCCTGCATGCTGTCTATTGATTCTGAGGGAACAGACGGAACCACTCCGGCGGCAGGGGGCATCTGCGATTCCTCCAGCTACAGCCGGGCAGTACAGAAAGGCGTGGATGTACACGGAGCGCTGCGCGGCCATGCAAGCTACGAAGCTCTGGAAGAGATCGGGGATACTGTATTTACCGGGAACACCGGAACGAATCTCTGTGATTTCAACGTATTATATATTCCGAAAGTAGAGGACTAACACAATGAGTTCAAAAATCAAATCCATCCATGCCCGCCAGATCCTGGACTGTAAGTGCAGACCGATGGTAGAGGTAGATGTAATCACTGATGAAGGATTTCTTGGAAGAGGCTGTGCGCCCACCGGTTCATCAGTCGGAATGTTTGAGTCTCTGGTTCTTCGCGATAATGATCCTGATGAATATCATGGCATGAGCGTACATAAAGCCGTAGATAATGTTAACACACTGATCGCGCCGGAATTATGCGGCATAGATGTCTCTGAGCAGCAGAAGATCGACCAGATTATGATAAACCTGGACGGCACACAAAACAAACATGTCCTTGGCGGAAATGCGATCTACTCTACGTCTATCGCGGTGCTGAGAGCCGCTGCCGAATCGTTCCGGGAGCCATTGTATCAGTACATTGCTAAAAACAAAATACAGACGGTGCCCGTGCCGAGTTTCAATGTTATAAACGGGGGCAGATATGACAATTTCATCCAGCCCTTTAATGAATTTATTATTATGCCGTATGGCGCCTCAGACATCTATGAGGCCGTCGAAATGGGTGTCAACACATTCCAGCAGCTGGAGAAAACGATTGAAAAATATCTGGGCTATAAACCGGAAGTCGCTCCATCCTACGGCTATGTCTCTCCGTCCGATGACCCGGAAATAAACCTGGAACTGATCGCCGAAGCCATCGACATATGCGGTTATACAGGGAAATTTGGTTTTGCTCTTGACTGTGCTTCCAGTGAAATGTATGACAAAGAGTCAAATACCTATCTTTTAAAAGGAAAAAGAGTGTCTGCCGATGAACTGATCCTCTATGCCAAATATCTGACTGAGAAATTTCCTTTTGTTTTCATTGAAGATCTTCTGGATGAAGAGGACTGGGACGCCTATGCAAAGGCACATCGGGAGATCACCAGGACCAACATCATCGGAGACGACCTTATCGCAACAAATCAGGGCAGACTGAAAAAAGCTTATGAGATCAATGCCCTGGACGGATTCATACTGAAGCCGAATCAGATCGGAACGATCAGCGAAGCCATGGACACATACGCATTTGCAAAAGAACACGGGCTATTCGCGATTCCTTCCGGAAGAGCAGGCGGTGTGATCGGCGATGTTGTCATGGACTTTGCAGTCGGTCTTCAGGTAGGCTTTATCAAAAACGGGGCTCCCAGGTCGGGGGAACGTATTGATAAATTGAATTTTCTGATGAGGACCTGCGACCTGACACCGGGATGCCGATTATCTGATATTACGCCTTTGCTAAAATTTTAATATTGGCCGATGCATTTATGACAGCTTCATTTGTGAATGCAGCCGTGCGGTCTTCTGAATCCGTTTCAACAATTCTGCCGGTTGCATTTTATGAGGCTCATTCCTCAGTATATTTATTTTTTTCACTTTTGCAATATATTGCATATTGCATATTTATATTCCGATCAATCTACTCTAATATTATTAAAAGAAAGGAAAAGCATTATGAAGACTGAGAAATATAATCCTTTTGACAATGTTATAACAACTATTACTGCTGCCGCATCAATCCTTGGTTATTCAAAAAGTGATTATGACCCTATTATTTATCCGGAACGTGAACTGAAAGTTTCAATTCCTGTAAGGATGGATGATGGCAGTATGCGGGTGTTTGAAGGATTTCGGGTACAGCATTCCACTTCCCGGGGCCCGGCCAAAGGCGGTATCCGGTATCACCAGGATGTAACAATTGACGAAGTAAAGGCTCTTGCGGCATGGATGACGTTTAAATGTGCTGTCGTAAACATTCCCTATGGCGGCGGAAAAGGCGGTGTCGTATGCGATCCTTCCAAACTGTCAGAAGGAGAGATCCGCCGCCTCACCCGACGCTTCACGGCCATGATCGCTCCTGTTATTGGCCCGGATCAGGATATTCCGGCCCCGGATGTCGGTACAAATGCGAATGTAATGGGCTGGATCATGGATACATACAGTATGTTAAAGGGTCATTGTATTCCCGGAGTAGTAACCGGGAAACCGCTTCAGCTTGGCGGAGCAGTGGGGCGCCAGGAAGCTACAGGGCGAGGCGTTGTGATCACTGCTTTAAATACCTTAAAAGCCATGGATATTTCTATTTCCGATACGACTGCCATCGTACAGGGAATGGGAAATGTAGGCAGTGTAACTGCCTCTCTCCTTTACAGAGCGGGTGTAAAAGTCATCGCCGTCAGCGATGTTTCCGGAGGTATTTATTCACCTGACGGGCTTGACATCCCTGCCATCACTGATTATGTACGTTCTGGAAAAGAAAAACTATTAAAGGATTATAATAGAGAAAATATAGTCCATATTTCCAATGCAGAAATGCTTCAGATGAAAACAACACTGCTTATACCGGCTGCGCTGGAAAATCAGATCAATGCTGAAAATGCTGAAAACATTCATGCGCAAATTATCGTGGAAGGGGCTAACGGGCCTACATCCGTTGAGGCAGATGAGATACTGAAAAGACGAAAGATCACTGTAGTTCCTGATATTCTTGCAAATGCGGGAGGCGTTGTTGTCTCATACTTTGAATGGGTACAGAATATCCAGTCCGTAAGCTGGAGTGAAGAACATGTAAATGAACAGCTGAAATATATTATGGATCAGGCCTTCGAGTCTGTATGGAATATTTCCGCTGAAAACAAGACGACTCTGCGCACCGGCGCCTACTTAATAGCAGTAAAACGTGTTGTAGAAGCAAAAAATCTCCGCGGTATCTGGCCCTGACACCCCTGATTGCCATCCGTGATTTATACACTTCCGAAAACAATACAACTAATATACAGGGTATGGAACGCCTGCCGATAAAAAACAGCCGCTGTCCCATACCCTGTTCTCTTTTAAAATTCCACCGGCCGCCTCACCAGCGCGGCTGTCATGGAATCTCTGGTACATTTCCCCTGGATCAGGATTCCTTCCGGGCAGCACCTGAGAGCCGCTCTTTCACAGACATTGTCCACTCCCGTCGTCTGTTGGACAAAGTCAGATCGCTGCGTAACATTTTGTATCTTCCGCAGTTCCTCTGCCGGATAAGTAAAAAACGGGATCTTATATTTCTCTGTCAGAGCCAGAACAGCAGGTTCCTCTCTTTTCAGATCAATGCTGGCAACGGCCTCTATCTGCTCGGGCACCAGTCCGTGTTCTGCCAGGATATCTGCCAGTCCCTGTTCCAACAGTTCCGCTCTGATCCCCCGCCTGCAGCCGATCCCGACGATTATATTCTCCGGCCGCAGGATAAGCGTTCCCGCCATCTCTGCCTTATACTCGCAAGAGTATCTGTCCATTACGATGATACGGTACCGGTACTGTTCTGTCTCCTGTCTGCTGCGGCACAGTATAAGTTCTTCGGGAATTTCTCCGCTAATCCTGCATCCTTCATACTCCGGCCAGAAAGCAATACGTTCCCCTTCCAGCACCGCTGCGGATATTTCCTTCGCCGCAGCTCTGTCTAAAAGGCGCAGGCTGTTTTTCTTTGCGAACACATCGACGGCAAATTTTCTTCTGACATCTGTCGCCGTAGTATGGATCGGCAGGGCGCCGGTCAGCAGCGCGATCTCATCGGCAAGTTCCACTCCGCCTCCTATATGGCCGGAAAGGATCGGGATAATGTACTGACCTCTTTCATCTGCCACAAGAACCGGAGAATCTGTAAACTTGTCCTTCACATACGGTGCAATGGACCTGACAGCTATGCCGGCCGCTCCGATGAATACAAAACTTGATCTGCCCCAGTGATCCCCGATCATTTTCTTCAGATCCTCCGGCAGGGCGCTGATCCTCACGGAATCTCCGTCTGCCGGCTGCCTTTCCGTCCCATCTGAATTATTGTGTGTTCCGTCTTTTCCCACATATTTTGACGGAGCATATCCGCTGCAGGACTTCCCGTTCCCGACAAGCTGCCCGCACCATTTTCTATTCAGATATGTTCCCTCTCTTGTAAAACTGAAAATGATAATCTCAGATGTTTCTCTTCTGTCCATTTGTGTCTCCTTTACAGGTATTGATTATACTCCATATTTCCATACCTGTATATCCCGTCCTGATATTCTAAAAGCAGAAGTTCTGGCTATTCCAGCAGCAGCCAGTTGGCCCGGAATGGCCGCATCAGATTCCAGTACCACACTCCCGAAAGACTGTATTCACGGGCCAGATTCCATTTCGCCTCAATACTCCTGACATCTTCAAACCACACGACATGTTCGATTCCGGCGATGCGGTATGTAAACCATGGGCTCTGTGCCACCTGCGCGTACTCGATGGAAGCGCCATTGGCCGCCGCGATCTCCACTGCCTCCACATTTCCGACCGTTCGGGCTCTTGTGATTCCCCTCTCATAGGGAAGCGGCCAGTCGTATCCATAGTTCGGCACGCCCATGATCAGTTTCTCCTGCGGTATTTTTGTAACTGCGTATTCTACCACCTGACGCACTTTATCAAGAGGGGCCACTGCCATAGGAGGGCCATAAGTATATCCCCATTCATATGTCATCAGGAACACGAAGTCGGCATTTTCTCCGATCAGCGCATAGTCCAGCCCCTCTACAAGGAGTCCTTTTTGTCCGTCCGACACCTTGGGAGCCACTGCCACAGATACCTTATATCCGTTTTCGTTCATTCTCTTACGCACTTTCCCGACAAAGTCCACAAACTGCTGCCTGTTTTCCGGAAGAATGTACTCAAAATCTATATCTACCCCTGCATATCCCCGGTCACTGACTGTCTGAAGCATTTCTTCAATCAGCCTGGCCTGGATCTCTTCATTTTCCACCAGGACTTTTATCAGTTGATTATTAAAAGCTCCTCCGGAAAACGGAGTCAGGACCATCAGAGGCTGCGCCCCCTGCTCCCAGGCTGTTTCGATCATCCACAGATCATCCTGGGGCGGTGGGATCAGAGCGCCTTCAAATGTAAATCCGTACGAAAAGACAAGAAGTTCTCTAAGAGCCGGAAAGGACTGCTTAAGCAGTTCCGGTTCTACAAACGGATAGGCATACCCGCCCACTGTCATGGCCCCTGCCAGTTTCCCCGTCTCACCCTCTCCGAGGATCAGAAGCGCCTGCCCGGGCACCAGGCTGTCTCTGTCCTGAAGTTGATTATCATAAACGATCTTCCATACAGGGACACCCGTCTGTCCGGAAATCATTTCCAGCGTATCTCCCTGATCGACCACATAGATCAAAAAATCACCTCCGTGCAGAATCCTATGCTCCCGCATGGAGGTTTATGCCGAAGAAATCACATATTTCTAAGTATCACACACTGGTTTTCCCGGGATGCGAATACACGCTCAAACATGCTTCTGCTGTATACCCGAAGTCCCAGGATCGGATCCGCCACTGTAACCGTATCTTCACTGTAGCCAATGAGCACGGCTCCATGGTCGTTGCTGCTCCATTCCATATAACGTCCGTCCTCTGTATACCATCCTTGTACTTCACGCCGTTCCTTCATTCCAATGGTCACCCAGACCAGCACCGGAATTCCCCGGGCCACCAGCCGGTAAAGTGTTTCCGGAGACGCTCCTGTCATATCTTCCACCCGCATCCGGCTTCCCTGTTCTGCAAGGTACCGGTTCCCCGCCGCGACAATGGCCCCCGGCCCGCATACGTATCCGGAGGAAGCCGGATCTCCGACAAAATGGTCCTCCATATCAGGACCATACAGCTTTCCGTCTGTCCCCTGATAGAATTCAGCCGGAAGGACCGGCAGGTAGTCAGATGCCATAACCGTTTTGTCCACAACATATCCATAATAGCCCAGTATCATTGTCAACGCTGTAATCTCACATCCCGTGGGCAGTTGAGGCATCTGCAGGATAACAGCAAAATCTGCAAGAAATGCTTCATCCGGAATGGTTTCTTTTCTCTCTTCCCCAATGCTGTCCCCAGGCTCTTCTGTCCGAGTCACTGGTCTCTGTGCAGACATATTTCCGAATATTCCCACCATAGAAGAAGTTTCCCTTCCAAGGACCTGAAACAGGCCGCCCGCGAAATACAGGAGGGCTGCCAGCAGCAGACAGGAAGAAACACATCCTTTCATAAAAAGGAGCTCCCCTTTTCTCATTATAACTACAATATGCGGACCGTATGCTGCTTATACCGGCAGCCCTATTCTTCTTCCGTAAGCCTCATTCCGGCAGTATCCGTAACCGGGACAGAGAATACGATGGCCTTTGCCCGGGACTGCAGTCCCGCATCCTCCATAATTGCCTTCATGATCGTATTTTTTTGTTCTTTTTTCACCACGATCATGATCACTTCTTTCTCTGCAGCAAGTGTCACTCCCAGAAAATGCTGGGCACCTTCCATTCCCGTTCCCTTTGCATGCAGCATAGTTCCTCCTCCGGCGCCGGCTTTTCTGGCCGCTTCCATAACCTGTTCCGTATAACCCTGGTTGGCTGTAACCACCAGAAGTTCATATTTTGTATTCTTCAATACCGTCTCCTCTCCTCTCTCGAAATGCTGGGCCCGGATAAAAAAGCGAAGCTGCTTTTTCCCTCCCATGCTGCTTACCGGGATGATCACGGCGATCCCGGTTCCAGGTATATCTATCTGCATTTCCTTTTGAAGTCCGCTCTTGATCTTTTTCCATGTCTCGTCTGTCACAACAGACATGATCACAGATTTTTCTGTCTCCTCCAGACCAAAATAACTTAAAATCTCTGTCCCTGCAGTTCCTTTTCCTAAGGTGATCAGATTTACCATTACACCGTTCTTCTCATAAAATTTTTCAAATTCTTTCATGCGGTGTCTGTCAATAATAGCTGTCATCCAGAATAACTCGCTCATACAACTCCCTTTCTTTTATAACTCAATGATCTCATCGTCCCCCAGGAGTTCCAGACCATACGAGGCATCCGAAACCTTTTCCCTTCCGGCGGTGATCCTTGACTTTACTTTTGCATAAATCCCCATGAGCTGGATCGTAATCAGCGGGGTCATAGCTACCATCGCCACTACCCCGAACGCATCTGTCACCATATTCCCGCCCACCGCGGCACAGGCTCCCTGTGCCAGAGGAAGCAGAAATGCGGCAGTCATAGGACCGGAAGCGACTCCTCCGGAGTCAAATGCGATAGCTGTATATATCTTCGGCACAAAGAAAGAGATTCCGATCGCTATGGCATATCCCGGAATTATAAACCACATAATGGAGATACCGGTCAAGACACGGATCATTGCGATACCCAGTGAGAAGGCAACACCTGCTGACAAAGCCATTCCCATAGATTTCTCAGATATGGCTCCGTCTGTAATCTCCTCCACCTGTTTGTTCAGTACATAGACCGCCGGCTCCGCTCTTACGATAAAAAATCCGAGTATCATGGCAACCGGCACCAGCAGCCATGGATAGGAAGAAGATCCCATCACATTTCCAAGATAATTCCCTGCCGGCAGAAATCCCACATTCACGCCGGTCAGGAACAGGACCAGTCCTATATAAGTGTAGACCAGACCCGCCAGAATCTTTAAAAGTTGTCTTTTGGGCAGTTTCAGTACCAGTATCTGAAACACAGCGAAAAACAGGATGATCGGAAGGAGAGACAGCGCAATCTCCGACATATATTCCGGGATCCCATGGGCAAACAGCTCCCACAGTTCCACGGAATCTCTGATCTCCGGTATGGTCAGTGACGCCGCATAATTTCCACCGTCAGGGCGATAGATCAGGCTCAGGATCAGGATTGCCAGGATCGGGCCGATCGAACACAGAGCAACCAGACCAAAACTGTCTTCCACCGCATGACGGTCATTACGCACGGCCGCAAGACCCACACCCAGTGCCATAATAAAAGGAACTGTCATGGGCCCGGTTGTGACTCCTCCGGAATCAAACGCCACGCTCTGAAAGCTGTCCGGCGCGAAAAAGGCCAGCACAAAGACCAAAAGGTAAAAAACAGAGAGCATTTTAGGCAGAGAAATACTGAACAACATGCGCAGAAATGCCACCACAAGGAAAAATCCGACTCCACAGGCCACTGCCAGGATCAATACGGAGTCCGGCACAGACGCCACCTGCCGGGCCAGCACCTGCAGATCAGGTTCAGAGATTGTAATGATAAATCCCAAAAAGAATGCCAGCGCAATGATCATCCACAAACGTTTGCTCCGGGTGATGCATGTGCCAACCCTTTCTCCCATGGGAGTCATGGCAAGCTCCGCCCCCAGAGTAAAAAACATCATTCCCAGAATAAGAAGCGCTCCTCCCATCAGAAAGCACAGAAGTATGCTCGATGAGATGGGCGCGACAGTAAACGAAAGCGCCAGTACAAGAATAATCGTGGGAAGTACAGAAATCAAAGATTCTTTCAATTTTTCAAGTAGACCTGCCGCCAGAAGCCGTCCTGTCTTCATTCATCCACTCCTTTCAAGTCCTCATTATCCTGCTTTATCAAAAACAGGGCTTCTTTCCAAGCGGTATATTTTGTGACAATAATATGATTTATTATAACATATCAGATAAAAGCGGGCAAATAAAAGAAATTGACGATAAAAGAAACTGACGGCAAAACACTTTGTCGTCAGTTTCCGTACTCAATGTATAAACATGGCGTCACCAAAGCTGAAGAACCGGTATCTCTCTCTCACCGCTTCCTCATACGCCGCCAGTATATGCTCCCTGCCCGCCAGTGCGGACACCAGCATGATCAGCGTAGATTCGGGCAGATGAAAATTGGTGATCAGGGCGTCCAGCACCTTGAACCTGTACCCCGGATAGATAAAAATGTCCGTCCAGCCGCTGCAGGCCTTCAGTTTCCCGTTCTCATCCGCCGCAGATTCCACCGTACGGCAGCTGGTGGTGCCCACGCAGATCACACGGCCGCCCCCGGCTCCTGCCCGGTTGATCTTCTCTGCGGCCTCCTCATCGATCATATAAAACTCCGAATGCATATGATGGTTCTCTACATCATCCACCTTCACCGGCCGGAATGTCCCCAGCCCTACATGGAGTGTTACATGCGCGATATCCACACCTTTTTTCTTAATTTCTCCCAAAAGCTCCGGCGTAAAATGCAGTCCTGCTGTAGGCGCCGCCGCAGAGCCGGGATGCTCTGCGTATACTGTATTATATCTGTCCTTGTCCTTCAGCTGATGAGTGATATAGGGCGGCAGAGGCATCTGTCCCAGCTGGTCCAGTATCTCCTCAAAGATTCCCTCATACTCAAAACGGATCAGACGATTCCCCTCGTCTACTACATCCACTACCTCCCCGATCAGCAGTCCGTCCCCGAAGCTGATCCTGGCTCCCGGCCTGGCTTTCCGCCCGGGTTTTACCAGTGTCTCCCACACATCATCCGCGCCCCGCTTTAAGAGAAGCACTTCGATCTTTGCCCCGGTGTCTTCCTTCACTCCGATCAGCCGCGCCGGGATCACCTTCGTGTCATTGATGACAAGACAGTCTCCCGGATGCAGATAATCGATAATCTCCCGGAATACGTGGTGCTCCACCTCTCCCGTCTCCTTGTCCAGAACAAGAAGCCGCGAAGAAGAACGGTCCTCCAGCGGATCCTGGGCGATCAGTTCCTGGGGCAGCTCATAATAAAAATCACTAGTCTTCACTGTATTCTCCTTTTTTCTGAATATTCTGGCAGCTCCGTCAAACGGGGTCAGGCCCCTTTTAAAAGGGGCCTGACCCCGTTCACACTTTTTTCACAATTACTGCCTCAACTCTATTCCAAGTCCTTCCAGTCCTTTCAATATCTTTTCCATGGCAGCGGTAACATCCGCGTCTTCCAGCGTTCTGTCCTTTGCCCGGAATACAATCGAGTACGCCACAGACTTGAATCCTTTTTTGATCTGGGATCCTTCGTACAGATCGAACAGCCGGAAACTCTCCAGGTGAGCCCCGCCTTTCTTTTCAATAACTTCCTCGATCTGTCCTACCAGAATCTCTTTCGGCACTACCATACTGATATCTCTTGTGACTGATGGGTATTTTGCGATCCCTGTATACTTTCTGTCAAATGTGGCATAGGGCAGGACTTCCGGCATGTCGATCACCGCAATGTAAGCGCGCTCCCCGATCCCGTAAGTATCCGCCACTTCCGGATGTACTTCGCCCAGATATCCCATGACTTTTCCGTCATAAATAATGTTGGCCTGGCGTCCTGGATGGAGATAGGACCGGCCGGCCTCAGGGTCATATTTCTCCCGGCCTTTCATTCCGATCTTCTCAAAGAATTCTTCCACCACACCCTTCATGGTAAAGAAATCGCCTTCTCCGTACATTCCAAGGGTAAACTGCATCCTTTCTTCCGGAAGCTCTGTTAGCGGAAGCGCCTTCGGAAGATAAATATTCCCCAGCTCATACAGACGCACATCTTTATTTCTCCTGTTATAGTTCGTCGCCAGAGAGGTGAGCATCCCATTCAATGACGTAGTACGCATGATGCTGTAGTCTTCACCAAGAGGATTCATAATCTCCACCGTCCTGCGCAGAGAGGAATCCGCCGGGATCAGCAGCCTGTCAAACACTTTCGGGCTCTCAAAGGAATAAGTCATCCCCTGACTGAACCCGCAGAACTCCGCAATGTCCCTTGCCACCTGTTCGATGCGCAGCTTAAATGACAGTTTTCCCGTGGTGGACTCACCGGACGGCAGTGTTGTGGGAATATTGTCATAGCCGTAAAATCTTGCCACTTCCTCCGCAAGATCCGCAAGGCGGAACAGATCCTGCCGGAAGGTCGGCACGATCACTTCCCTGGCTGCCGGATCATACTCCAGATCAAGCATCTTGAAGTACCCCAGCATCTCTTCCTCCGGGATCGCTGTCCCGAGAAGCGCATTGATCTGATCTGCGTCAAAAGGCACCCTCACCGGCTCTTTCTTCTTGCCGTAAATATCCACAATGCCGCCCACGACCTCGCCGGCGCCCAGCTCTTCTACCAGCTGGCAGGCCCGGTCGATCGCCGCCTGGGCATTGTTGGGATCCAGTCCTTTTTCAAACTTCGCGGAAGCCTCTGTCCTTAAGCCCACACGTTTGCTTGATTTCCGGATATTTACCCCGTCAAAGCAGGCCGCCTCGAAGAGCATTGTCTTTACGTCATCTGTGATCATGGAATTTTCTCCTCCCATGATCCCGGCAATGCCGATCGCCTTCTCCCCGTCGCAGATCATGAGCACGTTCTCATCCATTGTCCGCTCCTGGCCGTCCAGAGTGACAAACTTTTCTCCGTTCTTTGCCGTCTTCACAACGATATGCCGGTCCGCGATGGTATCCAGGTCATAAGCGTGCATAGGCTGTCCGTACTCTTCCATTACATAGTTTGTAATATCCACCAGGTTGTTGATCGGCCGGATTCCCACGGAAGCAAGCCTTCTCTGCATCCACTCCGGAGAGGGTCCGATCTTGACGTTCTTCACGACCCTTGCGCAGTACCGGGGGCAGAGATCTGTATTTTCCACTGTCACTCTGACATAGTCATTTACGTCTTCTTCATTTCCCACAGGCGTCACTACCGGAGGCTTAAATTCCTTTCGGAATGTAGCGGCAGCCTCTCTCGCGATGCCGATCACGCTGAAGCAGTCCACACGGTTGGATGTGATCTCATACTCAAACACGGTGTCATTCAGTCCCAGAGCCTCTATGGCGCTGGCTCCCACTTTGGCGTCTTCCGGGAAAATATAAATCCCGTATTCCGGCGCTTCCGGATACATATCTTTTGTGGAGCCAAGCTCTTCGATGGAACACATCATTCCGCAGCTTTCCACGCCGCGGAGCTTTCCTTTCTTGATCTTGATGCCGCCCTCGACCTTCTGGCCCGGCTCATGTCCGCCCGCCACACGGCCGCCGTCCAGAACCACCGGCACCTTGTCTCCCTCTTTCACATTAGGAGCTCCTGTAACAATCTGAATCGTCTCCGTCCCGATATTTACCTGGCAGATGATCAGCTTATCCGCGTCCGGATGCTTCTCGATCTTCTCGATCTGGCCGATCACGATCTTGTCCAGATCCCTGTCCAGTTTTTCATATCCTTCCACCTTCGTTCCCGAGAGTGTCATCGCGTCCGTGTATTCCTGCGCGGTCACATCAAGCCCCGGAACATATGCTTTTATCCAAGATAATGAAGTATTCATCTTTTCAACCCTTTCCTTCCTCTGTTCTTCCAAATATTAAAACTGCTTTAAGAACCTGATGTCATTCTCATACAGAAGCCTCATGTCGTCGATCTCATATTTCAGGAGAGCGATACGTTCCAGACCGACCCCAAACGCGAATCCGCCGTATTCCTCTGGATCGATCCCGCACATTTCAAGTACATGGGGATGTACCATGCCGCATCCCAGAATCTCGATCCAGCCGGACCCCTTGCAGAAACGGCATCCTTTTCCTCCGCATTTGAAACAGCTGACATCCACTTCCGCGCTGGGCTCCGTGAACGGGAAATGATGGGGACGGAATTTCGTCTTTGTCTCCGGTCCGAACAGTTCTTTCGCGAATACTTCCAGGGTGCCCTTCAGATCCGCAAAAGAAATGTTCTTGTCGATGACCAGTCCCTCGATCTGATGGAAAGAAGGGGAGTGAGTCGCGTCCACTTCATCCGAACGGAACACTCTTCCCGGGGCGATCATCCGGATCGGCAGCTTTCCCTGTTCCATCACACGTGCCTGCACAGGAGAAGTCTGGGTCCGGAGCACGATATCCTTGTTGATGTAAAATGTATCCTGCTCATCCTTGGCCGGATGGTCAGCCGGGATATTCAGCTTCTCGAAATTGTACTCATCATACTCTACTTCCGGACCTTCCACGACCTCATATCCCATACCGATGAAAATACGCTCCACTTCTTCCAGCGCGATCGTATTCGGGTGACGGTGTCCGATAATATTTTTTCTGGACGGAAGGGTGACGTCGATCACTTCTTCCTGCATCTTCTTTTCCCGGATCGCCCGCTCCATTTTTGTCCTGGATTCCTCCAGAAGCGCTTCGATGGAAGCTCTGGCATCATTCACCATCTGCCCAACCTTGGGCCTGTCTTCCGGCGCCACATCTTTCATTCCCTTCAGTACAGCTGTCAGCTCCCCTTTCTTGCCAAGGAATCTGACCCGCACGTCATTTAACTTTTCCGGAATGTCTGCAGCCTGTATCTGCGCGATCGCCTCCGCCTTGATCTGTTCCAGTTTTTCTTTCATCTTTTACTTACTCCTTTCCCGGTCCATGCCTTTCGGGCACAATAAAATTTTCTGCAATATTCCCGTATAACCATTTCCCATAATAGAAAAACCCCGTCCCAAAAGGGACGGGGTCATATACCCGCGGTACCACCCTGATTCCCGCATGCCAGATGCGGGCACTCCGGTCTGTGTAACGTACAGCCTACGGCGCCTCCTACTGCCTTCTCTGCCCGATCCGATTTCAGAAGCGCGGCTTCCGTGGGAAATTCGATCACCATCTGAACTAAAGAGGACTCGCAGCCGGTGATCCTCTCTCTCTGATAGAAAATGGGTCTCTACTTTACACGTTCATAGCCTTTATCAAAAATTACTCTTCCATTCTATCACAGGCTCCCGGTTTGTCAAGATCCTCTTAATTTTTTTCTTGTTATTCACTTATTTCAAATTTCAGCGTCCACAGGATGCGCAGCCGCCGCCAAAAGGGACGAACTATTGTAACTCTGCTGATATGCGTATATAATGAATATAGATTTGTGAAATTGTACAATAGAAACTGATTCGGCAGGGGACGGAAAGAATGACTGATGAAGAACTTTACCGCCGCTATCTGGACGGCGACGAGGCGGGGCTTACGGTGTTGATGAACCGATACGGCGACGCCCTTACTCTATACATAAATGGCTATCTGCGCGACATTCACGAGGCCGAGGACTTGATGATCGAAGTGTTTTCCTATCTGCTTGCAAAGCGTCCCCGTATCCGGGACGGCGGCCTGAAAGCCTATCTCTATAAAGCCGCCCGCCACATGGCGCTGCGGCATAAAAGCAGGCGGCCCGCTGTGTTCAGTCTGGAAGATTTGGCAAAGGAACCGGAGGCGGAGACTCTGATCGAGGAAGTAATAAAGGACAGGGAGCACAGCCGTATCCTGCATCTCTGCATGGGGCGGCTGCATACGGAGTACCGGGAAGCCCTGTATCTTACCTACTTTGAAGAATTGAGCTACGCACAGGCCGCCGAGGTTATGGGAAAAAGTGTAAAACAGATCACAAACATGGTCTATCGCGGAAAACAAAGCCTGCGAAAGCTTTTGAAAGAGGAGGGGATTACCCATGCGGAGTAACGAGGAACGTGTAGCCGCTGTCAAGCGGCGTGTGGAGCAGATCGAGGGGCAGAAACGGCAGCGGAGGAACCGCCTTTTGGCACTGTCCCCGACGGTGGTCTGTCTTGCCGTGATCGTGGGTGTATCCTTTGCCATGCCCGGCATTTCTGAGAAACTGGCTGCCGGGAACTATACGGAATATGAAACAGCAGCGAGCATTTTCGGCGGCAGCGCTGCCGCCGGATATATTATCATCGGGCTTTTGGCTTTTGCCCTGGGCGTATGCGTAACTGTCCTGTGTTTTAAGCTGAAAGCCTTTCGGGAAAAGGATGAGGAAACGGGAGACGGCGATGGTAGAGTTCATTGACAACCTGACGCAGCTGTTGGCCGCGCTGTCCGGCTGTGTTCTTTCCGGAGTATTCTATCTGCGAAGCCGCAGACAGCCTTATTTCCTGCTCTGCTGTTTCTATGGCTGTTTCGGGTTCGGCATGCTCTACTGGCTGCTTTACACACTTCTTGTCGCGGACGCACCGCCGATGTTCTATGTGTCGGACATCGGATGGATAAGCTGTTTCCTCTTTTTGCTTCTGCTGCAATACAGCCTCTCGGACAAAGAGGAGCGCGCGCTGCACAGCCGGGCGCCGTGGCTTGCGCTCGTGATCGAAATACCGCTGACTGTGTACTTTATCAGCATAGGCGACGCGCTCTATAACCTGATCGTCGGCGCTCTGATGTCCGCCATGCTTTTGCTGGCCATACGGGGCCTTATCTGGCAAAACAGGCAGCCTAAGCCGGATCAAGGCAAGAGGTTTTTCCATGTTGTCATGACAGGCTATATCGTTTTGGAAAACTGTCTGTGGCTCTCCAGCTATCCCTGGGTGAGCGATACCCTGGCGAATCCTTATTTCTGGTTTGATTTTGCCGTGACCGCTTCACTCCTTGCGCTGTTTCCGGCAGTAAGAAAGGCGGTGCGGACATGACCTATATTGAAAACATCTTCGTGTGTATCGCCGCCCCGCTTCTTGTTGCCGCTTTCTGTATGGGACGGAAATATCTCCGCTTTTTCATCTTTGCCCTTGCGGGCATAGGAGCCTGTCTGGCGGCGGCCTATGTGAATACCTTTTTTGCAGCCATCTACAGTGCGACCCCCTTCAACGCTACAGCAGAGATCGCCCCGGTGGTAGAAGAAGTGATGAAACTTCTTCCCATGCTTTTTTATCTGCTGGTGTTCGATCCGGAGCCACAGAAGATACGCCCTGCCGTACTCACAGTTGCCGCCGGGTTTTCCACCTTTGAAAATATCTGCTACCTGATACAGCATGGGGCAGAACACCTGAGCTTTCTGCTGATACGGGGCTTTGGAACGGGGGCCATGCACATCGTCTGCGGGGCCATTGTGGGCTATGGGCTTATGTATGTCTGGCGGCATGGGTGGCTGAAAGTGGCCGGAATCTGCGGTCTGCTGGGGACCGCTGTGATTTTCCACGGCATTTATAACCTTTTGATCGCCTACGGAGGCTGGGTGCAGTATGTGGCCTACGCCCTGCCTGTACTGGCCGTGATATTTGGAAAGGCCGCGGGAAAATTCTTTTCGTCACTTCCAGGCCATTCGGAAAACTGAACAGAAAACGAGCGTTGAGCCGCCATCTGGCGGCTCTTTTTTGTGCCTTAAAATTTTTTGAAAAAGTTAATTTCCATGTGAGAGTTTTTGGAAGTTTTTGTACCTATATAAGTGAAAGTTTTTTTCGGTCCGGTTTTTGGGAAAGGGGGCAATAAGAATGTATGATACGGCAACCCGTGTCGGATTGGTAAAAAAACGCGTTCGTCAGAAACGGCGCGGACAGGAAATGCGCGCCCTTTTTGGGCTGTCCGCCCTGTGCCTTTTCCTGACTGTTTCTCTGGTCGGAACGCTTGGAGCGTTTGCAGGTTCCGGGCACTTTGCCACGCTTTCTTTATATGGCTCTATTCTGCTGCATAAGGACGTGGGCGGCTATGTGCTGGCAGGGGTGATTTCCTTTACCGCGGCCGCCATTATCACTGTTCTCTGCATCAGATACCGGGAACGCAATAAGAAGGAACATAAGAAGGAGGGAATGAAAGGATGAAAAAACGAATGACAGCCATGCTGCTCTGTATGCTGATGGCGCTGACCGCATTTCCTGTCACCACCTGGGCAGAAGAAGATCCTGCGGAAGCCGCCTCTGAAATTGTGACAGTACAGCAGGCAGAAACAAAGACAGAGCGTGTCAGCTCCAGCCCCGCGCTGCTGGGCTCCGTGGGCAGCACCATGGACTATCTCAACGAGACGGAACGGCAGATTTATACCCAGTTAAAGTCTATTATTGAGCAGCAGGCGGTAACAGGCGGACGGATGGAGTTTTGGGTTTCCGGTCTGTCAATCCAGGTCCCGCTGGAGAATGGCACAGACGAGGACGCGGTCAATCAAGCGGTTAGTGACTACATTGACGAGAATATCAATGCAAAAAAGATATTCAGCTGTCTTGTGCTGGATCTGCCATACCATATGTACTGGTATGATAAAATGAGTGGTTTTACGACGGGTGTCGATTACAATGTGGTCGGTACCACTGTCAGCATTTCCGCGCTGCAGTACAAGATTTCGGTATATGAGACCTACCAGGGCACTGACCCGGAGGAGCTGGTGGAGAACAAGTATTATCTCAGCCCGCAGGCGGCTGAAAGAGCGGAAGGGATCGTCGCGTACGCGAAGCAGATCGTGGAGGACAATAAGGACAAATCCGACTATGAGAAACTGAAAGCCTATAAAGACATCATCTGTGAACTTACCGCATATAACGAGGATGCAAGCAATATAGCCAGCGATCCGGACCATCCGCTGTATGACACCTACTACGGAGATCCGTTCCAGCTTCTGTATGTGTTCGATCAGGATCCGGATACAAAGGTGGTGGGCGAGGGGTATTGCAAGGCGTTCCAGTACCTGTGCGATCTGTCCACTTTTAACAATACTCAGGTTTATTCTGTCACAGGAATGATAGAAGGCTCCGACATATCCGGCGGACACATGTGGAATATCGTGAGATACAACGGCAAAAACTATATGGTTGATGTGATGAACTGCGATGAAGAATGGTCAGGGTATCCGGATTACTATTTTATGGCGTCCCCTGTGTCAGGCAGTGTCAGCGGCGGATACAATTTTACAGACAAAAACGGAGATCCCTTCAAGCTTACCTACAGCGCCGATGATGTGCAGATAATCTATCCCGATTCAATCCTGAACCTGGATCCGGACAAGACTTATATGTATGGTACGGTAAGCGTCACCGGCACGCCGAAGATCGGTGAGACGCTGACGGCGGTGACGGAAGACACGCCTCCCGGCGCGTCGCTCACCTATCAGTGGTACCGGGACGATACGCCGATTTCCGGCGCCAACGGCAGGACTTATACGCCGTCTGAGGCAGAGGATGTGGGAAAGATCATCAAAGTCGCAGTGGGAGCTGACGGCTATGAGGATTCTCTCACCGCCCAGACCTCAGGGACTGTCGCAAAAGCAGATGCCACTGCAGCTACAACGGTGAAGGTCCTGAGCATCACGAAGGACAGCATCCGCATCGAAACGGTTTCCGGATATGCATATGCCTGCAAGCCGGCAGATGCGGACGCTCCCTCTGCAGACGAGTGGCAGGAAACCGGTGAATTTACAGGTCTGACTCCCAATACAAAATACTACATCTATTGGTATATAAAAGAGACGCCCACCCACAATGCGTCTCCAGTGGTATATGGGGAGATCACCACAGCAATAGACGATGCAAATGTGCTTTCAAGCGCCCACGCAACGCTGAACGGCCCGGTAAAAAATCAGCCGCTGCCTGACGTTTCGGTGGATACGCCCTATATATCCGCCTCTGTGCAGTGGTATGAGGGCAGTGATAAAACAACAGGTACTCTGGTCAGTGTGGGCACGACCGCAAAAGCCGGTCAGGAATACGTGGCGTATGTAACAATAAAAGCGGATGATGGATATAAGTTTAATACAACAGGATTTACCATGAACGTCACCGGTAAAGACATGACAAGCTTTCAACAGGAGGGATCCGCGACGACAACCCAGTTTACACTGAAAGTCAGCTTCAACCCCACGGAGGCGAAAGCACTCTCCGGCATCGAGATCACCACCGTGCCTGCTAAGACGGATTACCAAACCGGGGACAGGTTTGATCCCGCCGGCATGGTGGTCACAGCCCTTTACGACGACGGCTCGTCAGAGCCCGTGACGGACTATACCGTATCTCCTGAGCAGATGGCGGCGGACACCACTGTTGTCACGGTCACCTACAGCGGTTTTACCGCGGAGATCCCGGTCACTGTAAGCGCCAAACCTGTCAGCAGCGCTGACCTGAGCCTGGACGCGCCGGTAAAAAGCCAGGAGCTGGATACCTCTGTCACAGTTACGCCTGATATGGTCGAAGCGGCTGTGGAATGGTATGAGGGAGACAGTATGGAAGGAGCGCCGGTGACAGGCAGTGCGAAAGGCGGTCAGACATACATGGCGGCCATCACGCTGACTCTGCCGGATGGCTATGCGTTCGCCGATGGATTTGCGGCAACCCTCAACGGAGAGGATGTACAGGTATCCGTCTCCCTTGGCAGGGCGGTCATCACAAAAGTATTCCCTGCCACGGAAGAGCGCAGCCTTACAGGTATCGAAGTGACAAAAATGCCGGACAAGACTGCCTATGATGTGGGCGACAGCTTTGACTCCTCCGGCATGACGGTGACCGCTGTCTATGACGACGGCACCGCGGAAGAAGTGACAGGCTACTCGGTATCTCCCGAGAAGATCGAAAAGGATACAAGGGCGGTCACGGTAACTTATAACGGCTTTACCGCTGAGGTTCCGGTCACTGTGATCTCAAGTTACATAGAGACGGCAGCCTTAAGCCTGGACGCGCCTGTGAAAAACCAGGAGCTGGATACCTCTGTCACGGTCACATCGGAGGACACGTCGGATGAGATCAGGGCGGCTGTGGAATGGTATGAGGGGGACACCGCTTCCGGCAGTCCGGTGACAGGCAAGGCAAAAGTCAGCCAGGTCTACACGGCAGTCATCACACTGACCGCGCCGGAGGGCTATGCCTTTGACGACGGATTTGAGGCAACACTCAATGAAGAGAACGTATCGGTATCCGTCTCCGTCAACACGGCGACTGTCACGAAGGTCTTTCCCGCTACGGAAGAACGGGCGCTTACAGGTATCGAAGTGACCAGGATGCCGGACAAGACCGACTATAAGGTCGGCGAGAACTTTGATCCCGCGGGTATGACAGTGACCGCCTCCTATGACGACGGCAACACGGAAGAAGTGACGGGATATACCTGTTCTCCGGAGGTGATCGGGGAAGATACCACGCAGATCGAGATAAGCTATGAAGGAAAGACAACAGCTCTGCCACTCAAGGTTTATCCGGCAAGCGGAGGAGTCAGTACGGCAGGAAGGCTTCCGGTGGGGGCAAAGATCATTATGGGGTCCGCGCTTTCCTCTGACAGCGCCAGAGAAACATTGTATTCCGAGACGGGGGACAGCCTGTCATGGATCGTAGTTGATCAGAGCGACAGCTATAAAAATGGGGGAACCACCCTGCTCAGTGAATTTGCTTTAAATAATAATTCCATGAAATTTAATGACGGAGATAGGAAGGAAAACAGGGAATATTCAAATTACAGGAGTTCCAACGTAAGAAAGTGGCTGCAGGATACATTTCCCTCCTATTTTTCCGCCGAAGAAATACCGTATGTGTTAGACACAACATACAAGTGTTCATATACTGATGGCAGCACTAGACTGGAAGATCTGTCAGATAAATTCTTTCTGCTGTCTCTGGTAGAAGTAGGAGCAAATGAGACTTCCTATGGGTATAATGCGAAGTATATGGAGGAGAACGAAGGAGTAAAACTGGAATATTTTGATGATACGCAGAGAGAAAGCGAGACAAGAGCAACCCATGGCTATTATCAGAAAAATTACTGGTGGCTTAGATCCGTATTTGTCAGGTATGGAGCTTCGAACTGTCTGGTCGATATGCAGACAGGATTAATTCAGGACAGAAATTCTCCGGGATACACGGCGTTTATCCGCCCCGCCTGCAATATCAACAGCTATACCCCCGTCGTGGAAAGCCAGGAGAACCCAGGTTATTATGAAATCTATCAGCCTGTGCTGGAATCCGTTTCCCTGAATCAGGACAGCGCGTCTATGACAGTCGGGGAAACACTGAAGCTGGAGCCAGCTTTCCATGGTGCAGACGGCGCACAGGTGCCGCCTGAAGAACAGGGCGTCACCTGGACATCCAGCGATCCTGAGGTGGTCATGGTTGATGTAAACGGCAACATAAAGGCATTAAAAGAAGGAACGGCAACGATCACAGTTACAACAGATGTCGGTCAGAAAACCGCGGTATGCAATGTAACAGTAGGGCATTCACCCGTTAAGACAGAGGGTAAAGAGGCCACCTGTACCGAAGAGGGAAGCAGGGAGTATTACAGCTGCAGCAGCTGCGGCAGGTTCTTTGAGGATGAGGCGTGCACAAAGGAGATCGCAGATATCGACACCTGGCGGGTTATCGCGCCGTTGGATCATAGCTTCACAAACTATGTATATAACAATGACGCTACCTGTACGGCAGACGGAACGGAAACGGCAAAATGTGACCGATGCGATGAGACCGACACCCGAGAAAAAGCGGGCACGGCGCTTGGACATAAGGCAGTGAAGACCGAAGCGAAAGAAGCCACCTGTACGTCCGAAGGCTATACCGGAGATAAGGTCTGCAAAGACTGCGGCGAAGTACTTGAAAAAGGCGAAGCCATCCCGATGCTGGCTCACAGCTACAAGGATGGAAAGTGTACGGAATGTGGCGCCGCGGATCCGGATTACAAACCGGTATCCCCGGCTGATCCTGCGGCTCCTGACAAGGGCCAGGGCAACAGTGATAAGGGCGGCAATGCTCCAGGGACCAACGATCACAGCAGCCTGACACTGTGGTTCCTGCTGCTGACGGCTTCCGGATGTATCCTGACGGGAATTCTTATCTATAACAGGAGAAGAAAATCTTAATCTTCGTGATATTTGCATAGAAGATTTGCATCAAAAAAGACTTAATCCCAATCCGTCTTTGAGAGGCTTTGGGATTAAGTCTTTTTACTTCCTTATGGGACTAAATGGGACTACGTTTATTTCCGCTTCTTTTCACCGCGGTTGATCCTGTACAGCAGATATACAAGCCACAGAAGGAGCAGCAGCGTGACCGGGATCCACCAGTATCTGACCAGTAACTGCCACGGTCCCATCCCCGCAGCTGACGCGGCTTCTTCCGCCTCCTCATAGGGGATCCTCTCCCCGTGGAGATAAAGCCGGTGCGTGTTGATGCCATAGGGCGTACAGGTTATCAGAGTCGCCAGATCCTTCCCCTGCTGTATGGACAGAGATTCCGTGTTTTCCGGCCTCACGGTCTCAATCTCATAAATCCTGTAACAAAGAGTTTCCCCCAGCACATCCAGGAAAAAACAGTCCCCTTCTTCCAGCTGGTCCAGATTGGTGAACATTGTTTTTTCCGGAAGACCGCGGTGCGCGGAAATGCAAGTGTGAGTGTCTGTACCTCCTATCGGAAGTGACGATCCTTCCAGATGTCCTGCTCCCTTCTGGAGCACTTCTTCTGAAGTTCCGTGATAAATTGGCAGCCTGACTCCGATCTTGGGGATCTCTATCACTCCCATCGTCCCGCTGCCGTCCACATTCAACAGGGACTCGTATTCACTGTCACTGCCGGAAACAGCAACGAACGCGTCTGCGAGAGCCACGCCTTTTCCGGACAGTTCTTTGTTATAGGTCTGCGCTTTCTGCCATTCTTCTTCCAGCTGCTCGTCATCCACATCCTGTATTGCCCTCTCATAATCCACTGCCACATTTCCCTGAACCCGGTCATTATAAAGGCGGGCCAGGAAAGGATAGTCCATGATCCCGACAAATGCCAGGAACAAAACGACCAGCACTACAGAGAGGATCTTGTTCTTCCGCATATTATTTTTCTTCTGCCCAGTCATAATCTTTTCTCCGCATTATCAATCACCTTCCACCGGCGGGTCCGGCTTATTCCCAAGGAATTTTTCCAGAATCGCGTTCAGTTCCCCGCCAAGAAGGATAATATACATACACCCGTACAGCCACAGCATGATCAGGATGATCGTTGTAAGACTTCCATACATACTGGAGAATCCTGTAAATACATCCAGATAAATTGAAAATATGAAAGAGATCAGCAGCCAGCCGCACGCTGTGAACACTGCTCCTGGCAGCTGCTTTCTTAATGTGGTCTTGGCCCGGTTTTTCCGGTTGGGCAGAAATTTGTAAACAAGATCCCAGAACACTGTCAGTACGATCAAAGTCACCAGTGTCCGGATACGGATAATAAAATCCACGACTCTGCTGAGAAACGGAACATGCTCATACAGTACCACACTGATGCTGTTACCGAATACGGACAGCACCAGAGAAAGCATGATCGCCAGAAGGAAGATCACCGTATAGAAAGATGCCCTCACTCTCAGGTAGATATAATTTCGTGTTTCAATATTGGAATAAATACAGTTCAACCCGGAAGTCACAGAGAGAACCCCCCGTCCTGCGGACCACAGGGCTACAAGCACGGTAACAGGAATAAAACCGCTGGACTGCGTATATACCTGGATCACAATACTTCTCATCAGCGGCTGGACTGTATCAGGAAATACCTGCAGAACCGCTTTGAGCACATCGTCCATGGTCACCGGAGTGAATTGTACCATTGTCAGCAATAGAAGAAAGATCGGGATAAGGGACAATACAAAGAAATAGGCCGCCTGAGCTGCATAGGCGCCCGTATGATGAGAATTAATCATCAATATGATCCTGATTATCTTATATTTGATCTGCTTTCTCTTCTCCATGATCTTAACTCTCTTACAGCCTCTGTTTACATCCTCCGCCCTATTTCGGGCATCTTCAGCTTAGTAATTAAGTGGAAAAAGCGGCCGCACAAGACGACCGCCTTTATCTTTCGTAGTCACCCAAAATGCCGGTCCTGTATTTTGAGTCCTAGCCACAGCTAGGTGGGCAACCGCATCTGCTTTTTTGTCGTCCACTGCACATTGGAGGCCTGACATATTACAGAAATATAGGAATCCCGTTTAAAGAAATGTAGGTTCAAAATTACAGGGTTGTCGCACATCCCAGGCTGACTTTTTGAATCAACTCTATGGATATTATACTCCAAACATATGTATTTTACAACTGATTCTTTTTTCCAACCTATCGGCTCTGACTCTGGCACAGCTGACACCGGCAGGCTTTCTTTCCTATTCTGCCTCAAACTCCTTCCGGTACTTTTCTATCTCCTGCTTCCACTCTGCAGCCTCACCCTGGGTCCTGCTGTTGACGTAGACCGGGCCATCTGGAGTGCTGATCTCCAGGATAGGGGCGTATCCGACATACAGATACATTCTGCATTTTCCGGTCTCTTTCCCCTTAAATTTCCCCAGCAGCACCCGGCCGTCATCTCCTCCGTTTGTTCTTTTATACTCATCTTCCGGCAGGCGGTCCAGCAATTCTACACCAAGGATCTCATCATAGCCTAGTTCCACGTCGGAATATCCGGATGTCACTGAAACTTTTGCTTCCTCTGCCTCCAGATTGATCGGAGTAAAATCAATCCTCCACATCAGCACACACGCCAGAATCAGTACTGCCCCGGTTACCACGATCCCTGCCGCCAGGAATATCTTTCCGGCAGGCTTTGCCATATTTGTCGTATAATTCCAGGAACATACCCAGTCCTGTACGATCAGTCTTTTGTCGTGAGGATTACTGTACCATCCGTTCTTCCAGTACACATCATCATCGATATACAGAGGAGCCTCATTATGTGCCAGGAACTGTTCTTTTCTGTAACGTATGTAGAAAAATCCGGCCAGGAGAAAAACCACCGGCAGTGTCTCCAGAACGATATATACCGCGTATACGGCAGCTCCCAGCCATCCCTCGGTATCCATATGATAGGCCACTATAAGATAGGCCAGCGCATTGGACAGGCTGCATCCGGTCATTACCCAGGACTCCACCCTCTTCTGCATCCGGTTGACGCTCCGATTCAATGCGGGATCTTCGCTGTATACCTTATCTTTCACCCTCAGGAACACCATGTGCAAAAATCCGAAGAGCAGAGTAACCGTCAGAGCCGTGCACAGAAGGATCCATCCATCCTCCGAGCTGCCAAGATATGCCCGGACTCCCGGCGCGAGATACGGAAGCAGGATCAGGGCGCAGAAGATCAGATGCCACCAGGCCGGAACTCCTGAACGTCCCGATCCTGAGACTGTGTTGGTGTCAACTCCGGCCATAATCCTGCTTCCGGCACTTCCGATCCAGCCTCTTTCCATCTTCAGATCATACAATTTCCGGTGGGTCCGATAAACCAGAGCCACCGCGCCAATACACATCTCCAGCAGCCAGACACACCACACGATCATAAAAACAGAAAAATACCAAAAACACAGGCCACACACAAGCGCTCCCGCCACTGCGTTTACCAGATAAAACCAGTTTGTCTTCCTTTTGTAGGCCTTCATAAAATTCTGTATCTCTTCACTTTTGGCCGCGCTTTCGGGGATATGCACACCCAGAAGCATTCCTTCAGAGTACTTTCTTTTTCCGCCGTAAACTGCGTAAAATATGCCAATCGTCACAAGATCGACCACAAGAAACATAACAAACAGAAGCATACATCATACCTCCAGCCATCAGCGGCTCCCTGCTATATCCTGTTTCGGGGCCTTTTCAATGTTGCCTGTATTATACCACTTCATCCGCAGAATACAAGATAGTTTTATAAAAGGAAAACGTGCATTTTTCTTTGCTCTGTGGTACCATAATTGTATTACATACAAAGGAGTTTTGCTTTATGAAGATGAATGAACTTAAGCTTGTCTACTTCAGCCCAACCGGCACTACCCGGAGAGTCCTCATGGAAGCCGCGCGCAGTATTGATCTGAAATCAGTGTCTTTTGATTTTTCCGTATACAAGGAAAAAAAGCCTGTTCTGAAATTCGCCCATAATGATTTTGCCCTTTTTGGGATTCCCGTATACTATGGACGTGTTCCCGATCTTTTTACTGAATATCTGGAAAATATTTCAGGAAATGGCACTCCTGCAGCGCTGATCGCCACATACGGATGCCGGGAATACGAAGATGCTCTGCTTGAATTAAAAGATATCGTAGAAAAGCACGGGTTTAAAGTTATGGGAGCCGCCGCATTCCCGGTAGAGCACTCCCTCGTCCCATCTATAGGCTCAAGGCGTCCCACAAAAGGAGATCTCAGAGAAGCCGCGGAATTTGGCATAGAACTCAACCGAAAACTGCGCAGAGAAGAAAGCTTTGACCAGACCGATCTCCATGTCCCGGGAAATACACCTTACCGGCAGTACGGGAAACCCGCTCTGACTCCCCGGTGTGACGCCAAACTTTGTTCCGAATGGGGAGCCTGCGCAAAAGTCTGTCCCTCCGGCGCGATTTCTGCAAAATCACTGACGAAAACTGACCACAAAAAATGCATTGGCTGCCTGAAATGCGTCCGTGTCTGCAAGCAGGGCGCACGTATGGTCAGCTCCATAAAAGAACGGTCTCTGGAAAGAAAGCTCAAAAAAGTGTGCAAAAGTGATAAAAATCCCGAAATTTTCCTGTAAATCTGAGTTTGCCCAGGTGATGGATGTAGCGCCGGGATCAGGAAGAGGATATCCATCTCGGGCACGCTTTCGCTCGGGGCAGCAACGCAGCGGCACATAAGGGCGCAAAAAACGCGCCCCAAATGCCGGCGTTGCTGCACGGCCCTTGACGGACATCTCTTCCTTCCCCGGCTCCTCATCCTCTCCCCTCAGCAATCTCAAGATTTAAACGGAAATGTGGAAGGGGAACGTTATCGACACCCAGGCGGAGTAAGCGGCATCCAGCCAATTACTCCACCATAATGACCTTTGGACTCGTAAATGTCTTTTTCTCCAATAGCGTTCCGCTTTCGTCTTACTTTATAATCGCGAGGTTGGCGAGGGATGAATCGTAACGCCGGAAGAGATGAACGAAGCGCAGGGAAGAGAAAGAGTACCGGGCGGAAGAACCTTTCTGCGGCGGCAGATGGGTGGACCGGCGACTTTGGAGGAATCCGATGGAAAAACTTAAGGGACTTAGAATCCGCCGTTAAGCAATCCGATGAGATTGTCTGAGCGAACGCGAGTTGCTCATCGGATTGCTTTGTATTTAGGCAGGTTCTAAGTCCCTTTATGTTTTCCCGGATTCCGGAACGGAGGCGGGGACACCCATCTGCCGCCGCAGAATACAGTTTTCCGATACCGGCATTTTTCTATTCCCTAAACTTTATCCATCCTCCCCGGCGTTTTCTGAATCCCCTCAACAAACTCAGATTTACCTCTCCATCATACTGATCGATTCGATCCCGACGCTTCCTCCTCTTACGACTTCAATACTCTTGAACTCTTCTTTCATGAGTTTTACCACAGCGTCATTCTTCGTCGCCGTCTGCACGAATTCTACAAGCAGACTGTCTTTCCCGTAATCGATCACCTTGGCCTTAAAAGTCTCTGCGATCTGAAATACTTCCACTTTATCAGACGGTGTACATTTAAAGACCTTTACATAAAGGATCTCTTTCATCCTGACAAAAATATCTGTAAAATCAATTACTTTTATGACTTCGATCATTCGATTCAACTGTTTTTTGATCTGCTCAAAGGTTTCGTCATCGCTGACCGTGGCGATGGTCATCCTGGACACGGTAGGATCTTCCGTAGTACCCACCGTCAGGCTGTCCAGATTGTAGGATTTTCCGGAAAAAAGTCCGGATATTTTCGAAAGTACTCCCACCTGATTTTCTACGTAAAGGGAGATCCATCTTTTTTTCATATTATTATCCATTTTCACGCATTCCTTTCCCTGATTTATTTTCCTGTTTATATGTTTTATCTCTGCACCGGAACGGTTCCATCCTGCGTATTTCTAGCAGTCCATGATCATGTCTTCCAGCGTACCGCCAGGCTGGATCATCGGATAAACCATTTCCTCCGGATCGATGATAAATTCGATCAGGGTCGGTGTCTTTGTGTTTTTCTTTGCTTCTTCAAAGGCGGATGCGATCTCCTCCTTCTTTGTCACCCGGATTCCTTTCGCTCCGTAACTTTCTGCCAGCTTTACAAAATCCGGTGTATACTCCGGCATCTTCTCGCCGTTGGTCCTGCGGCACAGGGCTCCCGAACGCATATTGGTCATGCTGTATCTCTTGCCGTAGAACAGTTTCTGCCACTGGCGTACCATTCCCAGATATTCATTATTAAACACACACAGGATCAGAGGAAGTTCCTCCAGGACAGCGGTCGCGAACTCCTGGATATTCATCTGCATGCCACCATCCCCGGACACAGCGATAACGGTTTTGTCCGGATTACCCAGTTTGGCTCCGATGGCTGCCGGGAATCCATACCCCATCGTTCCCAGTCCTCCTGACGTAACAAGCTGTTTCTTCTCAGTAATCTGCGCGTACTGTGTCACCAGCATCTGGTGCTGTCCCACGTCGGTGGTAATGATGGCGTCATCAAACTGGCGATTGATTTCCTCGATGATATCAAGAGGACTCAGCAAAGACCGTCCCTTCATCGTAAGAGGATGTTCTTCCTTCCAGTCCCGGATCTGCTGTATCCATTTCTTTGTCTCACATGGCTCCACATATTCATTCATCTTTGTCACTGCTTCCAGAGCGTCTGCCACAATCGGAACATGTACATGGATGTTTCTTGAAATAGATGCGGTATCAATGTCTATGTGTACAATCTGGGCCTTGGGCGCGAACGCGTGAAGCTTCCCTGTTATACGGTCATTAAACCGGGTGCCGATGGAGAACAGAAGATCGCAGTTGCTCACTGCCATATTCGCCGCATATGATCCGTGCATTCCCAGATTTCCTACAAAGAGCGGATGATCTGTGGGAATGGCCCCCCGCCCCATGATGGTCGTCACTACCGGCACATTTGTCTTGTTCACGACTTCTGTAAAAATCTGATTCGCACGGGCAATATTGACTCCGCCTCCGGCCAGGAACAGCGGACGCTTTGCTTTTTTCAGCATCTTCAGGGCGCGCTTCAGCTGTCCCATATGAACATTGGTGTTCGGCTTGTAGCCCCGGATATTTACGGTGTCCGGATAATCCGGACTTCCCAGTTCGCACATAACGTCCTTCGGCAGATCGATGAGCACCGGCCCCGGGCGTCCTGTCCGCGCAATATAAAATGCTTCTTTGATGATCCGGCCAAGATCCTCTCTGTTGCGCACAGTTACTCCATATTTTGTGATGCTGCGTGTGATGCCGACAATGTCCACTTCCTGAAAGGCATCATTTCCAATCAGATGTTTCGCCACCTGTCCGGTAAAACATACAAGAGGAACGCTGTCATAATTCGCCGTGGCAAGTCCTGTCACCAGATTCGTAGCCCCGGGGCCGCTGGTTACAAGGCATACGCCCACTTTTCCTGTTGTACGCGCGTAGGCGTCCGCTTCATGGACAAGCGCCTGCTCATGCCGCGGCAGTATGATCCGGATATCCTCCTGCCGGTAAAGTTCGTCACTGATATCGATCGTACATGCTCCCGGATATCCGAAAACTGTATCCACTCCTTCCTCCTTTAATGCCCTTACCAGTAATTTGTTTCCTGTGATCTGTCTCAATTTCCTTCCTCCTATCCTTTATGAAAGATTTTTCTGTCTTACTAAAAGAAAAACCCTGAGCATCTGTATGCCCAGGGCGAATATCATCCGTGTTACCACCTGAATTCAGAGAACTGTCTCTGCACTCTGCCGGCACAGGATCCGTCAGCTGATCCGATACCGCTTCCCTGTAACGGGGGAAAGACGTCAGAGCCTACTGGATACGCCCCTTTGTTCCGTCTCCGGGGATCCGCATCGTTGGGTCTGCTGCTCAAAGGCTACCTTCCACAATTTCCTCACGGAGATTCTCACCGGCCATCTCCTCTCTTTGCATCGGAAAACTGCGTACTCCTCCTTGTCACTGCATTTCATGTATACTTAGCGCTGTATTTCACCTGGATAATCTGAAATGTAAAAACAGCTTAAGATGTGAAATTTAAATACATTATAGTGTGTATTATTATTATTGTCAATCATGGATTCTTGATGTTTTTTATTCTGATCTTCATGCTTGTCTGCTCCTGTTTCTCAGCACACTCACCGCCGAATAAAGCAAAAGAGCCACAATATTTGTCATGACTACACTTGCCCCCGCCGGAGTCGCCCATACATAGGAAACAGAAATACCGATGATCAGGCATACAACAGAGATCACCGCGGAATGAAAGATCACACTCTTAAATGTACGGCATACCCGCATGGATGTGAGCGCCGGAAAGATGATCAGACTTGAGATCAACAGTGCGCCCATCATGCGCATTCCAAGCACGATCGTAACCGCTGTCAGGACAGCCGTCATAGTATTGTAAAATTCCGCTCTGACGCCTGTAGCCAGGGCAAACGTCTCGTCAAAAGTGATCGCGAATATCTTGTTATAAAATAAAAGAAACAGAAGCAGCACAACTACTGCAAGGATCACACTCAGCCACACATCACCGCTGCTCATGGCCAGGATGCTTCCAAACATATAGTTGTATACATCGGTATTCATCCCTGTGGTCATGGAAATTACCATCACTCCCACCGCCAGCGAACTGGTGGAGATCAGGGCAATGGCCGCGTCTCCTTTGATCCGGCTGTTTCCCTTGATCCGAAGCAGCAGCACTGCCGCAATGATCACCACCGGAATGGCCACCGCCAGGGGTGCCACATTCAGTGCGGCTGCCACTGCGAGCGCGCCGAACCCGACATGAGACAGCCCGTCACCGATCATGGAATATCGTTTTAATACCAGACTGACGCCAAGAAGAGCGGAACACAGCGCTACCAGGGCCCCCGCCACAAAAGCCCGCACCATAAACGGATAGGAAAACATTTCAATTATTGTGTCAATCATGTATTCCACCTCCTGTGGCCGATTCTCCTGAATTTCCAGGTAAAGGAGCACTGCCTAAAAACTTCCTCCCCGCACGGCTCTTCCGATACTCCTGTGCCGTCCCGAAGAAGAGCATTTTCTCCTGCAGATGCAGGATATGGCTGGCATCCTCCACTGCGCTCTCCACATCATGGGACACCATCACCACCGCGATTCCGGAGTCTCTGTTTACTTTCCGGATCAGCTCATAAAATTCACCGGCCGCGATCGGATCCAGCCCGGTCACAGGCTCATCCAGAAGCAGAAGACTTCTGGTGGCACACAGGGCCCGGGCAAGAAGAGCTCTTTGTTTCTGTCCGCCTGACAGATCCCGGAAACACTGTTTTTCAAGATCCCGGATATTCAGAAGTTCCATCTTATCTATGGCGTCTTTTTTGTCTTCGCTGCTGTAGAAGGGTTTCAATCCCCGTCTGTTCAGACGGCCGGAAAGCACGACTTCGTAGACGCTGGCCGGAAAATCCCTCTGGATATCTGTCTGCTGAGCCAGATACCCGATCTCGGTTTTCTTCAATCCGTCTCCATAGATGATCTGTCCCTTTTCTACGGATTTTAATCCAAGAAGGCTCTTGATCAGGGTGCTCTTTCCGGAGCCATTTTCTCCTACAATACACAGGTAATCACCGGATTCTATCGCAAAATCCACATCCCTTACCACTGTCTGGCCCTCATAACCGATGGAAACATTCTCACACTTTATAAGTGCCATCAGTTCAATACCTCCTTTAGTGTCTCTGCGTTTTTCCGCATCATGTCCAGATAAGTTTCCCCCTCCTGGAACTCCTGCGCTGACAGGTTATGGCAGCTGTAGAAAACCTTTACTTCTGTTCCCGACGCCTCTGCCACCGCATTTGCGATATCCGCGTTGCTTAACTCCATTTTCAGCACCGCAGGTACTTTTTCTTCTTTCACTTTCTCGATCAAGAATGCCATGGTTGCCGCGCTCGGCTCTGTGTCCCCTGCGCATCCCGGAAAGGCCGCGTAATAATCCAGTCCATACTCATCCGCAAAATAACGGAAGGGGAATCTGTCTCCAAAGATCAAAAGCTTTCTCTCACTGTTTTCCACAATATCCCGGAACTGTCCGTCCAGTGTCGACAATTCTTCCTGATATCCGGCAGCGTTTGTTTCATACCGTTCTCTGTTGGAGGGGTCTGCTTTGATAAGAATATCCTTGATATTTTCCACGATCATAGACGCGTTGACAGGGGAGGTCCACACATGTTCATCGATCTCATGGACGGAATGAGGCTCCTCATTTTCCTCCTCGTCGTGGGTGTGGCCGGCCGGGGATTTCATCCCCTCTACATGTTCTTCTTCCACTGTCTCCACACAATCGGTCATTTTCAGTGTATAACGCCCGTTATCAGGCACAGAACTTAAAATCTCCTCCACCCATACGTCATTTTCTCCGCCTGTGTAGATAAAGATATCGCTGTTTTGTATCGCGATAATATCCTGTGGCGTCGGCTCATATGAATGAGCCTCTTCTCCCGGTTTTAAGAGCATTCTCAGCTCCACGCTGTCTCCCGCGATCTCCCGTACAAAATCATAGGGCGGGAAGTTCGTCGTCACCACGCTGATCTTCCCGTCCTCTTCTTTTGTCTGTTTTTCCTCTTTTCCGGATATGCTGCATCCGCCGGATAAAGTGATAAAACACAGGGCGGCGGCTGCGCATGCTGTTCTGTATAACAGTGCTTTTTTCCGCATTCTCATCTATCTCCGCTTATATGTGGTAAAACAGAATGTAAGGTCAAAACAGGTCTGTTCCTCCCCTTCTTCCGTCATTTCCCACTCTTCCATCTCATCCAGATCGGGAAAGAACGTATCCGCCTCAAACGCCCGGTCAATCTTTGTCACATACACTGTATCGCAGTGGGGAAGCATCATACGGTAAATACTTTCCCCTCCGATCACATAAATATCGTCCGTATTATATTTCTTCAGTTCTTCCATAAGCTCTTCCTCGCTGTGCACGATCACAGCGTCTTTGACCTTATAATCTTTGTTTCCTGTCAGAACGATATTGATCCGGTTCTTTAAAGGGAGCCCTCCCGGAAAACTTTCCAGTGTCTTCCTTCCCATCACAACCACGTTCCCTGTGGTCGTCTCCCGGAAGAATTTCATATCAGAGGGAATACTGACGAGAAGTTTGTTCTTATTCCCGATTCCCCAGTTTGTGTCTGCTGAGAGTATTGCTTTCATAATAACAACTGCCTTTCTTAATAACTGTTCTTCTTAAATAACACAGGAACTATACGGCTACCGGTATATTGCGGATCTGCGGATGCGTCTCATAATTGTCCAGACGCACATCATCCGGCGTGAACTCATAAAAATCCGTGATCTCCGGATTTAGCCAGAATGAGGGCGCCGGAAGGGGTTCTCTTGCGATCAGCTCTTCGATCATCGGTATGTGCCGGTCATAGATATGCGCGTCCGCGATCACATGGACGAACTCGCCCGCCTTCATGCCGCACACCTGGGCCAGCATATAGATCAGTACCGCGTACTGACACACATTCCAGTTATTTGCCGTAAGCACATCCTGGGAACGCTGGTTCAGGATCCCGTTGAGAGTAAGTACATCACTGTCCGTTTCCTTCGTCACATTAAACGTCATGCTGTACGCACAGGGATACAGGTTCATCTCATGGAGGTCCTGATGCACGTAGATGTTCGTCATGATCCTCCTGCTGTACGGATTATTTTTCAGATCAAAGATCACACGGTCCGTCTGATCCATCATCCCTTCCTTATACTGGTGCTTTACCCCCATCTGGTAGCCATAGGCTTTGCCGATGGAACCTTTTTCATCTGCCCAGCTGTCCCAGATATGACTTTTCAGCTCATGGATGTTATTGGATTTCTTCTGCCAGATCCAGAGCATCTCGTCCACACAACTTTTAATGGCTGTCCTGCGAAGTGTCAGCGCCGGAAATTCCTTTGAAAGATCGTAGCGGTTCACTACACCGAATTTCTTGATCGTGTAGGCAGGAGTCCCATCCTCCCACACAGGCCGTACTTTCTCTCCCTCCGTACTTGTGCCGTTGTCAATGATATCCCTGCACATCTCAATAAACACCTTATCCGCGTAACTCATTCTTTTCTCCTTTACTGAATTTTCTGACGATTCTTTAAAAAGGGGTCAGGCCCCTTTTAAAAAGTACCTGTCCCCTTTTTTCAAAGTTTCCTGTTAATTCTTATGGATCAGCTATATTGTACAACAATTTCTCAAGATTTTTCCTTAAAGCGTGTATTTCTCTTCTTGTCATTCCCCGGGTCAGTTCCCGGTCCAGTTTCCTCCGGTCCGTCTCCATACGCTTCTGGATATCATAGGCCTTTTCGGTAAGATATATATTTTTTCTGCGTTTATCCTTTGTACTGGGAACGCACAGAATATAACCTTTCTCATCCAGACGTTTGAGGATTCCTGTTACGGTAGGATTTTTCAGATTAAGAGCTTTTTCCACATCCCTCTGACTTATCTCTTCTCTGCTGGTATGGAAAAGATAATCCAGGACAGCGCACTGTGAGGAAGTGATCCCGATATTTTTCAACCGCTCATTCAGATCCTTCTCGTACACATTATTGATCTGCTTTATCATAAATCCGATGGGCTGTTCTCTCTTCTCCATTCTGTACATCTCTCCTGTTCCGGAACCGTCGCTGCATCGTTTTTCTGAAAAATAGTTTTTGTTCTGCTCTTTTTTGTCCACACTGAAAATATTATACGAATTTTGCCATAGAGTGTCAACGCTTCCGTTTCCGGTATGACAAAAACAGCTGCTAAAATAATTACCCTCATCTCTCAGATAATTATTTTAACAGCTGTTCTCTGGAGAGCGACAGACGGGGTTCGAACCCGCGACCCCGACCTTGGCAAGGTCGTACTCTACCAACTGAGCCACTGTCGCATTTCTATGTTCCGGCAATCAGAACAATAGATACTATACTATATTAATTTTAAAATGTCAACAGTTTTTTTCAGGATTTTTCGGGTTTTCATTTTTCATGTGCACGGTAAGCTGATTGTATGGTATCTCAATACCTTCCGCGTCAAAATTGAGCTTGATCCCTTCCAGAAGCCTCCACCGGGTAGCCCAGTATTCCTCTGTCTTAACCCAGGCCCGAAGCCCGATCACTACGGAACTTTCACCAAGGGAATCCACAAATACTCTGATTTCTTCGTCCTGTTTAATAGAAGGGTCCTGATACAGCATATCTTCCACCAGCTTTTTTGCCTTTTTCAGGTCCGCGTCATAAGAGATACCTACCTTTAAGTCCAGTTTACGCTCTGGTCTGGCAGTCACATTTGTCAGGCTGTTATTGGTCAGGATACTGTTCGGGACGACCACTGTCTGATTGTCCACTGTAGCCAGTTTTGTATAGAATATCTGGATCTCCTTTACTGTACCCTCGACTCCTTCCTGGGGAACAACAATATAATCTCCCACCGCGAAAGGCTTCAGCAGAAGGATCAGGATGCCTCCCGCGAAATTAGACAGACTGCCCTGCAGCGCCAGGCCGATGGCCACTCCTGCGGAAGCGATCAACGCGGCTACAGACGAAGATTCTACGCCAAAATTCGTCGCGATCATGAAGATCAGCAGCGCATACAGTCCAAATTTCAGCATGGAATCCACAAACTGGCTGACTCCCGTGTCCGCGTTGCTCCGCTCAAATGACCTGCGTATGAGCTTGCGTATCCATTTGATCACTTTACTCCCGACAAAGAAAAAGACCAGCGCCAAAAGCACTTTTATCCCAAATGCCGCGATATCCGGCAGATGATCCTGAAAAAACTGTATGAACCGGTTCACTTCCCTGGTCGCGTCTGTAGTAACCTGTTCAGCGGATTCCAGAACATCTTCCAGCGATCCATCGGTTACATCGGCAGTTCCGGCAGTCGCCTTATAAAACATATTCCCTGCCAGCAGCACCATATACTTTGCCATCATAAGCTTAGTCTCCTCTTGTAAATCATCTTTCCTCATCCTGCCGCTTCAGCGCCAGGAACGCGCACAGGTTTCCTCTTTTATTCCCGGCAGCGCGATGGGAATAGAGGATCCTGCTGTTACAGTGGGTACACACATTTGTCACAGCGATATGCTCTGGACGGATCCCCGCCTCCAGAAAAATGATCTGGTTTGCCTTCCAGAGATCCAGCTGATATTTTCCGTCCGGCTTTCTGTAAAAAAGCTGTTCCCAGTATCGTTCTTCAAAAGCCTCCCGGAATCTGTCGATCACTTCTTCGCTTACCTCATAACAGTCCATGCACACAGACGGACCTACCGCCGCCAGGATATCCGACGGATCGCATCCGAACTTCTCATTCATAATCTCTATAGTATTACGGCCAATCTTCCCGACCGTTCCCCGCCATCCCGAATGGCTCAGTCCGATGACCTTTTTCACCGGATCCACAAAATACAGCGGTACACAGTCCGCATAGGAAGTCACCAGGCAAAGACCGGGGACATTTGTTATAAGGCCGTCTACATCTGTGTAATCCCTGTCACGCGTGATCCCTTTCCCCCGGTCTTTTTCTGTCACGACCCGTACATTGGTCGTATGCGTCTGCTTTGACAGGACCATGTCGTTACAGTCCACTCCCAGCGCGTTCCCGATACGCCGAAAATTTTCCTTCACTGCCTCCGGATCATCTCCCCGGTCAAAACTCAGATTCAAAGACGCGTAACATCCTCTGCTGGCCCCGCCCAAGCGGGTGGAAAATCCGTGGCGGACAATACCTGTCTCCCGGAGCAGAGGATACTCCAGATAAGGCGGATGTCCCTCTGTCCCGTCACAAATTTCGTCAAATATATGTTTTTTGTTTTTATAGTTCAGTCCCAGACTCATCTTATTATCTTCCCGCAGATCCCACCGCCGTCAGACGGTGCACCCATCCTTCAACCAGTAAATGCGTTTTTAATATATGTCACTTCCGTACCTTCTATCCCGATCACATCAAAACGGCAGGGCATCTCTTCCAGATGCCGCTGTGTCAGATACTGCATGGCACACCGGAAGATCGTCCTCTGTTTCCTGCAGTCCACAGCTTCAGCCGGACTTCCCGCCCTGGAATCTGACCGGTATTTGACTTCGCAGAATACAAGATAATCTCCGTCTTTCGCAATGATATCGATCTCTCCTGCTCTGCACCTGTAGTTATATTCCAGAATCTCAAATCCCAGCTGTTCCAGATAATATCCGGCAGCCCGTTCATAAGCCGCGCCAGTCTGCCTTTTATTTTTCCTCTCAGCCACTCATTCACCGCCCATAAAATTTTTGATGAAAGATTTCCTGTGGATGGGGGTTGGCCCCAGAGTCTGTATCGCCTCAATATGTTCCTTCGATCCATAACCCTTATGACGGGCAAATCCATAACCCGGCAGGATCCTGTCATACTCCGCCATCAGCCGGTCCCTTGTAACCTTGGCGATAATGCTGGCAGCCGCGATAGAAACACTCTTGGCGTCTCCTTTGATAATAGGAACCTGTCTGATCCCGATCCCGGGGATCGTAACCGCGTCATTTAAAAGGATATCCGGTGTTACCCCCAGTTTTGCAACGGCAGTCCTCATGGCTTCATATGTAGCCTGAAGAATATTAATCTGATCGATCCGGGCCGGCGAAGCCATGCCCACGCCAACAGCCAGCGCTTTTTCCATAATCTCATCGTAAAGAGCTTCCCGCTTTACCGGAGAAAGCTTTTTAGAATCGTTGAGATAAAGGATCTCACAGTCCTTCGGCAGTATGACCGCGCCGGCCACCACCGGCCCTGCGAGAGGCCCTCTTCCCGCCTCGTCGATCCCGCAGATCAGCCCGGAGTCTTCATACTTTTTCTCGTAGATCTTCATGCCATCGAGCCGCTTTCTTTCTGCCTGCAGCGCTTCTTCTTTTTTTCTGTATCTGTCGATCAGATTCCGTACTCCCTGACGGTCATCCTGCGCATACACCTGGTACAGCTTCTTTCGTTCTTCCACAGAGGCGTGTTCAAACTCTGTCTTTATCTGCGCGATACTTTTACTCATGTTTTATCACTCCAAAATCACTGAGGGGCCAGATCCTCACCCATGCCCTGCCCAGCAGTTCCTCTCTGTGGATCACTCCCACACTGACTGAACGGCTGTCCTGACTGTTGTTCCGGTTGTCCCCCAGCACAAAATACTCGTCTGCTCCCAGGGTAATCGGTTCTGCTGCCAGGCCGGCTTCTTTCATGACCTCATTTCCGTAATGCTCATCCAGCATCTGTCCGTTTATATACACGTAACCGTCTACGATCTGCACAGTTTCACCGGGAAGACCGATAATGCGTTTAATATAGTATGTATTCTCTTCGTAACGGTATGGAAAAACCACTATATCATACCGTTTCGGGTCCCGGAACCGGTATGATATCTTATCCACGATAAGCTGATCCCCGTCAGAGAGGGTCGTCTCCATAGAGAAGCCGCTTACCTGGGTCCTTTGTCCCACATACGTCACGATCAGATACGACGCCGCCACCACGGCCGCGATAAACACCAGCCAGCCTAAGAGTTCTCTTATGATGCCTTTCATTTTAAATCACTTCCTCGCTGTATTCAAGGCTTTTCCAGCGTAATCCGCCCCAGTCTTCCATCCCGGAAATCATCCAGAAGGATCGACGCCGCTTTCTCTGTGTCAAATTCATTTCCCCGTACCAGACAGTGCCTGCTTTCGGCAATATTTCTCAGACAGTCAAAAGCATCTTCTGTAGATGGGATGGAATACTTTTCTTCCAGCACACCCGGATATGCCCTGTTCAAAAACTTTATCAGCTCTGCCGCCAGCTCTTCTGTCTGAAGGATCTCATCCTTGATCGAACCAATAAAAGCCAGCTTCAGACCTACCTCCTGATCCTCAAATTTAGGCCAGAGGATTCCCGGTGTATCCAGAAGCTCCACACTTTTATTGAGCCGTATCCACTGTTTTCCCTTTGTCACTCCCGGCCGGTTTCCGGTTTTTGTACAGGCCTTCCCTGCCAGCGTATTGATAAAAGTAGATTTTCCTACATTTGGGATCCCCACTACCATGGCCCGCACCGGCCGGTTGAGTATCCCCCGTTTCCGGTCCCGCTCTGTCTTCTCACGGCATGCTTCCTGGATGACCGTCTGGATCGATCGGATTCCGGCTCCCCTTTTCGAATTTACCTTGACAGCAGAATATCCTTTTTTCTTAAAAAAATCAATCCACTCATCATTTGCGGCATCCTCTGCAAGATCTGCCTTGTTCAACAGAATGATCCTGGACTTGTTTCTTCCCAGCTCATCAATGTCCGGGTTTCTGCTGCCAAGCGGCACGCGAGCATCCACCAGCTCGATGATCAGATCGATCAGCTTTATATTTTCCTGCATCATCCTCCGGGCTTTTGTCATATGCCCCGGATACCACTGAAAATGCATTGTTCTCCTCCTTTTATCCCCGGAAACGGGATCATCCGATCCGGCCGAAATGCCCCCACGGAGAAACGATCAGCCAGGGAGTTCCATAGATGTCCTCTCTTTTTATATTTCCAATATCAGGATCACGGCTGTCATCACTTGCCCCGTGATTGTCCCCGATGACAAAATATTCATCCGCTCCCAGTTCCACGGGTTCTTCTGCCAGTCCGGCATATTCGATCTCCGAAACCTGTAGATCCCCCTCTGGCTCCTCCCCGTTGATCAGCAGGCTTCCTTCTACGATCTGGACCGTCTCTCCGGGAAGTCCGACAACACGTTTAATAGAATAATGACTGTCTTCCTCCTGTTGAAATACGACAATATCTCCCCGGGACGGACCTTTCACTTTATAGATCAGCCTGTTTACCAGGACCACATCTCCGTTCCGGAGTTCAGGGGCCATAGAGTCGCCCGCTGTGCTCACTCTCTGCCCGAAAGCCGCGACCAGCAGAACTGCCGCCATGCACACGATCAGTATTTCCACTGCCCATACGACCACTGCTCCAGGTTCTATCTTTCTTCTGCGGGGATGTTCGTCCGCAAAGTGAGGGCCTGCTTTCTTTTCTTCAAACCGCAGACCGCCCGGCCTGCGCTTCCGTCCATATGATCCCTTCTGTGTGTGTTTCCGCTTTTTTCGGAAATTAAGACCCTGCATATCTCCTCCGGATGTTCTGTCATATTGAAAAAGGGACAATATACAGTTCTGTAATTGTCCCTCTTACTGTTCTTACTGTTGCTATTTTACTAATTCTTTTACCTTCGCGGCCTTACCTACACGTTTTCTCAGGTAGTTCAGCTTCGCTCTTCTCACTTTACCTCTGCGGACAACCTCCACTTTCTCCACATGCGGAGAATGAAGCGGCCATGTCTTCTCAACCCCGATTCCGTTAGAAGTCTTTCTCACGGTGAAAGTCTCGCGGGCACCGCCGCCCTGCTTTTTCAGGACAGTGCCTTCAAATACCTGGATTCTTTCACGGTTACCCTCTTTGATCTTGGCATATACCTTCACTGTATCGCCGACATTGAACTGGGGTACATTTTCTTTTAACTGCTCAGCTTCGATCTTCTTAATGATCTCGTTCATTTTGTGTGACCTCCTTCATATTTGACGTTCTTAACACCACTTTGTGCCAGAGGACCATCGCTCTTCTTTTCACAACTGTTGTAGTTTATCATATTTCCGCAGGATTTTCAAGCCCTAAATCGCTTTTTCCCGTCTGTTCTTCCAGCCATTTTCGCTCCATGTCTGTCAGGCTGCACTTTTCCAGCAGATCCGGCCGTCTCTTAAATGTCCGGAGGATGGACTGCTCGCGGCGCCATTTTTCAATATTCGCGTGATGTCCGGACAGAAGCACTTCCGGCACTTTCCTGCCATGCCACTCTTCCGGTCTGGAGTACTGCGGATATTCTAAAAGATTATCCTGAAAAGATTCAAATTCCGCGGACACGTCATTGTGCAGCACGCCCGGAACAAGGCGGGAGATCGCGTCCACCATGACCATTGCCGGAAGTTCTCCTCCGGTGAGCACATAATCCCCGACAGACACATAATCCGTCACGATTTCTTCCAGAACCCGTTCATCGATTCCTTCATAATGACCGCAGAGCAGGATCAGGTCTTCTTCCATGGCCAGCTCTTCCGCCATTTTCTGATGGAACACATCACCCTGGGGAGACAGGTAGACAACCCGGGGACGGCCGCTTTCTTTCTTCGTGATCTTCTCTTCCACAGCTTTATAGGCGAGATAGACCGGTTCCGCCTGCATGAGCATCCCGGCTCCTCCGCCATAAGGATAGTCATCCACACTCTGGTGTTTGTTAAATGCGTAATCCCGGATATTTACTGCCTCAATAGACAGGATTCCCGCACTCACGGCCCGTCCGATGATGCTGGTATTCAATCCGTTCATGACCATCTCCGGAAACAGTGTCAGTATATGAAAATTCATTCCGTGTTCCTCCTTCACACGCAGCTGCCTCAGATCAGCCCGTCCAGTATGTGGATCTTCATCTGTTTTCTTTCCACATCCACATTCAGGATGCACTGCCTGATTGCCGGAACGAGTACCTCTCCGTGTATGTCTGAGTCTATAATATATACTTGGTTCGCGCCGGTCTCCATCACATCTTTGAGTACTCCGAATCTTCCCTCTTCCGTAAATACTTCCATACCGATCAGATCCGCGATGTAATACTCATCTGTATCCAGGGGCACTGCGTCCTCTCTGGGCACAAAAAGACTTTTGCCCTTATATTTCTCTATATCATTTATATTATCAATGCCTTTGAACTTCACGATCACGAACTGTTTAAAGAACTTTACTGACTGGATCTCCAGCTCGATGCGTTCTTCCCCCTGCCGTATCTTACCCGTGTCCAAAAACACTTTTTTCAATTTTTTAAAACGGGAAGGGTCATCCGTTGTGGGAAATACCTTCACTTCTCCCCGTATTCCGTGCGTGGAAGAGATCACTCCCACCTGCAGAAACTGTTCCATTCCTATCCTCTTTCCCGATCTTAAGTAATCTCTGTTTCTGATGAAAAAGAAAGGGGCAGATCCTCCGCTGTGGAAGGCTGTCCCTCTTTTTCACTACAGTTCAGACAATATCGACAACGACTCTCTTGTCCTCTTTTGCCGCGGCTGCTTTTACCACCGAGCGGATCGCTCTTGCGATACGGCCCTGTTTGCCGATGACCTTGCCCATGTCGCCGTCCGCGACGTGCAGTTCGAGCACGGTAGTCCTTCCTTCTTTTTTCTCATTTACAGATACTTCATCCGGATTGTCTACCAGAGCTTTTGCGATAACTTCAACTAATTCTTTCATTTACGCGCACCTCCGCGGAAATATCTTATTTCTCAATACCTGCTGCCTTGAAGATCTTTCCTACGACTTCTGTCGGCTGAGCTCCGTTGTTGAGCCATTTTTTTGCCGCTTCCTCGTCGACCTTGATCGCGCTCGGCTCCTGATTCGGATCATATGTTCCGATCTCCTCGATAAATCTTCCGTCTCTCGGGGACCTGGAGTCAGCTACTACGATTCTATAAAAAGGAGCCTTCTTCTGTCCCATTCTTCTCAATCTGATCTTTACTGCCATTTTCTTTCACCTCTGTTTTTATTATTTTTATTGTTTGTCTGCCGTCGGATCTGTCGCACATTTCCTTCAGCAGGATCTATGTGTCAAAAGGGAAGCCTGAACCTGCCCTTTTTGCCACCTCTTCCACCCATCATGCCCGGAAGTTTCTTCATCATCTTCCTGGACTCGTTGAACTGTTTTACCATCCGGTTTACCTCGGAGATATCCACACCGGCTCCTCTGGCGATCCTGTGCTTTCTGGAAGGATTCAGAAGTTCCGGATTTCTCCTTTCCTCCGGAGTCATAGAATGGATCATGGCCTCCATCCTTGCCATCCTTTTTTCATTTTCTTCTGTGTCAAGGTCCGGCATCTTGCCTTTTCCTCCAAGACCACCCAGGCCCGGCATCATGCTCATGATACTGGAAAGGCCGCCCATCTTGCGCATCTGTTTCATGCTCTCAAGATAATCATCAAAATCAAACTGAGCTTTTTTCACCTTGTCAGCCATCTTCATGGCCTGTTCCTCATCCAGCTCAGCTCCCGCTTTCTCGATCAGGGTCAGGACATCTCCCATCCCCAGGATCCGGGATGCCATCCGGTCCGGATAAAACTGTTCCAGATCCGAAAGCTTCTCTCCCATTCCCACATAGAGAATCGGTCTTCCGGTCACAGCCTTAATGGACAGGGCAGCTCCTCCTCTGGTATCTCCATCCAGTTTGGTGACGATAACGCCGTCGATGCCGATCTTTTCATTAAATGTCCCGGCTACATTCACCGCGTCCTGTCCCGTCATGGCATCCACTACGAGGATCGTCTGATGGACTTCCACCGCTTCTTTGATCTCCTGGAGTTCTGCCATCATATCTTCATCAATATGAAGACGCCCTGCTGTATCCAGGATCACGATATTATTGCTGTTTTTCACAGCATGTTGGAGAGCGGCTTTCGCAATATCCGCCGGACGGTTCTTGTCTCCCATGGAAAACACTTCCACACCCTGCTTCTCTCCGTTGATCTGCAGCTGTCTGATGGCCGCGGGACGGTAAACGTCGCAGGCCACGAGCAGAGGTTTCTTCCCTTTTAATTTAAATTTCCCCGCCAGTTTCGCGGCCGTGGTAGTCTTTCCGGCTCCCTGCAGACCTGCCATCATAATGACGGTCATCGCGCTGCCGGGCTGCAGTTTTATCTCAGTGGTCTCGGACCCCATCAGCTTCACAAGTTCTTCATTTACGATCTTGATAACCATCTGTCCCGGATTCAGACCGTTCATCACATCCTGCCCCACGGCCCGCTCCTGGACATCCCTGATAAATCCTTTGACGACCCTGAAATTGACATCCGCCTCAAGGAGCGCCATCTTGACCTCCTTTAACGCGGCTTTCACATCATCTTCCGTAAGCCTTCCTTTGCTTCGCAGGTTTCGGAACACATTCTGAAGTTTTTCGGTTAAGCTGTCAAATGCCATTTATGTGACTCCTCTATAACTCTTCTATGATCCCGGCTGAAATAGTCCGTATCTGTTTCACGATCTCCTCCGGGTCCTCTTTTTTCTCTTCCCACTGTTCCAGTATCCGGTCGATCTTCCCGACCTTTTCTTTAATCGAGAGGAACCTCTCCACCAGGCGAAGTTTTTCTTCATATTCCTCAAGAGCCTTCTGGCACCGTCTGACAAGATCATGAACTCCCTGCCTGCTGATGCCGGCTCCCTCCGCGATCTCGCTGAGCGAAAGGTCATCAAGGACAAACTGTTCATAGATCTCTTTCTGATGGGGAGTGAGTAGTTCTCCGTAAAAATCGTATAATAAAGTCTGCTCTAAAATCTTATTCATTGCTGTTCCCTTTATCATGCTGCTGCCTTAGCTATCATACAGGAAAGAAAATGTGATGTCAAGTATTTTTTCTTTACATCTGTGCATTGTCATACTTTCAGCAGGCGTTCTACATTCAACATTCCCCATCCGGATTCCGTTCCCGGGTTTTTCACACAGGAATTCCTGAGACTTAATTTTACTTCTACATTGGTCATATCCGGATATTTTGACAAAAGACACGCGATCGCTCCTGAGACAACCGGAGTAGCCATGGACGTGCCTGTTTTCATTGTATAAGGATGTTCTCCCGGCCGGCCATACCGTCCATTGCAGCTGATGATCCCCGTCCCCGGCGCAAATACATCCGGTTTTATGACACAGTCACCGGTAGGCCCCCGTCCGGAATAGTTTACTCTTCTTTTTCTCCTGGAAACGACAGGAAGTTCGGTATCCGGTACTCCCACAGTGATCACTTTACGGCTGTTGCCCGGCACTGCTACGGTCCCCTCTTCCGGCCCGTAATTCCCCGCGGATACAACAACCACAATCCCACTGTCCCAGAGGTCCTCCACCGCGCCGAGAAAACGTTGTTTCTGGCAGGCAGCAAGATCTGGCTGAGTACCGACAGAAATATTTACGATCCGGATATCGTGCTCGCTTTTTACCTGTAAGACCCAGTCGATCCCCCTTAGAACATTCTCCACATTTCCGTTCCCTTCGTGATCCAGAACTTTTCCTACCAGAAGCTCTGCCTCAGGTGCCATCCCCCCATAGAGACCGGACGACATTTCCCCGCTGCCACACAAGATCCCCGCCACATGAGTCCCATGCCCGCTGTCATCATAATAGTTTGCTGAATTTCCGACAAAATCACGGAAACCCCTGATCCTGCCCCTCAGATCCGGATGTCCGCTTATCCCGGTATCCAGAACCGCCGCACAGATCCCCTTTCCCAGATAGTTTCCACTCATTATATCTTTACACCAATATCCGACTGACTGTTTTACCCATCTCATAAATAAATACCTTTTTTTATCAGAATATTCCCGGATGACGATTTCCGTCAGTATCTTAAATACATAAGCAGAACACTTTTTTCTCCGCTGCATAATATAAAACTGTAAATAATAACCCAACTGGAGGATTTAACATGAGTGATTTAACTGCTACAAACTGTGGATGTGGATGCGACAATGGAAATGGAATGTCTTCCTGCCTGTGGATCATCCTGCTTCTCTGCTGCTGCGGCGGATGCGGCGGCAACGGCTTTAGCGGAAACGGATTCGGCAATGACAGCTGCCTGTGGATCATCCTGCTTCTTTGCTGCTGCGGCGGTTTTGGCGGCAATGGCTGCGGATGCTGATTCAAAATCAGAAACAATTCTGACAGCTTAAACAAACGGTGCCTGACCCCTTTTAAAAGGGGTCAGGCACCGTTCACACTTTCTTCATACTTTTCTTATTCTTTTTCGGACATCTCATCATCCGCAGCCACTTCTGTAATCGACTTTACCAGACCCGCGATCTCCTGGATCTTGGAGGGAACAATAATTTTCGTCGCCCTGCCGTCAGCCGCTTTTTCAAAAGCTTCCAGACTTTTGAGGGTCAGCACCGCATTGTCTGCGCCGGCTTCTTTCAGGAATCTCAGGCCGTCAGCGGTAGCCTGCTGAACTTTCAGGATCGCCTCAGCTTCACCTTCCGCCTCCCGTATCATTTTTTCCTTTTCGGCTTCCGCCCGCAGGATAGCTGCCTGTTTCTCAGCTTCCGCCTCCAGGATCACGGACTCTTTCTGCCCCTCTGCCACAAGGACAGTGGACTTCTTTTCTCCTTCCGCGCGCAGGATGGCCTCACGTCTCTCGCGCTCTGCTTTCATCTGTTTTTCCATGGCATCACGGATCGCTGTCGGCGGGATAATATTTTTCAGCTCCACCCGGTTTACCTTGATCCCCCACGGGTCCGTGGCAAGATCCAGCTCTGCCCTCATCTTGGTATTGATCGTCTCACGGGAAGTAAGCGTCTGATCCAGCTCCAGGTCTCCTATGATATTCCTGAGCGTGGTGGCTGTCAGATTTTCAATGGCAATAATCGGATTTGCCACACCGTAACAGAACAGCTTGGGGTCTGTGATCTGATAAAATACAACGGTATCAATCTGCATCGTCACATTATCTTCCGTGATCACGGGCTGGGGAGGGAAGTCCACCACCTGCTCCTTCAGATCGATCCTTCTCGCCACCCGGTCGATAATGGGCAATTTAAAATGAAGGCCTGTATTCCATGTTGTCAGATACGCTCCCAGACGTTCTACCACAACAGCCTGCGCCTGATGTACGATCTTTACACAGGAAATCAAAACAAGCACGACGATCACGATCAGAATAAGAAATAATATTCCTCCGATACTGATAAAACTAAACATTCCGTTCATTTTTTCCCTCCTTTACCTTTTCTACTATAAGTTTCACCCCGGAAACAGCCACCACCACCGCAGTGTCACCCTTTTCCAGGATCTCTGTATCTTCCTTCGCGCGTACGGTCCATTCCTGCCCGTCCACGATACTTTTCCCTGTCTGACTTAAATTATCCACTCTTTCCGTAATTCGTATGATCTTTCCGATCTCACTTTCATAGTTGGTCCTGAGCCGCTTCCGGTTCAGATGCTTGACTGCCCATGGACGGGTAAAGATAAGCAGCAGAAGGGATACTGCCAGAAAAATGATGATCTGCCATACCAGATCCACACCAAGCAGATTTGCGGCCATGGCCGCAAGCGCTCCGCCCGCAAACCAGATTGTAGTCAATCCTACTGTAAATATTTCAATCACCAGCAGAATGATAAAAATCCCCAGCCAGATCAGACTCAGTGCTGATGTCGACAAGATCGCCGCCTCTATCACCATATAGATACCTCCCCAGAATTTTATCCGTCAATATCCCGCCGGATAATTATCATAATTAATTTCATAGTATTCCGCGCTGGGCTCCAGCATTACGGTTCCGCCTTCCACTTCGATCTGTGTTCCGGCCGGAAAAACCACATTTCTTACACCGTTTTCTTCATAACGTTCACCGTCGGCCTCATATGTGTTGATTTCCGGATAAAAATAATCCGTATTCTCACTGGGATAAGATACCGTCACATAGAGGAACAGATCCTCTTCATTTTCCGGACAGATATTGTACATTCCCTCTGAGAATGCCTCTCCGGCCACATAACTCCCCTCTTCAAGAATAATTGTCTCCTGATTGGGATTCTCCGTTATCTCCCGGACTAACGGCTGGGCATTGGAAGTGGAGATCCGTATAACGACCCCGCCGTCCACAGTCAGCCGCGCGCCGTTATACATCCGTACATCATCCTTCTGCGTCACCTCACCATACTCTTCCTCCTCCCCGAAGGAATCATATTCGAAAATAATATTGTCGTAATCATCCAGCATTACGCCGCCGCTCCCGCCCCACAATTCGATCCGGTAAGTCCCTTCCGGTATATGTACGCCAATCTGATAAACGCCGCTTCCGATCAACGTCTCATAGGAGCTTCCTGTATCTGGAATCTCCCGGGTCACATACGCATATGGGTCATCTTCCGAAACATACGAATAATTTTCTGATAAACTGTAGGATTCTCCCTGCCCGTCAAAAATCCCTTCCAGAACTGTCCCGGCTCCCTGTAACAAAGCCGGGATCAACCCTGCCAGCATAACGAATAAAATCACGGTCACTGTAATCCCTGTGATTCTCTTCTTGCCTTGCAGGGATCTCTTTCGCAGCGCTCCGGTTCCTGTATGCACGGCAGAACCGGAAGTTGTCCCCGATTTTTTGGACGCAACGGTGCGGGTCCCCACAGAAACGTTTGTCCGGCCCGCCGCTTTAGATGAAATATCTTTTTGTCTTCTGTAGAGTTCCCGCTCTTCCCGGTCATAGATAGAATTATCGAGCCCGCACAGTTCGCATCTGTTTTGTTTCAGTTTCCCTCCGCATAATCTGCATTTTGCTGCCATTTTCTCACTGCCTCTTTACAAAAATCCTCCCATTAAATTGAACTTATGCACTTATCATATCACACACCTGATAAATTTGTAAATCAGTCATGCCTCCTGGAGGCTCTGTTTTTCCTGATATAAACTGTGGTCAGCAGCAGAACACACGCACTCACACATGCGGTTCCCCACCAGGGCCCTTGCAGAGAGTCTCCGGTCTTCGCCGCGGCCGACGCGATTTCGGCAGGCTGCCATGTAACGGCAAAAGGAGAAAACCCACTTTCCGGCACATGAAATTTCAGTCCGGCGGGGGTCGCCTCTGCATCTAGAATCTCTATCCTGCTGTCTGCGATCAGCTCATTGATCTCTTCACCCGGCCGGAAACCATATTCTCTGTGCAGCCCTTTATAATGAAGGATCAGAAATGCGGTCTTGTCTGCTGTCTCATAGGATGTCCCCTCCGGATAAGGATAGTAGACATCCACTCCCTTGGAAGAGCTGACCCATACATTTCCATCATGCTCGTTAATCAAATCCAGATATCGATATTCATAATTTCTTTCCTCTAATGAATATCCTGAGTCCGCAAGAAAATCTTCTGCCCGCTCTGTAAGCTGTTCGATCCGGCTCTCCACATCTGTCCCAAGAGAGAGAATATCATCACAGAGCAGAGCGATCTGCCCTTCTCCATCTTCTTCAGTCAGTCCCGTAACGGCCCATTTCCCATTGGTGCGCAGCATAGTATCTCCAGAAATTACTCCCACTGCCATACCCTTAGGCAAAACGACCTCTTCTTCTGCCATGTCTTTTCGTACAGGCACGGCAATATCCTTCTGCCCCTCCAGGATCCCTTCCGGATCCGAGACATAGCGTACTGTAAGAGTGCCCGGTTCATACTCTACATTGTATGTCACTTTGTCAGACACCGCGGTCAGGTGCCCTTCTTCTTTGATTCCGATCGTATAGATACCGGCTGTTCTGTCATCCTCGCTGGGCGTCACCGGTATCTCTTCGGAACTATGATAAAATACTTCTTCCAGTTCCTGGATCAGAACGCCATCCCCCTCTTCGATCCGAAAAGGGGCTGCTCCGTCTATATAAAATATCAGGTCCGACAGATCCACGTTATCCGGAGTTCCTACGAAATAGCGGGCCGTCGGAAAACTGTCCCCGCTCATTGAGTTTCCTCCTGTATATGCCGTCAGATCCATCGCCCTGATCCTCACTGTATTTCCGTCTCCGTAGTCCTGCACAGTAAATGTCCAGTCTATAGATGCCTTGGCGTCCATCAGTTCATTTCCGGCCTCTTTGGAAATTTTCAATGTAACTTCCAGTTCTTTTTCTCCCGGACTTTCGAATGTAAACAGCTTTACTCCCTCCGCCGTTTCGTCCGTGTCCCCCAGAGCTCCCTCAGATATAAGACTGCCGTCCGCGCGCACTTCCATCGTCACATTCTGAAAAATCCCGGGGAGTTCTTCCGTGTCTTTTCCCGGAGTCAGATAGACATCCACCGGCCCCTCCGTATTCTCGACTCTCACCGCAATATTCTGTACTGTACTGTCCCCAGGCATCATCTCTTTAAACTCCGGAAACAGATCTGTATCTTCTGTATTTTCAAATCTAAATTCCCTGGTCTGGCCATCATAGATCACCACGGGCTGTTCTGCCGCAAAAGCAGATAAATTTCCCCCGAAAATCAGAAGCAGTCCCGCGCAGAGCAGAGCAGAACCATATTTTCTCATATTCATCATCCGTTCCCACCTCCTGTATCCTCTGTATGGACCGTAAGCACCCCACCGTCATCTACTCCGGTCACAGCGCTGTCCCATGCCTCAAGGACTGCCTGCGCAGGTTCTGCCTGGATCGCCTGCGCCGCAATATCCACGACAAGGTATTTTCCTTCCTCCCTGTGGCCTGCCGCATTCTGTTCCACACAGCTCTGGATCAGTTCTGCCGTATCCGTGTTTTCTTCTACCGGTGTTGTGTGATAATAATATCCGTCGGCTCCCTTTATCCAACCTCCGGCCCCCGGATTTGTACCCAGATTCCAGAGAATCTTATAATCCACGTTTTCCTCCGGCGTTCCCCACAGTATGTTCTGATCTTCATCTTTCCAGTATATCGTTACAGTGGCACGGATATATGCAGAGGTCGTCCCTGTATTCTTGATCGACACACCCTCCTTAATTCCGGAAGCACTGTCAAATACATCTTCCTCCACCTCTGCCGAGACCTCAGCGATCCCAAAATGGTTTGTCAGCCTGGACTGACCGGAGAGGTAAGCCAGGGTTATACCGGCCGTCCCGGCACAGATCACCGCCAGGACCGTAATAAGGATATATATGTGATTTTTCTTTTTCCCTCTGTGCCTTCTCCGGCGTCTGCCTGATGTCATGCCTTTTCCTCCAGTCACTGTTTATTTTCCGTCCAGACTGTCCACAATCCCAAATACATTTTCTTTATCGGTGCCATGATCAAACCATTTATCATGTTCCGAACTGATACTGTTCCTGCAGATCACGGTGGATACCCGACTGTTGATATACACGCTTCCGGACAACTCCCGCGGATCTGCGTCCACCCCGGTATTTCCCCCGGATTCTCCGTATTCTGACTTCACCCGGTTTCCTGCTTCTTCCGGAGGACTGGTGTCTACCGTATACTCCGGTACATACCGCCATGCCCAGCCGCTTTCTTCCTCCACAGAATATGTCCCGAAGGGAAGTTTCATAGTCACATCCTCTCCGGCCCTGACAACCACTTTCGTGGAATCTGTCACCTCACCGTTCTCATTCAACCGGGAAACTGTAAAGATATACGGCTGTCCGTCGAAGTCCTCTCCTTTCGAACTCAGTTCCTTTTTGAGGACCAGTTCTCCTTCAAAACTGAATTCTGCAATCCCCATATCGTCGGTCTTTCCGGATGCCAGCAGCTTTTTGGATATCCCAGGCTGTGCGTCCGGATCTGTCGGATCCTCCGGCGGGATCACTGTATATTCTGAATATATATTTACAGGAATATCCCTTACTCCTGTAAATCCGGCCGTTGCCCCTTGCTGTCTCGTGACAGTCACTTTCAGGTCCGGCCACGCATAGACTCCGCTGAAATTAATATTGACCACTGCTTCCTCATCTGCGGCAGATCCGTCCTCATTTTCCGGTTCAAAATCCACCTGCAAAATCACACTCCCGTCTGTGAGAAGATCCACTGTCTGAGACGGATCCCTCTCGTCTGTACGGGTCACTTCCGTCTTCCAGATGACCGGATACAGTTCCATATCCTCTCTTACCGGCTCCCCGCTGAATTCAGCCCAGGACAGACAGGTCCCATCCGGTTTCACCCACTGCCATTCTTCAAAAGATTCCTTTCCCGTAAGACTGCTGCTGATCTTTTCAAACGCAGTTATGTCATAGGGAACCGTTATTTCTTCGCTGATCGTCTCATCCGGGTCGTCCGGATCCGGTCTTGTCACCGTTATTTCATGAACAAATCCTGCGTTTCCTTCCTGCGCTCTGTCAGCATGCTCACTGATCAGAACACTCCAGAGAATCTCATCCTCCCCACTTTCATTAAAAGTGTGATAATTCACTGTATATCCCGTCTCGTACTGAGCCTCGTAGATGGCCTCCTCAAAAACAGTTTCCACCACCGCGGTCCGGTCTTCTGAAAAATCCGTCCTGATATCCTGTTCCACTTTCTTCCAGCCTGTGAATACATAATTCCGGCCGGCCACCGTTGTGGAATCCTGCGCGTTTACTGTAACGGTTCCCGCAATCAGATCACTGTTTAAATATCGGAGCGCCTGTTTTTCCGCTTCGGTCAGCAGACTGTCAATATTGGAACAGACTTGTATCTTCACCGGAGCATATACCGGGTACAGCTCCATTATGTCGGTCACCCGGTCTTCCGGCCGTACCACAGGAATGCCGGTAAGGTCATCATAGCTGTCCAGCAGATAATACTGCCTGCCGCCTATATTGGGCTTTTCTGTCGTCCAGCCCGCCAGACTATAGCCGGTACCCACTTCATCTGAAGAATACAGCGGCTGCGGCGCGGCTCCGAGGCTCTCCCCGGTATTACGGAATTCCACGTCTGTCTCGTCGTCATTCAGATGATAGATAACGAGAAGAGGTTCATAGTACGCAATATATTTACATGACTGCCCCAGGGGCAGATTCTCTACCGTAAAGGTGAGCCCGTTACTGCCGGCATCCGGCTGGAGAATGGTTCTTTTTCCATCTGAAGTGACAGCTTCCAGACGGTCAAACTGATATGTCTGTTCCGCCCCGTCATAGACCGGTGTCTTTCCGTCTTCCACCACAAGCGTAAAGGAAGCCGTACCGTCATCATGGATCGTAAGTCCCTCCAGCGTAACATCTGTCGTACTTCCGTCCTTCAGTAAGAACGCCGGATCTTCCGGAAGGTTCAGGACATAATCTCCCACGGAAGCCACACCTTTCTCCGCGATATTTGTCGTTCTTATAATCTCCGGCTTTACATACACGGGATAAAGATCCATGGCCTCGGTGACCAGCAGGGTCTCTTCGTCCAGAAGATACGGGATCACTTTTCTGGCGTCAGAAGTACAGTACTCATCTCCCTCCACATCATAAATATAATCTTTCTCCGCCTGGCTGATGCTGCCGTCGATCCATCCCAGAAAGCAGTATCCGTCACCGGTCAGATCCTCAGGCTCCGGCGAAGGACGCGCGGTAAATGAAGTCTCTATCGTTTCCCTTTCCTCTGTCCTCGCGTCCACCCGCTCATCCGTATATATATGCGGATAATAGAAATCCTCTGTAAATTCCGTTTCCAGGAATACAGGATCCCCGTATCTCCGGGTCACCGTATCATACTCCTGCCCCTCAGTTCTTCCTTTCTGATAGAAACGGAGATCCGCCGTTACAAATGCCCGGCCTTTATAGTTATTTGCGGCTGACACATATGTTTCCAGATGTCTTTCGCTTCCGCTGCCTGCATATGACCATGCCCCGTCAAGCAGTCCGCCCTCTCTTTCCAGCGTCCAGAAGAGCAGATGATACCGGCTGCTGTCCGGGGTGAAAATAAATTCACAGTATATCTCATCTGTCCCTCTGCTGATATCCTCTATATATCCGGAACCGGGGAAATCTGTGTCAACATAGATATTATAATTTGTATTGCCGCCGGACCCCTGATTTGTAGTATGAGAATACACACGAAACGGTGATGTGATCCTCAGGTTATCCGGAGTGTAATAGTCTGTACAGCTTTCAGCCGAATCGTCTTTTCTGTATTGATTCCCCCAGTGTACCACTGTCTCTCTCATAAAGGCAGGTCCGTCCAGATCTTTAAATGGGCTGTTGTATGTCTGCCAGTCGCTGTAATATGGCTGTGAGCTGTCCCAGATTTCCTCCCATCCGTTGACCCCCTGTGGTTCCACATAATAGTCCACCCTGTACTCGAACCTGGCCACATACACATGCTTTCTTGAGAAATCTACATCGGCCAGTTTATATTCCGTGCTTTTTGTGAGCAGGATGCCCGGATAGGAATTCCCGGCGGCATCCACAGGATTATTATAATCGGCGGTGTTTTCCGGCACTTCATACCAGCCTCGGAACACATAACCCGCCGTTTCCCAGTCAACACCGCTTTCCGGCAAAGCACAGATCTGGATTTCCCCGTTTTCATCTACTTCCGTAGTGGTACTGCCCACGCCCGTTCTCCGGCTGTAAACAGGGGTCCCGTCATCCTGAACGTCATACCCTTCTATCACAGTTATAATATTATTTTTAAAATCTGTATAAATCGGGTAAAGTTTCAGCGGCTTTTCCACAGAATCTCCGGACTGATAGATATGCCCGCCTGCCCGAAGCTCTTCCAGTACGTCTGACGTAATCCCGGCATATCCGCCCAAAGTCCCATCTTTTGGCACGTCTGTCCATCCGTAAAACTTATATTCTTCACTTCCGTTTCCTGGAAGGTTCAAAGGCTCCCTGCTTTCCATCTGCGCCTGATAGTCATAGTAATCATCCGACAGATCTGCCGTGTCTTCTGTCGCTCCCGTAGACCTGTCAATGACGGCACCGTTGATATCGTGGAACAAAACCTGTGCCTGGCAGTGCGCCACATACAGGTCCCCGTTTTCCAGTCCTTTTTCCGGCGCCTGTGTATCTGCCGTATAAGTGTCCTCTTCTCCCACTTTGTTGTCCTCATCCCCGGTAACCGTCCCATAGTATGACCTGATATCTGTCACAGTTCCTCTGTCGGCCTCACCGCCCCGCTTCAGATACCACCCCTCCAGACGGAAAGCATCTTCCTGGCCGTTCACATCTGTCAGCCCGGCTGTAATCTTGATCTGACTGTCATATGTACGATAGCCCTGAACCGCGAAATTATAAGGATCATCTGTACTCACCGGCGCATTTACAAGTCCTGTCCCGTCAATGGTCACGCTTCCCGCTCCCGGGAAATCCAGATCAGCCGCGACAGAATTCCCGTGTACCGGAATCCCCAGATCGTAGTCCATGACCCATTTGTTGACATGGCTGTCACTGTAGGCAGAATCTCTTGGCTCACTGCCGGTAAAATCATATCCCTCTGCTTCCCAGGCGTCCCGGTTTTCATACAGTTCATCGCTCCATGGCCCGGCAGTTCCCGTAGAAGCAGAGCTTCCCAACGTCTCCATATCGACACCGGGATTCAGACTCGGTTTAAAGTGGGTCCCCGTAACCTTGTTCTTATCTCCTGAAAAAAGATCCGCGACACCGTCAATATTTACATTTTTCTGAATGATCGGAATCACCAGGATCGGATTCCACTGCTCCGATGCCGTCGTCCCCGCGTAGTGGCACCGGGTGATCTCGCATCCACTGTCCCACACCTCTGCTGTCACTCCTCCGATATGTCCGATGTTGACACCTATGACAGAGACATAGGTCGCGCAGTAGTAGTACATATCTGCTGTGGAAAAGGAATCAATGATCTTTGTCCCCGTTCCTTCATCGTCGGACCAGATACGTCCCGCGATCCCTCCTACGTAAAGTGTATTTCCACCCAGCGCGCCAACTGCCACATCATAGTGAATACTGATCCTGGTCTTATCTGAACTGTCGTCCGGCGTAACGGTATCATAGGGATCTTCTCCGGTCACCCGGCAGTATTCTATTGTAGAAGCCTCCGCGCACCCCGCGATCCCTCCAAGGGTCAGGGGTTTTCCGGCCAGAGCCGCCACGCCTGCCGTATTGTTGGAACGGATAAAGCAGTCCCTCACCTCGCAGTTGTAGAGAACGGAATTCTTAGCTTCGCCCACAATGCCTCCGCCTCTGATCCCCAGATCTGTACCGATCAGCAGCACGTTATCCGCAGCCGCCACGCTCAGGCCGCCGCCTTCCACTCTTACGCCGGATATCTCGGAATCCTCTGAGTAACCGACTGCGATGCCGCCGCGCACATCCGCGTCTATATCAGCGTCTTTCAAAACCAGATTCCGAATACTGGCTCCTCTGACAGAACCAAACAGTCCTGTATCCGCACTGGGAGTAAGCGGGTCTTCCTCGTACTTCAATCCTGTGATGGTATAACCGTTCCCCTCAAAAACACCGGCAAAAGGAAGATCCGCATTCCCGATCGTCAGCGCTTCTCCCTCATGTCCTGCATATGTAAGTTCGATATCATTCAAAAGCGTCAATGTATCTCCCGCAAAATTCCACCCCCGGCTCTGCGCAGCGACCCGCCAAAGGTCTTCCTCATCCCTGATCTCAACCGTCTGGGCCGCCCGTTCCTGGGCCTGCGCTTCTGTTGCCGCCCCGGAGGCGAAAAGAACACTGAAGAGAAATCCACAGGCCGCTGCCAGCAAATATTTTATTATTTTCTCTCTCATTTTCGTCTTCCTCCTACCTTGGCCATCCAACAGCCTTCAGGGCCTCATCTTCATTATTTTTACTCTGGACTCCCTGCGCGGAAATATCCAGTTTAAAGTTTCCTCCCGGATATTCTGCCGAAATCCGGTCTATATCGAACATGACTTCCGTCATGAGTTCTTTCGTTTCACTTCCCGGCTCGAGCACACGCTTGTAATAATACCATCCGTCACTGTATGTCCAGTCGGTCTGGTTCCATGTGTATCCGGCCAGTGCGTCCGCATTGTCGATCATTTCCCCGTTTCTGTCTGTCCCCTCCATATCCAGTGAAACTCTTACAAACATAGGCTGCCGTCCGGTATTTTCTACCCGGACAATGCGGCTTTGGCTGCCGTCTCTGGTCAGAGGGGTGCTGTTTTCCGGTGAATAAGGAATTTCTCTGTTGTTCTCATCCAGCATCGTTTCATGGATCTTCAATCCAAGATTTCCGAAAGTCACGATGCTCTCGGTATCTACATTTACCGTATGAAACGCAAGAGACTGAGATATGGCAAGAGCCAAAAATACCATTGCACATGCTATAAAGATATTTTTTCTCTCTTTTTTCATATCTCAGTCTCTCCTTTTTCCTGCTCTGTTTCCTTTATCTTTTATCTATGTACAGGATCATTTCTCTGATTCTCGTGGCTGTTTTTAAAGCATGGTCATTACAGTCCTTCATCAGAACCGACTCCATCCACTCCACCGGCAAGCTTTCCTGCCTGATCCTTTGCCCAGGTATCCGCGTCAGCTTCCAGATTTCCTCCTTCGCCGTCTGACGCCTGATGCAGAAGCGCTGTCACTTCCATATCATGCACTTTGCCTGTTTCGTCTGTCAGATCTGTTTTCTTTGCTCCCTCATCGACCCATACCTCATCAAACAATGTGCCTGTCCAGGCGTCTTTCCCGGTATCTCCCGTACTCAGCCGGGCGGCCGTGTCACCGCCTGACGGACCTACGTATACAAACAGTCCCTCTATGTAATAGGCTGCGCCGTCTTCATATCCCGGATCCCCGGTTTCCACTCCCTCTTTTTTCGTCACAAAACCGTCTACCGCCTTCCAGTTGTCGTTGAGCTTAAAATAAAGCGCTCCATTTTCCGCTGGATTTTTTACATAAAGGTAAACATATGCGTCTTCACTTCCGTCTCCGATGCCTACATTGGGGTCTTTTGCCACATTGCCGCCGGGAAGTAATTTCGCGTTATCCGGATCCCAGTTCTTTTCGTACAGATGTCCCTGCAGCTTTTCTCCGTCCTCCGACGGAAGAGGTTCCTCTGTATCCGGATCTGTCGTCGGCTCGTTGAAATCTCCGACTGTAAATTCATTGACCAGAGAATCCCTGGCCGTCAGCCAGGCGATTGTTCCTCCCACCGCCGCCAGCAGCAGGCAGATTAAAAGCAGCGCGATCGCCCAGGACTTTTTCTTTGTGTTTTTACGTGTTCCAGAACTCATTTTCAAGTCCCCCTTTTCTTTTTATTACTTTTTTCTTTTTTTCTGTCTTGTACTTCTTTTCCGTTCCATCTGTCAATAAAGATCGAAATGACCGGCACCAGGACCGCCGTCCCGATCAATATATAAATTCCGGGCGCGGTGGCGCAGAAATGATTCACATATCCGAGATACGGGATAACAGCTGCAGGACATCCCAATACAGAGCTGTAGGCCACCGGGGAAGCATCATGAAGGATATTTCCTTCAGAATCTCTGTTGTTGATTCCCTGTGTATAGAACAGTTCCTCATTCCTGTCAACTTTGTAGACCTGATGTGTAGCCACAGTCTGTCCGTCTTCCAGATAAAACGTGATCACATCCCCTTCCCTGATCTCCTGCGGAGAAATCTCTCTTACATAGATCAGAGATCCCACCGGATATTCTGGCTCCATACTTGCGCTGGCCACCATGTACGGAGTCAGACCGACAAGTCTGATGCCTGCGAATGCGATGAACAGAAAAACCACCGCGATCAATATCACAGTGGACAGGATATTCCACGCTCTCCTCATAACCGCTCTCTTTTCATTGACCGAGCTTCACTCCTTTCTCCTTCTTATTGCACTTATTTTATCACATTATTTTTGCACTTGTAAATTAGTATTGTAAGAATAACTAATTTTAATGTAATTTTTACACATTTTTTCTGCATAAAGTACATATAAAACATATTCCCATTCACATTTTAAATATCTCTCTTTTTTCTGAGCAGGGCAGGTGCCGCAATGGCACACTCCCTGCTGTTTCATTTATCTCCGGTCATCTGTTTCTGTTCTCATTTTTGTTATCCTTACGATCCCCGGCATATTTATCCCTTTTATCCTTCTCGTCATCCAGGCGCCGCCTCAGCATGCATTCCTCGTCCACTTCATACACCGCGTTTCCTTCAATGATCAGCTTTCTTGACATTTTTTCTATTCCTTTCTCTCTGTTCTTTTATATTTTATGAATCCTTTTCCGGAAGGCTACGGTACATAGCCTGTTCCTGATTCATAAATAACTCCCAAAGAACATATATATTTACAACGCTAAACTCAGGAGCCTCTGTGGAATGGATAACGATCATCCCGGATTCATGACCCCTTTTGATGAACTTGTTACATCGCCAAAGCTCCAGATAATAAAACTGCTCATCCCGTATGCCCCCGCATCCGGCCGGCAGGTACTGGCATCCTTTGTCAAATTCCGGGAATTCAGAGAGACTGTCCGGCTGTTCCGTGGTTCGGGAGGGGTCAGTGCCCAGGCATTCGGGGACAGTAACAGCAGCACTCCTCTGGATATTCTCAGCAGTTTTCGGCCTTATCTGAACCACCGCGAAGCCGCTGCCCTGGATATGGTAATCAATCTAAAAGAAATGATGTCCGTTATGGAGATCATGCAGGATACGAACCTCTCCGGTGAAAATGGTATGCCTTTTGATCCTATGGAGATCCTCTCCGGTATGCTGACGCCGGAACAAAGAGAAATATTCGAGACCTGCAGCGATCTGTTTTCCCAGCCCGCAGACTCCGAAGAGAAAGGAGATGATACAGATGAACGAGTGGATGGACAATCCGGCGATAAAGAAACTGGATCCGGCGAAACTGGAGCTGATCAAAATGGCCGCTTCACAGACGGCAGGTAAATCCGGAAAAGACCTGGCCCCTGTTATGCTGGCTCTCATCACAGGAGCCAACAAAAAAGGAATCCGGTTTTCACCGGATGAAATAAACCTCATTCTTGAAATTTTAAAAGAAGGGAAAAGCAAAAAGGAACAGGAACAGATCGACCGTACTGTACGGATGGCCAGCGCGGTCTTTCAGAAACATACCTCCTGAAAATTTTAGTCTTCAAGGCGCCTTACACAGAGGAAATATTTTAAATCTCCCCTGCTTCGGCGCCTTAAATATATATCGTGACAAACAATATGCATACTATGTATGGAAGACGGGGCCAAGACTTTCGTAGAGTTTCCTGTATCGTGCATATTGCTCTCTGTACCGTTCCCGGAATAACTTCCGGGGTTCGTAAACTTTGTCTGTCTTCACCATTTCTTTAATGGCCTCCGGGATATCTGTATATATACCGGATCCGACAGCGGCAAGAATGGCAGCTCCCAGACAGCCCGCCTCCTTACAGACAAGAGTTTCTACAGGCATTTCCATAATGTCCGCCTTTGTCTGCAGCCACAGGGGCGATCTGGCTCCTCCGCCGACGGCTCTGATCCTGCTGAGGGGTACGCCCGCGCTTTCCATAGTCTCTTTATTGAATTTCAGTTCATAGCAGAGACCGTCGATGATCCCTTTCAGGATCTCATGCCGGGTGGTTGCCAATGTAAGTCCCACAAAAGCGCCTTTGCTCTCCATATCACACAAAGGAGTGCCGCTCCCGTTGAAATGGGGCAGAACAAGAACAGCTGATGGTCCTGACGGGCATTTGCTTTGTGCATAAGTATAGTAATCCAGACCTCTCTTCCCGGCCTCTGCCAGCTCCGGGCTGCCGAACTGATCCCTGTACCACTGCTGCAGGATCCCTCCGGTCTGCATATGTGCAAATGAAAAATACATACCGGGGATGACATGATAATAACAGGCATAAAAACTGTCATGCATACTTTTATTTACCGCAGGAATCCTGTAAGCCACAGAAAGTACCTCTGCCGTACCCGTACTGTCCAGCCCGGTGCCCTCCTCCACGATTCCTGCTCCCACAGCCCCTACCGGCTGATCATGTCCGCCTGCGATCAACAGTGGTCGGTTGGATATCCCCATCTGTTCGGCGGTCTTTTTCTCCATTTGTCCGACCGGCATGCCAGAATTACACACCCGGGAAAGTTTTTCCCCGGGGATCCCCATTTTATTTAAAATACCGTCTGACCATGTCCCCCTTTCCAGACTGAATCCCATAGAACGGCTGGCCATGCTGCCATCGATCATCGGCTCTCCTCCGAGCCTCTCCAGGATGAATTCCTCATACGTGACAAATTTCCATGTTTTTTCTGAGATTTCTGGTTTCTCATCCATAAAATACATAATCTTTGCCATCATGTTGATCGGATGGAGCGGCTGTCCGGTTTCTTTGTACAGTTCCCACTCATCATACTTCTCTTCAAATGCCCGGCATTGTTTTCGAGAACGATAGTCCATCCCCAGCACTGCCGGATGCAGCACTCTGAATTGCCGGTCCACCGGAATCACCGCATCTCCCTGTACGCTCAGGCTCAAAGCCTCTATTCTTGAGATCCCGGCTTCTTTTACGGCTTCTTTTATGCTTTCTTTGAGAAGAGAGCAGACAAGCTCCGGATCCTGCTCTGCCTGGAAGGGTTCTCCGCAGACCACATGATATTCCCGGTATCCCCTTCCCATCTGCCGTCCCCTCCGGTCAAACACGACCGCCTTGCACCCTGTGGTTCCCGCGTCCAACCCCAGGAAATATAACTCTGCCATGGTTCCCTCCAATCCGGGATATTCCCCTGTATAAATATTTATTGTAGCAGCTGATCCTGCATCCTGCGGAGCTGGAGAAGGACAGAATCTTCGTTCAGCTCAACCATGTCGTATGTAATGATCTCATCCTTCTTCACATCCGTTTTCATCCGTGCGCCTTTCGCCAGTCCAACCGGAAGCATGTTCCCCTTTCTTGCCACCTCGGCCGCTCAGAAATTTATGCGGATCGGATACCAGACTACCGCGTCCGCTGATTTTGACTCCCAGCTCATCGCGCTCTCCCAGATGTCTGAGTCCGACGCTCTGATCTGTATCTCTCATTCCGGCAGGACACGCAATGTCTGTAACCTGGCAAAGATTGCTCATGAACAGGGAATCAAGGTGATCTCGATCACAAATTTCCCCGGCTCCGCTCTGGCGAAACATTCCGATATCGTTTTACTTACCGCTTCATTCGCGTATGATGTAATGGATGAAGTACTGGCTAAAAGAGTTCCTTCTCTCTGTCTGCTGGACATTTTATACATTTCAATATTGATGAAAAAGCAGAAAGATATCCAGCCTCTTCTGGATAAAGGAAATGATTATCTAAGACTTAACAAGAACTGATACCCGGGCAGATTGATCAAAGAGAGCCGGACGGATATACCGCCCGGCTCTAAATATTTTTGCGCCCGCTTTTTCGGTCATATTTTCAGACTTTTCATCTTCCGCTCAGTGATGATGTCCCTGTCCTGAAGACAGCCGCACAGAAGAGGCGAAGATTCATCATATTTTAACACATTCTCACGCACTCTGCCCGGAGAGTCATTTGCGTAGCAATATCTGCAGCCATTCCTGCACGTATGGTATGTTCCCGTCTCCACACTTTCCATACAGCCGCACTCCCGGCGCTGCCCCGGGTCTTTTCTTCCTCTCAGGCGGCACCCCAGCAGTCTCTCGATATACTCTTTGTCAATACAGGCACCATGTTCAATGCCGTAATCACTCAGATCGATCTTTTCCGCGCAGGTAACGATCTCCATTCCATACCGCCGCGCGGCCGCGGCAAACCTGGCCGCCGCCGCTCTTATAAGTTCCTCTGTCAGACTTATCTGGCCGGTTCCTCTCATGTTCCTTCTTGTTTTTTCATATTCGTCCAGAAAGCTGATCACCACTCTGTTTGTGCAGCCTGACAGGCTGCCGGCGATCTCCGAAAAAGCCTTTTCATGGTATTCCAGAGTATAACGGCCGGACAAAAAGATCGGATCATATCTCCAGATCATCCTGTCACTTCCGATCTTCCCTGACAATTCCTGAAAAGCGGGGATCAAAACACTTCTTTTATCCGGAAGTCCCGGCTCGATCTCCCTTCCATATCCGGTCAAAGTAAACTGAAAGTAATACGGATATTTTTCAAACAGATCCAGATACCGGAACATCGGCAGCGGATTCTTTGTCCAGAACACAATGCAGTCGATCACATCGGGATTAAGGGAAATCCTGCTCACCTGCCGGGGATTCATTGGATTTCTGACACATAGGTACCCTTCCTGAAACCGGCGCGCCAGCCACCCCGGGTAATAACCCGGTATGTCTGTGCGCCTGCTGGCACTGAGGATCATATCACTGTTCTCCCGTCATAGCTTCGTTTTTATCGGATGCTTCCTGACTCTGTAATCCTTTCAACGTCTCTGCAAATTCCCGCATTTCTCTGTCGATCAGCACTGGCCTGCCGTTCTGCTTCAGAAAGCAGTGGGTCGTAGTACCACACGCACTGAGCTCCCCATTCTCCGACAGGTTGTAGATATCATATCTGAGCGTAAATTTCACCCTCCCCAGTGACTGCAGGCTTACCACGATCTTTACTTTGTCATCAAAACGCACGCTCTTTTTATAATCACACTCCACGTGAAGCACAGGGCTGATATATCCCATTTCTTCGAATCGCCGGTATGGATATCCCATCTGATCCAGCATTTCTACACGGGCCTCCTCCATCCAGCGGATATAATTTGAATGGTGGATCACTCCCATTTGATCCGTTTCATAATATTTCGCAGTTCTTAAATAAGGGTTCATAGCTCCTCCTTTTCTGAATTATCTGATAACTTTGCAAAAAGGGGACAGGCACTTTTTAAAAGGAGCCTGTCCCCTTTTAACGATGTTTTCAGAATATTCCGACAGCGTCTGCTATCGTCTTCACTCCTATCAGTTTGATCCCCTGTATTCCTTTCACCATTTTTAAACAGACTTCAGGCAGGACACAGGTCTCGAATCCCAGTTTTTTTGCCTCAGCCACTCTCTGCTCCGGCATATTTACCGCCCGCACTTCTCCGCTCAGTCCCACTTCTCCGAATACGATCATCTTTTCATCGATGGGTCTGTTACGGTAACTTGACACCAGGGCCATCACGATCCCCAGATCAATGGCCGGCTCATTCATCCGGATCCCTCCGGCGATATTGACATAAGCGTCTGAACTGCCCAGCGCCATCCCCAAACGCTTCTCCAGCACGGCCATGAGCAGATTCACCCGGTTATAATCCGTCCCGGCCGCCGTACGTCTGGGCATCCCGAAATTGCTGTGGCAGACCAGCGCCTGGATCTCGATCAGTATGGGACGGGTCCCTTCCATAGAACAGGCTACCACTGATCCCGACGCATGTTCAGGCCGTCCACTCAGCATATATTCTGACGGGTTGTCCACTTCGGCCAGACCGGTCTGTCCCATCTCGAACACTCCGATCTCATTGGTGGAACCAAAACGATTTTTCACCGCTCTGAGGATCCGGTATGAGGCATGTCTGTCCCCTTCAAAATACAGAACGGTATCCACCATATGCTCAAGGACCCTGGGGCCCGCCACTGTCCCTTCTTTTGTCACGTGTCCGACGATAAAAATGGAAATACACAGCCCTTTGGCAAGCTGCATAAACAGATTTGTGGATTCCCTCACCTGAGAAACACTTCCGGGTGCCGATGAAATCTCCTCGCTGTACATGGTCTGTATCGAATCGATGACTACCAGCTCCGGCTTTTCTTTCTCAATAACTCCCCTGATGATCTCCAGATTTGTCTCGCAGAGAAGAAGCAGACTGGACGTAAAATCTCCCATACGATTTGCCCGCAGTTTGATCTGGGCCTGCGACTCTTCCCCCGAAATATACAAAATTTTTTTCTCCCCGGCCAGCTTTTGACAGGCCTGTAAAAGCAGAGTGGACTTTCCGATCCCCGGATCGCCTCCCACCAGTACAAGAGAACCTGGCACGATCCCTCCGCCCAGCACTCTGTCCAGTTCCCGGATCCCCGTCCTGCACCTGACATCATCGTCTGCCGTCACTTCAGTAATGGGAACTACATCTGCCTTGCGGACTGACTCCCGGACAAAACGGGCGGCTCCCGCGTTTCCCCTTGTAGCTCCGGCATCAACCTTTTCTTCCACAAATGTATTCCACTCTCCGCACGCCGGGCACTGCCCCAGCCATTTGGCCTCCTCATGCCCGCAGTTCTGGCAGAAAAATACACTTTTCTTTCCTTTTGCCATTCGATCTCCTTTCACAGACCCCGGCATGAAAACAGGGTGGACACTTCCATCCACCCTGCAGTCCGCCTCTCTGTCCAATCAGCATTTCACGATCCTGACCTTCGCGCTCTGCTCAGCGCCAAGCTCCACGCTTACACTCAGTTTGCCGCTCAAATTCGTGCCCATTCTTCCTGCCGAATCACCGTCTATAAACACCTCATACTCGCTTTCAGGCTCCAGTTCCAGCGTAAACTGTACATCACCCCGGGCGGAGACTGTAAACGATATCTCTGTATCTGACTCCCGGAATCCCTCTACGGCGCTTCCCGGCACCGATTCATAGACAAACATTCCGTTTCTTTCAAGTTTTGTAATCTCCGCAAATGTCTTTACTTTATAAATGTCACCTTCGAACTCATAATTGTCCTTTTTTGTCTTGTCCGCCAGAGTATAATCTCCGAAGCTGAGTGTTCCGTCATTTTCCGCGCGCAATAATTCCTTTATCGCTGCCATCTTAATTTCCTCCTACGTATTTCAGATGTTCTGTTTTATCGATATTATAATATAAAACCTTGCGTTTTTCTACCGAAACATATATGAAAAAACTGTGGATTACCTACTTTACAATGAAACGGATCTCTTTTTTTGCCGCCCCTGCCTCCACATGATCTCCGGATTTGACCACTCCGTTTAAGATCGCTTCCGCGAGCCGGTCTTCCAGTTCTGTCTGAAGAGCTCTACGCAGCGGTCTTGCTCCATACTTCGCGTCAGTGCCTTTATCTACGATAAGATTTTTCGCGGACTCCCGAAGCGTCAGATGGATATCCATCTGATCCAGAAGACGTTTTGTCAGATCCCGGCACATCAGCGACACAATTCGCTTCATATGCTTCCTGTCAAGGGCATGGAATACAATGATCTCATCGATCCGGTTGAGGAATTCCGGACGGAAGATCTGCTTCACTTCGTCCATCACATTCTGCTTCATCCTCTTGTAATCTCCCTCGGGATCCTCTTTGGCCGAAAAGCCCAGCTTCTTAGGTTCTACGATCGCTTTTGCGCCGGCATTGGACGTCATAATGATCACCGTATTGGAAAAATCAACTTTTCTCCCCTGAGAATCCGTGATATGCCCGTCATCCAGCACCTGCAGAAGGATGTTGAACACATCTGGGTGAGCCTTTTCGATCTCGTCAAAGAGTATGACAGAATACGGGTGGGTCCTCACCCGGTCGCTGAGCTGGCCGCCTTCTTCATATCCTACATATCCCGGCGGAGAGCCGATCAACTTGGATACAGAGTGCTTTTCCATATACTCAGACATATCTACCCGGATCATTGCTTCATCGCTTCCGAAAAGAGCTTCCGCCAGAGCCTTTGAAAGCTCTGTTTTCCCCACGCCGGTAGGTCCCAGGAACAGGAAGGAACCGACCGGGCGTCTGGGATCTTTGAGCCCTACCCGTCCTCTCCTGACAGCTCTGGCCACTGCACTGACTGCCTCTTCCTGGCCGATCACACGTCTGTGGAGCACCGTCTCCAGCTTTTTCAGCCGGTCCGCGTCACTCTCCCCGAGTTTCTGCACCGGGATCTTCGTCCACGCGGACACCACATCCGCTATATCATTTTCCGTCACCGCAGGGCGGGAAGAATCACTTTTTTTCCGAAAACGTTTCTTCACAGCCTCTAATCTGGCCTCCGTCTCCTCTTGTTTCTTCTGAATAGCGGCTGCTCTGTCAAAATCACCGGCCTTAATACTTTCTTCTTTCTGAGAAGCCAGCTCCTTTACCGCCTCTTCGAGAGCGGTCAGATTGTCCGGTACCTTATATCCTCTGAGACTGACTTTGGAACAGGCTTCGTCCAGCACATCAATGGCTTTGTCCGGAAGATTCCGATCCGTAACATATCTCTCTGACATCTGCACTGCCGCGTCGACCGCATCCGGCCGGATCTCTACTTTGTGATGTACTTCATATTTTTCTTTCAGTCCCAGCAGGATCTCCCGGCACTCCTCTTTTGTCGGTTCTTCTACGGACACCGGCTGAAAGCGGCGTTCTAGAGCCGCGTCTTTCTCGATGTATTTCCGGTATTCCGTGAGAGTGGTCGCTCCGATAAGCTGCAGTTCACCTCTCGCCAGGGAAGGCTTCAAAATACTTGACGCATCGATGGCGCCTTCCGCGCCGCCGGCTCCGATCATGGTGTGTATCTCATCTAAAAACAGGATCACATTTCCTCTGGCCTCCACCTCGGTGATCAGCCCTTTCATCCGCTCCTCAAATTCTCCCCGGTATTTTGACCCTGCGATCAGCCCCGGCAGATCCAGGGTATAAATCCGCTTATCCTTCATTTTCTCCGGCACGATCCCGGCCGCAAGCCGCTGCGCAAGTCCCTCGACCACGGCAGTCTTTCCTACTCCCGGTTCTCCTACCAGACAGGGATTATTCTTTGTCCGTCTGCTCAGCACCTGCATAAGACGGAGCATCTCCTGCTCCCTGCCTGTTACCGGATCCAGTTTCCCCTCTTCGGCCCTGGCCGTCAGATCCGTGCAGTACTGTTCGATCGCAGAACCGGCTCCCCGGTGCTCTTCCTGGGTTTCCTCCTGATATTCCTTCGGATCCGCCCCCACCGCGCTCATAATATCCTGAAAGATCTTCTGCAGATTAATGTTCAATGTAATAAGGATCCTTGCCGCCACACAGTCCACATCCTTAATTATGGACAGTAAAAGATGTTCCGTCCCGATTTCCGAAGCGTGAAGTCTGTGCGCCTCTCTTACACTGTTTTCCAGAATATACCGGTACCTGGGACTTTCCTCCGGCCTGCGCCCCGCAAACACATCTTCCCTTGGCGCGATCAGTTCATCCATAAGCCGGAGGACGCTTCCTTCCTCCACCCCGTTCTGCGCCAGGATCTGTCCCGCCACGCCGGAATACTCATCTCGAAGTCCCAGAAGCAGGTGTTCGGTACCAATATATGGATGGTTCATTTCCTTTACGATCTTCGCGGCATACCGGATGGCGTTCTCTGCCTGTTTTGTATATGACATCTGCATAGGCTCCTCCTGTAATCCTCCTGTTATAACTCCCTCATCTCAAGACGATATTCGTCAAAGATCTCATCCACCAGCTCGTGTACTTCCTCACGGGAAACATTCTTGCAGCATCCTCTGGCAAGCACGATCCGAAGCTGGCGCCTCATCTCTTCCAGCTGTTCCAGTTTATCAATATCCAGAGCGATCACGGCTCCCCTTCTCTTGTCCAGACTGATATACCCTTCTCTTTTCAGGACACTGTACGCCTTATTCACAGTGTGCATGTTCACGCCGATCATATCTGCCATCTGGCGCACGGACGGCAGAGAATCTCCCTCACGGATCACGGACGTGGCAATGCCCATGATAATCTGATTACAAAGCTGAATGTATATTGCTTCATCGCTGTCAAAATCAACTTGGATCAACATTCTATTTCTTCCTTCCGTACAGTGTCATAACGATCATGCTTCTCTCCTCCGGAGGATGTCATATTTCTCCGGAATCTCTTCCAGCCTGGCCCACAGGATCTGTTTCGCGTGGGGCGCGCTCTCCTGCTCTTCTCCTTCCTCGTTGAGGATCTGCCTTACGGCTGTCTCGATATTACGGCCGTCCGGTTTCATGATCTCAATGGTCTCCCCGACAGAAAATTTATTTCTCTGCTCCAGCCTGCACAGTCCGTCTTTCACCTCTTCCACAGTCCCAAGATAAGTATATTCTTTGTGATAGGTACTGTTATCATAGATCTGAGTATTCTCGTCCGGTTTCCCGAAAAAGAATCCGGTCGTATACTGCCGGTGCGTGCAGCCTGATATCTGTTCCAGATACCAGGGCATATGTTCCCGGTACAATGCAAGGTCTTCCTTCCAGTCGTCAATGGCTTTCCGGTAAGTACGAGCCACAGTCGCGACATAGAGGGCATTCTTCATCCTTCCTTCGATCTTGAAACTGTCGATCCCGGCATCCATCAGCTCCGGGATATGCTCGATCATACAAAGATCCCTGGAATTAAAAATATAGGTTCCCCGCTCATTTTCATAAACCGGCATATACTCTCCGGGCCTTGACTCCTCCACCACAGCGTATTTCCAGCGGCAGGGATGAGTACAGGCTCCCCGGTTGGCGTCCCTCCCGGTAAAATAATTGCTCAAAAGGCACCTTCCGGAATAGGATATGCACATGGCTCCGTGCACAAACGCCTCGATCTCAAGGTCATCCGGGATATTTTCTCTCAGATTTTTGATCTCTTTCAGGGACAGTTCTCTGGCGCACACAACCCTGCTGGCTCCCTGCCGGTGCCAGAAACGATACGTACCATAGTTTGTATTATTTGCCTGGGTGCTGATATGGCACTCAATCTCAGGGCAGATTTCTTGCGCTATATCGAAAACACCGGGATCTGAAATGATCAGCGCGTCCGGACGGATCTCTCTTAGTTCACTGAAATAGCTGCGGATCCCGGGCAGATCCTCATTATGGGCAAAAATATTGGCCGTGACATAGACCTTCACGCCCCGCGCATGGGCAAAGCTTATCCCCTGTTCCATTTCTTCCAGAGTAAAATTTTTCGCTTTTGCCCGAAGCCCGAAAGCCTCACCCCCGATATAGACTGCATCCGCGCCAAAAACCACTGCTGTCTTCAGCACGTCCAGGCTGCTGGCCGGTATCAGTAATTCTGGATGTCTGCTCATTGTCTGTTTCCTTTCTCCGGGTCTTCCGATGGATCCGCATCTCTTGTGGCATCCCCTGTTTCCCGGGGCTTTGCGTCTTGTTTCACACTCACTGCCACGCCGTCGCCCAGAGGGATGACTGCGGTGACCAGTGAATCACTGTGTTTTAATTCATAAAGGTATTCTCTCATCCGGGCATGGATCGTCCGATTGCGCCGTTCTACGGCAAACCTGGACTGGATCACATCCCCGTCCTGCATCACGTTGTCTGAGACAAGGGTCCCTCCCGGCGCAAGCAGGCGCATCACGTCCGGCAGATAATGAATGTACTGCCCTTTGGCCGCGTCCATAAAAATAAAATCATACGGTCCGCTCAGAACTTTCAGGACTTCCGACGCGTCCCCCGGGATCAGAGTGATCTGCTCATCCCGCCCCGCTCTTCGGAAATTCTCACGGGCGGCCGGGATCCTCTTTTCATAGTTTTCGATCGTGGTGATCCTGCACCCTTCCGGCGCGTATTCACTCATCAATAACGCAGAGAAACCTACGGCAGTTCCGACTTCCAGAATGCGCATAGGTTTTTGGATCATAAGGAGCACCTTGAGGAGGCTCTGCGTCTCCTTCTTAATGATCGGGATATCCGACGCAAGAGCCTCTCTCTCAATTGTCTCCAGTATCTCACTGTTTCTTGTCTCAAGCGAATTGATGAATGTAACGATACGTTCATCTACTATCATTTTTACACATCTACATCCATGATGATCGGGATCACCATAGGTTTTCTCTTTGTCTTTTTCCAGATATAATCGTTCATGGCGTCGCGGATCACTAACTTGATCTTGTTCCAGTCCGTGTGCCTTCCGTTCAGGCATTTATCCAGAGCGTCGGCCACTGCTTTCCTGGCGTCTTCCATCAGCTGTTCAGACTCTCTGACGTAGACAAATCCCCTGGATACAATGTCAGGCCCCGCCAGCAGGCGGTTGGTCCTTCTCTCCAGAGTCAGCACCACGATGATAATGCCGTCCTCGGCCAGATGCTGCCTGTCGCGGAGTACGATATTCCCAACATCTCCCACTCCAAGACCATCCACCAGTACAGCTCCGGTATGCACTTTATCCACGACCTTCGCGGATTCATCATCCAGCTCCAGCACATCCCCGGACTGAATGATAAATACGTTCTCTTTGGGAATGCCCAACGATTTTGCCACCTCGGCATTTGCCTTCAGATGGCGGTACTCGCCATGGACCGGTATGGCATATTTCGGCTTCACAAGCGAGTAGATCAGTTTCAGTTCTTCCTGGCAGGCATGGCCGGATACATGGGTATCCTGGAAGATGACCTCCGCGCCTTTGGATGACAGTTCGTTGATCACGCGGGAAACGGATTTTTCATTTCCCGGGATCGGATTCGAACTGAAGATGATCGTGTCATTGGGCTGGATCGTCACCTTCCGGTGTACATCCGCGGCCATCCTTGACAGGGCTGCCATGGACTCGCCCTGGCTCCCGGTGGTGATAAGCACCATCTTCTCCGGCGGATAGTTCTTCATCTCATCGATCTCGATCAGGGTCTTGTCCGGCACGTGCAGATACCCCAGCTCCGAGGCGGTGGATATGATATTTACCATACTCCGCCCCTCTACGACAACCTTTCTGCCATATTTATATGCAGAATTGATGATCTGCTGCACACGGTCCACATTCGACGCAAATGTGGCGATGATCAGCCGGGTATTCTGATGTTCCGCGAAAATATGGTCAAATGTGATCCCCACAGTCCTCTCCGACTGGGTAAAACCGCGGCGTTCTGCATTCGTACTGTCAGACATGAGCGCCAGTACGCCCTTTTTTCCAATCTCCGCAAATCTCTGCAGATCGATCGCGTCGCCGAACACCGGCGTATAATCAACTTTAAAATCTCCTGTATGGACCACCACACCGGCCGGGGAATAGATCGCCAGAGCTGACGCGTCCTGGATGCTATGGTTCGTCTTTATAAATTCGATCCGGAATTTCCCCAGATTGATGGACTGGCCATGCCGGACAACCTTCCGCTTCGTGCTGCGCAGAAGATTATGCTCCTTCAGCTTATTCTCGATGATCCCCATCGTAAGCTTTGTAGTATAGATCGGCAGATTGATCTCTTTGAGCACATAAGGCAGTGCCCCGATATGGTCTTCATGTCCGTGGGTGATAACAAAACCTTTCAGCTTGGACATATTGTCTTTAAGATACGTCACGTCCGGAATCACCAGGTCGATCCCCAGCATGTCATCCTCCGGGAATGCCAGGCCGCAGTCCACGACAACAATGCTGTCTTCGTACTCAAAGGCAGTAATGTTCATACCGATCTGTTCCAGGCCGCCCAGCGGTATAATGCGCAATTTCCCCTTGTTTTCTTTCTTCAAAAAATAAACACCTCCATCATAAGTTTTATGTATCACTTTACTTCCGGGCACAAAAAGAACAGCAGTCTCTGAAAGCTGCTCTGCCAAAGAAAAACCGTCATTTTGCTCTTTTCTGGCATTCTCTGCACAGGCCATAGAACTTCAGCTCATGATCCAGGACATGGAATCCGGTGACTTCCTCAATGTGACGTTCCAGATCATCCAGCAGATCGTCATCAAATGGAACCACCTTATTGCATTCCCTGCATATGAGATGGTGATGGTTGTGTTTTGCTCCGTCCCGGAGCAGATGTCCGATCTCATATCTCACACATCCATCATCCAGATTGATCCTGTCTATAAGCTGCATATCCCAGAGCAGCTGAAGTGTACGGTACACTGTCGCCAGCCCGATCTCCGGATAATCTTCCGTCACCAGCTCATAGATATCCTCCGCAGTCATATGCCTGCCGCCGTGCTGCTCCAGAACCGACAGAACAAGCAGTCTCTGATGCGTCACTTTAAGACCCTTTTGTCTCAGCCGTTCTCTGAGCAGTTCCTCTGTTTTCTTCCGTTCCATCCGCGTCCTTTCGTCTCCCCGCAGTAAGTAGATCAATATATTATGTTTATCTGATCACATCTCTGTGCTCATATCTCTATATTCACATCTTCCAGCAGCTCTTCGAATACTTTTGAGACCGCCATCAGTTCTGTCTCATCCTCTACGATCTCATAGACACTGTCGCCTTTCTCCGGCTGCCCTGCCTCTTTCAAGATAAGGCATTCGGCCTCATCCTCTTCGGAGTCCGTAACGAGTATGTAAGTATTCCCGTTTATCATCGTCTCCTCGAGAACATAAAAGTCATCCTCACCGCTGCCGTCCGCAAAAGCAAATCTGATCTTATCCATAAAATGCCCCTTATCCGTCAATTCCGCGCCCGGTCCTGCCTCATATGCGTCAGGTCAAGATATCCCTGGAGGATAAAGACCGCCGCGATCTGATCAATATGTCTCTTGCGGTGCTCTCTCCTGACATTGCTCTCAATCAGCGCTCGCTCTGCCTCCACAGTCGTAAGCCTCTCATCCCACATAATGATCTCAAGCCCTGTCCGTCTGTGGAGCATGTCCTTAAATTCCAGTGATTTTTCGGCGCGCTCCCCTATGTCATTGTTCATATGTTTCGGAAAACCAAGCACGATCTTCTCTACGTCGTAGATTTCGATCAGCTCCTCGATACGCGCGCAGGTCCGCCGAAGCTTGTTTTCTTCTTTTCGTCTGATTGTTTCTATGGCCTGGGCCGTAAGCCCAAGAGCGTCACTGATCGCGACTCCGACAGTCTTTGTCCCATAGTCCAGCCCCATAATTCTCATAACTGATTATTCCCAGGAATTGTGTTCGATATACGCTTTTAACAGCTCCTCTACCAATTCATCCCTCTCTACTTTCATCACAAGGCTCCTCGCCCCATTATAGCTGGTTATATATGTAGGGTCACCCGACATAACATATCCAACGATCTGATTGACTGGATTATATCCTTTTTCCTTCAGAGCCTTAAACACGATCTCAAGGATATCCTTGGCTGAGATCTGAGGTCCGGGCTCTACCTGAAAAAACTGCGTATTACTCAGGTCACTCATCTTAATGTTCCTCCTTCTCCGTAAATTTATATATTGACAGAGCATCCGGCAGACGCCGGAACATGGCTCTTGTTTCCTCTGGGAAGTCCCAGAATCCCTATTTACAATTCTAATATACTCCCATTTAAAATTCAATGAATAATTTGTAAATCATTATCAATTTGAACGTTTACGATACAATTTTTCAGATTTTTCTCACTTTCTAGTGCAATTTTCATATATTCTCTTGTATAGCCTGTCTGCACTGTCCTGCCGTTCACCTCTGCCTCTTCTTCTACAAGCACTTCCACTTCTTTTCCGACAAAGCCACTCTCAAAGATCCTCCGCTTTCTTTCTCCAAGGCTGATCATGCGCGCGCTTCTCTGCGCCTTCACTTCCTCACTGACCTGATCTGCCATGGCCGCAGCCTTTGTCCCTTCTCTTCTGGAATATTTAAAAATATGTGTCTCATAAAATCCCACTCTGTCTACAAAGTCATAAGACTTACGGAACTCTTCCTCTGTCTCCCCCGGAAATCCCACGATCACATCTGTGGTCAAAGCCGGACAGTTGAAATATTTTCTCAGGATCCGGCATTTTTCATAATATTCTTCACTTGTATACCTGCGGTTCATCCGCTTTAATGTGGCATTGCATCCACTCTGAAGAGACAGATGAAAATGCGGGCAAACCTTGGGCATAGCGGCAAGGGACTTCGCAAACTCTTCCGTCACGATCCCCGGTTCGAGTGATCCCAGGCGGATCCTCTTTATCCCGTCCACCTCATGGATTTCCCGAATCAATTGCAGAAGATGTCTGCGGCCGTCAAAATCGATCCCGTAGGAACTCAAATGGATCCCCGTAAGCACGACCTCCCGGTATCCGTTTTCCGACAGCCCATGTACTTCCTCCAGCACATCCGCCGCTTTTCTGCTGCGGACACGCCCCCTCATATAAGGGATGATGCAATATGTGCAGAACTGATTGCACCCGTCCTGTACCTTGATATACGCCCTTGTGTGATCCCCCGGTCTGGTCAGGCGCAGCTCCTCATATTCTCTGTCTCGGCTGATATCATCTGTCCATTCTTCCACAGATCTGTTTTTAGAGCTGTTTTTCTCCCTTTTCCGCTCCTCGTATTCCTCCAGGATCCGGATCAGGTCTTTTTTGTGGTCATTCCCTATCACGATATCGATACAGGAATCTTTTTCTTTCCCTATCTGGGCCTGCACATAACAGCCCGCCGCCACCACAATAGCATCCGGGTTCAGCTTTCTGGCCCGGTGGAGCATCTGACGGGATTTTCTGTCCGCGATATTCGTTACGGTACATGTATTAATAATATAGACATCCGCGCCCTCCCGGAAGGGAACGATCTGATATCCTGCCCTTTCCAGCATTTCCTGCATCGCCTCTGTTTCATATGCATTTACCTTGCATCCCAGGTTGTGCAGAGCCGCTTTTTTCATGACAAAATTACCTCTTTTTCCTTTATTGTTCCTTGACTTTTACCAGGCCATCCCGTAGAATATACATAAGGCGCACGGCCTTATTTTACTGTATGATCCAAGGAGGGCAATAGAATGAAAACAGTACAGATTTCTTTAAACTCTATCGACAAAGTGAAATCTTTTGTAAACGTGATCACAAAGTACGACAATGACTTCGATTTAGTATCCGGAAGATATGTTATAGATGCCAAATCCATCATGGGGATCTTCAGCCTGGACCTCTCCAAGCCGATCGACCTCAATATCCACGCAGACGGTAACATCGATGATATTCTTGCCGCGCTGGATCCTTACATCATTAAATAAATCTTGTTCATATAAAAAGCTGTCTCAGTATGAGGCAGCTTTTTTATGTCCCGGCCGCTCATTCCCCGACCAGGATCACTTCTGTGTTCTTCAGGGCCGTCTCCATAAGCCCGTCGATCTTTTCGGCGAGATTCTGTTCCGACTTTTCAATGCGCGCCGGATCCGGTTTCGTTACCGGATGTTTCGCCACAAAGATCGTACAGCAGTCTTCGTAAGGCTGGATCGAAGTCTCATACGTATTAATCTTCTCTGATATCTCCACAATTTCCTTCTTATCAAATCCTATCAGCGGGCGATAGACCGGCAGCGTACATACCGCATTGGTGGCTGCCAGGCTCTGCATGGTCTGGCTTGCCACCTGCCCGATGCTCTCACCCGTGATCAGGCCGAGACATCCGTTCTTTTTTGCGAAATACTCCGCGATCCTCATCATATACCGACGCATAATGATCGTCAGTTCTTCATGAGGACATTTTTCATAAATATAGAGCTGAATATCTGTAAAATTAACAATATGCAGCCTGACAGGCCCGGCATAGGCGGACACAAGTTTCGCCAGGTCAATGACCTTTTCTTTTGCCCTTTCACTTGTGTACGGCGGGGCATGAAAATAAACTGCCTCGATCTGTACGCCCCGTTTGGCGATCATATAACCTGCCACCGGGCTGTCGATCCCTCCTGAAAGAAGAAGCATAGCGCTGCCGTTTGTTCCCACCGGCATTCCTCCCGGTCCGGGAATGATCTCAGAATACAGATAAACTTCCTCCCTGATCTCCACATTCAGACGTACATCCGGGTTATGCACATCTACTTTCATCCCGGGATATGCGTCCAGTACCGCCTCACCCAGTTCACAGTTGATCTCCATGGAATTGATCGGATATCGTTTATTGGCCCGTCTTGCCTCTATTTTAAAAGATTTGTTCCCCTCCGGGTACATTTCGCCGACATAGGCAACTACATCTTTTTTGAGTTCCCCGATCTCTTTGACTTCCCTGCGGACCACAGGGCAGATCCCCACAATGCCGAACACCTTCTGAAGTCTTTCGACCGTGTCCTCATAATCGTAGTCTCCCTGACAGTCCACGTAAACTCTCCCATGGCACTTATGGACGAGGAACTGACCCTCCACATCCCGCAGCGCGAACCGGATCTGACGCACCAGAGCGTCCTCAAACATATAACGGTTTTTCCCTTTTATCCCGATCTCACCGTATTTGATCAAAAATGAATGGAATGTCATGATTCTCTCCTTTATCTCTGACATGTCATCTTCGGATCTGCCGTCGACAACTGCCTATGCCGTCCGGTATGGCCGACGCGTCAGCGCCGTGTAAATTTCCGAAGTGCCGGTATACAATTATATAGTGTTTCCAGCGTATAGTCAATTTCTTCTTTCGTGGTAAACTCAGACATACTGAACCGGACGGTCGCGTCCAGGTATTCCTTCGGGGCCCCGATTCCTTTGAGCACTCCGCTCACTGACGGATGGTTCGAGGAGCATGCCGACCCGGAAGAGACATAAATGCCCTTGTCCTCCAGTGCATGAAGGAGTACTTCACTGCGGATCCCCGCAACCCCGACACTGATGATATGGGGAGCGCTCCCCTCGTCCGTATAGCCATGCACCGTCGTGTCTTCTATCCCGGCGATCCCTTCAAGAAAATAGTCTTTCAGCTCTCTCATAAGCGCTGTCTTTATATCCAGATCATGATAGATCATTTCAGAAGCAAGCCCCATTCCCGCAATGCCTGGTACATTTTCTGTTCCGGACCGGATGTTCTTCTGCTGCTCTCCCCCAAACACGATGGGCTGGATCTTTACTTTGCTGTCAATATATAAAAATCCGATCCCCTTTGGGCCATGGATCTTATGTCCGCTGGCTGAGAGCAGATCAACTCCCATCCGTTTGGGATAGATCCTGTACTTGCCGAACCCCTGCACGGCATCCGTGTGAAACACAATCGACGGTTTATACTGTTTGACGATCTCTGCCGCTTCCCGGACCGGCTGAACAGTTCCTACTTCGTTGTTCACATACATGACAGACACCAGTATCGTCTCCGGACAGAGTGCTTCTCTGAGCGCGTCCAGCTTGATCTTTCCTTTTGCGTCCACCGGAAGATATGTCACACGAAAACCCTCTTCTTCCAGATGCCGCATGGTGTTTAAAACAGCCGGATGTTCAATTGAAGAAGTAATCAGATGATTGCCTCCGCGGCGGTTTGCCCTTGCGCATCCCATCAGCGCCAGGTTGTCACTCTCCGTTCCTCCGGAAGTAAAAAAGATTTCTTTGGCATTTACTTTCATGATCCTGGAGATCGCCTCTTTGGCGTCCCGGATATAATGCTCTGCCACTATCCCCTTATGGTGCATGGAAGACGGGTTTCCATAGTCCTGGCACATCACTTTATAAACCATTTCCCCCACTTCCGGATAGCACATGGTCGTGGCGGAATTATCCAGATAAACTTCCATTTCCTTTTCCTTTACTTTTTCTTACTATTAGGTTATGTACAATCATGTTTTTTCGCAACAGCAGTGCCACAGTATTCCCGAATGTCACAGGCTTTGACACTCAAGATGATACATGAGAATGGAAAGAGCCGCAAGACCGGCCGTCTCGGTACGTAAGATCCGCTTTCCCAGTGTCACCGGAACTGCCTTTGCCTCCCGCGCAAGGGCGATCTCACTCTCTTCAAATCCGCCTTCCGGCCCGATAAATATTCCCACAGACTGACCCGGCTTTATCCTGTCTATCGTCTTTGCAGTCTCTTGCATCCCTTGTTCCAGCTCGTAGGGGATCAGCACAACATCCAGATCTGACGCAGCCTTAAGTGCCTGTTCAAAAGTCATGACCGGACGAACTTCCGGGATAATATCCCGGCCGGACTGTTCCGCTGCGCTCCTGGCAATCGTCTGCCATCTCTCCTGCTTTTTCTGTGCTTTCTTCTCATCAAGCCTTACAACAGAACGTCTGGCCGCAAAAGGAATCACCGTGTACACTCCCAGTTCTACTGCTTTCTGCACGATCCACTCCATCTTATCTCCCTTGGGCAGCCCCTGGAACAAATACAGTCTGGAACTTAGTTCCGCCCCGGCGACAAGCTCCCTGAAAATGTCAAGGATCACCCCTCCCTGTTCATAGCGGTTCACGCAGCACAACCATGTTTTTCCCGCTCCGTCACTGATCCGCACATCCTCTCCGGGTTTCATCCGGAGTACATTTTTCATATGGTTGACATCCGGGCCCTCCATATAAATCCTGTTGTCGTGTATCCACGAGGGCCGGACAAAAAACTGACGCATCCTGTTTACCCCCTGTCCTTTAAGGCTTTCTTGCTGTCACGCAGACCCACTCTCCCTGGTACGTCACGTCCAGGATCTCAAGTCCTGCCTTTTTCACCGCATCGGTCACTGTCTGTTCTTTGTCATCGATAATGCCGCTGGTTATATAGATGCCGCCCTTCTTCAGCTGATGTACGATGACCGGAGTCAGTTCTACCAGAACATCGGCAAGGATGTTGGCGGCAACGATGTCATAACACTCATATCCTGCGCGGTCCTGTATTGCTTTATCATCGATCAGATTCCCGATCATCACTTCATACTGATCCGCGCGGATCCCGTTCACTCCCATGTTCTCCCGTGTCGCCTCAATGGCACAGGGATCCAGATCCGTCCCCACGCTGTAGGATGCCCCGAATTTCAGCGCCAGCATACCGAGGATCCCGCTGCCGCATCCTACATCCAGAACTCGCATCCCATTTTCCACATATTTACGCAGCTGTCGGATACACAGCTGTGTGGTTTCATGCATTCCCGTACCGAAGGCAGTTCCCGGATCGATATGGATCACCAGTTTTCCCTCGTCTTCAGGCTTTACCTGCTCCCAGGACGGGATGATCAGGATGTCATCCACATAAAACTGATGGAAATACTGTTTCCAATTGTTTACCCAGTCTACGTCCTCGGTCTCAGACTCTTCGATCACACACTCTCCCACATCCATATATTCGGACAGTTCTTTCAGTTCACGCCTGACATCTGCCAGTATGGCCTCCCTGTCCTCCTCCGGTTCCAGATAAAAGCTTAAATACGCCACTCCGTCATCCGCTTCCATCTCAGGAAGAATATCCACAAACATCTGCTCTTTTTCAGACTGAGTCAGGGGGACCTTATCTTCGATCTCCACCCCCTGTATCCCCAGATCCATCAGCATACTGCTGACAATATCCTCTGCTTTTGCGGTAGTTTTTAAACGGTATTTATTCCATTTCATTTTTCTTCTCCCTCCTGCCGGTTCCCGTTTTCTTTTTCAAACCATAAATTCAGGTCCACATTCCCGCTGATCCCCGGCACCTCTCCGGACTCACTGTACTGCCAGATCTTATAATCATAGGGGCACTGAGGGATCTGGGCATAATCCGCATACCAGAAATCATACTCCGACAGCTGCTCCATATCAAGAGTAAACGCCATCCACTTCATATTGGAATAAATCATACTGTCATATCCGGCATGCTCCACAGCATCGCAGAATACCCTGCAGTAATCGGTAAATTCCTGTCTTGTATTCTGGTCTGTGCGGGCAGTGTCCCACTTGATCTCCTCAGTGTCGTAGACAACCGGGCCGTCTATCTCATAGGGCTTTAAATGCTTTAACACAAACTCAGCCTCTTCCAGTGCTTCCGCCTCGCTGACCGCCTGAGAGAAAAAGTAGACCCCTACATCCAGCCCCGCCTCCAGAGCGCCCTTTATATTCTTCTCGAACATCGCGTCCATGACCAGATCCCCGCTCTCTCCATAGGCACGGTATCCTAGCCGGATGATCGCGAATTCCACTCCGCTTTCCCTGACCTGTTCCCAGTCGATCTCTTCTCCCTGGAATTCTGATACATCTATGCCCCTGCGGGCCGTCACGCCTTCTCTTTCATCATTGTAACTTTTATATCCCGTCGCCTGATCTGTCTTCAGACAGGAAAAATCATAACTGCATTGCGGGACATCCTCCAGCAACAAAGCCTCGTAACTTCTGCCTTCCACGTCCTGAAATGTATAAAATTCTCCGTCTTTCGTCTTGTGAATGCCGCCTTTATTCTCTTCTGCCGCCGTATTTTCTTCAAATAAAGATCCTCCGGCACTGTCCTCCCCGATCCGGGCCCCCGTCTCTTCCGCCGGTCCCGTACAGGCTGTAAGAGAAAGGATTATCCACATGATCAGGCAAATTTTTTTACAATCTCCTCTCATCCTCTTACTCCCGTTCCTGCTCTCCTGCAACCACCTTTTCTGTCTCAACATCTGTCCGGATTTCGTCTCCCATCCGGATCTCTCCGCCCCGGATCACTCTCGCAAATACACCTTCCCGCGGCATGATGCAGTCCCCCATCTTCTGAAAGATCCTGCATCCGTGATGACACTCTTTTCCGATCTGTGTTATTTCCAGGATCACATTTTTGCAATACAGCCGTGTCCCCACCGGAAAGCTCCGGAAATCAAGCCCTTCTACTACCAGATTTTCCCCGAAAGCTCCATCCTCCACTTCCGCGCCCTTCTCCCGGAATTCACGGATCTTATCAAGGGACAGAAGGCTGACCTGGCGATGCCACTTTCCCGCGTGGGCATCCCCCTGTATCCCGTAATCTTCCAGAAAGACTCCTCTTCCGATATTCTTTTTCGGCGTCCCCTTTTCAGGGCTGGTACAAACTGCCGTAACTTTTCCTGTCATCTGTTCCTAGCCTCCGATCCGTGACATTTCTTTGGTCTCCAGATTTTCCTGTTCTTCCTGAGAGCTCTTGGTGAATTGGTGGCACGCCGGCTTCCCGTATACAGCATTCTTCATCGCTTTTTGGATCAGGGCATCATTGGCTCCGCTCCGAAGCAGAAGTCTTAAGTCGGTGCCCTCTCCATACTGAAGACATGGCTTTAAAAATCCTTCAGACGTCAGACGGATCCGGTTGCACCTGCAACAGAACGGATGGGTAATGGCGCTGATAAAGCCGATTTTCCCCCGGAATCCCGGGAAAGTTACATAAACCGCAGGTCCATTACCGGGATTTTCTTCACAGCTTTTGGGCTCCCCAAACGTTTCTTTTAGCAGAGACAGCACTTTTGTCCCGCTTTTCCCGGTAAACGCCTTTCCCGGTCCCATCGGCATCAGCTCGATAAACCGTACGTCTGATCTGCCGTCCTTTGCCAGCCGGGCAATGCGGATATAATCCTCTTCCTCTGCTCCTTCCAGAGGGACACAATTCACTTTCACTTTCAGCCCGGGAATTTCACAGGCAGCCTTAAGTCCTTCCACCGCCTCTCTTACATCTCCCAGCCTTGTCACCTTCCGGTACTTTTCCGGATCCAACGTGTCAATACTGATATTCACTGCGTCCAGTCCGCTAATGACCAGATCCCTGATCTGCTGTTTTAAAAGCGTACCATTGGTTGTCAGAGTCACCTGCTCAATCCCCGGTATCTCCTTTAACATCCGTACAAGTTCCGGAAGCCCCCGCCTTACAAGAGGTTCTCCTCCGGTCAGTTTCAGTTTTCGGATACCCAATTCTGCTCCGATCCGGCATAGTCGGGTAATCTCATCATATGTAAGAATGTCCTGATGAGAAACAGCCGGAACTCCCTGGGCAGGCATGCAGTAAATACAGCGCAGATTACATCGGTCCGTCACTGACACTCTCATGTAATCGATGGTTCTTCCGAACTGATCCTTCATTGTCCACATTCTCCTGTTCTTCCGGTCAGTATGGCCAGGCCATGCCCCAGTGACGGAAGCACCGCTTCCAGGTTTTCCCTCACCGCTTTCGGGCTTCCCGGAAGATTAATGATCAAAGTTCTTCCACGGATAACAGAAACCCCTCTGCTGAGCATAGCTCTCGGAGTTATCTTAAGAGACGCCAGGCGCATTGCCTCCGCAATACCGGGTACATTCCTGTCCGCCACTTCTGCGGTAGCTTCCGGAGTACAGTCCCGCGGCCCAAGTCCCGTGCCTCCCGTGGTGAAAATAATATCAAATCTATTTTCATCACATAATTTACAAAGATTCTTTTTTATTTCCTCTTTGTCATCCGGAAGAAGAAGGATTTTCTCCACCTCAAATCCCTCTTCTCTCAGCATCTCGCACACAAGGGGCCCGCTTTTGTCTTCTCTTTCACCTGCGTACCCCTTGTCACTTAGAGTCATCACTGCCGCCTTCCATCTGTACTGTTCCATCTGTCCGCCTTTCTCTCTGTCAGAGTATATCCAGCTCTCTGCGCGCGCTTTCTCCACTTTTTCTGTCACGGTCTCTTCCGGAATGTGGGCCATTGCAGATATTACCGCTCTTCCCGCCTGTTTTCTTTACCAGGAAGATCTCCCCGATCTCCATTGTCTTATCCATGGCCTTGCACATATCATAGACAGTAAGGAGAGCTACGCTCACACCGGTCAGCGCTTCCATCTCCACACCGGTCCTGCCTGTCACTTTCACAGTACAGGAACAGCAGATCGCAAGCTCCTCTTCATCCATATCGAAATCGATCCTGCAGTTTGTGATGGGAAGGATATGGCACATGGGGATCAGGTCCGACGTCCGCTTCGCTCCCATAATTCCGGCTGTTGCCGCTACTGAGAGCACATCCCCTTTCTCTGCCGTCCCGTTTTTGACCGCCCGGAACACTTCTTCATTCACGACAATCTTTCCTGCGGCAGTCGCTTCCCGGACAGTGCTGCTTTTTTCAGTGACATCTACCATCACTGCCCGTCCTCTGTCATCAAAATGCGTAAATCCCATTTCATCATTCCTCACTTGGCTTCTATGAAAATTCTCAACTAAAATACGCAGTATTTCAGATCATTCTCCCAAAAAATATCTTCCGTATGCGTCGGCAGCCTTGAGAGCCGCGCAGACCGTTTCCGGAGTCACTTCAAAAGGCATGTTGTGGAGAGTGTCGCTCTTGGCACAGGCTGTCTGTGCTACTGCCATCAGTTTCTCTTCTGTCACTTCTGTGATGCCAAGTTCCTTCAGCGTAACCGGAAGTCCCAGTTCAATACACCAGTCAATAATATCTTCCAGTTCTTCTGCCGGAATATTTTCAAGAACCAGCTGTGTAATCGTTCCAAATGCCACCTTTTCTCCGTGATACATATGATGACAGTCTTCCAGCACAGTCAGACCATTGTGAATGGCGTGGGCTCCCGCCAGCCCGCCGCTCTCAAATCCGATCCCGCTGAGCAGAGTGTTCGCCTCGATGATCTTCTCCACAGCCGGGGTGCAGGCTCCCGCTTCCAAAGCCAGTTTTGCTTTTACTCCTTCTTCCATCAGTGTGTCAAAACAGAGTTTCGCCAGCGCCATCGCCGCGGAAGTCACATTTCCGCCGGCGCAGGCCGCCGCCCCGCTGGCCTGGCATGCTCTGGCCTCAAAATAAGTTGCCAGCGCGTCACCCATTCCGGAAATCGTCAGACGTACCGGGGATTTTGAGATTACCTCTGTATCCATCAGCACCATATTCGGATTCGCCGGAAGGAACAGATACTCCTCGAATACTCCTTCATCGGAATAGATAACGGAAAGCGCGCTGCAGGGCGCGTCTGTGGATGCGATTGTTGGACATACAAGCACCGGGACCGATCTATAATATGCCACTGCCTTCGCGGTATCCAGAATCTTTCCTCCACCAATACCGATAATCATATCACAGCCTTCTTTTTCAGCCGCTTGCCTCAGACGACTGATCTCATGTTTGCTGCATTCTCCGTTAAAATATTCAAAAAAGATTTCCACGTCTTTTCCCTGAAATCCTTTTTCTACCGTACTGCCACATCTTTTATAGCCTGACTCTGTAATTAGGATCAGCGCTTTTTTTCCGTATTTTGAAGCATAATCCCCAAGCTTTCCAAGTTCTCCCGCTCCCTGTACATATTTGGACGGGCTGATCAAAATGTTTGCCATACCAATACCTCCTGTATCATTCTGTTTTTCTATAAAGTCTCCGCGATCTCTATCAGCTCCCTCTCACTTTCAAGGTCTGAAGAATAGGGATAAGATTTTGCCGTTTGTTCAAATTTTTGCCTGATCCTCTCTGCCTTTTCCCGGTCCTGCTCCTTCAACAGAGTATAAGCATATTCTGTCCGTATCATCTGAGGATAATTCCTCATCTGCCTTATGAACTTCTGCATCTGACTGTCATTCCAGCGATCCAGGATCTCTGTGCTTCTCTCCCCGATCAGCTCGCAATAAACCCGGTCCGGTATCAGGAGCAGCCGGTACAGGCCGATCAGATCTGCATCCGCGCGCAGGATCCGGTCGATCAGTTTTGCTGCCTCTGTGAAGGCATGTTCATCCACTAGACGGTTAGCGGCAAAGACGGCCCTGGCCGCCGTCATGGGATACCGGATCTCTTCTGCGGGCGGGATCTGAAACCACTCACACGGCATATCCTTCAGCCGGACCCCTTCTGTCTGCCGGACAGCGATCTTCATCTGTACCCAGAATCCATAGATTTCTTCTTTATTTTTCCCGATATCTATAATATTTCTGCCGTCGTTGTTCATCATGCCCAATTTCAGCGGGATCCCGTTTATGGCTGCAAGCCAGAGGCCCACACCCGCCATGGTAAGCAGAAATGCAGACAGATACCAGTTTCCCCGGAAGAGCAGATATCCTCCGATTAAAATAAGGCTGGTGATCAGATTGGCAAGGGCGCCGCCCAGATTATAAAGAATATACGGCACCTGTCCATTCTTCAGATCCGGCGGATCCATCAGACACTGACCGCCTGTTCCGGCCAAAGAGAAACGTCTCAGGCGGATCCTCCCATCCTGTCTTATCCACATGAAACTTCCTACCCGAAATGACAGAAACCGGTAGCCGCTCAGCAGTGCGCAGATCATGTGCCCTGCTTCATGGAAGGCGGCCTGCAGGTAAAAAGCCATATACACGCAGAAAACAATAAATATAATCCGAAAAAGTACGATCCAGACAGTGGCTTTTCCTCCGGAACTGATATCTGTATATACAGCCAGAGCGTAGCCCCCGGCTCCGCCGGCCGCAAGTGCTGCGATGAGAAAGAAAACGTTTCGTATCTTTCGCGTTATTGTGCTGTTCTTCTTTGTATTTTCCTGCATATAGTTCTCTGTACCGTCTTTTCTGTCTGGAGTCAGCACCCGCTGTTTATCCGGGAGACTGCTGCCAGTTCATTATAACAGCCGCGCAAAAGAAAGACAATATTGCGCCTGCTCTTTTATGCAGTCTTCACAGGCGTTTCTTCTGACAGTTAGGGCAATAGGTACTGCTCCTGCCGTCAATCATAATCCTCTCAAACACTGCGCCGCATTTTTCACACGACTGTCCTGCGTGGCCATAGGCTTTCAAATAAGGAGCATTCCGATATTCTTTTCCCTGACCTTTTAAGTATTCTTCCGGCGTCGTCTGATTCACATCAATTCCCCATTGAATGACGGTATGTATTTTCTCCGATAATATCTGCCAGTCATCTTCTGTTAAACTGCTGCATTTTTCTCCGGGATAGATACCTGCCAAATAGAGAATTTCATCGGAGTAGATATTTCCAATTCCGGCAATAACCTTCTGTTCATGAAGCATCGATTTGACAGGCTTTTGCCTTTTCCCAAGTGCCGATTTCAGATAAGCGCCGGTCAGAGCTTTATCCGTCGGTTCCGGCCCCAGTTTTTGGATCCCCGTCACAGCATCTGATTCTCCGTGCCTGATGTACCAGAACCGGCCAAACCTCCGCACATCAATATATCGGATTTCGCTGCCGCCGGACAGCTTTATCACCAAATGCGTGTGCTTCACTTCCGGGTAATCAGCAGGCGTTACCAGGAGCTGCCCCGTCATGCGCAGATGTAAAAACAGCCGGTCTTTGTTCTCAAAGCAAAAGCACAGGAACTTCCCCCGTCTGCTCATGCCGGTAATTGTATTCCCGAGCATCAGGCTCTGCAATTCATCCGCAGAAGGATAAGCCACAATCTGCGCATTTCGGACGTCTGTCCAGAGGACACCCTGTCCCTTTATCTGTGGTTCGACAATTCTTTTGATCGTTTCAACTTCCGGCAGTTCAGGCACTGCGTTCACCTTCCCTTCTTTGCAGGCTTTTTGATTTCCTCCGTTTCCTGATTGACCAGTCTGGTGAGATTTTCAGTAAATGTCCTGGACAGCTCAATGAGCTGCTTCTGTTCTTCCGGTGTAAACAGAGACATTGCCGTATCCTCCGCCCAGGTGATATGCCGGACAGCCTTTTCGCAATATGCCCGCCCGGCGTCTGTCATCCGGACGATTTTGTTCCGCTTATTGTCCGGCACCTCAGTAACTGTTACATAATTTTCTGCCAGAAGGTTTTTGATGATCAGATTGACCGTCTGTTTGGATTGAAATGTCCGCCGGCTGATTTCCTTTTGTGTCATTCCATCCACTGCGTAAAAGAGGACATTTACCACCAGCAGCGTTTTCATCATCATACCGTTGCGTTTGGCATATTCGTCGTAGAGAGCAAACTGCTCGTCTCGAAATTTACAGTACAGATATGCGTTCTTTTTATCCTGTTTTGTCATACTTCACCGCCTTAGTCCATTGATATACGGTCAATTTATTTACTATATTGTAATGAAAAAACGTAGATTTGTCAATGTGCCCGCAGCTGACGATCTGACTCCTGCTCGCCGTTTCGCTTCCGCTCTCACGGCTCCACTCTCCCACATCTGACTCCTGCTCGCCGTTTCGCTTCCGCTCTCACGGCTCCACTCTCCCACATCTGACTCCTGCTCGCCGTTTCGCTTCCGCTCTCACGGCTCGCTGTCGGGCTCCGCCCTATGCATAAGAGAAAGCGCGGCCCTTTGTAAGCAAGCTTACAGGACCGCGCTTTCTCTTATGCGCACGTCAGATCTGTTGATTCAAATTGTGAATTATACAACTCTGCGTAGAAGCCGTCTTTTTTGAGGAGTTCTTCATGGGTTCCCTGTTCGACGATATCGCCGTCTTTCATGACAAGGATCAGATCAGCGTCGCGTATCGTGGAAAGACGATGGGCTATGATGAAGCTGGTCCTTCCTTTCATCAGGTTATCCATGGCCTTCTGAATCAGCACTTCAGTCCTTGTGTCAACGGAACTGGTGGCCTCATCCAGGATCAGGATCTTTGGATCTGCCAGGATGGCTCTGGCTATGGTAAGGAGCTGTTTCTGTCCCTGGGACACATTGCTGGCTTCTTCATTCAGCTCCATTTTGTAGCCGCCCGGCAGGGTCTGGACGAAACGGTGGACATGGGCGGCCTTCGCGGCCTGAATAACTTCTTCATCTGTCGCATCCAGCCTTCCGTACCGGATATTCTCCATGATGGATCCGTGGAACAGCCAGGTATCCTGGAGCACCATGCCGAACATCTGGCGGAGTTCGCTCCGGTTAAAGTCTCTGATATCGTGTCCGTCGATCCGGATGGCTCCGCTGTTCACATCGTAAAACCGCATAAGGAGTTTGATCATGGTCGTTTTCCCGGCTCCGGTGGGACCTACAATAGCGATCTTCTGACCTTCTTTCACTTTTGCAGAAAAATCATTGATAATTATCTTATCCGGATTGTAACCAAAGTGGACATGATCGAATTCCACATCTCCCCGAAGTCCTTCCGTAGAAACCGGATCCGGTACCGTCTGTTCTTCTTCCTCTTCATCCAGGAACTCAAATACCCTCTCTGATGCCGCCGCAGTAAGCTGAAGCATATTGGTCACCTGGGCAACCTGCTGGATGGGCTGGGTGAAATTCCTTACGTACTGGATAAAGGACTGGATGTCTCCCACCTCGATGGCCTGACGGATCGCCAGAAAACCGCCCAGGATCGCAACTCCTACATATCCCAGATTCCCGATGAACTGCATCACCGGCATCATCATCCCGGAAAAGAACTGAGATTTCCAGGCAGAATCGTAGAGTTTGTCATTTGTTTTATTGAATTCCCGGATCACATCCTCTTCCTTGTTGAATGCTTTGATGATATTGTGTCCGCTGTAAATCTCTTCCACCTGTCCATTTACATTTCCAAGATATTTCTGCTGTCCCCGGAAATATTTCTGTGAATGTTTCATCACAAACGAGATAAGGAATACCGAGATGGGCAGGATCAGCAGCGCTACCAGCGTCATCAGAGGGCTGATGGAGAGCATCATGACCAGCACGCCGATAAGCGTCGTCACCGATGTGATCATCTGTGTCGCGCTCTGGTTCAGGCTCTGTCCCAGTGTGTCCACATCATTGGTCACACGAGAGAGCACCTCACCCACCGGTTTTGTGTCAAAATAGTTCATCGGCATCCGGTTAATCTTCTCGGAGATCTCCTTTCTCAGACGGTAAGTCGTCTTCTGAGAAACACCTGTCATGATGATTCCCTGTATAAAGGTACACAGCGCGCTGATCAGATACAGTCCCAGTGTGATGAGAAGGATCCTTCCGATCTTTCCAAAATCCATGCCGCTTCCCCCGGAAACTCTGCTGACAAGACCATTAAAGATCTCTGTTGTCGCTTTTCCCAGAATCTTGGGTCCCACAATATTAAATATAGTTCCACAGATCGCAAATATGGCGACAAACAGCATATGCACCTTAAAAGTACTCATATATCTGATCAGTTTCCTGATCGTCCCCTTAAAGTCCTTTGCCTTTTCTCCTGCCGCGTTTCCGCGTCTTCCCATACCATTAGGCATGATCCGGCACCTCCTTTCCTGAATACAGGCTGTCTTCCATTCCGGCCTTCAGTTCGGATTCAGACAGCTGCGAAGCAGCGATCTGCTGATATACCTCACAGTTTTTCAGCAGTTCTCTGTGAGTCCCGATCCCGGCAATCCGGCCGTCATCCAGCACGATGATCTGTTCCGCGCTCAGGATCGTACTGATCCTCTGTGCCACGATCAGCACTGTACTGTCTTTTGTCCTCTTTTTCAGCGCTCTTCTCAAAGCCACATCCGTCTTAAAGTCAAGCGCAGAAAAACTGTCATCGAAAATATATACCTCCGGGTGCTTTGCAATGGCCCTTGCGATAGAAAGCCTCTGCTTCTGCCCTCCGGACACATTGGAACCGCCCTGAGAAATGGGGCTTTCATATCCATCCGGCTTTGCGTCAATAAATTCTGTAGCCTGGGCGATCTGCGCGGCTTCGATCATTTCCTCTTCACTTCCGTCCGGATTTCCAAACATAATATTGGACGCGATGTCTCCGGAGAAAAGGAGGCCTTTCTGAGGCACGTATCCCAGCTTCTCACGGAGTTCATGCTGTGTAACATTCCGGATATCCACTCCGTCCAGTGTAATGCTTCCTTCGGATACGTCGTAAAATCTGGGGATCAGATTCACCAGAGTGGATTTTCCGCTTCCGGTACTTCCAATGATCGCCGTAGTCTCCCCCGGCCTGGCTGTAAATGTAATGTCATGCAGGACATTCTCATCTGCTCCGGGATATCGGAAAGAAACATGGTCAAATGTAAGCAGCCCTTTTTTCGTTTTGGAAAAAGATTCCGGCTGCCCGGGGTCGTGGATAACGGTTTTGCTTGACAGCACTTCCTCCACCCGGTCCGCGGCTACAGCTGCTCTCGGCAGCATGATGGAGAGCATGCACAACATCAGAAATCCCATGATGATCTGCATCGTATACTGGATAAACGCCATCATATCTCCCACCTGCATCTGCCCCTCGTCGATGCCGTGAGCCCCCGTCCATACGATCAGAACAGAGATCCCGTTCATAACCAGCATCATGACAGGCATCATAAAGGTCATCGCCCGGTTGACAAACAGATTGGTTTGCGTCAGCATGCGGTTTGCGTCATCAAAGCGCTCTTCCTCGTGTTTTTCTGTACTGAATGCCCGGATGACAGGCAGTCCTGTAAGAATCTCCCTCATGACCAGATTCACCTTATCTACCAGAGTCTGCAGCACTTTAAATTTGGGCATTGCCACAAGGAACAAAACAAGGATCACAAGACCGATCAGTATCACCGCCAGGGCGATGATCCAGGACATGGATACATTGGTCTGGAACACCTGTATGATCCCTCCGATCGCAAGGATCGGCGCATAAAGTACGATCCGCAGGAGCATGACGATAATCAGCTGAATCTGCTGGATATCATTTGTACTCCTTGTGATCAGGGATGCTGTAGAAAAATGATCAAACTCATTATTGGAAAATCCCACTACTTTGTGGAATACCCTTCCTCTCAAATTCCTTCCTGTAGCGGCTCCTACACGGGAAGCCATAAATCCTACCAGTACGCTGGCCGCCATCCCCAGAAACGCGAGAGCTACCATCTTACCGCCGGTGGAAAGGAGATAGTGGATCTGGATAGCGTCCATATCCATTCCCAGATCTTCATAGGCGGTCCTGACATAACTGACCGCCGCCTGCTCAAGAATCGTCTCCGGCACATCCTCCATCTGCTCCTCCATTGTCTGTATGAGGGCATCTCTCTGCTCTTCCGGAAACAGTTTTATGATATCGAACACGGTCATATCTTCTGTCACTGCCTGTGCAGGGAGGACGGATCTTAACTGATCCTCTATCTGTTTTGTCATATCACTGCCCGACTCAAACCCTGCTGTCAGCATCATAGGAGATGCGAGGATGTCTCCCAGCTCTTCCAGCTCTTTTTCATCCGATGAAACAGAATTTTTCAGCACATATGCCTCGGTATCATAAGTACTGTTGTCTGCATCGTAGGCGCTGAGGACCGTGTCCTGTTCATCCGCCGGGACGAACAGCAGCAGGTTCTCCATATCTTCCGCAGAGACCGCTTCCGGCACCTGATCCTCAATCCCGCCCTGCTGGATTCCCACATTGACAATATCTGATGTGTACGCAGGAAGCGACAGGTCACAGTACGCCTGCACAAACAGAACGACAATGATCACCAGCAGAGATTTCCAGTGTTCTGCCGCGTATTTGAATAAATTCTTCATGCCTTTTCTTTCCTTTCATAATTTTCCAGATTTTCATTGATCTGAAGCATCAGCCTCCTGAACAACAGCTTTTCCTCCAGATTCATCCCTTCAAACAATATCTGCTCCATCCGGTCGGCAACCTCTTTGACCGACTGGATGCAGGATCTGCCTTTCTCGGTCAGTGTCAGCCGCATCACCCTCTGATCCTGAAGGTCCGGCCGCCGGGTAATATACCCTGCCTTCTCCATTTTCTGAATGGAAGATGTAATGGAAGGAGCTGTCACATTCAGCTGTGACGCCAGTTCTTTCTGGGACATGGACTCACACTGAAACAGTGTAAACAAAACACTCGCCTGGCTCCGATTCATATCTAACTCCTGATACATTCCCTTTGCACTGTTCATAGCCCGGTGCGCCACAATCCCGATAAGACCCAGGATTGGTATTTCCTTCATATCACAACGCAACATCCTCTTCCTCCCGCAATATTAATTAGTTAGAAAACTAAATGATATATTAGTAGTAATATACAATAAAGTCAATATAGAAATCCTGATTTCACCTTTTTTTCATACTTTTTGCATAAATTTATTTTATATCCTATTTTATATATAACGGTAAATATACTGATAACAAATGCATAAGAAAATCAGAAAAATGTGCCGAAAAATACAGAAAAATATCAATTCCTTGACAAAAGAAGATTTTTAACTTTATAATATAATAGTTTGAATTAAAACTATTTGACCGCTATTTTCCGGAAACCGGAAGCAAAAGGAGACTATTATGAATGATCAGGACCTGCATTATCTGCTCCTGACCGGGCAGTATTACTCCAACAGGATCATGACCCAAAGGACCCGCATCCTGGATCTTATGCCGGGACAGCCAAAAATCCTGGAGTTTCTTTATGAACATAACGGATGTACACAGAAAGAGATTGGAAAGGGTTGTCTGCTGGACAAATCTACAGTCACCAGCCTTCTCTCCAGAATGGAGTCTCACGGACTCGTCAAAAAACAGACCGATCAGACAGACCGTCGCAGTATCTGCATTTTTCTTACTGAAAAAGGCATGGCCACAGCAGAAAAAGTATGCCGCATTGGCTCTGAAACAGACCGGATCGGCTGGAAAGAGATCACGGAAAAGGAAAAAAAGAAATTTATCGAAACATTTAAAAAAATCATAAATAATCTGCAGCAATGGGAGGGCTCATTATGAAAAACTACTTTGTCAGATATTCCTGGTTTATTTTCGGTGTCCTGCTGAGTTCACTTGGCATCGCGCTTACAACAAAGGCGGCAATGGGGACGACCCCTATCTCCAGTGTCCCCTATGTGCTCAGCTTCCGCTTTCCTCTAAGTTTCGGTCAGATCACGTTCCTCATTAACCTGCTCTTTATCCTTGGACAGGCTCTGCTCCTCAGAAAAATTTCCGTCCGATCCAGCTTCTTCAGATTGGAGTCAATCTTATCTTCAGTTCCTGCATCGACCTGGGGATGTTCCTTCTTTCCTGGTTTCATCCGGCAAATTTTGCGATACAACTGTTCTCCCTGCTTGCCGGATGCGCGGTCCTATCCCTGGGTATCAGCATCGAAGTCGCCCCTGATGTTCTGATGGTTCCCGGTGAAGGGATCGTAAATGCCATGTCCATCGCATTCAAGCGGAAATTCGGCTCAATAAAGGTTATTTTCGACGTGACTCTGATGGCTGCAGCCTGCGCGTTGTCCCTGCTCTTTTTTCACCGCATCCAGGGACTTGGTCCCGGAACGATCATTTCCGCACTGATCGTAGGACGTTTTGTCAACATGTGGAATAAAAGACTGCCTCTGATCTCTTACATACGGAAACTAGCGGTTAAAAAATAGATCGTAACCCGGTTCTTTTCATTCTTCTGTTTTCATCCGGCTCCGGATCGTTTTTACATTGATGCCATTTACTTCAATATGATCATCTACAGGGATCACAAGGCACTGCCGCCCGTCGATGATCCTTGTCTCCACCAGATCGGCCCGTTCCGGGTTTACTTTGATGACCACATCCGGAGTCTCGATATTAAATTTCCTCGTCTCCGCAATGTTTGCCGCCATCAGGGAAGCTTTTTCTCCTGCATTCTCTTCAAACCTGCGCTCGAATCCTTCCATCTTGTCCGCGTCAACTCCGCTCTGCTCAAAAATCTTTTTCACATCTATGGCATCCAGTGTGAGCGGCTCAGGCTCCTCTTTATTCTCCTCGATCAGGTCATTGAGTGTCTCGTGGATATTCCGCACAGTCTCATAATCTGCGTCCACACCAAGCGTGTCTTCTATGATCATCTGGAACGTCTCCTTCTGGGTGTCCGCAGACATGGGCATCTTCGCACCCAGAAGCTGCCCGATCATTTCCGGCTGCAACTCTTCGGACTTCTTCGTGTAATACAAAAGGCCGTGCAGATCCGTCCTCCGGTCATTAAAAGCAGGAAAAAGAAATCCTTTATCCGGCATGTCCACGATCCAGTCCCGGATCCGGTCCTGGATCCGGTTGTCCTCCGCATTATAACTCAGGCCGGCCTTTGACAACGTCACAGGACAGATGCTCATGAGCAGATACTCGTACACTTCATCAGAAGCGTCAAACATTTCCATGCCGTCAGAGGTCCTGCCTGGAATGTCATACAGGGCGTGGATCAGGATGATATAATAGTTTTCTGCATATTCATATGTAGCGATCACTTTGTCATAAAACTCTTCCAGAAGCATATCATCCTCCAGCCTGCTGTCCCTCAGTTTCAGCAGGAATTCCTGAGTTCCGCCGGGCAGCTCCGCCTCCAGCGGGAATTCCAGGTTCAGAAGATTTTTCCCCACGGTCCCGGAAAGCGTTTTCTTAAAAATATCAAAATATTTGAAAGCTTCCTCCTCCGGAAGCGACAGGAACGCGTCCTTTGACTCCATCTTCTTTGTCTTCTCGTGATCTACATAGCATCCGCATATTCTCGTAATGGCACAGTTTGCCGGAGTAAACTGTTTTCTTATTTCCAAAATTTCTTTTTTGTTCATTGTCCTGATACCTCATTTATATATGTAATCTGTCGGCCGGGCATCTGATAATTCCCGGTTTCGTCTCCAGCTGCCCTCTTTTTTACTCCTGCCCTGTATGCAGGATCCTGTTCGCGTTTCGGATCCGTTCCCTGTCCGGAGGCTCTATCCCTGCCAGAGGATACTCATACCCCAGCTCTTTCCATTTATATTCTCCGAATGTATGATACGGCAGGACTTCCACCTTCTCCACATTATCCAGTGACTTTATAAAGTCATAAAGTCTCTCCAGATACTCGTCTTTATCATTTCTCGCCGGTACAAGCACATGCCGGATCCAGACCGGTTTCCCGATCTGGGACAAATATCTCGCCATGTCCAGAATATTCTCGTTTGTATGTCCGGTCAGGATCCTGTGCTGTTCATCATCGATATGCTTGATGTCCACCAGCAGAAGATCCGTATACTGCATCAGTTCATGAAATTTTCCGAAAAATGGTTCTTCTCTTGTAAATGGCGCTCCGCTCGTATCGATCGTCGTATGAATCCCTTTCTCTTTGGCCTTCCGGAATAATTCGATCATGAAATCCATCTGCAGGAGAGGTTCTCCGCCGCTCACTGTAATCCCCCCGCCATCCTTCCAGTAAGACTGATACCGCAGCGCCTGCGCCAGAAGCTCATCGGCGCTCCTCTCTTCTCCCACCTGCATATTCCATGTATCAGGATTATGACAGAACTGGCAGCGCATAGGACATCCGGCCACAAATATAACAAATCGAACACCCGGTCCGTCCACAGAACCAAAACTTTCCGTAGAATGAATAAAACCTTGCATAAATCTCCTTTCGGGGACGTAGTAAACTTCAATTTGACTACGTCCCAAATTAAAATTCACCCTGTCCCTCCCTGTCAAAATAACTAAATATAGTATTCAGAATGGCATAAATCCCCGCCTGTTTTGTGCAAATTTGAGGGAAATAGGTATTATCTTCAAAAAAGGGACAGGGCTATCGTTAAAAGGGGACGTAGTAAACTTCAATTTGACTACGTCCCCGAAACAATTACATTCTATCGTGGCATGTTCTTGCGATTACGTCCAGCTGCTGTTCTCTCGTCAGATCGATGAACTTCACGGCATATCCAGATACGCGGATCGTAAAGTTTGCGTACTCTTCTTTCTCCGGATGTTCCATAGCATCGATCAGCTTCTCGGTGCCGAACACATTTACATTCAGATGGTGCGCACCCTGATCAAAGTATCCGTCCATCACATGAACCAGATTGTTTGTGCGTTCTTCATCGTCATGTCCCAGTGCTCCCGGGCTGATTGTCTGTGTATTGGAGATTCCATCCAGTGCCTGTTCATACGGAAGCTTCGCCACGGAGTTGAGCGATGCCAGCAGGCCGTTCTTCTCTGCGCCATAAGATGGATTTGCCCCCGGCGCCAAGGGCTCACCGGCTTTTCTTCCGTCCGGAAGGGAGCCTGTCGCCTTGCCGTATACCACATTCGATGTGATCGTAAGGATCGATGTTGTGGGTTCTGAATTCCTGTAGGTGTGGCATTTTTTCAGCTTGCTCATAAAGGTCCGCAGCAGCCATACCGCGATCTCATCTGCCCGGTCATCATCATTTCCATATCTGGGGAACTCTCCCTCCGTCTCAAAATCAACGGCAAGGCCGTCTTCATCACGGATCGCTTTTACCTTTGCGTATTTGATGGCGCTTAAGGAGTCAACTACGTGTGAGAAACCTGCGATACCTGTTGCAAATGTGCGTCTTACATTTGTATCGATCAGAGCCATCTCTGCCGCCTCGTAATAATATTTGTCATGCATATAGTGGATCATATTCAGCGTATCCACATACAGTTTGGAAAGCCACTCCATCATCTGGTCGTATTTTTCCATCACTTCGTCATAGTCAAGGTACTCCGATGTGATCGGCCTGTAAAGCGGCGACACCTGCTGTTTTGTCTTCTCGTCAACACCGCCGTTGATCGCGTATAGAAGGCATTTCGCAAGATTTGCCCTTGCTCCAAAGAACTGGATCTCCTTGCCGGTCTGTGTGGCAGACACGCAGCAGCAGATGGAATAGTCATCTCCCCATACCGGTCGCATAACATCATCGTTCTCATACTGAATGGAACTTGTCTTAACGGAAATGTAAGCCGCGTATTTTTTGAAATTCTCCGGAAGATGAGAAGAGTACAGCACGGTCAGGTTCGGCTCCGGTGACGGCCCCATATTCTCCAGCGTATGGAGAAAACGGTAGTCATTCTTTGTTACCATGTGACGTCCGTCCATTCCGATCCCTGCCATCTCCAGAGTTGCCCATACCGGGTCACCGGAAAACAGCTCATTGTAAGATGGAATCCTTGCAAATTTCACCATGCGGAACTTCATCACCATATGGTCGATCAGTTCCTGGGCCTGTTCCTCTGTCAGAATTCCTTTCTCCATATCTCTCTGGATATAGATATCAAGGAATGTGGAGATACGCCCGACACTCATGGCAGCGCCGTTCTGCGTCTTGATCGCCGCAAGGTATCCGAAATACAGCCACTGCACCGCTTCTTTTGCGTTTATGGCGGGTTTTGAAATATCAAACCCGTAGACAGCCGCCATTTCTTTCATCTCTTTCAGAGCTCTGATCTGATCCGCGATCTCTTCCCGGAGACGGAAGTCCGTTCCCTTCATTCCGTGTCTCTCATATTCAATAAAATCAGACTCTTTCTTCTCAATCAGAAAATCAATCCCGTACAGAGCCACACGACGGTAGTCTCCAACGATACGGCCCCTTCCGTATGTATCCGGAAGCCCCGTAATGATCTTGTTGTGACGTGCCTTCTTCATCTCGGGAGTGTATACGTCAAACACGGCCTGATTGTGGGTCTTATGATATTTTGTAAAGATTTCATGCAGTTTTTTGCTGGGCGTATATCCGTACGTAGTGCAGGCCTGTTCTGCCATCTTGATCCCGCCATAGGGCATGAAAGCCCTCTTGAGCGGTTTGTCTGTCTGAAGCCCTACGACCTGCTCCAGATCCTTCATTTCTTCATTAATATATCCGGGTCCATAGGCAGTCAGCCCTGAGACCACCTCTGTCTCCATATCCAGGACGCCGCCTTTCGCGCGTTCTTCTTTCTGAAGTCTGGAAAGCTCTCCCCAAAGTTTATTTGTTGCCTCAGTGGGACCTGCGAGAAAGGATTCATCTCCTTCATACTGCGTATAGTTATGCTGGATGAAATCCCGTACGTTGACTTCTTCCTGCCAGAGATGTCCCTTGAAACCGGTCCACTGATCAAATACTGCTTTTGCCATATTTTAACTACCTCCTCCATGAAATCTGTGAATTACTCCAACCGGGACAAGGTTAAAGCAGATTCTTCCCTCCTTGTCCATGCGCTAGTATACCATCATGTTAAAAGAATGACAACCTTTATTTTGATAATTGTTCTCAAATTCTGTATTGTACATGATTTTATACAATTTATACCATATTTTGTATTTAAAAATCAATAGGATACATTTTCTTGTGTTAGATCCTGCCGATCTTTTCTCCCGTCATCATATCTTTTCCGTTGTCGCTGCTCAATCCCCTATATTCTTTTTCTGTCTGTCGTGATCCCGCGGAAAAATAAAACGCTGCCGCTCTGAGTAGCTGTATCTCATTGCGGCAGCGTCAATCACTCTTGTACTGCTATATTCTGGTCCTGTCCTGACTGTATCTTAAAAAGTAAAGGCTTCTCTGCTGTCCGCTCTGTCCTACATGATCCTGCGGAACAGATCCTTGAGATCTTCCACGCTGGCATCTTTCGGGTTGCCGGGCGCGCATGCATCCGCATGGGCAGACTCGGCCAGGAACTGCAGGTCTTCTTCTTTTACCGCCTCCAGTTTCGTCGGGATCCCTACATCCACAGAGAGCTGACGCACCGCATCCACGGCAGCTTTCCTGTACTCATCCACAGACATCTCATCCACACCTTTTACCCCCATTGCTCTGGCGATCTCCCGGTATTTCTCCCCTGTACAGTCCGCATTGTACTCCATAACAATGGGAAGCATCATGGCACAGGCCACCCCGTGGGGAGTGTCATAGACTGCCCCCAGTGTATGCGCCATAGAATGTGCGATTCCCAGTCCCACATTGGAAAATCCCATTCCGGCAATATACTGCCCCAGAGCCATTCCGTCGCGCCCTTCCTTCTCGTTGGCGACTGCTCCTCTCAGTGATTTTGAGATAATCTCAATGGCTTTGAGATGGAACATATCTGTCATCTCCCAGGCCGCTTTTGTGGTATATCCCTCGATAGCATGGGTCAGAGCGTCCATTCCGGTGGATGCCGTCAGGCTCTTCGGCATGGAAGACATCATGTCCGGGTCGACAACAGCGATCACCGGCATGTCGTGCGGATCCACGCATACAAATTTTCTCTTTCTCTCTACATCCGTGATCACATAATTAATGGTCACCTCCGCCGCAGTGCCTGCCGTGGTCGGCACTGCGATGATCGGAACACAAGGATTCTTCGTGGGAGCAGTTCCTTCCAGACTCCTGACATCCTCAAACTCGGGATTGGCGATGATGATGCCGATGGCCTTCGCCGTATCCATGGAAGATCCTCCTCCGATAGCTACGATATAGTCTGCCTTGGCTGCCTTGAACGCGGCCACGCCATGCTGCACATTTTCGATCGTCGGGTTTGCCTTGATATCCGAATAAATCTCATAGGCCAGCCCCGCCTTGTCCAGCACATCAGTCACCTTTCCGGTCACACCGAATTTGATCAGATCGGGATCTGAGCATACGAACGCTTTCTTGTAAGCCCTTGCCTTCGCCTCTGTGGCGATCTCCCGGATTGCTCCCGCCCCGTGGTAGGATGTTTCATTGAGCATGATTCTGTTTGCCATTTTTTCCGTCTCCTTTTCTTACTGGATCTAGTGTTGATATTACCGAATCCGGCGGTTCTGCCCGGCCATTCATCCTCAGACCGGAAACAGGATTCCGCTTTCTGATTCTATTTTAACACTGCCGTACAAAATGAAAAGTTACAAAAAGACTGATCTGTCACATTTCCCGCAGATCAGTCCTAATTTCATTTCTTATATTTATGCCTTCGGCTTCTGTTTTTTACCGTCTCTGTGTTTTTAAAGAAGTTCCAGTTTTCTGAATACTTCCGACAGCTCTGCCGGCATGGCGTCCACCAGGGCATCCGCCATCTGTTCCGGGGATCCTTTGATCTTCCCTGACACCCACTGCACTGTCATATAAATAGAACCCTGGCAGTACATCTCCAGCAGAAATTTCAGATGATCCGATATCTTTCGTCCTGTCTTCCCCTGGATCCGCTCAGTATAGAACTCCAGGATCAGGTGAAAGTCATGTTCCCTCAGATTGTTCTGGTCATCGTTGGCGAAAGCTGTCTTAAAGAACAACTGCTCCTTTTGGATATAGTAAAATTTATTTACAAGTCCTTCCCGGATGGTCCTGCCCTCTCCCATATGTTCAAAAGATTCCAGGAGGATCTTGTCAAAATACCAGTTCACCAGATCATACTTATCTCTGAAATTCCGGTAAAATGTCTGTCGGGTCGTTCCGCACTGTTTCACGACAGCGCCCACTGTGATCTTCTCAAGTGGAGAAGTTTTCATACAGTGCTTCATTGCTTCCGCAAGACGGTATTTCATCGTGTCACGGGTTCTATCCATAAAATATGCACTCCCGGTCTTTTCCCTGCGGGAACAGCCTTTTTCCGTTCCCCGCTACTGATCAAACCGCACCTTAATATATGCTTTGATCTCCTCTGCGCATTTTTCAAATCCCAGCTTGCCACTGTTCAGGCACAGATCATAATTTCTCGCGTCGGCCCACTCATGCCCTGTATGGTACCGATAGAAATCTCCTCTGTACGCATCGGTTCGCTCGATATATTTCTGCATCTCTTTTTCTGACATACTGTGACGCTCCATGGCCCGGTCAAGACAGAACCTCCTGTCCGCATGGATAAATACACTGACTACATTGGGATAGTCTCTAAGTATATAATCTGCGCATCTGCCGATGATGATGCAGGACTCTTTGGACGCCAGATCCTTGATCGTCTTCGCCTGGTAATTAAAAAGATTGTCGTCAGACGTAAATCCTTTGTCCTCCGGCGGAAGCAATTCGCCGTCATAAGGCCGGCTGAGGACCCTGAACCATCCCGCGCGCCGGATTTTCTCGTCGGACATGCCGAAAAGTTCTTCATTGATCCCACTGTCATCTGATGCCATACGAAGGATCTCCCGGCTGTAACAGTTGATGCCCAGGTCTTTCGCCAGCATCGCTCCGATGGTCTTTCCGCCGCTTCCATACTGCCTTGAGATGGTGATCACGATATTCTTCATAAAGATGCACCTCCTTTACTCTCCCAGATAAGCCTTTTTGATGGAGTCATCCTCCAGAAGGTCTTTTGCCCTTCCCTCAAGAACGATATTTCCTGTTTCCAGGACATATGCCCGGTCCGCGATAGCAAGAGCTTTTTTTGCGTTCTGTTCCACAAGAAGCACTGTCGTCCCGCTTTCACTGACAGAACGGATAATATCAAAGATCTCATTTACAAGGATCGGAGAAAGCCCCATGGAAGGTTCATCCATAAGGATCAATTTGGGCTTTGACATGAGCGCTCTCCCCATAGCCAGCATCTGCTGCTCTCCACCACTTAACGTCCCGGCCATCTGATTTTTCCTCTCCTCCAGACGGGGGAATCTTTTATAGACATTCTGAAGACTTTCTTCGATCTCCGTCTTATCCTTTCTTGTATATGCTCCCATTTTCAGATTCTCATATACACTCAGTTCCGCAAACACGCGCCGTCCTTCCGGTACATGGGCCATCCCCATGGATACGATCTTATGGGCGGGAAGTTTCGTAATATCCTTTCCCTCAAAGATGACCTGCCCTTTCTTCGGCGAGATCAGGCCTGTAACTGTGTGCAGCGTAGTCGTCTTTCCCGCGCCGTTGGCTCCGATCAGGGCAATAACTTCACCTTGGTTTACCTCGAAAGAAATCCCCTTGATCGCCTGGATAACGCCATAATATACTTCCAAATCTTTCACTTCAAGCATTGCCATTTCCAGATTCCTCCTATTCTCCGAGATACGCTGTGATGACCTGAGGATCATTCAGGACATCCGATGTCTTTCCCTGGGCCAGCACTTCTCCGAAATTCAGCACAGTCAGCTTTTCACAGATGCCGCTCACCAGCTTCATATCATGTTCAATAAGAAGGATCGTCATGTGGAAATTCTCCCTAACAAACTGGATCATCTCCATAAGTTCTCCTGTCTCATTGGGATTCATCCCGGCAGCCGGCTCATCCAGCAGGAGAAGCTTGGGCTCTGTCGCCAGCGCTCTTGCGATCTCCAGCCGTCTCTGCTGTCCGTAGGGAAGATTGTCCGCTTCCACGTGAGCCGCTTCTTCCAGCCCGAAGACCTTCAAAAGCTCCATGGCCCGCTCGTCCATTTCCCGCTCGACTCTCCGGTAGGCAGGCAGGCGGAAGATTCCTGACAGTGCGGAGTAGTGATGTTTATTGTGGAGTCCGGCCTTTACATTGTCCAGCACACTCAGCTTCTTAAACAGACGGATATTCTGAAATGTCCTGGCAACTCCTGCCTTGCAGATATCGATGGTCTTCTTCCCCGTGATATCCACCCCGTCCAGCACGGCTTTTCCGGAATCCGGCCGGTACACTCCTGTCAGAAGATTAAATACCGTGGTCTTTCCCGCGCCGTTGGGCCCGATCAGACCGTACAGTTCTTCTTTCTCGATGGATATGTCAAACGCATTCACTGCGCGGAGACCGCCAAACGAAATGCCAAGATTTTTTACATCCAGTAATGCCATTATTTCACAGCCTCCTTTTTCTTTCTCCCGAAGGTGAGATATTTTTCTCTGAACTCAATCGCTTTGGGCGCCCAGTTAAAGAGCATCATAACGATCAGTACGATAGCGTATATCAGCATACGGTAGTCCGACAGGCCTCTGAGCAGTTCCGGAAGCAGTGTCAGGATAACTGCCGCGATGATGGATCCCCTGATATTTCCGATACCGCCCAGCACCACGAATACAAGGATCATGATCGACTGGTTGTATCCGAAATTGTTCGTGTTCGCAGTCAGGGTCGACAGGTTATGGGCGTACAGCACTCCGGCAGCTCCGGCCAGAGCCGCAGAGACCGTAAATGCCATCAGTTTGTATTTGGTCACGTTGATCCCGATGGACTCGGCGGCGATCCGGTTGTCCCGGATGGCCATGATCGCTCTTCCGTCCCGGGAATTGATCAGATTTATAATAATAAACAACGTGATCAGGACAAGGATAAAACCGATCAGGAATGTAGAATCCTGAGGCGTCCCTGTGATTCCCTGGGGGCCGTTCACGATCACCTGTCCGTCTGGCTGCATATTCAGTGACAGCGCGTCCTTTGTGGAGAAATGGAATCCATTGGAGTCCTTTCCCACGAACAGCACATTGACCAGATTCTTGATGATCTCACCGAAAGCCAGTGTGACGATGGCAAGATAGTCTCCTTTCAGGCGCAGCACCGGAATCCCGATCAGGATACCGAACACGGCCGCCACAGCGATCCCGATAAGAAGCGCCAGGAAAAACCGCAGCGGGGCGATGGTGATCACGTCGCGCGTACATTTCGAGAAAAACGCGCTGGCGAACGCACCCACACACATAAATCCGGCGTGTCCCAGGCTCAGCTCTCCAAGGATGCCCACCACAAGGTTCAGAGATACCGCCAGGATCACGTAGACGCACAGCGGGACCATGAGACCTTCCAGCAGGCTGGAGATACTGTCCGTGGCGATCAGCGTCTGCATTATAACAAACGCCGCGATCACCATACCGTACGTGATCAGATTATTTCTTGTATTTTTATTTATCTTACTTATTTTCTTCCCCATCTCGTCCACCTACACTTTCTCCTGAATCTTCTTTCCTAAAAGTCCTGTAGGCTTTACCAGAAGTACAATGATCAGAACCGCGAACACAATAGCATCCGCCATCTGGGATGAAATATATGCCCTTCCGAAGATTTCGATCACACCCAGCAGCAGCCCTCCGATAAAGGCTCCCGGTATAGAGCCGATCCCTCCGAATACTGCCGCGACAAAGGCTTTGATACCGGGCAGAGCGCCCGTATACGGGGTCAGGCTCGGGTACGCGGAACATAGCAGCACTCCGGCTACCGCGGCCAGCGCGGATCCGATAGCAAAAGTAAGAGCTATTGTCCCGTTTACATTGATCCCCATCAGCTGTGCCGCGCCTTTATCTTCTGAAACCGCGCGCATAGCCTGTCCCGGCTTCGTCTTCTGCACAAATGTAACCAGGACCGCCACGATGATCAGGCAGACGATGATCGTCACGATCGTTTCTCCGGAGATCGTCAGTGTCCCATTTGCGAAAGACAGCCCTTTCCACTTGATCACTGACGGAAATGTCTGCGCGCTCGGTCCGAAAAACAACAGTGCCAGGTTCTGCAGCAGATAGCTGACACCGATAGCCGTGATCAGTACTGCCAGAGAAGAAGAGGCGTTGCGGAGCGGTTTATAGGCGATCCGCTCGATCACGATCCCCAGCAGAGTACACACACAGACCGCGATCAGCACCGCCACCACCGGAGACATTCCCCCCTGCGTCATGGCCAGAAGAGCGGCATAGGCGCCTACCATGATGACATCCCCATGAGCAAAATTCAGCATCTTCGCAATACCGTAAACCATGGTATAGCCCAGAGCGATGATCGCATACACACTCCCCAGGCTTAATCCGTTAATCAAATACGATATAAAGCTCATATTCATTCCCTTCCATTCTGTTTTATCTTATCTGTTTCGATATTAGCTAATTATACCACAGAAAGCATCTCTATATCAACAAAAAAATCGAGTACACTCTGTTTTGCAGTGTACCCGATAAACCCTTTATTTTCTACTTTTTATTCTTTGTGCTTATGATCGTATAATAGCTCTTGGAAGTCATCCAGTATACGATCATGTAAAAAAGCGCGAACACAAGATAGCAGCATGACGTCGTGATGAGGAATGTCTTCTCCTCTGCTGCGGAGGAGAGCAGCATCAGGATTTTAGAGATCAGAGGGAACGCAAACGCCAGGTGTATGCCCGCCGTGATGAGAGGCAGGAAAAACACTGTCAGTACCTGAGAGTTGATGCTTTTTTTAACCTCTTTCTGGCTCATGCCCACTTTCATCAGGATATCGAACCGGCCCTGATCCTCGTATCCTTCCGTGATCTGCTTGTAGTACATGATCAGCACAGTCCCGAACAGGAACACAGCTCCCAGCAGGAGTCCCAGGAAAAACAGTCCGCCGTTGATACTGACCAGATCTGTCCTGCCCTGCGCCTTTGAATCTGTGGAATAATTGGGCAGATCCGCGCCGCCCTCTTCCCCCAGCTGCCACAGCCTGGCATAAATTTCGTCATTGATCTCCAGCTGCTCCTCTTCGTCGCAGTCCATGTCAAACGAGTATTCCTCCGAGATAGCGGCCATAAAGCCGCCGTACTCTTTTACCAGTGCCAGCTGATGATCAGCGGCCTGTTCCATAACGGAAAGATCCTTTACCACAAGAAAGAGGCTCCCGTTCATATTCGCTTCTGCCATTCCCACCTGGAAGGGGGGTTCTGACAGTGTTTCTACCTTCCACGGGTCAAACCCTTCCATTTCGAGGGTATCCTCCGTATAATCCATTTTGACAGTGTACAGAAGAACTTCATTGTCATTCAGCTGACGGTTTTCCCCGGAAAGCTGATTATAGTCTTCCAGGCAGATCATATAGAAATCCACCAGCTTGGAGTAATCCAGCGTTCCGTTGGCCTCTGCCTCGTAAGTGTTCAGGGTAAGCTGATTCCCGGACTTTATGGCATAATTCCGGTACAGCAGATAGTCTTCCACATTCTGGGCGGTCTGCCCATGATCTGAGAGCACCTCATTTATGGCCTGGATATAAGGTTCTGTCTCGCTCCTCTGGATGGTAGGCCCTTCCATGGAATTCCCCATGCTGATCGTGTAATCGTGAGGATACCTTTTTTCCACGGCTTCTCCTGTCTGGGCATACAGACATACCGTCGAGGACACGGTCACCAGCACCATGGTGGACAGGATGCAGATCGACGCCAGTCCCGCTCCGTTCCGCTTCATCCGGTACGCCATGGAAGAAATCGATACAAAATGCTTTGTCTTATAATAGTACTTTCTGTTCTTCTGCAGCAGCCGGCACAGTACAACAGACCCCGTGATAAAGAGGATGTAAGTAGCCACGATGACCATGACCACCGCGTTAAAGAACATCATCATCGCGGACAGCGGCTCCATCACTGCCACTGCCAGATAATATGCCCCGGCAAGGAGTGCCAGCCCGATCAGAGCCAGCACCCAGTTCCCTTTCGGCGGCTTCTCTCCTACGCTCTCACTCTTTAATAGTTCCACCGGGCGCAGCCGATAGATGGAGATGAGTACCCGCAGCATGATCAGAAAGAAGATCGCCAGGAACAGTCCCGCCGTGTACATGATCGGTTCCAGCGCGATGTGGATGCCGAATCCCGTCGCTCCTCCAAGCAGCTTCATGGCTGCCAGCTCCGCCAGTTTTGCGAACAGAAAGCCAAACACCAGGCCAAGTGCCAGTGAGACCGCAGCCGTGATCAGGTTTTCCCAGACCAGGATCTTTACCAGGTTCCGCTTCCCCATCCCCAGGATATTATACAGTCCGAACTCTTTCTGACGTCTGCGGATCAGGAAGGAATTGGTATAGTAAAGAAAGATCAGCGAAAACACTGCGATCACAAACACTCCTACTCCAAGGAGAGCCTGCAGGGATTCCCCTCCCCGCACATTCTGGAAATCTGCGCTGACAGACAGGTATGCCACGATATAGAACATCATGATCATACAGATGCAAGTAAGGATATAAGGAAAATAAAACTTCCGGTTCTTCAGGATGCCTTCTTTGGCAAGCCGTATATAAAATCCTCCCTTCATCGCCTGTCACCACCTGTCGCCAGCATTGTCAGCGTATCGGATATTTTCTGATAAAGCTGTTCGTCCGTCATTGCTCCTCTGTACACCTGGTGGAACACCTCGCCGTCCCGGATAAACAGGACCCTGCCCGCCCGGCTGGCTGCCTTGACCGAATGGGTCACCATAAGGATCGTCTGCCCTTTCTGATTGATTTTCGCGAACAGGGAGAGCAGTTCATCCGTAGAGCGGGAATCCAGAGCTCCTGTAGGCTCATCTGCCAGGATCAGCCGCGGATCCGTAATGATCGCCCTTGCTACCGCCGTTCTCTGCTTTTGTCCTCCGGATATCTCATACGGATATTTGTCGAGAAGGGCCGCGATCCCAAGTTCTCCGGCGACAGGCATAAGTTTTCTTTCCATCTCCCGGTATGCCATTCCCTTCAGCACAAGAGGCAGCAGGATATTGTCCCTGACATTGAATGTGTCCAGCAGATTAAATTCCTGAAACACGAATCCCAGATTATCTCTCCTAAACTCGGATATATCCTTATCCTTTATCACAGACAGCGGCTCTCCGTCCAGATATACTTCTCCCTCCGTAGGTTTATCCAGTGCCGCCATGATATTCAAAAGCGTTGTCTTACCAGATCCGCTTTCTCCCATGATCGCCACATACTCCCCCTCTTCCACAGAAAAATTCACACAGGAGAGCGCCTGGACCTGATTTCCTCCAAACCGGGTCCTGTATATCTTTTTCAGATTTTTCACCTCTAAAACAGCCATCGATATGACCTCCTTTACGCGTATTTGTCCGCGTCCGCCGAGAATGAACATCCCTTGCGAACTGTGCTCAGTATAACAAAAACAGCGGGAATGCCGACATCGAATCCTGTGACATTCCAGCTGTCCTTTGTGACACTTTTGTAAGATGCTCAAAAGATGAAGTCTTCACTACTCTGTCTGTAGATCGTACGATTCCAGATCAACAATAAACCTGCTTCCCCTGCCGGGCTCTGACCGGACCATCAGTCTATGCCCCAGCATATCAGCCGCTTTCCTGCACAGATACAGTCCGATCCCGGTAGATTTTCTATCCATCCTGCCGTTATAACCGGTATACCCCTTCTCAAAAATACGTGGAAGATCCTCTGGTGCGATCCCGATCCCGGTATCCGCGATCACAAGCTGTTTTCCCTTCTCTACTGTGATCGTGACGGTACCCTCGGAAGTATATTTGACCGCGTTGGACAGCAGCTGTTCGATAATAAACGAAAGCCATTTTTCATCCGTCAGCACCTTTTCGGAAGTCCCTTCATACACAAGACGCAGCTTCCTTCGGATGAACTGCCCGGCGTATTTTCGTACCGCTTTTCTTATGATCTCATCCAGATCATATTCCTGGATGACCAGATCCGACGCTCCTTCTCCCAGACGTATGTAAGACAGCGCCATTTCGGCATACTGTTCCACCCGGAACAGTTCGGAGGCCAGTTCCCGGTTCTCCTGAGTATCTTCCTGCTGGAGCATGACTTTCATGACCGCGATAGGTGCTTTGATCTGATGCACCCAGACTGCGTAGTAGTCTTCCAGGTCCCTGCGGGCATCTTCCCTTTTCTTGCGTTCTTCCCGGATCGCTTTCTCCATCTGGACGAGCATCTCCTGATAATCCGCCTCCATCAGACTGTCCGCCTTAGGGAGCGCGTCCAGGATATCCGGAAACACGCCTTCCGTAAAATCGATATTACGCAGCTCTTCATGTTTGCTTTTATGTTTCAGAAAACCGGCAACAAAAAATACAGCCCCGAAGGCTCCGGATAAAAGAAGCGGATACCACACCGCTTCCATACGGATACCGTACAGGGCAAACACAACCCCGAATGACAGTGCGCACAGCACTCCCCAGGCCCATACATACCGGCAGTCATACAGATATCTGAATAAACGTTTCACCGAATGTCTATCCTCCTGTGCCAAATGGTACTCTGATCAGGCGTTTCCAGATATAATGTAGCCTTCTCCTACTTTTGTCGTGATAAAATCTGTCAGCCCGGCCCGTTCCAGTTTCTTCCTGAGCCTTGCGATATTTACCGTCAGAGTATTCTCTTCGATATAGTTATCTGTCTCCCACAGCCTGGTCATCAGAGTGTCCCTGCTCACAAGCCTGCCTTTGTTCTCCATGAGAGTCTGCAGAATCCGGAATTCATTCTTCGTCAGGCTGATCTTCTTTCCCTCATAGGTCAGTGTCGTGTCATACAGATTCAGGATCGCTCCCCGGTGTTCCAGCACGGGGATCTTTCCCGCCAGGTCATAGGTCCTGCGCAGGACGGCCTGCACTTTTGCCGTGAGTACACTCAGATCAAAAGGCTTTGCGATAAAATCGTCCCCGCCCATATTCACAGCCATAATGATGTTCATGTTGTCTGCTGCCGAAGAAATAAATATAACCGGAACATTGGATATCTTCCGGATCTCGCTGCACCAGTGGTAACCGTTGTAAAACGGCAGTGTAATGTCCATCAGGACCAGATGCGGATCATACTCGGTAAACACCGTGAGTACATTCTGAAAATCCCGGACATACTCCGCGGTATTCCCCCACATGGACATCTCTTTCTGTATCGCCTGCGCCATCGGCAGATCGTCCTCGATGATAAGTATCTTGTACATAAACACTCCTTTTCGGGCGGGTTCAGTCAAGTATTTTCATCACCAGATCTCCGTCACCGCTGGTGGAAAACCCGGTCTTCTCATAGAACCCCTTCATCAGCTCCTGGTACTGTTCCGGCCCCGTATATCCCAGCGGCGCCAGCTGATATCCCACAGGGGCCGTGATCAGTGTGACCCCTTTTTTCTTCAGCTGATCCGTGATCTCATTCATGCAGACTGTACCGTAACCCTTTCCCCTCAGGGCAAAATCCTCCAGATAAAATTCTATGATCTCTGCTTTTGTCTTACTCTCAAGATAATACTGCATATGGAAGACAGGATAGCCTTTTTCATACACGTCCACAGTCTCGGGACGGTACCGGAATTCCAGGATATGCATACTCTTATCTGTAAGATCCACCGCCCGAAAATATTCTTTTCTTATATATACTGCTATTGACATGGTTGTTTCCTCGATATCTGAAGCTGCACATTCACTCCGAAGGGATTGATCACCACTCCTCTGGCTTCTCCCGGAAGCACAGACGGTATTTTTGCTGCCGGGACAGCCGCTGTCTTTACTTTCTTCCCTTTGACAAATTTCTGAAGCTCCATCACATCAGTAAAGATGGGCTGGAATATTGTGCCGTCCTTCTGTTTCAGTATAGGGACCTGCCCGTTTTCCTCCAGCACCACCAGAAAGGTCCCTTTCCTGTAATGGGCCATCATTTCTTCCTGCATATTCTTTAACTCTTCTGTTATCCGGGAGGGATTCTGCCGGCGCATCTCCTGCATCAGATATATAGCTGTAAGATGGAGCTCGGGATTCTCGATCTGGATGCTTCCTTCCGGGAGATCCTCCGGTTTCTTCCGGGTGACAAGGTCTGTAAGCTGGACACTGATCTGAGTATCTGTTCCGCTGTTAACGACAAGACAGTTCACGCCCATTGCATAGAGGCTTGTATAGAATGCCAGAAGCTGTTTTTCCTCCAGCTTTCCAACCGCCGTCGGATACTTCCGGTCGGTCAGCTGCCGGGCTTTCTCTTTCGCGTCTTCCAGCCTGTAGTACAGAAAAACCTCATCATCAAACGTTTCTTCATCGCAGACGACAAAGGGAAGCTTCGTAGCCTGAGACATGACCGCATATAATTCTCCCGGCCTTCTCAGTGCTGCCAGCGTCTCCTTTTTTGTCACTGTTGTATTATCATTTTTCATCTTATATGTCTTTCCTTTCGATTTCTGTCTGCTATTGTATCATATCTTCCCCGTCAGTTCCAACACATATGGCAGGAAAATAATACATCCGATGATGACTGATATGACCGCAGCGAACAGCACTGCCCCCGCTGCCGTATCCTTTGCCAGCTTGGCCAGGGGCTTTTTCTCTTCCGTCACCAGATCGACCACTGCTTCCACCGCCGTGTTTACCAGCTCCAGTCCGGCCACAAGCCCGAACAGGAGAAGACAGATGCACCACTCCACGGGAGTGATTTCAAACAGAGTACCGGCCAGCGTCACAAAAATGATCGCCAGACAGTGGATCTTCATATTCCGTTCTCTTACGATACCTGTCCATATTCCCTCAAAAGCGTATCCGAAACTGTGGTACAGAGCCCTCTTTTTCTCCTGTTCTGATGATTCGTTTCTCTTCATCATCTCTCTCCTCTTTTCCTGTTCCTTTCCCTGTTCATGGCACAGGTCATTTTCTGGACAGCAGATGCCTGATAAACACATACAGCATGATAATGACCGCCATCATGTAGCCCAGGGCCCCGAGAGCAGGGATGCCCAGTATCTTCGGCGTCATATCTGTCGTACATATGATACTGGAGCTGATCAGAAGCGCCATGACCCAGAGTCCCATCACTATATTTCTCACAAGTCGGCGCAGAAGCCGGGCCAGGTCATCTGTTACCTGCAGATCCAGATTCACCTTGGCCTGCCCTTTCAGGTATCCGTTCATCATATCTGAGAACATGGACGGAATATCCAATGCCTTGCGCAGTGACCTCACAATACTCCTTCCACCGCTTTTTAACTCTTTTTTCAGATCCAGATTCCGGAAAAATTCTCCTGACATATGGGCTGTAGCAATCTCAACCATATTGATCTCCGGAGCGATATCCGCCAACAGTCCCTCCATGTGGGTCAGTCCCCGCGCCAGCATCGTCAGTCCATGGGGCATTTTGATCTTATTGTTCTTCATCACTTCCATAAGATCCGCCATGACTTCCGCCACATTGATCTGTCCCATCTCCACATTCCCATACTTTATAAGCAGTCCGTCGATATCTTCGTAAAGCTTTCTCTGGTCAGGCCGTTCTTTAAATTCCCCGATCCCCAGCACCGCCTGCTGGATCAGTCCCACATCACCAAGGGCCACTCCCTGCACCGCTTTTCCGATCATCTTCCTGTCATGTTCCGTGAGGCGCCCCATCATGCCCATATCGATCCAGATGATTTTCCCGTCCCGGATCTTTACGTTGCCGGAGTGGGGATCCGCATGGAAAAACCCGTCGTCCATGACCTGCTTGATATAGTTGTCCACCAGTTTGCTGCCGATCTCCTTCAGGTCATATCCGGCTTCGGTCAGCTTCTCTTTCTCGTCAATGCCGATGCCGTCGATATATTCCATGACCAGCACATGTACTGTCGTGTACTGCTGATACAGCACCGGAGTCCCCACGAAATTAACATCCCGGTTCCGCCGGGCAAACTCTTCCATATTTGCCGCTTCTGTAAGAAAGTTCATCTCATCTCTTGTGACGGACCACATCTCGTCCAGAACAAGATCAAGGTCTGCCATCCCTTTGATACTTACCGGCGGCATAAGTCTGACAGCCTTGTGGAGCAGATCGATATCCCTGGCCATCTTTTCGTAGATACCACGGCGCTGTACCTTCACTACCACATCCTCGCCGCTGCGAAGGACTGCTCTGTGCACCTGGGCGATCGAAGCGGAGCCCTGCGGCTTTTCTTCTATGGAAGAAAATACTCTCTTCCAGGAGCGGCCGTAGGACTCTTCGATCACTTCGATCACTTCTTCATAAGGCATGGGATTTACTTCCGAACGCAGCAGGAGCAGTTCATCACAGTACCGTTTCGGAAGGATATCCGAGTGCATGGACATGATCTGTCCGATCTTTATGAAGGTAGGCCCCAGGTCCTCCAGGATCTCCCGGAGTTTCTTTGGAGTCACTCCTCTGGTGATATTATGTCTTCGCAGGATAGCAATGATCTCCCGAAGCCTGGAATTATATTCGATCGGTTCTCTTGTATTCATTACCGTCACACCCGCTTCCGTTTACCGCGCCTGTTCTGCATCGGAAGATTCTCTGTCACCTGCCTCTTTCTTCCGGATCTGCTCCTTAAGCGCTTCAATCTCTTCCGGAGTCATTCTGTCAAGAAGATCCAGGATCTCCTCCCCGGAAGACGCTTTCGCCGGTTCCGTCTGGTCTTTCATTGTTTTTTTAATATTGTGCTTCAGTTCCTCATTTAGGACTTTTCCCTGTTCTACGGTAAGTTCTCCCTTTGCCACCATTTCATCAAGAAGATCTTTTGATTTCTCTGCTGTCACGGCTACAGCTCCAATTCCCGCAAGTATGATCTTTTTAATATTGTCACTGAATTTTTCCATGAATATTGTACCTTCCTTTCCTCTGACGGCCTCCTTCCGGGACCGGACCGGTTTTTTCACTTTGATTTTACCTCTATCCGGACAGTACGTCCAGACGTAACCTTATGATTTCACATCTATTTCTCCGCTCTTTGGGCTATAGATAACCTCAAACTCAGGAGCTGTCCTTCCAACATCCTTTTTTTCCAAATATACGGACATATATACTTTATCCGGATATTTTCCGATATCCCTGGAAAACCGGACAGAATCGAACGAATTCTCCTCATACATATCTGTTATCCTCCTGGCGAATGCCTCCCTGTCAGCTGTACTGCAGCCGTTCGCCACTATAGTCAGATGACACTCTTCTTCTTTTGTGCGGCTGCTTACTACATCAGGTATACCGGAATAACTCCTCCTCCAATCTTCATAATAAGCATTCCCCCGGGGAAAACCCAAAATCACCAGTATCACAAGGACCAGTGTCAGCTTGGTTATCATCCGTTTCTTTTTCTTCAAACGCATTTATGCCTCACTTTGTTTCCTCTTGCTTCAATTTGTATCACTTTTACAACCGATTATATATATCATTCCATTTAAAATCAATAACAACAGTTCAAAAAATGATACAAATATCTAACAGAAAGGTGAGGACAATTTATGCCAAAACCAAAGGCCGGGACCGGTCAGAAAAACCTGATCGCACACAATCTGGTGGAGCTCAGGAGAAGGCACAGATACTCCCAGAGGCTGCTGGCTTACAAACTTCAGCTTGCCGGATACGATATGGATAAAAATGTGATCACAAGGATAGAGACGAACAGGCGATATGTCACGGATATAGAACTGAAAGCTTTCTGTGAAGTGTTTGGCGTCTCCTACGAAGATCTGATCGATGGGAAGCAGGATGACCGGACAGTAGGATTTTAACAGTTGTCTTTTTTCATCTGTTTATCCGGTCCTGCGCAGAAAGTAAAACTGCCGTTCCAAGGCCGACTCTTTTGGCCCCTGGAATGGCAGTTTTTGTCCGGTCACTACAGCAGCTTTTTTAAATCCGCCATAAATTCCGGAAGTCTTTCTTCTTCATTGTAAAAGTGGAATCCCCATATTCTATAATCATTGTCATCCGCAAGGATCACTTTCGGAACAGCCTGTTTTTCCATCTGCAGCAAAAACTCCTCTTTCCAGCTGTCTGTCTTTAACAGATGGCTTCCTTTGGGTTCGATAAACACCTGAAGCTGTTCGTAACCACTCTGTTTCTGTCCATCCGCCCCTGCCTTCGGAGAATGAAGGAACAGCACATAGTCGGGTTCAAATCCCTTTCCTTCATCAAAAGAGTAGAGATGGAACTGGCGTTCATTTCTTACCAGCCAGACTTTATCATATTTTTCCTTCAGTTTTTTCACATAAGTGGAAAAATATGCCACAAATGCTTTTTCCTCAGTCGTGCCGAAATTATCCTCATAGGCGAACCAGTCTTCTTTCGACAGATCCATCCTCCACTCTTCCGGCACGGACCCGGCATTCTGAGAAGTGCCTACACTGGCGTCTGCCGGATTTTTATAGGTACAGTGCCTGTCAGTAAAGACCTCTCTTATATACTGCGGAGTAAACACATACGATCCTCTGTAAGTCTCATCAATTGAAGCAATATTGCTGCTGATTACGCCAAGTACCCGCGCGCATGCTTCATACAGCAGGGAGGGAGAGGGTGTCTGGTATTTTGAGAAGATCTCCATCTGGATCTCTCCCAGATAATTCCCGCTCGTGATAAATTCCCGGGTAGAGGTAAGATTCGGGAAGTACTTTTTCAACCTATGGAACCGATATACTCTATATTTGCACAACGCCTTCTGAACTACTGCGTAGTTCATCCTGGCTATTTCTGAAAATGTGGCCGGATACCGTTCATATTCTGCCATGGACTCTGTTCCGTCACTGTCCTCAAGGATTGTATCTTCCCCTGAACTTCCGGCGGCAAATCTGACTCTGTATACCTTCTCTCTCACAGATAAGGGCAGCCCGAAAACATGTCCCCTGGGCTCCGCCTCCCGGCTGTTCACAAAGATCATTCCCTCCCTGTACAGGGGATCTTTCTTAAACGCTTCTTTCAGCACATAGGTACAGGTAACCGTATGATCTTCTCCAAGTCCGATCTCCCGCAGCGCGTCCCTTAACTCATTAATATAACGGCTCTCATTCTGACAGTGATAGTACAGCTCCTCGCAGATCCGCAGGGGATGCTCCAGATCTCTGTCATATTTACGCCGGTACTTTTCCTGATCCTCATTGAGCCGGAACGGACAGTATCTGGCGCCCCGCCCGATCAGCTGGGCCTCTGAGATCGTCGTGGGAGAGATTTTCTTTCCGCCTGACTGACGGGTCTCATACAGGCGCACGATGTCAAACAGATTGAGCACATCCCAGCCTTCATCCAGTTTTTTCACTTCAAAGACCGCCCGGTATGGATTGTCCGCATCTTCCAGAGAATTCAGCGCGATCTGTCTCTCCTCGGCCTCTTTATCATCATTCACCGAGATGCAGTGCTCCGGACTGAAATCCTCCTTAAGCTCCTGGGCCAGCTGTTCGAATGAAATCCCGTTTTCCGCAAAATACCGGTACACTCTGGCCATTGTGGCATTGTCAGTCAGTCGGGAAATACGCTCCAGCTCTGCTCCGGTCAGCCTGCTGATCCTGTCCTGGAACTGCCCCATGAACTTCCTGCTGTCGACGATCGTCAGCGCTTTAAAAAGCACTACCGGTTTCACGGACAGACGGTGATCCTGAAAAATCTTCAGGCGGAACTGGCTGAGGACAGCTGCCTGGAGCGCCCGCTCCATCCGGTCGATATCACAGCGCAGTGTCTTGATCTCCTTAGAGTAGCCATCCGCCCGGAACTTTGCCAGAGAATAGTCAAAAATAATCTTGTCCTCATATTCATCCCGGATAGAAGGGTTGCTCAGCTCACAGGTCGCTGTAAATTCCAGCAGGACATTGTCCTTCCGGGCTCCGAAGATCCTGCGGACTGTAGATTCCCAGCTGTGGTAGCTGAGTTCCTCGTCTTTGTTCTTTTCCCGCATTTTTGTATCCGCGTTCAGATGATGGGCCTCATCTGATATAAACACCACCTTCTGTTCCGCAAAATCTTCAAACGAAACGCCGTTCTCTTTCGCGTTCAGAAGATCCATATGGAGTCCTTGTGTTGTCGTAAAACAGAGATTGATGGCAGAGTCATCACTGCACTGAAAATTGGGCACTTCCTTTACCGGCACTCTCTCCCCGCCGATCCGGATCTCCTTCGCGAAAAGATACTTGGAAGAAAGGCTGTTCAGGAAATTCTCTTTCGTCTTCTGGACGATGTTGGAAAGATTTACAAAAAACAGGAAATTCCGGTACCCCTTCTCGTACAGATACAGGATCAACCCTGCCATGATCAGGGTTTTCCCGCTTCCCGTAGCCATATGGAACAGATTCTGGACCGGATGCGGCCTGTTATCGCTCTCAAACCAGGTTATATAGTTTTCGAATGCGGCAATCTGATACGGACGCAGCTCAAAGTCTGGATTCAGATTCTCCGGAATAAATTCCGGCATTTTCCCAAACTGTCCGAATCGACGCAGAACCTCCATATCCTCATACAGGAATGACATTATGATACCTCCCCATAGAAGCTCTTTGTAAACTTTTTATCATTTTCAGAAATATTAAAGTTTACATCATCAATATCACAATAATTGACATAGAGCTGATTTTTATCCAGCAGTTCCATCAGAAAACGCTTTTTCTCCCCAAGGGTCAGCACCTGAAAGTCTTCAGAATCCAGAGCGATCTCAGCCGGATCCACCAGGTAGCTTATAAAACCTGTAGCTATAATCTCCTCATAGATCCCAGACAACTCTTCCTCAGTTTCTGCCGTTTCGATCGCGTCCACATAGTTCTGGTTCAGTCTGGCAAGCCCGCAGTATACAAATGAGCCCCCGCCTTTCCATCCATTCTTTTTGGAGATGCCGCTCTGATCTCCTTCGATCACCTTCTTTAGTCTCCTGACCATGATATCCACATGTCTGTCCAGCTGCTCGCACACGATGTAGCGGCGTTTCAGCTTGTGGGCTGCCGCGGCTGTGGTTCCCGTCCCTCCGAAAAGATCCAGTACCAGGTCTCCTTCTTCTGTATGTGCTTTTATAATACGTTCCAGAAGTTTTTCTGATTTCTGCCCCTTCACTTCGTCATCCGGCTCCAGCATTTTTGACACGGTCTCCCCGGAGAATGACACGATGGCGATACTGTTAAGATCATCGTATTCACTGGCATTCCACACATCTTCAATGGGATACCGCTCTGCCTCCGTATTTGCGATGTCCTTAAATTCTGCTCTGGGAATATAATTCTTAATAAATTTCAGTCTTTTGCTGTCCTTTGCGTAAAACAGGATTGTGTCATGATTCCGGATCCAGTTGTTGTCTGCCGTCTTATATCCCGACAACCAGCCGATGCGCCAGATGATCTCCCTCTGGAAATTTTCCTCCCCGAAAATCCCATCCATCAGCACCTTTGCATAATGGACTTCATGGTAATCAAGCTGGACATAGATGGCGCCGTCGGGGGCCAAAAGCCTCCGGGCGATCTCCAGACGGTTCTTCATAAATGTCAGCCAGCTGCTCCTGCTGAACCGGTCATTATAAGAAAAAGAATCTGTCTGTGTATTGTATGGCGGATCCATATAAATCAGTTTTACCTGTCCTTCATACCTGCGGAGCAGTGAAGCGGCAGAAAGAAGATTGTTCCCGTTCAAAATCAGATTATCCTCCGGAAGGACAGAGGAGATCTCTTCTTCTCCCTCCGCTGAATAACGTTTCGCCCCTGTCATGACTTTGGGATACAGAAGCCGGTCCACTTCATCAGGCGCCAGGGTCTCGTTGTAGAAAATCTCCGTACGTTTCTGATCCTCTTTTGTCTGTCCGCCCTCAAGTACACAGTCTTTATATGGGAACACCAGCTCCACATCATTGGATGCGGACAAAAGCTCCCCTTTGTTGTCTGCAAGTCCGATCTTATTCTTATAGCGGGTATAGGAATCCGGCTGAAATTCCCGGTTGTTGACGACCCAGCCGAATCCGATCTTATCAAACACAGAAATCCCGTCGACTTCCGTGAAAAACCTTTCCCTGGTTACACTGTTCTTATAAAGCAGGGAAAGAAGCGCCGGATCCATTTTCATCGCGTCTTCATAGACAGCATTGCGCAGCAGTTCGCCCTCCTGGGAAAAATAACGTTCATCCTGTCTCAACACTTTGAGTACAGTATCAAAAAACTCTTTCATCTTTGTACTACGATTCCTTTCTGCTGAAAAAGATAAGCGTACCATTATCCCTAACAGTACGCTTATCTTATTTAACTGTTATTCTCTATCCTGTCAGTTTAATCCGGCAAATCAGTCAGGCGATATCTGCTGTCTGATTATGCGTTCTTTTTCGCGATTGCTGCCTGAGCCGCTGCCAGTCTTGCAACCGGTACACGGAACGGTGAGCAGGATACATAGTCAAGTCCGATATCATTGCAGAACTCTACAGAGCTCGGATCTCCGCCGTGCTCGCCGCAGATACCCATATGGAGATTGGAATTTGCAGCTTTTCCAAGATCGATGGCCATCTTCATCAGCTTGCCGACACCTGACTGATCCAGTTTTGCGAACGGATCATTCTCGAAGATCTTCGCGTCATAGTAAGCGTTCAGGAACTTGCCGGCGTCATCACGGGAGAATCCGTATGTCATCTGTGTAAGGTCGTTCGTACCGAAGCAGAAGAAATCAGCCTCTTTCGCGATCTCATCAGCTGTAAGGGCAGCTCTCGGGATCTCGATCATCGTACCAACTTCGTATTTCAGGTCGCTTCCTGCTGCCGCGATCTCAGCGTCAGCTGTCTCAACGACGAATTTCTTCACGTACTTGAGCTCTTTCACATCGCCTACCAGCGGGATCATGATCTCGGGAACAATGTTCCAGTCCGGATGTGCTTTCTTCACATTGATCGCCGCGCGGATAACAGCCTTTGTCTGCATCTTCGCGATTTCCGGATATGTGACTGCCAGACGGCATCCACGGTGTCCCATCATCGGATTGAATTCATGGAGGCTGTCAATGATCGTCTTGATCTGCTCTACTGTCTTGCCCTGAGCGTCAGCCAGTTTCTTGATGTCCTCTTCCTCCGTCGGAACGAACTCGTGAAGCGGCGGGTCAAGGAAACGGATGGTAACTGGGTTGCCCTCGAGAGCTTCATACAGAGCCTCGAAGTCTCCCTGCTGATACGGAAGGACTTTCTCAAGAGCTGTCTCTCTCTCTTCCTCTGTCTCCGCACAGATCATCTCACGGAACGCGTCGATTCTGCCCTCGCCAAAGAACATATGCTCTGTACGGCACAGACCGATACCTTCCGCGCCCAGCTCAACTGCTTTCTTGGCGTCAGCCGGAGTATCCGCATTCGTGCGGACATTCATTGTCCTGTATTTGTCAGCCCAATCCATGATACGGCCGAACTCACCTGCGATGGTGGCGTCTACTGTCGGGATGATTCCGTCGTAGATATTACCTGTTGTACCATCGATGGAGATCGGGTCTCCCTCATGGAACTCTTTTCCGCCCAGTGTAAATTTCTTGTTTGCCTCATCCATAGCGATATCACCGCATCCGGATACACAGCACTCGCCCATACCACGCGCGACAACGGCCGCGTGAGATGTCATACCGCCGCGGACTGTAAGAATACCCTGTGCGCTCTTCATACCGGTAATGTCTTCCGGTGATGTCTCAAGACGGACAAGGATCACTTTTTCTCCTCTCTCGGCCCACTCTACCGCATCATCAGCAGTGAAGACAATTTTACCGCATGCAGCTCCCGGTGAAGCGCCAAGGCCTTTGCCCATCGGTGTCGCAGCCTTCAGTGCGGCAGCGTCGAACTGCGGGTGAAGCAGGGTGTCAAGGTTACGCGGATCGATCATAGCTACTGCTTCTTCCTCAGATCTCATACCCTCATCAACAAGATCGCAGGCGATCTTCAGAGCAGCCTGAGCTGTCCTCTTACCGTTACGTGTCTGAAGCATGTACAGTTTTCCGTGCTCAACGGTAAACTCCATATCCTGCATGTCTCTGTAGTGTGTCTCCAGAGTCTGGCAAACTTCTTTGAACTGTTTGAATGCCTCCGGGAATTTCTCTTCCATCTCGGAGATATGCATCGGTGTACGTACACCTGCAACAACGTCTTCGCCCTGAGCGTTTGTCAGGAACTCGCCGAACAGTCCCTTTGCGCCTGTAGCCGGGTCACGTGTAAACGCAACACCTGTACCGCAGTCGTCTCCCATGTTTCCGAATGCCATCATCTGCACGTTGACAGCTGTTCCCCATGAATACGGGATATCGTTGTCGCGGCGGTATACATTTGCTCTGGGGTTGTCCCAGGAACGGAACACAGCCTTGACAGCGCCTACCAGCTGCTCTTTCGCGTCTGCCGGGAAGTCTGTTCCAATCTTCTCTTTATACTCAGCCTTGAACTGTCCTGCCAGAGTCTTCAGGTCCTCTGCTGTCAGCTCAACATCCTGAGTTACGCCTTTCTCTGCTTTCATCTTATCGATGAGCTCTTCGAAGTATTTCTTTCCTACTTCCATAACTACATCTGAATACATCTGGATGAATCTTCTGTAGCAGTCCCAGGCCCAGCGCGGATTTCCTGACGCAGCTGCCAGAGCCTCCACAACTTCCTCGTTCAGACCAAGGTTCAGGATCGTGTCCATCATACCAGGCATGGAAGCTCTCGCGCCGGAACGTACAGAAACGAGAAGCGGATTCTCCTTGTCTCCAAATTTCTTCCCCGTGATCTCTTCCAGTTTTGCCATAGCGTCCATGATCTGGCTCATGATCTCGTCATTGATCTGTCTGCCATCCTCATAGTACTGAGTACAAGCCTCTGTCGTAACAGTGAATCCCTGCGGAACCGGGAGTCCCAGGCCTGTCATCTCTGCAAGGTTGGCGCCTTTTCCGCCAAGAAGGTTCCTCATTGTAGCGTTACCTTCTGTGAACATATAAACCCATTTTGTTGCCATGTTCCAATGACCTCCTCAAATAATTTGCAAATATTTCTGCAATAATTCGCATATAATATTCTAATGGTTTTGGGGGGCTCCGTCAAGCGTTTTATAGGGAAAGATGCGGAATATCACTCGATCGTCCAGCCCGCGCTTTCCAGATTTTCTGTGGTCGCTTTCAGAGAGAGCTGGGTAAGGTTTTCATTGTCCACCGGAAGCAGCCCCTGCTCGATCACCGCTTTCAAAGTATCTCCTTCTGTGGGGATAACGATTTGCTCTACAAGCTGCCCGTCCTGTTCCTCGCAGCTGTATTCCACACCCTCCAGATCGTTGTAGATATCTTCGGCAGATTCCACCGTGGTCGTGACTGCCTCGATCTGTTCCTCAGTAAATCCTTCCAGATCGATCGTTGACTCCTGGGTGATCCTTGTTACCGTGTCACCCTTTGCGTCAAAAGTCATGGTCACGGTCACTCCATTCTGTTCCATTGTGGCCACAGCGGCCCCTTGAACCTCTTTTTCTCCGCCGCAAGCTGTCATTCCCAGCGCGGCAGCACCCGTTAAAAGTGCACATAACAGTTTTTTCATAAGCTTTTCTCCCTTTCTTTGTTTTTGACACAACTGTTATGGGTATCATATCACGCTTTCTTGCGGCGGAGCAATGTTTTCCATCCCTGCCGAAAATTTTCAGCGATATCTACAATATCCTTTATAAACTGCCTGCTCATTCAAAATTCTCACATCTTGAGAAATGCCCGGTAGCCCTTTACCGCTTCATAAACATCCGCCTTGCTGGATACCTCGTAGGGAGCATGCATATTCAGAACGGCAACTCCGCTGTCGATCACTTCCATACCGTAATTTGCCATAATATAGGCGATGGTTCCGCCGCCGCCCAGGTCCACACGGCCCAGTTCTGCGAACTGATAGGCAACCTGCGCGTCATCCATGGCCTTACGCAGAGCAGCGATGTATTCCGCATTCGCGTCATTTGATCCGGATTTCCCCCTGCTTCCTGTAAATTTATTAAATGTGATCCCGCCTGCCAGAAATGCAGAACTTCGTTTTTCAAACGCTTCCGCGAACATCGGATCAAAGGCCGCGCTTACATCTGATGAGAGCATCCTGGAATTCATGAGCGCTCTCCTGACCTTCAGCTCCGATTCCCCTTCTGTCGCGGCCACCAGCTCTGCCACAATATTTTCAAAAAAGCGAGAATGCATGCCGGTCGCTCCCACACTGCCGATCTCTTCCTTGTCGACCAGAAGACAGCACCCTGTCCTTTTCGCCTCCGTCACGTCCAGCATAGCAAAAAGCGACGTAAACGCGCACACTCTGTCGTCTTGTCCGTAGGAAAGAATCATGCTCCGGTCAAGTCCACAGTCTCGGGCTTTCCCGGCAGGAACAATCTCCAGTTCCGCAGAGGTAAAATCCTCCTCTTCCATACCATATTTTTCTTTCAAAAGCCGCAGAACATTCGCCTTGACTGCGTCTTTCTGTTCCCCGCGCACAGCGTCTCCGTCATCCGCCGGTGAATCACTGTCTTTCCCCTCCGTATTTATCTCATCCAGCACTGCGTCTATGGGACGATTACCGATCAGAAGATCCAGTTTTTCTCCATCGATGACTTTCGATGCCTTTTTCTCCAGCTGCTCCTGGGCCAGATGGACCAGAAGATCTGTGATCACAAATACCGGATCACCTGCATCCTCACCGATATTTACTTTTACCACCGTTCCATCCTTCTTCACGATAACTCCATGCAAAGAAAGCGGCTGTGCCACCCACTGGTATTTCTTGATCCCTCCATAATAATGAGTATCCAGATAAGAAAAGCCTTCATTCTCATAAAGCGGATTCTGCTTCACATCAACACGGGGCGAATCAATATGAGCTCCCAGAATATTCATTCCAGCCGAGATCGGTTCTTCCCCGATCCGGAATAAAGCCAGCATTTTGTCCATATTCACAGCATAGACTCTGTCGCCCGCTTTCAGCTTCTTCTCAGACGAGAGTATCTCCTCCAGGCTTTGATATCCGGCTTCCTCCGCCATACGGATACCCAGTTCCACACATTCCCGTTCCGTCTTACCCGCATCCAGGCATGCTTTGTATTTCTCATTAATCCTGTCCAGTTCCATCAGCTGCTCTTTATTGTATGTGTTCCAAATATTCTTTCTCTCCATTGCATGTCCACCTTTCTAATCGGGGACGTAGTAAAATTGAATTTGACTACGTCCCCGATTGAAAATAACTACGTCCCAAATTGAATTTTACCCTGTCCCTTTTTATCTATTTTTCAATTATACAACTTTTTATACACCGATACAATCGCTCAGATCTCGCCTTTGATATATTCAGCTCTTTCTGAAGTTTTTCTTTATATCGACATCTCATCTCAAAATTTTCAATCACTTCCCGTGGCTCTTCAAAACCATTTAAACGGGCTTCCCGCTCCAGAATACTCAAAGCCACCTTGACAAGCTGTCCGTCCACTTCTTCTGGTATATCAATAAAAATCTGCCTTTGTGTTTTTGTATGGGATTCAAGAAATTCTTCAAAACATGTAAATTCTGACCTGTAAATTTTCAACGCTTTTGGTGATATTATCCGACATTTCCCCGCTTCGTATTCTTTAAGACTAGAAAAATTGTAATTCAGCGGGGTTTTCGCAATATTTGCATTCACAGGATTCATATGGATATATCTGATACAATTCCAAAAATATTGTTCAGTCTCCACACATTCACTTTTAAATCTGTCCTGAAAAACATGCCCGTTTCGATTGTGTTTAAAATTGTAATATTCTGCAAATTCTGCCAAGACAATGGCTAAATAGTGAGATAAGAGTTTTAGATCAACACGAATCAGAATATGAAAATGCGTCGACATAATAACATACGCATATATTTCAATATCATGATCTTTAAGATGCTTCAAAAGAATTCTGATAAAATTGTTCTTTTCTCTTTTTTGTTTAAAAATAGGCTCCCTGTTAATCCCTCGTGCTATCACATGATATACATCTGTGCTGCTCCTCTTGCGCGCAGTCCGCGGCATCCTTTCACCCCTTTCATAATTTGGGACAGGGTAAAATTCAATTTGGGACGTAGTCATTTTTGATTTGGGACGTAGTAAAACTGAATTTTACTACGTCCCCGAATATTACCATTCGAATTTTTTTTCGAAATAGGCCTTCAGATCTTCTATCTGAATCCTCTCCTGTTCCATTGTGTCACGGTCACGCACCGTAACAGCCCCGTCTTCTTCCGAGTCAAAATCGTAGGTCACGCAGTATGGAGTTCCGATCTCGTCCTGACGGCGGTAGCGTTTTCCGATATTGCCGCGGTCATCGAATTCACAGTTGTAATATTTGCTCAGCTCCATATAGATCTTTTCCGCTCCTTCATTCAGCTTTTTGGACAAAGGCAGAACTCCGATCTTGACCGGTGCCAGAGTAGGATGGAAATGAAGCACGGTACGCATATCCGGCTTCTCTTCTGTCCCGATATTCTCCTCGTCATAGGCGCTGCATAAAAATGCCAGCACCATTCGGTCCGCACCCAGCGACGGTTCAATCACGTACGGAATATATTTTTCTTTTGCTTCATCATCGAAATACGTCAGATCCTGTCCTGACACATTCTGATGCTGAGTCAGGTCATAGTCTGTGCGGTCCGCGATGCCCCACAGCTCACCCCATCCGAACGGGAACAGGAATTCCACATCGGTCGTAGCTTTGCTGTAGAATGACAGTTCTTCTTTATCATGATCGCGGTAACGGACTTCGTCCTCTTTCAGTCCCAGGGAGGAAAGCCAGTTCAGGCAGAAACTCTTCCAATAATCGAACCACTCAAGATCTGTATCCGGCTTACAGAAGAATTCCAGTTCCATCTGCTCAAACTCCCTTGTCCGGAATGTAAAGTTGCCCGGCGTGATCTCATTGCGGAAAGATTTGCCGATCTGCGCAATGCCGAAGGGCAGTTTTTTTCTGGATGTACGCTGTACATTCTTAAAATTTACAAAAATGCCCTGCGCTGTTTCAGGCCTTAAATATACAACATTCTTGGCGTCTTCTGTCACACCCTGGAATGTCTTGAACATCAGGTTGAACTGACGGATGTCCGTGAAATTGTGTTTGCCGCAGGTGGGGCAGGGTATCTGATGTTCCTCGATAAATGCGGTCATCTGTTCCTGTGACCAGCCGTCTACAGAACCATCCAGATGAATCTCTTTTTCCTCGCAGTAATCTTCGATCAGCTTATCCGCACGGAAACGCTCATGGCATTCTTTGCAGTCCATCAGAGGATCGCTGAAGCCTCCAAGATGTCCCGATGCCACCCAGGTCTGGGGATTCATCAGAATCGCACAGTCCACGCCTACATTGTAGGGATTTTCCTGCACGAATTTTTTCCACCATGCTTTCTTCACATTATTCTTCAGCTCTACGCCAAGATTGCCGTAATCCCACGTATTCGCAAGGCCGCCGTAGATTTCGGAGCCCGGATATACGAACCCCCTTGACTTGGCCAGCGCTACGATCTTATCCATTGTCTTTTCAACCATATCTGTGTTCCTCACATTCTTTTTTCAGTCGGTTCCTATTATAACGGGTATACCCAGAATTTTCAAGGGCTACAGCAATGTCTCCAGTATCTCAAGAGACTTGAATCTCCTCCCTACATTTACCTCCATAAGTCTGCTCATTACCTTGCCTAATTCTCCAAGCACTTTGTCTGTCACTGTAAATGTATACAACTTCTCTATACTGCTGGATTCTATATATTGCATGCTATATAAAGTCGAATTATCAAGGATCATTCCGTCAATGACACCTTGGCCGCATTCCCCGCACACCAGCCCTCCCCTAGCCGGACTAAACACCGCAGGCTTGTCCCGATTCCCGCAGATAACACACTGAAAGACCTGGGGCGCCTGCCCATTAACAGTCAGAGCTTTCAGTTCAAATATGTAGCGGATCAGCTGATCTGGTATGTGTGGATTTGTAAGAGCACGGAGTGTCTGGTACAGAAGCCGGAGCATCTCCCGCTCATCATTGGCCTCCTTGGTATAATAATCTGCAAACTCCAGAAAATAGAATCCATAGTAAGCTCCGATCATATCCTCCCTCAGTTCTGCAAAATAGTTGGTAATGCTGGCGGACTGGATTGTATAGGACGTCCGCCCCGCATACATGGTAAATTCGCCGAACGAGAAAGGGTTGACAGCGCCCACGAGGGGGCTGTTCGGCCGCCTTGCTCCTCTGGCAAACGCTGAGATCTTTCCCTGTTCTTTTGTAAGGATGACCACACGTCGGTCATATTCTCCTACCGGCATGGTCGAGAGTACCATGCCGGTCAGTACGATCTGATTCACATGATTCCTTTCTGCCAGACCACAGCTTTTCCGTTCTAATATCTTTGCGGTCTGCGCTGATGTAATTACTGTCATTGAGCGGCCTGCCGGACGGCCTTTCATTCCCTGATCCGTTATTTCCGGCAACTGTATCGCTCTGATGCTCGTTCAAACTGCTGTTTTTATAATTCAGATAGTCATCGATCTTACCTGTCATCATAAACTGCTCCCAGTATGTCTCTTTCATCGGCGCACCTCTTCTTACGTGTTTTATTTCCCTGAAGCCCGGCACTGCCAGTAACAGATCTACATTTTCCAGTTCCGTCATATTCGGCTTTGTGCTGTTATGGGAGATATCATTTAGGTTCCCCGATTTGGACAGGCACTATACTGCATAAAAAATACCATATTATTTTAACCGAAAACGCCTTGACATACAATTTTTCCCCGACTATATCTTTCTCTGTTCATATACTGCTCAGTCAGTACAGATGTCCAGAAGCTTATAGACTCCATAGACCCCTGCCGCGATCACTGCCGCCAGACCAAGATGAATGAAAAACAGCGTGTTTTTAAAGAAAATATCCACTGCTACGCATACAAGGATAATGGCGATGAACAACACCATCCACTTTACACGAAATCCTCCGAGATCCTGAAACGCACTCCGCGTAATAAATCTGACCAGATCACTGTCAGAATGCTCAGTGCCGGCAGGATGTCCCGTGCCTGTGCCATTATTTTCTCATGGATCTTCAATTTTGGTATTTCGTGGATTACATTGTCACAAAACGCTTGGCAATCTTCTCCGATCATCGTCCTGGCATCATCGCCCCGCCGTTCTCCGTCAATCACCATCTGAATGATATCATGACGCACTCTTTCCTGTTCATAATAGCTGATATCAGCTCCTCTGAGATATACTATAATATCTGTAAGCACGTCCTGAGATTCCCTGCTCAGTTCTTTTTCCATCTGGTTATTCTCTGCCAGCAGCTGATTTCTCCGTCTGCTCATCTAACATTCCCTCCATATCAAGAGCAAGTCTTTCTACTGCTCCGGTCAGTTCCCGGTAGCTCTCTAAAAAATCTCTTAATTCTGCTCTTCCCTTCTCTGTCAACATATAATATTTTCGTTTCGGTCCCAGATCTGATTCCCGGAATACCGCAGTCACTGCCTCATTTTTCTCAAGACGCAGAAGGAGTGGATAGATTGTCCCCTCAGCAATCGTGCCAAATCCATATTGTTCCAGCCGGCGGGATATTTCATATCCGTATGTCTCCTCTCTGCTGAGAATCGCCAGCACACACCCTTCCAACGTTCCTTTGAGCATTTGCGACGGGATCATGCTTTCACCTGCCTTGTATTGCAACATAGTTTTCTATATTGTATTACAAAGTAGCCAGCCCGTCAATCTTTCTTTCACAGTAAATCCTCCCCGTCCTCTACTATACTCGAACAGAGCTCATACAAATACATCAGCCTTTTTCAAATAGACTTACTTATAGTGTGGTGATTTATATTTATAAAAAGACTGCCGGCGCTTGCTTGCCTGCAGTCTTTTTTCATGGCACATATGTTACATTCAGTTTTCATTCTTCTCTTTCTTCTGAAAAAATCAGCTAGTTTTTCATTACCGGCAGCTGGATATAGGATGCTTTTGACCCTCCGCACCATACGATGTGCCTTCCCCCTTCATTTGCTTTTCCCAAAGATCTTCTATTTTTCAGAGAAGCTCTGTATTCGTTTCCAATACGGAATACCAGTGTCTCCCCGGCTCTCCATCTGATCCCGAAAGGACGGATGGGGATATCCAGCTCTGCCAGTTCATTGTCATTGAGATAATCCGGCTTTTCAAAACTGTGCACCGGGATGATGTCCGTAGAAAGCTCTCTGTCCAAAGCACGCATGGATGCTCTCAGCCTTCCTTCAAATCCCAGAACCTCTTCCTGGTACCGGTTGTGAGGGGTACAATCCCATGGCACCAGATTCCCGTCAGCGTTTTCTTTCGACACTTCCACAAACACATCCATGTCATGGCAGCCTTCGGCTTCCATATAAAGTTTCGCTTTCGGATATCCGATGATAGTCGTGTCTTTATCAAATGTAATACGGAATTCAAGAGCAGCGTCTTGATCAGCTCCGTCGTAGGCCAGTTTTTCCTCGCTACACGGAACAACCGCGAGACTGCTGTCTTCGCCTTTCAGATAGTATTTTACATACTCTGTATTCTCAGGCGGAAATACCGGAGATTCGATACTGGTCTCATCTGTTCCGCCCGGATCCAGCACCGAATATCTGACAGGCGGTGTCTGCTCCCATCCATTGTCGATCCCTTTCAGGTATCTGTCAAAGAATTTCATAAGATCCTGCTGGTTTTCCGGTCTGTAGAAATCTACCCACTCATGAGTGTTGTGGATCCTGAGCCATTTTTTCTCCGACCGTATCTCCCGGTACCCCCGGAATGTCCCGTGGGTATGGATTGGATTCGTGTAGCTTGCCACGATATAAGCCGGGATCTCTATCTTTTCCAGCTGTGCCCTCTTATCTCTCCAGTAGGAATTCATAAACGGATATTTTTCTGCCATCGAAGGCATGTCGTCCACATAGTTGTTTCCGTGCATTACGCTGACCGCCTGTCTGGGGAAAGCAGGATCCGCGATCCCGCCCTGGAGGATCGTCTCACGGTACGCGTCCGTCTGGCCCTCCCAGGGGGCGATTGCCTTCAGATGGGGCGGATTCTGAGCCGCCGCAAACCACTGAGCAATGGTCAGATATGAGTTTCCGGCCATCCCTATATTTCCGCTGCACCAGCCCTGCTGCGCCAGCCATTCCACATAATCATAGATGTCTTTTCCTTCCGGCTCACCCCAGTGGAAGATATTTCCTTCCGACATATACGCGCCCCTGGCATCCGGATGCGCCACTGCGTATCCGTGGGCACACCACACTGCCGGATCAACCCCTTCTTCTTTCTGAAGATGGGACAGATCGTTTTCATTGTAGGCCCAGGGGACATCAATATTCGATTTTCCATAAGGGCTCCAGGATATAACTGTCGGTACCTTGTCTTCGGTTACCGGTCTGTAAATGTCTGTATAGATTGCCGTACCGTCCCTCAAAAGGACTTTCACGTCACGCTCCCATATTACATCACAGGTCAGCGCTACATTCCCTTTCTCATGGCGATATCCCTTTTTCAGAACTGTCACAGAAGGTTGAAATCCATTATAATTCCCTTCCGGATCTGTAATCGGACGGGGCTTTCTCCAAAGCTGTCTCCACTCTTTCGCTTCATTCATCTTTTTTATCTTCCTCCTCAGTCCTCAAGCAGGCGGTTCAGCAGTGTCACATATCTTTTCAGCTGTTCCATCGCGTCCGCATCCCATCCTTCGTATTCGCTGGCAATATAGCCATGGAATCCCAGTTCTTTTACCATCGGAATAATCCTCTCATAAGGGATGCATGGATTGTGGCAATTTTCATCCAGATAGTGGAATTTCCCATGGATATATGGTGCGTACGGGATCAGCTTCTTCAGATCTTCCAGTTTCGCCGGGGACTGATAATGATCCACGATATCCCGAATCACCGTCTTCTCATAATCTGTGAACTCATCCGCTGCAATGATCTCGTCTGCGCTCATCTCTTTTTTATTCAGCTCGATCACCTTATCCAGCTTATCCTGGCGGAATCCGTCTCTTAAATAATTCTCGATCATCTGCTTGTGAGGAGCATACTGGAAGATGGAAAAATCAGGCACAACACCCAGATATCCCTCGCTCTCCGGTTCCGCCATGATCTTCAGATATTCCTGCCACACCGGGACATCCGGATGATGCGGTGCGTGCATCTCGATACACAGTTTCATGTCCAACTGTTTGCACAGAGGCAGCATAGCCCGGAAATTTTCCGGTTTTATTGCATGCTGGGTGCGGACAAGATCTGCCCCCGCCTTCTTCGCCAGGATGAGATCTCTGCGGGTATGTTCCCGTATCTCCTCATCCGTCAGGTCACGGTCCGCGCGGAGCCCCATATCAATGTACGCGCTCCACGATACAAGATGAAGCTGGTACTTGTCCAAAAGTTCTCTGAAATTCTTGATCCACTCGTCTGTAATGTTCGGATATTCCGGCGCCATCTGCGCCACGACAATCTCTATTCCCTCATAACCCATCTCATGGGCCGTCTTAAGCAGGTCTTCCAGATCCATCAGTCTCAGATCATAAAAGTATGTAAAACTGTAAATGGAACACCCGATCTTAATATCTTTGCTCATATTTTCCACCGCCTTCCATTATTCTACCGTCAATTCTTTTGTACAGTCGGAAATCTCGACTCCGTACTCGCCTTCGTATCCCGTGTAAGGAATCCTGTGCTGCATATGCGCCTTTACCGTATGCGTACTTCCTTTTTCCAGTCCCTTGTAATTTACTACACGGATCACTGCGTCCTCCCGGATATGCCAGTACTCCGCGAACAGTTCGCTCAGCTCCGACAGCAGGAACTGTTTTCCATTCAGATGGAACTCCACGCTTTCATCTGGAACGCGTTCTCCGTCAACCTCAAAATACAGTTCTTCTATGCAGCTTAAATATGTCCCCCTGTATGTGGGATAATGGATGCAGAACTCATATGCGTAGTCGATTCCCTCCACACTTACATTGCGGATCGGAGCATCACACACCATATAGACGTCCCACTGCGCAAACTGCGACATAAACATAACCATACCTCCTAATCAATCAGAAAATTTTCGATATACCGTTTTGAAAGTATCAGCGAATTGTAAACATCTTTCTTTGTTTTCTCAAATGCCTTGTCCTCGATCTCCAGGCAGATATAACCGTCATATCCGATATCCGTCAGAGCGCTCATATATTTCCCCCAGTCCACATCACCAAGCCCGGGAAGCTTCGGAGACATATATTCCAGCGGATACGCCAATGTGCCGGTGCGTTTCAGTTTTTCCGGATAAAGCTTGATGTCCTTGATATGTACATGGAAGATTTTGTCTTTATATTTGTAGATAGGTTCGATATAATCCATCATCTGCCACACGAAATGGGAGGGATCATAAGTGATTCCCAGATATTCACTGGGGAGAATCTCAAAAATCCTGTCCCAGTTGGCAGGGCTTGTAAAGAGATTCTGTCCGCCCGGCCACTGGTCCGCTCCGAACAGCATCGGACAGTTTTCTATCGCGATCCTGACGTTGCTGGCTTCTGCCGCCTTCAGGATCTCCGGCCATACCTGAGCCACCACTTTCAGGTTTTCCTCTACCGTAGCATTCTGCACCCGTCCGATAAACGTAGTGACCATCCCGACGCCAAGCCGGTCCGCGGCCAGGATAACCTTTTTCAGATGACTGATGATCTCCTCTCTTCTGACCGGATCCGCTTCAAGTACATTCGGATAATATGCCAGGGTTGCTATCTCAATGCCTTTCTCCCCGCAGTACGCCAGAATCTCCCCGGCGCGTTTCGGATCCAGTGTGTCAACATCGATGTGCGTCACTCCTGCATACCGTCTTTCCGCCTTTCCAACCGGCCAGCACGCCGTTTCCAGGCACCGGAATTTCTGCTCTGCTGCAAAATCAACAACCTGCTCAAAATTCTCGTCTTCAAGAATTGCTGTCACAAATCCCAATTTCATTGCTTTCACCTCTTATCCTTTTTACCGGGTCTCTACCCAGCATTTTTTCTGCGCGCTCTCAAAAATCTTATCGCACAGCACCATATCTCTCAGTCCGTCTTCCAGGCCTGCATAATCATAATCTCCCGGAACTTCCAGGCTCGTGTAGAATTGGCGGAAGACATTTTTGAACGCGTCCGGGAACCCCTCGATATGCCCTGACGGATAGGATGCCAGTTTCGCCGGTCCTGCGTGCATCAGTGACGCATCCTTTGTCAGGATCTCATTGGGCTTGTCTCTGTAGCCGATCCAGAGATCGTTCAGATCCTCTGAAGTCCAGGAAAGAGACTTCCTGCTTCCCGCGATATGCAGGGTAGTCGTATTCTTTCTTCCTGCAGTGACCATAGAGAAAATGGCTGTCCCTACTGCCCCGCCTTCCGTCTCAAACATGATCACGGCGATATCTTCCGTGTCAATGGGAAGATCCTCATACTCTGCAGCCTCGGCCTTCTGGAACGTCTCCACCTTTTTCAGAGGTTTCTTCCGTACCGGGTAAACCGTTTTAAAATCCGCGTTGATCCGCACGATCTTCTGTCCGGTGACAAACTCCGCCAGATCGACCCAGTGGGAGCCGATATCCGCCACAGCTCTTGTCTTTCCGGCCTGATCCTTCTCCAGTCTCCAGCTGTAATCTGTATCGTACAGAAGCCAGTCCTGGACATATTCGCCGTGCACGGAGAACACATCCCCCACTTCGCCGTCCGCTACGGCCCTGTGCATCTCATTGACCATGGGATAGAGGCGGTTGTGAAAATTGACCACGCCTTTTATCCCCTTCTCTTTTGCCAGATTCACCAGCTCCTGTGCCTCTTCCACCGTTGTCGTAAAGGGTTTCTCACAGACGATATGAACGCCCTTTTCTATCGCGTATTTCGCGATATCGTAATGGGTATTGTTCGGAGTGCAGATGTGGATCACGTCCGGTTTTTCCTCATCGATCAGCGCGCGGTAGTCGCTGTACGCATGCGGAATATTCATGGCTACCGCCTTTTTCTCCACGTCCACAGCGTCACACAGCGCGCACACTTCCACGTTTCCCAGACGCCGCAGCATCTCCGTGTGTACCGAACCGATAAACCCTGCTCCTATCACCGCTGCTCTATATTGTTTCATGATTGATCCCTCCTGAAAAAATTTCTGTTCCTAGAACGGATTCTCCCGCTCCCATTCCTGCTGCATCGTATTTCCCGGCTGGACCATAACCTCAACTTTATTCCCTTCCGGACAGATAATCCAGATGATCTCACACCTGTCCAGCCCGATATTCCCTTTTGCCGTATCATCAGCAGGAACCTTCACATCACGCATGAACGGCTGCGGGCAGCAGTGAAGTCCGTTTTTCCCCCATGCTTTGACCGTATCGGTCACGCTGCATATCTGGACGGCAATGTGTCCCAGAAGATCATCATCGTATGTCGCCACAGTCTCCGGAGCTTTCAGAAGTTCCACATACTGACCGAACTCTCCGATCTCCATCTTTACAGAGCCGTTAGTTTTCTCAATAGCCGCCAGGCCCATACCCCGGAAATGCTTCTCCATCTTTTCCAGACTGTTCACATAGAGGGAAACTCCCGCAAGAGAGTTAAACAGTCTGTCCGCTTTCGCCTCATGCCCTTTCCTCTCTACGAGCCGGATCCTGGCCCCGTTCGGGTCTGTGATATATCCGTCTGTCACCTCAACCCCGCGTTCTTTGAGTTTCTGTATTGTCTCTTCCAGGCTGTCACATCCCAGAGCAAAAGATTCCAGCGGGGAGTCCTTGTGTCGCACGATCTTTTCTTTTTGAAACTCCGGCGGATTGATCGCTCCGTTAAACATCTCCAGATACTCCTCCGGGGCAATCCGCAGATAAGTCAGCCACTGTGTCTTATCCTCTTTTCCGTCGCTCATATCCAGCATTTCTCTGAACTGTCCGACATTCAGTTCAAACATCTGCTCAAATCCAAGTTTTTCACAGTAAAACTCCAGAGCCTTCTCATAATCATCTGCCTGAATCGAAATATGAAATAAATTTTTGATAACGCTCATTTTCTTCCTGCCTCCTGCAATTTCTGTTACCTGTGGTTACGCTTCCTGTACTTTCTTTACCCTGATCATATCAAGAAGTTTCGTCCCCTGTCTGTCAAGGATGATCGCCACAATAATGACCAGACCTTTCGCGATCTTCTGCCAGTTGGAATCAACGCCCAGAAGGTTCAGGGAGTTGGAGATAACCTGGATCAGCAGACACCCGATCAGCGTACCGAATACGTTGGCTTTCCCGCCTTCCATCGGAGTTCCTCCGATAACCACCGCAGCAACGGCATCCAGTTCCATTCCCGCTCCGGCACCTGTCTGAGCACTTGCAGTTCTTCCTGTCAGAAGGAGCGCTGCCATTCCGACGCACACGCCTGTAATAATATACACGGAATACATGATCTTTTTCGTGGGGATGCCGCAGACTCTGGCCGCTTTGCTGTTGCCTCCGCACGCCAGGGCGTATCTGCCGAATTTGGTCCGCTGCACTACAATGGCCATGATAATGACCAGTACAACCATGACGATGACCGGGAACGGGATCCCCGCGATCTCACCGGTTCCGAAGAACAGGTACCAGTCCGGCAGTCCCGCCACACTTCTGGAGTTACACAGAAGCAGGTTCACACCCTGATAGATCATTCCAGTGGCCAGTGTTACGATAAATGGAGCCAGATTGAACGCAGATGTGATAAAAGCATTCAAAAATCCACAAAATCCTCCGATCGCAAGGGCCGAAATAATCACCACCGGGGCGCTCACGCCCGCTACTGACATCATCGCCGTCGCGATTCCGATCATTCCCAGCATATAACCTACAGACAGATCGATCATTCCGGATGCCAGAACGAGAGTAAATCCGAGCGAAAGTGTACATGACGTACAGATCTGTCTTAGAATATTGGTCAGATTCCGGCTGGAGAAGAAATCATCCGTTAAAAACGAAACGATAGCTACGAAAATGACCAGTATCACGATGGCCTTGTTATCCATTAATAATTGCAGGACTTTTTCACTGTCCATACTTCTCTTTTTATTCATTTCCTCCAGTTCCTTTCTTCATCATCCTAAAGCGCTCTTTCCCAGCGTCTCCTGGGTCGCTTCTTCTTTTGAACATTCCAGTACGATCCTTCCGTCCCGCATGACAAAAATACGGTCCGACATACCCAAAATCTCCGGCATTTCCGAAGACACAAGGATGATCGCCATTCCCTCTTCTGCCAGTTTCCCTATAATGGAATAAATCTCGCTCTTTGCTCCCACGTCGATTCCCCTTGTAGGTTCATCCAGGATCAGGATCCTGGGAGCTGTCATGAGCCATCGGCCGATGATGGCTTTCTGCTGATTTCCTCCGGACAGAGACGTGATCAGCATATCCATGCTGGCTGCCTTGACTGTCATTTCTTTCATCATTGCGCCGACTTTCGTCCGCTCTTCTTTTTTATTGATGATTCCCGCTCTATTACAATACTGGCGCAGAGCCGCCAGGGACATGTTGTCTTTCACAGAAGCCGTCTTGATAATCCCGTAGTCCCTTCTGTCCTCTGTCACCATCGCCATGCCGTATTTTACGGCATCTTTCGGCGAATGGATCGCCACTTTCTTTCCATCGATATAAATCTCGCCGGACGAAATTTTGTCGATCCCGAAAATTCCTCTCATGGTCTCGCTTCTCCCGGCGCCCACCAGGCCTGAAAAGCCTATGATCTCCCCTTCTTTCACTGAAAACGAAATATCTTTGAACTTTTCTCCGGTCAGATTCCGGACTTCCAGGATCACTTCCTCTTTCTTGGAATTGATTTCCGGATACTGTTCTGTCATCGTCCGTCCGATGATCATTGTGACCAGTTCATCTTTGGACGTTTCACTGCACTCTCTTGTCCCGATATAATGGCCGTCTCTGTATACCGAAACTCTGTCGCTGATGCCGAGCAGTTCTTCTATCTTATGAGTAATAAAAATGATCGCTGTCCCGTTTTCCTTCAGTTTGCGGATTACTTCAAAAAGGATCTTCACTTCTTTATCTGACAGCGACGAAGTCGGCTCATCCATAATGATCACGTCAGAATCACAGGAAACCGCTCTGGCCAGTTCCACCAGCTGACACTGAGCCACTGTCAGCTCTGACACCAGCGCTTCCGTCGGGATATCCAGCTTCAGACGCTCTCTGAGAAGTTTTTCTGTCTCGCGTGTTCTGTCTTTTTTGCTGATCAGGCATCCTTTCATGAACCTTTCTTCCCTGTACAGCCATATATTTTCTGAAACAGTCAGCGTCGGGATCAGGCTGATCTCCTGGTGGATCATGGAAATGCCTGAACGGATTGCTTCTGCGGGAGATTTGAAATTCACTTCTTTTCCCTTCAGAATAATCGTTCCCTCATCTTTTGGCAGGTCGCCCAGGATGATATTCATCATAGTAGATTTCCCGGCCCCGTTCTCGCCGATCACGGCATGGACCTCTCCGCGCCTTACCTCCAGGCTGACCTCGTCCAGCGCCTTCACCCCCAAAAAGCTTTTGGATAGTCCTTTCACTTCCAATACAGTCTCTTGATCCATCGCTTTCCTCCTAAATAATCTGGAAGCGGGGAGCGTGCGGATCTCTCCGCAGCTCTCCGTTCTCTTGCCTGATCTTACTCGTTCTCACTTGTGACCAGGTAAAGATTTTCTGTAGTATATTTTACTTCGTTTGTATCCAGCTGTCCGGTCGCGCACTGTACCATAGCCTGTGCACAGTCATAAGCAACGCCGCCGAAATCGATACCCACTGTAGCCGCCTGGTCGCCGGACTCTACGTTCGATGTTCCGACATCGCTGGCATCGATGCCAAGGATGATCACATCATCTCTTCCCGCCGCCTTGCAGGCATTGATAACGCCCTGTGCCTCGTCGTCATTCACACATGCGATCACATTGATCTCTGGATGAGAGATGAGCCAGTCTTCAGCCAGCGCCTGGGAATCATCTGTAAGGAAGTTTCCTTCGCCCTGGATCACAAGTTCAACATTGTCATGCTTGTCAACGAAATTCTCAACAAATCCTGCCGTTCTTTCTACTCCCGAAGTGTTGCCGGCATCACCTGTGATACACGCCACTTTATATTCTTCATTTTCATCGTAGATGCTTTCCATATATTCTGCCTGCATCTGTCCGCATGCATAATTGCTGAATCCTTCATATAAGTAGGTGTACTCTACATCTCCCTCAACAGCCACGCCGATTCCGACCGGGATGCCCGCGTCGTTGCACGCATTAATCGCCGGGATAACTCCGCTGTCTCCCACGGAGTTCATGATATAGATCATGTCCGGATCTGTAGCGATCAGACTTTCCACATCGTCGATCAGTTTTGTGATGTCTCCGTCCGCGTTTGTCAGTGTCGTCTCGATCTCATAGTCCGGGAAGTCATTTTCAAGACTCTCCGTTATGGCATTGGTCAGATTTGTCTGTCCGTCATCCAGGATCGCCCATGCCATTCCTATATTAAGGGTATTGTCGCCGCCTTCTTCTGCGCCGCTCTCGTTTTCTGTCGTGTTCTCTTCTGAATCCCCGTTGCTGCATGCCGCCATGGACATCATCATCGTCAGAGCAAGAACTGCCGCAAATATTCTTTTTTTCATCTTTTTCATTTGCCTCCTTTTTCTTCCATAATTTTCATGAAAATTACTTGGTGCTGTTTTCATGACAAATCATATATTTTCTTGCTTAATCTGTCAATTATTTTTTCAAATGTCACAATATTATCGTCTATTTGCTTAATATATATAAATATTTTTTGTTCATTGCGCACTACACTTTCAATAATTTTCATGAAAATAATTTTTATGCAATATTTTTTTCATTTATTTATTGCCATATTACGGTATTTTTCATATAATAAACAGAGACATCTACGGCATTATTTCTAGAAATATCAAAAAATGTTTTCAGGAGTTTATGAAAATGTCAACAGGAAAGTTATCAATTTCAGAAATCGCAAAACAGGCCGGGACATCCATCACCACTGTCTCCCGGGCGCTCAATCATCCGGAGCTGGTAAAGGCCGAAACGGCCGAACGGATCAACCGGGCAATGGAACAACTGAATTATAAACCCAGGTTTACAAAAAAGAAGCCCACGCGGAAGTTGATCGTGATCAATATACCTGAAATAACAAACCCCTTTTACAGTGAGATCATCCGTGGCATCGTATCTTCTGCGGAAAGCCATGACTATTATACGCTGATCCACCAGGATGCCCTGAAGGACGGTCAGTCCGTGGACAACTTCATCAATCTTCTGAAGGCAGTGAAAGCCTGCGGGACGATCCTCCTCTCCCCCCTGGAGAAAAAGTATTACGAACGGATCGGTTCCCTGATCCCGATCGTACAGTGCTGTGAATACAATTCTGAAGAATATTCCTATGTCAGCATTGACGATTTTCAGGCGGCGTACAGCGTGATGAGCCACATCTATTCTCAGGGATGCCGGAAGATCATCTTCATCAACGGACCTCTGAAATATAAATACGCCCGGGAACGCCAGCGCGGATACGAAGCTTTTCTTGAGCAGAACGAACTGGTCCGCTCGGCAAACTGGACCATCAACCTGCCGGAAGTAAACTATGACACTGCATTCGCCTGCGTCTGTCAGCTGCTCACCTCCGCCTCACGGCCGGACGCCATTTTTACTTATTCCGATCTGGTCGCTGCTGCCGCACTGAAGGCTGCCAAGCTGCATGATATCAATGTCCCCGAAGATCTGGTCATCGTCGGATTTGATAACATCAATATTTCTTCCATCTGTGATCCGGCAATCACCACCGTAAACCAGCCGCAGTTTCAGCTGGGCTATACTTCCGGAGAGATCATTCACGAACACATCAGCTCCCCAACTGCTTACATGCAGAAGGTGCTGCTGAAAACGGAACTAATCATACGTGACTCTTCCGTTCCTTCCAAACAGAACACGGAACTTGCTATTTGAATTTTTATTTATAGAAGGAGGATTTTTTATGAAATATTCTGTATGCACTGACGCGCTGTTTCCCGACACGCCTGTAGAAGACATCATCCCGGTCCTGAGGGACCACGGGTATGACACAATCGAATTCTGGACCTGGTGGGACAAGGATCTGGAGCGGATAGAACATTTATGTGCAGAACATCAGATTCAGATTTCCACATTCTGCGTAGATTTCCGCACAAATCCGGGGATTCCGGAAGATCACGACAAATATCTGGAGGGACTTGACGCTTCAATCCGGGCAGCCCGCAGGCTCAACTGCCGTACTCTGATCGCGCAGGCCGGCTGGAGCGCGGAAGGAGTGCCGGCTGATGTACATGACCGGGCTCTCAGAACAGTGCTCAAAGACGCCGTTCCCACGCTGGAGAAAAATGATATCACTCTTATTCTGGAACCTCTTAATATCAAAGTGGACCATCCCGGATATCATCTGAGCACAAGTGAGCATGCTTTTTCCATCCTGGACGAGGTTGGGAGCAGTCATGTCAAGCTCCTCTTCGATATCTATCATCAGCAGATCACGGAAGGGAACATCCTGGCAACGATTGAAAAACACCTGGATCAGATCGGCCACTTCCATATCGCGGCCGTTCCCGGAAGGATCGAGCCTTATAATGGTGAACTGGATTATCCGTACATCATCGATCAGATTTCACGCCTTGGCTATAACGGGTGCTGGGGGTTGGAATATATGCCCAAGTCAGATCCCTGGAGCACACTGGATACAGTAAAGAAGATCTTTCCTGGAAATGAATAAAACGACCCGGGCAGCTGCTTATCCAGCAGTTTGATATGCTCCCCTTTAGGTAGACAGTTGAAATAATAAAACTGTTTATCTGGAGGGGAGTTTTATTATGCCTAGAGGAATATTACCAGAAGTGAAGCTGCAGGCTGTAAAAGATTACATTTCAGGAAACGGATCCTATCTATCACACGCCAGCGAACTTGGAGTGAATGAAACCGTTTTTAGAAGATGGGTTAACAAGTATAAAGCATTTGGAGAATCCGCTTTCCTCAGAACAGGGCACAATCAATCCTATTCAGCCTCCTTTAAAAAAGATGTTGTTGAAGCGTATCTAAACGGAGAAGGATCTTACAGGGAACTGGCAGTCACCTATAACATTCCTTCCGAAGATACAATCAGGAAGTGGGTTTTGAGGTATAATGGACATGAGAAGCTGAAAGCTTCCGGAACAGGAGGAAATGCTATCATGACCAAAGGAAGAAAAACCACTTTCGATGAACGGGTCGAAATCGTGCAATACTGCATTGCCCATGATCATAATTATGCCAAGACATCAGAACAGTTTAAGATTTCTTACCAACAGGCACGTAATTATACTATAAAATACGAGAAGCAGGGAGTGGAGGCTCTTCGTGACAGACGTGGAAAACGAAAACCAGAAGCGGAAATGTCAGAACTCGAAAAGCTGCGGGCAGAAAACCGGATTTTGCGGGCAGAAAAAGAACACGCGCAAATGGAGGCGGACTTCCTAAAAAAACTTGCAGAAATCGAAAGGAGGCGGGGCTGAGCCGGCAAAGAAACAAACACATTTATCAGGTGATCAAAGAGGAACATGAAGAACACCATTACTCGATCCGATCCTTATGTAAACTTGGCGGCATTACAAGAGCGGCTTACTACAAATGGCTGAACCGTATAGAAACAGCAAATGACCGGCTGAACAAACAGATTTCTGACCGGTTGGAAGCAATCCATCAAGAACATCCTGACATGGGATATCGGAGATTAAATGACAAGCTCCGTCACGATAACGGCATCAAAGTAAATGACAAAAGAATCCTGCGCATATGCAGAAAACAGCAGATAAGATCAAACTTGAGATATCGTTATGACGGCTGTACCCGGCCATCAAAAAATCCGGCTTTTATAGCAGAAAATGTTTTAAACAGAGACTTTCATGCAGATGGTCTGAACAAGAAATGGGTAACTGATGTAACAGAGTTTAAGTATGGCACTTCATTTGATCATATCCATAAGCTATACCTGAGTGTGATTCTGGACTTATGTGATCATCGTCCAGTTGCATATGTGTTAAGTGATCACAATAACAATCAATTGGTATTTGATACTTTCGATCAGGCAGTAAAGAACAATCCGGGAGCTCATCCAATCTTTCATAGTGACCGGGGCTTCCAATATACCTCCCGCGCGTTTCACCAAAAGCTAATAGACGCGGGAATGACACAGAGCATGTCCCGAGTAGCACACTGTACGGATAATGGACCTATGGAAGGATTCTGGGGGATACTAAAACGCGAAATGTATTATGGGAAGAAGTATCATACCAGAGAGGAACTTGTACAAGCGATAACGGCATATATAGACTATTACATAAATGACCGCCCGCAAAGGGGCCTTGATGTATTAACACCGTTTGAATTTCATGAACGGTTATTAGCCGCATAAAAAGATTGCCCGGCACAAGCCGGGCAACACAAAAATTTTATATTTTTTTCATTGTCTACTTGACGGGTAGCACACCAGTTGTCCGGGCCTCTTTTTTTCTAATTTTCATCTTCCCGATATCCGAAATTTTTCATCAGATAATCGCTGTCCCGCCAGTTCTTCTGCACCTTCACCCACAGCTTCAGATTTACTCTGCAGTCCAGCAGCCGCTCAATCTCGTAACGGGCCGTGCTTCCGATTTTCTTGAGCATGCTTCCCTGCTTCCCGATGATGATCCCTTTGTGGGAGTCTCTCTCACAGATGATCGTGGCATCGATATGCATGACTTTTCGTTCCATCTTCATCCGGTCAATGGCCACGGCGATCCCGTGCGGGATCTCTTCATTCAGACAGTGCAGGGCTTTCTCCCGGATCAGCTCTGCCACGATCTGCCGCTCCGGCTGGTCCGTTACCGTATCTTCATCATAAAACTGAGGGCCGTAAGGCAGGTATTTCAGGATGACCTTCACCAGCTCATCCGTATTATCCCCGCTCCTCGCCGACACCGGAACGATTTCCGCGAAATCATATTCCTTCCGGTACAGGTCAATGGCCGGAAAAATCTCTTCTTTTTTCACCATGTCAATCTTGTTGATCACCAGAATAACCGGTGTTTTCACCTTTTTAAGCTGGTCTATAATATGGCGCTCGCCTGCCCCGATAAAGGTGGACGGCTCCACAAGCCACAGCACTACATCCACTTCATTGAGCGAACGTTCCGCGATATGGACCATGTATTCTCCCAGTTTGTTCTTCGCCTTGTGGATTCCCGGCGTATCCACGAAAATAATCTGCCCTTCCTCCGTAGTCAGGACTGTCTGAATCCGGTTTCTTGTTGTCTGGGGCTTGTTTGACGTGATGGCGATCTTCTGTCCGATCAGATGATTCATCAAAGTGGACTTGCCTACATTCGGCCTGCCGATCAGAGTGACAAACCCCGACTTGTAATTTTCTCTCATGCCGTCTCCCTTTCTATTTCCCTTCAGTGATTCTTCATGCCGCGCCCGTTTATGCCGGCATCGGGCCTCACTGGTAACACCGCAAAACTGCCATGTATTATTGTATCGGATTTGTTTTTTCGAGTCAACCAGGCAAAAACACCAGTTGTTATTCACTTATGATAATGTCTCCCTAGGATTCTCTTGAGATAATGTCACTTTTTGATAAACTATAAAACTATGAAAGAAGGTAAAATCACATTGTCTCAAAAGCAACTAAAAACATTTATGATTATCAACAGCTTCATCGACAAGTCCATTACAAGACAACAGGCTGCTGAGCTCTTAGGTCTTTCTACTCGCCAGATTACACGTTTAAAGAAAGGAGTCCTCTCTTCTGGTGCTCATTCCCTTATCCATAAAAATACTGGTAGAAAACCTGCTCACGCTGTTCCTGATGAAACGAAGGAAGCTGTCCTTCAAATTTATTCCCGCCCGGAATTGTCTGGGGTCAACTTCCTCCATTTCAAAGATATACTCTTAGCAGATTTCGGAATCTCCATTTCCTATTCTGCTCTTTCCAGTATACTAAAAAATGCAGGTTTTGAAAGCCCCAAAAAGAAAAAAATCCGGCATCGCACCCACCGCCGGAAACGGAAGCCTCATCCCGGACAGCTGGTCCAGATTGACGCCTCCCCGTATGAATGGTTCGGAGGTCCTGTGAAATACACCCTCCACGGGGCTATCGATGATGCTTCCGGACAGGTTGTCGGCCTGTTCCTCACACAAAACGAATGCCTTTATGGCTACCTGGAAACCCTGCGGCAATGCTGTACCGATTTTGGAATTCCTCAGACTGTTTATTCAGACAACCATACCATCTTCCGCTCCCCTAAGACCGGGAAGATGACGACGGATGAACTGATTGCCGGAAAAACCGTACACTTGACCCAATTCGGGCGCTCGATGCATGAATTGGGGGTCGATATGATCTTTGCCAAAACACCCCAGGCAAAAGGACGCATTGAGCGCCTGTGGAACACCCTTCAAAGCCGTCTTCCCGTTGAACTTGCAAAACGGGGGATCCGCACTCTGACAGAGGCAAATCTTTTTTTAGAAAAAGAATACCGTACCCTCTTTAACCAGAAGTTTGCAGTAGAGCCCGAAGCAGCTTCGATCTTTGTCCCTCTTTCAGCGCAGACAGATATCGACTCCATCCTTTGTGTAAAACACACAAGGAAAACAGATGCAGCCGGTACATTCTCTTTTAAGAACAGGTGCTTCCAGATCCTGGACAATGGCTTTCCTATCATCAATGCACGGCGTGAGATCACCGTACTGATCAGTCCGCGTTTTGGAATACGTGTAAAATACAACGGGCAGGTTTATGATACGATCCGTTATCTTAAGCCCCAAAACAAGAATGCAAACATGAAAGTCCCTAAAAAAGTAAAGACCATTGTGGAACCACATCTGCAGCTGCGTCATAGCAGCAAGGAATGGAAAGCCATTTGGTGGATGGAGGACTATAATCTGTCCCTAAAATTTTTATACGAACTGTTTTTTGAGAAACAACAGTCTGCTTCGTAAAAGGGCATTTGCCCTTTTACGAAAGTGACATTATCTCAAGTGAAACTTAATATAAAAAAGTGACATTTTCAAAAGTTATTGACACTCATTATAATTGACTGATCATGCCATTTCTGCACAAAATTCTGCCTTCTTTATAAAAACAGGGTCGAAAAAAGGCACAGTCTGTACAGACCGCACCCTGCTGAACTTCATTTGTGAAAATTATGTGAACGGGGCCGTGTACCTTTTAAAAGGTACACGGCCCCTTTATCGCTTTATCTCAGCTCAATGTTCTTACTTCTCCGAATATCTCCCGGCTTTCTTCGATCTTTTCTTCGCTTCCGATAATGCAGAGCAGGTCTGCGTCCAGAACCGCCTGGACTACATCGGCCAGAGCCCGGATATCTCCCTGATCGGCCGTCAGGATCTGCTCCCGCTCTTTCCGGATCATTTCTTCTGTGACGTGGTTCATATACAGGTTCATGGACCGGTTCCCTTTTGCCGCCGGGTTCATGGGACGGTCGATATTGCTGATGGTGCCGATGATAAATTTATTCATATCCCTGTCATCTACCGCAAAGTTTTTAAGATAGTCCACGACTCCTTCATAGACTTTTATAGTCTTCTCCAGATTCGGATCCCGGTAGGAAATCAGATACCCTTCCCCGATCCGGTTGAAATTGCTCATGCAGCCGTAAGCGCCGCCCTTGACCCGGATATTCTGCCACAGATAGTCATAGCTTAAAATCACTTTCAGGATCTGCAGCGCCCCTGTGTACTCTGCGCCTCCGTCGATAAAATTGCCGGCCCTGGCCACATACTGCACTTTGGAAGAGGTTTTGAACCCTTCGTTTCTCTTCCGGCAGTGGATGATACAGGCTTCTTCCCTGGCCTTTGCTTCCCCTTCTTCCGGCATATCCTCCGCCAGGCTGTCATTGAGCCGGTTCCGCACCGCGCCGAATGACTCCTTCACAGCAGTCAATCCTTCTTCGGCGGACGTATAGCTGACCATCATGTTGTCCGCACGGAAGATCTTTCCGGAGAGCTCTTTCAGATTCCGGATCAGTTCTTCCCTGCATCCATCAAAATTTTCCTCGATGGCTTTCACGGTTTCGTAGAAGCCGATGCCGTCTGTATCGTCTTTGAACTTGGCAATCGGTGACGCGTACGACAGCGCCCGGAGGGCCGCCGTTGTATGCCCGGAGGAGAGGAAGGACATCTGAAGCCTGGATTTCAGCATGGCCAGAATCTCTTTGAGCCGTTTCTCATCGTCCAGCTTTGACTCCATGAGAATCTCCCGCATCATGGAGAAAAGTACATTCATCTCCGGATAAAGCGCTTTCCCCTTGATCTCGAAGGTGGCACGGAAGTCTTTTTCCTTTACCCGCCTTACATCCGGATACAGCTCCAGGGAAGTGCCGATTCCTCCCGTATGGACATTGATCTCATTGAACAGCTCGCCATACTCATAATTCGCTGTATCGATAATGCCCAGCACACTCTGCAGGATTCCCACATAAGGAAGCAGCTCCTCCCGGATGCCGGACAGATCGAACATAAGCGTGACATATCCGATGCCGTTCGTCTCGACATTGTGATGCACCGTCTTGATCCCGTCAATCTCCATCTCTGTATTGTAAACCGGCGCAATTTCACGGGAAATGTCTTCCCTTTTCAGCACCGGGATCTTTTCCAGGTCTTCCGGAGCAGACTCTTCCTCCTGATACGCTTCCAGCTCTTTTGTGGCCTGAACAAGTGCCTCAAGTTCTTTTGCCGAAAGACTCTTTTTATAGGCCTTCAGCTTATCTGCCAGCTCCCTGTCCATCCTGGCGGTACGCCCCTGCTCCGGACGGATGATCACCACCGCGCCATGGGGATTGTCCAGCAGATAATCCCGGATCAGCTGTTCAAAATATCCTGTCCCCACCTGACTTTTCAGGAAATCGAAAGTGGGGATGGCCTCCATGTGGATGAACGGCTTTTCTTCATCATAAAGCCAGCTGTCAAACAGCTGCAGCCCGTACATCAGTCCCCGCGGATAACTGCCGAAATCTGCTTCCCGGAAACGGAATTCATAATAATTGATGCCTGCCCGCAGCGCCTTTTCATCCACTCCGTTTTTCACGATATTTTTAAGAGTATCTTCGATCACACGGATAAAGTCTTCCTTCTGTTCCATATTGGCGTTTTTGGAGATTACGGAAAAGATCGGCTGGAAGATCCCGTTGTCATAGGAACCCATGATGTCTTTTCCGATTCCCGCGTCCAGCAGCGCCTTCTTCAGGGGAGCGCCCGGCGCCGACAAAAGCGCGTAGTCCAGAATCTGGAAGGCAAGATACAGCTTCTCATCCAGGGAAGTCCCAATTACCTTATTATAGGAAAGATACGTGTTGTCCGCTTCACTTTCATCACTGGCTATGGAATATTCCCGGACGATCTCCCGCATTTCAGAAAACGGCTCCTGATATCTGATCTCGGAGTCTACTTCGATCCTGTCAAAATCTGAAAGATAATTCTCATCCAGCCATCTCAGCTTTTCCTCCATATCCATATTTCCATAGAGGTAGATATAGCTGTTGGACGGATGGTAATATTTCCTGTGAAAATCAAGGAACTGGCCGTAGGTCAGCTCCGGGATGACTTCCGGATCCCCGCCCGACTCATTTGCATAAGAAGTATCCGGGAACAGAGAATTCAGGATCACGCGGTCCAACACTCCCTCCGGGGAGGAAAATGCTCCTTTCATCTCATTGTAGACCACCCCGCTGACCGTCAGGTCTGCGTCCACATCGTCCAGCTTGTAGCTCCATCCCTCCTGCCGGAAAATCTCATCATGCTGATAGATGTTCGGGTAAAAAACCGCATCCATATAGACATGCATCAGATTCTGGAAGTCCTTGTCATTGCAGCTGGCCACCGGATATACTGTCTTGTCCGGATAGGTCATCGCGTTCAGAAACGTATTCAGCGACCCCTTTACCAGCTCCACAAAAGGATCTTTCACCGGGAAATCCCTTGAGCCGCACAGAACCGAATGTTCCATAATGTGAGGCACTCCGGTGCTGTCGGAAGGAGGAGTGCGGAAACCGATGGCAAACACCTTGTTCTCATCATCATTCTCCATAAGCAGAACCCGGGCCCCGCTCTTTTTATGTCTCAGGAGCACCCCGTGAGATTTCACACCGGACAGCTCTTTCTCCTGCATCACTTCATATTCTGTCAGATCATATAGACTCATGCTGCAACCTCCTTGTCGATTTTACCATGATCCTGTCATACCGTTTTTTATCACATCGTCCGTATCACCTCTGAAATACGGAATGCTGTGGGATGTATCAGCTGAAGAAGCCAGAAGATGGATCATCCCCTTCTTCACATGACACGCAGCCGCCAGGAAACTCTGCGAAAATTCTGCATACTGTATGTTCCTGTATCTGACTGCCAGATACTGTCTCCCGAAATATCCCCGGCACAGTTTCAGAAATGTTCCGTCCGCGCTCATACCGTCTGTTCTGTATTTTAACACCATTCCGCACAGAAGTGAAAAGACCAGTACCGCGGCGCTCCACCATACCGCAGACTGATAACTTTCCAGTACAACGGCACACAGGACTGCTCCCGCGGCAACACACAGAAGATAGACCGCAGCGGGAAAAATCCACACAACCCATACCGCCTTCGGGAGAGGTTCCACCTTCAGATCCGCAGCCGGCAGAAATTCCGGCAGAAGCAAAGCCAGCCTTTCCTTCAGCTGTTTTTCCGTACTGTACAGTACAAGGAATGAATGTTTCTCCTCCGCGTCATCACCCATGCCCACATTGATGATCTCTGCCATATACCGTTTTCCAAGGCGTGCCACAAAAGACTGTTTCACCCTGAGGGCCTGGATCTTATCTACCGGGACTGTATATTCCACCTTTTTCAGAAATCCATACCGGATATAAATCCTGTCTCCTCTTCGTTTTGCCCGGAAATCATAATATTTCACAAAATCTTTTATCGTATCCCACAGTGCGGACACGATCAGGACAGCCGCAAGGACAATCCCTGCTGCCGCTCCTGCAAAGGACTCCATCAGGTTCTTCCGTCCAAGAGCCTCTGCCACCCCCATAACCGTGCCTAAAATACATAACAGAAAAATAAGAACGGAGAAAAGATTGACGGAAAAGAATCCATGTTTCATAATGTCTCCCAGATCTGCCCGGATATCATAATCTTCCGTTTCTTCTAAAGCCGGGCCCGGTGTTCTTCCTTCTTCTGCCACATCAAGAGCAGTATCCATCCGGGGCAATGCTGAATCCAGATCTGTATCAGCCGTTGCTCCTCCGGCCGCCATCCGCATCCTCCGGGTGATCTCATTCTTGAATCGGAGGGCATCTGCTTTCTTCAGCACGATCTTGACATCTGTACTGTCCGCTGTAGACCTGCTGTTTGTATCCATTTTAACTTTACATGTTCCGATCAGCATTTCAAACAGATTCTGTTCAATATTAATATTCGAAATGTTCCGTATACCGATTGTATTTTTCTTTTTGTTCAGAGTATTTTTTTCAATGACGACCGCATGGTCCTCAATAGAGATCCAGGTCTTTGCCCATACAAATATCTGACTTGCGATGCAGATCCCAAGAATCAGGATCGTTCCTAAAAGAATAAAAAAGCCTTTGTCTATTACAAACGAAACATCTTCGGAGCGTATGTCCCCGATATTCTGCAAAACCTGCGTGGCTATAATGATAAAAAGCGCCGCGATCACACCGCCGGTACGCTCCACAATGGATGAGATATGACTGCGGAATCTCATCCTTGGGCCTGCATCCTGTTTTTCTTTCTGCTCAGTTTTCATTTCTGTCTTTTTCTGCCCCCTGACTCATGCTTTCATTCATATGCCGGACTTTTTCCTCCGCATCTTTTATATATCCGGCTGAATTTTCTGTCCTCTGCTCTGCCGCGATCTCATTGATCCTCTGTCGCAGACTTTCAGCGATCTGTTCGGCTTTCTCCACTTCCAGGAAAGAAATCGTCACATCTCCGCCGCCTGTCGTCACCACGACCTTTTCCACTCCGAACATCTGGTCAACAGGTCCTCTTTTTGTCTGAAGCTTATGTAACCGCTCAATAGGCACGATATTCCGTTTTACGAACAGATACCCCTCGATGATGTCAATGCACTCCTCATTGATGCTGTACCGATATCTGTGATAACGGAAATAGGGGCTGATAAGCACATCTGCCAGGATCAGCACCGCAAGTCCCAGTGAGATCCATTTCCCCAATGTAATTTTCTCCGGGAAGATCCAGAAATAGTCCAGCACCGCCACTGCAGCCAGGATTACTGCTCCGGTAATGATATCCGCTGTATACATACAGTACAGCGCCCGTTTTGAAAGTTTGCTGTACTCCGCTTTTTCTATTTTACTCTTCATCCATCTCCTCCTGCTGTCTGCCACAGTATCATATAAAATGTGGAAGATTCTGTTCGCTTTCTTTGAAGAAATTCTACAGCATTACCTGTCACTTCTGCGTATCAGTATAACAGTCCGAAGAATGATATGCAAGCCGTTGACCGGAAGGAAGGGCCGCCAGGAAGAGCAGCCTGCGAAAAAAGCAGGCTGCCGGCTCATCGCAGCGCTTTATCCAGCGGTCTGTCTTCCCCAAGCTCCTCCTCAATCCTCAGAAGCCGGTTATATTTTGCCACCCGCTCTGATCTGCAGGGCGCTCCTGTTTTAATCTGTCCTGTGTTAAATGCCACTGCAATGTCCGCGATCGCTGTATCTTCTGTCTCGCCCGAACGATGTGAGATAATTACGCGATACCCTGCGTCCTGCGCGGCTTTAATTGTCTCAAAAGCCTCAGTCAAAGTTCCGATCTGATTAACCTTTACAAGGATCGCATTTGCCGCGCCCGTTTGGATCCCCTTTTTCAGACGTTGTATATTAGTCGCAAAAAGATCATCTCCTACCAGCTGAACCCTGCTGCCCAGTTGATCTGTGATCTGCCGCCATCCTTCCCAGTCATCTTCATCCAGAGGATCTTCGATAGAACAGACTGGGAATTCTTCGATTAAATCTGTAAAATAGCGGATCATCTCCGCAGTATCTCTGGTCACTTCTCTCCCCTGCACTTTTTCTTCCCCCGGAAACAGATACACTTTCCGCTCTTCGTCATATAATTCAGACGCGGCCGCGTCCAAAGCCAGCATAATATCTCTTCCCATCCTGTATCCTGCTTGTTCGACCGCGTCTCTGATCAGACGAAGCGCCTCTTTTGTATCCTTCAGGTCTGGGGCAAATCCGCCTTCATCTCCCACTGCTGTCCGGAAACCTCTTTCCTTTAAAATCTGTTTTAATGTATGATAAATTTCCGTACAGATACGAAGTCTCTCTCGGAAAGACTCTTCCTTTACCGGCACGATCATAAACTCCTGGATGTCCAGTGTATTGTCCGCATGTGCTCCGCCGTTTAAAATATTCATCACAGGAATCGGCATTTTCTTGGCCTGAACTCCTCCCAGATACCGATACAGCGGTATCTCAAGGGCACCGGCGGCGGCTCTTGCCGCGGCTATGGACACTCCCAGTATGGCGTTGGCTCCAAGATTGCTCTTATTCTTGGTCCCGTCGGCCTGTATCATGGCCCGGTCGATCTCTTCCTGATCAAACACATTCATTCCGATCACTGTATGGGCAAGGTGGCTGTTCACGTTTTCCACCGCCTGCTCTACTCCTTTTCCACCATAACGTTTTGACCCGTCCCTCAGTTCCACTGCTTCATATTTTCCCGTAGATGCCCCCGACGGGACCGCCGCGTTTCCGACTATATTCTCCCCGGCCAGCACTTCTGCTTCAATCGTGGGATTTCCTCTGGAATCAAGGATCTCTCTCGCAAATATGTCCCGGATCAGCATATGTCTGTCCATTTTCTTCACCTTCCTGATACTGATTTGACATCTAGTATCTCCAGCCTTCTTCCCTTCATGCGCCCGCAGCTCATCTTCCAGACATTAGCAGAATCTCAGGAACTGGAACATTGAAAATGAAATGTGATCCTATCTGGATCACATTTCATTTTCAATCGTATCATTCAAAAATATTCGGGGAAATATCCACGCCCACGCCTCTTCCATATTTTTCACGACTATATCTGCTTCCTCCTGGGAAAAACCAAATCGTTTTTCTTCCTTTGCTATTACTCGCGTCCCTGCACTTTTCGCCGCTCGGATCCCGTAATCTGAATCTTCGATCACAACGCATCTTTCCGGAAGGACATCCAGTTCATTTATCGCTTTCAGATAGATTTCCGGATTGGGCTTGCTCTCCTGAAATTCTGCTCCGCTTAAGACCACATCAAAATATCTGCCGATATCGTTTGCCTCCAGCATATCCTCGATATCCTTCCGATCCGACGCCGATGCCAGACCTATTTTCAAATGACTATTCTTCAATTGTTCCAGCAGATCTCTGACCCCTGGATTAAGTACCTGACTGTAATCAAAGGGACAGGTATCGCACAGCTCCAGATATCCGTACCAAAAATGTCTTCCAAGTCCCTTTCCTAATACAGAATCAAAATAGTCTGCTGACATGTCAGAGGAGAGTCCGACTGTTTTCACGAGCATCTCCTCCGTCATAGAATATCCCATTTTTCTGGCATAATCTGACAGCCATTCTATGTAAATGCCTTCGCTGTCGATCAGCACTCCGTCCATATCAAAAATCACAGCTTCTATCATTTTTTCTTCCTGCAGCCTGTATCAGATCTGTCTCTTTTCTTTCCGGTATGCCTGCACCTCATTCATAAATGCCTTTACCCGCTCCGGATCAATATGATTTTCAAACTTTCCGTCATATTTAAGAGTTGTTCCTACCAGTATTCCATCGGAGATATCCAGCTTGTGCCTTACGTTTTCTTTCCTGCAGCCAGTGGCCGCAAACACCGGCACATTATGCCTCTTTATCGCTTCTCTCACCTCTTCGATCATGGTATTATTCGCTTCAAGTCCCGCATGAGCCCCCGTCACACAGAAAGCGTCCGGCCTGCAGTCGAAGATGACCGCCTCCGCAAGATCCGGATAATGCACCGGAACCAGATTTTCATCAGATTCATTGTTCAGGAAATAGAACATCCTGCACGTTTCTAGCCCCAGTGCCTTTTTTCTCCTTAAGATCTTTGCCGGATCATATTCACTGATTCCCTCTACTCCCGAATATGCTCCTGTAAATGTTCCTCTCACGAATTGTGCGTCCACTGCCGCTGCAAGATCCATAGCTGCCATAGGATCACTTTCCAAATCGATCCCATAAGGAATCCGGATCTCCGTCATCAGTTCTCCAATCACCCGGGCCATGCCGCAGGCCGTCACATAATCCACCGGATTCTGATAGGGAAGACTGAACTCGTTCGAAAAAAGTACTCCGTCCACCCCGCCCTCCTGGAGTGCCTTCAGGTCTGTCCTTGCATCTTCCACTGTCTTTTCCATAGAATCTCCATTCTTGTATAATGGTTCTCCGGGAAATGCATTCAAATGCAACAGCCCTATTACTGGTTTCTCCTGTCCAAATATTTCCTTGCACCAATTCATCGTTTATGTCTCCTCCTGAATCGAAATTTTCGGATCTTCTTACCCACAGTCGTCTTCATCTGCTCAGAGCCTGTGCATTAAATCCCTGTTTGCCAGATAAAGCTCTCCGTACAGATGTTTCACCTTTTCATAGATCTCTCGTTTCTCTGGATCTGGCCGGTATGTCTTGCCGACCTTGATATACTGGGCCAGGTCTGTAAATCCCTTGAAATAGCCAGCCCCAATCCCAGCCATCAGTGCATCTCCATAGCTCGCCCCGATGGTCTCCTTCGGGATCTTCACTTCATATCCCGTCATATCTGCGATCATCTGTAGCCAGACCTCATTCTTTGTTCCTCCGCCGGCACACATAAAGTTTCGGATGGGAAGCCCGTGTTTTTCCAGAATTGCGATATGCTGGGCGACAGAGCACGCCACTCCTTCCAATCCCGCCCTGTAGATATCATCCCTTGTATGGTGGAGCTGCAGTCCCAGAAGCAGGCCTTTCGCATTTTCATCGTTGATAGGAGTGCGCTCACCGGCAAAATAGGGCAACATGATCAGCCCGTTAGCTCCTGCTGGAACCTGCGCCGCCCGCTCTGCCAGCACACTGAAGGCATTTTTACCTCCGTTTTTCTCCTCTTCCACCAGATCTGGGAACAACGTATCACGCATCCACTTTGTCAGCGCTCCGGCCGCGTTTGTGCCTCCATCGATACAGTACAGCCCCGGTATCAGAGCGTCGCCCTCCCATATCCTGTCATCATGGGGCAACCGGTCTGAACAGTAAATAAGATAGCATGTAGACCCCAGCTGCACCATCAGATCTCCCGGCTGCAGGACACCCGCGCTGATGGACTCTGCGCCAGAATCATCCGTTCCCGTAATCACCAGAGTTCCTTCCATCAGCCCTGTAGCCGCCGCCGCTTCTTTTGTCACCGTGCCGGCCACATCCACCGTCTCGCGTCCTTCCGCCAGCTGATCCCCCCGGCAGTAACATTCCCTAGCCAGCCTGTCGTCAATGGTCAGGTCCTGCCGATAGCATGGCATGAACGATGAGAGAGCCAGATACCGGTCGATCACATAATTTCCCGTCATCTTCGCAGTAATATAGGAGGATGCAGTCAGAAATTTATAGGTTTTTTCATATACATCCGGTTCATGATTTTTGATCCACAGCACTTTTGGCATACAGTCTGAAGAACACAGCTCCTCCCCGTGCCACAGCTCGTCTATCCGATCCCCATAGTACTCTTCCAGCCAGGCGATCTCCTCTGAAGCCCTGGAGTCGATCCCGTACAGGATCCCTTTTCGGAGTGGATTGCAGTGTTCATCTACCGGAAGTACATCCGCGGCCAGCGTACTGACGCCAAACGCCTTCACATCCTTGTTGGGGATACCGGACTTTTCAAGCAGCTCCCGGGAAATCCTGCACACATCTCCCCACCATATTTTTTCCGCGTCATGTTCAAAAAAGTGGGGCGCGGGATTTTCTACGCCATGTGACGCGGACGCAGTGCAGATCACTTCTGCCTGTTCATTGATAATTACCCCCTTACTCTCGTTCGTTCCCACATCGATGCCCATAAAATACACTGCCATATACTATGCCTCCCTGCTTTCAATGAGCGGGCAGGCCTTCAGCCATGCCACTGCCCGCTTTGTTGCGGTGTCCGGATCGTCAAAATAAATCTGATTATTGATCTCCAGTGTCACAGAACCGTCGAAATTATGATTAATGAGTGTCTCAAGATAACTCTCCAGCGGATTACTCCCGTCACCCGGCACCATGTGCCCTGCCGGACTCCCATCCGCCAGATGCACATGATTAATCACGCCGAAAGTCTCATAGTAATCCTCCACGCTCTCCCCTGCCGATGCGGCAGCCACGCAGTCTACACAGGCTGTGAGGCTGGGGGATCCAACCGCGTCGATCAGATATTTCAGCGTCTGTCTGTCATAGCACAGATTAGACTCGTACATTTGCAGCTGTTCCATTACCATCTCTACTCCCAGTTTTTCTGCATACTCCGCAAGCTCTCTGAGCGCCTCGATCGATCTCTGATAGGCTGCGTCCCGGTCTTCGTCAAACATACAGTACCCCATCTGAGGGAAAAAATATTTTGCACCAAACGCTTTTGTGTCCTCAATATATTCTTTCACGATATGGATACTGTTCTTCCGAACATAAGGGTTGGCTGAGGCCACATTGATCGGGTACAGGCAGATCTGCTCTGCCGTAAAGACAGACATCGCAAGCCCTCTCTCATCCAGCATCTTACGAATCGACAGAACCTTTTTCTGCCGCTTTCCCGGCGGCGTATCAAACGCACAATAATGGGGCGCCCCTCCCCAGAAATCTACGTATTTCAGCCCACTTTCGGCGATTGAATCCAGCGTGTATTCCAAACTGTACTGCTGATATCCCACGCTCATTACCCCGAACTGATCAAAAGAAAGTTTATGCATCCTGCCCGCCTCCCTTCAGAAGTCCCTCAAAGACCTCCAGTGATCTTGCGTAATACTTTTCCGCTTCATAGGCGTATTCTTCCATTGTGATCTCCAATGCCACCGGTCCTTTATACCCGTATCTCTTCAAGGTATCTACATGAGCCTGAAGATCCTGGCTCCCATCTCCCAGGACCAGCTGTTCGTCCTCTTCGTCGCTGTCGGAAATCTGTACATTGCGGATCCGATCCCCGAATTTTCGGAAATAATCCTCCAGCGTCTCTCCTCCCGCACATACGGCACATGTATTGACACTGAGCGCCAGACTATCATGTCCCGTCTGTTCCAGAATATACTCTACGTCCCCGCTGTCCTTTGTAAGCCCTGAAATACACGGGGATACGTTCTGAAGGAGCAGGGTCACTCCGCACTGCTCCGCTGTTCTGCACAGCAGATCCAGAGACTCACAACAGTACTTGAGAGCCTCCTCTGGCGGCCGGTCCATCGTTCCCTTTCCCGGATATATGATAACTTTATCACAGTCAAATGCAGCTGCATTTTCAATATAGAACTGTAACTGTACTATGCTCCTATTTCTGAGATAAGACTGATTCGACGCGATATTGACAGGCAGAAAATTTTGCTCCGGCTCTATCACCGCCACCTGGATTCCTGCTTCCCGGATCCGCTCCGCCACCCGTCTGACCGGAAATGTCTTTGCCTCATACACACTGTAGTGCGGATGACATCCCGACAACTCGATCCAGTCAAGTCCGAGACGCTTTACAGATTTAAGGAAATAAGGAAAACTATATCTTCTGTATGTCATGTTATTGATACAGAGCTGTTCTCTTAATCCCATTCTTATACACCTCTATTCTTCTCCTATAACCATAACGGAAATCCTCCTGTCCTGCGGTCCATCAAACTCCGCCAGATAAATTTCCTGAGCACTGCCGCATATCAGACGTCCATTCGAAACTGGCATGACGGTATGGTTTCCCGCCACCATAGATTTGAGATGGCCTGTAGGATTCCCGGCCATGGCGCCATATTCCCTGAGGAATCTGGCATGATAATAATCCCCGTCCTCTGGAAACAGCCCAGACAGTTTCTCCAGGATATCTGCTTCCAGACATTCCAGCCGTTCATTGACCATGATCCCTGTGGTCGTATGCAAGGTAATCACATATACCACTCCGTCACGAATTCCGGATTCCTCCACGACTTTCCTGATATCCGATCCGATCGCACGCAGTTCATTATAATTTTCTGTTTCATATTCCAATTCTCTGTAACAGATCATCTAAATATCCCCTCCCAGAAATTCAACAGCGTTTTCGCCGAGGATCAGTTCTTTCGTAGATTCACGCATATCCATCTCCCGAATCGCCAGGATCATGCGGCGCTGTTCCAGCCGTGGATCATCGGATCCAAACATAACCTGATGACGCAGGCTCCGATCGATCCAGTGCTTTCCAATGTCCATTTCCAGCGACTGGTGATAGAACTGCCGGGCATCATCAAAATACAGAAGCGCTGTATCCGTGTACACATTCCTGTACTTTAGCATGAGCATACAGACCTCCCGCACCCAGGGCCATCCAAAATGAGCCAGACAGATCTTCACATCCGAATACCGGTATGCCACTTCCTCAAACTCCAGCGGATGAGCATATTTTGTCAGTGTACCCGGTGCCATAGATACCCCGCTGTGGAAGATAACCGGACGGCGGTACTTCCTGCAGATGTCATAAAGTTTCCACATTCTTTCATCCGTGGGAAATACCTGCTGTTTGGAGGGATGGAGCTTCAACCCTTTCAGCCCTAGCTCTCCGAAGGCGTAATCCAGGTCTTCTGCCGCGCTCTCCCTGTTTGGATCCACACTGGCAAATCCGATCAGATGTTTAGGATACCGAGCCACAAGATGTGCGACTTTCTCATTTTCCAACAGCGGCGCTCCGCCCACGTCAAGGGGAAGCAGACAAAGCCTGTCAATCCCTGAACACCTGCAGTCTCTCTCCCACTGGCTGATCCCGAACGCGTCTGTCTTATACAGTCCCATCTCCCGGCGGCTGCGCTCCAACTGTTCCTCGGTAGGTTCCGCTTCTTCAAGGAACATCGGATGTACATGCATGTCAATAACCATTTTCCCACCTCTTTCTTTCTATAAAATATCTCATGTTTTCCAAGGTCCGAACGTCTCAATGACCTCTGCTGCGATCTTTGCGCCCAGCTCTTGGCATTCGGGGATTTCAAGCCCTGTCATGATCCCATACATAAAGCCGGCCATAAAGGAATCGCCTGCCCCTACGGTATTAACCACAGTGGCTGGAAAAATCCCATATTCATAAAACTTCTGTCCGTCATAAGCTATGCTTCCTTTTTCTCCAAGGGTCACAACCGCTGTCTTCGCTCCCTGGGATACTCTCATTTTGAGGAATTCCCGCACGGAAAGATCTGTCTCCTCAAAGGAAAAAAACGCATAGTCCACATACCGGATAGTCTCATCCACCATAGGGTCCTCTACTTCTGTCGCATAATCAAAACATATCTTTGCGCCGTATTTTTTCAGTCTGGGGAGATGCATATGTGCATTTCCCCAGAAAGCCAGATGGATCAGATCATGGCGGGCGGCATAGTCTATGTCTTCCTCCGAAAATTCCACGTTCTCCATGACACCTTCCAGATAATCCCCGTAGATCCGCTCCTTATCTAACAGATCCATATAGGATACTGCCGTTGATCCGTCCCCTGTTCTCAGATGGCTGATATCGATCCCTTCCTTTTTCAGTGTCCGGATCATCTCTCTTCCATATCTGTCATTGCCTGTTGTACTAATGACCGCCGTCTCCGCTCCAAGCCTTTTTATATGTACCGCAAAGTCAACGGCGTTTCCTGTACAGTAATACTGTCCCAGTTTCGGATACAGATCGATACAATTGTCCCCTATCGCTGCCACTTTCATGTTTCTCACCCCCGCTATCAGAAGATAAATCCCGCTACAAGGAACAGGATTGCCGACAATACCGCCGCGATGATCATATACGGCACCGATGTGGTCGATGACTCATAGACATCGGTATCTGTAGCCGCAGCCGCGACGAGCGCGCCGTCCGAATACAAGCATCCCTGGCTTCCCCAGATTCCGGCGCAGATCAGAGCAGCGATCGTAAGATACGGATTCGCTCCTGTCGCAGAGGCCAGCGGGATAATAATCGGTAGAGCCATCATGTACAGAGACCAGTTGAAACTCACAAGGAACTCTGTGCAGGCAAATACGACAAACACTATAAATGGAAGCAGATTCGGTGACAAAACATGTTCTGTGATACTGACGATATAAGGTGCGAATCCCATGGCGTCCAGCTGGTTGACCAGCACGAGAGATACGCCAAACAGAACTGTCAACATCGTCATGTCCTTAAATCCTTCCAGAAGAATATCGTTGATAAACTGCTTCGGCGTACAGAGCCCCTGAAATACAAACAAGAAGAAAGATACTACCAGAGCCGCGATGATGCCTACCATGATGTCTAAGCCCGCCAGAGCTGCTCCCCCTACAAGGGCGATGACCGGCAGGAAGAAGTTGATCATACGGTGCGGGATACCCTCGTTGATATCTCCAGAACTCACTTCCGCATTGTCTCCCATCTCTTTTCCGCTTGCTGCCGGCGCGACCGGCCCGCCATTTTTTACACGCTCCGTCGCCTTTTTCATCTTGCCAATATCTGGTATCACTCCTAGAGCCACCAGAAGGCCGATGATCAGTATGATGATCGGGAAGAACATAAACGGCACCATCTTCATATATTCCGCCACGCCCTGTCCTGAAGCCGCAAATCCCGAGGTCTCCAGCAGCACTGCCACGAAGACAACCCAGGCTCCCAGAGGCCACAGAGTTGCTGGCGCCACAGCGCTCGCACGTATCATAAAGGCAGATTTCTCGCGAGGGATGCCATAGCTGTCCGCCAGAGGCGTCATCGCAGCTCCTGTAGTAAAGGCACTCAACTCATCGTCTACAGAGAGCACTGCATCCATCAGCCACATGATTACAAGTGAAGTCTTTCCCTTCTTTGCTTTCTTTTTCGCCCAGTTGGCAAATGCCTTCGCGCCGCCGCCTTTTCCGATTGCCGCCAGAACGCTTCCCATCGCGAAGTACAGAAGGATCATGCGGGCATTGTCATAATTCAGGAGTGCGCCAATCTGCTCCTCTGTAAACGCCACTAAGATATCCCCCCGGAACCGCATAAATACGGTCAAAAAAGACGCCCATATGAACGCTTCCAGGAATCCTTTTGTCAGCAATACAAAAACAAACATTACCACGGGGATCAGAAGCGTCCATGCCCCAAAATCCACGATCATGTCTGCCGGCATAGTCTCTCCCGCGTCAAAATCTACCGTTTCCGCAATCTCCTGATACTCACTGTATCCGACCTTTTCGCTCGGCGCAAAAAGAGCCACAATGATAAATACCGCGATCATCATTGCATACGCCGCTACTCTCTTTTTATCACTGAAAAATAACTTCATCTCCGGTCTCCTTTCATTTAATCTTCTGTCCATACCCAAATGCTCCGCTTATAAGACAGTTTTTTGCGGAAAATTCCGCCGCGTATTCAAATGCTTCCCGGATCGCTTTTTCTTCCATGGGCATATTTTTTCGCCACCCGCTTTTGAGCAGGCTCATCAAAAAGGAAGTAAAAAAGCTGTCCCCCGCTCCCATCGTATCCACTGCCTCTGTTAAACGAACCATTCCTTCATAATATTTTCTCCCGTTATACAGGATCTGTCCTCTAGTCCCCATCGTCGCAAGTACATAAGGAACCCCTTTTTCAAAAATACGTTTCAAAAAAATTCGGATTTCATCGTTATCCATATGCTCACATGAGAACAGAGCAAAATCAATATGCGGGCACACCTGCGTCAAATACTCGTCTTTCCTGTATTCGTCCTCTTCTGAAAAATCAAACGTAATCAGTGCTTCGGTATCTTCCAGTTTTCTGAGCTGACTTTCCTCCTCCGCGTAGCAGCTGCAGTGGATCAGATCAAATCCTCTCAGATACTCCACTTCTTCTTCAGTCAGGATCATCGCTCCATGCAGATTTTCCCTGTCATCATCCTGCAGGAATATACGTTCTCCATGGATCAGATTCACATCGCACCTCTCTGTGACCGTTCCGGTCTCCGTCCGGCAGCGGGAAATATCCACGCCGATATCATTCAGAGCCCTCTGGATCATTTTTGCCTCTTTGTCCGCACCCCAGCAGCCAAGATACGCCGACTCCACTCCTGATTTTTTCGCGTATACCGCAAAATTGACACAGTTACCTCCCGGATACATCATGTTCTGATTGACGTACCGATCTGCCACATTGTCTCCATATCCGATCACCTTCATTTTTTACTCCCGTCCGTCGTATACGACTTTTCCGTCAAAAACTGTCATGCACACTCGCAGCCGTTTTCTGGCTTCCCCTTCGGTTCCCAGGATGTCTCCGTCTATCACCGCGATGTCGGCCAGTTTGCCAGGTTCCAGTGTTCCAAGAATGTCTTCCGCAAAATTCGCCTTCTGACCATTTTTTGTCCACCCTTCCAGCACTTCCGCCGGAGTTATGGCCTCCTGTCTGTTATACCCCTGCTCTGGCATAGAATCTGGAAATTTTCTTTCTGCGGCATAGCAGACGGATAGTGGAATATCAGGCACATCCAGCGGCAAATCTGTTCCCCAGCAGAGATTGACCCCCGCGTCTCTCAGAGAACGGTATGGCCAGATATTTTTCTGACGCTCTTTGGAAAAATACCGAAGGCCATAATATTCTTTATATTTCGGATAACAGCTCATGATCTGCACATAATTGATTGCTGTGACATCATTCTCTTTCATTCGCCTGATATCAGCAGGATCGATCAGTTCCATATCGATCACTGCATGACGGGCATCTCTTTCACCGTTCTCCTTCCGGCACTCTTCCAGAATATCTATGGCTTTTCTCACCGCCCGGTCTCCCTCTGCATGAAGCGCACACCGGAAATCATTTTTGTCTGCTTCTTTTACAGACTCTTCGATCGCTCTGTAATCCGGCGGCGTATATTCTGGAAGTTTTTCTCCCTTCGGATATCTGTCCAGAATGTCTCCTTCACCAGACTCAATATCTCCATCTACCATGATGTTATACCCCATAAATTTCACACGGTCCTTTTGGAATGTGTCCCTCATCCGTTTCCCATAAGGGATGTCCACATCTCTGCTCACCGGCTGGCTGACAAGGTATACTCTGTGCTTGAGCTCTCCGGAATCCTCCATTTCTTTCAGAACATCCGTGAATCCATAGTAGTCGTCAAAACCGATCTCTTTGATTCCTGTGACACCCCGGCTTGCAAGCATATCCTGGAACTCAAGATACTGTTGTTTTGCCTGCGCTTTGTTCCCGACCAATTCCTGGAACACTCTCCAGCACGCCTCTGCGTAACAGCTGTCTTCATCAAAATCATATCTCTCACGGGCTTTCTGATTCATCAGGCATGTCTCCCGGCTCTCACGGAAGACAACGGCTGCTCTTTCAGGGAACCATGTCTCAAAGATATCTCTATCCAGCTCTATCCCATCATCCAGACCATGGCCAAGCAAAGGAGCTTCAGGGGAGAGTTGATCTTTATATGCCATAAGGATATCCTTCAGCGTTACTGCATCTTCTGCTCCGGAAGTATCAGCTCCCGCTCTCTGCCACATATATCCCATAAAAAATACATGGTTATCCACATATCCCGGGGTGATAGTTTTCCCTCTCAGGTCGTATATCTTTGTTTCATTATCCAGATACTCCGCGTGATTAGTCCACTCGTCCACCGCAAGGATCCAACTTCCACTGACCGCCACGAAACCGTCTTTCAGCTCTTCCTGTGCATTTCCTGTAAAAATCCTGTCACACCGCAGGATCATGTCCGCTTTTTCGTCCATTCGGTTTCACCCCGCATTCTAGTATTCCATTTTTCTGTAATATCTCCGAATATCCAGTGAATGCCCTCTTTTTTCCTCCAACTGATAGCTGAGCCGGTCAAGTATGGCTGTTATGATCACAGGAGAAAGAAGGGGCCTGAATTTTGCGTCGATTCCGGGAAGCTCATAATCTGCCGTATCGAAGACATTTAGATTTTCCGTAAATCCAAGCTTTTTCGCAAAATTGACTACTCTTTCACACTGAGATCTGAGCTCATCTTCACCCATGATCACCATCAGGCTCACATTTTCATCAAGAATCTCCAGGGTACCATGGAAAAATTCTGCTGCCTTTACAGTCTTCGTCCGTATCCACTGCATTTCCTCCATAACACACATCCCGTAAGAATAGGTTTCTCCCCATACGCTCCCAGCTCCAGTCAGCAAATGATAATCCACATCTTTATATTTTTCTGCAAAAGCTTCCATCTTTGATTCGCACGCGTATTTCACTGCCACGAGGGCCTCCGGCATTTTTTTTAGATTTTCGCAGAACTCTTCATACGCCTCAAATTCACCGCGCTCATAAATCAAAGAAAAGATCAGCATATAGAGGAGAAGGTAATCTCCATCCGCCGCTGAAAAGTCATCCATTTCATTAACAATGGCATAGTCTGCATCTCTGGCGTAAGGAACATCTCCTCGCCCGGAAATGCAAATCGTATCAGCGCCTTTTGTCCTACAGTATTCTGCAGCCTCAACGGTCTCTTCTGTTGTTCCTGATGTAGATGTAAAGATACAGACAGACCCTTCTCCCAACTGATTATGTCCTCCCGCGATCAGTTCCGCCGCAATAACTGCGTACGCCGGGATCGTAGATCTTGTCCTCAAATAATATTCAAATGGCAGGAACATGGCGTAAGATCCGCCGGATCCGATAAGAAACACGTTTTTGTAACCTCTTTGACTTACTTCTTTTACTACTTTTTCAATCTGGCTCTTCAGCTTTAACGTGTTGTGATTAATCGCCAGATACTTTTCTTCATCAAAATGGATCATATCCTTTTAACACCTCCTTTTCTGTGTTTATACCGCGCGCATTGGTATATTAAATATATATTTACTGTTTTAAACATACCACTTATATTTTTAGCAGTCAATACTATATATTATATATATTTATAACCATATTTTTATATATTTTTTGTGTATTTTTAATATAATATTTTGTTTTTCTTCCTTTTTGTATGAGTATAAATAAATATACCACTTTACTTTCATAATCTCGTGTGGTATAATAAAACTACAAAAACAGCAAGTATACCTTTAATTTTTTTCACTATACCAATTTGCAAAAACAAACAGATATATCAACTTTATCATTTATACCAATTATAGAAACAACTATACCAATTTCTTTCGGTTTACTTTTCAGGACAGTAGCTATTTATATATACCAGTTTTGTTTTAAAGAGGAGGCCTTATGAACAGACAACAACCGCTATATAAGCAGATTGCAGAACTGATAAGGGAAAAAATAGAGAAAGGAGAGTATCGCTTTGGACAGTTTATCCCCTCTGAGCGGGAGCTGTCACAGAAATACGGAGTCAATCGCATGACAATCCGCAAAGCCCTGAGTCTTTTGATCGAGACCGGACTTCTTCTTCCCAAACCCGGAAAAGGAACTTATGTGAACCGACCCAAAATAAACTCTGCTTTTGACACGATCCAGGGAACTACCCCTTTTCTCATTGACATGGGGCTCACACCTTCCTACAGGCTGATCTATTCTGGAAAACGAGCCGCCGGCTGGAAGTATTCTCGTATCTTTCACATTCGGCCGGAGGAAGAAATTTTTCAGATCTTCCGCGTATGTCTCGGGGATGGGGATCCCTATACACTGGAATATATAAGTATTCCCTATGATCTGATCCCGGATATTGAACAGTATGATTTTAAAGTCTACTCTCTGTCCGCGATCTATGACCAGTTAGGGATCATACCTTATCATGATATCCAGACTCTGGAGATCGTACAGGTTTCTTCTCCTCAGTCAATCCTCCTAGAAGTCTCTGAAGAAGAATCTGTTTTTATGTTGACGGAAACTATAACTGACCGGCACAACCGAGTAATCGAATATACAAAATCATATTCAAGCGGAAAAAAATTTATATTCTCCGCCATTATGAAATGAGAAGGAGCAACAGATCATGGGAAGATTAACTCAATTTGCAAGAGACAATCTGCGGGAACATCTGGAAGAATACATAGAGACACACCATTTATCTGCGCACGACGCACTTCCTTCTGAGCGCGCGCTCTGTGAAATGTTCTCTGCGAACCGTGTTACGCTTCGCGAGGCTTTGAAAGAAATGAAAAATGAAGGGGTTTTATATTCTGTTCACGGAAAAGGGAATTTCATCGCGCCGCCTAAATATGTAGAAGATGCCAAAAGTTTTATCTCCTACACAGCTGGCTGGGAGGCCGACGGACATCAGGTGCGGAGCAAAGTTATCGATCTGAAGATCATAGAGGCCCCTAAAAAGGTTGCTTTTGCGCTGGACATCCGCATCGGGAGTCCGGTATATCTCCTCAGGCGTGTCAGATATCTGAACGATATCCCTCTCTTACTGGAAACAGCGCACCTGCCTGCCGGAAGTTGTCCGGGACTCGAAAACTTTGATTTTAGCAAATGCTCTCTGTATAAGATATTGGAGAATTTTTATCATATAAAGCTGTGCCAGCAGGAGCATACCATTTCCATAACGCATCTTTCTTCCCAGGAAGCCCATTTGCTGAACACACAGGAAAATGCCGCTGCGTTTTTCCTTAAACAGATTACGATCGATACTGCAAAAACTCCGATGGAATACTGTATTTCCATTATCCGGGCGGACAAATATAAAATGAAAGGCTGCCTTGTCTCCGCATCTTCTTAAAATCATTTCTCAGTCGTTGCTTTACAAAGAAAAAACACACAGAAAAAGGGACTGCCGTATACTAAATTTGATATGCTCCCTTCTAGGTAGACAAGTGAAATAATAAAAACTTGTCACTTAGTAGGGAGCATTTTATTATGGCATTTAAGCACAAATATTCCTATGAAGAGAAAGAGCATATTCTTGTGGAATACCTCAATGGCACCCATGGTTTCAGGGAACTATGTCGTATCTATGGAATGAGCGAGGGAGCCTTAAAAGGCTGGATTCGTTTATACAATGCTTTTGGGTGGGAAGGCCTGGTAACTGGCAGTAAGGCAAGGCATTATTCTTCTGAAATCAAACAAGCAGCAGTAGAGGATTATCTTTCAAAACGCCTTACTGGTCCGGAAGTACTGAAAAAATATAAAATCCGATCAGAAACCCAGCTTCAGAACTGGATCATGAAGTATAATGGTCATGAGGAACTGAAATCTTCTGGAACAGGAGGCTGTACCATCATGACAAAAGGAAGAAAGACTACCTTTGAAGAAAGGGTTGAGATCGTCTGATACTGCATCACACATGATCGTAATTATGCAGAAACATCCCAAAAATACGGAACATCTTACCAGCAAGCCAGAAATTATACCATAAAATATGAATCCGGCGGTGTGGATGCCCTGAAAGATCGCAGAGGGAAGAGAAAACCTTTTGATTTGTGTAGACTAAAAAACTGATATAAGATATGTCATTAGTTACTTTGGGCAGAGCCAATTTTTTGAGGTTCTGCCCTTGCTTGTATTATAATGCAGTTTCCAGACATGTCAAGCAGGGCTGGCTAATCCAGCCCTCTCAGACGGAAAGCTGCTTATAATCCGGATAGTCTTTCTTCAAAGAAAATCTCCAGCTGCGAATGGATCTGCCCCCAATCCTGCCGGTGGCCTGTCCATTTTTTCGTGATATCCATCATGGCTAAATACAGCATTTTTAAGAGACTCTCATCAGAAGGAAACACTGTCTTAGATTTTGTGACCTTTCGGAGCTGGCGGTTAAATCCCTCGATTGCATTGGTGGTATAGATCAGACGGCGGACCGCTTCCGGGTACTTAAAATAAGTCGAAAGATTCGCCCAGTTATCTTTCCAGGTTTTCGCTATTTTCGGGTATTTTCCGCTCCATTTGTCATCAAAGCTGTCCAGCTCTGCTAATGCGATTTCTTCTGTTGGAGCTGCATATACACGTTTCAGATCAGCCATCAGGGGCTTGATCTCCTTATAGGAAACGAACTTCGTGGTATTCCGAATCTGATGAATGATACATTGCTGGATTTCTGTCTGGGGAAATACCGCCTCAATTGCCTGAGGAAATCCTGTCAGCCCATCCACACATGCAATCAGGATATCTTCTACTCCGCGGTTCCTTAGCCCGTTCAAAATAGAAAGCCAGAATTTCGCGCTTTCATTTTGTCCAACATACATGCCAAGCACGTCTTTATGTCCTTCCATGTCAATCCCAATGGCGATATAAACTGCACGTTTTACAATCCGTCCTTCATTGCGCACATGATAATGGATGGCATCCATGAAAACCACAGCATAAATTTCTTCCAATGGTCTTTCCTGCCATTCTTTCACAATGGGAAGAATCTTATCAGTGATCCGGCTAATAGTGCTGTCAGAGATTTCGATGTCGTACAGTTCACGCATATGGCTTTCAATATCATTTGTGGTCATTCCTTTGGCATACATGGAGATGATCTTTTCCTCCATGTCCTGAGTGACGGTATTCTGGTATTTCTTGACAATCTGCGGTTCAAACTCGCCTTTCCTGTCCCTGGGGATGTCGATTTCCATGTCTCCATAGCTGGTATGCATTGTCTTCTGAGAATGTCCATTTCTGGAATTATCCGTTTCCTTGTTACGATAATCATACTTAGAATAGCCTAATTCCTCGTCCATCTCCTGGTCCAGAGCACCTTCCAGAATGATGGACATCATATCCCGCATGATGGAGTTAACATCTGTCCCATCTTTGACTTTAACATTGTTTTCTTTCATGTAGTTACCCATCATTTCTCGAAGGGCTGCTTTTTGTGGGGTATCCTTTTTTCTTGCTATAAAATAAACCTCCAAACTGGTAAGTCTATCTTACATCAGTTTGAAGGTTTACACAAACTTTGGGATACTCCCTATTTTTTCACTGTCTACTTGACGGGGAGCGGTTCAAATTAACACAGCAGTCCCTTTTAGAGTTTCCTTAATCCACAGCTCTATTCAGCAATATATTTACATGCGGCCAGCGCTGCCACGGCCCCGTCGGCTGCCGCTGTCGTCAGCTGTCTGACTTCTTTCGTCCGGCAGTCCCCCGCAGCGAAGATCCCGGGGCAGGAAGTAACGCAGTCCTCAGCAGCCAGTATAAATCCACCGCCGTCCAGCTTTACCACATCGGAAAACGGTTCGTTTTTCGGGATCTGTCCTACTGCAATGAAGACTCCCGATACCGGCAATTCAAAGTCTTCTCCCGTCTTTTTATCGTTCAGGAGAAGCCTCTCCACCATTTGTTCTCCCATGATCTCCTTAACCACAGAGCTCAATACAAACTCTACATTGGTTTTTTCCCTGAGACGCTTTGCGATATTCTCCTCGCCCCGAAATTCATCTCTGCGATGGATCAGATACACTTTGCTGCAGTAATTTGAAAGGAACTCCGCATCCTGAAGGGCCGTGCTTCCACCGCCTACTACCGCTACATCTTTTCCGCGAAAAAACATGCCGTCACACGTAGCACAGTAGGATACGCCTGACCCGGAGAGACGGTCTTCCCCCGGCACCCCCAGATGTCTGTGGGTCACTCCGGTCGCCAGAATAACGCTCCTGCAGGGATATTCCTTTTCCGAAGTCCGGATCACCTTCACCGCGCCCTCATCACGGATCCCGGTCACCTGCGCCATCTCTGTCTCAGCGCCCAGCTTCACCGCCTGGTCCAGAAGATTCATAGAAAATTCACTGCCACTGACACTGGCAATGCCCGGATAATTCTCCACATTGGGAGACGATGTGATCTGTCCCCCAAACGCTCCGCTCTCGATAATGACCGTTTTCTTCCCGGCTCTCTGGCCGTAGATGGCGGCAGTCATTCCCGCGGTCCCGCCTCCGATGATCCCTATATCATACATAGTCTGTCAGCCTTCCTTTTCCGCATAATCTTTTATATTGGACGCATTCGCCAGCTTCGTGACCTTTCCGTCTTTTACAACGATCAGAGTAGGCGCCTGCATAACTCCGTATTTTTCAACCAGATCCCTGTTTTCCTCTGCGTCCACTATTTCATATGAAATATGTGCTTTTTCCAGAGAATTGGTAGCTACCCGGCAGTTGGGGCAGGTCTTAGTAGTAAAGAGGAGCGTCTTTGTCTCGCTGTCCTCCACTTGTGCCTTTTCTGCCTCTGCGGCTGCCGCCTTCGTCCTCGGGCGCATATGCGAATTACTGATATCGTAAACTTTACGTTCTTTAAATTCCTGCGTCTTCCCATCGTTCCAGTTTTTCACCGGCCGGTAATATCCTGTGATCCTGCTGTAAACTTCAGCCTCCTCACCGCAGATCGGACACTTAAACTGCTCTCCCGTCAGATATCCATGATTCTTACAGATAGAATAAGTGGGTGACATTGTATAATAGGGAAGTCTGTAATTCTCCGCGATCTTCCGTACGAGGGATGCCGCAGACTTCCAGTCCGGAAGCTTCTCTCCCAGGAATGTATGAAATACAGTCCCTGATGTATACAGCGTCTGGAGCTCATCCTGAATGTCCAGCGCTTCAAAGACGTCTGCCGTATATCCCACCGGAAGATGAGAACTGTTGGTATAATACGGCGTTCCATTTTTCTCTGCCGCTGTGATAATATCCGGGAACTGTTCCACATCATGTTTCGCCAGCCGATACGTAGTGGATTCAGCCGGAGTTGCCTCCAGATTATACAGATCGCCGTACTCTTCCTGATAATCCGACAGTCTCTCTCTCATGTGGTTTAACACTTCTTTTGTAAATTCCTGTGCCTCTGCATGCGTCAGATCCTGACGGATCCACTTCGCGTTCAGGCACGCCTCGTTCATGCCGATCAGCCCGATCGTCGAGAAATGATTTTCAAATGTCCCCAGATATCTCTTGGTATAAGGATACAGCCCTTCATTGAGGAGTTTTGTGATCACCGTTCTCTTCGTATGGAGAGACCTAGCCGAAATATCCATCATCCGGTCAAGTCTCTTATAAAATTCTTCCGCGTTCTCCGATAAATATGCGATCCTCGGCATATTGATCGTGACCACGCCGACCGACCCTGTACTCTCGCCGCTTCCGAAGAACCCGCCGGATTTCTTACGGAGTTCTCTGAGATCCAGACGCAGACGGCAGCACATACTGCGCACGTCCGTCGGTTCCATATCACTGTTGATATAATTGGAAAAATACGGGGTGCCGTATTTCGCGGTCATTTCAAAGAGAAGTTTATTGTTCTCTGTCTCAGACCAGTCAAAATCCCTGGTAATGGAATAGGTGGGGATAGGATACTGGAATCCACGTCCCTGCGCGTCTCCCTCGATCATCGTCTCAATGAATGCCCGATTGATCATATCCATCTCTTTCTTGCAGTCTCCATAGGTGAAATCCATCTCTTTTCCACCTACGATCGCCGGCAGATTCTTCAGGTCATTGGGCACGGTCCAGTCCAGAGTAATGTTGGTAAACGGAGCCTGTGTGCCCCACCTGGACGGAATGTTTACTCCATAAACAAAGGACTCGATGCATTTTTTCACTTCCGGATAACTTAAGTTGTCTGTTCTCACAAAAGGCGCCAGATAGGTATCAAATGAAGAAAATGCCTGCGCGCCTGCCCATTCGTTCTGCATGATGCCCAGGAAGTTCACCATCTGATTGCAGAGCACGCTCAGATGCTTTGCCGGAGCAGATGTGATCCTTCCGGGAATACCTCCCAGTCCTTCCTGGATCAGCTGTTTCAGAGACCAGCCTGCACAGTAGCCGGTGAGCATGGACAGGTCATGGATATGGATATCCGCATTTTTATGCGCTTTTCCGATCTCTTCGTCATAGATCTCCGACAGCCAGTAATTGGCTGTAATGGCTCCGGAATTACTCAGAATCAGCCCGCCCACCGAATAGGTGACTGTGGAGTTCTCCTTTACACGCCAGTCTGTAACTTTTACATATCCGTCGACGATCTCTTTATAATCCAAAAGTGTAGAGTTCAGATTACGGATCTTCTCCCGCTGCTTCCTGTACAGGATATATCCTTTTGCCACATCGTCATATCCTGCCTGAATAAGGACAGATTCCACACTGTCCTGTATGTCTTCCACCGCGATCAGGCCTTCCTTGATCTTCGGCTCAAAAGCTGCTGTAACCTTCAGTGCCAGCATATCAATGATATCCTGATTATAATTCTTCTCCTGAGCCTCAAAAGCCTTGCGGATCGCTTCACCGATCTTCGCCAGATTGAATTCTGTGATCTTGCCGTCTCGTTTCTTGACCTGATACATAACTACTGTCCCCTTCCTTTTCATTTGTTTCATCTGTTCATTTTACTGTCCGCTTAAGCCTTTTCCTGTCTTTCAGACTTATTGTGTATGTTTGTTTTCAGCCGTACGTAAATTCCCTTCTGATAGCAGGTTCTGCATCTCCGGGTGAGTCTGAATCTATTCTATCACTTCCCCGGAAGCTATGTCAATACAAAAACACCAATATCTAGTTTTTATTTTAAGATATAAATACTAGATATTGGTGTTTTTCTTGTTTTTCATTCAACCCCTCTAAGTTCCGCGCCGGGAATATATTTTCTCACGATCTCAAGAGCCTGCTTCATAATATCTGCCGTATATGCCCGCAGCCCTGGACAAATCAAGTCTCCCGAGTCCACAAAACCCTGAAGATAGTATCTCCGCGCGCCGGTCAGCCATTTCCCCAAGCCCTCAAAGTCTTCCCTCTTATGGAATTCCCGTACCACCGTGGTCCGAAACTCGTAAGGAACCTCTCCAGTCAGAAGAAAATCCACACTGTTCCGGATGTTTTCAGGATTATAACCGTCAATCCCGACAGTCATTCCATACTTTTCCGGAACATTTTTCACATCCATTGCCACATAGTCAACTGTTCCTTTCCTTACCAGATGTTTCAGCATCTCCGGATTACTGCCGTTTGTGTCCAGCTTGATCAGATATCCCATTTCTTTGATCTTAGGGATAAACTCTTCCAGCCCTCGTGTAAGCAGAGGTTCCCCACCTGTAATACACACTCCGTCCAACACACCAGAACGCTTTTTTAAAAATGCCAGTATCTCCTCCTCCGGAATATGATCTGCCGGATCCACATGTGTCACAAGAGACGCATTGTGGCAGAACGGACACCGGAAATTGCATCCCGCCAGGAATACTGTACAGGCTACTTTTCCCGGATAATCTAATAAAGTCAGTTTCTGCAGTCCCTGAATATCCATATAGCTTCTCCTTATTCAGATTTTTCTGACGATTCTTTCAAAAGGGGACAGGTACTTTTTAAAAGGTGCCTGTCCCCTTTTTTCAAAGTTATCAGACATTTATTATAAATTTCTGGAAACTTCTGCACAGGCTTTCATTGCTTCAATAATTGCGCTGCGCATCCCCTTCTCTTCCAGCACCCGCACAGCCTCTATGGTAGTTCCCGCCGGAGAGCATACCATGTCTTTGAGTTCTCCCGGATGCTTTCCGGTCTCTAATACCATTTTCGCACTTCCCAAAACAGCCTGAGCCGCAAAAAGATAAGCCTGCTGTCTTGCCATTCCCTCTGATACTGCCGCATCCGCCATAGCTTCTATAAACAGGAACACATAAGCCGGGGAACTTCCGCTCACTGCAACTACCGCATCCATCAGATGCTCCGGTATCATCTCTACCTTTCCGAATGAACTGAGAATTTTCAAAACGTATTCCTTCTCTTCTTCTGTTACATTTTCATTCGCGCAGGCAGCTGTCATTCCCTCCCCTACAAGAGCCGGTGTATTTGGCATCGTACGAACGATCTTCACTGATTTATCAAACTGCTCTTCCAGCCATGCAAGAGTCTTGCCTGGAGCGATCGTTATAATAATCTGCTCCCTGCGCAGACAGTCTCTAATACTATGGATAACCTCTTCATAATACTGGGGTTTCACAGAAAGCACCAGAACTTCCGCTTCCGCAGCGACTTTCCTGTTGTTATCTGTCACTTCAATACCATATGTATCCTTCACACGCTGAAGCCCGGCTTCTGAAACATCAGCGCCAATGATCTCCTCCGGTCGAAAAATTCTGTTTTTAATAATTCCCCCTATGATCGCGCCTGCCATATTACCTGTTCCAATAAATCCCAATTTCATCTTTCCTGCCTCCTGTTTTCATAATATTCTGAATACTTTGAGAAAAGGGGTCAGGCCCCTTTTAAAAAGTACACGGCCCTCTTAATAATTTGTTCACAATTCTACGTGACTCGAAATCCTCTTTCTTCTTCCGGAGGGATTTCTTCTGTGTCTATCCATTCAATGGAAATAAACTGATTGTTATTTAACCCTGACAGCAGTTTATTGATAAGTGCTTCCCGCCCCTGGACTTCCATTGTCACTGTCCCGTCCGGTTCATTGCGGACCCATCCTGTCAGTTCCAGCGACTGAGCCATATATTTTGCAGTATAGCGGAACCCCACTCCCTGGACCCGTCCATAAAACACGATATGTTTTCTTACTTCCGACATGATCTGCCTCCATAATTAAGACCTGCAATGCAAAATGCCTCTCTGGCCTATGAACTTATTTTATCCCGAACAGAGGATAAAATCAATGAAAGTCTTATTGTATCTTTGTCCGCGCCATGTTATACTAGACAAAGACATTCGTTCTGACCGCAAAGGAAGACTTTTTCTGTCTTTCCTGAGTGAAAAGGCGCAGATATTGAAAAGATTTCCCGGGTATGAGCCCTTCTTTTGGATATGTGTGCGCCATATGGCGCATTTTTATTGTATTCATTTATTCTTCTATGTATATTCATTTTATTCATCTCACAGTTTTCTGTATCTTTGATTCCTTTTCCACTCTGTCAGGACCGTCCGTAAAAACGTCAGACTGACAACGTCTGCCGGATAAAACGAGTATATCCGTACATGTATGTAAGGAGGATGAAAAAATGGAGACAAGGATCGCCCTCATCGGTATCATCCTGGAATCCAGGGAATCTGTGGATGAGTTAAATCATCTTCTGACCCAATATGGCGAATATGTAATCGGAAGGATGGGAATCCCTTATCGGGAAAAAGGAATCCATGTGATCAGTGTCGCCATGGACGCGCCAAATAATGTGATCAGCGCTCTCTCGGGCAAACTGGGGATGCTGCCCGGGATCAGCACAAAGACCATTTATGGAAAAAATATATGAATCTCTTAAAACAGAACAAACCTGAAAATATCACTCCCGCTGAAATCCCCGAAAGGACCAGAGAACTGGTCGACAAGCTGGAGCTGACCCGTTCCCTCACCAGAGACGAATGGACAGAACTCATCCGGGAGCGCAGCCCGGCTCTCGCGGAATATCTGTTTGAGAAGGCCCGGAAGATCCGGATCCGCCATTATGGACACGCTGTCTATATCCGCGGCCTGATCGAAATTACCAGCTACTGCAGAAATGACTGTCTGTACTGCGGCATCCGCAGGAGCAATGCAAATGCCCAGCGCTACCGACTGACAAAGGAAGATATCATGTCCTGCTGCGAGCATGGCTATCAGCTGGGATTCCGGACCTTTGTTCTGCAGGGCGGTGAAGACAGCTGGTATACCGACGAACGGATGGCGGACATCGTATCTTCCATCCATACATCTTGGCCGGACTGTGCCATCACACTTTCCTTGGGGGAGCGTTCCCGGGAAAGCTATCAGCTGCTCTTTGAGGCAGGGGCTGATCGGTACCTGCTGCGGCATGAGACCTTCGACTCCAGGCATTACAGCAGTCTGCATCCTCCGGAACTGACCGCCCGCCACCGGCAGAAATGCCTTTGGGACCTGAAAGAGATCGGCTATCAGGTGGGAACCGGATTCATGGTGGGGTCTCCTTTTCAGACTCCTGAAAATCTGGCAGATGACATGCTTTTTCTGAAGGAACTGGATCCGCAGATGGTAGGAATCGGTCCCTTTATCCCACATCATGACACTCCTTTCGCAGACCAGCCGGCCGGAACCATGGAACTGACGCTCTTTATGCTTGGCCTCATCCGTCTGCTCCTTCCGAAGGTCCTGCTGCCCTCCACGACAGCTCTGGGCACCATCTCCCCGGAGGGCCGGGAAAAAGGAATCCTGGCAGGAGCAAATGTGGTCATGCCCAACCTTTCCCCGCCGGCAGTCCGTGAGAAATATCTGCTGTATGACAACAAGATCTGCACCGGAGATGAAGCCGCCGAAAGCCTGAAAAATCTGGACTCCCGCATGAGGTCCATCGGTTATCACATTAAAGTGGACAGGGGTGACTCTCTGAATTTTTAGCCACAGACCATACACCTAAAACGAAAAATATATAAAAAAGGAGGAAATTTTTATGTACGACGTAAATTCAAAATGCGCGGATGATTTTATCAACCACGAAGAAATCCTTGAAACATTGGCCTACGCCGATGAAAACAAAGAAAACATCGAGCTCATCGATTCGATCATCGAGAAGGCGAAAAAAAGAAAAGGCCTGTCCCACAGAGAGGCATCCGTCCTGCTTGCCTGTCCTATAGAGGAGAAAAATCAGGAGATTTATAAACTGGCAGAACAGATCAAGAAAGATTTCTACGGCAACCGTATCGTCATGTTCGCGCCGCTGTACCTTTCCAACTATTGTATCAATGGCTGCACCTACTGTCCCTATCATGCAAAGAACAAACACATTCCCCGCAAGCAGCTCTCCCAGGAGGACATCCGCCGGGAGGTGATCGCGCTTCAGGACATGGGACACAAGCGTCTCGCTCTTGAGGCCGGAGAGGACCCGGTCCGCAATACCATGGACTATTATCTGAAGTCCATTGAGACGATCTACAGCATCAAACATAAAAACGGAGCGATCCGCCGGGTCAATATCAACATCGCTGCCACAACGGTGGACAACTACCGTCTCCTGAAGGAAGCCGGGATCGGAACCTACATCCTTTTCCAGGAGACCTACCACAAGGAAAGCTATCTCCAGCTCCACCCCACCGGCCCGAAACACGACTACAACTACCACACCGAGGCAATGGACCGGGCAATGGAAGGCGGCATCGACGATGTAGGACTGGGCGTTCTGTTCGGCCTGGACAAATACCGTTATGAGTTCGCCGGCCTTCTCATGCACGCGGAACATCTGGAAGCCGCATTCGGCGTCGGTCCCCACACGATCAGTGTACCCAGGTTAAAACACGCCGATGATATCGATCCAGATCAGTTTGACAACGGGATCGACGACGACACCTTTGCCAAGATCGTGGCCTGCATCCGTATCGCTGTACCCTACACAGGAATGATCATTTCTACAAGAGAAAATCAGAAGACTAGGGAACGGGTGCTTCACCTGGGCATTTCCCAGATCAGCGGAGGCTCCAGGACCAGCGTAGGCGGATACTGTGAACCGGAACCGGACGACGCGAAATCCGAACAGTTTGACGTCAGCGACACCCGGACCCTTGACGAAGTCGTCCGCTGGCTCATGGAGATGGGCTATATCCCCAGCTTCTGTACTGCCTGCTATCGGGAAGGGCGCACCGGAGACCGGTTCATGTCGCTGTGCAAGAGCGGGCAGATCCAGAACTGCTGCCATCCCAACGCGCTGATGACCTTAAAAGAATACCTGATGGATTATGCATCACCGGAGACAAAAGCCATCGGCGACAGACTGATCGACAAAGAAGTACTGAATGTCCCCAATGAAAAAGCCCGGGCAGTAGTGATCGAAAATCTGCGCTTAATTGAACAGGACAATCGCCGGGATTTCCGTTTCTGAATATAAAAACAGTCAAAAAACAGGTCGAAACCATATTTATGTTTCGGCCTGTTTTTCCATAATATAATAAAGATTATTATAACCGGTTCCGGTCTCCCCACTCGCACATCCCGTCCAGGATCGGGATCAGTGATTTTCCTCTTTCGGTCAGACTGTATTCTACCTTCGGCGGTATCTGCGGGTATTCCTTCCGGTTGATCAGCCGGTCCGCCTCTAATTCTTTCAGTGTGGAACTGAGAGTTTTATAGGAAATCTCACCGATATATCTTTTCATCTCATTGAACCGTACAACTCCGAATTCCATAAGCGTGTAGAGGATCGTCATTTTATATTTCCCGTTGATCAGGGACAGGGTATAGCTGAAACCAGTATTGCTCAGACACTCGTCGGATATACATTTTCTGCTCATCTTATACTTTCCTTTTAGTAAGTATTAAACTCTATTGTAAGTACATTACTTAAATGTGCGTACTTGTTTTATGTTATATTCTTGCTATGATTATAGTATCTATATGAATCAAAATCAAGTACAAAGATAAGGAGGCTCTTATGATATGAGTAAGAAAATTGTAATTCTGAACGGAAGTCCCCGCAGAAATGGAAACACTTCCCTGCTTGTAAAATCATTCTCGGAGGGAGCCAGAAGTGCGGGAAATACGGTAATTGAATTCTTCCTGGACGATATGGATATCCATGGCTGTAAAGGCTGCTTCGGGGGCCACAGCAGCCGGGAATGTCCCTGTGTCCAGAAAGATGATATGGACAAAATTTATCCGGCGGTGAAAGCATGCGATGTGATTGTATTTGCCACTCCGCTGTATTACTGGAATATGAGCGGACAGATCCGCACGGCTGTGGACCGGCTGTTTGCTCTGGAAGAGGGAGATGGCAATCTGCTCAGAGGCCATGGCCGCTCCGGCGCGCTGCTGATGGCCGCAGAGGGACATGCTTTCGATGATGTGCTCCTCTACTATGGTCATCTTCTGGAGCATCTGCGCTGGAAAAACCTTGGCCATATCCTGGCCGGAGGAAACGGGGACATCGGGGATATCCACGGGAAACCGGAACTTCAGCAGGCCTTTAATCTTGGAAAATCCATCAGCTGACGGCAGAAAAAAGAACGGAATCCGCTTCAGGGTTCCGTTCTTCACGTAAATAACAGATTCTCTCCATTTCTGTCTATAATCTTTCACTGCTCTCATTCATAAATTTATATTCCGCCACCGAGCGATCAAACCCCTTGATATGTCTGTAGAGCCACTCGATCACATTCCGGTTCACCTGCTCAACGAAAGCGTCGGAAGGTCCTTCCTCTTCCTCCAGCATTGTATAGAGATCCTGGACCACTGCTCTCAGTTTGTCATGCTCTTTCTTGTGTTCCGCAATCCCCGGATAATTGATAGACTGTTGGAGTTTCTCCTCCTCTCCAAAGTGAAACTCTGTGTAATCCGCAAGATAATCCAGCGTCTTTACCGCCACCAGTTTATCCTTGCTTGTCTCACAGCTGTCCAGAAGCTTATTGATCTTGTCGATCAACTCCTTATGCTGTGAGTCGATCATCTCATTACCCGTTACAAGGCTCTCATCAAATTCTGCTCTCATCGTATCTTACCTCCTTGAATAAATCTGTTGTTGATAGACTGTCTCTGGCCGCGTCACTTTGCAGCCATATGTTTATGACCGCCGCACTCCGGGCAGCACGTCCTTAAACCACTTTACTGCGGGCATCTCTCCGGTTCAGACCTCTCCTCTTTTGAACTTTATGATCATCTCATTGGTCAGGCTGTCCCTGGAAGGTTCTACCGGTATCTCTTCCCTTTCAAACCATTCTGCCAGAGACAGTTCCTCTCTGTCAAGAGTAATCGTATCTTCTCCGTCCAGATCACAGTAAAATCCCATCAGGAGTGTATCGCTGAATGCCCACGGCTGGCTTTTATAATACCGGATGTTTTTCACCTTCAGTCCTACTTCTTCCATGACTTCCCGGGCTACCGTCTCCTCCACAGTCTCACCGATCTCGGTGAAACCGGCAAGAAGCGCGTATTTTTTATATGCCCGGCCCGCATATTTGGACATCAGGATCCGGTTCCCGTCTGTCACTCCGATAATAACCGCGGGACAGATTTTCGGGAACTCCATATTCCCGCATTTCGGACAGCGGAGCATACGCTCCTTCTCATCCGGCTTCATGCGGCTTCCACATCTTCCGCAGTACTTTCTGTTTTTATACCAGTTATAGAGCTGATATCCCGTGATGCCTGCAAACGCATGATACTGCGGATCCGCTGTCCGGAAGATCTGCGTATTCTCCATCGTATACTCAGAAACCGGTTCTCTGTTGATCTCCCGAACAAGATAGTACCGCATATCGTCTACGGAAAACAGATATATGTAATCTTCGTACAGATCCTCATTGAGCCGTTCCAGTTCCCGGAACCTGGGAAACTCGATCCCGTTTTCGGTTCTTTTCACCAGCACCGCATGTTCTTCATAGTACAGCGCGAAACTTTCTCCATCCGGCGGAACCGGTCTGTACTGATTAAACAAATGATGCGGCTGTATATCCTGGATCATCTCCATCTCTCCTTAAATTCTCTCTGTGCCTCCCGCCTCTGGTCCTTTTTCGCAATGTCATCCCGCTTGTCGTAGAGCTTCTTTCCCTTTGCCAGCCCGATCTCCACCTTGACCAGGCTTCCGCTGAAATAGACTCTTAAGGGGATGACCGTATTCCCCTGTTCCTTCATCTTCCCGAAAATCCTGTTGATCTCCTTTTTATGAAGGAGCAGCTTTCTGACCCGGAGCGGGTCCTTATTAAAAATATTTCCTTTTTCGTACGGGGAAATATGCATCCCATACAGAAACATCTCGCCGGACTCTACCCGGATGAATGCCTCTTTGATACTGCATTTCCCCATGCGCAGAGACTTCACCTCCGTGCCGTGGAGGACGATCCCCGCCTCATATTTCTCCAGAATAAAATAATCATGATATGCTTTTTTATTGTTGGCGATCAGTTTTCCCTCTGCCTTAGCCATAATGCTCTCCTCACTGCGCGCCCTGACGGGCACCTTCTTATGCGGTCCCCTGGCGGGCACCTTCTTATGCGGTCCCCTGACGGGCACCTTCTTACTCTATGATTTCAAAATGGACGGTCTTGAGCACCTTGTCCGCCTCTGTGACACGAACGGTCACAGTCTGTCCCAGTTTATAGGTTTTCCCGGTATGTTCTCCGACCAGCGCATAATCCTGTTCCGAAAACTCATAGTGATCATCCCACATATCAGCTACATGCGCAAGTCCTTCTATCGTATTCGGCAGCTCCACGTAGACACCCCACTTTGTGACGCCGGAGATAACTCCCCGGTATTCCTCGCCGATGTGCCCCTTCATATACTCGGCCTTCTTCATCTTCTCGACCTCGCGCTCTGCCTCCTCTGCTCTTCGTTCCCGCTCGCTGCACTGTGCCGCTACCTTTGGCAGGATCTCTCCATAGTGATCCTCCCGATCCTCGTTCATCCTGCCCCGGAGAGTCTCCTTGATGATCCGGTGGATCTGCAGATCCGGATATCTCCGTATGGGAGAAGTAAAATGTGTATAATACTTCGCCGCCAGCCCGAAATGCCCGGTATTTTCTGTCGTATATCTGGCCCGCTTCATAGAACGCAGCGCCAGTCTGCTGATCAGGCCTTCCTCCGGCGTTCCCTCTGCTTTGTCCAACAGCTTTTGGATCTCTTTGGGCCGCACTTCATTGCGGGTATGAATATGATACCCGAAATTATTGACAAAGGCAGACAGCTGCCGGATCTTTTCCTCATCCGGTGTTTCATGGGTCCGGTATAAAAACGGAATCTCCCTCCAGAAATATTCCTCTGCCACCGTCTCATTGGCCATCAGCATAAAATCTTCAATGATCTTTGTTGCCGCATTGCGCTCATAAGGGTGAACATCCACCGGCCTGCCCTGTTCGTCCAGCTCAATCTTTGTCTCCGGGAAATCAAAATCAATGGATCCTCTCCTGCCTCTGCGTTTCCGGATAAGATCAGACAGTTCTTTCATCTGCGCGATCATGGGAACAAATTCCGCGTACTCCGTCAGCGCCTGTTCCTCACCGTTCAACACAGACTCCACTTTGTTATAGCTCATCCTGCGGTCCACCCGGATCACTGTCTCAGCAATCTGGTGTTCCAGAATCTCTCCTTCCGGGCTGATCGTCATAATACAGGAAAGAGCCAGCCGGTCCTCCCCCGCATTCAGGGAACAAATCCCGTTGGACAGCTTATGAGGCAGCATGGGGATGACCCGGTCCGCAAGATATACGCTGGTTCCCCGTTCCAGCGCCTCCCGATCCAGAGCACTCCTCTCCTGCACGTAATTTGCCACATCCGCGATGTGTACGCCCAGCCGGTAGTTTTCCCCCTCCCGGTCCAGAGATACCGCGTCATCCAGATCTTTCGCGTCCTCCCCGTCTATCGTCACCATCCTCCAGTCCCGGAGGTCTAAACGTCCCACACAGTCCGCCTCGCTGACAGGCTTTCCGACACGGACAGCCTGGTTTAATACCTTCTCCGGAAATTCCGTCCGGATCCCCAGATCCATAACAATAGAAAGTACATCCGTTCCCGGATCATTGACATGACCGATGATCTCCACGATCTTCCCCTCCGGCTTCATGTTCTCTGATCCGTAAGAAGTCAGCTCCACTGCCACTTTATGGCCCGTCATGGCTCCCTGGTCCTTTCCTGCGGGAATATAGATATCCTTCAGATATCTCTGATCATCCGGCCGGACAAATCCGAACTCGCCGCACTTTTCATAAAGTCCCACAACACGGACGATGCCGTGGGAAAGGATCCCGACGATCTTTCCTTCCCTTCGTCGCCCGGACGGAGCCGACAATATAACAAACTCTACTTCATCCCCATGGAAAGCCCCTGAAAGATTTTCCTCTGAAATATATACATCCTCTCCGCCATCCTCAGGTATCACAAAACCAAATCCCCGGGAATTGGACTGAAATGTGCCTTTCAGCCGCACTGCGTGTCCCCTGCTGTATTTCCCTCTTTTGGAGAGAGCGATCTTTCCTTCCTCAACAAGGGCATCCAAAACTTCCTTCAGCTCATCTCTCTGATCCCGTGGGATCTGAAGAACAGCAGAAATCTCTTTTATCTTCATGGGCACATAGAGGTCGTCGCTGATAAAATCCAGAATGACCTTCTTCCGCCTCTCAAATGTCTCATCCATATCCATTGTCCTTTCGAAACAGATATCCTCTTAACAAAAACATATTAATAATTTTTAGGCCTGTGAAAAAAGAAGCACCCTATATCCTCATAGAGCGCTTCCGTAACTATTATCTTCTGATACAGTGCTTTTGATACTGATCAGTTCAAAACTCCGAGATTGAGCACAACAGCCAGCACGATAAATAATACTGCCACTACCCGGGTTGCCTTCACAAGAGCTCCTTCCATAGAACGTCCCTTGTTGTGTCCCCAGTATGTGTCCGCAGCCCCACTGATAGTACCAAGTCCCGCTGATTTTCCCTCCTGTAAAAGAACAATCGCGGCTAACGCAATACAATCTATAACAAAAATAATAGTCAAAACGATCTTCAAAATATCCATTTTCTTACCTCCGAATCAAGAACATGCCTATTCTATCATAGTTATGGGCTATTTGCAAGGCTTCGCGCCGACTTTTCCTGTTTTTGTCTGATGGTCTCCCCTGTCTACCGGGCAGCTTCTGCTCTGCGCGTTTTCACCTCATCAAATTCTCTTTGGATCTCTTCTGACGGCTTCGGAGTAAGAAGAGACACTGTGACAATACAGATAGAAGAGAAGACGAATGCCGGCAGCAGCTCATAAATATCCCAAACACCTCCCAGAGGACGCACAAGAAGGTTCCAGACAAAAACCATAACGCCTCCTCCGATCATGCCTGCGATAGCCCCGGCCCTTGTGGTGCGTTTCCAGAACAGGCTGAAAAGCATCAGCGGTCCAAAAGTGGCGCCGAATCCTGCCCACGCAAAACTCACGATCGTAAAGATTACGCTGTTCTCATCCAAAGCGATCACGATAGCGATCACGGCGATCAGAAGCAGAGTTACACGGGAAATATTCAACACTTCCTTATCTGACGCTTTTTTGCGAAAAAGTCCCTGGTAAATGTTTTTCGCAAACGCGGACGCCGCGATCAGCAGATAAGAGTCCGATGAACTGATCGTTGCCGCCAGAATTCCCGCCATTACAAATCCTGCAATGAGTGGCGGAAGAAGGTTCGTGGACAGAAGAATAAATACATTCTCTGCCTCCGAAGATGTCAGCAGCGCTGTCGGGTACAGAGATCGTCCCACTACACCGATGAAAACCGCGATCGTCAGGGAAATCAGCACCCATACCGTAGCGATGCGCCGTGAACGTGTAAGTTCACTCTCTCTCCGTATAGCCATAAATCTCAGCAGGACCTGAGGCATCCCGAAGTAGCCCAGTCCCCACGCCAGCATAGATACAACGGAAAGAATCCCGTATGGCGCCGCCGCGCCGAATACCGGCTGGCCGGCTGCAACCTGCTGGACTCCATCTGCCGCAGTCTGGGGAGTTGCCATACCGAAAAATTCCAGGAACCCCGGAATAGACTTTGCGTTTTCAATGACAGAACTCAGACCGCCTGCCGCCTCTGTGCCGACGATCACGATCACTCCCAGAGCAATGATCATTACGACAGCCTGCATAAAATCTGAAGCGCTCTCAGCCAGGAATCCCCCAATGATCATATAGATTAAGACGAACACTGCTCCCACGATCATCATCGGTATATAGGGCAGATCAAAAAGTGTGGAAAACAGTTTGCCGCATGTTACAAGGCAGCTTGCCGCATATACTGTAAAAAAGATCAGGATGAACAAAGCGGATATGGTCATGATCACTTTCCGCTTTTCATGAAACCGGTTTGAAAAATATTCCGGCAGAGTGATCGCGTTGCCTGCCTTCTCGCTGTAACGGCGCAGTCGCTTGGATACGATCAGCCAGTTTATGTAAGTCCCCACTGCAAGCCCGATCGCCGTCCAGGCCGCGTCCGCGATACCGCACCAGTAAGCTACCCCCGGCAGTCCCATAAGCAGCCAGCCGGACATATCCGAAGCTTCCGCGCTCATGGCCGTCACCCAGGGGCCAAGGCTCCTGCCTCCGAGAAAATATGCGTCAGAGCTCTGATTGGCACGCTTCGCGAATGTCACTCCAAGTATGATAACCGCTGCCATATAGATGATCATGGCAGTCAGTATCTGTAATGTATCTCCCATCTCTTTTTCCTTCCTTTTCCGTATTCTGCTGTTCCCGGATGCCTTTTCTTCCGGCTGCGGTATTCCCCTGATAATATATCAATGGAACCCCCGTCTGTATACAAGTTTTCTGTACAGCATAAACATAATTATAAACAATAAATAAAATTCTGGCAACTCTAACTTTTCAGGATGTTATTCACTTATGATAATGTCTCCCTAGGATTCTCTTGAGATAATGTCACTTTTTGATAAACTATAAAACTATGAAAGAAGGTAAAATCACATTGTCTCAAAAGCAACTAAAAACATTTATGATTATCAACAGCTTCATCGACAAGTCCATTACAAGACAACAGGCTGCTGAGCTCTTAGGTCTTTCTACTCGCCAGATTACACGTTTAAAGAAAGGAGTCCTCTCTTCTGGTGCTCATTCCCTTATCCATAAAAATACTGGTAGAAAACCTGCTCACGCTGTTCCTGATGAAACGAAGGAAGCTGTCCTTCAAATTTATTCCCGCCCGGAATTGTCTGGGGTCAACTTCCTCCATTTCAAAGATATACTCTTAGCAGATTTCGGAATCTCCATTTCCTATTCTGCTCTTTCCAGTATACTAAAAAATGCAGGTTTTGAAAGCCCCAAAAAGAAAAAAATCCGGCATCGCACCCACCGCCGGAAACGGAAGCCTCATCCCGGACAGCTGGTCCAGATTGACGCCTCCCCGTATGAATGGTTCGGAGGTCCTGTGAAATACACCCTCCACGGGGCTATCGATGATGCTTCCGGACAGGTTGTCGGCCTGTTCCTCACACAAAACGAATGCCTTTATGGCTACCTGGAAACCCTGCGGCAATGCTGTACCGATTTTGGAATTCCTCAGACTGTTTATTCAGACAACCATACCATCTTCCGCTCCCCTAAGACCGGGAAGATGACGACGGATGAACTGATTGCCGGAAAAACCGTACACTTGACCCAATTCGGGCGCTCGATGCATGAATTGGGGGTCGATATGATCTTTGCCAAAACACCCCAGGCAAAAGGACGCATTGAGCGCCTGTGGAACACCCTTCAAAGCCGTCTTCCCGTTGAACTTGCAAAACGGGGGATCCGCACTCTGACAGAGGCAAATCTTTTTTTAGAAAAAGAATACCGTACCCTCTTTAACCAGAAGTTTGCAGTAGAGCCCGAAGCAGCTTCGATCTTTGTCCCTCTTCCAGCGCAGACAGATATCGACTCCATCCTTTGTGTAAAACACACAAGGAAAACAGATGCAGCCGGTACATTCTNCTTTTAAGAACAGGTGCTTCCAGATCCTGGACAATGGCTTTCCTATCATCAATGCACGGCGTGAGATCACCGTACTGATCAGTCCGCGTTTTGGAATACGTGTAAAATACAACGGGCAGGTTTATGATACGATCCGTTATCTTAAGCCCCAAAACAAGAATGCAAACATGAAAGTCCCTAAAAAAGTAAAGACCATTGTGGAACCACATCTGCAGCTGCGTCATAGCAGCAAGGAATGGAAAGCCATTTGGTGGATGGAGGACTATAATCTGTCCCTAAAATTTTTATACGAACTGTTTTTTGAGAAACAACAGTCTGCTTCGTAAAAGGGCAAATGCCCTTTTACGAAAGTGACATTATCTCAAGTGAAACTTAATATAAAAAAGTGACATTTTCAAAAGTTATTGACACTCTAACTTTTCAGGAAAAACGAACTCAGGACAATCTCTGACAATAAGATCGTCCTGAGTCCCATCCTGATAATTTATTTTTAAAAAACCGTTATTCTTACCTGTTTTTCTTCTTTAGAGCATTTCCAAAAGCCAGTATCACTGCCCCGCTCATTCCCAGAATCAAGAGGATCATGTATATATCCTGACCGTGATCCCCTGTATCAACTGCCCTGGATCCGTCATCCGCAGTATTGCCTGTCCCGTCTGTCTTATCCTCTGTGGGGGGATCTGTCGGCTCCGTCTCGTCCAGTAATTCCAGTTCACTGATGGCCTGTTCAATATCTCTGGCCATCTGATCCACCTCTTCCTGGTGGGTATAGTCCAACCCTTCCACTACCGCGTCACGGGCGGCCTGCAGTTTCGCCACGCTCTCCGCAGTATACAGGCTCAGATCCGCCGGTATCTTCTCCAGGGCCGCATTTACAGCGCTGTAATCGGCATATCCGCTTGCAATGACAAGTTCTTCTTCATTGACTTCCTCCGGCACATAGACGATGATCCGGGTTCCGTATGCGGTAACCAGCATCCGGCTGTCATCCGGCAGCGTGATCAGCACCAGCTCGTCCGCCAGTTCCTCTCCCACAGTTAATTCCACCGGTTTCAAAAGCTGTCCGGCCGCATTGCGCGGGGCGGGAACAATACTGTCCGGCGCGTCAGAAATAATATTTCCGCCGTTGATCTGTACATAATTCGTATCGCTTTCTCCGCTCTCATCGTCGTCTCCATTACCGATAATATGATACCCGAGATGCGAGGAATCGATAATGATCAGGCCGTCGTTGATCGTGATCCGGCCGCCAGCGCTGTCGTCTCCGCCGCCGATCGCCGCCCCGTCAATACTGCTGGCCGTGATCGTTCCTCCATTGATGACAACTGAATCAATGGCTCCATTATCGGCGCCTCCGATCCCTGAGCCGTCGTCCTCCATACACCGGCCCGTCACAATGCCGCCATTGATCTCTACAGTACCGCCCACGCCGTCATCGCCGCATCCGATCCCGGCTCCATCTTCCTGAAGACACAGTCCGGTCACAGTGCCGCCATTGACAATGATCGTACCTGCACCGCCCTCATAACCACCGCCGATCCCGGCTCCGTCGGAAGTGCTCAAAGCAGTAATATCGCCGCCGTCGATCAGGATTGTCCCCGCCGTTTCTCCTATATCGCCGCCGATGCCGGCAGCGTCGTAGCCACCCTGCACCGTAAGGCTTCCTGCGCTTTCCAGGATATGTAAAGAAGCGCCTTCACTTACCCGGAGCCCGGCAACACTATATCCGTGATAAATAAACTCATTGTCTGCTTCCAGACGCAGAGAAACAGAAGCGCCTGACCAGATATCCATTGGAGGAACATCGTTCCAATACCAGCCTGATTCATCCTCCTCTTCTTCATATGAAGTAATCGACACTGCGCACAGTTCCAATACATGATCTCCGCTTTCCACGATCACATTGTAATCTTCTGTCGTGCCTGTGAGCCAGTAATCTCCGGTATATGGGATTTCTTCCCCATCTGCGCTCCGACGGTATCCGGTCTCCGTAATATAGATATCGCCGTCTGCCACATTCAGTGCCCCGGGCTGTGCTTCCTGCGGCACAAGTCCTGCTAACGCTTCCTCGATGGCTGCGGTCTGAGCGTCCACTTCCGGCTGCCCGTTCTTAGGCAGACGCCAGTTTGTCGCCCGGATCTGCTCCAGAAGCCGCTGCACACTCTCTTTTGTATAGTTCTGCAGATCAGAGGGTACTCTTTCGATGACCTCGTTTAATCCGCTGTAATCCGCCCCGTTAATGGAAAAGAGGAATTCTCCTGTCCTGACATAACTCAAATCAGTCTGTGTAAAAACAGGCTCGCTCTGCCCCGGCAGATATACTGTGAACGCGCACTCCTCATCATACTCGCCTTTCTGCCATGCAAATTCATAAAATATGTCACTGTCATACGTAAGCCATATTGTCTGAGAATGGACATCCTCCTCGTTAATCCCAATCGTCTGCCACAGCTCCCCGTCGCGGTAGACCTGGATCCCGGCGCCGTTCCAGCTGTCTCCGAAATCCTCTTCCATCTCTATGGTTATGGCAGCCTGCGCCTCATCTTTTACCTCCCCGCATACCTGACACGTATATCTGTACGTCTCCATACCTTCTTCCGGCACATCAGGCAGCAATGTTCCTTCATCCCACTGATGCTCCTCCTGCTCCGTATACCCGCAGTTACCGACGCAATATCTTTCATGGTACTGCCTGTCCCGTGACTCCCATTCCGACATCGTATGAGGCGTTATCTCATCAGACATATAATCACAGTAAGCGCAGCTTTGGGTATGCCCTTCCGCTGTATAAGAAAAATCCGTCATAACATGCGCAAAAACACCTCTGCTTCCACCGCAGACATCGCACGATATCTGGTGCGCAGTGTCATCCAGCGATTCCCACGTCCAGGTATGAGCACTGGCTGTCCCCCGTGAAAGACGGAGGGGCTGAGTTCTGTCTTCCAGTGTATCTCCTCCTACAACATCGTCACTGTCGTTTATGATCTGTGCCGATATTGCTTCCGCGATCGATCTTATCGGTCCTTCATGGCTGCTCAATTCCAGGCTGCTGGCAGGTGACAGGCTGATATTGACTGCCCCTGAATCTCCGTTTGCCTGTATTCCCGGATGATTGTAACCGGTAACACTGTTCACGCCCTCCGCCGTCAGATTCAGCGTGACCGCAGTTCCTACATCCAGAGCGCTCTGATACAGGCCGGAATCCATTGTCAGATCTTTCAGGATCACATCATAAGTGACCTCCCCTTCTGCCGCGCCTTCAAAATAGACTTCATCGCTTCCGCTTCCTGTCAGGATGTAGCTGCCCGTATGTGGGATTTTATTCTGACTGCCTATCGTGTAGCCGTCCGGGTATATCCTCACTGTGCCCTGACTTACATCGATAAGCGCCACGGTATCTCCTTCAGCAGCCTTTGCGGGCAAAGGCTGCTGAACCGCGCACAGGCAGAACAGCATCAAAAAGCTCAAAAACTGACATATCCTCTTTCTTTTTGGCATGATCAAATCCCCCAGATCTTTTTTGTTTATTATAACAAAATTATCTCCGCTTGGCCACAAAAATATATACAAATTATAAAACTCAAAAACAGGAGTCCTCCAGGGGACTCCTGTTTTAAACTGTAATCTTTATGCTTTGAATTTCAGATATCCGGTCAGATTTCTTACTCTGCCTTATCTTCAGCATATACGTCTACCATCTTTTTCAGGTAATCGTATCTTTCCATAGCTTCCTTCTCATTCTGAGCAAACAGCTTCGCTGCCTTTTCCGGATTGGATCTCTTCAGGGCATTGTAACGTACCTCACCGTCAAGGAATGCCTGATAATCCTCTTCCTTCGGAGCCTTGCTGTCAAGGAAGAACTTGTTGCCCTCTGCAGCCGGATTATAACGGAAGTTGTTCCAATATCCGCACTCTACTGCCAGCTGCTCCTCGGTCTGAGCCTTGCTCATACCTTTCTTGATACCATGGTTGATACACGGAGCGTAAGCGATGATCAGTGACGGTCCCGGATAAGCCTCAGCCTCTGTGATCGCTTTGACTGTCTGGTTAAAGTCAGCGCCCATAGCGATCTGTGCCACATATACATATCCGTATGTCATAGCCATTCCCGCCAGGTCCTTCTTCTTCGTCTCTTTACCGCCTGCCGCAAACTGTGCGGTAGCACCTGTCTTTGTAGCCTTTGAGGACTGTCCGCCTGTATTGGAGTAGACTTCTGTATCGAATACCATAATGTTGATGTCCTTGCCGCTTGCGAGAACGTGGTCAACACCGCCGTATCCAATGTCGTAAGCCCATCCGTCTCCACCGAATACCCACTGGGATTTCTTGGAAAGGAAGTCTTTGTGTTTCAGAAGTTCTGTCTTCTCCATACGGTCGCATCCGCACTTCTCAAGAGCGGCCACCAGCTTGTCTGTCGCTGTTCCGTTTGTAGCGCCGCACGCGAATGTATCAAGGTACTCCTGAGCGGCAGCCTTTACATCAACGTCCTGTGCATCCTCAGCCAGTTTCTCAACATAGCCTTTCATTCTCTCACGGATCGTATTCTGCGCCAGCAGCATACCGTAACCAAACTCTGCGTTATCTTCGAACAGGGAATTGCTCCATGCCGGTCCTTTGCCTTCCGGTGTTACTGTGTAAGGTGTAGACGGTGAAGAGTTACCCCAGATAGAGGAACATCCTGTTGCGTTGGCAATATACATCCTGTCACCAAACAGCTGAGTGATCAGTTTTGCGTATGGTGTCTCACCACAGCCCGCACATGCGCCTGAGAACTCAAGCAGCGGCTGTTTGAACTGGCTTCCCTTTACAGTCGTCTCTTTGAATTTTGTGACAACTTCCGGTTTTACCGGAATCTCTCTTCCATAATTGAAGAAGTCCTGCTTGCCGGCATTTGCTTCCATATTCTCCATAACGAGAGCCTTCTCGCCCTTCTTGCCCGGGCAGACATTCGCACATGAACCACAGCCTGTACAATCGTAAGCAGATACCGTGATGGAGAATTTCATTCCCGGCATACCGATCATATCGATTGCTTCCATTCCTTCCGGTGCTTTCGCAAGCTCTTCCTCTGTCAGAGCTACCGGACGGATAACCGCATGCGGACATACATACGCGCAGCGGTTACACTGGATACAGTTCTCCGGTTTCCATACCGGGATATCTACCGCGATGCCGCGCTTCTCATATGCAGAGGAACCGGACGGTGTAGAGCCGTCTACATAATCATTGAACGCAGATACCGGAAGTGTATTTCCTTCCTGAGCATTTACCTTGGCCTGGATATTCTTAACGAAATCGACAACGTCTTTTCTTCCGTTCTCGTCTACATGAGGAGTTGTAAGTCCTTCGTCTGCAGCGCTCTTCCAGCTTTCCGGAACCGTTACTTCCACAACCTGTTTCGCGCCTGCGTCGATAGCGTCATAGTTCATCTGAACGATCTTGTCGCCCTTTCTTCCGTAAGTAGCCTTCGCAGCAGCCTTCATCAGATCGATCGCCTCGTTCTCCGGAATGATGGCAGCAAGTTTGAAGAATGCAGACTGGAGTACGGTATTGATACGTCCGCCAAGTCCGATCTCCTTACCGATCTTGATACCGTCAATGGTGTAGAACTTGATGTTGTGGTTGGCGATATATGCTTTCACCTGTCCCGGCAGGTGCTTCTCAAGACCTTCCATGTCCCATGGACAGTTCAGAAGGAATGTTCCGCCGTCCACAAGTTCCTGTACCATATTGTATTTGTCAATGTAGGACGGATTGTGGCATGCCACGAAATTCGCCTGATGGATCAGATATGTTGATTTAATCGGTGATTTACCAAAGCGCAGATGGGACATTGTGACACCGCCTGACTTCTTGGAATCATAATCAAAGTATGCCTGAGCGTACATATCTGTATTGTCGCCGATGATCTTGATGGAGTTCTTGTTGGCTCCGACTGTACCGTCGGCCCCCAGACCCCAGAACTTACAGTTGATCGTTCCTTCCGGAGTGGTGATCAGCGGCTCGTCCGCTTTCAGGGACAGATTTGTAACGTCGTCTACGATACCGATCGTAAATTTCTGTTTCTCATCATTGTGGAATACAGCAACGATCTGCGCAGGTGTCGTATCCTTGGACCCAAGTCCGTAACGTCCTGTGTAGACCGGAACCGCATCGAATTTTGTTCCCTTGAGAGCTGCCACAACATCAAGATACAGCGGCTCGCCAAGAGCTCCCGGCTCTTTCGTCCTGTCAAGGACAGAGATCCTCTTCACTGTATCCGGGATGGCATCGATCAGAGCCTGCGCGCAGAACGGTCTGTACAGACGTACTTTCACAACGCCGACTTTCTCGCCTGCCTTGAGCATATGGTCAATCGTCTCTTCAATCGTGTCACAGACAGATCCCATGGCAACGATCACATGCTCTGCATCCTCAGCTCCATAGTAGTTAAACAGCTTGTAATCTGTACCGATCTTGGCATTTACCTTGTCCATATAATTCTGAACAATACCCGGAAGAGCATCATAATACGGATTACATGCCTCTCTTGCCTGGAAGAAGATATCCGGATTCTGAGCAGAACCTCTCTGGCACGGATGGTTCGGGTTCAGAGCATGAGCGCGGAACGCGTCGATTGCATCCATATTTACAAGATCTTTTAAATCATCGTAATCCCATGTCTCGATCTTCTGGATCTCGTGGGATGTACGGAATCCGTCAAAGAAATTGATGAAAGGAAGTTTTCCTTCCAGTGCGGCGCAATGTGCGACCGGTGTCAGGTCCATGACTTCCTGGACGCTGGACTCACAGAGCATAGCAGCACCAGTCTGACGGCAGGCATAAACATCAGAGTGATCACCAAAGATAGAAAGAGCGTGGCTTGCAAGTGCACGCGCGGATACGTTGAATACGCCCGGCAGCTGCTCTCCTGCCACTTTATATAAGTTCGGGATCATGAGAAGAAGTCCCTGGGAAGCCGTAAATGTAGTTGTCAGAGCTCCTGCTGACAGAGAGCCGTGTACAGCACCCGCAGCGCCGGCCTCGGACTGCATCTCCACTACATGTACCGTCTGCCCGAAGATATTCTCTCTTCCTTCTGTTGCCCATTCGTCAACATGCTCCGGCATAACAGATGACGGTGTGATCGGATAGATTGCTGCTACTTCTGTGTATGCATAGGAGACGTGAGCAGCGGCCTGATTACCGTCCATGGTCTTCATTTTTCTTGCCATTTGTTGTTCCTCCTTGAAATTTTACATTGAAAAAATAATGTGTGCGGGCAAAGGGCCAGACACCGCGCACACGTATCCGGCAGATGCCGCAAAGAATCAGATGCTCTGTCAGAACACTGCCAGGCACCCAATCCACATGTAGTTTCATTATATCGCCAAAAATCGCAAAAGTCCATAGAGCGTAGTCGGTTTTTTTGTATATTTTGGGGTACAGTTCCCTCGTCCGTCAGAGTCGGGATGAGTTATGCTTGCATAAGACTCAGACCGGCTCTGACCGGACGAAGGGAGCGCCTGGGCATGAGCAAAGCCGCGGCGCAGCCGCAGTAAGCACGCAGGTGCGTCTTTGCGAATGGCGCGGGGAACTGTACCCTGTTTCCCTCTTCCCAGAGTCGGGATGAGTTATGCTTGCATAAAACTCAGACCGGCTCTGGACGTTTCTTCCGGGAACTCCCGACAAGATAGATTGCTGTCCCGATCATGATGGCAATACTGATCCACTGGGAAGTGTACAGTCCCAGCAGGATCCCCCGCTCACTGTCGTCATACCGGAAAAACTCAAGAATAAAACGGACGGCAGCATAGAGGAACAGGTAAACTTCAATACTTTTTACCTTCCGGCTTTTCTTCCTGCAGATCCAGATCGTCAGCCCGACAGCAATGATCATTTCGGCCGCCGCTTCCACGGCCTGTACCGGAAAAAGAGGTGTATCCAGAGGAGCGAACGGAGACTCCGTATATACCACTGCCCCCGGCCCGTCATAAGGAATCCCGTAGCAGCACCCCACAAAAGCACAGCCGATCCTTCCAAATGCATGGGCCAGCGGTATTGCCGGGATCGCTGTCCTGACATAGTCCGCCACCGGGATATTCAGGATCTTCCCGGCCAGAAAAGCCCCCAGAAATCCGCCGGCCAGACCGCCGTAAAATACGAACCCACCGTTCATCAGTCCGTTCAGATAGGCGGGTTCTGTAATCCGGGTAAGGTCGATTTGATTCCAGGATACGGCAAGATACAGGAGCTTGGCTCCGATAATGCCTCCTAGGCCGGCAAAACAGGCAAGTTCTATAAATTCATCAAATTTCATATGTTTCATTCGTGTCAGAAAATAACCGAGAATGGCCCCTGCTGCCACTCCGATCACAATGAACATCCCATACCAGGGGATTATTCGAGATCCGATCTGTATTCCCATAAATCCACCTTTTTCAAATTTATCAAGTAAAACATTAGTTTATAAAGAAAAAGGGATGCTCGCATCCCTTTTTTAGCCCTTAAATATGGTTTTTACATACTATTTCATTATGTCTAGGCAAAAGCTGACATGCACCCCAGGCATCCGACACATCCGATACAGGCAATATAGAATAGAAGACTGAGCACCACTCCTATAATAGAACAGATAAAACCTGCCTTTGCCATACCTGCCTGCTCCGGAACTTTCTTTCCCTCCACACCAAGCACAATACCGATGATGCCAAGTATGAGACCAAGCCAGCCAAAGCTTCCGGTGCCAAACACACTGATCACGATTGAAATAATTCCAAGTACAAGTGACGCAACTCCCATTGCTTTCTCCTCCGTATAAATATTGATGACTGCCGCCTGGTTCCAGACAGCAAGTACGTGAACATTATATCCAATATACCAGAAACAATCAAGTTATTTAAACTTAAATATCCTGTCCTTCTTCCTGGGCGGCTTCTTCCCCTCGATCTTGTCGGGCATAGGCTCATATATCTTTCCGCTCTTTAACATCGGCATCCTCCTGTGATGTTTCCTCAGATACAGAAGAGCCGCACCCGCAACGATAACGATGCATCCTGCAAGAAGCTGAGAAACCGGGATAGCGGTTCCCGGTATCAGGAGCTGATCTGTCCGAAGTCCCTCAATCCATACTCTGCCGAGAGCATAGCCAAAAATGTAAAGTAAAAATACTTCACCCTCATACTTCTTATGCTTCCGGTACAGGACCAGAAGGATAAGCAACACCGCGCACCATACCGATTCATACAGAAAAGTCGGATGCACCTGGATATAGCTGATCCCGCCGATCTGCTCCATGTGTTCCCGCATCAGTTCTGTTACATCCCCGGAGCGCACCGCATCCAAAGGAAGCCTCATGGCAAATAGGCCGTTCGTATATTCTCCGAACGCCTCCCGATTGAAAAAATTCCCCCAGCGGCCCAGCATCTGTCCATTGAGAATTGCCAGAGCCACGGTATCAAATATCTGAAATGCCGACAGCCGTTTTACCCTGGCCAGGATAAACACTGCGATTACCGCTCCAATTACGCCGCCGTAGATCGCAAGTCCGCCTTCTCTGAGATTGAGAATACTCAACAAATCATCTTTATATGTCTGCCAGTCAAATATTACATAATATAGTCTGGCGCCCACGATTCCGGCAATCACGCCGATAATCCCCATATCAAGATAATCTTCCGGATCCTGTCTTGTGCGCCTGGCTTCTGCCATTGCGATCAGAAAACCGATCAGTATGGCGCAGCCGATAATGATCCCGTAATACGCAATCTCAAATCCAAAAACACTGACTGTCTTTCCCACATGATCCAAATGGATTCCCAGGTTGGGAAAACTGATGTCATAATGCATATCTTTTATAAACTCCTCACTGATTTTTCCCCAGCTCAGCTGCGCCATTCGCAAAACCGCACTCCGTGCTTACTGCGGCTTCGCCGCTGTTTTGCTCATATTCTGGCGCTCACCCCATGAATCTGCCTGTTCGCCGGACCGTGCGAGCACGCTCCCTGCTCACATGCAGATTCATGGCTGAACTGGTGCTATACATTAAACCGGAACAACATAATATCGCCGTCCTGGACGACGTAGTCTTTTCCTTCCAGACGGATCAACCCTTTTTCTTTTGCTGCCGTATGGGAACCGCATGCGATCAAATCGTCATAACTTACTACCTCGGCACGGATGAATCCCCGCTCAAAATCTGTATGGATCTTTCCTGCCGCCTGAGGCGCTTTTGTTCCTTTTTTGATGGTCCATGCGCGGACTTCCGGCTCCCCGGCTGTCAGATAACTGATCAGTCCAAGGAGATGATAACTCGCCCGGATCAGTTTTTCAAGGCCGGATTCTTCCAGGCCCAGATCGTCCAGGAACATTTTCCTTTCATCCTCGTCCAGCTGAGAGATCTCCTCCTCGATCTCCGCGCATACTACAAAGACCTCGCAGTCCTCCTGCTGCGCATACTGGCGCACAGCCTGCACTCCCGCATTGGAGGCTCCGTCATCTGCCAGATCATCTTCCGACACATTTGCGGCAAAAATTACCGGCTTTGCTGTCAGCAGATTATACCCTGCAAGCCAGGCCTGCTCATCCTCGTCATCCGTCACAAAGCTTTTTGCCATCTTGCTGTCTTCCAGATGCGCTTTCACCCGGTTCAGAAGATCCAGCTCCTTGGCTGCCGTTTTATCATTACGGGAAAGTTTCACTGTCTTTGCAATCCTTCTCTCCAGGATCTCCAGGTCAGAAAAGATCAGCTCCAGATTGATCGTCTCAATGTCCCGCATGGGATCGATACTTCCATCCACATGCACGATATTGCTGTTCTCAAAACATCTGACCACATGCACGATAGCATCCACCTCACGAATATTGGCAAGGAACTGGTTTCCCAGTCCCTCTCCCTTGGAAGCGCCCTTGACAAGGCCCGCAATATCCACGAACTCAATCGTCGCCGGGATGATCTTCTTCGTATGATACATCTCCCCCAGAACGTTCAGCCTGTTGTCCGGCACTGCGACCACGCCCACATTAGGGTCGATGGTACAGAACGGATAATTGGCCGATTCTGCTCCCGCCTTTGTCAGGGAATTGAACAATGTGCTCTTTCCTACATTTGGTAAACCTACGATTCCTAATTTCATTTATCTGTATTCTCCTTTTCAAGAATCCTGCTGTACACTAATCCCGAGTCTCCATCAGAATGACTTTCCCATAGGCCAGCGAGATTGTCACTTCATCCTCATCGAATTCATTACTGACGCAGAGACTGTCAGTGGGTCTGAGGAAATGATTCTTCAGAGGATATTTCGCTCCGGATATACTCAGGTCATCCACCGGCAGTTCCAGCGGAAACAGCGAAAAATATGGCCCGAAAGCCTCCTCTTTCCTGAGTACGGTGGTTTTGTTTATCAGACGGATCCGGTTATATCGATCCAGGATCCACGCATCTGCTCCCGCCTCCAAAGCAATCTGAAGACACTGGACATTCGCCCACAGATGATCGATCCGGCTCCCGGTTCCGCCCAGGATCCATATTTTCTTTCGATTCAGTCTCAGGCACAGCCTTAGGGCAATCTCCGTGTCTGACGCATCTTTCACCGGATTAAATTCCCGGATGGGTACATTTAGTTTCTCCCGGTAGTAATTTACCAGTTCATGAGGAACACTGTCAAAATCTCCGACGATATAATCCGGCTTGATCCCATGGTCATAAAGGAATACAAGACCTCTGTCTACTCCAATAATGAATTCGGTCTCTTCACTTTCCAAAATGGGGAGCACAAAATCTGATTCCAGTATTCCGCCGCTTACAATAACAGTCCGCTTATTCATATTTCTTTAATATCTCCATAAATCCTTCTACATTTTTTCTGATATCTCCGCCATAGACCCCTGAACCGGACACGATAACGTTCGCTCCCGCCTCCAGCACCTGAGCCACATTAGACTGATAGATGCCTCCGTCTACCTCGATATCCCGCTCAAGATTTCTCTCTTCCAGCATTTCCCGGATCTTCCGGATCTTTTCCAGTGACTCCGGCATGAATTTCTGTCCTCCAAATCCCGGCTCCACGCTCATAACAAGAAACATATCTGCCTGATCCAGATAAGGAATCAGTTCTTCCGCCGAAGTTGCCGGCTTGACAGAAATTCCGGCCTTTACATTACAGTTATGGATCTCGTCGATGGTCTTCTTAAGATCTGTACAGGCCTCCAGGTGTACCGTGATAATATCTGCCCCACAGGCGGCAAATTCTTTTATATAGCGTATCGGCTCTTTGATCATGAGATGCACATCCAGGAGCTGTCCTGTAGCGTCTTTCACCGACGAAAGCACAGGCATTCCGAAAGATATGCTTGGTACGAAATCTCCGTCCATCACATCAAAATGAATGTACTTTGCTCCTGCCTCTTCTGTCCGTCTAAGCTGCTCACCCAGTATTTTGAAATCAGCAGCCAGCATGGATGGTGCCAGAATGTTCTCCATAATTCAATACCTCTTCCTTTCCTGTAATTCCCGGTACATCCCGATATAGTCCTCGTACCTCATCCTGTGTATCTTCCCCTCCTCTACAGCCTGCCTCACCGCGCACCCCGGTTCATGTACATGGCTGCAGCCGTTGAACCGGCAATGTCCCTCATACATCCCGAACTCCGGGAAACAGTATTTCAGATCCTCTTTTTCAATCTCACTTACATAAAGAGAACTGAAGCCGGGCGTATCCATAATATACGAACCTTCTTCCAAAACGATCAGCTCGGAATGTCTGGTCGTGTGCTTTCCTCTTTCAATTTTATGGCTGATGCTGCCCGTCTCCATCGTGACCCCGGACTGGAGCAGATTGATCAGTGATGATTTCCCCACGCCTGACGGTCCCGCGATGGCCGTCGTCCTGCCGCCAAGCAGACTCTTGAGTTCCTTTATGTTATTTTCTTTCTTTGCGCTGGTAAAAACCAAAGGATATCCGCATTTCCCGTAGATTTCTTGCAGCCCCGCGATATCCGGATCTTCTGCGATATCTGTCTTGTTAAAACAGAGCACAGCAGGGATATCCTTGCTCTCCATCATCACAAGAAACCGGTCCAGAAGATTGAAATGGGGCTTGGGTTTCGTCACTGCAAATACCACCAGAGCCTGATCAATATTGGCCACGGCCGGGCGCACCAGTTCGTTCTTTCTGGGAAGGATCTTAGTGATGTTTCCTTCCATATCCTTTTCATCCAGTATCTCTATCTCTACATTGTCTCCCACAAGGGGTTTGATTCCGTCTTTTCGGAAGATTCCTTTTGCCTTACACTCATAAATACCGGATTCTACCACGTGAACGTAGTAGAATCCGGCAATTCCTTTTATAATTTTACCCTGCATAGTAATTTGACAGTCCTATTTGTCTCCCCAGCAACTTCTACGCCTACTCGCCTTCAGTCCCGCTTCCTGAATCCGGATCCTGGCTTTGTGCAGGCCCTGAACTCACCCAATAATATACTTGGCTACCTGTCTCCAGCTTAACTCCTGGCTCTGGGCTAGTGCTACAGACCGTACCAGCTGGAAGACTGCTTTCTGCCGTTCCGGCATACACTGGCTCAAAACCATATTCTCTAAGCCTTGTCTCCGCAGTTTCGGGATATTCTCTTAGCACATCGGGAACCTCCACCGTCTGTGTTCTGGGCCCAAGGCTTACGACATAGGATACTGTCCCGCCTTTTTCCAGCTTCGAACCCGACTCCGGGCTCTGGGAGATCACATATCCCGCCTCAACGCTGTCGCTGTAATCCTCACTGGCACTGCCCACAAGCCCTGCCGCGCTTAACTCGGCCTCTGCCTCAGAAGCGCTCTTATTATAAAGATTCGGAACCGTTACTTCCTCTTTTCCAAGACTGACGACGATGGTCACGCTGGTGCCTTCATCTACTTCCGTGCCCGCCGTCGGATCCGAAGAGATTACATTTCCTTCTGCTATGGTATCGCTGTACTGCGGTTCTCCTTTTGTAACCTTAAGGTTGGCGTCCTGAAGAATTTTCTCTGCGTCTGCCTCGCTTCGGTCCACCACATTGGGAACAGTAGTCTTCTCTGCCGCCTCACCGCTGCTGATCACTACGGTGACAGTAGAATTTTTTGCCACCCTTTCTCCCACGCCGGGATCCTGGCTTTTGATCTCACCTTTCGCGTACTCATTGGAAGGTTCTTCTTCTGCTGCTTCTTTGATCCCCAGATTAGATTTTTTCAGCTCGGCTTTTGCCTCCTCAAAAGTCATTCCCCGTACATCCGGAACTTTTACCGTTTCCTCATTACTCTCAGACAAGCCCGGCCCGCTGAAAAATCCTGCCGCGTTCGCCACAAGAAACAGTACCAGCAGCGCAATGACCACCCCGGCCACGATCATAAGAATACGCATGATCCTTTTTGTATCGGGATTTACATTGTTCTTCTTACCCCTCCTGCGGTCCTGCTGCGCTCTGCGGCGGTCATAAGCCCGCCGGTCATCTTCGTCATAATCATCATCGTCATCATCATAGTCATCATCATCGTTTCTGTAACTGCGCCTCTGCACCCGCTCCAACTCTTCTTCAGACATAACCATTGTCCTGTCTGTATCGCCGGAAGCCGCTCCCAGAACGACAAAATTTCCCTCCGGATCTACCAGTGAATGCTTCAGATCTGTCAGAAGTGACGCACAGTCATGGTATCTGAGCCCGGGATTTTTCTGGGTACATTTCATGATTATGCACTCAAGACTGTATGGAATATCCGGCACTTCTTCCGCGGGGGACGTGATCTCCTCCTGCAGATGCTTCAGCGCCACTGTCACCGTAGAATCTCCGTCAAAAGGCACATGCCCTGTGATCATCTCGTACATGGTAATACCGACAGAATAAATGTCGCTCTTTTCATCTACGATGCCGCCGCGGGCCTGTTCCGGAGATGTATAATGGACAGATCCCATCACACTGGTGCTGATCGTCTGGGTAGACGTGGTGGCACGGGCGATACCGAAATCTGTCACCTTCACTTTTCCATCTTTTGAGATAATGATATTCTGAGGTTTGATATCCCTGTGTATGATATGCTGGTTATGAGCTGCCTGGATTCCTGTCACCATCTGGATCGAGATGCTGATGGTCTCCTTCGCTGAAAGTCTTCCTTTCTTCTCGATATAATCCTTCAGCGTGATTCCTTCCACCAGTTCCATGACCATATAATAAAGGCCCCGGTCCTGTCCCACATCATAGACATTTACCACATTGGGATGCATCAGGCCTGCTGCCGCCTGCGCTTCACTCAAAAATTTCTTGATAAACACCTCGTCTGTGCGGTAATCACTTTTCAGCACTTTGATCGCCACATACCGGTTCAGCTTGTGATCCTTGCCTTTATAGACATCTGCCATTCCGCCGGACCCGATACGTCCCAGTATCTCATACCGTTTTCCTAATACAACTCCTTCTTTGATCATAATACACTCACCTCGTCTGCGAACGGTTCTATGAGGACAATCCCTATGTTGTCCGTACCGCCGTTTTCTTTTGCGGCGTCTATCAGTGTCTGGCCTGCCTCCACGATGTCTCTTCCTCCCTGTACAATATGGAAGATCTCCTCATCCTCCACCATATTGCTCAGACCGTCTGTACACATCAAAATGATGTCTCCCCGTTTCAGACGGTGTTCGTAAAAGTCCACATCCACATCTGCTTTCGCGCCGATTGCTCTTGTGATGATGTTCTTATCCGGATGATGTTTGGCCTCTTCCGGCCGGATGCCGCCCAGCCGCACCATCTCTTCCACCAGCGAATGGTCCTTTGTAAGCTGCTGTATGCCCTGGTTGATCAGATAAAGCCGGCTGTCTCCTACATTAGCAAAATACATCATCTGATTCATGATGGTGGCTGCCACGACAGTGGTTCCCATCCCTTTGAGATGTTCATCCTTTCCGGCTTCCCGGATGATCTCCTGGTTTGCCGTCTTGATGGCCGCCACAAGACATCGCTCCACATCTTCGCCCTCGCTCATCTTAAGTTCTCTTTTCAGCACTTCCACCGTATATTTGGAAGCGTAATCCCCGGCCTGATGTCCGCCCATTCCGTCTGCCACTACAAAGAGATTCTGAAGGATTCCCAGAGGCCTGTCTGTGGTGTAGACATAATCCTGGTTCACTTGCCGCACCATTCCTACATCTGTAATTGAAAATGTCTTCATATCCGTCTCCTTATATCCTGCCGGTTCTTGTATCTTCTTCTGCATAGCGGCGTCTGAGCTGACCGCAGGCTCCGTCGATATCAGAGCCCATTTCCCTTCTTATAGTAACATTTATTCCACTTTTTTCAAGTTTATTTTTGAAATTCAGGGCGTTTTTCCTGCCCGGCCGGATAAAATCACGCTCTTTCACCGGATTGACCGGTATCAGGTTAAGATGACAGTTCCTTGACTTCAGAATGGAAGCCAGCTCCCTGGCATCCTCATCCGTATCATTGATGCCATGTACCAGACTGTACTCAAATGTCACCCGCCGGCCGGTTTTCCGAAAATACATATCACAGGCTGACAGTACCTCTGAAAGGTCATATTTATTGGCCACAGGCATAAGCTTCCTGCGTTTTTCCTGTGTAGCTCCGTGAAGAGACAGCGCCAGCGTGATCTGCAGTTCCTCGTCCGCCAGCCGGAGCATTTCGGGCACAATGCCGCAGGTGGACACCGTCACATTCCTCTGGCTGATGTTCAGTCCATGTTCATCCGTAAGAATATGGATAAATTGTATAAAGTTGTCATAATTATCCAGAGGTTCCCCGGTTCCCATGACTACCACATTGTGCACCCGCTCCCCGGTGATCTTCTGGATCTGATAGACCTGCCCCAGCATTTCCGATGGCGACAGATTCCGCTTCAGGCCGCCGATCCCCGAAGCACAGAACACACATCCCATCCTGCATCCGGCCTGGGAGGAAATGCAGACAGAATTCCCGTGCTTATATCGCATAAGCACGCTTTCTACCATATTGCCGTCATACAGACGGAAAAGAAACTTATTCGTACCGTCCAGCCTGGATACCTGACGTTCTGCCATCGTAACCGGAAGAATCTCATATTCTTCTCCCAGTCGCTTTCTCAGATCCATGGAAAGATTGGTCATCTCTTCAAAACTGTCCGCAAGCTTCACATGAAGCCACTCGTAGATCTGCCTTGCGCGGAACGCCTTTTCTCCCAGATGTTCCAGTTCTGTCTTAAGTTCCTCATATCGGTATGCTCTGATATCTTTTCCCATATCCGCTGTCTCTGCCTTTCCTGTTCCGGATACCCCCGTCACCCGGGGGCTTCGTTCTGCCCGGCATTCTTCTTGCCGTTTCTGATCAATCTTGCTATGAAAAATCCATCACTTTTATGTATACCCGGAAGCAGCTGGATACAGCCTTTCTCGGTTACACTTTCCTGGAGTTCTGCGCACAGTCTGCCGGTAATATCGTCCAGAGTAAACTCTGGAAATGTTTCCAGAAACCAGTGTACATTGTCCATGTTTTCAGCAGGATTAATCGTGCATGTACTGTAGATAAGTACTCCTCCGGGCTTTACGTAATCCTTTACACATCCCAGGATCTTGCGCTGAAGCCGGACCAGGCTTTCGATCCCTTCCGGCGTGACTCTGTATCTTAAATCCGCTTTCCTTCCCAGTACGCCCAGACCGGAACAGGGCAGATCCGCAATCACTACATCCGCCGTCCCTGCCGACGCACTGTCAGGCACAGTTGCATCCCGGCACACTGCGGAGATATTCGGAAGACCAATGCGTCCGATATTTTCCCGGATCAGTTCCACCTTATATTCCGTCAGATCCCGGGCCTCCACGTGACCCTGCCCGTCTCTGTTTAAACATTCCAGGGCATTCCCGGTCTCGTCCGGCGTTACGGCCTTCTTCTCTGCCATAAAAATTTTTTCAGCCATATGGAGGGCCTTGCCCCCGGGAGCGGCGCACACATCAATGACCAGATCTCCCGCCCGGGGATCTGCTACTTCCCCCACCAGCATGGAGCTGACATCCTGGACCGTGAACATGCCCTGCCGGAAACTCTCCAGGCTTTCCAGATGGTCATAACCCTCTATATCAAATGCGCCGGAGAGATAGGGATGCTCCCGCGCCTCTACTCCTTCCTGCTCCAGCCGGTTTTTCAATTCTTCCGAAGTGCCGTGATTCAGGCAGCACCGGATCGTAACCGGCTTTCCCCGCTGGAATTCAGACAGCATCCTCTCGATCGTCTCTTTGTCATATGTCTGCTGCCACAGTTTAAGGATCCACTCCGGACAGGAATACTTTATCGACAAAGCCCGGATCTCCTCCTGTGGATATATGATGTCACCCAGACCTCTGGCAATATTCCGCAGCACTCCGTTCACATAACCTTTCAGTCCCGAGAACCCTCTCTTTCCGGCCAGTTTCACCGCCTCACTGCACACTGCCCGGTCAGGAACGCTGTCCATATATTTTAACTGATATACCGAGCTGCGGAGAAGATTCCGGATCAGAGGCTTCATTTTCTTTACCCTAACCTTCGAGAACTGGTCCAGGATATAGTCAATCTCGATCAGATGCTCCAGCGTCCCTTCTGTCACCCTGGTGATAAAGGCCCGCTCTCTCTTGTCAAGATACTGGTATTTAGACAGGACATCCCGGAGGATAACGTGGCTGTACTGACCATTCTCCGTGACTTCCATCAGGATTTCAAGTACGATCTCCCGGATGTTAACCGATTCAGTCATTCCTTCTTCTTCCTCCTATGATAATAAGACGCAGAAGCTGCAGGATCATTGCTGCCGCACTGGCCACATAAGTCAGGGCCGCTGCGCTCAGCACTTTCTTCACAGAACCCACCTCATCCGGATAGAGCATACCGGAGGTCTCCAGCACCTTTACTGCCCTTCCGGAAGCATTAAATTCCACCGGCAGCGTTACCAGCTGAAACAACACAGCCGCTGAGAAAAGCAGGATCCCGAGATTGATCAGAAAAATGGCGGTTCTTCCATTCATGAACAGCCCGATCAGGATCAGAGGCCATGCGGCCATGGAACCGATATTGGCCACTGGGACCAGCGCGCCCCGGATAGCCAGAGGAACGTACCCGGTCGCGTGCTGTACCGCGTGTCCGCACTCATGAGCCGCCACACCGATAGCCGCCACGGATGTGGAATTATATACGGTATCCGAAAGTCCCAGCGTCTTCTTTCCAGGATTATAATGATCTGTCAGATTCCCCGGGATATGGATAACCTGTACATCATAAATCCCGTTCCGGCTCAGGATCTGTTCTGCCGCCTCTTTTCCAGTCATCCCCGAGTGGCTGGCCACCCTGGAATATCTGGCAAATGTCCGGTTCACCCTGCCGGAAGCCGCGATGCAGATCACGGCTCCGATCAGCACAAGAAGATACGTCCAGTCATAATAATAAAACAGCATTCTGTCAACCTCCTGTTATTTTGATCCTGCTGCCTGCAGGACCATCATTCCTCCGTCAACAATGTTCCAGGCTCAACGGAATATCCCCTCAGGAAAGCGCCGGTGTCCATCCGTTTCTTTCCCGGGATCTGCACTTCATACACCCGGAGGATCCCGTCACCGGTCTGTACACAGAGGTCATTTTTCCCGACCCGGCATATGGTCCCCGGCGGCATCTCTCCCACGCCGCTTTTCTCTGCCTTCGCCCTCCAGATCTTCATCACCTTTCCATTCCAGTGCGTATAGGCACTGGGCCAGGGATTCAGTCCCCTGATCAGACGCCCGATCCTCTCTGCCGGCCAGGTCCAGTCGATGTTCCCCATCTCCTTTGTCAGCATCTTTGCATATGGGGTCGGACTCTCTCCCTGCTTTTCAAAAACCGCAGTGCCGTCCTCCACTGCCTTTAACGTCTCCACACACAGCTCTGCCCCTGCTGCGGCCAGCTTGTCGTGGAGGCTCTCCCCGGTCTCGTCTTCAGACACAGACACTTCCTTTTTCAGGATCATGTCCCCTGTATCCAGACCTTCATCCATCTGCATGGTAGTCACTCCGGTCACTGTCTCCCCCTCGATGATAGCCCACTGGATGGGGGCCGCTCCCCGGTATTTCGGAAGCAGGGACGCATGAACATTGATGCAGCCATAGGGAGTCATCTCCAGAATCTCCTTCGGAAGGATCTGGCCGAAAGCAATAACCACGATCACATCCGCCCCGTACTTTTTCAGTTCTTCCACGCACTGAGGATCCCGGATCCTTTTCGGCTGAAAGACCGGGATACCATGGCTCAACGCCGTCTCCTTCACCGGAGGAAACTGCATTTCTTTTCCTCTTCCCCGGGGCTTATCCGGCTGGGTAACCGCCAGACACACATCGTGTCCCGCATGGATCAGCGCCTCCAGTGTCCCCACGGAAAATTCAGGGGTTCCCATAAATATAACTCTCATATGTTTTATTCCTCCGTCTCTTCAGATGCGCTTTCCTCTCCCACGTCGTGAAGGCCGTCCTCCACTTTATCTACATATAATCTCCCATATAGATGATCCACCTCATGACAGATGGCCCGTGCCAGCAGTTCCTCTCCCTCCAGCTCAAAGGGTTCCATCTCCTGATTCAGAGCCCGCACCTTCACATGGTTTGGACGGGTCACGATCCCCCATTTTCCCGGTACGCTTAAACATCCCTCTTCTCCGGTCTGTTCTCCGGAAGTCTCCATGATCTCTGGATTGATCAGGACGACAGGGCCATCACCCACATCGATGACCACGATCTTTTTCAGTACCCCTACCTGCGGAGCCGCAAGGCCCACTCCGTTTTTTTCATACATCGTCTCAAGCATATCCCCGATCAGGATTTTCGTCCGAAGGGTCATCTTCGTCACTTCCTTGCTCTGTTTTGCCAGTATGTCGTCTCCGATCTCTCTTACCTGTCTGATCGCCATAATTGCCTCCTTCTTTCCTGTATCTGTTTCTATCTGTATGTTGTATTGTATTTGTTACTTTTACATGGGGTTAAAATCAAACTGGATCCTCATGTTATTAAATCCCGGATTTATTTCAATATACTGCTCCAGGCGGTCTTTTATCCCCACAAGCGCCGCGTATTCTTCTGCCTTGATGTAGATCACTCTCCGGTAGACATCCTTAATCTTTTCAATACCGGGAGACGCCGGACCGATCACCGAAACTTTGGAAGAACCTGCCGCGCGCTGACTGTAGTCTCTCAGATACCGGCATCCCGTTTCCAGCAGCGTTTCATCTTCACAGGAGACAAACACCGCCAGAAGATTTTCCGCCGGTGGATAGCCCATCAGTGTTCTGTATCGGATCTCTTCCTCATAAAAAGCTTCGTAATCCTGGTTTGCCGCGGTTCTCACGGCATAGTGATCCGGACTGTAAGTCTGGATCACCACTTCACCCGGCCGTTCTCCCCTTCCCGCCCGGCCGGCAGCCTGTGTCAGGAGCTGAAATGTCCGTTCTCCGCATCGGTAATCCGCCGTGTACAAAGACATGTCCGCAGCCAGGATCCCCACTAGAGTAACATTAGGGAAATCATGTCCCTTCACGATCATCTGCGTTCCTACCAGCACATCGGCCTCTTCATTGGCAAAAGCGGAGAGGATCCTTTCATGAGAGTCCTTCCGGCGCGTGGTGTCCATGTCCATGCGCAGCACTCTGGCCCCGGGGAACATCTGTCTGACAATCTCCTCGATCTGCTGAGTCCCTGCCCTAAACTCTCCGATATGCCGGGATCCGCACTCCGGACACTCTGTCACTCTGGGGCGGACATAACCACAGTAATGACACCTCATCTTTCCGTCTCTGTGCAAAGAGAGAGAAACATCGCAATGTGGACATTTCACCACATGTCCACATTCCCGGCAGGAGACAAATCCAGAATATCCTCTCCGGTTTAAAAAGAGCATGATCTGCTCTTTCTTTTCCAGCCGGTCCTCCATCAGCTCCTTCAGCTTTCCGCTCAAAATAGACCGGTTTCCTCTCTTTAATTCTTCCCGCAGATCTATGGTATATACATCCGCCAGACTTTGCATCCGAGAACGGTTCTTCATCTCCAGAAGGACATATTCCCCTTTCTCTGCCCGGTACATCGCTTCCATGGAAGGAGTAGCGCTGCCCAGCACCACACTGGCCCCCTCAGTCTGAGCCCTCCTGACCGCGGTCTCCCGGGCATGATATCTGGGAACCTGTTCACTTTTGTAAGTCGGTTCATGCTCCTCGTCGATGACAATAAGCCCGAGATCGGGAAACGGGGTAAACAGCGCTGAGCGGGGGCCGATCATCACATCCACTTCCCCCGCCTTCGCGCGCATCATCTGATCATACCGCTCTCCGGCGCCAAGACGCGAATTCATGATAGAGACCCGGTCACCGAACCGGCGGTAAAACCGCATCACAGTCTGATAGGTAAGCGCGATTTCCGGTATCAGTACGATCGCCTGCTTTCCCATCTCCACTACAGTCCGTATCATCTCCATATAGACTTCTGTCTTCCCGCTGCCGGTCACACCATGGATCAAATAGGTCCTCCTCTGTCCGCCTGTATAGTCTTCCTTAAAACGTTGGATCACCCGGTTCTGCTCTTCTGTATAGACAATGTCCTCTTTTGGTTCTCCGGTCTGCCTTACGGGATTACGGAAAACCTGCTCTGACTCCACTTCCAGTACTCTCTGTTCTTCCAGTGCCCGGATCACAGAAGAAGTAATGTTCAGTTTTTTTGTCACCAATTCATACTCAAGGACCGGATCGTCCAGCAGCGCCGCCATCAGTCTTGCTCTGGCCTTCTGATTTTTCTCCTGATAGTAATGAAGCTGACGCTCTCCTGTCTCCTTGTCCAGAAGGAGCCGGAGCTTTTTTCTGATCTTTACGTTTTCCTTTTTCTTAATAGGAAGAACCGTTTTCAGAGCCTGGATCATGGTCCCGCCATAATTCTTCTTCATCCATGCCGCAAGATAGATCAGCTTTGCCTCGATCTCCACACCGTTCTGGGAAATCGCGGAAATGTCCTTTATTTTGGAAAGATCGTAATCACATGTTTCCGAGATTCCCGTCACATATCCCTTGATCTCGCGGTTCCCTTTCCCAAAGGGCACCAGCACCTCCATGCCGGGTTCCAGCTTTCCTTCCATGTTCTCCGGAATGTGGTACTGAAAGATCTTATCCAGTTTTTCATGTTGTATGTCTATGATAACATCCGCAAACACACGATCATTTCCCTTCTGCCAGCTCTTCTACGACTTCCCGGATCAGGACCCTTTCGTCCATGGGATGCTTCACTCCCCGGATCTCCTGATAATCTTCGTGTCCCTTACCTGCCAGCACGATCACATCTCCCGGCTGGCCGTGTTCAATGGCGTACCGTATTGCTTCTTTTCTGTCACAGATCTCCACATATTTCCCGGCTGTTCTGCCAATTCCGGTCTTGATATCATCGATAATTGCCTGGGGCTCCTCAAACCTCGGATTATCAGATGTAATAATGGTCAGATCTGCCAGTCTTCCGGAAACTTCTCCCATCTCATACCGCCTGTCTCTGGAACGGTTGCCGCCGCAGCCAAAGAGACAGACCAGCCGCTTGGGATGATATTCTCTCAATGTAGTCAGCAGGCTTTCCAGACTCATCGCATTGTGGGCGTAATCGATCATCAACGTAAACTCATCCGACACTTTCACCATCTCGATACGGCCTTTAACCTTTGCCTTTTTCAGAGCCTCCCGGATCTTTTCTTCCTGCACCCCGAAATGTCGGCATACCGCGATGGCTGTCAGAGAATTGTACACGCTGAATTTGCCCGGTATATCAATCTCCACATCAAAATCCATAAGTCCGGCCACATGGTATGCCACTCCCAGATATCCGGGCCTGGATACCAGCTCCACGTCCTCTGCGCGCAGGTCGGCCTTCTCGGAAAATCCAAAAGTTTCCACCCGGCATGTGGCATCCCGGAAAATATCCTGAAAGTACTTGTCGTCTACATTGCCGATGCCAACTGCGCACTGCCGGAACAGCATCGCCTTGCATCTCTTATAATCCTCAAAATCCTTGTGTTCGTTAGGACCGATATGGTCTCTCCCCAAATTTGTAAAAATGCCGATCTCAAAAGGAATCCCGGCTGTCCGGTGGAGCATCAGCCCCTGGGAGGACACTTCCATCACCACACTGTCACAGCCCTCCTCCACCATCTGCGCAAAATACTGGTGGATGGTAAAAGATTCCGGAGTCGTGTTGGCGGCCGGGATCCTCCGGTCTCCGATGATCGCCTCAATCGTCCCGATCAGCCCCACTTTATGCCCTACGCCTTCCAGAATCGACCGGATCATATAGGTTGTAGTGGTTTTCCCTTTTGTTCCCGTGATTCCGATGATCTTCAACTTTTCCGCAGGATAACCAAAATACGCGGCAGACATAAGCGCAAGCGCGTATCTTGTATCATCCACCCGGATGACCGTCAGGCCCGCCGGAGACTCTGTCTCCTTTTCCACGACTACTGCCGCGGCACCTTTTTCCGCCACGTCTGCTACAAACCGGTGCCCGTCGGAGACTGCGCCGCTGATGCAGACAAAAGCAGAACCTTTCTCTGCTTTCCTGGAATCATTCGCCAGCGCAGTCACCTCAATGTCATCACTGCCCTGTATCACTTTATAATCCAGACGTTCTAAGAGTTTCTTTAATCTCATGACGATTCCTCCCATGATCCTGCCGTTTTCAAACCCATCTTTTTCTGTAAAAACAATTCTTGTAAAAACAAAATTCTTCCCATACTTGATTATATGTAGTATAACGCTCATACCAGAAGATATTTTGCCTCAGTTTACCATATGTTTCTGACTATATACTTCTATAGGATAGCACAATCTACAGTATGTTGCAAAGTCTGGAAAACATGTCTGTGGTATTTCTGGACAAAACAGGTTTCATGCTATATAATGATAAACCGACTGTATACCCGGAAACCGATATGAGAAGAAAGTGAGGGAAACAAATTGTTTGCAGATTTTATAAATTCACTGAGTGACCTGCTCTACAGTTATGTACTGATCATCCTGCTGCTCGGAACAGGAATTTATTTCTCCGTTCGCACACATTTTGTTCAGTTCCGGATGTTTGCCGAATCCATCCGTGTTGTCGCGCAGCCCGGAGATGACAAGAACGGGCTGTCCTCTTTTCAGGCCCTGATGGTCTCCACTGCCTCCAGAGTGGGAACCGGAAATATTGCCGGCATTTCCACTGCTATCTGTCTGGGGGGTGCCGGAGCAGTATTCTGGATGTGGCTGACCGCCCTCCTCGGCAGTGCCTCTGCTTTCATTGAAAGTACCCTTGCCCAGATCTATAAACATCGGGCAGAAGACGGCAGTTCCTACGGCGGTCCTGCCTATTATATACAGGCTGCCCTGAAAAAACGCTGGATCGGCGTGATCTTTGCCGTGCTTCTCATTCTGACCTACATGGGCGGTTTCAATCTGGTGGCATCCTTTAATATCGCGGATTCGTTCCGCGCATATGACTTTTTTGATCCAAAAGTAACCCCTGTTATCATCGGGATTCTTCTTGCGCTGATCTTCGCGGTAAGTATCTTCGGTGGCAGCAGACAGATTTCCAAGATTACCGGAGTTCTCGTTCCTGTGATGGGCATCTTCTACCTGACTGTGTCTCTGTTCATCGTTGTTACTCACTATCATGCCATCCCTCAGATGTTTTCTGATATTTTCAGCAATGCTTTCGATTTTCAGGCAATCTTCGGAGGTTTTGCCGGTTCCTGTGTCATGCACGGTATCAAACGCGGCCTCTTCTCCAATGAAGCCGGTGTAGGCTCCGCTCCCAATGCCGCCGCAAGCGCAGCCGTATCCCATCCTGTAAAACAGGGGCTAGTGCAGATGCTGTCCGTTTTTATCGACACCATCCTCATCTGTTCTGCTACCGCCTTTATGCTCCTATGTTCCGGAGTGGCACCCGCGCCTGAGCTTGCGGGTATGTCCTGGGTACAGGCGGCTGCTTCCGGTTCCCTTGGCAGATTCGGTACTTTATTTATCACGGTAGCTCTCTGCCTGTTTGCATTCACCACTTTGATCGGAAATTTTTACTATGCGGAAATGGGGCTGAAATTTCTCTGCGGAAGACAGCTGAAAAAATCTCTGCTCAATGGATTCCGTCTTGCCGCGGCACTGATCGTACTGGTCGGATCCACAATGGAATTCAGTCTTGTATGGAGCACCGCTGATGTTCTCATGGGTATGATGGCGCTGCTGAACCTTCCTGTTATCATCATCCTCGGAGGTCCTGCCCTGCGCGCCATGAAAGATTACATGAAACAGAAAAAAGCCGGAAAAGATCCCGTCTTTAAGGCAGAAAATATCCAGCTGAAAGATAAAACAGACTTTTGGAGATAAATCTGAGTTTGTTGAGGGTGGATGTGGCCGCCGGGAGACGGAAGAGGATATCCATCTCGGGCACGCTTTCGCTCGGGGCTGCAACGCAGCGGCACATAAGGGCGCAAAGAACGCGCCCCAAATGCCGGCGTTGCTGCACGGCCCTCGATGGACATCTCTTCCTTCCCCGGCCTCCTATCCTCTCCCCTCAACAATCTCGCAATTTATAAAGTAATTATGAAAGCGGAACGTTATCGACTATATCGTTTGCCTTCAAGAAAGCCAGAAATATACGCCAGAGATCCGTGGATGTTTCTTTCTCCAATGGAGTCCCCTTCTCGTATTCCTTTCTAATCGCGAGATTGACGGGGAATGAATCATGACGCCGGAAAGGACAGATAAACTGTAGAGCAGGAAAAGAATAGTGTTCGGAAGCACCTTTCTGCGGCGGCAGAATACGTTTTTCCGATACCGGCTTTTTTCTATTCCCTAAGGTTTATCTATCCTTCCCGGCGGCTTCTGAATCACTCCGACAAACTCAAATTTGTCTATTTGGCCGGCATAAACCGGAGAATTTCTCCTGCTACATTGGAAATAGGCATTGTCTGGAGCCACACGCGCCCTGGTCCGGTGATCACCGTATTAAACAGCCCCTCGCCGCCAAACACCATGTTCTTAAGCCCCGGAACTTTCTGGATCTCCATACTGCATGATCCGTCCATAGCCGCCAGATATCCGGTATCGACAACAATCTGCTGCCCGGGCTGGAGATTATATTCTACCACATATCCGTCAAACTCAAGAAACGCTGTTCCCTGCCCCGACAGTCTCTGCATGATAAAGCCTTCACCGCCGAAAAATCCTGTTCCTAATTTTTTCTGAAAGAATACGGACAGTTCCACGCTGGCCTCCGCTGCCAGGAATCCTGATTTCTGTACAATTACTTCATTGCCGGGTTTTACTTCCCACATACGGATCTGACCTGGAAAACTGGATGCAAAAGCAATCATTCCATTGCCATTCACAGCAGTATATCTGTTCTGAAAAATGGATTCGCCCGCAAACATCCTGCCAAGAGCTTTTCCCACTCCTCCGTTGGACGTGGTCTCCATTTTCATATTCGGTGACATCCAGCTCATAGAACCTTTTTCAGTGATCATTGTCTCACCGTTTTCCAGGTAGCAGATCACTACCGGAAGCACATCTCCTTTGATCTCGTATTTCATATTCTTTTTCTCCCTTTCTTTACAGTCCGCAGTTACTCTTACCAATATCATTATAATAGGAAAAGAAGAATAAAACAATAACTGTATGATGCGTCCGGCACGTATTTCTTTCACGCGGTCAGGACAATATTTCTGTACCGGATTCGCCCCCCCCTGCCGGAATTTCGAGCTTCGGAAGCATAATATCCGCTTTAAACAGATCCGCTTCTGTAGAAATCTTAAGGGTCCCATGCTGCAGTTCCACAAAACTTTTGGCGATAGCCAGGCCCAGCCCGGAACCTTCTGTATTTCTTGAAGAGTCGCCTCTTACAAACCGGTCTGTGATCTCGTCTGTGTTGAAGTCCAGTTCTGTAGCCGATACATTTTTCATGGAGATATGCACAGAACTTTCCTTTTCTGTCACCTCGATATAGACCCGGGTGTGCGGCAGCGCATATTTTGTAATGTTGACGATCAGATTCTCAAAAATGCGGTACGTCTTCTGGCTGTCAAGATACATCACCAGCTTATGCTCCGGAAGCCTCCATTTAAACTCCAGGTTCATCTCCTTGATCTTGCTGTCATTTTCAAGTTCCACTTGCTTGAGAAGATCAATGATATCTACTTTCATAAAATGCATGACTACACTTTTGCTGGCCGCTTTGCTGATCTCAAACAGATCCTCGATCAGCACTTTCAGTCTCAGGGACTTTCTTTCCAGCACCTGGATATATTCTTTTCGCTTTTCTTCATCCTTTTCATTTTTTAAAAGGTCGGTATATGTGATAATCGCAGTCAGAGGTGTACGCAGATCATGAGATACATTCGTGACCAGCTCTGTTTTCATCCTCTCATTTTTCACTTCTTCCTCTACAGCCTTTTTAAAACCTTTCTGGATCTTTTTCAACTCGTCCTGTATTGGATTGAACAGTCCGATGTCACCATCAATAGGTACATCCAGATGTCCTTCGGCAAGCTGGTTTGTAGATTTTAAAAGCAGTTTATATTTTTCCTGAATATCTGTCATATACTTCCTAAGGAAGAAAAACAGCAGGACTGAATATATGATCAGAGCAAATGTCCCATACCACCAGAACAGACATACAATAAACAAAATAATAAAATTGATCACTACGACCTTCAAGATGGTCCTGTTGGTCTTATCCTGAAAATCAAGGTGCTGGAGGGCATCATACTGTCTGGCGAAAAAGTCTCTGATCTTTCTGATGATCCCCCCGGCTCTTTCTTTCATTTTGACGTCATCTTCATCACCTCTGTTTCTGATCCGCCGTATCATTCTCACGGTCAGTGTACGTTCTTTCCAGTACGCCCCCTTCATCCGTACCATTACCCTCATGGAAGTAACCGCCCAGAATAAAATTCCAAAGAAAATAAACCAAACGGCAAAATTGATCAGTGTTATCCCTGTCTCCAAAATGTACCCCGAACTCTGCAGAAACGTTCCGTTGATGGTCATATATGCCATCTCCGCGGGGATTATGATGACTTCTGTGGCGAAGAGGCACAACAGCACGATCACCGGGATTTCAAAAGGTACCTGGAACATTTTCATTTCGCTGATGTCCAGACGCTTTACACATGGCAATAAAAGCGCTGCCACTACAATAATCAAGCACAATACTTTCAGGGTATCCGCAAAGGCCGGAGAATACGCCAGATCATATACTCCTATATCGTCCGACGAAAATGCGCTGCAATAGGATATGAGATTGTCCTCAGTCATACCATATACTATGCTGACATCACTGATGGTCGCGATACTCGCAATTCCATAATCCTCCTGTGAATTCGCAAATTCATTCAAGTATTGTACTTCCAGATTATATGCTTCCTGAGGAGACATCTCTGTCCCGTCCACCTGTATGCCTGAAAGTTCCCCGCTCTGTGAAAACCAATATGTCACGCGAAATGCGTAATCTTCTGTATCCTCGGCCTGCAGCCGGTCTGATACCGTGTTACTTGTATCATCCAGAACGGATTCCCCTTCACTGTTAAATACTCCGTAATCCAGATATTTTTTTGTCAGGTCAAACCGACGCTGACCGTATTCTTCCAGCACTTCCGACGGGTCTGTTTCTTTCGCATATTCATTGTACAGAATATAATTTCCTTCATTCAGGTCATATCCCATTCCCCAGAGGGCATCTGTATTCCACGTCGCCTCTGCTTCCTCAGTGTTCAGATAGGAAGCCATGGAACCATACTGCCCCATCATGATCACAGAGCAGAGAGCCAGGATTAAAACAGCTGTGATAATACCGATTTTATGGCTGCTTTTCGATCTTGTATCCAACACCCCACACCACCTTTAAATATTTTGGATTTTTGGGATCAATCTCAATCTTTTCCCTTATGTTCCGTACATGTACCATGATCGTATCCGTATTAATCGCTTTCTCCTGCCAGACCCGTTCATAGATTTCCTCCGCTGAGAATACTCTTCCGGGATTTTTAGCCAAAAGCAGCAGGATCTTATATTCGATGGGGGTCAGTTTTACCAGATTACCATCCATAGATACTTCTACCGAGTCTTCATTGATTTCCAGACCACCGATCACATGCACATTTTCCTTTGGAGCAAGCTTCTCCAGAAATTTCCTGTACCGCCTTAGCTGGGAATTAACCCTTGCCATCAGCTCCATTGGAGTAAACGGCTTTGTCACGTAGTCATCCGCACCGATATTCAATCCTGTGATCTTATCTACTTCTTCGGATTTCGCGGATAACATAATCACCGGAAAATCATATTTTTCCCGCAACTTCATCGTCATACGGATGCCGTCCATCCGGGGCATCATGATATCTATGATCGCAAGATGGATCTCCTCCTTCTCCAGCACCTCCAGTCCTTCAATGCCGTCCGCAGCCTGAAATACTTTGTATCCCTGACTCTGGAGATAGATCTGGACCCCCTCCCGGATCTCCTTGTCATCCTCAACAACTAAAATATGATTTACTTCCATAATGACTCCTTATTATCTGATTATTCTGATAAATTCAGCTCATCGGGGCCGTGTACCTTTTAAAAGGGGTCAGGCCCCTTTTAAAAGGTACACGGCCCCCTTCGCAAATTCTGCATCCACCGGCAGTTCCGGCACTGCGTTTTTCTTTACTACGCCATAATCTTTCACCGCCACAGTAACTGTGGTAAATGGCAGCGGTATTACATATTTATCCCACCGTCGTTTCAGACGCAGGCAAGAGGAATAGGAAAGTGAGATCCCTACAAACTCTTCCTGTGCATGCTCTGACAGATAAAATGCCAGTTTCTTCGGCTCATGTCTGGGGCCAAGCGGCCCGTCCAGCGCCACAGCTATTGAATGGGTCTTCTCATACGAATCCTGAACGATTTTTTTCAGTGCGGTAAATGCCTTGAATCCGTCCGGGACTCTAAGGGCATTTCCGCCGCTTTTTTGCACCATGTTCTCAATATAATTTCCTCTTGTATCGGCTGTCACAATGACATCCACCGGAGTAGTCTTGGCGGACAGTTTATCCAGCACAATATTCATGAAAAAACTGTCTTCATGCCAGAATCCAAAGATCTGACTGTCGCCATAATGATTCTCCTCATACCATTGTATCTTGACTGTCCGTTCGATAAAATCAAGATATTTAGTGAACAGCCATTGCAGAGTGTTCTCTGCGAGTTTCTTCATCTTCATAAGTCTCCCCTCCGGAAGTTTTTAGCGCACTATACTGATTGTAGAGCATCTCTTCGTATATGGCAAGCGTGGAAGATCGATAATTTGCTGCGGTCCGAAATGCCGCTTTTTGCATCTTTTTATAATTTTCTTCCCGGAGTGCTTCTATCACACGATCTGACCATTCTTCTTCCTCTTCAGCTGTCAGAAATCCGTTGATCCCATCCTCCACGATATCGTCCACTCCCACCGCCTGGACCGCTACCACAGGACATCCTGCTGCCATTGCCTCTGCCAGCACAATCCCCTGTGTCTCTGACTTCGACGCAAACAGAAACAAATCCGCAGAATAGAGGTAATCCTTCACACTCTCATTGGGAATGCTGCCCACAAAAGTGATCATATCCTGAACTCCCAGAATGGAAGCTCTTGTCTTAAGTTCGGATTTCTGACTTCCGTCTCCAAGGATCAGAACATGAAAATCATCTCCCATTTTCCTTCTGATCTCCGCGATTCCTCTGATCAGAAAGCCATAATTTTTTTCCTTTTCCAGCCGGGATACAGTGACCAGCAGGTTCTTTTTGCCCCTGCCGTATTTTTGCCGTATTTTCTCTGACTTTTCCACATCTTTCCGGAAAAAAGTCTCATCCAGTCCGGTAGGAAGCACTTCCGTCGGAGTTTTCACTCCATATTCCCGGATGACCTTCTTCATCCCCTCTGACGGAGCCAGTACAAGATCGCATTTTCCTGCAAACCATCCCATATAAAACGGGATGAGTTGTTTCCGGATCATCTCTACAGCTTTTTTCTTTATCCAGAGGCTTTCATTTTTCACCCGAAAAACAGAAAGATAATGAAGGTAATCCTCATATCTTGTGTGGTATGTATATACAACCGGAATCCTGTATTTTTTCCCAAGCCATAATCCCCATGGCCCGACAAACATTGGATGATGCACATGGATGCAGTCAAAATGCTCCCGCGCAAATATGTCTATAATTGCTTTCGGATAGACTGCCGGATACACCATTCCGTTATCCATCTTTTTCTTCTGGGAGCAGTAACGTACTACCCGCTCCGGGGCCCGTCTGTCCTCTTCCAGTAACTTTTCCCTCTCTTCCATACTCTCTCCATACATTGGAGCAAAAACTGTGACCTGATTTCCGAGGCGGATCAGCTCCTGCGCCTGACGTTCTACTGAAATCGGTACTCCGCCCACAAACGGTCTGTAATTATTGGTCAACATTGCGATCTTCATCAAACTCATCCCCCTTCACTGTAATTTTCATAAATTATTTCTCCCTTGCATGTCCTAAGATAAAAGTCGAATCGCCGCGTCCCCGAAGAAATATCCTGCTCCGACAAATGCCAGATTCCAGAGGAATATTCCACAGATCGAACTGATCGTATATTTCGCAAAATCCATCTTTACCATTCCCGCCGGAATAGAGATGATCGTACGTACCATGGGAAGCAGCTTGCTGATAAACACACCGACTGACCCCTTTCTCCTTAGAAACTCCATTTTTTCCTCAATGACCGGACGGTGTTTTGGAAATTTTCTGAAATAAACTTCCAGAAGTTTTCCCCCTCCAAATCTGCCCAACAGATATAGAGCCCAGCTTCCGGTCAGTCCTGCCGCTACAGTCAGCAGCATGACTACCGGAAAACTGATTTCACCCTGAGCCGCCCACAGCCCCGCCAGAGGCATGATCACTCCTGCCGGAAATCCGGGGAGATTGAGATATTCCAATAGTACGATCAGATAGATGAAAAAAGCGCCATATTGTAAAAAATAATTGGTAAGATCCTGGATAGTCAAAAAATACAGCCCCCTTTCAACTGTATACAGGATATCCTGCAAATCTTAAGGGGGCTGATATAAGATTCTAAAGAAATGTTAAAGATTTTTATTCTGGAAAGACAGAAATTAAAGGAGCCCTGCCTGCTTGGCTACAAGCATCGCACCGGCCGCGCTTAAAGGCACAGCATTTTTCTCTGGTATATACTGCGTAACTTCCGCACACTTTACCTCTCTGGAAAAAATCTCATACAGGGCCTGCCGGAGCGGATTTTTCCCCGCTATTATAATCCTGGCCTTCTTCTGGCCTGAAATCGCACTGCTGTTCAACATCCGGATATCACTTTCAAGAATAGCCCCAAGGATATAGCTTGCTATCCGGTCCGGTGTCTGTTCCAGCAGGATCTCCATGATCCTTCCGCAGAAGCAGGCACGCCCAATCCCCACATCCCGTGCCGTCTTATAGCCCAGCAATGCCATATCACTGTCATAATTTTCTTCCTCGGCGAAGTGAGAATCCACTGTTTTTGCAATGCTTGTCTCTTTCGTAATGGCCTCCAGCAGTTCCCCGGCAATGGATGTAGCCGAGCCTTGAATCTTTCCCTGTTCATCGACAGATATATATTTCGTATGGCTTCCCGGCAACACCAGCAGTTTCTGTCCCTCTTCTGGGAAACGTTGGAGCAGCGCCAGGCTCTCTACCTCTTCGCCCCGCATCATATCTGCCTGTTCTACGCCGGATAGATTGGATACACTCCCCTGGTTTCTGATCCCTGGAATAAACCAGACCGGCAGTGGACATATCTCCGGCATGCAATGTTTCTCCATGTGTAGGGACAGTTCTCGGACCCCGGCAGGCGCTTCCACATGGGGGATCTCCACCAGTCCCAGTTCTGACGTAATCATTCCTGCGGCCAGAATACTTCCGACGTCATCCCAGCAGATTCCTTCCATATGCAGGATCTGTTCCATGCATTGCCGTAGTCCCGCCTTTAATTTCCTGTTAGTCCCGTCAACGGCTGTATTTCTTACTCCTACTGCCGTCTGTGCCAATCGTACCGGTTCTGTTTTGTTCTTCCAGAGGAGTACTCTCGTATTTGTAGTTCCTGTGTCTATCGTAAGAATATACTTCATGCCGGACCTCCTGCCGCTTTTCCCGCTATTTCTGGTATGCGCGGATCCTTTCAACATACTTTCCGGCCAGCTCTGCCATCCTGTCATAATCCCCGCCGCAGATCATGTCTTTTCTCACCAGATTGCCTCCAATGCCAAACATGGAAATCCCTGCGTCACAGAACCGGCTAATATTATCCAGATCCACCCCTCCCACTGCTGCCAGAGGGATATAGGGGAATGGACCTCTCAGAGCTTTTATATAAGAAACTCCCAGTACGTCTGCCGGGAAGATCTTAATAACGTCTGCTCCCCATTCATATGCATTTTCAATCTCTGTCGGGCTCATCGCGCCTGCCATAACAAACAGTCCAAGCTCTTTTCCACAGCGGATGACATCCTGCTTTGCAGAAGGCGTTATAATAAAACTACTTCCCGCATCATACGCAGCCTGTACCTGTTCTGGTGACAGAACCGTTCCGGCTCCACAGAGTACGTTTTCTCTGCTGAAATTGGTGAGCACCGTCTTTATTTTTTCTGTCGTGTATTCCGGTGTCTTTGTTTGATCAAACGGAATCTCGACTAATGTGATTCCCCCCTTTTTCAGTGCGTCTACAGTTGCAGGAAGCCGCTCTTGATCTACTCCTCTCAGAATAGCGATTAGTTTCTCATTGAAAAAACGTTTTTTATATGCTTTATTTTCCAAACAGCCATTCATCATATCTTCTGATTCCTTCTTCCAGAGTTATCTGGGGTTTATAGCCAAAATCTTCCCAGGCCCTGCTGTTGTCCATCCTCCCAATATTATCATATCCCAGTCCGCCGCTCCCTATCTCCATCCTGGCCTGTGGAAACAGTTCCTGGACAATCTTTACAACATTCCGGTATGGAGTGAACATACCCCCACCCATATTGTAAACTTTATACCTCAGTTTCTCTGCACCCACAGCCTGTGTCATGCCGCGGACTACGTCATCAATGTATACATAATCCAGATACTGGTCTGCTCCGGAGTCCCATCTCACTGCTGTATTCTCATGGACTGCCTTAAGCAGCATCGCAATCGGACACTCACGGACACGTCCCGGTCCATATACGAACCCAATACGAAGGATCCCACACTCGATTCCGTAATTTTTTACAACTTCCTCGGCAGCGATCTTGGACGAATCATAAGCACATTCCGACTGCAGCGGCATGTCCTCAGTAATCGGATCTGAGATGTTATTGCCATATACCCCGGCTGCACTGGCAAAAAGATATCTTTTTACTCCGGTGATCCTTGCTGCTTCTATGGAATTGATCACACCTGCCAGGTTGATCTGGAACATTTTGTACGGGTCATCCGCCGCCATCTTCGGATGGGACAAAGCCGCGTTGTGTACCACAACTTCCACCTGGTGATCCAGCATTGCCTGGACCATACGGCTGATTTCATATAATTCCCCTATGTACGGGAAAAAATGTTGGTTTTTAATGTCCGGAATATTTCGGGAATATCCGACTACATCATAGCCTTCATCCAAAAGTTTCTTCACCAAAGCATGCCCGATCAGTCCGCTGCATCCGATCACCATAACTGTTTTCAAGACAACTGCCCCCTTCCTGCTATTTTAAAGTTGATGACGGCTCGATCTCTCCGTTCAGTACTTGTTCCGTAGCTTCCGCCACCGCATCCTGTACATCCTGCGGAACATCGATATAGTCTGTAGCCATTTTCAGGGTTGTCCCTTCTGCAACACTCCTATAGATTACGCGACCCTCAAAATTCCCCTCTGCATATTCCTTCATCGCCTCATATACCCACTCATCGTATGGTGTCACAAAAGAGCCAATCACCTGTCCGGGGAGATCCCCGTTCTGATCCACGTCGATACCGATCACATAATGTCCTTCACCCAGTTCTTTCGCGCTCTCAAAAACGCCCTTTCCAGATTCTGCGGCCGCCTGGAAAATGATATCGCATCCCTCATTGTACAGAAGATCCGCCATCTGCTTTCCCTTGGTAGGATCCGAGAAATCGCCGACGAACATTACTTCCACTTCACAGTCCGGATTGGAAGCGGCAACACCGTCCACAAAACCGCCGCCTACTCTGCCAAGCTGATCGTTGTCCACACCGCCGAGGAACGCTACCTTGTTCGTTTTTGTCATCAGTCCCGCATACACTCCTGTAATATAGGTTCCGTACTGTTCCTCGTTCCATGTGCTGATTACATTGTCACCGTCTGCCTCGCCAAGCGCGATCATAAATTTTGTATCCGGATAGTCAGGCGCCACTCTTCCGACTGCTTCCTGCAGTTCCGGCATATTGGCGATAATGAGTCCGTATCCCTCCTCGCAGAGAGCCCGGAAATTTTCTTCATATTCTCCGGCTTTCGCCTCTACAACAGTCGTCTCTTCAAAGCCAAACTCCTCTACAGCTTTTTCAAAACCCGCGTAGCACAGATCAATCGTAGGGTCTCCAAGTGGCTGCACCGTCACAAATGCAGCGCTCATTGTGATATCTCCTCCTTCAGCTTCCCCGCTGCTCTGTTCCTTGTCTCCACCGGAGCATCCTGCCGCAAGAACCAGCATAACCATACAAAGAAGTACTGCCAACAATCTCTTTTTCATACATATTCCTCCTAATTGTTCTCATGAATTTAAATAACGGATTACTGAACTGCTTTCTTTACTGCTCTTTTGATCTTCTGCTTCTTTTTTTCCAACATGAGCTGAATAATCGTCAGCGCGATCACGCAGATGTATGGGATCATCAGGATCAAATAGGATGAGTACTCATAAAGCTGCAGATAATTCGACAGCATTTCCGCCGTTCCGAACAGCATCGTCACCAGAAGCACCCGCAGGGCATTTCCCCGGGCAAACATGACCGCCACCAGCGCGATGAATCCTCTGCCTGCCGTCATGCCTTCCGTGAACATAGACAGATATCCAATGGACAACTGAGCACCTGCCAGTCCGCATAGGACTCCTGTGATGACCAAAGTCAGAAGGCGGATCCTGTAGACACTGATTCCCACCGTCGCGGCAGCCTGCGGATTTTCTCCGCTGGATATGATCTGCAATCCCAGCTGCGTCTTTTTCAGAATAAAATATGCCAGGAATACACTGATATACGCAAAGCATACCAGAATATTCAGATCTGTCATAAAGCCGCCCAAAATCGGAATATCCTTCAGCACCGGCACGGAAAACTCAGGGATCTTTACGATCCGTTCCGATACCAGTGACCCGGAGACATCGAAGATCGTCCTGAGCAGAAAGATTGACAATCCGTCTAAAAGCACATTCATCGTAAAGCCGACCACCAGCTCAGCCCCGCCGAATTTGATCGTTATCAGAGCAAAGAAAAGCGATGCTGCCAGTCCGGCTCCCACACCGGCCAGTATGCCTGTGATCCAGTTTTCTGTAAAATAGCATCCGGCAACTGCCGCGAAAGCAGAAATCAGCATTGTTCCTTCCAGGGAAATATTGGTCACTCCTGCCCTGTCACACAGCAAAGAACCGATCGCGCACAGCAGAATCGGCGCAGATACTGCCAGTACGGTAATGATAAGATTATTCAGCATCTGGTTCATCTCCTCCTTTCTTTCTTATTTTATAGAAAGCCCTTTTCGCTGTTTCTGTCAGCCTGTCCAGTCCGATATAGGCGGACAGATATCTCGCCGATACGAAACAGATGATAAAAGCTTTGATTACTTCCGCAAGGGCTCTTGGCACCTCGGCGCTTCTCTCTACTACCAGGGAACCCGCTTTCATCGCCCCCATAAACAGCGCTCCGAGGAAAAGTCCGAATGGTTCATTCCCTCCCAGAAGGGACGCCAGAATTCCTTCAATCCCGAAATCCGGTGAAAATCCTGATTCATAACGCCAGGTAACGCCCATTACCTCCGCGGCCCCGCACAGTCCGGCTATCGCCCCGCTCAGCAGCATCGCGCGCCACCGGATCTGATCGACCTGGATCCCGCCATAATGAGAAAATTCACTGTTCAATCCTGTCATTGATACCCGAAATCCGGCTTTCGTATACTTTAACGCAAAATGCGCGAGGATGATCAGCGCTACCGCGATCACAAATCCATATGTCACTGTGTACGGCGGTATGATTTTCTCCAGTCTGGCATTTTCACTGATCAGTTCTGTCGCCATAGTCTGTCCGTAGGTATCCTCCGGCAGAAAAAATGTCTGCGTCAAATAATCGCACAGATACATGGCGATATAATTCATCATCATTGCCGGAATGGCCTCATTTCCTCCCAGACGTACCCGGATCAGTGCCGGGATTACTGCCCACAGACATCCGGAGATCATGGCTGCCCCAAAACAGACCAAGATGTGCAGAAACATGGGCAGTCCCTCAAAATAGATACCGGCCAGCGCCGCCGCAAAAGCTCCCATATACAGCTGTCCGTCTACTCCAAAATTAAACATCCCGCCCCGGAAGGCTACCGTTGCCGCCAGTCCCGCAAACAGCAGAGGCGTTGTCCAGCGAAGGGTGGACGCAATAGCGGACGGGCTGCCAAAGGCACCGCTTATCATATAGCCATAAACTATAATAGGATTATTCCCGGTAAAAGCAATAAAAATTGATCCGACAATCAGACCCAGTATAATCGCCAGGATCGCTGAACTGATCTTGATCGGCTGCTGTCTGAAATCAAAATTCACGAAGCGTCACCTCCTTTGATTCCGGCCATCAGAAGCCCGATATCTTCCTCGCTGCTCTCATTTGTCGTAGTCTCGCCGATAATCCTCCCGTTATACATCACCAGGATCCGGTCACTTAACGACATGATCTCAGACAGTTCATACGATACCAGCAGGATAGCTACGCCTTTTTCTCTCTGTTCCAGTAGTTTTTCATGGATAAAAGTTGTTGCGCCTATATCCACGCCCCGAGTCGGCTGAGCAGCGATCAGCACAGTCGGTTCTGCCAGCATTTCCCGTGCCACTATTGTTTTTTGGAGATTTCCTCCTGAAAGGGAATAGGCCGGATCTTCTATCTTTCCATATTTGATCCCATACATTTTATAGGCTTCCTCCGCTTTTACCTTTTGGCTTCGCCAGTTGATAAGCGGTGAGCCGCCCCTCTGATTGATAAAGTTTCCCATACTGTAGTTCTGCAGCAGGGATGCTTCCAGCGCCGCTCCTCTTGACTGCCGGTCTTCCGGGATATGCATCAGACCTTGTAAACGCCTCTTTGCCACACCATCCTGTGCGCGAAATTCTTTCCCGCCTATAATAACAGTGCCGTCATACTCATTTTCAAATCCTGTGATCACATCGATCAGATCTGTCTGCCCATTTCCCTGGACACCTGCAACTCCCACTATCTCCCCGGCCCGCACCTCAAAAGATACTTGATCCAGAGTCTGCACGCCAAATTTGTCATATCTGGTCAGATCCGTCACTTTTAACCTGACTTCTCCTGGCCGGTGTTCTTCCTTTGTGACTTCCATATTCATCTTTTTCCCTACCATCATCCGGGCGATCTCCTCTTCCGAGGTCTCGCTGGTCTTCAGATGTCCGGTTACTTTCCCGTTCCTTAAGATCGTAATATCATCTGTCACAGAGGTCAGTTCCGCCAGCTTATGTGTGATCAGAACGATACTCTTTCCCTTTTCCTTTAATTCCTTGAGCGTAATAAAAAGCTGTCTGATCTCCTGGGGGGTCAGGATCGCTGTCGGCTCATCCAGGATCAGAATATCTGCCCCAAGGTAAAGAGCCTTCAAAATTTCCACTCTCTGACAGATTCCTACCGGAAGGTCTTCCACAACGGCCAGCGGATCTACTTTCAGATTGTAGAGCTCTGACATTTCCCGGATTTTTTTGATGGCCCTGTCCCGGTCGATTACACCCAGTCCTTTTTTAGGCGGATTCCCCAGTATGATATTCTGCGCCACAGTCAGTGACGGAACCAGGGTGAAATGCTGGTGTACCATACCGATCCCGTGCTGGATCGCTGTTTTTGGAGAAGTCAGCCTGACCTCCTTTCCGTTGATCCTGATGCTTCCCTCATCCGGGCTGTACATCCCGTACAGGATCTTCATCAGCGTTGTCTTCCCGGCCCCGTTTTCCCCAATCAGGCCGTGGATACAATAATCCTTGCAGACAAAATCCACTTTGTCATTTGCTGTGACAGCGCCAAAACGCTTTGTGATCCCTGTCATTTCCACACGGTTTCCCATGATCATCCGTTCCTTTCTTCCTCTTCATCGGAAAACTGTATTCCTCTCAGTGCGTCATCCCGCAGTTTTTCAAGATGCCGTTTCATGTGTCGGGCGGCTTTGTCCGGGTCTCTCTCCTCCATGGATCGCAGAATCCGCCAATGATCCTGTGCATTTTCATAATTGTGATATTTTGGCTGTACATCAAAGCTGTTTTCTATATTCCACTGTTCATCCAGCAAAATGTCCATGATCGTCATCACAAACCGGTTATCTGCCACTGCGGCGATTTCTTTATGGAACTGTGCATTCAGCCTTGTGACAAGAGAAAGGTCTTCCGGATGCGCATCTACTTCTGTCAGGATCCTCTTCATCCGCCCGACAGCCTCCTCTGTCAGGTTCAGCACGGCCCTGCGCACGGAATCAGTCTCCAGCAGGATCCTTACGGTAATGATATCCTCCAGTTGTTTTGAAGAATCGATCTTCACTGAATTCATCAGTCTGTTGTTCAGATAAAACCGGCGGATCTCGTTCTGATTTTTCCGGACATACTCCCTGCCCTTTTCCGTGATCATCCGTCCTTCATTGTTTTCAAGACTTGTATACCCGTCTCCATCGGAAGCTTTCAGAGCCCTTCCTACTGTGGCCAGACTGGTTTTCAGACCCTGCTCTTTCAGCTTGTTTGTCAGAACCCAGCTTCCCATAGACGTGTCTGACTCAGCCAGATACTCCAGGATCAGAAACCGCATGATCTCTGAATTTGATCTGAAAAACCCACTTTTTCTGATCTGCTGATAATTCATATCCTGCATACTGGTCTCCTATAATGATTCTTCAGAAATTTCCCTAGGGTTGATAAATCTGCCGTATCCTTTCTCTGCCAGAATACGTCCGCTGTCATAGACGATTTTTCCTCTGACGATCGTTTTGTCTACCGCGCCTTTGATCTTCCATCCGTCATAGGGGCTCCATTTCTGTTTATAATATAATTTTCCGCCGTCAACGATCCATTCTCTTCCCATGTCCACAATTGCAAAATCTGCATCTGCCCCGATCCGCAGGCATCCCTTTCTCGGATATATTCCAAATTTTTTGGCTGCGTTTGTCGACAGAAGCTTTGCTGTCTCGGCCGCAGAAAATCCGTGTCTGTTCATACATGCATCCAAAGTCAGCGGAGCCAGCGTCGCAACGCCCGGCATGCCGTTTTCACATGCCCAGATATCTTCTTTTGCCGCCAGTTTTTCCTCGTACAGATAATCGGTATGATCCGATGTGATCATAGTGATCGTCCCGTTTCTTAAGTATTCCCACATTGCTTCTGTATTTTCCGGTCTGCGCAGGGGAGGCGTACACTTCGCGAACCCGGCACGCTCTTCCAGCAGCCTGCAGTCCGCCGCGATATAATGTGGGCAGGTTTCCGCGCTGATATCCACACCTCTCTGCTGTGCTTTTCTGATCTGTTCAGCTCCTCCGGCAATAGTCATGTGTACGATGTGCATATGACCGCCGGTCTGTTCCGTAAAAAAGATCACCCGGTTGATAGCTTCCAACTCCACGATCTCGTCCCGGCTCTCCATGTGTGCCAGAGGATCCCGGCGCCCCTGCGCCTTCATCCTCTTTTCTCCTGTATCCGCCATCTCCGCATTCTCCGCATGTACAGCCAGAAGAAAGCCTTTTTTTCTGGACAGACGGAGGGCGTCATAGAGCACAGAGTCGGGAATGTGGGGATAATCTTCATTGCAGTATGAGATGAAACCTTTAAACGCTACTGCTCCCATTGCATACATCTTTTCCAGTTCCTTGAGATTGTCCGGGACAAGCGCTCCCCAAAGAGCAAAATCCACGCAGGATTTTTCGCCTGCCGTCCTTTTTTTCAACGCAAAAGAAGCCTCGTCTTTTACAGGCGGAATACTCAAAGGGTGCTCTATGATCGTGGTGATCCCTCCTGCTGCCGCTGCTCTGGACGCATAATACCAGTCGTCCCGGATCCCTCGTCCCGGATCCCAGCAGTGTACATGAGGGTCAATAAATCCCGGGAATATATATTTCCCCTCCGCGTCAACAGTCTGCCGCGCTTCTCCGATCTCTCCTTCCTGTCCGATACAGACGATCCTTCCGTCCCGAATCCCGACCTCACCGCATACAACACCGTTTTCCAGCACCAGTATGCCGTTCCTGATTGCTAAATCAAGCAAACTTTCACCTTCTTTCTCTTCTCTGAGCGCCTCTTTCCTGACTGCTCATCTATGATGAGTATAAAGCTTCTGTTTTTCGCCTTCAATTTACTCATTTTCTTTTTGTAACTATTTCTAATTTTGAATAGGTATGTTTGTGCATTTTCCTGTTTTGATGTTTTTATCTGTTTTTTCGTTTGACAATTACATTTTTTCGAGATTATTATATTTTTGTCAAAAAATTGTCGGAAAATTATATCGTTTTTGAAATGGAGGTATAGAAATGGACTATCTTGATCCTGCCATGACCCCTGCTATCTTAAAATTCAATCCAGAGGAAAATGAATTTCAAGATTCGGTGCGCCGCTGGCAGGCTGCGCCTTCTGTTGAGGCACTGGACAACGGTTCTGTCTTTGTCATATTTTACGGGGGAGCTGAGCCGGAGGTACCTGGCAATTACATAAAAGTCATTATAAGCACTGACCGGGGGCTGACCTTCTCGGGAGATTCTATTGTGATCAAGCATCCGGATCCAGCCATCCGCCTCTATGATCCGAACATATGGCTGGACCCGGAAGGACGCCTCTGGCTGTTCTGGAATCAGGGCCGGGGTTTCAATGACGGACGGGCAGGCGTATGGGCTTCCGTATGTCAGCATCCGCAGGTTCCTTTCCGGGAACTCACCTTTTCAGAGCCCCGCCGGATCGCCAACGGAGTCATGATCAATAAACCGCTCGTGTTGTCCAGCGGAGAATGGCTCCTGCCATGCGCGATCTGGATCAGCGAACCCCCGACTGAGGACCATGGGCTCCAGGACGAATATTATCCTAATGTCTATATTTCCTCTGACCGCGGGAAAACTTTCCATCTCCTGGGGCATGCCGATATGCCCAACCGGAGTTTTGATGAACATATGCTGTATGAAAAAAAGGACGGCACCATCTGGATGCTCAGCCGGACTTTTGACGGAATTGGGGAAAGCTTTTCCAAAGATAAAGGAAGGACATGGTCTGCCGGACGGAAATGTCATATTGACGGCCCCTGCTCCCGGTTCTTTATCCGGCGCCTTTCCTCCGGAAATCTGCTCATGGTCAATCATTATCAGTTTGAGGAGCGCATTGATCTGGAAGAAATCAGAAAACAGGGACCGGTAAAATCCTGGCGCGGCAGGACAAATCTGACTGCCATGATAAGCCGGGATGAGGGACAGACCTGGGCGGGTACACTGCTCCTGGATCCCAGGAACGACGCAGCATATCCCGATGCCACCGAACGCGGCGGATTTATCTATATCACATATGACTGGGAAAGAGTAACAGAAAGAGAGATACTGCTGTCAAGAATCACTGAAAAAGAAATCCTGGACGGAGTGATCTCCAGCCCGGATTCCTTTCTGGCCCACACCATAAATAAGGCATACGGATGATATACAGCATGGCTTTGATGCTATCGAAGAAGCCGGAAAGAACACTCTCCACACGGTCACGACACAGAACCGGCTCCTGATCCGTATCATTGACAATGGGGGTAGGAATGTCCGTCATCTTGTTTTCTGCCCACACTCAACCCCCCGCATTTTAGGAAAACCATTTTCCGGCTTTCGTCTTTCTCAACAGCCAGATGCAGACAAACGACACTGCCCCTATACTGATCACCAAGGCCGGCACCGCGATCCAGGCGGACAGATCCCATGGCTCCACAAATTTTTTGTAATTATCGAGAAACAGAATATGGATCAGATAGATCCCAAAGGAACAGCCGCAGAACAGATCGATCCATTTTTGCGCCCGCTCTCCGGGAACAAAATTCGCTTCTTTCAGTCTGAGCATCAGCAGGAAGAATGCAGCGGCGGCTATTACGATAAACGGCGTTTCATATGTCAGGGCTCCCTCATAATGGCTGCCCTGGCTGACTGTCACTGCAAGTGTGATTCCAAAAGCCGCGGCCAGACCGCACACGCATATGATCCCGGCCGCTTTCTGGCCAAGACGGATATGTCTTCTGTATTTATAGATATAATAGCCTACAAACACATAGTAGGCATAGGCGCGGTCGCCGATCAGCGGAAGATCATAGTAAGCCTCCTGGTCCATAAGCCTCAGGATATAGTTTAAAAGAACAGCAGCAGACGCCACGGCAAGAAACGCCTTTTCCAGCTTCATACTCATTCCTCTGCACATCACCTGAAAGAACGGCAGCACCAGATAGATCGGGATCATTGCGTACAGATACCACAGATGTTCCTCTGTCGGTTTGTCCAGAATGGCTGCCAGGTCACAGGGCGTCCCCATGTAAAATGTATTCCAGAAATAATAGACCGCACTCCATACGATCAGCACTACAAGGAATCGCAGAAGGCGGCGTCCATGCTTGGCCAGAGGTTCATCCCTTCCCACAAGCAGCGCGCCGGTGATCATAAAAAAGCAGGGTACACTGACTCTGGCGGCCGTATCCAGCGCCAGCGAAAAGAGATACTCTCCGCCGCTTATCTTTCCATATGCCCTGCAGAAATAATTGGTCACATGGATCACGATAACCAGGACAAAGGATATCAGCCGGATCAGTTCCAGATTATAATTTTTTCTTTTCATCGTGTTTCCCTGCATTTTGCTTTCCCGCGTTTCTTTTCATCAGACTTGCCTTCACTACCGCTCCCTGCCCGAACCTGGCGTTCAATTCATCCATTGCCTTTTTCACGCGTCTGTGCTTCTCATCCATCTCTTTCGGCGGTTCTATATCGAAAATAGACATCTGCTCGGGAGCCGCTTCATCGGTCAGTTTGGACGTCCGGATCCCAAGAAGCCGGACCGGCTCCCCGCTCCACACTTCCAGGAACAGCGCGCAAGCAGTCTCGCTGAGGACCGCCGGATCATTGGACGGCCGGTCCAGCTGTATCTGATGGGAGATCGTCCGAAAATCATAATACTTGATCTCCGCGCTCACCATGCCGGCTTTTTTTCCTGCCTTTTTCAGGCGGTTTCCCACACTGTCTGCCAGTTCCTCAAAAACCGGACGGACTTCTTTCATATCTGATATATCTTCTTTCAACGTCGTAGAATTACCGATCCCCTTGGCTTCCTCCGGCTCCGCCTGGACTACTTCCGCCCCTCTTCCATTGGCGAACTCCCACAGCATCCTGCCGTGGCTTTTCAGATGCAGCGCGATCAGATCCGGATCTGTCCCGGCCAGGTCGCCGATCGTATTGATCTCAAGCTTTTTGAACGTTTCCACACTGGACCGGCCCGCCATATAGAGATCTCCGATCGGCAGCGGCCACATTTTTTCCCGGATCTCCTCAGGGAACAGTGTGTGGATCCGGTCCGGCTTTTCAAAATCCGAAGCCATCTTCGCCAGCAGCTTATTCGTTGAAATACCGATATTGACAGTAAACCCGAAACGCTCCTTAATGCCGTCTTTGATCTCCACTGCTCCGTCTACAGGAGAATGATAGCGGCCCATGATAGGCGTAAAATTCATATAGCACTCGTCCACGCTGACCTGCTCGATCTCTTTCGTAAATGTCCGAAGATACTCCATGAGCTGTCTGCTCTTTTCCCGGTACATCTTGTGGTCCGGGGGATACATGGCAAGATTCGGGCACTTACGAAAGGCATTCGCAACAGGTTCCCCTGTGCGGATGCCATATCGTTTTGCCGGAGAGGATTTGGCCAGCACCACGCCGTGGCGGGACTTCTGGTCCCCGCCGATGATGGCCGGTATCTCGCGCAGATCCACTCTGGCTCCTTTTTTCAGTTGTTCTACTGCTGTCCAGCTTAAATAAGCCGAATTTACATCAATATGAAAAATAATGGGTGTCATCTGACGATCGCCCCTTCCGCCGTACTCCCCAGCTGAGGAAAATACAGGAATTCCCGGATCAGTCTGCCGGCCTGACCTGTCCTTTTACGGATGCAGTCAGCTTCCCGTCGGCCACATCGATCAGGATCGTATCGCCCCGCCCCACATCTCCGCCGAGGATCAGCCTTGCGGCAAGAGTCTCAACATTTTTCTGCAGGTAGCGCTTCAGAGGTCTTGCGCCGTACATCGGGTCGTAACCTCCCTCTGTCACAAAATCTTTCGCCTCTTCTGTAAGTTCGATCTTCAGCTCTTTCTCCTCAAGCCGTCTGTTAACATCCGATATCAACAAATCAATAATGGCACGGATATTCTGTTTCGTCAATGGCCGGAACATGATAATTTCATCCAGCCGGTTCAGAAACTCCGGACGGAAGTGAGCTTTCAGGTCATTCATGGTCAGTTCCTGGCACTTCTCATCGATGGTGCCGTCTTCATGGATCCCTTCCAGCAGATAACCTGCTCCGATGTTGGATGTCATGATCAGGATCGTATTCTTGAAGTCCACGGTCCGCCCCTGGGAATCCGTGATCCGCCCGTCATCCAGCACCTGGAGGAGCACATTGAACACATCCGGATGCGCCTTCTCGATCTCGTCGAACAGAACCACCGAGTACGGCTTCCTGCGGACTGCCTCTGTAAGCTGGCCGCCCTCATCGTATCCCACATATCCCGGAGGCGCTCCGATCAGTCTGGACACAGAGTATTTCTCCATGTACTCACTCATATCGATCCGCACCATGTTGTTCTCATCGTCAAACAGGCTCTGTGCCAGCGCCTTCGCGAGCTCTGTCTTGCCCACTCCGGTAGGCCCGAGGAACAAAAATGAACCGATCGGCCTCCCGGGATCCTTGATCCCTGCCTTAGAACGGATGATGGCCTCTGTCACAAGTTCCACCCCTTCGTCCTGTCCGATAACCCTTTTGTGGAGTTCATCCGCCAGGTGGAGCGTCTTATTCCTCTCGCTCTCGTTCAGCTTCGCCACCGGGATCCCGGTCCACCGTGAAACGATGCGCGCGATCTCCTCTTCCGTGACGGCCTCATGGACAAGGGCCAGATCTTTTGCCTTTACCTTCTCCTCTTCTTCCTCCAGCTGTTTCTGCAGCTGGGGCAGTCTGCCGTACTGAAGCTCGGCGGCCTTGTTCAGGTCATACTCCCGCTGGGCTTTCTGGATATCTTTATTGACCTGCTCGATCTCCTCGCGGATCTTCTGCACGCGTTCCACAGATGTCTTCTCATTCTCCCACTGCACTTTTTTGCCGGCGTACTCTTCTTTCAGTCCCGCCAGCTCTTCCTGGAGATGTTCCAGGCGCTCTTTGCTCAGACGGTCGTCCTCTTTCTTGAGGGCTTCCTCCTCGATCTCCAGCTGCATGACCCTTCTGCGCAGTTCATCCAGCTCTGTCGGCATGGAATCCAGCTCTGTCTTGATCAGGGCGCACGCTTCATCCACAAGGTCAATAGCCTTGTCCGGCAGGAACCGGTCCGAAATATAACGGTTTGACAACGTGGCTGCCGCCACAAGAGCGCTGTCCGTGATCTTCACGCCGTGGAAAACTTCATAACGCTCTTTCAGTCCGCGCAGGATCGAAATTGCGTCTTCCACCGTAGGCTCATCTACCATCACCGGCTGGAACCGTCGCTCCAGAGCCGCGTCTTTCTCGATATACTGACGGTACTCATCCAGTGTGGTGGCGCCGATACAGTGCAGTTCACCTCTGGCCAGCATTGGCTTGAGCATATTTCCCGCGTCCATTGCGCCGTCGGTCTTTCCGGCTCCTACGATTGTATGAAGCTCATCGATAAACAGAATGATCTTTCCGTCGCTGTTTTTCACCTCTTCAAGGACTGCCTTTAAACGTTCCTCGAATTCGCCCCGATATTTGGCACCGGCTACAAGCGCTCCCATATCAAGGGAAAAGATCGTTTTTTCCTTCAGCCCTTCCGGGACATCCCCGCTGACGATCCGCTGTGCCAGTCCTTCCACAACAGCCGTCTTCCCGACGCCGGGCTCTCCGATAAGCACCGGATTGTTTTTTGTCTTACGCGACAGGATACGGATCACATTCCGGATCTCTTCATCCCGCCCGATGACCGGATCTAGTTTCTGATCCCGGGCACGCTCTACCAGATCCTGTCCGTACTTGTTCAGCGTATCATAGGTTGCTTCCGGATTGTCGCTTGTCACTCTCTGATTGCCTCTGACTGTGGACAATGCGTGCAGAAATCCCTCTCTGCTGATGCCAAACTCCCGGTAAAGCTGTTTCATATCTTTACTTGCATATTTTAACAGGGCTAAAAACAGATGCTCCACAGAGACATACTCGTCCCCCATCTGTTTTGCCTCATCTTCTGCATGAATGAGGACTTTATTGAGATCCTGTCCCACATAAGCCTGACCGCCCTGGACTTTCGGCCGCTTACCGATGGCCTGTTCCACACGGTTGATGAAGAACTGGCCCTGGATGCTCATTTTTTCCAATAATTTTAAAATCAGGCTGTCATCCTGTGTGAGCAGCGCATAGAGCAGATGCTCCTGCGCCAGCTCCTGATTGCCGTTATCCGCGGCGATCTTCTCACAGTTCTGGACAGCCTGAAGTGAATTTTGTGTAAATCTATTAATATTCATGGCATTTTCCTCCTTGCTGACCACGCATAATCTCGTGTTCTATTAGTAATATAGCAAGAGTTATTAGCCATGTCAAGGTTTGAGTGCTAATTTGTTTTACCGCATGGAATCACATATCTTTTACGTTCATTGCAATAACTCTTCCAGCACTTTTCTCACCGCTGCCGGGTCTGCCTTGCCCTTCAGCGCTCTCATGGTCTGACCCATCAGAGCCCCAAAGGCTTTTTCTTTTCCGGCTTTATAGTCATCCACAGCCTGAGGATTATCGGAGATCACTTTCTCCGCAGCCGCTCTGAGGGCATCTTCATCATTCACTGTCTTTAAGGAATGTTCCTCTACGTACTGCACCGGATCTACATCTTCAGCAAAGATTTTTTCAAACACTTTCTTCCCGACGGAACTGCTGATGCTGCCCTGGTCGATCAGTTCGATCAGCCCCGCCAGATGGGCAGGCGACAGTTTCAGATCCTCCGCCTGTGTCCCGCTCTCTTTCATAAGCCGGAACAATTCGCCCATGATCCAGTTTGCCGTCTGTTTGGGTCTGCCGCAGATCTTCACGGTCTCTTCAAACAGGTCTGCCAGTTTCTTTGATTCTGTAATGATCTCCGCGTCATACCGGGGGATCTCATATTCTCTCTGATATCTCTCTATTTTTTCCGGTCGCATCTCCGGCTGACGGGATCTGACTTCCTCGATCCAGCTGTCGCTGATGACCACCGGGATCAGATCCGGATCCGGGAAATACCGGTAATCTTTGGCATCCTCCTTGGATCTCATGGCGTAGGACTGTTCCTTGTTCTCATCCCACCGCCGGGTCTCCTGGGTGACGGCCTTTCCCTCCTCCAGCAGTTCGATCTGCCGCTCTCTCTCCCCCTCGATGGCGTGGGTGATCGCCTTGAAGGAGTTCAGATTCTTCATCTCCGTCCTGATTCCCAGGATGTCCGTTCCCGCTTCTCTGACTGACAGGTTCACATCCGCCCGCATGGATCCTTCCTGCAGTTTGCAGTCCGAAATCCCCAGATACTGCGCGGTCATGCGCAGCTTCTCAAGATACGCGATGACTTCCTTAGCGGAATGCATATCCGGTTCTGATACGATCTCGATCAGCGGCACCCCGCTCCGGTTGTAATCCACAAGGGACGTGTCGTCCCATTCATCGTGGATCAGCTTTCCCGCATCCTCTTCCATATGCATCTCGTGGATGCGCACTCTCTTCGTCCCGCCTGCCGTCTCGATCTCTACATACCCGTTTCTTGCGATGGGCAGATAAAGCTGGGAGATCTGGTAATTCTGCGGATTGTCCGGATAGAAATAATTCTTCCGGTCAAACCGGCACATGCGCGTGATCTCACAGTTGGCAGCCAGCCCCATCGCCAGGGCGTATTCCACGACCTGCCGGTTGAGTACCGGAAGGGCCCCCGGCATTCCCGTGCACACCGGGCACGTATGAGCGTTGGGTTCTCCTCCGAACTCGGTACTGCAGCCACAGAAGATCTTCGTCTTTGTCGCCAGCTCAATATGGACCTCCAGTCCGATAACTGTCTCGTATTGTTTTGCCATGCTTAAAACGCCCCCTTTCCGTCAGAAAAGGCTGTCTGCGCCTCTTTAGGTATCTCTGCCTGTTTTTCAAACATTTTTTCTGTGGCGCATTCAAAGGTATAGGCTGCTCTGAGCAGTGTCTTTTCTCCGAACACATTTCCGATCAGCTGCATGCCGATCGGCAGGCCTTTGCTGTCTCTTCCCGCCGGCACGCTGATTCCGGGAAGTCCCGCAAGATTCACAGAAATCGTATAGATATCCGCCAGGTACATTTTCAGCGGATCGCTCAGGCTCCTCCCCAGTTCCGGCGCCGTAGAAGGAGCCGCCGGACCCAGGATCAGGTCATAGGATTCAAACGCCCGGTCAAACGCCTGCTTGATCAGGGCCTTTGTTCTGAGTGCTTTCAGGTAATACGCATCGTAATAGCCTGAACTCAGAACGAAAGAACCGAGCATGATCCTCCGTTTTACTTCTTCTCCGAATCCCTCGGAACGGGTCTTTTTATACATATTGTGAAGGCCTTCATAGTCCGCTGCGCGATAGCCGTATTTTACCCCGTCAAACCGGCTCAGGTTCGAGCTGGCCTCCGCGGACGCGATCGTATAGTAAGCCGGGACCGCGTATTTTACCAGTCCCAGATCAAATGTCTCCACGACAGCGCCCTGATCTTTCAGCACTTCTGCCGCCTTCATGAGCGCATCCCGTACTTCCGGGTCAAGCCCTTCTCCCATATAGTCCTGCGGGATTCCGATCCTCATCCCCCTGATATCCTGCGTCAGGCTGTCTGTAAAATGATAGTCGTCTCTTCTTACGGAAGTGCTGTCCTTTTGGTCATACGATGCCAGCACCTCCAGAAATGCCGCGCAGTCAGACACATCTTTCGTTATGGGACCGATCTGATCCAGGGACGAACCGTAAGCCACCAGCCCGTATCTGGAAACCGTCCCGTAGGTCGGTTTCAGTCCCACCACGCCGCAGTGGGAACTGGGCTGTCGGATGGAACCACCGGTATCGGAACCCAGCGCCCCGAAGCATTCTCCCGCCGCCACTGCCGCGCAGGAGCCCCCGGAAGAACCGCCCGGCACATGTTTTGTATTATGGGGGTTCCTTGTCGGGCCAAAGTAAGAGGTCTCCGTTGTGCTCCCCATGGCAAATTCATCCATATTTGTCTTTCCAATGATGATCATCCCGGCATCCTGTATGTTCTTCACAGCCTCTGCTGTATAAGCCGGCCGGAAGCCTTCCAGTATCCTGGATGCGCATGTCGTCGGCATCCCTTCCGTGCAAAGGTTATCCTTCACTGCCGCCGGGACCCCGGCCAGAGGGCCGGTAAGCTCTCCCGCGCGGATCCGGCTCTGTACCTGTTCCGCCTGTTTATACGCCCGTTCTTCATCGATCATAATATAACTGTGGATCACCGGCTCCGCTTCTTTTATGCGGTTGATCACTGCTTCCACCCCATCTTTCACCGTGATCTCGCCGGATTTTATCTTTCTGCTCAGCTCAAGGGCTGTCAGTTCTAACAATTCCACTGCCGCCACCGCCTTTCCCGGATTCTGTCCGTTCATTTGTTTTATTTTTCCGATGCTGCTTTTCTGTTCTTTCCTCTATCCGATGGTCCGGGGCACCTCGAAACAGTCGCCCTTTTTCTGAGGCGCATTAGCAAGCGTTTCTGCTCTTCCGTCTGCGTTTCTCACTTCATCTTCCCGGAACACATTGCTGACCGGGAAAATATGTGTCATAGGCTCCACCTGCGAAGTATCCAGTTCATTCAGTATGTCGATATAGTCCAGCATCTTCTCCATATCCGCTTTTGCAGTTTCTTTCTCCTGCGCTGTCAGTTCCAGCTTAGCCAGGATCCCCACATATTCGATCATTTCATCTGTTATTCTCTCTGCCATAACTGCCCTCCTTACCTCTGCCTCTCTGTCAGGGTTCCAGCCTGCTCATATCTCTTGGGAACAAGGTCGCTTCCCGTACATTGTCTTCTCCCGTCAGCTTCATCGTCAGACGCTCCAGTCCGATTCCCAGCCCTCCGTGAGGCGGCATCCCGTACTTGAAAGCGCTCAGATACTGTTCCATGCCTTCTTCCGTCATCCCCCGTTTTTCCATTTTTCCCAGAAGGCTGTGGTAATCGTGGATCCGCTGGCCTCCTGTAGTGATCTCCATGCCCCGGAACAGAAGGTCAAAGCTTAACGTATATGTGGGATCTTCCGGATCGTCCATTGCGTAGAAAGGACGCTTTTTTGAAGGATAATGGGTCACAAACACAAAATCCGCATCCCATTTTTCTTTTGCGTAACGGCTGATCAGTGTTTCCTCTTCCGGTTCCAGATCATAAGGGCTTCTGATCTTCCTTCCATAGGCTTCCGATACTGCCCGCTTGATCTCATCAAATCTTACTGCCGGGATCTCATCCGTCTTCGGTAGTTCAATTTCCAGGATCCGAAGTTCTTCGCCGTACTCTCTCTTAAGAAGTTCCATGCTGTACTGGAGATACCCCGTCTCCATTGCCATAATGTCTTCAAACCCGTCAATATAGCCCATCTCAAAATCCAGGCTCGTATATTCATTCAGATGACGTTTTGTATTATGCTTCTCTGCCCGGAACACCGGCGCCGTCTCAAATACACGGTCAAAAACGCCCACCATCATCTGCTTGTAGAACTGAGGACTCTGCTGGAGCACCGCCGGTCTGTGAAAGTAGTCCAGACGGAACAAGTTGGCTCCGCCCTCCGCGCTCTTGGCCCCGATCTTTGGAGTATGGATCTCTGTAAAACCTTCCATGTACAGAAAATCACGGAACCCCCGCACAAGCCCCTCCTGAATCCGAAATCTTGCCCGTTCCCGGATATTCCTGAGAGAAATAGCACGGTAATTCAGTTTGGCCTCCAGGGAAGTGTTCAGTTTCCATTTGGATACTGCCAGCGGCATAGGCGCTTCAGGCTGGCTCAGTATCCGAATTCCCCGCAATCGGATTTCAATCCCCCGGGGCGCTTTCGCTGACTCCGCAACCGTGCCTGACACTTCTATGGCAGCACCTTCTTTGATGTCTTTTAAGTCAAATCCTGACATGTCTTTTTCATACACACACTGCAGCAGTCCGCCGCGTTTACGAAGAATAATGAATGCTATATTCCCCATGTCGCGGATTGTATGCACGGCTCCACTGACTTTGACCTGTTTTCCCCGCACTGTTTCTTCGAGAAGTTCATCAAGTTCCAAAGTTTCTGCTCTTTTTACTCCTTTTACCAGTTCCATTTTTCTTTCTCCTTTCAGATCCAGCATCCCGGAACAGAAAAAATCCCGGGATACATCAGTATCCCGGGACGGAAATTATCAAGATAAAATCCGCGGTACCACCCGCATTGAACCTCGCACCAGGACTCGACCTGCGCTGCCGCTTGCTCTCGTCAAGTGCACTTTTTAAGGAAGTCCCGTTCGCTAACCTCAAGCTGCGCTTCCGCTTGCTCTCGCTAATCTCACGGAACAACCTCGCACTAGGACTCGACCTGCACTGCCGCTTGCTCTCGTCAAGTGCTTTCGGTTCCTCTCTTTGCATGTAACGTATGCTTTTCCGTACCGCCCTACTATTAGTTCAGACAGTCAGCTCCCAAGTGTTCCCACAGTCTTCTCCGCTGTCCGGCGCTCTCAGTCGGTGACGCCTCCTTCCTGTCAGTTTCTGAAGACCGGAGTCTTGTTCATTGCCTTTTCCATTTTAACACTTTAGTCTGTTAAAAATATGTTTCATATATTATCACCATGATATTCATTTTGCAAGAACTTTTTTCACCTTGGATTGTATTTTTTTGAATACACATATCTTTTTTTATATTTTTCTTGTCTGACAATTGGTTTTTTATACTAATATCTTCTGTTAATTTTTAACCTGTCCCTGCATTCCCCGAACTGTCTCCAGAGCCTTATCCAACTGATTATCTGCCTCAGGATCATTCTCATTATATTCATATTCTACTTCTATATCCGGCTCTACACCAGTCCCATTGATGCTCCGCCCGTTTGGAGTATAGTACTCCGCAATCGTAAGTTTCAGGCAGCTGCCGTCTCCCAGATCAATAATCTGCTGAACGACTCCTTTACCGTAAGTCGTCGTTCCTACAATCATCCCGGTGCCATAATCCTGCACCGCAGCGCTGAATATTTCCGCGGCGCTGGCGCTGTATTCATTCACAAGTACTGCCAGTGGCTTTGTAAATTCATTTTCACCGTCACAGGTAATTTCCTCTGTATTACCGTATTTATCTTTTGTAGATACGATCGTGCCTTCCGGAAGCAGGAGCTTTAACATGTCTGTCACCGTGGTCAGATTTCCTCCCGGGTTTCCCCGCAGATCGATCACCAGGCCTTCCATGCCCTGTGCTTCCAGCTCATTCAGCGCAGTCTCGAACTGTTCGTAAGTGACGTCGTCAAATTCACTGACAGCAATATATCCGGTCTGTTCATCTTTCATCTCATAATAGACCGTCTGGGTTTCGATATCATCACGGGTGGCAGTCAGCTCCAGTTCTTCCCCCTCTCTGAGCACATGAAGGACTACATCCGTACCTTTCTCTCCCTTTACCCAGGAAGCCACCGTGCTCAGATCTTCGCCCGAAGTCGTTTTACCGTCTACCTGAGAAATGATATCTCCATCCTTCAACCCTGCCTTTTCCGCCGGTGAATCCTCATATACATTGACAACCACGACTTCGCCGCTGCCCGCGTTTTTAGACATAAGTGCCCCAATCCCCGAGAATACCCCACTGGTCGATTCTTCCAGAGTTTTTGTCTCTTCTTCGTCATAATACTCTGTATAAGGGTCGCCCAGCGCAGTGGCATACCCGGAATAAATACCGTCGATCAGAGCGTCCTCATCAATTTCATCCTCATAAAGATAATAGTCTTCGATCAGCCCGTTGATCTGATCCAGTTTCTCCTCTACATCCGTCTCAGATATCCCGTCCGACGCAAAACTGTTTCCAAATATATGTTCAAAAAGATACGTTCCTCCTTTGATACCTGCGAATGCAAAAAGCGTCGCGGCCACTCCCGCCAGAACACCCGGCCAGAATTTGGGGCCGCTCTTTGGATTCCTTGCGCTTTCCATTAAATTCCTGCCACTCTTTTCTGCTTCTGTACTTTTGCTCTCTGAATTTTCCGATATTGTCTGTTCTGTTTTCCAGTCCATAAACATCACTCCTCACGATTTTTTACAACCCTGCAAGCGTCTTATTCCCCGGATCATCCTCAAAACTGCAAGAAAGACAAAGTGGAACACTTCTTCCACTTTGTCCTCCCTTGTCTTATCCAGCTCTGTTACTGCAGGCTGGTATATATCACAGATACGTGTCCGGATTCACTGGAACTCCATTCAGTTCTACCTGAAAGTGCAAATGATTTCCAGTTGAATATCCGGTAGTCCCTACTGCGCCGATCTGCTGTCCTTTCTCCACATACTGACCGGCAGTAACACACAGAGCACTGTGGTGCATATACTTTGTCACGAGTCCGTTCCCATGGTCAATAACCACCCAGTTCCCTGCGCTGTAACTCCACCCCGCTATGATCACTGTACCTGCCGCTGCCGCGTAGGTCGGCGTTCCTGCCGGGGCCGCATAATCATTCCCGTTATGGGGCGTCGGATCAAAAGAACGGACCTCGCCGAAATAGCTGGACTGATATGTATATCCCGGGCAGGGATGGGTAAAATACCCGTTCCCGCTGACTACGATCCCGCCGCCCTGTATGTAGCTGGTCCCGCCGCTTTCCTGCTGGACTCTCGCCTCTTCTGCCGCCTTCTGCTGCAGTTCCTCAAGAAGACTCGCATTTTCATCAATCTGCGACTGGATATCCGCAAGTTCAGCCTCATTGCTGTCGATCAGCGTCTGAACTTCTTCCTGCTGTGTGATCAGTTCAGTCTGGAGCGTATCCAGTTCCTCATACTCTGACTGGATCTGCTCCTCCTTCTCCTCTACCTCCTGGACAGTCTCCTGATACTTGATCAGTTCATTCCTGTCATATTCGGAAATCTGAGAAACATACTCCGCTTTGTTGAGAAAATCGCCCATATTTTTACTTTCCATGAGCACTTCAACAAGCTGATTCCCACCACTCTCATACATGTATTTTATGCGGACTTTCATGCTCTCATACTGGTTGTTCGCGTCGATCTTTGCCTGAGCGAGCTCATTCTCGACTTCTTCCACTTCTGCTTTCTTGTCTTCCAGCTTGGCCTCTGTATCTTTTATGTCCGCCAGAATACTGTCCAGCTGCCCTGCCAAAGTGTCCTGTTCAGCCTCGGCCGCGTTTTTCTGTTCCTCCAGATCGTCCGCCTTCTGCTGAGCGTCACTGATGTCCTCGCTGGTAGTAGCGCTTACATTACAAGCCAGCCCTAATATCATTGTCAGAGTCAGGAAGAGCCCCGCCAGTTTTCTCATTCGTCTTTTCATAAAAGCGCCTCCTAAACTTTCAGGTGCTTCCGCACGGTAAAGAAACTTCCAAGGAAACCAATTCCGATTCCCATGATCAGACCAACCGGGAGAAGTATCTGGTAAACTGTCGTCACCGGCAGGAAATCGATAATATTCTGCAGGATACTGAACTTCTCCATAATGTACTGCACAGCCTTGTCGTAAAGGAAAAACAGCAGTACAAGAGGGATCGCCGCGCCAAAAATACCAATAATAAGACCTTCGATCACAAACGGAGACCGGACAACAAAATCCTTGGCTCCGATATATTTCATAATCGCGATCTCTTCCTTCCGGACCGTGATACCCATAGTAACCGTATTACTGATCAAGAAAATAGATACTCCGAACAGAATGATTATGATCGCGATGGACACCACTGCTACCAGTGTATTTACACTCGAAAGTGTATTGGCAACCACATCAGATCTGTTGACCTCACGGACACCGTCCAGCCCCTGGGCAAACTCTACAAGATCGCTCTGGGTCTCTGAAAGTGAACGGCTCCGTGACAGCAGGTTTCCGCTGTCTTCCGAAGTCTTCATGTATACTTCATAATTATCCGAACTTGCCAGCGGATTATCATTCTTAAACCCTTCTGCCAGCTCCGGATTATCCCCGAAATACTGCTCCTGGAACTCGTCCCATGCCTGTTCTGCCGAGACATATCTCACCTCTGAAACATCATCCCGGGATTCGAGTGCCTCTCCGATCGCATCCTTCTGGGCATCTGTGGCGTCCTCATCAAAAAATACCGTGATCGCGACACCTTCTTCTGCCGTTCGAATGATATACTGGAAATTAACGATTATTGAAAAAAATAGACCAAACAGGAAGATACAAGCAGACATCGTCGCAATGGATGCGAGTGAAAACATCTTGTTCCTCCAGATATTCTTGATACCCTGTTTTCCTACGTATCCTAATGTACTAATCCTCATCTATATACCCACCTTTTTGTTCATCACTGACGATCACGCCCTGTTTCATGGTAATCACGCGCTCGTTCATCTCGTTCACGATCTCCTGGTTATGCGTCACGACAAGAACTGTTGTCCCACGCTCGTTTGCCTCCTTCAAGATACTCATGATTTCCCATGAGTTTGTCGGATCCAGATTTCCAGTCGGCTCGTCGCACAACAAAATGGCAGGCTCATTCACAAGTGCCCTCGCGATCGCGACTCGCTGCTGTTCTCCTCCGGAAAGTTCCCTTGGGAATGACTTATATTTCTGAGCAAGTCCAACTAAAGAAAGGGCTGCTGGCACTTTCTTTTTGATGATCCTTGTCGGCGTCTCTGTCACGCGCAGGGCAAATGCGATATTCTCATATATATTTCTGTCTTTCAGAAGACGGAAATCCTGGAATACAACTCCAAGTCCTCTTCTGTACCGCGCAATGTGGCGGTGTCTCATCCGATTCAGATTCTGACCGTTGACTATGATCGTACCCTCTGTCGGATTCAGTTCTTTCATGATCAGACGGATCAGTGTTGATTTACCCGAACCGCTGTCCCCGACGATGAACACGAACTCTCCCCGTTCAATCTTCACGGAGACCCCGTTAAGGGCGGCGTTTCCTTTGGTGTACTCCTTCGTCACGTTCCTTAACTCAATCATATGTTCCTCCTACTAATTACCTATACTCCTGCGTATTTTCAGATATCTGGTCCTGCACGCTCCCGTTTCCGCTCTTTGCGTGCAAGCACGCGCGGCGATCCCGTCCGCTCACGGCTTTCGCCCTGCACGCTCGATTTCGGCTATGCCTCCATCTCGCTTGGGCTGAGCGCCCGATATCACGCTCCCGTTTCCGCTCTTTGCGTGCAAGCACGCGCGGCGGTCCCGTCCGCGTGATGCAGGGCTTGTCAGATATCAATATTCCAGCGACTCCATGTACTTCATGTATTTCGTTACCATCAACGCGATCTTGAATGTAATGGCATCCTCAAACACACGAAGATCAAGTCCTGTACTTTTCTGAAGCTTATCCAGACGATATACAAGAGTATTTCTGTGAATATAAAGCTGTCTGGACGTTTCTGATACATTGAGACTGTTCTCAAAGAATTTATTGATAGTCGTCAATGTCTCCTCATCAAAATCGTCCGGAGATTTCCCCTCGAAAATCTCTTTGATAAACATCTTGCACAGGGGGATCGGAAGCTGGTAGATCAGTCTTCCGATACCGAGAGTGGTAAACGCCACAATATCTTTTTCATCAAAGAAAATCTTCCCTACATCAAGAGCCATCTTTGCCTCTTTATATGACTTGGAGACTTCTTTGATGTCATTGACAATGGTGCCGTAGGCAATGCGGATCTGCTCCTCTTCGCTCTCGCTGTGGAGTGTTTCCAGCATCTCTCCCGCCATCTTCTCCAGCTCTTTGTTTCCGTCCTTCTCCGAGAGTTCCTTGACCACGATGATATTTTTCTCATCTACGGCAGTAATAAAGTCTTTTGACTTCCCGCCGAGCAGATTCCTCACGTTTTCAAGGGCGGCATTGTCCTTTTCGTGCGATGTTTCAATAATAAAGATAACACGTTTTACTTCTGTGTCAATATGTAATTTTTTCGCGCGATTATAAATATCCACCAGGAGCAGGTTGTCAAGAAGGAGATTTTTTATAAAATTGTCCTTGTCAAACCGCTCTTTATAAGCGATCAGAAGACTCTGGATCTGGAACACAGCGATCCTTCCCAGCATGTATGCGTCTTCGCTGTCCCCGTCGGCGAGAAGTACATATTCCAGCCTCTGTTCATCGAATATTTTAAAGAACTGACAGCCCTGGATCACCTGGCTGTCCGCCGGGGATTCTACAAAAGAAAGTACCGCTTCTGCCCGGTCCTGCTCATTCTCAAATGTAGCCGCCAGTTCCTTCCCTTCTGTGTCAAGCACACAGAAATCAACTCTTGAAATTCCCTTTAGCCCTTCGATCGTGTTTTGAAGTATCTGATTAGAAATCATGTTTTTTCCTCCACTCCTCCGATTTGTCCCATGTATAATTTTCACAAATTTTGAGCCAAAAAAATCCTCCCATTTGCATACTCAAATATTATATTAATGCAAAACAGCAAAAAAAGAAAGAGGAAATACACTTTTTTTATGCATTTCCTCAAATATTTTACAAAAATTTCACATTTTCATGCTTAGACATTGTTCACAAATCAAGCCTGGAGGCCCATATCGGGCGTTTTACTCTTCTTTCTGCTGCTTTTCTACTCTCCGCCGGAACATCGTTTTTAGGAAGAAATGTCGGATTTGGCCAAGAGGCATTCGTTCCTCCTGGCTTTTCTCAAACATAGAGCCACAGCCCAACCAAAGTTTTGCGTTAAGCAGAGTCCTGTTCCTTGTAATAAACTGTTCCTGATAAGGAGATGACAGAACAGATATTATACAATCTGTCTCCGTTCCATTGATATCGTTGATGATATTTTCTTCCGTGCTCCCGTCCGGATCCAGCAGGCCCCGGCCTGACAGACGCAGTCCCCGGTTATAGCCGGACGCTGCCGCACCGGCCCGTTCAAGTCTTTCCTCTGTGTCAGCCAGAAGGAAAATTCTCTTTTTGTTTTTCTGAAAATATTTCATCAACATCCTGAAAAAGGTCCTGTTAGCGGCTTCCTTTATCTGTACTCTGTCGTATACCTCTGCTGCCTCAAGTATTTCTGCCTCACCCGGAAGTACGATCTTTATCTCTTTTAACAGTTCCTTCCATTTCAGGTCATCTCTTCCGTTCATCAGGACATCCATGGACAGGATCTCTATGGTATCCACTGAGCCGTTCTCCATAAACTGCATTGCCTGAAGCATGGCTTCTTTCGCGCTGAGGCAGTCCATTTCGACTCCAAGGATATTTATCTTATCTGACATACCTATATCACCTACAGCCTCTGTGTATACTGGTACCTAATCTTATTCCCGGCTGTACAATTTTATCAAATATACTGTTTTTTGTAAAGATTTTACTGTTTCTGTTTTTTCTTTTTCGTCACCAGTCCTCCGATTCTTCCGGTCTCTTTTGAAGTAAGAGATTTCCAGCCCTGGCTCAGTACCCTGTCAAGAAGTCCCAGTTCTTCCGCGACTTCATATTTTATTTTTTCTTCTGGTTCCAGATGATCCAGGTCGATCGGCCTGTCTTTCTTCTTTGCCATAATATTCCTTCTTTCTGTTTTTCAGGAGTATGGCCAGAAAGAAGACAGAATATTCACGGAAAAGGGGTCAGGCACCTTTTAAAAGGTGCCTGACCCCTTTTCCGTGAATATTCTGATAACTCTACTCCGGATTGTCCGGAATAATGATCGCCGCGATGATATATGCCAGTATCCCGCCTCCTGTGCAGCCAAACAGTATAAATACCAGACGTATAAGCGTAGGATCTATATTAAAATATTCTCCGATGCCTCCGCATACCCCACAGATCATCTTGCTCTTCCTCGACCGATATAGTCTTTTCTCATTCACAGCTAATACCTCCTACTCTCAAAATTTTCACTCAAATATGATCTCGATCCTTCCCAGACCACAGTCCGCGCGGATCCCTGTCCCGCTTCCATTGTCTATCTCCAGTTTATCGTTCAGCCCGCTGTAGGCCTCTGACCCGATCACAACCTCACCGATACCGCAGGTCACCTCATAATCATAAGTCTCAGGCTCTCCCGGGACAGTATAGAGTACTTCTCCGATATTGCAGCTAATATCTGCCTCATCATACACTTCTCCTTCCAGTATGATCTGTCCGGCTCCGCAGTCCGCTTCCAGAATATCTGCATAAAACGATGTAAGGATCCCCTGCCCTGCCCCAACATCGACAGAAATCTCGGAAGCATCCAGCGCGTCCATCTGAATAAATCCCGCTCCCGCATGGGCGGAAACTTTTTCAAATGAAGCATCCGCAGGAACACTGACACGGATCAATCCGGTATCATTTGTATTCCATTTCCCATGGCTCTCCATTTCAACCTTAAGCTTTTCGTCCTCCCGAAAGACCGCCACGTCATCCTGCAGATCCTCTCTCAGTTCGGAAATATCTACAATGATCTTCTCCCCGTCATAAGCCTGAACACTCAAACCGGCAGCCGCAATATCAAAATCCATCTCTGAGATATCTTCATAGGCGGTCACCGTAGTTCCATTGGGTTCTCCCGGCACATATCCAGAATCCGGATCTCCATCGTTTGCGATATCTCCCCCATCAGACATCGCTATCGTACTTTCAGAACTCCCAAGGCCAAGCCGGTTCAGCCAGGAACTTACAATCCGTTCGTCTTCTCTGCTGCTTAGATCTGTCAGGCCTCCCATTACAATCCCGGCAGCCGTCAGAAAGATCCCCGCCGCGGCCAGCGCGGCGACCACAATCCAGAATACCTTCCATTTCCTGCTCATTCTCTGTTACACCGCCTTTCCATAAAACGGACGTCTGCAAAGGTTCACGAAACCTCTGATCATCGCCGGATATACCAGGATGCAGAGCTTTACTGTTCCGACTGTCGCGGCAAGTCCCACCGCAAATAACAGAAGTCCCACTCCTGTAACAATCATTGCCGCCGGAGGGATCACAAACAGGGCGATTCCCATTCCTGCTACCGCCACCCCCGCGATCATAATGCATACAGCCGCGATCACAAGTCCTGCAAAAAAGCATACGACTGAGGCAACAATACCCAGCACGATACCGGCCGCGCCCAGAGAAACAGGCCACACAGCGATCACGATCAGCACAATAAGAAGCAGTTTCACTTTTCCGCTGGTCCATGGCCTTGAGTCCTCCTCGCTTTTTTCTTTCTTACAGCCGGAAGTCTTCCCATACTTTTCCATACAATTTTTCTGGTCAAATTCTGATTCATTGAACTCCGTTCCATAGTAGTCCGATTTGATCGACTCGGCCACCTTTCTGGGGCTTCCCAGTTCCCGGAGTACATCCGCTTCCTTTTCCTCCCCGGCGTCGGCAAAATAATCTGCATAATACTGAACCGCCGCGCGCCGCTCTTCCTCCGGCATATCCGCCAGCAGTCTTTCTAGTTCAGCTAAAAATCCAATACGGTTCATGCAGTCACACCTCCCTCAAATATTGCGTTGATCTTATGAGTATATGTCTTCCATTCTGATTTATACAGATTCAGCTGCGCCATCCCCTGGGATGTCACTTTATAGTATCTTCTGTTCCTGCCGTCAAACTGTCTGTCATATACTTCCAGACATTCATCTTTCTGAAGCCTGCGCAGGACCGGATACAACGTCGATTCTGACACATCAATGACTTTACGCACATCCTGAGTAATGCGGTAGCCGTAGGTTCCCTCATCCTCCCGGGAGACAACAGCAAGCACAATGGCATCCAGAAGTGCCGCGCCCGTGTTAAATATCATCCAATCACCCTTTCTGCACAATACCGGAAGCACTGTATTGTGCTGTTTTCTATATTATATTTTATATAATATAGAGTGTCAATATAATATTACTTAAGTTATATAAAACTGTTTCTTAAGACTTTCCAAAGATCTGCTCCAAACCCTTTTGTCTGGCTCAAGTTATAAAAAGAAGCGCTCTGTCACAGCGCTTCTCAGTCAGACGCCTGCCGGCATCTGCAAATATTTTTTAAATCCTGTGTCAACCTTTTTCCTTATGGCGCAACATTCTTACACACCTTTCAGCATGGCTTCAAACCGCTCCATGGCTTCTTTCGTCTTTTCATGAGTGCCGAATGAAGTCAGTCGAAAATGGTATTTGCCATTCACGCCAAAGCCCGCGCCCGGAGTTCCGACCACCTGAGCCTTCTCCAGAAGACGGTCAAAAAATTGCCAGGAATCCATTCCGTCCGGGCATTTAAACCAAATATACGGGGAATTCACCCCTCCGGTAAATGGAATATGATTCCTTCGGAGCGTATCGGCAATCACAGCCGCATTCTCCATATAATACGAAATATTTTCCATGCACTCCTTCATGCCTTTCTCGGTAAGCACAGAAGCCGCGGCATACTGGATAATGTAAGGTGTCCCATTAAACTTGGTAGACTGTCTTCTGTTCCACATATCATGCAGGCTCATTTCCTCTCCAGCAGAAGAAGGGAAAGTCAGTGCTTTCGGTACCACTGTATAGGAGAAACGGGTTCCTGTAAATCCGGCTGTTTTTGAGAGAGAGCAGAATTCAATGGCACATTTTTCCGCCCCCTTCACCGCATAGATACTGCGGGGCAGATCCGTTTCAGAGACAAAGGCCTCATAAGCGGAGTCGAATAAGATCACTGCCTTATTTCTGAGCGCGTAATCTACCCAGGCCTGCAGCTGTTCTTTACTGTAGCACGCGCCGGTAGGATTGTTTGGTGAACACAGGTAGATCACGTCTGCTGTCACCGAATCATCCGGCATAGGAAGGAAATCATTTTCCTCTGTTCCGTTCATATATATGATCTGTTTGCCGTCCATGATATTTGTATCCACATACACCGGGTAGACCGGATCCGGCACAAGGATCACATTCTCCATGGAGAACAGTTCTGTAATATTTCCCGTGTCACTCTTGGCCCCGTCAGAAATGAATACGGAATCCGGATCTACATTCACCCCGTTTCGCGCATAATATTCAGATACCGCCCTGCGGATAAACTCATACCCCTGTTCCGGTCCGTATCCTTTAAACGTCGCCCCGTCAGCCTGCATCTCCACCGCCTCGTGGAGGGCCTCAATAGCGCTTTTCGTCAGAGGGCGGGTCACATCGCCTATTCCCAGACGGATGATCCTCTCTGCCTGTGCTGGATGTGCCTCCTCGTAGGCGCTCACTCTCCTGGCGATCTCGGCAAAGAGATAACTTTCTTTTACATTTAAATAATTTTCATTCAGTTTTACCATATTTATCCTTTTCCTTTCCCGTAAAATTACAAAAAGCGGGACTGCTCCCCCTTCCCGCCCCATTGCGGTACCGTGGGAGTATCAGAACCCGCTCTGTTTTTCTGCACTCTATCATAACAGAAAATCTTTCTTATGAAAAGCCCTTTTTGCCCATGCTGCTTCCAGAGCCCGCTGCTTTTATCCCGCAAGTCTTATCACCGCCGCCGCGACGATCACGCAGTGTACGACCAGCATCACCGGCACTCCGATGACAAATTTCGCGGTCCTTGTCTTGTGGCGGAACATCAGCATCCCCGCCAGAGCCCCCACAGAGCCGCCTGCCAGAGTAAACAGCAGAAGGGTACGCTCGGGGATCCTCCACTTTCCTGCCTTTGCCTTCCATTTATCCATACCATACAGAATCATTGTGATCCCGTTGACCAGGATCAGATAACCGATCAGAATCTTCATACTTTGATTTCCTCCCTGAGCGTAAATGAATAGATAATCTTTTCCTTTACCGGTTTTTCTGTCAGCTGCGTCAGTGCCCTGGCATAATAATCCAGCTGGGCATGGTATTTTTCCTTCAGCTCGTCCGCGCTCTTCACCCGGTCTGTTTTATAGTCCAGCACGATCAGTCCGTCCGGTTCCTCAAAATACACGTCAATGATCCCCTGGACAAGAATTTTTTCTCCGGCATCCGCCGCCAGACTGCTCTTGGAATAAAGCTCTTCTGCATCCATGCTGAGCACAAAAGGCTGCTCTTTAAAAAGCACGCCCTTCCGGGCAGCCTTTCTCATCCGCCGGCCGCTCTCACAGCGAAGAAATTCAAGAATATCTCCAGGACGGATACACTCCGCCATCTCTCGCGGAATCCTGCCGGCTCTTAAGAGATCTTCCACTGCTTCTGGCAGACTTGTCTCATCATAATCAACAGTAAAATCCAGCAGTTCCAGCAATTTATGATAGGCACTTCCCCGAGATGCCCCTGTAAGTTCCTCTTCCCTCTGCAGAAAGCCCGGCAAAAGGGGAACGGTCTCTGGTTCCCTGTACATCTCTTCTCCGGCCTCCTCAGACAAAACAGAATGTTTTTTCAGCTCGGAAACTGTAAATTTCAGCTTCATGCTTTCCTGGGCCGCATAAGGATACACATAATCCATCTGCTCTGTCAGCTGTTTTTCAAGTTCAGGCACAAAAGTTTTTTTCACATCCCAGTGCGTCAGCACATCCAGCGCCACCTGCTCCGTAGTCCGCTCCACCGCTTTTCCGGCCTCCAGATCCTTTCCTGTAAAAAAGCGGACATCAACCGGAGCATCCTGCCTGATCGTCCCGGTCCCCTCTGACAGCAGGGCCGGCAGCACCCAGTCCAGATACGTTCTGGCGCCTGCTGTACGGAACTCTCCTCTCTCTCCGATCACGGCCTCGGCTTCCCTGTGGTCCGCGCAGCCTGTCAGAATCAGCTTTTCTTTCGCGCGAGTCATGGCCACATAGAGGATCCTCATCTCTTCGGACAGCGTCTCCAGACAGGACTCCTCCCGGATGATCTTTTTCAAAAATGTAGGCGTCTTGGTCCTCCGTTCCAGATCGATATGATCCAGCCCGGCCCCCCACTCCGGATGAAGGATCACACTTCCCTTCGTATCCTGCATATTGAATCTCTTTCCCAGCCCTGCCACAAATACCACCGGGAACTCCAGGCCCTTGCTTTTATGGATACTCATAATGCGGACCGTGTCCGCCTGTTCGTCAAAAATCCCCGCCTCTCCGTAGTCCACATCATATTTTTTGAGCTGTTCGATATAGCGCACAAAATGAAACAGCCCTTTGTAACTTGTCTTTTCGAAAGCCGCTGCCTTTTCCTCCAGCATTTCCACATTTGCCATGCGCTGAGCTCCCCCTGGCATGGCTGTGATATAAATGTCAAATCCTGTTGTCTCTATGATCTCTGTCAACAGTTCATGAACAGGTGTATAAGATACCCTCTCACGGAAATACGATATCCGGCAAAGTACATTGCGAAGCTGCTCCTGCCTGCGGATTCCCCCTCCATCTGCCGGATGGTACTCCGGCGCCGCATACTCTGTAACAGCCTGATAAAAAGGCAGATCGGGAAACGCAATCCTTATCTCCGCCAGATCTTCCGCGCTCATATTCCCAAAAGGCGAAGTCAGCACCGCGGTCAGGGGAAGATCCTGTCTGAAATTATCCAGAAGTTTCAGATAGTCCAGAAGAACACTCACCTCATAAGTCTCGAAATATCCTTCCCGGCTCACCGAATGTGCCGGAATCCCTTCTTCTGTTAATACAGACGTAAAATCCTCTGCCCATCCTTTCACGCTTCTGGTCAGGATCACAATATCACGGTACCGGATCTTTCGGTACGTTCCACTGTCTCTGTCTACTACGGCGCCATTCTGCATCAACTCCCGGATCCGCCCGGCGATCATACGGGCCTCCGGCTTTCGGCTGCTCTCCTGTCCCTTCCCCTCTTGTACTTGGCTCACCTCTTCCGTATCCGGACAGTACAAAAGCAGTTCTGTCCGGTCTGTAAATTCCGGAAATGCCTCTGCGTCCAAAAAAGGAGGAAACTGAGCTCCGGGATATAGGGCCGCGCTGTCATCATATTCGATCCCGCCTAACTCCCTGGCCATAATCTGGCGGAAAATATAGTTGACACTGTTAAGAACCTCGGGACGGCTGCGGAAATTTTTGTGCAGGTCGATCCTCTGGGTCTCACTGTCTGTGAGGCTGTAAGTCTCATACTTCTCCATGAAAAGCTCCGGCCGGGAAAGCCGGAAACTGTAGATACTCTGCTTCACATCTCCCACCATAAAGATATTATTCCTGCCCCGGCTCATCCTGGAAACACTGTTCAAAATCGACTCCTGGACCAGATTGCTGTCCTGATATTCATCGATCATCACTTCTTCAAAACGTTCCTGATACTCTGCCGCCACAGTGGAAGGTACCAGCCTGCCATCCTGTTCCTCTGTCAGAATCGCAAGAGCAAACTGTTCCATGTCACTAAAATCAATCAGATTTCTGCTCTGCTTTCTGTCCCTCAACATGTCTGAAAATCTCTTTACCAGTCTGGAGAGCATTTCCATGGACGGACATGTCTTTTCCATCTCCTTTTGCCACTCTTTACGGGGCGCATAAAAATAGGACTCTCTCATATCCTGGAACAGCTTTTTTACCTGTTCCCGAAGTCTTTTTACCTGTTCTTTCTTTTCAGCGGATACTGTCTCATCTTTTTTGGGGGAAAGACGTTTCCAGACAAAGCCCTGGACCAGTTCATACATCCTGTCAAGATCTTCTGCCTCTTTCAGCCTCTCCATGCCCTCCAGATCCGATTCCAGCATATCTCCATACATATAAGGTCCATCCGGCGCTTCACACATCCGGCGGCCTTTTTCCAGCATGCGGCACATGTCTTCCATGCGCATCCGCGCCTGGCACACAGCCCTGGACGCCAGATCAAGGCGGGTTTCTTCTGTGCCGTACCGATATGCGTCCACACAGGAATCCAGCCATTTCTCAGGCTGGGGATAGCTCCGGGAATATTCGTACAGTTTCAGGATCAGCTCCCCGGCTTTCCTGTCGCTTCTGCCGCTCCCATACCGGTCCACAAAAGCAAGGAATTCTTTATCGCCTTCTGCATAGCAGTCTTCCAGAAGTTCATCCAGGACATCCTCTTTCAGAAGCTTTAATTCCCCTTCCTCAGCAATCCGGAAACCCGGATCGATACCGATCACATGAAAATGATCCCGGATGACCGAAAGGCAGAAACTGTGGATGGTCGTAATAGCGGCGCTGTGGATCAGAGTAGCCTGCTGCTCCAGATGTCCGTTCTCCGGGTGCTCTTCCAGCTTTCTCTCCAGAGCCTCCCGGATTCTTTCCTTCATCTCAGACGCGGCCGCCTCTGTAAATGTCACGATCAACAGCTGATCCACACTGACCGGGTGTTCTTCTGTCAGCCGTCGGATGATACGCTCAACCAAAACCGCTGTTTTCCCCGAACCGGCTGCCGCGGAGACCAGGATATTACGATTCCGGGTCTCTATGACTTTTCTCTGCTCCTGCGTCCACTCTACGCTCATTTCCATTCACCTCCTCTGCCATCTTATCCACCGCTTCCTCCAGGGAAAATTTCTCAAGCCTTTTAAAGGAATATCCGCTGATCCGCTGATCAAACCCGCAGATATCATGGTACACACAGTAATCGCACCCGGAGGCCTCTCCCAACTGGTATGGATCTGCCTGGACTTTTCCCTGATACATTTCTTCTTTCAGACTTTGTTCCTTGTCTTTTGCATACTCCAGCACTGTCTCAAACAGCTCTCCCGGAAGCGCACGGGAGTTCCTGCTCAGAGTTCCGTCTTTATTCCTTCCAAAGGGGAACAGCACGGAAGATCCTAAGAGATCTCTCTCCAGATGAGAGAGCACCCTCTCATCGCTGTTGACAATACCATCCAGCCTCAATTCTTTTAAAATATTGTTTTCCACCGCTTCATCACTGTCGGCCTCGGGAACAACCGGATCCTGGATTTTATAATAAAAGATGCCCGCGGGGACGATCTCCTTTCCCGGATGCCTCTCTTTTTCCACGCCGAGCGCCGCGTTCAGATACACAGGAAGCTGCATCTGGAGCCCATGGTAGAGCGCGGTGATGTCAAAGCTCTTCATCCCGGTCTTATAATCTGTCACTTTTACATAAACATGTTCCTCATCCTCACAAGTATCGATCCGGTCGATCTTTCCGCTCCCGAATTTCATCTCATACCCGCTTGGCACAAAATCTCCTTTTTCCATCTGCCTGGTAAGCGCCCACACAGATCTGCTGATAAGCCTTCGGATCCGCTGGATCATATATTCATTGCGCGCAGAGCTGAATAAAACCGTATTGCCATAATCGATCACACTCTCCTCTACGCTCTCCTCGATCAGTTCCTTCCTTTTTTCATCCGGCATATCCGTCCATTTCAGCCCCTCCCTGTCTGCCTTTCTGGAAAATCTCTCCAACGACTGATGAGCGATATTTCCCAGATCCAGAGCCTGAAAATTGTATTCTTCCCGCTTTGCAAGCCGAAGTCCATACGCTAGGAAATGTGCATAGGCGCAGGAGGCGAACTGTTCCAGCCGTGTCACGCTGACACGGTCCCGGTCCGGGTAAAGCTTTTCCGCCCGTTCTGCTCCCAGCCTGCCGCTGTCTCTCTGTAAAAAAGCCGCATGTAAAACAGCTTCTATACGCTCCCGGCTTTTTTCATCTGACAAAAACCAGGTATACAATTCCTTCCACTCTTCACTGATCCCGGCATGGCGCTCTCTAAGCCCTTCTGCCACTTTCAGGATCCCTGTCTTTCTTGTTATCTCCTGCTCCGCGAACTTCCGATTCTCCTCATCGTAGGGGGATACATCCGGGAAAAGGCGGCAGATATCCTGTACAAGATACGCAGGCCGTAAAGTTTTTCCGTCACCGGACACTTTTGCCCAGGATATCGACAGACTTTCTGTGGGTTTCGTCAGGTTCATATACAGATAAAATTTCTGAGTGTATATCTTTTCTTTCGGCCCGGGTGCCAGTATAATGTCTTCCTTTTTAAACACCTCTCTGTCCCGCTCTGACAGAAACCCCGAAGCCCCTGTATTTCCCGGAAGAAGCGTATCATTCGCGCCCACAAAGAACAGAGCCTTGATATTTTTGATCCTGGTACGCTCTACATCTCCGATCACCACTTGATCCAGACTGGGCGGTATCACTCCTACCTTTGCCTCTTCCAGTCCGGCATCCAGAAGATCACAATATTCTTTCAGAGAAACCCGCTCGTCACCCAGAAGCTTCACAAATTTATCAAACAGTTCCAGCACGATACGGTAAATCTGGGCGTATTCTTTTGCAAGAGCCAGCTCAGAAGCTGCCTGAAATCCCTGTTCCATCTCTGCCAGTCTCTCCTGCAGTTTCTCCCGGGCAATATACTCATAGACAGCAAGGGTCACATCCTTCACTGTCTTGCTCCTCTGTTTTAGGATCTGCACAAGACCGTCTGTCTTCTCCACGAATCTTACACGAAGATGATTAAGCTCATCCAGTTCTTCCTCCGTCATCCCGGAAGTTTTTCTGACCCAGGCCTGCTGCCATTTCCTGTATCCTTTGTTGCCCAACGCCAGGCAGTAGTTTTCCAGCCTGTCTGTCTCTTCTCTGGAAAACCCGCACAGACCTGTACGCAGATAGCGGAATACGCTCTCATAAGTAAAATTCTGCTCTGCCATCCCCAGAAGACTGCGCAGATACTCCACAAACGCGTTCTGGAGGATGCTTTTCTTATAGTCCATAAAAACCGGAATATCAAATGTCCGGCAGGCCTTCTCCAGAGGATCCGCGTATGTTTCCATATCGGAGGCAATCACCGCAATATCCCGGTACCGGTATCCCTTTTCCCGGACCATCCTGCGAATACTCCCGGCTACATATCTGGCTTCCTGAGCCGGATTTCTCGCCTCGTGAAGAGAAATCCCAAAAGCTTCCCCCTCTTTCCCGTGGTATTCTCTCCTGGAATAGCGGAACAGCTCGGATTCCAGAAATGCCATGGCAGGATTTTCCCGGAAACGATAAGGCGGCCTGGCATATAAACAGATCGGTTCCTCCACCGTTGTTCCTGCTTCCCGGGCAATCTTTATCAGTGTCGTTGTCATCTGCTTGCTCAGGGCAAACAGCTGATAAGGAGTTGTATAGACAAACGGATCCTCCCTTCCGTCCATCTCCACAGTAATCATGACCTTGTCGCACACTTTCAGCAATTCTTTCAGCAGGCGGTCCTGCACCGGAGTAAAACCTGTAAAACCGTCCATCGCGATCACACTGCCTTTTAAAATATCCGACCTGGGAACTGCGCTGCAAAGTACATCCAGCATCTCTTCTTTGGTAATATATTTATCACTCAGATATTCCTCAAAATCTTGATAAAGCCTCCGGATATCCTTTAACTTGAAATAAAGGAAACTTTCTTCGCTCATTGTGTCCAAAAAGCGGTCCAGGCAGTCAAGGTCCACTCCATACTGGGTAAACTCAGATATCACTGATTTTACTTCACTGATATATCCTTGTTTTTTCAGATTTCCCTTAAGAACAGACAAATCCTCCTCACATTTCCCGGCGATCTTGCGGAGGATCAGATTCTTTCCCTCGTCGTCCAGCACCGGCCGGTCATCCTGTCCTACTTCTTCAAAAATGCGGTGAGCCAGACGCCCGAAGCTTAAGACATCGATATTCATGATCCCTCCCCTGGGATGCATCAGACAAAGATCTTTCTGTGTCTGCATGGTAAACTGCTCCGGCACAAGGACCAAATAATTCTTCTTAGGATGCCGAATAGATTCTTCGATTATGCTCTTATACAGGCAGTAAGACTTCCCGCTGCCTGAATTTCCAAAAATAAACTGCAGTGACATACCCATCCTCCTGTATGCTTGACCGAATCGATCCACTGTCCCGGTCTCCAAGCCAGCGCAGAGTTCCCCGCGCGGTCATCGTATATTATATCATAAAACCCTTTCTGCGTTCAGATAAATCTGACCCGGTCCACAGGCATTGACATTTTCCTCCTCTTCTGGTATTCTCTTTCCAGAATAAGGGAGCGCAGATGCCGCCTCCTGCAGGATTGGAGCTGAAAAGATGATTATTACTTTCCGCTGATATATAGAAAGACGTGACAAATGGAGCCGACTTTTAAAATTTTGCGTATAGCTGTCTTGGAGGGACGGTCCGTTTTGTCATGCACGCAGGAAAGTATTTTCATCTTTTGATCCATACTCAATACAACTGGCCGGCTTGACGGACAGAGACCGGGATTTCCTTCTCTGTCTCGTCACAAGAAGCATAAAACGTATGGAAGATATAAGACCGCGGAAATTACTTTCCCGCGGTCTCTTTTTATCTTTTTTGTTGTATATCCAGAAAGAGCTGTTTCATTTACTTGGAGGGAAATGCCTATGTCGCTTATACAGATCGATCACTTAAATTTTACTTATGACGGGAGCTTTGATCCCGTGTTTGAAAATGTAACTTTCCAGATCGACACAGACTGGAAACTGGGGTTCATCGGAAGAAACGGGAAGGGAAAAACTACATTTTTAAAACTTCTGATGAACCAATATGCCTACAGCGGATCCATAACTGCGTCTGTAGAATTTGAATATTTCCCGTTTACGGTAAAAGATCCCGGCCTTATGACATACGAGATCCTCGACCGCGTAAATCCGGTCATGGAACAATGGGAGGTGATCCGGGAACTGAACCTGCTGGATGCGGATCCGGAAATCCTGTACCGTCCTTTTAACAGTTTAAGCTTCGGAGAACAGACAAAAACGCTTCTGGCCGCGCTCTTCTTAAAAGAGCATGCCTTTCTTCTGATCGATGAACCGACCAACCATCTGGACATCCTGGCCCGGGAAAAAGTGGCGGACTATCTGTCCCGGAAGAAAGGATTTATCCTGGTATCCCATGACCGGGATTTTATCGACCGGTGTGTGGATCACGTACTGGTCCTGAACCGCAGGACCATCGAAGTGCGGAAAGGGAATTTTTCTTCCTGGTATGCGGACAAAACCGCAAGGGACGCGCTGGAGCAGAAACAGAACCTGCGTCTGAAGAAGGACATTCACAAGCTAAAAGAATCCGCGCGCCAGGCAGCCCGGTGGTCCGATCAGGTGGAGAATACCAAGACCGGCACCCGGATCGCCGGGCTTCGCCCGGACCGGGGACACATCGGACACCAGGCCGCAAAAATGATGAAACGGGCGAAATCTCTGGAACATCGCAGGGAACATGCTGTCCGAGAAAAAGAAACGCTCCTCAAAGATGTAGAATCCATCGAGCGTTTAAAGATCAACGTACTGGAATATCACAGCCGCAGACTCATATCCATGAAAGACATTACCATCGATTATGGTTCTGTCCGAAGTGCCACCCCTCTGCCGGAACATTTTGATCTGGAAATCTTAAAAGGTGACCGGATCGCTCTTTCTGGGAAAAATGGCTGTGGAAAGTCCAGCCTGATCCGCCTCATCCTGGGTGAAGACGTTCCCCATACAGGAGAGCTGTACCGGGCGGGCGGGTTAAAGATCTCCTATATCTCTCAGGATACCTCCCGGCTGAAAGGGGATCTGTCCTCATTTGCGTTACAGTATGGGATCGATGACGCACTTTTTCGCACTGTGCTGAAGAAATTGGGGCTGGAACGCGTCCAGTTCGAAAAAAGAATAGAAGAATACAGTGAAGGACAAAAAAAGAAAGTACTGCTGGCAGGCTCTCTCTGCACACCCGCGCACCTCTTCCTCTGGGATGAACCTCTGAACTTTATCGATATCTTTACCCGAATCCAGCTGGAAGACCTGATTCTGGACTTTCAGCCCACCATGGTCTTCGTAGAGCATGACCAGGCTTTCCGGAAAAAAGCAGCCACCCGAGAGATCCATCTGGACCTGCGGGAAAATATGCAGTAAGCTGCGTTTATACCGCGTCAAAGACTGAAACAGACGGCAGATCATCCGCCCGCCTCTTGGCAGGAAACAAGTACCGGCGGAAACGATCTGCCGTCCAGCAGGATATCGCAGGACTCTTTTATACAAAACGCGTCAAAATAGGCCTCTTCCCTCGGGATCCATTCATGGATAAACCGGGACAGCATACGGTCACCGCTGCGCTTTTGGATCCTGGTCTTCTGCTCCTGTCTGTCGATGTCCATAAAGATCTTCAGGTCATAAACACCGCAAAACCTTGGATGACAGCTGTACACTCCCTCTATCACGATCAACGGCCGCTCCTGGATCCTCACAGTTTTGGACAGCCGCTTAAGCGAACAGTCATACCGCCGGTACTCAAACCACTCTTTTCCTTCTCTCAGCGGCCTGATGACCTCTTCCTCAAATCTTTCATAATCAATGTTACCGCCGGCCTCGGACAAACGCTCTTCTGTCCGTTGTTCCGGACGGAGAAAAAAGTCATCCATGTGTATCACACTGCACGGATATGTATCAGAAAGACGCCGGGAGAGCGTGCTTTTCCCGCTCCCGCAGCGTCCATCCAATGCGATGACCAGAGGTCTTTTTCTTTTCATTTGGTTCTCAATAATTTCAAAAAAATCCATGATTTTTATTTCACCAGATCCAGAAGTGCGCTCTTCGGGATCGCACCGATCTGCTTACCGGAAATCTCGCCGTTCTTAAAAGCGATAAAAGTAGGGATGCTCATAACCCCATAGCGCTGGGCGATCTCCATATTCTCGTCAATGTTGATCTTGCACACCTTCACTCCTGCCGCTTCATTCGCGACTTCTTCTACAACAGGCGCCATCATTTTGCAGGGTCCGCACCAGTCTGCGTAAAAGTCTACCAGCACCGGCTGCTCCGCCTGTAATACTTCCTGATCAAAATTGTCTGTCGTCAGTTTCACTGCTGCCATAATTTATATCCTCCTTTTTGTCTGCATTTTATTATCTGTATCTGATAGTATAACTATAACCTGATCTTCTCTGTTATTCCGTGACAAAATCACAGACTGCCGATTAAATCTTCCCAAGAGCTGCCGCATCCAGGATTTCGATCCTGCCTCTGGTGACTTTCACCAGCCCGTCTGTCTGAAACTGCCGGAGAATCCTCGTCACGACCTCCCTTGCTGTTCCCGCATCCCGCGCCAGAGCCTCATGTGTAATCTCCAGCACATCGGCCTGTTCCAGCGCCCTGTGTTCGATAAGAGCCCCCGCGATCCGGGAAGCCACATTTGAGAACACGAACTGATTAAACAGCCACATAATATCTGAAAACTTCTCCGATATCATCTCTGTCGTATAATCCTTCACCGCCGCGCTTTCATCATACAGTCTGCGGTAAATCTTCTTCGGTATCGTATAGATCTGTGAATCTGTCTCCATCTCCATGTCCAGCTCCACATCCATGCCGCTCAGCATACAGGCAGCGCTCAGAATACTCACATCTCCTTCCAGCAGGCGGAACAGCGTAATATCTCCTCCGCCCGGAGATGTGATGAACACGCGTGCCCGGCCAGAACCGATGATCTGCACCCCGGCGCATTCGCCGCCGCCAAAATGGAGCCTTGTCTTCTTCGGACAGAAATTTCTGAGTGTATTCTCCTGTATCTGTCTCTGCTGTTCTTCTGTCAGACTGTCCCAGAAGGGAAACACCTCATCAAATTTCAGGCTCATCAAGATCATACCACCTTTTTCTGTCCGTCGGCCTGCCAGCCGCGCCATTCCTCATGAGTAGGCCCGGGGCCAAAATTTTTATCGATCAGTCCGCAATATTCCTCAAAAGCCCTGATCCCCGAGAAACGCTCCTTAAGAACATCTCTCACGCTCTTATAATACCATGCCAGGGCAGCCTTGCTCTGCATGCGGAAACGGGTCCACAGAGCCTCTCCGGCCACAGGATAGTCCCGGTCGATGTCCCGCATATTTGACAGCTTGTCCGCAAGTCCGATCATCTGTACTTCCGGCGGGCCTTCTTTCAGCCTCCGGATGGTAGCCCCCTTGCGTTCCTCCCAGGTCAGTGACTTATCTTCACTCTCCTGTGCCACAATATCCGCGACCCGTCTGCCAAAGCGGAGCCTCAGGATATCCCATGTGATACCACGGCAGTCCTCAATGGTATCATGAAGCACGGCCGCGCAGATCACTTCTTCATCCTTTGTCATGGTCGACACAATATCAGCCACTTCGATCGGGTGGACAATATAGGGCCGTCTTGTCCCTTTACGGAACTGTCCTTCATGTGCTTTTGTCGCAAACTCAATGGCATCGTCTATCATGAGCTACCCCTCCACAAATATCCTGTTGACATTACCAATTGTAACATATGGCACAGGACAAGTACAGGTCAAAGTCAGAATTTTATTTGCCTGTTCCTCCTGGCCCTGGTTCATGCTATACTGTATGTACAGCATGGCGGATTTCCTGTATTTCCGGATATTTCAGCCAAGATCTGAGGCCGGCCTGCAAGCCGGCAGAAAGGTGTCCTTAAATGAGCAGAAAAAATGTCCTTATAACCGGTTCTTCCAGAGGCATCGGACGCTCCTGCGCTCTTGCCTTCGCGCAGGCCGGGTACCATGTTTTCCTGAACTGCAGGGAGTCTGTTGATCAATTGAGAATTACAGAACAAAAGATCCTGGCTTTCGGCGGTTCTTGTGCCCTCCTCCCCGGAGATGTGACAGACCCGGAAGCCGTCCGTTCCATGTTCCGTCAGATCACGGTATCATGCGGCGGTCTCGATGTTCTTATAAACAACGCAGGCATCGCTCACTTTGGTCTGCTCAGTGATATGTCCGACCGGGAATGGAGAAGAATCATTGATACCAATCTTTCTTCTGCCTTTTTCTGCTGCCGTGCCGCTATTCCTCATATGGTAGCAGAAAAACAGGGAAAGATCATCAATATTTCTTCCATCTGGGGAACTTCCGGCGCTTCCTGCGAAGCTGCCTATTCTGCTTCCAAAGCAGGGCTCAACGGGTTAACAAGAGCGCTGGCCAAAGAACTGGCGCCCAGCAATATCCAGGTAAACGCGGTTTCCTGCGGAGTGATCGACACAGAAATGAATGCCCGCCTGGATCAGGAGGAACGCCTGGTCCTGGAAGAAGAGATCCCGGCAGGGCGGTTCGGGACTCCCGAAGAAGTGGCAGAACTGGTCCTGAAGCTTGCCGACGCTCCCCCCTATATGACTGGCCAGATCATCGGTCTTGATGGGGGTTTTATATAAAGAAATCTTTATATGACAAAAGGACAGGAAAGCTTCCTGTCCTATACATTTCCATACAGATCTCTGGGCACATATGCCTTTATCCGGATTCCTTCCGGGACATATTCTTCTGACAACAGCTGCCCTCTGCCCCGGATAGCCTGGACTTTTCCGGCCTCGGAGAAATCATACAGCCGCTCAATATAGATCTGATCCCGCCGGATGATCTCCAGGAGTACTTTTTTCAATTCTTCTGTCCCCTGTCCCGTCTTCGCGGAAAACAAGACAGATCGATCCGCGCGAAAATCCCTGCAGTCCGATTTGGCCTCCGGTCTGTCCTGCTTGTTAAACAGCGTGACCACCGGCCGGCCCTCCACGCCCAGCTGACGCAAGGTGTCATAGACCACATGCATCTGGGTCTCCATCTGAGGATTGGAAGCATCGACTACATGAATGATGATATCCGCGTCCTTCACCTCTTCCAGCGTACTCCTGAATGCCTCTACCAGATGATGCGGAAGCTTGCGGATAAATCCTACAGTATCAGTCAGCAGGATCTCCTGGGTGTTGTCAAGCTTCAAAGACCGGGTGGTCGTATCCAATGTGGAAAACAGCATATCATCCTCCAGAATATCCGCCCCGGTAAGCGCGTTCTCAATGCTGCTCTTCCCCGCCGATGTATATCCTACAAGAGCCGCCACCTGCAGCCCGGACTGTCTCCTCCTGCCCCGGATCAGTTCCCGGTGTTTTTCTACATCTTTTAATTCCTGCTTCAGTCTGCTGATCCTTTCCCTGATCAGCCGCCTGTCTGTCTCAAGCTTTTTCTCCCCCGGTCCACGGGTACTGATGCCGCCTCCCAGCCGGGACAATGATCGTCCCAGACCGGTCAGGCGGGATGCCCGGTACCGCAGCTGAGCCAGTTCCACCTGTATCTTGCCCTCTCCTGACAGGGCCCTTGCCGCAAAAATATCCAGGATCAGCAGAGTCCGGTCTATGATCTTGCAGGAAAGCTCCTCTTCCAGAGCTTTCATCTGCGCGCTGGTCAGTTCATCATCACAGATGATTCCTGTCGCGTCCATCTCCCAGATCAGATCCTTTAATTCCAGAAGTTTTCCTTTCCCGATATAGGTCGCCGGGTGGACACTCTCCCGCGACTGTATCAGTCTTCCGGCCACATTGGCTCCTGCTGTCCTGGCAAGTTCCGACAGTTCATCCAGAGACCGCTCGGTCCTTTCCTGGCCTTCTGTATCGACCGCTACAAGGATCACCGTCTCACGGATCGTTTCCATCTCATACATCATATTGTCTTACCGCGTTTTCAAAAAATCCATTTCTCTCTGAACCGCCTCATCATCCGGGTATTCTGACAGATACTCTTCTGCTTTCTGTCTGGCATTCTCCCAGTCCGCCAGCTGTTCATAACAGATAATCTCATTATACTTCATTTCCCGTATCATATCCCCATCCGCGGCCTCTTCGTCAGATGCCGCGTCGATCAGGGCAAGTCCGGCCTGGAAAGATTCCAGAGCTCCTTCATAATCTCCGGTCCGCATCCCGCAGATTCCCATGAGATTATAAAGCTGTACCGTCTGTTCTGCCCCATTATCTACAGCTTTCTGAAATGCATCCAGAGCGGAAGTATAATCCTCCATTTCATAATATGCTATTCCCTGCCCCCGGAAGCCTTCCGCCGCCTTCTCCTTGTCTTCGCTTTCCGATGCCTTCTGGAACTGTTCCAGTGCCTCTTCATACTGTCCGTTTTCCAGAGCCTTAGTCCCTTCTCTTTCCGGGTTGGCGCATCCTCCGGCCGCCAGGAGGACAAACACACATACTACGGCCGCCTTGACTATTTTTTTCATTCTTGTCATCATTTATACTCCATGTTCCGGATATTTCATCATCCAGAAAGAATTTAAAATATTGATCAGCATGACCACCATATCCGCGATAATGGCGTTCTGCATTGTCACAAATCCAAAGAAGGCCATCACGATCAGAAGTACTTTCATGCCGATGGCAAAAATCATGTTCTGCCGCACAGACCGCAAAGTCGCACGGGCAATGCGGATCGCGTTGATGATCCGGGACGGCTCATCCTCCATCAGGATGATGTCGGCCGCCTCCAGGGCAGCATCTGCCCCCAGCCCGCCCATAGCGATACCGATATCCGCAAGAGCCAGCACAGGAGCGTCATTGATCCCGTCACCCACAAATGCGAGTTTTTCTCCCTCCATCTGGTTCTCACGGAACTCTTCCAGCAGAGCCACTTTATCTTCCGGCATCAGCTCTGCGTACACGCTCTCGATCCTCAGCTTTCCTGCCACTGCCTCCGCCGCTTCTTCATTATCTCCTGTCAGCATGACTGTAGACAGATCTCTTCGGTGCATCCAGGAGATCAGTCTTCCCGCGTCTTCCCGTATTACATCTGAGATCAGGATATAGCCCGCGTATTCGCCGTCCACAGCTACATGCACCGCGGTCCCCGCCTCTGATGCAGGCTGATAGAAAATTCCCTGCCGGTTCATCAGTCTTGTATTTCCTACATATACTTCCCGGCCGTCTACATATGCGCGCACTCCATAGCCTGGCTGTTCTTCTATTCCTTCCACTCTGGATTTCTCCGGCTTTCGCCCGTAAGCCTCCTGCAAAGACAGGGCAATCGGATGCGTGGAATAAGACTCTGCAAGAGCAGACAGCTCCAGAAGTCTTATTTCTTCCATTCCCCGCGGCACGATCTTTCTCACATGGAATACACCTTCTGTGAGAGTCCCTGTTTTGTCAAATACAAAGGTGTCCACCTGTGTCAGCTCTTCCAGAAACGCGCTGCCCTTAATGAGGACTCCCTGCTTTGAGGCCGCTCCGATCCCGCCTAAAAACGCCATCGGAATTGACACCATCAGACCACATGGGCATGCGGCCACAAGAATGATCAGCCCTCTGTAGATCCACTCTGCTTTTGCCTCCACGAATATCATAGGCGGAAGGATGACAGTAAGCAGCGCGATCAATATCACCAGCGGAGTGTAATACCGGGTAAACTTGTCCGCAAAATGAACGCTGTCCGACTTTTTCTCATTTGCCTCCTCCACGAGCCGCATGATCCTGGCCGCGGTTGAGTCCTGATACAGTCTGATGACTCTGGCCTCCAGCACGCCATTCAGATTAATGCTGCCACTGTACAGCCGGTCACCGGTCCTGACTGCCTTGGGTTCCGACTCCCCGGTCAAAGCCTTCATATCCACCGTGCCCGTCCCCGCGGTCACCACAGCGTCAACCGGGATTTTCTCTCCGGGGCGAAGTACGATCACCTGTTTCAGCTGAAGTTCCTGAGGTGGTACGATCTTCTCTGTATTTCCCACTTTCAGATTGGCATATTCCGGCCGGATATCGATGAATTTTGCAATAGATTTCTTCGTCCTGCTCAGGGACAGCTGTTCTATCAGCTTTCCTACCTGATAGAACAGCATCGCTGCCACAGCTTCTTTATGCTTTCCTACAAAAAAGGCACCCGCAGTGGCTATGATCATCAACAGATTCTCGTCAAGAAACCTGCCCTTGAGGATCTTTTTCACCTGTTCCCAGTATGTAGTAAATGAAAGAGCCGCGTATGCCAGAAAAAACAGCACTGTCTCCACTGTTCCGGCCACATTTCCATAAGATGTAACGGCCCATGCGATGATATAGAGCAGAACCCCTGCTCCGATCTCTATCTCCTTTTTCCTCGCCTCTGCTGTCATTTTTTGTTCCTTCAGCTTTCCTTTTTCTCCCTCTCGATCAGAAATACCTGATACTGCCGGCACCGGCAGTGCCGGGCATCCGTTTCTCATCTCATATACAGTATAGCGAAAAGAATCTGAAGCATCAATATCTTTTGCTGTTTCCCTCACAATATTAAGGAAAAATTATGAACTGTCTCATTCCATGATCCTTACTTGGATCTGCTCCATGATCCTGCCGATAGGCGCTGCGACAGAAAGCTCCGCCTGTACTGTTTTGGCAGTTTCTGATTTATTGATCACCACCAGATGCCTGCCGCGGAAATAATCGATAAATCCCGCCGCCGGATAAACCACCAGGGAGGTCCCTCCGATGATCAGCGTGTCTGCCCTGCCGATCGCCTGAACCGCTCCCTGAATTGTCTCCGGATCCAATCCCTCCTCGTAGAGCACCACGTCCGGCTTGATCAGTCCGCCACACGTGCATCGGGGAACACCGGCAGATTCTTTGACATACCGGGCATCATAAAATTTTCCGCATTTCATACAGTAATTCCTGTGAATACTGCCGTGAAGCTCATAGACCTTTCTGCTTCCCGCCGCCTGATGAAGCCCGTCAATGTTCTGGGTCACCACCGCGGTCAGTTTTCCGGCTTTCTCCAGTTCGGCCAGTTTTCTGTGGGCCGGATTGGGTTTTGCGTCAAGCATCATCATCTTCTCTTTATAAAACTTATAAAATTCTTCCGGATACTGTATGAAAAAACTGTGGCTGACAATCTGTTCCGGAGAATATTTATAAGCCTGATGATAAATGCCGTCGGCGCTCCTGAAATCCGGAATGCCGCTCTCTGTAGAAACTCCTGCCCCGCCGAAAAAAACAATCCTGTCACTGTCATCAATGATCCGCTGTAACTGTTCCGTTTCTCTTTCAAACATAAGATTCACCTCTGTCTTTCTGTTCGCAGGTTTCTCAGTCTGCCCGCAGATGACCTTTCTCTACATGCTTTTCCATGATCTCCAGCATCTTCTCCCACACAATCTGTGAGGTTTCCGGAATACGTTTATTCCGCCCGCATACCTGAGATCTGCGCACCCCATGTTCCTCCCAGCTTTTCCCGTCTGAAGCGTCATTCAAAAGAAGCGGCTGGAAATTATCCAGCAGATGAGCAAATTTTGCGTCCGGAGTCTGATACTCCTCAAATTCGTCCCAGAGCTCACGGAACCGGCTCTCCTGGTCCTGCGGAAGGATACCGAAAATACGCTCCGCGGCCTTTACTTCCCGCTCCCGTTTCGTAGCCGCTCCCGCTGTATCGTAAGCGTAAGTATCTCCGGCGTCGATCTCCACAAGGTCATGGATCAGCACCATGATCATTACCTTCTCCAGATCCACTTCTTCCTCCATATGCTCTTTCAGAAGTACCGCCGCCAGAGCCAGATGCCAGGAATGTTCCGCGTCATTTTCCTTCCGTCTGCCATCCGCCAGATACGACTGCCGGAAAATATTCTTTACTTTGTCCACTTCAATGAGAAACCGGATCTGCTGTTCAAACCGTACTCTCTGCGTTTCTTTTTTTTCTTCCGTGATATTTTCTTCCATCACACATCATCCTTTCCTGTCTGAGGCTGTCATTTTCTATTTTCTATTGTAGCACAGATCCTCTGACGCGTGCGCAGATTCCATATAATCCTGCCATGTTCAAAGTAAAAAAGCCCTCTGTCCGGAAAACCTTTCCGTACAGAGGGTCTTTTCGATTTTACAGATCAACCTTGCCAGTTGTGTCACCGTTTACCACATAGTAAGCAGCTGACTCTTCCGGTTTCAGATAAATCTTGACATCTTTCATGTCACCGACTTTGTTCTTCAGCACTTTTGTCCAGATTTCCTTTACTTTCTGAAGGATTTCTTTCTCTGTGTACTCCTTGCCCGCAAACTGCAGGAACATCTCCGTCTTCAGCTCTGCTTTCTTCGCAGCTGTCTTTCTGGCCGCCGGCTTCTTCGCTGCCGGCTTTTTGGCAGCTGTCTTCTTCGCTGCCGGCGCTTTCTTCTCTTCTGCTGTCTTCTCTGCTGGTGTATCTACTAAAACTGCCGCTTTTGTCTCAAGCTTCTTCGTTGTGTCCTTCTTTGTTTCAATCGCTTTCGCCGCCTCTGCCTTAACAGTCTTCTCCGGTGCTTTTACCGGCTCAGCCTTAACGGCTTTGGCTGTCTCTTTCTTCGCAGCTGCCGCTTTTGTTGTTGCATTTGTTTTCTTTACTGCCATACTTGTTCCCTCCTAAATATTACACACAAGTATTTCCGGCCCGGCATTCGTATGCTGCCGGTGCCCTTTCATATTCATCCCTCGAAGTTCCATAGGGATTGTACTCCATTTTTTAAAAAAGGTCAAATTTTTTTAACTGTCGCCGTCAGACTGATCATCTTCCTTCGCTGATTTTATTTTTTTAATTTCTGTTCCGGGCAATATCCTCTGAAAAATTCGGACAGCCCGTTCAGAGTCTTGACCAGGATCGGGATCTCCTCTTCGCTGAGACTGGCAAGCACCGCTTCGGTCATCTGGCGGTGGTATTCTCGATGATGCTCATATGCCCTGACTCCTTTTTCTGTCAGTTTCAGAAAAATGACCCTCCTGTCCTCCTCACTTCTATGCCTGGTTACATACTTTTTGTTTACCAGTGCGTTTATAGCCGTGGTCAGGGAGCCCGCTGTGATCCCCATCCGCTTTGCCACCGCGGACATTGTATTTTCCCCGGTCAGGCCGACTGCCTCGATGATATGCATATCATTGTTCGTGATATCTCTGAATTCCTCTGTGATGATCGCCTCTTCTTCCAGTTTCCAGATCTCGTTGAACAAATTCACGAGAATATCATTGATGGTCTCATATGGGCTCATCCGATGTCTCCTTTCTGTCAGGCGAACAGCGCCTGCACAACTTCTCTGACTGTCTCGATCCGCTCCGCCTTCCATGCTTTCGCGCCGCAGAAGAGGAGCCCTTTCTCTATATTTCCCCTGACCGCTTCGATCAGGCTGTCTGTGATACAGTATGGTATTTCTGACGGAGAACATTTCGCAAGACATCTGTGGCACGGGCTGTGGGGGATCCTGCCGCCTTCCATCACCGTCTCCATCAAAGGATTCATGATCGCGCGCCCCGGCATCCCTACCGGACTTTTTACGATCCTGATATCCTCCTGTGACGCCTGGATATATGCCTCTTTATACCGGATATCCGCATCACATTCTTCCGTGGTGACAAACCGTGTCGCGACCTGGACACCATCGGCACCCAAAGCCATGACTTTCCTTACATCTCTGCTGTCGTAGATGCCGCCTGCCACCACTACAGGGATCTCTTTGCCGTATTTCTCCGCATAAGTCCTGACGGCCCGGATGATCTTCATGATCTCCAGGTCATAGCTTTCTTCCGTATAAGCAGAAAGTTCTTCCACCTTAAAGCCGAGATGTCCTCCCGCCTCCGGGCCTTCTATCACCACCAGATCTGCCGTCCTTTTGTACTTTCTGTCCCAGTACTTCAGAATGACATTCGCGGATTTCTCAGTGGAAACAATAGGTGCAATCTTTGTATCGCTTCCTTCGGTCAGAGCAGGAAGATCCGTAGGCAGTCCGGCTCCTGAAATGATAAGATCCGCTCCCGCCTTCACGGCAGCTTTCACATGCGCGGCATGTTCTTTTAATGCTGTCATTATATTATAACCGATAATTCCTTCAGAAGAAATCTCTCTTGCCTTTTTCATTTCATCTGCGATGGCCCTTATATTTGCCGCGGCCGGATCCTGGTCAAAATCCTTTTCCCTGTAACCGATCTGAGCGGTAGATATAATCCCCACACCGCCTTCTTTTGCCACTGTTCCCGCAAGGCGGCCCAGACTCACACCGACTCCCATACCGCCCTGGATAACAGGAAATCTGGTGAGTTTTTCGCCTATTTTCAGATTTTTCATACCTCTCCTTACTCTGTGACGGCTGACAGATCCGTATCACATCCTGCGAAATCTGCGGTACCGTTTCTCTGTCAGTTCCCTACCGTCAAGCTTTGAATACTTCTCTATAAATTCTGTGATCCCCTGGTCTATATCAGCGCAGACTGAATCCATATTTGTATCGCTGAAATCCTCCGGCTCCGGAATGACCCGCTCAATGACCCCCAGGCCTTTCAGATCCTCTGCTGTCAGCTTCATCACTTCCGCTGCCTCGCTTGCCCGCTTGCTGTCCTTCCAGAGGATACTGGCGAAGCCCTCCGGAGACAGGACCGAATAGACGGCATTCTCCAGCATCCACACTTCATCTGCCACTGCCATGGCCAGCGCGCCGCCGCTGCCGCCTTCGCCTATCACCACGGAAAGTACCGGAACTTTTAAAGTCGACATTTCAAACAGGTTCCGGGCGATGGCTTCCCCCTGCCCCCGCTCTTCTGCCTCTAGTCCGCAGAACGCCCCGGGCGTATCCACAAAGCAGATGACAGGGCGTCCGAATTTTTCCGCCTGCTTCATCAGCCGAAGAGCCTTCCTGTAACCGTCCGGTGAAGGCATGGAAAAATTCCGGTCCAAATTTTCCCTGGTCGTCTTTCCTTTCGCCTGGGCGATCACAGTGACCGGTCTGCCGTGGAAATATGCGATACCGCCCACAATGGCATGATCGTCTTTAAAATATCGGTCTCCATGGAATTCCATAAAATCTGTAAACAAAGCATGGATGTAGTCTGTCCCCACAGGACGGTCCTTCTTCCTGGACATCTGCACCCGTTCCCATGCGCTCACTGCAGATGTCCCACTGTCTCGGTCTCCCCCTTTCCGGTACTGTTCCTGCTTTGGCTGCTCTTTCTGAGCAGCTTTGATTTCAGAGATGTCTGCATGTTCCCCGTGCATACGGAGGATCTGCGCCAGCACGCTCTTCAGTTCCTGGCGTTCCACGATGCGGTCCACGAAACCATGCTCCAGCAGAAATTCTGAACGCTGGAATCCTTTCGGCAGCTTCTGTCCGATGGTCTGTTCGATCACCCGGGGCCCTGCAAATCCGATCAGCGCTTTAGGCTCTGCCAGGATGATATCCCCCAGCATGGCAAAGCTGGCTGTCACTCCACCTGTCGTCGGATCTGTCAGCACAGAGATATAGAGCTGTCCCGCATCGCTGTGACGCTTCAGCGCAGCCGACGTCTTGGCCATCTGCATCAGGGAAATGATCCCCTCCTGCATCCTTGCTCCGCCGGAACAGGTAAAGAGAATCACCGGAAGCTTCTCCGAGGTGGCCCGCTCCACTGCTCTGGCAATCTTCTCTCCCACGATCTGTCCCATACTGGCCATCAGGAATCTTCCATCGCAGACCCCGATCACAGCGGGGTTGCCGTCAATGGAGATCTTTCCTGTCACGACAGCCTCATTCAGATGCGTATGTTCTTTCAGGCGGTCGATCTTCTCCTGATACCCCTTAAATTCCAGAGGATTGACAAACTCCATCTCCCGATCCCACTCTTCAAAGGAACCTTCGTCCGCCAGCATTTCGATCCGTCTGTACGCATGAATACGGAAGTACCCGTTACACTTCGGACAGATATAGTAGCCATTTTTTACATCCTCCGCTATAATGGCCGCGCCGCATTTGTTGCACTTGCGCAGAAGTCCCGTCGGCACCGAAGGTCTCTCATTCCCCAGAGAGATATAATGGGTCCTTTTATTTGTCTTTTTAAACATATCTTTCAGCTTCATTCCGGTTACCTCCTGTCAAGAGGGGCCTGACCCCTTTTAAAAGGGGTCAGGCCCCTCTTGACGCCGTTTTCTGACAATTTTACAATTTTTCTATAAATTCTATGTCAATATCACCTTTTACAAAATCCGGATGGTCCAGTATATCATAGAGATAGTCCACGTTTGTATCGATCCCCTCTATGATCACTTCCCCCAGCGCGCTGCGCATCTTCCGGATTGCCTCGCTCCGGTTCTTGGCGTGTACGATCAGTTTTGCCAGCATGGAGTCGTAATAAGGCGGCACCGTGTATCCGCTGTAAATGGCGGAGTCGATACGCACACCTTTTCCTCCCGGGAGATACATGTCTGTAATGGTTCCGGGCGATGGCCGGAAGTTCTTTTCCGGATTCTCGGCATTGATCCGGCACTCAATAGCATGACCGGTGATATGCACATCGTCCTGGCTGTAGCTGAGGGGCCGCCCGTCCGCGATGCGGATCTGCTCTTTGATCAGGTCGATCCCTGTCACCCACTCTGTCACCGGATGTTCTACCTGGATCCTGGTATTCATTTCCATAAAGTAGAAATTCCCGTTCTTCTCCAGGAGAAACTCTATGGTGCCGGCGTTTGTATAATGGGCGGCTTTCGCTGCTTTTACCGCCGCTTCGCCCATCTTCTCACGAAGTTCGGGCGTAAGAGCAATGGACGGGGATTCCTCGATCATCTTCTGATGATTTCTCTGGATGGAGCAGTCCCGCTCTCCCAGATGGATCACATTCCCATACCCGTCGGCCAGGATCTGAAACTCAATATGTCTGGGATGCTGGACGAAATGCTCGATATACATGGTAGGATCGCCGAACGCCATCTGGGCTTCTTTCTGAGCCGTCCGGAAACTGTTCTCAAACTCCTCCGGCGTCTGGGCCACGCGCATTCCTTTTCCTCCGCCTCCAAGGGCCGCCTTCACAATGACCGGATAGCCGATCTCTGCTGCCACTTCCGCACCGGCCTTTGCGTCATACACCGGCTCCCTGCTGCCCGGAATGACCGGGACTCCCGCATTGATCATCGTATTCCTTGCCTCGGATTTATTCCCCAGGCTCTGGATCACTTCGGACTTAGGCCCGATAAAAGTAATATTACACTGCTCACACAGCTCCGCGAACCTGCTGTTCTCCGAGAGAAAACCGAATCCCGGATGGATGGCGTCCGCCCCGGAAGTCAGCGTGGCGCTGATTATGTTCTGCATGTTCAGATAACTTTCCGTGGATGCCGCCGGTCCGATGCAGACTGCCTCGTCCGCGAGCTGGGTATGGAGCGCTTCCCGATCCGCTTCCGAATATACGGCAACGGTCTCGATTCCCATCTCCCGGCACGCCCGGATGATCCGGACCGCGATCTCCCCTCTGTTTGCGATCAAAACTTTTTCAATCATTTCTGGATTACTCTCCTACCATAAATGTCAGTTCTGCGGTAACGACTACCTTTCCGTCCACATAGGCTGTCGCCTGGCCGACTCCCACCGGCCCTTTGCTCTTGATGATCTTCGTCTCCAGCTTCAGGGTATCCCCGGGGAGCACCATCCCTTTAAAACGGCATTTCTGCACCCCGCCGAAGAACGCGATCTTTCCCTGATTCTCCGGCATGCTCAGAATCGCCACCGCGCCTGTCTGTGCCAGCGCCTCAAGGATCAGCACTCCCGGCATCACCGCCTTCTGGGGAAAATGTCCTTTAAAGAAATCTTCCCGGTAGGTCACGGCCTTGTATCCCACCGCATACTGTCCCGGCTCATAATCCTCGATCCTGTCGATCAGAAGAAACGGATGTCTGTGAGGAATGATTTCCTGGATCTGCTCAACATTTAAACTTTTCATGATCACTTACACCTTCCTGTTCTTTGATTCCCGTATATGCGGACTAGCTTATCACAAAGAGAGGCTGGCCGTATTCCACCGGCTGGCCGTTTTCTACAAGTATTTCTGTCACAGTCCCGGCGAAATCGCTCTCGATCTCATTCATCAGCTTCATCGCCTCAACAATGGCAAGCACCTGACCTTTTTCCACGCCATCTCCCACTTTTACGAAAGCTTCTGCGTCTTCCGCCGGTGCCGCGTAAAAGGTACCTACAAGAGGAGATTTTACAATATTTCCTTCCGGAACTTTCTCCTCGCTTTCCAGGTCCCCTGTATTTCCTGCTCCTTCCGCCACCTGAGTCGTCTGAGCAGAAACGGTCATCTCCGGAGATACCACTGCTGCCGGCATGGCCGGGGAAGCTGTGACAGGTGCCGCCGGAGCCTGCACCTGTACGATCCTGTCACTGGCTTTCTTCAGAGAAAGCTTTACGCCGCTCTCCTCGTATTTAAATTCTGTAAGATCTGAATCTGAGACGGCTTTCACTAATTCCAATACCTGTTCTATCTTCATCCCGCGCACTCCTTACCCTTCATATTTCTTTAACAACAGCGTGGCGTTATGCCCTCCGAACCCAAGGGAATTCGTCAGTACATAATTCACATCCTTCTCCACCGGAGCTCCCACTGCGTAATTCAGGTCACATTCCGGATCCACATTTTCGGTGCCCACTGTCTGATGGATGAATCCGTCGCAAATGCTCTTCACACAGACAATGAACTCTACGCCCCCTGCTGCTCCCAGCAGATGCCCGATCATGGATTTTGTAGAGTTTACGACGACAGTTCCTGCCGCGTCCCCCAGCGCATATTTGATGGCTTTTGTCTCAAACAGGTCATTGTGGTGGGTGCTGGTCCCATGGGCATTGATATAGTCGATCTGATCCGGTTCCACGCCGGCTTCCTTCATGGCAAGCTTCATCGCCATCCCGGCGCCCTCTCCATCTTCTGCCGGGGAAGTGATATGATAAGCATCGCCGGTAGCCCCATATCCTGCAAGCTCCGCATAGATCTGCGCGCCTCTTGCCTTTGCATGTTCCAGTTCTTCCAGAACGACGATCCCGGAACCCTCTCCCAGGACAAATCCATCTCTGTCCTTGTCAAAGGGGCGGGAGGCATGCATGGGATCGTTGGTAGTAGACAATGCGGTCAGAGCCGTAAATCCGGCGATCCCTGTAGGACATACCGAAGCCTCTGTTCCACCTGCCACCATCACATCCGCATCTCCATACTGGATGGCACGCAGCGCATCTCCGATACAGTGAGTGCCGGACGCGCAGGCTGTCACCACATTGGTGCATTTTCCTTTCAGTCCCAGCTGGATGGAAATATTTCCCGCTGCCATGTTGGAGATCATCAGCGGCACCATCAGAGGATTTACCTTGTTGGGCCCCTTTGTCAGGATCTTCTCGTAGTTTGTCTCCACACACTGCAGACTTCCGATACCAGAACCGACAATTACGCCCACTCTGTACGGATCTTCTTTCTCCATATCGATCCCCGCGTCCTCGAAGGCCTCCTTCGCCGCGGCCACCGCATACTGGGAAAAAAGCTCCATTCTCTTCGCGGCCTTAAAATCCATGCGCTCTTTCGCGACAAAATCTTTCACTTCCGCCGCGATCTTCACCTTGTATTCAGACGCATCGAACTTCGTGATCGGTCCGATGCCGACTTTTCCTTCCTTAATGTCGGCCCAGAACTCCTCCACCGTATTTCCGATGGGGGTCACAGCCCCAAGTCCCGTCACCACTACTCTTCTTTTCATGTTCCTGCCCTTTCTGACAGAAGCACTCTGCCTCTGTCCTGCTCTGTTTCCATGTTGGTTTTCTTTTTGATTACATGGCCATTCCGCCATCCACATTGAGCACCTGTCCGGTGATATATCCGGCCTCTTCCGACGCCAGAAATGCCGCCGCACTGGCGATATCTTCCGTTTCTCCGAACCGCCCCAGCGGGATCTGCGCCACTGCGCCTTCTCTTACTTTATCTGAAAGTACTTCCGTCATCTCTGTATTGATGAATCCCGGAGCGATGGCATTGACCGTGATCCCCCGGCTTGCCAGCTCCCGCGCGGCCGACTTTGTCAGCCCGATGACCCCCGCCTTGGAGGCGGAATAATTTGCCTGCCCCGCGTTTCCAAGAACACCGGACACAGATGACAGATTGATGATGCGTCCGCCCTTCTGACGGATCATCTGTCTTGCCACAAAACGGATACAGTTGAACGTTCCTTTCAGGTTTGTATCCAGCACCGCGTCAAAATCTTCCTCTGACATTTTCATTAGGAGACCGTCTCTCGTAATGCCTGCGTTATTTACCAGGATATCCACTCTTCCGAAAGAATCGATGATCTCTTTGAACATCGCCTCGCACGCCCTGTAGTCTGACACATCACACTGCATGATCTCTGCCTTTCCACCGGCTGCCTCGATCTCCTTTTTCACTTCTTCGGCCCGCTCTCTGGATCCGTTATAATTGATGACGACCCCGGCGCCCAGGCCTGCCAGCTTTATGGCAATGGCTCTTCCGATCCCCCTGGAAGCTCCGGTCACTACCGCGACTTTTCCATTTAACATAACTCATTTACCACCTTATCTACATCTTCCCATGTGCCGATATTGTATACTTTTACATCCCGGCTGATCTTGCGCATGAAACCTGCCAATGTACGTCCCGGCCCGATCTCCACAAATGTATCCACGCCGTCCGCGGTCATATTTTCCACACTCTGCTGCCATCTGACAGAAGACGCCACCTGCTTTTCCAGCAGAGCCTTTGTCCGGGAAATATCGGTTACATATTCCGCTGTCACATTGGTCACATAAGGGATCTGCAGCGGCGTCAGCTCTATATCTTCCAGGACACGCCCCAGCTCTCTGCCGGCCTCTGCCAGCATGGGGGAATGGAAGGGCCCGCTTACATTCAATGGCATGACCCGTTTTGCCCCGGCGTCCTTTAACGCGGCGGAAGCCTTCTCAACACTGTCCGTCCATCCCGTGATCACGATCTGGCCGGGACAGTTGTAGTTGGCCACAGTCACGCCGTCCATCCCGCCGATCACGCTCTCGATCGCTTCTCCTGTCATACCAAGTACTGCCGCCATGGATCCTCTGCCTCCGGGCACTGCGTTCTGCATCAGGATGCCCCGCTGTCTTACCGTCGTGATGGCGTCCTCTGCAGACATTCCTCCCGCGGATGCAATGGCACAGTATTCTCCCAGGCTCAGTCCGGCGGTCACATCCGGCTGAAGCCCCCGTTCTCTTACCACGTGCTCCATCGCCATACAGACAGTTACAAGCGCCGCCTGCGTATACTCTGTCTGATCCAGTCTGTCATTCTCTTCAAAGCACAGTTCCTTCATATCTATTCCCAGCCGCTTAGATGCCTCATCGATCACCCTCGCCGCTGTTTCACTCTGTTCATAAAAATCCTTCCCCATCCCGGCTTTCTGCGCTCCCTGTCCCGGGAACATAAATGCGGTCTTACTCATAGAACCCTTTTCCTCCGATCAGATCATCCGTCTCTTTCACCAGTTTCTGGATCAGATCATGGCATGACATTTTCTCTTTCACCATTCCGGCGATCTGTCCCGCCATCACGCTTCCGGTCTTCACATCTCCGTCCACAACAGCCTTCCTCAGGCCGCCCAGTGTGAGAAGTTCAAGATCTTCAAAGGAAGCGCCTTCCTGCTCCTTCTTTAAGTACTCTTTTGTCATCTGGTTTCTCAGGGCACGCACCGGATGTCCCGTAGAACGCCCTGTCACTCTTGAGTCGATATCTCTTGCCTTGATGATCATGTCCTTATAATTTTCATGAACCTGAGATTCATTCGTAACAACAAAATGAGTTCCCATCTGCACGCCCTGGGCGCCAAGCATAAATGCCGCCGCAATCCCTCTTCCGTCGGCAATTCCGCCTGCGGCGATAACCGGAACGCTTACCGCGTCCACAACCTGAGGCACAAGTACCATAGTCGTATTCTCACCAATGTGTCCGCCGGCTTCTGTTCCCTCCGCGACCAGCGCGTCCGCCCCGCATCTTTCCATGCGCTTTGCCAGCGCGACAGAAGCGATGACCGGGATCACCTTTACTCCGGCTTCTTTCCACATCTTCATATATTTTTCGGGAGAGCCTGCTCCTGTGGTAACAACCTTCACACCCTCCTCGACGATCACTTTTGCCACATCATCCGCATAGGGACTCATTAACATGATATTTACCCCAAAGGGTTTGTCAGTCAGCTTCTTTGCTTCCCTGATCTGGTCACGCACCCAGTCAGCCGGCGCGCTTGCAGCACCGATCAGCCCCAGACCGCCGGCTTCGGATACGGCGGCTGCGAGATGATACTCAGCAACCCATGCCATTCCTCCCTGAATGATCGGATATTCAATTCCCAACAGTTCGGTCACTTTTGTTTTCATACTCTACAACCTTTCTTCAAATCTTTTGTTTCCGTGATTATTTATGTGCTTCCAGATATTTCACGACATCGCCGATGGTGCTGATCTGCTCCAGATCTTCGGAGGGGATCTCCACCTCGAACTCTTCCTCAAATGCCATTACCATCTCAAACAGATCCAGAGAATCTGCCCCCAGATCATCCTTGAACGATGTCTCGGCTGTAAGCCCTTCTGCATCGACATTCAGTGATTCTGCAACGATTTCTTTGATCTTCTCCAACATGATTTTCTTTTCCTTTCTTCCTTTTAAATAAATCTTTTTATGTAATCCGGCGGTGCCGGGAATTACCTGAGGCGGTTCCTGACCGCTACCACTCAAACAGGCATGCCGCCCATGTAAGTCCTGCCCCGAATCCGCAGAGCATCACTTTCTGCCCGGTCCGGAACATCTCCTTTTGGTTCATCTCGTCCAGAAGGATGGGCACTGTAGCGGCAGAGGTGTTAGCGTACTCTTCCAGGTTCATAGGGAACTTTTCGATATCCGTCTTCAGCCTCTTTGCCACTGCCTCAATGATCCTCCGGTTGGCCTGGTGCAGGACGAAATAGTCGATATCTTCCAGCTCCAGGTCTGTTTGTCCAAGTACCTCTTCTATGATCTCCGGCACCTTGCGCACCGCGAACTTAAAGACTGCCTGCCCGTCCATCTGAATGTAGGAAGCCTTGTCTTCCCGGGCGGCGTCCCAGCCTTTTCTGTGTCTGCTCAGCCCGGTCAGAGCCGCTCCTTTTTCCCCCTCGGAATGAGCCGCCATATACACCGGAGCGCCCTCTTCGGCACGGAGCACCACCGCGCCGGCGCCATCGCCGAACAGGATGCAGGTTCCCCGGTCTGTCCAGTCTACCAGATTGCTCATACTGTCTGCCCCGATCACCAGGACGGTCCGACAGATTCCTGCGCCTATGTATGCCTGAGCCGTGTTGAACGCCAGGACAAAACCCGTACATGCGGCATTCAGATCATATCCCGCCGCATGTACCGCCCCGATGGTCTTCTGGACTTCGCATGCCGCGCAGGGGAAAACGGTTTCGGAGGAAGATGTGGCCACCAGGATCAGGTCGATCTCTTCCGGATCGATCCCGCTCTGCTCCACTGCCCGAAGCGCCGCCTGTCCCGCCATATAAGAAGTTGTCTCTTCTCCGATGATATGCCGTCTCCCGATGCCGGTCCTTTCCCGTATCCACGCATCGCTGGTGTCCACGATCTTTGCCAGACTGTCATTATCCATAACATGAGGCGGCACATAAGAGCCGGTTCCACATATCTTTCCTACCATCACTGTTCTCCAAATCTCCAAATTTACTTTGGTCATTAAATATTTTGACTTTCAAAGTATATCACAACAAAGAGATTTGTCAATATGTTTTCTGTAATAACTTTGTAACATTTATCGACAGGATTTTTCTAACGGATTCCGGCGAAGGCCAGTCCGGCTTTTGCCGCGCCCGCCAATACCATGACCGCCACCGGATTCATCCGGAATTTCTTCAGAAGGATCACGCAGATCACAAAGATACCCGCCAGCGTCCAGTTCGTCCCGTTTAAGGACACTGCGTCCACCGTACCCCAGAACGCGGTCACCAGAATGGAGATCCCCGCTGAGGCGATCATTGCCACGACTGCCGGGCGGAGAGACTCCAGCACCCCCTGAAGCATGTTCATGCTGCGGTATTTCAGATACAGTCTGGCGATCACAATGACGATCACGCAGGAGGGCAGGATACAGCCCAGTGTGGCGACCAGCGCTCCCGTAAGTCCGGCAATCTTGATCCCCACAAAGGTTGCCGAGTTGATCGCGATGGGCCCCGGCGTCATCTGGGAGATTGTGATCAGATCCGTAAATTCACCCATGCTCAGCCAATGATGGGAAATGACAACCTGCTCCTGGATCAGCGGCATGGCCGCGTACCCTCCTCCGAAGCTGAACAGTCCGATCCTGAGAAAACTTAAGAACAGCTGCAGATAGATCAATTTGTCTTCCCCCTCTCACGGTAAAGTGTCCGGGCCACCCCGATCACGATGCAGACAAGGATGATACAGACCACATTCACGCCCAGGCAGGCCGCCGCGAAAGCCCCGGCCATGATCCCGATGGAGGCCGGACTCCTGCCATGGACGATGCCGGCCCCCATCTCATATACCACTACCGCGATCACGGCGCCTACGCCGGCCTGCATCCCTTCCAGCACCTGAGACACGATAAAATTGTCGCGGAACGCGGTATAAAAGGCAGAGATCACCGAAATGATCACAAAGGGCGGGATCACCGTCCCGATGATTGCGGTGAGCGCTCCTGCAAGACCGGCCAGCTTATACCCTACTACGATCGCCCCGTTCACGGCCACTGCTCCGGGAGCAGACTGGGCGATGGCTGTCAGATCCAGCATCTCATCCTCTTCAATCCAGTGATATTCATCTACAAACTTCCGTTTCATCAGTGTCACGATCACATAGCCCCCGCCAAAGGTAAAAGCACTGAGATACAATGTGGACAGGAACACCTTCCACAGAATTTTTCTTTTGTCTGTCATTTCCGTTATTCTCTCCAACTCCCCCGGTTCCGGTATACCCGCCGGGCTTATTTGCCTCTTCTGAAAGGAATATATTATAAGAACTTTGATAAATGTATGTGATGTCTGTGTTATTTTTCTGTAAGCCGTCCTGCTGCCTGTTGCTATACAAAGGGAAAACGCATCTGCTCATAATCTGCCTTTGCCTTCAAAAGGCCCGGCGTCTTGTGCAGGAGCGTCTCTGCTGCCCTGTCGTCCAGGAGCCAGTCGTCGATCTCCTGCTTTTCCAGGACCAGCGGCATCCGGTCATGGACCGGAAGGACGGACGGATTTGCCGCTGTCGTCAGCACCACAAAGCAGTCCCGATCCTTTCCTTCCTCAAAGCATCCCGCCAGAAACAGCGTCCCTCCTGTCTTTCGTTCAAACCGGAACTTCTCCTTCTCCCGGTTCCACTCATAAAAGCCCCGCGCCGGGATCACACACCGCCGGCTCCTGATACACTCCCGAAACGTCTTCCGCTCCAGTGCACTCTCCGCCCGGGCATTGATCAAAAGTCCTCTGTCGTTATACCCGGGAAAGCCCCAGCGCATCTGTTCCGCGGACAGACCCTCTCCCCGGGAGCGCAGGATAAGCGCGTTCTGGGAGGGAAACACATCCCTCCGCCGCGCCGGCCATATGCTTTTATCCAGGCTGCGCACCAGTCTTTCAATCTCTCCCGCCATTTCCTCATCTACATAATATCGTCCGCACAAGTGTCCCGCCTCCTTGTCTTTCTATCCGCCCCAGCTTAATTTCCAGCAGCCGGTCTCTGTATAGTAGTATAACCGGAACAGATATTCTCTATTTTCATATACGGTCCGGCAGCAGTACTCCCAGACAGGGATCCCACAGTACCGCCTGCTTTCTTTCCACAGTACACGGATCTGGTCTATACTGTGGATGCCGCCCTCTTTGTCCCGGTATTTCAGCTTCTTCGGCATGATATCCCCCGTACTGGTAAACCACACGCCGCACGCCACCTCTTCCTGCGGCCGGTTCAGTTCTCCCTCGTCCGGCCTCCGGGCGTTGATCCCGATTCCCATGTTCATCCTGTTCCATCTCTCCTATTCTACACTGGTTTTGCTGTAATCAACAGTCCTTTTTTCACGGCTGATCCCTCCTGACATGTGGTCCACATGGCAGTTTTCCAGAAAGACCGCCCGTTTTACCGCGTCAATGCCGTACCGGCCCCGGATCTTATCCACCGCGACATCCATCCGTTCCAGTTTTTCGTGATCCGTCGGGTCGAACATATGGATCTGGCGCATATCCCCTTTATCCCGCAGCTTTCCTGTGTGTATGCCAAGCTGGCGGATGGGACGTCCGTCCCACAGCCGGTCAAAGATCTGGCAGGCCCGGGCATGAAGCTCGGTTGTGATATTGGTGGCATCTGTCAGAGTCATCTGCTGCCCTGCCTGGCTCAGATCAAAATACCGGATCCCCACAGCGATCCTCTCTGCGCGCACTCCGGCCGCCCGCAGCCTGGTCCCCACAGTCTCTGCCAGAGCCAGCAGCACCAGTTTGGCTCCGGAAGGATCTGTCACATCAAAGGCGATGGTTGTGCTGTCCCCATATCCTTTGTTCGCCGGAGGTTCCTCCCGGACAACAGACACATCCATCCCATTGGCAAAAGCCTGGATCACTTCCCCGTGTTTCTTCAGATGCAGTTTCACAAGTCCGGGATCTGCGCAGGCCAGCTCTTTGATCCTGTCTATCCCCAGTTTCTTCAGTTTTTCGGTGGTTGCCCTCCCCACGAAAAACAGGTCGCTGACCGGAAGAGGCCACATCTTTTCCCTGATCTCATGTTTCCACAGTGTATGCACCATATCCGGTTTCCGGAAATCCGACGCCATCTTCGCCAGCACTTTATTTTCTGAAATTCCTACATTGACCGTAAACCCCAGCTCCAGGCGGATCTGATCCCGGATCCGGCAGGCTGCCGTCACCGGATCGCCCCACAGTTTCTCTGTCCCTGTCATATCCATGAAAGCCTCGTCAATGGAATACTGCTCCACACACGGCGAATACCGGCGGAGGATCTCCATAAACGCCTGGGAACACCGTTCATACAGGCTGTAATTGGGCGGGACAAGGATCAGTCCCGGACATTTCCTTCGTGCCTCCGGTATGGTCTCTCCTGGCCGGATCTGATACCTCCTGGACGGAATGGACTTGGCCAGGATGATCCCGTGCCGCATTGCCGCGTCTCCCGCCACGGCGGCGGTCTCTTTCCGCAGATCTCTGCTCCCGCCCAGGTGTCTGAGACGGTAGACAGCCTCCCAGGAGAGGAACGCCGAATTTACATCAATATGAAAAATCACCTTTCTCAACTCTTATGTCCGCCTCCTTTCGCATTTATTATAGGGAACATATGTTCTTTTCGCAAGGTGATTCTTTTTCCCAGTTATGGATATATTTTTCTGCCAGACATATTTTTCTGCCTGTTGACAATGCATGTTCTTTCTCTTATAATCTATACATACCAAATGAATGTATATGAGAGGAAGGAACTGTATGGCTCGGAATAAATACCCGGAAGTGACAGTGGAACGAATACTGGATACGGCACAGAAACTCTTTCTGGAAAAAGGCTATGAGCACACCACGATCCAGGATATCGTCAATGAGCTGGGCGGCCTGACCAAAGGCGCGGTATACCACCATTTCAAGTCCAAAGAAGAGATCATGGACGCGGTCGGCGACCGGATGTTTTTCTCAAACAATCCTTTTGAGACTGTCCGGAGCCGCTCTGATTTAAACGGCCTCGAAAAGCTGAGGGAAGCGATCCGGCTCAATCAGTCGGATCAGGACCGGACCTGTATGACCATACAGTCTATCCCTATCACGAAAAATCCCCGTCTCCTTGTGGAGATGATCAACTCCAACCGGCGGATCCTGACTCCCTATTTTCTGGAACTGATCCAGGAAGGGAACCGGGACGGCTCCATCCATACCAATTACGCGAAAGAGATCGCCGAGCTGCTTCCGCTGCTTACAAGCCTGTGGCTGCTGCCCTCTGTATTCCCGGCTTCCAGGGACGAGATGAAACGCAAGTTCTACTTTCTCGGAGAAATGCTGGAGAAGATGGGTGTACCTCTGTTTGACCGGGATATCCGCAGACTGGTGGATGAATTTTTCGACCAGATCCCGGACACAGACACCTCTTCCGGAACAGACTGAGGCCAGGCTGAAGACAGCCTTCGAAACGGACGTCGGATAGAATGCCTTTACAGCGTCAGACCCCGCGGCAGCAGCGCGGGGCTTTCTTTTAAATATATACATTCATTCGGTTGGTATGTAAAATAGAAAAAAATAATAAAACTTATGGAGGTACAAGAACTCATGAGGACACCACTCTTCTCACGCAATTTCCTGTTTCTGATCCTGGGACAGGTCAGTTCCCTGATCGGAAACTACACGCTGAAATTCGCTCTGTCCATGTATATCCTGGAACAGACCGGCTCCGCTTCCATCTTCGCCGGAATCACCGCGCTTTCCCTTCTTCCCATGATCCTGATGTCCCCCTTCGGCGGCATTCTGGCGGACCGGGCGGACCGAAGAAAGATCATGGTCTCCCTGGACACGCTTTCCGGGATTACCGTGCTCATCGGCTGTATCGCCCTCCGCTGGAACGATCTGGCCGTGATCTCCGCTCTCCTGATCATCCTCTCTGTACTGGGCGCCTTCGAATCCCCTGCCGTACAGGCCTGCATCCCCCAGATGCTGTCCGGGGACAATATCTTGAGAGGAAATGCCATTGTCAGCCAGGTCCAGGCCGGGGCCTCTCTGATCGCACCCTTTTCCGGAAGTATTTTTTACACCGCTTTCGGCATACGCCCGGTTCTCTGGGGCACCGTCCTCTGTTTCTTTGTGACTGCGCTCCTGGAATGTTTCATCCGGCTGGAGCGCCGGAAAACACAGAGCAGCCAGAGCATCCGGGCCATTGTAAAAAAAGATCTCTCTGCCAGCATGCATTTCCTCTTCCGGGAAGAGCCGTCCGTATCCAGACTCCTGCTTCTGGCTGCTCTGGTAAGTATGTTCCTGACCGGAATTCTTGTCGTAGGCTTCCCCTATCTGGTAAGGACCATCCTCGGACTCTCGGCAGAACATTACGGGTTCGCCGAAAGCGCCATGGGAGTGGCGGGGATCGCAGGCGAAGCTGTCATCACCTTTCTGGCGCAGAGGATCCGTTCCCGGCATCTTGCCCTTTTCATCATGACCGCCGGGATCTGCCTTATCCCTGCCGGCATTGCTTTCCTGCTTCCTCTGGAAGCGTCCGGAATTTACTCTGTACTGCTGGTCATGTTCTGCGGATGTCAGCTGATCTGCTCCATGTTCTCTGTCTATTCCATTTCCCTCATACAGCAGCGCACACCCAAGCACCTGACCGGGAAAGTGATGTCCTGTGTCTATACCCTATCCCTGTGTGCCCAGCCTCTGGGACAGCTTCTGTATGGAGCGCTTTTTGATCTGTGTTCCGGAAGCGTGTACTGGATCCTGATCCCAAGCGGCGCCCTGATCTGTATAACCGGTCTTGCAGCGTCCGGTTTCCTGCGGGATCTGTCACTGCCAGAGGGCCGGTAGTTCTGGCAGTCGACAGAACTGCCGTGTCGAAAGGGCGGAAAACCGCAGCCCGAAACATCAGTGAAAACTCGTCGGCATTCCACTCCTGACCATCAGAACAATGGCAACAATACCGACAACAAAAATTGCTGACCATATCCACAGCTTCCGGGATTTCAGATCAAATTTCTCCTTGCTGAGCTTTTCAAGGATCATGCCCATTACAACAGAAAACAAAAAGATACAGCCCCAGATAAAGGCGCCGTAATGACCATGCCCGTATGCCGCGCCTGCCGGATTATCTCCGCATAATTCACCGACAGGCAGTCCGATCGCAAATCCGGCCAGTGTTGTAAATGAAAAATACTTTTTGCCGAACAATGCGGGAATTGCAGATACCGCCATAGCAATCCAAAATATATTCTCCTGGAGCAGCCAGCCATACAAATAACTTAATTGTCCCGGACTGTTTCCAAATAACCATACTACCAGGGCTGTCGTCTCCCCGGTTGTTCCAAAAATACGTCCGGCAAGATAGACGAAGACATATCCTATGACAACGGCTAACGCAAATAATATATTCTTTTTGCCTGATGACATATCGTTCACCTCCACCTGAATTGATTATATCAAAAGGGCATGAACAAATCTACTCACTCCGGCTGGGAGCCGGACTGATTTTCACAGATCAACAGGGCTCCATGATTCATCCCGAATCATGGAGCCCTGTATCTGAACTGCCTGTTGCAGCCGGTTTTCTTATTCTTTTACTGGATCTATCATTTCATCATGATCTCTGAAATTGCATCCAGGATCTTATCATGACATCCGCCGCATCCGGTAGAACAATGTGTGATCTTCTGCACATCTTCAAATGCAGAAAGAACATCACTGAATGAAGTCATCTGATGCAGCGCATTTTCGACATCCGCATACGACACCTGTTTGCAGTTGCAGATCATTCCATCTTTCATGATTCTCGCTCCTTCCATATCCGCTGTTTCATGACGTATGTCATATACCTATGATAACCTATAGATACGAAAAAAGCAATTCTTCTTTATTTAAATCCTTTTGCCAATGGGATCAAACACAAGAGCAGCACGATACCCACGATCCCGATCACAATGCCCAGGATCATATTGCTCCATACCATAGTCAGGCACATCCCCACACCCAGCGTCAGGGCTCCTATGATCCCCAGCAGAACTGTCCCGATCGTCTTTCCTGACAGCCGGACCGGACTTTTATTTTCCATTTTTCTCCATACAAGAACCATGATCAGCAGAACTACAGCTCCGATTACTCCCATTACGACTCCCGGGCGGAAAGCATTCCATTCCGGTATCAAAGCCATACACATCCCCAGCGCAAACAGAATCCCTCCGATGGTTCCCAGCACCATTGCCACAAAATTTCTCTTTTTCATAATCCTTTTTCCTCCTTCTTCTCTTCCTTCTTCAGTTCTCTTTCCCTCTGTTCTGCAGCCAGCCTTTTCTTTGCCTCTGCTACCGTCTCCCCGTCTTTTGTCAGGAACTGATCTACAAAAGAATCTGAGATCTTTGTAAAGCCGTTCACAGCCCCATCCTCAATCTTTTTGTAGCCGCCGACCACACTGTCTTCAATCTTTTTGTAACCGCCGACAACCTTTTCGGCTATCTTTTCATTTGCCTTTACAAGCCTTGACTTTGCCATGTTTTCTCCTCCTGTGTATTTATTTTTGATGAGATAAGGATAGACCTGTAATATTGGCAAAATATTTCCGTTTTGTTTCTGAAATATTAATCCTTTCATTTTCTTTCCGGAATTTCAGAAAAGTAGCCTGCTGCCCTTTTTACATACATCATAGATCTCTTCATATTTTTCTTCGATGAGAGGAGTGATCCTCTCTGTCTGCTTATGCACGATCCATTTATAAAGGAAATACGGGATCGTCCATCCTGCCAGTCCCGGCACGGCCAGGATGATACACAGCACAATATGCGGCGGTTCTGCTGTTACCGCAAATGTAGATCCGGCCATAAAAGCAGTTCCGATAAAAGCTGTCACAAGAGCCCATATCGTCGCGGCAGAAGTCCTGCTCTTTTCCAGTGCTTCAATCTCGTGGAGACACGCCTCAAAATTTCTCTGCAGCCTGGTAAGTTCTGTCTTGTTGATGATCTTTCGATCCCTTTTCAAGTACAGGATCTGCTTTTTCTCTTCTTTCGGACGTCCCTCCTGGTAAGTTACAGGCATATTTTCGTCCGGAATCCAGCCGAAATTTTGATAGCAGTCCAGAAGCATTGATGCCTGGCTGCTTTTTGTAATGATCTCTTTATAATCATATCCTGTGAAATCTGTTGTCTTATTTTCAAGAGTGTTCAATTCTCCATCCCTCCCTCTTTCAGTCCGGACTCAGCCAGAGGAAGCGTCACCGTAAAGGTGCTTCCTTTTCCCTTTTCGCTGACTGCCGCGATTTCTCCGTCCATCAGCTCCAGTACTCTTTTAACAAGCGCCAGTCCCAGCCCGTTGCCTTCTTTTGAGTGGGAGGTATCTCCCTGATAAAATTTATCGAAAATATGACGGATGCTGTCTTCATCCATTCCACAGCCCGTATCTGCTACCAAAACGCGCACTTTCTCCTCGTCTGATGTCAGCGTGATCTTAAGTGTTCCTCCAGGCTCCGTAAATTTCACTGCGTTGGAGATCAGATTATTCCACACCAGCTCCAGCAAACTGGCATCTCCCCTGATCCAGGCCGTATCCTCGATCTCTGTCTCCAGTTCCAGTTCTTTTTGGGACCAGGCATCCTCAAACTGAAGGATACAGTCGCACAGCTGCCTGCTCACATCATAGACTGCTGTCTCCGGCTTGATCCTCTGGTTTTCCAGCTTATTCAATTTCAGGATATTGCTGATCAGATCCGCAAGGCGCCGGGAAGCATTCTCAATAGACTCTGCGTACTCTTTTCTCTGTTCCTCCGATACATGATCCAGCTGCAGCAGCTCCGCATAATTTTTAATAACAGAAATCGGGGTCTTCATCTCATGGGATACATTGGAAATAAAATCTGTTTTCAGAGTCTCGATGCTGCCAAGCTCCTCTACCATTTTATTGAAATCCAGGATCATCACATCCAGATAATCCAGCTTATCCATGGAATGGATCGTAGGCACATAGACCGAAAAATCTCCGTTCGCCACTTTTGTTGTGGCTTCAGCCATTTTATGCAGGGGCTCCTCGTATGTTTTTCTGATCTTCCCTCTCGTAAACAACGTAATTCCTATCGCCACGATTCCCCAGTAAAACATGGGGACTATAATCTGGGGCAGTTCGCTGAAATTTTTCTCATTTAAGAGTACGATCAGCCCTGTATGGACTCCGGACATCAAAAAGAGAACCCCCAGATAGATGCCAAAAAGAGACAGCGGAAACAAACTTTCCTTTATTTTTCTCTGTTTTTCAACCCTTCCCTGTTTCATACCAGCACCGCCTTGTACCCAAGCCCTCTGACTGTCACGATCTTAAATCCGTCACACCCGGAAAGTTTATCCCTTAATTTCGTCACATAGACATCCACTGCCCTTAAGCTGGCGTCACTGCCCACACCCCAGAATTCATCCATCAGCTGTGCTCTGGAGAATGTTTTCTTGGGATACAACAGTAATTTATAGATAATATTGAACTCTCTGGTGGTAAGACTGATCTCCTCTCCGTCGACCTCCGCGCTCATAGCGTCCGCGTCCAGCACCAGATTTCCTGCCGTGATCTTCCGTTCCGTCTCAATATTGGCTCTTCTGAGCAGAGCTCTCACCCTGAGGAGCAGTTCTTCCAGATCCACCGGCTTTACCATATAATCATCGATCCCCAGCCGAAAACCTTTCTGCTTGGCCGGAAGATCATCTCTTGCCGACATGAACAAGATGGGGATCGTCTTGTTGACGCCCCTCACTGTCCGCGCAAACTCAAAGCCGTCTGTTCCCGGCATCATAATGTCTGAGATGATCAGCTCATAGAGCTGATTATACATTTCCTCATAGGCGTCATCAGCTGAAAGGCATCCTTTTGCCTGAAATCCGCTGTCGTTCAGATAAGTACATACGATCTGATTCAGTTTTTCATCGTCTTCTACCACAAGAATATGGATCATCACAAAACCCTCCTTTAATTTTTCTGCGACTTGTTTTTCATTTTCCGGGATACACAGACTCCGTAAATCCCCAGTCCAAGGACCATAAGACATACAACACTGCCTGTGATCCCATTCATCATCCGCTCAAACTCCCTCTGTCCGTATGAAAAAGAGGCAAACATGGCGGTCTGCAGTGTCAGCATGGAAACACAGGCGTCTATATAGCCGATCCTTCTGATTATTACAAGAAGCGGTGATCTCTGTTTATTGGCCCGGAACATATGGATCACTGACAGGACCGTTCTGTAAAACGTATAAAAAGCTATCGCATAAATCGTCACTCCCGGATAGCTTTTTCCTCCAAGTGATGCTTCCAGCAGGATCACCATCCCTGCCAATACGATCGACATAATAATAAAAAGCCAACTGCTCGCACGGTATGGTGTGCTACCCGTCAAGTAGACAATGAAAAAAATATAAAATTTTTGTGTTGCCCGGCTTGTGCCGGGCAATCTTTTTATGCGGCTAATAACCGTTCATGAAATTCAAACGGTGTTAATACATCAAGGCCCCTTTGCGGGCGGTCATTTATGTAATAGTCTATATATGCCGTTATCGCTTGTACAAGTTCCTCTCTGGTATGATACTTCTTCCCATAATACATTTCGCGTTTTAGTATCCCCCAGAATCCTTCCATAGGTCCATTATCCGTACAGTGTGCTACTCGGGACATGCTCTGTGTCATTCCCGCGTCTATTAGCTTTTGGTGAAACGCGCGGGAGGTATATTGGAAGCCCCGGTCACTATGAAAGATTGGATGAGCTCCCGGATTGTTCTTTACTGCCTGATCGAAAGTATCAAATACCAATTGATTGTTATTGTGATCACTTAACACATATGCAACTGGACGATGATCACATAAGTCCAGAATCACACTCAGGTATAGCTTATGGATATGATCAAATGAAGTGCCATACTTAAACTCTGTTACATCAGTTACCCATTTCTTGTTCAGACCATCTGCATGAAAGTCTCTGTTTAAAACATTTTCTGCTATAAAAGCCGGATTTTTTGATGGCCGAGTACAGCCGTCATAACGATATCTCAAGTTTGATCTTATCTGCTGTTTTCTGCATATGCGCAGGATTCTTTTGTCATTTACTTTGATGCCGTTATCGTGACGGAGCTTGTCATTTAATCTCCGATATCCCATGTCAGGATGTTCTTGATGGATTGCTTCCAACCGGTCAGAAATCTGTTTGTTCAGCCGGTCATTTGCTGTTTCTATACGGTTCAGCCATTTGTAGTAAGCCGCTCTTGTAATGCCGCCAAGTTTACATAAGGATCGGATCGAGTAATGGTGTTCTTCATGTTCCTCTTTGATCACCTGATAAATGTGTTTGTTTCTTTGCCGGCTCAGCCCCGCCTCCTTTCGATTTCTGCAAGTTTTTTTAGGAAGTCCGCCTCCATTTGCGCGTGTTCTTTTTCTGCCCGCAAAATCCGGTTTTCTGCCCGCAGCTTTTCGAGTTCTGACATTTCCGCTTCTGGTTTTCGTTTTCCACGTCTGTCACGAAGAGCCTCCACTCCCTGCTTCTCGTATTTTATAGTATAATTACGTGCCTGTTGGTAAGAAATCTTAAACTGTTCTGATGTCTTGGCATAATTATGATCATGGGCAATGCAGTATTGCACGATTTCGACCCGTTCATCGAAAGTGGTTTTTCTTCCTTTGGTCATGATAGCATTTCCTCCTGTTCCGGAAGCTTTCAGCTTCTCATGTCCATTATACCCCAAAACCCACTTCCTGATTGTATCTTCGGAAGTGATATTGTCAAGATTAGTTGACACATTTATTTCAAGGATATCACTGACTATGCTACCAGTTCCAAATCCTCATAATACTGTCTGCGTTTTATCAGGGGAGGAAGCCCGCCATTGGCAGAGCAGATCCTCCGGTTATTCCAGTAGCTGAGGAAGTATCTCCAAATGAGCGCCTTTAATTCCTCTACCGTCATCTGCCTTGTGTCATAGCGGTCATAAAGGAGCTCTGTCTTCATTCTGGCCCACATACTCTCACAGCGTGCATTATCATGGCAGCGTCCTCCTGCACTGTTCATGCTTTGGTGGATGTGGTGCTCCCGGATGGTCTGGCGGTAGGACTCACTGGTATACTGTGTCCCACGGTCACTGTGGATGATCGCTCCTTCCAATGCGGGATATGCAGTCCGAGCATTTTCCAGTGTTTGGATACACAGATCTGCTTTCATGTTTGTTCCCATTGACAGACCGAGGACACTAAGATCAAAGCAGTCGAATATCGCAGATACATACAGTTTCCCATTGCGCGCCGGGATCTCCGTGATATCTGTAATACATTTTTCTAATGGGGCATCTGAATGGAAATCCCGCTTCAACAGATCATCCGATTTCATGGCTTCCCGGTCTGCCTTTGTAAGCCCATTCGGCTTTCTCTTTGGCCGATGGCTCAGGCCAATCTGATCCATAACCCGGTATACGGTCCGTTCACTGGGTATATGTACGCCCTCCGGCTGCTTCAGCAACAGCGCCTGATACATCCGGATCCGTCCATAAGTATCGTTACATTCATCCTCGCTGATGATTTCTTTCATGGCATCCGCCAGATCCTGGTACTTCCATGGACGGTCTTTGTTCGCGAGATACTTATAGAAGCCCTGCCGGCTGATACCAAGCATCCGGCAATAAAATGAAATTTTCCCGGTAATCCTGCCGTCCTCTGTTTTCAAAGCCAGAAATATCATTCTCTGGTTTTTACTGACTTCCGACGGCTGGCGGCGAAAAAAGCGCTGGCTTCCTCTAGAAATTCGTTTTCTTCCTTCAGGCGACGGATTTCTTTATCCTGTTCCTTAACCCGCTTACGCAGCATGGTAATCTCTTCTGACAGGCTCATTGCGCTGGCAGGGGTATGGGAACCTTCCCCGATATCTAACTTACCGGCTCTTACGGCTTTCAGCCATGTGTGGATGGTTCCTTCAGGGATTCCTAATTCTTTAGCAGCCTTAGCGCCGCCGATTTCTTTGGAAAGTTTTACTGCCTGTACTTTGTATTCATGGTCATATTTACGTGCCACTTTGAATACCTCCTTATTCTCTTGGTTTTATTATGAAATCCTTGAGAATAAGCTGTCAACTTTTTTTATACCACACCAGAAGGAATGTTATAGGTGACTGCCAGTTCCCTGTAAGATCCTTCTCCGTTTAGATACGCTTCAACAACATCTTTTTTAAAGGAGGCTGAATAGGATTGATTGTGCCCTGTTCTGAGGAAAGCGGATTCTCCAAATGCTTTATACTTGTTAACCCATCTTCTAAAAACGGTTTCATTCACTCCAAGTTCGCTGGCGTGTGATAGATAGGATCCGTTTCCTGAAATGTAATCTTTTACAGCCTGCAGCTTCACTTCTGGTAATATTCCTCTAGGCATAATAAAACTCCCCTCCAGATAAACAGTTTTATTATTTCAACTGTCTACCTAAAGGGGAGCATATCAGTAAACACCGGCCTCTTTTTCTGTCCGTTCGCTTTCCTCCAGCACTTCCTTTGCATTTTTCCTCGCCTGGAGCACAGCGCCGATCTGCATCATGCTCAGCAGGATATAATAGGCCGACAGACTCCCGAACCACGCCGAATGGCTGAGGATCCCCACCGCTCCGTTAAATACGGAAAATATCAGGTTGCCTGCCAGTCCCGGAACAGCCGACAGAACCGTCCGCAGCCGGTAATCTGAAACGTATCTGTTTGTATATGGATTCGCCCGGATCCCCGGCTGAATGACGTCCGTCACCTCATGGCGGATATCCCGCACCAGATAGCAGCCCCCCGTGACCATCGTCACTGCAGCCACGGCATACACCGTCACTGCAGCTACATCTGAAAAACATTCTGTAGCCGCACTGATCAATGACAATATAATAAATAACAGCATAAAAAGATACAACAAAATTTTGTATCTCAAACGCAGTTCCGGAAGTCTAAATTTCCCGAACAGACGACGTATTTTTAAAAAGCCAAAAAATGTGTGAGGATCGTCTTTGTAATCCTGATGATCTTTCTTTCCCATTTTCTTCTCTTCCAAATGATGATAGGAAGAATATACGGAATATTTATTGCTGTTTTATTGGAAATTTGTGTCCAAACTGTGAATTCCAGGTTCAGTAGAAATGTAGTATCGAAAACACTCACAGAGGGGGCCTGAAGACTTTGCCTCAGTCTCATTTTTCGCCTGCAGGCCCCCGATTATCGTGTCATGCTATTTTGAATAGAAGTCGTTATATAACTCGTTTCCCTTCTCAATGATTTCACTTATTTCTTTTTCCGGGATACCCAGCTCATCGCTTAATTTCTGCATATCCGTAAAGTCGCTTTCTTTAAATTCAGATGTGCTTCCTACTATTTTATTATCCGTTTTAGAAACTGCCGATGCAGAAAACTGATTGTTGTCCTCCCATACAATTTCCACAGTAGTATCCTCAAGATCAATATCACAGTACAGATTACTTAAATGAAACTGCAGAGAAAACTCCAAAAGACCCGGCATAGATTGATTCGGCACGCCGTACACAATTCCGTTTGCATAATCCATGGAATAGTATCCGTCTCTGTTTTTATAGAAGTTATTTTCTTTTAACTGTTCTGCAAAGTTTCCTTCCAATCTGCTTTTTGTATTGAAATACACGCCCGAATAAATCACAAAGCCAACAACTAACACCACGAAAACAGCGGTTATTGCTGTCAGCGCCCTTGCATACTTTCTTGTACTCTTTATTTCGTTATCAAATGTTTTTACCATAATCAAATCCTCCTTCAATAAAATATCCAAGGAGATATTGAAACTATCACTAATCTTTACTATCGTTTCCAGATCCGGATAACTTTTTGAATTTTCCCAGTTGGATATTGTCTGTCTCGAAACATGAAACATTTCTGCAAAATCTTCCTGGGACATCTGTGCCTCCTTTCTTATTTTTTGAATGTTACTTCCAAGTGTCATGATAGTTCGCCTCCCTTTTGCCGAAATTGTATTGAAGAAAACAGATTCTGTCTATCAAAGGCTCTTTGCTTTTACAAAATTTCTATGCAAATATTCTTTGCACACCTTAATTTCAAAGGTTTTCACTCCATATTGCCCACATTATAGTTCCATCATATAAGCAATGCAATAAAAAAGAGAAGCGCTGCAAAATCAACGTTTCTCTCTTTTAATCCATGCCGCAGACCGGAATCGAACCGGTACGGGTATCACTACCCACGGGATTTTAAGTCCCGGGCGTCTGCCAGTTCCGCCACTGCGGCATTTAAATAAAAATCCTTATAACATATTATAAGGAAAACGACCCAGAAGAGACTCGAACTCTCGACCTCCGCCGTGACAGGGCGGCGCTCTAACCAACTGAGCCACTGGGCCTCGTTATGAGCACTTAGCGTCTGTCTTTTAGACGCTTACGTGCGATACATGCCGACGCCCTTGGTGAGCGCCGTTGCGCGAACCTAGTAGTCGGTTCGTTATGAGCACTTAGCGTCTGTCTTTTAGACGCTTACAACGTCTATCCTTTAGATGCTTACGTGCAAGTGGACCTTCGGGGACTCGAACCCAGGACCGACCGGTTATGAGCCGGTTGCTCTAACCAACTGAGCTAAAGGTCCAGAATAAATACTGACCCCGACGGGAATCGAACCCGTGTTACCGCCGTGAAAGGGCGATGTCTTAACCGCTTGACCACGGGGCCAGGTATAGATAAGTACTGCTGATTTTCCTCAACAGCGACTTATATCATACCATATGAAGCTCCGTTTTGCAAGATGTTTCTTCCGTATCGTTTCCCTTTATTCAGCCCCGAACAGATCCGCAAGCCACTGATCATAACTGTCAAGCCAGCCGCCATCCACACCAAAACCGTGGGGCATTCCCATAAAAACCATGGATCATCCCAACAGCGGACGCGTTCACCATTTGCATCATAAAATCTGTTTTTCTGCAATAGACAAGGATATAAATTATAAATTTATGTCCTTGATCCTGTTCCGGATAAGCTCCATATTCTGATCCAGTTCATAACAGGTATCTGCAGCGCTCTGCAGACTGCCCGCGATCTCTTCTCTCACCTGCATATCCATCTCTTTTTTATAACGGAGTTTGTGCTCCAGACTTGCCCAGAAATCCATCGCCAGTGTCCTGATCTGGATCTCAGCTCTTACCCATTTCTTTTCATTCTGAAGAAAAATGGGAACCTCCACGATCAGATGAAGACTGCGGTATCCGCTTGGCTTCGGATTCGCGATATAGTCCTTCTCCTGTATCAGCCGGATATCGTCCTGAGCCAGGATACACCGTTTTACAAGATATACATCCTCCGGAAAAGAACAGATCACCCTCAGGCCGGCCACATCCCATATATTTTTTTCAATCGAGTCCAGAGTTATCGGCAGACCTTTCCTTTTCAGTTTCCGCATGATCCCTGCATTCGACTTAATCCTGGACTCAATGGATTCGATCGGATTCTTGTCATACTCCAGTGAAAACTCTTTATCCAGTACCCTGAGCTTTGTCTCGATCTCCATCACTGCACATTCATAATAAGAGATCAGTTTTCTAAACTCCAGTGTATCTTCTTCCCAGTCCGCGGTCAGCCCACTGTAATACAGTTCTTTCAGTTCTTTCTTGATCATAGCCTCACTCCTGACAAACTTTGTCTTAGTTACGCATTATTACGCTTTTTCTATTTTTTTCAATGTTTTTTTAAACTGAATCGTAAACAGGATTGCAGTAAAGGTCACTGCCAGCGCATCCGCGATCGGTTCCGCCATATATACGGCTATCGTCTGATCAGAACGGATGATCTGCGGCATGATATAAATCAGCGGAATCAGAAGGATAAATTTCCGCATGACGGCAACTACAATAGATTCTGCTGCTTTCCCCAACGCGTTAAAGGTCATCTGGCACGCCATCTGTATTCCAAAAAGGAACATAGCCCCCATATAGATGCGCAGCGCTGTCTTTGTGTATTCCATCAGCTGGGCATCGGATGTAAACATAGCCGCGAATCCTCCCGGAAACAGCATAACCAGTACCCACAATAGAACAGAATACCCCATGCTGACCTTGAGCAGCAGTTGAAAGGCCCCCTTCACTCTTCCCGAATCGCCGGCGCCGTAACAGTAGCTGATAATTGGCTGAGCCCCCTGACCCAGCCCCTGAAGAGGCAGCATGGCGAACTGCATAACGCTTGTAAGGATCGTCATAGCTCCAACAGCAATGTCCCCTCCATAATTCTGAAGAGAACTGTTAAAGCATACGGAGATCACACTCTCACTGGCCTGCATGATAAAAGTAGCGACTCCCAGCGCCAGACAGGGAAGTATGATATTCGGCGTAAGGCCCAGATTTTTTCTCTTTATTTTCAGGAACGTCTTTTCCCCGCCCAGGAAACTGACTACCCAGATACAGGAAAGTGCCTGCGAAATGATCGTAGCCAGGGCTGCTCCTCGTACATCCATGTTAAAACCGAAAATAAAGACCGGATCCAGAACAATATTGGCGACCGCTCCGATCAGGACTGAAAGCATCCCTGTCTTCGCAAATCCCTGAGCTGTAATAAAAGCGTTCATACCCAGAGTAATCTCTACAAAGATTGTTCCCAGGGCATAAATGTTCATATAATTGACCCCGTATTCAATGGTGTTCTCACTGGCACCAAAAGCCATAAGAAAGTCTCTGTTCCAGATCAGCAGTACAGCCGTAAGTATGACTGAAATAATGATCTGGAGCACGAAGCAGTTTCCCAGAGTCTTTTCTGCCGATTCCTTGTCCTGCTTCCCCATGAATATTGAAGCTCTGGGCGCGCCGCCGTATCCCACCAGCGCCGCAAAAGCGGAAACGATCATGATCAGAGGCATACAGACGCCCACTCCTGTCAGCGCAGTTGCTCCGATATCCGGAATGTGTCCGATGTAGATCCTGTCAACGATATTGTAAAGCATATTGATCAGCTGGGCCGCCACCGTTGGCAGCGCCAGTTTAAGAAGCAGTTTACCAAGCGGTTCTGTTCTCAGGAATTCTTTATCCTCACTTTGCCCGCCTGTATTGCTGTCGCTATTAACATCCATATTTTCTGGAATTTCTGACTGTTTCTTATCTGCCTGTCCCATCATTTTTCTCTCCTTTCAAGTTCAGTCCTTGTGTTGTCAAAAAGTCTCTGAAAAAATCTGGTATGCGCTTGCAATTCTTCTTTGCTAAACCCGTTCAGGACCGTATTCAAAAATTCTTCCTTTACATCGTCGATCATTTCTGTAACAGGCCCTGCTTCTGGTTTAAGCTTTAGATGTATTCTTCTTCGGTCTACTGTGTCTGGAATCCGCTCTAAGAGTGATTTCTGGATCAGCGATTCCACAGCCTTTGATACCGCTCCTTTAGAAAGTCTTCTTAATTCTACTATATCAACAGCTGTATCTTTTCCCGGATTATTCCGGAGAAAACTGATAACATCAGCCTCAATGACCGTAAGATCATGTTCCGTACAGACCTTTTTCAACATCTTATCATATAAACGGATCAGACTTCGAAGTCCCATCCATAATTCTGTGCTGCTCATCATGTATATTCCCTTCTTATTTAGTTTTTCTAAAAACTGTTTCTAAAAAAACTGTTTCCAAAAAATATTATAATACTCTAAACTGGTAAGTCAAGAAATATGAACTAAAATTCACAAAATCTCTGTATTCGTTTCTTCCTCTCGCAGCATAACAATGCTGCACTCATAACAGATTATAAAAAAACCTGTAAATTTAGTATTTACAGGTTTTGTAAGCTCCCCCTGTTGGACTTGAACCAACGACACTTCGGTTAACAGCCGAATGCTCTACCGACTGAGCTAAGGAGGAATATTTAATTATTATTAAAGTGTACCTTCAAAACTACATACAAAGAAAACTCATCCAATACCTATTCCCGCTCTGGTTATGCCCTCGACCTATTAGTAACAGTCAGCTCCGTACATTACTGCACTTCCACCTCTGCCCTATCTACCTCGTCGTCTTCAAGGGGTCTTACTAACTTGACGTTATGGGATATCTCATCTCGAGGGGGGCTTCACGCTTAGATGCCTTCAGCGTTTATCCCGTCCCGGCTTGGCTACTCTGCTATGCTCTTGGTAAAACAACAGATCCACCAGCGGCCAGTCCATCCCGGTCCTCTCGTACTAAGGACAGCTCCTCTCAAATATCCTACGCCCACGCCGGATAGGGACCGAACTGTCTCACGACGTTCTGAACCCAGCTCGCGTACCGCTTTAATGGGCGAACAGCCCAACCCTTGGGACCGACTACAGCCCCAGGATGCGATGAGCCGACATCGAGGTGCCAAACCACTCCGTCGATGTGAACTCTTGGGAGTGATAAGCCTGTTATCCCCAGGGTAGCTTTTATCCGTTGAGCGATGGCAATCCCACTTTATACCACCGGATCACTAAGTCCTACTTTCGTACCTGCTCCACCCGTCGGTGTCGCAGTCAAGCTCCCTTCTGCCTTTGCACTCTTCGAATGGTTTCCGACCATTCTGAGGGAACCTTTGAGCGCCTCCGATACCCTTTCGGAGGCGACCGCCCCAGTCAAACTCCCCACCTGACATTGTCCCCCAGCCGGATCACGGCTGCTGGTTAGAAACCCAATACTGCAAGGGTGGTATCCCAACAGTGACTCCATGAGGACTGGCGTCCTCACTTCCTAGTCTCCCACCTATCCTGTACATGCAATATCGAATCCCAGTATCAAGCTGGAGTAAAGCTCCATGGGGTCTTTCCGTCCTGGCGCAGGTAACCAGCATCTTCACTGGTATTTCAATTTCACCGGGTGCATTGTTGAGACAGTGCCCAAATCATTACGCCTTTCGTGCGGGTCGGAACTTACCCGACAAGGAATTTCGCTACCTTAGGACCGTTATAGTTACGGCCGCCGTTTACTGGGGCTTAAGTTCAAAGCTTCGCTTGCGCTAACCTCTCCCCTTAACCTTCCAGCACCGGGCAGGCGTCAGCCCATATACCTCACCTTTCGGTTTCGCATAGACCTGTGTTTTTGCTAAACAGTTGCTTGGGCCAATTCTCTGCGGCCTCTCTCGAGGCACTCCTTCTCCCGAAGTTACGGAGTCATTTTGCCGAGTTCCTTAACAATGCTTCTCCCGTCGGCCTTAGGATTCTCTCCTCATCCACCTGTGTCGGTTTACGGTACGGGTATCCTGCAAACAATAGCGGCTTTTCTCGGCAGCTAGCTCACGTGCTTCCCTACTTGTTTTCGGTCCGCGTCACGTCTTCGGATTGCCTGGCGGATTTGCCTACCAGACTCCTACCTCGCTTGCACCGGTCTCTCCATTCCCGGCTCACGCTCTCTCTCTGCGTCCCCACAGTTCTGTTACAGGATAGTACAGGAATTTCAACCTGTTGTCCATCGACTACGCCTCTCGGCCTCGCCTTAGGTCCCGACTTACCCAGGGCAGATCAGCTTTACCCTGGAAACCTTAGATATTCGGCCGGAAGGATTCTCACCTTCCTCTCGCTACTCATTCCGGCATTCTCTCTTCTTAACAGTCCACGGCTCCTTCCGGTACCGCTTCCTCCCGTTAAGAATGCTCCTCTACCGATCTACATTCGTAGATCCCTGAGCTTCGGCAGTGTGTTTCAGCCCCGGACATTTTCGGCGCAGGACCTCTCGACTAGTGAGCTATTACGCACTCTTTTAATGGATGGCTGCTTCTAAGCCAACATCCTAGTTGTCTTCGAAATCCCACATCCTTTTCCACTTAACACACATTTTGGGGCCTTAGCTGCAGGTCTGGGCTCTTTCCCTTTTGACTACCCAACTTATCTCGGACAGTCTGACTCCCATACACCATCTACACGGCATTCGGAGTTTGATATCCCTTGGTAAGCTTTGACGCCCCCGCAGGAATTCAGTGCTCTACCTCCGCAAGACTTGTATGAGGCTAGCCCTAAAGCTATTTCGAGGAGAACCAGCTATCTCCGGGTTCGATTGGAATTTCTCCCCTACCCACACCTCATCCCCACCCTTTTCAACGGATGTGGGTTCGGTCCTCCATTGCCTTTTACGGCAACTTCAACCTGGACATGGGTAGATCACCCGGTTTCGGGTCTGCTCCGACTGACTGTGGCCCTATTAAGACTTGGTTTCCCTTCGGCTCCGGACCTGAAGTCCTTAACCTCGCCAGCCAGCGCAACTCGCCGGACCGTTCTACAAAAAGTACGCGGTTGAACATATAACGTTCTTCCACAGCTTGTAAACATATGGTTTCAGGTTCTTTTTCACTCCCCTCCCGGGGTCCTTTTCACCTTTCCTTCACAGTACTATGCGCTATCGGTCACTAAGGAGTATTTAGCCTTACGGGGTGGTCCCCGCGTGTTCAGTCAAGGTTCCACGTGTCTCGACCTACTCTGGATACCGCCATGTCAACTTGCCTTTCGCTTACGGGGCTTTCACCCTCTCTGGCCGGCTTTCCCAAAACCGTTCTGCTAAGCTCATTGAATCAATTCCGCGGTCCGAACCCCAGCATGCACGCACACTGGTTTGGGCTCTTCCGATTTCGCTCGCCGCTACTTTCGGAATCACTGTTGTTTTCTCTTCCTCCGGCTACTTAGATGTTTCAGTTCACCGGGTTCCCCTCCTGACGTTATGGATTGGCGTCAGGATACTTGAGGTTTCCTCAAGCAGGTTTCCCCATTCGGAAATCTCCGGATCAATGGGTATTTGCCCCTCCCCGAAGCTTTTCGCAGCTTATCACGTCCTTCATCGGCTCTTAGTGCCAAGGCATCCACCATACGCTCTTATCAGCATAACCAAACGATAAGTTCTCACGGGAATGAGTTCTTATCCACACGTGTATAGCGTTACACGCGTTGGCAATAGGCCAATTTTTTTACTTCGTTTTCTTCGAAGGATTCTATCGAATCAGTTCATGTTGTTAATAACATTTCCTCGGATGTCTTGATATATAAGATATTCTTATCATCAATTGTTTTTCTCTGTATGCAGTTTTCAAGGTACACAACCGGTTTCTCAAAGAAACCGAGTGGAGAATACGAGAGTCGAACTCGTGACCTCCTGCTTGCAAGGCAGGCGCTCTCCCAACTGAGCTAATCCCCCATATTTTATTATGATATTTTTAAGATATGGGCTTAAGTGGGCCTTACCTCTTTTATCCGTAAAGCTTTACCCTTTTAACAGATATGGGCTTAAGTGGACTCGAACCACCGACCTCACGCTTATCAGGCGTGCGCTCTAACCGGCTGAGCTATAAGCCCATATTTTCTTTTTTAAATTTGGCGGCCACCTACTCTCCCACACCGTCTCCAGTGCAGTACCATCGGCCGTCCGGGGCTTAACCATCGTGTTCGGGATGGGTACGGGTGTTTCCCCCGGGCGCATCGCCACCAAAAAAGCCTGAGTTCTTAGCGAGGTCCTTTCGAGCTTAGAACTAGGCTTGTTCGCCGCGCTTGGTGAGGTCCTTTCGAACCTAGCAAGGCGAACTTGTTCCCTTTTCATATGCGTCCTTTGCTCATTTTCCTCTCCCTGACAACTCAACAATAGACAACAGCTCTCTACTTAATATTTCTTCCTTAGAAAGGAGGTGATCCAGCCGCACCTTCCGATACGGCTACCTTGTTACGACTTCACCCCAGTTATCGGTCCCGCCTTCGGCAGCTCCCTCCTTACGGTTGGGTCACTGACTTCGGGCGTTACTGACTCCCATGGTGTGACGGGCGGTGTGTACAAGACCCGGGAACGTATTCACCGCGACATTCTGATTCGCGATTACTAGCGATTCCAGCTTCATGTAGTCGAGTTGCAGACTACAATCCGAACTGAGACGTTATTTTTGAGATTTGCTTATCCTCACGGACTCGCTTCCCTTTGTTTACGCCATTGTAGCACGTGTGTAGCCCTGCCCATAAGGGGCATGATGATTTGACGTCATCCCCACCTTCCTCCAGGTTATCCCTGGCAGTCTCTCTAGAGTGCCCATCCTGAATGCTGGCTACTAAAGATAAGGGTTGCGCTCGTTGCGGGACTTAACCCAACATCTCACGACACGAGCTGACGACAACCATGCACCACCTGTCTCGGATGCTCCGAAGAGAGGGTGGCATTACCCACCGGTCATCCGGATGTCAAGGGCAGGTAAGGTTCTTCGCGTTGCTTCGAATTAAACCACATGCTCCACCGCTTGTGCGGGTCCCCGTCAATTCCTTTGAGTTTCATTCTTGCGAACGTACTCCCCAGGTGGACTACTTATTGCGTTTGCTGCGGCACCGAATGGCTTTGCCACCCGACACCTAGTAGTCATCGTTTACGGCGTGGACTACCAGGGTATCTAATCCTGTTTGCTCCCCACGCTTTCGAGCCTCAACGTCAGTTACTGTCCAGTAAGCCGCCTTCGCCACTGGTGTTCCTCCTAATATCTACGCATTTCACCGCTACACTAGGAATTCCACTTACCTCTCCAGCACTCTAGATAAACAGTTTCCAAAGCAGTCCCGGGGTTGAGCCCCGGGCTTTCACTCCAGACTTGCCTATCCGTCTACGCTCCCTTTACACCCAGTAAATCCGGATAACGCTTGCACCATACGTATTACCGCGGCTGCTGGCACGTATTTAGCCGGTGCTTCTTAGTCAGGTACCGTCAGTTTCTTCCCTGCTGATAGAGCTTTACATACCGAAATACTTCTTCACTCACGCGGCGTCGCTGCATCAGGGTTTCCCCCATTGTGCAATATTCCCCACTGCTGCCTCCCGTAGGAGTTTGGGCCGTGTCTCAGTCCCAATGTGGCCGGTCACCCTCTCAGGTCGGCTACTGATCGTCGCCTTGGTAAGCCGTTACCTTACCAACTAGCTAATCAGACGCGGGTCCATCTCATACCACCGGAGTTTTTACCACCGCTCCATGCGAAGCTGTGGTCTTATGCGGTATTAGCAGTCATTTCTAACTGTTATCCCCCTGTATGAGGCAGGTTACCCACGCGTTACTCACCCGTCCGCCGCTCAGTCACAAAACTCGTCATTCCGAAGAAATCTAAGTAAAGTGCTTCGCTCGACTTGCATGTGTTAGGCACGCCGCCAGCGTTCATCCTGAGCCAGGATCAAACTCTCGTTAAAAGTGTTTGTTCCGAGTCCAGAATTAACTACTAGCTAATTCTTTCCCTCTTTACTGTTGTTGGCATTGAACACTTGATGAGGTCTTTCACGAATCTAGTGTGAAAGCCGTTCGGCACAGCCGAACCTCATTGTTCAATGACGTTCTTTGAATTTTTCTCTTTAAGAAATTTTCAAGGGTTGTTGTCTATTGTTCGGTTATCAAGGTCCTCTGTCCTCTCTTTCGCGACAGCTCTGCCATTCTATCAGACTCTCCCGCGCTTGTCAAGAACTTTTTTTCTCTTTTTTGCTGTCCCTCACGGGTCAGCTTAAACATAGTACCACTTACCTTAGCCCTTTGTCAACTCTTTTTTTTAACTTTTTCCAACTCTTTTCTTTTTCTGCTCTCAGCTACTATATCTGGTACTTTTTCCCCGGTATCTCCCACTATTCCTCCCGCTCTCTTCCTGCCTCCGGGCTCCGCCGCCAGGCCTGCCCTCCCGGTCCTTTGGGGACAAATAAAAACTACCGGATACTTCCAGTAGTTTTTCGGTTGATACCGAACGGAGAAGGAGGGATTTGAACCCTCGCGCCGCTACTAACGACCTACTCCCTTTCCAGGGGAGCCCCTTCGGCCAGCTTGGGTACTTCTCCAAAATGTCCGCTATTTAATATACACGATATTCCCTGTCTTGTCCAGTGCTTTTTTCATTTTATTTTTTCCGGGCCAGATCCTCATTATTTAATGTCAGCGGGCAAGCAAAAGGAGAAGCCTGTTCAAGCTTCTCCCAGAGCGGAGAGGGTGGGATTCGAACCCACGCGCCCTTTCGGACAAACGGTTTTCAAGACCGCCTCGTTATGACCACTTCGATACCTCTCCTGATATATGCCATCTGTGCGACGTGGATTATTCTATCACAGATGCAAAATCCATGTCAATACCTTCTTCTTAAAAACACCTCTGCTATCTCCAGATCTTCCGGTGTAGTGATTTTTATGTTTTCATATGAACCATGAAACAGTCGGATCGGATATCCCAGCATCTGCTCTGCTGCCATAGCATCATCTGTTACAGTGATCTCCCGATTCTCCATAAGCATGGCATATGCCTTCTGGATCAGTTTTGTATCAAAGACCTGGGGTGTCTGCACAATCCAAACACTGCTGCGGTCCGGCGTATGGGATACTATATTGTCCGCATCTGCGATCTTCACTGTATCTTTGGATGGCATTCCTGCCGCGCAGGCATGATACTGCGACACGCATTCATATGCCCGCTCTATCATCGCTTCGTCAATAAATGGCCGCGCGCCGTCATGTATATAGACATAGCCGTCTTTTGTCTCTTTTAGCCCATTCCAGACAGATGCATACCGCTCAGCTCCCCCGGCTATGATCTTCCTGACTTTCGTGATCTGATATTGTTCCACAATTCTGCTTCTGCAGTACTCTTCTTCTCCGGCACCGCACACAAGTATGATTTCATCGATCAGACGGGAATCCTGAAATGCACGAAGCGCGTAATAGACCACAGGCTTTCCGCCCATGAGCAAATACTGTTTATGTACTTTTGTTCCCATCCGCCTGCCGCTTCCCGCGGCGAGAACAATGGCCGTACAGTATGTTTTCATTTTCAGTCCTCCCTGAAATTTTCACCTGTCCCCCAGTTTCAGATTAGGCACGGCATTAAGATCCCATCCATGCCGGGTTCCTGCAAGATATTCATAGAACGCCGCCGCTCCGATCATTGCCGCATTGTCTGTACAGTAAACAGGGGAGGGATGATAAAATTTTACGCCTTTCTCCTCACATACCTGCTCCATCGCCCCACGCAGTGCCGTATTGGATGCTACACCTCCGGCAATAGCAAATTTATATATGCCGTAATCCTCAACAGCTTTCATGGAATTTTCTACAAGCACCTCCACAACGGCCTTCTGAAACGATGCCGCGATATCCGCCGGATCAAAACTTTCCCCTTTCATCCTGCATCCGTTGATGTGATTAAGTACCGCCGATTTCAGGCCGCTGAAACTGAAATCATACTCCGCGCCCTCTATATGCGCTTTGGGGAACTTTACCGCGTCAGGATTCCCCTCTTTTGCGATCCGGTCGATCTTTGGACCGCCCGGATATCCCAGGCCGATAGCGCGCGCCACTTTATCATAAGCCTCCCCTGCCGCGTCATCCCTTGTCCGGCCGAGGATTTCATATTTCCCATATTCCCGCACACATACAAGATGCGTATGTCCTCCGGAAGCTACCAGACACAGAAAAGGCGGCTCAAGATCCGGATGCTCAATATAATTTGCCGAGATATGCCCCTCAATGTGATGTACCCCTACCAGCGGAAGATGCCTGGCATAGGCAATCGCTTTCGCCTCGGCGACACCTACCAGAAGAGCTCCTACAAGCCCCGGCCCATAGGTCACTCCTACCACATCAATATCGTCCAGTGTTATATCCGCCTCTTTTAACGCTTCTTCTATAACCTGATTGATTTTCTCAATATGTTTCCTTGAAGCGATTTCCGGTACCACACCGCCATAAAGTTTATGCAGATCAATCTGTGACGAGATAATATTGGACAGGACCTCCCTGCCATTGTGGACCACCGCTGCCGCCGTCTCATCACAGGAGCTCTCGATCGCAAGGATATTCAGATCTCTAATCTCCTTCATATTCTGCCTTTCCATTCATAACTGATCAAATTATAACCAATCCTGCTTTTCTCAATTTTCTGCCTCTGATATCATCCGATATTCCGGGCATACACAGATTCTGTGTCAGTCTTCAAATACCAGCTCTGCTGACATACCATCTTTTCCCGCCTTCGCGGCCGGAAATATTTTCCGTACATCTTCCATATAAGGTTCCGGCCTGGTCAGAGAAGGGCTGTAATGTGTCAGCCACATCTCTTTTACACAGGCTTCACGGGCCAGCTCTGCCGCCTCATAAAATGTCATATGCTTATATTCAGAAGCCTTTGCTGCTTTATCCTTTTCTCCGTACATTCCCTCACAGATAAACAGATCGGACCCTTCTGCATTCTGCCGGATGGAGGCTGTAGGGCGGGTGTCCGTCGTATAGGTCAGTTTAATTCCTTTTCTCGGCGGCCCCAGAACCATATCCGGGGTGAAAAATCCGTCTTCGTTGTCGATCGTCTCGCCCTTCTGCAGACAGCTCCAGTATTTCAGCGGAATTTCCTGCCCTTTTGCCTTCTCCGCGTCAAATTTTCCTGCCCGATCAATCTCCAGGGTATACCCGTAACAGAGCACGTTATGATTCACTCGGAACGCTTTGATCCGGTAACCGTTCATCTCAAATACCTGTTCCGGCCCCTGGATTTCCTGATAAATGATCGGAAACGGGAGTTCCGGCGCGATCACCCGGAGAGCCCCTACCACACGCTCAAGTCCTTTCGGTCCGATCAGTGTCAGGGGCTGTGTCCTGTCCGCATTTCCCATTGTAAGGAGCAGCCCGGGAAGGCCGCTGATATGATCCCCATGGTAATGGGTAAAACAGATCACATCGATCGGTTTGAAACTCCACCCTTTTTCCTTTACTGCGATCTGAGTACCCTCACCACAGTCAATAAGCAGGCTGCTTCCATTAAACCTTGTCATCAGCGCTGTAAGATACCGGTAAGGGAGCGGCATCATGCCGCCGCACCCAAGCAAACAAACATCTAACATATAAATCCTCTGTCTTATTCATCTATATCCGCAGGCAACTGAAAAGAGGCCAGCAGTCTGTCATAACAGGACTCGCACAAGTCAAAGCTGTGTTTTTCTCCGTCCTTGTCAGAGAAATATCCCCACGTATAATCCACGCTGAATACACCCTCTCTCGGACATCCGTCTGTGACCGTAATCTCTTTTCCGCATTGATTGCAGATGATCTTATTTATCTCTTTTGTTTCTTTCAATTGATACTGGCGCATACAATCTCCTCCTGTAAAAACAGTTTTTCATTCTTGTCACGCCTAAAGTATATCGGATCAGCAGGTCGATTTATAGTGGAAACTGCTGCCGCTGCTATAGGATAATTTCCAGATTCCTGCTCATTAGGATGGCATCTTCTGCCGGATCTTCGTAAAAGTGCTGCCTGATGCCGTCCTCTTTAAATCCGGCGCTTTCATACAGAGCTCTGGCGGCACGGTTTCCGGAACGTACATCCAGAAGGATCCTGCGGATCCCCCCTGCCTGGCAGATTGCATCCAGCTCCGCCAGCAGGGCACGGGCTACCCCCTGTCTCTGCAATTCTTTTATAACCGCGATCCGTGCGATCTCCACCTCATCTGCCACTTTATAGGAAAGAAGATATCCTGCCGTGCGCCCTGCCTTTTCTGCCATAAGGCAGATACTGTCCGGCTGTTCCAGTGTACCGACCACTGACTTCTCACTCCACGCATCCGTGAAAAGCTGATGTTCCATCTCGGCCACTGCCGCACTGTCTTCCATGGTCATCCTGCGCACCTGCGGGACCGCGTTCTTTTCCCGCTCCGCCCGTTCTCTTTCCGCCTGGGATCTGCGCAGATACTCCGGCTTAAATTCAGCCGCCGTCTCAAACCGGCCCGTTTGATAATAATAAATCCCCAGAGCACCCACTACGGCCGCTCTCTGCCGGTTCATAAAAGACGGAGCAAAGGAATAAGGAACCTTCATCCCCTCTGCCAGCGTCTCTGTGTACACCGGCACAGCGTCACCCAGAAATACCACACGCCGGCGGTAGACATTCAGATGACGGATCAGCTCCTCCACCGGAACTACCATCTGCATCCTGAGTACCTGAAAAACCGGCTCATCATACAGGCTGTCATCCTCCGGCTTTTTCCGGGCAAATGAATAAAGGCCCGTATAAACCTGCTTTCTCCTGGCGTCCATGACCGGGCAGATGATATCCTCACACCCATACAGGCTGTATGCCATGGCATCCAGTGTAGGTGCATGGATGAGAGGCTTATCCAGCGCCAGCCCCAGCCCTTTTGCCGTGGCAGATCCTATCCTGAGTCCGGTAAAGGACCCCGGTCCTCCCGCCACCGCAATGGCATCTACATCCGACACATCCATCTCGATCATCCTCATCATCTCGTCGATCATGGGTAGCAGCGTCTGCGAATGCGTCTTTTTAAAATTTGTTGTATATTCCGCGATCGTCCGGTCATCCTCAACAACCGCGACAGTGGCCGTCAGCCCTGAGCTGTCTATCGCCAAAACTCTCATACTCTGTCCTGCTTTCCTGTTTCCCGGATCGTGATCTTCCGGTAATCAAATCCCTGCTCCAGATCCTTCTCTATGAGAATCTCCGTCCGCGTCTCCGGAAGGATCTCCCGGATCAGATCCGCCCATTCGATCAGAGAGACACCGTCTCCCATAACATATTCCTCGAACCCGATTTCTTCCATTTCCTCGACATCTCCGATCCGGTATACATCAAAATGATAGAAGGGAAGCCGCCCTTCTTCGTATACCTGCACAATCGTAAATGTAGGACTGCTGACCGCCTCCTGGATCCCCAGGCCTTTCGCCAGCCCCTGGGTAAAAACGGTCTTTCCCACGCCAAGATCCCCGGTCAGGGTAAATACCTGCCCGGGAACCGCATTTTCTCCAAATTTTCTTCCCACGCTGAAAGTTTCTTCAGGGCTTCTTGTCTCCAATATCATACAGCTCTCCTTTTTTCTTCCCATCTGATCAATGATGGAACAGTCGGATCCCTGTAAACGCCATAACCATACCGTATTTATCACATGTGGCGATCACATTGTCGTCACGCACGGATCCTCCCGGCTGTGCAATATATTTCACGCCGCTCTTACGCGCCCGCTCGATATTGTCCCCAAAGGGGAAGAATGCGTCCGACCCCAGAGCCACGTCCGTCATTTTGTCCAGCCAGGCCCGTTTTTCCTCCCGGGTAAACACTTCCGGCTTCTCTGTAAAAATCGGCTCCCAGCATCCGTCAGCAAGCACATCCATGTACTCTTCCCCGATATACAGGTCGATCGCGTTATCTCGGTCCGCGCGCTTTATATTGTCTCTGAACGGAAGGCTCATCACCTTCGGACACTGGCGCAGCCACCAGTTGTCCGCCTTCTGTCCGGCAAGACGGGTACAGTGGATCCTGGACTGCTGTCCGGCGCCGATACCGATCGCCTGCCCGTCTTTCACATAGCAGACAGAATTCGACTGAGTATATTTCAGTGTGATCATAGATACTGCAAGATCCAGCTTCGCCGCGTCAGGCAGTTCCCTGTTTTTCGTTACAATATTTGAAAAGAAATCCGGATCGATATTCAGTTCATTCCGCCCCTGCTCAAAAGTGATCCCGAACACTTCTTTGTGTTCCAGAGCCGCAGGCACATAATCCGGATCAATCTTGATTACATTGTAATTTCCTTTTTTCTTCTGTTTCAGAAGTTCCAGAGCCTCCGATTCATATCCCGGCGCAATCACGCCGTCAGACACTTCTCTTTTGATCAGCCTCGCCGTATCCACATCACAGACATCAGACAACGCGATAAAATCTCCGAACGAAGACATCCTGTCGGCTCCCCTAGCCCTGGCATAAGCGCAGGCAAGCGGGGAGAGTTCTCCCAAGTCATCTACCCAGTAGATCTTTGCCAGAGTCTCTGTCAACGGCCGCCCTACCGCTGCCCCCGCAGGAGAAACATGTTTGAAAGAAGTGGCTGCCGGAAGCCCCGTCGCCTTTTTCAGCTCTGACACAAGCTGCCAGCCGTTGAATGCGTCCAGAAAATTGATATAGCCGGGGCGGCCGCAGAGCACTTCTATAGGAAGCTCGCTGCCATCATTCATATAGATCCTGGACGGCTTCTGATTCGGGTTGCACCCGTATTTCAGTTCTAATTCTTTCATATTTCATCCACTCCTTTATTAATTTAATAGCCATGAGCAAAACTCCACATCTTCAGTATTTATGCGGGTTTGCGAGGCATGGCAAACCTCTTTATCACTATGGATTTATAGAAACAATCAGCTCCGGATGGTATAATTAAGTTGTCAACATCAATCTACCTGAAAGGAGCTGATTGCTATCTATCGTCAAGAAATCATCCAAGATATCCGCCTTTTTACTTCCCAGCCTGCCGCCAGATTTTATGACTCCCTTTTCCTTAGTCTCGATCTGTCCTTTGTCCCGGAGTATCCGCATACTGGTCGCAGGGGCTTTTCCTCTCATTCCATGATCTGTGCTTTCATCGTGATGAAATGCGAAGGGTTTTCTATGATTACCGATCTGGTCGACTACCTTAATAACAACCTTCTTATTGCCCACTACTGTGGCTTTGATATTACGGCACCGCTCCCTTCTTACTGGACATTTGACCGCTTCCTGAAAAACTTTGATCATTCGGTTCTTTCTAATATCATGGAATCACAGGTACTCCTTCTTGCCAGCCAGGGGATTGTAGACACTTCTTTTATCGGGCTGGATTCTACTCCGGTCGCCGCTAATACTTCCCAAAACAACCAGAAGTCATTTCTCCCGGATAAGTTCAAGCCTGACAAGCAGCCCAAAGCTGACCGGGACTGCAAGCTTGGCGTCCATACCGCCTCAAACAAGCTGAATGAAAAGAATTATGCGTTCTACTGGGGCTACAAAAACCATGTGCTTGTAGACTGTATTTCCGGGCTTCCCCTTTACGAGCTCACAACAACCGCTGATATCCATGATTCCTCTGTTGCTCTGGATATCCTTGCCAGTACCCATTCTTTTCTTCCCGTGACAGAGTGTACTTTTCTTGCAGACAAAGGCTATGATGTAAAAAATATCTATCATCAAGTGCATTCTCTTTATCAGGGCGAATGTATCATCCCTCTGAACAAGCGCAATACGAAAAACCCAAAACTCCTTCCGCAAGGAAATCCAATCTGCGAAGCCGGACTTGCCATGTGGAAAGACGGAACATTCTCAGACAACGGCCGTACACGGCAGAAATTCTGCTGTCCTTTAAAATCTTCTAAGCACGCGGACTGCCCTTGCCATCACAAAAACTTTTATAATGGAAAAAAGCATCGCGGCTGTACAAAGTACATGACTCTTCCTGATGATCTGCGGCTTTCCATCGACAGAGAGAGCAGCTATTTTAAAAGGAACTATTCTCTCCGTACAGAATGCGAGCGTTATAATTCCCGGTTCAAAAGCACGGGACAGGAACGGATGTGGGTGAGGAATCAAACTTCCGTTGCCAACCTAAATACATTTGCCCATATCAGTTTATTGGCTGTTGCGGTAGCTGTCATCACTACCCGTTCCGGCCAGTCATACCGCAAGATAAAAACGGTGAAGCGCATTGCATGAGTTTTTTAACTTCATCTTGTATGATTTGCGTAGGTTTTGGACTTACGTCAGCTTTACTATGCATAAAAATATTTTTCTTTCCTTTTTCTTGTACTGACAGCCAACCCCCAAATTTAAGTCAATACGTTTTGCTCATCTCTCAATTTAATCCTTCTTCTATCTGTAATTTTCCCTCTGTTCCTCACTGATTCTTGTTTACGATCCTAGTCCTGTATTTCCCTGACTCGAGGTCGATATAACGAACGAACAGTGAGACCTTATTCTCCTCATTCAGACTGTTCCAGAGAAGATCTGTAAATTCGTCCATATCATCCGACATCCGGATCAGCTTCGGCTCGCCCTCAAAACTGGGCAGCGGATTGCCATCGCACAGATAGGTATGGATAAAATGTCCCTCTCCCGCCGCAGGATTTTCGTAGGCGAACGTGTATCTGCAGCATCCGTCCGGACTGCCGTTACTGCTCTTTAAAATGGACATGGCATAGTTGTACATCCCGTTTTCTATGTGCATGATCCCGGAAATACGCGGTGTGTAATTGGGGCCATCCGGCTCAAATTCTCTCGTTCTCAGAGACTGTTCAAACGTAAGCTGTCTGTCCATGCCATCATAGATCGTATCCGTCTGATCGCCGTTTGTCACGATCGTCTTGTTGCCCAGCACACGAACCGGCGCATAAATAATCAGACTGGGATCTGTCAGTTTGGAGGGGTCAAATGCCTGAGTCCGGATCCCCTCTCCATCCTCCACAAAAATACGGTTCCGGCTGTTCTCGCTCCTGCCCATGATAAAATAAGCGGTCACCGCCTGCTTCCCGTCCGGGGTCTTGCCGATAATGATCCCCCTTCCCGGATAAGAATTATTTTTCAGTTCCTCCTCGATCGACAGCATCTTCATTCTTCTGCAACTCCTTCCTTCTTTCTTGTCTTCTGCCGTGTCCCTCTTCCTCCTGACCGGTTTCCTCGAACGGCAGCACCTTGAGCCTGGCACGGGTGATCCTATTATCCCGGACCTCCTCGACCGTAAAAATCAGGCGGTCTTCCCGGATCTTATCCCTGTCGTCCTTCTCCGGGATATGTCCCAGCTTCTCGATCAGATATCCGGAAAGTGTATCATAGTTCTCTGTTTCCAGCTTCAGCTCCAATTCCTCATTCAGATCGTCGATCAGGACCCCGCCGTCAAGCAAGTATTCATCCTCACCGACCTTCTGGATCTCCGGCACGACTTCTTCGTATTCTTCATTGATGTCGCCCATGATCTCTTCCACCAGATCTTCCACCGTCACGATCCCTGCGAATCCTCCGTACTCATCTACCAGGATCGCCATGTGGTGGCGGGTCTCCTGCATGGTGCGGAACAGCTCGTCCGCGTCCTTTGTCTCCGGCACAAAGAAAGGTTTGTGGAGCATCCCTCGTATATCAAGATTTTCCAGCGGGGACTTCCGCAGCTCGATCATCACATCCTTGACATGCAGTACTCCGATGATATTATCGATATTCTCCTCGTACACCGGGATCCTGCTGTGCCTCGTCTCCAGGATCTCATCGATCAGCTTCTCAAAAGGCTCCTCTATATCGATCGTGAACACATCTCTCCTTGGCACCATGATCTCTCTTGCCGTCCGGTCATCGAACTTAAAGACGGAATCGATCATCTCTCTCTCATCATCATCAAACGTCCCGCTTTCATTTCCTGCTTTAAGAAGAGCCTTGATCTCTTCTTCTGTCACGGCCTCCTCCTGATCTTCCGTCTTCATCCTGAGAAGCCGCAGCACAAATTTCGTCGATACGGAAAGCAGTTTGATAAAGGGTGAAAGAATAATGGAAATGTAATGTACGGGCATCACAGTCAACATACAGAATGCTTCTGCTTTCTGGAGAGCGATCCGCTTTGGCACCAGTTCTCCGAACACCAGGTTGAAGAACATCAGGATCAGCGTCACCCCATTGTGCGCGATCTGCGTACTGTAAGGAATCCCCAGACCGCTCATCCACTCCGCCAGCACCGGAGAAATTCCGGCCGCCGCCGATGCCGAAGAATAAAATCCGGCAAACGTGATCGCTACCTGGATCGTCGAAAGAAATTTTGTAGAATCCTCAAACAGGCCTTCTACAACTTTTGCTTTCTTATTTCCTGCTTCCGCCAGGCTCCGGATACGGTTCCTGTTCACTGAAACAACCGCCATTTCCGCTCCGGCGAAATACGCATTCATCAATGTGAAAAACAATAGCAGCAACAAGTCAAATACAATCTGATTCCCCGCAGGGTCACCGTCCATAAAAAATAACTCCTCCTTATAATATTATCAGGAGAAGTATATCATGTGCATAATGTTTTCGCAAGTCATGACCACAGATGGCAGGCATTCCATACAGACGCCACAGGTATAAAATATTTTTAAGAACGCGCCGACAGAAAGCCGGTTATAAAGTCCGCATCTTTATGACCAGCCAGACCGTCCCGGCTGCCAGCAGGATATATAATATCCCGATCACAACAGAGCTTTTCCGCCCTCTGTGCCACTTTCTTACCGCCAGATACATCGCGTCCAGGACATCCGCAAGAAAAACAAACTGTAGTAATCCGTGCCACATAGCTGCCCCTGTACTGATCTTTTTTTCTTTCCGGCTAAGCCGGATCACCTGTATGCCGTAAAAAGCACCGGGAAGCAACGCCAGCCACGCGGCAAACACAGAAAATCCCATCATGGCAATCAGCCATGGAAGAAGTACTGGCGCCGCAAATATAGCCAGCCCCCTTGTTCCTACAAGGACGCCGAATGTCATGACAAAATAGCACAGTGCCAGCACGCAGAAATTGATGCCAAAGAAAATTACCAGTCCGTACTTATGGATCAGCATCCCGTTGACGCAGCCGGCTGCATCTTTCGCCCTGCAGATCTGAAACGAGCGTATAATATTCAATATGCCAAGAACCAGCACTGTCATCCAGTATACTGCCACCGGAAGGAAAAACAGAAGTATCGTAAGAACTCCCTCGCCGAAAGTATCTGCCTGCTCCGCAATCTGTTCATACGGGATCGGAAAGACCGACAGAAGCCAGATATAAAAACATGCCAGAGGCACACACAGCGTAAGCACGATCACATAACAGACCGCAAGCAGATTTTTTCTTCTCTTTCCATCGTTCATTTCCGGAATCTCCTCTGTATCGCCATTTGTTTTCAGATCTGTCTCAGTATATCATACCTTCCTTATCGTTTTCTGCATCATGTATATGGGCTTCTATAAACTGGGGCATCTGAACGGCCTGTACACCGAGCGCAAAAGAAAGCTCGCTGTACAGGGCATGCTCCAGAAGGGTCTGATACTTCCGGTCCACGCTGGTAATACTTCCTCTGCTCTTTGTCCTTTTATAAGTTGTCTTCAGTACTCTCAGCCAGTTCTCCGGACAGTAATCTGAAATACATTCTTTGTACTCCTGCTCCCGGAGCTTTTCATTCTTTATCTGCAGAGTTTCAATCTGCGGTATACGCCCGATCAGATCCATCGCCTCTTTCTTGCTGACAGGCTTCCGGATGTTTGTCTCATCGTCTGCTGGAATATACGCCTTATCCCCTGCATTTTCTACTGACTGCAGTGTATAGTATTGCTTGTCTCTGTTTTGAGACAGGAAATCAAGGGTTCCGATATCTTCTACTGTATACAGTCCTCTGCACTTGTAAACAACCGCGTCGCCTCTGCTGAGCATCTTATTCCTCCTTCTATACAGATTCTCTCCTAAGAGTATAACCAAAGAAAGACCGGTACAACGCTGTAACGGCCTTTTGCTGGTCTCACTATGATATATATTAACATAATTTTAATATTTTCGTAAGTATATTCATTCAGAAATATTGATTTTTGTTATTATTTTATAGTTATCGAATAAGAAATATCTGTCCGTTAATCTATATAAAATTTTTGTCAGTGTACATTTTATTTCAATAAAACCAATCCGTTACTGTTTAAAATTTTTGTTCCAGTGTTCAAAAAATCAGACGTTCCCCAATTATCCGGCTTTTTCTATATACTGAAGACAATGATCAACATTTCATACTGACGAAAGGAGTTATCCATGAGAAAGATTGTACTGGCCAGTCATGGCGGACTGGCTGACGGTATGCTAAATTCCGTACGCATGATATATGGTACCTGTGTAAACAAAATGCTCGTTTCGGAACATCTGCTTCAAGGGGAAGATGTCAATATTTTATATGAAAAATACAAGACTGAAATCACTGAGAATCCTGATATCAATTACATACTGGTAACCGATATAAAAGGCGGGAGCATCAATACCTGTCTGCTCCGCCTGCTGGTCTTTCCGAACGTGGAACTTATCTCGGGCATGAATATGGGGCTTATCCTTCAGTTAGTCATGGAAGAGGGCGACGGAGCATTTACAGAAGAACAAAGTTTAAGAATCATAGAAGAAGCACGTCAGGGGATCGAATACCATAATGACCTGCCCGAACCTGATATGCCAAACGCAGATTTTTAAACTCTGAAATCTATCAAAAAGAGGAGGTGAGAATATGATTCAGCTGATGCGTGTAGATCATCGTCTGCTCCACGGACAGACCGCATTTACATGGTCAAAAGCCGTCGGAGCCGACTGTATCCTGATCGCCAATGATTCGGTGATAAATGATCCTATCAGGAAAACAGCCATCCAGCTCAGCAGGCCTTCCGGAATCAAACTCGTGATCAAAAGTGTTGATGATTCCATCCAGTCTATCAACAGCGGTGTTACTGATAAATACAGGCTGTTCATCATCGTACAGAACATAGCAGATGCGAAAAAGATCATCGACAGCTGTGACAGGATCCGAAGTCTTAATATCGGCGGAGTGACAAAGAGAGATGGGACTACTCGCCTGATGCATGCTGTTTACTGTACAGACGAAGAAATCCAGATGATCAGGGATCTGCTCGGCAGAGGGATCGAGGTGGAACTCCGGCAGGTCTCCAGCGACGCCAAAGTCCCTGCACAAAAAGTAATTTGACAGTAGAAAGGAGCTACGTTATGATTGAAGCATTATTAATTGGTCTGGTCGCCTTTATCGGCACTTTCGATTTTGCGGTCGGTACATTGTATTTTGGCAGGCCGATCTGCCTTGGCCCCCTCGTCGGTCTCATCCTCGGTGATCTGAACCAGGGACTGATCATTGGAGCCACCCTTGAACTTTTCTTTATAGGTTCTGTATCTATCGGCGGTTATATCCCGCCGGATGTGATCACCGGATCCGTCCTTGCCACGGCTTTCGCGATCAAAAGCGGTATTGAGACAGAGGCGGCTATCGCAATGGCTCTTCCTATCGCTCTTCTGGTGCTGGTGATCAACAACGGGCTGCAATGTTTATATCCATTTATTTCCAAAATCGGCGACCGGTCTGCGGCCAAAGGCCAGGAACAAGGAATCAATATCACTTACTGGGTCACCGGCCTATCCAAATGTCTCTGCCGTTTCCTCGTTGTATTTGTCGCTTACCTGTACGGCGCCGAAGTGGTAGGGGCTGTAGTAAACAGCATCCCGCAGTTCATCATCGACGGAATGTCCGCCGCCACAGGACTTCTGCCGGCGCTCGGACTTGCCATGCTCATCAAGATGATCATCTCGCGGGACAATATCCTTTACTATTTTATCGGTTTTATCTTTGCATCCTACCTTGGCGTTCCTACGCTTGGGGTCGCGATCCTGTCTCTTTTATACGTAATGATCAAATTTGATATCTTAAATCTGAAAACGAAGCAAACGGAGGTGACCACAGATGACGAATTCTAGTACTGACAAACTGCTCACAAAAAAGGATCTGAACAAGATCGTATACTACAGTCTGGGCTGTGATTTTTCCTGGAATTATGAACGGCAGATGCACGTGCCCTTTACCCGGATGATGTATCCTGTGCTCCGCAGGCTCTATAAAAATGATCCCGTCAAAATGGCTCATGCGCTGGAGCGGCATATGGAATTTTTCAATACCAACCCCCAGATGGTGACCTTCATCGCAGGGGTTGCCTCGGCAATGGAAGAAGAGAATGCAAAAAACCCCGATTTTGATGAAAGTTCGATCAATGCTGTAAAAGTCGCCCTGATGGGGCCGCTGGCCGGTGTGGGAGATTCTATCTTCCTGGGTACTCTACGGATCATTGGTATCGGCATCGGCACGTCGCTGATGATGCAGGGCAACTGGCTCGGCCCGCTGCTTTATCTTCTGATCTATAATATCCCAGCCTTTATATTCCGGTTCCAGGGTGTAAAGATCGGTTATAATATGGGGACAAAATTTCTCCAGAGTATTAACAGTTCCGGACTCATGGCAAAGATCATGCTGGCAGCAAGTATTGTGGGAATGATGGTCATCGGCTGTATGAGCAAAGAGCTCGTCTCTACCTCTCTGGCCATCCAGATCGGAAGCGGAGACGCAGCCACTACGCTGCAGAGTATCCTCGACGGCATCATGCCCGGCATCCTCGCCCTTGGAGTTACCTGGCTGTATTATTTCCTGTTGAAGAAAAACGTAAATGTGATCCTGCTTTTGATCATCACAGTTATCATAGGCATACTCGGAACACTCATCGGCATATTCTGATATTCCCATGCATGATGCAAACAGAAACGAAGAGGAAAGATAACAATGGAAAAATATACTCTTATAGGAAATATCAAAGATCAGGGGCAGGCGCTCCGGGACTGTTTCGCCCGAAAGGACGAACATGTCCTTCCGCTTGCAACACAGCTGCCCGACACCGGTTTTAGAAAGATCTATGTAACCGGTTCCGGCTCCTCCTACCACGCGGCTGTAGTCATCAAATATTATCTGCAGAAATTCCTGGATGCCGAATGCCAGTATATCATGCCCAATCTGTTCACCTGGCACGAAGAAACAAATCCCGGACAGGCGCTGGAGCGCAGCGAGATACTTGTGATCGGCATTTCTCAGTCAGGCAACAGCACCTCCACCCTGAACGCTTTGAAAAAAGCCAGGAGCCTTGGCCATACAGTCCTTGGCATTACGGAAAACCGGCTGTCTAAAATGGCTTCGGAAGACTATCATGTTCTGTACCTGACCTGTGGGAAGGAACATGTGCCACCGGAAACACGGGGATATACCGTCACACTGCTGACAGCTTATCTGCTTGCCCTCTGTATGGCAGATAAAGCCGGTAAGATCCCTCCAGCAGCCCTTTCCGCCGCATTTGCCGAAATAAAATCTTTTACTGATACATTTGATGATTATATCAATGAGTCGGCATTATGGTTCGACAGAAACAAAAGCGAACTATATCTGGCAGAAAAAATCGGCATCACCGGCTATGGGCTTAATTACGGAACAGCCATCGAAGCACAGCTGAAGCTGTATGAATGTACTCATCTGCCCTCTGTAGGCTACGAGGCTGAAGAGTTTGTACACGGGCACGTATTCGCATATGACAGCAGCAACTATCTCTTTACGATCGGTTCAAAGAGTTCTGAATTACAAAGAATGGCACGGTTAAATTCCTTCTACCGGGAGAAAGTTACCCCGCATGTTTTCACTGTTACTGCCGAAGATATCCCTTGTACGGACAAAGACCTGAAATTTTCTCGAACATACTGTGATGAACTCATGGCTATCGCATATATAGTTCCTTTCCAGATCCTTGCTTCTAAAATCGCAGACCATCTGGGGATCAATACATCGGACTTCGAGATGCTGCATATTGGCTGGCCTGCCAGAGATTAATATTTTCAGTGGCTGCCCGGCAAGTTTTCCTTCCGGGCGTCCGCCAGCCATGTAGAGTATGCAGTCGCAGACGGGGATGCCAGAAAAAGAAAGGCGGAAGATCTATGAAAAAATTCTTTTCCCCATCCATGATGTGCGCTGATTTCAGCAATCTCCAGGAGGAGATCCGCGCTCTTGCCGAGGCAGGAGCTGATTCTCTTCATCTGGATATAATGGATGGAAAATATGTCCCAAACTTTGGCATGGGGCTCCAGGACGCAGAATATATCTGCTCTCACTCGGCGGTGGGAGCTGACATCCATCTGATGATCATGGATCCCTGCAACTATATCCATCTCTTTGCAAAACTCGGGTGTACGGCCATCTGTATCCATCCGGATTCTGATATCCATGTATGCCGCACGCTGCAGCAGATCAGGGACTATAATATAAAAGCCGGCCTCGCAGTCAGGCCGGGGATGACCTATGATATGGTCCGGGGATATCTTCCGCTCTGCGATTATGTACTCATCATGGCGGTAAATCCCGGATTCTCCGGGCAGATATATCTTCCATTTACAGACGATACGATCCGGATATTCTGTGCCAAAAAGTGTGATAATAACTATAAAGTGATCATAGACGGAGCCTGTTCCCCCCGGACGATCTCCCATAATATCAGCCTGGGCGCCGACGGATTTGTCCTTGGTACCTCCGCGTTGTTCGGAAAAGACCGGAGTTATCAGGAAATATTCCGGGAACTGCGGGCTCTGTGAATGACAGATCCTGTAACTTTACACAGGCATTTTCCAATCATACAGAGACGAGGATATATAACATGAGTTTAAAAACAAAAGACGAAGTATATGATTATGTTGTGAAAGAAACAAAGAATTTCTGCGAAAACAAGTCATTCAGATGTACTGCTGAAAAAGTCAGCCACGACCTCAGCATATCCCGTTCTCTTGCCTCGCACTATCTGAATGAATTCGTAAAGGACGGATTTTTTATAAAAATAAACTCCCGGCCTGTGTGTTTCCTGGACAAAACTCAGATCCAGGAAAATTTTTGTATCCGGCTGGAAGATCTCGTCTTTGATTTCCGGGAAGATTTTCTCAAAGCTATCTCTTCCGGCGAAAACAAAAAAATTGATTTTGAAAAAGCAGTGGGATACCGCTCATCCCTCAGCCACTGTGTTATGCAGTGCCGGTCCGCAATACACTATCCTCTGGGAGGGCTTCCCATCCTGTTGCTGGGAGAAACCGGCACAGGAAAAGAATTTTTCTCAAAACTTATGTATGAATATGCCGTCAATCATAAAATACTCGAAGAAAATGCTCCCTATCTCATATTCCGCCTATCGGCTCAGGACAGCGAAAACGATGAGGAGCTTCTCTTCGGCAGGATTGCTCCGGATAAGACAGGACAGCCAAGATATATTCCCGGACTGGTCCATAAAGCCGAAGCCGGGATCCTTTATATCTCAGATGTGGAAAACCTGAGCCAGGCAACCCAGCTCGGCCTGTCCAGGCTCATCCGGACCGGATGCTATTCTCCTTCCGGCCATTATTCCATGTCAAAAAAATCCACCGCGCGGCTGGTCTTTTCCACCAGCAGGGATCCGGAAGCGGCGCTGATTAACGATCTTTATACACATATACCGATCATAGCTGAATTCCCTTCTCTGGCCGAACGGTACCGGGAGGAAAAAGAAGAGTTTATCATAAACTTCTTCCGGAGAGAACAGAAAAAGATCAAAAAAGATGTCTTCATCAGCCGTTCTGTGCTTGACGCTCTTCTAGATCACGTCTTTGCAGAAAATATCGACGGCATCAGCAAGGCCGTCAAAAACTGCTGTGCCAATGCCTTTATTGACTGCGGAACAGCTCCCGACAGTTCCGGCCTCAACATCAAAACGCGGCATCTGCCGGACGAGATCTTGTCTGCTATGCAGAATATGTCCGAACTTGACATAAAACAGACAATGATCGGGATCAGCACATTCAAAAAAGCGGACAGAGCGCCGGCCTTGATCAGCATCCTCGAACGCACAAAAGAAAACTTTATCGAATACAGGAACCGCAGGATCGATTATAACGCCTTTATCGATGCAATAACCAGAGACGTTACCAGTTACAATGATTATTTCGTATTTACAGAAAAAATCACAAACAGCCGGATCAAAATGATCGAAGGGATCATCGGAAGACTCACCGGGGAAACGGTTGCCAAATACAACATTCTGATTCCCAAAAACTATGAATATATCCTCAGCCGCATCCTGTATCATTCTTCTGAATTTAGTTTTCTCCTCAGTACATGGGAAGAAGAAAACCAAAAAATCCTCGAAGAACTTCAGGAATTATTCCGGGACAATCTGAAAGAGATCTACACGATCGCTTCAGAACTCGATGACAATATCCGGAACCTCATGGGCGGCATGCCCTGCCGGATCAATGTGATCTACTCGGCCCTGACGATCAGCCAGTACAACCGTGATTTTATAGACAGAAAATATATCGGCATTATCATCTCCCACGGGTATTCGACCGCAAGTTCCATAGCTGATGCCGCCAACACTCTGATAGGAAAACACATCTTTGACGGGATCGACATGCCGTTGAACAGCTCGCTGGAGGAGACTGTGGTGATCGTAAATGAACATTTGAAAAAGCGGGATGGCAGAAAAGATATCATTATTCTTGTCGACATGGGATCTCTGGAAGAAATCGGGGATATCATCAGCAGGACGACAAATGTAAATATCGGAGTGATCAATAATATCTCTACCCTGGTCGCTTTCAATGCCGGGATGGAGATGAGCAGGGGGCTCCGGATGGAGGAGATCTTTGATTCGATCTGCAATGACAACAACTACCGGTATAAGATCATCCCCGGAGGCAGGAAGAAAAACGCGATCCTTGTGATCTCGGAGCTCGGATACTCTACTGCTGAAAAAGTGGCCGCTCTGTTCCGGAAAAGCCTTCCCTCATCTGAAAATAATATAGAGATTGTTCCTTATGCCTACACAGACCTCTCCGACAAAAAAGACGCCGCGGAAATTTTCCGCAGATACAGTGTGCTATTCGTAATTGGAACGACAAAGATCCCTCTCAGCACAGTTCCTTTTGTCTCACTTGAAGACGTGATCGCGTTCCGGGACATCGATCAGATAAACCAGCTTCTCCTGAATCATCTGACAGCCCAGGAAGTAGACATTTTCAGCAGGAACCTACTTGCGAATTTCTCTCTCGAGAACGTCATCCAGAACATTACGATCCTGAATCCATATGTTCTCCTGCAATATGTCAAAGACGCCGTGGACAGCCTCCGGCGCAGCATGGAGATCACTCTGACAAACCGGATCATTGTCGGAGTTTATGTGCATCTTTGCTGCCTGATCGAGCGGCTTGTCACAAAAGATGAATACCGGACACATGAAGATCTGGAAAGGTTCCGGGAAGAACACGGCGATTTTATCAGAATGTTCCAGATCAGTTTCTCAGAAATCATCTCTCACTATAAAATAGAGATCCCCGTGTCCGAGATGGCCTACATCTATGATTATATTGAAAGCAACGAATAAAGGAGGAACCAAGAAGACAATGATCAGCGCTGTTATATTTGATATGGACGGTGTACTGGTGGACAGTGAAAGGAAATACCTACACGATCACATGGATTTTCTTGCGCAGCATGGCTTCCAGGCGTCTGTTGAAAACCTTTTGAAGATCGTCGGCCATGACGACAGTTTTGCCTGGCACTATCTTGCCGAGCTCATGGGCTCCAGTCCGTCTGTGATCGAACGGGAACTCACGGAATATTTCCAGGAACATCCAACCAATTATAAAGCTATTTTCAGAGAAGAATCTCTCCAAGTATTGAGATACCTGAAAGAAAATAATATACAGGCGGCCGTCGCTTCCGCTGCTCCGAAAAGACGGATCCTGCGCATGGCATGGGCCTGTGGAATCGAGGATTATTTTGCAGAGATCATAAGTGGAACTGATTTTCGACATAACAAACCTGATCCCGAAATCTATCATGCCGCCTGCCGCCGGCTGAAAATACACGAGGCAGAAGCACTCGTCATCGAAGATTCCCATTCTGGCATAGCCGCTGCAAAAGCGGCCAGAATCCAGGTAGCGGCGTTGAGAGACCCTTTGATCCGGCAGGATATCTCGCAGGCCGACTATAAAATTGACAGTCTGACGGAAATCATAGAAATCCTGAAGGAGGAGAAGACCTATGCTGAGTAAAAAAGAATTATCCCGTATGATCGATCACACAAATCTAAAGCCTTATGCCACCGAGGAGGATCTCCGCCGGCTGTGCGCGGAAGCAGCCGCCTATGGTTTTGCCATGGTTGCCGTGAATCCGGCTCCAGTCATGTTCTGCAAGGCCTGCCTCCGGGAAAGCTCTGTCCATGTGGGCGCCGCTGTCAGTTTTCCTCTGGGCCAGACCACAATACAGGAAAAACTGTATGAGGCCAGGCAGGCAATCGCTGACGGAGCCGATGAGATCGACTATGTCATCAACATCGGAAAGGTCAAAGAAAAAAATTTCCGGTATATAGAAAATGAAATGCAGTCGCTCGTCGGTCTGTGCCGCGAATCCGGCACAGTATCCAAAGTTATTTTTGAAAACTGCTACCTTACCTCCGCAGAAATCGCCGCTCTTTGCGAAATATCTTCCGGGATCCGGCCGGATTATGTCAAAACCAGTACCGGCTTTGGCCTTTCCGGAGCAAAGCCCGCAGATGTCGCCCTGATGAAAAGTATCGTAAAAGATACTACAGCCATCAAAGCCGCAGGCGGGATCCGCAGTCTGGATGCCTGTCTCCAGATGATCGACGCAGGAGCATCCAGGATCGGTACGAGCAGCAGTCTGGAGATCCTGAATGAATACGATAAACAGACTGCCGGATCACCGTCAGTCTGTTAACGCTTATCGAATTCTTGAATATGAGGAATGCCCTTCTGTAAATCTCAGATAATCGGTTTATTCTAAAAATATAGTTTTAAGAAAAGTCAAAAAGGGGCTGTCGGTTAATACCGATTTTTAGCCCCTGACATGCAGGGAAGAGACAATCCCAGGGAATTCGGACTTTTTTAAGTCCTGAATTCTCCAGTGGACTGTCTCTTCTCTTTTGTCACCCTT
>NZ_LT635549.1:0-1353511 GCF_900120155.1 Clostridium sp. Marseille-P3244
AGCGGTCCGTTTCCCATGCCCAGAAATCAAGTATTTTTCGATGAGTTTAGCTAATTATAACAGAAAACAGGAGATTTTGCTTAAAAATCCCCTGTAAAATCTGCAAAAAATAAAGTATGGTGGAATTTACCTCTTCACTGGAATTTAAAATTTCAATTTAGCGCTCAGGAGGAGTTTTTAGAACATTTAGACCGGTTCTCAACCTTTGAGGAGACTGTGAACGGACTGACAGACCAGGTTGCAGCAGATTTTATAGGACTGACTTTGACAGCTGCGGATACATTGATCCGAGAAAGCGGGAAACGTAAAGCCAGTTATACTGTACAGAGAAGCAGAAACCGAACCCTGATCTCAGGAGTAGGTGATATTACATTCACCCATACTCTATATAAGGATTCGGGGGGGGGGGAAGATACGGTGTCTGCTGGATGAACTGCTCCATCTTCCAAACAGGGAACGGTTTACCCCTGTAGCCGAAGCAAAAGTACTGAGCGAGGCAGAAGTACATTCTTATCAGCACGCAGCAAACTCCGTTCAGACAAAAGGACAAACGATTACTAAAACAACTGTGATGAACAAGGTGCATGCGATCGAAAAAGAGATCCCCCAGATGGAAGAGCTCCCCGTAGAAAAGAAAGTCTGTGAGTACCTCTACATCGAAGCAGATGAAGATCATATCCATCGGCAAAAAGACGGAAAAGAACAGGGATGTTTCATGGGGAAACTGGTCTATCTTTTTGAAGGGAAAGAAGAGGTCTGTAAAAACAGGCGGAAACTGATCTCACCTTTCTATTTTGGAGGGCTTTATACAGGGACAGATCAGAATGCAGCACTATGGGAAGAGGTAGATGCCTATATCCGACAGCACTACGACTATGATGTTTTAAAATGCGTTTACATCAACAGTGACGGTGCGGGCTGGATCCGGGCGGCAGCGAATTATGTTGGGAAAAGCAAGCTGGTGGCAGACCGGTTCCATCTGATGAAATATATCAACCGGGTAGCTCGGTATACTCTGGATGAGGAAACGATTACAAAAGGCCGGTTTTATAAATATATTTATAAAAATAAGCTTCTTGCAGCCCAAAAGCTCCTGACCCGGATAAAAAACCATTGTGAAGGAAGTGATCACGCGGTAGAGGAATGCCGAAAATATCTGTCAGGAAACTGGGAATATATTCAACGTGCGTTTCATGACAAACATGTGCTTGGCTGCAGTGCGGAAGGCCATGTAAGCAGCGTGTACTCGGAACGGATGAGCTCCAGGCCAATGGGATGGAGCGAGACGGGTACGGACAGGATGTGTAAGCTGAGATGTTTTATTCGGAACTATGGCAGGGAAAAAGTAATTGATTTGGTGAATTATCGAAGAGAACGGGAACTGTCAGCAGCCGCAGCAACCGGAACGGATGGGATTATTGAGGAATCCCAACGGAAACAATATACAGCAAAGCAGAAAGAGGTTCAGCGATACGCGGAGGCACTGCATGTAACTCTTTCCGGGAGTTCTACTGTACGAAAGATCCTTGCAATCAGAGAACAGATAGGGAATATCTGAACTTGAAAAAACGAACTGCGGGTTGTATGATTGAGAAAATAACTCTATGATCATTTTTCTCTAGGGATAGTCTTTTTCATTTCAACTGACAATTCGTTTACTTCATCCTATTTTAAGTTCAATTTGACAATCCTTACTATCTTTGCTAATATAATTATAGAAATAGGCACTACCGATAAGCGGTTAGTCCAAATTCATATTAGTTACGAAAAGTAACCGCAATCCTTTGGTCGAGGGGCGGTTACTTTTTCGTATGATTGATATATGCTATTAAGATCGTAACGACAATACCAAGTATCATCAAAACGATGGAGAGCATTTCATAATCACTCATAAGTTCGCCCTCCTTTCCCAGATTTCCCTTCACAGAGATTTCTATGTAATCAGAGGGTTCAGTCCCTCTGTCGAAGGACTAACCGCCTACCGTTCTCTGGCAGTGCCTAATTGCATTTTATCAGAACAAACATTCGATATCAAGCAAAATATCTGCTATTCCTTGATAACTGACTGCAATGAATGTTATTGTGTCGCTTCTCGTTTCTTTTCTTCTATGCGCTCATGAATTTTTGTCTGCTCCATGGCATAGATTTTCTGCTCCGTTTTCTTCATCTTCTGCAGAAATTTCATATATTCTTCCATAACTGGGGAAATGTCAGGGGAAATTTCCCACTGCGATAAATCTCCATGGCCTTCGCCTCGCCTGAATAATATATTCTCTGGATTCTTTTTCCCCCCGTTCCACGACATTCCACAATGTTTCCGGAGAAGTGAAAAACCCCGGAAACATAAGGAGTTTCCAGGGTTTGTAAGCATTTCGATATTCTCTTTTGATTATCTCTTGGGTAACCGAGATTAACGTTTGGAGAACTTGCAGCGGCGTATTTAAGCTATTTTCATAGGTTTTGAGTGCTATAGCTGTGTTACACATTTCAATTTTTGTCTATTTTTAAACACTCATAACCTTTATATATTTCTGTTCCAACTCTGCCCGGCGTAGTGCAATATATTCAACTATTGAGTCTCCATGCTCTTTAAATCTGTTAAATCCAGACCGATAAACTGACGCTTCTGCAATCTCACATTTTTCTCTAATCTCCCGTAGCGGTTTACTCATTCTGAGCCGCCGAAGGCCTGCTGCTCGGTGCTGTCTTACTCTCTCCAGACTAATGCCAGACTCTCTGGCAATCTCTGATAATGTCTTTCCCTCTCTATAATACTTTCTGATAACCTGTTCCTGCTGATTATCTGTATAACGCTCTACAATGCCCCATAATTCGCTCTGCTGATACTCTTTGAATATTTTATCAACCGTATCTTCTTCAAGGCTAAAATCATCCGCTACAGTGTCCGCAAGCGATAGTTCTTCATCTGCCTTTATTGGAGCGTCCAGACTGACAATCTCCTGCATATATGTTTTAATCTTCTGTATTTCGGATAGCGGCAGCAGGCTATAATCCGCTATTTCTTCATCTGTTGGCGTATGTCCATATGTCTGTTCAAACTCTTGTACGGTTTTCTTGTAACGTGCTATTTTCTGCCTGTATGCGCTTGATATTCGCAGTATAGAGCCGCTGTTCTCCATGTACCGCTGAATACTCTGCTTAATCCAATACCGAGCATAAGTCATAAACAAAACATTCTCAGAGGATTCATAATGCCGGACTGCCTCCCACAATCCAAAATATGCCTCCTGCAATAAATCTTCCTCCGATTCATAATATGCGTATGGCTTTATGAATTTCTTGATTAAAGGCAGATTGTTCTCATAAAGCACCTGCATATTTTCCGTTACATGATAACCGTTTCTGATCCGCTCAACAAGTTCCTCATTACTCATTGCATTTACATCCACCTTTCCATATAATATAGGTAGATGTATCACAGTGGGAAGTCTTAGCATATGGCAGCAGGACTTCCCTTTTCTCAATTATAGCAGAAAAAGCGGCACAATGGCCGCTCATTCTTTTAATCTGAATAATTCTTATCAAGATATTCCCTAAGATTTTTAGCTTTATTTGACATTCGTTCTGCGTCTGCAAGAAGTGCTTTACACATATCCTCATAAAATTTGATCTGTTCCTCAATCTTTTCTCTTTGCTCCTTGATAATTTCTGTTGCTAAAATCATAATGACATCTCCTTTTCAATATTTTCTTGAATACACATTGCTTTCTGCACATAATCCCAAGCAATGCGGATTTCCGTTAAAATAGAACTCCTATTCTGTGCAAACAACAGATCGTCTGTCATGTCCGTACTTACTTTCTGTAAATCGTAACTTTCTTCCAACGAACTCAACATATGCTCCGCCTTATCGAGGCAATCTTCTAACTCAACAAATTTGCATTCCAATTCCTGTTTAGTCATAATCTAAATCCTTTCTTGATTTCTGACCGGACTGCCTCTATAATTAAGACAATCCGGCTTTTCCTATGTGTTGTCGGGTTACTTAGCCTTTGTTGAAGTGCCAGCTTCTTCAGAGGCTTTTCTCAGTTTCTAATATGGTTTTTACAAAGAAATAGATATTTCTTAGAAACCGTTCGTTTTTCATCTCTTGTATCATTTCAATAATAAGTTTCTTATAGTCCATGTGTACCTCCTATATTTAATTTTACTCCTACCTATAGTTAAACACCACGACAAAAAACCGCCATAAATCCGCCACAAAACCGCCATTTAAAACGTCTGAACCTGTGAACGTCCAAAGAACCGGGCTTTATAAATTGCGCCGTCTCCACGGCTTCCCCAGATCAACGTTACACCAAACAGAGCCTTGCTCCCGTGTGCTACTTCGTAACCTTTTTTCTTCCACTCGCTCCATGTGTTCGTTTCTTCCTCAACGCCTGCTGCCGCTTTTGCGTCCTCTATGCGTTTCTGGTTGATTGTAACGGCTTTAGCTGAAAGCCATGCCCTATGAAGTGCTTCAGCAAATGTGACTTTGCCTTTTCTGAAAAGTTCCCATGCCTTTTTCATTATCTGGCTTAAATTGTACTTCATCTTGTTACCTCCTTATCTGGAACAGCCCCGACAGGTCTTAAAGCTATCTAAGGTTTCTTGACCGTCTCATTATCCCCTTACCCTTGTCCGGTGTTATGTTGGTGTCTCCGGTACGCTTTCGCCACTTCGTTTTCACCCTTCGCTGTTCCGTTTCCTTTATCTTATGGTCTTATTATACTGTATATGGTCGTATCTATCAATAGACATACTTCACAAATATACGACTATATATTTGTTTATCTTGTATATGGTCGTACATCTTATAATATGGTATATTCTAAATAAGAATTTTTATGAAAGAAGGTGTAGATATTGGCAGATAATAAGAAAAGTACATACAGAGGCTTTACTCCTGCTCAGGCAGAAGCGCACAAACGATATATGAAAGATTTTGTAGAGATTAAAGTCCGCATGACCGCTGATAAAAGAAGTCTGGTTCAGAGCCATGCCGCCAAAATGGGCGAGAGTGCAACCGGCTTTATCAATAGGGCGATTGATGAGACTATGGAGCGTGATAATCAAGAGTAACCGTTACAGAATAACCGTACCTGTCGGATTTTGTGTTGTAACGGATATTAAATCCCACAACCATTATAATTAATACCAAAATTTCTCTTGATAATTTGAGCAATTTGACAGTATCTTTTTTTACGTTTTCGTGTATAATATAGGTAAGGAATCAAATGATTTCTGTTTTGAGGCGTTTGTCAAAAGTGCCTGTCTAAAAAAAATTGAAGAAATTGTGTAGGGGTTTGTCGGATGTACCTGTCTAAAAAAAACCGAAGAAATTATAAGGGGCTTAAACAAGTCCCTTATTTTATACATAGGAGTTAAAAATGATTGAACCTCATTGTTGTTTTATTAAAGAACAGTATTTTATTGACAATCCAAATTTAATAAATATGCTTGATCCTGGAAATACAGATAAGCAATCGAAAAGGACTCATTTATGTGTTGAAATAAATATCAACAATAATACTGTATACTTACCATTAAGAAACAATCTTGGTATTCCAGTCCGTAAATTCGGAAAGATTGGCTACCCTGTTCCTTCAAATAAACGTCCGAATGCCGGGCTTGATTATAGATACAGCTTAATAATTAATGATAAAAAATACATAGAATTCCATACCGCACAGAAACTACCAAATTCACAATATAATGTTATAAGTAGGGATTATGATATTATAAAGCAAGAGCTTAACGAATATATCACAAAATATGTAAAAGCAGCCAAAAAGAAGCGCCATACAATAGAGCCACTTTTTAAGCTATCTAGTTTAATTAACTTTCACAAAGAATTAGGAATAAAAGACAAATAATCATATTATTTAAAGGACTTTCCACGAGAGAACAGTCCTTTTTTAAATTTGCGGCAGATTTTGGACGTTACTACCCGTCAGCGTACACCGCCACAAGACCCCTCCCTACCGTCTGATCTGGATAGAGAAAAAGAGCAGTACCGAAGCACCGCCCTAATCATCACATATTCTCTTTAAGCTGTCTCTTGTATTTATAAAAACTATTCCGGGATATTCCTATCAGTTTCATGCAATCCAGATCATTCAAACTTCCGTTGAAATCCTTGGAATGTTTCATAATATCTTGCTTCGCCTGTTTTGCTTTCTTAGTCTCTATTGTGCTGCCCTCAGCTCTACCTACTGGCTTGCCCTCTGCTTTTCTTCGTGCTATCCCCTCACTGACTCGCATATGTAGGTATTCCACCTCTTGAGCCGCTGTATTAAAAGCAATCTCTATTTGCTTCTTAGCCAGTATCATAAGATATTCATTAACACCCTGCAATATACAGTCTACATCAGTGCCAGTTAAGGCTATATGATTATTAAGCGTCTGCCTATATACTTCCGTATCTATATGGCGCTCCTTTAGGAATACAAGGTTAATTCCCCTATTGTACAAATCTAAATAGGTTTCAAAGCCTTCCTGTGCGTTCCTTGCCATTCTTGATACTTCATCAAAGATAACTGTATCTCCGGGTTTCAACGCCTTTACTAATTTATTCCATTTCGGTCTATCCATGCTCGTACCTGTATAGGACTCATCAATAATAACTGCATTAGGATATTCTTTCTTGATATTGGCAATCTGCCTTTCTACTTTCTGCTTCAATGTGCTAACCCTCACATATCCATATACACACATTGGCTTTCCTCCTATTCTGTACCATGTTAGACTATAGTTAATAGTTGTACTACCATAATACCCGAATACAAGAGAAAAGTCAATAATTTTAATACTATTTCAAAAAGGTTTATTTTAATACTTATGATGGTAAACCGTGAGGGAAGAACCATGTTACTTTATCCGGCTTCGGTTCAGTAGGAATAAAATAATCGTCCGGGTTTTCGCCTGCTGCCGTCAGTTCTTCTCTGCATTCCTCTATCCTACTCAATATTTCACCTTTGGACTCGCCTGTGATCTCAGCAACGTCCTCCAAAGAAAAATACTCATGCTCTCCTGTAAAATGCGCCAGACTCATTCTAACGCCATTATAAGCGGCTCTCACACTAAACTCATGTTCTCCTATGCCGCTATTCAGTAAATCAGCCAAAAACTCACGTTCATAACCGTATTTTCCATATTTTTCACATAATGCGTCTAATGCTTTTTGAAATGTCATTTCCGTAAAATCCTCCTGCCTCCAAAGATACCGTTACATATAAAAATACCGTCTGAGGGATTTAGGCGGCTACATGAACCGCCTGCGCCCTCTCATATAGTTCTATGCTGTGACAAACTGCACCTTATCATCTTCCGGGATGAATTTAGCAGGTGTGCGCCCGATATATCCGGCTGAATAGCTTGTTACTTGTCCGTTATTCCTTTGCGGTTTGAGTTGCATATCAATCCAGTCTCCCGGCTCAAAAATATCACTAATAATTGTCAAAGTAGTAGTGTCGCCCCATGGCAGAGGAATAGTGACGGTATTCTCCTGCACCTTTAAAATCTTGCAAGCCACAATATCATTATTATGTCTGTTCATTTCTGTTGTCTGTCTGTTATCCATATTCTTTAATCTCCTTTCAATTCCTGCTATGCTCTATTTCCCACTGTAAAACCTTGTGGTATCGCTCCTGCATGATTTGGTAACGACTCTTTGCAGATTGATTATTAAACCGAATACCAGATAAATAAATCCGTCTGCCTGTACCATCACAGTGTATGTGCCTGTCCTGCGTATCGCCCATGTGAAGCTCCTTTCTCGGCAGCAGACAGCAGATTATAAATATCCGGGTATCTGTCATAAAGTTCTGTCCGCTCTTCCAAATTCATGTGATGAAACTGTTCAAAAGTAATCTGCCCGGCTTTCTCTCTGGTAGACATATCAATCTTTACTCTGTCAAATCTCTGTGATCCTGCGTCTGAAACATATCCTCGTGCTAACGTTCTTCATATCCCCCTATTCGTCTGGTAACTGTTCAATAAGTTCTGAAATGCTTTCTCTCTGCACCTGTTCCGCAATCTGATGTATTTCTTCCTGTGATAATGCTATCTGATCTGATGTAGTAGTAGTCTCTGCCTGTAGCTTAAATTCGGAAACATTCCGATAATCGCCATTATTGACTTGATCGAAGATAGCGTAAACTGTCGGTATCTGCTGATGAAATGCCAATTCTTTTTTAACCGACATGATTGCATTTTTAATCTGGTCTATCTGTTCTTTCCAGTCCTCGCCCCTGTTGCGTTCATAAAGGCTTAATGTGTTTCTAGTAATCCCAAGAAAAACCGTTAAACCCTCAATATCTGGAACTATCTTCTTACAGTCTGGTCTTTGGTTCTGCTCCTGTATGTATTCCAGATACCCAATGCAATTATTTCTAAAGCGTTCAAGTCCTTCTGAAGATTCCTCATAGGCAGCAGGCCGCCCCCTTAGCCGTTTTATTGCCACATCTATAATAGGTGCTATATTGTCTGGTTCTCCTGCCTCTGCCACATCATACCTTTTGTATGAGTCAAGGTATCTGCCGCCTCTCTCGTCATGTTTCTGTGTTGTTTTTCCTGCCATAATGTCTCTCCTTTTTATGTGTAATATTTTCTGCATGAAACTTGCTTATCCATGCTTTTTAGGCATATCTTTATAAATCCGCTCCAGTTCATCAAGAATACAAAGTACCAGACTCTTTGCAAATTCTCCCTCTGGTACGCTCTCATATTTCTTATACAGTGCGCTTGCCCCGTCAACTACCTGCTGCCAGTATTCATCATCTTCTCTGACCTCTGCAAACTTCCTATGAAAATTCACAATATCTGCGTACAATGTCCAATAAGCTGTTTCTTTAAAATTCATGCTGTGCGCCTCCTGTTGTAATATGCGTGTATCTTCATATGACAAGAAGGACATAAACTCACAAGATCATCATAAACATTTTCCTGCCCTAGAGGTTTTTTATAATTCGCGTGATGACACTGTAGTCCATTCTTACACTTCGACTCCGGGCGTCCGCACATAGCACAACAATGATTATCAATCTCCAACCGCTCCGCTTTTTTCTTCTCCCATTCTGGACTTCTGATATATCGTCTATATTCTTCTGACTGCATTATCTCACTCCTCAAAACATCTCAACAGATAATCTACAACTTCATCAATACAATCCCTGCAATAGACATCACAATTCGCTTTCAGTACCGAACAATCAACCAATAATTCCTGTCTCAATTTATCTACCGATTCTCCTGCTCTGACCCGTGCAATCAACGGTCTATATCGCTCATAAAGTGCAACTGCCTCCGCTGGTGCTGACTTGACATCTGCCAAAGAAATAACTCCCATAATTTATGATCTCCTTTCTGAAAATCCGTTACCATGAAAAGATACGTTCTAATCTAAAAAGTCTGGAAACCCTTGATTTTACTGGCTTTGTGCAATTTGTGTAATTAATATGTAAAGGTTGAAAAACTAACTCTATAGACACTTTACATTCTATTTGCACAAACTGCACATTTACCAATTTTAGTCAAATGGCAAAGGCTCATTTTCATCAACCGACATGAACTCTTCATTTGCTAAAACATACCCTCTGACAATATTTCGAACGGTTTTTCCATTAACGGTTCCGCTTGCTCCGAATAATCCTCTTGTCTTAAGCTCAATATAGAAATTATTCCGTCCATCAACTCCTAATCCAGAATCAGAACACCACTTCGAGTATGTTTCATAAACATCTTTTGCGGATGTATTTTTATCTGACTTCACCAGACACTCTGAAATGAACCGTCCTATTTTATCTGAATCAGCCTCATATTCATCTGTAGAATCTCTAACGGCAGTGGGCGGCTCAAGACCTTCCTTGCGATACAGATACAAGCCCCTAATCATCCAGTTTAATATTCCATTGGCTTCTTTACGCAACTCATCTTTCAGCTTTTTGTTCTGCTCATGCTCTCCAAAATGTTTATTAAATGAAACAACTCGAATACGTCCAGATTTAAAAACTGTCTGATCTGTAATTGTCGGCAGATAATTTGTGTTGATAAGCAACTTGAATTTAGGTGTAAAACAAAATTCATTTTGATGTAAAAATCGTGCCGTTACCCTATCTCTGCCCGTCAACGTTTTTACGAGAGACGTATCAAATATCATCTTCTTCGGCGGCTCACTTGCAATTACAAGCCTCGTTCCTGCCAATTTTGCGATGTCCGGCGAAGCTGTCCTCGAGTCCTTGTTTGCTTTGACCGCTAATGTCTCTGGTGAAATAGTCGCACCATAATCATTAAGGATGGAGAGAACGGTTTCGCATATTGTTGACTTGCCATTTCGGGTTGATGCTCCGTAAAAGAAATACAGTTCCTCTTCCGCTGTAATCCCTGTCAAACACAATCCGAGGATTTTCTGCAAATATCTGATTTTTTCTTCATTGCCTTCCATAATTTCATTGATGGTTTTCTCCCACAGCTTACAAGTTGCTTGTGGATCGTAACTTGCATTACAACATTTTGATAAAAGCAAATCGGCATTATGCTCTAACACCTTCGGCATGTCTCCCGATAGATCAAGAACACAATTCTTAAGATTTAGAAGTAAATCATCCTTGTCGAGTTCCGTATTTTCAAAGAAGTTAAGGTCTTTAGCATCATTGACCATTGTGTTTCTATCTCTATAGTTCATCAGCCGCGACGCATATTTCAGATAATTCTCTCTATCTAATTCGGACACGTTTACTGCATATGACAGAATGGCGTCCGCAAGTTTTTTTGCATTTCGCTTAGCTTTCATTCCTTCGGTGTCTGCAATCCACTTGATACCGTTGTAATACATCCAGTCTTTTTGTGTTGGATTATATCGGCTCACATTCTTAAAAACTGTAGAGAACAATTCTGCTGACCCCTTATCATTAGTTGCAAATCTCTTAGCCGCATCCAGTTTGACAAGCTGATTGACAAGCGGTGTACCTTTAGGTACGGAGCTACTTCTAACAGTTGTGCCTGTGGGTACGGTTATATCTGTAACGGCTGTATTTTCAGCTATGAGCTTTTGTAAATCCTCTTTGGAATGATTGCTCATATAATCTGTAATATCGCCTTTTTCTGGCACCTCTGGCGGTATAATGACTCTTGCCCGTCCGACTGTATTTATCAGTCCGGCAATCCTGTTAGCGTCCGCACGCCCCGGATTATCATTGTCTCCAAACACAATCACGTTAGCACCTTTTAAATAAGGTAGTATTGCCTGCTTGAATGTTCGCACAGCTCCACAAGTAAAAGCGATATATCCATACTTCCATAAAGTAAGAGTGTCTTTCTCGCCCTCTGCATAACAGATCAGCGTTCCTTGCTTGATTGCCTGCTGAAGCTGTTTAATGCGACCGTTACAAAAAACCGATAGAGATGTATCTATTCCATCCAACCCGTCAATCCACGTATTATTTTCATCATAATGGCCTTGCGGAAATTGTTTCTTACCCTCTCGATCTAGAATCTTGTATTTTGTATGAGTTTGTTCTCCTGTGTTAATGTTGTATAGGTCATATCGTGCCTGAGAATATTTTTCGAGCCAATATTGTTTTTTAGATACTCGCTTCGCTGTTTGTTGTGGTGATTGATAATCTGTCCACAATCCGGCATCCTTCTTGCACCTATGATATATACTTCCGCATACATGGCAATAATGAAGAACCTTTTCATTTTCTAATGTAAGAAATGCGCTTTCCGCTTTATCGTCATGATATAGGCAACAATATCGAATACCATTTTTATAAGGAATAACCTTTTTACTTCTTGAGCGAATATATCTTTCTGTGTCTCGGTATTCTTCCTGCGGAGTCATTATTCATTCCACCGCCCTTCAAGCAAGCCTCTGATATATTCAGTCTCATCATTTAACTTCTGCATTTGCCTTTCGGCATAACTGTAGAAATCTGGATCGTAACTGAAATCTCTCTGCATGGCTTCATATTCTCTGTAACGGCGCATGAGGGTTTTCTGCTCCTGTTCAAGTTTTTTTCTTTCTGCTTCAGTCATCATTCCCCTCCCACAAAAAGCCCGTCTCTTGATAAAATTTCAATGGACTGATTAGATAGCTGTAGTTCCTGCTGCCCGGACGCTTATAAGCTAATCCCCAACTCACCAAATTATTCTGAAGAAGAACTCTCACGGTTTGAGAATCTACTTGCAAAGCCTTCGCCGCCACCGCTACAGGCATATTTGCCTTTTTGAACTCCATCTACTCACCTGCCTCTGCTGCCAGTTCATCAATAATTTTTCTGATTTCCTGCTTCTTATCACAAGGAAGTTCATGTCTCAGAACTCTAGAGAACGCCGTCTCATGTGCATATCCCAATTTCTCTGATACTTGCCAAAGATTAACTCTTTTATTTTTTGCGTACTTCCTAATATCTTGATTTTTCAATTAAATACTCCTTTCTCACCTGCAATAACAATAAATTCTTTGACAAAGCTCCGTCTTAGTGCTATGATTATAGCAACAATAAAGGAGAATTAAAATTCTCAAATATTTCTCATTTTGGAGGATTTTGTGATTTATGAGAAAATTATTTCCCACTATTTCAAAAGATTTTGGCGTGCGATTAAAGGCACTTATGTACTTCAACAATATAACTACCAGCATGGAGCTCGCTGTTAAGCTATGCGGATACGAACAAAAGCCAAAAACTGGAACAAGTGAATATGAAATATGCCGTACCAAAGAACGAACTATTAAAAACCATTTAAAGCTCGGAAATCTTACAAATTTGAATAGCAGTGAAAGTTTAACAACGATATATATTGCCGAATATTGTCATTATTTTCATTGCTCAGCAGACTATTTGCTAGGCTATATCGACTACCCCACACATTCTTATACAGATATAGGAGAAGAAACCGGATTATCGGTTTCTGCAATAAACTCCATAAAACAAATTAATAATTCATGGGATCCTATTGAAAGCGAAGTTTTTGATTTTATATTAAAGGACAGCAACGTATTTTCAGACTTTTTAAAATGGATTTCAATATATATTGATAATACATATACTACTCCCATTACCAGGAACCCACAAACAGGATCTTTTGAACAATGTGGCTATTCTGTTGATGGGAAAAATGCAATCTCATTTGGACAAGAAATAATAGACAATAAAGGAAATCCCGGATATAAACAAATTGGCATAGGAGTAGATATTCTTGAATCCCATGCAATGTTAAAGATTCAAGAAATACTTATGAATTGGAAAAATGAGAAAAAGAAGGACGGTGATTAAATGGCACTCATAAAATGCCCCGAATGTGGATGGGATAAAGTATCTGATTTAGCGGATAAATGTCCTCAGTGCGGCTATCCCTTACAAAATACCGTTACCACACAAAAGCCCCGTTCTAAACGACACAAACGCCCGTCCAGAGCCGCCAACGGTGCAGGAAGTATCTACAATACCGGCAGACCACACAAGCCATTCCGGGCAGTTGCAACACTCGGTTTTGAACTTGATCCCGTCACACACAAATCAAAGCAGATCAGAAAAACTGTAGGATATTATGAGACTCGTGAAGCGGCTGTTGTGGCTCTCGCTCGATTTAAGGTAAATCCTCTTGCGCTCCCAGAGACAACTACAGTCAGAGAAGTTTATGAGCGTTGGTCTGCAAAGCATTTTGAAGGCAAAAAAGACGGCACAATCAAGAAATACAGAGCCGCCTTTAATCTTCTTGTTCCGATATGGGAGAAACCCTTTGCTAATGTACTTTTGGATGAATGGCAGAGCATAGCAGATAATTCAGAGAAGAACGCTCCCACCCTCAAAGATTATAAAATTCTTGTCGGCCAGCTTTACAAATTCGCTATCATGCACGATATTGTGACGGCATCACAGGATAAATCAAAATATATTGACCTGTCGAACTTCGGCAATCCAAACGCCAGAAAACGGAAACGCTTTACTTCTGAAGAAATAGAAACTCTGTGGACGCTCAAAGACTCAGATATTTATTATACGGTTATTCTCATGCTGATTTATACGGGTGTCCGCATATCAGAATTTCTTGAACTAAAAAAAGAGAATGTAAATCTCACAGAACGGTGGTTTGATGTAACGGCTTCTAAAACCTCCGCTGGAGTCCGTAAAGTTCCGATTGCAGACAAGGTATATCCGTTCTTTGAATATTGGTATCATCTGAATGACTGTGAATATCTGTTATCTACGCCGGACGGAGCAGGCTTCAAATACAGAAATTATTATGATGGTTATTGGACACCTCTCATGAGTGCCGCCCAGATGGATCACACGCCGCATGATACCCGTCATACCTGCATTTCATTGTTGACAGAGGCCGCAGTTGATGAACGTCTTATTCAGCAAATCGTAGGGCATAAAGGTGCAAACGTCACACGGTCTGTCTACACTCATGTAGATATTGCCAACCTGTTAGGAGCAATCAATAAAATATGACCGTTGCAAAGAAAAAGAGTCGGTTTGTTCCGGCTCTTTCATCGTTTATGTGACTTCACTATAATTCTTCTAAGTTCTGCTGTCTTATCGCACTGGATCAGCCTGCTGCCCGTCACATCATTTATATATCCTTTTTTCAGTTCTATTGTATAGTGCTTATTCATTCCGTTTATGGTATCAACGTGCATTCTCTGGATCATATCCCGGTATTTTTGTGCCACCTGCCATTTATCAAGCAATGCCTGCTGTTCCTCTGTAAATTCCGGGTTCAGTTTCTCCCCCAGTCTGCTTTTGCCGGACACCAGATCATCACACACAAGGGCATACAGATATTCATTAACGGACATCTTCAATTCACTGGCCGCCTGCTTTATCCTATCCTTCTCGCCTTTTGGTATAGTAAAGTTGATACGGTCATAATTTTCTTTAATGTGCTGATTTTTATATTCTGTGCGGTTCATACAATCACTTCCTTACCCATATCATACCATGCCCAAAAGTCTTGCGCAAGACACTAATTCACATGATTTTATTTTTGGGTGCTATTGGGTGCTATAGACCACTTTTCTACACAATTTTCAGCCATTTAAGAACATTCTTGATATAAAGAAAACCCTTGAAAATACTGGACTTTCAAGGGTTTTGCTAATTTCTTTAATTGTCGATAAATTATCGTTTGGAGAACTGCGGAGCTCTTCTCGCTGCTTTGAGTCCGTATTTTTTACGTTCTTTCATTCTCGGGTCACGAGTCAGGAATCCTGCGCTCTTGAGCACCGGTCTGTAGTCAGCATCTGCCTCTACAAGCGCCCTCGCGATACCGTGACGGATGGCTCCGGCCTGTCCCGTATATCCGCCGCCTTTTACATTTACAAGTACGTCAAATCTGTCAAGTGTGCCCGTAGCCACCAGCGGCTGGCGGACAACAACTTTCAGCGTCTCCAGTCCAAGGTACTCGTCAATGTCTCTCTTATTGATCGTAATCTTGCCCGTTCCCGGTACAAGGTATACTCTTGCAACTGATTTTTTTCTTCTTCCTGTTCCGTAATATTTTGCGTTAGCCACTGTTATATCCTCCTTTCAACCTCTGCCTAAAATGTCAGAACTTCCGGCTTCTGAGCCTGGTGCGCATGCTCTGGTCCGGCATAAACATGAAGCTTCTTGATCATGTCTCTTCCCATAGGTCCTTTCGGGAGCATTCCTTTAACAGCCAGCTCGACCACCTTCTCCGGCTTCTTTGCCATCATTTCGGCAAGTGTGGTCTCTCTCATGCCTCCGACATACTCGGAGTGATTGTAGTAGATCTTCTGCTGAAGTTTCTTTCCTGTTACTTTTACTTTCTCTGCGTTCACGATAATAACGTAATCGCCTGTATCAATGTGAGGTGTATACTCCGGCTTGTTCTTGCCTCTGAGCACTTTGGCTACCTCGGATGCAAGGCGGCCCAGTGTACAGCCGTCAGCGTCCACCACATACCATTTTCTCTCAATCTTGTCAGGGTTAGCCATATAAGTTTTCATGGGTGTTCCTCCTAATAAAAATCATCAGATAACATTGCCTTGTGTATATGAAATCAGTACACTCCGGGGCTTATGGCGTATACTGTTTCTCCTTTAGTCATGCCATGATATTATAGTACCTGAGCCCGCCCGTGTCAAGATTTTTTTAACGTTTCTCACTTTTTACGTCTTCTAATCATTATAATGAGTACAACAAGAATAAGGATCAGCGCCGCCGTGGCCGCTGTGATCCCGGCCCACAGCCCGATCTGAGAATCATCCCCTGTCTTGGGACTCATAAAGGATGTTCCAGTCCCCGTCTGCACTGCCGCCGGAGGATTTGTTTTTTCCAGTTCCAGTTTTTCAACCTTTTCTGTTGGGTCCAGGGATTCCGGAAGCTCCGGCTCTACTTTCTTCTCCATCAAAGCAAATATCCCCATATGATCTGTGGAAAACACTGCCATCATGCTCCCTGAGGGGTCAGTCTCCGTCCGGTATGGCAGCTCAGTCCGCTGTGGTACAGAGCCTTCCATACTGATCTCGCTGATCACAAGCCGGGACAAATCATAGTCGGCAGGAACCGTAAGAGAGACATCCACTCCCTCCTCCGGCTGCACAGGCTGCCCTGTTGAGCCGTCTGTAAACCCGGTCACCAAGTAGATCTGAAACCGTTCTGAAGACAGTGCCAGAAAACTGCTCAGCTGTTCAAATAATTCTCCCTGGCTGACGGGTATGACACTGGCGATAATCTCCACAGACTGTCCGTCTCCGTCTTCCGGTGTATCCAGATCGTCTTCTGGCGTGTCCGAGTTCTCCCCGCCGGTATCCGATCCGTCCACAATCTGGGCCTGAGGCAGGGTTTTTATTTCTTCCACCCCGCTGTCTCCTGTCGGTGTTTCCGGAAGCGTTTCTGTTTCTGTACCTTCCTGTGTGTCTGCTTCCTCTGCCTTTACACTTCCCATGCCACAGGGGAAAAGAGTCAGCACAAACACAGCCAGCAGCGCGGCTGCTGTCATTCTCCCAGTCCTGATCCTGTACCGTCTGAATTTTTGTCTGTACAAAGTAGATCCCTCCGATCACAGTGTTCCTGCCAGGGACAGGAGACATCCATTTCTTTAATTTTAGTATACAATTCCCGGATAACAGTGTCAATTCAGAGTCCTCCATTTCCTGCTCCTCATCTTCATTTTCTGTCCCACGCTTCTTTTTCTCCCCGGATTGTGTTATACTGTCAGACAACGGCATCTCTTACGGGCGGTTTGAGAACGCGCCTGTGAAAGGGCCAGGATCTGCCGAAGCGGATCCCAGAATATTACCAGAATATTAAAGGAAGGAACTTGACATGTGGGCTTACAATGAAACTTTTTATCAGATATATCCGATCGGATTCTGCGGAGCGCCGACCCAGAATGACGGAGTCACGGAGCACCGGATCTTGAAGATCGGAGAATGGGCAGGTTATCTGCAGGAACTGGGCGTGGGGTCGATCCTTTTAAACCCGGTATTCGAGTCAGACAATCATGGATACGACACAAGAGATTTCAGGAAGATCGACTGCCGGCTTGGGACCAATGATGATTTCAGGACTGTATGCCGGCAGCTGCACGATCACGATGTCAAAATTGTACTGGACGGTGTCTTTAACCATGTCGGAAGAGGATTCTGGGCATTTAGAGACGTACAGGAGAAGAAATGGGATTCTCCCTACAAGGACTGGTTCCATATCAATTTCGACGGTAACAGCAGTTATAATGACGGGTTCTGGTACGAGGGATGGGAGGGCCATTTTGAGCTTGTCAAACTGAACCTTCAAAATCCGGCGGTAGTGGATCATCTTCTAAGCTGTGTCAGAATGTGGATGGAAGAATTCGGCATCGACGGCCTGAGACTGGACGTAGCCTACTGTCTCGACCACAATTTTATGCGCAGGCTTCGTTCCTTCTGCCAGGAACTAAATCCTGATTTTGTACTGATCGGAGAAGTGCTTTTCGGAGACTATAACCTGATCGTAAATGATGAGATGCTCCACAGCTGTACGAACTACGAGTGCTATAAAGGCATCTACTCCAGCTTCAACAGTATGAACATGTTTGAGATTGCTCATTCGTTGAACCGTCAGTACGGTCCGGAACAGTGGTGCATTTACCGGGGCAAACATCTCATGTCCTTTGTGGATAATCATGACGTGACAAGATTGGCTTCTATACTGACCAATAAAGAGCATATTCCGCTTGCCTACGGCCTTCTTTTCGGCATGCCCGGCATCCCCTGCATTTATTACGGAAGCGAATGGGGAGAAGAAGGACAGAAAGCCCCTGACAATGATTATGCGCTTCGGCCCTGTTTTATAGAACCAAAGCCCAATGAGCTGACGGAATTTATCCGGGATCTGATCTCTGTCCGTCGGGAAAGTGACGCACTGTGCAACGGTTCCTATCGGAATATTGTTATCACCAATCACCAGCTGGTATTCGAACGCAAGACGGATAAAGAACGGATCCTGGTGGCGGTCAACGCAGGAGATTCAGCATTTACCGCAGGCAGCCACGAACTCCAGGGCAGTTTTATCCCTCTTCTTTCTTCAGACACATCTGACGGGCCAGACACTGTGGAACTTCAGGGAACCCTTATTATGCCGCCCTACAGTGTACAGTATCTGAAAATGATATAAGAACAGGTTATAGAAAACGGAAAATACGGCGGCCAGGCCGCCGTATTCTATATTCTACAGTTCCACCATCTTCGGCTCATGTTCCATGGCCGGTATGACCTTCTCCATCAGATCTTTCGTCCGGAATCTGAGGCTGGATGTGTTGATGCAGGGATGACATGCAAAAAACTCGCCTTCCAGTACATCCTTATCGATCAGAAGCTGTACCTTTTTCTCCCTGTCATTCATCAGACCCATCACGCTCACTGATCCCGGTGTAATGTCCAGATATTTTTCCATATATTCCGGCTTAGCGAAAGACAGCCGGGAAGATCCAATCTGTGCTGAAAGATCTTTTGTCTTAAATGGCTTGTCCCCCGGAAGGAGAAGAAGGTAAAAATCTGTTTCCTGGCGGTTGCAGAGAAAAAGATTCTTGCAGATCTCCACACCCTCCCCCAAAGTCCTGTCAATCTCCTCACAGGCATCCATGGTCATGGCAGCCTCGTGATCGATCCTCTGATAGGCCACGTTCAGCGAATCCAGAAGATCGTATACCCGAATCTCTTTTTCCAGTCTCCCCGAGACATCTTCCGGTCTTCCTTCCACTAATTTCAGCATATTTTTGTCTCCTTTTATACGTTGTTGTTATGGATGTCTTTTTCAGATCTTCAGTCCCCGGTAACGGTTAAAGCAGGCAAAGATCTCCTGTCTTCTGGGCATTGCCATGCAGGATACGCCGGACGCATTCTCACAGAGAGCGGCCAGAGATCCTTTCTGCATCACTCTTTCCAGTTCATCCACGACCTGCCGCAGATCCTTTCTTCCATCCAGAATATGCCGCTGAGCGTACCTCATACAGTATCCCAGCGCCGTCACCTGCTCACTGTCGGTGATCTGTTCCACATAGCGCAGGTCGATAGTCTCTTTATTGATCATCACAGCTTCCCTGCCCATAGTCTTCATCTTGATCCGGTCATTCCCTTTAAATGCCGCGCCCGGCCTGGGGCATCTTTTAAAGTCCGGCTGCACCGCCGGTTCCTCCGGCACGCTGATCATTGGGAAACTGTCTGCCTCCTTCTTGGCGTACGCCGTGATGTCTTTGGGAACATAGCGGTCCATCTGGATAATGCTGTCCGCGATGTGGAAATAAGCTCCGGAGCTCCCGGCCACAATCACCGTGGAAATGCCATACTCTTCATACAGCTCCCGAATGCGTTCGATAAAAGGAGTAATGGGTTCCATATTTCTGTGGATGACCCTCTGCATCAATTCATCCCGGATCATGAAGTTAGTGGCACTGGTATCCTCATCGATCAAAAGCAGGGATGTCCCTGCCTCGATACTCTCGATCACGTTGGCCGCCTGGGAGGTGCTTCCGCTGGCATCTTCCGTACAAAACCCTACGGTATCCTTCCCATTAGGCAGATCATTAATAAACATAGAGATATCCGTCTTCTGAATGCTGCGTCCATCTTCGGCCCGTATTTTCATGGCCGTGTTATCTGTGATCACATATTCCCGGCCATCCCCCGCGATATGATCGTAAACCCCCAGTTCCAGCGCTTTCAGCAGCGTAGATTTTCCATGATACCCTCCGCCTACGATAAGCGTGATTCCTTTTCGTATCCCCATTCCTGTGATCTTTCCTCTATGGGGAAGGTCCATCTCCACTGTAAGCTCTTTTGGAGATTGAAACTTTACGCCGCCCCGCATGGGTCTGGGAGAAATGCCGGACTCTCTGGGCAGAATGCTTCCATCCGCCACAAAGGCACACAGTCCCATTTCGGGAAGCTTTTCTCTGATATAATGCTGGTCTTCCGCCAGATCAATGATCGAACGGAGACGTTTCGCATCCATATTTTTATAGAAAAGGGATCCTTTCACACACTCCGGGACAAATTCAAACAGGATCTTCTCCAGTTCCCGGGCGTTGATGGTCCGCCCATTGGCGGGAAAGCCGATCTCCATCCGCAGGATGACATCTCCGGTCCGCCCATCGAGAGTGCAGGCCGTCCTTTCCAGCACTTCCTGTCCGCAGCGGCTCACTGAGATGAGACCGCTCTTTCCCGAGCCTTTTGCCTTGAAGGCAAACTGTTCTGCTTTTCTTCCAAACTGTCTTGTCAGCTCGTCCTGGAGCGCGATACGCTGATGATCTTCCTTATACAATTCCTGAGGAAATCCCGCTGTCTTTCCGCTTACCCGTACACTGACCTTGGACGGCGCCGCGAACGGATCTCCCTGTACATGATCGATAGACAGCACGTAGCCTGGAAACTGATACATTCCTTTTGTATCTTTATAGGCGGGATAGCCGCGATGGTCGATCCTGTTTAACAGGCTTCTTAAATCTGTTGACGACTGCATATGAAAACTCCTCCTTATCCCATACGAAAAAGGCCACGGCGCAGTGTTAACGATCTGCCGCCTTCCGGCCTACGTCTTTTACTTTATTCTATAAAACAGAATTCGTCAATACGGTCGTCTGGATAATATTTCATCATACCGCGCCGAGCTCTTACGCCATATTTGCAATGTTATATATTGCAAAATATAATCTTAATATTGCATTTATATCATTTTCAACTTTCCAACTTCACCATATTGAATATTCGTCATATCAGGAAGTTTAAAAAAGACAGGCGAAATTTCTTTCCGCCTGTCTTTACATGACTCTATAACATCAGCCTTTGTTATTGTCACCTGTTTCTACACTTCAAAGATCAGATCCCCGTAAGACGGCATCGGCCATGCCTCTTTGTCGACTACCATCTCCAGCTGGTCAACCGGATCCCGGAGCGCGTCCATAGCCGGATGAACTTCGTGATAATATCTCTGAGCTTTGTCCGGCCCATCGGGCAGTTCCGACACTTCTTCTGTCACCTTCTCTAATTCCATCAGTGCGGATCTTGCTTCCTTTAAAAGTACGGTAATCTCAGAAAGAGTCTCCGACTGTACACTGGCATCCGCTCCTGCCTCTTTCACTGCGTTGACTGTGTCTGCCAGTGTCTTTGTATATTTGATGATGGCCGGCAGGATCTGCTTTCTGGCCATATCGATCATCGTACGCGCCTCAATGTTGATCGCCTTGGAGTAGTTTTCATAGCTGATCTCCGCGCGGGACTCCAGCTCTGCTCTTGTAAACACTCCGAATTTTTCAAAAAGGGCTACCGCTTTGTCCGATACGATCGCCGGGATCGCGTCTACCATAGAACGGATATTGGGCAGGCCTCGTCTCTCGGCCTCGTCTACCCATTCCTGTGAATATCCGTCGCCATTGAAAATAATTCTCTGATTCTCAGTGGCATATTCTTTAATAAGATCATGTACTGCTTTCTGGAAATCATCTGCTTTTTCCAGAACTTCGCATGCCTCGGAAAAGGCCTCCGCCATGATCGTATTAAGTACAGTATTTACCGACGCGACTGAATCTCTTGATCCCAGCATACGGAACTCAAACTTATTTCCTGTAAAGGCAAACGGAGAGGTACGGTTTCTGTCAGTCGCGTCTCTCGTAAATTCAGGCAGGGTACGTACACTTGTCTCCAGCTTTCCGCCCTTCAGACTGTGAGTAGCCTCCCCTGTGCTGATCAACTGCTCGATCACATCTTCCAGCTGCTCGCCAAGGAATACAGAAATAATAGCCGGTGGAGCCTCGTTGGCTCCCAGTCTGTGATCATTTCCAGGATCTGCCGCGGCTTCCCTCAGAATATCTGCATGACGGTTCACTGCTTTTAGAATACAGGTAAGCACTAGCAGGAACTGGATGTTCTCATGAGGTGTCTTTCCCGGATCCAGCATGTTGATCCCGTCGTCCGTAGTCAATGACCAGTTATTGTGCTTTCCTGATCCGTTCACTCCTTTAAACGGTTTCTCGTGAAGCAGACATTTCATTCCATGCTGGCATGCCACTCTCTTCAACGTCTGCATAATGATCTGGTTGTGGTCCACCGCAATATTTGCCTCGGCATAGATCGGAGCAAGTTCGTGCTGAGCCGGCGCCACCTCATTGTGCTGAGTCTTGGCTGTGACTCCCACCTTCCACAACTCCTCATTTACATCTTTCATAAAGGAAGCAATCCGCTGACGGATGGTCCCGAAATAGTGGTCATCCATCTCCTGCCCTTTCGGCGGCATGGCTCCAAACAGTGTACGGCCTGTGTAGATCAGATCCTTTCTCTGCAGGAACTTCTCGGCGTCCACCAGAAAATACTCCTGTTCCGCCCCTACTGAAGGGGTTACCTTTTTCGAAGTCGTATTCCCGAACAGTCTCAGCAGCCGGATTGCCTGTGTATTAACCGCTTCCATGGAACGCAGCAGCGGTGTCTTCTGGTCAAGCGCTTCTCCCGTATAGGAACAGAATGCCGTCGGGATACAGAGCGTAGCCCCCGCCGCGTCCTGTCTGACAAATGCCGGTGATGTGCAGTCCCACATCGTATACCCTCTCGCCTCAAATGTGGCTCTTAATCCGCCTGACGGGAAGGAAGACGCATCCGGTTCTCCCTTGATCAGTTCTTTCCCCGAAAAACTCATCAGCACCTTGCCGCTTGGCTGGGGAGCAGATATAAAAGAATCATGCTTTTCTGCAGTAACACCTGTCAGCGGGAGGAACCAGTGGGTGTAGTGAGTCGCGCCTTTTTCAATTGCCCATTCTTTCATCTCATGCGCGATAACGTCGGCTGTCTCCAGATCAAGTTCCCTTCCCTCTTCGATCGTCTGCTTCAGATTTTTATATACCTTCTTCGGAAGACGCTCCTGCATTACAGTATCGTTAAATACATTTTCTCCGAAAATGTCTGCTACGTTTATCTTTTCTGTGCTCATAACATACCCTTCCTTCCTGCCTTTTTACTGTATGGTTCACCCAGGTGTATAGATATGAAAAAAGGGCACTCCACCTGTGATGGAACGCCCTCGTTCATTTCTATGCCAGTCAGTATACCTCACCTTTTTAAAAAAGGCAAGAGTTTTTTTAATAAATTTTATTCAGGCCTCCTGAAAATATTTCAGGCTTTTCCCACAGAACCGAATAATTCCATTTTCTCTTTCACTTTTGCCATAATAGCTTCCGTACCCGGTTTCAGAAGTTTACGGGGATCAAATCCCTTGCCCTGTCTGTCCTTTCCGGCCTCAATGTACTCGCGGGTCGCCTCTGCGAATACGATCTGGCACTCTGTGTTCACATTGATCTTAGCCACGCCAAGATCGATCGCTTTCTTGATCATGTCGTCCGGAATTCCGGTGCCTCCGTGAAGTACAAGAGGCATATCGCCTGTTTTCTGCTGGATCGCGTCCAGAGTCTCGAAGCTTAAGCCTTCCCAGTTGTCCGGATATACACCGTGGATATTACCGATACCTGCTGCCAGGAAATCGATTCCCAGATCAGCGATTCTCTTGCATTCCTCGGGATCCGCGCACTCGCCTCTTCCGATAACACCGTCTTCCTCTCCGCCGATGGAACCCACCTCTGCCTCAAGAGACATGTTATGATCATGAGCGATCTTGACAAGTTCTTTTGTCTTTTCCACATTCTCATCGATCGGATAATGGGATCCGTCAAACATGATGGAGGAGAATCCCGCCTCCACACACTTCAGGCATCCGTCGTAGCTGCCGTGATCCAGGTGAAGCGCTACCGGAACAGTGATGTTCATCTCTTCGAGCATCCCGTTTACCATACCCACTACTGTCTTGTATCCTGTCATATATTTCCCGGCGCCTTCAGATACTCCGAGGATGACCGGAGAATTACACTCCTGAGCCGTCTGAAGAATCGCCTTTGTCCACTCAAGGTTGTTGATATTAAACTGTCCCACTGCATAGTGTCCTGCTTTTGCTTTCTGAAGCATTTCTGTTGCTGATACTAACATATTATTTCCCTCCAATTCTGATGTGTCCGCCGGATGGCATAGGATGTCCGGCGGATGATCCAATCTTTTTTTATTATAGCTTATCCAGGGGAAAAAGACAATCTCAAATCAGGCACTGAGACAGGAAATGATGAAAAAAAGGAAAAAACAAAAAAATGCTTGCATGTTAAGAACGTATGTGATATAGTAATATTCGCTGTGAGGCTCCTTACAGATATAATATGGCTCCGTGGTCAAGCGGTCAAGACGCTAGCCTCTCACGCTGGAATCAGGGGTTCGATTCCCCTCGGAGTCACTGAAAAATCCCGGAAGCTCTTGTATCTCAAGGCTTGCCGGGATTCTTTTTACTTTTTCATCTTAGGATCTGTCCCCGGCCACAGACAGGCTGGCAGCCACTTCCTGCCTTACCATGATCTGAAGGGCCTGTTTCTTATCTCTGATCAGGACTTCTCTGTGGGCGCCGCCAAACTCACCATCCCGTGTCCATGGAATTTCTTCCTCACATTCAAACTTTACCTCCCCGGATTTAAAAGAGTACATCCGTTCCGGGTTGATCTGCCGCATTACGATCGCTCCAAGCAGTTCATTCAGCTCAATCGGATTTCTGGGAGTTTTGATCAACGTAACTTCAAATACCCCGTCATCAAACACGATCTCCGGCCCTATGATCCCTTTAAACCCGCCGACAGATCTGGAATTTGTCACCATCCCAAAAATAAACTCATCCTCTATTATTTCGCCGTCATGGCAGACTTTCATTCTATATGAAGGAATATTAAAGATCCGTTTCGCTCCTTCCAAAAGATACGCCATATGTCCCAGGATATTCTTCATACTCTGCTTTGTCTCGTAAGATACATCCGTAAACAGACCAAACGCCGCGATATAAATAAAATAGTCTTCATTGAACATTCCCACATCACACGGGAAGGGGACTCCGTTAACAGCGACCGACGCGGCTTCCACGATCTCTTTCGGAATACCAAGACTTGCGGCAAAATCATTAGTCGTTCCGGCCGGTATATATCCCAGAGGTGTATCCTCACCTCGGAGCTGCAGTCCCGTGACAACTTCATCCAGTGTACCGTCCCCCCCGCTGCAGACGATCAGATCATATTCTCTGGAACAGGTCCTCGCTTTTTCGACAGCATCGTGATACTTCTGTGTCGGATAAACCGTGACTTCATATCCGCCTTTCACAAAAATATCCAGAACATCGGAAATCTTTGGCTTCAGGGTCCCTGTTCCGGCATTGGGATTATAGATAAAAAGCATCTTTTTCATAGTTTAATACATCTCCCGTCTCTGACTGATATATTCTGACAGTAAAGGGCTGTACTATAAATGCACAGCCCTTTTCCATCTCTTTATCTGAATTCTGCCTTGCCCGGGCAAAACACTCTATTATTTAGCGGCCGCAAAAAATGACCGGATATCTTCTGCCGCTTTTTTCTCATCTTCTCCATCAGTCACAACTGTGATCTGTTCTCCTCCGGCCAGGCTAAGACTCATCATACCCATAATACTCTTGGCATTAATCTTTTTTCCGCCGGTCTGGATATACACCTTGCTCGCGTACTGGCTTGCTTTCTGTACCAAAAGTGCGATCGGTGTACCGTCTAATCCTTCTTCTGTCTTTACTACAACAGATGTTTTGATCATAATAATCCTCCTTGTTCTTGCCTTACCTTGTCTGCCATCTCACTCAGTCTGCGCAGCCTGTGATTGATCCCGGACTTACCGACAGGAGGAGACATTGATTCTCCCAGTTCCTTCAGAGTCGCGTCCGGATTTTCCAACCGGGCAATAGCGGCCTCCACCAGATTCTCCGGTACATGTTCAAAACCGACCGTGTCTCTGAGGTATGTAATATCCTCGATCTGTTTCACCGCCGCAGATACCGTCTTATTGATATTGGCAGTCTCGCAGTTCACCTTCCTGTTCACGGAATTACGCATTTCCTTCAGGATCCTGACATTTTCAAGTTCCATCAGCGCCACATGCGCCTCCATTACATTCAGGACATCAACGATCTGGGATCCCTCTTTCAGATATACGACAAATGACTTCTTGCGCGGCACGATCTTGGCATCCAGCTCAAACCCGCGGATCACCTGCTGTATCTGCCGCGCTGCCTCACGGGATGAACAGACGATCTCAAAATGATAGGATTTATTCGGATCGCTCATAGAGCCTGCCGCCTGAAAAGCTCCTCTGAGAAAAGCTCTTCTGCAGCATGTCTGCTGGATTATCAGAGGACTGAACGCACAGATTTCTTTCCTGTTCCCGCTGTGTTCAGTGATCATCTTCGCAGCCTGAAGAATCCTCAGTGCATCCTCATGATTTTTCACCACCACCGTGTAGGATACACTTTCTTTTGCGATATTTCTTCTTACAGAAATATCAGTTTTAATATTAAATGTTTTTTCTATCAATGTAAAGACTTTTCTTGCAACAAGCAGATTTTCCGAATGGATTTTTATACTCAGCCGGTCAAAACTGTTGACCACAATAGTGCCGCACAATCCAAGAAAAGCGGCCGTTTCCGCTATCCTGCAGTGTCTGGCCGCACTAATATTTCCGGCCAGTTCCTCTTTCACCTTTCCAGAAAAAGACATCCTGATCACTTCCTTTTTGTAACAGCGTCCAGTTCGATATCTCTGTGTTCGATGCGTACTCCATAGCTCTCCTGCTCCTCCAGCATCTGATACAGCGCGTTGGCAATGGTTACTGATCTGTGTTTCCCTCCGGTACATCCGATAGAGATTACGAGCTGATTTTTCCCTTCGAGAATATAGTTGGGGATAAGAAATTCCACCATATCCTTCAGTTTATCCAGAAATGTCCTTGTCTTTTCATTTTCCATAACATAGTCCTGTACTTCCGGGTCATTTCCTGTCTTATCCCGCAGTTCATCAATATAATACGGATTCGGCAGAAATCTGACATCAAAGACGAGATCTGAGTCCTGAGGGATCCCGTATTTAAATCCAAAAGACATCACTGTGATATACAGATTGCAGAAGCTCTGCCCTTTTATAAATATTTTTTCCAGTTCCAGTTTAAGCTCCCTTGTCAGCATTTTGCTCGTATCAAGGATATAAGTGGCGCGCATCTTCAGGAACATGATCTTCTCCCGCTCCTTCGCGATGCCCGTATCAACTCTTCCGGATCCGCTTAAAGGATGCTGGCGCCTTGTCTCTTTATACCGTTTCACAAGGACATCATCGTGCGCGTCCAGAAACAGGATCTCATATTTCACCGATTTGTTGTCCATCTCGTCCAGAACATCCTTCAGGCCGGAAAAATCCTGGCCTCCGCGGACATCAAGCCCAAGTGCCACTTTTTTCACGTCTTCCTCGGGTTCACTGAACATTTCCACGAAACGGGGCAAAAGAGGGATGGGCAGATTATCCACACAAAAATACCCCATATCCTCCAGCATCTTGAGAGCTGTTGTCTTTCCGGCTCCTGACATTCCTGTCACGATCACAAAACGCATTGCCTAAAATTCTCCTATCTTCTTTACTTCCGGCTCAAGCCGCACGCCAAATTTTTCCTGTACCCGTTCTGCAACATCCTGCATCAGTCTGAGGACATCTGCGGCCGTGGCATTCCCTCTGTTGATCACAAACCCGCAGTGCTTCTCTGAGACCTGAGCGTCTCCCACCCGGTAGCCGCACAGACCCGCGTCCTGGATCAGCTTTCCTGCGAAATATCCTTCCGGACGTTTAAATGTGCTTCCGGCGCTGCCGTATTCCAGGGGCTGCTTTTCCACCCTTTTTTCTTTCAATTCTTCCATGCGGCTGCGGATCTCATCCCTGTTGCCCTGCCGCAGTGACAGAACCGCGCCAAGAGCTACATAATCATTTTTGGAAATGACACTGGTGCGGTACCCCAGTCCGAGTTCTTCCAGAGAAAGATTTAAAATCTCTCCCTCTGTTGTCAGAACTTTTGCGCTCTCTACGATCTGTTTCATCTCCCCGCCGTAAGCGCCGGCGTTCATCCTCAGCGCCCCGCCTACGGTCCCCGGAATTCCCGAAGCAAATTCCATACCTGTCAGAGATGCCTCGCAGGCGGCAGAAGCCGTCCTGGACAACAGTGCGCCTGCCTGAGCACAGATCTTTTCATTCTCCACCTGTATCTGGTTCATCCTTTTATAAATCTGGATGATCACTCCCCGGTATCCCTTGTCGCCCACAAGAAGATTACTTCCGTTTCCGATCACATAATAAGGAACGGATTCTGTCCGGCACAGCCCGATGATCTCCCGGATTTCTTCAGTTGAAGCCGGCATTACAAACAGATCGGCCGGTCCTCCGATGCGGAAAGTCGTATGCCTGTTCATAGGTTCATTGGCAAGCACGTTTTCCGCCCCTGCCACTTCGCACAGTCTTGTATATAGCTCCATAAATTACTCCATTCTATTCCTTATCGTTACTCCTTAGACATTATAGAGCACCGGAACGCCAAAGTAAAGGCAACAGACAGAAATCTTGCAAAATCCATCTAAACAGTGTATACTGTCTGTGTATCTCTATATTTTTTTAAGCCGCACGCCGGCCTTAATTACTTTAATTTCTTAAAGGAGTGAATTCGGACTGTGGATTCCAGTGACAGTTTTCAATTAATCATACTTGTAATTCTTCTTATGCTCTCAGCATTTTTTTCATCTAATGAGACAGCGCTGATGTCGGTAAATAAGATCCGGCTCCGTTCTCTCGCGGATTCCGGGAACAAACGGGCCGCCATGGTACTGGACGTGACAGAAAATCACACCTCCAAGATGCTCAGCGCGATCCTGATCGGGAACAACATCGTCAATCTTTCCGCTTCTGCTCTTGCCACATCACTTGCCTATACATTCGGAGGCTACATGGTCAGTATCACTACTGCTGTCCTGACCGTCGCTATCCTTGTGTTCGGCGAGATCACCCCCAAAAACTATGCCACATTGAAAGCGGAAAAAGTAGCGCTGAGATATATTTCCATTATCCGGATTTTTATGACCCTTATGACTCCCGTGATCTTCATCATCAACCTGTTCGCTAGGGGGATCATGTTTATTCTCAGGGTGGATCCGAATGCTTCCGCAAAGGTCATGACCGAGGACGAACTGAGGACCATCGTGGATGTAAGCCACGAAGACGGTATTATTGAATCCGATGAAAAAGAAATGATCTACAATGTGTTTGATCTCAGCGACGCGGACGCGAAAGATATCATGGTTCCCAGAGTCCATGTTACGTTTGCTGATATTAACAATACCTACGAAGAGCTTATTGAGATCTTCCGTGAAGATAAATTCACTCGTCTTCCCGTGTATGAAGGCACACAGGACAATATTGTCGGCATCATAAATATGAAAGATCTTCTTCTCTACGACAAGACCGAATCTTTCCACATCAGAGACATCATGCGCAAACCGCATTTTACCTATGAATACAAGGATATTTCGGAACTTCTTGTAGAAATGCGGGATTCTACGTTCAATATTGCCATCGTCCTCGACGAATATGGGGAAATGGCTGGGCTGATCACTCTGGAAGACATACTGGAGGAGATCGTAGGCGAAATTCATGACGAATACGACGAAAAAGAGGACGAGCTGGTACAGCAGGTTTCGGAACGGGAATATATCATTGAGGGATCTGTAAGTCTTGACGACGTGAATGACCGGCTGGATACCCGCTTTGAGTCTGAAGACTATGACTCACTGGGCGGTTTCATTATCGAACATCTGGATCGTCTGCCCGAAGTCGGAGACGAAGTCATAACAGAAGACGAGATCCGTCTCGTCGTAGAATCTCTGGATAAAAACCGGGTGGAAAGCGTCCATCTGTATCTGCCTCCAAAAAGAGTTGATGGAGATGGAAGCAGCGCAGATATCATTGATTTCCCCCCTGCTTCCAATGGGAAAAGTTCAGAATTTTCCGGTTCGGATTTAGATTCCTTAATGGAAAAATCCGGTCCTCCACAACAATAACCGTAATATCCGGGTGGCTGCGTATAAAGCAGTCACCATTTTTTTACCCCTGCATACTCTATTATAGATTAATCAGTAAAGGAACTTTGATTATGCCATATTCTATCATGCTGGACGCCGGACACGGAGGCCGTGATCCGGGAGCTGTCTACAACGGCAGGCAGGAAAAAGATGACACTCTGGCCCTTACTCTCGCCATTGGAGAAATTCTTCAGGACCGAGGACTTGATGTAGAGTATACCCGCACCACAGATGTGTATGAATCCCCTTATCAGAAAGCAATGGAGGCCAATAATGCGGGAGTAGATTTTTTTGTTTCTATCCACCGCAACTCTTATCCCACTGACAATGTCGGTTTTGGGGTGGAGTCCCTTGTTTATGACAAATCAGGGATCAAACTGGAGATGGCAGAAAACATAAACGAACAGCTGGAAGCTGTCGGTTTTGTGAACAGAGGCGTACAGGCAAGGCCCGGACTGGTTGTGCTGCGGCGGACAAAAATGCCAGCTGTTCTTGTAGAAGTAGGCTTTATTAATTCTGATACAGATAACCAGATTTTTGACGATAATTTTAATGATATCGCCCTGGCCATCGCTGAAGGAATCCTTGATACCCTGCAGATAAACGGAGACGCAGGGGAAAACGGAACATCAGACGGAAATAATGGTCCGGGAGGAAACGATTCCGGCGGAATTACAGTTACCCATCCCGGCTACACAGTCCAGACAGGAGCTTTTCGAAACGGCGCGTACGCGGACCGTCTGCAGAAAGAGCTTCTGGAGCAGGACTTCCCGGCAGTCACCAGTCAGGGAGATGGATTGTACCGTGTTACGGTAGGCACATACCCCACTTTAGATGAAGCGGCAGAGATGGAGCGCCGGCTGAAACGGGCAGGATATCAGACGGTGATTCTTTCCCGGTGACACAGAAAAAGCATATGTATACCCGGAAGGAATCTGTCCCTTCCGAGATACATATGCTTTCTTTTTGCTTTTATCCTCAGAGTTTTCTATAAATATCTGCCTACTCCGTAAGTCCTTCTTTCTCTATTACTTCTACTACGCTGTCCACATATTTTTCACATATTTCATCGGAAGCGGCCTCGACCATAACGCGGATCACCGGCTCCGTGCCGCTCTCCCGCACAAGGATACGTCCGTCACTTCCCAGCGCGTCAGACACACTCTGAACTGCTGCCTGTACCGCTGGATTCTCTCTCGCGGTCTTTTTATCCTTCACTCGCACATTCTTCAGAAGCTGAGGGAAGATCTTAACTTCATCAGCCAGTTTCCCGAGCGTCTGCTTCTTCTCAAGCATTACTTCCATGACCATCAGAGAAGTAAGGATTCCGTCACCTGTTCTTGCATGCTTGCTGAAAATAATGTGTCCGGACTGCTCACCACCGAGCACGAATCCGTTCTTCAGCATATTTTCATAGACATATTTGTCTCCCACTGCCGTCTGCTCGTATTTCATACCGATCTTGTCACACGCCTTATACAGTCCCAGATTGGACATGACTGTGGTAACAATCGTATTGCCTTCCAGACGTCCCTGTTCCATCAGATATTTCCCGCACACATACATGATGCGGTCACCATCCACCACATTTCCGTTCTCATCCACTGCGATGCATCTGTCTGCGTCTCCGTCATAGGCAAAGCCCACATCCAGCTTCTTTTCCTTTACAAAATTCTGAAGTACTTCTATATGGGTGGACCCACAGTTCGTATTGATATTTGTTCCGTCCGGCTCATTATTGATAACATATGTCTTGGCGCCGAGAGCGTCGAACACGCTCTTCGCGATGGAGAAAGAACTTCCATTGGCGCAGTCCAGTCCGATTCTCATATCTTTGAAAGAACGAGTCGCCAGAGAGATCAGATGCCCGATATAGCGGTTCCTCCCCGCCGCGTAATCGATTGTACGCCCGATCTTTTCTTTGGTGGCAAGGGGAAGTTCATCTGTCTCACCGTCAATGTACGCTTCGATCTTCTCCTCAACCTCTGCCTCCATCTTATGGCCGGCGCTGTTGATGACCTTTATTCCGTTGTCATAAAACGGATTATGGCTGGCGGAGATCATGATACCGCAGTCAAAATCTTCTGTTCTCACAACATAGGATACGCTCGGTGTGGTTGTGACATGAAGAAGATACGCGTCCGCTCCGGAAGCAGTAAGTCCTGCTGCCAGCGCATATTCAAACATATAGCTGCTTCTTCTGGTGTCTTTTCCGATCACGACTCTGGCTTTGTGATCCTGCCCGAAATACCAGCCGAGATAGCGGCCCACTTTAAATGCATGCTCTACTGTGAGGACTACATTCGCCTCTCCGCGGAATCCATCCGTCCCAAAATATTTTCCCATAATTGTTTTCCTCTTTGTTTTCTTAATATTTATGCCTGAGCCGGAAAATCCATATCCTTTTCCTGACATAATCACATTATATTACCATTACAAAAAAGTTACAAGTATTTCTTTTTTGTTACAAGTTTACACCTGAACAAATTTAAGATATACTGTCTGTTGTTGTTTATTCTGATTTGTATATAATATGTTTCTCGGAAATGAGGTAATATTTTATGATAAAACTGATCGCAAGCGATCTGGACGGCACCCTTCTGAAAAACGGTTCTCAGGAACTGACTCCCCGGGCACTGGATCTGATCCGTCGTCTGACAGACAAAGGGATCCGCTTTGTTGCCGCAAGCGGACGACAGTACGCCAATGAACGCCAGGTATTCCATCCGATCAGAGACAGGATTTCCTATATTGCGGAAAATGGATCTCTCTGCGTACATCAGGGGAAAGTGATCTCCCGGGGGATTCTTCCGGATGATCTGGCCCGCCGGATCATTCTTGAAATTAAAAAAGAACCCGGCTTTGAAGTAGTGGTATCCCGTGAAGACGCCTGCTTTATGGAAAATAATAATTCGCTCCTGGTGGACCATATTGTAAATGTAATGAAAAACTCTACCGTGATCATAGATGATATCACAAAGGTGCCTTTTCCCGTCATTAAAATTTCGGTTGCCAATATGACAACCAACGACCTGAACGGATATCTGCGGCATCTCCAGGAAATGTTCTCCTCAGAAATCAATGTGGTAACTTCCGGAAATGTATGGATCGATTTTATCGTCCCGGGATATAATAAAGGAACTGCTCTGAAACGGTTCATGGATCTTTTCGGCGTCAGTCCAAAAGAATGCATGGCCTTCGGTGACCAGTATAATGATGTAGAAATGCTGCAGCTGGCCGGCGAAAGCTATGCCATGTCGGACGCGGCCCCCGGGATCGCCGGGTACGCCGCACATGTCACCGATTCTGTGGAAGACGTACTGGAGGAACTTCTGCGCAGCCTGCCATAACCTGCCTTTTGCTCCGCGGCAGATCTCAGCTGTTCTTCTTTATCTCTACAACTGCGTACAGATTTCCCCTTCCATCACACAGCTCCGTCACAATCCGGTCGGGCTCCTCCGCCAGCCTTGGATAAATCATGTCTCCGTATACAGCTGACTTTTTATAATCCACTCTGACCTGTCCGACACGAATTTCCGCCGGAAGCATTTCCAGTGCCATCTGCACATACTGGCAATTGTTTACATGTTCATTCGTATCAATATGGTATCTGCGTACAGGAAAAGGTTCCTTTTCCATGTATTCTTCCGGCAGAAGGATCTTGCGTCCTTCATAGGGCATGTCCAGGGGAGCGTGCAGGTCGTAGGGGGCAATATCTTCTTCCGCCGGGCGGGCCGGGCGGGCCTTTTCCAGATCCATAAAAACCCAGATAGAATTGGCACAGGCAATCTGTTTACCTTCCCCGTCCTTCATATAGAAATTTCTGTTTCCGTACAGACCTTTGAACCCAGTTGGGAATGTTCCCGTGGTAATATTTTCGCACAGCCGGGGATACCGTTTTACAATGATCTGCCAGTAGGACAGCACCCATGCTTTTTTCTCTTTTTTCAGTCTTTCCATTCCAACTCCTGCTGCCTCTGAATGAAATGTACTGCAATCCTGAAAATAATTGATCAGCGCCGGCAGTGTCATGGTGCCTCTGTGATCGATCTCGCTGTAGCGTACTCTGCTTTCAAATTCATATCCATCTGATCCAAGTGCTGTATTTTTCTCTGCCATGTCCATTTTCTCACTCCTCTGTCTTGGCCACATAGTCATATTCTACGGTTATCACGCATTCATACCTGGTATCCAGTTCCTTGATCTTCTGCGACAGACGCAGCGGAAGATCACTGCGTGTCTTTTCATCGTAATCGATAGGGATCACCATGTCAAAAATAAGATTGGTCTGATGTTCTCCATGGACAAGCCGGAAATCGTGGATGCTGCACGCCGGATCTAATTCTCTTAGGATATTTACGACCTGATCTCTTACCTTCAGTACCCGCTCATCCTTCATTTCCACAGGATCCATATGGATCACAAGGAAGATCCCCAGCTCCTTCGCCGCCTCCCGCTCGATCCTGTCAATAATTTCGTGAGATTCTTCAATATCCGCGTCGTTCGGCACTTCCGCATGGATAGAGGCCATACTCCTGCCGGGTCCATAGTTATGTACGATCAGATCATGAGTGCCCTCGATCCCTTCATATCCCTCGACAAACTGTTTGATCTGTCCGTAGATTTCCGGATCGATGGCCTGGCCGATCAGGGGTTCCAGCGTATCCCTGGCAATCCCCACGCCGGCCCACATAACCACCAGGGCCACGCCCACGCCCACGAACCCGTCAATATTGATCCCGGTCACCGCAAAAAAGATAAGGGACAGGACCGTAGCGCCTGTGGTAATCACATCTCCCATAGAATCCGTGAACACCGCCTTCATCACCTTGGAATCAATCTTTTCTCCCAGTTTTCTGTTAAACAGTCCGAGCCACAATTTTACCCCGATAGACACCAGCAGGATAAGAACGGACACCACCTGGAAGTTCAGTTCCTCCGGAGTTCGTATTTTCCCGATGGAATCTTTCAGAAAACTGAATCCCACCTCCAGTACAAGGAAGGAGACGACCAGAGCCGCTATGTACTCGATCCTTCCGTGGCCGAAAGGATGATCCTTGTCTGCAGGCTTTTCTGCCATCTTCACCCCCACAAAACTGATAATAGATGACCCTGCATCGGACAGATTATTGAATGCGTCCGCCGTAACCGACACACTGTGCAGGAACAAACCTACCACAAACTTTACTATAAATAAAAAGACATTGCAGAAGATACCCACAATGCTGGCAAGCACCCCGTATGCTGTCCTCACGGATATCTTCTCCACGTCTCTGTAGTCTTTGACAAAGTGTTTCACTAAAAATTCTGTCATATTACTTTCCTTTCCAGAAATACCAGCTTATCTTAAAATCTGATGTGGCCGTTATGCTGGAATATTCCTCTTCCGTCAATATATTCTTAAGCTTCTTTTTCCCTTCTTCCGGAACCACAGCGTTCGTTGTGTCAAGAAAACACAGGCTTGGATACAGCACACACCACCAGTTATGTCCTTTTGCTTCTCCGATCTCAACCCGGAGCGCTTTATAGTTCCCCGCGGGGAATGTCAGATCCCCATAGGTCCTGTCCGGGAACCAGCAGGTCGTGACCGCCGCGCTGACTGTATAGTCCGCTCCCTCGTCTGCTACTGTTTTTCTTCCCACCGCCTCGATCTCATCAATATGAGTTCGTATCCACCGGGCAGCGCCAGACGCGTCCTCTGCTTCCGGCATATTTTCTTCCATATATCCCAGGATTGCATCACGCACCTTAAGCTTTAAGGCCTGATCCTCATCACTGTCGCTGTTGGCAAGCACATGGAATCTCAAGACCCCCTCAGCCAGATGCGACTGCATATCTGCCTGGGCCGCAGCCTCCGTCACGTGATAGACAATTCCCGTAAATATCCCTGAAATTAATACAGTCAGGAAAAATATAATTTTTATCGCATTTCTTTGAATTTTCTCAATATATGTCCTATACATATGTATACCCTCCATATTTTTACTGATATATGGAGTATGGACAGAAAATTCTGGAAATATTCTTCATCGGGGTCAGGCCCCTTTTAAAAGGGGCCTGGCCCCGATTTGCAAAGTTATCTGAAAATTCTCACGTCTCGTCTCGATGCCGCAACGTACCTACTACTGTATCTACCTGATTATTAATATGCTGTCCGGTAATTTCCGTGGCCTTATCCTTATCGTGACCTTCGATCGCCTGAATGATCGCCTGATGTTCTGCCAGCAACTGTGGATAACATTCCTTTTTCTTTAAATATTCAATCCGGTAACGATACATCTGCTCTCTGAGATTATTCAGCAGCTGGATCAGTCTTCCATTGTTTGTTGACGTAAATATCACATCATGAAAGGCTTCATCTGCCTGAGCGATCTGAGTAATATCATCACTGTCCAGAATATCCCGAAAATGATCTGCTGCCGAGTGCAGCTCCTTTAACTCTTTTTTATCGATCCGGTCGCAGGCAAGCTGTACTGCCAGTTCCTCAAGCGCGCAGCGCACTTCCAGTACATCCCTTAGATTCTTCTCAGTAATCTCAGCTACCTCCGCGCCTTTTCTTGGTATCATGAGCACCAGCCCTTCCAGCTCAAGCTTTCGGATCGCTTCCCGTATAGGAGTACGGCTCACCCCCAGTTTATTGGCCAGCTGGATCTCCATCAGCCGCTCACCTGGTTTCAGCTCTCCCCTCAGAATGGCCCGGCGCAGCGTATTAAACACTACATCTCTTAATGGAAGATACTCATTCATTGTAACTTCAAAATCAATCGACATTCTGATTCCTCCTCACACTGTGTATACTTGTCACATAGACCTGTCTGGCTAATGACTTTTCTCTGATCTGTCTCTGTGCCTCTCTTGCGTCTGCCTTGCTGGTAAACAGGCCGAATACTGTGGGGCCGCTTCCGCTCATCATTGCGTTCAGCGCTCCCGCTTTTTTCATTTCCTGCTTGATCTTATCGATCACCGGATGCATTGGCACGGTCACTTCTTCAAGAACATTTCCCATTGCAGCCGCTGTCTGCTCCAGATTTCCGTTTTCCAGTCCTCTTATAATACCGTCTATGTCCGGATGTTTTAAGATTTTTTTCGCATCCAGAGCCTCATAAACCGTTTTTGTCGACACACTCACCGGCGGTTTGGCAATAAGTACAGTACATTTTGGCATTGGCGGAAGCTCCGACAGTTCTTCTCCGATCCCCTCTGCCAGTACTGTCCCTCTCATAATGCAGTAGGGAACATCCGCTCCCAGCTTAACACCTCTCTCCATCAGCTCCTTCCGGCTCAGTCCCAGATGAAACATCCGGTTCAACCCGAACATAACTGCTGCCGCGTTGGAACTTCCACCCGCGAGACCCGCAGCTACTGGTATATGTTTGTTCAGCATGATCTTTATCCCGCTCTCGATCTGAAACTCCTCTTTCAGCATCTGAGCCGCCTTATATGCAATATTCCCTTTTCCCACGGGAAGAAATTTTAAATTTGTCTCCACAGCAATGCCAGGTGTTTCTGACTTTTCAATCTTTACCTCATCATACAGATAAACGGACTGCATGACCATACGCACGTCATGATAGCCATTTTCTCTTTTTCCAAGTACATCCAGTCCCAGATTGATCTTTGCCAGTGCCCTTAGTTCAATCTGATTCATCCTCTGTCCTCCATAAAATAATCTGAAAATTCTGAATACATAGGCAAAAGGTGCCTGACCCCTTTTAAAAGGTACACGGCCCCATTGCTCAAATTTGTATTCTGTATACATTATGCTTATAGTATACTCACATTTTCTTTAAAAATCAACAATTTATCTCCCGGTGTTATATTCTGGCTCTCAAGCCCGTTCACTTCCATTATCCCCTCTATGGTCGTCATATATTTCTTTGCCAGCCCCCAGATATCTTCTCCTTCCTGTACGATATGTCCCACGATTCCCGGCCGCCCGGCCAGTGTTTCCATATCCAGAGGTTCTATTCTTACTTCCGTGATCATCTCGACCGGCACTATTTTCCGCAGGAAAATATCAAACGCAAGGACAGCCTTGATCTCTACGGCCTCGCTTCCCGCCAGTGTCACAGCAAGCTGTTCGACATGATAGGCCAGACTGCTCTCCGCGTTTTGGGGCAGCTCCGGATACTCGATAAGATAGGAGAAGGGCACGATCCCCTGCCAGCTTCCATAAGGTTCTGCATCATCTCCACGGAGATAGAGGAAAGTAAGATGGAGTATACCTTCTACTCTTATCCCTTCTTCTGTGTGCTGTTTGCTCTCTACCTGGATGCTCCCCTGGCTGTGTATGATCTGGAGCACATCTTCTTTCAGTTCCGGAAGCGCCAGACGTTCCGACATCTTGCATCTGGATTGGTTCTGCATCAGCAGCTCTTCGTACACTGCGTCCCGCGTTTCAAATACACACTGTTGTTCAAGGGAATACATATCCTTCAGGATCTCTGTTTCCTCTTCTTCATAAAGATTCATGCGCAGAGCTATGGTAGCCTCGATTCCAAGGATCCTGGCCTCTCCGTCTTCATCCAGCCGGATATCTACCAGAGTGTCCTCAACGGAATGCTGGATATGATGATACATTCCCTCAGAGGCACCCTCACATGGAATGCGCCCTTCGTAGGGAACGCTCTGCTCGATCCAGTCTGCCTTCCCCTCTCCGGAAACATACATACAGAACACGAGCAGTTCTCCGCGGAGCAGCACTTCATCCTCCCCCATCCGTATGTCCAGTTTCCGACTGTCGATATCCGTCAACAGGATCTCCCCGATACTCTCTTTTGTTCCGGGCAAGGTGATCTCTTCCTTGATCCGGTATGTATCTTTCTTTGAAACTGCCAGCTTCAACAGATTCATTTTCTGCATTTTCCGGTAAACAGGTATGTCACTTTCCACATCCACCGTCATCTCCTCGTCCCGCAGGCTTTCCCTTCCCAGTTCCATCTCGGCCATCACCCTCAGGCTCAGCTTTCTGGAATGGACAACTGTCACTGTAAATTCTGTCCTGACATTTCTCAGAAAAAATGTCTCCTGCCCGTCGCTTTCCGCATAGACCATCTCCTCAAAAGGAAGCTTGCCCTCCAGTACGGCAGGACCGGGTTCTGCGGAATCTGTAATATAGAGAATACGGAAAAACACTTTGCCTGTAACTTTAATATAGTTTTCGACCGGGCGGATATCCTCTGTCCGCAGCTCAGCCGTCCCCTGGATTATTCTGCGTACATCCTCTTTCTTCTCCGGCACATTATAGTCTTCGTCCAGGTAAAACTGGTCAAAGATACTCTTTCCTTCCTGTGTATAATGGATCGGTTTTCTGATCAGCTCCATCTCTTTCCTCCTCAATCAAATAAAACATCTTTTTTTATATCATCAAGCTGTACCACCACATAGGGAAATGTGGCGATTTCTTTTGTCTCCTCTCCTTTTTCCGGCCCCATCAGGTTTGTGTGGATATGGACCGCATCCTCTGTCTCATACAATTCTTCTACTTCCACACTGTACCCTGTCGTAGGCTGAGTCCCATACCCTTCTGCAATATACAATATCCCCTGATCTGCATAAGTCAGTTTGAAGGGCTCGGCTTTTTTCTCCTCGATCACCGTTTTAAACTCCGCGGGCACCATCTCCTTATCTGTCACGGTAAATTCAATCTCCCTGATCTTCTCGGTTTTCTGCCGGCGTGTGATACATCCTGATGCAGTACAGATCAGTGCCGCCACGCAAAGGATCAGGGACGCTATATGCCGTCTGCCCTTCGCAGGCCTGCCGGGCGCGGCCGTATTCCATGTTCTTGCCATTCCCCTGTTCCTGCAGCATATTTTCCCTATAATCATATGTATTTTTTCTGCGCAATATTCCCGACACCGGAGAGTCTTATACCTCTTGGTTCGTGCTTGTTTTTTCTTGATTCCCGCTGTATAATTTACAATAATTACTAAACAGAGAAAACGAGGGCACCATATGATACGGTTTATAATTATTGTAATCTTTCTTATCTTATATCTCATCCTGACAATCCCTGTACTGCTTATAGAATGGCTCATTGGGAAATTCAGTCCCCACGCGCGGGACATCAGCTCTCTTCGCATCGTCCAGTGGGGCTTCAAAGTCATTCTGGCACTGGCCGGAGTGAACGCGACCGTGATCGGGGAAGAAAATATACCCGATGAACCGGTACTGTTCGTCGGAAATCATCGCAGCTATTTTGACATTATCCTGACCTACAGCAGATGTAACCGGCTGACAGGCTATATCGCGAAAAAAGAAATGCTGCGATATCTGACCCTGACACTTTGGATGAAACGTGTATACTGTCTCTTCCTCGACCGTCAGGATCCGAAACAGGGGCTAAAAACAATTCTCACAGCTATTGACTATATCAAACGCGGGATTTCAGTCTGTGTATTTCCGGAGGGGACCCGCAATGACGGTGAGGAGCTCAGTCTGCTTCCATTTAAAGACGGGGCTTTCAAAATCTCTACGAAGACCGGCTGTCCGATCATTCCCATATCCATGAATAATACGGCGGAGATCTTTGAGAATCATATTCCAAGAGTCAGAAAGACTCATGTCGTTATCGAGTATGGAAAGCCGATCTACCCTGATCAGCTGGATAAAGAGACGAAAAAGCATATTGGAGATTATGTGGAAAATATAATAAAAGAAACCATCTACAAAAACGCAGAACTTGTATAGAGTCATTTTCTTTTACTTTTGCCTGACTTGTGCTATAATCGAAAAGAAAATCACACAAACCGTGCCGGCCTTCCGGCGCTTCAGGCAAATGAAAAGAGGGAAAATGCGATGAGTGCACAGAATCTTACTCTGCTGACTGATCTTTATGAACTGACCATGATGCAGGGCTATTTTGAAACCCAGGAAAATGAGACTGTCATTTTCGATATGTTCTTCCGCGAAAATCCAAATAAAGGCGGATATTCAGTCATGGCAGGACTGGAACAAGTCATAGAATATATTAAAAATCTGAACTTTTCTTACGAAGACGTAGATTATCTGCGTGGTCTCGGACTCTTCAGCGAAGAGTTTCTTCATTATCTAAGTGGTTTTCATTTCAGCGGAGATATTTACGCGATTCCGGAAGGCAGCGTTGTCTTCCCAAGAGAGCCCTTAGTAAAAGTCATTGCGCCGATCATGGAAGCGCAGCTCGTCGAGACAGCTATTTTAAATATCATCAATCATCAGTGTCTGATCGCCACCAAAGCATCCCGGGTGGTCCATGCCGCTCAGGGGAACGGAGTTATGGAATTTGGACTCCGCCGCGCGCAGGGTCCGGACGCAGGGTTATACGGTGCCAGAGCCGCAATGATCGGGGGCTGTGTGGGAACATCCAACGTATTGGCCGGTGAAATGTTCGATGTTCCGGTTCTGGGTACCCATGCCCACAGCTGGATCATGAGCTTTAAAGACGAGTACACCGCATTCAAAGAATACGCGCGCCTGTATCCCGACGCCTGCACTCTTCTTGTAGACACATACGATACGCTGAAATCCGGTGTCCCCAACGCCATCCGGGTCTTCCGTGAGATGCGCGAAGCCGGCATCCATCCAAAGAGCTACGGCATCCGTCTGGATTCCGGAGACCTTGCCTACCTTTCAAAAAAAGCAAGAAAAATGCTGGATGAGGCAGGATTTACCGACGCCGTCATCGCTGCTTCCAATGATCTGGATGAATTTCTGATCAATGATCTGAAGATTCAGGGCGCAGCCATTACTTCCTGGGGAGTAGGGACGAATCTGATCACTTCCAAAGACTGTCCTTCCTTCGGAGGAGTATATAAGCTGGCCGCGATCCAGAACGAAAAGGGTGAGTTTGTTCCAAAGATCAAAATTTCCGAGAATACCGAGAAGATCACAAATCCGGGCAATAAAACCATCTACAGGATCTATGACAAAGAAACAGGGAAAATGCGCGCGGACCTGATCTGTTTTGCAGATGAAAAATACGATCCCTCTCAGGATCTTCTCTTGTTTGATCCCAATGCTACATGGAAGAAAACACGTCTGGAAGGCGGCACCTACACAATGAAAGAACTGCTGAAACCGGTCTTTATTCACGGGGAGTGCAAATATACGTCACCTTCTGTCAAAGAAATCGCTGAATTCTGCAGACAGGAAAAGGACACTCTGTGGGATGAGACGAAACGACTCTTCAATCCCCACAAAGTTTACGTGGATCTGTCCAGAAAACTTTACGATACAAAAGCTGCTCTTCTTGACAGCGTAAATATTCCGGACAAAGGAAAGGAGTATCGATCATTATGAGGATCATTGTACTGGCCGGGGGCCTGAGCACAGAGCGAGATGTCTCCCTTGTCTCCGCCGCGGGAATATGCAGGACACTGACAGAGAAAGGACATGACGCTTTTCTGCTGGATGTATTCCTGGGTCTGGAACATGCGCCTGACAACCTTGAGGACGTGTTCGCGCTCCCGGGCCATGGTCTGGAGATTGCCGGGAATATCAGCACAGAAGAGCCGGATCTGGAGAAGGTAAAAGCCTCCCGCCCGGATCAGTCCCCCTGTTTTTTCGGTCCCAATGTTATTGAACTGTGCCGCCTGGCAGACATTACTTTTCTCGGTCTGCACGGCGGAGAAGGGGAAAATGGCAAACTGCAGGCAGCTTTTGATCTTCTGGGCATCCGTTACACAGGACCTGACTCTCTTGGCTGCGCGGTGGCAATGGATAAAGGATTTACCAAGCAGGTCTTCCTGCAGGCCGGCATCGACACTCCCAGAGGGATCTGTCTGCACAAAAACGCGCCTGACCGTTCTCTTTCATCGGCAGGGCTGTCGCTTCCCGTAGTGGTAAAACCCTGTTCCGGAGGGTCCAGCATTGGCGTTTACATTGCCCACACAGAAGAAGAATACCGGGAATCACTGGAGAAATCTTTCCGCTATGAAGATGAAGTTATTATCGAGGAATACATCAAAGGGAGGGAATTCGCCTGCGGGATTGTTGGCGGAGAGGCTCTGCCGCCCATCGAGATCATTCCCAGATCAGGATTTTTTGACTACGCAAACAAATATCAGGCTGATGCCACCCAGGAAGTTTGTCCTGCCGATATCCCGGAAGAAACTGCTTCCCGCATGAAGGACCTCACAGTCAGGGCATTCCGGGCGCTGAAGCTCAATGTATACAGCCGCGCAGATTTTCTGCTGGATGAAAAAGGGAATCTGTACTGCCTTGAAATGAACACTCTGCCCGGCATGACGGCTGCCAGCCTCCTTCCAAAGGAAGCCCAGGCAGCAGGAATTGAATACGGAGATCTGTGTGAGCGCATTATCCAGGAGTCTCTCCGGGCAAGATACAGCCTTTGACGACTTTATGGCAATCATACAGGCAGCGTAAATCCGGATATCAGAAAGGACTGTTTTTATGAAACATATGTCTTTACAGGAGATCACCACCGCCTGCGGCGGTACATACTGCGGCAGCAGCTCACTGACGGCCCGGCAGGTCAGCAGTGTTGTCATTGACAGCCGAAAGGCAGAGAAAGGAAGCCTGTTCATAGCCATTCGGGGAGCCCGTGTGGACGGCCACAGTTTTATTCCCCAGGTGATGGAAAACGGTGCGCTGTGCGCCGTGTCGGAGCAGGACCTGGGCGAGGTTCCTTATCCGTACATCAAAGTGGATTCCTGCCAGCAGGCATTAAAAGATATCGCAGAACACTACCGCCGCTCAATGGATATCAAGGTGGTGGGCATTTCCGGAAGTGTGGGAAAGACCAGCACAAAGGAGATGATTGCTTCTGTACTCGGCAGGAAATACAATGTCCTTAAGACCGAGGGTAATTTCAACAATGAGATCGGGCTTCCCCTCACAGTGTTCCGTATACGGGAAGAGCACCAGATTGCTGTCCTGGAAATGGGGATCAGTGATTTTGGGGAAATGTCCCGGCTGGCAAAAATCGCCCGTCCCGATATCTGTGTGATCACCAATATCGGTGCGGCTCACCTGGAAAATCTTGGCTCCAGAGACGGGATCCTGAAGGCCAAGACGGAGATGTTTGACTATATGGATCCGAACGGCGCTGTCATCCTGAATGGAGATGACGATAAACTTCGCGGATTTATCCCGTCCAACGGCATATCTCCCGTCTATTTTGGTCTGGATGGATCCTGTCCATTCCATGCGGAACACATTGTAAGCCAGGGCCTGAAAGGAACCGATGCTGAATTTGTCACGCCGGTTTCCCGGTTCCGGGCTCATATCCATATTCCCGGAAGCCACATGGTGTACAATGCTCTTGCCGCAATTGCCGTCGGATATTCTCTTCATATGACAGATGCTGAAATTGCCGCCGGTATCGAGGCCAATCTGCCCATCTCCGGACGCAACAATCTGATCGAAACAGAACGTTATACAATCATAGACGACTGCTACAACGCCAACCCTGTTTCTATGAAAGCCTCCCTTGATGTACTGTCCTGCGCGGACACCAGAACGGTTGCCATCCTTGGCGATATGGGGGAACTGGGGACCGATTCGGCCAAGATGCATCGCAGTGTGGGCGTTCACGCTGTAGATGCGGGGATCGACGTTCTAGTCTGTATCGGCCCCCTCGCCTCAGAAATTGCCCATGGAGCTCAGGAATCAGCCGGAGAAAAGAATTTCCCGATGGAAATCCATATTTATGACGGGAAAGAAGACTTTCTGGAGGAAGCTGAAACCATTCTTGAACCGAATGACACTGTTCTTATAAAAGCATCACATATGATGGAATTTTCTGAGCTTGTCAAGAGACTGCAATGATATACTGTTTGGAGGAACTACATTTATGAAATATCAGGTTCTCGCACTTGACCTGGATGGTACGCTCACCAATTCCAGAAAAGAGATCACAGCCCCTACCAGGGAGGCGCTTCTTGACATACAGAAAAACGGAAAGACCGTCGTTCTGGCCAGCGGACGCCCGATCAACGGCGTGGCCCCACTGGCGGAAGAGCTGCAGATGGCCCGTTTCGGCGGCTATACTCTTTCTTTTAACGGAGCCCGCATTACGAAATGTTCCACCGGAGAAATCATTTATAACCGCACTCTCCCACCGGAGGTCATCCGGCCGGTCTGGGAATATGTCAGGACTTTCCCCGGGCTGGATATCATTTCATATACAGATACCAAGATCATCTCCGGGATCAGACCCAATCAGTATGTAGAGATTGAATCCGGGATCAACAGTATGGAAATCATTCAGGTGGAAAATTTCCCCGAATTTTTTAATTTCCCAGTAAACAAACTTCTGATCTCGGGCGATCCCCAGATTGTTTCGGGCCTCATCGATCCTTTACGGGAAACCTATCACGGACTCCTGAATATCTATCTGTCGGAACCGTTTTTTCTCGAGATCATGCCCCGCAACGTGGACAAGGCCCAGTCTCTCCAAAAGCTTCTGAACAGCATCGGCCTTACGGCAGATGAAATGATCTGCTGCGGAGACGGTTATAATGATCTGTCCATGATCGAATATGCCGGCCTTGGAGTGGCAATGGAGAACGCCCAGCCGGTTCTGAAAGAGACCGCTGATTTCATCACACGCTCCAACGACGAGGACGGCATCCTGCACGTAATCGACCTGTTTATGAGATAGAATCATCATACGAATTTTATTTGTCTGCAGCTCTAATTTCAGGGCTGCATTTTTGTACCACTTTTTTCTTACCCGGGATCTGCGCCAGGATCACTGCGGTAAACATAAGGGCACATCCAAACAGTTCTCTGCCTGACATCTGTTCCCCCAGGATGACCCAGCCGGTCAGCGCGGAAAATACAGACTCCAGGCTGAGCAGCAGGCAGGCCACTGTGGGATCTGTGTTTTTTTGCGCGATGATCTGAAGGGTATAGGCTACCCCGGAGGACAGGACTCCCGCATAGATGAGCGGCATCCATGCCGCTGTGACTTGGCTGTTCATTGGCTGTTCACTTACGAACATAGGAATTCCGCACAAAATCCCGCTGACAAAAAACTGAATACAGGAAAGACAGACTCCGTCCACCTTCGGGGCGAAATAGTCAATAACAAGGATATGAACAGAAAATACGATTGCACATAAAAATACAAGAAGATCTCCCCGGGATATGGATAATCCATCTGTGATACAGAGAAAATACATGCCTGCCACGGCAAGCGCCACTCCGAACCATACCCGGATCCCGGCTCTTTTCCCAAGGAACAGACCCAGGATCGGAACGATCAGGATATACAGCGCCGTGATAAATCCGGCCTTGCCCGCTGTGGTGTACATAATACCGATTTGTTGGAGAGAACTGGCTGCGGCGAGTGCTATGCCACAGCACAATCCTCCAATGATCAAGGTCTTCCTGTCTCCCGTATGTCTGTCTTCTCCCTTTGTGTCTGCTTTTCTTTTTCGGATAAATATCACCGGCAGCAAAGTAATGCCGCCCATAATACTTCGGATCGAATTGAAAGTGAATGGCCCTAAATAGTCCATGCCCACACTCTGCGCGACAAATGCACTTCCCCAGATAAACGCGGTCAGAAGCAGAAGTAGATTATTTGTTGAACTGCGTTTCATGTACGGTCTCCTTTGGATGAATTGTCTGATAATTTTGAGAAATGGGGACAGGCACTTTTTAAAAAGTGCCTGTCCCCGTTCACAGTTTTTTCACAATTACTCAAAAAACTTCTCCATCACTTCCTGTGCAGGCATCTTCTGTCCTGTAAACAGTTCAAATGCAGCAGCACCCTGCCACAGAAGCATTCCGATGCCGCCTACCGCTGCGCGGCACCCTGCCTCTTTCGCCTTTTTCAACAGCAGAGTCTCTCTGGGATTATAGACAACATCCGCCACTGCCAGATCTTTATGCAGAAATTCTGCCGGCACCGGCATCACATCCTCCAGCGGACTCATCCCGGCACGTGTCGCATTGACCAGGATATCACTTTCTGCGATGGCCTTTTCCAGCGCCTCCCGGTCATCCAGGTCCTCAATATATACATTTCCGATCTCTGGAACCGCTTTCTTTATTTTCTCTACCGTCCGCTGACCGTTTGCATAAAACTCATCCTTTCGGTTGAAGACAGCGATCTCGGCAGCTTTATCCAGAGCTGTCTGAACTGCGATAGCCGTGGCTGCTCCTCCGGTCCCGATCAGCACGATCTTTCTTCCGGATACCTCAATGCCGTGTTCCTGCAGATTGCGGACAAATCCGGTGCCGTCCGTGATATGCCCGGTCATCGTCCCGTCAGATTCAAACACCACAGTATTGCAGGCTCCCACCAGTTCTGCCGCAGGAGACAGCCTGTCCACAAGACGGGCCACCGCTGTTTTATCCGGCATCGTTACATTAAAGCCGCCCGCGTGAAGTGTGCGGAGCGCGCGGACGGCATCCTCCGTCTTCTCAAGCGGCACATCAAAGGCCAGATAAGCCGCGTCTATCCCCAGCTTTTCAAAGCTGTAATTGTACATCGCCGGTGATCCTGAATGTCCCACCGGTGATCCGATAAGTCCGTAGAGTTGTGTATGTCCTGTGATCCTTCTTTCCATTGTGAACCAGCCTCCTGAACCGGAAAAATATTTCTCCTGTTTTTCAAGTACCAAATGCAGATACAGTATAACACAGAGGGAAAAACTCTTCAATACTTTAAAGTGTGAAGATTTTAAAGTGACACATTGACAAATATTCCACGATTTTTTCTTACGATTTCTTTCCGATCTGCCCGATGATCTGTTTTACATAGGTGCTCACTCCGGCCACAACAATTCCCTGCGTAACCGCCGTAAACGCAGCCATTGCCACGTCTCTGGGACCGCCGCATTCGCAGGTGGCAAACACATAAAGTGAACAGATCAGGATTCCGGCCAGGCCTGTAATAAACAGAATATATTTCTCCTGTATCACAGAACTTTTCCGCAATGCCATATCAAGAAAATAAAGCGCCAGAGCAACCACGATCAGTTCCGGCTTGATATAATCTGTGATCTCCATAAAAATCCCCCTTTCACCGCACACAGTAAAATATATGCGAAAAGGGGGATTTCTGTGTTTTGTTACATAACGGAGATTTTAACTTGCCACGACAATGATTTTTGTCAGTCCCGTTATGATAGCAATTATGATAAATACGATAAATACTCTCGTAATCTTCCAGTTCTTTTTATCCAGAAGGTACCAAGCCAGCAATGTCAGGGCCAGCGGAAGCAGTCCGGGCATGATGCTGTCCAGGATGCTCTGCAGTGAGTATTCTACGTCAGAGGTCGTATACACAAGACCTGAAGGAGCACTGACATATTGGGCGGAAATGGCCCCCACCACGATCAGGCCGACTACATTAGCGGCACGGGTGATCGCGTCTTTCCTTCCACCTGCAAAGAGGAACTCTGTTGCGTTGATCCCGAGTTTATATCCTCTGGAAAACAAAAGCCATGTTACGGGAATAATGATTCCGAGCCACGCGACCATATAGAAGATCGGTCCCGAGATGCTTCCGCTGGTCGCCGACAGCCCCATCGCAATGGAGAGAAGGATCGGACGCAGCGTTCCTCCGATAAGGGAATCTCCCATCCCTGCAAAAGGTCCCATCAGCGCGGTCTTTGTGCTCTGGATCAGTTCGTCAGGAATGTCCTCGCCTTCAGCCCGCTTTTCTTCCATACCCAGAACAATACCGGGAACAATGGCGCCCATCGCCTCCTCCGTATTGAAAAACTGTGTATGTCTCTCCATCAGTGCCTTCTGCTCTTCCGGATCATCGTACAGTTTGCCGGCCACCAGTCCCATCATCCTTACAAAAGCCGGGGCCATCATACGTTCCATGTTCTGGCATCCAAGTGCAAAGGTAAGCCAGTTGACATAACATTTCCGAATATCTTTTTTATTAAGTTTTGCCATGTTAGTTTACCTCCTCTGCTTTCTGTGTACCTTTGTAGTCAATGTAGGCGATAAACAGCGCGATCACCGTAATCGGCACGATCGGCATGTTCAGGACAGCCATCAGGATAAATCCTACGAGTACAAATAAGAGCTCAATGTTCTTCTTAAGTGTGAACTTGATCAGCAGACCAAATCCGACTGCCGGAAGGATGCCTCCAAGTACCTGGAAGATTGTTCCCAGCCACTCGGGTATCATCTCGATCACTCCCGAAATATAGTCAGCTCCGAAGTAGCATGCCAGGAAGATCGGGAAAAAGCGGACTACAAATTCTGAAATATTGGCATAAATCGGAATGCGGGCAGCCTGTTTTAATTTGCCCTCCGCGATCCATTTCTCCTGCTTGTGTACGAACACTGCGTTAAAAGTAGCCACACCGTAGATCGCGACCACACCCATAAGGCTTAAAGGTACGGAGATGCCAACCGCATACTCCGGTGTGGCGTTTGCTGCCAGAGCCAGCGGAATGCCGATATAGGACGCAAAGTTTACGTCGCCCGGAACGGACATTCCCGGTGTGACCAGCCCCACATACAGCGCCTGGATAGCGGCACCGATAAGAATTCCGTTTTTCACATCTCCCATAATGAGTCCAATGATCGCTCCCGCTACGATTGGACGGCCGATTCCATTCCAGCCTCCGATCGTACCGAAAAGAAATGTTCCGTAAATAGAGCCAAGATATCCTAAAAGTGCGATTAATAATGCTTGAATAAGTGACATATTGTCCTCCTCTCTGAATTATTTCACTTCATCTCATGTTATTTTTATTTCATCCCGGATTTATTTCACATCGTTCCACTCGATCTCTTTCTCCCCGGGCACCTGCTGAAAGTAGACTCGAACTCCCATGTCCGTCAATGCATTGCAGGCATCCTTCTCTCTGTCAAGAAGGAAGGAGAAAAAAGTTGCCTTTGTGGTCTCTCTCCGATTGCTCATGGGTCCGATGTTCAGTGCCTTTGGAAGTTTGTCGGTCCTTTTCTGCAGCTCTAACGCTACCACCGGATCTTTCACGAGCACCAGTGTGCTGTCGCCTGACTCCGCTGACGCCTCCACTGCGGGCACAGCTGTATCCACATCATGGGCTTCCAGTTTCACTGTCGGCGGCACCGACATTTTATAAATGTTACTCATCACAGGATTGGAAGCAGTAAACGGATCCACCAGGATAATGTGATCGATCTTGTAATCATTCAGAACTTTCACGATACACTGCCCATGAATCAGTCGATCGTCGCATCTTAAAATTGTAATTGCCATAATATCCTCCTTTCTGTTTTCCCTATATCAATTCTTCTTTTGTGATCCATCGGAAAGCTTCTCCGGCAGTCTGCTCAATGCTGCCGCGAAGATCTTCCCCGTCAGCCGCTGTACGGCTCATGACAAAATCGAGCAATATCGGCAGGCTGACTCCTGTGATCACTTCATAATCCTCCTGGGAAGCAAGCATGCATCCGGCATTGCACGGGGTAGCCCCGAACATGTCACAGAACAGCCAGATCTTTTTACAAGACATGGCCTTTGCAGCTTCCCGGATCTTCTCCATCAGCGTCTCCATGCCATCTCCTTCTCTGAGGCCGATCGCCGCGAGATCTTCCTGCTTTCCCGCGATCATCTCGACCGCTTCTTTCAGGCCCTCGGCAAATCCTGCATGTGTGACAATGATCCCTCCTGTCATATCGTCCTCCTTTCCTGCATCATCCTATCAATCCTGAGTAATGCTTCGTTTAATATTTTCTTTGGGCACGCAAAGTTCAATCGAACATATTCCTCTGCGTCCGGATGAAAATCTGTACCTTTGTTCAGAGCAACACGGGCCTCTTTTATCAGTCTTTCATATATATCGGGGACCCCGGAAAATCTCAGCCAGTAAAAATAGGTTCCCTCGGGCTCATATCCCTCTACCCACTGTCTGTCTTTCACAAACTGCGTGACAATGGCCCGGTTCTCTTTCAGATAATCCAACAGTTTCTCCTGCCACTCCTGTGATCTTAAATAGGCTGCTTTCACCGCCTCCATGGCAAACAGATTGATACTGCTGATCCCGATGACCGCCGCGTATTTCCGAAAGCGTTCCCGCATCTTCGTATTCTTGATAAACACTGCGGAAATCTTGATCCCTGCCAGGTTAAATGCTTTTGTAGGAGCGACACAGCAGATGGTGTTCTCCTTTGCGTAGGAACTGGCCATCATAATGGAGGAAAACTGGTGTCCCGGGTAAATAAAATCATTGTGAATTTCATCAGATATGATCAGCAGCTGATGCCTTTCACACAGATCCGAGATTGCCTGAAGTTCCTCTTCATCAAAAATCCTTCCGGTAGGATTATGTGGATTACACAGAAGCAGAGCCCTGCAGCGGGATGCGTATCTTTCTGCCGCTTCCATATCCGGAACAACTCTGTCCTCCTTATGTTTCATATCCACATAAACCGGAATCCGGCCTGTATTTTCCACCGCGTCCACAAACGGATGATAGCAGGGACGAAAGATCATGATCCCGTCTCCCTCCGCTGTAAAAAGGTTCAGCGCTGCCGTGACCGAGTACATCACTCCCGTTGAAAGGATGACATCTTCTTCCTCTACATCGAAACCATGGTGCTCCCGAAACCGGTCGGCAAATAGTCTGTAATACTGCCTGCCTCTGTCCGTATATCCGTAGATCGGATGAGAAGCTCTCCTGATCAGTGCCTCTCTGATGGCGTCACTGACTGGGAAATCCATATCCGCCAGCCACAGCGGAAGAAGGTCTTCATCCTGGTACTGCATCCGCAGCCTGTCCCATTTTGTGGACTCAGTTCCCTTGCGGTCAATGACTTTGTCGAAATCTACAGGCATATCCTCTCACCTGCCTCTCTTCATGTTTTCCACCAGATACCGGGTCGTCTTCATCGGATTCGTGATCGCGCTTCCGATGGTTACCATATCCGCGCCGCATTCCCAGACACGGTTCAGCTGTTCCAGATTCCAGATCCTCCCCTCTCCATTTACGAAACATCCCGTATGCTCCTTAAGGTCTCTGATCAACTGGTAATCCGGCTCCAGACCACTCTTCTCCTTTGTTTCTGCTGTATAGCCGCTGAGAGTAGAGGAGATGATATCGAACCCCATTTCCGCACATGCGACTCCTTCTTCCAGAGTTGCCAGATCTGCCATAAGCGGCACCTCCGGGAACTCTTCCTTCAGCCGTTTTACAATATCCTCCAGTTTCTCTCCGCCGGGTCTTTCCCGCAGGGTCCCGTCCAGCGCCACAATATCGCACCCGGCCTCTATAACTGCTTTTGCCGATTCATAAGTGGGAGTGATAAATACAGAGTGATACATGTCAAAATTATCTCCATCTATCACTTTATTGATGCCGATCAGCGGTACATCTGTCAGCTTTCTTATCTCCTGGATCGCTTCCGGCCAGCATGCTCTCAGGCCTTCCGCGCCGCCTTTCAGTACACATCTGGCCAGCGTCTCCATATTTTCAGTCCCATACAGAGGGTTATCTTCATAGGCCTGGCATGAGACCACCAGTTTTCCTTTTAATCCGTCTAATAGTTCCTGTTTCTTCATATAATTCTCCTAATACTGCCGGGTATACTTCGCAAAATATTCATCGTTCACATGTTCTGTGCCCTCGCTGTTCAGGCTGACAAACACAGGGGGCTTTTTCCCTGCTTCCATGATGTATTCTGCGCACTGTACACTGATAGCCTGTACGATAAAAGCGTTTGCCATGGATGAAGTAGGACAGACAGCCGTGTCCAGTCCTTCCATTTTTAACGCGCAGTCTCCGGGAACTCCACAGTTGTCGATCACCACATCCGCAATATCCAGAAGATGCTTCCCACTGGCGTGCCGGGATGTAGTCGCGTTGGAGTGGGCCACACTTGTGATACCGATGACCTTGGCACCTCTTTTTTTCGCCTCCAGGGCCAGCTCAATAGGATAAGCATTTCGTCCGGAATTTGACGCGATCAACACTACATCATCTTCCTGAATATGATAAAGTTCCGCCAGGATCTCTGCATATCCGCTCAGACGCTCAATAAAAGAACTCTTTGTCGGATGCTCGTTCAACGTCAGCTCCGTGGTAAGGATCGGTTTCACAAAAGCCAGTCCGCCGGCTCTTCCGTAGAATTCCTCAGACACTGTATGGGAATGTCCGCTGCCGCTGACAAAAAACGTATGCTCTCCCACAAAACAGTCTGCGATCATTTTTGCCGCGGTGTCCAGGGCTTCACTCTGTGTCTCCTGAATCTTTTTCACGACAGAAATGCCTGTTTCAAATACTTCATTGATCATGTCTCTCCTCCTTCGTCTTTCTTTGCATACAGTTCTCCATTACTGATACGTAAAAACGACGCCAGCTGTCCTTGTCAGGAAAGATTCTTTTTGGTATAATAAGGACCTCTTTTGTCTTCAGAGTGAGTATCAGCAGCCTCTGGAACTGGATGCAGTGTGTTACCAGCTCATATGGATATGTTTTTTCCCTCCCTCTGCTCTCGTACCGGATCTGGCTGTCATCAAAACTGAGATGGATCTTCTCATAGGACCGGCCCTCCTTTTTCAGCTTTCTTAAAATCTGCCGTTTCAGGATGCCGTCCATGAACAGCCCGCTGAATATCAGCCACACGATACAGACGCTAAGGACCAGAATAATCTGAGCCATCTTCTGATCCAGCCGGAATAGAATCGCCCCGCCCAGGACGATTATGCAGACAAGCCATCGGACCACTGCCTTCTGCCTCTTGACAGAAACTGTCTGTGCTTTCTGGAAGGTCAGATAAGAACTATAATCATTTACGTTTAACTGATATGATATCTCGTTCACAGGCTCACCGCTTTCCACTTTTTGGATTTTACTCCACTTTTTTAAAACTTTATGAAATTTGCTCCACATCTGCATAATAGCATACTTTAGCCATCATGTAAATACATAAAATCAATTTTTTCTATCTTTTTTGCACAAAAAAAGACTGTCCCGCCGACGAAATTCGTCAGGTGTAACAGTCTTTTTACGCTGAAAGTCTGAATCAGTCGTTAATCTTATTCATAACAGAACGGGCGATCTTCTCACGCGGTTTTGCAGTATCATCAATATATCGGATGGCATAGCCGCTGATGACCAGATCCAGAAGGAACATCTGGGAGACCATGGTAGAAAATGTCCCCGCGTTTACCACATTCGTCTTCCCATAACTGATCAGTACGCAGTCCCCCAATTTCGCCAGAGTGGAATGGATGTGGTTGGTTATGACAATGATCCTGGCTCCCGCCTCCTTCGCCAGCGACACCGCTTCTATCAGGTCCTTCGTCTCTCCGGACACAGAGACCGTGATGATCAGTGAATTTTCGTCACACAGGCTGGCCTGCATGCTCTGAACGTGAGAGTCCGTGACTGCTTTTGTCCTTTTTCCAAAACGGAACAGCCTTGCCTCACCCATGGACGCCGACAATCCGCTGGTCCCGATCCCGAAGAAATAGATATCCTCCGCTTTCCGGATCATCTCCACCGCCAGATCGATCTGTTTCTGAGAGACCATCTCATCCGTCATCTCAATGGTGTTGATCAGGTTGCGCTTGATATCCTCCCGTTTTCCCTCAGAAGGATCATTCGCCTCCGTGCTTTCCACCGCCAGAGTAAACTTCAGCTCCTGGAAGCCTTTCAGATCGATCTTCCTGCAGAAGCGGACGATCGTGGCCTCTCCTACTCCCAGCATCGAAGAAAACTCTGCCAGAGTAATATGCTCGATCCCTTCCTTCCTGTGTTCCAGAATATAGTCCGCCACCTTCCTTTCCGACTTGGTAAAAGTCGGATAACACGTTTCAATACTCCCTATGGTCTGCATATCAATACAATCTCCTGAATCTCTTTTTTCAGGGATACCGCCGGGGCTCCACCTAAGTCTCCTTCTTCGGCCTGCCGTTCCCGCCCGATGGTCCTGTCTGATTTAAATTGTACTCCATGCATTTTTCTTTTTCAACTGATTCGTTCTGCCACTTTATATTCTGTTCTGTTTCCAGCCCATATCCGATCAGTTTTTTTCCATCCGTACCGGCATTCTCCAGTCTTACCGCATTGATCTGACTGTTCTCGTACGTCCTGTAATAATATACTCCGGTGCGGACATTGACACAGCAGGAATAGACTGTTATGTCACACCTGCCCTCCTCTGTATACACAGATCCCCTCGTCATGGCCACACCATCCAGAATGTGGAAAAACTGGGATACATTGGACATCTCATCCTGAGCGCACACGGAATTCCACTTCAGGAACGCGGCCCGGATAAACCGGGAAGCAGAAGAGGGATCCCCCGGAAGCCCCAGGGCTCCCATTCCCTGGGAGTACGGCGCAAGCCGAAGCGTCTTCTTTTCCATTTCCGTCTCCGGATCCCGGCCCCCGGCAAACCGCGGGACAGGAGGTCCGGAAGTAAGATTCAGATAGTTGTTCAAATTAGTAGAATGATATTCAAAAGGCGGATTATTGGTCAGCACACCGACCGGATTTTCATAGATCTTAAGTCCTCCTTCCATCTGTTCCAGAACCAGGCACTGTTCCCGATCCGCCAGCATCCAGTGCAGCGGAGCCGGAGGCATATCCGCCGAAAAGGCGTCATCCGTAATATTGAGTGTCCGAAGCTGTTCCTGTGCCTCACGGACCGTGCCACAGGTTCCCAGGATCCACGGGATCAGCTCAAAGGAAGCCAGATTCCTGCCGCCCTCTGCCGGCTTCCTGTAACAGGCGCTGCCGGGAAAGTTCAGTCCCGCCATGCACAGCCCTTTCTCATTGACCGCCTCTGCATAGAGCGGAAACGGGGAAGTCCCCCCGCCGCTCTTTTTTCCGGCGGTTGTCATACCGGCCGATGACGCCATCCCGATCATCGCGTAATGGGCCGCCTGATCCGGAGCATGGCGGAATTGAAGATGGAAATTCCTGGGAGTCACGACGATCTGCTCTCCAAAGGAATACTCCAGATCCAGGTTCCTTCCAAAATAAAAGTCTCCGTTTTCAAAAGTAATACATGTACACATAAAATGTCCCTCCCGGAATGATCTCTGTCTCTCATTCTGACCGGAAGGGACATCTCTGTCAAGCACCCATTCTTATTCTGTTTTTATTTTTTCGACAGCGGTCCTTTCAATATCCAGCCCCGCCCGGAATCTTTCCATAAAAGTACAAAATCCCCTGCTTTCTCCGCCATCCGGTTGTATCACGGTTCCTTCCGCTCCCCGGAAGACTTTCTGCTCCAGATAATCTGCCAGCGTCTCCCCCAGCTCCCGGCAGATCATATAGGACGCCAGGACCGCAATCCCCCAGGCACCTCCTTCGCCTGCGGTGGCCATGACTTTTACGGGCACCTCCAGGGCATCCGCCATGATCTTCTGAGTGGTCCCTTTCGTCTTGAAGAATCCGCCGTGCCCGACGATAACATCTACTTTTACGCCTTCTGCCGCCAGGATATCCATCCCGATTTTAATGGTTCCCAGCGAAGCATACAGATTCGTCTTCATAAAATTGGCCAGATCAAACCGGCTTTCCGGAGTGCGGATAAACATCGGCCTGCCGTCTTCCAGCCCGGTGATATGTTCTCCGGACAGATAGTTGTAAGCCAGCATGCCCCCGCCGTCGGGCTCTCCTTCCATTGCCTTGTTATACAGGATCCGGAAAATATCCTCTCTTTTTATCTGCAGTCCCGCGGCTTCGGCAAACTCCCGGAAAAGCCCGATCCAGGAATTCAGGTCGGAGGTCAGATTATTGCAGTGTACCATTGCTACCAGATGGCCGTCCGGAGTCACCACCTGGTCGATCTCCGGGTATACTCTGCTCAGCTCTTTTTCCAGAACCAGCATGGCGAAGACAGAAGTTCCTGAGGAAATATTTCCAGTGCAGGGCCTGATGCTGTTGGTCGCCACCATTCCCGTTCCCCCGTCACCTTCCGGCGGACAGAAAGGAATTCCCGCCTCCAGTGTACCGGACGGATCAAGAAGTCTGGCTCCTTTTTCTGTCAGTTCCCCGGCATTTTCTCCCACGTCTACGATCTCCGGAAGAATATCTCCCAGTTTCCACGGATACCCTTTTCCCCGGATTGCTTCCTGGAACTTACCGATCATCGTACTGTTAAACTTCCGGGTCTTCAGATCAATGGGGAACATTCCGGACGCTTCGTTAAGCCCCACTGCCTTCCGGCCCGTCAGCTTCCAGTGCACGTACCCCGCCAGCGTGGTCATAAACGCGATCCGGGGCACATGGGGCTCCTCATTTAAGACAGCCTGATACAGGTGGGCGATACTCCACCGCTGGGGGATCGGATAATGGAACAGCTCCATAAGCTCCTCCGATGCTTCCTTTGTGATCGTATTTCTCCATGTCCGGAACGGTACCAGCTGATTTTCCGCTCTGTCGAACACCATGTATCCGTGCTGCATGGCGCTGATCCCGATGGCTCCGATTTTCGTAAGTTCCGCCCCGTACTGACCTTTCACCTGTTCTTTCAGATTCTGATAGCTCCCCTGAAGTCCCTTCCAGACATCCTCAAGAGAATAAGTCCATATCCCGTCCAGGATCTGATTTTCCCATTCAAAACTTCCCACGGCAAGGACGTTCGTCTCAAGATCCGTGAGTACCGATTTTATGCGTGTTGACCCCAACTCGATTCCCAGAACGGTTCTTCCGTGTTCTATCTCATACTTTTTCTCGTTCATAACATCACACCTTCACTTCGAAGAATATCACCGACCCCGCCGCCGGTATGGATCAGATAAAACTCTTCCTTTGTATACCCTGTCTCTTCCATGGCAAGAAATGCTGCCGCGTCAAATGCCGAAATAAACGCCAGCGTGCTGGCCGAGGAAATGATCCCCCATTCATCCGGTTCTTTACCGATATCAATCCGGAGAACAATATCACTTTCCTTCCCAAGCCGGGAGTCCTCGTTTTCTGTCACCCCGATAACTGTCAGGCCCTTTTTATGTGCCGCGGTCAGATAATTTAATATTTCCTGTGTGTTCCCGCTCTTGCTGAAGAGGATCAGGATATCTCCCTGCTGCATGGCTCCCATTCCGCCGTGGACCGAATCCGCAGGTGATAGGAAAAATGCGGGAATCTCTACGACACACAGCGTGTGGGCAACCCGCCTGGCCGCCATCCCCGCGGTGCCACATCCGGCCAGGATCACCTTCTTACTGTTCTTCTTCACCGAACAGAGCAGTTCTGTGATCCGGCACAATACAGAATAGTCAATCTCCCCGGCCATTTTCAGGATCGCGTTTCCCTCGTCCTGTATCACTTCTTTTAATCTTGCCTGTCTTCTCTCTTCCGTCTGTCCCAAAATCTCTTTCCTCCACTGAAATGCTTTCCGAAATATAGCCCGTTCTTCCACAAAAAGACTCCTGAACGGGCAAAGCGGCCCGCTGTTTCCCGCAGCAGACCGCCCAAGATCAGACTAGTTCACTTTTACCCACACATTGCCCTGTTCCTGGCTGTCTACACAGGCATTGAAGAATTTCACTCCGTCTACGCCCATGTCGATCGTCGGATAACCATAATCGTCCTCGTTGATCTCTTTTCCGTCCATTTTATCGTAGATCGCGTCGCAGAAGGAACGGTAGATATTGCCGAACGCCTCTGTCAGTCCCTCCGGATGTCCCTTGGGTGTCCGGACATATTTCAGTGATTCTTCCGTACAGTAAGTACTTCCTCTGGAAATTCTCTCCATTGGTTTGTTTCTCGGCCGGAGAATCAGATAGTTGTTGTCCTCCTGCCAGAATTCCATGGATCCCTTCTCGCCCAGAAGCATGACTTTAAAGGCATTGTCATATCCTACAGCCACCTGGGATCCCCAGAAGAACCCGGATGCCCCGTTCTCATATTTTACGATTACCTGGAAGTTGTTGTCCAGCATGGTGCCGGCGCCGACCGCTTCCAGATTAGCCAGTACTTTATCGATCTTCAGTCCCGTTACAAACTCCACCCAGTTCTGCATGTGGGACCCGATATCTCCAATGGACGCTCCTCTTCCAGACATTTCCGGGATCGAACGCCATGTCTTTTCATCTTCTGTCTCTTTCTCAAGCGCGTCTACGAGCCAGTCCTGGGGATACTCAACCACGACCGTCCGCAGATCTCCGATAACTCCTTTCCTGTACAGCGCCCTTGCCTCCCGGGACATCAGATGGCCGGTAAACGTATGGGTCAGACAGAAAAGTGTCTTTGTCTTCTCAGCTGTCTTCTTCAGATCTTCAGCTTCCTCCGGGGTCAGGCACAGAGGTTTGTCACATGCCACATGGATCCCCTTCTCCAGAAAAGCCTTCGCCGCCGGATAGTGGAAACAGTTGGGGGTACAGATCACGACAAAATCAATACCGTCCTCTCTGGCTGCTTCTGCTTCGGCCATTTCCTCATGGGACCGGTAGATCCTGTCCGGATTTACACCAAGCTCTGCTCCCACTGTTTTTGACTTTTCAAAGTCATGAGAGAAGGATCCTGCCACCAGATCCGCGTCATTGTTCAGGCGAAGAGCATTCCTGTGGATCACTCCCACACTGCCCTGCGAGCCTCCCCCTACCATTCCGTATCTCAAACGTCGTCTCTTGTCTGCCATAATATCTCAAGCTCCTTTCTTCTCTCCAAATTTTATAACATCCGTCTCTTCTGATAATTTTTCTCCGACCGCTCCGCCCGGATGGATCATGGCGAAATCTTCTCTGGAGAACCCGGTCTTCTGCATCACGCATACAGCGATGGCATCCATCACAGAGATGACGGACAGTGTGCTGGCAGTAGCCAGCATATTGAATTCATCCGGCTCTCTGTCTACCCTGACTTTCAGCCAGATGCCGCACACATCGGTCAGAGGTGTTCCATCCTTCTCTGACACTGCTACCGTCGCCGCGCCTCTCTCATTACAAATGCGTGCCAGCCGGACCAGTTCCGGCGTAGCGCCTCCCTTTGACAGAAACACCGCCACGTCTCCCGCCGCGACTACGCCCAGACCGCCATGGGGCGCGTCTGCCGGATTGAGATAGACAGCCGGACGGTCGATACAACAGAGTGTATGGGCGATCTTTTTCGCCGCGGCTCCGGAAGTACCGCATCCTGTGACAAGGATCTTGCCACGGCAGTCACAGAACAGATCCACCACTTTCGCGGCGGCATCCATGTCGATCACGTTCAGCTGATCCATAACAGCTCTGCTCTCCGCAGTGATCACATTTTTGATTATTGTCTCTATATTGATCATTTCCATACCTCTATTCCTGTCCGTAGTAAGCGTCCTCTCCGAATTTTCTGTCATAATGCTTTTTCAGCTGAGCGCTTCCCAGTTCCTTCGTTCCGGAATCCGCCGCCATTTTTGTAAACAGATCCATCTTGGCCACATTTTCCAGCACGATGGCGTTGTGCAGCGCGTCGGAAGCGGAACTTCCCCATACGAACGGCCCATGGCCTTTCACCAGAACAGCCCGCATTACCTCAGGATCAATGTCCCGGAAGGTCTCCACAATAACTTCCCCTGTGCTTTTTTCATAATCCGCCTTGACCTCATCCGGTGTCAGCTCCCGCGTTACCGGGATCACGCCCGGGAAATAATCCGCATGGGTCGTTCCATAGCAGGGAATCCCGGCCCCGATCTGGGCCCACACAGCCGCGAAAGTAGAATGGGTATGTACGATCCCATGGATATTTTTAAAATTCCGGTACAGTACCAGATGTGTCGGGAGATCGGTTGACGGGTGAAGTTTTCCCTCCACGACATTTCCCTCCGGATCTACAACAACAAGATCATCCTCGGTCATGATGTCATACCGGACTCCGCTTGCCTTGATCACGATCAGCCCTGTTTCCGGATCCCGGCCCGAGACATTTCCCCACGTCAGCACGACCAGATTCTCTGTCTGCAGGCGCTTGTTGGCCTTAAGAACTTCTGTCTTTAATTGTTCAAGCATATTGAATTACCCCATTTCTTAAACCACTACATTTTTCGCCTTAACGCGCTGTGAAAAACTGTCAAACGCGACTGCCGCGATCAAAACAAGTCCCTTGATCACCTGCTGCGCGTAGTCATTGATGTTGTTCATGACCATTCCCGTAGTCAGAGTTCCCATGATCACGACTCCGACGATCACAAGCCAGATATTTCCCTTGCCTCCGTTCATGCTGACACCACCCAGAACGACCGCCGTAATAGCGTCCATCTCCGCGCCGTCCGCGGCAGAAGGCTGTCCGCTGTTTGTCCTGGAAAGAAGCACAAGGCCCGCTACAGCTGCCAGAAAACCGCTGACAACATATACAATGATCTTCGTCTTTACCACTTTTACTCCGGACAGCCTGCTGGCTTCCTCGTTGCCGCCGACTCCGTAAATATAACGTCCGGTCCTGGTACAGAAGAGAACAAACGCTCCGATGATAAAGATCACAAGCATCAGGATGACCGGATAGGGTATCCCGGCGATGCTTCCCTGAGAAAAGTTTTTTATATTCGGATCAAACCCGTAGATCGGACTTCCGTTTGACAACAGGTACGCGGCTCCTCTGAGGGAGGTCATACTTCCAAGAGTCGCGATCAACGGCGGAATATGGAATATTGTCACGCAGATACCGTTGATCAGGCCGCAGACCGCCCCCACCAGAAGACACAGAAGACATGCCGCCACTGTCGGCAGTCCGCCTGATGTCATCAGCCATGCGGCGAGAACGCCTGCCACCGCCGCTACGGAGCCCACGGAAAGATCGATCCCTCCTGTCAGCATGACAAAGGTCATACCAACAGAAATAATACCTGTCACGGCCACCTGTCTCAGTATGGTAAATATCGTGCTGGAAGACAGAAATCTGTCAGACAGCAGAGAGAACAGGATAAACAGAGCGATCAGTACGATTACGATCCCGTAATCCAACAGATAATTTATTGTCTTTTGATTTTTATTTTTCATGTTCATTTCCTCCAATTCAGACTTTACTGGACGCATATTCCAGAATCGTTTCCTGGGCAAATTCTCCCCGGTTCAGTTCTCCGGAAACACTTCCGTTGCTCATAACGATGATCCGGTCCGACATGCCGATCAGTTCCGGCATATCTGAGCTGATCATAATGATGCTCTTTCCCTTGGAGGTAATTTCCCGCATCAAAGTATAAATTTCCTGTTTCGCGCCGACGTCGATCCCTCTGGTCGGCTCGTCAAAGATCAGTACATCACAGTCTGCCGCCATCATCTTCGCAAGTACGACTTTCTGCTGGTTTCCGCCGGACAGATTTTTGACCAGCTGGCCGGCCGACGGTGTCTTGATCTTGAGTTCTTCTATATATTTTCTGCTGCACTCGTGCTCTTTTTTCTTATTTAATGAAATATGGTTCGTAACCATCTGTTTCAGTATGCTGATCGTTGTGTTGCCCTCCACTGACATTTCCATGATCAGTCCCTGGGTCTTTCTGTCTTCCGGGATCAGACCGATCCCATGGGCAAGGGCATTTGACGGATTTTTAGGGCTGTACGGTTTTCCTTTCAGGATAAGCTCGCCTTTTTTGACCGGATCCGCCCCGAAAAGAGCCCGGGCCATCTCCGTCCTTCCCGCTCCTACCAGACCTCCAAATCCGAGCACCTCTCCCTTTTTCAGGTAAAAGCTTACATCTTTGAGCTTTGAGTTGGTAAGCCCTTTCACTTCCAGTATGTTTTCTTCCGACGCCATGTCCCCTTCCGGGTAGGTATCGGCCAGCTCACGCCCTACCATATAGGAGATAAGCTGTTTCCGGTCCACGTCTTTTACATCTTTTGTTACAACGAACTTTCCGTCACAGAATACAGTCACTCTGTCACACAGTTCAAAAACTTCCTCCAGCCTGTGGGAGATAAAGATGATCGTCGCTCCGTTTTCCTTCAGCTGACGGATGATCTTGAAAAATGTCTCCGTCTCATTCACAGTCAAAGGCGCCGTGGGCTCGTCCATAATGAAAAATTTTGCCTTGTTGGACACAGCCTTTAAAATTTCCACGATCTGCTGCTGCGCGATTCCAAGCGATTCGACTTTTGCCTTTGGATCAATGGAAATTCCGATGGATTCACAGAGTTTTCGCGTCTCTTCTTCTGCCTTTTTTCTGTCTCTTATAATTCCTTTGACAGGCTCCCGTCCGAAAAACAGGTTATCGGCCACCGAGAGGTAGGGTACAAGAGTAAACTCCTGATAGATCGCCCTTATCCCGGCCTCCATGGCCTTTCCTGGATTCATTTCCGTATAGGTCGCGCCGTCAAATTCAAAATTTCCACTTGTGGGCCGGATGGCGCCGGTCAGGATCTTAATCAATGTAGATTTCCCGGCGCCATTCTCCCCGCACAGAGCATGCATTTCGCCTTCCTGTATTTCAAAGCTGACATCATCCAGAGCCTTTACACCGGAGTAATATTTTGAGATGTGGTTCACCTTTAAAATACTTCTTGCGCTCATAATTTATTCACTTTCTTCATTCTTTCATGATTTGTTTTGATCACTGATTATCTGTTTTACTCGCTGTCCTCATTCATCAGATCTTCTTTTGTCACAGGACCCATGTCGAGCGTCACACTCTCGTGTTCTTCCGGCAGCCCGTTCTTAAGATATTCAAGAATCATCTCCACTGCCTGATAACCGCTCTCATACGGATAAAGATCTGCTGTCCCACGGTAGATGCTGTCCGGGATCTTGATGTATTCTGCAGCTTCTGTCGTATTGTCCCCGGAGAAGATCGCGCGGTCCGCCTCTGTAGCCAGTCCGGCGTTCTCAAATGCCTGGTAAGCTCCGATTCCGCCGGAGTCATTGCAGGCGATGACCACGTTCAGGTCCGGATGCTGGATAAGGAGTGTCTCAACAACGGAAAGGCCCTGTTCAGGAGTATTTCCCTGCTGCCTTGCCACGATCTCCATATCCGGGCACTGCTCTTCGATCGTATCGACAATAGCGTCACCTCTGCGGATAGAAGATTCAATATTATCCTCCGCAAGAACGGCTACTTTTCCCTTTCCTCCGAGAGTCTCATTGATCCACTCTACCGCGTTTTCAGCGATGACCTGGCCATACGCATAGTCGTCAAGTTCGATGCCTGCCGTCGCCGCGTCCGCTTTCTGAGCTACCGTCACACTTGCAATCCCTTTTTCTGTCGCCTGATTCAGCACGGATTCAAGCGCGTTCCCGTCGATGGGGTTAAAAACGATCCCGTTGTATCCGCCTTCGATAGAGTTCTCGATATCTGACACCTGCTGCTCCACATCGCTTCCCGCGTTCAGAGACACGCACTCGATCCCGTTGTCTTCGCAGGCCGCTTCAAATCCGTCTTTTACCATGACGACCCAGGGGTTCGCCAGGTCAGATCCGGAGAAGACCAGTTTATATTCTGATGATGATTCTGTATTTTCTGTTTCGGCGGAAGAATCTGCATTTGTGTCGTCTGTGCTGTTATTTCCGCATCCGGCTAATCCCATAGCCGCTACCATTGACACTGCAAGTACCATTGATAAAATTTTTCTCTTCATAATTTACCTCCATTAAATTTTCTCCCCGGCCGTACGCTTCCGGGAAAAACGCGTTTTCTGTTGTGGATATCTTACTACAGACGTTATTTTTTGTCAATTATTATTTTATATTTTGACAACTTTTTAATGTTTTATTTTTGATTTATCCCTATTTTACGCTATTTTAAAATCTTATCCGGTTAATTTTTTGTCATTTTTAAACATAAAAAATGTTGATTTTGTTTGTTTTTTATTTTATAATACTTTCAACACATATGCGGTTTAAAAAGTATTTCACGGTGTTCTCCTGAAATAAAGTTTGCTATAATAATGCTAAAATTATGAGCGTTTTATAAAATACCCTTCCGGGGGGAATCCGGAAAATTTCAGGGGATTGTTTATGGAAAGGAGATCTGTATGGACAATACAAGCAGTGAAATTTTTGTCAAGATCAAATTCTTGTACCCATCGCTGACAAAATCTGAAAAAAGAGCGGCCGACATTGCTCTGGAAGAGCCGGAGAAAGTCATAAACTACACTTTATCCGACTATTCAAAAAATGCCGACTGCAGTGACGCTTCCATTATGCGTTTCTGCCGTAAGCTGGGATTAAGCGGACTGAAAGAACTAAAACAGCAGCTCTCGGATGTCAGCAGTACCGCATATGACAACGGTGTCAATAAAATTCGAAGCGGAGACGATGCCTATACCATCTTTAAAAAAATTGTCTGGCAGTATGAGAAGACCCTGCAGGATACACTGTTTCTCTGCAATGAAGATTTCGACCGGGCCATTTCAGCCGTAGCCGAGGCGAAACGCATTGTTTTTTTCGGGATCGGCGATGCCTGGGTCGTATGCAACTTCGCCTTCACCAAATTTCAGCGGCTGGGGCTTAATGCCGCCACCTACACCGACACAGCACAGGCTCTTGTATCTGCCGGTCAGCTGAGGGAAGGCGATCTGGCCGTCGGCATTTCCTTTTCCGGAGAGACAAAACTGGTGGTAGACGCTCTGAGACTTGCAAAAGAAAACAGGGCGACCACTCTGTGCATCACCCACTATCCCAGCTGTGAGCTGGTCAAATATTCGGATATCAAAATATTCACGGCGACCACAGACTATACGCCGGGACATGAGGAGATCGCCCGCAGGACAGCTGAGTTTGCGATCATCGACACTCTGTATATGGGAGTTGTTGTAAGAAATTCAGATGGATTTGACAAGAACAGAAGAAAGGCGATCCAGGTCATTATTGACAATAAATAACCAAGCGAAAATTTTATCGCAGCGCACTTGATTGTTAGGAGGCAGACTATGAAATTTCTAATTGATAATGCAGACCTGGATAAGATCAGAAAGATCTACAATTACTATCCGGTGGACGGTGTAACAACCAATCCGTCTATTCTCGCAAAAACAGGAAGAAAACCTTATGAGGTTCTGAAAGAAATCCGAAAATTTATCGGACCCGGAGAGGAACTCCATGTTCAGGTCATTTCCCGCAAAGCAGAGGATATGGTTTCAGAGGGGCGCAGCATCGTCCGGGAGCTGGGAGACGGCACCTATGTAAAAGTGCCTGCCGTACCGGAGGGCATCAAGGCGATCGGACTGTTGTCCGGAGAAGGGATCGCGGTCACAGCCACAGCAGTCTACACACCTATGCAGGCTTTCCTGGCAGGCAAAGCAGGAGCCGACTATGTAGCCCCTTATGTAAACCGGATCGATAACCTTGGGGCGGACGGGATCCGGACCGCCCAGACTATTCATGACATTTTCAGGATGAACGGTCTGAAAACCCAGGTCCTGGCCGCAAGCTTCAAAAACTCTCAGCAGATTCTTGAACTGGTCCGGTATGGCATTGGCGCGGTCACCGCTGCTCCGGACGTGATTGACGGACTTCTTCGCTGCGCGGATGTGGACCGGGCTGTCGAGGATTTTACCTCAGATTTTGAAAAACTCTGCGGGGAAGGGAAAACGATGCTGCTGTAATCCGTTTTACGGCAGTTCCTCAGCAGATGATCTCCTGGGCAGGTTCAGAATGATCCTGCAGATGAACCTGCCCTTCTCATTTCTAAAATCCGCGTCTCCTCCATATTTTTCTACGCTTTTCATCACACTGGAAAGACCGATTCCCCGGCGGGGGGATTTTTGACCGGATCCATCCCCCGTATCCGTCTGATCCGCACATGTATTTTCCACAAGAAAAGAAAGCTTCTGTTCTTTTGTGCGGATCTTCACATGCAGATACATCCGGCTTTTCCCAGAATTAAGGCAGCCGTTTATGGCGTTCTCCATAAGATTGGCCAGGATCGCCACCAGATCTACGTCACGGATGCCGATTTCTTTGTCTGTCTTCACGTCAAAATCTGCCTCGATCTCATTCTGATCTGCCCGGCGGGCATACACTGTCAGTATATTGTCAACCGTCTGATTCGCGCACAGATGGTTCGACTCTGTCCCCTCTATATCCGCGCCGTATTCTTCGAGATAAGAAAGCAGAGCCGCGTTTTCTCCCTTTCTCGCATATTCCGCTATATTTATCATGTGATGCCGGAGATCATGCCGGAGACGTTTTGCTTCCCGCTCAGATTCCCGCATGATTTCCAGCTTTTGTTCCAGGATCTTTTCATGCTGTTCGATCTCTCTGTTCAGAAAGGCTTCCTTCATGTAATGGATCGTATGGAAGATGACTCCATATCCTGTGATCATCACGGCCAGCAGAAGCACAAACAGCACCATCTCTGTCTGGCCAAGCCGGTTCACCTGCGCCCTCATGCTGAGATAGCCGATAAATCCGGTATACAGAACGGACAGCAGGCACATCGGCAGCCAGCCCTCCGTGATCCGCGCCTTGATGTCATCCACTTTCTTTTTAAACAGCGCGACATACAAAATAAGAAACGCGATGTGCAGGAACGTGCGGATCCACATCGTTGCGTCGAGGTCTGAACCAAAACAAAACTTCGAGATCAGATTGGACAGAAAGATCAGGACCAGAAATACCTGTGAATACGTCATTGCTACAAACAGGGACTGCGCGGGCGGTTCTGAGGATACAATAAGACAGTTTGCCATCATAACTACAAATGCCAGGCCAAACAGCGGATATGCCCAGGCTGCACTCCTGTCGGGCGAAGGAAGGCTAAACAAGATTATGATCTGCGCGGCCGCCATGCCTCCGCAGATCAGCAGCGTCTTCTTCCGGCTGAACCGGGAACGGCAGAGCAGAAACACAGCTGCAGAATGGAGCAGATATACAATAGAGATTCCGATATACATATCAATATCTTCCTTTCCTGTCCGGATTCCGATTTCTCCTGAGCGGAAGAACCGTCACTCTTCTTCACAATAATAGCGGAAATACTGCTCCCGAAGGGGTTTATATGATCCCCTCGGAAGATAGATGATTCGCTGTCCCGCCATCTGTATCTGGCGGGCATTCAGGTTCTCTACGTGCATCAGGTTTACGATATACGTAGCTCCCACTCTGACAAATTCAGAACAGTCTGAAAGTTCCCCGTATAAAGCTGTCATCGTCATATGGAGCCGAAGCTGCGTCCCGTCCGTCAGATAGATGATCTGATATTTTTTCTGGGCTTCACAGAAGACAATACTCTGGGGCGACACCCTGCGGATCCCGCCTTCCGTTTTGAACAGAAAATATTTTTTCTTTTCTTTGTCAATCACATCCCAGAGCCTTTCCAGAACAGGAAATAATTCCTGCTCTGTAACGGGCTTTACCAGATACTGGACCGCCTCTACCTGAAACGCCTCCAGCGCATGTTCTTTCGAAGTGGTCAGAAAAATGACCCCGGCCCCGCTTCCCAATTCCCTCAGTTCCCGGGCCGCCTCTGTTCCAGACTTTCCCGGCATATAAATATCCATCAGGATCAGATCCGGACGGTAATCCTCTTTTTCTACTGCGCAGAGCAATTCCTCCGCGCTCTCAAACCGCTGTGTCAGGACAGCGGTGTCAGGACGGCTCTCACAGTACGTCCTTAGCATCGCTTCCATTTTATCCAGTTCCAGTTTCTCATCATCGCACAATGCCGCCAGATACATATCCTGTCTCCCTTTTCGCTGTCATCTGTTGTGCCTATTATATCTCCCGGGATAACGACTATCAAGTTCCGGCCTTATTCTTTTATCTTCTTTTCTTATTCCGGTATCCCAGCGCGCCGAATCCCGCGGCTGCTGCTCCGGACACGATAAGGAGAAGGAGCCAGGCCGTAACTCCGGCCCCGTCCCCGGTGTCTGCCGCTCTGGCCGCCTCTACGGTCCCATCTGCCGCCGCGCTTAACTGACCGGTATAAGCCTCTATTCCATATACTGTCAGTGAGATGGTATGGCCGATATCGTCTGCCGTCAGCCGGTAAGAGCTCTCTGTCCCAAGGATTTCATCGCTTCCGCTCCGTCTCCACTCATACCTGACGTCCGCGTCCGCCGGAAGGACTCCGGACAGGTCTGCAGCCAGGGTCTCCCCGCTGATCATTTTTCCGCTGATCCGGAGGATCCCGCTGATCTCAACCGGCACATACTCCGGCACGGAGATCTCGGAACACGGGGAAGCAAAGGCCGTTTCTGTGGCCTGGTAACGCACCTCGTACATTCCCGCGGCCAGACCTTCAAGAACGTCGCCTGCCAGCATGTCTTCCGTAACCGGGATCCAGGTCTCATCTCCGGATCTGCGGTACTCCATGGCTGAAGTGACGCCGCTGATGGTTCCGTCCTCCGACTGATAGGACACGGCTGTCCCTTCAAGGCCTTCAGGCGCGTCCGGCCTTGCGTCCACTGTCAGGATCTGGGCGCCGCTGTCCCGGCGGTCAGCCCCGTTCCCATTTCTTATGATGACGAGTTCCTGTCCCATCCATCGCTCCGGGATATCCGCTGTGCCGTCTGCAGATGCCGTGACCGTCCCGCTTTCCAGGGCGTTGCTTTCTATCGTATAGGATCCTTCCGGGGCCAGGCCGGTCAGCGTTTCCGCTCTGTAATCAATCACTGCCTGAGGCATCTCCCACTGTTCGCTGATCCGGACCGTGATCTGCTGTGTATTCGTATTTCCTGCATGATCCACTGCAGTGACGCTCAACAGATGCTCTCCCCTGCCGGAGATCTCCACAGTAAAATCACAGGACTCCGTAAGGCCGTCTGCTCGTCCTTGGCTGACCGGCACGGCTTCTTCTCCGTCCAGCGACCAGGTCACCTCCGCGATCCCGGAAGAGACCGCAGGAGACGCTTCTGTCCCGGCATCGGCAACTTCCACGATCACAGTTTCCTGATCCGGCAGCCATTGGGTCAGGTCAGCCCCTTCTGTGGCCGCCCGGAAACAGATCTCCGGGGCATTGTCCTCTACGATAATGCCGCCCGTACTGCTCAGATTCTTTGCGTCGGATACATTCCCCGCCGTATCTGTACAGGTGATGTCTGTCACCGTTCCCTTCCAGTCCGCTTCAAAGGTAAGTTCCGCCGCCTGGCCGTCGCCGTTATCTTCAAGCCGGACCGTCACGGTCTGTCCTTCGCCGCCGTCCTCCCGGACTGTACAGGTGACCGCATCCGCCCCGCTTCCGTTCTCCTCCACGGGGATCCGGATGACCAGGCGCTCTTCCCCGACGATCCAGCCGGAAACTTCTTCTTTATACTCACAGGTGATCTCCCCGATCACAGGAGCTGCGGTATCCAGATTTACGGCAACAGACTGTTCCGTCCGGTTCCCTTCCGCGTCTTCCGTCCGGAACGTATAGGTGTGCTTTCCTTCCTGAAGATCCGTGTATTCATACTCCGTATCCACAGTCGTCCCATCTCCTGTCCCGGCCTCCGCGATTTCTGAGTATTCTCCTTCATCCACCTTTACATACAGCGCCGCCACGCCCTCATTGTCCGAATAAGTGAGCCTGATCTCCGGCTCGGTCTGCGCATTGTGCCAGACTGTTCCGTCGTCCGCTTCTCCTCCCTCCCGGGTAAGTTCCACAGACAGCGAGGGGCTGGCGATATCTGTCCACCCCGCGTAAAGTGTCAGATCGTCTTCCACTTCATCCCGACTGAAATCCCATGCATCCTGCAGCGCGCTGTCCTCATACCAGCCGTCAAACCTGTATCCTTCCCTGACAGGTTCTGCCGGCTCTGTCACCCTGTTATGCCATGACAGCCCTGTCTCATTTTCCACAGCGCTGCCGCCATTGCTCTCAAACGATACGGTCAGCGTCCTTCCCTCCCGGATCACAAATGTTTTTACAGGGCCGGGTTTGCTGACCTCTGTTTCCTGACAGCGTACATCATAGCTGCCCGGAGCCAGCCCCGTCAGCGCCCCTTCCGTCAGCATCTGCTCTGTGACCGCAATATATGCATCTTCTGTGGACAGCTTATATTCCATGGCCGTTGTGATGCCGGTGATGGTGCCGTCCGTTCGATTGCGGATCGTCTCATCTGTACTGCCGGCTCCGCTGATCTCCGCTCCGTCCGCTTTTTCCACCCGGGCCGTCTCAGCGCTCAGTTCCCCGGTATAAGCCTCTGTCCCGTATACTGTCAGAGTGATCGTATGTCCGATGTCGTCCGCCGTCAGAAGATAGGTCTGCTCTGTCCCGAGAACGTCCGCACTGCCGCTTCGCTTCCACTCATACCGGATGGTCGCCTCTCCCGGCGTCATCCCGGAGATGTCTGCAGTCAAAGTCTCCCCGTATTTCAGGCCCCCGCTGACCGCAATGCTTCCGCCGATCTCAACCAGCGTATATTCCGGCACAACGACACTCTTCGTCGGCGACACAAAACTGCTGTCTGTCGCCTGGAAACGCACCAGATATGTCCCTGCGGCAAGACCGGTCAGGCTGCCTTCCGTCAGCATGTCTTCCGTGATCTGGATCCAGGAAGTCTCTTCGTATTTCCGGTATTCCATCGCTGCAGTAACATTGGTGATGGTCCCGTCCTCCGACTGGTAAGACACGGACGTTCCTTCCAGGCCTTCGGGCGCGTCCGGTCTCTTATCCACCGGCAGATACTGCTCCTCACTGTCCCTGTAGTCGGTTCCGTTTCCCTGTCTCACGATCACAAGTCCCTGGCCCATCCACTGCTCTTTGATATCCACTGTACCGTCATCGGAAGCAGTGACTGTCTCGCCTGCTGCCACGCTGCTTTTTATTGTGTAAGAGCCGCCCGGCTCAAGGCCGGTCAGCGTTTCTTCCCTGTAATCAATGCCCGCGTCCGGCGTTTCCCGCTTCTCGCTGATCTTCACCTTAATGCTCTGTGTATTTGTATTTCCCGCATGATCCACCGCAGTTACATTCAGCGTATGCTCTCCCCTGCCGGTGATCTCCACAGTAAAATCACAGGAATCTTCAAGGCTGCTGTCAAATCCCTGATCACTTACGGACACTGCGTCCCCGCCGTCCAGCGACCAGGTCACCTCCGCAATCCCGGAAGAGATCCCATCGCCCGTTTCCTCCCGGGTATCGGCGACCTCCACGCTGACCGTTTCCTTATCCGGCAGCCATCCGGACAGATCCGCTCCTTCTGTAACTGCCTCAAAACTGATCTCCGGGGCATTGTCCTCCACGATGATGCCGCCCGTGCTGCTTAAGCTCTTCACGGCGGACACATTCCCCGCTGTGTCGGTGCAGGTGATGTCTGTCACCGTCCCCTTCCAGTCTGCTTCAAATGTGAGCACAGCCTCCCGGCCGCCGTCGGTATCCGCCAGTTCCGCAGACAGTTTCTGCTCTTCACCGCCGTCCTGCTGAAGTGTATAGTCGATGGTTTCCGCCCCGCTTCCGTATTCTTCCACAGGGATCGTGATCACCAGGCTTTCCTTCCCGATGATCCAGTCAAGAAAATCTGCCGCCTTATATTCATAAGTGATCTCTCCGATGACGGGCGCTGTGGTATCCAGGTTCACCGTGACAGACTGCTCCTTCCAGTTCTCTGCCGCGTCTTCCGCGCGGAACGTATAGGTATGCCTGCCCTCCTGAAGATCTGCATACTCATACTCTGTATCCTGGGGGGTTCCGCTTCCTGTCCCGGCCCCGGAGATTTCTTCAAAGTCTCCGTCGTCCACTTTTACATACAGGGCGGTCACGCCTTCATTGTCTGAATAGTTCAGTCTGATTTCCGGCTCGGTCTGCGCATTGTGCCATACTGTACCGTCGTCCGCCGCGCTGCCCTCCCGGGTAAGTTCCACAGACAGCGAGGGATCTGTCACATCGATCCAGCGCCCGTAGAACGTGCGTGTTCCGGTCTCCTCCGCTCCGATAGCTGTCTGGCGCTCCCCGTCGCTGTAATCGGACTGCAGATACCATCCGTCAAATGTATAGCCTTCTCTCGCCGGCTGGGGCAGGGTCAGCCCGACCCCGTAAGTATAGGACTGATAAGAGATGTCCGGCGTATAGGTCTCCCCACCGATCTGGTAGGACACGGAATACTCTTCCGCCTCCCACTTTGCGTAAAGTGTCGTGTTTTCTTTTATCTGCGTATCAAAATCATAGGCCTCTGTGCAGTCCTCGTCCGTGTACCAGCCCTCAAATGTATGGCCGGTGAGTTCCGGATCTGACGGTTTCTGCACTTTGCACTGTACAGAAGTATCCTCCGATCCTTCCGGAAGAGTCGTCCACACCAGCTGAGAAGAGACACTGCTGCCTTCCCCTGTATCAAACGTCACCTCATGGACATAGACCGTGTCATATCCTGTATTTCCCGCTCCGGTCATATATCTGAAGTAATAAGTTCCGGAATCTTTCACCGTATATGTGTCCGTCAGAGCACCGCTGTCCTGTCTGGAGTCCAGTTCTTCCATGGCTTCCGCGTCGCTGCTGTCTCCCGCCAGGATGCTCCCGCCGGAGGGTCCGTACCCTTCCGCTGAAACTGTAAAGGTAATGCCGTCCGCAGCCGTCTGCCCGGCGGACGGTCCCGAAACCTCGAGCTCCGGCTCTGAAGAATCTTTCTTGATGGCCTGGGAATATCCGCTGGTACTGTTTCCCGCCTGATCCGTCACCAGGTAATACAGATACCAGGTCCCGTTGGCGGAATCTGCCGCCGCTGTCCCCAGAGAGACCGTCCCGCCGCTGGCGGGCAGATCCTGCAGTTCTTCTTCCGCCGGCACGTCCGTATTGCCGGTCACAAAAGCGTATTTCGCGTCTTCAATGCCGCTGGGCTCTCCGCCCTCGCTGCCGTTGGCGCCATCCGCATAGGTTACGGCAACGGAAACCGGCGTGGTCTTAAACCATCCGTCCTCCCCGTCGGGCGTCAGGCTTCCCAGCGTCACGGTGGGATCCGTAGTGTCGATCCCGCTTACTTCTACGGTATATGTCCTGCTGTTTCCCGCCTGGTCCGTCAGCCTTACACTGTATGTGCCGTTGACCGCCACGGTAAATGTATTTCCGGTAAACGCTGTCCAGCTGCCGCTGTTTCCCAGCCGGTATTCCCGTGTCCGGATGCCGCTTCCCGAACGGCCGGTATAGTTTCCGCTGCTGTCATACTGAGAAGTATTGTCATCTGTCGGCGTCGTAAGAGTAACTGTCGCCGTCTGCCCCTGGGATGAGGCGCTGATATTCCCCAGAGAAGGCGCTTCATTGTCCAGATAATTGACGATAATCTCCTCCGTGTCTGTATTTCCGTATTCATCGATCACAGAGAACACGTACATGCCGTTTTCCGTCACTGTACAGCTTCCGGAAGAAGGAAGCGCCGTCACGCCGTCGCTGATGCTCATTCCGTCCGGTGTGACAATGGAAGAGATATCTCCCGCCCCCGTTCCCGTACCGGCGGTCACGCTCCATTCCAAAACAGCGGAACCTGAAGTCCAGCCGGTGGGGTTCCCCGTGACCGTGATGGACGGGAGCGCGGTTCCCGATGCCGGAGCGATGACGTCGTATCCGTCGGAATGTGTGGTAAAGGTATTCCCCGCCCCGTCCGTGGCTCTGACATAAAGGTATCTGGTCGTCCTTGTGCTTTCCGTGGCGGTGTATTCCGCTGTATAACTTCCGTCCGCCCGGGGGTTCAGCGTACTCCATGCCGACGGTTCGCTCTCACTTGTGGTCCAGGCATACTCCACCGAGGCAATGCCGCTCCCTCCGGTATCCGAAGGGCTCACGGAGAAGGCAAGCTCATTGTACACCGCGCCCGTTCCGCTTCCGCTCCGCAGTGTGACCGACGGCACTTGCGTATCGATCATCTGTACATTCACCGTCCTGGTCAGGACATTCCCGAAAGAATCTGTCAGCGTGACCGTATAAACGCCGTTCTCCGTCACTCTCAGATAACGGGTCCCGCCGCTGTCCCGGAAGGTCTGGCTGTCGTTCTGGGGCCCGCTGAATGTCAGCGTAGTATCGGAAGCAGACTGGGTCCCGGTGTATTCCACCACGATGTATTTATATGGCCTCCATACACTGGACACATCTGCGCCGGAGGCAGATCCGCTCTCCCGGACAGACACGCCTGTGATGGCCGGCTGCTGAAAACTGAAACTTTCATAAGTATGGGCGGAAGCTCCTGTATCGGTTGTCGCCAGCACATGGAGATACCACGTGGACACCGCTCCGGCTGTCCCGGAATCCTGGGCCGCCGTAATGGTCTCCCCGCTACTCACCTCTGTCCACCCGTAGGCGGGCAGGGCTGTATCCGTCGTCCACACATACTGGACGCGATCCGCGTTCGCCGCAGTGATGGTCGCCGTGTGGCTGGGACGCGCCCCTGTCGTATTGGCCGTGATCGTCGCAGAAGGCTGCGAGGCATCCACGGTTACGTTCGTATTGCCGCTCACGGCGGATGTGGTTCCCGTCGTGGCGCACATATCCTTGATCCCGCCGGCATTGCTGACCGACGTCACCTGCAGCGCACTGCTGCCGTCCAGGCTGACGGACGTATCTACCTCACCCGTAAAATACAGCACATTTGTGTCCGCTCCTCCGGCATAAGTCAGAGTACCCACATTGGTGGTGATGGTGAGCCCGTTCAGGGTGCTGTTCTGACTGTCCACGATCTCGTCAAAGACCAGGGACACCGTGATGGTATCGCCCGGGAGATAGGTTCCTCCCGCCATGGGCGCCACGCCCAGCAGCCGGGGTTCCGTCCCATCGCCCACAACGGCATAGCTGGTCAGCCCGTCCAGGTACCATCTGTCCTGGCCGGAGCCATTGGCCCCGAAATAGATGTACGCGGTCTGGTCCGTGGCCAGAGAGACATATTCCCTGCCATTGTAGGACGTGGCGCTGTTGGAGATCCTGTGGGGACGATAGCTGTTTTCACCGCCTCCGCTGCTGGAAGACGGGAACGAGTACTGCCCGGCAGCATCCCTCTGCCCCTGCAGGAACGTACATGCCCAGAGCTGTCCGGCAATGCCGGACACCGCATTTGCGCTCCCTCCTTTGTCGTAATACCGGTCCTCCACAGGCTGGGTGCCGATATAAGCGTTCTCATAGCCGTCTTCATCCTCATAGACCCACATCTGATACCGGTAGTACCAGTTCCCGGCCGTGGCGCTTATGTATTCCCGTTCCCGGTCTGTATAATAATCCGATAAGTCGGCGTCATCATGCCAGTTCTGTACATTGTTGCGGTTGGTCAGGAAATTTACATTGTATTCTCTGGCTCCCTGTCCTCTTTCTCCGTCCGCGATATACTGCCCGTCCGTCGTCTTGTTCGCCGTCTCCGCCAGCTGGACCAAAGACCGCTCGGAGGTATAGATATCCCGGCTGACCGTGTAATCTCCGCTGCGGGTCATCGTGCGGGTCATGGACGCACCGTCCCCGTCGATGGACGCGCCGCCCTCCACACGGAAGATCTCCAGGGAATAGGTGCGGTCCGCGTTGGAATACCGGGTTCCCGCGTCGCCGTCATAAGCCGCGGTCACCCCCTGTTCGGTGACAGTAACTGTCTTCGCGGAAGCATCTCCGTCCGCAAAGGTCACCGATCCGGACGCATGGGTAAAGTGGGTCCCTCCCACAGCGGATCCGTTGACGGTGCGGTAGTACACGGTCTGCGCCCCGTCGGATCCTCCGGTCCGGCTGATGGTAAAGACCGCCTGCCCGCTCCCGCCGCTTACTCCGCTTATGGAGATGGTTCCATAGTCCGGGATCCCGGATCCAAACTGGAGGGGATCACTGTACACCACATCACCGTCAGAAGTGCGGGCATAGGCCCGCGCATAGTACACAATACCGCCGGCGATCCCTGTGGCCGTCCCGGACAGCGTCCCGCCTTTCACCGTTACAGGGCCTGATGTCTGAACAGTCCCGTTGTTCAGATCCAGCGTGGGATTGGCCGTCACTCCCCAGACAAAACCGGTCTCAGTAATCGCCTCTCCCCCGGTATATGTCAGCACGGCGGACAGAGCAAAGCTGTCCCCTGTGCCCTCCTGGGCCTCCTCCATCGTCAGCGTCAGCGGCAGCGGCGTCACTGTGACGGCACAGTCTTCCTGCGCCGTGTTCCCCACTGAGTCCACAGCTGTCACCCGGACATACTTTGTCCCGGGAGCGCCGGTGATATCATCCGGGATGGTGTAGGAAAGAGGCTCCTCCGCCAGCCTTACATTGTCAGAGACGGTCAGCTCTTTCGCGAAAAGCTCCCTTAGTTCCTCTACATCCGTCTCCTCTGTCACAGACACTGTATGATACTGGATCTCCGGCGGCGTCTTATCAATGTTTGTGACCTGCACCGTATAGGTACATGTTGTGTCAGTCCCATCCAGCTTATAACGGACCACAAACGTATATATCCCGTTAACTTCTGCTACTTGTACCGGTACTGGCACAGACACATCCGTGACTCCCAATTCTTCCGATCCCTCCGCGCTCACCGTGATGGTCACGCTGCCCGCCGTCGTCTCCTCTGTAGACAGCGTATGGGTGATCCTGGGACCCAGTCCGGCCCCGCTGACAAAATAAAAGGTGATCTCGTCTGTCGCCTTGATCTGTTCATTCTCATCCTTCAGAATTCCTGTGATCCTGTAAAGTCCGGACTCCGAGTTCAGCGGCATGTCAAGTCCGATGGTCTCGGCCCCGTTGCCCGCAAGGCTTCCGAAACAGGCGTCCAGGGCGTTGCCTGTGGCGTCCTGGATCAGCGTATATTCCGTCATATACGTCTCATTCCCGTTCTGGCGGACTTCCACGTCTGCCTCTACAGTCACTGTACGGTCCGCCACAGAGGCATCTGCCAGATCCAGAGAGAAACTTTCAATGTTCTCATCCGATTCGCCGCCGTCCAGGATCAGCTGCATCCAGTCTATCTGAACACACCACCCGGTGGCGATGGTGACAGAGATTACATTTTTCCCGAGCTGGAGTTTTTCCAGAGGGATCTCAAGCACGGTCGTGTTCCACGTATTATTGGTTCCGGACAGATACCCGATAGTCCCGTCATTATAGGAGTGTTCGTGACTGTTCTCCTGATCCATGGGGTCGTAAATATCGTCGTTGATGTATACATAGTCGGTCTCCCCGGAGTCCTCGTCCACGTCGTACGCTTTGACCGCCAGGTAAGCGCTCTGGGTGGGCAGTTCATCCAGTGTAAAAGCGATCTCTATGGGATGGGACGAACGCCACTCGGACATGCTGGCATCAATATCCCCGTCGCGGCTTCCGGTATGGGCGTTGTTCTCATTGTCCTCGGTGACCATCAGCGTCTGTGGATGCGTCTCCTCTGACTGAAGTGACACGGCCGTACTGTTCCTGGAAAAACTGCGGAGCATGGAGGAAGTCTGTGTATTCTCCTCGGGAAGCGTTACCCCGTAGTCTTCCACAAGATCTTCCAGCGTCAGAAGTTCCGGCACTTCATCCTGTTCCATCTCTTCCCTGACAGCCTCCGGATAATGGATGGGACAGTCCAGATCCATACAGTCCCCTTCCGTCTCCGCGATGTGGCGCGCCGCCTCGTCATCTTCCGATTCCTGATCTGTACTTTCTCCACTTTCTCCGGACGTATCCTGATCCGGTACATTGCCGTCATTCCCGTCTTCCGGCACGCCGGCCGTCCCGTTATCCGCCGCATCATCCGTCACTGTTACAGAGACCGCCGGAAGGCTGACATCCTCCGGCAGGACATATTCCTCCGGGAGCACAGGCGTGAATACATATTCTCCCTCAGCCAAGCCGTCATACTCCGGTTCGCTCTCCCATGTAATATCCGTAATACTGACCGTTTCATCCGCCGTATCCTGTATGTATGCTTCCAGCTCCTCCGGCAACGGCAGATCTTCCTTCTGCGTCCCCACCGGCACCGTCTGCCGGGCTTCCTCTTCCGAAAGTTCCGCGAACCCGGCCACGCTGACAGTTTCATGCCCCGAAAAATCTGCTGATTCAGCCGTCCCGGAATCTGTCCCCGCAGATACCGCAGTGATCCCCGCCTGTCCTGACAACAGCGCGGCGGCCAGAATTCCCGCCAGTACTCTCTGTCTCATATATCTCATATCGACGTTCTCCTCTTCCGTATCTCAGTTTATTTTGTCCCCCCGCCGATCCCTGATCTGTAACAGCCCGCAGCAACCTCCCGAAACATGCGGAGGAAATATGCTGCGCAGCCGTTGCTTCTTATATTATATCAATATTCCATTTCCCCGGAAAATCAGGGGAACAATCTGCGCTTTTTCGGGTATAATCTGCATAAAAAAAGAGACCTATGAAAGTCTCTCTTCTGTCCGGTATTTTTGTTGTCATACTGTTATCATCTAAGTATCATGTTGCAGCAGGTCTTTCCAATTTAGAGGAAATCCCATCGTTTTTATTTCAACACTCTCATATTTCTCAAATAGTAACTCGATCCTTTCCACAAACAAATTCCAATGTCTGTCATTCATCAGCAGATGTTTTAAGCATAATAACACTCCAAATATCCTATTATTTCTAATTCCAGCTTTTGAATATTCTTTATATAATATTGGGGTCTTTGACAATTTTGCATTATATAAACGTCCATAATGTGCACATATATTTCGGACATATGCAATGCACTCCATCCAGCTTTCGAGATATGTATATCCAACACCAAATGATTTTGCTACTATCTTTTTATCTCCATTCTTCATATTCTTGTAAAATTTTGATAATGTACCAAAGCTGAACACCTCAACCAGCGCATAAATCGGCAATTGTCCACCTTCATAATTCTCTCGAAAATTTCTCACAGACGGAGCCTTAAAGTTTCTATGTATTTCCGCCTCTATATCATTTAAAAAACTTTTATGGTATTCCGGATTTATAAATTTATCCGAATCCAAATAGCCTAAAACACCATAGTTTTCCGCAAAAAAATTTGAAATCCGGCATCTTACATTAATTTCTACTTTTTCTATTTCCGGAAATATCAATTGACGGAAATTTGAATTAAAAAGATATAAATCTACAATCTGTTCAAAAGTTACACCTTTATAATAATTCCCATTCTTCGGCTTTAAATTCAGGCTGTAAGCTTTAATTAATCTAAAATAAGATATGTCATTCAATATTTGTTTTGCGTATTCTTCATCGTTGACAATCAGTCCTATACTTTTTAGATTTTCTACTTGTTCATCAATTGTCATAGGCGGCTGATGTATTTTTTGTTCACCCATACAATATTCTCCCTGAAATTAAAAGACCCAACGTGGTCCGCATCGTTGAGAGGCGTGTTGGGTTCTGTTAATATGTATTATATGCGCCCATGACAAAAAAATCAACCCGAAAATCAGCCTTTGGGAATTTTTCCGCTCTGCTCATTACCTACGCGAACATTGACCGGTAATAGATACCGCTGTATCTGATTCTAGCATTCGGCCACTCTCATGGAGAGCGAACATCTCTTCGCAGATCTTTCTCCCGATCCCTGTCCTGAATATTTTATCCAGGACAGACTCCGCGCTGTTTTTGCCCATCTGGTCTTCATACAGGTTCACAAGGAAATCTGCCTCCACCAGAATCTGATAATCCGCTCCGTGAATATCTGTATATGTGACACTCCCTCTAAAACACGGGGCGATGGATGCGGTTCTCACCGACTGTCCTCTGTGCGCCTCTGGCATAACGAATCTCCGGATATCCGAACCCGATCAGCATCCCGACATAATGATCTCCGGGGATTTCGAGCATTGCCTTAATCTCCGGCATCCGGTCCAGAGCCCCCAGCGGAAACGTCAGCATCACTGCCCCCAGTCCCCGGGAGGCACAGAGCAGTTCAAAATACGTTCCCGCGATCAGCACATCCTGCACCGGTTCCCCCTGTCCCGCCGGTGCATGAGGAATCAGCAGGTGAGGCGCGCCGCAAAATAACATATCCGGGCGGACGGTCCCTTCCCAGCGCTTCATATCTTCATAGGAGGCCCGGTCAAACCCTTCTGGATAGATTCCCTGTCCGGCCAGGCGTTCTGTTTCCTTCCGGACTGTCTGACGGAAACGGGCCATCTTCTCTTTGTCATCGATCAATGTGAACTCCACCTGCTGCTTATTCCCGCCATTGGGAGCGTTTGCAAGTCGGTGGATCATGTCATCAATTACTTCAGGAGCAACATTCCGGTCCTGATACCGTCTGCAGGAATGTCTGTTGGCGATCAGTCCATCCAGCATCGGCGCGGCTTCTTTTGTATTTACAGGCGTCAGGCTGTCCTCCGGCCTGTGCCCGAAAATAGAGACCGCCCCGGTGGGACAAACCGCCAGGCAATGTTCACATTTCCAGCATCCTTTCTTCAAATATCAGTCCGATGTTTCATTGCTCTGATCTTACCTGTTATACATTCTGAATGCAAGTACGCACTTTTATCTGCCTTAGTCACCTCCCGGTAACCATTCGTTTCACTGGCTCTGTGTCCTCCCGGACGCAGAGCCATGGCGCCGGTTTCCACTGCTGTTTCCGCCGTTCTTTCCACTGTTTCCTTCATTGTCTTCCCCGTTCCATCCATGGCCGTGGTTCCCGGCATTGTCCTCTTCCGCCATATCTTCTCCGGAACCGGACAGTTCTCGGATCAGCTCCCGGATTTCTCTCATGGTCATGCCCTGCACTTCTTCCGGCGTTATGTCCGGATCCAAAGCCTGCACTTCCAGAAAGACCCGGTATTTTCCAAGGGAAAGACCGGCTTCATGGGCATTTTCCACATCTTCCATGGAGGCAGAGTAGCAGCGGGCATTCGCTTCATCCTCCGTGGACGTCTCCAGCTCTGACAGGATCCTGCCGCACTGCGCGTCATTGTTTCCCGCAACCGTGATCTCCAGGATCCCGTCCCCGGATATCAGGCCGGAAACCGTCTCGCTTTCCAGGATCTGGGCTACCGCTTCCTCACAGTCCATGAACCGGATGGCCAGAGAATCTGCCAGTTCCTGTCCGTCCTCATTGAATCCGATCACTGAGAGCACCCGGTCAAACCGGTTGACCTCCAGTTCCACGGACGGGTTGATATCTATGCTGACGGCAGCCGTCGGCGTGAAATAAAGCTTCCATCCCCCGGCACAGACGCAGACCAGCAAAAGACAGACCGCGGCGGCGACAGCAGGCCCGAAATGTTTCCACACTTTCCGGCTCTGCTTTTTCCGCATATATTCCAGGAGGTAAGTTTCCGTATGCGCTTTCAGTTCCTCCTCCGCGCGGATCCCTTCCAGCGCTTTCCTGATCCTGTCATCCATCGTCCTCACCTCCCAGCCTTTCTCTCAAAAGACCCTTCGCCCGGGTCAGCAGCGTATAAACAGTATTGGCGTTCTTCCCCAGGATCCGCCCGATCTCCGGGGCTGTGTATCCTTCATAATAATGGAGATACACGACATCCTTATATTTCCCCGGCAGCGACAGCACGGCCTCCAGCACCTCCCTGTCCTCCCCTGTAGGAGCCGCGGCCGGTTCTCTCACCAGTTCCTCCAGAGGGACGGTGCGGCTGCGGAAAAAACTTTTCAGAAGATCCCTGCAGGCATTTACCGTGACCCGGATGATCCAGGCCTTCTCATGCTCCTTGCTTTCAAAAGAAACGGAACTTAGGACATACTTCAAAAATACCGTCTGAAATATGTCCTCCGTATCCGCGTAGTTTTTCAGATGAATCATACAGATCCTCCGGACTGTGTCCGCATATTGTTCTACAGCCCGGACTGCGTCCGCTTCACTCCGCATAGCTCTTTCCCCCGAAGTCTCTATGGTTCCGTTTCATCTTTCTGTCCTGTCTATCTGTTCCGTCCCCCTCGGAATCCCGCATGACACCCGTTCCCCGCATGACGTCCTGTTCCCTCCTGGCGGCCGACGCAGTTCCCGGTCCCGGCATTTCCCGGCGTATTCCCGGCTCCGGTGTTTCCTGTCCCGGCGTTTCCGGTTCCATAGTTGTCACAGATCCCATCTCCGTCCTCATCCGTAAAGTTCATCCCGCCTCCCCGGATGCCGTCCGTCAGGGATGTCTCCAGATGATCACAGATCCCGTTTCCGTCGCTGTCAGTAAAATTCTGTCCGCGTCCGGGAGCCGCCAGCACACCTGTCCCTCCGATACACAATACTGATGCCGCAATCAATGTTCCTGCCAATAATTTTTTCATCGTCTGTTTCCTCCATCATATCACAGCGCTTACTTCTGTTACACTCTTAATACGACTGACAGAGGAAAATCCATTCACACTTTTTAAAATTCTTTTTAATTCTTTCATTATCAACGCCGGACCCGCTCTCTTTGCGGATCCGGTCTTGTAACTGCCGTTCTCCTGATCTATACTGTAAGCAGTGTCCGGTATATGAATCGTGCAGAGAAGGATACAGAAAGAAGGAGAAATCCCATGCCTGACAAAATACTGATCCGCGGCGCGCGGGTCCATAACCTGAAAAATATAAATGTAGATATCCCCCTGGACCGGATCGTCGGCATTTCCGGTGTCTCCGGTTCCGGCAAATCCTCCCTGGCCCTGGGAGTCCTGTACGCGGAGGGGTCCCGCCGGTATCTGGAGGCGCTGTCCACCTACACCAGACGGCGGATGACTCAGGCCGCCAAGGCTGATGTGGACGAAGTCCTGTATGTTCCCGCCGCTCTTGCGCTGCACCAGCGTCCGGGCGTCCCCGGCATCCGCAGCACATTCGGCACTGGAACGGAGCTTCTGAACAGCCTGCGGCTGATGTTTTCCCGACTTGCCAGCCACAGATGTCCCAACGGGCATTATCATCCTCCCACACTTGCAGTGGCCGCTGAACAGGAACTGGTCTGTCCGGAGTGCGGCGAACATTTCTATGCACCTTCCGCGGAAGAGCTGGCCTTCAACAGCCAAGGAGCCTGCCGCACCTGCGACGGCACCGGAATCGTCCGTACGGTGGACCGTTCGACTCTTGTCCCGGATGAATCCCTGACCATCGATGAAGGCGCCGTCATCCCCTGGAAAACGCTCATGTGGTCATTGATGACAGAAGTGTGCCGGGCAATGGGTGTGCGTACCGATGTGCCCTTCCGCGATCTTACAGACCGGGAAAAAGACATCGTCTACAACGGCCCTGCGGAAAAGAAGCACATTTTCTATAAAGCAAAAAATTCAAACGATGCGGCAGAGCTGGATTTTACTTATTTTAACGCTGTTTACACCGTGGAAAACGCCCTCTCGAAAGTCAAGGATGAGAAAGGAATGAAGCGGGTCGCAAAATTCCTGAAGGAAGATCTCTGTCCGGACTGCGGCGGCTCCCGTCTGTCCGAAGCGGCAAGGGCGCCCAGGCTTAAGGGCATCTCCCTGGACGAAGCCTGCAGGATGACTCTGTCCGACCTGACCGGATGGGTGGCAAAAGTCCCGGATTCTCTGCCCGGGGAAATGCGTCCCATGGCAGAGAGCATCTGCGAATCTTTCCAGACCGGCGCCAGACGGCTCATTGACCTGGGCCTGGATTATCTGACCCTGGACCGTGCCTCCTCCACCCTCTCCACCGGTGAACGCCAGAGGATGCAGCTCGCCCGGGCCGTGCGCAACCGCACCACCGGCGTCCTGTATGTGCTGGATGAGCCGTCCATCGGACTCCATCCCTCCAACATCACCGGGCTTACCGGAGTCATGCACGACCTGATCGCGGACGGGAATTCTGTCATCCTTGTGGATCACGACACCCAGATCCTCCGGGAATCCGACTGGCTCATTGAGATGGGCCCGGGAGCCGGCTCCGACGGCGGACTTGTGATCGCGGAAGGAACTGTGGACGAGATCCGAAGAAATCCAGAGTCAAAGATCGGCCCGTTTCTTTCTGAAACAGCGGAGATCCACAGCAGAGACCGGGCTTTGGCCTCTGAAATGTTTGCCGGCGGAACGGTCCATCTGTCCACCGGCCCGATCCATACCGTAAAGCCTCTGGACGTGGATATCCCGAAAGGGAAACTGACCGTGGTGGCCGGTGTGTCCGGCTCCGGCAAGACCACGCTGATCCTGGAAAGTCTGGTTTCGGGGCTGGAGGCCTCCATCCAGGGGAAAAAACTTCCGGACCATGTGCGTTTTGTGGAGGCGGAGGGCATCCGGCAGGTCAAGCTCATTGACGCCACGCCCATCGGCATCAACGTCCGTTCGACTGTGGCCACCTATGCCAATGTCCACGACGAACTGCGGAAGATCTTCGCCCGGACTCCGGACGCAAAGACGCAGGGATACAAAGCCGGAGATTTCTCCTACAATACCGGCCGGCTCCGCTGCCCGGTCTGCGACGGGACCGGACAGATCAGCCTGGATGTCCAGTTTCTTCCCGACGTAAATATTCCCTGCCCTCAGTGTCGGGGATCCAGATACGGAAAAGAAGCGGGGAAAATAAAATATACCGATAAAAAAGGACACCGCTATTCCCTTCCAGAACTGATGTCCATGGATATCAATCACGCACTGGAGGCCTGCCAGGATCTCCGTCTCGTCCGCCAGCGTCTGCAGGTCCTTAAGGATCTGGGGCTCGGATATTTGACCCTGGGAGAAGAAACGCCCAGTCTGTCCGGCGGAGAAGCGCAGCGCCTGAAGCTGGCCAGCGAGCTTGGAAGGACTCAGTCTGATTCCCTGTTCATCTTCGACGAGCCTACCATCGGCCTTCATCCTCTGGATGTACAGACACTGATCGGCGTTTTTCAGACACTGATCGAAAACGGCGCCACTGTGGTGGTCATCGAGCATGACCTGGATGTCCTCCGGAACGCGGATTATGTGATCGACATGGGGCCCGGCGGCGGAGAGGCCGGAGGCAGGATCGTAGCCGCGGGAACCCCGGATGAGATCCGGCAGGATCCTTGCAGCATTACCGGGAAATATCTGTAAAAGAGGCATTCAGAATAGACATTCAGAACAGGCAGATAAAATGTGGAGCCCGCAAAACGCGGGCTCTATTTCCCGTCCGGCAGGTTCCCTTCCGAGAGCCTCCCGGCCAGCTTTGTATTCCGGGAAGCTGTCGTCTCATTCCGGACAGCGTAATACAGAGCTTTCTTCTCGCCGATCAGCACCAGGATCTTTTTTGCCCTGGTGACCCCGGTGTACAGAAGATTTCTCTGGAGCATGACAAAATGGCTCATGGTAAAGGGCATGACCACAATGGGGTACTCGCTCCCCTGGGCTTTGTGGATGGTAGTGGCATATGCCAGGGTCAGCTCATCCAGTTCACTGACGTCATAAGGCACTTCCCGCCCGTCAAAGTCCACCCGCAGTTCCCGGTCCTCCAGATCCACTCTGGAGACCCTTCCGATATCACCGTTGAAGACTTCCTTGTCATAATCGTTGCGGATCTGCATGACTTTATCTCCCAGCCGGTACTGGGTCCCTCCTCTTTTCAGACAGACGGTGGAAGGGTTCATTGCTTCCTGCAGCACCTGATTCAGGTTCGCCGCGCCGCAGACTCCCCGCTGCATGGGCGTCAGCACCTGGATATCCCGCATCGGATCCACATGATAATACCGGGGAAGGTTGACCGTGCAGTATTGTACTACCGTCTCCACCACCTCTTCATTGGTCTCCTTTGACGCGAAGAAGAAATCGGCGTCTTTCCCGCCCCGCAGATCAAGGGGCTCACCCCGGTTGATCCGGTGGGCGTTCATGATAATCCTGCTGCCCTGCGCCTGCCGGAAGATCTTTGTCAGCCGGACCACCGGGATCCTGCCCGAGGCCATAATGTCCTTCAGCACATTCCCCGCTCCGACACTGGGCAGCTGGTCTGTGTCGCCTACCAGGATCAGGGTCATATGATCCGGAACGGCCTTCAGCAGATTGTACATCAGGATCACGTCGATCATGGAACACTCATCCAGGATCAGCACATCGCCTTCCAGCGGATTCTCTTCCTTCTTCTGATATCCTTCCGGCGGCTTGTATTCCAGCAGCCGGTGGATCGTTTTCGCCTCCATGCCGGTCGCCTCTGACATCCGCTTGGCCGCTCTCCCTGTAGGTGCGGCAAGAAGGATCCGGCATCCGGACATCCGATAGGCGGAAATGATCCCCAGAGTCGTGGTGGTCTTCCCGGTGCCGGGGCCTCCGGTCAGGACCATAACCTTGGAAGAGACTGCGGTCCGTATGGCTTCCAGCTGTACTTCGTCGTAAGGGATCTCTGTGTCTGCTCTCACCCTCTTCATCACATTTTCCACATCCGGCCGCACATTGCGGTCCGCGCTGAGGAGCCGGAGCAGGCGTTTTGCGCACCCGGATTCTGAGAAATAAAACGGTGGCAGGTAGATGGCCTCCTGATCCTGGATCACATCCTCCGTGCGCAGCATTTCGTCCAGAGTGATCTCCAGCTCCGCCGGTTCTACCTCCAGAAGCTCCTCTCCTTTCCCGATCAGCTGTTCCCGGAGGGCATAGCAGTGGCCCTCCTCCGACAATTTGTTCAGAGTATAGAGCAGGCCGCTCCTGAGCCGGACAAACCGTTCCTTTCCGATGCCCAGCTTCTCCGCGATCGTATCCGCCGTCTTAAACCCGATCCCCCAGATATCATCCGCCAGACGGTATGGATTTTCCCGGACAACCTCAATGCTCTCGCTCCCATAGGTCTTAAAGATCTTTGTGGCATGGGAGGTGCTGACCTCATGGCTCTGGAGAAAAAGCATGATATTCTTGATCTCCTTCTGCTCCTGCCAACTCTTCTTGATGCGCTCCACCCGGATCTTCCCGATTCCTTCCACTTCCAGCAGGGCGTCAGGATCCTCCTCTATGACATCCAGCGTATCCTTCCCGAATTTCCCAACGATCCGCTTCGCGAACTTGGGCCCCACGCCCTTGATCAGACCAGAGCCCAGATATTTTTCAATTCCATACACTGTGGCAGGAAGGGTCTCCTCAAATTTCTCCACCGAAAACTGGCGGCCGTACCTGGCATCCATCTTCCAGACGCCCTCCAGCGACAGTACAGAACCCACATGCGTATCCGGCATGACGCCCACCACGGTCACCAGATCATGGTAATCCTTTACCGCAACCTTCAGCACAGAATACCCGTTTTCCTCATTCTGATATGTGATCCGCTCCACAACACAGCGCAGACGCTCCATGGCAGGTCCCCTCCTGTTCTTTCTCTGTTCTTTCTCTTTTCTCCCTGTAGTTCCCCTTTTTCTCTGGTGTTCTCTTATCTCCTGTTCCCGCGGTCAGCGGCCTGTTTCATGTCCGGCCAGGCGGGGGATGATTTCTGACAGGTAGTTTCTTAATGACTCTTCATTTAAGACAGTACTCTGATCCCGGATATACACTTCCACGTTGCGCAGCCAGAAATTCAGGGAAACCTCCCCGCCTTCCTGCATAAGACAGATCAGGTCTTTCAGATATTCCTGCATCATAAAATCCGGATCCCCGCTTTTGATCCGTTCTTTGTATTTCTCTGTAAAATCACATTCCGGGACCAGATTCCCGACAAAATAGCCCGGCTCGATCTCCCCGGAGCACCTGATCTGATGCAGCATCAGATACGCATAGTGCAGCACATAAAGCAGTTCGCTTTCCGAGAGTTCTCTCTCCCGGGCCAGCAGGATCAACTGGGAAAATGCCCCTGTAAGATCCCCTTTCTTTAAAAAAGCCGCAGCGTCATTCAGGATGCTTTCCCTGTAAGAAAAACGGTCTTCAGAACGGGAAGCGTGAACTGCCAGAAGCTCCGCCAGACTGCAGTACCGGTCGCTTCCGATATATCTGACGATATTGGATTCCCCGGCGCCCTTCTTCCTGTAAAAATGCCACCCGGTCCTGATACAGGGCAGATAGACAAAATATACGCTGTCATTTGCCGCAGTCACCGCAGACAGAACGAACCATCTCAGGCCTTCCGCCGCGCCCGCGCCTTCTGCAAAGCGGTCCGGGCTTATTTCATCTCCGTCTACGGAACCACCTATATAAACCGTTTTTTCTGAACAGATCTCCCCTTTCGCCCGAATATCATCTAAAATGGTAAAATCATCTTTGATCCATCCCAGTTCGATCTTCACATTTAAAACAGGTGAGCTGTGCGGGCTTCTGACAAACACAGCCCTGTCCTTTACATAGAAAAACGGCAGGGATCTTTCAAATTTATCTCTTTCAGCCTTTTCTTCTTCCTTCTGCTTTTCCTCTTCTTTTTTCCGTTTCTCTTCTTCTTTTTCCGCCCGGTCCCGTGCATCTTTATTCCGCTGATAAAAATAGACCAGACTTGGGATCGTCAGAGGAAGGGTCAGCTCAATAAATCTGATAAATGCCTGCTGTCCGTTTAACAGATCTGTGATCGTATCATTGCCGAAATAGATCATAATCAGAACGATAATGTAACTGAATATAAATACAGGGAGAAACATCCGGATACCTCTTTTCCGGAGCAGCCGCAGAAGATCCTTTCCTCTTCTGCCCGGCTCCATTGTCAGCGCATTTGATTCGTCTGATCCAATGCGTTTGATTTTACATCTGGATATAGTATAATTTTTATGAAAATAATCGTCAATAAGAAAGAGGGGAATGAAAATGATCTCGTTTACACTGGAGAAGGAAAAGATTTCTGTTTATCCGGCTTTGATCCCTCATGCTCCTGTGATCTGTATTCACACATTCGGAGACGACGGAGACCAGATTTACCGTCTGCTGCAGAACATGGATTGTCCGGACTTTTCCCTTGTGGCTGTCAGCGGTCTTCACTGGGAACATGATATGGCGCCCTGGGATTGCCCTCCTGTCACAGAATCCGGCTCTCCCTTCACCGGCGGCGCGGACGATCAATTGAGCCTTCTGACCGGAGAAATCCTGCCGGCCGCAGAACAGTATATACCCGGGCCTGTACTCTGGCGGGGCATCGCGGGATATTCCCTGGCCGGACTGTTCGCTGTATATTCTCTCTGGCGCACTGATCTGTTCTCCCGGGTAGCCAGTATATCCGGCTCTCTGTGGTTTCCCGGATTCCGGGAATACATCCTGTCCCATGAAATGGCTGGAAAGCCGCAGCATTTATATTTTTCTCTTGGAGACAGAGAACACCGGACACGCAATCCCTCTATGAAATCCGTGCGCAGAAACACGGAAGAGATCCAGGCCTTCTTCCAGAGAAAGGGGATTGATACGGCCTTCCGGCTCAATCCGGGCAATCATTTTCAAGACGCGGCTGAACGGACCGCGGCAGGGATCGCCTGGCTCCTGGACAGATAGAAATATTCCCGCAATATATTTATGATATTCCTACAGTATTCTCCTGTATCCGGAGCCTGCCGTTGTCTGGTCACAGCAGCGCCTCCTGCCACTCCGGTTCCCGGAAACCGACAAGAACCTTATCGCCGGCCACCAGGATCGGCCGTTTTACCAGCATTCCGTCAGTGGCCAGCAGCTGTAGCTGTTCTTCCTCGCTCATTTCCCCCAGCCTGTCCTTCAGGTTCATGGACTTGTACAGCTGTCCGCTGGTATTGAAAAAACGCTTCAGGGGAAGCCCGCTCTTCTCTTTCCATTCCCTGAGCTCTTCGCAGGACGGATTCTCTTCCCTGATGGGGCGTTTCGTGTAGTCGATCTTGTTCTCATTCAGCCATTTCTCGGCCTTTTTACAGGTACCGCACCTGTCATAGCAAATAAAAGTATAAAAAGTATTCATAGTCTCCTCCTTTATTTTTCTCTGTGCAGGGAACTGATTACTCCCGCTCTCTTAAATCCCTTATATTTCTTTCGATCTTCCGGATCACATCCAGAAAGGCATCATCGACCTTTCCCGTTGGATCATCCAGCCCCCAGTCGATCATTTCTTTTCCGGGAATATTCGGACAGGCCACATTGCATCCCATAGACACATAGAGATCCATCTCCGGAAGATCCCGGAGCATCTTCGGGCGCTGATCCCTTTCCATATCGATTCCGTATTCCTGCTTCATCAGCCTTACCGCGTCCTGATTGATCTGCGGCCCGATCTCTGTTCCGGCTGAATAACAGTCATAAAAATCAGACAAATATTTCCGGCCTAACGCTTCTGCGATCTGGCTCCTGCATGAATTATGGACGCAGACAAAGGCTATCTTCTTTTTCTTTTTGCAAAACGGACAGCGCTTTCCGATACACTGATTATTCTGGCTGCTGTAGGAACAGCAGATCTTTGGCCGCTCCATATGGATCCCCAGGTTTTCCCTGACAAAATCAACCGCCTGAAGGATAGAGAGATAAGAATCCCTCTTACAGCACCGAGGCCCGCCGATCTCCCCGATGGTCCCAAGCGCGCTGGCAGTCATCCTGTGGGACAGCCCAAAATTCTCGTTCCCCAGGGGCGTAGAACCTGTAACAATGGAAATAAACATTCCCGTACTGATCCCGGCGCCGCAGGCGCCCCAGAAACCGCATGCTCCTCCCGGCACCAATCTGCCCCTGCTGTTCATCTCGACCAGCGCTTTTTTCAGGTCAAGATCCCCGCCGGAATTTCCGTAGGCCGTCAGAAGCGCCATCCCCACCATGATGTGATGCTCCGGGCCGTGCATATGGCAGAAAGGCTGGGCCATCATTTGATTCAGGATGATCGCCGGATTTCTCGACGTCTCCTCCAGGCAGATCCCAATGAGGCTGTCAATCCCCTGCATATGACATTCATTGCATACATAATGCCCATTCACACATCGGGTTTTACTATTTTCCTTTTTATGGCACAGCTCGCACTCCATTTCAATATCTTCCCTGAGATATTCCAAGGGCGCTTTGCAGATCAGACATTCCTCTTTCATGTTCATATATTCCTTTTACATAATGTATATTCCGGTACTGTTTTGGCTACCGGGGTATGTGTTGTTGTCTGGGGTGATTATAACAAAGATCTTTGGAGGGTTCAATCATGGATGCTTCGGATAGTCTGGCTTTAATCCGTCTGGCTTTAATCCGTCTAGCTTCACTGTCTGGCCGTTTACAATCTCAGACACGTACCCCTACTGGATCGTAAAACTTACGCCTGATTATTTACGGTCCTGATGTCTACCAGCCTTCTGCCACACAGCGCTTTCTGGAGATAATATCTCTCCTTTCAATCCTTTCCAACTATCACTAAAGAACACGCATAGGAATGATTTGTGATCTTGATCTGATGCAAAATGATGCCAACAGCCCAATAATAGAAGTTACGTTATAAAAGAAAATTTTGTCTGCCTTTTAAAGTTCGGGCAGACAGGAGGTAGGCAAAACACTTTATTTCAACCTCACATTTCTCAAAAATTCTCGGTTTTACGGGACAGCAGGCATACAGTCTCCACGGTATTATCCTTTTCCCACAAAATCTTTTACTGATTTGCTTTCTTTATTTTTTATTATCATAGTATCTTTCAAACTCTTTTAACTCGTCAAGCGGGTCTTTTGAAGTATCAATCCCCATATTATCTTTCAACCAATCAGCTTTATTGTAACCAGTTCCTGTCAATTCGAATATTTCTCCTTTATACCCTAAAGCTTTAACCCATCCCCATTCTATAAGTCGGTCTAACGCCTCTATCCACCTTGCTGATTCTCTTTTTGAGTTATCAGCCATAAACTGCTTACCCGATGTAAAAATCTGAGCAGGCGAGGCAAGTGTCTGTATCTTTATGATTTGACCATCACCATCAGCTGCGTACACTAACAGAAAAGCCGAGTCCAACGGAATATTGCCAACATTATCTAGACCTAGAACTGATTTATCTCCCTTTGGATTTTCACTATTTAATGTCTCATTTTCAACCTGAAACAATTTATTGATATCTTCATTCGTTACTGTGGGAATTTCCTCCCAGGTTAACTGGTTATTCTCTAGTTCACTGAGTCTACTTCCAAATTGAGAAAACATCTTTTTCATATCTTCAAACATTTTCTGTTGATGCTCTACAACTTCAGCATTAATCTTATTCCGCCCTTCTGCCTCTTCATTGATTATGTCTACTATATCTCGATATCGAACCCATCCAGCATTATCATCAACATAATCAATGACATTCCTGAATGTCGGTGATGCCACATATTTTAAACTGTTGAGATCCGTAAAATGATCAACAGTATTTCCATCATTTTTGACCCTTTTTCTGAACTCATCAAGTCTTTTCATTTTATCATATTTGTCGTCTCCAGTATCCTTTTCACTTTCAGCAATAGCTGAAGACTCTTTAATCAATACAAGCACTGGTAGTCCTCTGGTTTTTGCGTAATTGTATTCCTTCTCTGTGTAACTTATTCCAGTTTCTTCATCGATTGATCCATACCTTCCTCCAATAACAAGAAGGTACAAATCGCACTCATCAATCATCTTTGTTATAACATTCCATTGGCTTGTAGGAGCAGCATGAAATTGCTCCATTCCTACAGGGATGAAATTATTCTCAAGTGCTACACCTACCAATGCCTGTCTTTCTTCTTTAAGGTCTTCATAGGTAGAGCTTATAAAAATAGAAAACTTTCGTCTATTCTTCATATCAATATTCTCCTCGTATATTTGCCGTTTATCTCCTCTGCATTTCCATTTCAATTCTCGGTAAATCATTTAAACTTACCGTCTCCAATGTCCGCAACTGCTGTACCGCTAACTGTCTTAATAATTCCATTCGTTCTTTTTGACTTTTTCCCTGATTAATTAAAACCGCATTATAACTTTCCAAATTCGCAAGTACCAGTAATTGATTCAGAGTTGCTACATCCCGCATATTTCCTTTCGATGTTGGATTTTCATCTTTCCACTGTTTTGCGGTTTTTCCAAATAAAACAACATTCAACATATCTGCTTCATTCGCATAGGTATATGCCACCTGTGCAGGCGTTAATTCTGGGGGAATCAGATTTTCTTTAATCGCATCCGTATGTATCCTATAATTCAATTTAGAAATCTCTCTATTCAAATTCCAATTCAAAGACAATCGACTGTTTTCATCTGTCTTTAAACGCCTATAGTCTTTCATAATATATAACTGGAACTCTGGAGAAATCCATGTTGCAAAAGACATGGCAATATCGCTATGAGCATATGTTCCTCCATAACGTCCTGCTTTTGAAACAATGCCAATGGCATTCGTGGCTTCTATCCACTTCTTTGGTGACATTGTAAAAGCATTCGCTCCAGCCTGCTTTTTAAACCCCTCGAATTCGAGGGGTTTAAAATCTGGATTATGCAGCCTTTCCCAGAGACCTAAAAATTCTATCACATCCCGATTCCTCATCCAGTTTTGAATAACTGCTGCCGGATCATCGCTCTTATATCGAGCAATATCCGTCAAGGAAATAAATTCATTTTCAAAATCCTGCGTATAAATTCCAATATCAACTCCAGCCGCATGAATTGTATCTTTAATTATTTTCCCCATTGTACCTCCCATAAGCAAACCATAACATTTTGAAACACCGTATCCTTTTCCCTTTAAGAGAAATCTGCTGAGTAACTATCTTCATCTTCCCACATTTCCCGATATGCTTCAATATAATCCCTAATACAACCGGGATATACATCCAAATACTTTCTACATACCCTTTTGTACAATCCCAACATTTTTTCATCACACGCAAAGTCCAGTAAATAATCTAACAAATGTGACAATTCATCTTCTGACACAGTTCTATTGCACACATCTTCAACCAATGGCAGATAAACCTCATAGGCTTTCTGATGTAATTGGACTATCTGCTCCGCAATCTGGTAAATATTTTCCTCCATTTAGATTACCTCAAAATACTTAAGCGCCTCCATTATCGCTTCTGCCTTTTCTTTCGGCGGACGTTTCCTCGAATGCTTCAATTCCTCTGTCGCATTAGGCGCATCATACACTGTCCGGGGATTTATGGGATAACAGTACTACCGTCTCCACATGGACAGTCATCGGGAACATGTCCACCGCCCGCACCTTTTTCAATTCATACCCTCCCCCGCACAGCACTTTCAGATCTCTCGCCAGTGTCGCGGGATCGCAGCTTACATACACAACTTTCTCCGGCTGCATCTCCAGGATCGTCTCCAGCAGCGTCCGATCGCATCCCTTTCTCGGCGGATCCACTACGATCACGTCCGCCCGCTTCTCCGGGAACCGGGGCAGCACTTCCTCTGCCTTCCCCACATAAAACCGGGCGTTCTTTATCCCGTTAATCTCTGCATTCTTTCTTGCGTCCTCAATGGCCTGGGGCACGATCTCCACCCCATATACCTGCCCGGCTTTCTGTGCCAGAAAAAGAGAAATGGTGCCGATGCCGCAGTACAGATCCCACACGGTCTCCCCGCCTTTCAGGTCTGCGTATTCCAGTGCCAGCTCATACAGTTTCTCTGTCTGGACCGGATTCACCTGATAGAAGGAAAGCGGTGAGATCTGATATCGGATCTTCCCGATATAATCTGTGATATACCCTTGTCCCCAAAGTACTTCACAGCGTTCCCCCATGATCACGTTTGTCTGTTTCGTATTGGGACTTATAGTGATGCTGGTCATTCCATCTATCTCAGTCAATCTACGGATCAGCCTGTCCACATGGGGGATCCGGTCCCCGTTGATCACAAAGCAGACCAGGATCTCTTTTGTCGTAAATCCGGACCGGATCAGTACATGGCGGATCAGTCCCTTTCCAGTCTTCTCATCATACGCAGCGATGTGCTCTGTTTTCATAAAGTCCAGGATGATCTCCAGGATCTCCCGGTTCACAGGCAGTCCCAGCGCGCAGTCTGTATTGGGAATGATATCATGTGTCCTTCCCGCATAGAATCCGGTTATCGGGTTTCCCTCCCGGTCTGTGCCGAACGGAAACTGTGCCTTATTCCGGTACCCGAACGGCTCCTTCATCCCGATAACGGGATCCATGATCTGATTCAGAAGCTCTCTGTCAAATCCTCCCAGACGCTCCAGATTCCCGCGGACTTTCTGTTCTTTGAAAGCCAGCTGTTTCTCGTAGGACATTTCCTGGATCTGGCACCCGCCGCACTTCCTCGCATAAGGACAGCGTGGCTGGACTCTGTCCTCAGAGGGACGGATCACTTGTACCAGTCTGGCATACCCGTAATTCTTCTTTGCCTTCACCACTTTCACTTCCGCCAGATCGCCGATCACCGCGTCTTTTACAAACAGGGTGTATCCGTCCACTTTCCCGATTCCTTCCCCGTTGACTCCAATGTCCGTGATCTCCACCACGGCCGTATCATTCTTCTGCATAGCATTCTCCTGTAATAAATCCTGTGATAAAGAAAAGGCTGCGCCTCCAAGCGCAGTCTTTCTGACGTTTCTAAACTCCTGATGTCCTTCTGAGATTGGATTCAAACAGCCGGTTATATCCGATCCAGTCCGTTCCTGTCTTGCCTTTGAAGATCTCTGTCAGCGTCTGCATCTTCGCATCCGCGTTATCTGCCAGATTAAGAGCCAGCGCTTCTGCCAGCGCCGGTTTCTTGGGCGACCCGTACTCCAACTCGCCATGATGGGCGATCACACAGTGCTTCAGCTCATTAGCCAGGCGAGCCGGGAAATCTGGCAGAGTCCGCAGAGCCTCGTCGATCATCTCCACTCCGATCACGATATGTCCGATCAGCTGTCCTTCATCTGTATAATCGTTGTCAGGGAAGGAAGACAGCTCCCTCGTTTTGCCGATATCGTGGCACAGCGCCGCCGCAAAAAGCAGATCCCTGTTCAAAATAGGATATGCCCCGGCAAAATATTCGCACAGATGCAGAACACTCAGCGTATGTTCCAGCAGTCCTCCGGAAAATCCATGATGTACAGTCTTCGCGGCGGAGTGTTCTTTGAATTTCCTGATAAAATCCTGATTGCTGACAAAGAAGTATTCCAGCAGCTGCCGCAGATGAGAATTCCCGATGCCCCGGATATACGCAGTCAGCTCCTCGTACATCTGGTCTACATTTTTCTCTGTCACAGGCATATAGTCCGCCGGATCATATTCCCCGGTCTCTGCCTTTCTGATCTGCTTGATATTAATCTGAAGATTCCCGTTATAGCTGATGACTTCTCCGTAGACCTCAATGAAGTCCTTCTCCTCATAGTCCGAGATCCCCTGAGAATTGGGATCCCATACCTTTCCGTCCAGAATTCCTGTCTTATCCTGCAAAAGCAGATTGTCATAGGGTTTACCATTTCTCGTCTCCGCAGACCGCTTTCCTTTGCACAGATAGACATTGCGGATCGTCTCACCTTCATGCAGCCCGTTAATATATCTCATGTCTTTCCTCTTTCTATTCTGTTAATCTATTTTTTATGATAACGGATCACTTTCTGTCCGGCATCTATTCTTTACTGCCGACTGTGACCGTAAAGTCCACATCCACATAGCCCCCGGCTCCCAGGCGCTGACCTCTGATCCTGACGTCTGTCCCGGCCCGCGTCTCAAGGACAGCCTCCCGGTATGTCACGATGCTGGAAACGTCCGTGTCGGAAACCTGGCAGATAATGTCTCCACTCTGGATTCCTGCAGCCATCGCCGGAGAATCCGGATCCACGTCTACCACATAGATACCCGCAGGCATTCCCTGATTCTCTTTCAGCTCAGTGGTCACTGTCGTCCCGTAGATTCCAATGTATGGAACGCTCTGTCCGTTTGCCATCAGCTCGATCACTGATTTCAGATCTGAAATGGCACAGGCATTTGCCGTATTATTCCCGCTGTCATCCCAGACGGAACCGAGGATCAGCCCGATTACTTCCCCTTCCATGTTGAACAGGAACCCGGTTCCATTTGAGCTCACCGGTATATCAGTCGCCAGCACATCACAGCCCCCATCAAAAAAGGCTTCTTTATAATCAGTGGAACTGATCAGTCCATATCCCATCCCATCCGGATAGCCGAACATATTTCCCAGAGCCATGACAACATCCCCCTGGACAACCAGATTGGAATTCCCGAGCGCCGCCACTTTTATATTCGACCACGTAGATTCGGAAATACTGGTTCTTGGAATACTGAACATAGCCAAGCCTGTGTTTTTATCCTGTTTTTTTAAAGCGGCGCCGCAGCTTTTCCCGTCCTGAAATGTAACGGTCCACTCCGCAGCTCCCTCACACACAGAATTATCCGCAAGGATCAGCAGTTCCTGTCCGTTGTCTGCCGTGATCACTCCGGAAGAACCGTTTCCCACCCCGGTCATCTGTGCGTTCCAGTCATCTTCATCCGTCACTGCCTCAACGGAGACAACACACTTTCCCGCTTCCGCAGCCCGTTCATTCATACTGGCCAGCATTTCCTCATAACTCTCAGCGGTCAGGGTCGGAACAGTCTCTTCTTCTGCAGCCTGTACATCTTCCTGTTCTTCTGCCGGCTCCTCATCTTCCGGGATCGTCACAGTCTCCGGATTTCCCCTGAACCAGTTCTGAGCCCATGGTCTGAGCGCAAAAAAACCAAGGCAGGCAAACACACCCAGAATCACTCCATACAAAGCGATCCGGATAATCTGTTTCACAACCTGTTCCCTGCTCATCGGTTTCGATTTTATCGTCTCCTGGAGGAAAGAATATTTTTTCTCTTCAAAGCCTTCCTCCTGACTCTGCTGCTGGTCTTTCTCGTTGGGCATGGATCTTTATCTCCTCGAACTCTAGTATAACCGATTCGCCCGGATTGTTCAATCCTATGTTACTTTCGGAAAAACCTTTTCTTTATCCTGAGAATAGGGTAAAATATTTAGGGTAAATCATTTAGGACATAAGGTGGGTCAATGAATCAGAAGACATTAATCAAACTGGAATTTGACAAGATCATCGCTCTTCTTGAGGAAGAGGCGGGCTCTTTCCGCGGCCGTCAGCTGTGCCATCGGTTAAAGCCCGTAACAGATATTGAAAAGATCGATACCCTTCAGGAGCAGACTGCTGCCGCATACACACGCATCGTACAGAAAGGCCGGGTCTCTTTCGGCGACGCTTCCCCTGTGGAAGAGTCCATGAAGCGTCTGGAGATCGGAGGCGCTCTTAGCATCCCGGAACTGCTGCGGATCTGCCGTCTCCTGTCTAACGCCGCCCGTGTGAAATCTTACGGCCGGCATGATACCCAGGAGGATTCTGCGGACTGTCTGGACATCTATTTTAATCAGCTGGAGCCTCTCGCTCCCCTCGTGTCGGAGATTGAACGGTGCATCCTTTCCGAAGATGAGATCAGCGACGATGCCAGCAGCACGCTGAAACATATCCGCCGGAACATTGCGGGGATTAACGACCGGATCCACTCTACTCTCTCGGGTCTGGTAAATGGTTCACTGCGCACTTATCTGCAGGACGCTATCATTACCATGCGGGGAGACCGTTACTGCATCCCCGTTAAGGCAGAGTACCGGTCACAGGTACAGGGACTCATCCATGATCAGTCATCCACCGGATCCACACTGTTCATTGAGCCCATGGCTGTTGTAAAACTGAATAATGACCTGAAAGAACTTTATGCCAAAGAGCAGGAAGAGATCCAGGTCATCCTGGCCCGCCTGAGTGAAGAAGCCGGGCAGTATGTCGAAGAAATCCGCGCAGACTACCGGGCCCTTACTGACCTGGATTTTATATTTGCAAGAGGGGCTCTTGCTCTGTCTATGAAGGGCAGCCGTCCTGTTATGAATCAAGAAGGCCGGATCCATATCCGGGAAGGACGGCATCCGCTTCTGGATCCCAGAAATGTCGTGCCTATCACGGTTTCTCTGGGAGAAGATTTTACGCTCCTGATCATCACCGGGCCAAATACCGGAGGCAAGACCGTTTCTCTGAAGACGGTAGGACTTTTTACCCTCATGGGCCAGGCCGGGCTTCACATTCCCGCCGCAGACCGCTCTGAACTGGCTGTATTTCACCAGGTCTACGCAGACATTGGGGATGAGCAGAGCATTGAACAGAGCCTGAGTACGTTTTCCTCGCATATGACCAATATCGTTTCTTTTCTCAAAAAGGTGGATGAACATTCTCTCGTCCTTTTTGACGAGCTTGGCGCGGGGACAGATCCTACAGAAGGAGCAGCTCTGGCCACGGCCATTCTTTCTTCTCTGCACAGCAGGAATATCCGTACCATGGCGACCACTCACTACAGCGAGCTGAAGGTGTACGCCCTGTCCACTCCGGGCGTGGAAAATGCCTGCTGTGAATTTGACGTGGAAAGCCTGCGCCCGACGTACCGCCTGCTCATCGGAATTCCGGGAAAAAGCAACGCCTTTGCCATTTCCGGGAAACTGGGGCTTCCCGATCATATCATTGAGGATGCCAAAAAACGGCTGAGCGAGCAGGATGTATCATTTGAAGATCTGCTCAGTGACCTGGAATCCAGCAGACGCACGATGGAAAAAGAGCGGGAAGAGATCGCCGCTTACAGGCAGGAGGCAGAGACCTTAAAACAGCAGGCCGCACAGCGCCAGGAAAAGCTGGACGCGCAGCGGGACCGGATCATCCGGGAAGCCAATGAGAAGGCCAATGCTATCCTCCGGGAAGCCAAGGAAGTAGCGGATGAGACGATCCGCAATTTCCACAAATTCGGAAAAGAGAACATATCTGCGGCAGAAATGGAAAAAGAACGGGAACGTCTCCGCAAAAAGATTAAGGATACATCTTCCGCCTCCGCTCTGGAAACCCATCGTCCGAAAAAGACTCACAAACCCTCCGACTTCAAACTGGGAGAATCCGTGAAGGTTCTCAGCATGAATCTTACCGGCACCATCAGCTCTCTTCCGGATTCCCGAGGAAATGTCACAGTTCAGATGGGCATCCTCCGGTCTCAGGTGAATATTTCTGATCTGGAGATCATCGAGGAGCCGTCCTCCTATGCTCCCAGAAAATTAAACCGGACCTCTAAAGGAAAAATCGGTATGAGCAAGTCCCTGTCCGTAAGTCCGGAGATCAACCTGCTGGGCAAAACAGTAGATGAAGCAGTCATGGAACTGGATAAATATCTGGATGACGCTCTTCTCTCTCACTTGAACACCGTCAGAGTCGTACACGGGAAAGGCACCGGGGCTCTGAGAAAAGGCATCCATGAATATCTGCGGAGACAGAAACATGTAAAATTCTACCGGCTTGCCGAATACGGTGAAGGTGATGCCGGTGTGACGATCGTAGAACTGGCGTAAAATTGTTACAAAATTGTAAAGGGGCCGTGTACCTGTTAAAAGGAGCCTGTCCCCTTTTTCCAATGTATTCTGAATATTCTGACATCAATTATAAGGAGGTACTGAACATGCCCGGAAAACAGAAGATTCTGATCGTAGATGACGATGAGAACATTGCAGAACTGATCTCCCTCTATCTGACGAAGGAGTGTTTTGACACGAAGATTGTATATAATGGCGAAGATGCTCTGTCCGCTTTTGAAACTTACCAGCCCAGCCTGATCCTGCTGGATCTGATGCTGCCGGGGATCGACGGCTATCAGGTGTGCCGCGAGATCCGGGCGCATTCATCCACCCCAATCATTATGCTGTCAGCCAAGGGCGAGGTATTCGACAAGGTTCTTGGCCTGGAGCTGGGTGCAGACGACTATATCATGAAGCCGTTTGATTCCAAAGAAATGGTGGCCAGAGTCCGCGCTGTCCTGAGACGTTACCAGCCCGTCCGTCAGGAAAAAACAGAGGACAAGACAAAATGCGTTGAGTACGAAGATCTGGTGATCAATCTTACCAACTATTCTGTTCTCTGCGATGGACAAAATGTGGAAATGCCGCCTAAAGAACTGGAATTGCTTTACTGTCTTGCCTCTTCTCCAAATCAGGTGTTTACCCGGGAACAGCTTCTGGACCGGATCTGGGGCTACGAATATATCGGTGACACACGTACTGTAGATGTACATATCAAAAGGCTCCGCGAAAAAATCAAGGATCATCCTCGCTGGAGTCTGAGCACAGTCTGGGGGATCGGCTATAAATTCGAGACAAAATAGTAATTGAAACGAAATATCGTCCGGTTCAGAGCCGGACGCGGAGAAGCGTTGCCATGAAAAGTTTACTTCACCTTAAATTTATCGCTTTATATATCATATTCGGCTTCCTGTGTCTGTTCACAACAGCTACTCTCACAACACAGCTTGTGACAAATCGGCTCGAGGAAGACACTTCCCGAACTCTTTACCGGGAGGCCACCCTGATTGCCAGCGATTATCTTCCTTCGTATTTTACAGATGATTCCTCCATATACGCCGTGCAGGCACAGCTGGCCGCAATGCGTCTGTATCTGGAATCTTCTCTGTGGTTTGTGGACAGTACAGGAACCATGATCACATCTTCCAATATAGAAAATACTTCCGCGCCCGAAGCCATCGAGGAATTTGATCCCGCAGAAATTGGAGGAAATCAGTATATTTCCGGTACTTACCACGGATACTTTGACGAAGAAGTCATCACTGTAATGGCGCCGGTCACCCAGGGATTTTCCACAAAAGGATATCTTCTTATCCATTCGCCGGTATCCAGTATCGAAGAAAGATGCCGGCCGATCATGGTGCCGATCTATATTTCTCTGGGCGTCATTTATATCCTGTCCTTTATTTTTCTTCTGGGCTTTCATTTTCTTGTATACCGCCCGCTGCGCAGGATCGTTGAGGCCGCTCAGCAATACGCTCTGGGAAATCTGGATTATGAAATTCCCGTTACATCCCACGATGAAATGGGCTATCTTTCTGCCTCGTTGAATTATATGTCAGCTCAGCTAAGTGATATGGATGACTATCAAAAGAAGATTGTGGCAAATGTTTCTCATGATTTTCGTTCCCCTCTTACTTCAATGAAGGGGTATGTAGAGGCCATGGCCGATGGAACAATCCCGCCGGAGCTTTATGGAAAATACCTCAATATTATCCTGTTTGAGACAGAACGCCTTACAGATTTAACGGGAGATCTCCTTACCCTGAATGAATTTGATACAAAAGAACTTATGCTGGACAAAGAAAAATTTGATATTCAGGAAGTGATCAAAAATACTGCCGCGTCCTTTGAGGGCGTTTGTACACCGAAACATATTTCCATAGAGCTTCTCCTTCTCCCCGGAACAGTCCTCGTTTATGCTGACAGACGCAAAATTCAGCAGGTGCTTTACAACCTCATCGATAATGCGGTAAAATTCAGCGAAAATGAATCTACTGTCACTATTGAGATAACCGGAAGAAATGACAAAGTGTATGTTTCCATAAAAGATCATGGCATCGGGATCCCCAGGAGAGAGCAGAATAAGATCTGGGAACGTTTTTATAAATCTGATCTTTCCCGCGGGAAAGATAAAAAAGGAACCGGGCTCGGACTTTCCATTGTCCGGGAGATCATCCAGGCGCACGACGAACATATCAACGTGATCAGCACTGAAGGTGTAGGCACAGAATTTATTTTTTCTCTGAGCCGCGCAGAATAAGCGCTGCAGCACAGTTGTAAAAAATAAATATTATTATCAAAGAAACGACCTTAAACAGATGGCAGGCGTCATACCGTATTTAACAAAAACGTGTATGGCGCCTGCCACGTACTGCTATAGGAGGTTTATATCAGATCAGCAGTTCGGCTGTCGGTCAGCTTTCGGATCTGACCTCGCCGTCAATATCATCTTATTGATAATCGATAACATCGATCCATTTCATCAGGAATTCCTTTTCCAGCGCATTATCCTTCGTAAGCTGGGCAGCAGCCACGATCGGAAGCCATTGCTGCACATACTGCCTCGCTGTATCACTTCTCTTACAAAACAGATTCAGATACAGATCTGCCGTCTCCTGATCTTTCAGGGCAAATAAAAGATAGGTCATTGCAGCATCGGCGCTGGCATTTCCCTGGGTCGCATGAGCCCAATCGACTACTGTCATCTTCCCGTTCTTTCCTACGATCACATTACTGGGATTAAAGTCGCCGTGGCAGACTTTGTTATGCTTCGGCATACTCTCAAGCCGGGTCAGAAGCTCATACCTAGTGGTCGCGTCCAGCTCTTTGAGCCCGTTGATCTGACGGGACATCTTATCTTTCATTCCTTTGAGCAGAGGCGATACTTTTTTATGCACCTGGATCTGAAGATCAACAAAATCTTCCATATATTTTTCTATGTTTTTCTTATCCGACCGCATCATCTCCTCCAGCGTTTTTCCGGATTTATATTCAATCTCGATTGCCCACTTCCCCTCAATCTGAGTAACTCCTTTCACCTTTGGGATGTCAAGTCCGGTCTCTTCGATCCTCGAAGTAATCAATGCCTCATTAAATACATCTGATTTAGGGTGAGACTCTGCAAAAACTTTTACAATACTGTCATCACATTTATAGACAGTCTTGTAAGGACGTTTTACAATAATATTTTTTTCTTCCAGTTTCATAGGGTGTTCCTCCTCAATTCAACTTTCTGCTGCCTTTGTGATGGTCTCATTATACATCAGAAATCCCTGCAAAGTAACCCCTATCAGATGTTTTTGTATAATTTTTAACTAATTTTTTTGTTCTATATTTATTGTTATTTTTTTATCATTATTAGTAAAGGGGCCGTGTACCTGTTAAAAGGGGCCTGTCCCCTTTTAACAGGTACACGGCCCCTTTTATCACTTTACCACATCATCTATTTACCATAATAGCATTTCAGATAGATCTCTTTGATCTCCTTAATAAGCGGGTATCTCGGATTTGCCGCAGTACACTGGTCATTGAATGCCTGCTCACACATATCATCCAATGTATCCAGGAAGTATTTCTCGTCAATACCGTAATCTTTGATTGTCTTCTTGATACCGATCTTTTCTTTCAGATCCTCCAGTCTTGCAATGAAATCTTCAAAAACTTCTTCATCTGTATTGCCCTTGCAGCCCGCGAATCGTCCCAGCTCCGCGTATCTTGCGAGAGCGTGCGGATACTGATACTGAGAGAATGTTCCCATCTTTGTCGGCGCCTCTGCCGCATTGTATCTCATGACCTCTGTCAGAATTAGCGCATTTGCGACACCGTGTGGCAGATGATGGAAAGCGCCCAGTTTATGTGCCATTGAATGATTGACTCCCAGGAACGCGTTGGCAAATGCCATACCGGCCATACAGGATGCATTGTGCATTGCTTCACGAGCCTTCGGATCATTTGCGCCGTTCTCATAGGCAGACGGCAGATTCTCAAATACCATCTTCACTGCCTTCATGGCAAGGCCGTCTGTATAGTCTGTCGCCATGATGGATACATAAGCTTCGATGGCATGTGTCATTACGTCGATACCGGACGCGCTTGTCAATCCTTTCGGTGCGGTCATCGCATTGTCCACATCCACGATCGCCATGTTCGGAAGCAGTTCATAGTCCGCGATCGGCCATTTCACACCGGTTGTGGCATCTGTAATGATCGCGAACGGAGTCACCTCAGATCCAGTTCCAGAAGATGTGGGGATCGCCACGAAGTAAGCTTTTTCTCCCATCTTCGGGAAAGTATACACCCTCTTGCGGATATCCATGAAATCCATGGCCATATCCTCAAAGTTTGCCTCCGGATGCTCATACATCAGCCACATGATCTTGGCCGCGTCCATCGCGGACCCACCGCCCAGTGCGATGATCGTATCCGGCTCAAAGGATCTCATCTGTTTCACGCCTTCCTCCGCGCACTGCAGTGTCGGATCCGGTGCCACATCGTAGAAACATGTATGCTGAATTCCCATTTCATCCAGTTTATCCTCGATGGGCTTTGCATATCCATTTTTATAAAGGAATGTATCTGTCACGATAAACGCTTTCTTCTTGTGCATCACTGTGCCAAGCTCATCCAGAGCAACCGGCATGCAGCCTTTCTTAAAGTATACCTTTTCAGGCGTCCTGAACCACAGCATATTCTCTCTCCTCTCGGCAACAGTCTTCACATTCAGAAGATGTTTTACTCCAACGTTCTCTGATACGGAGTTCCCGCCCCAGGATCCACATCCGAGGGTCAGCGACGGAGCCAGTTTGAAGTTGTACAGGTCGCCGATACCGCCGTGGGAGGAGGGGGTATTGATCAGAACACGGCAGGTCTTCATCGCCTCATAGTGTTTCTGGATCTTCTCCTTCTCTGCCGGATGGATGTACAGGGATGAGGTGTGCCCGTATCCGCCGTCTGCCACAAGCTGCGCTGCTTTTTCAAGCGCTTCGTCAAATGTTTTCGCCCGGTACATGGCAAGCACAGGCGAGAGTTTTTCATGAGCAAATTCTTCCGAAATATCAACAGACTCTACTTCGCCGATGAGGATCTTCGTATTCTCCGGCACTTTCACTCCTGCCAACTTCGCGATCTCATACGCGGACTTCCCGGGGATCTTGCTGTTCAGCGCGCCGTTTATGATGATCGTCTTACGGACCGCGTCAAGCTCTTTGCCGGGTTTCAGGAAATAGCACCCTCTGTACTCAAATTCTTTCTTTACTTCATCATAGATACTGTCCATTACAGTCACAGACTGTTCAGAAGCACAGATCATTCCATTGTCAAATGTCTTGGAATGGATGATAGAATTTACCGCCATCCTGATATCTGCCGTCTCGTCAATAATGACCGGTGTATTCCCCGCGCCAACTCCGAGAGCAGGTTTACCAGAGGAGTATGCTGACTTCACCATTCCCGGCCCTCCGGTCGCCAGGATCAGATCCGACTCCTTCATAACTGTTGTGGTCAGCTCCAGAGACGGAGCGTCGATCCATCCGATAATCCCTTCCGGAGCTCCGGCCTTTACTGCTGCGTCAAGCACTACTTTCGCGGCCTCGATCGTGCATTTCTTCGCCGACGGATGGGGACTGATGATGATCGCGTTTCTTGTCTTCAGACAGATCAGAGTCTTGAAGATTGCTGTGGAAGTAGGATTTGTCGTGGGGATCACTGCCGCGATCAGTCCGATCGGCTCTGCTACTTTCTTAATGCCGTAAGCCGGATCCTCTTCGATCACGCCGCAGGTCTTTGTATTTTTATACGCATTGTAAATGTACTCTGCCGCATAGTGGTTCTTGATCACCTTGTCTTCCATGACACCACGCTGCGTTTCCTCTACTGCCATCTTTGCAAGGGGGATACGCTGTTTGTTAGCCGCCATAGCTGCCTCGTAAAAAATCTTGTCCACCTGCTCCTGAGTAAATGTGGCGAAAACTTTCTGCGCCTCGCGCATCGCTTTCATCTTAGCTTCCAGCGCCTCTACATTGTCGATAAACTCAGGCACTGTCGCTTTTTCCTTCTTTGCTGCCATTTTGATAACGCCTCCTGTTATTTTTTAAATCTGTTTTTCTGTCTGACCTTAGTATAATCCCATCGTTAAATAATTGTCAATATGATATTTGTTAATATTTTAACATTATTTTTCTGCTTTTATTTGTGTATTTTTAACAAGACCACAGTAATCCCCCAAAATTGAAAAAGGGACCGTCAACTTACTGTTAACTGTCCCTTTCTTAGATATACGCTCTCAACTGCCGGAAGCTTTTTACATAAGATTTATCCTTTTTTCTCTTTCCTTTTCAGGATAGCAGAAGCTATGGCTATGAATCCACTCATAAACAAGATAAGCACGTACAATCCTAATTTCAAGGTATCCCCTGTCTGCGGGGTGGCACCATTTTCTCTGCTTCCCATGCCTGTCTGATCTGTCCCTGTAATATGAAACTGAAATCACATCAATGGAAAATACTCTTTATACTTTTAATAATTACGGACATGTAGAAATACATTTGAAAGAACATATGGATAAAAGAGGAATCACCCGAAATGCTCTGGCACGTGCTGTAAATACACGTTTTGAGCTGGCAGACAGTCATTTTTTATTTTATACACTATATTTCTTCAATGCCCCGATGTCGCTTTCAGCCCGATAATCCCGATCAACAGCAGTGATACGAAAAAGATCCTGGCCGCCGTCACCGGCTCCTTAAATAGCACGATACCTACGATCACCGCGCCCAGCGCTCCGATACCGGTCCAGATGGCGTACGAAGTTCCCAGAGGAAGCTGCTTTGTTGCCTGGGAGAGGAACAGAAAGCTGAAGATCATTCCGACAACCGTCAGGATTGTATACTTCAAATCTGTAAATCCTTCAGAAAATTTCATACATGTAGACCAGAACACTTCCAGTCCGCCTGCAATGATCAAACATACCCATTCCATAATTTCATCCTCTCTTTCTTCTCTTTTGAAATATATAATCAGATGCTTTACCTGCCGCCGCAAAAGAAAAGCGCTGAACCTGTATCTTCTATGGCCTAATGATACAGGATCAACGCTTTTATTTACCCGGCGGTAAATTTTCTCTTTATAACTGTTTTTCTTTACTCAGTCTGTTCTCTTTCTGATCTTTAAACGAGTTCGATCAGAACTTCCATGGCCGCATCGCCCTTACGCTGGCCGATCTTGACGATTCTTGTGTAACCGCCGTTACGGTTTTCATATTTGGGAGCGATCTCTGTAAAGAGTTTCTCCACCATGTCTACTTTCTTTGTGTTGGCTTTCTTTCCGGCAGCCTTTGTCGGAACTTCCTTCACGGGGCAGAGAACCTTGAGCATCTCACGTCTTGCGTGAAGTCTGCTGGGCTGATCTTTCTTGATCTTCTTCTCTGTCTCGTCATAGACCGTTACCTTCTTTCCGTCTACGACTTCTTTTACTCTCTTGCCGTCCTTGTCCTTGCGCGCAACTTTCGCTGTCACTGTCACTTCGTCATAATTGTCTTTCTCTCTGACAGCCATAGCGATCAGGCCTTCTGCTATCTTACGGATTTCTTTTGCCTTTGCCTCTGTTGTAATGATCTTTCCGTTATTTAACAGCGCTGTTACCTGATTTCTCAGCAATGCCTTTCTCTGGTTCGATGTCCTGCCAAGTTTTCTATACTTTGCCATTTTAAATATCCTCCTAAACTTTCCGTTATAGTTCAGACGCGTCATTCGCAAAACCGCACTTACGTGCTGCCCACGGCTGCCGCCGCTTTTTTGCTCATGAGCAGGCGCTCAGAGCATACATATGTCCGCTCGAAAAAACATGCAAGCATGTTTTCTTCTCCCGCCCAATGTATGCATGAACTATAACCACACATTTGGTTATGCATCTTCGGGCTTATTAATCAAATGCCCCTGCCGCGCTCTTCGGGCTTACCGGCAGAGTATTCTCTCCCCCGGGATATCTCATTTTAAGATTCCCCGGACTGTTTCAGGACCTTTTATGCTATTCATCGTCCTGATTTAATTCCAGGTTAAGCTCTTTGAGCTTCGCAAGCACTTCTTCCAGAGACTTGCGCCCCAGATTACGGACTTTCATCATATCTTCCGGAGTTTTATTGGTAAGCTCTTCCACGGTATTGATCCCGGCTCTCTTCAGACAATTGTAGGAGCGGACAGAAAGTTCCAGCTCATCAATGCTCATCTCAAGAACCTTCTCTTTCTCGTCATCCTCTTTCTCGATCATGACTTCCGCTGACTGCGCAACTTCTGACAGATCCACAAAGAGTTTCAGGTGCTCGCTCAGGACTTTCGCCGCAAGGCTGACAGCCTCATCCGGAAGCATGGTGCCTTTTGTCCAGACATCCAGTGTCAGCTTGTCATAATCCGTGATCTGCCCCACACGGGTATTCTCCACTGTCAGGTTCACACGGTCCACCGGTGTATAGATCGAATCAATCGGGATCACGCCGATTGGCATGTCCTCTGTCTTGTTCTTATCCGCGCTTACATATCCCCTGCCCTTTGTAATAGTAAGTTCCATGTAAAGCTTGCAGTCTTTCCCGCCGCTGAGTGTAGCGATGACCTGCTCCGGATTCACGATCTCAATATCGGAATCCACCTGGATATCGGCTCCTGTCACAACACCCTCGCCCTCATATTCGATATATGCGGTCTTCACTTCATCGGAATCAGATGTGCTTTTAAGCGCCAGAGATTTCAGGTTCATGATGATCTCTGTCACGTCTTCTTTTACTCCCGGTATGGAGCTGAACTCATGGAGCACGCCGTCAATCTTCACCGAGCTGATTGCCACACCAGGCAGAGAAGAGAGCATGATCCTTCTCAGGGAGTTTCCAAGCGTTGTCCCATAACCTCTCTCCAGAGGCTCAACGACAAATCTGCCATACTTCTTATCATCTGAAACATCCGTAATTTCAATATTCGGTTTATTAAAATCAAACACTACACAGACCCTCCTTATGGGTTTTAAAATGTTGAGGGATTCATACACTGCCGCAGCCGATATTACTTGGAATATAACTCGACGATCAGCATCTCATCTACAGGAACATCAATAGCTTCTCTTGCCGGAAGCTCTTTTACTGCCCCTTTCAGATTCTCGGAGTCAACGTCAAGCCAGTCGGGGATCATATTTCCGCCTGTCACTTCGAGGATCTCTTTGTATCTCTGTGAGCCTTTTTTGTTTTCTTTGATCTCGATCGTATCTCCGGCCTTTACAAGGTAAGACGGAATGTTCACCTGTTTGCCGTTCACAAGCACATGCTTGTGGTCAACGATCTGTCTTGCTTCTTTTCTTGTTCTGGCAAATCCCATACGGAATACAACGTTGTCCAGTCTGGACTCAAGAAGTCTCATCAGGTTGTCACCTGTCATACCTTCCATCTGTTTTGCCTTAGCATAGTAATTTCTGAAAGGTTTCTCCAGAACACCGTAGATGAATTTTGCTTTCTGCTTCTCACGAAGCTGAAGGGCATACTCACTCATCTTTCTGTTTGATCTTTTCAACTGTCTCCTAGATTTTTTATTGATGCCAAGATAAATCGGATCCATGCCCAATGAACGGCATCTTTTAAGAACAGGAACTCTGTTTACTGCCATGTCTATCCTCCTAATTTCATACACAAGCGGTATCTGCCCGCTTTCACTTTTACTTTCCGTTATCCATCAGTGATCAGAACCGCAATTATACTCTTCTGCGCTTAGGCGGACGGCATCCGTTATGCGGAACCGGAGTTACGTCCTTGATGCTCACGACATCAATACCGCACGCCTGAAGGGCACGGATGGCAGCCTCTCTGCCTGATCCCGGTCCTTTTACAAATACGTCTACAGTCTTAAGCCCATGTACCAGAGCAGCCTTAGCCGCTGTCTCAGCCGCCATCTGCGCTGCATACGGAGTAGATTTCCTTGAACCTCTAAAGCCCAGGCCGCCGGCACTTGCCCATGAAAGAGCATTTCCCTGTGTATCTGTTAATGTAACGATCGTATTATTAAAAGATGACTGGATATGTGCCTGCCCTCGTTCAACGTTTTTCTTGACACGCTTTTTTGTTACTTTTTTTGCAACCTTCTTTGCCATTTAAACTAACCTACTTTCTTTTTTCTTAAAAGGTGGTTCGCTCAACTAAGCTCATGCCACGCATTCGCCAAGGTTCGCGAACGGCCTCGCACTAAATTCAAACTTCGCTTTCAGCTCGTTTTCACTAAGTTGCTTTCGGCCTACTTCTTCTTGTTTGCTACAGTTCTCTTCGGACCCTTGCAAGTTCTTGCATTTGTCTTTGTCTTCTGACCACGTACCGGAAGTCCTTTTCTGTGACGGATTCCACGGTAGCATCCGATCTCTTTGAGTCTCTTGATATTGAGCTGGATCTCTCTTCTGAGATCACCTTCCACCATCTGAGTCTCATCAATTACTGCACTGATCTTCTTTACTTCCTCACTTGTAAGATCTCTTACGCGGGTATTCGGATCCACTCCGGCCTCTGCCAGGATGCGGTTAGAGCTTGCTCTTCCGATTCCGTAAATGTAAGTCAACCCGATTTCTACACGTTTGTCTCTTGGTAAGTCTACACCTGCAATACGAGCCATGTGTCTTTCCTCCATTTTCTTTGTTGATATTTACTTTAACTGAGGCTGCGGATGCTCTGAAAGGCTTTTTATGCCCGCTGGTGTTCTGCATCCTACCAGGCTTTCACACCTCCTGCTTTAAGGCAGAGGCATCATCCGCCCGATATCCCAGCCCAGGCGCGTTTTTCTCTTCGCGCCCTTTCCCGGCACGGACCTTTCTTCATGATCCGCCAATGCAAATGCCGGGTATTAGAAGCAATATACAATCGCATTTTCCCTGGTCATGTCTTTTAGTCCTGTCGTGAAAATGCCAGAACACGCGCCCTGCGGTACCTGTTACAGGTGCGGTGTATCCTTACTTGTATATGAAACAGCCCTACACACTGCCTTGTGTGTCGCGCTGTCAGCCGCCTAAATTAAAATCCGTTAGCATCGATTGATATATTTTCAACCAATCGCCACTCGTCCGTGCGCCTATATCTGCATAAGGAAGATACACCCTCATTTCATTCGGGGTATCTGCTTTCGCACTAAGTGTTCTAGCCTTGACGCTGTTTATGCTTCGGATTTTCACAGATTACTCTGATGCTTCCTTTTCTTTTAATAATCTTGCATTTTTCACAAATTGGTTTTACTGATGATCTAACCTTCATGTCAAATCCTCCTTCCCTTCTTTGCTTTGCCTGCATTTCCCGGTCGTTTGGGCACACCATCCCAATCGTGACCATCTCACAGTATAGCATCAAATGCTTGTTGAAGTCAACTGTTAATTTTTCCGCTTTTAAGAAGCGCTTTCGATCATTTATCTCTCCAGATAATCCTTCCCTTGCTCAGGTCATACGGAGACATTTCCAGCGTCACCTTATCCCCCGGCAGGATCTTGATGAAATTCATCCTCAGCTTTCCGCTGATGTGGGCGAGAACAACATGCCCGTTCTCCAGTTCCACTTTAAACATTGCGTTTGGAAGTTTCTCCACTACAACTCCCTCGATCTCGATTACGTCAGCTTTTGACATATATTAATTCCTCCTGCGCCCTGGCCCCTCTGCCAGACTCTCATACGATGTTCCCCTGTCCGGGGTGTTTCCGTTACAGCCCACCCGCGCGGCATATTGCCTGATGGCCTCACATATGGAGCTGTCATCTGTACCGCCGGCAGTTCCCATCTTCAATATAGGCTGAAGATGCCTGCTGTTTTTGCGTTTTGCATGGCGGAGGGGTCTTTTCTCCCCATCCGCCACATACACATATTCATTTTCCACATATACAACAGCGTAAATCTTGTCTTTGTCCCGTCCTGCCTTTGACTTTACCAGCATTCCCGGTTCCAGCTTCATCCGGCCTGCTCCCCCAGAATCTTTACGATATTGGCAAATACATCATCGATATCAACCGTGCCGTCAACCTCTCTGAGAATCCCCGCCTGTGTATAATATTCGATCAGAGGCTGTGTCTGCTCATGATAAACACCCAGTCTTTTAAGAACGGTCTCCGGTTTGTCGTCATCCCGTAAGATAAGGCTGCCGCCGCACTTGTCGCAGATCCCCTCTTCTTTCGTGGGGGCATATACAATATGATAAGTAGCTCCGCAGTCAACACAGGCTCTTCTTCCGGACATACGGTTTACGATATTGTCATCGGGCACTTCCACATTAATCGCATAGTCCATTTTCTGCCCCATCTCAGCAAGAGCCGCGTCCAGCGCTTCCGCCTGGGGGATCGTACGCGGGAATCCATCGAGGACATATCCGTTCGCGCAGTCGTCCTGTTTCACCCGATCCACTACCAGATCAACCACAAGCTCATCAGGTACGAGAAGTCCCTGATCCATATAGGTCTTGGCCTTCTTTCCGAGTTCCGTGCCGTTCTTGATATTGGCGCGGAAGATGTCACCGGTCGAAATATGCGGGATCCCATATTTGTCCGCGATCTTTTTCGCCTGCGTCCCTTTTCCTGCGCCGGGTGCTCCCAGCATGATGATCTTCATAATCTTACCTCCCGTCTGATACACCATGAGCCCGCTAAGTCCCATCCCTTTCAAACGGGACAGAACAAGGCGAGCTGTATGGTAATTTAATATCCAAGAAAGCTGTTTGTCATATTGCTTCCTTTATTATTTAAAAATCCTGTATAATTTCTCACAAGCATCTGTGACTCGATCTTCTTGATCGTATCGAGTACCACTCCCACGATGATGATGATGGATGTTCCTCCGAAGGAAACATTGGCACCAAACACACCGTTAAAGAAGAACGGGATGACCTGAACGATGACCAGCCCGCAGGCGCCTATGAAAATAATGTAATTGAGGATCTTCTGGAGATACTCAACCGTCGGCTTGCCCGGGCGGATACCCGGTATGAAACCGCCGCTCTTCTTCATGTTATTCGCGATCTCCAGCGGATTGAATGTGATCGATGTATAAAAATACGCGAAAAATATGGTAAGAATGATATACACGATCAGCCCGATCGAATAGATCGGCCTTGACGGATCACACCAGTTGCTGGAATTCATTCCCGCCAGTATCTGGCTTCCGATTCCGTTTCCATCTCCTTTTCCGAGAAACTGGGCGATCATGATCGGAGTCTGCATCAGTGACGACGCAAAGATAACCGGAATAACTCCCGCTGTATTCACACGCAGCGGAATATGCGTGGACTGTCCTCCGTATGTCTTTCTTCCCAGCACTTTCTTGGAGTACTGTACCGCGATCCTTCTCTCACCGCTCTGAAGGATCACAACAAATACTACGACCGCCAGGATGATCGCCAGGATAATAACAGCCGCAAGCGCTGCCTGCGCGATCTTTTTGCCGCTGATGAACTGTTCATACAGTGTCACAAAATCATTGGGCACCCGGGATAAAATATTGATCAGAAGAACAATAGAAATTCCGTTGCCAACACCATTCTCTGTAATACGCTCACCGATCCACATAAGGAACGCGCTTCCCGCTGTCAGTGTACATACTACGATCGCGCAGTTTACGAAATTATATTCTTCAAGAAGTCCCTGCCGGCCCAGTCCTACCGCGAGGGCGGTAGACTCGATCAGCGCCAGCCCGACTGTCACATATCTCGTAATAGCCGCGATCTTCTTTCTTCCCTCTTCCCCTTCCTTCTGCATCTCCTCAAGCTTCGGTATAGCGATCGTCAGGAGCTGCATGATAATGGAAGATGTGATGTACGGCGTAATGCTCAGAGCAAATACCGAAAAATTTGTAAAGGAGCCGCCGGTAAACGCCTCAAAAAAGTTGAGGGCGTCACCGGTCTGCTGCTCAAAAAACTGCTGAATAAAGGTTGGATCCACCCCTGGCGTCGGAAGCTGTGATCCAAGCCTCACAACGATGAGCATTGCAAATGTATAGAGGATCCTTTTTCGGATATCTTCTATCTGAAATGCTCTGCGTACTGTCTTAAGCATTAGATCACCTCTGCTTTTCCACCAAGTGCTTCAATCTTCTCAGCTGCCTTCGCGCTGAACGCGTTTGCCTGAACTGTAAGCTTCTTAGTTAACTCTCCATTCCCAAGAATTTTGACTCCGTCTCTCGGATTCTTAACAATACCGCTCTCGATCAGTGTCTCTACAGATACTGTCGCGCCGTCCTCAAATCTTTCCAGCGCCCCCAGATTGATCCCTATGATCGTCTTGGAGTTCCTGCAGGTGAACCCTCTCTTCGGTATTCTTCTGTATAAAGGCATCTGGCCACCTTCAAATCCAGGTCTTGCGCCGCCTGAACGGGCTTTCTGTCCTTTATGGCCTTTGCCGGCTGTCTTGCCGTTTCCTGAACCATGTCCACGGCCTCTTCTGAAATTATCGCTCTGTTTAGACCCGTCTGCCGGTCTCAAGTTTGATAAGTCCATGACGTTACCTCCTTATCTTTCTATGCCTCTTCTTCAACCTTCACCAAATGTCTGACCTGCTGCACCATACCTCTGGTAGCCGCATTGTCCGGCAGCACGACTGTCCTGCCTGTCTTTCTGAGACCAAGAGCCTCAACTGTCTTTTTATGCTTTGGTATGGCGCCGATTGTAGACTTTACTAACGTAACTTTCAAGTTTGCCATTTCAATCTTACCTCCTTATGTGATAGATCTGATCTTTCAATAAACAGATCCTATCCTCTTAGCCCGTGATCTCCTCAATTGACTTGCCGCGCAGTCTTGCAACATCTTCCGGTGATTTTGTCTCTTTCAGGCCTTCGATCGTGGCGAGCACCACATTCTGCTTGTTATTTGAACCAAGAGATTTTGTACGGATATTCTTGATCCCCGCCATCTCGATCACGGCACGCGCCGGACCTCCGGCGATCACACCGGTACCGTCCGGAGCATTCTTAAGGAGTACGGACGCGCTTCCGAACTTTCCGATCACATCGTGGATCACACTTGCGTTGTTGTCAAGTGCCACTGTGATCATCTTCTTCATCGCGTCTTCTTTTCCCTTGCGGATCGCTTCCGGGATCTCGGTAGCTTTTCCCAAACCTGCACCAACATGGCCGTTGCCGTCTCCGACAACAACTAAAGCTGTAAAACGGAAGTTACGACCACCTTTAACAACTTTGGTAACACGTTTGATCGATACTACTTTTTCTAATAATTCCATCTGACTAGCATCAATACGTTCCTGTCTCATCTGTGTTCTCCCTTCCCTAGAAATTCAGCCCGGCTTCTCTTGCCGCGTCTGCCAGTGCCTTGATCTTACCCTGGTAAATGAAGCCGCCTCTGTCAAAGACAACTTCCGTGATGCCTTTCTCTTTTGCCTTCTCAGCGATCACTTTGCCGAGATATGCAGCTGCCTCAACATTGTTTGTCTTCTCCAGCTCTGCCTTCACATCTTTCTGAAGAGTGGAGGCTGCGACCAGTGTATTTCCAACCGTGTCATCAATGATCTGAGCATACATATGATTGTTGCTCCGGAAAACAGCAAGACGTGGTCTCTCTGCTGTTCCGCTGAAACGGTTGCGTAATTTCATGTGTTTTTTTCTACGAACTTCGCTTCTTGATTTCTTACTAACCATTTTCACACTCTCCTTATTTATTTCTTACCAGTCTTACCGACTTTGCGTCTGATCACTTCATCCGCATACTTGATACCCTTGCCCTTATACGGCTCAGGTCTCCTCTTGTCTCTGATCTCTGCGGCATACTGTCCGACTTTCTCTTTATCGATCCCTTTTACAGTGATCTTGTTCTGGCCTTCCAGAACCGTCTCGATGCCTTCCGGATCCGTCATCTCGACTGGATGAGAGTATCCAAGGTTCAGTGTCAGTTTATTTCCTGATTTTGCTGCTCTGTAACCAACACCATTTACTTCAAGAACTTTCTCATAACCCTGAGTTACACCTACCACCATGTTGTTGATCAGTGTTCTCGTCAGGCCGTGAAGAGATTTCATCTTCTTGAGATCATTCGGTCTTGTTACAGTTACTTCTTCGCCTTCAACTTTAATTTCCATCTCAACCGGGAGTTCTCTTGTCAGAGTTCCCTTCGGACCTTTCACGGTCACTACATTGTTCTCTGCAACTTCCACAGTAACTCCTGCGGGAATCGCAACCGGCAGTCTTCCGATACGTGACATACCTGTTTCCTCCTTAACTTAGATTTTCGGAGCAGCGGCTTTAGGCTGCTCTGTTTTCAGTTACTTCGCGCCTGTCGGCGCAGCGCCTTTTATAAGGAAGTTCTTTTCGCTAAGCTCGGGCTTCGCCTACAGCTTGCCCTTGCCAATCTCAAAGAACGGCCTCGCACTAAATTCACCGTTCGCTTTACAGCTCCGGTTCATTAAGTTGCTTTCGGCCTACCAAACGAAGCACAATACTTCTCCGCCTACGCCCAGTTTTCTTGCTTCTTTGTCTGTCACCACACCTTTGTTGGTGGAGATGATCGCTGTGCCAAGGCCTCCGAGCACTTTCGGGATATCTTCCGAGTTTGCGTAAACACGCAGGCCCGGCTTGGAGATTCTCTTGAGACCGGAGATTACCTTCTCATTCTTGTCAGCGCCGTATTTCAGCGTGATATGGATCGTCTGGAAATGTCCGTCTTCTACAAGGTCATATTTTGCGATATATCCTTCATCCAGCAGGATGTTTGCGATAGCAATCTTCATCTTGGATGCCGGTACATCTACTGTATCATGTTTTGCAGTATTTGCGTTACGAATTCTTGTAAGCATATCTGCAATCGGATCGCTCATAGTCATGTGTTGTTTCCTCCTATATTTTTCTCAGTTTATAATCATGCTGAGGTTGGGGATGTTCCGGGCCGGCAGTAAATGTGTGTACTTTTCCGGGGCCGGACCAGTTCCGTGCGCCTAAGCTGCCCGCGCTGTCAAGGAAGTTCTTCTCGCCGGGCTCGAAAATACCTCGCCAGGCTCCAAGAACGACCTCGCACTAAATTCGTGCGGCGCCTTCAGCTTGCACTCATTAAGTGCTTTCGGCCTACCAACTTGCTTTTTTAACACCGGGGATCTGTCCTTTGTATGCCAGTTCACGGAAGCAGATACGGCAGATTCCATATTTTCTCAGATAAGCGTGCGGACGTCCGCAGATCCTGCAGCGGCTGTACTCTCTTGTAGAGAATTTCGCCTTGCGCTGCTGTTTGATTTTCATTGATGTCTTTGCCATGAATTTCCCTCCTTACTTTGCAAACGGCATATTGAACTGTGTCAATAATTCACGTGCTTCTTCATCAGTCTTGGCTGTTGTAACGAAGATCACGTCCATACCTCTGACTTTGTCGATCTTATCGTACTCGATCTCAGGGAAAATCAGCTGCTCCTTGATTCCAAGTGCGTAGTTTCCTCTTCCGTCAAACGCGTTCGGGTTTACGCCTCTGAAGTCACGTACACGGGGAAGTGCGAGGTTGATCAGACGGTCAACGAACTCATACATTTTCTCCCCTCTTAAGGTAACTTTGCATCCGATCGGCATTCCTTCTCTGATCTTGAAGTTAGCCACGGAATTCTTCGCTCTTGTAATAACGGCTTTCTGTCCTGCAATCTTCTCCATATCAGCGACCGCGGACTCTAAAACCTTTGCATTTTCCTTTGCCTCGCCGACGCCCATGTTGATAACAACTTTGTCGAGCTTCGGCACTTCCATGATATTCTTATATCCAAATTTCTTGATCATTGCGTCAATGATCTCATTCTGGTACTGTTCTTTCAGTCTACTCAAAGTCCTGGACCTCCTTCCTCAATTAATCGATCACTTCGCCGGTCTTCTTGGCGAAACGCACCTTCTTGTCACCGTCCATCTTGAAGCCGACTCTCGTCGCCTGTCCTTTGTGCACATACATAACATTGGACGCGTCGATGTAGCTTTCCTGATGTACGATACCGCCATTCTGGTTCGCCGCACTGGGTTTTGTGTGCTTCGTCACCATGTTGACGCCTTCGACCAGGACCTTACCGTCTTTTTTATTCACGGCAATTACTTTGCCTTCTTTGTCTTTGTCTTTTCCGGCGATGACCTTTACAGTGTCGCCTTTTTTAATCTTCATTGTTGACATCTTGGGCACCTCCTACAGTACTTCCGGAGCCAGTGAAACGATCTTCATAAAGTGTTTCTCTCTGAGCTCACGGGCTACTGGTCCAAAAATACGCGTTCCACGCGGATTCAAATCGTCTTTTATAATAACAGCAGCATTTTCATCGAATCTGATATAGGACCCGTCTTTACGGCGTGCGCCTTTTACAGAACGGACAACTACAGCTTTCACGACATCTCCTTTTTTAACAACGCCGCCTGGTGTTGCATCTTTGACAGTCGCAACGATGATATCACCGATATTTGCATATCTTCTTGTAGAACCGCCAAGCACACGGATGCACAGCAGCTCTTTCGCGCCTGTGTTGTCTGCTACTTTCAGTCTGCTTTCTTGCTGTATCATGCAGGTAAACCTCCTTCAAAAATTATTTTGCTTTCTCCATGATTTCCACAAGTCTCCATCTCTTGTCCTTGGACAGCGGCCTTGTTTCCATAACTTTTACTGTATCTCCGATCTTACACTCATTGTTCTCATCGTGAGCTTTCAGCTTGTAAGTTCTCTTTACAATCTTCTTATAAAGCGGGTGTTTTACATGGTCCTCAACTGCAACGACGACTGTTTTGTCCATCTTGTCGCTGACAACCTTGCCCACACGGGTTTTTCTAAGATTTCTCTCTTCCACGGCTTACTCCTTCCTATCGCCCAGCCTCTGTGATCAGAGTCTGAATACGCGCGATATTCTTCCTTACTTCCTTGATCCTGCTTGTGTTGTCCAACTGGTTTGTGGCATTCTGGAACCTTAAGTTGAAGAGTTCCTTCTTAGCAGCTACTAATTCCTGATTTAATTCCTCTACGGATTTTCCTCTTAATTCTTTTACAAATGTATTAGTTTTCACTGTTATCACCGCCTTCTAAGTCTGCGCGAGAAACAATTTTGCATTTGCAAGGTAACTTATGCATTGCAAGTCGAAGTGCCTCTCTAGCTGTTTCCTCTGGTACTCCTGCAATCTCAAACATTACACGGCCCGGCTTCACAACTGCTGCCCAGTACTCCACTGTACCTTTACCGCTACCCATACGGGTCTCAGCCGGTTTTGCAGTGATCGGCTTGTCGGGGAAAATCTTGATCCAAACCTTACCGCCACGCTTGATGTAACGTGTCATGGCAACACGGGCTGCCTCGATCTGGTTGGAACGGATCCAGCACGGCTCTGTAGCGATGATGCCGTACTCACCATATGCGATCGTGTTACCTCTGAGGGCCTTGCCCTTCATGGTGCCACGGAACTGTTTACGACGTTTTACTCTTTTTGGCATTAACATTATTTATCTCTCCCTTCCTTATCTGCTTTAGTCGGAAGAACCTCGCCTTTGTAAATCCAAACCTTTACACCGACTTTTCCGTAAGTTGTGTCAGCTTCTGCGAAACCATAATCAATGTCAGCTCTTAAAGTCTGCAGCGGAATTGTACCCTCGCTGTAGAACTCTGTACGCGCCATATCAGCTCCACCGAGACGCCCGGAAACGGAAGTCTTAACACCGAGTGCGCCTGCCTTCATTGTCCTTGACATACAGGACTTCATCGCGCGGCGGAAAGAGATACGGTTCTCAAGCTGCTGGGCAATGTTCTCAGCCACGAGCTGCGCGTCCTTATCCGGTCTCTTGATCTCTTTGATGTCAACGATAAGCTTCTTGTCAGTGAACTTTGTAAGCTCAGCCTTCACCTTCTCGATCTCGGAACCGCCCTTGCCGATGACAACGCCCGGCTTGGCTGTATATACAACGATCTTCACGCGGTCGGAAGCTCTCTCGATCTCGATCCTGGAGATTCCGGCGCTGTATAATCTCTTCTTTAAAAATGTTCTGATCTTGTGGTCTTCAACCAGGTTGTCAGCGAAATCTTTCTCTGCGTACCATTTGGAATCCCAGTCTTTGATAACGCCGACTCTCAAGCCATGAGGATTTACTTTCTGTCCCATAATGCCCTCCTATCTTTCATTCAGCACGATCGTTATGTGGCTCATTCTCTTCTCGATCCTGTAAGCCCTGCCCTGTGCTCTCGGTCTGATTCTCTTCATTGTCGGTCCTTTGTTTGCGTAGCACTCCTCAATGTAGAGGTTTGCAGCATTCATGCCATTGTTGTTTTCAGCGTTGGCGATCGCTGACTTCAGCAGTTTCTCTATCACTGTAGAAGCATATCTCGGATTGTACGCCAGGATTCCGAGTGCTGTTGTTACATCCTTGCCTCTGATGGCATCAAGAACAAAGCACGCCTTCTGAACAGATACTCTTGCGTAAGAGATCTTGGCTGAAGGTCTTGTATCTCTCTGCTCGTTTCTCTCTCTCTTGATCTGGGATCTGTGTCCTCTTGCCATGGATGTACCCTCCTTTCAAAATATAAGAATCTTATTTGACTTTTGATTTTTTCTCGTCTTTTCCATGCCCTCTGTAAGTTCTTGTAGCAACGAACTCACCGAGCTTGTGTCCTACCATGTCCTCAGTAACATATACCGGCACATGTCTCCTTCCGTCGTGTACGGCGAATGTATGGCCTACAAATGACGGGAAGATCGTAGAACGGCGTGACCATGTCTTAATAACTGATTTATCACCTGATGCATTCATAGCGTCTACTTTTTTCAGCAAGCTTTCGTCTGCAAATGGTCCTTTTTTAAGTGAACGAGCCATAGGTTCTAACCTCCTTGTGAATCTGATTATTTAATCGCTCTGCCATCTCTTCTTCTTACAATCAGCTTGTTGGAAGATTTATTCTTCTTGCGGGTCTTAAGGCCAAGTGCCGGTTTACCCCACGGTGTACACGGACCCGGACGGCCGATACCGGTCTTTCCTTCACCACCACCGTGCGGATGGTCATTCGGGTTCATGACAGAACCGCGGACTGTAGGTCTGATACCCATGTGACGCTTACGTCCTGCTTTACCGACATTGATCAGATTGTGCTCCCCGTTTCCTACCACACCAACTGATGCGCGGCAGATGATCGGAACCATTCTCATTTCACCTGACGGAAGTCTCAGTGTCGCGTATTTTCCTTCTTTCGCCATGAGCTGCGCGCTGTTTCCCGCGCTTCGCACAAGCTGTCCGCCCTTTCCGGGATAAAGCTCAATGTTGTGGATCTGCGTACCAACCGGGATCTGGGAAAGCGGCAGGCAGTTCCCTACTCTTACTTCCGCGTCCGCGCCGTTCATAACAGTCATGCCGTCTTTCAGGCCTTCCGGAGCCAGGATGTATGCCTTCTCACCATCCGCGTAGCAGATCAGGGCGATGTTGGCGCTTCTGTTCGGATCGTACTCGATCCCGATAACCTTGGCCGGAATGCCGTCCTTCTTTCTCTTAAAGTCTACAATTCTATATTTCTTTTTTGCTCCGCCGCCACGGTGTCTTACAGTAATCTTGCCCTGCGCGTTGCGGCCGGCCTGTCTTTTCTTGGAATCCAGGAGGGATTTCTCAGGAGTTGTCTTTGTAATCTCAGAGAAATCAGAACCTGTCATCTGTCTTCTGGAAGGTGTATATGGGTTATATGTTTTGATTCCCATTACTTTCTCTCCTTTCGTTAGCTCTAATTATTCATTTCACGGAATTGCACCGTATATCCGGGATAAACAGAGTGAGGATGATTTCAGATAAGACTGCCATGCTTGCATGAGCAGGATTATATGAAATTATCTGAGCGTGTAACGCGACCGAGAGGCTTTTGCCTCGAGGGTGCTCTGTTTATCTGTTACTATTTCATCAATCGGCTTACAGTCCGGCTCGCTAAGCTCGATAAGACCTCGCTAAGCTCCCCGAACGGGGTCCGACTAAGCCTCAGCCTGCGCTGACGCTTGCCTTCGGCAAGTCTTATAACCCCTCAAAAATCTCGATATCTTTGCTGTCTTCTGTAAGCTGTACGATCGCTTTCTTTGTCTTAGCTGTCTTTCCGAATGTCATACCACGTCTCTTGTTCTTTCCCTCAAGATTCATTGTGTTGACGCTCTTTACCTTTGTTCCGTCGAACATTTTTTCAACAGCTTCTTTGATCTGATTCTTTGTAGCCTCTGTGTGTACAAGGAATGTATATTTCTTGTCAGCCATCAGATCCATACTCTTCTCTGTGATGACCGGTTTCAGGATCACATCATAATACTGAATGTTTGCCATTATGCGTACACCTCCTCGATTGCAGCAACAGCAGCTTTCGTCGCGATAACTGTGTTGTATTTCAGGATGTCATATACGTTGATCGTGTTTGTGCGGGCCGTCTTCACGTCCGGGATGTTCTTTGCGGAGATCTCTGCGTTCGCGTTTCCGTCTTCCAGAACGACAAGCGCTTTGCTCACCTTCAGATTGTTCAGGACATTCTGCACGTTCTTTGTCTTGATCTCATCAAATTTCAGCTCGTCAACTACGATAAACTTGTTCTCTTCTACTCTGGAAGTAAGCGCAGACTTGAGAGCCGCTCTCTTCTCTTTTCTGTTCATCTTGAAAGAGTAGTCTCTCGGAACCGGAGCGAATACTACACCGCCGCCTGTCCACTGCGGAGCTCTTGTTGAACCCTGCCTTGCATGGCCTGTTCCTTTTTGCCTCCACGGTTTTCTTCCGCCGCCGGAAACTTCAGAACGTGTCTTCGCTTTCTGTGTTCCCTGACGATTGTTTGCAAGCTGATTTACAACTGCCATGTGTACCAGGTGCTCGTTTACCTCAACACCGAATACAGCATCATTCAGTTCGATGGTATCAACTTCTTTACCTTCGATATTGTAAACAGATACTTTTGCCATCTGTGTGTTCCTCCTTTCTTATTGTCACCCTTAGCAGCCCTTAACGGATTCTTTGATCGTTACGAGGCACTTCTTCGGTCCCGGTACAGATCCCTTTACAAGAAGAAGGTTGTTCTCTGCGTCAACTCTTACAACCTCAAGATTCTGAACTGTGATCTTCTTGTTACCCATCTGTCCAGGCATCTTCTTGCCCTTGAACACCTTGCTCGGATCAGATGCAGCGCCGTTAGAACCAGCGTGACGATGGAACTTGGAACCGTGTGTCATAGGTCCTCTGCTCTGTCCGTGACGCTTGATCGCGCCCTGGAAACCTTTACCTTTGGAGATTGCCGTCGCATCGATGTGATCGCCTTCCGCGAAGATGTCAGCCTTGATCTCCTGAGCCAGAGCATATTCCTCTGCATTGTCAAATCTGAACTCTTTTACATATCTTTTTCCGGATACGCCTGCTTTGTCAAAGTGGCCTTTCTCAGCTTTTGTCACACCGTTTCTGTGCGCAACCTGCTTTCTTCCGCTTCCGTCTTTTGTGACAATCTTTTCTTTCTTGTCAACAAATCCGACCTGAACTGCATTGTACCCGTCATTCTCAACAGTCTTGATCTGTGTCACCACACACGGACCTGCCTGCAGCACCGTTACTGGAATCAGAACTCCGTCTTCGTTGTTGAAGATCTGAGTCATGCCAACCTTTGTAGCCAAAATAGCTTTCTTCATTATTAATACCTCCTGTGATTTACAGCGGAGCGCATCTCGCGCTCATCCTAAATGTTAGGATCGTTACTGTTAGTGGATGTTCACCTTACTTATTTTTCATCTTGATATCAATGTACACACCTGCCGGCATTTCCAGTCTGGAAAGCGCGTCCACAGTCTTCTGTGTCGGCGTGATGATATCGATCAGTCTTTTATGAGTCCTCTGTTCGAACTGCTCTCTGGAGTCTTTGTACTTGTGTACCGCTCTTAAGATGGTCACTACCTCTTTCTTTGTCGGCAGCGGCACCGGTCCGCTCACCTGTGAGCCATTCTTCTTTACAGTTTCGATGATTTTCTTTGCGGATGCATCCACCAGCTGGTGATCATACGCTTTCAGTGTGATTCTCATTACTTGACTTGCCATAAAAAAAGTCGCCTCCTTTTCGTACTTTTAACTTCAGTACGACAAGCGGTGACTGTACACTCTCCCGTGTGTGTCGTGAGAAACATACACGGCGCTCCCGCTTTTCAACTCCTGCCGCGGTATTGTACCGCACACAAAAACGGGATACTGTTGTGATTCGTACAGTGACTTGTCGCCAGTTTCCTAACTTGACATTCGCTCCACGGAAAACCTGCCTTCGCTTATTTCTTCGCTGGGCAGCAACCTCACGCTTCACAGCTATCATGTCACAGCCCTATTAGTATATCTGATGGTGGAATTTATTTCAAGTAGTTTTTGATGAATATTGTATTTTTTTTAGTACAATCTGTGTCTTCTGATTTTCCCGTATATTTAAGCATTCTGTTTACCACATATACTGCCACGATCACTTCTGTGAACACCATGGCAAACCAGATCGAGTCCGCTCCGGCAATAACCGGGAGGAAGTATATAAAGATGCCGCTGATCACAAATCCTCTACCCACCGAAACGATGAACGCCGCCTTGGGTTTGAGCATTGCCTGAAAGTAATAAGTAGAAAATATATTCAACGGCAGCAGCAGGAATGAGACAGCGTAACATCTTATGATCCCGGGCGCGATCCGCAGGATCTCTTCCGTCGGCGACATAAAGACCCTGACATATACATTAGGCACTGCCAGGCTGAGGGCCGTCCAGAAGATGCTGAAAAACGCCGCGGTCCCCAGAGCAAATTTCAGAGCCTCCCGGATCCTCCCGCCGTGACCGGCGCCAAAATTGGTGGAGATGATCGGCTGAGCCGCCTGTCCCACGCTGTAGGCACAGCACTGTACAAAGGAACTGATATTCACGATAACCCCGTACACTGCCAGCGCGTCGGTGCCCAGATATTTTACGATCTGTCTGTTAAACAGGATCGTAAGGATCCCCATTGCCACATCGATAAAGAATGTAGAAAATCCGGTCACGCTGATCTCTCTGAGTTTCACAGAGAGCCGCCGCGGCCTCATCAACCGCAGAGTATTCTTCTTTGTAAAAAAATGGGACAGCATCACGAGAAAGGTGATCCCTGATCCGATGGCCGTGGCCAGCCCCGCTCCAAAAGCTCCCATATCACATGTAAAGACAAAGAAATAATCCCCGAATATGTTAAAAATACCGCCGGACAGCACGGCCGCCGTGGCCAGGCCCGGGTTCTTGTCGTTTCTCAAATACGCCGCCAGCATCTGGTTAAACAGGAAGAGCGGTATTGCAGGTTTGATCGGCTGTACATATTCTCTCGCCAGAGGAAGCAGATTCTCTTTTGCCCCGAAAGCGATCAGAAGCTGCCTGTCAAAAAGACCGATCACGATCCAGACGATCACGGCCAGAATGACTGCTCCGATCACAGAGGCCGTAAAATATTCGTTTGAGCGGTCTTCTTTCCCTTCAGATTTTCCTCTCATGGCACTGAAAAGAACAGAACCCCCGATTCCCATAAGGAGACCCAGACTGTATATGATGTTCCAGACCGGGTTCACCACCGCCAGAGCCGCAGACCCGTCCGGCCCATGGTACTGTCCTACCATCGCCATATCGACGATCGAATAGATCGAGGTGATCAGCGCACTTCCAAAGGCTGCCGCCAGGTACTTAAAATAGATTGTTTTGATCCTGCTATTCAGAAAATCCATGGTAACTGCCTCCTTGTAAACAAAATAAAAAAGCCGGATAAGGTGCAGGCATTCCAGCCTGTGCCTTATCCGGCTTATCATTTCTTCCGAATGATTCGCCTCCGAGCAAGCATCCCCTATTATAATACTTATATCTTTATTGTCAACATATTTTTTTAGTTTTTTATGCCTCTCCATGGCATGTTTCATCTGTTTTTCTGTCGTTCCACGGAAACATCAGTATGATCTCAAACATCTCTCCGTTCTGCTGCGCAGCGCACGACCCGTTCATGCTCCGCATCATGTTTCTGACATTGTGCAGCCCGATATTTGTACTCCCTTCTGTCCTCTTCTTATCTTCCGCATCATCACAGACCCTGTTCTGAAATTTCAGTCCTCCGGATACATCTGTATATACCGTACCTATTTTTACCGGAGCCTTCCTGTCCGCATACTTTATAATATTGGAGACCAGATTGTCCAGGATCCTGTTTATAAACTCCTGATTCACGCAAACCTTCCTTTCGTCCTTATCTATATCTGTCTGGATCATATACTCCCTCTCCTCCAGATATGCTGTCATCTCTGACAGCGGATCATGAAAAGCTTCCCAAAGCGTCTCCGGCTCCCCCGGTTCTGTTTCTGTTTTTTCCGTGACCAGCGCATATTCGAAAATATTATCGGACAGACGTTTGATCTGCTGCGCTTTTTTTCTGATCTTCTGTATATACTCCTGCAGTTGTCCCGTATCCCTGATTTTCTTTTTCTCAAGGATTTCCGTATAGATCAGAAGGGAGGTAAGAGGTGTGCGCAGATCATGAGACATTTCTGTTATCATCCTGTGGTTGGCAAGCATCAGTTCCGCTTCCTTGCCATTGCTCTCTCTGAGGGCTCTGCGCATGCTGTCCATGCCCGCGGCCAGCAGGGCAAGTTCATCTTTTCCCTGTATGGTGACCCGGTAGTCCAGATTCCCACTCCCCAGGATCTCGCACTCATCTTTCAGTTTTCCGATATACCTGACTCTCCTGCGGATTCCAAGTATCACGATCGTGATCAGAAGAAGTACGGACAGCAGGATCTCCAGTATAAGGGCATAGCTGTAGAACGGATAGGAAAAAAATCCATACAGAAACACATCCGCGTTTCCGTCCGTAAATTCTGCCGTATAATAATCCTCCCACTCATAATATTCCCCCTCTGCTTCGGCATCTTCCACGGGAGCGTCAGGATAATTGGAATCATAAGTAAGGATCCCATCTTTATACACCTGGATTGACAGGATCTTCTGTTTTCTGACCCATTCTGTCAGCTTTTCAGAATCATTTGACGCCACCTGATTTTCATCAATATAGGCCTGAAGCTTTTCGATAGATTCTGTACTCAGTTTCCGGATATAATCACTGTCCGAAAACCGCTCTGAGATGACAAGGATTCCCGTCTGATTGATCAGGACAAAAAAAACTCCCGAGATCACTACTGCGGCAAGCACAAGCCCCGCCAGTTCAAAATACAGAGAATGCAGTTTTGATCTAACGTTCGCCAAACCGGTACCCCTTTCCCCACACAGTTACAATAAGCTTCGGGTCTTGGGGATCTTCTTCGATCTTTACCCGGAGTCTGCGGATATGCACCATCACCGTTGAGTTGCAGTTATAAAAATACGGTTCATTCCAGATACTTTCATACAGATTCTGGGCAGAAAATATTTTTCCCGGATACTTCATCAGCAGAAGGAGGATGTGATACTCTAAATCCGACAGTTCAACAACATTTCCTCTTACATGCACTTCGTTGAAATCTACATTGACCCGTATCCCCGCCAGCTCAATCTGCTTTTCCTTCGGATCACCCTCTGGTTCTTCCTTGCCCCGGTACACCTTCCATCGTCTGACCAGCGCCTTGACCCGCCCCAGCAGTTCAGAATAAGTAAAGGGTTTGGGCAGATAGTCATCTCCCCCGGCCATCAGCCCGATCAACTTGTCAGATTCCTGCGACCTTGCTGTCAGGAACAGAACCGGTACATAAGAAATTTTCCGGATCTCCTCGCAGGTCTTAAGCCCCGACATCCCCGGCATCATTACGTCCAGAATAACCAGATCCGGTTCTTCCGCGAGAAGTTCCAGGCCTTTTCTTCCATTCTCCGCCTCCGACACAGAATATCCTTCACCCTCCAGAAGGATCCTGACCCCCTCTCTGATGTCTTTATCGTCCTCAATCATCAAAATTTTTTCCATAAATCACCATACTTTCAGTAAAACCGGCCCAAAAGCCATTTTACAATTTTTATACACAACGGAACGGGTGCAGTCTCTTTTGAAGATCACACCCTGTTGTTTCTTTCACCGTATAATAAACTGTACTGTTTTAGTTTGCTGCTTTCCTGGAGGAAGTACTGCTGCCTGACTTCTTTCCGGATGCCTCCTTGTTAGAAGAACTCTTGCTGCCTGACTTCTTTCCGGACGTTCCTGTGTTGGAAGAACTCTTGCTGCCTGACTTCTTTCCGGACGTTTCTGTGTTGGAAGAACTCTTGCTGCCTGATGTACTGCCGCGGGTACTGGCGCTGCTTGATGAGCTGTCAGATTTTTTACTGTCTTTTCCTCCACAGGCCGTTGCCGATACTGCCATGACCGCAATCATTGCCAGAATCAGTCCTCTCTTCAAAAATCCTTTTTTCTTCTTATTTACTGTTACTCTTGTCTGCATGTTTTATATCCTCTCTTTCTCAAAATAAAATTTCAAAGGCTCTGCGTCAGTCATTTGTTATCATCTTGTTTCCGCCTTTGATGGATTTTATTATCACGTACAGACCTTAACTGTTTCTGAACGAAATCTTAATAAATCTAAAAAATGGAGAGTGCCGGTCTTATCTGTTCCCACAGGCTGCCCGTTGTTCGTTCTGTTGATTACAGCTTTCGTATTCATAAAATATCCTCCTGTTTTTTTCGAATATACGCCTGATCGGTTGGATTGGTATCAGTCACCCTGATCCTGTGTGGCTTTTCTGAGACTTTCGATCTCACGCCGGATCTTTTGACAGATGCCGTAATTATTTCTGTCGTTTGTTTCCAGGCGGTTCAGCCTGTCTTTCAGTAATCGGATCTTCTGTATATTCTCCATCGTCTTCCATCCTCGCCTTCCTGAATAAAAAAAGAGCGCGCCCGGTTATCTTTCCAAATAACCGGGCGCACCCGACATCTTCTCTGACCCTGACAGCTGCGGCTGCAGGTCCTCAGATGATCTTATAAAATTAAATGGTATCTTTTCAAATATCTTTCTTTGATCAGGCACACTCATTATAATACTTATATCTTTATTGTCAACAGATACACAGATAAATTTTTGCAACTCTGACGCTTTCATCCGCGTCTGGTCTTCCTCCCCGTAACTGCCTCAAAATGATATCTTACAATCCCCAGATCCATTTTGGTATAAAATCCCCGTTTTGTCGTAACAGTCACTTCATCGTCTTTTAAAGAAAAACAAAATTTCTGCTGATTCATGGCCGTCGGCGCAAGCTGCGCTGCCTCCACTCCTTCGCGGAACCAGCCGGGCATTGTTCCCTCTGTCCGGCACAGCTCTTCAAGATCACTCCTCTTTTTCCCGATCATCGCGATATAATCTGTCACTCCCGAAAACTTGCCATAATGTGCCATAAATCCGCTGAATGCTTCGGGCTCATCTGTAATGAGCTGGATATGTAGCCCGCTTTCCCTGTTGCAGGCATCGATTTCCTGAGCCAGCCTTTCTTTCACACTGTCCTCCAGCGGTCTGTCCTTATATTGCCGCACGCTGTGGCGTGCCCTGATCGCTTCCATAATATTCATTTCATTTTTACCTCCCAGCCTGCTGATGGAACTATTTTCTGGCAGAACTCTATAAAAGCACTGAATTAATCGGTTAATTTGGAACACTTATGTTCTCCGTTTCTTCCTGGATCTGATCCACGCTTCTACACGGAAACAGATACCGCGCACGAATTCATCCTCCGCCTCTGAAGATCCCTCCGGCCCATAGGCCGCCCGCCTTACTGTCTCTGTCAGCCTGACTGCCTCCTGCCTTTCCACACAGGGCAGTTCTTCCGAAAGTTTCTCCGGAAAATCTACCTCTGTCCCGTCATATCCGGACAGATAACCTGCTGTATGAAGCATACGTATAAATACGGCGAAAATTTCCCGGCATTTCATCTGCTCTGTTTTTCTTCTTATCCGAAGTTTTCGATAATCCAGAAACAGCGGCAGTAAAATCAAGGTCTCCACGACAACCGTTATGATCACTATGATCAGCTCATGATATCTGTCCAGATCGATCTCCGGGAAAAAATCCCAGGCTCCGCCTGTACCCTGCCCCCTCTGCTCTGTCTGCGTAACAGCTGCTTCGCCCGAATTGCCGGGCAGTTCTATATCCAGAGATATTTCAGACAGAGAGGTTGCAAGAGCCTCGGAATCCAGGCCCGGATAAGATACATCATAACTTCCGTCCGACGCAGGAGTAACTTCAACAGGGACCCATCCATAGTCTTCCAGAAAGATCTCCGTCCATGCATGCGCATACTCATCCGTCACTTCCGCTGTCCACATGCCGTCCTCTCTCTGCACAAAATCAGACGGAGGAACGGCGTATCCGGACACATATCGTGCCGGGATTCCGCAAAGCCGGTACATCAGTGTTGCCGCCGAAGCAAAATGCACACAGAAACCTTCATGATTGTCAAACAGATAATATTCTACAACATCCTCATTCAAAGGAGCTCTCCCCGGAGTCAGAGTATAGGAGGCATTCTCCCTGAGAGCGGCAATGATAAAGGCAGTAACTTCATCGACGGGATCGCCGTATCTGTCCCGGCACAGTTCTGTCAGTCTTGGCAGAAGCTCCTCAGGGACCACAGTATAGGCATCGGTGATCACCTGCATATACGCCGTCTGGATCTGTTGATACCAGTCCCTCACGGTACGAAAGTCCTCCGGTACATTATCCCAGTTGATATTCATTTCACTCTCATCATAAAAATTAAATCCGTACCCGGGACGAACAGATTGAGCGCTGGTCCGGTCGATCCAGCTGCTGTAGTATGGCATATACAGGGTACCGTAGGACTCGTCAAGATGGCGTACGAACATTGTTCCAGGTTCCACATCTTCTCCTGCTGATGCCATATTCATAGAATAATACAGATTATAATACAGACCACTGATCCAGTACTCCCATGTCTCCCAGTTCATGGACAGAGCCATTTCATGGAACAGGGGTGCCTCATCTACAGGCTCCCAGTCACCTCCTGTGTACTCTCCTCCCGTAAATCCTTTCAGATACAAAGTATCCTCCGGCTGCTGCAGGAGAGTCAGCTGCAGCTGGGATTCCCCTGTCCGGTAATTATTCCCACCGCTTACATGACCATCTGAGACAGACTGCCGGGCCCTTCCTGTCATCCTCTGCACGCTCCGGGAGACAACCCCTTCCCCACTGTAGACAAGTTCTGACAGTCCGGAACCCCAGAGCGCGGTTATAACTATGGAAACACAGACCAGCACAGCCAGAACTCCACCCATGAGGACACTGCACCTGACCGGCAGGGACCATTTCCGGCTCTCTTCCGGATGCCGGCTCTTTTCCCCTCGTCTGTTTTCTACAAAGCTTCGGCGAAACACCGGTCTGTCCGCCATATGCATCACCCAGAACAAAATCTGAAATACCAGTCCGAGAAGCGTCGGAGCTGCACCTATATGAAGGCCAAAAACCGGAGCTCCCGCCATAATCACTGTAATGGTCAGGTACGGCAGCCAATGGCATTTCCAGACCATGTCCAGGATAAAAAAGCAGACAGAAATTACTGTCCCTGCCAGCACAATCAATAATGTAATATTCTCTTCATTCTGTACCCCTGCCTCTGTCAGACCTGCCATCAAGGCAGATATTTGGACTGTGATCCGGTCTCTTTGGACGCCTGCTAAGACACCGCACGCCATAAAAAGAACTGCAATTTCTATAAAGAGCCATTTCCTGCGGATACCAAACAATATATACATGCTGAAACAGACCGCAAGGATCACCGGGAAGACCACTCCTTCACGGAAAAATACATGCGGGATCGGACGGATGACAAGGAGAAGGCCGCAGATCCCCGCAAACAGAACTGCCAGTTCCAGTGCTGACCTCTTGTCTCTGACTGTGCTTTTTCCTGTCATTTTGTGCCCTGTCTGATCCATAATCCTTTCTCCTGTCTATATCCGGAATGATCTGTCCGCCAGCTCTTCCTCAAGATTCTCCCTGGAAAACCGGAATATCAGACGGTTTCCCTTATACCACGACAGATCCGGGGTAAGCCGCATCACCTGACCCGAAGAAATATCTCCCTGTCTGAATCTGTTTTCTTCTTTATCCCTGTTTTCTCTTTCGTCTCCGCAGAGATCTAAAGTCTGATAGAGCAGACAGATCAGATTCCTGCACTGAATATCATCCTGGACTTCCACCTCAGTTATTCCCAGAGACTCCTTCTTTCTCCAGCTGACGAGAACAGAAGGAAGCGTCCGAAGAAGTCCTGTTACCAGCGCATATAAAAGCGTATAAAAATCATCCTCATCAGGGGCCAGCGCATTCTCCCCGGCGTACAGATCGAGGAACAGTCTTGCCTGTCCTTTTGTCTCTTCCTCATATTCTTTCACCCATAGCTGTCCGGTTCTGGCAGTCTGGTTCCAGTGTATATGCCGGATGGAATCCCCGTCCCGGTATTCCCGGATCTGCCGGATCTCATCATACCCGCTGCCGGGGAAAAAGGAATCCTGGCGGTATTCCTGTCCACTCCCTTCAAAGGCAGTTTCTGTCTCTATCTTCATCCTGTATTTCGAAGGAAATACCACAATCTCCATCTCTCCTCCAGGCTTTGTTTTTCCGGAAAACAAAGACAGATAATCAAATACTCTCAATCGTTCCATCCGGTATGCATATATTCCACAATGCCTGATCCTGTCCTCCAGAATAAGACCATGCACTCCAAGGTCACAGTTTCCTTTTACCTTTTTTCTTTTCCCTGACTTTTCCCCCTGCCGGAATATTTTAAATTCCAGCATAAATTTACCCACAGGAAGTTTTCCGCTGTTGTCTGCGCTTAATTCCCACTGAAAATCCCGCTCTCTTTCTGCCCATACTACGTTTTTCGTGAAAAAAACTTTCAGATGTTTTTTCAGATAAAAGGACAGAAACAACATGGTTCCCATGAGCAAAAGCTGGGTCAGGAAGACTACCATCAATGCCGGGCTTTCATACATTCCTGCGATGTAATAGACCAGAAAAAGCAGGAGGAGAAAGGCAAATTTCATCATCTGCGTTCCTCCCCCATCGGTGGCATCTTAACAGAGTCCAGGATCTCTCCCAGTATCTGCTTTTTTGTTTTTCCTTCCATTCCGGCTGATCCTGACAGAAGGATCCTGTGTGAGGCCACATAAGAGAACTGGCTGCTTACATCACCGGGCGTGACATAATCTCTTCCTTCCATCCATGCCCATGCCTTCGCCATTTTTACCAGCGCGATCGTGGCCCTGGGGCTTGCGCCCCTCTCAATATCTGAGCGGCCCCGGGTTGCGCGTACCAGGTCCAGAATATAATCGTAGATCGCATCTTTCATATAGACCTGATAGATTTCTCTCTGTATCCCAAGCAGCATATTTCCTGTGAGCACGGGCCGGATCTTTTTGTAGTTTTCTTCGGGGCCAATGCCTTTTGCCATGGCAAGTTCGCTCTCGTAATCCGGATATCCCAGGCTCATACTGATCATAAACCGATCCATCTGCGCTTCGGGAAGATATTGTGTGCCGGCGGTCCCCGCCGGATTCTGGGTCGCTATAACAAGGAAGGGCTCAGGCACTTCCCTTGTCACCCCGTCCACAGTCACTTTTCTCTCCTCCATTACTTCCAGAAGCGCTGACTGGGTCTTCGGTGAAGTCCTGTTAATCTCATCCGCTAGGAGCAGATTGCAGAAAACGCTTCCCGGCTGATTGACAAACTTTTCTTCTTCCCTGCGGTAGACCGAGAATCCGGTCAGATCTGAAGGAAGGACATCCGGTGTAAACTGGATCCTTTTATAACCAAGCTGCATCACCCTTGAAAATGCCATGGCAAGAGTTGTCTTACCCACACCCGGAATATCTTCCAGAAGAACATGCCCATTTGCCAGAAATGTGGTCATGATTTCTTTTATCTGTTCCCTTTTTCCCAAAATCACACGGTTCACCTGCTCCAATGCCTGCAGAACCGCCGGATGTAATGTTTGTTCCATTTTTTTAACTGTTCTTCCTCTGTTTATAAGTTCAGTCCTTCGATCCATGCCTGTACATCGGCCTCGTCAGCTCCGGAACGGAACCTTTCGCCTTCCTGCCATTCCCCGGTTCCTGCCATCTCTTCCAGAAGATTTCCGCTGTCCCCTATGCTGGAAGAAGCTGATGTACAGAATGGGATCACTGTCTTGCCTGAGAAATCATTATTCTCTACAAAACTGTCCACCGGCCACGCGGCGATTCCCCACCAGATCGGATATCCGATGAACACGGTGTCGTAGGATTCCCAGTTATCTACTGTTGTTGATACCAGTTCCACATCCCTCAGACTCTCATCTTCATGTTCCTGGGTCACACGGCTGTTTTCATCTGTCCAGTCAAGATCTGCGTCCGTATACGGCTCCGCAGGTTCCAGCTCAAAAAGGTCTCCTCCTGTTGTATCCGCAATGATATTGGCTACTTCTTCTGTATTTCCTGTCGCAGAATAGTAGACCACAAGCACATTGCTGCTCCCTGCGGCTGTATCTGCCTGCCCGCTTTCCTGATCAGATCCACATCCCGCCATAAGACTCATTGCCGCCGCGCCGACTAAAATCATGGACAATATTTTTTTTACTTTCATTATCATCATTCTCCCTTCACATCAGAATAGTAATCTTTCTCTGTTACACGTTCAGTATATCTGAAAAATAAACGTCTGAGAATTTTCCTTTTGTTAGCCAGTAAAAACCTCCAAGTAAATACTTATTTCCCTCGATTTTCACGGCTTTTTGCCCTTATCATACCTTTTCGCAGATAATGGCCCGCGAAAACAAAAAATCCCATCACCGTGGCATAATCCAGAAGAAAAAATATGAGTGGTTCCGTAAAATCAAAAAACACAAAATGCATCCTCAGGAACATATAACTTAACAGATCCCGTTTTATAAACGCATAAAATCCATATCCGGCGATCACAAAACCTGACAACTGTGCGGCCAGCCTCCGCGCCGCGGAGGGCTTCCCATACATTTTCCCTGCTATTCCTGTCATAACACCCCAGTGCAGGCCAAGATGCAGAGACATCAGCGTAAATCCCCAGTAGGCGCTGATCATATGGATCGTCCTGGCAAGACCGCTCAGCCCTCTGATATCCAGGAACCTGAATACATGCCGGGACAAAATAACGCCGCTGACCATGGATCCGGCCATACAAAGTAAGATCAGTATTACCAGCGCGGTCTGCACAGACCGGAACAGGGAATACTTCCCTTTCCCGATATTCCCGGTCCATTTCCGGTTCAGAATATGATGGATAATAAAAAGAATAAACATTCCCATCCCGATCCACTCGTGGGCCGCGTCTCCTACCATCTCAAAAGACATAAGCAGCAGGAGCGCCACTGTCAAAAGGATATCCACCCCGATTTTTAATTTCTGTTTCCTCTTCATGTCCTGTCTCCCGTCTTTTCATTCTGGATCTTAAATCTTAAATAGTCCAGCCTGTCCAGCTGCTTTTCCCTGAAATGGATTTCGTCCAGAGCGATTCCCCTGCGCTTGTTCAGCATTTCCATCCGCTGTTTTTCTGTATCCTCTCCTTCCAGAAGAAGCCTCATATATTCCTCTACTTCATCATTTTGAAATCCGATATCATGGAGAGTCATGATCAGACTTAAACGCTCCAGATCCTGATCATCATACTGCCATGCGCCCATGACAGTCTTCACTGTACCACACAGCCCCCAGCTTTCATATTCTCTTAATACTTCCAGCGGAATCTGGTAACGCTCACTTGCTTCTTTTATCGTCATACTTGCTCCCTGCCTTTCTCATGGCTACACTATATCACCCCCGGAACAACGGGTCTAATGCTTGTTTTTTATTACGCCCCATGCCTCAGCCGTATGTCTTTGCCTCCTTCCTTTTCCCTGTGGGTGGAAAATATCGCGCCGCTATGCAGTCTGAGATGACAGGTACATGGAAAAGAGGCGGATAACTCCTTTCAGAGTCATCCGCCTCTTTTCCACGCAGATTATTCTTCCGTTTCCCGGCATTCTTTCATAAAACTGATGAACTGATGCATCGTCCTTGAAACCATCTGTGCCTTTTTCCAGACAAGCACCGCCCCGGTCTCCAGGGACGGAGCCAGAGGAATAAATTCCAGATTATCGAACCTGTTCTGGATCCGGAAACAGAATGCCACGCCAATATTGTTTTCCACCATGACTGCTACATTATTGATCAGATTAAAAGTCCCGGCAATATGGATCTGATCATAATAATCCCCGAACCATCCTTCTATTTCATTTTTAATAAGAGCCCTCTGTGCCAGGAAGACCGGTATATCCAGAAGATCCTCCGGCCTGACCGAATCTTTACCCGCAAGTCTTGAATCTTTCCTCACCAGGACCCCCCATCGTTCTTTCCGTGTCAGCCGGATGAAATTATATTTTGTAATGTCTACCGGCTCCATCAAAAGCCCCATATCCAAAAGGCCTTTGTCCAGCCGCTCTTTAATATCGTCCGCATTGGCTGTATACAGGTCATACTGAACCAGCGGATGTTTCTTCTGAAAAGCCCGGATTACACCCGCCAGCTCCTGTACGCTGTTGCCCTCTCCGCTCCCGATCGCGATATTGCCTGACAGTTCTTCTCCTTTCTGGAATTCTCCGGCTGTCTTGTCTGCAAGCTGAACCAGTTCCTGAGCTCTGCGTTTTAACAGCATGCCGTCTTCCGTCAGCCGGATACTGTGGCTGCTCCGCTGAAGCAGCTTCGTGCCCAGCTCATCCTCCAGCTGCATAAGCTGTCTGGAAAGAGTCGGCTGGGTAATATGGAGGAGTTCTGCGGCTTTCGTAATGTTCTCTTCTCTGGCCACCATCAGGAAATATCTCAGCACTCTTAATTCCATAATCGTTCACCTCATAACGAGGATAACATCCCACAATATTTTTTTCAATTCTTTGTTTTTTATAACAAGGCCATCACTACAGTTCCTGACGTCAGCAGAAAAAGTCCGGCCGCTGACCTCCTATCCAGCTTTTCCCCAAACACAAAATAGGAAAATACAACCGTTACGACCACGCTTAACTTATCGACAGGCGCCACCACACTGGCAGGGCCCTCCTGAAGCGCCCGGTAATAGCAGAGCCAGGGCGCTCCCGTGGCTGCTCCGGAGAGTATAAGAAACAGAAGGGTCCTGCCGTCAACCGACCAAATCTGATCAAAAGACCCGACGACCCATACCATAATCCAGGAAAACAACAGAATTACAACCGTCCGCACTGCCGTCGCTACAGTCGAATCTGTCCTCCGTATTCCACATTTTGCAAGAACAGATGTCAGCCCCGCGAAGAAGGCAGAGCCCAGGGCATAGAGCATCCACATGATGTGTTCTCACTTCCTTTATAGATTTTCGTCCTAAATGCTGTATCAGCCTGACTGTCCCGTCCCGTACCTTCCCAGTTCGTACGCCATCCGGGGGAACCGGCTGTTTTTCGTCATGGACGGACTTCCGCATCCTCTGCCAAGTACCATGCCCTGATCCTGCAGATCCAGGTACCTCACCAGTGTCCGGTAATGGTTCTCCAAAGCATCAAATGTCCAGTCGTCGCTGTTCCAGGCCACTGCCAGCAGCGCGGACTTCATCCGTTTCCGGGTGATGCTGCTGTTATAGGAACAGAACCGGTCTACTGCGATCTTCAGCTGGGCGGACATTCCATAGTAATAGAGCGGAGTGGCAAAAACGATCATATCGGCACTCAGGATCTCCGACCGTATCTTCTGATTCTCATCATGCTGCACGCACGGGCCTTCATAGCCACAGGACACACATCCTGTACATGGGGCGATATTCATCTCTGCCAGATCAAACCGGACAACGTTGTGCCCTGCCTCTGTCGCGCCTCTTGTAAATTCTTTCACCAATATATTTGTGGAGCCCCTTTTATTCGGGCTGCCCTGTAAAACAATAATCTTCATAAATATTCCCTTTCAATTTTCCTCTGCAGAAAGTATAACACATTGTCCGGATCTGGAGGCAAATACGGATTCAAACTGTTCCCTGTCATATTCAACCTGCCCGGAGATGGGATCTGCAATGATCACGGTCTGCGGAGTATAACCGATCAGGACCGCGCCGTGGTCATTTGTTGCCCAGTCCACATATTCTCCGGTTTCCGTATACCACCCCCGGGTCATTCCCCGATCCGCCATCCCGATCGTACACCAGACAATGACCGGAGTCCCCGCCGATCGTGTAAGAATCGGGGATTTCTCCGTCCGCTTCTGCCGGATCTTCCGCTTCTGCCACATTTTCCATTTCTGTCACATTTTCTGTTTCTGCCTCTGACGGATCTGACAGATCTGTCTCTAAAGCGGCCTGTTCCTCTGCTGTCAGGATCTCGGCTTTTGTCTGTCTGGCTGAAGACAGATCCAGAATATATCCTGTTGTCAGAACACAAGCCAGACTTACTGCCGTTATGATTAACATCTGCTTCCTTTTCTGTATTTTCATGAGCCATCTCTCCCTGCTGTCTGATCAAGTTTTCAATCCTGCCGCTGCTTTTCCCGCCCTTCTGTTACAGAATAAGTCTGTCCTGCTGTTACAGTTTCTGGCTTCCGACAGACCAGACATGTTTTTCTCCTGCCTGATCCGCTGTATTCTGCGCCATAACTCCCACCAGCCTGTGAGGAACATAAGGTTCTTCAAGATAAGCCGTCTCCTCCTCTGTCAATGTAAGTTCCGCCGCATTAGCCATTCCTTCAATATGGGACAGCTTCGTCGCGCCCACCACCGGAGACGTCACCTTTGTCAGAAGCCATGCCAGAGAAATCTCTGTCATGGATACCCCGCGCTTTGAAGCCAGCTCCTGCACACGGGAGATGATGACAGAGTCTTCCTTTGCCGTCCCGTCATATTTCAGTCTGGCATAGTCGTCCTCTTCCAGACGTTTCGAGGTCTCGCCCGGAGCCTTGGAAAGCCTTCCTCCCGCCAGAGCGCTGTAAGGCGTCATGGCAATATTGTCCTCACGGCACAGCTTGGCCATCTCCCGTTCCTCCTCCCGGAAGATCAGGTTATAGTGTCCCTGTATGGAGACAAATTTCGCGAATCCTTCCTTTTCCGCCAGGGCATTGGCCTTCGCCAGCTGGTAGGCATAACAGTTGGAGATGCCGATATATCTTGCCTTTCCTGCTTTCACCACATTGTTCAGGCCTTCCAGGATATCATAGAGAGGCGTGGCATAATCCCACATATGGTAAATATACAGATCCACATATTCCGTCCCCAGATTGTCCAGACTTTTATCGATCATACGCTGAATATGTTCCTGTCCGGAAATTCCTTTTTCAATTTCCTCCGGCGTGCGGGGAAGAAATTTCGTCGCCACCACGACTTCGTCCCTTTTTGCATAGTCTTTCAGCGCCCGGCCCAGGTACTGCTCGCTGGTGCCGCTCTGATATGCGATGGCCGTATCATAAAAATTAATTCCGGATTCCAGTCCCCGGCGGATGATCTCCCGGGTGCGCTCTTCATCGATCGTCCAGGTGTGCTGCCCGTTGGCCGCGTCGCCGAACCCCATGCATCCCATACAGATGCGGGAGACATTCAGATCGGAATTTCCCAGTCTTGTATATTTCATTTTGACTCCTCCTTAAAAGACAGACATTTGCCAATCACATCGCCGGTTTCCAGATACTCATACGTGGGGAACTGGAACAATACCGGTTTTAATACCCGGTAGTCCGGCTTCCCTTTCTCGTCCAGACACGTTTCTTCCACATAGGTGGCGTCGATCGTACAGATAAAACTTTCAAATCCTTCTGTATTGTAGATATCGGCCACGGTACATTCCATCGTCAACGGTGCCTCCTTTATGACCGGCGCGCCGTTCTCCCCTGTCTCGTACGCAAACAGCCCGGATTTATCTTCCTTTGCTCCACTCACAGAACCTGCAATATCCGTCTGAGGAAGCATTTCCCTGCTGACGAGATTCACCGACAGCTTCTTTGTTTTTTTGATCACACGATTGATAAAATGCGGAGCGGCCAGACTGATCAGCACCCGGTCGTGTCCGATGATCCCCACATGGGCTACAAGCGTCCAGGTCGGAGCGTTCTCATTCATGGCCCCGATCACCGTAACGGGCATGGGATATAATGCCAATAATGATCCGACATTTTTCTTCATCAAATTCTCTCCTTTCATTCTGACACTGTGTCAGTTTAAATTCCGATATTATTTTGACACAATGTCAGCTCACAGGCAAATACTTATCATGCATATATCATCATGCCTTCCGGGTATTGCTATCTTTGTTCCTGCACCTCCTGGTTAATTGAAATTCTAAATGCAACATTGAAGTTGTAACTGCACATTGAAAACTTTATGAAGTTGTAACTGCATAAGATCATGAGTAACTGCAACAGTTTTAAGCTGTTTTTCTGGCTTTGGATTGCCTTTTTCCGATTTTCCTTGTAAAATTTCTTAAAGGAAGGCATGACAAAACACAGACTGCATTTTTTACTTTTCGCAGAAGTTGTAAATGCACCCTGTTTGTGTTCCCTTTTTTACCGTGTCCTGTCTTCTCTAAAATTCCGGTTTACTTCTTAAACAAAGCCGGTGTAAGGGTTATGGAATCGGATGGGATCTTTTCAAGGCCCAGGAGGTTCGCAGTCTCCTGGCCGTAGATCTTGATAAAAAGATCTATAGGAGCCTGTCCGTTCCACTTTTTTCGTGGATAGGAATTGATGTGGTTCATCATTTCCCTGATCTCTTCTTCCGTATATTCATCCTTTGCATGATTTTTAGGTATGATATAACGGATCAATTCATGGTTCCGTTCACAGTTGCTCTTCTAATCTGTATTCATCGGGTCACAATAGAATACCCGGCACTGGATCTCTCCGGTCTCCATATCTGCTTCGATTTTTTCGGGATCGCTGAATTCGCTTCCCCGATCGGTAATAATAACCTGAAAAAGCATCCGGAATTTCTCATCTCCAAGTGCTTCCCGCAGCCGGCAGAATATTTCTGTTACTGATCCCGCTGTGTTGCGCTCTCTCAGGAACATGAGCTGTACGTCACAGTTGGTAAACAAGATTGTCAGCAGTGTCTGGCTGCCTTTGTGTATGACCACACTGTCCATCTGGCTGACTATGGCATCTGGATTCTGGCGCATATATTCCTCGCATTCTTCATAGCTGCGTCCGATATGGCATTTTCGATCTACCCTGAGAACCGGACCGCTCTTTTTACGTTCCGACCTGCGTAGTTTCCTTCTCAGGTCTATATTTCTGGCATCCAGAAGACCTGCGTCAATATAGGAATAGATTGTCCGGTTCGATACTGGCAACTCATCTCTGTAACGTTCACAGATAACAGGAAGTGACTGTCCTTTTTTTAACAGTGGCGTAATCGTATCATTGATCCGATTTAATTCCTGCTCTGTGAGGGAGATTCCTTTCCGGGACTCCGAGAGCATCTGTTCATACTGCTGCTGAGCATACTTGGCATCATAGAGCATCCTGCGCAGACGGCAGCGAAGCCGGTGGTCACAGGCATTACATACAAACGGTGACTTTTCATAGTCTGTACAGAATTCTTCCCGATAATCAGGGCATCCTTCCTGGCATCGTCCACATGCTGTCTGGCACTGCTTCTTTCCATGGAAGCAGCCTGAACGACAGTTCGGGATTCTGGTACAGGTGCGATGGTGGATACAGTTGTTCCCTTTGGAAGTGGCAACCAGTCTCCTGTGTGCTTTGATCTCTCTGCCGACAGTAGACCGATCCTTTCCAATGTTTTTGGCGATCTGTGCGATCTTCAATCCCTGCTGCAGACCTGCCTGGATAGTAAGCCTGTCATCATATGTAAGGTGTTTATTACTCATGGTTACCTCCAATCCGAAGACAGGACAAGGATAGTATACTGGGAAAAAAGCAAAAAGAAACCATGAAGTTACAACTGCAACTCCATGGCTCATATGCCTTGTAATTCTAACTGCAACAACCTATGTTGCAATTAATTTTTCAATTAATCATTGCGCATCCTTCATTCTTATCCGCATATAATATCACCGCTTTATATGCAGATATAATTAATGCGGCCGGGTTTCCGCCTTTCGTGGAAATCCGGCCGCATTGCCTGTCTTTTTTCCTTTTTAATCGTGGATCCGGTATGCCCTGAGAAGGTTCTCTCCCACTCCCGGCGCTTCCGGATCATGAGTCCCCTTCCCGGTATCCAGGGCTCTCATCTCTTCCATCTCGCCTTCCGTCAGTTCAAAATCATCCAGCCGGATATTTCCGGCAATCCTCTCCGGATTTGTGGATTTCGGGAGAATGATCTGTCCGTCCTGAACCTCAAAGCGCAGGATGATCTGTCCGGCATTTTTTCCGTACTTTTCCGCCAGTTTCAGGATGACCGGATCTGAAAGAAGCTTCGGATCACCGTGTCCCAGCGGGAAATATGCCTCGATCTTCACCTGATCTTTTTCCAGCAGCGCACGCAGCTCTCTCTGCTGAAAGAAGGGGTTGCATTCCACCTGATTTACAGCAGGGACCGTCTCAAACTGAGGAACATACTGGTTCCAGATCTTCGGCGTCATATTGCTCACTCCGATGGATCTCAGTTTCCCCTCTGCCTTCGCCTCTTCCAGCGCCTTCCAGGCCCCTGCCACATCGCCGTAAGGCTGGTGCAGAAGATATAAGTCGATATAGTCCGTGCCCAGATTGGCAAGAGAAGTCTCGATCCCTTTTTTCGCTGCCTCATATCCGTAATCCTGCAGCCACAGTTTACTGGTGATAAAGATCTCGCTCCGGCTGATCCCGCTGTCTTTTACCGCTCTTCCCACATCTGATTCATTCATGTAGGCAGCCGCTGTATCAATGTGGCGGTACCCTGCCTTTAACGCCTCTGATACTGCGTCGTAAGTCGGTCCGTCACTGGGGATCTGAAAAACGCCGAATCCCACTGCCGGTATGCTGTTTCCGTCATTTAATCTTACATTTAACATCTTGTCTTCCTCCTGTATTATTTCTAAAATTATTCCCATTTATTTCATATTTCTCTCCCAGAAGCTGACCGCATGATCGATCCATCCTTCTGCCACAGTCCCTTCCCCAAGTCCGAAGCCGTGGCGCAGTCCGTCAAACACTTCAATCTCTGCATCCGTTCCGTTGTCCCGGATCCGGCTGACATAGCGTTCCATGGACTGCCAGGAAGCGATCCCGTCGCTGGTCCCCACGCAGGCATAAGTGGGAGGTTCATTTCCTGTCACATCGGACAGGCCTGTATACTGCATAATGACTGCCGCGGGTGCCGGATACTCCCGTTCTCCAAAAGATTCTGTCCCGTAGGATCCAAGCCAGGCCGCCATGCGCGCTCCCGCGGAGCCTCCCCACAGAGAATAATCGGTCATGTCGATCTTCAGCTCTTCCGCATGCTCATGGAGAAAGGCGATCGCCCTTGCCAGGTCTTCACATGCCGTGTCCGCTCCGGGCCGGTAGATCAGGGCAAAGGCATTGTATCCCCGGCGGGAGAGCTCCAGCGCCTGCGGAAAACTGTCATGCATGGCTGCCACATAGACAAAACCGCCGCCCGCATTTACGACTGCAGTCTTCTGCCCCGGATCTCCCCGGAAAAAGAACAGCCCGGTATCTTCCTTGTCCGGATCTTCGGCTTTTTCTTCATCTGTGTAGATGTCATAGAATATCTGCTCGCCGGCAGATGCCTGATCCTTCAGATAATTAGCGATTCCCACGGTCCGCTCCGGATTTACATTGTTGTACCATGTCAGGATCCGCCCCACGTCTTTAAGCTCCAGGTTTCCGTCTATGGACCGGTCCGCCGGAAAGATCAGTCTTCCATGATCTCCGAAGACCGGATCATTGATTACATCCACCACTCTTGTATCCGGTGTATACTCCTGCGCACTGCCTGTGTTTTCCATGTCTGTCATCTCTTCATCCACATTCCCTGTACTTTCCGTCTCCTGTCCGGATGCCCCGGACGGGGTCCTCTCTGCTGTCTGTCCGCCGCATCCTGAGAGCAGGAATATGGCAGACAGAAACACTGCAAGGATCAGAAAAACCGACTTCATGCTCTCTCCTGTCTTTCTCTGTCCATCCATTGATCGCCGCCTCCTTCTCTCCCGCCGCGGCCGCGTGTCAGCCTGCTGCCCCGGCTGTACTACTTCAGGGCCGCCCCGGCTTCCCGGATCATTAACGGATAAAATTGGTTCTCTCGAACGGCTCTTTTTCCGGGAGCCCGTACTCTTTCTTCCCGAGTTCTACCGCTCTCATAAGAAACGCCATATTTCTTGCCAGCGTACGCATGCCCTGCAGTCCCTCGGCATCTCCCACGGCCTCGCCGATCTCCCTGCCGTGTATGCTGTTCCAGTACTGTCCGGAAGCCACCGGCATCCCGCAGATCGTAAAATATTTATTCAGCTCATCGAATGTTGAGGACAATCCCCCTCTTCTGGCCAAGGTAACGCACGCGCCGACTTTCATGGTTTTATCGAACGGCGTACTGTAAAACAGCCGGTCGAGGAAAGAGACCAGGGTTCCGTTGGCCGACGCGAAATAGACCGGGCTTCCGATGACCAGTCCGTCACATTCTTCGAATTTGGGAGCAGTCTTATTGACACAGTCTTCAAAAACACATTTCCCTCTTTCCGCGCAGACACGGCATCCGTTACAGCCGCGGATGGCCTTGTTTCCCACCTGAATGATCTCACTTTCAATTCCTTCCTGTGTGAAGATTTTCTCCATTTCTTTCAGCGCGATATACGTATTCCCCTCCTTATGAGGGCTTCCATTGATCATCAATACCTTCATGTTCATCCTCCTGTAGATCTTTCCTGTCGTCTTTATTATAAATTGAGGCTCTGTGAAACAGTAGCCTCAATTAGTTTTTCACTATATACCTCTGGGTTTGTACAGTTCCGGATGCTGATCATTGGCGTTTACGATCTCTGTCAGCCGGATATGGCTGTTATGGTACCTGGCCTGCGGATTCTTTTCCGGAGTGTTCAGGCGGATGGCGTTCTGCGGGCAGTGGTGAATGCATGCCATGCACATCTGGCAGTTTTCCATTGTGTAGACCGCTCTCTGTCCTTCCAGACGGATACAGCCTGCCGGGCAGACTCTCGTGCAGATCCCGCAGCCGATACAGTCCTCTGTCACTCTGTATATATGGCTCCACAGATCATCCGGCAGCAACTTCTGCGCTTCCAGATACTTTCTGTGCCACTCCCGGTCTTCTTCACCGGCCGGCTGTATCCACCGCCGCCGTCCGGCGATGTCTCTTCTGATCCTGTCGATCTGCTCTTCCACTCTTTTCTCCGGTTCTGAACCCATCTGCTCTTCCATGTCAAACGCAGGCAGAAAATTATCGGCCATCTTCAGAGTATTGATATAGTCCGCTCTTTTCCCGGCGGCCCTTAATTCTCTTTCCGCCAGGGACGCCGCCCCGCCGTGGAAATTTCCAAAAGTCAGGACCAGGTACAGATAATCCGTGCAAAACTTTGCCTCTTTTAGAAAATCTTTCACCATGGAAGGCATCTCATGCCCGTATACCGGGCAGACGATGCCGATCGTGTCCGCTTCATAAGTCTGATCTTTTCTGTGGATGGCCTGAGGTATGCTTACCACTTCGGCGTCCAGCTGCTTTGCGGCATACAGGCTGTTCCCCGTCCCTGTAAAATAAAAGATCATCCGTAGACCCTCCTGCCGGCTCAGTCATGAACTTTCATACTGTGCAGCATTTTTACAAATTCCGGATCGTCATGGTTGACGATCTCACTGTGACCAAGATCCAGCTTCACGATCTCGGCCATATCCTTCTCGCTGAGTTTAAAATCCCAGATATTCATGTTCTGTTCCATCCGGTCTTTGTGTACGGATTTCGGGATTACGGCCACGCCTCTCTGTACATTCCAGCGAAGGGCCACCTGTGCGGCACTCTTGCCATACTTCTCTCCGATCTTCGTCAGAACAGGATGGGTGAAGATTCCATGATTTCCCTCCGCGAACGGTCCCCAGGCCTCCGGGCACACCCCGTATTCTTTCATCAATGCCAGGGCGTCCTCCTGCTGGAAAAACGGATGGAGCTCTACCTGGTTCACCGCCGGTGTGACTTCAACCGTCTCACAGAGATCCGCCAGCCGGGCCGGGTAAAAATTACATACTCCGATGGCACGCAGTTTTCCTTCTCTGTACGCTTCCTCCATCGCCCGGTATGCGCCGATATAATCGCCCATAGGCTGATGGATCAGATACAGATCCAGATACTCCAGTCCCAGTTTGTCCAGAGAGGTCTGGATTGCCTGTTTCGCTTCTTCATACCCTGCGTCCTGTACCCACAGTTTTGTAGTGATGAACAGCTCTTCCCGGGGCACGCCGCACTTCGCGACGGCTCTTCCGACAGCTTCCTCATTCATATAGGCCGCTGCCGTATCGATCAGCCGGCAGCCGCCGGCGATCGCATCCAGCACAGCCTGCTCACACTGCGCGGGATCCGGCACCTGAAACACTCCAAAACCTTCCATCGGCATCTCGATTCCATTATTTAAAGTTACATATTCCATGATCTCGTCCTCCTCTTTCTTTTTTCTCCTCTAAATTATAAAAAAGCCAATTGAAAATGTACAATATGAATGTCGCATTGTGCTATACTGTATATGAATAGTAAATTTCAGAAAGGTGGATCCCTCAATGACAGAACTGTATCAGCTGGAGCAGCTTGCCGCGTTTGCCCGGTACGGCACCTTGTCCAGGGCCGCGGAAGAACTCCACATGTCCCAGCCCACACTCACGCGCTCTATGCAGAAACTGGAATCTGATTTCCGTGTTTCTCTCTTCCGGCGCACGAAAAACCGGCTGGAATTCAATGAAAACGGAAAGCTGGCGGCAGAATACGCCGTAAAGATACTGGAACAGACGGAGGATATGCTGGACCGTGTCCGCGCACTGGACCGGGCCAGCCGTACGATCTCCATCGGTTCCTGCGCGCCCATGCCCATGATCACAGCAGTCCGGAACGCGGCCCGGCTGTATCCGGACAAGACCATCTCTTCCGAGTGCAAAGACTGCCTGCCTCTGGAAGAAGGATTGAGAAACAGACTCTATCAGATCATCATCCTCCCCTATGAGCCGGAGGATAATGATCTGTACTGGCAGGAGGCTGAAACAGAAAAACTGTACTTTGCCCTTCCGCCTACCCATCGTTTTGCGGACCGTGACGGTCTGTACATGGAGGAAATGGACGGAGAAAATATGCTCCTTTATTCGGATATCGGTTTCTGGTACAGCCTTCCCCATCAGAAGATGCCCCACTCCCGGTTCCTGGTACAGACGGAACGCTTTGCCCTGAATGAACTTATCGCTTCCTCTGTCCTTCCCTGCTTTGTTTCTGACATTACGATAGCAACAGACGGCGCGCCGGAAAACCGGGTCGTCGTCCCTGTCCTGGATCCGGAGGCGTCCGTTACTTATTACACGGTCTGCGCCAGAAGTGAATTCCCAAAAGTAAAAAAATTGTTTACATGACTCGAAAAAATGTCGACAGCTCGATCACCGTATATTATAATCTATTTGTTGTTTTGGATTTCAGCTGACAGTTAAGCTGACAGATAGGAGAATGATATTATGAGTTTTACATTTATCAGACAGCTTCCTTCTCCGGACGAGATCAAAAAACAGACACCCCTGTCCGAAGAACTGAAGCAAAGAAAAGAAGAACGTGACCGGCTGATCCAGGATGTGATTACAGGAAATTCTGATAAATTTCTTGTAATCGTAGGCCCATGTTCTGCCGATAACGAGGATGCCGTCTGTGAATATATCGGGCGGCTGGCCCGGGTTCAGGAGAAAGTGGCGGACCGTCTTGTGCTGGTTCCCCGCATTTATACGAACAAACCCCGCACAACCGGAGAAGGTTACAAAGGAATGCTCCATCAGCCGGATCCAGAGGCAAAACCGGATGTTCTGGCCGGGATCCTGGCCATCCGGCACATGCATATGCGTTCCATCCAGGAGACCGGCCTGACCGCCGCGGATGAGATGCTCTACCCGGATAACTACCATTACCTCTCGGACGTTCTCTCTTACGTAGCCATCGGCGCCCGTTCTGTTGAAAACCAGGAACACCGGCTCATGGTCAGCGGACTGGATGTCCCGGCAGGCATGAAGAATCCTACCAGCGGAGATTTCACGGTGATGCTGAATTCAGTGGTGGCGGCCCAGCACGGCCATGATTTTATTTCCCGGGGCTGGGAAGTCCGCACGAAAGGCAATCCTCTGACCCATACCATCCTGAGAGGCGCGGTCAACAAGCATGGAAACACGATCCCCAACTACCATTATGAGGATCTTCAGCTTCTTCTGGAAATGTATGAAAAACGGGATCTGAAAAACCCGGCAGTAATCGTTGACGCCAACCATTCCAACTCGGGCAAACAGTTTGAACAACAGATCCGTATTGTAAAGGAAGTTCTCCACAGCCGCCGGGTCTCCCCGGATATCCAGAAGCTGGTCAAAGGGGTCATGATCGAAAGTTATCTGGTAGAAGGCTGCCAGGAGATCGGTCCCGACCATGTATACGGGAAATCCATCACGGATCCCTGCCTGGGATGGGAGGATACAGAAGAGCTTCTGTACACCATTGCGGAACAGTGCTGATCGCCCGGCGCTGCCTCCATGTGATACATTGTTATACGTTATACGTTTCTCACCAGTCCGGCCAGGTTCTCCACCACGGCCGGATCCCGGTGGTCAAAGAAGCAGTTCCTTCCCGATTTTACTTTTCATCCTGCTCTCTCTTGATCTTCGATCCACCGAACACTTCTGACATGGGTACCGTATCCAGCATCCGGTCAATCTCTCTTACTTCCTGCTCTGACAGCTCTACATCCGCCGCCTGGGCGTTCTCGATCAGCCGGCCGTACTTCCGTGTCCCCGGGATCGGCACGATCCACGATTTCTTCGCCATCATCCAGGCCAGAGAAATCTGGGCAGGTGTGGCGTTTTTATTGTCCGCCATTTCTTTCAGACGCCGGATCAGCTCCTCGTTTTTGTCAAAAGCCTCCGGAGTAAACTGGGGCATCGCGCTGCGGTAATCTGTTCCCTTCTCGAATTTTGAATCTTTATGATACTGTGCGCTCAGAAGTCCGTTGGCCAGCGGGGAAAAGGCCACAAATCCGATCTGGAGCTCTTCCAGTACCGGGAACAGAGATTCATAATCTCTGTACATCATAGAATAACGGTTCTGCACCGCCGTCACCGGACACACACTGTGCGCGCGTCTCAGCGTCTCTTCGTCCGCCTCCGAGATTCCCCAGTGGGTGATCTTTCCCGCGTCCATCAGCTCCTTCATGGCTCCCGCTGTCTCCTCGATGGGTACGCTCCGGTCGATCCTGTGAATGTAGTACAGATCCAGACGGTCCGTGCGGAGCCGTTTCAGAGATCCGTCGATAGCTTCTTTGATGGTCTCCGGTCTGCCGTCCGGGATCAGCGGCTTGTTCACTGCGTCTGAAGTCTCGTCAAACCGGATTCCGCATTTAGATACAAGGACGATGTGGTTCCGGTACGGCGCCAGCGCCTCTCCCAGAAGTTCTTCGTTGTCATGAGGATTCTCGGGCGTGCCGTAGACCTCCGCTGTGTCAAAAAAGGTATAGCCTCTGTCCACAGCCTCAGAAAGCAGCTCTTTCATCTCTTTTTTGTCCGCCGCAGGGCCATAGGCATGGCTCATCCCCATACAGCCCAGTCCCACCGCCGACACTTCCAGATCTTTTCCTAAAATACGCCTTTTCATGCTGTTCTTCGCCTCTTTCTTCCATATTTTCTGTTTCTCATGCCCCGCCCTGATCCGGGGCCTGACATCATCGGATATCTATCGGATCTTCCGGCCGTCTTCGTAGGCTCTCAGATATGCCGGCGTGTCTTCCACCTCACCCTTCTGGTAGACGCCTTCCCCGTAGATCTCATCCCGTACTTTTGCACCGGGCAGACAGTCGGTAAAGCCTCTCAGGGCATCCATCGTCCGCTCCATAAGATGTTCTCCCGCCGCGGCAGTAGCGATAAAATAGACATCTTTATTGCGAATCTCTGTGTATCGCGGCAGTGTGCGGTCAATCATGGTCTTCAACTGTCCATCCATCGAATAGAAGTAGACCGGCGTTGCCAGCACCAGGACGTCTGCTTCCACCATCTTGTCCAGCAACTCTTTCATATCGTCCTTCTGAACACACGTCTTCGTGCCCCTGCATCCGTAACAGGCCATACAGTGTCCGATCTTCAGCTCCCTAAGAGCAACCTTTTCCACGGTGTTCCCCGCTTCCTCGTCCCCCTTCTGAAACTGATCACAGAGAAGATCTGAATTTCCTCCCTTCCTCGGGCTTGCAGATATAATCAGTACTTTTTTGCTCATTTTTCTGTCCTCCTAAAACACTTCCTGAAATATTTCGAGGATTTCATCCGGATCCAGTCTCCGGTAGCTGCCCGGAGAATAATGGCAGGACCCGGCGATCTCCCCAAGTTCCTTCCGGTCTTTTATTCCCAGTCCCCGCAGATCCGCGGGCAGGCCGATCTCCCGGATAAATCCTTCCAGAGCGTCGACCCCGGCCAGGGCCAGCTCCTCCTCTGACTTCCCCTCCGCCGGAATCTCCCACACATTCCGGGCAAACCTGGCAAACTTCTCCAGGCCGTCTTTGTAAATGTGCCGGTAATAGGCCGGATGAAGAACAGCCACCGCCTGTCCGTGGTTGCAGTCTGTATAAGCTCCCAGCTGATGCGCCATCAGGTGGCACGCGAAATCGCATTTCTTTCCCAGCTTGATCAGCCGGTTCTCAGACAGGGCAGACTCCCATAAAAGATTGCTCCTGGCCGTGTAATCTCCGGGATTTTTCATAGCCAGCCTGATATTCAGGATCACATTCCTCATCAGAGCCTCGGTGATCTCATCCGAAACATTCTGTTCATCCGGTTCGCTGAAATAAGTCTCCATCATATGGGAAAGGCTGTCAAATGCCCCCGACGCCAGCTGCCTGCGCGGCACGCTGAACGTATACGCAGGATCCAGCAGAGCAAACAGAGGATTGCACGCAGGATAGTCATATCCGGTCTTGATCTTCTGATTCTCGTTGGTAATGACCGCCGCGCCGTTGCACTCGCTCCCCGTCCCTGCCGTGGTGGCGATCACGCCCAGGGGTACCGGGCGGAAATCAATGATCCCCCTCCTGGCCCAGTAGTTTTCCCAGGGATCCCCTTCACAGCGGGCTGCCAGGGACACTGCCTTGCAGCAGTCCATGACGGAGCCACCGCCGATCCCCAGGATCAGCTCCACCTTGTTTTCCCGGGCAAGCTCCGCTCCTTCCAGGACTTTCCTGTAAGTGGGGTTGGGCATGATCCCGGGAAATTCCACCACATTTTTCCCTTCTTTCATAAGAATGTTGAGGATCTCGTCGTAGATCCCGTTCTTCTTCAAAGACCCCTGGCCGCAGGCCATCATGACCGTGTCATAATCTTTGACCAGACAGGTGAGAAATTCCTTCACACAGCCCTTTCCGAAATAAACTTTTGTCTGATTCTCGTATATAAAATTATTCATTTCCAGTAAAACCCCTTGTATCTGTATTGCCTGTCTCTATTATAAAAAAAAGAGACTCTCCACAGAAGTCTCCTTTAGTTTCTCAGTTAATACCTTTTGCTTTATACTCAATTTCCCTGTCCCATCCCGGCTGTCTTCTTCATCGCTTTTAGAAATCTCTTCACCAGATCTGACGGTTCCCTGGAATAAAGGATACCGTAAGGGATCGTATATTTCCACTCCACAGGAATGATCTTCAGCAGCGGATGGGCGTCTTTCCAGTTCTCCACCACCATCAGGATGTCATCGCTGTTCTCACACTGATTGAAGATTTCCATACTGTAAATATCAAAATCCACCACATGGATCCTCGGATGGTTCTTCCAGATATCATCCCGCAGTTCATCCACATAGTTGCTCCATCCCCTGTGCATCATAAGCAGGTTCTCATCGTACAGATCCTGATAGGTCAGGATCTCCTTCTCCGCCAGGCGGTGGGTGGCGGACACGGCGCAGCAGATCCTCTGTCTGGAGAGTTCCATCCCTGAGCACTGCCGGAGCTTCAGCATGGTCTCGTCAAAAATCCCGGCCACCACATCGATATTGCTGCCCAGATTTTTCAGGATCTCTCTTGCGCTCTCCAGGCTGTTCATAAAAGGAACCATCTGCAGCCTGATATCCGGATATTCCTTCTGCACTTTCGCCCATTCCTGCACGAGAGGCGCCGCGGGAGTCATCGGAGAGATCCCGACCCGGATCAGGTTGTCCTTCTCTTCCATGGCCTTTCTCGCCCGCTCCACCGATTCTTTACAGTACTGGATGATGTATCTTGCGTCTTTATACAGAGATTTTCCCGCCTCTGTCAGCGCAAGCCCCCGGTGCGTCCGGATGAACAGCTTCAGATCAAGATCTTTTTCCAGGAGATTGATCTGTTTCGTGACAGCGGGCGGAGTGATGTAAAGGGCTTCTGCCGCTTTGTTAAAGCTTCCCAGATCTGCCACAACGATAAAAGTCTCAAGCTGCAGGTTGTACATGGATCCGTCTCCTCCTTTTATCCGTTCTGTTTTATCTATGATTAAAACTATAATTCAGCCTTTTTTATCTGTCAATACGGATAAAACAGGAGCCGCGCCCACCGGATCTGGGCTGTCATTTCCCGAACAGCCAGCCCATGATCTCTTCGTCGGCGGCAAACAGACTGCCTCCGCCGTGCTGGACAGTGATCCCTCTGCTTTCAAAATAGTCCGCGTCTTTCACGTCCAGCACCAGGATCCGGTCGATCTGTTCGTCAGACAGCCCCTCTTCCCGGTACATGTCCCGCAGAGTCTCATAGGCCTCCCGGGTAGGACCGGAGCCGTAATACTCATCGTCCTGGCCGATCACAAAGTATACCGGCGTCCGGCTCTGAACCACCGGTTTATAGTCTCCGTCCCACTGAGAACTGCACTGAAGATAAGCGGTGAAAAGTTCCGGCCTTTTCCCCATTACCCGGGACATCGTCTCTCCTCCGCCGGAATATCCTTCCGCGTACACTCTGGAACTGTCAATGTTATAGTTTCCCAGAAAATACTCCACAAGCGCGATGGTCTGATCCGCCGAGGTCTCGCCCCAGTCGGAAAGCTGCGGAGCCACAATGATCATATCCTCCACATAATGCTGCGCCTCGAACCCGAAGTTCTCACTGTACAGGTTCTCGCCCACTCCCTGGAAATACAGCCCCTCATATCCGGGCAGAGTAAAGAACAGGGCATAGGGTTCACTCCCGTCATAGCTCTCCGGGACATAGAGATTATAGTGGATCTCTCCGTCGTTTTCAGAATGCAGTACATTGTCAAGGATAAATCCCCGGTATTCTTCGGTCCCCTCTGTCACGGAGGTGGTCCCCTCTGCCACAGCATCGGCCCCCTCTGTTTTTTCTGATCTTTCCGTTCTGTCTGTATCTGCTTCTGTGTAAGTCATCCTGTCTTCTCTGTTTCCGCATCCTGTCAGAGCCAGGATCATCCCCGTCAGCAGACAGCAGATTATTTTCTTCTTCATATCCTTCTGATCACCTCGTTCTTCTTCTGATCATCCCGTTTCTGTCCGCCACAGGGGGCTCCTAACCGTCTTTTAGTGCCTGCGGCTGCTTCAGCCGCCTCCATGTATGCATGTACATTCCGAAGGAGACCGGAAGCATGATCACCTCCACCAGAAGCTGCGTCCAGATCATACCGTAAAGGCCCACCGTCAGATCCATCACGATAAGCAGCGGGATATTCAGAAGACCCTGCCTGCTGAAGGTAAGGATCGCGGACTGGGTCCCTTTTCCCATGGCCTGAAGGGTATAGCTGATCAGAAAGTTGACTGCCGTCAGCGGCACCGCCAGACACGCGATCCGCAGGAAGCTTGCTCCCAGCGTGCTGGTCTGGGCCTCCGGGATGAAAAGATGCAGGATCTGCGGCGCAAATATGGCAAAACATGCCACAAAGCAGGCCGACATGATGATTGCGGCCTTCCAGGAGAAGAAAGAAACCGAACGCATCCTCTTATAATTCCCTGACGCATAGTTATAGCCCACCAGAGGCATGAACCCCTGGCACAGCCCCATGGAAACATTTAACGGGAACTGGTCGATCCGCTTGACGATGCCATAGGCCGCCACAGGGATATCTCCGTAACCCGAGGACAGCTTCACAATCACCATGTTGGAAGCGTTCCCCAGCGCGGTTGCCAGAGCAGAGACCAGTCCCACGGAAAAAATCTGCCCGGTAAACCGGAACGTAAAATACTTTGGAAACAGGGAAACGGACGTCCGCTCCCCAAGACGTGCGTACATGATCACAAAAAAGACCACCGAAGCCAGGTTTGAAAACGCCGTTGCTATGGCCGCGCCGGCCACGCCGAGCTGAAACCCGAAGATCAGCACAGGGTCCAGCGCCACATTCAGGATGCCGCCGAACATCATCCCCCCGCTTGCCGGCCGGGCATGGCCTTCGCTTCTCAGCAGATGCCCCAGAGTCAGGCTGAGCATGGTCGGGACGCCGCCCAGCACTACGACCCAGTTCAGATAACTCTCTGCATACTCATACGTATCCGGACTTGCCCCGAGGGACTCGAGAAGAGGGGTCCGGAACGCAAACGTCAGCACAGAGAAGAGAAGTGTCGTCACTGCGCCGCCCCATACGCTGAACGCGGAGACATTCTTGACATTCTTATGGTCCTGCCTTCCCAGCATCCTGGAGATCAGGCTGCCTCCGCCCAGCCCGAACAGATTGCCCAGAGCCGTGAGCAGGTTGAACCATGGGGATACCAGGGATACTGCCGCCACCATATAAGGGTTTCCGATCTGCCCCACGAAAAAGGTGTCCGCCAGATTATAGATCATGGTCACTGCCTGGCTGATGATCGTGGGGACTGCCAGTGTGGCGACAGCCCTCGGCACCGGCATGGTTTCAAAAAGTTCTTTTTCCGATACTTCACTCATTCCAGTTCACCGGCTTACATACATTCCATCAGAATGTCATAGATCTCGTCCCGGCTCAGTTCTCTGGGCCCGCACTTGATCACATTGCAGGTGTCCGCCACCTTTCTCAAAAGCTCCGGCGTGATCTCCGTTTTTGACCTGAGCTCTCCCATCTTTGTGGGAAGTCCGCATTCTTTGATAAAGTCTGCCAGCGCTTCCACCGCTTTTTCCGCAGTATCCACGCCGAATACCTCTTTCCCGAGTCTGGCGAACTTCTCTTCCGCGTCTTTTACGACATGGCGGTAGTACGCCGGATGGATGACCGCCAGTCCCTGTCCATGGTTGCAGTCCGTATAGGCTCCCAGCTGATGCTCAAGCTGGTGTGCCTGGAAGTCCGTCACCCTGCCGACTTTCAGGATCCCGTTCTCTGCCATAGCGGAATCCCACATCAGGTTCCCTCTTGCCTGCATATCATTGATATTTCCCATCAGACGCCTCATATTTACGACTGTGTTGCGCATGATCGCAAGAGCCACATCGTCCGACACATTGTCCTGATCTGAATTCCCGAAATAGGTTTCCATCGCGTGGCTCAGTGTATCGAACGCGCCCGAGATCACCTGCATTCTCGGGACGGAGGCGGTATATGCCGGATCCAAGATGGCAAACCGGGGCGCCGCGGCAGCCATTCCCGCCTTGACCACTTTCTCCTCATTGGTGATCACCGCTCCTCCGTTCATCTCTGCTCCGGTACCTGACGCAGTGACGATGGCCCCCATGGGAAGGATCTCCGTGGGGAACTGATGCTCCGTCATCTCCATCTCCCAGAGATCCCGGTCCGTCTTCGCCTGTGCCGCCACGATCTTACAGCAGTCAACGACAGAGCCGCCTCCCACCGCAAGGATAAAATCGATGTCCTCTTTTTTGGCCAGTTCCGCTCCCTCCTGCACTTTTGCATAAGTGGGGTTGGACATGATACCGGAAAAATCCGTCACTGTTTTCCCCGCATCCTCAAGGATTTTTTTCACCTCATCGTAGATCCCGTTCTTCTTGACAGAGCCGCCGCCATAGGCCAGCATAACGTTCGGTCCATAGCCGGATACAGCCGCTGCCAGGTGTTCTTTCGCCGCTCCTTCTCCAAAATAAACCTTCGTCGCGTACTCATAAACAAATTTCTGCATGGTAACCCTCTCCTTTCCTGTCTGTAATCATTATAAGCCGCTTTGTATTCTGATTGAAGAAACAATAAGTTCCAGTGTATATACCCTGAGGTTTCTGCCTTTCTCCTCTATAACCAAAAAAGAAAGGAGCCCGTCCTTTCCTGGGTATACCTTTCTAAGACCAGCTCCTCTTATACTATCTCCCTATTCCCTCATTCATCTACCAGATCGATCTTCTCCAGCAAATATTCCAGTACACTCTTTTCCCCCGTCACCAGTTTGGCCCTCACTGCCATTCCCTGTATAAATTCCGGATCCTCTTTCCCGGCCGTTCCGCCCCGGGCAGTGATCGTAGCTTCCACCTCATAATAACCTGTTCCGGTCTCACTGTTGACCTTGATATCCCTGGACACAGAAGTTACTTCGCCTTCAAAAACGCCGTAGCCGCCTGTCTGAGGATACGAAGCCACTTCATATCTTACCTTCTGCCCCTCACGCACAGATCCAATATCCTGATTTTCCACATAGATCACTGTCTGGAATGTGCCTTCCCCTTCCGGAACGATGCTCCCGATCTGTTCTCCGGCAGACACATGGTCGCCTGCCGTCTTTTCCGCACTCAGGTTCAGGTAGCCATCGGCCTGGGCTTTTACGTCACATTCCCCAATCCTTGTTTGAATCGTCTCCAGTGTCTCTTTATATTCTCTCTCCCGTCCCTCATATGTGTTGATCTCTGTATTGACAGCATTTTTTTCATTATTCACGATCTGTTCTGTGCCAAGTTCCAGAGATCCGTTATTCAGACCCTTTAAATTTCCGGCGGTCTCATTCCGGGTTGTCTGCAGTGATTCCAGATTGCTTCGGATCGATGCCAGTGACTGTTCCGCGGACGCGGCAGCCTCTGTCTCGAGCTGACTTAAGGCCAGCGCTTTCTGGTTTTCCAGTTCAGCGATCTTATCACGATTGTCCGATGTCTCCTGGGAATTTTCCAGTTCAGCGATCTGCATATCATACTGTCTGGCGGTATAGTTATATTGATCAATATACCCCTGTACGGCAGTGTAATAATATACTTCATCCGGGCTGAAACTGTTCGTCCGATTACGCATATCAGAAAGCATACGATCCAGCTTTGTTTCCTGATCTGTCAGATCCGCGATCGAACTGTCGATGCCTGCCAGGCTGTTCTGGTACTGTGTCTGCTGAGCATCCGCGTCTGCATACAGGATGTCCCGGCTGATATTGACAGCCGCAAGCTTTGTCCGGAATTCTTCATAATAGATATTATCTCTTTGCTGTTCCAGCGCACCCGCTCCGCCGTCCAGCTCCTGATAATACGCCTCCAGGATCTTCAGACGCTGACTGATATTCTCCAGTTCGACAGCGCAGCTTTCCTCCTGCCTCTTAAGTTCCGAGGAATCGATCGAGAATATGACCTGTCCTTCTGTCACATATTCCCCATCCTGCGCGTCCCACGAAAGAACATTCCCGTCTGTCAGATTTGTGATCGTGGCCGTCGCCCGGCTGTTTCTTATGATACCGTCCGCGCGCGTCACCACATCGATGTGAAACAGCCCCATCCAGGCAAGCGCCAGAACCAGGATCCCCGCAAGTGTCCAGATCAGTACCGCGAAAACCGGGCTTGGCCTTTCCTCGTATACCTCTGTGCTGTCAGACATCTCGTCCATCCTAATTACAACCGGGTTCACAGTTTTTCACCTCCCAGGGACTGGTGCTTTACAAGCTCCGCGTACTTCCCGCCCATTTTCTTCAGCTCTTCGTGAGTCCCTGACTCAATGATCCTTCCTCTGTCCATTACATAGATCCGGTCACAGTTTTTAATCGTGCTGAGTCTGTGGGCGATAAATATCGTCGTCATGTCCTTTGAAAACTCCCGGATCGTATCATCCAGCGCCTGTTCCGTCACGGCATCCAGGTTGCTGGTGGCCTCGTCCAGGATCAGCACGTCCGGTCTTCTCAGCATGGCTCTGGCAATTGCCAGGCGCTGCCGCTGGCCCCCGGAAAGATTCGCGCCGTTTTCCTCCAGACGTGTCTCATAGCGCAGAGGCATCTCATTGATGAATGTATGAGCCTGTGCTTTTTTCGCGGCATCCACCACATCTTCCATAACCGGATGGTCGATCCCAAGCGTCAGATTTTCATAAATACTTCCGCTGAACAGGAAGGTTTCCTGCGGGATATAGGCGATCCGTTCCCGCAGTGTTTCAATCCGGATATCCTCTATGTTGTTTCCGTCTATCAGGATCTCGCCTCTTTCTGCCTGATAGAGGTGAAGAAAAAGTTTTGCCAGGGTCGTCTTTCCGGAACCGCTTTCACCGACAAATGCCACATTTTCTCCTTTTCGGATCGTCAGGCTCACATCCTGAAGAACCAGCTCTCTCGTGCCGTACCGGAAATCAATATGTTTCAGTTCAATGTCCCCGGCAATGCTCTCCGGATGCATCTTCCGCCTCTCGTCATCCCCCTTCTCCGCCTCCAGGTCCAGGATCTCTCCCAAACGGTCTGCCGCCACTACCGCGGTCTGCATCTGAGGCTGGAGATCGATCAGGTTTTTCACCGGATCCAGGAAATACACCAGCAGAGACTGGAAGGTGATCAGCTGTCCCATCGTAAGCGTGCCATGTATCACATCCACGCCGCCAACCCACAGGATCACGATCCCTCCGACCAGCTCTACAAATACTTTCAGGGCATTCTGCATGTTTCCTATAAAATTAAGTCGGAATACACTTTTCAACAGTTTTACGAACCGGGTCTCCGTCTCATAATTTGCTTTTCGTTCCGCATTAAAGGCTTTCACCGTCTGCATTCCGTTCAGAGACTCTACAAGATAAGAGGTGAGCTGAGCATTGTCCTCCATCTGGTTCCGGTTCCATTTATCATAACTCTTTCGGAACCCGGCTACGATCACCCCATACAGAACTGCCATGATCACCGCGATCCCGAACATCTTTGCGTTCTGCATATACAGGACAACCGCTCCGCCTGCTGCCATCAGCGTATCGATCATGATCGTAAGCGTCGCTCCGGAGATCGCGTCTCTTACATTGGACGCGTCGGTGAACCTTGATATGATCTCACCGATCTTCCTGCTGCCAAAGAAGTTCATGGGCAGTTCCAGGATATGCCTGTAGTACCCCAGGAGCAAAGCGATGTCCAGCTTCTGGCTCAGATACAGCAGCAGATGCGATCGCACGGCATCCAGGATCACTTTAAAAATATTCAGAAAAATAACGCCTGCCGACAACGTCGTAAGCGTTCGAAGCAGCCCGTCCGGCAGGATATCATCCATCAGAGCCTTATAGTAGAATGCTCCCGCAATTCCGAGTACGGTATAAATAAGAGACGCCGCAAAGATATTCAGCAGAAGCTTTTTCTGGGGCCGAAGCAGATAAAAAAACCGCTGAAACAGTCCCTTTGTCTCATCGCCTTTTACAAAGTCTGCCGCTTTTACCAGCAGGATCAGCACTCCTGTCCATCGATATTCGGAAGGTTCGCCGGACCTGGATTTTTCTCCGAAGAATTCTCCCGGAGTCAGTCTGACGATGCCGCTGGCCGGATCCGCGATAATAATCTCTTTCTTAGTGATCTTATGGATCACGACATAATGCATAAGACTTCCGCGGACCACGACATGAGCGATACAGGGCAACGGGAATTTAGAAAAAAACGCTTTCTTATCACCCTTGACGGCTTGGGAGGAGAAACCAAGCTGCTCCGCCGCCCTGATCATCCCATAGGCATTTGTCCCCTGCTTGTCTGTTCCTGCAATTTCCCGGATTCTGGATATCGGTATCTTATAACCGTTCTGTTTTGCAATTGTAGCCAGACAAGCCGCACCACAATCAGTTATGTCATGCTGCTTTACACAGTAGTATCTCATAACTTTCCCGCCATGTTTCTTTTTCTTTTGTCTGAGCGGCACTTTTATACAAAACCTGGAACAGCGCCCTCATCTGTCGATTATTTGAACAGGCCGATAAACCATTCGAGCACAGCCCCTCTGCCCAGCTTCGCTCCGCCTGTACATTTATATAGTTCTTTTTCTGATAGTCTTTTCCACATATTTTCCACCTCCGTACCTTTGTTATATCTTGAGTGAACCTCTTTCAGGTCGAAAAGTCAACATACTTGTGGTATTCGGTCGCTTAATCGTGCTATTTGGGGAAAATCAAGCTTTTCTTTCTTCCCGTTTCTTATTATAATTAAATCCAACGAGGAGGATTACATACATGAACAGTTTGTTCCGCATATACATGGATCTTCTGGGAAATACCATCGATACCTTTTTGTTTTTCCGGTTCGCAGACAATACTTTATCCCATAAGATCAAAAATGAATACAAATTCATACTGCTCTGCGTTTATGCGGTATACTCCCTGCCTCCTGACGCGCCTTACTCCACATTTATCAGCCTTGCCGTAAATCTTGTTTTTCTGCTCGTCTCGGCATGGCCTGACTGGAAAAGATCCCTCTCTGTTCTCATAAAATATACCGTATACAGTTATATCAGCATGTTCCTGATCCTGTTTCTCCATTCATTGGCTTTTAATGATTATACAACCCTTTTTTCTTCGGATATTTATGAACAGTATAAACTGATCATTGTACTGTTCCTCAGCTACGTCGCTTATGTACTGTATACAAACTACAGACAGAACCGCCGGATCCGCTCCCAGTATTATCTTTATTTCAGCATAATTATCGGAGCCGTTTGTCTGCTGGTCAGTTATTCCACCCTTTATATCTGCCGCAGAGAACCGTCATCTCACATGCTGCCTCTGCTTTTTACAACACTGATCATCCTGATCCTTTTGTGCATCTCGCTCTATGACAGATTTCTTGAACTTATTGCCGAGAATGCCAACTATAAAATTCAGGTAAAGATCAACCGTCTGCAGGAAAATTATGCTCTGCAGATAGAAGAAAATCTGAAAAATCTCCGTTCTCTCCGGCATGATATAAAGAATCATCTGATCATTATTGACGGATACGCGTCACAGAAAAGGTTTGATAAGATACATGAGTATATTCAAAAAATCGGGGAACATTTCAATGATACCGCGCCGATCCAGACCCCGTCCACTTCACTTTCCGCCATCCTGAGTGAAAAAATGACTCTGGCACGGCAGCAAAAAATCGCCTGTGAGATCACATGCAGCCTTCCTTATCTGAAAATTGACGATTTTACAATGATCACGATTCTTGGCAATCTGCTTGACAACGCGATCTGTGCCGCCTCTAAATGTACCGACGGATGGATCAAGGCCGCTCTTTTACAGGAGTCATCCGTTCTTCTGATCACAGTAGACAACAGTCACGCGGAGGAAATCCAGGAAAAGGACGGAACCTTTATCACCACAAAATCCGGGCGGTCAGAAGCCCATGGGATCGGTATTAAAAATGTCCGCAGAGCAGTAAACAATCTGAATGGACAGATGGAGATCAGTTATACGGAAAATGTATTTCATGTCAATATCATACTGCCCAACTACAGCTGAAGCCAGAATATTCCATCCGGTGCCGAATATCACCGTTTGGTCGCCAAATGTCACATGCTGATTGCGGTTCCTTAAAGGACATGGTAGCATAATCTGAGACAATAGAAAGGGATGATATTAATGCCAAATATCAGAGTTGCCGTCTGCGACGATGAGGAATTTTATCGGGAAGAGCTTTCAAAACTGATCGTAATCTACGGAAATGAAACAGGGCATCCTCTTTCACCTGACATATGGGACAGTGCGTCTGCTCTCCTTGACGCGGTAAAAAGCGGGGAGAAAGAATACGACATGATCTTTCTTGATATCGAAATGCCGGAGCTCTCCGGTATGGAGGCGGCGGAAGAGCTCCGTAAAATGGAAAAGCACGTGACTCTCTGCTTTGTGACCAGCCACATCAATTACGCATACAACGCCTATCTTATCGATGCTGACGGATATGTACACAAACCGATCCAGTATCTGGACGTAAAAAGGCTGATGGAGAAAGCTGAAATGCAGCTCTGCTACCGTATCAGCGTGGAACAGGCGGAGAAACGCTATCTGGAAATCAAATCCGGACGCAGGAACGCCATTGTCGATTTAAATAAGGTAGTTTATATCGAAAAACGCAGGAATCAGTGTATCTTTCACTGCACCGACGGGGAACAGATCTGTTATGATACACTGAAAAATATTTATAAACGCCTGGATCAGGAACGTTTTGTCTATATCCATCAGGGATTTATCGCAAATTACACCCATATCAAAGAGGTGCAAAACGACCGTGTCTGCTTCGGCTCCGGCATGGAAGCTCCTTTAAGCCGCCGGTACTACCCCCGTATCCACGGCTGGTATACAGACAAATTAAACCGGATCATAGCAGAGCACAGACCTCCGGGAATGGCTCCACGCTCCTCTTAAGGATTCCTTTCATATAAGCGATCAGGATCCCGTAATTGGTCACAGGGATCCCCTGATCCCCGGCACAGCTTAAGCGGTATTTCATTTCCCGTTCATTTAGCATACAGCCGCCGCAGTGAACGATCAGCTTATACTTTGTCAGATCATCCGGGAATTCTGTTCCGGAGGTAGTTTCAATTTGGATATCCTTTCCGGTATATTCTCTGATCCAGCGCGGCAGCTTCACCGTGCCGATATCGTCACACTGCCGGTGATGGGTACAGCCCTCGCTGATCAGGATCGTATCACCGTCTTTTAACGTATCCAGCGTGGTCACCCCTTTTACGACCGTCTCCAGATCCCCTTTATATCTTGCAAACAGAATAGAAAAGGAAGTAAGAAGAATATCTTCCGGGGTATCTGCGGCCACTTTTTCAAAAGCCTGACTGTCCGTGATCACGATCTTCGGTTTATGTTTAAATTCCCCCAGAACCTTCTTCAGCTCTGTTTCCTTGACTACTGCGGAGACCGCGTCCGCCTCCAGAATATCCCGGATCGTCTGCTGCTGGGGAAGGATGAGTCTGCCTTTGGGAGCGGCTTTGTCGATAGGCACCACAAGTACTGCGATATCTGAGGGCTTAAGCAGGTCACGGACGATATACCGCTCCGGTTCTTTTACATCGGCCGCCGCGGCAATTTTTTCTTTCAACGCGCAGATTCCCTCTCCGGTAGCCGCGCTTACACAAAGGAGCTGCTCTTCTCCCTTATTTTCCCCTCTCAGCTCTTCCCCTGTTTTCTTCAGCACATCCGGGGCAGCCAGCTCCATCTTATTCAAAGCGATCACATAAGGGATCTTCTTTTCCCGGATCCTCTCCAGAAGGGCTTTATCCTCCCGGGCCGCTCCGGTACATCCGTCGATGATAAGAACTGCTATATCTGTTTTGTTTAATACCTGATAACTCTTTCTGACACGGAGAGCGCCCAGCTCTCCTTCGTCGTCAATCCCGGGAGTATCCATCATAACCACCGGTCCCAGCGGAAGAAGCTCCATGGATTTGTACACCGGGTCTGTTGTGGTCCCCCGTACATCGGATACGACCGCGATATCCTGTCCTGTTACCGCGTTCATAACACTGGATTTCCCGGCGTTTCGTCTGCCGAAAAACCCGATATGCACCCGTTCGGATGTCGGTGTCTGGTTCATGCTCATAATTCATCCCTCCATTGATCTGAAACAGGACACTCTTATTTCACCACAAGCCTGTGGAAATTTTTCTTTCCTTTTTTAAGGATAAGTCCCTCGCCTCCAAAGGCTTCTTTTGAGAACTCTGCCCGGATATCTGTCACCTTTTCGCCATCCACTGCAGTCCCGCCCTGCTGCACCGCGCGTCTTGCCTCGGATTTTGACGGAACGAGTCCACTTCTTACAAGCATGGTCAGGATATCAATGCTTCCCTCTGTAAAATCAGCGTCAGTAAGCTCTGTTGTCGGCATCTCTGCCGCGTTTCCTCTGCTGAACAGGGCACGGGCGCTCTCCTGGGCCTTTTGGGCTTCCTCTTCTCCATGTACCAGCTTTGTCAGTTCAAATGCCAGGATTTCCTTTGCTGTGTTCAGCTGAGCGCCTTCCCATGAATCCATCCTGTCGATCTCTTCAAGAGGCAGGAATGTGAGCATACGGATACATTTCAGCACATCCGCGTCTGCCACGTTCCTCCAATACTGATAGAATTCGAACGGGGACGTCTTGTCGGGATCCAGCCATACTGCGCCGGACTGTGTCTTACCCATCTTCTTTCCCTCCGAATTAAGCAGAAGAGTGATGGTCATCGCCCCTGCGTCCTTGCCCAGTTTCCGGCGGATCAGTTCTGTGCCGGCCAGCATATTACTCCACTGGTCATCGCCGCCAAACTGCAGATTGCAGCCATATTTCTGGAACAGCGCGTAAAAATCATACGCCTGCATGATCATATAATTGAACTCAAGGAAACTTAAGCCCTTCTCCATCCTCTGCTTATAGCACTCTGCCGCCAGCATCCGGTTTACAGAAAAATGGGGACCCACCTCACGGAGCACGTCCACATAATTCAGGTCAAGGAGCCAGTCCGCGTTATTTACCATCAGAGCCTTTCCTTCCGAGAAGTCTATAAACTTGCTCATCTGCTTTTTAAAGCAGTCGCAATTGTGCTCGATCTGTTCCGGTGTCATCATGCTGCGCATGTCGGTCCGGCCGGACGGATCACCAATATAGCCCGTTCCTCCTCCGATCAGAGCGATCGGCTTATTGCCTGCCTCCTGCAGGCGCTTCATCAGGCACAGTGCCATAAAGTGACCCACATGGAGACTGTCCGCTGTTGGGTCAAACCCGATATAGAATACAGCCTTCCCATTGTTTACCAGATCTCTGATCTCCTCTTCGTCCGTCACCTGGGCGATCAGTCCTCTCGCCTGAAGTTCTTCGTAAATTCCCATCTTCTTTCTCTCCTTTGCTGACTCATGATTTTTTCTGAAATTCCCACGGAAATCCGGGGGACTCTGCAGTAAATCGGATAGGGGAAGATTCCTTTCCCTACCCGCTCACCGCGATACCTCGCTCATCTCGCGGCATAGCCGCTCGATGACCGTTGCCCGTCGGATACCCGCTCGTGCAAGCACGGCGGTCGCCCTCCGGGCGTATCGCACAAAAAACCGTCCTCACTGCTTGTGCAATAAGGACGGCTGCTGACCGTGGTACCACCTTTATTTACCGGATGATCTGTCTCTGCATCCGGCCTCATCTGGCACGATAACGTGTGCCGTTCCGTCACAGCCTACTTACGCCTGTCATTCTTCCGACATGTTCGGTGTGAAGCTCCGGGATGTATTCACAAAGACCGTATCATGCGCCTCTCATCAGCCGGCAGCTTTCTGTTTTTGCGGTCGCCTGCTACTTCTTCCCTTCACAGCCTGTATCATATGAAGCAATCTTAGCCCATCATCCTGCATTTGTCAAGATAGTTCCCGGTTGTTTTTCGATGGAGCCGGACTTACTTTCCAGCCCTCTTTGAATTTCACCCTTCCTGATCCTGTATCTTAAGCTCTTTTAAGATCCGGGCCGCTTTTCTCACCTGAGCCGCATCCGTCTGCCATATCTCAAACTCACTGATTCCCGGGATTCCCATAGGCACTCCATCGCGGCGAAATTCCATCCTGCTGTCCACGACTTTTTTCCCGGACATATGAAATGCTTTCACTCCTGTACAGAAAGCCAGCTTCCTGATCACATCCGGTCCGATCCCGGCTCCTGCCAGGATATTGATTCTTCCGTCTGCTCTTTTTACCAGTCCGGCAAGCAGCTCTCTGCCCTCCCAGGCACAGCTCTTCTGTCCGCTGGTCAGGATCGTATCGATCCCCAGGGAAATACACTGCTTTAGTGCTTCATAAGGATCCCTGCATACGTCAAAGGCCCGGTGCAGCGTAATCCCTGCCCCGTCCGCCACTTCGATCAGCTCTTCCATCCTCTCCATGTCCAGCGCTCCGTCCGGCCGCAGGATACCGATCACAATCCCGTCCGCTCCCAGACTCCGGAACATTTCCACCTCTTCTTTCAGTATCTTAAATTCATGCTCATCATAACAAAAGTCTCCAAACCTGGGGCGCAGCAGTACACGTACCCGCAGATCCGTATATTTCTTCACCAGCCGGAACATGGCCGCTGACGGAGAAAGCCCGCCGATCACCAGGCCGGAGCACAGTTCGATCCTGTCCGCCCCTCCCTCCTGGGCCGCTATCGCAGACTGCACACTGTCCGCACAAACCTCGAGAATATATGACATCATAACTCCTTTCAGAATTTTCTGAAAATATTGATAAAAGGGGACAGACACCTTTTAAAAAGTACCTGTCCCTTTTTGCCGCCATTATCTGAATATTCGATCAATTTATGTTCCCGCTTTTATCGTGGGATTCTGGACAGAGCCGCGCTGTCTCCCACGATCACTACATCGCTGTGCAGCTGAAGGATCGACGCGGGCACCTCGGGTGTCACCGGTCCGAAAAATGCTTTTGCGACGATATCTGCCTTTGCCTCTCCATTTACGATGAGAAGTATCTTCCTGGCCTTCATGATCGTTCCGATCCCCATGGTATAGGCCTGCCTCGGTACGTCATCCGCAGAGGCGAAAAACCTTTTATTGGCCTCGATCGTGCTTTCAGTCAGATCAACGCAGTGGGTCGTCTGCGCAAAAGAGCTGTCAGGCTCATTGAATCCGATATGGCCGTTGTGTCCCAGGCCGAGCAGCTGAATATCTACCCCACCCAGATCCTGGATCAGCTTTTCATATCTCTCACATTCTTTGTCGGCATCCGGCTGTGTCCCATCCGGAACATTTGTGTTCTCCGGCCTGATATTGATACGGTCGAAGAGATGCTCATGCATAAAATAATAATAGCTCTGGTCATTATCCCTGGTAAGTCCCCTGTATTCGTCCAGATTGACTGTCTTAACTTCCGTAAAATCAAGATCTCCCTTCTCGTACCGTTCAACAAGCCGGTCATATGTACCGATGGGAGTGGATCCCGTAGCCAGCCCCAGCACGCAGTCCGGTTTCAGGATTACCTGTGCTGAAAGGATATTCGCCGCTTTTCTGCTCATCTCCTCGTAATCTTTTGCTTCGTAGATCTTCATATTCTGTTTCCTCCTACAACAATATATATTTGATATATATTTCACCGGAACCGTACAAAAAACCAGATTCCCGAATCATAAAGCAGGACCTTATAATCTGAAAATCTGGTTCTCCTTCCCCGATCACCTTCCCGGTGATATTGCTTAAGAATTATACTATCAACCAAACTGTAAAATGTCAAGAAAAACGAGGATTCCTGCCAGTGTACTTGGAATCGGTCCAGTGCTCTATACCTCCGCATTCTTTTCCTTCGCCATCGAGTGTGGGAAATTCAATCCCCATCAGCGTCAGCCCCCACGGAGGCGCGGTAGCGCCGGCTTTTTCCCGTTCTTTTGCCTCCAGTATCTCTTTAACATTTTCCGGCTTGCGCAGCCCTCTGCCCACCTCTGTCAGCGTTCCGGCCATGATCCGCACCATGTTGTAAAGAAATCCGCTTCCCCGTACCAGGATTGTAATCAGCTCCCCGTTTCTCCTTACATCCAGATCATAGATGGTCCGGACAGTATCGGTTACTTCTGTATGGACACTGCAAAAACTCCTGAAATCATGCTCTCCCGTGAGATACTGTGCCGCCTGCCGCATACGTTCCACATCCAGCGGATATGACACATGCCATGAAGTCCTCCGCATAAGAGGATTTGGCATCTCCCGGTTCAGGATAAGATACCGGTAGGTCTTCACGGAACTGCAGCGTCTCGGATGCCATCCCAAAGGGACTTCTTCTGAACGGACTGCCACAACATCCGCCGGCAGTTCTCTGTTCAACGCATAGGCGATCCGCTCCGGAGGAATTGTAGTATCTGTGTCAAACACCGCTGTATTCCCCAGAGCATGCACACCCGCGTCTGTCCGGCTGGCGCCGACCACTTTCACCGGCTCACCGGTGAGCCTGAACAGAGCTTTATTCAGCACCTCTTCGATTGTAATCCCGTTGGGCTGGATCTGCCAGCCACAGTAATCCGTTCCATCATATGCAACAGTCAGTCTGATTCTTCTCATTTTACCCGCATTTCTTCCGATCTTCCGGAATAATTGAATGTATTTAAAAGATCCACAGTTTAAAAGGCACAAACCTTCCCACTGCAAATATAATCACAACATACAGCAGAGTCAGCGCGTATGCCAGTCTGTCCCGCCCTTTATACCGCAGAGGTTTCATCTTGGTCCTGCCGTCGCCCCCATGATAGCATCTGGCCTCCATCGCCATGGCAAGATCATTTGCCCGGCGGAACGCGGAGACAAACAGCGGCACCAGGATAGGCAGCATGGCCTTTGCTCTCTGGATAAGATTTCCGCTCTCAAAATCAGCTCCTCTGGCCATCTGCGCCTTCATAATCTTATCCGTCTCTTCCAGCAGGATCGGTATGAATCTGAGCGCGATAGACATGATCATAGCCACTTCATGGACCGGTACATGGATCCGGTTGAGAGGATGAAGAAGCTTCTCCAATCCATCTGTCAGAGCATTTGGCGAAGTGGTAAAAGTCATGATCGATGAGCCGGCTACCAGATACATCAGGCGCACTGCCATAAATACCGATGTTCTCAGGCCGTTCTCCGTGATCGTAAATATCCAGAAATGGGCCAGTGTCTCTCCGCCCCTGGTAAGAAACAGGTTCATTACTACTGTAAACAGCAGAAGAATTACTATAGGCTTTAAGCCCTTCACTATATATCTGAGCGGTACTCTGGACAGGCAGATCACCGCCGCGAGAAAAACTGTGGCGATCACATATCCCGGCAGGCTGTTCTGGATAAATAAAGATACAAGAAACAGCAGGGTGCAGACGATCTTCACTCTGGGATCCAGCCTGTGTATCCGGCTCTCGACCGGATAATACTGCCCGATCGTTATATCTCTGATCATAATAATCTCCTCATCATCTGGTCAATCTCCTCACAGCTCTATTCCCCTCTTCTTGATCCCGACAGGCTTCGCATGATCTCATCGGCCGCCTCCCCAATGGTCGTCACATCCGGTGATACCGCGAATCCTCGTTCCCGCAGATCGTGCATTACATAAGTGACCTGAGGTGCCGCCAGGCCTACCCGTTCCAGCTCTCTGTAGTGTCCAAACACTTCCCCCGGAGCCCCGTCCAGCATCTTCTCTCCCCGGTTCATCACGAGAATACGGTCCACATATCTGGCTACATCTTCCATGCTGTGAGACACAAGGATGACCGTCATTTCCGTCTCTTTGTGCAGCCTGTCTACCTGATCCAGTATCTCATCTCTCCCTTTCGGGTCAAGCCCGGCGGTAGGTTCGTCAAGAATAAGCACTTTGGGCTTCATCGCAAGAACTCCTGCAATGGCGGCACGGCGCTTCTGACCGCCTGACAGCTCAAAAGGCGACTGCCTGTAATATTTCTCCGGCAGTCCCACCAGTTCCAGCGCCCACTTCGCGTTCGCTTCACATTCTTCCTTAGACAGCCCCTGATTTTTTGGCCCGAAACAGACATCGCTCAGCACATCCACCTCAAAAAGCTGGTATTCCGGATACTGGAACACAAGCCCAACCTGACTCCTGAGCTTTTTCATATCATACCCGTCCGCGTAAATATCCTGTCCTTCATACAGGATCTTTCCGGATGTCGCCCTGACCAGGCCGTTAAGATGCTGGATCAATGTAGATTTCCCGGAACCGGTATGTCCGATGATGCCCACGAACTGGCCCTGCGGTATCTCAAAAGTTACGTCTTTAAGCGCCTGTTTCTCGTATGCCGTCCCCGGGCTGTATATATAATTTACATGTTCCGCTGCAATCGACATAATGCCTCCACCAATTCTTCTCTTCTAAGGATTCCCCTGGGGAGATCCAGCCCTCGTTTTCTGAGTTCTTCCGCCAGCAGTGTCACCTGGGGCACACTCATCCTGTACTTCTTCAGCTCATCTACTCTGCTGAAAATTTCCCTCGGTGTCCCGTGGATCACGATATGGCCGCTGTCCATAACAAAGACCTGATCCGCGTTGATCACCTCTTCCATATAATGCGTGATCAGGATCACTGTAACCTGCTTGTCCTTCCTCAGTTTCTCTACCGCCCGGATCACTTCCCTGCGTCCGCTGGGGTCCAGCATGGCGGTGGGCTCGTCCAGCACAATACACTTTGGTTCCATTGCGATCACACCGGCAATCGCCACGCGCTGCTTCTGGCCACCGGACAGTTTATTGGGCGATGCCTTTCTGTATTCCAGCATCCCCACAGAACTGAGACTGTCCTCCACCCGTTTCCATATCTCATCAGTGGGAACTCCCAGGTTCTCCGGTCCAAAACCCACATCCTCTTCCACTACAGTCCCGATGATCTGGTTGTCCGGATTCTGAAATACCATTCCGGCTGTCTGTCTTATATCCCACAGCTCCCCGGGATCCTTTGTGTTGTGCCCGTCCACCCAGATAGTCCCTCCCACGGGTACAAGGATGGCGTTCATATGCTTGGCAAGTGTAGATTTCCCGGATCCGTTATGTCCCAGCACAGCAACAAAGGAGCCCTGCGGCACGTCAATATCCACACCGTCAATGGCGCGGTTTCTTCCGATCACATTGCCTTCTTCATCCCGTTTATCATATTCATATACAAGCTTTTCGGCATGTATCATTTCCATTTGATCAACTGACCTCCATAGTAGAGTCTTCCGCATTATCTTTCAGATAATCCCCGACATTTTCCTGCGTGATCTTGGAATAAGGAAGGTAGACATATTTCCCGTTTTTAAAATCAATATCTTCCATCCCCTTCCCGGTGATTATGGCCACTGCCAGTTTTGCCATCGCTTCTGCCTGTCCCTCTTTGTCATTGTATACTGTTCCCCACATATCGGAACTGACCACCGCCTGGAGTCCCACATCTGTGCCGTCGATCCCCAGTACAAGGGGCAGCGCATTTTCCGTATAATTTGCCTTCTTATACGCGTCAATAGCTCCCAGAGCCATATCATCATTGTTTGCCAGGACAAGCTCGATCTGATCATGATACTGACTGAGCAGCTGTTCCATCCGATTCTGGGCCTGCGCGCGGTTCCAGTTAGCGATCTGATAACTCAGCTTTTCCAGTTCAATGCTATTGTCTCTCAGTGTCTCCACCGCATTTTCCGTCCGAATGATCGCGTCCTGATGGCCTGCCTCACCTTCCAGCACAACATACTGGATTTTTCCGTCATTATTTCGGTCGATCCTGTCATTTGATTTAATGGCCTCTGCTGCCAGCTCGCCCTGCATGATTCCCGACTGCTGCGCGTCCGCTCCCACATAATAAAGCTTCTCCCACTGCATCAGGTCTTCTGCCACCGGCTCTCTGTTAAAAAAGATGATGGGGACATCATTCTCCCGCGCCAGATCTATGATTTCCGACGGATCCGCCCGGTCTACCAGATTGACACAAAGAACATCACATCCCGCGTCAATCAGCTCTTTCACCTGATCATCCTGCGTCCTCTGGGAGCCTCCCGCGTCCCTTATCGTTACTGTGATCTCCAGATTTCCTTCTTCCAGAGCCGTCAGCTGTTTCCGAAAGCTGTCCAGCAATCCGTTTAAGAATGTATCGCTCTGGTTATAATAGGTAACTCCCACATGGATCTTTTCTGTTCTGGATGGCTCCTGCCTTGCGCAGGAACACAAAAACGGGATACCCATGCACACCACCAGCGCTGCTGCCAAAATTTTTCTTATCTTCATCCCATAACACCTCCGGTTTCCTTTTCCGGCCCATTCAGCAAATTTGCATTACTGACTCATCGTAAAAATAATCTCCTGATTCTCCTGGGTGAACAGCTCATCCCTTCGGATAACCGTATGGGAGATTGTTCTGTCCCGCATGCCATGCAGATAACTTCTGAGATTCTCTGATATTTCCGTCAGACTCTCATATCCCACATTAAATTCATCCGGTACGACAAGACATTCTGCAATGCCTGTGTCCAGATAGTATACTGCCTCCGTGGAATGACCGATCCCATACACCAGCGCTCCGTGCAGCCTGTTGGACGCGGAACATGCTCCTGCCGCCTTAAGACTGGCGTCATCCAGAGCCATAACACAGTCAACGGAAGGCAAGGTCTCTATGGAAGTCGCAGCCTCCCCTGAAAAATTTCCGGCCACTGACCAGGAAACCACCGCTCCTTCTGCTTCCGCCACATCCCGGAATCCTCGCTCCCGCTCCAGTATCGCCTGAGAATCTGTGGTCTCTGAAAGGATCCCAAGTATTCTTCCCTTTATATTACCGTCATAATCTTTCAGGAGCTCTTCTGCCAGAGCAGTGCCCATGGCATAATTGTCCGGCGCCACTACCGGAAGCCCGGAGCTGCTGTCTTCGGTAGCGGCATATCCTACGAGGACTACCGGCGTCTTTTTCTCGATCTCCTGCAGCATCTCCTGTGATTCCATTCCCGGGACCGGCTGTACAATGACTGCGTCAGCTCCGTTATCGACCTCACTTTCGATCAGTTCTTTTTCTTCTTCCATTGTCATCTCAGATCCGGTACTGACTACAAACATCTCAACTCCCTGGTCTTCCGCTGCCATCCTCAGGCCGTACTTAAAGGCCGACCACTGAGAATCATCAGAATTCCTGACAATAACAGAAATCTTTTCCATGTCTCTGCCCCTTCTCTCCCAGAGCATGGCGATCGCCACCACAAGGACCATTACTGCCAGGACTGCCTCTATGAGAATAAACATTTTTCTGCCGTTTTTCATTTCTGTGTCTCCTGTATTCCCTTATCTCCCATCTCTTCTTTACTCAGGATATGCCCCTGTTCCAGGACCTTTCTGTTTTCCTCCGTATAGGGGATCGCAGGAAGGCGGATAGAGACAGTGGTTCCTTCATCTGGCTCACTTTCCACCACAAGTCCATATTCCTTTCCGAAGAGGATCTGGATCCGATTATTTACATTGATAAGCCCTACTCCGGATCCATGCTTGTGGATTCGGTTACTGTCTGTCAGAACAAGGCTGACCTCCTCCTCTGACATGCCGATTCCATTATCCGCCACTGAGAGGATCACCGTCCCCTCTTCCTCTCTTCCTGTCACCCGGATCTCCCCGCTGTCATCCATTCCTTCCACTCCATAATTGATCGCATTCTCCAGCAAAGGCTGAAGGATCAGCTTAACAGTACAGCAGGAACAGATGGCAGGATCCACGTCAAATACTACCGAAAAAGTATTTTTATATCGGATCTTCTGTATATTCATATAGCTCTGGGCATGCTGCAGCTCATCCTTGATACTGATGATCGTACGGCCCTTTGAAAGACTGATCCGGAAAAGTTTCGCCAGCTGAGAAATCATAAATACCGCTTCGTCATTGCGCTCTCCCTCCACCATCCATGTGATAGACTCAAGCGCGTTATAAAGAAAGTGAGGATTGATCTGGCTCTGCAGCGCGTCAAACTCGCTTTTTCTCCTCTCATTCTGCTCCAGAACAATTTTTTTCATCAGTGTATCGATCTGCGCATACGAATTCTGTATAGAATAGCCCAGATGCCGGATTTCTGTAGATCCGCCGATATAAATCTCCGGCTTTTCTCCCGCCTCATATTCCATGACAGAATCATTCAGCTTCCGGATCGGACTGGAGATCCTGTCAGACACAACCCGGTTGATAATGACAAGCATCATCAGCATCAGCAGGATCAGCAGAATGATAAAATACCGTATATTGATCGTCCCGGCCACAAAAGTATCATTCGGGATCACACCAATCAATTTCCATCCTGTATAACTGATCGTATTAACCAGTACTTTCCGCTGATCCCCTTCAAATTTTACATCATAAACGCCATCCTTATACTTTGCCACCGTCTCACTGTCTTCATTAATGATGCCGTCGCTGATCTGGATCTGGCGTGGATGATAGATGATCTCCCCGCTGCTGTCACAAAGATAATAATACTGGCCGGTATTGGATGTATTGATCTGATTCATCATCCGCGAGATGGCAGAATAATCCATATCAACAAGAAGGACCCCCGGCTGGGAGACCCCGCCGTCCGTCAGTTCCACCACCCGGCTTAGTGAGATTACCCAGTAATAATTCCGGGTGCCATCGTCAAACAGATTCTGGATATGAGGCGTAGAGAAATGCATATTCTCCATTTCTTCCACCGCCTGCTCAAACCAGTCCTGCCGCGTCACATCAGGGTCCTCTTTCTGCGCAGCCACAGGCTCCGCCACGATCAGACTCCCGTAGTTATTATAAAGGGCAATGCTCTGAAGATTGTCTCTGTTCGCCTCATACAGAAGGTTCAGCCTGGTCTGGATATCCTGAGCCTGAGCAGAAAAATCATTCTCTTTTATGACATTATAATACGCGGCGTCTGATATCTGCCGCATACTGACCAGGTAATCTTCCAGATTTTCCCCGGTCTGCTCCATCAGTTTCTGAGTGCTCTGAACCGTCTCCTCCTTCCATATGGTGGAGAATCTCATATACAGCACAACTCCCAGAATCAGCATGATGGAGATCGATATCACGGAAAACGCCGCCATGATGGTCGTCTGAATCCCTCTGGGCTGAAGTTTTTTCAAATGCCTGAAATACTTATCCTTCACTCTCTGTATGCTCCGCTCTGTATTTTGATGGTGACACGCCAAATTTCCTCTTAAATACATAACTGAAATAATTGGGGTCCGCATAGCCGACCTGTTTTGCTATGATATAATTCTTCTCATTTGTCTCCAGCAGAAGCCGTGATGCCTGTTCCATCCGGTAGTCTGTCAGATATCCGATAAAAGAGTTTCCCGTCTCCTTCTTAAAAATAGTCGAAAAATAAGAATTAGACACATTTAAAGCCTGGCAGACACGATCCAGTGACAGCGACTCATCCGCATAATTCGTGTGTACATATTCCTGTGCCTTAAATACAAAGGACTTCGTCGATCTGCTCCTGGCATTGATCAGGCTTTCCCGGAAAGAAAGGCAGATCTCATAAAGCCATTTCCTGAGCGCCTCCGGTTCCAGATCCAGAAGACTGCTGTACAGATGCTTCATGTCCCCTGAAAAATCTTCCTCCGCGATGTCATTATTGGCGGCGAACCTGTACAGCTCTCCTGCCAGCTCGATCACCGCGATATGATGGTACTGCAGAGATTTCATCGGGAAGATCGTGCGCTCCATGTATCGGTCTACCGCGCCGGTGACATCTTCCTCTGATCCAAGCCGGACTGCCTTGAACAGCGCCGCCAGCTCCTCGTCCGCGGCATCATCCGCCTCTCCTTTTTCCTGGGGGGCGATCTCCTTTATATTCACAGCCCTTGACGCTCCGTATATGACCCGGTAGGACACGGCCTCACGGGCAGTACTGTAGGACTGGGACAGCTCCAGGACACTGGAACATACCTGACCGACACCTACAGTGACCACAGCGCCAATAATTTTCTGAGCGTACTTGCAGAAACGGTCACATTCATCCGTCAGCTCTGACACTTCATTTTCGCTCCTGAGCTGGGCGATCATCACCGTATTCCCCAGATAGGAAAAGCTCTTCGCGCTCCATCTCTTTTCCAGCCGTTCCTCCGCCTGCTTCCGTACGGAAGTCGACAGCAGGAGCGGATTCATATCCCCCGGTACCTGAGCGGAAGACGTATGGATGACCAGGCAGCAAAAATAAGGTCCCGGAAGAGATATCTGATAATCGGACAGATATTTTTCAAGCTCATTTTCATGGATCCTTCCCTCGATCAGCGTAGAATAAAAGTTTGCCTGCAGCAGCGGCAGAGACTCCAGATAATACTTCTGGAGCGTCTGCGCGTTTCTCTTTTCACTGATCTCCTGGTCCAGCTTGATCTTAAGTGATGTAAATACATTCATCAGCTCTACAGAATTGACCGGTTTTAATATATATTCCTCGACCTCCAGATGGATCGCTTCTTTCGCGTATTCAAACTCATCGAATCCGGTAAAAAGCAGGAGCTTAGTAGCCGGATACTCCGTCTTGATCCGATTGGCAAGCTCCAGCCCGTCCATGTATGGCATCTTGATATCCGTCATGACCACATCCGGCTGAAACTCCTCTACCATCTCAAGGGCTTTTACCCCATTGTTGGCATACCCGATGACAGAAAAGCCAAGTCCCTCCCAATTGATCTTCTTCATGATGACGCGGATCACTTCCTCCTCGTCATCCACCAAAAGTACTGTATATGTATCCATGTTCTCTTCTCCGTATCATTCTGTCCCTATTTTCGTCCGTTTCGTATCATTATACCAAATACGCAGAAAACTGTAAACGTGAAAAGAGCCAGATCAAAGTCTGACTCTTTTCCCTCTCATTCTTTATACTGGAATATAATAACCTTAGCGTCGCATTTAAAAAATCTGTATCTCCCTGATCATTTCTTCTGAACATATTTCAGGCAGTCGAGCGTTACCGCTACGAGGATGATGATACCTGAGAATACGAACTGAAGGTTTGTGTCGATACCAAGGATCGTCAGGGAATATGTAAGTGCTGTAAAGATACATACACCAACTACCACGCCTGAGATCTTACCGATACCACCGGTAAAGGATACACCACCAACAACGCAGGCAGCGATGGCATCCATCTCCCAGCCCTGTCCATAAGCGGCAGAACCGGAACCTACCATTCTCAGACATTCAAGCCATGAACCGAATCCGTAAAGGATACCAGCCAGAACGAAAGCTCCAACTGTCACGGCAAATACAGAGATACCAGAAACTGAAGCCGCCTCAGCGTTTCCGCCGACAGCGTACAGATTCTTACCAAATGTTGTCTTGTTCCAGATGAACCATACGATCACGATAGCAGCGACCGCCCAAAGGATGATCGTCGGGAATGTCCCTACTTTCGGGATGATCATGTTCGGGATCGTAGGCTCGATCGCTCCGAAGGACACACCCTTCGTCGCGTATGTAATAAGACCAAAGATCACAAGCATGTTCGCCATCGTTGAAATGAACGGATGCATCTTAAACTTAGCGGTAAAGAAACCGGCAATCGTCGTAAAGAATGTACAAAGTACAACACACATCACAAGCGCCAGGATGACTCTCGCGATGATCGGCATTGACGTAAAGTCAAAGATATGCCCGAACACACCGCCTGTATTGATCCCCTGATGCATGATGATCGTAGCAGTCGTCATGCCCATACCGACCATACGTCCGATAGACAGGTCTGTACCTGCAAGCAGGATCAGCGCGGCAACACCCAGCGCAAGGAACATTCTCGGGGAAGCCTGCTGAAGGATATTCAGGATATTGTTATATGTAAGCAGCGGTGATCCCTTTACGATCGGTGTAATGATACACAGAGCGATAAAGATCAGGATGATCGCGATATACAGACCATTGCGCAGAAGGAATGATCTGCGGTTGAATGTATATTTGTAGTTCTCCCATTTCTGTGATCTTGTCTCCATGAATGTAAACTTTGACATCCTGAGCAGATCAATCAGATGATACTTCCATGTGAAAGCCGCATGCTGTCTGTCTTTTGCGGCCTGGAAATCTTTCTGAAGATCCAGCTTCGCGTCAAACAGCCGGTTTTTATACACGTATTTCTCGTCTTTGATCTCCTGCTGGTCCGTGAGCTTTGACATATTCTGCTGATGCTCTTTTTCCAGTTCGGCGATCTTTTTCTGATACTTTTCTTTCGCGGCCACTTTTTCCTGCGCGCAGCTTTCTTTCACTTTTGAATAATATTCACTGTCAAAGTGCTCTTTCAGGTAAGCCTCCGCTTCAGAGATCAGCTTCGCGATCTCTCCTTTATTCTGCGCTTCAACGGCCTTAGCTTTCTCCATTTCGCTTTTGGCCTGTGCTATTCTGTTTTCTCTTTCTCCGGATGTAAGACTCTTGTCCTTCTTCGTTGTGTCGATAACACTCTGAAGAGAGACAACTTTATCCGTGCCATCTACTCTCAGGCTGTCGATCTTTGCCTGAATTTTACCGATATGATCCTCGATCGGCCTGCGGAGCTCCATCTCCTGCTCTGCCGTAAGGATCTTACTATTTCCATTCGCCATATCCATCAATCTCCCTCAACTATAGGTACTTCGCACTGAGTCTCAAAAGTTCTTCCTGGTTTGTCTCTTTTGTATTGACAATTCCAGAAAGATGTCCGTTAGACATAACACCAATGCGGTTGGTTATTCCCAGAATCTCCGGCATCTCAGAGGAGACAACGATGATCGTCTTGCCCTGTTTTGCCATGTTAATGATCAACTCATATATTTCATATTTTGCCCCGACATCGATTCCCCTTGTAGGTTCGTCCATGAGGAAGACCTGTGGGCTGCGCTCAAGCCATTTTCCGAAGATGACCTTCTGCTGGTTACCGCCGGAAAGACTCGAGATCATATCGTCCGGACCCATACATTTTGTATGCATGATCTTAATCTCTTTTGATGTTGCCTTTACCATCTTTGAATCAGAAAGCGCAGGTCCGGATTTGTACTGGCTCAGATTCGCGATAGTGGTATTGAATGTAAGGTCGCCCTTCAGGAAAAGGCCGTTTGCCTTACGTTCCTCCGTGATCATGGCAAACCCATGATCCATGGCCTCTCTGGCACTGTTGAAATTCATGAGACGCTTGTTCAGGTAGACACGTCCGGCTGCTCTGGTCCTGACCCCGAAAATGGTCTCCAGCAGTTCGGTACGCCCGGCTCCCACCAGGCCGTACAGGCCGAAAATTTCTCCTTCTTTTACGTCAAATGTAATATCCTGCAGATGAGGCTCAAACTTTGTGGACAGATGCTGGATAGACAGGATCACGTCTCCGGGCGTATTATCCACAGGCGGGAACCGGTTCTCAAGAGACCGGCCGACCATCGCCGCGATCAGCTCGTTCATATCTGTATCCTGGATATCCTTTGTCATGACAAGGTTACCATCACGCAGTACGGATACTTCATCACAGATCGTAAAGATCTCATCCATCTTATGAGAGATGTAGATCAGGGAGATCCCCTGTGCTTTCAGCATGTTCATCATCTCAAAGAGCTTGTCAACTTCCTGTACAGTCAGTGAGGAGGTTGGCTCATCAAGAACGATCACTTTTGAATTATAGGAAATTGCCTTGGCGATCTCACACATCTGCCTCTGTGACACAGACATGTTCCGCATCGGCTGAGTCAGGTTGACTGTCATACCCAGCTTTCTGAAAAGCTCGGAAGCTTCCTTTTTCATTCTTCCTTCATCAACCACACCCAGAGAATTCACCGGATACCGTCCAAGGAATAAATTGTCCATTACATTTCTTTCCAGACACTGGTTCAGCTCCTGATGCACCATGGCGATCCCGTTTTCAAGAGCGTCCTTGGGGCCTGAAAAGCTAACTTCCTTGCCATCAAGGAAGATTGTTCCCTCGTCTTTCTGATAAGTACCGAACAGGCACTTCATCATCGTCGACTTTCCGGCGCCGTTTTCACCCATCAGGCCCATAACAGTGCCGCGCTTCACATCCAGATTGATGTGATCCAGCACCCGGTTACGCCCGAAGGACTTACTCATGCCGCGTATCGATAAGACGATATCATCTTTCTTATCTGCCATTGTTTTTACTCCTGTATGCTTAGATTGATAATTTCCATTTTACAGAACCGGGTAATAGGGAGAATTTCTTCTCCCTATTACTCCGCTCCTCATTATTTCAATAACGTATTACTGACTAAGTATGGATGTGTAAGAAGCCGCGTTGTCCGTCTTCACCATGTTGATCGCAAATGCGTCATACTGGCTCGGGTTTCCAAGACGGTTTGTGATGTTGGACTCTGTCTGTCCGTCACCGCCGATGTACTCAACATCAAGGTTAAGAAGATCATCGTAGTTCTCAAGCAGCGGCTGATATGTTGAGCTTAAGAAGTTATCAGAAGCATTGTAGATATTCAGCCAAACTGATTTAACCGGTGATGTGCTCTCATCCAGCTGATTTGATACAGGCTCATAAACCTTTGTGGAGTCTGTGAAATCCTGATAGTTGTCAGCTGTAACGGCAACATTCAGTGCGTAGTAGGAACGCTCATCTGCGTTGTATACATATACATCATCGCTCAGCACGTTTCCTTCCTCGTCCTCTGTACCGATACCTGTGTCAATATCTACACCGTCCAGAGCGTTACGCAGAACACGAAGTGTCAGGTAAGCCTGTACGTCTGCATGCTGGCTGATCGTTCCGCCGTATCCCTCTGCGATAGCAGCAACCGCGTCAGCGTTTGCGTCATATCCGAATGTCGGAACGCCCTCGTCCTTTGACCAAGCGTTGAACATTGACATTCCCATACCATCGTTGTTAGATACAACAACATCGATCTGATCGCCGAAAGAAGAAGACCATGTTCCGATCGCGTTACCTGCTGTAGCTGCATCCCATGTAGCTCCTGCAGAGTTCTTCATCTCCTGTGAAGCAAGCTCGCGAACTGTGTATGTTGTTCCGTTGATATCAAGTGTTCCATCCTGTACAGCAGTTGCGGATCCGTCTGTGTTTGTTCCGATCGGATCACTGTTGACAGCGCCGTCAGCTTCAACAGCTGTGCCAAGTGCTGAACGAACGCCTCTTGTACGTGCGATAGAATCGTTATGTCCGATATCACCGATTGCCAGAACATATCCGATCACGCCGTCGCCGTTGCGGTCGATCGTGTCAATATTTGCTTCGATGTAATCCTTAACCATCGTTCCCTGGAGCTCAGCACCCTGATTTGCGTCGAATCCTACATAATATGTATCATCGTTGAAGCTCAGAGCTGTCATATCAAGCTCTCCGGTGGAGCTGTTGGATGGCTGACGGTTGAACCATACAAGCGGTTTGTCTTTGTTAGCAACTTCTCCGCCGCTTTCGCTTCCGGACTCAGAGCTGCTGCTGCTGTCATCTGATCCGCCGCCGCATGCAGTAAGTGAAAATACCATTACTGCAGCCATTGCCAGTAAAGCAAATTTTTTCTTCATATTACATTGTTCCTCCTTTTTCCGGCACGTTTCCGCGCCATTTGTTGATGGAGACAGTATAACTGATGTATCCGAAAAAAAACATAGAATATTTTTTTATCTTTATTGAAATTTTTATCTTTTTTTAGTTATATTTTACAATTTATTCCTGGCTTTCCATAAAAAAATATCCTCACTGCCCTATATTTCTCCGGAACCCTTCTCCAAACACCTCGCTTGTCTCGGCAAACATTACAAAGGCTTCTTCGTCTGTTTCCTGCACGGCCCTCCTCACCAGATAGGCTTCCGCCTTAGAACAGGCGCACAGAAGCACATTTCTCTGGATTCCGGTATACGCTCCCACCGCCGGCACAGAAGTAACGCCTCTTCCGACGGTCCCCGCGATCCTCTCCGCGATCTCGCCGCCCTTCTTTGTCACGATCAGTGCCAGAGTCCCCGCGCCGATTCCGTACAGGATCTTATCAATGACCACAGTGGAGACAAATGTCGCAAGCACACCGTATAAAACCGCGTCTACATCACCAAATACAGGCCATCCCAGAAGGATAACTGCCAGGTCGATCAGCAGTGTGATCACTCCGATGGTCATATGAGGTTTTTTCTTCTTGATGGTGAGCGCCAGAAAATCAATCCCTCCGGAAGAAGATCCCCGGATATAGAACAAAGCCATCCCTGCTCCCAGAAATACGCCGGAGCAGATGGCCGCCATCATCCGATTCCCGCTGTACATGGGAAACAGTGGAAAGATCAGGTCCAGGAACAAAGAAGAGATGACCATGGTAACAGCGCTCTTTATGAGAAGCCGCTTTCCCACAGCCCGATAGCTGATAAGCACCAGAGGAATGTTAAAAAACAGAGTCACAGTCCCCACCGGAAGCCCCCACAGATGATTCAGGATCAACGCAAGGCCTGAGACCCCTCCCGGGGCAAATCCCGCGTTTCCCGCGAAAGTATAGATGCCGGCAGCATACAGAATGCTCCCGGCAATATCATAGATCAGGTCAACTGCAACGCGTCCGGCTTTCGATGTATCCTCTTTCAACATCTGTGATCCCCTTTCCCTGCCGCCGCCGGCGGCCCGTCCATCACCATTGAGATACCTTCAGCATATGCAGTTTTCTGAAAAATCATACCTTTTCTTTATGGTTTTAAAACCGTCTCCAGAGTGACGCTTCCCCGGCTCGTATATTCTCCGGGTTCATACGCGATCACTTTCAGAGACACTTCTGTCTCTTCCTCTACAACTCTCTCAAGTTCAATATACTCTGTGTACTGTCCCTGCTTAAGTATTCCGCTCTCTCCGATCCGCTCTCCGTCCCGGTCAAGGACAGCCACCTTAAACCACACGTCATTTCCTGCCGGATTGGTAGGATAAAAATAAACTTTCTTCCCCTCGATCTTTGGATTCCCACATATATCAAGCTCAAATCCGTCTGTGACAAGCACATGGGCATACTGTTCTTCCTCCGGCACCTGAGGGGTTCCCTCCTGCGCCCCTGACTCCATCTGATAACCGTCGCCAAGAGACGCGGCGGCGCAGCATCTCACCCCGATCACCAGCGCCCCTGCCGCCAGTACAGACATTATAATGATTATCACTCTCTTCTGCAGCGCCCGCTTCCATGTAAAGCACATCATGGTCCTTCTTCCGCCTCCTTTTTCGTCTGTACAATAACCGTGATCTGTCCGGTCTTTACAGGATTGTTCTCGGGCTCAAAACTTCCGTCTGTTCCGTCAGTCCCGTCTGCCGGTTCTCCCGCTAACGAGAGATAGAGCTCTTTCTGATTTTCTTCTTCAGACGGGGAATCCTTATCGTTAAAGAGTTCAAACCTCCAATTCCCGCCTTCCGTCTGTTCCAGCGGAATACTCAGGCCGGGATCCTCATACCAGAAAGGAGTGACTCCCTGAATATCCATTTCTGTCTCAACAGTGAACACCGTTCCTTCCCCTTCCTCCGTAAGAGAACTGTCTCTGATAAAAAGCCGGTTGGCACTACCGTCAAATCCGTACCATCCCGGTTGTCCCTGCACAGTCCCCGATGCCGGGCAGATACTGGCATCATCTGCTTCATACGCAAATGTATTCGGATTCCATCTCCCGTAATCATACGTGAAATTCATCTCCCCCCATTCCATAAAAATGATATACTTATCATTCTCCCCCACGTGGCCTCCACTGTCCCGCGCAGCGCTGACACTTGCCGGCCCGCCCGGAAAGACCACGGTCAACGCGGCGGCACCCGTCAAAAGAATTGCCGATATTTTATGTATTTTTCTCATCCTGTTCATAATTCAGCACCTCTTTTCGCGGTTCTCATGCTCTGCTCTCCTCCCTGTAACAAAGGGCCGCCGCTCCGGTCGCTTTATTCGACGGCCCCGTCTTTTCGTTACGGGCTGACAGAATTGATCGTGAGAGTGACCGTAGCGATCGTCCGCGCTGTGGCATAATCTGCCGGATCGATTCCTGTCGGCGCTCCGGAGAGACTGATCGTTCCTGTTGTCTTCCAGTCACCCTCCGCAGCCTCTCCGATCGGATGAGCCCCCAGCTGTGTTTCGGAGACAGCTCCGTCAAACTGGGCGGTCACCGTTACTCCGGAAAGACTGGATGATATCGTCTGGGGGAGGCTGACCCTGACCGGAAGATCCGAGTGATTCTCCACACCAAATGTTTTGGACCCTTCCTCCCAATCTGGATTCTGGGCAGAACTGTCATATGTATGGGTCTGGGGATCCCATGTCCCGTCTCCCATCTTGTACACGAATGTCATTTCCTCTGTATCCAGAAGTACGGCGTATTTGTGGGTTACATCATCGTTCTTCACCTGCACTTTGACATCAATACTCCCCAGCTCCGTGTCCTGAGAGATTGAATCTTCTCCCTCTGTTCCTCCGTAGGTATAATTGGTGTCGGCCAGGACTGTTCCCGGCGCGCACATCACTGCCAGCGAAACAGCCAGCAGAACTGCTGCTTTTTTCTTCATAATGTTTCCTCCTTTTCTTCTGTGCCTGTTGTCTTCAAGCCGGAACTATGATCCCGGTTCGAATTTGACTGTTATTGTCCCGATCGGGACATAATATGAACTTTCTTCCATCTGGGGCGCATCCTTGCTGAAATAAAAATATACTTCCTTCTCTGCTCCTGGCCCTCCTTCCTGCGCCCTGTCTATCGTAATATCCGTAATTCCGCTCTCCGTCTGGTCCGGACTTTCCGAGAAAATCCCTTCCAGCCCTCCCAGATTGACCGGAAAATCAATATTGGCAGAAAATTCTGCCCGGATCTCCCGATTCGATCTGTTTGTTATCCTGATCCTGTTGTTCTCTCCATCATAGCCATCCCACGCGCCATCCGTAAAAGTACTGTATTCATGGCTCTGAGGATTCCAGACAGAACGGGTAAACACAAAATTCATTTCACCGATATCCAGATCGATTCTCACGAAATCACCTGGCTTACATCCGGATGGGAATTTTATCCGGACCAGATTTTAGCCCCGGGAGAAGAATCTGACGATTATTTGTCTGTCTATATCGGGCAGTATTTCAGTCTCTCCCGCTTTCATGAAAACGGATCTCCTTATGGGGAGGGTACCTACCGTATCACTGTCCGTGGGACAGGCGCTTACTCTCTTCTTATCCCGGAAGTATTTTCTGCATCCCGTGTCTACGTAAATGGAGAACTCGCGGCATCATCCGGATCTCTGGCCCCATACCGGGCTCAGGTCAAAGATCTGGTGGTCCCTGTCTATCTGGATGGATATACGGAAATTCTTATACAGACCGCGAATTATACCCACTATTACAGCGGTGTAACTTATCCTCCGGCGATCGGAAGCCCAGAGGCAGTCAGTACTCTGATTGCCTCCCGGATGATATTCTATGGTTTTTTCTGCTTCAGCTCACTGGCTGTCGCACTTTTTTCCTCGGTTGTCTGGATCGGTATGAGAAAAGACCGTTCCTCCCCGGAAGATCTCTGGCTTGGTATCCTCGCCCTGGCCTTCTCTTTGCGGGTATGCTATCCCTTCGTGCGTCTGTTCGGGATTCCCGTCACAGAGCCTCTCTATGCCCTGGAAGACGTCTCCGCCTCGCTGGGTCTGCTCTGTGTGACGCGCATTACGTCTCTGCTGTGCCTGAAAGCGGGTTCTCTGACAGATCGTATTCTGACAGGGACTTCATTCGGCTTTGTCCTGATCAGCGGAGCCGCCCCTCTTTTTCTTCTCCATCTTCTGCCCGGCTTCACCCCTGTGTACGGACAGATCGTCTTCTGGTACAAAGCGCTTCTCTCCCTGCTCCTGACCGGACTGCTGTTAAAGCACTGTCTCGCAAAAACCGCGCGGCCTGATCTTCTTCTGCTGCCTGGTCTGTCCGCCTACTTCATGTCTCTGGGAGCCCACGCCATCTGTCTCGGTCGCTTTGAGCCGGCACGCTTCGGATGGTTTGAGGAGTGGGGCAGTTATCTTCTCATCCTGTTCTTTTCCGTGCGTATGGTCCTGAAAAATATTGCTCTGGTCCGGGAAAACCGGTATCTGAATATACATCTGCAAGAAGAGGTGAACCATAAGACATCCGCCCTCTCCACTCTTCTGGATGAAAGACGGATGCTCCTGGCGTCATTTTCACATGATCTGAAGACCCCTATCACCTCCATTACCACATTTACCCGGCTGGTAGAAATGAATAATACCGCGCTTGACGAAGAATCCCGGCAATATCTGGACACGATCCGGCGCAAAGTCCAGGAAATGCGGGAGCAGATCGACAGTCTCAGCGAATTTACACGTCAGGATACTCCCGCCGCGGCATTTAATCCTGTGGATCTGACCGATCTTGTCAGCGAGTTTTTTCAAGCAAACAAAGACGATATGGAAGTTGCCGGAATCAGTTTTGAACTCTCCCTTGCTCCCGGGCCTCATATTTTTGTACTGGGGGACAAAAACCGACTGATAAGCGTACTTCAGAATCTTGTATATAACGCGGCTGCCTTCACCCCTGAAGACGGCACGGTCCGGATCACCCTGAGCCGGAAACAAAACAGTGGAAAATCCAATGCGGTGCTTACTGTATCTGACACAGGTTCCGGTATATCGCCGGATGACCTGCCTCATATTTTTGATCGTTTCTTCACCCGCCGGAAAGGACATACCGGTCAGGGAATGGGACTGTATATTGTAAAATCTGTTGTCACAGAACACAACGGAACAATCTGGGTGGATTCCGATACGGGAAAAGGCAGCGTGTTCACTGTCACGCTGCCCGAAAAGCAATTGGAAATATATTGAAAAACATTCTTTTACTCGTTGTGGATCGCCGCCAGAGGACTTAACCGCATTGCCCGCCGCGCAGGAAAATATCCCGCTGCCGTTCCTACCAAAACCGCGAATACGACAGACGCAAGGATCAGCCATACCGGTATATAAGAGATATTCCCGGATACTCCCATGCTTCCCCCAAGAGAAAGCATGTTGATCACGGATGACATTACAAGACTGAGCACATTTCCGATAATGCCGCCAGCCAGCCCGATAAACGCCGCCTCCAGGAGGAACATCTGACGTATATTTTTCAGACCGCATCCGATGACTTTCATGATCCCGATCTCTTTGGTCCTCTCATAAATAGACATCATCATCGTATTGGCGATTCCGATTGCCGCCACAAGGAGAGAGACCGCTCCGATCCCGCCCAGCACCGCCTGGATCATCGCAAGCTGTTTTTTCATACTGTCGATATATTCTGCGTTTGTAGTTACATTATAGCCAAGACTTCGGATAGCAGCGGACACCTGATCTACATTTTCAAATCTGTCCGCCTGAATTTTCGCGGAACTGTAGACAAACTTACTGTAAGGCTTTCCACTCTTTGTAGACGGTTGTCCCGGGATGGCACGCCCTCTGAATTCCTTCTGCAGAAATTCCCTGAGTTTATTTATATCGCAGTATGCAGAAAAGGAATTCACATGATAGCTGTCGATCCCGCCCGCAATTACGCCGCTTCCTTTTACCACATACTTTTTCGGCGCGGTCTGTAGCTGCCCTGTGCCCTGACTTCCGGCATCTCCTGTTCCGCTCTCGCCTACGGCCGACACTCCCGCCTGAGGAACATTCTGCGTCTGATAATATCCTTCCTGATCCAGTATAAGAAACAATGAGTCATTCTTCAGATCGATGTCCGGCCGTTCTCCGGTATCCCAGTAAGTCTTTCCTGTTCCTTTCTCATAGAAATTGGTAAGGACCGCATTCCCGTAAACCAATTCCAGCTGGGCGCTGTCCGGATCCGGCAGCGTCCCTCCCGGCTCCAGTTCCAGATCCAGAGACGCAAGCCCTTCCGGGGTCATCCCACAGATTTCGAGGCTCCCCTCATAACGTCCCTTCAGCGCCGTGGCAGAAAGGTTGAGCACAGGCTCCGCGCTTTTGACATGTTCCAGTGTCCTCAGATCTTTGATCGTGTCATCCGTGATGTATTTCTCAGACTCTTCCTGCTCTCCCATACCACTCATATACATTCCGGATCCGGTGTCTTTTCCCGTAACGGTAATACCTGCCGCCCCTCCGCCCTGCTCCACTTCTTTATACATTGACTCCTGAAGGCCAAGCCCTAGAGAGATCATGACCACGATCGAAGCTGTGCCGATCACCACGCCGAGAACTGTTAGAAAAGACCTCAGTTTTCTCCGTTTCAGGCTGCTAATGCTCATTTCCAGAAGATCGCTCCACCTCATCAAACAATTCCTCCTCTTCCGCCTCCCGAAGCTTTTTTCTTCTACGTCTGGTCAGCAGCACCGCCGCTGTCACGGCCGCGGCTGCCACAATCCCCCCGGGGATCAGCCACAGAAACGGGTGACTGCTTTCTGACACATCCTCAGACAGCATTCCCATATCTTCCGGGATACTCTCCGGCATTACATTCATCATAAATTTCTGTTCCGACGTGCTCACTTTTCCCGCGTCATCCTCATAACTCAATACCAGCCTGCATTCTTCTTCTCCCGCAGTCTCCTTAACAGCAGTGACAATACTGTCCACTGTCCCGGACGCGCCCGCGTCCAGATTCCCGATAAACTGCTCCTGTGATTCGATCATGTCTCCTTCAAACCGGGCTTTTACATTATACATTTTGACCCTTCCAAGATTGTACAGGTTACAGGTAATATTCGCTTCCTCCCCCGCCGATACAGGGTCCGGAGCGATCTGGATCTCACTGAACTCAAATCTTGCCTCCTGGATGACCGGGATCGCCAGGCTGGACTGTGCTTCATACTGTGTCGCCGAGCTGTCTTCATATTTCATGCTCATGCTGATGCTGTACGGTTTCTGCACCAGATCCGCGCGCGCGTTAAGATCGATGGATATGTCGCTGCTTCCGCCCGCCGGGATATTTTCCAGATAGATGGAACTGGAACCCGAGGATGGCAGGAATGCCGGCGCTTCTGCTGCCGCTTCTGTACCTGAAGACGGCGCCTGAAGATCAAAAAGCATATTGGAGACAGCAGTCCGGGAAGATGTATTTTTCAGATGTATGATCAGTTTAAAATCGCTCCCCGCCCGTACTTCCCCGGGCTGAGTATCAAACCCTGTAACAATCACCCGCGGCACAGACCCGTTTCCTGTTTCGGACGCTCCGCCGCCTGAGATGACCGGATCCCCGTTGTAAAAGCTGCCGGTATCCGGTCCATCCCCGGAGGAACCTGTTCCCGGACTGCCCGCCTGGTTATTTCCTCCGTTTCCCGGCTCATCCTTGGGAGTTTCACCTTCCGAAGCTCCGTCTTTCGCGGCTGTCTTCACAAAAACGTACTTTTGTATTGTGTATTCCTTCTCTCCGTCGTCGTAACTGATATCGAATATAAGCTTATAAGCCTTTCCTGTCACATCTTTTCTCACTGTAAGCAGATCGTCTTCCGTTCCCCAGACTGCCGTTGTCTGTCCGCCGGCTCCGATCGTACCAAGACTTTGAGCGTAATTCATTTTTTCCATCTCAAAAGGCCACTCAGACTCCTTCTGGATCACGGGAGTAATCTGTACATTCCGGGCATCCATGTTCCCGCCGTTTTTTACGCTGAGCTCAAGTTTTGCCTTTTCTCCCGCCCGGAACAATGGAGTCTCCTGTCCGTCTCCCACGCTGATCTGGATCCTTGCCAGCGCTCTGGCATTTTCTCCCTGCTCTTCTGCTGCAACCGCAGTCTCTATCGCTCCTGCTCTTGCCGGAACAACAGCGGCAAACACCACTGACGCGCACAGTAACGCTCCGATCTTCTTCAGATATTTCTTCCGCCTATACTCTTTCATTCTCATAATTCCTCCTGTTTTCCTGTATCTGTACGATCTCTCCGTCGATTATATGAAATACCCTGTCTGCATACTCTGCTTCATGGGGATCATGGGTGACCATTACAAGCGTTTTCTTCTGTTCCTTTACGACTCTCCGCATCAGACGCATCACTTCCTCTGACGTATGCGAATCCAGATTCCCCGTAGGTTCATCAGCAAAGATGATCCCGGGGCCTGAGACAAGAGCTCTCGCGATCCCCACTCGCTGCTGCTGTCCGCCGGACATCTGCCCCGGCAGATGCATTCGGTGTTTCCTCAGCCCCACCATCTCCAGCATCCGGTCTGCTTTCTTCATCCTTATTTTCTTCGGCTCTCCCCGGAAGGTAAGCGGAAGCGCCACATTCTCAAGTGCGTTCATTGTGGTGAGCAGATGAAAGGACTGGAAAATGAAACCCACATTTTCTCTGCGGAACCTCACCAGCTCATCTTCCTTCATTTTCTCAATATGGCAGCCATTGATGACGACCTGCCCTCTGGTCGGCTTTTCCAGGCCCGCCAGCATGTTGAGAAGTGTTGACTTTCCGGAACCGGATGTCCCCACCACCGCGCAGAATTCTCCCTCCCGGATCGAGAAACTGACGCCATTGAGCGCATGTACCGTTGAATCGCCGACCCGGTAGAATTTATAAAGTTTATTTACACAGATGATCTCCTTCACGTCTTTCGCTCCTTTTATGATCTGTTCTTCCTGATGCCGCGGTGCAAGGTTCTGTTAATTTTAACCTCTGATCTTTTACATTTTGTCATGGATTTTCTGAAGATTTCCTTAAAAAAGGGCGTAAAAAAATACAGGGAAGAATCCTTCAATCCTTCCCTGTATCTGATTTACATTTTGTATGGCTTACAGCCTCACATACATCTCTTATTACTCGATGATGGATGCAACTGTACCTGATCCTACTGTACGGCCACCCTCACGGATAGCGAATCTTAAGCCCTCTTCCATAGCTACCGGATGGATCAGTTCAACTGTCATTGTAACGTGATCTCCAGGCATGCACATCTCTGTGCCTTCCGGAAGCTCGCATACGCCTGTAACGTCTGTTGTTCTGAAGTAGAACTGCGGACGGTAGTTGTTGAAGAACGGTGTATGACGGCCACCCTCATCCTTTGTCAGAACGTAAACCTGGCATGTGAATTTAGTATGGCATGTAACTGTACCCGGTTTGATGAGAACCTGACCTCTTTCGATCTCTGTTCTCTGGATACCACGAAGCAGAGCACCGATGTTGTCACCCGCGCGGGCCTCGTCGAGCAGCTTACGGAACATCTCGATACCTGTTACAACTGTCTTCTTCACATCATCATGGATACCGATGATCTCAACTTCATCAGAAATATGAAGTGTACCACGCTCTACTCTACCTGTAGCAACTGTACCACGTCCTGTGATAGAGAACACGTCCTCTACAGGCATCAGGAACGGCTTATCTGTATCACGCTCCGGAGTCGGGATCCACTCGTCAACAGCGTCCATAAGCTCCATGATCTTGTCGCCCCACTCTCCGTCCGGATCTTCCAGAGCCTTCAGAGCAGAACCCTGGATAACCGGTGTGTCATCTCCCGGGAACTCATACTCGTTGAGGACTTCACGGATCTCCATCTCTACCAGCTCAAGCAGCTCCTCATCGTCTACCATGTCACACTTGTTCATGAATACTACAATGTAAGGAACGTTAACCTGACGGGACAGAAGGATATGCTCTTTTGTCTGAGCCATAACTCCGTCTGTAGCGGCAACTACGAGGATCGCGCCGTCCATCTGAGCAGCACCTGTGATCATGTTCTTAACGTAGTCGGCATGTCCCGGGCAGTCAACGTGTGCGTAGTGACGTTTCTCTGTCTCATACTCAACGTGCGCTGTGGAGATCGTGATTCCACGCTCTCTCTCTTCCGGAGCCTTGTCGATGTTGTCGAAAGCAACCTCTGCGTTACCGGATACTCTCTTGGAAAGTACCTTTGTGATCGCAGCCGTCAGAGTAGTTTTACCATGGTCAACGTGGCCGATGGTACCAATATTACAATGCGGTTTTGTTCTTTCAAATTTAGCTTTTGCCATTTTGAATAATCCTCCTTACAAATCACAGCCCGATTGGGGCATTCTTTATAGATTTCGATTTTACTCGGCTAAAACTGATTATATTTCAAACCTTGCCGTTTTTCAAGCCTTTTTCTATGATTTACTCATTTTTATTGGATAATACTTTTTCCTGTACAGACTTGGGCACCTGCTCATATTTCTCAAAGAACATAGAGTAGTTACCACGTCCCTGTGTCCTGGAACGAAGGTCTGTGGAATATCCGAACATCTCGGACAACGGAACGAACGCGCGGACGATCTTACCGCCGCCCAGATCATCCATACCCTCGATGCGTCCACGGCGGGAGTTCAGGTCACCGATGATATCACCCATATACTCTTCCGGCATGGTCACTTCCACCTTCATGATCGGCTCGAGCAGTACCGGAGCGCCCTTCTTCATCGCATCCTTGAACGCAAGAGAACCTGCGATATGGAATGCCATCTCAGAAGAGTCGACCTCATGGTAGGATCCGTCGTATACGTTCGCGTGAACGCCTACTACCGGGAATCCGCCGAGGATACCGGACTTCATGGCCTCCTCAATACCCTCTCCGACTGCCGGGATATATTCCTTCGGAATCGCGCCGCCGACTACAGTGGACTCAAACTTGTAAGTCTCCTCACCATTGGCGTCCATAGGCTCGAATTTCACTTTACAGTGTCCGTACTGTCCACGTCCGCCAGACTGTTTTGCGTACTTGCTGTCCACGTCCACCGGTTTGGTGATCGCTTCTTTGTAAGCAACCTGCGGAGCGCCGACATTCGCCTCTACCTTGAACTCACGGAGAAGTCTGTCTACGATGATCTCAAGATGAAGCTCGCCCATTCCGGCGATGATCGTCTGTCCTGTCTCCTGGTTTGTATGAGCACGGAATGTGGGGTCTTCCTCTGCAAGTTTTGCAAGGGACTCACCCAGCTTGCCCTGAGAAGCCTTTGTCTTCGGCTCGATCGCCAGCTCGATAACAGGCTCCGGGAATTCCATGGACTCAAGGATTACCGGATGCTGCTCGTCACAGATCGTATCTCCTGTTGTGGAGAACTTGAATCCGATCGCCGCGGCGATGTCTCCTGAGTAAACCTTGTTCAGCTCTTCCCTCTTGTTGGCGTGCATCTGAAGGATACGTCCGACACGCTCTTTTTTACCCTTTGTCGCGTTCAGTACATAGGAACCGGAGTTCATGGTACCGGAGTAAACTCTGAAGTAAGCCAGTTTACCTACGAACGGGTCTGTCATAATCTTGAACACAAGAGCGGAGAACGGCTCATCGTCAGATGAATGTCTCTCCACTTCATTGCCGTCCTCGTCAACACCCTTGATCGCAGGAATGTCTGTCGGGGCAGGCATGAACTCAAGGATCGCGTCCAGAAGTTTCTGGACACCTTTGTTTCTGTACGCGCTCCCGCAGCATACCGGAACGGCTGTACATTCGCATGTAGCCTTTCTCAGCGCGGCTTTCAGCGCGTCTACGGAAGGCTCTTCACCCTCCAGGTATTCCATCATCAGGTCATCGTCCAGCTCACAGATCTTCTCGATCAGCTCTGTGTGATACAGCTCCGCCTCATCCTTCATCTCTTCCGGAATGTCCACAACGGAGATATCGTCGCCCTTCTCATCATTATAGATGTAGGCCTGCATCTCAAACAGGTCGATAATCCCTTTAAACTCGTCTTCTTTTCCGATCGGAAGCTGAAGACAGATCGCGTTTTTCCCGAGTCTGGTCTTGATCTGATCTACCGCGTTGTAGAAATCAGCTCCAAGGATGTCCATCTTATTGATGAATGCCATTCTCGGTACATTGTATGTGTCTGCCTGGCGCCATACGTTCTCTGACTGCGGCTCAACGCCTCCCTTTGCACAGAAAACGCCCACGGCTCCATCCAGTACACGGAGTGAACGCTCAACCTCTACAGTGAAGTCAACGTGTCCCGGAGTATCGATGATATTGATACGATGCTCCAGAGCGCCCGGCTTCGGCTTGGTCTTCTCTTCCAGAGTCCAGTGGCATGTTGTAGCGGCTGAGGTGATCGTGATACCTCTTTCCTGCTCCTGCTCCATCCAGTCCATGGTGGCAGTACCCTCGTGAGTATCCCCGATCTTGTAATTAACACCGGTATAGTAGAGAATACGCTCTGTCAGCGTAGTCTTACCTGCGTCGATATGCGCCATGATACCGATATTTCTGGTTCTCTCTAATGGATATTCTCTTCCAGCCAAGGTTATTTCCTCCTCAATTTGGCAGCCTTAGAAACGATAGTGAGCAAACGCTTTGTTTGCCTCTGCCATCTTATGCATATCTTCTTTCCTCTTCACAGCGCCGCCTGTATTGTTCGCTGCGTCAAGGATCTCATTTGCCAGCCTCTCTTCCATTGTCTTCTCGCCTCTCTGACGGGAATACATTGTCAGCCAGCGAAGAGCGAGCGCCTGTCTTCTGTCGGCTCTTACCTCGATCGGCACCTGGTATGTGGCACCACCGATACGTCTCGCCTTTACTTCGAGAACCGGCATCATGTTGTTCATAGCTTCTTCGAACACTTCGATCGCCGGCTTCTCAGCCTTTGCCTCTACTCTTGCAAACGCTCCGTATACAATCTTCTGTGCTACGCCCTTCTTACCATCCAGCATGATGTTGTTGATAAGTTTGGTAACAACTTTATTGTTGTATATCGGATCTGCTAATACATCTCTTTTCTGAGTATGTCCTTTACGTGGCACGGTCCTTCCCTCCTTAATCATATTTTCCGGTCAACCCGGGGATTAATTCATCGGTACTCACATGTGTCTCTCTATGGAATCGCATAGCATGTGCTCGTGGCCGCGGGACTTTATTTTAACCGCAACCTTACGATAATCATAGTTCTGTTTGTGATACGATTTAACTACTTAGTTATACCTTTACTTTATGAAACCATTTTCAGCTTTTTATTTCGCGTCTTTCGGTCTCTTGGCGCCGTATTTGGAACGTGCCTGACGCCTCTTGGCAACTCCTGCCGTATCCAGCGTACCACGGATGATGTGATATCTTGTACCGGGCAGGTCCTTAACTCTTCCGCCACGGATCATAACAACGCTATGCTCCTGAAGGTTGTGGCCTTCACCCGGAATGTAGCTTGTTACCTCGATCCCGTTAGACAGGCGGACTCTGGCGATCTTTCTCAGAGCTGAGTTCGGCTTCTTCGGAGTAGCAGTCTTCACTGCTGTGCACACGCCTCTCTTCTGGGGAGCGGACACATCAGTCGCACGTTTCTTCAGGGAGTTGTATCCTTTCTGAAGTGCCGGTGCAGTAGACTTTTTCTCGGAAGTCTGACGTCCTTTTCTAACTAACTGGTTAAATGTTGGCATTCTTTTCACCTCCTATGAATTATTCGTTACCTCATGGCTTATGCCACAAGGGGCTGCGGATAATATCCTCATTATCCTTTTTGGCGCACGAAAAGAACAATGCACTTTCGTGCACGCTAGACTAGTTTATTACGTTTGGCGCGGAAAGTCAAGGGATTTTTGCGTTTTCCGGGGTTCTCCATACGTTTTTGTAAATTTTGCCCCAGAAGCTTAAATGCCCTGCCTCGGAGCAAGCTTCTTTCCTGTCACTTGACTCTCCGAAACAGAGCATGTCATTCAATTATTTGCAGTCTTCTATTTCTTTTTACCACTCAAAAGTGAAAACCGTTTTTTCCCTGTAAGGCCTCTTTGGTCCGAATACAGAACACGGGAATTCCTTTCTGTTGGGAGAATCCGGAAAATACTCTGTTTCCAGGCAGATCCCGCCATACTTATGATAAACAGTTCCCCGTTTCCCCGGTACGGCCTTCAGCATATTTCCCGTATACACCTGTACCCCGGGCTGCGTCGTGTACCCTTTCATCTTCCTTCCAGAAACCGGATCATACAGTTCGCAGAAAGGCCGAAGCTTCCCGACTTCTCCGTCGATGACAAAACAGTGGTCGTATCCGTCCCCGACGTTTTCCCGGATCTGCGGCAGATCCTGTCCCAGCGATTTTGGCCTTGAAAAATCAAAAGGAGTATTTTTTGTATCTGCAAGCTCTCCTGTAGGGATCAAGTTCTCATCTATATTTATATAGGAAGAAGAATACAGCATCAGCTCATTGGAAAGGACATTCCTCCCGCTTCCCGCCCCTCCCAGGTTAAAATAAGCGTGATTGGTCAGATTCACCGGGCACAGGGCGTCCACATCCGCCCTGTAATCTGCTGCCAGTTCATTTTTCTCTGTAATGCCATATGTGACCGCCGCTTTCAGATTCCCGGGATATCCCTGATCCCCGTCGGGGCTTTCAAGCTCGAAGCGGACATAGACTCCGTCTCCGTCTTTATATGGCTCTGCTTTCCACAGCCGTTTGGAAAACCCCTGCTCTCCGCCGTGCAAAGAACAGCCGGGTTTGTTCTCCGAAATATGGAATTCCTTCCCGCCCAGAGAAAAGGCCGCCCCGCTGATCCGGTTGGCGAACCGGCCCACGGTAGCTCCAAAGAAGCAGGTATTGTTTACATAAGCTTTGAAAGAAGGATGTCCAAGCAGGATATCTTCCTTTCCATATCTTTCGGATGGGACGATCAAAGACACCCACGCGGCCCCGGCATCTGTCAGTTCCAACGTAAGCTCTCCGGCCTGCAAAGTGTACAGCCAGGCTTCCTTTCCTCCGGGATAGATTCCAAATAATCGTTTTGTAAGTTCCATGTTAAGTCCCCGATTAAGACGTCGCCTGATTTTTCTGCGGCTTGCAGGGAAGCGCGTTGCCGGCGGCAGTATAAAGCGCGTACCACTCATCTCTTGTCAGTGTGATCTCTGCCGCTTTGACACATTCCTTCAGTCGTTCAATCCGCATGGTTCCCGTAATCGGCTGCATTCTGGCCGGATGTCTGAGAATCCACGCCATGGCAATAGTCGTCGGCGTAACAGAATATTTCTCTGCGATCTCCTTAAGGACTTTATTCAGTTCCGGGAAATCCGGATGATCCAGGAATACTCCGTTCATATATCCAAACTGGAACGGAGACCAGGTCTGAATCGTAATGTCATTCAGCCTGCAGAAATCAAGGATGCTTCCATCTCTGTCGATGGCACTGTCCAGTTCCATATTCGTGTAGATCCCCTGGGAGACCATACTGCAGTGAGCAATGCTGAACTGCAGCTGATTCGCGACGATCGGCTGCTTTACATAGCGCTGAAGCAGACGGATCTGCATAGGATTCAAATTGGAAACTCCAAACGCACGCACCTTTCCGCTCTGCTGGAGGATCCCGAAAGCTTCCGCCACTTCTTCCGGTTCTACCAGGGCATCCATCCGGTGGATAAGCAGCACATCTATGTAGTCTGTCCTGAGTCTTTTCAGACTTCCGTCCACTGACGAAAGGATATAGTCTTTGGAGAGATCAAACGCGTTCATGGCAGGCCGGATCCCACACTTTGTCTGGATAAACATTTTCTCACGGATGGACGGCTTCATATCGATCGCCTCCGCGAATCTGGCGTCGCTCTTCATGCCTCCATAAAGATCCGCATGATCAAAAAAGTTCGCACCAAGATCCATCGCTGTCCGGATAAAGAGCTCCGCTTCCGGTTTTTCCAGATTGTTGATCCTCCTGCATCCCACAGCGATCGCCGGGACTTTCATATCGCCAAGATTTACTGTTCTCAATTCTCACACATCCTTCCCTTATTCTTTCAGTTCGCCCCTGTAAAAATGGATATTACATTTCTCACAACCCTCTCCGATCGTAGACCCAAGATGAAGCTTAAATCCATTGGCGTCGGCAACGCCTCTGTCTCCCTCCATTGTCATATCACAGAGCACCGCAATTGTATCGTCATCAAATCCCATCTTCTGCCACGCCGCTACGAGTGGACAGTAATCCAGATACGCGTCCGCATTGTCCTTGTCTGAAGTAACCGGGTTCATATTGAACACTCTCTGCATCAATTCATTGAAGGAAAACTTCTCCAGGTCTTGTCCGTCCAGCGGTCTTCCTTCTACTGTATTTTTCGCCCTTACCCCGTGGATCTCACGGCCGCATCTCCGGATTGCCCTGCGTATGATCTTCTCGGCATCAATGCCGTCCTTTTTCATCTCATCATAGATAAGGCCCATCCATGTCGCTCTGAATTCAATGGCGCTTCTCACAGCTTCTACAATCTCATCTGATGGTTCTGCATAATTTTTAATTTTTGACATCATCTGTTCCTCCTGAAATAGTTTTTACTTTTTTCTTCTGTTTTCTAATCATGGACCACTTCAACCGCTGCCCGGATCCTGTCATTGCTGATCCCTTCCCCCTGGATCGTGCAGTCAGCTCCCAGCATATATCCTTCCGTCGTATCCACAGAAGCCAGGACATCAGACACCTCTCTTCTGATTTCTTCCACGGTTCCATCTAGGATGCTTCCCCTGTTGTTCATTCCACCTAGGATCGGTTTCCCTCCAAAAAGATCTCTTCCGTCAGCCAGAGATAATCCTGTATCCTTGACGGACCAGTTTACAATCGCAAAAGGATAGGACACATACCATTGGGGAGTGGACCGGTAATCATAATCGGGCTCGCCGCAGATATGGAGAATATTTTGTCCGCCGCTTTTTTCCGCAGCCTCAAGGACCACAAGATCTCCCTTCATGACCAGACGTTCAAACTCTTCTCTTGTAAAGCGTCCAGGCTCACTGAACTGCCCGGAATAAAAAATCCCGTCTGCGCCTGCTTCTATAAATCCCTCCGCCCATTCTGTCTGGGCCTGGGCAATGCGCATCACCGCATCCTCCAGCAGATCCGGAGCCTCTTTGGCATGGGCCATCACAAGGTCATACCCGTAAGTCTGCACCGCCGTCTTAAGCGGGCCGAACATGGTCTGGAATGTCATGGCGTCATGACCGGTAGCGTCAAGAATCCTTTTGAGCACATCCAGCAGTTTCTGGTACTCACTGGAAGCCCGTCCGGGAAATCTGACGTTTTTCCAGTCAGACGGCGTCGTCACATTCACATCGATCATCTGTACATAGTCCTGCATGATCTTATAAACATCCACCTTGGTCTCCCGGAATGTTTTCAAGTGTGCTTCTGCCATTTCCCGGGTGTCAAGGCTGCTGTCATAATGGTACCAGAAACCGGCCGGTATCCGGTCAGGTCTTCCTCCTCTCAGGACTGTTTTCACTCGTTCAATTTTATTCATATAACACCTCCCGTTACATATAGAGCGTACATGCCACATGGCGCCCTTTTTCCACTTCGATCAGAGGCACATCCTGACTTGTACATTTTTCAGTAGCGTACTTGCATCTGGGAGCAAAACGGCATCCCGGTTTCGGATTGATAGGATTCGTCACCTCACCGGTCAGAACGATCCGCTCTCTGTCGGGCCTGAGTTCCGGAAGCGGTATTGCCGAAAGCAGCGCCTGCGAATATGGGTGCAGCTGCTTCTCAAAGAGCTGCTGTTTCGTTGTATATTCGACAACCTTTCCCATATACATGACCATGATCCTGGAGCTGATATGCCTGACTACGCAAAGATTATGCGTGATGAACATATATGCCAGCCCGTTCTTCTCCTGAAGATCCATGATCAGGTTCAGAATCTGAGCCTGGATCGATACATCCAGCGCTGAAACCGGCTCATCACAGACAATAAATCTGGGATTCAGGGCCAACGCCCTTGCAATCCCCACACGCTGCCTGCGTCCGCCGTCAAGTTCGTGGGGATATGTATTGACATATCGTTCCGACAGTCCCACAAGATCCATCAGTTCAAGTACTTTTTCTTTGATCTGTTCTTTATCTTTTATCGTCTTTCTGACTTTGATAGGCTCCGCGATCAAATCCAGGATCGACAGCCTTGGATTCAGGGAAGAGAAAGGATCCTGAAAGATCATCTGCATCTCATTATAGATCGCGTCCTTTTTCCTTCCCCGCCCGTCAAAGATACTTTCTCCCTCAAACAGCACTTCCCCTTCCGTGGCCGGCAGCAGCCCCAGCAGGACCCTGCCCAATGTCGATTTTCCACATCCGGATTCTCCCACAACTCCCAGAGTCTCATTGGGAGCGATCGAAAGGCTGACATCATCCACCGCGTGAAGAAGCCCTTTATGGACTTTGAAATATTTTTTCAGTCCCTTTGTCTCAATGATTGGCCTTTCCATATCATCCCTCCCATTCATTTTCAAATTTATAGCATTTAATCTTATGGGTTCCTCTTGTGTATACCTGCGGTTCCTTCTGCGCACACTTTTCTGTGCGGTACTCGCACCTGTCATAAAATTTGCAGCCCACCGGAAGATTCGACGGATCTGCCATGCTGCCCTTGATCGGCGTCAGCCTGGGCGCGTCCGTTTTCAGATCCGGGATACACTTAAACAGCCCTTCTGTATAAGGATGATTAAACCTTCTGGCATACACATCCTCCACTGTTCCCGTCTCAATGATCTGACCGCTGTAGATAACGGCCACTTTTGTACAGACTTCCACAACGATCCCCAGGTCATGGGTGATCAGGATCATGGAAGTATTCAGCTCCTCCTGCAGCTTGCGCATCAGTTCCAGAATCTGGGCCTGGATGGTAACGTCCAGCGCTGTTGTAGGTTCATCGGCGATCAGAAGCTCGGGCTCCGCGATCAGAGCCATGGCAATCCCGATGCGCTGCTTCATCCCTCCGGAAAACTGAAACGGATATTCATGCTGCCTCTCCGGAGGTATCCCGACCAGCCGGAACATTCTGTCCACTTTCTCTTTCTTTTCAGCAGGGCTCATCTTCTTGAAATGCAGGTCCAGGACTTCCCGCAGCTGCTTTCCAACTGTTTTGGTGGGGTTCAGGCTGGTCATGGGATCCTGGAAGATCATGGCGATCTTATCTCCGCGGATCTTTTTCATCTCCTTCTTCCCCAGTTCAAACATCTGTTTTCCTTCAAATTCAATGCTTCCTGACTGGATCTCTCCGACCATATCGGGAAGAAGTTTCAGTATACTCAGCGCAAGAGTGGTTTTCCCCGCCCCGGTCTCCCCCACCAGCCCAAGGCTTTCCCCTTTTTCGAGGGATAGATTCAACCCGTTCAGCGCGTGAACTGTCCCCTCGTCTGTTTTGTAATTTACGTATAAGTCCTTGATTTCCAGGAACTGGGACATCTCCATTCCTCCTTACTTTTTCATCTTTGGATCAAGCGCGTCTCTGAGTCCGTCACCAATAAAATTCACACACATAACCGTCAGGATAATCGCTATTCCCGGCAGGATCCCCAGATACGGATAATACCTGATGTAAAACCTGTTGTCAGAAAGGAGCGTTCCCCACTCCGGTGTGGGCGGCGAGATTCCAAGTCCCAAAAATCCAAGTGATGAAATACTTAAGATCGCAACTCCCAGGGAGATCGTGGCCGTAACGATGACTGGACCGATCCCGTTGGGAATAATATGTTTCAGGATGATCCGCAGATTGCTCGCCCCGTAACATTTCGCGGCCTCCACGTATTCCATATTTCTCAGCGTCATAGTAGACGACCTGACGATTCTCGAATAACTGGGTATATTGCATATAACAAAAGCGATCACAATATTCACTACGCCTTCTCCCAGTGCCGTCACAATCGTCATCGCCAGAAAGATCGTAGGTACCGCCATAAAGATATCTACAAACCTCATCAGGACCTGATCCACCTTTCCTCCGAAGAAGCCCGCGATGGAGCCGATAATCACTCCGATCAGAAAGGAAAACAGAATAATAAACAGCCCCGCGAACAGAGAGATTCTTCCCCCGTATATTACTCTGGCAAGAAGATCCCGCCCGTAAAGATCCGTACCAAATGGATGTTCCCAGCTGGGCCCCTGAAATCTGATAGAGATATCCTGTACGATCGCTTTATCATAGTCGATGTAGAGCGGCGCCGTCAGGATCGCCAACGCGATCAGCCCAAGGCAGAATACGGAAAAGACCGCCAGCTTATTCTTTTTAAACCGGAATATGATCAGACCGAGCTGAGAATAATTCTTATGTTTTTCTTTTTTGTTTTTTCTCATCATAATCATAATCAACCTCTTTCAATCCTTATCCTTTGTATATCGTTTTACGAAATATATCCAAGTTTTACTCTCGGATCTATCACTGCATAGACAAGGTCTATGAACAGGTTGATGACCGCTACGATCACAGCCACAATGATAACGGTTCCCATGACCACCGGCACATCCCTCACTTTGACAGCATTAATCAGAAAAGAAGAAATCCCCGGAATTGAGAAAACGGTCTCTGAAATAATCGTGCCTCCAAACGCTGTCGCGAATGTAAGTCCCCAGTTCGTGACCACCGGCATCAGAGCATTCCTGATCACATGGCGGAAAACAACATGGAATTCACCCGCCCCCTTTGCTCTTGCGGTCCTTACATAGTTCATGTCGATCACATCCAGAACACTGGATCTTGTCATACGGATCTGATTGGCGATGGTCCCAAGACTCAGTGACACCGCCGGCAGCACCATGTGTCCTATCGTGCCCACTCCCATAGCCGGAAACCAGCCCAGCTTCAGGGCGAACAGCAGCTGGAGCATCAGGCCGAACCAGAAGGTCGGCATACTTGCAAAAAGCAGCGCGGCGATCAGCGTAGCGCCGTCGATCGGTTTATTCTGCCATACTGCCGCGATGGTCCCGAAAGAAAGTCCGAATACAATGGTGATCGCCAGAGCGCTGAAGGCCAGGGCCAGTGTATTTGGAAATCTTTCCAGGAATTCATTGATCACGGGCTGGGAATTGGTCCACGACACTCCGAAATCTCCCTGTACCGCGGAAACCATATAGTGAAAGTATCGTACAAGAACATTCTGATCCAGCCCCAGCTCCTGCCTAAGCTGCGCGATCTGTTCAGGAGAGGCATCCGTTCCCAGCATCATGGTCACAGGATCCCCCGGCGCCAGATCAAGCAGCAGATATACAAAAAGAGTGATCCCGATAACAACGGGGATGATCAGCAATATTCTTTTGATAATATATTTGAGCATCTTATACCTCCTCGGCAAACAAGCATTCCCCTTCAGAAACTGCCGCAGGGCAGACAGGTCTTGTCTCTCTGCCCTGCAGGACAGTACTCATCCGTATAGATATCAGTACGTGTATTCAAAGAACCGGTTCACAGGAACAGCCTGATCTGCCGAAACATTCTGCAGGTCTTTGCGGTAAAGGGCCGTATTGATCTCCTGATATATCGGCATGGAAACAGCCTCTTCGTTGATCAGATTGACAAGCTGCGTATAGATTTCAACACGCGCCTCCTCATTGGGCTCCACTCTTCCGGCCTCCAGCAGGTCATTCATCTCCTGGCCATTCGGAAGCACCTGATTTTCGTTAAAATACTGAGAGTACATGCTGAACATAAAATGGTTGTAGCCATCCATATCCAGAGACGATGCCCCAAGACAGTGGAGACACGCGTCCCAGTCCTCGCTGCTTCTTACAGTATCCCAGAAGGAAGACCGGTCCACAGCCACGACCTGCATATTAATGCCGATCTCCTGAAGGCTCGCCTGCATTACCTGGGCTGCTTTGTCCAGATTAGTGCTGGCCCATGTCAGCACCCGGAATTCCTGGCCGTCGTAATCCGATGCTGCCAGATATTCTTTTGCTTTCTCCGGGTCATAGGTATAGGTCTCATAGGTGCCTTCTGCCGGCCGCCCCGTCCATGTGTCATCACCCAGGATGTCCGGTGTATTGGTCTCCCCGTAGAAAACAGCTTCATTGATAGCTTCCTTGTCTATCCCGTACTGGACCGCCTTGCGGAAGTTAGTGTCGTTCCCGGCCCAGCTGGACGGAAGGAAATTGTACTGGAGATATCCGAACTCAAAGCTGATATTGGAATCCCATTCCACATCCGGATTGTTAATGTTGATCAGGCTGTCCAGCGGCAGGTTCAGAGCCACGTCAGCATCCCCGTTCTCTACAGCCAGCACGGCTGTGTTGTTGTCAGATACGGTCCTGACAACGCATCTCTCAAACGCAGCTGTTCCGTTCCAGTAATCATCGTTTCGCTCCATAACCACCTCGCTGCCGGATACCGCGCTGACAAATTTGTAAGGTCCGGTTCCGATAGGAGCCGCGTTATACCCTTCAAATCCGCCCACTTCTTCCCAGTATGACTTACAGGAAATATAATTCACACGGCTGCACAGCGCGTTCATGATCGCTCCATACGGCGCTTTCAGGTGGAAGATCAGGTTCAGATCGTCTACGATCTCAACATAGTCCCAGTTAATGAGAAGAGCGGTCCCCAGAGGTCTTGTACTCATCTCGTCAAACGTAAATTTCACATCCTCTGAAGTCAGCTTGGCGCCATTGTGGAAGTAAACATTATCTCTTAGCTTCACCGCGATCTGCAGTCCGTCTTCACTCATCTCATAGCTTTCTGCAAGATAGCCTTTCACCTTGCCGCCATCCTCCCAGTCTTTGTAAAAGAGCGGGTCATAGATCTGGCTGTAAACAAGAGTGTCCGGAAGGTTTGTCATACCGTCACATAAGTTGTTGTAGTACACAGGTTCTGTCGATGTCACGACTACAAGTTCCGTTTTTTCCGTCTGTCCGCTGTCCGTCGTGGTGTCTGATGATCCGCCGCCGCATCCTGCAGTACTCAGCATCATCCCGATGACCATGATCATCACCATTACTGTACAGACCAGCCTTTTTTTCATTTTTCTCAATACATTATCCTCCTTTGTATTTTTTTATTTTTAATTATTATCTGGCCGGGATAATAATTAATTTCTACATTGCGTCGCAGGCGAGACGCGTCCCGATATGTACATTTACCTTCCAGGGCTGGTCATCCGGATTGACCGCTCTCGGGCCGCAGCACGCTCCTCTGTGCCAGTGGCCTCCCGCCGCAAGGGCAGAGAAACTGTCCGCCTTCCAGCCATAGATCTGCCCCATTCCCGGGCCCAGTTGATCGTAATATTTCCAGACTCCCTCCCCCGCGTCATGCCGGTTGGTATACTCAGAAAGCCATTCCCATACATTTCCGGTCGTGTCCACCACGTTCCTGGCGCTGACCGCGTAAGGTTTTTCACCGTTCTCCGCGTCATACACGCCTGTTTTAAGATCAACACTGCATCCGGTCCTGGCCCTGACTTTATTCTCCACATGGCACCAGCCATATGTGTTGGAGTCGTCTTCTCCCTGGGGAGCACCGTAGGCCGCCGCCAGCCATTCCGTATACTTCAGAAGCCGCATTCCATCCCGGGCCGCCAGCTCGGCAAAATTATACTGGCACAGCCCGTCGATGCCGCTTACGGGAAGCTGGCCGTACCGGCTCTGCAACGCGCCTTCGGCCACATGGACCAGATTGTCGCCTTCCATAAATGTAAAATCACTTCTCTTGCTCGCCTGATAGATGGAAACCCATATAGTTCCCACCTTCACCAGCCCTCCAAACAGAGTCCGGGGACGGTTCCTGTGATCCCATACAGAATTGGGGATAATCCCAATGGTTACATTGTCCTGCCAGCGAATGCCGGTATTTCCGAATTTATTCCCATTGGAATCCACCGGAACCCACAATCCGTCATCGCTGACTTTCCGGATCGTGCCGTAATGAAATCCTCCGATCGCCACTGACCTTCCCAGTTCCGTGCCAACGGGCCATGTAGCGTTCCTGGAAACCCGGATCTCTGCTTCGGATCCGGACAGACACAGATATATGGTGTAGTCTTCTCCCGGAATAAATGCATCCCCTTCATCCAGCGCCGTAACAGGATCAAGCACAATCTCTTCTGTATTGATCATCCAGATCCGCTTTCCTTCGACAGACAGGCAAACAGCATATCCCGGCAGGATCCTCAGTTTATTTTCTGTGTAGGCAAATGGAAGCACCTTTTCGATAAAGTGATCTTCCCTCAGGCAGAAGTCTCCGCCCGGTATATTTTCAGTCCATTTTTGTCCACTGATCATTCTGAACACTGCTGAAGCCCTCCTATCAGTTCGTCGATCTCTTCCTCTGTAAATCCCAGTCTTCTCATCTCACAGCAGGGATCCGGCACCGGTATATAATCCTTCTGGTGCTGTCTGTCCGCCCGCATCGCGCGGCTGGACTCTTTCAGATCCATCCTGGTGACGCTGGTCTTCATACGGCAAAGCCGCGCAGTCAGGGCCGTTTTTCCCTCCCCGCTCTGTTTCGCATATGCAGCCGCATTGAGATAATCCTGCTTCGTGCGTAAATTTTCCTGAAAAATCATCTTTTCTGCTCTCCCGATCCAAACCCTTACTTCTCTGCTACGCTGACCCAGTTTTGTTTCTCTGAGGATTCCATGACCTTTGTAATCAGCCGCTGTGCAACAAGACCGTCTTCCAGATCAGCCGCCATACCATCGCCGCAGTCATTGAGAATATCAAAGAAGGACTGCATCTGTTCTGTACAATACTCAGCCGGGATATCCAGTTTCGTAAAGTTATAGCTGTCCGTGTACGGCTTCCCGATACAGACTTCGATCATGTCCTCAAGATTTTTGTCACTGAGCGTATAGATGATGGCACCTTTGCTTCCGTAAATCTGTATTCTCTGGTAATTCTTTCTTCCCGCGCAGCATTTGCTGATGGAGAAGACACCGGACGCTCCGGATGTGAATTTTGTCAGCATATGACAGAAATCGTCTGTCGTCACTTCCCTCTCTTCATTTGTCTCCGGATCCGGACGGGTCTTGATCACATTTTCTGTCGTAGCGCAAAGGCTCTCATACTTTAAGCCTGTAATAAATGTCACAAGGTCCATCACATGACACCCCAGGTCATAGACGACTCCGCCGCCGGCCACATCTTTCTGGAAGCGCCAGAACGTAGGAAGAGAATAAGGTCTGAGATCATAATCCTGGATGTACTCTGTATAAACATGATAAATCTCACCGATCGCTCCGCTTTCAACGATATGTTTCGCAAATCTGGCAGCCTTCTTGAACCGGTAAGTAAAGCAGACCATATTTTTCAGCCCCTTTTCTGTGACCGCTTCATATAATTTCAGCACTTCATCATCATTGACTCCCACCGGTTTTTCCATCGCAAATGGAATATTCCTTTTCAGAGCTTCCATCGCGATCATGACATGGGTATTGTTAGGCGTACAGATGCTGACCGCGTCGATCAGTCCACTGTCAAACATTTCCTTAAAATCTGTAAACGTGTGGCTTTCCGGAATATCCAGCTCCTGTGCCTTTTTACGCAGAGCTTTTTCATTGGCGTCACAGATCGCCGTAAGTTCCGCGTCAGGACTCCCCTTAATCCCGTTATAATGCCGATTAAAGATCATCCCTGTTCCAATGATGCCCATTCTGATTTTCTTCTTGCTCATTTCTATCTCCTGACCTTTCTATAAAATAATTGTTTTTCTGCATGATCCAACTGCCGCTAGCAGCTATCGTCCTGTCATAATGTTCAATATCGTTCTGTCCGTCTGATACATGCCCTGGGAGGCAAGACGTCCGATATTCACAATGGTATTTTCCACGCCTTTTGCCACGATCCCATCTCCTCCGCGGAACTGCTGCTCATGCATATACATGTGATATCCCACAATCCCCGCCTCGACAGAAGCCGCTATCTTGGCGGCGCACGATGGCTTTGCCCCGTCGCAGATGGTGCCTGATATAATCGCCAGCGCATTTACAATCGTGTGGGCGACCACCTCATAGTCCCCTCCGAAAAGATACGCGATCCCGGCTCCGGCTCCGCACCCTGCGCTTACCGCTCCACAGTACGCGGAAAGTCTTCCGATCCCTGTCTTCTGATGTATCGTCACCAGATCTGAAACCAAGAGCGCTCTGTACAACTGTTCTTTTTCTGCTCCGATATGTCTGGCGTAGCGTATCACCGGGACAGATGCCGTAATTCCCTGATTCCCGCTTCCCGACAGTATTACGACAGGCAGCTCACACCCGCCCATCCGGGCATCTGATCCTGCCGCAGCATATGCTTTCGCTTCGTTTTTGATATCACCTCCAAAGTCGGCGAGCAGTACGCTCCCTATATTTGCCCCCCAGTCAGACTTCAAGCCTTCTTCCGCAATGGCGGAATTGAACCTGATCTGATCATCCAGCATAGAACTTATCAGTCCGATATCGACCTTATCCGCAAATTCAAGGATGTCCTTCACATTGAGCAGACTCCTGTCACAGATGCTGTCCTCTTCTGAAATCTCCGGCGGACGATCCAGCAGGATCTGCCCGTTCTTCTCCTCATAGACAATATTCGAATGCCGGTCCGCGATTCGCACCACCGCTTCCTTCTCCCCCGCCTGACCCGTCAGGCGAATATCCAGCAAATGGGGCGTTTCCATACAGCTGACATCTATGGGTATTTCATCCGTATAACTTTTGATTGTTCCGTGCATTTCTTCCGGGATCGACGAGATCACCTGCAGGACTTTTCCCGCATCCCCGGCGATCACTCCCGCGGCCACAGCCGCATTGATGCCTCTTAGGCCCCCGGTATTCGGTACCACCACACTTTTTACATTTTTCAATATATTGCCGCTCACTTCTGCCTTAACACGTTCCGGCACTGCTCCGAGAAGATCCCGCAGCCTGGCCGCCGCATACGCAATTGCCACCGGCTCTGTACAGCCTGTTGCCAGCAGCAGCTCTTCTCGCAAAATAGCGATATACGCATTCATTTTTTCCTGATCAAGCATATTCGTCTCCATTTTTACTGATCTTAGATCACTTTTTTTGCAATACTTTTTACAGCATAAACTTTGTTATCTTTCTTAAGTTACTATGAATATTACTATAAAATTGCTATTATGTCAATTAAATTTTATTATTTTGTCGAATTTTCATTAATCTTTGTTAATATTATTTCTATTTCACCTGCCTGAGCATTTTCAAAACGGCGAAAATGGCAAAATGGTCAAAAAAAGAAAGGCCGCCGCGTCTGTGATTTCTCAACCACTTATGCGGCGGCCTTTCTGACCGTCTCATTCTCAGCACAATATATGATTCAGATCCCCTTTCAGTTTGCAGCCAGATCTCCACTGTTGACCAGCTGCCTCAGAGGAAGAGTGGCCGCACCTACAACAGACGCTTCTTCCCCCATCGTGGAAAGTTTTACTTCCACCGGCATTTTTCCGTAGTACAGACTTCGGGTTTCATTGATCTGGCTTTTCACCCTCTCTACCAGATATTCATTGTCCTTTACCACATATCCGGTGAGTACGATGAGCTCACAGTCAAACAGACAGATCAGATTCTCAAGGCCAATGGCCAGACTGTCAATTGCGCTGTCCACTATTTTGCGGGCCAGGAGATCCCCTCTCGAAGCCGCCTCAAACACAATATCCGAATCAATCTTCGCCTTTTCTCCGCCCACCAGATCCAGCATAATCGACGGCTGCCCGGAACTTACAACCTGCCGTGCCTGATTGGCGATGGCATTCCCCGACGCCAGCGTCTCCAAACAGCCTCTCTTCCCGCATTTACACAACGGTCCGTTGGGATCTATGACCATATGCCCGACTTCACCGCTCATATTATAATGCCCTTTATAAATCTCTCCGTTTATAATAAGAGCCGCTCCAATCCCCCTTCCCACTGTAACAAGGGCGAAATTATCACTGTCATCCCCGTTTCCGAACCATTTTTCGCCGATGGCCATTACTTTTGAAGAATTTTCTACATAAATCTTCATTCCAAAATGTTCCTGCAGAGGAGTCCTCAGATCCATGTCCTTCCAGCTATAGTCGATCGAGGTGATCACTCTCCCCTCCTGAGTCTCCACAAGCCCCGGCACGCCGATCCCGATACCACTCAGTTTCTTCCTGTCTATTCCGGATTCCGTGATCGTCTCTTCGATAAATTCTATAATGGACCCGATAATATCCTCTTTCGTATCAAGCTCACTCTTCTTGCGGACCCGGCGGTACACAATTCCTCCTCTTAGATCCATAATGATACATTTGAACATCGCGCCACTGATATCCATACCCACGAACAACCGGGCGTCCGGGATAAGCTCCAGTATCATCGGCGGTTTTCCTCCGCTGGACACTCCTTTCCCCACATCGGTCACAAGCCCGCTGCGCACAAACTCATCCGTGATCTTCATGATCGTAGGCATGCTAAGTCCTGTTTGCCTGGCCAGTTCCGCCCGGTAAACAGACTTATTCTTGCGCATGATCTCCATTACTTCACTTTTATTGCGCGCTCTGATTAAATTTGTACGCTGCATAATCGATCAATCCTTTACCCTTTCCATATTATTCCATATTTGATAAATACACCTATACTATAACATAGTTCAACTTAATTATCATCGTTAAGTTAGTATCTTTATCTGCCATATTTTAACACACTTCTATATTCTTGACAATACAGACAATTCAATATATATAATAAAATTTTCACATTTTATATTTTAATATTATTGACAATTTTATATATAGCTTATAAAATAAACATATTAACTTATTTATCTTTCTTAAGTTTTGTTATCTCTATTTCTTTAAAACACTAAATCATTATAAAGGAGTTTCTTATGCAGAATTTTACTTATCATGCACCTACAAAGGTTGTGTTCGGCAGACAGGCTGACGCTCAGCTTATCCATTTATTAAAGACGGAAGACGCTCATATGGTCCTGATTCATTATGGCGGAAACAGCGCGAAAAAATCCGGTCTTCTGGATCATATCTGTTCCCTCCTGTCCTCATCGGGGATCCAGTATGTGTTGCTGGGAGGAGTAAAACCAAATCCCCGGCTTTCAAAAGTATATGAAGGTATTGAGCTGGCCAGAAAGTCCGGTGTTGACTTTCTTCTGGCTGTAGGCGGCGGAAGTGTGATTGATTCCTGCAAAGCCATCGGATCCGGCCTGAAGTATGACGGAGATGTCTGGGATCTGTATACCGGGAAAGCAGAATGCCGCGGATGCGCGCCTATCGGCGCCGTTCTGACCATCGCCGCCGCAGGCAGCGAGATGAGCAACGGCTCTGTTATCACAAACGATCAAAATTTGCTGAAGCGTTCCTTTGACAGCGACTATTGCCACTGCAGGTTCGCCATTATGAATCCCGAATACACGTACACGCTCCCAGCTTATCAGACCGCCAGCGGATGCGTCGATATCATCATGCACACCCTGGAGAGATATTTCTCCACTGACAGCATGGAGCTCACCGATTCTCTGGCAGAAGCACTGGTCCGCCAGGTCATGCATTACAGCAAAATCGCCATGAAATATCCTTCCGATTACGAGGCCCGGGCCAATATCATGTGGGCAGGAAGCCTGTCCCATAACGGCCTCACCGGTTGCGGTTCAGAAGGTGACTGGGGCCCTCATATGATCGAACATGAGCTGGGCGGAATGTTTGATGTAGCCCATGGAGCCGGCCTTGCCGCTATATGGGGAAGCTGGGCGAGATATGTCATGAAAGTCCAGCCGTCACGCTTTGCCCGTTTTGCGGCAAACATAATGGGAATCGATCACGGCGGCCTGACAGAAGAACAGACCGCCCTGAAAGGCATCGAAGCTCTGGAAGATTATTTCCGGGAGATCCAGATGCCCGTCAACCTTCGGGAGCTCGGCTGTGAGCCGACCGATCAGCAGATCGCAGAACTCGCTGATCACTGCTGCGACGGAGATACCCATACCGTGGGACATTTCCTCCCCTTACATTCAAAAGACGTGGCCGCAATACTTACTGCTGCAAAATAATTCCGAATATTCAGAAAACGGCGATAAAAGGGGACAGGCACTTTTTAAAAGGTACCTGTCCCCTTTTTCCGGCATTTTCTGAATATTTCGACTTTTTACATATTCCGCCTTTACTCTTCGAACAGCGGCGTGGAGAAATAACGCTCAGCAGTATCCGGAAGAACTGTAACCACGGTCTTTCCCTCGCCGAGTTTTCTTGCCAGCTTCAGCGCAGCCGCCACATTGGTGCCGGATGAAATCCCGCACATGATCCCTTCTTTGGAAGCCAGCTCCTGAGAGATCCGAATGGCTTCCTCATCGGTCACGATACAGATATCATCGTAAATATTTCTGTTCAGGATCGCCGGGATCACCCCATCTCCGATCCCCATCTGAAGATGGGTTCCAATGGATCCTCCGGAGAGGATTGCCGCATGTTCCGGCTCCACTGCCCAGATCTCCATATCCGGGTTCTTCTCCCGGAGCACTTCCCCGATACCGGTAATGGTTCCGCCGGTCCCGATCCCGGAACAAAACCCGTCGATCCTGCAATCCACCTGCTCCAGGATCTCGATCGCCGTCTGGTTCCTGTGGACCTCCGGATTGGCCGGGTTTTCAAACTGCTGAGGCACAAACACCCGGGGATCGTCCTCTGCCATCTTAAGGGCGATCGCCAGACACTCCTCTATACAGGCGCCGATATCTCCCGCGTCATGGACCAAGATCACCTCCGCTCCGTAATGGCACACCAGTTTTCTCCGCTCCTCGCTGACAGAATCGGGCATGATGATCTTTGTCTGATATCCCCGCACCGCTCCTACCAGCGCCAGTCCGATCCCCTGATTGCCGCTGGTCGGTTCTACGATGATCGTATCCTCTTTGATCAGTCCTCTCTCTTCCGCATCCCGTATCATATTATACGCAGTCCTTGTCTTAATGGACCCGCCTACATTCAGCCCTTCAAATTTCACAAGGATCTGCGCGCTCCCCTTCTCCGCCATCCGGCCAAGGCGGATCAGAGGCGTATTTCCCATCGCTTCAAGTATGTTATTATAAATCACGTCTGTCCCTTACCTTTCCGCAAATATTCTCACTAATTATATTATTATATTACTCTAGTCGGGTTCCCTCAACTGATTTTTCAGACAATTTGAAGAAAAGGGGCCTGACCCCTTTTCTTACTATTATCAGAATATTCTAATATTTAGTATGATCTTCCCCAGTATACCATGTGCTTCGCCGGCTTTCCGCAGCAGACGCATACATCCGACAGGTGCTCCTCTTCCAGCGGAATACATCTGGACGTCACCCCGCCTGTCTGTGCTTTGACCTCATCCTCACACTCTTCTTCGCCGCACCACATAGCCTTGACGAAGCCTTTCTTATTCTGAACGGCATCCTTCATCTCATCCATTGTCACCGCTGTGCTGATATGGCTGTCGAGAAATGCCTTTGCCTTCACATAAAGGTCTTTCTGGATCATCTCCAGGATCTCGCCCAGTTTTTCTCCGATCTCATCGATCGCAACAACGATCTTCTCTCTCGTATCCCTGCGCACGACTACGACCTGCCCGTTCTCAATATCCTTGGGCCCGATCTCGATACGCGCCGGGATTCCCAGCATCTCCTGCTCGCTGAACTTCCATCCCGGGCTCTTCTCAGAATCATCGATCTTCGCCCGGTATCCTGCTGCCTTCAGAGCGGCCAGCAGCTCGTTCGCCTTATCCAGCACACCCTCTTTATGCTGCGCGATAGGAATGACCCTCACCTGCACCGGCGCGATCCTGGGCGGAAGCACCAGGCCGCTGTCATCGCCATGAACCATAATGATGGCTCCGATGATCCTCGTTGAAAGCCCCCAGGAAGTCTCGTAAACACTGTGCAGTTCGTTATTCTTATCCGCATACTTGATATTGAAAGCATCCGGGAACGAGTTCCCGAAGAAATGGCTTGTAGCGGACTGCAGCGCCTGGCCGTCATGCATCAGCGCCTCGATCGTATACGTATCCTGCGCGCCCGCAAATTTCTCGCTGTCCGTCTTGCGTCCCGCGATCACCGGAATTGCCAGATCTTCTTCCACAAAATCCTTGTAGACCTTCCACATCAGCTTCGTACGCTCTTCCGCCTCTTCATAAGTAGCATGGATCGTATGTCCTTCCTGCCATAAAAACTCTCTGGAACGCAGGAACGGCCTTGTCGTCTTCTCCCATCTGAGAACCGAACACCACTGATTCCACACTTTCGGCAGATCCCGGTAGGACTGGACCGTCTTGCTCCACACATCACAGAACAGCGTCTCTGATGTAGGGCGGATACAGAAACGCTCCTGCAGAGGCTCCATTCCTCCATGCGTCACCCACGCCACCTCAGGCGCGAATCCCTCGATATGATCTTTCTCTTTCTGGAGCAAGCTCTCCGGGATCAGCACCGGAAGATAGACATTCTCCACACCTGTTTCCTTGAACCGCGCATCCAGATCCGTCTGGATATTCTCCCAGATCGCATAACCATTGGGAAGATAATTCAGACATCCCTTGACCCCTGAATAATCACACAGCTTCGCCTCACGTACCACGTCCGTATACCACTGAGCGAAATCTTCATCCCTGGAAGTAATCGACTGTACCAGCTTCTTTTCCTTTGCCATTTCCTCTTCTCCTTTAAAATGCAGTTTTAACACTTGAAAAACAAAACGCCGGGACATCTTCCGTCCCTGAAACAAGGGACCGGATATCCCGGCGGTACCACCCTAATTAACCTCTGCGTTCTATGCGCAGACTGTTCACTCATCTGTCTTTAACGCAGACATACGCCGCACTTTCATACGGATGCTCCCGGGCCGGTTCTATATGCTCCTGCGGAGGCTCTCACCAGCCGCCTCCTCTCTGGGGCATTTCACATATATACTAATCCCGTTCATTGCCGCGCGCCTGCAGAGTCAGAAAATGTATCCTTCCTGCAAATACTGACGCTACCTGTGATTCTAAATGAAAAATCCTTCCATGTCAACCCACGGACGGGTTCCCTCGGTAATCTTTTGGTGTTCCTATGGTGATTTGATCCATTCCTACTCTATCCTGACGGACTTCCGATAAACAAAAAACGCGATAACTGCCGAAATGATCTCTGTAACCCAGAACGCATTCCAGACTCCCTCCGGACCGAAGATCCTGCTCAGCAGAAAAGCGGCCGGGATAATGACAACAATATACCGGCACAGGGAAATGATCAAAGACGGAGTGCCTTTCCCCAGACCTTCCAGCGCGCCTGACGAAGTCACGGAGACCGCCGACACAAGAAATCCCGTGCTGATGATCCGCAGAGCAGTTGTCCCTGCATGGATCGTCTCCGGCGTGTGCGTAAACAGACCCATCAGCTGCCCGGGGATCAGCAGGCAGATCAGTGTTCCGAACAGCATGATCAGGCCGCTCATGGCCAGTACGATCTTATAGATCTGATCCACTCTCCGGTGCTCTCCCGCCCCGTAATTATAACCCACCAGCGGGCGCATTCCCTGAACGAATCCATTCGCCGGAAGATACAAAAAGGTCTGCAGTTTATAGTAGATCCCCAGCACTAAAATATAGACCTGCGAGTACCCGGCCAGAATCGCGTTCAGCGCGGAAATCATGACTGATGGGAGGGCCAGGTTCAACGTAGCCGGGATCCCGATGGAATAGAGCCTTCCCGTCATGGATCTCTCCGGAACGAGATACCGTCTGTCGATCCGCACCCGGAGCGGACGCACAAAATAGATGACCAGATAAATCACCAGAGAAAGTGTCTGTCCCAGCCCGGTCGCCAGAGCCGCCCCTTCGATCCCCATCTCCGGGAACGGTCCCAGCCCGAAAATAAGCACGGGATCCAGGATGATATTCGCGACGCATCCGCACATCATGCTGATCATGGAAACCTTCATCCGGCCCTCCGCCTGAAAGATCTTCTCGAATGCCACTCCCGTAACCACAGCCAGCGTAAAGCAGAACGCCACTGTAGAGTAGCGCAGCCCAAGGCCGATCACCGTCTCAGATGATGTAAACATTCTTAAAAACACAGGCATAACGGCAATGCTTCCGACCGTTAGCACCACGCCATGAACGATGGTAAACACCATGCCCTGGGTCGCTGCCATATCTGCCTTTTCCTTTTCTCCCGCTCCCAGATAAAAAGCGATCACCGCATTGATCCCGATGCCGAATCCGATCCCCACAGCGTTGATAAAATTCTGGATGGGATAGACCAGGGACAGAGCCGTCATGGCATCCTCGCTGATCTGGGCGACGAAAAAACTGTCCACGATATTATACAGGGAATTGACCAGCATTGAGACCACCATCGGGATCGACATCGACAGGATCAGCGGCAGCACCGGCCTTTCTTTCATAAAACTCTCGTTCATCTTCCGTTACCTCCATCTTTTACCGGGAACACCGGCAAAGCAGCGCAAACAGTCCAGAGTATCTCCCGGACAATAAAACAGCCACTCAGCCGCATGTACCATTGCTGAGTGGCGAAAACACGATAAAATCAGGAAAAATCCACACAAAATTTTCCAAAGGCATTATAAGTCACAGAACTTGGCTCTGTCAAGGGAAACCATATTTTATGACCGGCTTTATGACCGGAAGTAAAATGACTGGATCAGCAGGACGATCCCGCCAAAAATATCAATTGCACTGCAGATCCGGCGGAGGCTTATCGCCAGGGCTGACGGCCGCACTTCTCCATTTATATCATAATACTGCCTTACCCGAAATATGGATAAACTGTTCATAAGCTGATCGCAAAGCCCTGTTACCGTACCGACTGCCAAAACGAGCAACGCGCCCAAAGTAAGCATCCCTTCCCATACCATAGGGTGCTCCAGATTATATTCCACCTCATCCTGTACAATAGTAACCGCGGCAATCATATCCGCCGGATAGCGCGACAGTTCTCCCTCACGGAACGATATCGGTAAATACATGCTATTATCTTCAAGCCGCGCCGTCATATTTGTCCATAAAAAAGAATCTGTCATGTAAGCAAATTGATATATCTGCTCATTCGGAAATGTTATATAACCACTGTCAGCCTGTTGCCGACCATATGTATAAAACTCTGCTATCCCGAATGTACCTGTGTTACATTCATAGACTTCCCCTTTATATTCCAGCCGGTCCCCGTCTGTCATCCACATTTCATCACCGGCAGCTCCCACTCCATCTCCCGGAATTTCCAGAAGCGTATAGTGAACAGTATTCTCTTCCGCCTCCGCACTGAAATAATATCCTGCAAATCCGACCTTTTGAACATCTACTGTATAAAACAGCCGGGATATCCCCAGTATGATGATCAGCAGCAGGATTGCTGCCCAGGCTGTCAGCAACTTCAGTCTATCGCTTTCTTTGATCTTTTGTACCCACTTCCCCATATTTCTCTTTCCTCATATTAATTCAACGCTGATACAGATTATAAAAATCCCCGCTGCCAGGAATCCACAGGATTATGCCCCCGATACAAACTCCGGAACATATAGATACCCTATTTATCCTCTCTCACGAACACAATCGTTCCCGTCATGTCAGTGTCGCTGCCATCTGCGGGCCACGACAATACGTCCCTTACAATAAACTCCGCGCTTTCTGTTCCCGGATCCTCCAGCGTGATCTGACCGTTTTCCGGATTTACACTGACACCGGGAGTAAGCACTTCCACTTCCGGCTTAAGGGCACCCTCCGCACTCCGGTACACACCGTCCTTTTCATCATATGTCACCTGGATCTCACACCTCTGATCTGACATCTCATAGTTGCGCATACTGTCGCTGATCAAAACATTCTTCTTAAGGCCCTGCAGACAGTTCCCACTGCAGTCCAGATTCTTCAGCTGGTCATTTCTGTCCAAATTCAGTTCACTCAGCCTGTTGCCGGCACACAGAAGTCTTTCTAATCTGTGGCTTCCGCTGACATCCAGTTCTGACAGATAATTATCCGTACAGTCAAGTAATCCCAGTGTATCCATCTCGCCAAATTCCAGGCTCTCCAGCCTGTTTCCAGAACACTCCAGCCTGTGCAGCATCCTGTTCTCACTGATATCCAGACCTGTCAGCCTGTTCTGGGAACAGTCAAGCCATTGCAACGCCCAAAAATGCTCGATTCCCTCCAGATTTGAAATGCCCGCATCGGAACACGTTATAATACAGACAGAGGCAAGCTCTGCACGGGAAATCCTAAGATCCCGCCCATAAGGCTGTATTATCAGAAATTCTCTGAACTTTCTGTCCGGGAAATTCCCGGGAGTGATCCACAGATATTGGGTGCCAAGAAGCCATGCATGGAACGCGTACCCGCCCATAAGAAAAATGGCCGCCGCAGCTCCTACGATTCTTATCCCGTTCTTTTTCTTCCGGCTCTCCCATCCTCTTCTTTCCTCTTCCTGGCCAGCGGCTCCATTTGTCCATATTGCGGATGCCAGCCATATCTTAAAGACCGGCTCAAAAATCCACAGGCCGACGGCAAACAAAAACTTTCTGCCAAAATATCCTGCCAGTTTCCGGCAAAAAACGAACCGAATCACCTCTGCCGCAACAAGAAGTAATGCTGTACCCGCGAATACAGCCATATGAAGAGTTGCGATTCTTGGCAATACCACATAATAAAGTATGACGCCAAGCAGATACAATGAATAAATATTCGCATTCCACACAAGTTTATAAAGGACACCCTCGCCGTATACAGGAATAAGGCTTTTCCACATCGGGATGCCTTTCTTTTTGAATATAGCGCATCCCGCCAGCGCGGAACACGCCCATCGGATCACATACCATATTGTTTCATATGATTCAGCCATTTCCCCGCCTCCCTCATTGTTTTTCTATGAATCTTATTGTCCCAGAAAGAAGCCCGCTCCCCTCTTCAAGCAGGGCATCATCATAAATCTGCACCGAAAACTCAGCCGTCTGTCCTTCTAATTCTTCCAAGAAAAATCTCTCATCCCACGTACTGTACAGGAAACCTTCCCCTTCGACTACCGCGTCAGGATCCATGACTCTGGCATCGCTTACATACATTCCCTCTTCCTCGCTGTAACTTACTTCAACTGTGACCTGCTGCTCTCCGGCATACAGAGACTTCAGTTTCGGACAGCTGCCAAGACTCAGGAAAGTAAGTGCCCCGCCGCTGCAGTCCAGTTCTGTCAGCTCCGGATTACCCCCGACACGCAGCGCGGATAAGTTCCTTTTTCCGCTCACGTCAAGCGAACGCAGTTTGTTTCCGTAACAATCCAGTACCCTGAGTTCCGGATTTTTGCTCAGATCCAGAACTGTGAGATTATTATACGAGCAGTACAATGCCTCCAGCCCCGGATTTTTACTCACATCAAGGCTGTCCAGCCCATTCTCGCGGCAAAACAGTTCTGTCAGCTCAGAATTGGCAGACAGATCCAGGCTGTCCAGATAATTTTTATCACACCAGAGATTATCCAGTTTCGGATTTCCGCTGACATCCAGGCTCTTCAGATTATTCAGGTTGACATGAAGTTCTTTCAGTTCCGGATTTTTGCTCACATCCAAAGTGTCCAGACCGTTCATATTGCAGTTCATAACTTCCAGTTCCGGATTATTGCTGACGTCCAGACTGCCGATGGGATTGGAGGAGCTCTGCAGTATTTTTAATTTTTTGTTCTGGCTGACATCCAGACTTTCAAGATTATTCCTGTAGCAATACAATTCTTCCAGATCCGGATTCTCACTGACATCCAGGGACAAAAGATTTCCCTCCGTACTACGCAGAATTTTTAACTCCGGAAACATGGAGGTATCCAGTTTCGCTGTCGGCGCAGGATCCGGAAGGGAATACCAGCCGTAGTGATTTCCAAAATCCAGCTCCGTCAGCTTCGGAAAATACTGGACGCCCTCCAGCGAATCTTCAAATGTCATTTCTTTTATTGACTCCCGCTCTTCCTTTGTCAGCAATGAATCCTCTCCGCAGCTTTGCGCCAGCAGTTCCTCTCTTGCTGTTGTATCCAGGAAATTTTCCGCATTAATCTCTACCGTTTCTGACTTAAATTCAGAAATTTCTTTAATGACTTCCCCTGTCACCAGTATGAAGATCAGCGGACAGCTGAGCGCCACAGCAACCCTGTGTTTCATCCGGCTCCGTCCGGCCTTTGTGTTCTCTTCCCGTCCGTCCTTTGGCCCTTCCCGTCTGTTTTCTTCTGTGCTGTCTTCTGTCACTAAAACTCTCTTTGTGTCCAGCGCCAGCAGTATTTTGAACACCGGATCCAGGAAGAATAACCCGACAGTGTATCCGATCCCTCTGCCAAAATATCTGGACGTCTTATAACAGAAAGATGCATGGAGCATAACCGAACTCAGTGCTAAAAGTAAATAAATGATATCCGTTCCCTTTTGCCCCCGGCCAAGAAGAAATATATAGATGAGAAAATACCAGAAAAACGCAGCCCAAACTGATAAATAAGCCCAAAATACTTCTGTCTTCCACACAAAACTGTAATAGATATACTGATCATAAACCGGAACAAAACTTTGCCACCCCTTTTTCCCTGCCCTCCTGAACAGAAAATATCCCGGCATGGCCGAACACAGCCAGGTAAATACATCCCAGACCAATCCATACTTCAAATATTCCATATTCTCTCATCCCTTCCCTCAGTACTTCTACATTCTTTTTTCGTCCGTCTTACCTCCGACTTCTGATAACCTCTGCTGCATATCCCGGTCTGATCCGGTTCACATCGCCGCCAGCGCGATCAGTACAAAGATTATAAAAACTGCCGCTGTGAGAACTAAAAACGTCCGTTTCTGTATCCTTCTTATCTCTGAGAGCTCCTCATATTCCGGCATGTCCTCTCCCTTCATATCCCCATAAGTCTCTTCGACCAGGCACTTTGCCTGCTCATATTCCTGTGATTTTACCAGGATCTCCTTTTCATAGATGGAATTTCCCATATAGATCCGCATAGCACCGCCGCTTTCCCGGTCCCGGATCACAGTGGAAATCCCTTTCTCCTTTAATATGTCTGCTATCATTTCTGCTTCCATATCATTCGAGGTTGATAACAAAACTGTAAGTTCTTTTTCTTTCTGTGTTTTTTGTTGAACAAAATGAAATGTACCCGCTTTTTTCGTCTCCTGATGAGACTCTGCCGGGTCTGTAAGACGCCGCATAAACCACCACAGAATAATCGCAAAAGCAGCGTAAAACCATGGATTTCCCCGCATAATCAGCATTGCAAAATATAAATCGATCTGCTCCAGGTCAAACAAGTCAGAATAGCGCTCTGCTGCCCGAGAATACTGAAAGAAGTTATTTATAATGAATATGATATATGTAGTTACAGACAGAATTAAAAGAATGCCCGGCGCTTTTACCCGCTTCCAGATCCGGGATATCTTCTCTCTCCCCAGAAAGAAAAACAGAATCAGAACTAATAATATTTCATAAATATAGGGAAGTACACCTTCAACTATCGCAATCTGCCGATAAGTCTGTCCCTCCCATGATGTCGCACCCCAGATAAAGTCAGCACTTATTTTTATTAACATAAAGCAGACCGTAAAAATCAGTGCTTTCATGATGCGTTTATTCATTTCTTTGTCTGATACTACAAAAGCTAAAATTTGAAGAAATGTATATATGATCCACAGAGGCAGCGCAAGCCATAAAAGTCCCTCTGTATGGAAAAAGTCAATAGAAGATCCGCCGCCCAGTGCGGCATGCACTATAACTGCATAAAAAATATTCGTGCCCCAGATTAAAACATATTCTTTTCCTCTGTTTTTCATGCTCTGTATCTCCCCCTTATGAATGTCTCGTCGACCTTATTGGCTCCTGATTTCATTATAAATTTCCTCAATTTTATCCCCATAATAAAAGATATCCCCGTAATTCTCCATCGCGTTCTTAATCTCTATTGTCTCTTTCGGGTGAGTGATTATCCATTCCGCAGTGACCGGATTCTCCTTTGACAACCCATATTCTTCTGCTTTTTCTGTTCCTGCTGCATTTTCCGGAGCCGCTTCCTCAAATAACAGCCAGTTCATAGCTGTTGCAGCTTTTTCTGTATATTCTGTAGCCTGTAAAGTAACATTTGTAAAATCCCGTTGTCCTTCTTTGAATTGTAAATATATTTCATTCCATTTTGGTGTCATCTCTACATTAAACAGCGTATATAAATTCGCCAGCTCCCGATATGACAACTGGTATGATGTATATGTGGGATCTGAGAGTAACATATTGTAATATATCCCTATATTATTTGACCTCAAATTATCTTGTATAAAAGGAGATTGATCAAGTATCTGAGCCGCTTCACTCAAATGATCCATCACCCAGTCTAATGTCATGCGATTTCCATAGGATAGTCCACACTTTTCCGCATACTCTTTCGCTGCCGTTTGTTGAAAAAAGACCCGGTCATACATATAATAATTAATCATGGTTATCATTTTTTCTGTATCTTCTGTCGGACTGATTTCTATATAACTGAAATCCGGACCTTCTTTTTCCAGCGCCTCATCCACATAGTATGGATCTGTATCCATATAATAAAAGAGCCTTAATATGTGCATTTCTGAAACAGTTAAATGATCTTCCGTAAAATATGGATGCCTTTTTGCCTCTTCTAATTCTTTCTCCTCCTGGTATTCATGGTAAAAGTGAAGCCCTGTTCCTATTCCAAACACACATAGCACAAATACAAGGAATCCGATAACTATTTGTTTTTTTCGTTTATTCACTTTCTCCTTCTCCATCTATATCTATCTCCTCATGTATCAATTCAACAATTTGTGAAAAATCCACTCCCTGATCGGCCAGTTTTTCCGTCACTTCCCAAAGTTGGTCGCAGACATCATATTCTGTCTCCTCTAATCGTTTCATTGTAATATCTTCATAACTTATTTCTGGATAATTCTCCTTCATATATTGATTTAATTGTTCTAAGAATGTTTCCAGATCTTCCTGTTCTAGAAAGTATTCTGTATATGTAGTATAGTAATCATAATTTTGTGTCAGTTCGCTATATCCAAGCAAATTCATAGTATCCCGGCGTCTTCCTTCCACTTTTGCCATAATAACTAAATCACCAAATGGAAGATATCCTCTGCCTCTCGTATTACGTTTTAAATAATCTTCCATTCCAGACCATTGCTCATAAATCTCATCATAATTCTTATCTAATTCTTCTGCCGTTATTGTCGTATACGGACTATCCGAATATGTCTCTTCCATAAATTGATTCACATATCTAATGCCATCACTTGTAGTTTTATCTTTAATAAACTCTTCCCAATACTTTTCATCATATTCTGGCTCTATATATGATGAAAGATATTTGTCATTTATCAATAGCATCAGATATTGCTTCGCATGACCATCTTGCAACCTTTTACGCTCTTTTTCTTGATAATTTTGGTATAGCATATACCCAACTATTCCTATAATAATTAAAATTATCGCCATTATAATAGTTATAATCTTTATTTTATAGCCCTCGCTCTTCATTATTACAAACCACCTTTCCGCAAAAAGTACCAATAGGATTACGAAACTTATTACGGTCAGCTTTCGCTTTATTTATTTTGTATACTTACAGAGAAAGAAATCCCTTCCTGAAAGATGCCTTTTTTATATGTTTGATTTCTAAATTCAGGGTTGCAATTATATCTTGATTAAATTTTATCTTTCGTTTTTATTATCATCCTCTTCAGGGTTATCGGCTCCTGATTTCATTGTAAATTTCCTCAATTTTATCCCCATAATAAAAGATATCCCCATAATTTTCCATCGCATTCTTAATCTCTATTGTCTCTTTCGGATGAGTGATTATCCATTCCGCAGTGACCGAATTCTCCTTTGACAACCCATATTCTGCTGCATTTTCCGGAGCCGCTTCCTCAAACAACAGCCAGTTCATAACTGCTGCAGCTTTTTCTGTATATTCTGTAGCCTGTAAAGTAACATTTGTAAAATCCCGCTGTCCTTCTTCAAACTGCAATGCTATTTCATTCCACTTTGGTGCCATCCCTATATTAAATAATGTATATAAATTTGCCAATTCTTGATATGATAGATGGTATGATGTGTATGTGGGATCTGAAACTAACATATCGTAATGCAGCCATTTCAAATCTAAGGATAAACTGTCTTGCATGGAAACTGAATGATTGACAATCTGAGCCGCTTCACTCAAGTGATCCATCACCCAGTCTAATGTCATACGATTTCCATAGGACAATCCACATTCCTCTGCATAATCTTTTGCTGCTGTTTGTTGAAAAAAGACGCAGTCATACATATAATAATTGATCACAGCGATTATTTTTTCCGTATTTTCTGTCGGCCTGATTTCTATATAACTAAAATCTGGGCCTTCTTTTTCCTGTAACTCATCCAAATAATATGGTTCTGTATCCATCAAATAGAATAGTCGCAAAATGCCCATCTCTTGAGAAGTTAAATGGTCTTTTGTAAAATAGGGGTGTTTCTGCGCTTCCTTTAATTCTTGTTCTTCCCTGTATTCATTATAAAAATAAATCCCAGTTCCTATTCCACATGCGCATATCATTATTACAATAATTCCGATAATAACTTGTTTTTTCTTTTCCCTCATCAGCTCAACCCATTATCTAAATCACTAAGCCGCAATGTCATCATACATTTCTACGATTTTATCTCGATAATAAAAAATCTCCCCATAATTCTCCATCGCGTTCTTAATCTCTATTGTCTCTTTCGGATGAGTGATCATCCATTCTGCTGTAACCGGATTCTCCTTTGACAGTCCATATTCTTCTGCTTTTTCTGTTCCTGCTACATTTTCCGGAGCCGCTTCCTCAAACAGCAGCCAGTTCATAACTGCTGCAGCTTTTTCTGTATATTCTGTAGCCTTTAATGTCACATCTGCAAAATCTTTTCTCCCCTCCTGCTCAAATTGAATATCTAAGTCCAACAAATCCTGAACAGTTTCTATACTAAACCAACTACTTAAACTTAGCAGCTCCACTCGGGATAAATAGTAACTTGTATATCTTACGTCTTCAGAAATCAGCTCATATCGAATCCACTTTTCATCTAATTCTAATATCCCTTTTAAGACCGGTGATTTTTCAAGTATCTGAATTGAGTCTTTTAAATGATTCATTAGCCAATCCACTGTCATTCTGTTCCCATAAGACAACCCACATTTTTCCGCATATTCTTTTCCTTTTATATCAGCGCTATAGAATTGGTCAAACAAATAGTAATTTACCAAAGCTACTATTTTTTCTGTATTTTCTGACGGACTGATCTCTATATAACTGAAATCCGGTCCTTCTTTTTCCAACGCCTCATCCACATAGTATGGATCTGTATCCATTAAATAAAAAAGTCTTAGTGTATGCATTTCCGAAATAGTTAAATGATCCTTTGTAAAATAGGGATGTCTCCTCGCCTCCTCTAATGCTTTCTCTTCCTGGTATTCATTGTAAAAGTGAAGCCCTGTTCCTATTCCGCATACCAAAATCATTATTACAGTAATCCCGATAATAACTTGTTTTTTCTTAATTCGTTTAAAATTCATATCCCCACCACACTGCTTACGAATCTGCTGTAACTACTGTCCCATGTATCTCCCTCATAATTTCAGCAAAATCTACACCTTCCTCCGCCAGTTTTTCCTTCACTTCCCAAAGTTGATCGCAGACATCATATTCTGTTTCCTGTAATCGTTCCATTGTAATATTTTCAAATTCTATTTCCGGATGGTTCTCTTTCATATACTGGTTTAATTCATTTAGAAAGTTTTCCAGATCTTCCTGCTTCAAAAATTCATCTGTATAGGTTGTATTATAGTTATAAGCAGATATTCGTTCATCATATCCGAGCAGGCTTATAATATCCCGCCACCACCCTCCTACAACCGCTTTATTTATAATCCTGCTGAGTTTATTATCTTCTTCATATTTTCTTTCTTCTTTTAAATAAGTACTTAAATCTTCTTTCCATTGCTTATAAATACTTCTGTAATCAGTATTCAAATCTTCTGTTGTAATTTCCGTATACGGACTGTTCGGATATGTCTCCTTCATATATTGATTCAAATATCTTACGCAGTCGATCGTGTTCTCATCTCCAAGAAAATCCTTCCAATATTTTTCATTATAATCCGAATTAATATACTGAGAGTAGTAATCCGAATCCATTATGAGCATGAAATATTCCTTCTTTTCGCCATCTTCCAGTCTCTTTTTTTCATCCTTCTGGAAATTGTAATATAGGCAGAGGCTTATACCAATAATGCTCAGAATCACTATGCCAACTACGACTGTTTTTAATACTTTTCTTTTTGGGGACATTCTGTTCTCCTGACCGTTTTCCCTTATATCAGCTTACCGGAAGCAATATATGGCTCTTATTTAATGACCAGCGCCAGCAATACAAATATAACAATAAGCGCCAGCACATATACTGTAAATGTTCTCCGTTTAAGTTCTCTTTGTTTTGCCAGTTCTTTATATTCGGACATCTCTTCTCCTGCGTCTGTACTTGTATCCTCTATCAATTTTTTTGCCCGGTCATATTCGCCGCTGTTTACCAAAATTTCTTTTTCAAAAATAGAATTTCCCATATAAAGTTTCATGGCATCGCCGCTTTCTCTGTCCCGGATCATAGTGAAAATACCATTTTCCTTTAACAAATCCCTTATAATTTCTGCTTCAATATCATTTGAGGTTGACAGCAGAACCGTAAGTCCCTTCCCATTTTCTGACTTTTGGCTGTTAAAACTAAAGGTCTCGTTATTTTTTATCTTTTCCGAAGTTTTCGCAGGATCGGTAAGGCGACGCATAAACCACCACAGAATAATCGCAAAGGCGGCATAAAACCATGGATTCCCATCTGCAATCCTGTATGCATAATAAAGATCGATATCTTCCTGTTCTCCATAATGACTTGTAACTAAAAGATACTCATTTTGCTGGATCCAGACAAAAATGCCATACAGTGTAATTATAAGTATCAGAATAACTGCCGGGACTCTGATCCTTTTCCAATTCCATGCAGCCTTTAGCTTTTTAATAACAAAAAACAAAACAACTATTAATATTCCGCCCCATAAAAATCCAACTGCACCTGACAACACAGCTGTTCTACGCATATTGATGTTAAATAACTCTACTTTAGTAAAGACAAAATCTCCCAGCATCTTTGCCCCGAGAAATCCAATTATCAGTATAAATAAGCGGATTATCTCGGGAATTGTCCATTTTTCTTTCCTTACATTCCCCCTGATGACCAAATACAGCGTTAATATATACATGCACCATAATAATATTGATATAAATGATACAGATGTCATATAAGCTATTAATATCAGAGGAATTCCACCCAGAAAACAATGCATGATTACCGAAAATGCTAAATTAATACATATTATTCCTGCGCATTCATTTATCCTGCTGCCCACTTTTTATCCCCCCTGTACATATGTGCTAATCTCCGTCACCTTTGACTTGTTCTAATCTATGATATACGGGCAAACCTACGTGCCTACAAATTAGAGACTCTTCATATTGTCTAATATAAAGAGAGAAAATCTACCCTTTCTATTTCGTTTTCATCAATAGTGCTTAAAAACCCTCCGCCCTCCTGCACTACCGTACATCCTCTATCGCTCAAAGCTTTTAATATTTTCTCCTGCTTATCATTTGTAGCCTTATAAAACAAAACCTTCAGTTCCGGCAGTTCTAACAATACATCTATATTCTCAATACAATTTCCACTAATATCTAAAGCTTCCAGATTATTTAAGTCTTTCAAAGCTTTAATATCCGTAATCTTGTTATTGGAAACATCAAGTATTCTTAGACTTTCCATCTCTTCAATACCGCTAAGATCCTCTATCTGATTTGTATTAATTCTTAATTCTTCAATCTGGTCAGCCCCCATAAATGGAGACATATCAAAAATAATTGTATCTGGACATAATACGATTGCCTTTAATTTTTCAAAACCCGGTAATACTTCTTGTAACTGTACTGCATATTTCTCATACACACTTCTGGTTATACTGTGTGTTTTTTCAAACTCTGCCCGTTCCTCTTCTGTATCAAATTCTGTAGTAGACATTGTTCCTATAAAAACTATATTTGAAAAATTCTTTAAATCCTCTAAAGTTGTCAAATTCTGCATTGTCGCATCATATATTATAAAAAGCTGGACCTTTTCCGCATCTACTTTTAATATCTTTCCCGCTTTATCAAGATTCGCTTTTGCCGAAGTTTCGATAACAGGATCTTTAAATATCACATATTTACTCCTGTATACAAAAAACCCGATTCCGCCAACAATTAATAAAAAAATAATTATTATAAATGCAATAAATTTACCCTTTTTTATTATTTTCAATCTTTTCATCCCTTTTTCTAAGCATTAAATGCAATTATTGTAATCTAATCCTGTTGCTTTTTCTCATCATATATCTCTTTGATTTATCTGATAATAACAGGCTTTTTATAATTCTCCATTTCTTTTTCTCTCTGTTCTCTTTCGGTTGCGTGATCATCCGTTCTCACTTTATTTTATTTCCATTACAGAATCATCAATCTCATAGGTTGGATCCGCATCTTTTTTTATTAACTCTTCTATTTGATTTATAGACAATTCTTTTACTGTACAATTTGGAAAAGCAGGGGTTAGTCTCTGATATTCATCTTTAGCAATTTCTAATTTGCCCCAATACTCTTCAATTTTCTCGCTTCCCATTCCTCTAAAATACCAGTCTTCATATGACCTTATCTCAGGCCAGCCCTCTAATACTCTCGGTGTTCCATCTTCATTGTATTCTTGTGACAGATATTCTTTTATGTCTTCAACTTCCAGATCCTCGTCCTCGTTTTCCTTGTTATACACCTCCAAAGCCACATATAATTCTTTCTCATTGATGGCTTCATACCCTATGTAATCATACTCATTTATCTCCCCTTTGTCCCGGGGGAAAGCCCGATTTTGATGCTTATAAGCATAGGCAAGTTCTGTTTGTTCTTTTTCTGTTTGTTTTTGTTCTAAATATTTCACTCCGGCAATAATTATTATCAACGTTACCGCTATCACTGCTGCTATCACAAATATTTTTTTCTTCATTCTCTTAATCCTTTAACACCTGCCCTCAATGCCGCTTTTAACAACCTTAATTCGATATTAACGTTTCTAATCATTATCGCTCTTCTGCCTCATCTAACATATCCCAATATGCTTCATAGGGTCCCCACTTATCATCCGTAACGACACAACCTTTTTCGGTAAGCTTATCTGCAATTTCTTTTCCATTGCCCATATCTGTATCAAAAGCTACAGCTTCTAATCCACTTACCTCTAACAAAGGAGAAAAATCTTCGATCTCATTATCCGTCAACACTAAAAATCGAATTCCCCGTGTTTCTGCTACAGCTGTTATATCTGTAATCTCATTTTCCGAAAAGTCAGCAAATCGTATTTTCAGATTTTCTATTCCGTTCAAATTTTTCAACTGATTTTGGTAGACATCTAAATCTTGAATCTGGTTACACTGACTAAATATTTCCAAATCTTCAAATACCACATCTGAATAGATTCTGACCCATCGCAGCTTTTCTAATTCTGCCAGCACCGGCTTCAGTTTTTCTACATACAAAGGCTCCTCGACTATTGGCCATTGTTTTAAATACATTTCTCTAGCTGCACTATCTCCGCTTTCATATGCAGGTGCTATTCCCAATTCTATATATTCTGTATTTGGAAAATTTAATAAATCTTCGTAAGACGGTATGTTTTCCCATCTTGCATACAATCCTTTTATATATATTTCTGTAATTTGTTTTGCCTGCTTTACACTGACCTTGCCACTTCTTAAATCAAAGTACTGGCTCCAATCACTAGATGCCTGCATGATTTCTTGTAAATTTTCATCTTTAAAATGTACATATTTTTTGTATTCCTCATATTGAGGTAAGGAAATAGTAATTCCTGTTATAACCCCCAGCAAAAGAACTAATGTCCAGATAATCCCTGTTTTTCTTTTTTTCATAACAATCCCCAGGCTCTTTAAATGTTATCCGTAGAATATAACTCTACTGTCTCTATCCCCATTTTATCTAGAAAAGAGTAGAACGAATCTTTAGTTTCCACTACTGTACACCCTTTATCAATCAATTTTTTTAATACTTCTTCTTGCTCTTTATTCTGTGCCTCATAAAATACAACTTTCAGATTGGGAAGCTCTAACAATATGTCTAAATTCTCAACCTGATTATCTCTAATATCGAGAGCCTCCAGATAAATTAACTCTTTTAGCGGTGAAATATCTGTAAATTTGTTATGTTCGAGTTCCAGTATTCTCAGACTTTTCATCTCTCAAATCCCCGTCAGATCCTGCACGCGATTATCTCTAACCACCAATTCTTCAATCTGATCTGCTCCTGCAAATGGAGCCATATCAAAAATTATTGTATACGGACAAAAATGTAATATCTGGTGATCTTTTTCAAACATTTCCTCTTTTCCGCTCCCATCTAGTTCCATGCGCATCACACAAAGCTCAGATTTATTTTCGCCGGATATCAAATAATAAATCTTGTTGCACTGATCCTCACTCACCCCTCCCTTTCTCCCCTCTCTCAAGTATCTTTTCCGGTTTATATGTCGCCTGGATAGAACTACCGTTTCCACTGATAAAACTCTTCAAAACTATGGATCTCATGCTCTTTATCGTCGTTTGACTCATTGGCCGGAAGTACACATCCTTCAAATGAAATTTCCTCTCCCTCTTCCATCAGCAGTCGCATAACTTCTTCATCTGTCAGCTCTTCCTGTAAATACAGGGAAATAATATCATCCTCGCTTCCTTCATAATTCTTAAGGCCTGGAAATTCTCTATATAATTCCTCATTATTCTCTGGGAGATTTTTTACTGAGGTCTCAATATAAGTCTGCCCCTCTGACGGATAATGTGTCCTGATTCCAGGTATGTCATCTCGCCCCTTATCAGAGTATAGAAAAAATCCATTTGCTTTCAGGATGCCAATGATATCATCCCGAAAAATTCCCTGCTACTTTTTTTCTGGTTCCTCTTTTGGCTGTTCCTGATCTTCCGGGCTTTTTTCTATTGGTACTTCCCTGCTCTCCATCTTTGTTTCCTCAGTCATAAGATTAATCTCCAAGTTCCATAACAGGTCCTGTTTATCCTTTTCCTGCAGCGCAAACCACACCCATGGGTTTCCATTCTCATCCAAAAAGATCTGTCCGTTATCAGGTTTGGCCATAACCTGATTTGGAGCTTTTTGCTCTGCCAGCGTTTTTATATCGATTTTCTGTATAAGTTCTCCCGACACAAGATCATAAATCGAATACTCTGCTTTTTCAATGTCAGTTATTATGTCTTTCTCTGTATCCCTGCAATACACCGCATCGATCAGACAAGTCCATTTTCCGGTAAAAGATCTTCCGTATCTCAGAGTCGAAGTTGTATTATCCGTTGTTACTACAGCTGTGTTACCTGGATCGACACTTCCTTCCTCTACATATAAAAAGTCTCTGAAATCGTCTTTATAAGTGATTGTTTTTATTATGTTTTCTTTTTCTTGGAATAAATGTTTGCCATACATTATAGACACTGCCAGTATGATCAGTATTAATAAAATACCTACTAACAGAATCTGCCGTTTTTTTCTGCATTCTTTCACCGATCTTCACTCTCCCCCTTTTCTCTCATCCCCCGAGTATCTTTTTCGGTTTATATGTTGTCTGGATATCTGCAGCTAACGCTTCCACTGGTAAAACTCTTCAAAGCTGTGGATCTCATGCTCTTCCCCGTCCTTTGACTCATCTGCCGGAAGTACACATCCTTCAAACGAAATTTCCTCTCCGTCTTCCATCAGCAGACGCATAACTTCTTCATCTGTCAACTCTTCCTGTAAATACAGACAAACAATATCATCTTCATTTCCTACATAGTCTTTCAGGCCCGGGAATTCTCTATATAATTCCTCATTATTCTCTGGAAGATTTTTTACTGACGTTTCAATATAGATCTGGTCATCTGCCGGATATTGTACCCCGATTCCCGGCAAGTCAGCTTGAGCTTTATCAGAATATGAAAAAAAACCATTTGCTTTTAAAATTCCAATGATATCATCCTCAAAAATCCCCCATTGATCGTTTTCTTCTTCGTCTTCTTCGTCCTTTTCCTCTTTTGGCTCTTCCTGGTCTTCCGGACTTTTTTCTATCCGCACCTCTCTGCTCTCAAGCTTCGTTTCCTCAGTCTCAAGATTGATCTTCAGGTTCCATAACAGATCCTGTTTATCCTTTTCCTGCAGCGCAAACCATACCCATGGGCTTCCATTCTCATCCAAAAAAATCTGTCCATTATCCGGGTGGACCATAACCTGATTTGGAGCCTTTTGCTTAGCCAGCATTTTTATATCGATTGTCCGTATACGTTCTCCCGACACAAGGTCATAAATTGAATACTCCGCTTTTTCAATATCAGTTATTATGTCCTTCTCTGTATCTCTGCAATATACCGCATCGACCAGACAAGTCCATTTTTCGGTAAAAGTTCTCCCATACCTAAGATTAAAATTTGTATCAGCTGTTGTTACTACAGCTGTATTGCCCGGATTAACACTTCCTTCCTCTACATATAAAAAGTCTCTGAAATCATCTTTATAAGTGATTGTTTTTATTATGTTTTCCTTTTTTTCTTGGAGTAAATACCTGACATACATTACAGACGTCGCCAGTATGATTAGTATAAATAAGATACTTGCTAACAGAATCCATCGTTTTTTTCTGAGCCCTTTCATTAATCCTCACTCTCCTTCTCCACTGTTTTCTGTAATTAAATCAATAAAATGTCCTCTGATATCCTCCTCTAAATATCCATTAATTGCTCTCACTGCATCGGTAAACTCTTCCATAGTGATTTCCTGAAACATATTTTCATTCCCCAATAATAACTTTTTGCAGTTATTCCTCACATTTTTCGACAATTCGGGATCAACTTCTATCTTTTTCATCACAGAATTGACTTTTTTCTCCAAATCATTGCCGCCAATGCCTGAAAAAGCCTCCTCCGGCATCCACCCGGCCAGTCCTTCCTTCTCCCACACATTGATCGTCCGGACGACATCCGGATCATATATCCCGCTCATGCTGATATGCTTCCCGGATGTGATCTCCGTCCAGCTTGTCATCCTGTATTCTGCTCCCATCCCGAACCATTCTTCAAAGGTGTCCTTACTCTTCTCGTTTAACTCATTTACAACATTTACATAGTCCTGTAGATGACCAACCGAGCTTTCTAGGATAGAGCCCGCCGCGTTTAATGCTTCTTCCATTTCCGGGCTGTCTGCCATCGCGGACAGCCCCGACAGATCCGGTACTCCTCCTGTCCCTGCAGTTATCGCGACAGACGTCAGCATCCCCACAACCGGGGAGTAAGCATTTAAAGCCAGAAGCCCGCCATCCACGATCATGCCTGTCAGGAAATTCCTCAGGGCATTCTCGTTCGCCTCTGTCAATTTTTTCAGTTCCATATTGTCCTTATATTCTTCCAGTTCTCCCTGATTCTCCAGGATCCCGCCCCTGACGCTTTCCGTGATGATCTCGCCGTGATAATCCGAATGGTGGCTCAAAGAAAAGCTGAACGATATCGAGTTAAACTCGCCTTCATTTGGTATATCAAATAAATTGTCAAATGACAGATCCTGGATCGTACACAGGGTGGCATCCCGTGATCCTATATTTATTTTTGCCAGATTGTGGATCACATCCCTCTCAGCAGCCCACAGCTGCGCCATAACAAATTTTTCTTCATACTTCCTGAACAGGTCGTTATATCCTTTCTCATCCGGCTGCATCGCCGCCAGTTCTGCCAGATCCGCCTGCATCAGGAGCTGTGTTCCTATACATAGTTTTTCGATATAAACATCCCGTCTTACGAGCACCGGATTCCCCAGACTGTCTTCCGTCAGTATTTCTGATTTTAATATGGCGTTATTAAACTCCATCAGCCTTTTTTCTGATTCTTCTGTAGAATTTCTTCCCTCGTCTAATTTCAGCAAATGGCATGCGTAGTCCGCCATAATGATCGTCATGCCTTCTGACAGGTCATTCGGATCGATGGCGAAGGCTTTTATATAGTCTTCTTCTGTTCCGTTCATCAGACAGATAAAAAATTCCCTGTCTTCTTTTGTCTGGCATACCTCCCATGCCTGCAATACTTTTTCAGGCGTATACCCCAGTCCTTCCATGTTCTGGATCTGTTCCATTGTGATTCCTGCCTGCCGCAGTTTCCTGGTTGTCTTCGTATTTTCCCAGCCTCCCATGATCAAATCGATTGCTTCTGCGGAAGGCGCACCCGTAAAGCTGCTCCCGTTCCATGAGCCCGCCACAGAAGCGCTTATACTTTCCACCGCATTAAAAAGATCCTTTGCTCCCTGGAAGAGACTGTTCGTACTGCTCTCTATTGCGCGCAGCCTTTCCAACTTATCCTGGCACACTCCGATCTGCCAGGAACAGGTATCTAAAAGGTTGGAATAGAGTGCGATACTATAACTGCAGTTCATCATACTCCCGTCAGGAAGGATCCTTCCATGATTGCTTCGGAAAATGGACAGGTTTTGCTGCAGATTACGACTCATATATTGCAGGCTCCCCAATTCGTCCAGCAGCTGATCTTCGTCAAGGTTTTCATTTCCCGCGGCGGAGGACAGTTGATACGCGTCCTCCCGCATCATATCACTGGCTGCTATGATCCCCTGGATCACATACTTGTGACTGGCCAGCTGTTCTTTTGTCCCTTTCCAAGCCACTCCGTCCAGATCTTTCTCCTCTTCAAAATCTTCAATCCTCGCCAGAGAATCTTCCAGCTGTCCTGCCAGGCTTTCCACATTAGCACCGATCTCAGAAGCGAAACTTTGAATTTCACCCGGATATATCTTTAATCCCATTCCTGATTCCTCCTTTCGGCTTCATATTTTCTGCACTGGGCTTCTTTATCTTCTATCCTGCCCATAAGAATTCTTTTCTGTGTATCTCGTTCTTCTCTGGAGTCTTCCCGTTTTCTTGCAAGATCACGGAGCATGCCCTCCATTTCTTCCAGCTTATAGATCATGCTGGTCTCTGTTGCCTTTTCCTGCAGTTCATGTATTGAATTGATGATCTTCTGTTCACATTCAGACTGCTCTTCTTCTAACTTTTTCCATTCCCGGTCCGTTTCCTGATGCTGCTCATATTTTTGCCTCAGATTTTTCAGTTCTTCCCTGTCATCATTATATTGTCCTTCTGACAAAGCCAAAACAGACTCTTCCGATGTCATCTGCAGAGTACCGGAAGAATATACCGGATCTTTGCTCTTATAGTTTCTGTTGATCCTCATCAGCCGTCCTCCTTTAATACAATTTCGGACTTCCGTTCAGTCCGGGCGCGGATAATAGCGAATCCTGATTCTTTCTGCCCTGTTCCTCATCCATCATGGTAAATGAAGCTGTCAAAGCCCCGATCACCTCCGCATCCGCGGTCAGGTTTTCCTTGAACTCCTCTGTCCTGGACTTCTGCGCGCCGCAGCAGCTCACTCCATTGCTGACCGCTGTCAGATTGCTGTTCGCCGGAGCAGCCACTGTCTTTGCCTGAACATTTAACGCAGCGGATTTGATTGCGTCCTCTGCCGCCTTTCCTGCTTCTGCATAGAAGATTAATCCATTCCCTGTTGTCCCCATTTCGGTAACCTCACTTTCCTGTATGATCCATTTTTAAACAGTAACCCGCTTCCCATCTCCGGAACATCTCTCGTGCTCACTGTCGGGAAGATCGTGCTCACTCCCTGACTGCCCAGCACAAGACCGTTGGAAGCCTGCTTCACCAGACGGTTGACCTCGTCGATTCCTCTCGTCCTTGTGGCATATACAGTGACGATCCATGGGATCCCTACTTCTACAGCATCCCGGAGCAGTGCCGCCTGTTTGTTCATATCCGTTTTGACCAGTGTGATAAAGTTATCTACGTCATCCATAATGATCACCGGAGCGTCTGTCTTCCGGAGCAGCAGCTTCGGATTCACACCCGGATTTGTCTCCAGAGCTTCCTGCAGTTTCTGCCGTCTCTGCTGGATCTCCGCTTCCATCGCCTCACGGAATTTCACCGCTTCCTCCTGACTGTTTACATAGGTGACATTTTCTTTCCGTCCGTATGCATACAGTTCCATGCCTGGCGAATCAAACAGATAGATCTGCCGATCGTCCGATATCTGATCCAGGATCACCTGGAGCATATTTGTCTTTCCTCTGCTGTTCTCCCCAAGGATTACAAACGGTGTTTCACCGCCGAAGAATCCTTCTTTTACCACATTTTCCTTTTCCAGCCCGATATAGAACTCCCGGTCCTCTCCGCCATACTCTTCCAGCATACCGCTGTAGAACTCCTCCGGCAGTGTCGGGATATGGGGAGCTTCTTTTCCGGGGTTCATACTCCGGATCTCTCCGACCAGCTTCCGGATCCCTTCGCTGTATTCCAGCTCATTTTCACTTTGTACCATAGAATAAAACTGCATGCAGTTGATTTCTCCTGTTTTGACCATGGTACGTCCTTTGATCTCCGGAAGTTTATACTGGCTGCGTCCCATCAGGCTCCGTACTTCGTTCTCGTCAAAGTTGAATCCCGCGATCTTATTCTTGAAATTGTTCAGTGTCGCCTGACGTACCGCGTTTCCTCTGGTAGCAGTCATGACCACATAAATTCCCAGACTGCTGCCGTCTCTGGTGAGCACCGTAAATTCTTCTTCCATTTCAAATCCCATCTCTTTGATGGCATCTGCATTGTCGATAATGATAAAAATGGCCTTCATCTGTTCTTCCGACATCTGATTGTAGATCTCGAAATTCTGGACTGCTTTCTTTGCCAGCTGTTTCTTCCGGTAAGCCATCTCTCCTTTGATCAGCCTCAGGAATTTCTGGAACCGTTCTTCGTCATCCAGGCTGATATAGTCTGCTACATGAGGAAGTGTGCGCAGTGGTGTCAGCGCATTGTTTCCGAAATCGAGAATATAAAAGTTCAGTCTCTCCACACAGTTGACCGCTGCCAGGCTCAGAACCACCGTTGTCAAAAATGTTGTCTTTCCGAATCCCGCAGACGCGACAAAAGCGGTTTCTCGTACATATTCGTTACTTCTACAGAGCCGTAATTGGCACAAAGAATAGTTTGTCTATATTCTTTTTGTTTGGTCTCCATATGTAATAACAAAAATATACTTTAATGCTTGAACCTCTATCTGGAAACAGCGTATATATATTCCGATGTTTGCAAATCTTTAACAGCTTCCACAGACAGATTCTTCTTCAGTCCCACTTCGTATTCCCTACTGTCTTCACAAACAATCTTTAATGCAACCGGAAATCTCTCCTGCTGTATTACTTCAGCTGACTCCACTTCTGTAATTCCAACTTGTCCAAATATAGATAAGATTCCCTCAATCCTAATTTTTTCATACTCGATTTCTGCTTCTTCAAATGCTTTTTCTATCACCCGCTGTGTTTGTTCGTAATTAAATTCGCTGTTCATATCATCCATCTCCGTTTCTGCTGTATTAATCTCTTCGTTTTTGTTACATCCCACGCACATAATGCTTAATACAAATATACACAGTATTCTTGTTACTTCACTCATTTTTACTCTCCCACTCAAACTTAAGCGGGCATGCCCAGCATCTAATATAAATTTAAATTCATTTGGAGACAAAATTACTCTTCATTTGTCCCCTTTCGCTCACAAAGTACATCTACTCCGGACTGACAAATGTATCATCCTTCATTACCTGTACATACTCCCCTGTCTCTATATCTACAAGAAACAAAACATGATTTAAATCTGGCTCCAGAGCTATAGAAAGACACAATATTTCTTGTCCAACTCCCACTCCAGCGGCATTTACTGGCTCATCCAACAAAATTTTTGTAATCTCTTCTTTCTGACTTCCATCCAATCCCATACGCATAACACAAAGTTCTGATTTATTTTCTCCAGAGGCCAAATAATAAATCTTATCTTCTGAAATATTGAATCGAAATATGTCTTCAGCTAACAAAACTCCTTCGTCCGCTCCATATTCATAACGATACAATTCTCTATTCGGCGGAGTTTTATCATCAAGTTGCTCTATAACATATACTGCCCCATCCGCATGTTGGCTCTCTTCTATATTGCAGCCCCTTTTTAATAAATCATATTCATAATCTCTATCCTTTAATTCTGTATAAACCCATTGTTCCTCAGCTCCCCATTTGGGTTTAATTTTTATTAAAAAACTACTTCCATTCATTTTCATCTTGAAGTAAGAGCTCTTTTCGATATCCTTAAAAAAAATATTGTTGTTTACTACCCATGGGCCTAATATGTTTCCTTTATACAAGACTTCTTTTTCTGTTCCATCTATTTTCATTGAAATAATTTCGTCAGATTCAATATTATATGCAAATAATTTTCCTTCCATATAGTTTAAATCTGAATAGTCCCCATCTGCTATTTTTCTAAGAGAGGAAATATCTGTCCCTCTATATATCCCAGTATACAGAGCAATATATGTGAACTTTTCGTCACTTGTAACATGTGATAACGAGTTAACAATATTTCCCTCTGTATTTCCATATTTCTGTTCTTTTATAAAATTTCCATACAAAAGAACTGTAATTACCAATACCAGAACTACCAAAAATAAACTTATCGAAATCAGAATAATCTTTTTTCTCCCCATTCAGCTCATTCCTTTTGTAAAAAACAAATCTTAATATTCCGGGCTGACAAAGGTGTCATCCTCCATTACCTGTATATATTCCCCAGTCTCTATATCTACCAGAAACCAGACATGTTCAAATCCGGTCGGTTCTAATGAGACGGAAAGATACATTAGGTTTCCTCCCACTCCTAGTCCAGCCGCCTTTACCGGCTTTTCCGCCGTTATCTTTGCGATCTCCTCTTTCTCGCTCCCGTCCAACTTCATGCACATCACACAAAGTTCCGCTTTATTTTCTCCAGACACCAAGTAGTAAATCTTATCGTTTACTATATTAAACTGGAATACGCCTTCTTCCAGCAAATACCCTGCTTCTGAATCGTATTCAAAGCGATACAGTTTTCCGTTCGGCTTAGTTTCATTTTCAAGCCATCCCATCGCATATACTGCGTCAGCTGAATGCTGGCTTTCTGTCATGTCATATTCTGTTTCCAGACTATATTCATAATCCCTGTTTCGGACAGATGTATATATCCACTGCTCATATCCTCCCCATTTCGGCTTGATTTCTTTCAGCCCGCTCCCATCCGTTTTCATCCGAAAATATGCATCCTTATCCACATCTTCAAAATAAATTTTGTCATTTATAACCCAGGGGCCGCCACAGAGTCCCGTCGCCTGATATAATACGATTTCTGAGGTTTCATCTGGCTTCATTTTTACAATTTGATTTTTTTCAAATTCTAATGCATACAGCCAGCCGTCTATACAGTTCATATATGCATACTTTCCCTCTGAAATTTTTTCAAGATCGGATATTCCTTTTCCTCTATAGATGCCCGTTTTTAAAGCAACATATGAGAAATTTTCATTCCTTGTAATATGTGATAAATTATTAGAAAGATTTCCCTCTGTGTTTCCATATTCCCGTTCTTTTATAAAATTTCCATACAAAAGTACAGCGATTATCAATACCAGAACTATGAAAAATAAACTTATGAAAAATAGAATACTCTTTTTTCTCCCCATTCAGCTCATTCCTCTTTTGTAAGAATCAAATCATATTACTCCGGACTGACAAATGTATCGTCCTCCATTACCTGTACGTACTCCCCAGTCTCTATATCCACCAGAAACCAGACATGTTCAAATCCGGTCGGTTCTAGAGCAACAGAAAGATACAGGATGTCTCTTCCCACTCCGGCTGCCTTTACCGATTCTGGCAATATTCAAAATCGCGGTCCCTGGCCGGTGAGTAAATCCACTGTTCCCACTCTCCCTCCTTATGTTCAATCTCCTTTAAATTTCCTGATCCCACTTTTATGCAAAAAAGGAATTTTTATCAAAATCCTCGAAATATATATTTATGCCATATTAAGACTCTGACTGTTCTAATATTTCCCAAAACATCCTATATGGTACCCACTTATCATTTGATGCGATACAGCCCTTCTCGGTAAGTTTTTCAGCAATTTCTTTACCGTTTCCCTTGTCAAAGTCAAAGGAGACGGCCTTCAGCCCTTCTATTTCCAGAAGAGGAGAATAATCTTCGATATTATTGTCTGTTAATACTAAAAATTGTATTTCCGCTGATCCTGCCGCCCATATATCTGTAATATCATTTTCTGAAAAATCCGCAAACTGTATTTTGATCCCCTCTATCCCATCTAAATTCTTCAGCTGATTCTGATATACATGTATTCTTTCAAAATCTTCACATTCACTGATAATATCCAGGTCTTCGAGCACTATATCCGAATAGATCCTGACCCATCGCAGTTTTTCTAATTCTGCCAGCACCGGCTTCAGTTTTTCAGCATACGGAGGATTCTCCACCGCCTGCCGCAGCTGCAAATACTCCTCTCTACCTGCACTGTCACCGCTTTCATATCCTTCCGTTACACCTAATTGGACATATTCTGCATTAGGAAAATTTAATAAATCTTCATATGTTTTTATCGCGTCCCATTTCAAACGCAATGCCTTTATATAAATTCTCTCTACTTCATTTGCTTGTTCTATAGTAATATCCTCATCCCATAAATCAAAACTTTCACTCCAGCTAGTTGCTACCTGTACAATATTTTCTAAATTTTCATCTTTGAAATGAACATATTTTTTATATTCTCTGTATTGAGGCAAAAAAATAACTATAGCAATTATAAAACTTATTAATAAAAAACTAGCCAAAATAATTTTTTTAATGCCCTTCTTCTCCACTATGTTACCTCCTCTACTGCATAAATAGTCTATTGTTTTATTTTATCCCTTACTGTCGCAGCTCCATCACCGTCTCCATTAAACCATTGCCTATATGCTATCCATTCATCTGAATATGTAGTTTTTCCACTCGTAATATCTTCAATAATTTCTTTACTTGACAACTTATTGCCTGTTTCTTCTTCATATACTTTCAACGCAAAATCTAGCTCTTCAAAATCAAAGGTGATATTATTATATTGAAGACTTCCGTCATGATTGACAGTAACTTGTGCCCCATACATTAAACATTCCGCTATATTGGCATCATTTAATTTTGCAATAATTTTATCCATATTGCTATTATATATATCAATCTCATTCACTAACGAAGATACCTCATTTTTAAGTTCTTCAATGTCTAAAACTATATTGTATCCTTTTACCACTATTCCAACGCTTCCCGTCGCGCCTTCAAATATTTTATCTATTTTCCCACTCACGGCACTTCCAAATATTCCCCCTGTAATTTTATCCATCCCATATTTGAAGAATTCTTCATTCTTATCCCTTTTTATTGCATTTACACTTTCTATCGTTACTGCCGATAATAAAGTTGACAATTCAGAATGATATGGGAATACTTTTATTTCACATTGTTCCATTCCTTTTTCTGCAGAAGAAATGTCCAATATCTCTGTATAGCCCTTGTCAAAACTAATTTTATAGTAAGATATTCCATCTCCTTCTGTTATACACTTTTCCAATTTTACATCAATTCCACCGCCGCCGTTGCCTTCTATAGGCAAACCATGTCCAAAACGGTAAATTCGACTGGCATTTTGGCATATACCAAGAAGGATTCCCTGCTTTGTTAAAGCATCTGTCAAATTTTCATCTGCCAGAGCTAAATCTGTATTGCTAAATTCTTTGAAATTTAGTAATACTTCTATTTCTGCATAATACTCTCCTGACAATTTAATAAATACGGGACTAAGCTCATATATCCAGTTGACATCTAAAAGGCTTGTCCCTTTAACCACTACATTTTCTGGATTATCTAAATATGAATTTTCAATAAACTTCCCCAAATCTTCGATTTTCATCGAATCTATCATTCTTATTAATGCCAAATACTGTATGTCTGTTACTTTATCTTGATTTTTTTGCATTAAAGCATGAATTTCTTCCCATTTATAATCCACTATTTCCCCATCAGCATTCCTGACAATTAATTTTTCAAATTCTATGGCAACTTTCCTAGTTTCTATTCTTTCCGTTACGGCAAGAAATTCATCTTTTAACATCTGGGGATCGCCTTGGAGACTGCCAATAATTGCCTCTGGTCGTATTTTTTCTCTGATCATCTTCAGTTTCTCATAATATGCTTCTGCCAGATCATTTAAAGAAGTAAGCTTTGCCGCATATGCTGCGTCCAGTTCCGCTATCTTGTTCCAGATTTCATCTATTTTTGTTACAGACAGGCTATTATTGGCCCGAATGGCTGACACTTGATTTTCCAAAGTTGTCCAGTTCTCCCGTACTTCCGTACCCAGAAGATCATCCACATATTCCGCGTTCGACACAGACCAGTCGATCTCATATTTCTCTTCCACCAATTCTTTGAGTTGATCTCTCACTCCTGTTGTAAAATCTCTTTTCATTTTTCTCCCTCTTTAACCTTTCAACTATCCAGATTCATTTCTGCCATGCGGCGTTTATATTTGCTTCAAACTCTTCCCAGCTGCTTGCAAGGCAGTTCAGAAGAGTACTCGTGTCTGTACCGATCCCTTCGATCTCCGTATTGATCTTTACTACATTTTCTTCCAGCTCTGTGATCGCATCTACCGCTGCCCCGGTACTCTCTTCCATTTTTTTCGGGATGTTGGTCTGTATTCCGGCAACCACATTTCCCAATGCTCCCGTCACACTTCCGACATTCTCTTTCTGAAAGCTTACATTTCCCATTACCGGTCCTCCTTATCAAATATAACTGATTTTCACTGCCATACTTTTGAATTAATATAAAAAATCATCTGCCGTATCCACTTCGTTTATAAACTCTTCCACCGCCTGGCTTACTTCATCGTAAATATCCGAGAATTGCCCCTTCAGGCTCTCGATCTCCTGTTTCAGCGTTTTAAAATTCTCTGCGACATTTCCTTCTACCGTCAATTCTGTCGTGATCTTCTCAAATGCTTCTATCAGAGACTCCACAATTCTTTCCGTCTCCTCGCTTTGTAACCGGATTGCTTCAGCCATCTCCTGAAATTCTTCATCCACTATAATAATCTCACTCATACTCCACCCTCCTCTAAGCATTGGCTATCATCTGATACAGCGCTGCGATCTGGCCGTCCAGTGAAGCGATCTGGCTCTGCAGCTGCCCGATCCGGTCTTCTCTGGTCCGGATCGCCTGCGTGATCTTTGAAAAGCCGGATTCCACCTCGCTGATCGCCTGGGTCATCCTTCCGCCGTTTACATCTTCGTTCATTCCTTCATGGTACTTGTTCGCGGAAAGGCTCACCGGGATAAAATTCTGGATCCCCTGCAGCCTCCTCTGACGGTCTGCGTGCTCCGACTGGAAGCGGCCCCAGGCCGCCCTCCTGTCGGATTCAAAGTTTCTTAAGCGCTCCACTTCTCTGCGCAGCCTTGCGATCTCGGTATTGAATCCGTCGATCTGTCCGTTCAGCTGCCCGATCTGGCTGCGGTAACTGTTGATCCTCTGGATCCTTGCGTTTTCCGCCGCGATCCTGGCCGCCTGTGAATTTCTTCCGTATGAATTGTTGCTCCTGTAATATCTGTTGATTGCCATTTGATCACTCCTCTCTCGCGTATTTCGGCAGACGTAGTCTGCGGTATGTTCCGTTCTTAAACAGCAGTCCGTCTCCGAACTGCGGCAGTTCTTTCATACTGCTGATCGGGAAGATGGTCGTCACTCCCTGGGAGCTTAAAACAAGCCCGTTAGATGCCTGCTTTACCAGCTTGTTGACTTCATCGATCCCTCTCACCTTCGCGGCATGGACGCTGATCACATTGGTGATCCCCAGATTTCCGCACTCTTTCAGCAACGGCGCGACCTTGTTCATCTCCGGCTTGATAAACTCTATGAAGTCATCCACATCGTCGACCACGACCGTAAAGTATCCCATCTCTTCCACCAGCTTTTTGGGATTGGTGCCCGGCCTGCTTTCCATCAGCTCTTCCAGCTTCTGTTTTCTCTTTTCGATCTCTTCTGTAAGATCCTGGATAAATCCGGCTGTCTGCTCCTGTTCCCTGACATAGCATACGCCCTCCATGGAGGCACAGGCGAACAGTTCCATACTTCTGGAATCAAAGACATAGGTCTTTCCTTTCTTTCTTGCCTGATCCACAAGCACTCGGAGCATGTTGGTCTTTCCGGTGCCTGTACCGCCGATAATCACAAACGGACTCGCGCTCTTCTCAAAACCTCTTACCTGGACACTGTCCGTATCCAGGCCCACCTGATAGTCTTCCGCTCCGACAGCTTCGTAGTCCGGAAGCATGGAAGCGTACAGTTCATCCGGAAGCACCGGGATATGGGGCGCTTCTTTGCCCGGATATAACTCCCGGATCTCCTGCGTCAGCTTTTTCAGCGATCTGCTGTATTCCACTTCATTCTCGCAGGGCGCCATTGTATAGATCTGAAGTACGTGTACGTCATCCTGCTTGATCAGAGCGCGCCCCCGGATCTCTGCCTGCTTGTAGGGACTCCTTCCCACTGCCAGGAAGATCTCATTCTCGTCAAAGTTATAACCTGCAATCTTGTTTTTGAAATTATTGAGGGTGGCCTGGCGGATCGAATTCATCCTTGTGGTGGTCGCCGCTACATAAATTCCAAGCCCCAGCCCGTCTCTTGTAAGTTTGGTGAAGAACTCTTCATCCTCGATCCCCATCTCCTTGATCACATCGAAATGGTCGATGGCGATCATAAGGGCTTTTAACGGTGTCTCTGCCAGCTCATTGTATGCCTCCAGTGAGGAAACCGCATATCTGGCGAACAGTTTTTTTCTCAGTTTCATCTCTGAGGTCATTTTCTTTTTAAATTTCCAGTATCTTTCTTCTTCATCGATGGAAATATATTCTGCTGTATGAGGAAGCTCTTTCATTGCCATCATTCCGCTGTTTCCATAATCCAGTATGTAGAAATTCAGAAGATCTACATCATTCAGAATAGCAAGGCTCATCAGCACCGTAGTCAGAAATACAGATTTTCCATAGCCGCTGGAGGCCACAAACAGAAGATTCCCGTCCTTCGCGAAATTCAGTTCCAGTTCCTCCTGGCTCTGCGTTTCCGGGATATCCAGTTTTCCAATGCATACCGACAGATTCAGTTTTTCTTCCTCTTCCATATAAATTTCTGCGTCCGCCGGAACAGCCTGCGTGTTTTCCTCCGTATACGGACTGATGATCATCTGCTCCAATGACGGCAGCCAGGGCCGTTTCACCTCCACCGGGCTCTCCTGGTCGTACACTTCCCGGATATGCTCGATCACCACATCCAGCTGGGTCTTCATGGCCTTCTGCTCTTCCTTCTTGCCGCTTAAGTCCTGATTGATCAGCTCGCCCTGCCCCAGTTCGTTGACCGAATAGATCCGCTCATCCAGGGTCACATCCTTCTCCTGTTCCCTGATGTAAGCCGCGCCGCTCCACGCGGACTGGAACAGCTCGTAGATCTCGTTGTTTCCCACCTGCAGGTAGCCCCGCCCGGGCAGTGTGATGCTGGCCGCGTCCGGTGTTTTCAGGACTTCCTTGCTATCACTCTCATCCTGTACCTTCAGACACAGCTTGAACTTGCTGTTGCTCCAGATCTGATCGTCCACCACGCCGGTGGGCTTCTGGGTAGCCAGGATCAGATGCACGCCAAGACTCCGGCCGATCCGGGCCGCGGATACCAGCTCTTTCATGAATTCCGGCTGTTCTTTCTTCAGCTCCGCGAACTCGTCGCTGATGATGAACAGGTGTGGGATCGGCTCCTGGGCCTTTCCTTCTTTGAAGAGCTTCATGTAGCCGTTGATATGGTTGACCCCGTGCTCGCTGAACACCCGCTGTCTCCGGGACAGCTCCGCCTTTACGGACGCCAGGGCCCGCATGCTCTCGCTTCCGTCCAGGTTGGTGATGGTGCCCAGCAGGTGGGGCAGGTTTTTAAACAGGTTGGCCATGCCGCCGCCCTTGTAGTCGATGAGCAGAAATCCCACTTCATGGGGATGGAAGTTCACCGCCAGGGACAGGATATAGCTCTGGATCGTCTCGGATTTTCCGGAACCTGTGGTGCCGGCCACCAGTCCGTGAGGGCCGTGGGCCTTCTCATGCAGGTTCAGGGAGAGGATGTCCGCAGCGGCCCGCATGCCCAGCGGCACGGCCAGCGATTTGTGGGACTGGCTCTCCCGCCAGCGTTTGGCGATGTTCAGTTCTTCCGGGTGCTGGACCCCGTACATCTCGAAGAAGGTCACGTTCTTCGGGATGTGGCTGGTGATCCCCTGCTCGTGCTCCAGCACGCTCAAGTTCCGGGCCATCCACTCGAAGTCGGTGTTTCCTTCCTGATACAGTTCCAGTTTCTGTTTCTTGTATTCTCTTTCCTCCAGCAGAAGGGTCGCTTCCCTGGAGTTCTCTAACAGCAGCACCGTGCCGATGTACTCCGGCAGGTTGGCCCGCAGATAGCTGGTATAGATGATGGAGAAGCCCAGCGCGTCCCCGTCCATCCGCAGGTATTCCATGATGGCATGGTCCATCACAAAGGACGGCTCGTCGATCAGGAACAGGTAATGGGGCATGAATCTTGCCTCTTTCTTTCCTTCTTCCAGACGGCTGTGCCGGTCCTTCAGAATCTGGTTCATGCTCCCCAGGATCATGTCCCTTGTCCGCTCGGAGTGGATCATTCCCAGCACGTTCAGTGCCTGGATCCTGGCATGGGGAAGCCAGCGCATCCAGGAGAATTCCTCCTCATATTTGGGATCGTATACCGCGATGATCTGCAGGTCATGGTAGGACTGGAAGAATGCCAGCTGGCTGATCAGCAGCCGGATCTGACGGTGCAGGTTTTCTTTCTCCCCTACCAGTCCCAGATGAGCCTTCTTTAAGTCGATCACTTTGGGCTTGTCGATCACAGAGAATTTCTGTTTCAGTTCCTGTGCCGCCTCGGCCAGCGGATCCGCCTCCTCGTCCCACTTCTGCTCCTTGCTGTCGATGCGGAAGGCTGTCCCGCCCCTGCTGTGTCCTACAGTTACCGTAAGGAAATCGTCGTCCGACTGCACCCGCTCGTAAATGCGGCTGTCATAAGCGTTGACCTTCCGGCACAGCTCTTCCACAGAAGGATACTGGAACCGATAGACATCCTGTTCGTTTTTGTACGCCTTGGCGATCTCGTTCTGTTTCCTCCACAAATATTCGGTGTACTGTTTTTCTCTGTTTTTATTTCGCTCTTTCAGTTCTTTATTGTCATTGATGCCTTTTACGATGGAGAAGATCACGGTCATGCCTGTGGCTGCCACAGACATCAGCATGTAGATTCCTCTTCCCATCAGGACTCCCACTGCCACGGTCACCGCCGTCATGGCCAGGGGCGGAAGCACCGTCGCAAGCAGCCCCTTCTTATCCCGTTTTTCTTTTGCTCCCGGCAGTTCCAGCGGGATCTTCTCGGTGGAGATCCTGCGGATCAGACGGGGCGATCTTTTATAGACCGGGAACCCGTCAAAAGGCTGATCCATCCGGCGTCTTTCCGGAAGACTGCATGTGTACGCGTCCGCGCTGCCCGCGATCACTGTCTGATCTGTGTCAAAGATCATCTTCACGTTATGAAGGAACAGCACATCTCCCGGAGTGATCTGCACCTGATCTTCCTCCACTGCCTGCTGGTTCAGATACAGACGGGCCTCCCCGTTTGGCTCAAGGAGAAGCTCATCTCCCTGAAGGTACAGGCGGGCCGCCGTTCCGTTTACCCGGATCTCCGCCTCGTTCCCGGAAGAGATCCTCAGTTCTTCCGGCCGGTCAAAGATATGGACTTCATCTCCCAGCAGAAAGACGCTCCTTCCGTCTATCTCCTGCCAGACATTCTCCTTCAGTCCTTCTTCCTGTCCTGATGCCGGAATCTCTGTATAACCGCCTGTGATTTCTGTCAGTATGTACTTCATTGTTTTATCCCCCTGTGATTTAAAATATAGTTTTTACGCTCATTCCCACTGCCTGATCAAAATGTTCATATTCTTCTCCCAGCGACGCGATATTGCCTGCGTCCGCGCACAATGTCTGTTTATACCGGCTCTTGGCCGACTCGATCTGTTCATATACCCGTGCCGCCGTTTCCATTGCCGGTATATTTGTCTCATATGACGCTGTCATCGGAGCCGGCGCCAGGCATCCTCCTCTCTGTGTCAGCATCTCTGAAATCGAATATGCTTCTGTAATATTACTTTTGATCATTCTCTTTCTCCCTCCTCCGTGTACAGATCAGCCAGAATTTTCTGCTGCCGCCTGATCTCTTCCTCGGTTTTGTCTCTCTCTTCCTTCCGTAATTCCGATATCTTCTGCAGAAATTCCTTTTCTTCCCGCCGCCTTTCTTCTCCTGTTTCCTCCAGATTGAGGAGCATCCCCTGAAAACGCAAGTCCTCCGGAAAAAGATTCCTTAGTCCTCCGTACAGTTCCTCCCGCTGCCCGGACATCCGTCCACATTCAGAAACCGTCTCCTCTGACTCCCGATATGCACGCTCAAAAACAGCCTGCCTGTCCTCAAGATCTTCAATCTTACACCTTACGCTATATGTTTTGTCCTGCTCCATCACTGCTCCTCCTCCAGACTGTTAATAAGATGAAAAAATTCCTTCCTCCATTCTTCCTCTCTGTCTGTATGACACTGCAGCATCAGCAGATATCTTTTCTTCTCCCTGTACAGAAGCGCCAGGAAATTGGTCTTCCTCTCTCCGTCCCCGTCTGTAAAGGAATACGAGGTCATTCCCTCATCGGCCCGGGGATTCCGGAACAGGCCGCCCTGTTCAAAGAAGGAAAGCTTCTTTTTCTGCGTCATGCAGATCAGGTACAGCTCTTTGATCACATCCCGCTTCTCTGCATCGGTCCACGTTCCCGAAAGAATATTTATGTAAACGTTCCGGAGCGGACTGCAGAATGTCTGCTGCGTTTTTATTCCTGTCGTAAGAAACGGGGATTCTCCCGGATCTGTCCGCCTAAATCCATCCGGAAGCAGAAAATCAAATCCTTCACACTTTATCTTCCGATAGAGCCGCGCTCTGTCCAATTCCCCGTCTTCCTTTTCTTTTATACTGCTGCCCATACTCTCTTTCCCCCGTTTCCTGTTTACTCTCCAAAATCTTCGTTCGTTAAGACCCATCTGTCATCTGGTACATCCACGTCCAGTATGATTTTTCCGTCTCTTTCCATAGTTAAATGAAAGCCCCAATCTTCCGGATCACATCCGTTAAGTATCTGATAAATTCCAACCTGTGTTGCCAATTTCACATAAGCCACCTGAAATCCTGCACTGCCGGCCTTTTCTCCCAGAACCATTCCCGCCTCATCATAATTCTCACTAATTTCTATCCAAATATCTTCTTTCTTTTCTGCTTCTTCTATATTTTCATTTATTATCAGCTTCACTTTATCTTTATATAATTCTTTTTGTTTTTCTGTCATCGTTAGAACAAGTGCATCTTCATCATTAACTTCAATATTTTTAAAATAATTATTATCTGTGTTTTCCTCTTTATATGATTGAAGCTGTTCTTCCGCACTCATTCCCGCTATTGCCCATATCGTTCCCGGCAATATATATTCTTGCTCCTCTCCTTCTCCTGAAGTATCCGGATAATTTTCAATGCTTCCCGATCTATTATTCTTATCTTTCTCATCCATTTCTGGCTGAAGCTCTTGCCCATGAATAGTCCCTTCTCCCTCCTGGTTTGGCACTGGTACTCCGGAGCAGCCGCTGATGGCCAAAACGCCTGCTAATATAAATATTGCTGCCCCTTTTCTTATAACGTTCTTTTTTAACTCCACCTTACTCTCCAAAATCTTCATTCGTTAAAACCCATTTATCATCCGGTATATCCGCATCCAATATGATTTCTTCTTCTCTTTCTACAATCAGATGAATATCCCATTCCTCAGGTTCACATCCGTTTAAAATCTGATATACGGCCATATAGCTTATCACTTTAACGAAAGTTCCCTGAAAACCTGCACTATCGGATTCTTCGCCTAAAATCATTTTAACTTCTCTATAATTTTCATTGCTTTTAATCTGGATATCCTCTTTTTCATATGCCTCTTTTATATTGTTATTTAAATATAAAATAACTTCCTCCATATACATGTTTTTCTGTTTTTCTGTCATTGTTAGAACAAGTGCATTATCCTTGTTCACCACTATATCTGTAAAATAATAATTCCCCGGATTACTATCCCGAAATGATACGGCTTGTTCTTCGGCGGTCATCCCCGTAATCTTCCATATTGTTTCTGGCAATATATATTCTCTTATCTCACTTTTATCTGAAATATCAGCAGTGAAATCATTTTCAAACTCTTTGTTGTCAGATATATCCTTTTCGCTTACATTTTCCCCAGATCCCCGTTCATCTGCTTTTTCTTGCCGTGCTTTATTAAAGCCTGATAAATTGGAGCATCCGCCTGCTGCTAGTACGGATAATACCAATATAACTATCTCCAATTTTCTGTATGCACTTCTGGGCTTTTTCACTTTATCCTCCAAGTTCTTCGCTGCTTATTTGCCAGTTATCCTCTGGTATATTAACGTCTAATATAACCTGATCTTCTTTTTCTACAATTAAACGAAATCCCCATTCTTCCGGTTCACATCCATTGAAAATCTGATAAATACCGATTTGTGTTGATACTATAACAAACGTCTCCTGGAATCCTGCACTATTTGAATTCTGCCCGAGTAAAAATTTCACTTTGTGATAATCGTTACTGATCTCCACCCTGATATCTTCTTTTTTATTTGCATTTTCCAGGGCTTCTCCTATTACTTCTTCCTTCAGTTCTATATATCGTTCTTTTTGAATATCTGATGAGCCTATTACTACTTCCCGGTTTATATTTATTTCTACTTTATTGAAGTAGTAATTTTCGGGATAAGTGTTTTTTAAATCTTCCGCCCACTCCTCTGCACTGATTCCTGCTACTGAAAGAAGCGTCTGCGGAATTATATATTTCCGAATTTCTTCTAGTTCTGCATTATCATTATTTTCATGTTTCTCGATCTGATTCTGATTTTGTTCAGCCATCTCTTTTTCAATCATTTCCGTTGACTCTGGCTGCATTAAAAATGGTTTTTTCGACGAACATCCGCTGACCGCCAAAACGCTTGATAATATAAATATTACTGTTCTTTTTCTTATAGCGTTCTTTTCTATTTCCACCTTACTCTCCAAAATCTTCATTCGTTAAAACCCATTTATCATCTGGTACATCTACATCCAATATAATTTCTTCTTCTCTTTCTACAATTAGATGAAATCCCCATTCATCCGGAACACATCCATTTAAAATCTGAGATACTCCAACTTCACTTGTTAATATAATAAAAGTTCTCTGAAATCCGGTACTGCTGGAATTCTCTCCCAGTGTCATTTTCATTGTGCTATAATCTTCACTAAGTTTAATATAAATGTCTTCCTGTTCCTCAGCATCTTTTATATCCTCATTTATCCGTATTGCAATTTCATTAGCATATTCATCTTTTTGCTTTTCTGTCATTGTTAGAACAAGTGCATCTTCTTCGTTGACCTCAACTTTCTTAAAACGTCTCTGCCCTATATTATTTTGCCGAAACGACTCTGCCTGTTCTTCAGCAGACATTCCTGTAACATTCCATATCGTTTCCGGTATTATATAGCTTTTGATCTCTTCTTCGTCTGAGATATCCGTATTCAAAGGATTTTCGTCCTTTTCTTTTTCAGGTATATCTTTTTCGATTACTTTTTCCTCCGAGCCTCTCTCTTCTGTTCTTTCTTGCTGTGTTTCATCTGGCCCTGATAAATAAGAACATCCTCCAACTACTACAGATAATAGCACTACAACTATTGGCAATTTCCTGTACACACTTTTTTGCGTTCCCACTTTAATCTCCGAGCTCTGCACTGCTGATTTTTCCTTCAAAATCATCCTCTGTCAATTTCCAAGTTCCATGTGGTACATTTGAATTAATGAGAACTTGCTCATCTCTTTCCGTTATCAATCGAAACCCCCATTCTTCCGGAGCACATCCATTCAAAATTTGATAAACCCCTATTTCACTTGACATTTTTACAAGAGTCACATGAAATCCTTCAATAGTTGAATTTTCTCCCAACACCATTTTTACTTTTTTATAATCTTCACTAATTTCTATCCTTATATCTTCCTTGTCTATCGCTTCTTCTATGTCCTCAAATATCCTTGCCTCTATCTCTTCTTCATAATTCTCTTTCTGCTCTTCTGTCATTGTCAAAACAAGCGCTTCATCTCTCACTTCAATATCAACAAAATTTTGCTTCCCTTCATTATCATCTCTAAATGACTCCGCCTGTTCTTCCGCAGTCATTCCAGTAATATTCCATATCGTTTCTGGTAATATATATTCCCTTGTCTCACTTTTATCTAAAATATCAGTATTGAAATCATTTTCAATTTCTTTGTTTTCAGATATGTCTTTTTCGATTACATTTCCCCCAGATCCTCGTTCATCTGTTTTTTCTTGCAGTGCTTTATCAAAGCCTAATAAATTAGAGCATCCGTTAACAAATAAAACGCCTGTTAATAGTATAGATATCGCTATCCTTTTTCTTATAACGTTCTTGTTTAATTTCACCTTATTCTCCAAAATCTTCATTATTCAATTGCCAACTTGCATTCGGCTCATTTGTGTCAAGGATTACTTTTCCTTCTCGTAATACTTTTATATGTAATCCCCATTCTTCTGGAGCACATCCACTAATAATTTGATAAATCCCAATTTGTGTAGCTATCATCATATATGTCTTTATAAATCCATTACTATTTGAATTCTCGCCAAGGAAAATTTTCATCTCTTTATAATCATCAGTTACCTCTACAGAAATATCTTCTTTATCCTTTGCATTTTCGATTTCCTCCCTAATTACCTCTTCTTTATATTCCATATAGCGTTTTCTTTGAGTATCTGTCAGAGTAAGAAGTACTTCTCCATTTTCATTAACCTCCGCTTTATCTATATAATAGTCATCTGAATATGTTGAATTAAAATCTTCAACTAGTTCTTCTGCGGTAATTCCTGCTACAGACAAAAGACTTTGGGGTATTATATATTGTTTTGTTTCTTCTGAATCCAAATGATCCGTTTCTTTTGTTTTTGAAATTTTCTCCTTTGATTCGTATTCTGTCTTTCTCTCATTTGAATTCTCTTCTTTTTGCTGTTCGGAAAAAGATGTTACTGCACATCCATTAATTAGTAGTGCAAATAATAAAATAACTGCTATTATTTTTCTCATTATTTTTTCTCCTGGCAAAACTCTAATAATTTTTCTTTATAACACACTTCTAACCCGAAATCCAATTAAATACATCTTCTAATAATCCAAAATCTTCATTATCTCCTGTATCAGGAGCGGACAAATCCCAAGACCATATTGGAGCCTTTACAGGTTCCGGAACGCTTTCCCACCCTTCAGTATCTTCCAAATTTTTTTCAATACCAACTGTTGATATAATTGAACCATCCTCTATCTTTGTATCTGTTTCATACTCTACTTGTATGGCTCTACTCTCTGCCTTTACTGACATTTTAAAAGTAACTGTCTTCCTATCATTTATTATATATTCCTTTTGTATTCCTATTAAATTTACTGACTCTCTAGAAACCTCAAATCCTCCAAAGTTCGTAGCAAACTCATTGAACACTATCTGCTGCTTCTTTATCACCCCATCAATCTCCCACGCGCTTTCTTCTTTCCAGTTTCCACTGCCCTCTACCCCATAATACATCTTCATATCCGGCCCGATCGGCACTTCTATCTTATCTCCTACGGACAGTGATAATCCCGGTTCCATCGCGAACAGCAGCGCCAGCATTCCATTCATATATTCCTGCTGTTCCTCCTCTGAGAGTCCTGCGAACTCCTCATATTCCAGATATCTGATACTGTCTCCTGATTTTAATGTCTCCGTAACTTTCTCCGCTATGAGCACATTCCATGCTTGATTGATCGGTTCCGCCCATGAGCAGTCCATAATCCCTGAATATCCGTTCCCTGTCCAGCTGTTTTCAAGAGCCTGTAACCCTTCTGACACAGACGCGCAAAGGCTCTCTGCCTCGGCATAAAGGCTTTTCGTTGCATTGATAATATCTGTCAGTGTCTGCTTCTTCTCATAAAGAGTTTCCAGCATTGCGGACAGAGTATAGATCTCCTGATCCAGCTGATTGATCCGGTTTTTATAATAGTAATAAGATATTATGGATAAACTGCTGCCGGGCAACAAATAGGAATTCCGTCCCATGCCGGCCAGATTTTCGTATATATCCCGTTCTGCATAACACTGATTTCTCGCGATTTCCAGGTCGATGATTCCCTGCTGGATCTGGTCTTCATCCAGTCTTTCTCCCCCGGATGCCGCGGCAAACTCTTCATTCGCCGCGGCCATCATTTCATTGATACAGATCAGGCCCTTGAGTATGGTCTGGTGATTCGCAAGCTGCATCTTCAGCGTGCCCCATGCTTCTCCCTGCAGTTCCTGATTTCCGCTGAAAAGTTCAATCCCCTGTTCAATTTTCCTGTATGTCTCACAGTCCCTGTCCATCCCGCTGTTTGCGGAACTGCAGAATGATGTGATCTCACTCGGATCCAGCCGATATCCCATCCTCTTCCCTCCCCGCTTTTCTCTCTTTCCATCCTGCGCCTGTCAAATGCGCTCTGCGTCTCTTTCCCCGTTATCTGCTGCCTGTATCAGATTGCTGCCTTCCATCGTCTGCTGATCTCAGTCCGTCTTACCTCAATCTGCCCCTACGGTGCCGGTCTCTTCCGCTGCCCCGATGCTGCCTGCCGCCGATTCTCCTGTCTGGCCCGCCGAGGTTCCTGCTCCTGCGTCAGTCCCCGCTGCCCCGCCTGCGGTCTCTCCTGTCCCGGCCGCGGCATCCGTGCCGGCTGTCTCTTCCTCGCCGTACACGATCCCCAGGTCGTCGGCGATGCTCTGGATCTCCTGCTTTAATTCCGCTTCTCTGCTGCTCTTCTCTGAACCCGGGATAGAGGTATCTTTATCCAGTTGATCCAGTTCCTGCATATACGCGTACAGCAGCAGCTGGTCGTCGGACATCTGCATTGCCAGCTCTTCCGCCTCGGCGACCTCCAGCCTGCCCAGATGGATCCAGTAGTCCAGCACCGTCTCATTCGCCTGATAAGTGATCTTGCTGAGGATCGCTTCCTTGTCCGCCGTGCTGAATGTATCCACCGCCTGACCCTGGATATAGGCTGTGGCCAGGATATATTTCTGCGGGCGGTCCATATCCTCCGCGGAGAACTCCCGCAGGGAGTCGATAACACCGATGTAATCTCTCTGGAGGTAGGCGTCATTGGCCGCCGCGATCTTATCCTGCCGCGGCATATACCAGGCAAAACTGTACACGCACGCAGCCGCCAGCGCCGCCAGAGCGACGGCAGAGATGACTGCGTACACGGTGAGCGCCCGGTGCGTCTTTCGGTCCACTCTCATGGTCGTGTCCTGCTCTTTCTTGCGGGCGGTCTCGTACAGTTCCACCAGAAGTTTTTTCTCTTCCTCCAGAGTTTCCGGCTTCATCAGTTTTACGAATTCATCTTTTTTCTTCAGGATCTGGGCGCCCCCGGAGAGATAATCCCCGTAAGGCCTGGACCCATCCATAATATATCCGATCAGCGCCTGATACATGTTCAGGAACTGCTGCTTTCTTTCGTCATTTCCGGCAGATACGATATCTCTTTTCATCACTTTTACCTTGCCCAGCCTGTCATAATACAGGTTGTCCGGCTGAAGGGAAAATTCAAACTGCATATAGAGGCTTTCCAGCTCTGCCGCCTGCATCAGTACTTCCATCTTCCGGATCCGGCTCTCTTTTTTCAGCTGCTCGGCCGGCATCATGTCAGCCGTATCAAATTTCATACAGAGCGTCTCTTTCTCTTCCTCGATCTCACAGGGAAGCATCAGAGGATTCTCCTGTTCCAGCCTCCGGTAGTCATAGATCGTCTTTGCGGCCATATCCGCCTTCTGCACCCGGATCTCCACGGACGCTTTCGTCTCTTCTGCCGCCGGCGCTGCTGTCATGTTGCTTTCTGTATTTTTTTCTTTTCTCATCTGTTTCCCTCACTCTCTTCCTGTTTCTGTTTTTCCAGGCCTTACCGGCCCGGCTCCCCGGTAGTTGTCTTTTTATTTCCCGGATATCCATTTCCCGGATACTTGTTTTCCGAATACTCATTTTCCGGATATTTGTCTTCCGGCTCCTGCCTTCTCTGCCATCAGCTGACGCGCAGGATATCTCCTTCGTATATATTCCCCTGGCGGAAGGTAAGCATGGGGTTTACATAGCGCTTCTGCCGCAGGGAATAGACTTTCAGCTGGATGGCGGGACGCAGGGCCGGAAACCGCCCGTTCTCCACCAGGATCCGGTATACTTCCTGGATCCGCTGCTCCGGTTTTACGACCACATCAAGCTTTCTTTTATCTTCCATAATCGTAAGCGTCATTTTGGATCTCCTTTCTCTTCTTTTTCCTGTGTCTCTGGTAAAGGAGCAGTACTGCCAGGAACACCGCCGCCATGACCTCGACGGCCAGAAGCGCGCCTCCTCCGTATCCGCCTGAACGGGCAGACGCATTTGTGTTTGCCAGAGGCTCTTCCACCGTGAAGATCTGCTCCCGGATCTCGCCCAGCTCTTCCGCCTCTTTGTCTGTGTGGGGCTCGAATACCTGCTGTCGGATCTCCTTCAGCTCCTCCTCTTCTTCCTGCTCCGCGTCCTGGATCTTATCCTCAATATCCGGGTGAAAGACGGGCATGCCGTACAGGTCGCTGATGGGGACCTGATCACTCTGATTTCCTTCCAGCACGCCCGGGTCGAGCGTAATGTCACTGCTGTCCGGCATCTGTTTCACCTCCTCATATCGTTCCGTACTTATATTATTCGGTACTCATACCTGTTCTGTGTCCCGGGGATTCTGTTCCCGGGTAATGGAAGGGGGAAGTACCTTCCATACTTCCCCTTATGAAGTCTTATCCTCTGTTGGCTGCGCCTGCGGCCTGGTCGAAGTCCGCATACTGCTGAGCGTTGGTCACAACGCCCTGTCCGATGTCGCTGATAAGGTCTCTCATAGCGTCAAAGCTGGGCGCCATCTCTGCCACTCTGGCCGCGAATCCTTCGTAACCGCTTCCTTCCCAGAGTTCCGGAAGCTGATTGTTCACCACGTCGTTCAGATAGTTCTGAAGTGTTGTCACATCCTCTACGTGACTTGCGATCTCCTGCCCTCTGGCGATGACATCCTCTGTGTTCATTCTGATACCCATACTCATTTCCTCCTTTTCCGGCTCCGGTCTCCCCGGATGCCTGTAAGTATTTGTATATATTTGCAATGCTGCCAGGCAGCTTATTGCCCTTCTTTTGTCTTCCTGCTGTTCCGGAACAGTAAGATCAGCAGGATCAGCACCAGGATCCCGACGATGAGATAGACGATCTCCCACGGGAACCCGCCGTCTTCCTGCTCTGAGGCCTGACCGGATGTGGTCTGAGCCTCTGCGGCCCGGCTCTCATCGGAAGTATCCAGAAGCTTGACCGGACTTGCGATAAACTGGTAGGTCTGTGTGGATTCGGCACTCCCCAGCCTGGTATAGGGAAGCTTCTTCGAGAAAGCATCCAATATGTTCTGATTCTGCCAGCTGGTATCCGCCTTGATATCCTTGGCCTCATCCAGTCCTCCGGTAACAGCCGCGTCAGAGCTTTCTTTTGTCTCGTTGATGTACTCCTGCAGGGAGCTGACATTCTCCTGAGCGGCTCGGAACACGTTGTTGGCGTAATCCATATAGACCATATTGTTCTCGGTCAGATCCGCCTGCAGGTCCTGATTGTTGGCCGTCATGTCCGCAATGTTCTCTGTGATAAACTGGGAGTTGATCTCGGGACTGAATTCTGACATCTCCTCATTGTACGCGGCCACGCCGGCTTTTTCATCTTCATTTCTCTGGATGAAGGTCTCTTTGGCTTCCGCGGCGTTGGCCTCGATGGGATCGATATACTGCGTCTTCACCAGATCGCGGACGGACTGGATATCCAGCTCATTGCAGGCTGCCAGATCCTCGATCATCTGCTCCAGCTCTTCATCCTCCTGATCGATCAGAGAGGAGACGCTCACCGGCTGGCCCTTGTCGTCGCGGATGATATTTCCCTCATCATCATAAAGCCAGTCTTTCACTTCCTCGATGCTGTAAGCGGCGGTATCCGTACTGTTCACTCCATCCCTGATATAGGAGGCAAAAGCCCCGGTCTCTCCGGAATACTGGATGTACTTCCCATCCGGGAGCTCCACTTGACCCGTCCCGTACTTATCCAGGAAATCTGCCGCTGACAGATAGCCCAGCGCCTGTGCCTCGTCGTCCCACTGGGAAAGAACGGTCTTTACCGAACTGTTGACGTCGTAATTCATCATATATGGCTGTCCGTCTCCCGCTCCGGGCGAAGATTCTCCGATGTTGACCGAAACCAGGATCGTTTCTTTTGTGTTCTCTGCCTGTGCCAGGGACACCGTGATCTGTTTTAATAACTCCTCCTGAGCGCTCTGCGTGCCGTCGTCCGCCATGGTAAACACAAGTGACGGCGCCGCCGCTCCTTCCGCGGATCCGGCGAGCGTCACTGTATAACCGTCTGTACCGTTCCCGGTCACGGTCAGTTCCGGTATGGCGGAAGCCGCGGCGCTTAAAACTTTGCCAAGTTCTTCTTTCAGCCTTTCCTGGAGCTGGCTGTTGTAGATCTCGTTGGACTTGTTCCACCGGTCTTTTATGTATTGATAGTCGTCTCTCACCGTCTGGAGCTGACGGCACAGTTCGTCCTTATCCGGCGCCCCTTCCACGTAGTCCTCCAGTGACTTTGTCAGCGCTTCATCGGCTTTGCCGGCGATGGACTCTCCCTGGTCGTCCACAGTCAGATCGATCGCCGCCACCTGCTCGGACAGGCTGGTCAGCACATCGGAAAGCTGGATTCCGGACTCCTGCATGGTCTGGATCTGTTCCTGTATCTGCGTCACACAGAGCATGTATTGATCGTCAATGCTCTGGGACAGCTGGGCGTTCTTCTCTGTATATGGCGTGATGTCCAGCGTCTCTGTTGTGTTTTCTTCCTGCACAAGCTCGGGCACCGGCACCAGGGCCACCAGATCATAGGCCTGTATCCTGTCAATGGCGTCCTTGTCTGTCAGATCATTTGCCATGACGGTGACAGCCCCGTCCTGCGCGTCGTGGAATTCCTGAAGGATATTGCTCAGGTACATGTAGCTCAGATTGTCATTCAGCGTGTTCGCGAAGCTGACGACTTTGTAGAGAAGTTCATACTGGGTCTCCCCGGTATAGTTCTGATTTACGGCGTACTCCAGAAATGAAGCCTGGGGAGCGTCATTGATGCTCTCCACACTCTTAGAAAATGTCGCCGGAATAATGATGTACGCTCCGTACTGTCCCGACTCGAATCCGCTTCTGGCCTCCTCCAGAGAGGAATACTCGAAATCCGGATCCGGAAATTCGGACAGGCTCTCGGCATAATTGACATTGGTATCTCCTGACGCGGTCCCTTCGTCAAGGTTTACTACCGCGACGATCGTGGATTCTGTCTGATGAGCGGTCAGTTTTGTTTTCTTTTCTGCCGCTCCCGCTCCCAGGAATCTCCCGAGAAGGAATCCCGCCGCTGCAATCACCAGCATTGCAATCAGGATAAAAATTATGGAAGTTCTTCTGTTTTTCTTCATGTTCATCCCCCCTGTAATTATTTAATTTTCTCCTGGATCTCCTTTCAAAAGCAAAAATTCCCTGGGTACGGGTGTCTTACAAGCCGTATCCAAGGAATCTTCACCACATGTCAATTTTACCATAAATTTTCTATTCTATCAACAAATATTTGGTAAAATTATCCTTTTAATCCGCTTTTTGATCCGCCAATCTCAGTCCGCGGCTTTCTTCCGGATGAGTTCTTTTCCTGAAGTTACCACGATGGTCACGCCAAGGATCATCAGCAGAACCGCGACGATCAACTGCAGGCCTTCCACCATAAACACGCCGGTTCCCGCCGAGAAGGCTTTGACAAGAGAGACGAACCTCTGTACCAGAGCCGAGAATGTCACGATCAGCATGATCACGAACGGCGGCACCAGTGTCTTCATCGTTCTGCCGGTCACTTTCAGGAATACGCACAGAGTAATCAGCACGAGCGCGCTCAGCAGCTGGTTGGCGCTTCCGAACAGGGGCCAGATATTGGAATACCCCACCTGTGTCAGGATATAGCCGAACACCAGGGTGATCACTGTGGCGAAATATTTGTTGCACAGGACTTTCCTCCAGCCTTCCGCGTGTTCCATGTCATCCACGCTGAAAAGCTCCTGGAAGGACATACGGCCGATCCGGGCCACAGAATCCAGGGTTGTAAACGCCAGAGCGGACACACACATGGTCATGAAGCTCTGAGCCACATAGACCGGGATCCCGAACATTTCCAGAAAGCCCGCCACACCGGATGAAAAGACCTGGAAGGGAGTTCCCGCCATGGCTGTTCCGTCAGCGCCGGCCACGGCTCCCGCCACGCACAGGGCCACCACGGCCAGAAGACTTTCCAGGACCATGGCTCCGTATCCTACCTTCAGCATATCTTTCTCATTGGAGATGGTCTTGGAGGATGTCCCGGACGACACCAGGCTGTGGAAGCCGGATACCGCGCCGCAGGCCACCGTCACGAACAGGATCGGGAAAAGGGTTCCCAGACTCTCGTTCTGGAATCCGGTAAAGGCCGGAAGATTCATGGCCGGATGGGCAAAGATCAGTCCCAGCACCGCTCCCGCGATCATTCCCACGAACATAAAGGTAGACATATAATCTCTGGGCTGCATCACGAACCACATGGGCAGCACTGCCGCCAGGAAAATGTAAATGAACGCGATGTACACCCACATGTCCTTGCCCAGGATCACCGGGAAATTCATACCGAACACGAAGGCCAGTACAGTGCATACCAACCCGAACACGACTTCTTTCCAGCCCGTAAATTTCATTTTATGCTGCACCACTCCGAACACAACGGCAAACAAGATGAAGAACAAAGAGATGCTTCCCGCCGCTCCGTTTACCGTCGCGTTTTCAGCCAGGGTCTGGACGCCGTCTGTCACTACATAGGCGTTGAAGGTGTCCGCCACCATATCGGCGAAGGCAGCGATCACGATCAGGCAGAACAGCCAGCAGAATCCAAGGAAGAGCTTTCTGCCTGCTTTCCCGATGTATTTCTCGATCAGAAGTCCCATGGACTTTCCGTCATTTTTCACACTGGCGTACAGCGCTCCAAAATCTGTCACTGCTCCGAAGAAGATCCCTCCCAGGATGATCCACAGAAGGACCGGCAGCCATCCGAACGCCGCCGCCTGGATCGCTCCGGTGACAGGACCCGCGCCCGCGATGGAGGAAAACTGATGGGCGAATACGGTCCATCCGTCCGTGGGCACATAATCCTGTCCGTCATTGTGGAGCACTGCAGGAGTCTTCGCTTTCGGGTCAATTCCCCATTTTTTCGCCAGCCAGCGTCCGTACAGCGCGTATGCCGCGATCAGGCACACTGCGGCGATCAGTACGATTACTAATGTGTTCATAATTCTCTACTCTCCTTTGCTGTATAACTGAATTTTATCCTTTGACTGGAATGCCTTCGGCATCCCGGAACGCAAAAGAGCCAAAAAAGAAAACGCCTTCTGACAGAGTACTCTGTCAGAAGACTTGTCCTGTTTTCAACCTTGGCTTTTTACGATTCTATTCTATTATAACGCGGATTTTCAGATTGTCAACAAGAAATTAGAACGCACTCTGTTTTTTAACATCAGGCAGAAGGCTGCCCTCCCTGTATCTGCAGCAGTTTGCCCTTCAGCTCCTGCTCCATGTTCCGAAGCTCCGCTTCTGCCGCCTGGCGTTTCTCTCTGCCTTCTCTCTGGATCGTCATAACTTCATCCAGGGTGGAGATCAGGGATTCATTCGTAGCCTTTAATGTCTCGATGTCTACGATGCCTCTCTCGGATGCTTTCGCCGTCTCCAGAGTGGACATCTTCAGCTTCTCGGCATTCTTCTTCAAAAGCTCGTTGGTCATGTCCGTCACCTGACGCTGCGCTTCCGCCGCCTGAGCGGAATGTTCCACGCCCAGCGCCAGTACCATCTGGCTCTTCCACAGAGGGATCGTATTCACGATCGTGGACTGGATCTTCTCCACCATCTGGGTATCGTTGTTCTGCACAAGCCGGATCTGCGGCGCGGTCTGTATGGAAATCATCCGGGTCAGCTCCAGATCGTGGACCTTCTTCTCAAAACGGTTACACATGGCATCCAGATCTCGGGCGGCCTGAGCGTCTTCCGGCAGTCCGGATATCTGCGCCTTTTCTGTCAGTTCCTTCAGCCGGGTGTTCCTGACTTCCGCCAGCTTTTTCTTGCCAGCCAGAATGTACATGGACAGTTCCTTGAAATAGGTCAGATTCAGTTCATACATCTTGTCCAGCAGAGCCGTGTCCTTCATAAGCTGGACCTGATGTTTCTCCAGCACCTTCACAATCTCATTGACATTGGTTTCCGCCTTGGCATATTTTGCCTTCATGGATTCGATCTTGTTGGACGCCTTTTTGAAAATACCGAGGAACCCTTTCTCCTCCTCTTCGTCAAAGCTCTTCAGCTCCGTCACCACGCTGGAGAGAAGCTGTCCTACCTCTCCCAGATCTTTTGACCTGACATTGTCCAGGGCAGACTCGGAGAAATCCGCCATTTTCTTCTGGGTCCCCGCCCCGTACTGGAGGACCAGCGTGGAGTTGGTCAGGTCGATCTGCTGCGCGAAAGCATCCACCATCCTGCGCTCTTCCTCTGTGAGTATACTGTCGTCCAGTTCCGGATCCTGCTGCTCTGCCGCCGGAACCTTCTTCTCCTCCTGCGTCTGGAACGGATCCAGCGTCAGTGTGGGCGCTGTGCTCATATCCTGAAAATCGTTGCTCATTGTATCTCCCTCCGTTTCTGCTTCTTTTCATGCTGATATCTCAGCCGTCTTCTGTCTTTTTATCTGTCTTTTCCATCCCGGCCTGCTTTCAGAGCGTCCTCTGTCAGACCCTCCTGGGCCAGCATGGTCTCCAAAACAGAAATGTCCGATGATACATCCCAGGCCGTATCCTGGAACAGATCATCCAACAGCTTCTCAAACGCCGTGTTCAGCGTGTCCAGGGTCTTCTCGATCTCCCTCTTGGAAGAAATAATGTTTTCTCCCTGCACAGGTTGGCTGTCCAGTTCCTCATACGCGTCCAAAAGCTTGATGGTCATGGGCAGGTAATACTCCATCAGTCTGTGGATGTCATCTACTGTGTCCGGCTTCTGCTCCACCCGGTCGAAAATACGGTCCACCAGCATCTCCATCCGGGAGATCTTGGCCGAGATCTCCTCTCCCGGGATGGCGTCGTTGGCCTCCCGGATCTTCCGCACATAGTCATCTCCTGCCTGGATCACCTTCTGGACTTCCGGTGGCAGCTTTTCGTATTCCTGGCGGGTCCGTTCCCTGGCCGCCTCCTGCTCTGCCTTCTGCCTGCGCATCCGGTCCATCAGCTTCCGGTACTGATCCCATGCTCCGGCGCTGACCATCAGACAGGTCTCCTGTTCGTCCAGATGGCCCTGACAGAACCACCCCTTCCGGATCATCTTACGCAGGTCTTTGACCACATCCCTGGCACTGCGTCCCGTCCTCTGGGCCAGCTCCCGGATGTCACAGTACTCTCTCCCCTGAAGGATTTTTACATACCTCCGAAACCTTCCCGCGCTGCACGCCAGAGCAGTACCGGCTCCCGCCATCACGGCAAACACGGCCGTCAGCACGCCGAACACACCGGCTCCCACCGCGGCGATCCGTCCTCCCGGACCCAGAACGCCCAGCAGAAGGAGCAGAGTAAGGACAAGAGATCCCGCTCCCAAAACAAATCCGGCCACTGCCAGCAAGAGTCCTCCCGCGATGGAGGATATCCCGCTTTGATAGAGCCGTTGCCCTTTTGGCCTGGACATCCCGGCGTCAGACGCGCGATATGACTGATAAGTCTGTCCCTGGTTCCACGGTCCGCTGTTCGGGCCTCCCGGTCCGTTCTGCCCCGGGCGTTCCCGGTACCAGCCGCCGTTTTTCAGCCCTCTGGACACCTGGTCCATGGCACGTCCGATGGTGTCTGAGACGGTCTGGTTAAGCCTGCTGTAATCCCGGGAATCCACCGCGTTCTGGATGGTCCTTCGGATCTCATCCCCGAACCGTTCCCATTCGTTGTTTATCATGAACTGCCTCCTTAAAAAGCTTGACCTGAAACTTCTTTTATATCATAATCAGTTTATCTGCTGGCAGTGGAAAAGTCAAGAATACGAAAAGGAGATCAGGATATGGACAGAACAAAATACAAAAGGCCGGACATAGCGTCTCTTCTGGTGTATGAAGACAGTCAGATCATCGTCTGTCACAAGCCTGCGGGCATTGCCACTCAGACCTCTCATGTCGGTTCTTTCGACCTGGTCAGTCTCCTGAAAAATTATCTGGCCTCGTCCTCCCGGTCCGGCACAAAGCCGGCATCCGGTCCGTCTGCTCCTTATCTGGCCGTCATCCACCGTCTGGATCAGCCGGTGGAAGGACTCCTTGTATTCGCGAAAACTCCTGCGGCGGCCAGAGAGCTGAACCGCCAGCTTGCCACCTCCGGTTTCGGAAAATATTACCGTGCTTTGGTAAATGGAATCCCGTCTCCTTTGCAGGGTACTCTTGAGGACTATCTCGTAAGTGACGGGCGCGCCAATATCACCCGGGTCTGCAAAAAGGACACACCCGGGGCCAAATTCGCCCGGCTCTCTTATAAAGTGATTGAAAGCAGGGACGGGCTCTCTCTTGTGGATATTGTTCTGGATACCGGGCGCCGGCACCAGATCCGGATACAGATGGCCCATCTGGGCTGTCCTCTCGCAGGCGACCGGAAGTACGGAGTCTGTGAACCCGCGGACAGAGAAAACGCAGAGCCTCTCCGGCTCTGCGCGTATAAACTTACGTTTTATCATCCAAAGGATAAAAGAAAAATGTGTTTTGAGTTAAATATCTCCGAGCTGCCCGGATGGGATATCCTCTGAACTTTTGTTCCGGATACCCTACCCCGTCTTTTCCGTCCCGGCCCATCTGTCTACCCATTTGCTGCATGTGGTGATGGTCGGCGCCATAATCGGCCCGACGGCCACCATTCCTATGATGGTTCCGACGAAAACTACTCCGCCCAGCAGGAATCCTCCTATGACCATGATAACGTCAAAGATGATCCTTTCCCATTTCAGAGGGATATTTGTCTTTGCCGAGATGGTCTGGTTTAAAGCGTCTGAGGGACCGATACCGAATTCTGCTGACTGATAGAAGCCCAGTCCCACACCCAGCGCCAGCGTTCCGGCCAGGATCACCACGACCCGCACTGCCATCCCCGGAGCGTCTCCCATGCCCCTCTCCAGCAGCGCGATAAAGAAATCGCTGAAATATCCCAGAGTGAACGTATACAGTACAGTGCCTACATTGATCAGCCTCCGGTTAAAGATCAGAATGATCACAAAACACACGATATTGAACGCGTTCATGGCTGTTCCGAAACTGATCCCGAACACATTGGACAGTCCCTGCACAAAGGCGGTGACCGGATCACTTCCCAGATTGGCCGTCACATAGCCGGCCGCCCCGAATCCTACGATCACCACACCGATCATAATGACGATGCAGCGCACCAGGATGCTCCGCGGGGTATATTTTCCTTTCGTCACAGGTGTCTTCCCTTCTGCCATAGGTATCTTCCCTTCTTTCATCGTTTTCCAAGCATTGTATCAACGAACCCGTCGATGAAACGCCGCCCGTCCAGCCAGGTGGCAATACGTGAATTTTTCGGTTTTCCCTGCCCGGTCTTCAGGATCTGGCTTCCGAAATAGGCCACAGTCTGTCCCCGGGAAAGGGTTCCTTCCAGTTCGATGTCGATATAGACGGGATCTGTATATTTACACAGGTCTTCTTCCACAGTCAGCGCCAGCGTGATGGCGTCATCCATGGGGAATCCGCCCAGGCGGAAATATTCCCTCCAGATGTCCACATAGATCGGGAATTTGTCCGCGATATATTCAACCACCTTGCCGGAGCCGAAATTTTCAAGGTCCGCGATATGGTCCCTGGTAAACATGCCGCAGGCAAAGTTATTGTCCTCGCAGATGTCCAGCGGCACAACCGTGATCGGCACGCCGGAATTAAAAGTGATCTTTGCCGCCTCCGGGTCTGCCCAGATGTTGTACTCTGTAACCGGAGTGATATTACCCGGCGTATTGAAGCAGCCTCCCATCACATACAGATGTTTGATCTTTCCTGCGATCCCCGGATCTTTCTGAAGAGCCAGGCCGATATTGGTAAGAGGGCCTGTAACCACCAGCTTGATCTCGCCCGGCCGCTCATTGAACATCCGGATGAGATAATCGCAGGCCTCCGTTTCTTCCGGCTCTCTTGCCGGCCGCTTCGCCGGAGTATTGAACTTGTCCAGCCGGTCCCCGAACTTCCAGCGCAGCTCATCATCAAAATGTACCGGAGAATCCAGATCGTCAGCTGCCACCGGGTTCATTGGTCCCTGGGAGCCTTTATAGACCGGGGTCTTCATATCTCCCGCCACTTCCAGTACGTTCAGGGCCACCCATGATGCCTGTTCAATGCTGCCGCTGGCCCCGCAGGAAGTTGTGATCCCTAAAAGATTGATTTCGCTGTGCAGAGCGCCGTAAAGTACCGCCAGTATATCATCGCCTGCCGCGTCGATATCCAGTATCACATCAGTCATAATAGCACCTCCTACGATCTATTCCTTCTCTCTTAACTGCATGAATTCTACACGGATGCCGTCCGGATCGATCAGCTGCACCCACGGCGCGAACTCATGCTCGATCACGGGGCTGACAAACTCCACGCCCTGTGCCTTCAACGTGTCTGTAAATTTGTAGATATCCTCCACGATCAGCGCGATGTGCGCGGCTCCGATCTGATTCGCGGCCACGCATGTATCAGAGCCTTTTCCCTCGTTATACTGGATAAACTCCAGCATGCATCCGTATCCCACCATCTGGACCGGCTCGATGGCACATCCGGGGAATCCCATCCCCAGCGCGCATTCCTCAGGAGTCTCCACCCAGTGGTCGTAGAATTCAAATCCGAGTTTTTCGTAGAACTCCTGCGTTGCTTTAATATCCTTTACTGTAAATCCAATATGATGCAGATATTTGATTCCTAAATTTTCTGCCATTTGTCCTCTCCTTTCTGTTCTGTCCCTCCCAAGCGGTCAGTCCTTCGGTACGATCGAAGGAACATAGGACTCCAGATCCTCTTTTTCACCTTTGCGTTTTTTCCTCAGTCCATAGATCACAAGCGCTGCAATGGTAGCCACATAGGGCAGCATATTAAGGATCTGGATCGGCATGTTTTCTGACTGGAGACGGATGGCCGCTCCTTCTGCCGTTCCGAAGATCATTGCCGCGATGGCGGTTCCGCCGATACGGCCGTTTCCAAAGATGGTCGCTGCCAGAGCGATGAAGCCGCGGTCTGATGTCATGTTGTGACTGTACAGACCCAGCGTCGAGATCGACAGGAACGCTCCGCCGATACCGGCCGTAAATCCGCTGATAAGCAGTGTGGATATCCGGACTTTTACAGCCGGGATACCCGCGGCGATCGCCGCGTCCTCATTCTCGCCTACCGCCCGGACCCAGTATCCGTATCTGGTCTTTTCCATCACATACCGGAAGATAAATACCAGTACAATGGTGATAAAGAACAGGATGCTCTGTCCGTTCAGCGCGGGTCCGATGATCGGTATTTTTTCCAGCAGCGGAATTTCCACGGTTGGAAGTGTGGGCATTCCCTTGGGTTTATATGTTCCGGGTTCATTGAACCATACCGTCATCAGAAGCAGTGTCAGACCTGACGCAAAGAGATTCAGCCCGATCCCTCCTATGATCTTGTCGCAGTCCAGACGGAACACCATCAGAGCGAAGATAAATGCTACGAGGACCGAACACCCGATTCCTCCAAGCAGACCGATCCACGCGCTTTTAGCCTGAAATCCGATCACCATGGAAAAGAACGCGGATATGAGCATCATACCTTCCATACCGATATTGGTGGTACGGGATTTCTCCGCGTAGGCTCCTCCGATCGCTGTGGCGAGGATCGGAGTCATCGTGCCCAGCGCTGTTGCCAAAAATAATTCCAGTTCTCTCACGTCGTCCTCTCCCCTTTCCGCAATTTCTTAAATTTAAGCGCTTTCGGCCATTTCAGCTGACTGGTAACCAGCATGACCACAATACCCTGAATGAGCGATACCAGCGCAAACGGAACGTCTGTATTCATCTGCATCGTCGTCGCGCCGTTCATAAGGGTTCCGTAGAAGACCGCTGAGACCAGCACTCCGACAGGATGAAGGCCTCCGATCAGGGCTACTGTGATCCCCAGCATGCCGTATCCCGGTGAAAATCCTGAAATAAAACGGTACTCGATACCCATCGTCACCAGAGCTCCCGCCAGACCCGCGAGCGCGCCGCTGGCAAGCATGGAGGAAAAAAGCACTCTCCGGTCATTGATCCCGACGGTCTGGGAGAATAACGGATTCATACCCACCATTCTCACCTTCAGGCCGCCTTTGGTACGATAAAAATAGATATAAATGATCACGATCAGGATCAACGCTATAATGATCCCTGTATTGATCTTTGTCCCCTGGATCAGCTGAGGAAGCCTCAGAGACCTGTCCAGACGTACAGTCTCCGGAGCGCCTGAATCCGGATTTCTCAAAACTCCGTTGACCAGGTACGCGGTCAGATAGATCGCGATATTTGAAGACATCAGTGTGGTCACGATCTCATTGATCCCCAGCGATACTTTCAGCATTGCCGGGATCAGGACCCAAAGAGCGCCGACCAGTGCCCCTCCTGCCAGAGACAATATGATCGTCACGATCGGAGGAAGCGGGCTGTAGATCGCGATCACTGCCGCCGTCATCGACCCCAGATAAAGCTGTCCCTCGCCGCCCATGTTAAAGGCTCCGGCCTTAAACCCGATCATGGAAGCCAGACCGGTCACCATCAGGATGGTAGCGATAGAAAGCATGTTCCCCAGATTATAAATATTTGTAAAGGAACTGAAGACAAAGGAAGTAAATGCGGTCATCGGCTGTTTGGAGATCAGCGCGATAGCTATGATGGCTACGATAAAACTGAGGATCACCGCGCTGACCTGTCGGGACGAATTCTTCCATATGTATTTTACTTTTTTAATCATCTTTTCTTTCATCATGCACACCTAACATATATGGTCCTATTGTTCTTTCATCCGGCATTTCTCCGGTGAACTCTTTCATCAGTCTGCCATCATACAGTACCATCACGCGGTCTGACAGCTCCAGGATCTCACCCAGTTCCATGGAGATCAGCAGGATGGCGACCCCTTCCTCGCGCAGTTTATTCAGCTGGTCATGAACGAACTCGATCGCTCCGATGTCCAGACCTCTGGTCGGCTCTGCCGCTATTACTACTTTGGGTTCACGTGACAGCTCTCTCGCAAGCACGACTTTCTGGATATTTCCGCCGGACAGACGCCGTATGATCGTGCCCGGATACGCGTCCCTGACATCATACTGCTGGATCAGCTGTTTTGTCCTGTCGGTTACTTTTTTACGGTTGAGGAAGAATTTCCCCAGTGAATCATCGTCCAAAAGACCTGCCGCCACATTGTCTACAATATTGGAATAGCGGCTGATCCCCCGCACCATTCTGTCTTCCGGTATGAGCACAACTCCGTTCTTCCGGTACGCGGACACCGGCCGTCCGGTCATATTCTTTCCGCACACATCCAGCTCTCCGCTGTCCGGCTTCTGGATGCCGGTGACAAGATTGATCAGTTCTGACTGCCCGTTTCCGGCAACACCAGCGATCCCCAGGATCTCTCCGGCGCGCACCTGGAAACTGAAGTCTTTCAGCATGGGAACCCCGCGGGTATCCGAAGCGGTCAGATGTCTGCCTTCCAGCATCACAGCTCCTGTAATATCGACCGGTACTCTCTTCTTGACCGGCCTCGGTTCCTTTCCGATCATCAGGGTCGCCAGCTCATGCTGTGTAAATGTACCCCGCATGTGGGTAGATATTTTCTTGCCGCGGCGGATGATCACTACACGGTCCGCGATCTGCACGACTTCGTTCAGACGGTGCGTGATCAGGATCACTGACATCCCGTCGGCTGTCAGCCGCCGAATAACTGAGAAGAGCTTGTCTACTTCATTCGCGGTCAGCACTGCCGTCGGCTCATCCAGGATCAGGATCTTAACTTCCTTGGACAGCGCCCGCAGGATCTCCACTCTCTGCCGCAGCCCTACGGACAGGTCAGAGACCCGGTCCGTAGGATTGATCTGCAGCCCGTAACGTTCAGACAGCTGCGATACGATTTCATTTTGTTTCTTCTCATTGACCCGGCGAAGCTTCTCCGTCTCTTCGTGCCCGAGAAATACATTCTCCGCCACGGTAAAAGACGGGATCAGCTTAAAATGCTGATGGACCATTCCAATGCCGTGGTCCTGCGCCTGCCGGGGATTTTCAAACTTCACCGGTTTACCTTCAATAATGATCTCGCCTTCTTCAGGGATCAGCATCCCGAACAGACAGTTCATCAGCGTAGATTTCCCGGCGCCGTTCTCTCCACAGATAGCAAGCACTTCTCCCGGCATCAGTTCCAGGTCAATGTGATCAACTGCGACTTTTTCATTAAAACGTTTTACTATGCCCTTAAATTCCGCGATCGGCTGTTTTGTGGCATTCTTATTTTCTAAACTCATGTCCATCATCATCCATTAATTATTCGTCAAAGTAAGAAGCTGGTGTAATTTCTCCGGAAGCGATCTTTTCCTTGATGTCTTCGATCTGCTGACGGAACTCTTCCGGTACCATTTCTTCATCCATTTCCAGATTCATTCCTCCGTTGCTTACATCTCCCATGATCGTCACGCCGGCTTCAAGTTTTCCTTCTTTTGCCTGTTTTACTGCGTCAAATACGGTCTGGTCTACTGCCTTGATCACGCTGGCCGGAATATAGCCTTCCTGCAGGTGGTTCTGATTACTGTCGCTTCCCAGTCCATAACGTCCGGACTCTGCCGCTGCTTTTAAAACACCCAGACCTGCCGGTCCCGCGCACTGATATACAACGTCTGCCCCGTCGTTGATGGCTGCCATCGCGGTGTCATATCCTTTCTGGGGGTCTGTAAAGCTTCCTGCAAAACGGCTGTCAACTGTGATGTTCGGATCGATATATTTTGCTCCGTCTTCAAATCCTGCCATAAAGTCACGGCCTACCGGGATATCCTCGCCTCCTACGATCGCTACTGTGTTGCTGCCTGTCGCGTTGGGGAACTGATCCGGGTTCTTTGTGATAAGAGCCGCCAGAGCTCCTGCCAGGAACGCGCCTTCATTCTGCTTGTAGCTGATTCCGGTAACATTGTCGCCATTGGACTCTGCGTCAAAGATCAGGAACGGTTTGTCCGGGAAGTCCGGAGCGATCTCTTCCAGTGTTGTTGCCACTACAGTACCACCTGTGACCACAAGGTCAACATCCGGATTCTGTGCCGCTTCTCTTAAGTTACGGTCCCATGCCTGCGGATCATCTGTAGATGCCGGGATTACCTTTACTTCACAGTCCAGTTCTTCCTGCGCCCACTCAAGTCCTCTGTTTGCGGAGTCCATGAAGCTTTCATCGCCAAGTTCTCCTGAAAGCGGCGCGTAAACTACAAACTTGTCATCCCCGCCGGAGCTTTCCCCGGAATCCGCTTCGTCATTCGAACCGCCGCATCCGACGAACAGAGCCATACACAAAAGAACCGTCAAAACTAAACTGATGATACGATAAGACTTCTTCATAATATTCCTTCCTTTCTTTTTTTCAGTAAATTTTCCTCTTGCGCAACCGCAGTTTTCTGAATAAAACTGCCGTTTTCAATATCCGGTATATGAGGTTGGTTTTTGCTCCATTCCCCGAGAAAATCGTTCACCTCCTTAAATGTAGGGATGGAAGGAGACGCTCCTTTTCGTGATACGGCTATTGCCGAGGCCATAGAAGCATTTTTTAATATTTCTTCTATGGAACGCCCCTGGGATAAACCTGCCAGGAAATAACCGCAGAAAGTATCTCCCGCCGCGGTTGTATCCATGACCGGAACTTTATAGATCCCGCACTCCAGCTGCCGTCTGTGATCCCGGTAGATCACACCGTCCTCTCCTACCGTCAGCACAGAAACAGAATTTGGATAAGCTGCTGACATGGCATCGAGGATCGCCTCATATTCCTTTTCTCCTGTAAGGGCTTTTCCCTCCAACTCATTGAGAATAAAAAAATCGACAAGCCCCAGCGGATATTTAAACAGGTCAGGTGTAATGGGCGAAGGATTAAAAGCTACTTTCATTCCTTTCTCATGAGCTTTCAGAATCGCGTATCCTACATTGCTGACCTCATTCTGCAATAACAGAAGGTCCCCCTGGTCAAAATGTCCCAGTACCTCATCGATATAGGCCTGATCTACAGCGCCGTTCGCGCCGGCATAGACAATAATACTGTTCTGGCCTGTATCGTCCACCTGGATAACAGCATGGCCGCTTGGCCCTTTTACCTGTCTTAGATAATCCAGATGCACCTTCTCTTCTTCCAACAGGGAGATCAGACCTTCCCCGTCGGTTCCGACCGCGCCGGCATGATAGACTTCTCCGCCTGCCCGCGCGATGGCAATTGACTGATTAAAACCTTTCCCTCCCAAAAAGATTCCAAATTTTTCAGCAGAGATAGTTTCTCCCGCGGCGACAAATTTATGTACATTATAGACGCGGTCAATATTCAGAGAACCCAAATTTAATATTTTCACAATTCTTCTCCTTATAACAAAGGCGCCACGCTGTCCCGCACAATTAATTCCGGCGTAAATACATAACTGCTCTGCTCCGGTTTCGTTTCTTCCCTGATCAGCCTCACCAGAGTCTCCACCGCACATTCTCCCATCTCGGCTACCGGCTGCCGGACCGTAGTCAGCGCCGGCTGGATCAGCTCACTGAAGAAAACGTCGTCAAATCCCACGACCGACAGATCTTTCGGGATCGACAGGTTCCTTCTTCGCGCTTCGCGATAAAGTCCATAGGCCATAATGTCATTAAAGACAAAGACTGCTGTGACTTTTTTCCCGAGAAAATATTCCAGTGCCTGCTCCTCACTTCCCGCCTGATAATTTCCTTCATAAACAAGACTGCTGTCAAAGGAAATGCCCGCCTCCGCAAACGCCCGTTTGCATCCGGCAAGACGTTCCTGGGAAGATTCCAGATCATGAGGACCGGTAAAGCATCCGATCCGGGTGTGCCCTGATGCGAGTAAATAGTTCGCTGCCAGATATCCTCCACGGAAATGGTCCAATACAACAGAGCAGATGCTGCTGTCTTCTACTACCCGGTCTACCGCTACGATCGGTGTTGTCCGTTCTTTAAAAAAACGGGTAACTTCCTTATTATTTCGGAAGTCCAGAGCTGTAGATTTCGCATAGATGATCCCGTCTACTCTTCGGTCCACAAACATCTCCAGGTATTCAAGATCACGCTGCGGATTATTGTCAGAATTCCCGTAGATCAAATTGTATCCGGCACGATGGGCCGCCACTTCGATCGCTTTAGAAATGTCAGCGAAAAAAATATTGCTGTTGTCAGGAATAACCAGCCCCAGAACATTGGTCTTTTTCGTGATCATACTCACTGCCAGCTGATTCGGGCGGTACCCCAGCTCAGTCGCTGCCTTCCACACCTTATCCCGGGTTGTCTGCGGTATACTTACTTTCTTATTGTTCAGTACGAGGGACACGGTTGCGATCGAATACCCGCATCTCTCCGCGACATCTTTAATAGTAGTTCTCATTGATTACTCCTTAAATTTTTATTAAAACGTTTTAATATGTGTTGATATAAGTATATATCATTATCAGAATTTAGTCAATAGTTTTATATTTTTCTTTTATAATTAAAATTTTTTAGTTATTTTTTATATGTATTTTTTCCGTATTGTTTGCGTTTTTCTGTATTATGGTGTTTTTATTTAAAAATTTTACCTGTTTTTTATGCAATTTGGAAAATACTGCAAAAAGGGGACAGGCACTTTTTAAAAAGTGCCTGTCCCCTTTTTTGACTGTTTTCAGAATATTCAAATTTCATCTACAACTTCCGGTTCTTCCTCTTCAAGCGACTGCTCGTATTTTTCAAGTATACTTGTCTGGATCTTTTCTCTTGTTCCGGAATTGATCGGATGAGCCACATCTCTGTACTCGCCATCCAGTGACTTTTTGCTCGGCATGGCGATAAACATTCCTTTTTCCCCTTCTATCACCTTGATATCGTGAACTACGAATTCTCCGTCGATCGTGATCGATACCACCGCCTTCAGTTTCCCCTCTTTCGCGACTTTGCGCACACGTACATCTGTGATCTGCATACTCTCAGTTCTCCTTTCCTCTTCCAGCCGCTTTTCCCCGCAGCATGATAGTACTTAAAATACGGTCATAATGCATACCGTTCGTTTTTCTCTACAACTACTTTCACTCCATTCTCTCCCACATGCCGTGTATTTGCTCTGATCGTGTCACGGCTTTCAACGATGCAGTTCTCAATGTAGGTATTATCCCCCAGATACACATCATTCAGTATAATGGAATTCTTGATCACGCAGTTGTTTCCCGCGAATACCTTCTTAAAGATGATGGAATTCTCTATCGTTCCGTTGATAATACTTCCGCTCCCCACAAGGCTGTTCTTGACAACAGCGCCAGGATTATATTTTGCCGGCGGCTGATCGCTCACCTTGGAATAAATACTGGGAAGCTCACGGAAGAAGTAATTCCTCACTTCCGGTTTCAGGAAATCCATATTCGTCCGGTAATATGCATCTACCGTTGAAATGTTGCTCCAGTAGCTGTTTATTTTATAACCGTAGATCCGCTTAAGATTCTTATAGCGAATCAGAATATCGGTTACAAAATCGTGTCTCTCATCCTCCGCGCAGTGTTCCACAAGGTCGATCAACTGCCGCCTGCGGATCACATAGATCCCCGTCGATACGGTCTGAGAATGCGCCACCATCGGCTTTTCCTCAAACTCCTCGATCCGCGATGACTCGTTCATGCGGACTGTCCCGAACCGGGTGACATCCTCACCGGGTTCCATCTCTTTACATACCACGGTGATATCCGCTTTTTTCGCAATATGGTATTCAAGTACTTTATTGTAATCCAGCTTGTACACAGCGTCGCCGGATGTAATGATCACATATGGCTCATGGCATTTTCTCAGAAAATCCAGATTTTGGTAAATGGCGTCTGCCGTTCCTCTGTACCAGTATCCATTGTCAGCAGTGATCGTCGGCGTAAATACATAAAGTCCGCCCTGCTTCCTCCCGAAATCCCACCACTTGGAGGAATTCAGATGTTCATTAAGCGACCTTGCGTTGTACTGAGTCAGTACCGCCACTTTCTGGATATGAGAATTTGTCATGTTGCTGAGCGCAAAATCGATGGCGCGGTAACTCCCCGCAATGGGCATCGCCGCCACAGCGCGCTTCGCTGTCAGTTCATGCATCTTCCGGCTGTTTCCTCCAGCCAGGATAATCCCTACCGCTCTCATATCCTGTCACCTGCCTTTATCAATGTCTCACCGCTCTCCAGCACTCCGTCTCTGTAATCATCCGCGCTTGTCACTCCGCTGATGGCGGTATTCTTTCCGATCTGTACATTGGAGGGAATGACGGAGTTCTCACCGATGGTCGCCAGCCCGCCGCTGTAGATGTTCGGTTTTGTCTTGTTGGGCACGTCGCTGCCCACTCCGATCACCACGTTGTCCCCGATCACAGTATCTTCCGCGATGATCGCCTTGTCGATCACACAGTTCTCGCCGATGGTCACGCCCTGCATGATAATGGAATCACGCACAACGCTGCCTTTTCCAAGCGTAATGCTGCCGCCCAGAACTGAGCTGTGCACTTCTCCGCAGATCTCACAGCCGTTGCTGATGATGCACCGGTCTACCACTCCCTGCTCCGCGATATACTGAGGTGGAATATTCGCGCTGTTTGTGTAGATCTTCCAGAATTCCTCGTAAAGATTAAATTCCGGAATGATGTCGATCAGCTCCATGTTGGCCTCCCAGTAGGAGCTTAAGGTTCCCACATCCTTCCAGTAACCGTTGTACTCATAGGCGAACAGCCTGTCCCCCCTGTTATGGCAGTAAGGGATGATATGTTTGCCGAAATCGCAGTTCGGCTGATCAGAAAGCTTGATCAGCGCCTCTTTTAACACAGGCCAGCTGAAAATGTAGATCCCCATGGACGCCAGATTGCTGCTTGGCTTCTCCGGCTTTTCCTCAAATTCCCGGATCCGGTTGTCGCTGTCTGTCACAACGATGCCGAACCGGCTGGCTTCCTCCATGGGCACCGGCATGGCAGCGATCGTGATATCTGCCTTGTTCGCCTTATGAAAATCCAGCATCACTTCGTAATCCATCTTATAAATGTGGTCGCCGGATAGGATCAGCACATAGTCCGGATTATAAGTCTCCATATAGTTCAGGTTCTGATAGATGGCATTGGCCGTCCCCGTGTACCACTCACTGTTGGAGCTTTTCTCATAGGGCGGCAGGATGGACACCCCTCCAATGTTTCTGTCCAGATCCCACGGGATGCCGATCCCTATATGGGTGTTCAGACGCAGCGGCTGATACTGTGTCAGCACTCCCACGGTATCGATTCCCGAATTGATACAGTTGCTCAGCGGGAAATCAATGATACGGTACTTGCCGCCAAAAGCCACAGCAGGTTTTGCGACTTTTGCTGTAAGGACCCCCAGTCGACTGCCTTGTCCGCCCGCCAGCAGCATGGCAATCATTTCCTTTTTAAACATTGCGTCACCTCATTTCTAGTTAGATACCTTCATTATACCATATATTTATTTTTATCCAATAAAATTTTTACAATTTTTTCTTGAAATTTTTTTACTTTTTGTTAATTTCACACAAAAAGAACATCTTTCAATTTTAATCATATATAGTATAATATAGTAGATTGGAATATTTTATGACTGTAGTCTGCAAATTTTAAAAGGAAATATCAGAGAAGAAGAGAGGAAGACCATATGTATAAGATCGATTTTGACCACCCGATCCATGTCCACTTTATCGGGATCGGCGGCATCAGCATGAGCGGGCTGGCTGAAATTTTACTGAAAGAGGGATTTGCCGTGTCCGGTTCGGACTCGAAAGAATCCCCTCTGACGAAAAAACTCGTGTCCAGAGGCGCCCATATCACCTATGGCCAGAAAGCGGAAAACATCACACCGGGCATCGGCTGTGTCGTCTACACCGCAGCCATCAGCAGGAGCAATCCGGAACTGATCGAAGCCGTGGCACAGAAGATCCCCATGCTGACCCGGGCAGAACTGCTGGGCCAGCTTATGAAGAATTATGATACTCCCATCGCTGTATCTGGGACTCACGGCAAGACGACCACTACATCCATGATCTCCCACATCCTTCTGGAGGCGGATATGGACCCGACCATCTCGGTGGGCGGCATCCTCAAGGCCATCGGCGGCAATATCCGGGTGGGGAACTCCGGTGTCTTTATCACGGAAGCCTGTGAATACACGAACAGTTTCCTCCATTTCTTTCCGAAGATCAGCGTGATCCTTAATATAGAAGAGGATCATCTGGATTTCTTCAAAGATCTGGAGGATATCCGTCATTCATTCCACCAGTTCGCAGAGCTTCTGCCGGACGACGGAACGCTGGTCATTAACGGAGATATCAAAGACTATCCGGAAATCTACCGCGGGCTTTCCTGCAATGTAGTGACCTACGGCTCATCCCATGACTTTGACTACAGCGCTGATAAGCTCGCCTACGATGAAAAAGGACATGTCTCTTTTGACCTGATCCGGCACGGAGAACCTGCCGGCCGCATCTGTCTTTCTGTGACCGGCGACCACAATGTATCCAATGCTCTGTCCGCCATCGCTGTCGCGGATCTTTTGGATATTCCGATGGAAGTAACGCAGAAAGGTCTCCTCTCCTTCACAGGAACGGACCGGCGTTTTGAATATAAAGGGGAATTCAACGGGGTTACCGTAGTGGACGATTACGCCCACCATCCCACCGAGATCGAAGCCACCTTAAAAGCGGCCCAGCACTCCCCTCACAACAGTGTGTGGTGTGTATTCCAGCCTCACACCTATACCCGGACAAAAGCCTTCTTTCATGAGTTCGCGGAGGCACTTTCCCACGCGGATCACCTGGTCCTGGCTGACATCTATGCTGCCCGCGAAACAGATACCCTGGGGATCTCTTCCGCGGACCTGGCAGAAGAAACAGCAAAACTTGGGACAGACACTCACTACTTCCCCAGTTTTCAGGAGATCGAAGCGTTCCTGAAGACGAACTGCCGCCCCGGAGACCTCCTCATTACTATGGGCGCCGGAGACGTGGTGACCGTGGGTGAAGACCTTCTCCAATCCCTTTGATCACAGGGGATTCCGGAGTTATCCACAAGTTCTTAACAGAATTATCTACAAAAAAGCCGGACTTACCCACGAAAAAAAGCTTTTTAACCCGGGAATAAGGTGATATATTTATATGTGCCAAATAAAGGGATTGAAAGAAAGTGGGACCGAAATATGAAGACTTTAACATTAAAAACCAAATATCAGACAAACGCGACTCTGCTGCCGAACGATTTTATTGACAACTATATGGCAGACGCCAACGGCGAATTTGTGAAAGTCTATCTTTTTCTTCTCCGCCATCTGGATGATCCCTGTTCATCCATTACAGTCTCGACCATCGCAGACTGTCTGAACAATACAGAAAAAGACATCCTCCGCGCATTCCGCTACTGGGAATCCGCGGGACTTCTCAGGGTGGAAAAGGACTCCGAGGGAAAGGTCTGCGGACTTGAACTTCTGAAAACTTCTCAGAGGTCCGGGACAACCTCCAGGGATTCCATGCCGGCTCCTGCTTCAGAGGCAGAAACCGGCAGAGAGCCTTCCCGGCAGCAGAAGACCTCCGGCAAAGCGGTCCAGCTGGATACCTTCCGCGCTCAGAAGGAGATCAAATCTCTTCTCTTCATCGCGGAACAGTATCTGGGAAAAACGCTGACTCACACGGAGATGGAGACCATTACCTATTTTTATGACAATCTTCACATGTCCGCGGACCTGATCGAATACCTGATCGAGTCCTGCGTAGAAAACGGCCACAAAAGTATGCATTATATACGGAAGGTTGCTTTTTCCTGGGCGGAGAGCGGCATCGAGACCGTTCCTCAGGCAAAAGAGCGTTCCGCCCTCTACAGCCGGAGCTGCTATACCGTCCTCAACGCGTTCGGTATCAAAAACCGGGGGCCTGCGCCCTCAGAGATCGAATATATCAATAAATGGGCAGATGAATATGGATTTTCTTCCGATATCATAGAGGAAGCATGCCGGCGTACCATCACTTCCACCCATCAGCCCAGTTTTGAATACGCGGATTCTATCCTGACCAGATGGCATGAGAAAAATATCCGCCACCTTAAGGATGTGTCCATACTTGATGAGGCCCATCAGAAAGAACGTTCTTCGGCAAAATCTTCCCTCAAATCCAGGCCCGCCGCAAGAAATCTGAACAATTTTGAACGCCGCAGCTATGATATGGATTCCCTTGAGGAACAGTTGTTGAACAGCAATTAGAAGGAGCTACAGCCATGCCACTGAAGAACGCACAATATTACGCCATCATGCGGCAGTATGAACAGACACAGCTGAAAAATCACAATATCCAGGCAGAGCGCTATGAAGAAGTATACAGAAAGCTGCCTGAATTCAAGACACTGGACGAGTCCATCTCCGTCCTTTCTGTACAGTACGGCAAAAAGCTTTTAAACGGGGATGACCATGCTCTTTCTTCTTTAAAAGAAGAACTGGGGATCCTGAGAAAAAGCAAACAGGCTCTCCTCGCCTCCGGCGGGTTCCCGGAAGATTATCTTGATCCGGTCTACGACTGCCCGGACTGCCGGGATACCGGTTATATCGGAGATCAGAAATGCCACTGCTTCCGGCAGGCAGTCATCCGTCTTTTATACGAAGAATCTAACATCAAAGAATTTCCGACAGAGGCGTCTTTTGACAATTTCAGCCTTGATTTTTACTCGGATGCCCAGTATGATAAAACAACCGGGCGTTCTGCCCGTGCCATGATGGAGGATACGCTTCGCGTCTGCCATCAGTTTATCGATCATTTCGGGGAAAAATTTCAGAATCTTTTATTCTATGGGAGTGTGGGCGTGGGAAAAACATTTCTTTCCACGTGCATTGCCAGGGAGATCATGGACCGGGAATTTTCCGTGCTCTATTTCTCCGCTCCCCAGCTGTTCAGTGCATTGACGCAGAACAAGTTTGACCGGAATGATATCGACGCCAAAAATATGAGTGACTATATCTTCCACTGCGATCTTCTGATCATCGACGATCTGGGAAGTGAATACACCAACGCCTTTATCGCTTCACAGTTTTTTACCTGCATCAACGAAAGGCTTATACACAGGAAATCAACGATCATCTCCACCAACCTGTCCCTGGAATCCATCGCGGACCTCTATACCGAGCGTTCTTTTTCCAGGATCACAAGCAGCTATATCCTGCTGAAGATGATCGGTGATGATATACGAATCAAGAAAAAGTTAAATCACAGGGAGGAACATTAATGTTACGCCGAACAGAACGAATCTTGGAGAATATTCCGGTAGGCGCTCTGGGCCTTATCGCGCTGGAGGGATGCCAGGAACTGGGGAACAAAGTCAACGACTATCTCGTAAAATGGCGCCATGAAAGCGCTGCGGAATACAAGGATGATATCGCGTTTTCCGGTTATGAGAAAGATTCCTATCTCATCAATGCCAAAGTCCCGCGCTTTGGCTCCGGAGAAGCCAAAGGCATCCTCGGTGAGTCCATCCGCGGAAAGGATCTGTATCTGATGGTGGATGTGTGCAACTACAGCGTCACATATTCCCTTACCGGAAGGATCAATCATATGTCGCCTGACGACCATTTCCAGAATCTGAAACGGATCATTGCAGCTGTCGGCGGAAAAGCGCGGCGTCTTAACGTTATCATGCCTTTCCTTTATGAGAGCCGCCAGCACAAAAGAAGTTCCCGGGAATCTCTCGACTGTGCCCTTGCGCTCCAGGAACTGGTGCGTATGGGGGTGGATAATATCGTCACGTTTGACGCTCACGATCCGCGGGTGCAGAATGCTATCCCCTTAAGCGGATTTGAGACAGTTTCTCCCACTTATCAGTTTATAAAAGGGCTTCTGCGCAATGTAAAAGATCTGAAGATCGACAGCGATCACATGATGGCCATCAGCCCGGACGAAGGGGGTACGAACCGTGCCATTTATCTGGCCAATGTACTCGGCCTTGACATGGGGATGTTCTATAAGAGACGGGATTATACAAGGATCGTTGACGGACGCAATCCCATCGTCGCTCATGAGTTCCTTGGCAGCCCGGTAGAAGGAAAAGATGTGATCATCATTGACGACATGATCTCATCCGGAGACAGCATCATTGATGTGGCCACGGAATTAAAGCGCAGAAAAGCAAAACGCATCTATGCCGCCGCCACCTTCGGACTGTTTACCAACGGTATGGAAAAGTTTGACAAAGCCTATGAGGACGGTATCATAAACGGTATCCTTACCACAAACCTGATCTACCAGACTCCAGAGCTTCTGTCCCGGCCTTATTATATCAACTGTGATATGAGCAAATATGTCGCGCTCATCATCGATACACTGAACCACGACGGATCCATCAGCTCCTTCTTAAGCCCCAATGAACGGATCCAGAATGTTCTCAGGAAATATAAAAACGGGGAGCCGATTTAAACGGCTCTCTTTTGTGCCTATGAAAAAGAATATTTTATCAGATATCGCGTTTACTGTACTGATGCTGCTGGCAGCCACAGCAGTATCCTTTTGTTTTTTTCATTTTGGGAATAAGAATGCAGCCAACATCACCGTAATGTATACACTGGCGCTGATCCTGACCGCGCTGAAGACCCGCGGATACGTATATGGGATTCTTTCCGCGCTTTTCTGCGTGATCGCTGTTAATTTCTTTTTCTCATACCCATATTTTAAGTTTAATTTTACCCTGGACGGATATCCGGTCACGTTCCTTGGTATGCTGGCTATCGCCATCATCACCAGCACTACCACTACTGCCCTGAAGCGCCAGCGTATGGCGATCAGCGAACGGGAGAAAGCGCTTGCCGAGGCAGACAAGGAAAAGCTGCGGGCCAATCTTCTGCGGGCAGTCTCCCATGACCTGCGCACGCCCCTGACCAGCATCATCGGTTCTTCTTCCTCCTATCTGGAAAATTATGCGGAACTTACCGATGAGGAGCGGACAGAGCTTGTTTCCAACATTAAAGATGACTCACAGTGGCTGCTCAATATGGTGGAAAATCTGCTTACAGTGACCCGCATTAAAGATAATTCCGCGGACAAAGTAAAAAAATCACCTGAAGTGATAGAAGAAGTCGTGGCAGAGGCGATCCAGAGGCTGAAGAAACGTTTTCCTGACATTCGGATCAAAGTGGATATGCCCGGCGATTTTCTTATGCTTTCCATGGATCCTACTCTCATCGAGCAGGTCCTGATCAATCTGCTTGAAAATGCCTTTACTCACTCCGGAAGTACAGAACCCATTGACCTGATCATTCAGGAAAAGCCGGAATGTATCAGCTTTACAGTAAGAGATTACGGCCGCGGCATATCGGCAGAACAGCTTCCTCACATTTTTGAAGGACAGCAGATCTCTTCTGACCGGGCAGACGGACACAGAGGAATCGGGATCGGACTTTCTATCTGTAAAACGATCATACGGGCTCATGGAGGCGAGATAACAGCTTCGAACCATAACCTGTCCGCTTCCGGCGGGGCGCAGTTTACGTTTACTCTTCCAAAAGAAAAGGAGGATATGAGCGATGCCTAAATTCACAGTTCTGATCATCGAAGACGAAAAGAATATACAGACTTTTATGGGAAAAATTCTGAAGCGGCATGAATACCGTGTTCTCTGCGCGGATACCGGGGAGCAGGGTCTGGAGATGATCCGCTCTCAGTGCCCTGACATCATCCTTCTGGATCTTGGTCTGCCTGATATGGACGGCAGCGAGATCATCCAGGATATCCGCACGTGGACCAGCACACCTGTCATTGTCATATCCGCCCGGACAGCTGAACAGGAAAAGGTTTCCGCTCTTGACCTGGGTGCTGATGACTATCTTACAAAACCCTTCGGTACTTCTGAACTTCTGGCCCGCATCCGGGCGTCTCTGCGCCACAGCAACCGCCTGAACACAGACAGTGCCCTCTATATCCGTCCTTACAGACACGCAGGGATGACTCTTGATTTTTCCAGACGCCTGCTTACCATAGGGGACAGTGAGATCCACCTGACTCCCATTGAATATAAGATCGTGGCCTATCTGGCTCAGAATTCCGGGAAGGTCATCACTTACGCTTCCATCCTTTCCAATGTGTGGGGGCCTTACGCGGACAGCGACAATAAGATCCTCCGTGTAAATATGGCCAATATCCGGCGCAAGATCGAAGATGATCCCGCCCAGCCTAAATATATCTTTACTGAGGTGGGAGTAGGCTACCGTATGGCAGAGGATGAAGAAGAATAACTAAGTTTTCGTGTTAAGATTCTGCTAAGAACCCGCTGCTTCTGTTTCATTTACCGCGCGTTTCTTTTAAAATCAGTTATATATTTATTTTTTTACATAAGGAGTGTGCGGCATTATGAATATAGGTCTTCTTATCCTTACGATCTTAGGCGGAGCTGTCGGCGTTTTCTCCGTGCTTTATATCCTGATCAGCCTTCCTGTCACGATCATCCAGAAAATATACCGGAAAGCCCGTTTTGGCACTTCACTGTTTAAATAGTCTGCCAAAAGCGGTACTGTCCCAGGACAGATTGTCGGATTTGAAGAAATATCAGAACACATAACTGCCGCCCGGCTGAAATTTCAGCCGGGCGGCAGTTATTTTTATCAGAATCCTGTTCTGTTTCCATTATTCTTCTGTGCCAAGAACAACTTCTTCCGGCGCTTCAGATACTGCATTTTCTTCCTCTAAAGCTGCCGCGGTATTTTCATGCTCCGCAACTTCTTCGTCCGCTGTTTCTGATCCTTCTTCCAGATCCAGCTCCAGTTCTTTATCCATCCGGAAATCTGTGTTAAGTGCCACATCTCGGTACTTCTTCATACCCGTACCTGCCGGGATATGTTTCCCGATGATCACGTTCTCCTTCAATCCCACAAGGTGGTCTACCTTGCCCTTGATGGCAGCCTCGGTCAGCACTTTGGTCGTCTCCTGGAAGGATGCCGCGGACAGGAAGGAATCTGTGGCAAGAGATGCCTTTGTGATACCAAGCATAATCTGCTCGCCCACAGCAGGCTCTTTTCCTTCCGCCTCCATCTGCTCATTTACCTCATTGAATTCCAGTACATCCACCATAGTTCCCGGAAGGAATTCTGTGTCTCCCTTTTCTTCAATGCGGACTTTTTTAAGCATCTGACGCACGATCACTTCGATGTGCTTGTCATTGATATCAACACCCTGCAGACGGTATACACGCTGTACTTCCTGAAGCATATAGTCCTGTACAGCGCGCAGGCCCTTGATCTTCAGAATATCGTGAGGATTTACGCTTCCTTCTGTCAGCTCATCTCCGGCTTCCAGCTCCGCTCCGTCCTGCACCTTGATGCGGGATCCATATGGGATAAGGTAAGCTTTGGACTCACCTGTCTCATCATTCGTAACAATGATCTCCCTCTTCTTCTTTGTATCACTGATCGTCGCCTTTCCGGCAAATTCTGTGATGATCGCGAGACCCTTCGGTTTTCTGGCCTCGAAGAGCTCCTCCACACGGGGAAGACCCTGGGTAATATCGTCACCGGCGACTCCTCCTGTATGGAAGGTACGCATGGTAAGCTGGGTACCCGGCTCACCGATAGACTGAGCGGCAACGATTCCGACCGCCTCACCTACCTGAACGGCTTCTCCTGTCGCCATGTTGGCGCCATAACACTTGGAGCATACTCCGTTCTTGCACTTACAGGTAAGGATGGTACGGATCTTCACTTTTTCAAGCGGATTGCCGTTCTCATCCACGCCTTTCTTCGTCACGCGCTCCGCGCGGTGCGGTGTGATCATATGGTTCGCCTTGACGATCACATTGCCGTCTTTGTCCTTGATATCCTCACAGGAATAGCGTCCTGTAATACGCTCCTTGAGACTCTCGATCTCTTCGTTTCCATCCATGAACGCGTGTACATACATGCCGGGGATCTCCTCGCCCGGTTCTACACAGTCTGAATCATGGATGATCAGCTCCTGGGAAACGTCAACAAGTCGTCTCGTCAGGTAACCGGAGTCAGCCGTACGCAGGGCCGTATCCGACAGACCTTTCCGCGCTCCGTGGGCAGACATGAAATACTCCAGTACGTCCAGACCTTCACGGAAGTTTGATTTGATCGGCAGCTCGATGGTACGTCCTGTGGTGTCCGCCATCAGTCCACGCATGCCGGCAAGCTGTTTGATCTGCTTGTCAGAGCCACGGGCTCCGGAATCTGCCATCATAAAGATATTATTATATTTATCCAGACCGGAAAGCAGCGCGTCTGTCAGCTTATCGTCGGTTGCTTTCCATGTCTCTACAACTTCCTTGTAACGCTCTTCTTCCGTGATGAGACCACGTTTATAGTTCTTGGTGATCCGGTCAACGGTATTCTGCGCTTCCTCGATCAGCTGAGGCTTCTCCGGAGGCACGGTCATATCTGAAATAGATACAGTCATGGCCGCTCTTGTAGAATATTTATATCCGATGGATTTCACATCATCCAGCACTTCTGCTGTCTGCGTGGCGCCGTGGGTATTGATGACCTTTTCAAGGATCTGCTTTAACTGCTTCTTACCCACATGGAAATCGATCTCCAGCAGAAGTTCGTTTCCTTCCACTTCTCTGTCCACAAATCCCAGATCCTGAGGAATGATCTCGTTAAACAGCAGACGTCCCAGTGTGGCGTCAATCACACCGGTCTTCACAGTACCATCCGGCATTTTCTTTGAAACCCGCACCTTGATCTGTGAATGCAGCGTAATATAGCCGTTTTCATAAGCAAGGATCGCTTCGCTGGTGCTTCTGAAGAACATTCCCTCTCCCTTTGCGCCCGGTCTTACCTGGGTCAGATAATAGATACCCAGGACCATATCCTGCGAAGGTACGGCTACCGGACCTCCGTCAGACGGCTTCAGCAGGTTATTCGGGGAGAGCAGAAGGAACCGGCACTCAGCCTGAGCTTCCTGTGACAGCGGCACATGCACCGCCATCTGGTCTCCGTCGAAGTCCGCGTTGTACGCCGTACACACAAGGGGATGCAGCTTGATCGCCTTACCTTCCACAAGGATCGGCTCAAAAGCCTGGATACCCAGTCTGTGGAGCGTGGGGGCACGGTTCAGCATAACCGGATGCTCTTTGATGACCTCCTCCAGCACATCCCATACCTCCGGCTGGAGTCTCTCCACCATTTTCTTCGCGTTCTTTATATTATGAGCGGTACCATTGGCCACAAGTTCTTTCATAACGAAAGGCTTGAACAGCTCGATGGCCATCTCTTTCGGAAGACCGCACTGATAGATCTTCAGCTCCGGTCCTACCACGATAACGGAACGTCCGGAATAGTCCACACGTTTTCCAAGAAGATTCTGACGGAAACGTCCGGATTTTCCCTTCAGCATGTCAGACAGGGACTTCAGGGCACGGTTACCCGGGCCTGTCACCGGACGGCCACGGCGGCCGTTGTCGATCAGAGCATCCACTGCCTCCTGGAGCATCCGCTTCTCGTTGCGCACGATGATATCCGGAGCACCCAGCTCCAGCAGTCTCTTCAGACGGTTGTTCCTGTTGATGATACGCCGATACAGATCGTTCAGATCAGATGTAGCGAAACGTCCGCCGTCCAGCTGCACCATAGGACGCAGATCCGGCGGGATCACCGGTATTGCAGTCAGGATCATCCATTCCGGACGGTTTCCGGACTCTCGGAACGCCTCCACGACTTCCAGACGCTTCACGATCCTGGCGCGTTTCTGCCCTGTGGCATTTTCCAGCGCACCCTGCAGTTCATTATATTCCTTCTCAAGGTCAATGGCCTCAAGAAGCTCTTTGATGGCCTCGGCTCCCATTCCTACACGGAAGGCGCCGCTGCCCCATTTCTCTTTCTGCTCCTGGTATTCGGCCTCGGACAGGATCTGCTTATTCTGCAGGTCTGTCTCACCTTTGTCCAGAACGATATAGGAGGCAAAATACAGCACTCTCTCCAGTGTTCTCGGAGAAATATCCAGGATCAGTCCCATCCGGCTGGGAATTCCCTTAAAATACCAGATATGGGATACCGGAGCCGCCAGGGCGATATGTCCCATACGCTCGCGGCGCACACTGGCTTTCGTGACCTCAACGCCACACCGGTCACACACTACACCTTTATAACGGATTTTTTTGTACTTCCCGCAGTGGCACTCCCAGTCCTTGCTGGGCCCGAAGATCCTCTCGCAGAACAGACCATCCTTCTCCGGCTTTAATGTCCTGTAATTGATCGTCTCCGGCTTTGTGACCTCGCCTCTGGACCACTCCAGAATCTTTTCCGGTGAAGCCAGACCGATTCGGATCGCATCAAATGTTAACGGTTGATATTGTTTTTCGTTGTTATTTGGCATATATATGGCTCCTCCCAATTATTCTTCATCATAGCCGGAATACTCGTCGAATTCAAGGGCGTCCAGATCACTGTCGTCCGGTTCCTCCTCAGGCTCCACATCTTCAAGCTCCTCGCCCACGAACTCCTGCTCGGTGAATCCGTGGTCACCAAAGGATTCGTTCTCGTCGCGGTACTTTCTGTCGCCCTCGATGATATGGCGCAGGTCTGTCTCGCCGTAATCCACGTTCTCCATGATCTCCACCTCTGTGTTGTCGTCGCGCAGCACGCGGACATCCAGAGCCAGGGACTGGAGCTCTTTTAAGAGCACCTTGAAGGACTCGGGAACTCCCGGTTCCGGGATATTTTCTCCCTTGATGATCGCTTCGTAAGTCTTCACACGGCCTACCACATCGTCCGATTTCACAGTCAGGATCTCCTGCAGTGTATAAGACGCGCCGTAAGCCTCCAGAGCCCACACCTCCATCTCTCCGAAGCGCTGTCCGCCGAACTGTGCCTTACCGCCCAGCGGCTGCTGTGTGACGAGAGAGTATGGTCCGGTGGAACGGGCATGGATCTTGTCATCTACCAGATGGTGGAGCTTCAGGTAGTGCATGTGTCCGATGGTGACCGGACTGTCGAAGAACTCTCCGGTCCGTCCGTCACGCAGACGCACTTTACCGTCTCTTGAGATCGGCACACCCTTCCAGAGTTTTCTGTGTTCTCTGTTGTCAGAGAGGTACTGGAGCACTTCCGGAAGCAGTTCCTGTCCGTGCTTCTTCTCAAATTCCTCCCACTCAAGATTCACATAGTCATTGGCCAGATCAAGAGTGTCCATGATATCATTTTCATCCGCTCCGTCAAATACCGGAGTGGAAATATTAAATCCAAGTGCTTTTGCCGCAAGACTTAAATGGATCTCCAGCACCTGTCCGATGTTCATACGGGAGGGCACACCCAGCGGGTTCAACACGATATCCAGCGGACGTCCGTTGGGCAAAAACGGCATATCCTCCACCGGCAGCACGCGGGAAACAACACCCTTGTTTCCGTGACGTCCGGCCATCTTGTCACCCACGGAGATCTTTCTCTTCTGGGCGATATAGATACGGACTGCCTGGTTCACTCCCGGAGACAGTTCGTCGCCGTTCTCTCTGGTAAATACCTTCGCGTCCACGACGATCCCGTACTCTCCATGAGGCACCTTCAGGGAAGTGTCTCTTACTTCCCGGGCCTTCTCGCCGAAGATGGCTCGCAGCAGTCTCTCCTCCGCGGTCAGCTCCGTCTCACCCTTCGGTGTAACCTTGCCGACAAGGATATCGCCTGCGCGTACCTCCGCGCCGATACGGATAATACCTCTCTCATCCAGGTCCTTCAGGGCGTCATCGCCGACACCCGGGATATCTCTGGTGATCTCCTCAGGTCCCAGCTTTGTATCTCTGGCTTCCGCCTCATATTCCTCGATATGAACGGAAGTATAAACGTCATCCTGTACCAGTCTCTCACTTAAGAGGACCGCGTCCTCGTAGTTATATCCCTCCCAGGTCATGAATCCGATGAGCGGGTTCTTTCCGAGAGCCATCTCTCCGCCGGATGTAGACGGTCCGTCCGCGATGACCTGACCTTCTTCTACCACGTCCCCTTTATTTACGATCGGGCGCTGATTGTAGCAGTTGCTCTGATTGCTCCGCTGGAACTTGGTCAGCTTGTATGTCTTCTTTGTTCCGTCCTCATGACGGATCACGATCTCCGTGGAGGTGGAACTCTCAACGGTTCCTCCCTGCTCCGCAATAACACACACACCGGAGTCAACCGCTGCCTTCACTTCCATTCCCGTTCCCACTACCGGAGTCTCCGTCGTAAGAAGCGGCACGGCCTGACGCTGCATGTTGGATCCCATAAGTGCGCGGTTGGCATCGTCGTTCTCAAGGAACGGGATCAGTGCCGTCGCGACCGAGAACACCATCTTCGGAGAAACGTCCATGTAGTCGAACTTGCTTCTCTCGTACTCCTGGGTCTCCTCCCGGTAACGTCCGGACACATTCTTATGGATAAAGTGGCCTTCCTCATCCAGCGGGGTATTCGCCTGAGCCACATGGTAATTATCTTCCTCATCCGCGGTCATGTAGATGACCTCATCTGTGACCACCGGATTCTCCGGATCTGTTTTGTCGATCTTGCGGTACGGCGCCTCAATAAAACCGTACTGATTGATCCTGGCATAACATGCCAGAGAGTTGATCAGACCGATGTTGGGACCTTCAGGGGTCTCGATGGGACACATTCTTCCGTAGTGGGAATAATGCACGTCGCGGACCTCGAATCCGGCCCGGTCTCTCGACAGACCTCCGGGACCCAGAGCAGACAGACGTCTCTTGTGGGTCAACTCTCCCAGCGGGTTGTTCTGATCCATGAACTGAGACAGCTGAGAGGAGCCGAAGAACTCTTTCACTGCCGCTGTCACGGGCTTGATATTGATCAGTGACTGAGGAGAGATCCCCTCCTGATCCTGTGTGGTCATACGCTCACGGACAACTCTCTCCAGTCTGGACAGACCGATCCGGTACTGATTCTGGAGCAGCTCGCCCACCGCACGGATCCGGCGGTTGCCCAGATGGTCGATATCGTCGTCATTTCCAAGTCCATACTCAAGATGGATATTATAGTTAATGGACGCAAGAATGTCATCCCTCGTGATATGTTTCGGGATCAGATCATGGATATCTCTCCGGATCATCCGCTTCATCTCGTCGATATCCCCTGCGGACTCCTCAATGATCCCTGCCAGGACCGGATAGTACACCTGCTCGGTCACACCCACTTCCTTCGGATCGATGTCCACGATCGCCTGAAGATCTACCATCATATTGGAAAGGACTTTGATATTCCTGGTCTCGTCCTCCCCCTCTACCCAAAGAAACGCCGCCGCGGAATTCTGGATCGCGTCCGCGATCTCCCGGGTAAGCTTTGTCCCTTTTTCAGCCACAACTTCTCCGGTCAGCGGACTCACTACATCCTCTGCCAGGATCTGTCCGTTCACCCGGTTCCTGAGCATCAGCTTCTTATTGAATTTATAACGACCCACTTTGGCCAGGTCATACCTTCTCGGATCAAAGAACATACTGTTGATCAGGCTTTCCGCGCTGTCCACCGCCAGCGGCTCTCCGGGACGGATCTTTTTGTACAGCTCTAACAGACCCTCCTGATAATTCTCAGCAGTGTCCTTACCAAAACTTGCGAGGATCTTGGGCTCCTCGCCGAACATCTCTATGATCTCCGCGTTCGTACCCACTCCAAGAGCGCGGATCAGTACTGTGATCGGTACTTTCCTCGTACGGTCAACGCGCACATAAAAAACGTCGTTGGAGTCTGTCTCATACTCAAGCCATGCGCCTCTGTTGGGGATGACCGTCGCAGAATAGAGTTTCTTTCCAAGTTTGTCATGGGCGATGCCATAATAAATCCCTGGGGAACGAACAAGCTGACTGACAATGACACGCTCCGCGCCATTGATAACAAACGTTCCTGTCTTTGTCATCAGAGGAAGATCTCCCATGAAAATCTCATGTTCATTGATCTCATCAGTCTCTTTGTTGTGGAGCCTCACCCTCACCTTCAGGGGTGCCGCATATGTCGCGTCGCGCTCTTTGCACTCATCGATCGTGTACTTCACATCGTCTTCACAGAGCGTGAAATCTACAAACTCCAGACTCAGATGTCCGCTGTAGTCAGCGATCGGGGAAATATCGTCGAATACTTCTTTCAGGCCTTCATCCAGAAACCACTGGTAGGAATCCTTCTGAACCTCAATAAGATTCGGCATCTCCAATACTTCCTTCTGCCTGGAATAGCTCATGCGGAAGCCTTTTCCGGTTTTGATGGGACGGATCCTGTTTTTCTCCATTGACGTTTTCACTCCTCCTGGTATTCTCTATTTATAACGAAAAAGAGCCATGTGACAGTAATTTCTGCCGCTAATATGGCATACCTTTCCATAATAGTGCATTTTTTACTATAACACAAAGCTCTTTTTATTGTCAACAACTATTTTATAGGTTTTTCTTGACATTTTCCCCCATATATGATATCATTACGCCTTCATTCGACAACGCACTGTACAAAAAGCCGCAGAAAAATTTTTCTGCGGCTTTCCTTTTCCCAAGGGGATTATTTCATGTTAACTTCTGCGCCTTCAGCCTCAAGTTTAGCCTTGATCTCCTCAGCCTCAGCCTTGGAAACGCCTTCTTTGACTACCTTCGGAGCGTTGTCAACAAGTTCTTTCGCCTCTTTCAGTCCAAGACCTGTGATCTCACGTACAGCCTTGATAACTTTAACCTTGGAAGCGCCTGCGGAAACAAGCTCTACATCAAACTCATCCTTCTCCTCAGCAGCTGCTGCCTCTCCGCCTGCTGCCGCAACTACAACGCCTGCTGCTGCAGATACGCCGAACTCTTCTTCACAAGCTTTTACAAGCTCATTCAGCTCTAATACTGATAACTCTTTGATCGCTTCGATCATTTCAGCTGTTGTCAATTTAGCCATTTTCATATCCTCCATTTTCTTTATTGATTATTTTCTTACATTTCATCCCCGTCCGGGGTTCCGTATCTTCCGGATCTTATGCGTCTGCTTCCGGAGTCTCAGCCGCTGCTTCCTCTGCCGGAGCTTCTGCCGGCTCAGCTGCTGCCTCTTCTGCCGGGGCCTCAGCAGGCTCAGCCGCCGCTTCTTCCGCCGGAGCTTCTGTCGGCTCTACTGCTGCCGCGCCGCCTTTTTCCGCGAGCTGATTAAGCACACGAGCAAAGTTGGCGATGGGTGACTGCAAGCTTCCAAGCAGTTTGGAGAGAAGTTCTTCTCTTGACGGGATCTTGGAAAGTTCTGTAAGTCCCGCAACATCATAGACCGTTCCCTCTACAACTCCGCCCTTTAACTCCAGTGCCGGAGCGTCCTTCGCAAATTTGCAGATGATTCTTGCCGGTGCTGTCGCGTCATCCTTTGAGACCGCAATCGCGCTGGGTCCTTCCAGGCAGCTTTCAAGACCTTCAAACTCAGTTCCTTCAAAAGCTCTCTTCATCATCGTGTTTTTGTAAACTTTGTAGATGATGCCTGCTTCTCTGAGCTGCTTACGGAGCTCTGTGTCCTGGGCAACTGTAAGTCCACGATAATCAACAAGAACAACCGCCTGAGCATCTTTGATCTCTTCTGCGATCGCCTGCACGATCGGCTGTTTTAATTCAACCTTTGCCACTTTCTGGTACACCTCCTTATTTTATTCGCGTGTACTGCCAAAGTTAAATTGAGGCCGTATAATAAAAACCTCCGCGTCCAAAGACACGAAGGTTTGTAAATTCATACTTATCGTAATAAATCTAACTCTCCTCGGTAGGCGGAACATACTCTTACGCTTTACAGCACCTACTGTCTTCGGCAGTTGCTAATATACATTAGCATATCTGTCTCCCGCTGTCAAGCGTTTTCAAAAGTTATGTTTTCAAAAGTTATTGACAGATGTTTCTTCCGTATCATTTCCCTTTATTTCAAAAAGTCCTCCGTGTTTCTTCTCTAATCTAATTCCTTCTTGCGTGTAAATCACAGTTTTTATATAATCAGATTGAAAATCTATCTGTATCAGGTCCAGAACAGTTCTTATAACATACATAGACAGGAGTGACAGATAATGTATAAAATACTGATTGCCGATGATGAAGAACTGGAAAGAAAATCTCTGCATATATTCTTTTCACGTAATTTTTCAGATGTTATGCTTCTTCCGGATGCCGTTAACGGAGCCGAGGTTGTCGAAACTGCTCTCCATCAGAAACCGGATATCCTTATACTTGATATAGAAATGCCCGGACTTAATGGTCTGGAGGCGCTTAAAATCATCCGCCAGACCAACCATTTCATCCATGTCATAATCAAGACAGCATACAGCAAGTTTGATTATGCTCAGGAGGCATTAAATCTGCACGCAGATTTTTTTCTTCTTAAACCCGTAAAAAAAGACGAGCTGAAATCGTGTATTAAACAGATCATTGCCCAGATCAAGCAGGAGGCCGGAAAGGTAGAATCGACTTTTTCACAGAACAGCTCTATTTCCAAAATTGCCCTTCTATCTTCGATCCTGCACAGTTGGACAAACGACGCAGATATTTGCAGATACGCCGAAAATTTAAATATAAATTTTCAATCCGGATTCATGTTGTTGATGGCTTTCCCTAATCCGGATTCTCTCAGGAAGTCCTCCGTGATTAAGTTTCTGGAACAGAAAATGCCGGTAGTAACTGATTTTGTCCTGGGTGCTTTTGAAAATGAGATCCTTCCCGTCATGTGTTATTCCGATATTCCCTCAGCTTCTAAGGAAAAAGACAAAAGTGAACTTGGCCGGATTCTCTCTTCATGGATTACTGGTGAGTTTCATGTCACACCTGTTATTTATTCTGGAAAAACGGTGTCAAATATCATAGAGCTTCGCGCTTCCTGGCTGGATGCGCTGAAACAACTCGGAAAACAGCCAAGTTTCCACACGCCGGAGCTTCCGGAAAATGACACATTAAAAAAAGTGCTGGACTACATTCACCAGCACTATTACGAAGATATTTCTTTAGAACGGCTCGCAGAGTATGTGAAAATAAACCCTAGTTATCTAAGCCACTTGTTCCGGGCAAAACTGAACAGAAATTATACTGATTATCTTAATGAATATCGTATTGGCCAGGCTGTCCGCCTCATGCAGGAAGGCATAACCGGAACCCAAGAACTTGCTTTACGGGTCGGCTATACATATCCTTCCTATTTCTGCAGGCTTTTCAAAAAATACACAGGCTATACGATCGGAGATTTCAAGAAAGAACTTTAACGGCAGGGGACTGTGATCAAGATCCAGGTCCCCTGCCCTGTCTGAGATTCTACATGAAACAAAAATTCTGTTCCAAAATAGCCTTCCAGTCTCCCAAATACATTACTCAGTCCAATCCCGTTCGAAACCACTCCGGCCATACCTTCTTTTCCCGTATTTCTGATCTGCTCCAGTTTTTCTCTGGCCATTCCTCTTCCGTCATCTCTGACAGAAATCTCCAGTCTGTCCTCATCTTTTTTGATCCTCAGCCAAATATTCCCTCCCTCTGTTCTGCTCCCCATCCCATGAATGACAGAATTTTCTACCAACGGCTGACACACAAGCGCCGGGATATGACACCCGGATACAGAAATATCATAGTCCAGATGAATCCGTATTCTGTCTCCAAAACGCATCTTGATAATCTTGATATAATCCCGGATATTTTTCACTTCATCGCCCACTGTTACAAGATGGCTGCAGTCTTTCAGATTATACCGGAAATAATCGGAAACTGCTGTGAGCATATTTTCTGTCTGTTCTGCATTTTCCAGATATGCCATCTGGGCGCAGCTGTTCAGCGTGTTAAACATAAAGTGCGGATTGATCCGTGCCTGCATAGCCTTGATCTCACTTTCTTTCAACAGTTTCTCCAGTCTGTTTTTCTCTTCAAGCTGTGCCATCTGCATTTCGATACGGGACACCATATGATCAAAGGATTTGAAAAGTCTTTCGACTTCATCCTCTTCTTCCCGTATATTGCTGTTTTCTTCTTCCGCCCGGAAAACAGCCGCCCTGTACGCGATAGCCGAAATCGGTCTCAAAACTCTCCAGTGAAACCAGTAGATCATCAGTATAATGATGCCTGCTGCCAGCAGACACACGACCAGAATCCTCGTGTATGCAATCGCTTCCTGATTCTGTATCTCCGCCTGCTTCGCTTCATTGTATTCCTGCATGGCATAATGAATCTGCTCATAATATCCATCGATCAGATCACTGGTGTAGAGAATATCTGCATAATATTGGTAATCCTCTTCCCCACTCTCCAGAAGGGACATCCCTGTCTCGACCTTTTCTTCCAGCGTATCCAGCATATTAAAGTAATCTTCTGCCTGTCTGATATAATAGCTGTCCAGAACTGCCGTCCTGAGTCCTTCCTTTTCCTGGCGGAAATGTTCCAGACACTTTTCTATACTGTCTCTGTTTTCTTCTGAGGCTGAAAGATAATAATTATAGTAGGCTGTAACTACGTCCTTTGCCATGCTGTTCACATCATAAACGCTTCTGTTAACATTCAGCAGGGCATTCAGCTCATTTTTCTGCCATGTCAGTGTCCAGAAAAGAGTGATACTGATAAAAAGAAAACACAGCCCGATCAAAAAAATACAGATATGAAATCTGCTCTTTACTGTTATTTTCTTTGTTTTCATCAGATATCACCCCGTTGTTATGATTTTGTAGCAAGCTGCATAATATATTCCTGGGTCGCGTCTGCTTTCTCCACTTCTCCGGCCACATGCCCCTGTGCCAGTACCAGGATACGGTCTGACATCGCGAGCAGTTCCGGAAGCTCTGAGGATATCATAATGATGGCCATACCCCGGGCGGCAAGCTGTACCATGATCTTGTAGATCTCATATTTGGTTCCCACATCGATCCCCCTTGTAGGCTCATCCAGAATAAGAATGTCCGGCTCTTTCATAAGCCATTTGCTCAGCACAACTTTCTGCTGATTCCCGCCGGAAAGAGTATTGAGTTTTACATGTATATTATTCGCCTTAATCTTCAGTTCATCAAAAAATCTGGAGCTTTTTTCTTCCTCGATCTTTCTGCTCAGTATACCATGGCGCCCGATCTCTTTCAACGAGGCCAGCGTCATATTTTCAGCAATCCCCATTTCAGAAATATAGCCGTTTTGTTTTCTTTCCTCTGTGACAAGCGCTATTTTGCTGCGGATAGCGTCCGCAGGATTTTTGATTTTCAGCACCTTTCCGTTCATCTCAATTGTCCCGGATATCCTTGGAAGATTCCCAAAGACCGCGTTTACCAGTTCACTTCGCCCTGCGCCAACCAGCCCGCCGATCCCCAGGATCTCACCTTTCCGGACTTCAAAAGACACATGTTCTACAATATTGAGCTTTCTGTTCTGAGGATGAGGAACTGTTATATCACTGACCCGAAGAACAGCTTCGCCGATACTCCCGGTCTTTGCCGGATACAGAGTACCGATCTTTCTGCCTACCATCTCCGCGATAATCTCCTCCTGACTGAACATTCCTCTCTCATGCGCATTGATTACTTTCCCGTCTCTCATAACTACGATCCGGTCTGAATGTTCAAACACTTCATCCAGCTTATGAGAAATCAGGATACAGGTATATCCCTCTTCTTTAAGGCGGTTCATCAGACGGAACAACGTCTCGGATTCCGCGTCAGTCAAAGATGCTGTAGGCTCATCCAGAACAAGGATTCTTGGATGCCTTGCCAGTGCTCTGGCTATAGAGATAAGCTGCTGCCTGCTGGTAGTAACATTGCGCAGGATTTCCTGGGGCCTGACGTCCGCTCCCACCATTTCTATATACCGTTCCGCCTCCTTCTCCATTTTCCTCCAGTCCAGGATTTTTCCGAACTTTTTCCAGTTCCCCAGAAAAAGGTTCTCCGCAACAGAAAAATCCAGATGCATGTTCAGCTCCTGATAGATCATGGCGATCCCTGCCTTCTCCGACTGTCCGGTATTGACAAATTTCATTCTCTCGCCGTCGATCAGGATCTCCCCGGAATAACTGTCATAGCTGTATGATCCGCTTAAGACCTTCATCAACGTACTTTTCCCGGCTCCGTTTTCTCCGCATATTGACAGGATCTCGCCTCTGCGCGCCGTAAGCGTCACATCATCCAGTGCTTTTACCCCGGGAAATTCCTTCGTTATATGGTTCATCTGTAGAATAACATCGTTCATGCCTTTCCTCCCGTCATTTTCCGGACAGTTTTCTCAAACGAATAGTGTCCATCGCCACAGCAGCAATCATGATGGCTCCAATAGCAATCTTCTGCCAGTACACGGAAACATGAAGCAAAACCATCGCATTAGACAGCACCTCCATCAGAGCGCACCCCAGTACTGTCCCCCATACAGATCCGTACCCGCCGTACATGCTTGTCCCGCCAATAATGACAGCAGCAACCGCCGTCATTTCCCAGCCGTCTCCGGTATTCGGCTGTGCCGAATTCAACCGGGCCGCCATCAGAATCCCTACAAATCCTGCCAGCATCGATACAAAAATATGAGCAGAAAACATCACTTTATTTACCGGAATCCCGGACAGGCGGGACGTTTCTCTGTTGCCGCCCACAGCCATCAGGCTTCTCCCATATGCGGTCTTTTTTATGACAAACTGAGCAATCAATACTATAACAACAGCTATGTATACAGAATAGGGAATCCCCAGCAGAGTCCCCTGTCCTATTTTATTAAACGCATCCGGAAGTGGATAGTACGGTTCGCCTTTTGTCATAACATTTACAATTCCCCGGGCAATATACATCGTTCCCAAGGTCGCGATCAGCGCCGGGATCCTGACATTCACAATCAAGACTGCGTTTACCAGTCCTATCAGGGCCGCTCCCGCCAGCCCTGTAAGGATGGCAATAACAACGGGAATTCCGTTCACCATGGCTGCTCCCGCCAGCGCTCCTCCGAAGGCCATAACAGAACCGATAGACATATCCAGGCTGGCCCCGAACAGTACATATGTTACTCCCACGCTTACGATCAGAAGAAACGAAATCGACCGTGCCAGGTCAATCATATTGGATACTGAAAAAAATACCGGATTCAGTATCCCGGTTATAATGCAGAGAAGAACAAATGGGAGCACTTTGGCTATATCCTGCTTATTTATCCTGAGTTTTGTATTCATTGTTCACACTCTCTCCTTAATTTCTATTCAGATGCCCTGCCGGAAACGACAGGGCATCTGTTCATCCTGTCCGCTAAACTGTGTCCTTATCCACAGAATGGATTCTTCCCGTTCCCCTCACTGAGTAACATAGGTATCTACATTGTCTGCTGTCACGAGAGTTACACCGGAATCGATCAATGTTTCTTCCAGTTCTTCCCCATCGTTGAGCTGATTCAGCATGTCTACCGCCATCTTGCCCATATAATTGGGTTTCTGAGCTATCGTTCCATATACGACACCCTGTCGGATATAGTCCAGACATTCGTCCGTATCATCAAATCCAATCACTGTGATCTCGCCTTCTCTGCCCTGTTCAACCAAAATCTTTCCTGCTGCTACAGCTCCCGTTCCCTCACTTCCAAAGATCGCCGTAATCTCAGGATATGCCCTGAGCATATCCTGGACTTTCTGGGTGGCTGTGAGCATGTCAGAATCACACGCCTGGATGTCAATAATCTCCATATCCGCTTCCTCGGCGATCGCGTCTTCAAATCCCTGAATCCTGTCAGTGTCTGTCTCCTGAGATTCTGAGCCACGGATTATACCGATCTTTGCGTTTCCGCCGGTAGCCTCGATCATCGCTTCTCCCGCTTCCTTCCCTGCATCATAGTTTGACGTTCCCACATAAGCTTCTCTTTTACTGTCGGGTGCGTCAGTATCAATAAGTATGACAGGAATTCCAGCATCTTCCGCCCGGTCAATGGCCGGCCCGAGAGCAGATGGTGAAAGCGCCATTGTAATGATTCCATCCACCTTGGATGCTATGGCTGAATCAATATATTTTGTCATTGCGTCCACGTCTACTTTTGTCTCGCCAATCGTGTTCACACTTACTCCTGTAGCTTCGGCTTCCGCCTGGATGCCTTCATCAACAGTCATCCAATACTCATGATTGATAAGCGGAGACACAAATGTATAATTATACTTTGCCTTACTGCTATCTTCTGTCCCTGCCTGCTCTGTGTCAGTCCCGTTACTTTCCGTAGCTGTTTTCTGGCATCCCGCCAGCATACCGGCAGTAATAAGTCCTGCCAGCAGCACGGACATAATTCTTTTTTTCATAAATCATCCTCCGTCTGTTCTGTACTTTCTGGTTAATATTATTATCTTCTACACTCTTTCTTTCCTGCACTCTCTTTAAATCGTCGAAATATGTATATATCGTGGTTCCGGTACAGCCGGCTCTTCGTCTCCCAGATATGCTCCCTGTTCCAGAAGCCTCTTCTGTAGCTTATTAATGTCAACTTTCCGCAGGGCGACATCGTCCCGGACACTAAGCGCAGCCGCTGCTCCCGCCGCCTCTCCCGTGGCAAAGCATGTTGCCTGTACAGATATGCCTTCATGGGCAATGCTTCGGCCTGCAGCTATAATATTTTCCACCTGAAGCGGTAGCAGACTGCGATATGGAATACTGTACGCATGCCCCGGAATCAACCAGTAAAGTTCACATCCTGCCCCATCCGGATTATGGATATCCACACCATAGGCATTCATAGCAATCCTATCCTCAAACAAGCGGTAATGAAGGATATCATCCACAGTTACTTTATATTCTGCCTTGATCCTTCTTGATACCATCATTCCCATCATCCCCGCAATCTTTGTAAGTCTCGCATGTTCTGCTCCTTTATAATTCTTATGAAGCCAGTCGAGGACTTCTACAATCTGCTTTCTGCACGCGATCTCTCCCCGGGTAATATCCTCAGCGGAACATGGATCGATACCTGTCACTCTTGTCATTTCTGCACGGAATTCATCATCCCTCAGCAAAGGGAAAAGATTGACAGCTCCATAAGCCAGCTTTTTATCGACTGTCCAGGTGACCACATTGGGATCCAGGCCATCCATACAAAACATCGTGGATACCGGACTATTCACCTTCTCAAACGGAGCTCCTGCAAACGCCATAATATCCGCGTCTCCTGTACAGTCAACGATCCGTTTCGCATATACTGCCTGACGCCCGGACTTATTCTCGATGATAACTCCTTTCGCTGTGCTGCCTTCCATGATCACATCAGCTATAAATGTATGATACAGCACTTTGACACCGTACTTTTCCATCATTTCATCTGCCGCCAGTTTGTAGATCTCGGGATCAAAAGGGCAGATATCCGTATCCGGTTCATGTCTGTTCGCTGAGAAATAGGGTTTTTCTTCCTTCAGGTGCAAAGGCTTGATACATCCATGCTTTTCCTCCAGCAGGTTTGTGAATTCTTCCCATACTCCTTTAATTACTTGGCGTTTCCCTGTATACGCAGACATTGACATAAAGGATGTTACCAATCCATTGGTCCCCTGCCCCCCTAAACAGTTAAACCTCTCCAGTATAAGTACATCCATTCCTCCTTTGGCTGCGCTGACCGCAGCCGCGATCCCGGCCGGTCCGCCGCCGCACACAAGAATATCCGTCTCAAAGGCCACGGGAATATCCTTCTGTGGTTCTGTAAAAAACTTTTTCTCTACCATTATTATTGCTCCTTATTAATTTAAGAACAGCGCCGATCTTTATACATTTATTGTAACGAGCGTCATTTTTCAGGGCAATAGCAGCATTTTTTGTTTTAATGTGATTCTTTTGATTGAGGGATATAAGTTTTTTAGATTGTTATATAATTTTTAGATTAGATAAAGATTTTTGTTACAGATTGCAAAAATTAAAAAATAGTAATAAAAATCCCTGACAGGAATCGCATACCTGACAGGGATTTCATTTCTTTTCTATTAATTTTACGCGAGTTTCATCGGGTTGACCTTTACGCTCGGGCCCATTGTAGATGTAAGAGTCACGCTCTTCAGGTACTGGCCTTTCACCGCTGCCGGTCTCGCCTTGTTGATCGCATCGATCAGCGTCTGGAAGTTGTCCGCTAACTGCTCCTCGGTAAAGGAAGCCTTACCGATCGGCACGTGGATAATGTTTGTCTTGTCGAGTCTGTACTCGATCTTACCGGCTTTGATATCGTTGATCGCCTTTGTTACATCCATTGTAACTGTTCCCGCCTTCGGGTTCGGCATAAGACCTTTCGGTCCCAGTACACGTCCGAGACGTCCGACAACGCCCATCATATCCGGTGTCGCTACAACAACATCAAAGTCCAGCCATCCTTCATTCTGAATCTTCGGGATCAGCTCATCTCCGCCTACATAATCCGCGCCTGCTGCCTGCGCTTCCTCAGCCTTCGCGTCCTTCGCGAACACAAGGATACGGACTTTCTTTCCGGTTCCGTGCGGAAGCACCACCGCGCCACGGATCTGCTGGTCTGCATGACGTCCGTCGCAGCCTGTTCTGATATGCGCCTCGATGGTCTCATCAAACTTTGCTGTTGCTACTTTCTTTACTAAAGCGACCGCCTCTTCCTTATCGTAGAGATTGCCTTTCTCGATCAGTTTTGCGGCCTCGATATATTTCTTTCCTCGTTTCATTTTACAATAACCTCCTTGTGGTATTGGCGGGATCTGTCCCTCCCACTTGTTTCCTTGCTTCTAAGGTAGTTGTTCAGTTCGTTCACACCAGGCTCGAATGAGGATACTCCTCACCCTGTTCGGAGTATCTGCCTTCACACTAAGCTCGAAAACGCCTCGCTAAGTGTTCAGCGCATCGCCAGGTGCTCTATTCCTCTACAACGACTCCCATGGAACGGCATGTTCCTGCCACCATGCTCATTGCCGCTTCAACAGTTGCAGCGTTCAGGTCCGGCATCTTCATCTCAGCGATCTCCTGAAGCTGAGCCTTTGTGATCGTCGCCACCTTATTCTTGTTCGGCACACCGGAACCGGACTGGATCTTGCATGCTTTCTTGATCAGGACTGCTGCCGGCGGTGTCTTTGTGATAAAGCTGAAGCTTCTGTCATTGTACACCGTGATGACAACCGGGATGATCAGGTCTCCCTGGTCTGCTGTCCTCGCATTGAACTGCTTTGTAAATTCAACGATGTTTACACCGTGCTGTCCAAGCGCGGGTCCCACCGGCGGTGCCGGAGTTGCCTTTCCTGCAGGAATCTGTAATTTGATATAACCTTCTACTTTTTTTGCCATTTTCAATTACCTCCTTGTGGTACCTGCGGGGCCCAGGCCCCTCCCACTCATCTTTAATCCATTTTCTTCACTTCTGCGAAGCCAAGTTCAACCGGTGTCTCCCGGCCAAACAGCTCGACATTGATCGACAGGCTCTTCTTCTGTTCGTTCATGCTGTGCACGACTCCCACTGTGCCTTCCCAGGCCCCGCTCGTCACAACCACCGTGTCGCCGACACCAAAGTTGACAACGATATTGTCGCGCCTGATGCCAAAGTGATCCATCTCGCTTTCTTCCAGCGGGACCGGTTTGGAACCTGGCCCGACGAATCCGGTAACCCCACGGGTATTTCTCACCACATACCATGTATCATCATTCATGATCATATGGATCATGACATAGCCCGGGAACAGCTTTCGCTGCACGACCTTCTGGACGCCTCCCCTCAGTTCCGTTACTTCCTCCATGGGAACACGGACCTCAAGGATCTGGTCTTCCAGATGACGGTTCTCGATCGTCTTGTCAATGTTCGCTTTCACTTTGTTTTCATATCCGGAATAAGTATGAACTACATACCATTTTGCCTCTGACATAAAATCACCTTTCTGCGGTCAATTACTTCACCAAAAAGTCAATCCCGTATCTCAGGATCGCATCGATCACAGCGATCACAGCTCCAAGAACAACGGAAACGGAAACAACTGCCGTGGTCTGCCTTATCAGTGTTTTCCTGTCTGGCCAGATGACTTTCTTGAACTCTGCCTGAAGCCCTTTGAACCAGCTTGTTTTCTGAGTTTTGGCTTTCTCACTCATATCATCCACTTCCTTCCCACGACTACTTTGTCTCTTTGTGCAGCGTGTGTGACCTGCAGAATCTGCAGTACTTCTTGGTCTCCATACGGTCCGGATGAGCCTTCTTGTCTTTCGTCATGTTGTAGTTACGGTTCTTGCACTCCGTACACTCCAGCGTAATTCTTGTGCGCACAACTTCCACCTCGCTTTTTACTTATTCACCTGCGTGTTGCTGATGGCTGCGGGCCATCGATTTTTAGGCATAAAAAAAAGACCTAACTTCCATTCGCCGTAGTATTGTACCACGGCGAGCGGAAGTAAGTCAAGTAGTTTTGCCTATTATCCTTCGATAGCAATGGTCTTTTTTGTCTCCACCGCTTTCGCATCCTTCTTCGGGATGGAAAGCTTAAGGATTCCGTGTTCATATTTCGCTTTGATATCTTCCTGAGTCAGCGCGTCGCCGACATAAAAGCTTCTCTGCACTGCTCCCGCATAACGCTCCCTGCGGATATATCTGCCCTTCTTTTTCTCTTCATCCTTATCCATACCTTTCGCCGCCGAGATCGTCAGATACCCGTCTTCCAGATCCACATTGATCTCATCTTTTTTAAAGCCCGGCAGATCGATATCTACTTCATAGCCTCCATCATGCTCCCGGATATCTGTCTTCATCAAGTTTTTCGCGCGTTTTCCGTACAAAGGATTTTTCTTTCCCCAGAAATCTCTGTCAAATGGAAAATCCATCCAGTCATCATCAAATAAACTCTCTCCAAAAATGCTGGGCATCAACATATGTCATATCTCCTTTCAATAAACAGGTCCGGCGCCTTTCTGGTGCCGGACCCTTTCACTGTCTGCCCCGCGGCAGAACCAGAATGTTCCTCTTGCTGTCATCCTTCGATCGCGATGGTCTTTTTTGTCTCCACTGCCTTTGCGTCCTTCTTCGGGATGCTGATACTCAGGATTCCATTCTCATACCTTGCCCTGATATCCTCCTGGGTAAGGGCGTCTCCTACATAGAAGCTTCTCTGCATCGCTCCCGCGAACCGCTCCTGGCGGATATATTTTCCTTTCTTGTCCTGTTCATCCTTGTCCAGGCCTTTCGCCGCGGAAACGGTCAGGTATCCGTTCTCAAGATCTACATTGATCTCATCTTTCTTGAATCCCGGCAGATCAATGTCAACTTCATATCCATTGTCATGTTCACGGATATCTGTCTTCATCATATTCTTCGCGTTCTTGCCATACAGCGGATTCTTCTTTCCCCAGAAATCTCTGTCAAACGGAAAATCCATCCAGTCATCATCAAATAAACTCTCTCCAAAAATACTGGGCATCAACATATGTCATATCTCCTTTCAATAAACAACCTTATTGTTATCTTATCTATAGTATGAAGCACTTCCGGGAAACTATCCGGAGTGTTGAGTTTTGGAACTCCGGAGGGAACTTCTTTTAATGGATCCCATCTCCTTTGTTCTAGTTGTACTATAGCACCAGTTATTAGCACTGTCAAGAGGTGAGTGCTAATTTTTTTAAATTTTTGGATTTTCTAATATTTTTATCTTTTCATCAGGACTTGTCTGCATATAATATTAAGGAAATTTCCGCATATTCTGTTACTCCTGTTCTATATTCATGTTATACTTGATAAAACACTTCAGATAAAGGAGCAGGTCTATGACAGACGGAAAAAGTAAAATCTTGATCGCGGACGATGAAAAAGAGATCCGGGATATTCTCACTCTTATCCTCACTGCCGAGGGGTATGATGTCGTCTCCGCTGATAACGGGCAGAAAGCACTGGCTCTTGCGTCTGAGGATATCGATCTGTATATCCTCGATGTAAACATGCCTGTCATGTCCGGTTTTGCCGCAAGCGCGGAGATCCGAAAACATTATTTTGCCCCCATCATCTTTCTGACCGCATACTCCGGCGAATCGGACAAGCTGATGGGTTTTTCTGCCGGAGCCGATGACTATCTTGTCAAACCCTTTTCCAACACAGAGCTTCTCCTCCGGGTCAGGGCACATCTGCGAAGAGCCCAGGTATATGCTCCCGCCGGCCAAAAGCAGGAGCCCCCCTCTTCCGACAGACGGACGGCATACAAGGATCTTCTCCTGGATCCTGACAGCCAGTCGGTAGAAAAAGATGGGCAGGTCATTGTCCTGACCTATACCGAATACCGGATCCTGGAACTGTTTGTTACGCACCGGAAAAAGATCTATTCTCTCGACAATATTTATCAAAGCGTCTGGGAAGAGGATGCCGTGGGTGACAGCACCATTATGGTACATATTAAAAACCTCCGCAAAAAGCTGGGGGATAATTCCAGAAATCCAAAGTACATAAAAACTGCATGGGGGAAAGGATACTATGTGGACTAAAAGAAAAAACGCCGGTTCCCCGGATCGCTCAAGAAAGCTTTCAGCCGTAATACTTGGATACCTGCTCCTGTCCGCTCTGGTGTCTGTATTTGTTTTTATTTTTCTTTATACGATGCTCCACTCTATCGCCGACACCTATTTCTCCCGCCGGGGGATCATACTGACGGAAATGCAGGAGATTACTTTCCAGATATGGTCAAGAAGCCTCTGTGCCATTGCGGTCATCGTAATATTCATCGCTCTTTTCCTTCTAATGCTGGGGCAGAGACTTTCTTATCTCCTCACCATTATCCGCGGGATTGAAAAGCTGCGGCAGGATGACTCTGATTTCGACATCCCTCTGGAGGGGAATGATGAGCTGACCCGGCTTGCGGGAAGCATCAATTTCCTCAGTGCTTATTACCGGGAACTAAACCACAGAGAGCAGGCTCTCCGGGAAGACCGGGAAACATGGGTGCGTTCTCTGGCCCATGATATCCGCACACCTCTGACTTCCATGCTTTCCTATTCTGAATTTATGTTGGGCAAGGAAACGCTGTCCGAGGACGAAATAAAAACCTATATCCAGCTTGTACATGCCAAATCTGAACAGATCCGCCAGCTGTCTTCCCACCTTATGGAGAAGGAAACGAGAAATCTTGAAAATATAGATGATATCCATCTTCTGTTTGAGCAGCTGACAGAGGAATGGTTGACCGTCCTTGAAGAACGTTTTACCTGCATAACCGATCTGTCCGGCTGCAGATCCATTCCGGGGAAATTAGATGTCCGGGCCCTACGCAGGATCATGGATAATCTTGCTTCCAATATCGAAAAGTACGCCGACCCTTCCGATCCGGTATACCTTACTGTCAAAACCACCGGGTATCAGATTTTCCTGCTGCAGAGAAACAGGATACACAGGGATACTGTCCCTGTCTCTGAGAGCAGTCTGATCGGGCTTAAAAACATCCGGCAGATCGCCGCCATGTACAGTGGAACGGTGGAGGCCATAGAAAATGAGGGAATCTTCCAGATCAACATCAGCCTGAGCAGCGGCACTGATCTTTGAATATCTGACTTTTATGTTCTTGATCCCTGATTCTCATCTTTAGAATTCTTCAGAATCATGTATGAAATTTCTTTATAACATCCTGCTAGACTGGCAGCATAAAAGAAATCACAGGAGGAGAGAAAAATGGCATTAGGTATTTTATCAATTTTATTTGTAGGTATGAGTGTAATAAGTATTATCGGGCTGCTTGCGATGTATCTGCTGAAGGGTGAGAGAGCAAAGGCCGTCGCGTTTTACATTATGTCGGTCTGGGGAATGGCCGTATCTGCTCTGGCTGCAGTAAGCCTTCCCACTAACTATACCGGACAGAGGCTGTTCGTGTGGGGACTCGGTTTCCTGAGCGTGATCGCTCTGATCCTTCATATACGCACCAGATCAAAATCTGTAAGGCTTATCTCTTACATTCTGGTAACCTTTTCCATTATCGCCGGAATATTAAAACTATTCCTGATCTGAATTCATTATTACCGTATTACCGTCGGTCTGTATGACCGGCGGTAATTCTTTTTCAAAGTAAAAAGGCATTGTTGCTTCTTCTATTGACATTCTATCTTTTTTATGCTAATTTTCTATCATAGCAATTAGCACTCATCATATTCGAGTGCTAATAATAAAAGGAGGAGTTTCATTATGACTATGTTTATCCAACCCGTTTATAATATATTACTTTTACCTGATGTCACCTATTATTTTAAGAAGGATTTCTTTGCCGGAAAAATCGACCGTTTAAAAGAAGGTGAAGATATCCTCTTTATGATGCTGAGAAATGAGACCGACGGAAACCATTTTCAGGCAAGTGACTTTTATCCGATCGGGCTGTCCGCTCGGATTGAAAATATCAGTGAGGAGGATGTGGTACAGATCCGCACTATTGACCGGGTGGAGATCATAGATCCGGTCATCTTTGGCGGTGAAATCCAAGCTTCCTTTACCGTGCGCCCTTCTATCGAGGACTTGCCGGAAAAAGCACAGCAGGAAGAGTTCACACGGCTCCGTTCTTCTCTTTTGAAGTTTGTTCAGGGATACCAGTGGGGGCTGTGGGCAAGAGGTTACATCCTCCAGCGGAAGAATATTTATGATCTTGCCTCTGCATTGTCGGAATATCTGAATCTGACAGCCGAAGAAAAATACGAGATCCTGGCCGCGGATTCTGTTCAGGCAAAATATGAACTGATCATAAAAGCAGTCAATGAATTTATGGAGGTGGCCAAAGTCTCCGCCGAGGCTCAGGAGGCTCAGAAAGACGGACAGGAGCAGCTGTACCGGGAAGCCGCTCTGAAGAAGCAGATCGATTATCTGCAGAAAGAGCTGGATGACATGCATCCGGAAAACGTTTCAGATGTCAGAAAATTTGAAAAGAAGATCCGGCAGTCCGGTATGAACAAAGAGGCCAGGAAAGAGGCGGAAAAAATCCTCAACCGCATGCGTCAGGAAGGAAAAGAAAGTCATGAATACGGACTTCTTTATGACTATCTTGACTTTGTCACCAGCCTGTCCTGGAAGCCTCCGAAATTTACGCCTATTGATTTAAACCGGGCCGAGCAGATCCTGAACGAAGACCATTATGGGCTTAAGAAGGTAAAAGAACGTATCATACAGCAGCTTGCCGTCATGGCGCTGAACCGGAAACAGTACGGTTCCATCCTTCTCTTTGTCGGCGCCCCCGGCACCGGCAAAACCAGCATCGGGCAGAGTATCGCCCGCGCGCTGGACCGGGAGTATGTCCGCATCAGTCTGGGAGGCATCCGCGATGAGGCGGAGATCCGGGGTCACAGAAGAACCTATATCGGCGCCATGCCGGGCAGGATCATGGAGGGGATGAAACGCAGCGGCGTGTCCAATCCGGTCATGGTCCTGGATGAAGTAGACAAACTTGCAAAAGACTACGGCGGAGATCCGGCAAGCGCTCTGCTGGAAGTGCTGGATCCGGAACAAAACAGCACCTTTACCGACCACTATATGAACGTGCCTTATGATCTGTCTAATGTATTGTTCGTATGTACGGCCAACACGGTGGATACGATCCCTGAACCGCTCTTAAACCGTATGGAAGTTATCACCTTCCCCGGATATACTGCGGTGGAAAAATATCAAATTGCCAAAAAGCATCTGATCCCCAAAGCTCTTGATACCATGGGCATCCGCAAAGGGCTTCTCAGGATCACTGACGGAGCGCTGCGCCAGATCATTGATGAATATACAATGGAAGCCGGTGTGCGTGATCTGAAGAAAAATATTGAAACACTGTGCCGTACGGCAGCGGTCGAACTGGTGAAAGCCGGATCCGCGGACAAATCCAAAGCCAGCGGCAGCCCCATCTCCGTGAGCAAAAGTAATCTGGCCCACTATCTGGGGAGGAAGCAGCTTCACAGTGAACAGAAACTGACATCTTGCGTCCCCGGAGTTGTAACCGGTCTTGCCTGGACCCGGGCAGGTGGAGCGATCCTCTTTATGGAGTCAAAACTGACCGGGGGAACCGGAAGACTTCTTATTACAGGACAGCTGGGAGACGTAATGAAGGAATCGGTCCAGATCGCTTTGAGTCTTGTAAAATCACTCTATCCCAAAGAGAGCAAGATCCTGGAAGATCATGATCTACACATCCATGTCCCCGCCGGAGCGGTACCCAAAGACGGTCCCTCTGCCGGCATCACGCTGACTACAGCTCTCGCCTCTCTGATCACGGGCAAGGCGGTGGACACAGATGTAGCCATGACCGGTGAGGTCTCCTTGAGAGGCACTGTAATGCCTATTGGGGGCCTTCCGGAAAAACTGATGGCCGCTCAGCGGGCCGGAATAAAGAAAGTGTTTATTCCGGCAGATAATGTGGAAGATCTGGAGGATGTGGCGGCCGAAGTGAAAGAAAAACTGGAGATCATTCCCGTCAGAAAAGTCACAGATGTACTGAAAAAGCTTTTAAAATAAATAAACGGAGACCGGAAATTCCGGTCTCCGTTTATTTATTCTGTTCACCAAAACATTTCGTTCTTATACATGTTTTCTCCGTCTTATGATCACGGTGATCATGCAGGCCAGCGCTGCCGCCAGGATTCCCGCCGGAATCCAGATGTTGGTCTCATCCCCCGTATCGACAGCCGTTTCCTTACTGTCGGAAGGATTTTGTCCTGCCGGGTCTTTGTCCCCGGAATCTCCCGGATCTTTATTCCCGTCAGGATCCTCCGGATCAACGGGCGTTGTGGGAACTTTCTCCAGATCGCTGATCGCCTGCTCGATAGCGGCTGCTGCATCCGCCACAGCTGTCTCATCTGCTTCCGGATCAGCCAGAACCTCTTTGCCCTTCTGGACCTGGATCATCAGCTTCTGCCAGCTGTCTGCCGTATAGTCTGATTGATCCAGCCCTTCTGCCTTTGCGATCGCCTGTTCCAATGATGTCTTATCAACTTCCGGCTCTGTCGGGATTTTATTTTCAACCGCTATCGGTATGTTCACCCCATTATACGTAAAGTCACTGATCCGGATATCGATCGGTGTATTTCCTCCGCCGGAACCCGCGTAGAATCCCACACAGAGATTTTCACTGGCTGCCAGCTGATCATTTGTAACTGTCTGAGCTGTTCCCTTATTGGTGATCTCAGTCCATGTCTCTTTGTCATAACTGTAGGAGCAGAGGAACGTATTTCCTGTTTTTTCAACCTTTACCCAAACATCACTGTTGAAATCTGCATCTTCACAGTAGAACTCGGATGTGCTTCCGTTCTGTGTGGACATGACGCCAAAGGACTGCGGATGGCTGCCCATCAGATATCCGTGATGCCGGCGTCCCACTGCAAGTGACGGGCTGTCCGGATCCTCCTTATCGAATACCGTAATAAAACCGCCCTGATAGTCCGCGTTAAGACCTCCGGAGATCTTTGCCGTAATAGTAAAATCTTCATCTCCGTCCGGCACATCCATTGAGAACATATTCTCCCAGTTCCTGCTGCCGAGCACCCCATTCTCTGTTGTGATCGTCACTGTATTTTCATCTTCGATGATCACATTGTCTGTAGGATTAAGGATGGTCCACACATCTTCATTGAGTACATATTTCGGCGGCTGCACGGTCACTTTGACCTCAGCCTTTACATTTTCATCAAACGCGGAAGCTACCGTTACGGTCGTCTCTCCCGCCGCAACGCCCCGGATCACTCCGTTCTGATCTACCGTGGCAATTGTCTCATCCGCTGAACTCCATACAATATCTTTAAATTCTACATCTTCCGGACTTAAAGTCGCTTTTATCGGATCCGCATAGCGCCCGGCCTCTACAGTAACTGTCTTCGGTTCTACGGTAATGGATCGAATACTGTCCACTTCATCTTCCGGAATTGCCCGAAGGGCATAGCCCCCTCCCTGGAGCACATCCACACTCAATACATCCTGCGACGTAATATTCGTCAGAATCTCCATCACCACGTCTTCTCTTCCGTTTTCTTTATAGAGAAGCACTGTGTATTCTGTATCCGGATCCAGGTAACCCAGTGAAACATCCATCGTTCTCGGATCCTGGCTGACACCGGAAACATACCAGTTTGTCCCGGCTCTTCTCGCGATACTTACATATTTCGCGATCTCACCGCCGGCAAACTCTGTCTGATCCCATCCGTCCGGATAATCGGTATAATAGGACAGTCCCTCCGGATTGCTTCTGTAAACTTCCGGCGCGGAGCCAAGACTGTGGATCCCATCTTCCACCAGTGCTGTCAGAGCGAACTGGAATCCCATCGTCGTCTTGCTGTAATCTTTGGAGCGGATCTCCTCTGTCACTTCAGCGGGTCCCACTGCCGCGCGGGCAAACGGGATAATGGTGTACTGCCATGCGTCGATCCCGCCTTCTTCCTGCCCGGATATTGCCTCACGCCCGTATACATTCGGCCATGTACGGATCTCACCGGTGGGTTTGTTTGCTCCGTGGCAGTTTACCATCAAATGATATCTTGCCGCGTCTCTGTACAGGTCATCATAGAGCTGCATATGCGCCTGATCCTCTCCGTCAAAGAAATCCGGCTTGATCCCCACGATGCCTTCGTCTGACCATTCTTTGAAATGCCTGTCCCTCTCTTCCTGGGTATCAATGTCGGACACATGGACCCATACCCAGAGTTTCACGCCCTTTTCTTCTGCATAGTCGCGTACTTCCGGCCACCAGTCATACATGCCGCTGACATTTCCACGGCCGCCTACGTTCCAGCCCTCATCGAGGATATAGTATTTCCATCCCATTTCAGCTGCAAGATCGATCCAGTTCAGATGGGTTTCCTTCTTGGACTGGTCGCTGGCGCCGCCGCCCCAGTTTGCCACCCATGACCAGGAGGACATCCCGGGCTCTACCCACGACTCAAAATCATAGGTATCATAGTCCGCAGGCGTGCTCAGATTTTCCATCATCGTATTCTTTACGATGTCTTCCGGGCTTCCTGTGACTGCCGCTCTCCACGGAGATTTAAAAGGAGTGGTCGTAACGACAGGTGTTGATCCCTGTGTCTTACAGAACGAAACGTCCAGCAGTCCGTTCTCTTTTACGGTCAGCATGGATCCGGTATACGTCCCGTTTAAATCCGCCTCTGAGAAAAGAGTCCACACTCCGTCTTTCCCATACAGGAACGGCAGACAGGGGGTCGAGCCCGCTGCCAGACTTTCTGTTGTGGCCGCCATATAATCGCTCTGATAGCTGAAATTGGCCGACTCATAATTCATCCAGTATATCTCTGCGTTCCCCGGGAGCTGTAACCCGGAAGTCTCATCTGTGATCTGTATTTCCTGACCTTCCTGCTGTGTACGGATGGCATACCGGTAAGCCGTACCGTCATCATAAGCTCTCATGACCAGGTCAAACTCCACTGTATCGTCATTTTTCAATGTAAATGTAAGCGTCTGTTCATTACAGTGATCCGTATACTCATCGCTCTTTCCGGAGAGCACCTGGTATGTCTCATTGATCTCTTTCACATCAGAAGCGCTCTTAAAGACAAGCCCCTTTGAGAAATCGCCTGCACTGGTCACCATCCCGAGAGGCGATGTGCCGATGTTGGTGACACCGTCCTGTTTTGCGGTATACTGCAGGGTGCCTCCGGTCATCAGATCTACTGTCATCTCTGTGTTTCCGTCAGGAGATTTCAGCGTCCAGGATTCCTCCGCCACGATGTCTCCCACCTGGATCTGCACAGAAGCCGTCTTTGTGACACCGCCAAGGGTGGCTTCCGCAGTGATCGTCACTGTCCCGTTTGCCAGACCGCTGACAACACCGCTTTCATCCACAGTTGCCACTTCTTCATCGCTGCTTGTATATGTAACAGAATCAAACTTCGTAATCTCGCCGCCATTGTAGTCAAGGCCTTTTAACGTAAGCTGCTGAGTTTCGCCCACTTCCATTTCCGCGTTGCCGGAAAGTGAAACTGAGCTCAGAGATACCGGATTCGTGGCGAACGCCACCGGCTGCCCATTCACTCTCAGATCAGAAAACGTAATGTCTGTTGCCTCTTCCGTACCGCCGCTGGACGCCGCGACCGCTACATAAAGATTCGCCGGATCGATCAGGGCATTGCCCTTGTCCACCTCGCCGATATTATTTTTCGTCGTATCTACAATCTGATTCCATGCCGCCGGGTCATCGCTGTACTCTTTCGCATAGAATCCCGTGATTCTTCCGTTCTGCTTCTGAATCTTTAAATAGAATTCACCGCCGTTCTCGTCGATGCCCTCAGCCGCCTCATAGTATTCATTGGGATTCCCTCCCCGTACCATCACACCCATCAGGCTGCTGGATCCGTAATTCCCCGCGAGATACCCATGGTGCCGGAACATGACACCTACCGCGTTCTCAAGGTTCTTCCCGCTGGCGATGATCAGCTGTCCCGCCTGATAGTTCTGATCCATGATCCCACTCACCTTTACCGTGAGATACATATCATTCGTATTGGGGACCTGATAGTAGAGCACGTTATTCATCGAGTTGGTCACATCACCGCCCTCTGTCGTGATGGTAACACTTCCATCCTGGTTAACCACAAGGTTGCCGTCTGTGGGATTCTCTACCTCCCACGCGCTGGCCAGCACCATGCCGGTATCTCCGCCTGCCGCCGGAGCATTATCCGGTTCTTCCGCCAGAGCGGATACCTGACTTCCCAGTATCATCTGTCCGGCCAGTACAAGGGCGAGAGCGGCCCTGCAGCCTTTGATCAGCCAATGATTTTTTGGTTTTTACCAGTTTTCTCTCTCATTTTGACTTTTTCTCCCTTCTGATATTTGGTATAACAGCTCATTATATTACCATATTTTTCCAAATATATATACATTTTGCACATATTTTTTTTATATTTTTATATATATATTTCCCCCTATATACTCCTTTATCCAATCCATAATTTTTTGTGTGTTTTATATATTCCCATCGCTTTTACTTTTACAAAAATTCATAAAAAGATTTCCCGATTAAATCCGGTCTTCTAAATCTCCTCAATGTGAATTTTCATAGGCCGCCTGATCTCTTCCGGCATCTCTTCCGGTTCCATGGAAGCGATACGTTCCTCACTTCCATCCCGGATCGCCTGTTCATAATACCAGCATTTATATCTGATCATGTCCAGGACACGGTTCATCCGCGCGATCTCCGCTTCCACCTGTTCCTTCTGTCTCAGAAACCAGTCCTTCCCTGTCGTAATAGCGAAAAGTTGAGATCGGTATGCCAAACATTTCAGATACCTGTCCGATCGTATACATAACTTTACCTTTCGTGAAAAATTAAAACTATCTTGACCTGAAGTCAGGTTTAGGCTTTGCAATTACTCTGGCAGAGACAGAAATCAAAGTCAACAACCTAAGCTGCTCTCTGACAAAATCTGTTTTTAAAAAATAGGAGGATCGAAATATGGAAGAAAAATTGCAGTTGACCGAAGAATAGGATAAGACGTTTCCCAGAAGTAATAAAGTACATCACAGAAAGATTACATTTTACAACAGATACGGCATCACCCTGGCCGCTGATCTATGCTAGCCGGAAAATACAGCTCCCGGCACAAAACTCCCTGTCATCGCGGTCTGCGGCCCGTTCAGCGCAGTTAAAGAGCAGTCTTCCGGTCTGTACGCCCAGACCATGGCGGAAAGAGGGTTTTTGACGATTGCCTTTGACCCTTCTTTCACGGGGGAAAGCGATGGGAATCCGCGGTATGTTGCCTCTCCGGATATCAATACAGAAGATTTCCAGGTAGCGGTAGATTTTCTGTCCGTCCAAGAGTTTGTAGATTCTGAACGGATCGGGGATATCACAGACGGTCTGTGAATTCAAACGACGGCTGGAACGTAACTTCCACTCTGTCTTTTCTGAATATGCCTCTGTTACAGTACAGCAGCGAGATCCGCAGCGCAGTGCTGTTAATCCACGGAGAAAAGGCACACTCCTGTTACTTCAGCAGGGACACTTTTACTAAACTGACCGGAGATAATAAAGAACTGATGATCATTCCCGGCGCTGTCCATACCGATCTGTATGACAGAACAGATATCATTCCTTTTGATAAGATCGCTGACTTTTTTTAAAAGAATCTCTCATAAAGGACATCATGGCAGAAAAGGACCGCTCATAAGGCGGTCCCTTTCTTAGGTATAAACAATTTTTCCATATCCACTTTTTCGAGAGTGAGAAGCTCTGTCTTCCGTTCCAGTCCTCCGGCATATCCGGTCAGGCTTCCATCTGATCCCACGACACGGTGGCAGGGGATGAGGATGCTGATCCGGTTCTGTCCCACCGCGCTTCCCACAGCCTGGGCAGACATATGGGACCTTCCTTCCCGCTCCGCGATCTTCTTCGCGATATCTCCGTAAGTGACCGTCTTTCCATAAGGGATCTCCCGCAGCACCATCCATACCCGCACCTGAAAATCCGTTCCTGTCATATGGATCGACGGCATAAAATCCGGTTCTTTTCCCGAGAAATAAAGATCCAGCCAGTTCTTCGCCTGATCAAACACCGGCAGCGGCATTTCTCTGGATTCCGGAGCCAGACCCCGGGCAAAATATTTCTGTCCTTCAAACCATAGTCCGGTCAGCCCGTCCTCATCAGCCGCCAGAAGGATCCTGCCAAGCGGAGACTCATAGTAATCAGTATACGGCATAATATCTCTCCAATCCTTCAATTTTTTATTTTATTATATCATGATCCATATCAGAAGCAAAAAATTCCGGACAAGACGTACTGTCTAGCCGCGGATATACTCCAGATAGTCTTCTTCGCTTGCGAATAACATATATCTCCCATCTACATATCCCATATAGCCATCACTCACCAGATAACCTTTCATAATGTAAGCCCTCCTTATGATACAATGTTGTCCCGGAATTGTCCCATCCGGTCTTTACAACATGATCATACACAAATAGCTGTCCAATAAACAGGACTTACATTACTTCGGTCGTGAAAAACAACTATTCCCTGCATATTGCTCTATTATAATTTCCGCGTAATCTCTTTCAATTCCTCTATGAGCGTACTCCTTTCTTCCTGCCGTTATTTCAGCAGATTGATCTCATTCTGCAAGTTTTTCAAAAATGCGCCTGCGTGAGCGCCGTCCATCTGCGTGTGATGGAACTGGAAAGAGATCGGCAGATAATACCGAAACCATTTCTTTTTGTACCTGCCCCAAATAATAAAGGGATTATTGAAAATGCCGCTGTTCATACCAACAGCTCCGTCGATTTCCGTATCTATGATGGCAGATGTACCGATGACCATACTGTTTTCGGATAAGTCCCTGTCCTGACAGCTTGCGGCGACCTGCACCGTATACTTCAGATACTCCTCGTTGAATTGATTTAACCCGGCGTTATAGGAAAGGTCGCAGGAGCTGACTTCGCCCTCTTTGTTTTTTACAATGGTATTGACTGCTATGGTGTCATACTGTATGAGTTTATCACCGACCGGAAGGATGTAAAACTCTTTTACCTTTACGGCGGCGCTGCCGATACAGTAATCGAGCAGCATATTAAACTTCAGGCTTCTTTTCCTGCTGACCTTGATCAGATTGGTCACATCAAATGTCTTGAAAAAAGTTACCATTGGATTGGGGGCTTTCATCCAAAGCGCATACGCCGCAGCTCTTGTAGTATCTTTGGGATCAACTTCTTTTGGCATACTGTCCTCCATTTACTCCGCTTTCCGGATCGGATGGCGCACGACTGTTTTCAGCCGGCTCACATCGCATTTTCTCGGATCGCTCAGATATATTTTGTGATGGTATCTTGTGTCCGTAATATCCAGCTTACTTCCTATCTGGATCAGACCTTTCCGGAATCGGTTACCTCAATGGCGGGATGATCCTTGGTGAGATCGGTGACATTCTATGATAAAAAGATGGCGGAAAGCCGGACTCATTACAATATCCCGGGACACTGTGTCGGCAAACTTGTCAATACCCTTTACGGCTGGTTCCACACATATTTGGACAGCTTGTTTTCATTGTAGCCAAAGCCCCTTTTCTCATAATCCCACAGGGTAACAGCGGCCGCAAACAGTTTCATACCCACTATGCAAAGGGGAAGGAGCAGGCAAAACCATAGCGGTACGCCTCTGCCCATACCGAACAGAATCGTAAAGGGCAAAAATCCCAGGGCGGCCTTCAGTATGGAGTAGAAATAGTTTACCAGCGTATATTCCCGCGCGTCCATCCGCATAAGGATCATCACATAATATTTATCCTTGGTCGGATTGAAAAGGTGGGTGTTCGCAAAGCTGCCGATTACCGTAAGAAACAGCAGGATATGCAGGAACACCCCATTCTCCGGCAGCGTTTTATACAGAATACCGATGCCGCATACCATTGTGACGAAATAAAGGAACTTGCCGAGAAATGCAGATACGATTTCCCACAGTACAGACAATATGTTCGCAAAGATTTTAAGTCCCTTTATTTTATACAGCGTTGCCGGAAGCAGCCGCTTTAAGAGCGGTATCTGCTTTAAGAAAAACAGGATACCGTTGACACGATATGTATTTTTCAGGGAAAAGGATATTTTGAGCGTCTTATTCATTTCCTTCCTCCCTGAGTGCCGCAATGATCTTATCCTTAAATTCCCGGCTATTAAGATCGGTTTTCTCCACGACCTCCAGTTCGCCGTGATTGAGCAGCACGATCTCATCGCAGAGGTCGAGCGCCAAATCCATAATGTGGGTGGAGAAAATGGTAATGCGGTCTTGTTTCAGTGAACGGAGGAGCTGCTTCATTTCTTCCGCCACCACCACATCAAGGGATGTCAAAGGCTCGTCCAGCAGCAGAATATTCGGCTGAGCGATGATATTGATGAGCATTTGCATTTTGTTTTTCATACCGTGGGAGTAGACAGTACATATCCGATATCCTCTGCGGCCACCTCACGGCGGACGCCGTTTTCATCTTCTATATAGAAATTCCCGCTGTCTGCCTTCAAGTCTCTGTTAAGACAGTTAAACAGCGTTGTTTTGCCTGCGCCGTTTCTTCCGAGCAGCCCATAAATTTCCCCTTCATCAAATGTAAAATCAATATCTCTGAGAACTTCCTTTTTTCAAAACTCTTTGACAAATGCTCAATCGCAAATTTCATACGATCCTCCGTCACATCATTTCCTCTAAACGGTTTTTACGGAAGCGCCATAACGGTGCGTCTTGTAAATTGTCACACCGATCTCAAACAAAGTGATAACGACAATAAAAACAAGCAGCCCGTTGGATACCATATCAGCGTTCCAGTAAGTGAGAAATTTAGCTCCTGAATCTGCATTATAGCCTAACGCCTGTTCAATCTCAAGTAAAAAATTCGGATTCCAGACAGGTAAAACTTTCAGCACAATGACGCTTAACACAATCTGAATTGTCCCACACAAAATGTTGCTGATCATTATCACCTTACAATAAACGCCGATGATCAGACGCAAAATTTCATCTATAAGACCGATCAGCAGGCTGATCACAAAGACAGGCAGAACAATTCCCCATTGTTCCAAATTGAAAACGGGTACGGTTGTTATGGTTTCATTTTCTGTAAAAATCGCAGCAAAGAAATGAGGGGCAAAAATCAGCAATACAGTGAAAACAACAATAAATATAATACCTACAACGCTGTCGCCACGGCTTATAATTGCTTTTTTGTCCGGTACAGGCTCCAAAATCTTTGGCGTCCACCTGGTGGATGGTGTTTTTCGTTCTTCAGACAATCTTTCCACTGACCATTTCTCTGCTTTCTTCATTTCGATCTGGATCTTTTTCCGCTCCATAATAGCAAAAATCAGGGTCACTGCACCGAAAGCCGATATACAGGACAGCATAGCGTTAGTAATTCCTTCGATCAAACCGTCCACAATAGCCCGGATAATAACAGAGGCGGCATTCTGCGATGTAAATGCCGGCATTTCTCCTAACGTATTTATCAGAGAAACAATCAAAATTGGTACGGCAGCACATATTAAAACAACTTTTACAAACCACAAATAAGTATCGAAATATTCAGGTCCGATCAAATATTTTTTCCCGTTTTGATACTGCTTTGCAAATTCAGCAGGATCGCCAAGTTCAGTCAATACTTTTTCCATCGAATCTCTGTCAGTATACATATCACTGATAAGTTCTTCCAGTTCCATACGGACTTCCTCTCGTTGTGCTTTTGGAAGCCGCCGGATTACCTGATAAATGTAACGATTCATATAATCTTTTTCATTCGGTGTCATACTTCTTCCTCCCGCAATAATCTTTCTATTCCGGCAGATAAATTCCGCCAATATATTTTCATCTGCTCATAGATCTGTGTCCCATACTCAGTTCGTTGATAATACTTTCTTGGCTTTGCGCCACTGGTTTCCCACTTACTTTCCAAAAGCCCTTGACTCTCCAGACGGCGAAGCAGCGGATAGAGAGTGTTAGGATCAATGGCAACGCCTTTTTCTTCTAAGCTCTGCACAAGAGCATATCCATATTTGGGCTTATCCATTTGACTGAGTACGCTAATTGTCAGTGTCCCTCTGCGAAGTTCCAGAAGTAACGTGGATAATAAATCTTTTTCTTCTCCCATCAGCTTCTCCTCCTGATTCCATTATACTGTATAACATACTGTATTATCAATATTAAAATAAAGTTTATTTAAAAGTATATGCTTATTCCCGGCAACCCAATTTTATATTCATACTGCATTTCTACACCGCCATTCATTCTGGTTATTCCGAAAATAGGCAATCCCGATTGGGACTGCCTATACTCAGCACTAAAACTATTCTTAAATTTTACCCGTTAAATATTCCTCTATCTTCTCGAATATGCTCTATTATTCGCGCCCCGGCACTCTCCTGCCTTCAGAAGAATTCTCGCTGATTTTATATCACTCTTTGCAACTTCAATACAATACAACGCCAGATCGAGGTGTGTTCCCTTTTCGTTATGCGGCGTCAAATAGCTTTACCCACCCCCTCCCTTTCAATATTTGAATAAAACGGATATATACCCACCCACTTATTAAAATGCTCCTTATTATTGGCTATCGGCTTAATGTCCAGATCATAGTCCATATTAAAATCATAGGTCATGCTTAATAATTTGTGTAAAGTCTTTAACTGTACTATTTCTGACATTTTGGAATATGTGCCTGATAAAGAAGATAAGTCTTGAAAGCCGGTTCCGGATATGCTATATTGATACTAGAAAAAAGGGAAAGCCAGAAACACACGGCCTACCCCCAAATAATTACGATAACTGTTTTACACAGCCGTTCACTATTGGCAGTAGTGGGCGGCTACTTCTTTCTCTTGAAGATCTCATAACAAAGACCAACAAGAGCGACAATGAATATCATCAACTGGATTAAATCCGAGTATGTAATGTTCATCGGCATCTCCCTCCTTTCTTTCGTCTGGAGGGTTTGCCCCTCCGATAAGTGGAGGGCAGGCCGCCTTTATGCGCTCTGACTTTCCGTGCAGATAGTATAGCACATCTAGCTAAGTCAGGCAATTTATTTTATGTCTGAAGATGCTTGTGACTTTGTTCTCTCACACAAATCGAGTATCGAACGATACTATTTTCAATTATTTTCAATCTCACCGGCTGGAATGATCCGCTCCACAAGAACAGCAAACTCTGCCACGCATATATTTTTAAAGGTAGGAGCAGAAACTGCGCTTGATAGCTGTTTGCCCGTCCGTTGGCAACAGTATAAGCAAAGCAAAAATCAACATATCCGGCAATCATGTTTTGATAATCAACGCCCATAAGAGCTTTCTTTTTCAGTCAGTTCGGAAGTGTCCCAAAATTTTAATTTTATCAAATTACTGAATCATATATGATGAACTTCACGCGAAGAAATAAAGTAAAAATCCCCCTCGCCCGACACTCCGCCGGAAAAGGGGGATAATATTTTGCTCAAATGTGTTAAAACCGTGTTATAAAGATAGAAAACAGCCTATTTAAAAGGCAATTTAACTCAATATGGCCGGAACGATTAGTACAGCTTCGCTCCCGCCGGGATCTCATCATCCACCATCAGCAGGTTCAGTCCTTCATAGCCGTCATACTCATACACCGCGCTGATCAGCATCCCTTCGGAATCAATGCCCATCATCTTCCGCGGAGGCAGATTTGTGATGGCGATACAGGTCTTGCCAACCAGCTCTTCCGGTTCATAATAATCATGAATCCCGCTTAAAATTGTACGTTTCCGGTCTGTTCCGTCGTTCAGAGTGAACTTCAGAAGTTTCTTGCTCTTCGGAACTGCCTCGCACGCTTCCACTTTTACAACCCGGAAATCAGACTTGCTGAAGGTATCAAAATCAACGAAATCTTCAAACAGCGGCTCCACTTTCACCTTGGAAAGATCAATCTTCACAGACGGCGCGGACTCTTCTTTTTTATCCGCTTTTTTGCTGTCAGAGCCGCCGATGCTTTTCATTGTCGGGAACAGCAGTACATCACGGATGGCAGCGGAATCGGTAAGAAGCATGCACATCCGGTCGATGCCGAATCCGATCCCCCCTGTAGGCGGCATGCCGATCTCCAGAGCATTCAGGAAGTCTTCATCCGTTGTATTGGCCTCCTCGTCACCCTGGGCAAGCAGTTCTTCCTGCGCCTTAAAACGGGCTCTCTGATCGATGGGGTCATTAAGCTCGGAGTAAGCGTTGGCCATCTCCCAGCCGTTCATGAAGAATTCAAATCTTTCTACATAATCCGGATTTTCCGGTTTCTTTTTGGTAAGTGGAGAGATCTCGATCGGATGATCCATAACAAAGGTGGGCTGGATCAGATGCTCTTCCGCGAACTCCTCAAAGAACAGTGAGAGAATATCACCTTTTTTGTGACGCTCTTCAAACTCTACATTGTGCTCTTTTGCCAGCGCCCTTGCCTGCTCCAGCGTCTCTACCTCATTCCAGTCTACACCGGCGTACTTTTTCACAGCGTCTATCATTGTAATGCGCTCGAACGGCTTTCCAAGATCCATCTCTACGCCATTGTAAACGATCTTCGTTGTCCCCAGGACTTCCTGCGCCACGTGCCGGTACAGATTCTCTGTCAGATCCATCATTCCGTTATAATCGGTGTATGCCTGATACAGCTCCATCAACGTAAACTCCGGGTTATGTCTTGTGTCAAGCCCTTCATTCCGGAAGACACGGCCGATCTCATACACTCTTTCCAAGCCGCCCACGATCAGACGCTTCAGATACAGTTCAAGAGAAATACGCAGTTTAAAGTCCTCGTCCAGAGCGTTGAAATGGGTCTCGAAGGGACGGGCCGCGGCACCTCCCGCGTTGCTCACCAGGATCGGTGTCTCTACTTCCATGAATCCTTCACTGTCCAGATATCTGCGGATGGCGCTTATGATCTTTGATCGTTTGATAAATGTATCCTTCACATCCGGATTCATGATCAGGTCCACATATCTCTGACGGTACCGGATATCTGTATTGGTCAGTCCGTGGAATTTCTCCGGAAGAATCTGAAGACTCTTGGAGAGCAGCGTCACATGGGACGCGTGGATGGAAATCTCACCGGTCTTTGTGCGGAACACTTCACCTTCGATCCCGATCACATCCCCGACATCCAGTTTTTTGAACTCTTTATAGTTCTCCTCGCCTACGCTGTCTCTCGCCACGTAAGACTGGATATTTCCCTTCAGGTCCTGAACGTTGCAGAAGGAAGCTTTTCCCATCACACGTTTGGACATCATACGCCCGGCTACGGAAACACGCTGCCCTTCCAGTTTTTCATAGTGGTCTTTGATCTCCTGGCTGTGATGGGTCTGATCATATTTTGTGATAACAAACGGGTCCTTGCCGCTCTGCTGAAGCTCTGCCAGTTTTTCGCGGCGTACCTTTCTCAGCTGGTTCAGATCCGGTTCCTGTACATTTTTCTGCTCCTGTGACACTTGCTTTTCTCCTTTCTTTTCGTGTACCGCGCTGTTACCCTAATGCGAACGCAGACCTCTTAAAAAATTAAGAGGTCTGTATCATGTACTGTGTTTACTTTGAACGGCTGATCTCAAGAACTTTATACTGAATGTCGCCTGCCTGGGTCTCCACATTGACTGTCTCGCCCACGCTTTTTCCTATCAGTGCCAGTCCCACCGGGGATTCATTGGAAATTTTCCCCTCCAGGCTGTTCGCCTCTGTAGAACCGACGATCTTGAATTCCATCTCTTCATCGTACGTGATGTCGAAAACCTTAACCGTACATCCCACGTTGATTTTGTCGAAATCAACTTCATCTTCCACGACTACCTCAGCGTTCTTCAGGATTCCTTCCAGCTCTTCGATCCGTGCCTCGATATCTCTCTGCTCGTCCTTTGCCGCGTCATACTCCGCGTTTTCAGAAAGATCTCCCTGTTCTCTGGCCTCCTTGATCTTGGCCGCGACTTCCTTTCTCTTGACCACTTTAAGATTCTCAAGTTCATCCTCAAGTGCCTTTAATCCGGCATAAGTAAGTAATCGTTTCTTTGCCTCTGCCATTGGTAACGCTCCTTTTCTTTCTCACTTTCTGTCTATTTTTTACAGGGGAAGCATTGTCCCTGTATACTGTCATTTAAGTCTATTTCACAATTTCAATATTATAACCAAACTCTATAATGATGTCAAGAGATTTTCCAGCTCTTGAAAGGTCACCGCGGCATTGATCTTTCCCCTCAGTTTCGCCGCTTTTGGCAGTCCTTTCGTGTACCAGGCGGCATGCTTTCTCATTTCCCGGACAGCCGGATATTCTCCCCGGTACCAGATCTGAAGCCGGGCGTGTTCCAGGATCATCTGTCGAATCTGATCCGGATCCGGACGCGGGGGAAGCGTTCCTGACTCCTCCCAGCAGGTCATCTCCGAAAATATCCACGGATTCCCCTGCGCTCCCCGGGCAATCATAACCCCGTCACAACCGGTTTGCCTTACCATCTCATCTGCTTTCTGCGGACTTGTCACATCTCCGTTCCCGATGACCGGAATCGAGACGGCCTCTTTCACCTGCCGGATGATATCCCAGTCCGCTTTTCCGCTGTAATACTGCTCCCGTGTCCTGCCATGAACTGCCACGGCGGCAGCTCCGGCTTCCTCAGCGATCCTGGCGATCTCTACCGCGTTCACATGGGCATCGTCGAAGCCTTTCCGTATCTTAACCGTGACCGGCTTTTTTATGGCTTTCACTACAGAGCTGACAATGTCATACACCAGCTTCGGTTCTTTCATGAGCGCGGAGCCTTCTCCGTTTTTAACAACCTTCGGCACCGGGCACCCCATATTGATATCAAGAATGGAAAATGGCCGTTCTTCAATGTACTTCGCCATTTCGCTTAATATCTTCGGGTCAGAGCCGAACAGCTGTAAAGAGACCGGAGTCTCCTCCGGATGGATCTCCAGCAGGCTTTCCGTATTTTTATTATGGTACATGATCGCTTTCGCGCTCACCATCTCCATGCAGAGCAGGCCGGCGCCCTGCCGACGGCACAGCAGACGAAATGGCAGGTCGGTAACACCTGCCATGGGTCCTAAAATGTACCTGTTCTCCAGTTCCACATTTCCTATCTTTAACCGTTTCATATTTTTTATTCTTTCTATGATCATCCCGCGATGATCACATAGCTCTGTTCGAATCTGTCTCCCGGCTCTGCTTTATTGACATTCGGTTTTTCAGAGAGTTCCCTGTCAAATCCCACGTCATCGCATCTTCCCATCCATGGTTCCAGACATACGAAAGGCGCGTCTTTCACGGACCAGATGCCAAAATTGGGAAAGTCTTTACAACGGATACCCACATAAGGAGTTCTGTCTTTCCGGCAGAGCCACACTTCCTCGAACTGGCCGCCGTCAAAGATCAGCGCGTCCCGGGCAAACATTTCCTCATTCACCGGGCAGTATCCCTGATCCAGCTCCAGCTCATACACGACTGACGGATCAGCCGCCGCTTCCCCCGGAGCGATCAGGATATAATCCAGTGTCTTCCTGCCCGGGAAATACAGAAGATAGTCTTCCTTTGTTTCTTTTTCCCCGGCAAAGCAAAACGCGGGATGGCCCCCGATGGTAAAGTACATGGTCTCTTCTCCTGTATTGCGGACCTCCCAGGTTACCTTCAGAGTATTGTTGTCCAGTACATACGTGATGATCAGCTCAAAATCGAAGGGATATACTTTCCTGGTCTCCTCGTTTGAGACAAACAGAAACGAAGCCTGGTCCGCTTTTTCGCTGATGCATCTGAACGTATTATCCCTGGCGAACCCGTGCTGGGAAGTCGGATACTGTTCTCCCCGGATCCGCACCGTATTGTGGTATGTTTTTCCCACATTGGGAAAAAGGACCGGGGAATGTCTCTTCCAGTAAGCCGGATCCCCTTCCCACAAAAGTTCATTCCCTTTCTTTTTGTCATAGATACGTGTCACTTCCGCGCCCAGTTCCGCGATCTCCACATAAAGTCTCTCGTTTTCCAGTTTCATAGTGCTTCCTCTATTCTGAATCCTCGGTCTGTTCCACCTGGATACATTCATCTACCAGATAGTCCAGCACTGCTTGACGCAGGATCGCGTCCTTTAAGACATCCTCGCCTACCTGCTCCTTATATGCCTCCACATCATCTCCCATGCCGGCCTGGGCCGCATACTCAGCCACCTTTTTTCTCAAACTCTTCCTCAGACGGCTCCAGCTTCTGCTTTTCAGCGACCAGTTTTATCGCCTCATCAAGAGCGATGGACTGTTTCACCGCTTCATCCACCTGTTCTTCAAACTGCTCCTCTGTCATATTCATACTGGACATCAGGTATTCTTCCAGTTCCAGTCCATTATACTCCGCCATCTGCTCATAGTAAGACCGCATTTCCGCTTTCTGTTCTTCCAGTTGGTCCTCAGGATACTTTTTCACTTCTGTCTTATCCAGGAGCGCGCTCTGGACAGAAGCGGACAGTTGAGAGTGAAGTGTTTCCTCTGCTTCCTCTTCCAGCTGCCGGCGGATCTCCTCCCGGTACTCTTCTGCCGTCTGTGCCGTCTCGCTGTTCTCCTTCACCCATTCATCTGTCAGTTCCGGTGACACTTTCTCAAAAATATCATTCAGAACAATGTGGAACTGCGCCACCTTGCCGGCCATTTCCGGCGTATAGCTCTCAGGAAACTGCACGGTGATATCAAACTCATCTCCTGTATTATGTCCCTCGATCTGCTCCTCGAACCCCGCGTAATCCTCTGTGGCTCCGATATAGCCGCCGGCCCCAAGCTGAAGTTCCGCTCCCTCGGCCGAGCCTCCGTCAAAAGTCTCTCCATCCAGGTAACCGGTGTAATCGATATTCACCCAGTCTCCGCTTTGAGCGGCGCGTCCTGTGATCGTCTCATTCTGCGCGTCCGCGTCCAGATTGCTCTGGACCGCGTTCTGGACCTCTTCCTCTGTCACTTCATCCGGCTGGTCCGGCTGAGGTACTTCCAGCCCTTTGTACTGTGTTACTGTTACATAATCATTGGAAAGCTGTCCGCTGCAGCCCGCCAGAAGTCCTGCCGCAAGTACGGCTGCTGCCGCCGCGGCGATCATTTTCTTTTTCATAAATGTTCTCCTTTATATTTTTTATCATCATAAAATCTGTATTCCCACTGACCTTACAGAAGCGGTGACAGGAGTCTGGAAAACTGTTCTTTCCCCTTAATAATCAGACTTCTCTCATCATAGACTTTTCTTGTCACATGAGTGCTCTGCGTCATGTCATTCTCAAACGCGCGTTCCAGTTTCTGGACCGTACGCTCACTGTAGATAACCGCATTAACCTCAAAATTCAGTCCGAAACTTCGGATATCCATGTTGGCTGTCCCCACGCACGCCACCATTCCGTCCACACACAATGTCTTGGCATGCAGAAATCCGTTGTTGTACACGTAACATTTTGCCCCGGCCGCGACCATATCTCCTATGTAGGAATAGGTGGCCCAGTAAACAAATGGATGATCCGGCTTGCACGGCACCATGATACGGACATCGATCCCGGACCTGCTGGCGATCTTCAGCGCGTCAAGTATGGATTCATCCGGTATAAAGTAAGGGGTCTGGATATAGACATGATCTTTGGCGCTGTGGATCAGTCTCAGATAATTGTCGTGGATCGTTTTGATCTGTGAGTCCGGTCCGCTGGATATGATCTGGATCGGATCACGGCCTTTCCTCGTGTACTGAGGGATCTCAAACAGATTGTCTTCAAGAAACAGATTCTCTTTAGCCGCATAGTTCCAGTCCAGCACAAAGCGCACAGCCAGAGACGTTACCGCCGCTCCCTCAATACACAGATGGGTGTCCCTCCAGTAGCCGAACTTCTTATCCCTGCCAAGATATTCCCGGCCCACATTAAAACCGCCCACGAATCCGACCCGGCCGTCAATGACCACGATCTTCCTGTGGTTCCGGTAATTCACCCTGAGCTGGAGCTGTCCCAGAAGCGCGGGGAAAAATTCGGCCACCAGAATGCCCTCCCGCTCCAGGCGTTCCCAGTCTTTGTTCTTCATCTTATGGCAGCCCATGCTGTCAAAGAGTACACGGACCTGCACGCCTTCGTGGACCTTCTGGATGAGAACCTTTTCGATCTCATGCCACAGCTCATCATTACGGATAATATAATACTGCAAGTGTATATATCTCTCCGCCTTCTTCATCTCCTCAATGAGGGCACGAAACTTCGCCTTTCCGTCTGTATAGATCCGGACATCGTTGTTGTCCGTCAGCACCGCCTCCCCGGCTTCCAGGTTATATAGGATCAGATCCTTGAATCTCGCCATCTCCGGATTCGCCAGCCGCAGCCGCTTATGATAGATCGTCTCCTCCTGCCGGCGCACGGCGTATTTCAGTTCGCCTTCGATCTCTTTTGCCTTGAACATCCGGTTCTTGTGGAAATCCTGCCCGATAACCAGATACATGATGAATCCCAGGATCGGTATAAAATACAGCAGAAGCAGCCAAGTCCATACCGTCTGCGGAGATCTCCTCTGAAAGAACACAATGATCAGTGCGAAGAGGATATTGATAATAACGATGTTATCCATGATAAACTGGTAAACCGTTATCACTCCGTTCCAAATCATTTCTGCCATAGTAAAACTCCTTTATTTCTGTAAATAGCACGCACATCACGCGGACGGTTCCGCGCGGACACACTACTATAACAGTATACTCGTTTCCCCCTTCAAAAGTAAACCCTAAAATACAGTTGCTCTTGCACTTGCCGCCAAACAATGATACAATACTACATGCGCAAAATTCGCCTTCAGCATCCCGGTGCTGCGGGTTTGCAGGACCAATAAATTTTAAAATCAGGAGGATTTTACAGTGAGTACTGGCACTATTGTATTTATCGTGGTTGTCGTGATATTGATCGGTCTGTGTATCGGACTCTATATCTTTGGAAAAAGAGCCCAGAAAAAGCAGGCCGAACAGCAGGAACAGCTGGATGCTGCCGCACAGACAATGAGTATGCTTATTATTGATAAAAAGAAAATGCGTTTAAAAGAGTCCGGGCTCCCGGCCATTGTTCTGGAAAACACTCCAAAACTTCTGAGACGGACCAAAGTTCCTGTTGTAAAGGCAAAGGTAGGCCCAAGGATCATGACACTCATGTGCGAAGACAAGGTATTTGAAGTAATTCCCGTAAAAAAAGAGATCAAAGCCGTAGTCAGCGGCCTCTACATAACAGGGATCTTAAGCGTCAGAGGCGGATCCATCGAGGCGCCGCAGAAAAAGAAAGGATTCTTCCGCAGAAAATAATCCCGAAAAATAAATTCTCCGCTCTCAACTGAGGACGGAGAATTTTTTATTCTCTTTTGACATGATGTTCATTTTAATCTTACAGTCCGCCAGCGGCTCATGATTTACGTCCAGCTCATAATCCACCAGCACATCGATCTTGTCTTCCTCCACGCTGATCTCCATCTTCCGGGTATTGATGCCGACCAGCATCTGTCCGTACGGCGTACGGTAATAAGTGAGATTCTTTTTATTTTTCTCAAAGATCATATGGGAACTGGAGAGCCCGCTCTTCATGATCTCCACACTGTCCTCTCCGGTGATCTTGATCTTGTTTTTTATGGTCCCTGCCATGCCTTCCAGCACCTCATCATAGATGATATAATGCTTTCCGTTGCGGCAGTAATAATTTGCCGGGGTCACCACTTCAATGGCGTCATCCCCGCTCTCACGGCCTTCCAGGGGTTCATTCATAATATCAATATGTTTTCCTGAAATGCTGACAAGCACATCCTTTGTCATCTGCGCGAAATCTCCTTGATCAAAATTCTCCTGCCGCCGGTCTGCCGCTCAGTACTCTCCCCCGGTCAGTATGCCTCAATATTCACCACATTTGTCGTAGGGACATCAAAAGGCATAACTGTATTCGCAAACCTGCGGAACTTTTCCGCGGCATCGCTTACATAGAAAGAATACCGGCTGTGTTCCGTGGTCCCGCCGTCATTCTCTATTCCCTTCTCCTTCAACAGTTCCTTAAGATCCATGGCGGTCTCATAGGCGGGATTGACGATCTGGATCCGCTCTCCCATATAATCCCGGATCCTGGAACGCAGAAGGGGATAATGCGTACATCCCAGTATCATGGCGTCAATGTCCGTGTTCCGCATCGATTCCAGATAATACTCGATCACTTCCTGTGTGACAATATGATCTTTGAACCCTTCCTCCACAAGCGGCACAAAAAGAGGGCATGCCTTCTCGATCACCGTGATATCCGGCGCCATCCCATGGATGATCTTCGTATACATGCCGCTCTGGACTGTGGCGTCCGTTCCCACCACTCCGATCTTCCGGTTCCTGGTGGCTTCCACCGCCGCCCGCGCACCGGGAATGACCACTCCGATGACCGGAATGTCGAATTCATCTTTTACCGCGTCCAGCGCCAGAGCGCTGGCCGTATTGCAGGCGATCACGATCGCCTTCACCTGCTTTGTCTTCAGGAAGCGGATGATCTGTTCCGAAAACCGTATAATGGTATTCTGCGACTTGCTGCCATACGGAACACGGGCAGTGTCCCCGAAATATATAATATTCTCATCCGGGAGCTGACGGGAAATCTCTCTTGCCACCGTCAGCCCGCCCACGCCGGAGTCAAATACACCGACCGGCGCAGCCTTCCTGTTTTCCTTACTCACGTTTTCGCACTCCCCTGGACTTTTCTGCCCCTGCTCTGTGATTTACAGCGCCAGAGTCTTTGCTACATTATACTCGTACTGAGAAATTGACTTCTTCATCGCCAGCGCTTCTTCGATATCGTAATCAACAAACTTACCGTTTCTGTAACCTACAACCCGGTTGGACTTTCCTTCATAAAGAAGGTCAACAGCCATCGCGCCCATTACAGACGCATAAACTCTGTCCTTGCACGTGGGGCTTCCGCCGCGCTGCATGTGCCCGAGAACAGTGGCTCTCGTCTCAATACCTGTTGCTTCCTCGATCCTCTTCGCCATATTAATAGAATCTCCGATTCCCTCGGCATTGATAATGATATAGTTCTTCTTACCGCGCTTTTTATTCTCCATGATATCATTGATAATGTCCTGCTCATTGAAATCATGCTCTTCCGGCATCAGGATACGCTCCGCGCCATTAGCGATGCCGCACCACAGAGCCAGATATCCCGCGTCACGGCCCATAACCTCGATAATACTGCAGCGCTCATGGGATGTGGATGTGTCACGCACTTTGTCTATAGCCTCCATGGCTGTATTCACCGCGGTGTCAAATCCGATGGTGTAGTCTGTACAGGCAATGTCCAGATCGATTGTTCCCGGGATGCCTACCGTGTTGACTCCCAAGTTCGCCAGCTTCTGAGCTCCGGCGAAAGAACCGTCTCCGCCGATGACCACAAGTCCGTCAATCCCGTATTTCTTACAGATCGCCGCCGCCTTCTGCTGTCCTTCTACTGTGCGCATCGTCTTGCAGCGGGCTGTCTGGAGGATGGTTCCTCCCCTCTGGATCGTATCGGATACATCCCTGGCTGTCAGGTCGATGATCTCCTCCCTGAGAAGTCCGTGATATCCTCTGCGGATCCCCCGCACCTTCAGCCCCTTGGAGAGAGCTCTTCTTACCACGGCACGGATCGCCGCGTTCATGCCCGGAGCGTCTCCACCGCTGGTAAGCACTCCGATCGTACGCACTCTGTCCTCAATCTCTTCCAGATATTTTTCCTTGTCTACTACTTCTGTAACCTTTTTCTCTGCCATGTCTTCTTCACCTTTCCTTTAAATCAGATAACAAACTGTCCAGCCCCTGAATCATAGATTTCATCTTATAGAAATTTTTAACATTTTTGAAATTATTCTACCCCATTTAGAAGTGGTTTTCAATAGCTTTTTCCACCACTTTTACACGGCTTTCCCCGAAATGATTCATCAGTCTGCCCAAAATCTGCTGATTGATCTGGATATTCCGGTTTTTGGGCAGCCGTTTTACCGCGCGTTCCTTCGCACAGTAGATGACAACCTCGTCCTCTCCTTCCGAATCCGCCAGGTATCCGTATACGATCGGCTCTTCGTCCAGCCAGGTCGCTTTGTCGGGGAACTGGATCCACAGTTCCTTCTTTGTCCGCTCAAACGGGATCACTTTCTCACAGATCAGTTTGCTGGCCTTTTCGTCCTCCTCAGATACCCGGCCCCGGATGAACACTTTATTATCCACTTCCAGATATTCCCGGTTACTCTCATAGTCCCTGGGAAATACAACGACTTCTACCGTTCCCATCAGATCTTCCACTGTGACAAAAGCCATCATCTGGTTGGTCTTTGTATGCTTGACCGTCTTATCCGTGATCATCCCTCCTATGATCTCCTTTGCCCCGTCGTGGACTTTCGTGCGTCCGGTCTCTTCGTCAGGCTGGAAATCAAGGGTCGTGGCCGAGATCACGCTGCGCCATTTCTCCTCGTATTCCTCCAGAGGATGGCCGCTGATATAGATGCCCAGCACCTCTTTCTCGAAAGCCAGAAGATTCTCTCTGGAGTATTCTCCCACGTCAGGCATCCGGATCTGGAATTCCTGTTTCTGTTCCTCAGGCACCATATCAAACAGGGTCATCTGGCCGGCCATGGAATATTTCTTTTCCTGGTTCACATGCTCCACGATCTGGATATAAATGCTCATAAACTGTTTTCTTGTCCCGCCCAGAGTATCCAGAGCTCCTGCCTTGATAAGATTTTCTATAGTCCTTTTATTGAATGCCTCCTTCTCAGAAAGCCGGGTGATGAAATCTTCCAGATTTTTAAAAGGCCCGTAAGCCTCTCTTTCTTCCAGCATGGCCTGCACGATCGGACGTCCGATACTCTTGATCGCGGCCAGCCCGTAACGGATATTGTTCCCGTCGACAGAGAAGTCTGCCTCTCCTTTATTAATATCCGGAGGAAGGATCTGGATATTCATCTGACGGCAGGTATAGATATATTCTGCCACCTTTGACGGATTTTCAATCACGGAAGTCATCAGGGCCGCCATGAATTCTACCGGATAGTAATATTTCAGCCAGGCAGTCTGGTAAGCCACTACCGCATAGGCGGCCGCGTGGGATTTATTAAAGGCGTACTTGGCAAAATCGATCATCTCGTCATAGATCTTATTGGCTGTCTTTTCGTCGATCCCGTTTTTGATACAGCCTGGCACATTTGTCTCTTCATCGCCGTAGACAAAGATCTGCCGTTCCTTCTGCATGACATCCGCCTTTTTCTTGGACATGGCCCGGCGCAGAAGATCGCTTCTCCCCAGAGTATAGCCGGCCAGATCCCTCACGATCTGCATAACCTGCTCCTGATACACGATACACCCGTAGGTGGGTTCCAGGATCGGCTCCAGCTGCGGGCAGTCGTAAGTGATGGATGACGCGTCATTCTTCCCTCTGATATACTGAGGGATAAAGTCCATGGGGCCCGGACGGTACAGGGAAATCCCAGCGATCACGTCCTCCAGGCTGTGGGGTTTGAGCTCCTTCATGAAGCTCTTCATCCCCGCGCTCTCCAGCTGGAAGATCCCGTCTGTCTTCCCGGTCCCTATATAGTCAAATACTTTCGTGTCATTGTAGTCCAGCTTTTCTATATCTACCGAAGGATCTTTCCTGCAGGCCATCTGCACGGCGTTCTGGATCACGGTAAGTGTCCTCAGACCAAGGAAATCCATCTTAAGCAGTCCCAGTTCCTCCAGCGTGGTCATAGTAAACTGCGTGGTGATCGTCCCGTCCGCCGCCCGCGAGAGAGGGACATACTCATCCACAGATTTCTGGCTGATGACCACCCCGGCGGCATGCATGGAACTGTGCCTGGGAAGGCCTTCCAGACGTTTTGCCATGTCGATCAGATTTTTCACCTGTCCGTCATTCTCATAGGTCCTTCGAAGTTCAGGATTCTCTTTCAAAGCCCTGTCGATCGTGATATTCAGTTCCTGTGGAACCATTTTGGCGATGGAATCCACAAACGCATAGGGAAGATCCATAACTCTTCCCACATCACGGATCACGCCTCTTGCCGCCAGCGTTCCGAAAGTAACGATCTGCACGACTCTGTCTTTCCCGTATTTGCGCACGACATAATCGATCACTTCCTGGCGCCGCTCAAAGCAGAAATCCACATCAATATCAGGCATGGATACACGCTCCGGGTTCAGGAACCGCTCGAACAGCAGCTGATAGCGGATCGGATCGATGGTCGTGATCCCCAGACAGTAGGAGACAATGCTCCCGGCCGCCGATCCCCGGCCCGGTCCTACCGCAATGCCGTGGTCCTTCGCATATTTAATAAAATCCCACACGATCAGAAAATAGTCCACATACCCCATATTTCTGATAGTATCCAGCTCGTAGGCAAGACGGTCCTTCAGCTTTTGCTCAGGCTTTCCATACCTCGCTTCCAGCCCCTCATAGCAAAGCTTCTGGAGATATTCCCAGGAAGTAAACCCGTCGGGCACATCATATTTGGGCAGCTTGGTCACGCCGAATTCAATCTCCACCGAACAGCGGTCCGCGATCTTCTGGGTATTGGACAGCGCTTCCGGCGCGTACGGGAACAGACTTTCCATCTCCTCCGGAGATTTCACATAGTACTGGCCTCCCTCATAGCGCATCCTGTTTTCGTCATCCAGCTTTTTACCGGTCTGGATGCACAGAAGGATATCGTGCGCTTTGGCGTCCTGAGCATACGTATAATGAACATCGTTGGTAGCTACAAGACCGATGCCGGTCTCCCGGGACATTTTTATCAGCTGCTGGTTCACAAGGGTCTGATCCGGCAATCCGTGATCCTGAAGCTCAAGAAAATAATTGTCCTGCCCGAAAATCTCCCGGTACTCCAGTGCCGTCTTTTTCGCTTCATCATACAGGCCCTTGACGACATATCTCTGTACCTCTCCGGCCAGGCAGGCGCTCAGAGCGATGATCCCGGTATGATATTCACGCAGCAGCTCCTTGTCCACACGGGGCCTGTAATAATACCCGTCCACAAATCCCCTGGACACGATCTTCGTCAGATTGGCATAGCCTTCATTGTTCTCGGCCAGAAGCACGAGATGATAGTACCTGTCTTCCCCGCCTGTCACCTCACGGTCAAACCGGGAGTGAGGGGCCACATAGACCTCACAGCCCAGGATCGGATTGATGCCCTGCCGCCTTGCCTCTCTGTAAAAATCGATCACGCCGTACATGACGCCGTGATCCGTGATCGCCGCGCTGTTCATTCCCAGCTCTTTCACCCGGGACACATATTCTTTTATTTTATTGGACCCGTCCAGCAGACTGTACTCTGTATGGACATGTAAATGTGCAAAACTCATCTCTCACCTCTGCCGCGCAGGCAGGAAATCTCTTTTCTGCCTGATGACCGCTGTCTGTATTGATCACTGTATCGAAAGATATCCGCATGATAAGAAAAGGGGCGGCTCCCTTCCGGGAACTGCCCTCTTAAGTCCTGTGTATCTTATTGAGCGCCGTCCATCATGAACCGGATCAGCCTGTCAGTGTCTTCTTTCTCATAAGCGATGATCTCCAGTTCCGGGATCTCTCCATTGGAAAAAATATTTGCCATAGATACATACTGGGAAAGCTTTGATTTCAGATTCAATCTGTCTCCTTCACCTGTCACCAGCTCGACTCTGCCTTTACAATCATCGATCACTTTGAAAAAAGCATCAATATCTGTTATATTCTGTACTTTCATAAATTAATCTTCCTTTCTTTAATATCTCTTATCTGCTATTATACCTTATCTGGTGAGGATTTCAAGATTTTTCCTCTGTCGCTGTCGATTTTAATGCTGCCCTGTTTCAAAAGCCTTCCCACAGCCCTCTTAAAAGCCGCCTTACTCATGTCCAGTTCAGCTCTGATCCGCTCAGGGTCCGCCTTGTCCGTAAATGGAAGTTCTCCTTCTTCTTCCAGCCGTTCCATGATCTTCAGGGCATCGACCCCCATCTGTTCCGGGATCCTCCCCCGCACGCTCAGATCCAGCTTCCCGTCTTCTTTCACTCCGGTCACCCGGGCCTCGATTTCCTGTCCCATGCACATCCTGCCGTATACTTCCTGCTTCGGGATCCGTGCGGAATATTGATTGTCCACTGCCACGAACACACCGAACGCATCGCTGATCTCATAGACTGTGCCCTTTACCATATCGCCCTTTTTATAGGGAGAATCTGTCTGAAGAAACGGTGTGATCTTCATCGTGGCACACAGCCTGCCGCTTTTGTCCACGTAAAGACCGACCAGATATTGTTGTGCTTTCTCCACTTTCACGGTCTGCTCTCTGAAAGGAAGCAGTAGATCCTTTTCCAGCCCCCAGTCCAGAAAGGCCCCCACACGGCCTGTATCCACGACTTCCAGAACCGCCAGTCTTCCGAGAGTAAGCTTTGGCTCCCGGGTTGTGGCGATCATCCGGTCAGATGAATCTTTATACAGAAAGACCTCCACAGGATCCCCCACTTCGATCCCTTCAGGCACCTGTTTCTTTGGCAACAGAACCCGTTCCTCATCATTTCCCAGGTAGACACCGAACTCTACTTTTTTCACAACGGTCAGTATCTGCTTTTCTCCCAGTCTCATACTTTTTCTCCTCTGCAGGCCATGATGACACAGGCCCGCCCCATGTGTTTCTCTTATTATCTCACTTTAATCTAAAGTATGACGAAAAAATTGTCAATGCCATTTCCTGTATATGGATCAGAACGATCCCCTCCTTACAGGTCAAACAGACTCATCTGATGAAATCCGTTTCCTTTTTTCCCGCCTTCCGGTTTCTCCCATCTCACCTCCTGACTGTCCCGAAGCACCTTGAGAAACTCTGAAACTTCATCGGAACAGGTCAGAACCAGCTCTTCTTTCGCCCGGGTCATCCCTACATACAGAAGGCGTCTCTCCTGTTCCTTATCCGTGGGATGTCTGTCGCTCTCCAGAGGGATCTTTCCCTGCTCCGCCCCGCAGATAATGGTGACAGGAAATTCCAGTCCCTTGGAACCATGGAGTGTCATCAGAGTCACTGCTTCCGAAGTATATTTCCTGCCACCGCACCGTTTCAGGTCACTTTCCACTCCAAGCTCCAACGCGGCCAGAAATTCATTCATGTTCCTGTAAAATACCGTCATTGCCGCCAGCTGCCGCATGGCCGGGATCTCAGTAAGCCTCATCTCCTCTGTCCATTGTTCCATAAACTTCTGGGGTTTTTCTTTATTGTACGCCTCTCGCAGCCTGTCCGCCGTGTTTCTTACAAGTTCTTCTGTCATCGGGTTCCATTCCAGTTTCCACAGCAATGCCCCGCTTTCTTTCATCGCCGACAGATCATCTTCGTCCCGCAGACAGCGGAAGAAACAGATACTGCCCTGTACCGTCTCATCCTGTAGGAAGCCCTCCCGGCCTGCCACGATATAAGGGATGCCTTCTTTCCTCAGACATTTCTCCAGGATCCGCGCCTGATGATGCGTCCGGTATAGTACCGCAATATCCCCGAACCCTCTGATTTTCCGTTCTCCATCGGCCCATGCCGCCTGCTGGGCCTCCAGCATGCCTATGCCGCCGGTCTGTCGGCCGATCTCTTTTGCTATAAAGATCGCCTCTTCCATCGGGCTGCCGGCCTGCACCACGCGAACCGGAACATTATCCGGGCAGTGAGCCTTAAGCACCTTGCCGGGACGAAGCATGACTGCCGCGGCTGATGACAGTATCTGCGGCGAAGAGCGGTAGTTTTCTTCCAGCCTGACTGTATAAACATCCTGGAAATCTTTTTTCAGACGCTCAAAACAGAAGGCATCCGCTCCACGGAATCCGTAAATCGACTGATCCGCGTCCCCGATCACGAACAGTTCCCTCCCCTGTCTGTGCCACAGACAGAGCAGCCGGTACTGTACAGGATTGATGTCCTGGAACTCATCGGTCAGGAGATAGCGAAACCTCTTTTCCCATCCCGGCTGTGCTTTGCCGCTCTCGATCAGTTCCACAGTCTTTAAAAGAAGATCATCAAAATCGTACAGATCCCTGTCTCTTTTTTTCGCCTCATAATTCTCACCGGCCTGCTGCCAGACGCTCTCCTCCGCCTTCCGGCGCCCGGTGCCGTTTCCTTCTCTCTCTTCTTCCGGCTCCTTCATTCCCGACTTACGGCGGGATATCCTTTCCAGAAATATTTCCACGCTCACATCAAGACCGGATTCTTCCAGCGCCGCCGCTGCCAGTTCTTTCTGTTCGGCCTCGCCCGCCAGAATGATTTTCTTTCCCTGCGTTCTTAAAAATTCCAGGCATATGGCGTGGAATGTGCCGATCTGGATCCGGTTTCCGATCTGCCTCTTTCCGGTCTCCCTGCCGATCCGTTCCCTCATCTCCGACGCGGCCTGATTGGTAAATGTCACTGCCGTGATCTCCGAAGGACGTACTCTTCTGTTTTCCAGAAGATATTTCAGTCTTGACACAAGAGTCTTTGTCTTTCCGGTTCCCGGCCCTGCCTGCACGGCAATGCGGGGACAGAGCGACGTGACTGCCTGTTCCTGCTCCGGATTAAGTTCATTGGCCGGAAGTTTTTCGGAGTCTGATCCTTTTGGGCGCCGGTTTTTCTCTGCCTGCCGCGCCGCGGTTTCTTTCTCCTCCGCTGCCGCCCCGGGTTCTGCCGATCCTGTTGTTTTTGCAGACCGGGCATCGCCTGTTCCCAGCAGGTCAAAGAAACTCATCTGCCCTTCTGTATTCTCCAGTTCCTCCGCGCTGAACAGCCGGATGATCCCGTATTCCCCGTCGAATCCCGGTATCCTCTCCACCTGTCCCTTCCTCAGACGCCTGATCCCCTCCGCGATCCTTGTGCCGGATACACGGCGGATCTCCTCTGTCGGAAGGCTGCGCAGAATACTGAATTCATCCCCCAGCTCAGAGAGCATCCGCATATACTCTTTTTCCACTTTTTTACTCGCGGAAGAACACCCGAAAGAAGCCCCGATCACTTCTGAAAGCGGCACCAGGCTTTCAAACGCCTTTGCCCCTTCTCTGACATACCCTTCCGGCCGGTCTGCCAGCTCTTCCACCCGGTGTGACACTCCAACGGTAATCTTCCGTCCGCAGACCGGGCATTTCCCATCGTATTTCATAGTCTCCGAAGGGGTCAGGCAAAGGCTGCATTTCCGATGGCCGTCCATATGATATTTCCCTTCCTCAGGGAAAAATTCGATTGTTCCGTATAACCCTTCGCCGGACTGTATCGCTTTCGCAAGCCCTTCGTAGGACATGGGAATGTCCAGCAGGTTCGCCTCCCGTCCCAGCTTGGCCGGAGAGTGGGCGTCCGAATTGGAGATCAGCTGATATCGATCCAGAGCGGATACCCGCCAGTTCATAGGAGGATCAGAAGAAAGTCCGGTCTCCATGGCATGGATATAGGACGTCAGATCCCCGAAGCATTCTTCCACTGAATCAAAGCCTGAAAAGGCTCCGAACAGAGAAAAGTGAGGGGTCCAGATATGGGCCGGCACATACACTGCCGCAGGGCACTGTTCCAGCACGATCTCCAGCAGGTCGTGACAGTCCAGCCCCAGGATCGGCCGCCCGTCCGAATGAATATTCCCAATCTGCTCCAGCTTGTTCGAGATGCGCTGCGCGTCCTCAAGTCCGGGCAGCAGGATCAGACTGTGGACTTTCCGTACGCGTCCGTTTTTCTTATAAATGGAACTGATCTCTCCTGTGATCACAAACCGGGGCGTCATTTCCCCCATAACGCTTCCATCCCGGATCCGGTATTCGTCTTTCAGAACATAGAGTCCTTCCTCTGCCGGCTCCAGCTTCGCCTCCAGCTCCTGCCTCCATGCCGGATGGGTAAAATCCCCGGTCCCGACGATATGGATTCCTTTCCGCCTTGCCCACAGATCAAGAGCTTCGGGGCGGCAGTCTTTGCTTGTCGCTCTGGAATAACTGGAATGAATGTGCAGATCCGCAATGTACATTCTCTCGCCTTCTTTCGTAATATTGATGACTGGTTCCATGTCATTAACTGGGAACAGGCCGAACACCGCTTCTGCGCATCAGCACCGCGCCTGTAATATCCGCCAGAAGCCATCCGACGGGGATAGCCCACCAGATCGCTCCCACGCCGAACACCGGCGCAAAGGCATACGCCAGCGCTACTCTCATTCCAAGTGAGATAATGGTCAGCAGCAGAGAGATCTTCGGCCGCTCCACTGCCCGGAAATACCCGTACAGCAGGAACAGGATCCCGATTCCCACGTAACATGCCCCTTCGATCCGCAGGTATCCCGCTCCAATATTGATAATCTCCCTCTCCCCGAGGTCTACAAAAATCCCCATAAGCCGGGGCGCCAGAAGAAACACCGCCGCAGACGCAATGACACAGAACCCCAGTACCACGCAGACCGCGCTCTTTGTACCTGAACGGATCCTGTCCGATCTGCCTGCCCCGTGATTCTGAGAAATGAAGATCGAATACGCATTCCCGAATTCCTGGGCCGGCATATAAGCCAGAGTATCGATCTTCACACCCGCCGCGAAGGCAGCCATGACCGCCGTACCAAAACTGTTCACCAGTCCCTGTACCATCAGGATGCCAAAATTCATCACCGACTGCTGCACTCCCGTGGCCGCCGAATATGAAAAAATCTCCTTCATAACAGATGCCCGTAAGGGAGTGCGTTCATTTCCTTCCTCAGGTCCTCTTCTGCCGCGCAGCAGCGCCGGTTCCTTCAAAAAACTGTAAATCCCGATTCCCACTCCTGAGACGGCCTGTGAAATGACCGTGGCCTCTGCCGCGCCTTCCACGCCCCGGTGGAAAACTGCCACAAACACATAGTCCAGAAATATATTGAGTACGGTGCTGATCCCCAGGAAAATCAGCGGCGCGACTGAATTTCCGGTTGAGCGGAGAAGAAACGCAAAATAATTATACAGAAAAATAAAAACAAGCCCGTACAGGATCAGCTTTGTATAGTCGTGCATCATCCCGTAGATTTCCGCCGGCGTCTGCATCAGACGCAGCACCGGATCCAGCAGCAAAAAAGATACAGCGCTCAGTACAACCGTCATTCCCAGGATGAGCACGAAGGAGGACAGGATATATTCCCTCATCTTCCGGAAATCTTTTCTTCCGTAACTGATCGAAAAAAGAGCTCCGCTCCCCATGCACATTCCTATGATAAGAGAATTTAAAAATGTCATCAGTGTATATGCGCTTCCCACTGCCGCAAGAGCGCCCGGGCCGACAAACCTGCCCACGATCCATGTGTCCGCCAGGTTATAGCACTGCTGCAGGATGTTCCCCAGTATCATGGGAACGGCAAAGCAGAGCATTGTTGCCGTTACATTTCCCTTTGTAAGATCTCTGTTTTTTGTCGCGCGCGTTTTCATGATCTGTTCCGTCTGCCTTTCCATGCTGCCTTTACCCGCCCTTTTGTCCAACAGAGGTCACATGCTGACAGCATCGATCTTTCTGAGTTCTTCTTCTGTAAACTGTATATTTTTTATTGCCCTGATATTTGCCAGGATCTGTTCCGGTTTTGATGCCCCCACAAGGACACTTGTCACTTCGCCGTCCTTTAACACCCAGCTAAGAGCCATCTCTGCCAGCGACTGGCCCCGCCCTGCCGCGATCCCGTTCAGCGTTCGGATCTGAAGCAGTTTCTCTTCTGACAGCGTTTCTGCCTTCAGAAATCTTCCGTCTGTCCGGATCCTGCTGTCTTCCGGAATTCCATTCAGATACCGGTCCGTCAGATGTAGGACGGATTTTGCGGACATTCAAAATAAAAAAGAATGTGGAGGTAACAGACAATGGCAAAATCATTATTTGAGGAACTGGGCGGCAAATACGAAAGGCAAGGGGATTATTTGATACCGTGCTTAACTGTACCCGCCGAAGAAGAACAGGCAATAGGCATCTGGGGGCAACGGCATTTAGATTATCTAAAACAGTACCGTAAAGTTACATACACCAATCTTCTTACAAGCGGCAGGCTAAACGCCTACCTTGCCGACATCAACAGACAGGCACAGGAACGCTTTGAAAGGCTCATAGAGGGTATGAAACAGGCACAGGGCATAACGGAACAGCTAAAGGCAGAAAACGCCTTAGAATGGACAGGATGCCTCAATAACATAAGGGCTTGTGCGAGGGAGATTGTGGAAAAGGAAATTATTTTTGCATAAACAGATGATTAGTGGCAGGGGGAAATCCTGCCGCTTTTTCTGCTTTAGTTTGTCCTTGAGTTTCCGCAGATTGTACTAAAAAGATGAGTATGTCTTTCTAAAGTACCAATCTGCCCATTTTTTGAGAGATTTAGAATGGCAGCACCGAGAGTAGAGGCACTTTTATAAGCCCCGCCGGAACCGGGCTTTGGGAGACATATACTTTTATCTATTCAGGCGGTCAGCTTAAGGCAGAGTTGACGGTATGTCGGACGCTTTGTCCTGTACCAGAGCCGGATGCCCTCTTTGGCATGTGACAGTATGCCGGAGATGCCTTTTGCCAGCCGGTAATAGCAGAAACTGACTTTTTCCTTGATCGGGTCTGCTTCCTGTATGATTGAAACTTTCAGGGCGTTTGTCTCAGGACTTAATTCTTCCTGAGCTAAAAATGCCATGGCTAAAGTAATATAAAAGTTAAGCGCATTAATGGCTTCCAGTTTTCTTACACGGAAATTTTCAAACTGATAGGTCTGCTTTTTACAACGGAAATATTCCTCGATCCGCCATCTGGAAAAATAAGTTCTGGCAATGCGGATCACATCATCCTTTGAACGGATCTCTTTGTTTGTAGCCAGCATCATGGGATGTTCCGTGATCCCATAGACCAGGACCAGATAAATATTTTTCCGGGAGGCAGTGATCTGAACTTTTACGTGGGAAAGATATGCGGTATGCTCTTTTCCCTTATAGAAAACATCCGCTTTTACTTTCCCTTTCCTCCGATTCTGCAGTTCCGTTGCCTTTGTCCATTTGTTGTGATAAAGAAGTTTCCGGTTGGATTTCAGGCGGATCACGTAATCCTGCTTCAGATGGTCGAGGATGAGAAAGATCTTATTGTCATCATAACCGCGGTCCATAACAAAGGTGGCCTTTCCGAAAAGAGCAGATGCCTGTTTGATCGCATCAAATGTGATGGTATTTACAGATTTATAGTCCTTCTCAACAGAAGAATGGATCATGGAAAAAACACTGACAGGATGCTTGTTGGCAGTCAGGACACAGGCCTCTGTTACATGGTATCCTTTTTTATAAACACTTTTCGTCTGTGTGCTTTCAGAACCATCGCGAACGATACCAAGAGCTTCAAACTGTTTTCCATCTGGTTTTACGATATCACTTTCATCAATGAGGACCACTGGTTCAGAGGGAACGAGTCTCTTTACGGTGTGGAGATAAGAAGCGGCAGCAGAAGCCGGCGTTCCTTCCGAAAGATGATTTGAAAGCCGTTTTACAGTATTCACCTTATGTACCGTTTCATGAAGCTGGTCGGAAATATCAGTGAGCAGACAGCTTCTGGATGCCAGAATGCCATAAACCATATCTGCTGTGAACTTCCGATCTGGTTTCGAAAGTCTGCGGGAGATTTTATTAGTAAAAGTCAAAATTTTTCTTTTCAAACGGTAGGTAATTGATGTAGAATTAGCCATAAGGAATCCCCTTTCTTTTTGTTTAGTAAGGTTTTTGTTTTGCAGCTTAATTTTACATCAAAAAGGGACAGGATTCCTTATATTTTGGCCATTTTTTGAAAGTTGTGGATAACAAAACGCAGCAGATTTGTCTGAGGGAATAATTCTGCGGAAACTCAAGTAGTTTGTCAGCTTGACAAATAAAGGGTTAAGGAATATAATCCCATCTTTGACAGTTGAAAGAGTAAAAAGAGGCTACAAACCCAGTAAATATGGGCGTTGTAGCCTCTTTCGGTCTTGCATCGATATGTGCTATATTTTGTCTCTTTCCAAAACTTTTGTATTTTTAATGAGAGTGCGCATGGAGGTTTTGGTAATGATCTCATAATCCGTACGGAAACCAAAAACCTGGTGCAGGGTATCTGTAAGTTCTGTACGGGTGTAAGAGGGGATATAACCGCCGGCAGAAGATAAAAGGGTCATCTTCATGGAACGCAGGGTTTGGATGAGTTGATTACACGTATAGTCCTCTCCAACAGCCTTTTCCAACAGCCGATACACGGTCAGGCTGAGATAGCAGGTCATGAAATGGGCTTTGATGTGGTCTTCTGTACGGACAAAGGCTGGGCGGGAGCCGAGATCCTCTTTCATGATGCGGAAGTTTTCTTCGATCTGCCAACGCTGCCGGTTGATCCGGATGATCTCACTTACCTCTCCCTCTAGATTGGTCACTACGGCATAAAACCCATCATACATCGCTTCTTTCTCGATCTGTTCCCGGTCAAGGGCATAGATTGTTTTTTCAGCGATCTCCCCATCCGCCGTAACCGTAGTGGCTTTTATAAAACGCATAGGATCATTCGGGTTTTTGCTCTTTCGTTTCTTCCCCGCGGAGGAGAAAAGTTTTTGCGCCCGTTCAATCTGGCCTTCCCGGATCCTTCTTTGGTAAGCGGCGTATTTCGGGGAATAGGTAACGATCAGAGTCTCATCCATATCTGCTGTCACAAGAGGGTATTCCTTATAATAAACAGAGTTGTAGGTCTCTTCATCCGTTTCATCCAGTGTGCGAAGGTCAATAAACTTTTTGGAACCTATCTTGCGGAACTGCGTGGGATCCATCGCGATCCTCCGTTCATCCTCTTTCATTTTTTTCAGAGAATGTGTGATCACATAGGCTCTGTTAGCGAAACTGTTGAAGCGGCGGTTATTCAGAGAACCCAGCCCGCTATCCGAACAGAAAATAAATTCGCTGCAGTTGAAATCCCGGATGATCTTCTGCTCTAATGGCTTCAAAGTTGTCTGTTCATTCTGGTTCCCGGGGAAAATATCGAAAGACAAAGGGATCCCGTCCGCATCCATGAACAAACCCATGGTCACGATCGGATTGGGACGATGTTCCTTGCTTTTGCCGTATCTGCGCAGTTCGTCCTCCTGTTCGATCTCAAAATAAAAGTTTGTGCAGTCGTAGTACAGGATTTTTTTGTTCCTGGGAAGGACAAAGTTGGAATTCTGGTAGAGTTCACTCTGTATAAAATCGGATTCCTCAGCAAGGACGGAAAGGGCACGGTAAACATCCTGTAAGGAGTATTTTGGCGGTTCCAGCAGGGTCTTGCAGTACGCATAGCTTTCCCGCTTGCTGGAGGGATGGAGAATACGGGCATAGATCAGGTCTGTTAAAATGGCGTGGAGATCATACAGATATTTATGGCGGCCTTTGATGGAACGGCAGATCTTATCCAGGCGAAGTTGGGTAACAAGGGACTGGAGAAAGAGATATCCGATGTTAAAAAGGCGCTGCTCATTTGGGGCGATACGTGCTCCCTGAGAAAAATCTATAGAAACTTTCCCGTTTTTCTGATTATAGAGTTCTGTTTCTTTTCGTGCTTCGTTTTTAGCCCATGCCAGCATCATATCTTTGTCTCCGTCAAACTGAGCGATGAGATCGTTAAATTTTCCGAGTTTTTTATAGATACGGGAAGATGATTTTCCATCCTCTTTCCGAAACGATTGATAAATATATACATCTTTATTATTTTTACTGCCTGTAATAGCGATATACATGATAAAAAACGCCTCTCTTTTCTTTTTATTATAACACACTATTACAAACAAGTACAGAGAAAAACATAAAATTTGACAAAAAAATGCAGGCTTTATGCGGCCTGCAAGGTATTTTTGATTTATTCAACTGTAAAACTCCCGCAGCTTAATTTTACATCAAAAAGGGACAGGATTCCTTATATTTTGGCCATTTTTTGAAAGTTGTGGATAACAAAACGCAGCAGATTTGTCTGAGGGAATAATTCTGCGGAAACTCAAGTAGTTTGTCAGCTTGACAAATAAAGGGTTAAGGAATATAATTAGATTCAGTATTATACAAGGAGTTAATAAATATGCGGCAAGGTATTCTTAAATAAACTGTCAATTTGATAGTGGGAACAAAAAGTAGCAGTCCCGTTTCACTTTTAATATGGGGCTTAGTTTTTTGTACCCAGTTTAAGAATACTTTTATCATGTAATTTTATATGCCCGAAAACATATAAGTGTTTTGGGGCTATTGGAGTTATTTACCCAGTGATAGGAGTATTTATCACTGGGTATTTTTATGCCCTTTTTTGGGTGTTGATAGGAGGAAAATCACATGAAAATAATTAACTTAGGCATTCTGGCTCACGTTGACGCAGGAAAGACAACATTAACGGAAAGTTTATTGTATACCAGTGGTGCAATTGCAGAACTAGGGAGCGTAGATGAAGGCACAACAAGGACAGATACAATGAATTTGGAGCGTCAAAGGGGAATCACTATCCAGACAGCAGTGACATCTTTTCAGTGGGAGGATGTAAAAGTCAACATTATAGATACGCCAGGCCATATGGATTTTTTGGCGGAAGTATACCGTTCTTTATCCGTATTAGACGGAGCAGTATTATTAGTTTCTGCAAAGGATGGCATACAGGCACAGACCCGTATACTGTTTCATGCACTACAGATAATGAAGATTCCGACAATTTTTTTCATCAATAAAATTGACCAAGAGGGGATTGATTTGCCAATGGTATATCGGGAAATGAAAGCAAAGCTTTCTTCGGAAATTATAGTGAAGCAAAAGGTTGGGCAGCATCCCCATATAAATGTAACGGACAATGACGATATGGAACAGTGGGATGCGGTAATTATGGGAAACGATGAACTATTAGAGAAATATATGTCAGGGAAACCGTTTAAAATGTCAGAACTGGAACAGGAAGAAAACAGGAGATTCCAAAACGGAACGTTATTTCCCGTTTATCACGGAAGCGCTAAAAACAATCTGGGGATTCGGCAGCTTATAGAAGTAATTGCCAGTAAATTTTATTCATCAACGCCTGAAGGTCAATCTGAACTATGCGGGCAGGTTTTTAAGATTGAATATTCAGAGAAAAGGCGGCGTTTTGTTTATGTGCGTATATATAGCGGAACATTGCATTTGAGGGATGTTATTAGAATATCTGAAAAAGAGAAAATAAAAATCACAGAGATGTATGTTCCGACAAACGGTGAATTATATTCATCCGATACAGCCTGCTCTGGTGATATTGTAATTTTACCAAATGATGTTTTGCAGCTAAACAGTATTTTGGGGAACGAAATACTGTTGCCGCAGAGAAAATTTATTGAAAATCCTCTCCCTATGCTCCAAACAACGATTGCAGTAAAGAAATCTGAACAGCGGGAAATATTGCTTGGGGCACTTACAGAAATTTCAGATGGCGACCCTCTTTTAAAATATTATGTGGATACTACAACGCATGAGATTATACTTTCTTTTTTGGGGAATGTGCAGATGGAAGTCATTTGTGCCATCCTTGAGGAAAAATATCATGTGGAGGCAGAAATAAAAGAGCCTACTGTTATATATATGGAAAGACCGCTTAGAAAAGCAGAATATACCATCCACATAGAAGTCCCGCCAAATCCTTTCTGGGCTTCTGTCGGGTTGTCCATAGAGCCGCTCCCTATTGGAAGCGGAGTGCAGTATGAAAGCAGAGTTTCACTTGGATATTTAAATCAATCGTTCCAAAATGCGGTTATGGAGGGGGTTCTTTATGGCTGCGAGCAGGGGCTGTATGGATGGAAAGTGACAGACTGTAAAATCTGTTTTGAATATGGATTGTATTATAGTCCTGTAAGTACCCCCGCAGACTTTCGGCTGCTTTCCCCTATCGTATTGGAGCAGGCTTTAAAAAAAGCAGGGACAGAACTATTAGAGCCATATCTCCACTTTGAAATTTATGCACCGCAGGAATATCTCTCACGGGCGTATCATGATGCTCCAAGGTATTGTGCAGATATTGTAAGTACTCAGATAAAGAATGACGAGGTCATTCTGAAAGGAGAAATCCCTGCTAGATGTATTCAAGAATACAGGAACGATTTAACTTATTTCACAAATGGGCAGGGAGTCTGCTTGACAGAGTTAAAAGGATACCAGCCAGCTATTGGTAAATTTATTTGCCAACCCCGCCGCCCGAATAGCCGTATAGATAAGGTTCGGCATATGTTCCACAAGTTAGCTTAACAGCTTGCAAAAGTCATATAAAATGAGATTTGAAAGGATTAGAGACTAATTATGATGAAATGCGAATGGATATTGTGTCCTGTTTGTGGGAGCAAAACCCGTAATAAAATTAGGAAGGACACTGTTTTGGAGAATTATCCCCTTTATTGTCCAAAATGCAGACAAGAAAGATTGATTAAAGTTGACAACTTGAAGATAACTGTCATCAAAGAGCCAGACGCTTAAGACGCAGAGCCGATGAAATTGTGGAACAATTCACGAATCATCGGCTCTTTTTGTTTCGTATTTGAAAGAACAAACTCACCAAATAAAAAAAACGATATTCGGGTGGGTTATTTTGTTATACCCTAAATTACCCTCTGAATTTGTTTTTAAATTTGGAGGGATTTTTTTATGTCCTTTTTTCGGGCAGTTATCTATCTGCTCATACGAAGCAAAATTTATCAATACATAGCATATCAGAGAACGGCAGGAAACCAGTTAAAAAAATTTCTGCCAGTGCAACGGTACTTCTCACCTTGAAAGTAGAAGTACAATCTCCATACAATAGAATTACTATTTCCTATAACCGTAAAGGTCACAGAGCCTTTGCGGTTTTTCTTTTGTCGATTTTTGTTGGAAAGTGCCGTAGGGCTGTTTCTGATATGCGGTGTCGTTCTCCGCCTCTCCATCTGGATTTTTTACATTTCAAAAATTCAGATGGGAGGTATTTATGGTGAAATATGCACCAAGAAAGGTATATATCAGAGAAAGTGGCGGCTATGTGGAATTATCCTACACGGAGTTCTGCCGTTGCAGGGAATCCGACCAGACCTATATGGACAAGCTGTTTATCCCCATTCAAGGCTGTCTGCTTGAAGTCGTGAGGGAGCAATACACAGACTTCTACCGTGACAAGGAACGGTGGCGTTATCTGCAAAAATTAGATACAAAGAATAGACTGCTATCTCTCGACGGATTTACGGACAGCGAGGGGAATCCTCTGGACTTTATCACTGATGAAGCGGTGGACATTGCAGAAACCGTTGTCAATGCGGTCATGGTGGACAGGCTGAAAGCCGCCCTGCCTTTGCTGTCGGATAGTGAACAGGAGCTGATACAGGCAATCTTTTTTGACGGACTTTCCGAGCGTGAAGTCGGGGCGAGGTTGGGCATAACCCAGAGCGTTGTAAACAAACGCAAAGCCAGAATCCTAATAAAACTAAGAAAGATAATAGAAAATTAAAATTTAAGGCGTTCAGCCCCCTTGTTTTTTCCTTTGGGAAGATGAGGGGGCTTTTCTCTGCCCTCTCAATCAATTCTGATTGGAGGAAGTAAGAATGGCATACAACCACGGACGGGAGGACAGGAAATGGCGTATCTGGAAAGAAGCGGAGGAAAAGCTGCTGCGTGAGTGCGGCGTTGATGAAGCGACCATTGAGCAGATACGCATGGCGGACAGGGCAGACTTCAATTCCAACAGGCGGTTTTACCGATGGACGAATGACGTTGCGGAATATCTTGAGGACATGGCAGGCAGGGAGCGGCAGGCGGAAGTGGGTACGGTTGCGGAGTTACTGGAAGAGATTGAGAGCGAAAATCTCTATCAAGTATTAGTCACGGTGGACGGGCGTACCTTGAAAATCGTCCTGCTGAAAATGCAGGGGTATTCCACAAAGGAGATTGCCCCGCTTGTGCATTTGACGACTGGTGCCATCTATGCGAGGTTAGACCATCTGCGGAAGAAGCTGCGGAAAATTTTATAGCTTCTAAAACAGCCTGCCATCCTGCGGGCTACTGGGTGAGGGATGGAAATCCCCTCACTCATTTTTTGCAGGAGGACAACAGGATGGCATACAGGGTTAAGGCATACACGCTTCGGGAGGAATCCACGGAAAGCGGCACAAGGTATTTTATCAGCTTTAAGGACGGGCAGGGCAAATCCCACGAGTTGGAAGTGTCGGAACAGTTCTTTATGGAGTTTCGGCAGATGGAGCGCAGGAACAGGAATCTTTTCTAATGGGACGAGCGGCACAGGGAGTTTAACGAGGTATGGGACGAAACCCTTTACAGACGGGCGTTGCGTGTGCCTAAGAGCCTTGATGAACGCATGGTTGAGGAAGAACGGAATGAAACGCTCTATAAGGCGGTTGGGAGCCTTCCAGAGATACAAAGGCGGCGTTTCCTGCTCTACTACGAGTATGAGTTCAATTTTTACCAAATCGCCGCTATGGAGCATTGCACCGCTTCGGCAATACAGAAATCTGTTGCGATTGCAAAGGAGAAAGTAAAGGCGGAAATTGAAGAAATATCTCCAACCGTGACCGACACCGCCCGAAAAAGAAATCTGTTTTTTATTTGTGTGGGATTGGCGGCATTACATACTCTCACTTTTTTCCGTGGGAGTAAATCTATTTTTAAGGAGGTCAACGCCTATGTGCAACGAAAACAAAGACACCGCCCGAAAGGAGGAAAGCCATGCAGAAGTTACAGACAGTCAACGCCGAAACGCTCCTTTATGAACCGCTTGAGAAACCATCCTTTGTGGTGGACAGCCTTATCCCGACAGGCTTATCGCTGTTCTGCGGCTCACAGAAGATAGGCAAAAGCTGGCTCATGCTGAAGCTATGCTTATGCGTGTCGCAGGGAATCCCTTTATGGGATATGCCGACAATGGAGGGCGATGTGCTTTACCTCTGCCTTGAGGACACGTTCTGCCGCATACAGGACAGGTTATTTCGTTTGACGGACGAAGCAAGCGGGCGGCTCCACTTTGCCGTGGCAAGCTGCAAGCTGTCAGACGGTCTTATCGTGCAGCTTGAAGATTATCTGAAAGATTACCCAGACAGCAGGCTCATTGTCATTGATACCTTGCAGAAAGTCCGTACAGCTTCAAAAGACAATGCCTATGCAAGCGACTATGGGGACATCTCCCTCATCAAAGACTTTGCCGACAGGCACTCTCTGGCGGTCATTGTCGTACACCACATCCGAAAGCAGAATGACAGCGACGTGTTCAACAAGGTGTCTGGGACGACAGGATTAACGGGGAGTGCGGACGCTACCTTTGTTCTGGAAAAGGAGAAACGTGCGTCTGACACCGCCAAGCTGTATGTGACGGGCAGGGACACGCCTTATCAGGAATACACGCTGCGTTTCCGTGATTGCCGTTGGGAGCTTGTGGAGCGGAAAACGCAGGAGCAGCTTGCGAAAGAAACGATACCAGATGTCCTTTTTCGGTTGGTGGATTTTATGAGGGATAAGGAAGAATGGATAGGCACGGCAACGGAACTGTTAGCCGCTATGGGGGAAACGGAAACCATACCCACGGTGATTACGAAATGGCTGAATGAATACCGCACCACATTTTTAAGCGAGAACCGTATCTGCTACCAGTACAGCCGCAGGAAAGACGGCAGGCGGATTGCCCTTGCAAGGAGGGCGGGTGACAGCGGTGATGGTGGTGACAGCGATATTAGGATACCCCCCTGTTACTGTCATTGACGCTTAAAGCCATGTAAAGCTGGCGGCTCTGCCCTGCGGGTGACAGCAGTGACGGTGGTGACAGTGATTTTAGGATACCCTGCCGCTGTCATCCCTACGGGAGAACACCCCGTAAACGCAAAATGCAGGCGTGAGATTTACTCGCCCTTTTCGGTCGTGTAAAACCACCCCTGCGGTCAGAAAAATCATTCCGATTTTTCCGACTGCGTTTACAGGGTGTAACACACTACACTTTGCCCTGCAAAGTCGTGTGCCAGACGTTCCCTCTGGACTCCCTTAAGGCAGGGCTGTGCCCTGCTATCCTACGCCTTACGGCTTCGGATAAAAGAATGGCGGCATGACGGTGACGGCTCTTGCGAGGGGGGTATCCCAAAAACACCGTCATCATCGACATGACCGTCATGCAGGGGGTGAGGGTGACAGTTGCGGCAGTCGGCAGGGGGTATCCCAAAACTGCTGTCACCACCGTCACCGCTGTCACCCCAAAGGACGGTCACCCGCCGAAAGAAAGGAGGAATCCGCCTATGCCTTATGCAATCCTGCGTTTCCAGAAACGAAAAGCGGGCGGCGTTGCGGCTTGTGAACGCCACAACGAGCGGAAGAAAGAAGCCTACAAAAGCAACCCAGATATAGATATGGAACGCTCTAAAAACAATTACCATCTCATAGCACCACCAAAGTACACCTACAAGAAAGAGATTAACCGCATGGTAGCCGAAGCGGGGTGCAGGACAAGGAAAGACAGCGTGATGATGGTGGAAACGCTCATCACAGCTTCACCAGAATTTATGAACCAGTTACCGCCCGAAGAACAAAAAGCGTATTTCCAGACGGCTCTTGACTTCATTTCGGAGCGTGTTGGAAAGCAGAATATCCTCTCCGCTGTCGTCCATATGGACGAGAGAACGCCCCATATGCACCTCTGCTTTGTGCCGATTACGCCAGACAATAAGCTGTCAGCGAAAGCTATCTTAGGCAACCAGAAATCATTATCCGAGTGGCAGACCGCCTACCATGAGCGGATGTCCTCACGGTGGAATCAGCTTGAACGGGGGCAGTCCTCAATGGAAACCAAGCGGAAACACGTCCCCACATGGCTCTATAAATTAGGCGGCAGGCTTGATAAACAGTATGAAGAAATCGTGTCTGCCCTATCCGACATCAACGCCTTTAACGCAGGGAAGAAAAGGGATAAAGCGTTAGATTTACTCTCTGCATGGCTGCCAGACGTGGAGAAATTCTCTAAGGAAATCGGGAAACAGCAGGCGTATATCGACAGTTTGAAAGAGAGAATTGGGCAGGAATCAGACTATGCGGGGCGTATGCGTGATGAAAAGTACGAGCAGGAACTAAAGGTGCAGAAAGCGAATCAGAAGATATTTGAATTGCAGAGAACCAACGAGCAGATGGGGCGGCTGCTGTCAAAAATACCGCCCGAAGTGTTGGAAGAATTGCAGAAAAATCATAGAAGCAGAGCGAAAGAAAGGTAGATATGTGAATGAAGAAACAGGATTTTAAGGTGTTAAAGACCAAAGACTTGTACCCGTTCCCCGACAATCCGTTTCATGTGGCAGAAGATGAAACACTGTCAGAGTTAGCGGAAAGCATCAAGGAATTTGGCATTGTCACGCCGATAATCACACGCCCGAAAGAGGACGGGGACGGTTATGAAGTGATTGCAGGACAGCGGCGTGTCCGTGCTTCTGAACTTGCAGGGATAAATACCGTGCCTGCGTTTGTCCTGCCCTTAGACCGTGACCGAGCCATCATCACCCTTGTAGACAGCAATTTGCAGCGTGAGAATATCCTGCCATCGGAGCGGGCGTTTGCTTACAAGATGAAATCCGAAGCCATGAAGCGGCAGGGTTTCCGCACAGACTTAACCTCGTCACAAGTTGTGACGAAGTTGCGGACGGACGACAAGGTGGCACAGGGCTTCGGCGTGGGCAGGATGACCGTGCAGCGTTTTATCCGCCTGACGGAACTGATACCGCCGATTTTGCAGATGGTGGACGAGGGGAAAATCGCCCTCACGCCTGCGGTGGAACTGTCCTTCTTGAAGAAAGACGAGCAGGAAAACCTCTTTGCCACGATGGAGAGCGAAGAAGCAACGCCCTCACTCTCACAGGCACAGCGGATGAAACAGTTAAGCCAGAGCGGGCGGCTTGACATGGATACGATATTTGCGATTATGACGGAGGAAAAGGGCAACCAGAAAGAAACCTTGAAAATCAACACAAGCAAGCTGAAAAAATACTTTCCGAAGAACACAACGCCGAAGCAGATGGAGGAAACCATCATCAAACTTTTGGAGCGTGAGTTGCAGAGGAAACGCAACCGTGACAGCCGCTAATCTTCTTTTTTCGGGAAGTAAATACAGAGAGTTGAGGTATGGAGAATGAGAGAAATCCAGTATGAAATCGTAAAGGAAATCGCAGTATTGTCTACGGGCGACAGTGGCTACACAAAGGAAATCAATCTCATTTCATGGAATGGGAAAGAGCCGAAGTATGACATCCGCAGCTTTTCCCCGAACCGTGAAAAGTGCGGCAAGGGAATCACGCTGAACGCTGATGAAGCGGCGGCACTCCTTAAAGCATTACAGAAAGAATTAAACAGCGAGGATTAATGGTATCTGATTGGCAGGGCGGGGACATTTCCAAACTCTTCCCTGCCCTGTCTGGAAAGGAAGATTTAAGTATGGGCGAGGATAAGAAAGCAGATAAAAAGAGAAAGCGTATCGTGCCAAAAGCACCAGTGCAGATGATAATCAGCCGTGAATATGTCGGCACACAGACCGTTACAGAAGCGTTTGTCCCGATTATCTCCGAGGATATTCGGAAGAAGATTGCCGAGGGCGACACCTTCGACAATGAGGGGCTGTCCGCTTAGAATGTACGCAATGGGACATGAAAACAGATAGGACAGATACGGAGGTTTTACAGTATGGCAGGAATCAAAGAAGAAAAGAAAATCTATTTAGTCGGCATTTATTGCCGCTTATCTAAAGACGATGGTACGGATAACGAGAGTGCGAGCATTGCGACACAGAAATCCATCCTCACGGATTATGTGAAAAAGCAGGGATGGCACATAGCAAAAACGTATGTGGACGATGGTTATTCTGGTACAAATTTCCAAAGACCAAGTTTCCAGAATATGATAAAAGACATTGAAAGCGGTCTGATAAACTGCGTGATTACGAAAGATTTATCCCGTCTGGGGAGAAACTATCTTGATTGTGGGTTATATCTGGAAGTTTTCTTCCCAGAGCATAACGTGAGGTATATAGCGGTCAATGACGGCGTAGATACCTTGAATAAATCTGCTATGGACATCACGCCTTTCCGCAACATTTTAAACGAAATGTATGCCGCTGACATATCTGTTAAGATAAAATCGGCATATCGGGCGAGGTTTCAACAGGGGAAATTCATGGGAACTACCGCCCCTTATGGCTATATCAAAGACCCTGCCGACCACAACCATCTGCTGATAGATGATAAAGTGGCACATGTTGTAAAAGAGATATTCGACCTTGCATTAAAAGGGAATGGAGTTGCCAAAATTTGCAGACATCTTAATAAACAGCATATCCTACGCCCTGCCGCTTATGCGGCGGAGCGTGGCGAAACAGGCTTTGAACGTCATTTTGAGGGGAACGAGGACAAACGCTATATTTGGAGTGGGAACAGCGTGAGGAGCATTTTAAGAAGCCCGATATATGCGGGAAATCTTGTAGGCTACAAACGGATTGCCGCCAATATGAAAAGCAAGAAACGCCCCTCTAAGCTGCCCGAAGAATGGGAAGTGATACCCAATACCCATGAGGGAATAGTCACGCAGGAGGAATTTGATATTGTCCAACAGCTTATTACAAGTCGTAGGCTTCCACAGAACAAGGGAGGATTTGTAAATATTTTTGCAGGCGTTATCAAGTGTGTGGACTGCGGATGTGCTCTGCGGGCAATGAACGTACACAGGAGGAAACGCCCAGAGATTATCGACTGTGTACAGTATTCATGTAATAATTATGCAAGAAACGGAAGAAGCGAGTGTAGTGCCCACAATATAGAAGCAAGGGATTTATTCAATGCCGTTCTTGCCGACATCAACTGTTTTGCGGATATGGCAGTGAATGATGAAAAGGCGGTCAGGGCCATAGAAAAGCGGCTCACGGAAACAGACCAGAGCAGGGCGAAAGCATTAGAGAAAGAACGTAAGAAGCTGAACAAACGCCTTGCGGAACTGGACAGGCTGTTTTCCTCTCTCTACGAGGATAAGGTCATGGAGCGTATTACCGAGCGGAATTTTGAGATGATGTCGGGGAAATACCAGAAAGAGCAGCTTGAAATTGAAGCAAGGCTGAAAGAGGTGACGGAAACTCTTAATGAAAGCTACGAGAAATCACGGGGAATCCGTGACTTCCTCGCCCTTATCCGAAATTATCAAGGCTTAAAAGAACTGGATGCAACAGTTATAAACGCACTCATAGACAAGATACTTGTTTCGGAGCGTGAGAAGATGGCAGACGGAACAGTGAAGCAGGAAATCAAGATTTACTATAAATTCATCGGCTTTGTCGATGAATTACATATCATACCTACAAAACGGTGGGCAGCAATGCCCGCTAAAAATTGTACGGTGTGCGGCGTTGAATATGTCCCGGGCTCTGGTGCATCAAGGTATTGTCCTGCTTGTGCCAAGAAGATACGGAGGGAGAAATCAAACGAGAGCAAACGCAGGAGCAGAGAACAGAAAAGGATAGCATGTATGAACTGTCCGCAAAAAATGACCGACTGAAGTCCCTGGGCCAGAGGACTGAACGCGATGATTCCTCTTCCCGTATCAGCCGCTGCCTGTTTCAGCCCGTTTTTCTCAATGGTTCTGTCGAAGATGGAATACCGGTTCTGATCAATGATAAACGGGCAGCCCATCTCTTCCAGGATCTTGGCGGCTCTTCGCATGGTCTCTCCGTCATAGTTGGAGAGACCGGCGTAGAGTGCCTTTCCGGAAGAGACAGCCTGTGCCAGAGCCCCCATGGTCTCCTCCAGGGGCGTCTCGGGATCCATCCTGTGATGATAGAAGATATCTACATATTCCAGCCCCATCCGCTGAAGGCTCTGGTCCAGGCTGGCCAGCAGATATTTCCTGCTGCCCCAGTTTCCATACGGTCCCGGCCACATGTCATAACCTGCTTTTGTGCTGATGATCAGCTCGTCTCTGTACGCTCCCAGATCTTCTTTCAATATTCTCCCGAAATTCTTCTCCGCGCTGCCGGGCGCCGGCCCATAATTATTCGCAAGATCAAAATGACAGATTCCGTTGTCAAAGGCAGTAAAACAAAGTTCCTTCATGGTTTCAAAGTTTCCGGTATCTCCAAAATTGTGCCAGAGTCCCAATGACACTGCCGGAAGTTTCAGACCGCTCCTGCCACAGCGGTTATAGATCATATCTTCATATCTGTCTCCTGATGCTCTGTACATAGGTCTTCTCCTTTCATATCCCCTGTTTTTCAAATATTTTCCTGAGCCGAAGGGCGTCTTCCATTGTATTCTTCCATCCGTAATTTCTCAGATTAACGCTCCACCCATCTTTCTCCCGGGTGACCGGAATTCCTTCCTTCTCAAGAAGTGTTTTCTGCATGTCTTCTGTCTCAAACGCAGCGGCCCCGCTCAGGATTCCCCTGGAATTTACGACCCGGTGGGCGGGGATCCCTCCTCCCAGACGTCCTTTATTCAAAGCGTATCCCACCTGACGCGCATTCTTCGGGACGCCGCAGAGCAATGCAATTTGACCATACGTCGCCGCGCGTCCATATGGAATAGAGAGACACACGACCCGCGCTCTTTTATAAAAATCAATCATTCCCGCCATTCTCCTTCTTCCCCTTTCCTATTGTAATTTCTTTTCGTCTTTTTTGCAAATCGTGTTATACTATCTCTCAGGACAAGTTTTTCAAAACCAATCCATCTGACATGATATCGGAAAAGGGGGTCATAATATGTCAGAATTAAAACCAAAAATCATCCTGAGCGCAGACAGCACCTGCGATCTGGACGAAGAATTAAAAGAACGTTTCCATGTGAATTATTTCCCTCTGCACATCATTCTGAACGGGAAAGATTACAGAGACAATGTAGACATCACGCCGGAAGAGATCTATCGGGAGTACCGGGAACACAAGGTACTTCCAAAGACCGCCGCCGTGAATGTGCAGGAATACATCGATCATTTCCGCCCGTGGGTGGACGCCGGATATGAGATCATCCACATCAATCTGGGGCACGCGCTCTCCAGTGTATACCAGAACTGCTGCCTGGCGGCGGAGGAACTGGGGCACGTCCACGTTGTGGACAGCTGCAGCCTCTCCACAGGGACCGGGCTTTTGGTAGTGGCTGCGGGCCGTATGATAGAGAAAGGAATGTCGGCAAAGGACATCGCACAGGCACTCCGGGAACGAACTTCCAAATGCCATGCCAGTTTCATCCTGGATACTCTGGAGTTCCTCCACGCAGGCGGCCGCTGTTCCTCAGTCGCCGCTCTGGGCGCCAACGTGCTGAAGCTAAAGCCGTGTATCCAGGTGGACAACCGTGACGGCAGCATGGGAGTCGGAAGAAAATACAGAGGGACTCTGGATAAAGTACTTGTGAAATATGTAAAGGATGAACTTGGCAGATATCAGGACATCAACACGGATCTGCTGTTTATCACTCACTCCGGCATTTCCCGGGAATACATTGACCTGGTCAGACAAACAGTGAAAGAAACCATGAAATTTGATGAGATCCACGTCACAAAAGCCAGCTGCACGATCTCCGCGCACTGTGGTCCCAATACTCTGGGCATCCTGTTTGAGACAAAATGAGACAATATAAGAAGCGAAGATAGAAGATACAAGAAGGAAGCGGCATCATGAACACAAAATCTGTCTTTCACGGAAGCGATATTGAGAAGATCTGTGAATATTATCATCTGAAAAAAGAAGAGATTACCAACTTCGGCGCCAATGTCAACCCGCTGGGCCTTCCGGACTCTGTCCGAAAGGCCGCGGCTGACCACATTGATGTACTGTCATCCTATCCGGACCGTGCGTACACTTCTCTGCGGAACGTGATCTCCGGATACTGCGGCGCCGTCCCGGATTCGATCCTGCCGGGCAACGGAACCAGTGAACTGATCGCGCTCCTGATCGAATCGAGAAAACCAAAGCGGGCTCTGATCCTGGGCCCCACCTACTCCGAATATTCCCGGGAGCTTGCCTTTACGGAAAGCACACAGGAATGTTATTATCTGCGGGAAACTGACGATTTTGTCCTGGATACCGATGATCTTTGCCGGACTCTGGCCCGGGGAGACTTTGATCTTCTTATCCTGTGTAATCCAAACAACCCCACATCTTCCGCCATCTGCAGGGAAAACATGGAGCAGCTTCTCACATTTTGCCAGAACCAGGATATCTTCGTCATGATCGATGAAACATATGTAGAATTTGCTCCTGACGTCTCCCGGATCACAGCGGTCCCGTTTACAGAACGATTCCCGGATCTCTGTGTCCTCCGGGGAGTGTCCAAGTTCTTCGCGGCTCCCGGCATGCGGCTGGGATACGCGGTCTCAGGAAACCGGGATCTTCTCCGACAAATGAAAGCAAAACAGATCCCCTGGTCTTTAAACAGCATGGGAGCCTTCGCCGGGGAACTTTTGTTCCAGGATACCGGTTACATTGCCCGGACGAGACGCCTGATCCTGACGGAACGGGACAGAATGTACAACGCCCTTTCCCGATCTGGGAAATATAAAGTCTATACGCCCTATGCCAATTTCATCCTGGCAAAGATCCTGGAACAGGAAAAGACCGCCTTTGATGTGTTTGAAACATGCATCAAAAACGGTCTCATGATCCGGGACTGCTCCTCCTTCCAGAGTCTGGAAGGAGAATTCATCCGCTTCTGCGTCATGATGCCGGAAGACAATTCCCGGCTTCTTGACACCCTTCTTTCCTTCTGAAGGTTTTGCCGCGGGTCAGCAGATCTCCGCTCCCGCCGGCATCTCTTTCTCCGGCACTACCAGAGACAGCCTGCCGTCAGCATCCTCCGCGCACAGAAGCATTCCCTCAGACAGGACTCCGGCCAGGCGCGCCGGCTTCAGGTTCACCAGCACCATGACTTTCTTTCCCACCATTTCTTCCGGTGTATAGTATGCCTTGATACCCGACACAATCTGCTTTACCTGGCTTCCGATCCTGACCTGGGAACAGAGGAGCTTCTTGGACTTCTTTACTTCTTCGCAGGCAATGATCTCTCCGACCTGGAACTGCATCGCACCGAACTGTTCAAAGGTGATCTCTTCCTTTGGCTCGATATCGATCACCGCTTCCTCGGCGCTTTCTTCCTCTTTATCTTCTCCGTCTGATGACGGGTGCAGCTCTTCTACTTTCTTCATGACTTCTTCCAGGTCCAGTCTCTGGAACAGGATCTCCGGTTTTTCCGTCACATGGCCGCCGCCCAGCTGTTCCAGGATCTTCCGGCTGGTGGACGGCATGAAGGGCTCAAGGAGCTCTGCCCCTGCAGAAATACTCTGGATCAGATTCCACAGCACTGTCTCCAGACGGTCTTTCTTTGCCTCGTCCTTGGCAAGGATCCAGGGCGTTGTCTCATCAATATATTTATTACAGCGTTTGAACAGGTTAAAAATCTCTGTGATGGCGTCCGCCACTCTCAGATCATTCATCTTATCTTCCACAGCCCCGGGAGTCCTTTGTGTCACGGATCTTAAGTCCGCGTCCACTTCCTCCGCGGCTCCTTTGTCTGATACCGTTCCGCCGAAATATTTGTTCGTCATAGAAACCGTACGGTTCACCAGATTTCCAAGAGTATTGGCCAGATCCGAGTTGAGGCGCTCGACCATCAGCTCCCAGGTGATCACACCATCATTTTCAAAGGGCATCTCATGAAGTACGAAATAGCGCACCGCGTCCACCCCGAAGAAATCCACCAGTTCATCCGCGTACAGTACATTTCCTTTGGACTTGCTCATTTTGCCGTCCCCCTGAAGAAGCCAGGGATGACCAAATACCTGTTTCGGCAGCGGCAGTCCAAGAGCCATCAGGAAGATGGGCCAGTAGATCGTATGGAAACGGATGATATCCTTGCCGATCAGATGCAGATCTGCCGGCCACAGTTTCTGAAACTGCTCGGTACTGTTTCCATCCGCGTCATATCCGATCCCCGTGATATAGTTCGTTAACGCGTCCAGCCATACATACACCACATGTTTGCCGTCAAAATCCACCGGGATTCCCCATTTAAACGAAGTCCTGGACACACACAGATCCTGCAGCCCCGGAAGAAGGAAGTTGTTCATCATCTCATTCTTCCTGGACACCGGCTGGATAAATTCCGGATGGCTGTTGATGTGCTCGATCAGACGGTCCGCGTACTTGCTCATCTTAAAGAAATATGCCTCTTCCCGGGCCGGCTGCACTTCCCGGCCGCAGTCCGGACACTTCCCGTCCACCAGCTGAGATTCTGTAAAGAAGGACTCACACGGGGTACAGTACATCCCCTCATAATACCCTTTGTAGATATCTCCCTGCTCGTAAAGCTTCTTGAAGATCTTCTGGACCTGCCGCTCATGGTCCGCGTCCGTCGTCCGGATAAACTTATCATAGGACGTGTCCATCAGATCCCAGATCCGCCGGATCTCAGCGGATACGCCGTCCACGAATTCCTTTGGAGAAACCCCCGCCTCCTGCGCCTTCAGCTCGATCTTCTGTCCGTGTTCATCAGTGCCGGTCTGGAAGAACACATCATATCCCTGACTCCTCTTGTACCGGGCGATGGCGTCTGCCAGTACGATTTCATAGGTGTTTCCAATGTGCGGCTTGCCCGAAGTATAAGCAATCGCTGTCGTAATGTAATACTTCTGTTTCTCTGACATAAATGTCTGCCTCCTTCTTCTTTATCCGGGACGTAGTAAAATTCGATTTTACTACGTCCCGAATCGACTTTTGCCCTGTCCCTTTTTGACTAGTACCTGCAAAAAACCCCGTCTTCTTAATCTCTTAAGAAGACGGGGGAACCCGTGTTACCACTTCTCTTCGCCCTTTCCTCACGAAAAGGACCTCCGTGGGTGCCTGCGACACCCTTCCGCTTTAACGGGCGGACCCGTCGCATGCTCGCTGTGAGCGTCCGTCGCCTGTCTTCTCGGCGCTGACGCAAATGCATAGCACCGCTGTCCGGATGCTTTGCTCTTCAGTTTGCATACGCTGCTCGGAAGCCATGTTCACCTGCTTTCGCTTCATCCCTCTCAGCGCCGGACATTCTCTGCAGCATCAGGCATGCCCTCCGGGACTTCTCTGTAAAAACTCTGTCAGGTTACTCTCTTCGTCACTGCTTTTTCTTTGATCTCTGTTGATTCCAGTCTGCAGACTGGCTTGTTAAAAAGGTTAGCACAGGCGGCCCGGAATGTCAAGGGATGGGGCTGCCCGCATTGTTTCCTCCGGGTAACTAACCCACAATAAAGTGCTTACTTTACCTTTCCGGCACATGGAGATATGATAGTTACAGATTTTATGTTTATCACTCAAGGAGGTAAATACTATGACCCAGGATGAACGCAGGCTCTGCCTGATAAAATATTTGTTAAAAGAAAGAGCCGGAGAAAAAATTTCTGACATTCCGGCGGATGAGCTCTCACAGAAACGTCTGCTGCGCTCTCTTATGAACATACGACCCGCAAAACCGGTCTCCCAGGAATTTATCCGGATGCAGGACGCCTATCTGCAGGAAGAAATGAAAGAAAAGGGAATTATCCGGCTTTCCCAGCTCTCTCCGGCCCGGAAAGGATTTCGCCTGTGGCAGGGAGACATCACCCGTCTGGCCGTGGATGCCATCGTAAACGCCGCAAACAGCGCTCTGCTGGGATGTTTTATCCCATGCCACGGCTGTATCGACAATGCCATCCACTCTGCCGCCGGAGTGCAGCTGCGCCTGGAATGTGCCCGCCTGATGAATCAACAGGGTACACCGGAGCCCACAGGACAGGCAAAGATCACAAAAGCATACAATCTTCCCTGTCGTTATGTACTGCATACTGTGGGGCCCATCGTACGCGGGCCGGTAACGGAAGAAGACCGGCGTCTTCTGGCCGGCTGCTACCTCTCCTGCCTGAAGCTGGCAGAATCTTATGGTCTGAAAAGCGTAGCATTCTGCTGCATCTCTACAGGAGAATTTCATTTCCCCAACGAAGAAGCTGCCAGGATTGCAATTCAGACGGCAGAGGCTTATCAGAAAGAACATCAGAACAGTCCGGAGGTGATATTCAATGTTTTCAAAGACAACGATCTTGAGATCTACCGAAAACTGCTCGGATAAAATTGAAAAGCTCAGAACAGCGCTCCATGAAGCAGATGCTGTAGTAATCGGGGCAGGGGCAGGGCTGTCTACATCTGCTGGATTTACTTATTCCGGAAGACGATTTGAAGAAAATTTCAGGGATTTTATAGAGGAATATGGATTTCAGGACATGTACTCCGGGGGCTTCTATCCTTTTGACACACTTGAGGAACACTGGGCCTACTGGAGCCGGTATATCTGGATCAACCGGTATACAGATCCTCCAAAGCCTGTGTACCGCCGGCTGCTTGATCTGGTAAAAGACCGGGACTATTTTGTACTTACGACAAACGTGGATCACTGTTTCCAGAAAGCAGGCTTTGATAAGAACCGGCTGTTTTACACCCAGGGTGATTACGGTCTGTTCCAGTGCTCACAGCCCTGCTGCCAGAAGACTTATGACAATGAAGATGCCGTACGGCAGATGCTGGAGCTCCAAAAAGACAGGAAGATCCCGGAAGAACTAATCCCCCGCTGTCCGGTATGCGGCAGCCCCATGTCCATGAATCTGCGGTCAGATGACACATTTGTGGAAGATGAAGGCTGGCACAGGGCAGCAGACCGCTATACCGGATTCCTCCGCAGTCATAAAGGGCAGAAACTGTTATTCCTAGAGCTGGGAGTCGGATTCAACACCCCTGTCATCATCAAGTATCCCTTCTGGCAGATGACGGCACAGAACCCAAAAGCGGTTTATGCCTGCTTGAATTACGGGGATGCCGCGGCACCGCAGGAGATCAGAGAGCAGTCGATCTGTATCGATGGTGATATTGGAGAGGTGCTGCAAAAAATGTAACTCTCGAAAAATATAAACCCTGGAGAAACAAAGAGGAGGCTCACAGCCTCCCCTTTATTGTCTTTTTCTGTATTTCTCATCTGTATTTTTCATCAGCCTGCGTTGCTTGCGGCGATCTTCACTTTGCTCCAGAGTTCACTGATGATCTTCTTTGTGTTCTCGTTATATACAAACACTTCATCGTTGGGATTGTCCGACCGGGGAATGTAGGCGTTGATCCCTTCATAGTCTCCGCCTTCTCCGGACAGATCTTCCATTACTTCCTCATTGGCCGATGTATATCCCACATAGCTGGAGTTGTCATACGCTCCGTCATAACTTGTAGCATAGTTGATGAACGCGTGGGCCAGATCCGGATTCTCGGCGTTCTTCGGGATAACCATTGCGTCAGACCAGAGATTGGTCCCGGTCTCCGGCATATAATATCCCATATTTTCATTTTCTGCCATCACATACGTTGCGTCACCGGAATAGATCAGTCCCAGCGCCTTCCTTCCCTGTGCCATGTTGTCGATGATCTCATCGGTCACGATCTCCGTGTCCATTGTCTCCACACACTGTACCAGCCATTCATAGGCCTCCTGGAGCTCCTGTTCATTTTCCGTGTTCATTGAATATCCCAGCGCTTTCAGGGCCATCATAAAGGAATCTCTCTCCGAATCATACAGATAGACGTCTCCTTTATATTTCTCATCCAGGAAAATATTAAATCCCTCCCGCTCCAGATCCTCGATATCCACTTTGGTCTTATCATAGACGATCCCCACGGTGCCCCAGAAATACGGAACTGAATAATCGTTATCCGGATCATAGGGCAGCCCTTTCACCGCGTCGGTCAGCTCGTCCATGCAGTCCAGTTTTGACTTGTCAAGCTTCTGGAGCAGATCTTCCTCGATCAGCCGCTGGATCATATAGTCACTGGGCACCAGCAGATCATACGGTTCCTGGTTGGCTACTTTGATGTACATCTGTTCGTTGGAGTCAAAGTTGTCCATGACCACCGTCGCTCCTGTCTCCTCCTCAAAGTCGCCGATAATGTTCTCACCGGTATATTCTCCCCAGTTATAGATATGCAGCGTCTGTCCCTCGAAAGGCCTGTCTCCGCCTCCGCCCCGCAGGTTCACCGCGCAAACAAGCAGCGCCAGGGCTGCCACTCCCGCCACTGCCGGCACCCATCTTCTCCGCCGGCCGATGACGTCCTTTTTCTTCCGCTTTGCCGCGATGAGCGGCGCCACATTAATAATGACAAGGGCGATGGTAATGATCACCACCACCAGAGTGGAAATGGCGTTGATACTGGGATTGACCCGCTTGCTCATGGTATAGACCACGATGCTTAAGTTCTTCACGCCGCCTCCCGTCACAAAGTAGGAGATGATAAAGTCGTCCACGGACATGGTAAACGCGATCAGGCCGCCGGATACGATGCCCGGGGTGATCTGAGGCACGATCACCTTCCGCAGCGCCTGCCACGGCGTCGCCCCCAGGTCCATCGCGGCGTCCGCCAGATTCGGGTCCAGAAGGCGGAGCCTTGGCATGACAGACAGCATGACATAGGGGATACAGAAGGCAATATGAGCCAGCAGCATCGTCACGTACCCTTTTTCTATTTTAAATGTAATAAACAGCAGCATGAACCCGATGGCGGTCACGATCTCCGGATTCATCATGGGCAGGTTATTTACCTGATTCACCACATCCCGGACGATCTTTCTGGACTTGCTCAGCCCGATGGCCGAAATGGTGCCGACAACTGTAGAAACCGCCGTGGCGATCAGCGCTACGCTGAAAGTGGTATACAGCGCGTCCATCATGTCCTGTGACTCCAGCATGTGCCGGTACCATCTAAGGGAAAACCCTTCAAAGCTGGTCAGAGATTTCCCGTCGTTAAAGGAGAATATGATCATATAGATGATCGGCACATAAAAGAACAGGATCATCAGCGCCATCAGAATCTTCCCGGCGGGACGGTTTTTCTTTTTCATTTGCTCTTCCATACGGTCACTCCTCCTTTCCGCCCCGGTTGCGGAGCTCAACTTTCCTCACCGCCATCATCAGGAGCATCATGATCACGGCCATGATCATGGAGATCGCGCTTCCGAAATTCCATTCACCGACAGTGATAAACTGATTCTCGATCATATTTCCGATCAGGAAATACTGTCCGCCGCCCAGCAGTTTTGGAATGAAGAAGGAACTGACTGCCGGCAGGAATACCAGCGTAATCCCGTTGATCACGCCCGGGATGGACAGCGGAAAGGTTACTCTCCGGAAGGTCTGTACCGGGCTGGCGCCCAGATCCGCGCTGGCTTCCAGAAGAGAGTGATCCATCTTGCTCAGTGACGTCTGGATCTGCAGGATCATAAACGGAAGGAAATTGTACACCATTCCCAGAAGCACCGCCCCTTCCGTGTAAAGAAGCTCCATATCCCCCAGTCCGACCAGGCCCAGGATCTGCTGGATGATCCCGTCCTCACTCAGAAGGCCGATCCACGCATAGGTCCGCACCAGCATGTTGATCCACATGGGGATCGTGACGCAGAGGATCAGCGCGTTCTGCACTTTCTCCCCGCTCCGGGCGATAAAATAGGCCGCCGGATACCCCAGGATCAGACAGATCACCGTCGTCTTCACGGCGATCAAAAGCGACCGCCAGAGGATCAGGAGGAAATCCGGATCCGTAAAAAACTTGATGTAGTGCTCCAGCGTAAAGGAAAAGGAAATAATGCTGTTCCCCTGTTCCATAAAGGAATACGCGGCGATCAGCGCCATGGGGAGCACGAGCATGAGCGCCGCCCACACGATGTAGGGCAGGGCAAGCTGTGAAAAACGCTTCATCTCTTAGTACACCTCCCTGGACATCACGTGGATATCTTCCGGGAAGAAGGTCAGGCCGACCTCTTTCCCCTCCTCCGAATAATCCGTCGTATGGATCTTGAACTCCCGGCCTGTCGTGGAGAAGGTGATCCGGTACACCCCTTCCTTCACGTCCTCCGGCTCAAAGTCATAGTCCACGCCGAGATCTACACTCTGGTCCTCATCGCTCAACTTCCATCCCTGGGCTCCGGCCCAGGTCTTCAGGTCTGTGTCCAGAGCCTGTGACTCGGTGATCTCATCCACGGTCTTAAAGAAATTAAACGCCATAACGCCTTCGTTTGCCTTTTCATTCTTCACAAAGGGCTGGTCCACCACAAAGATGGTCCGCTCCACGCTGGTCCCGCCGGATGTAGTAAATCTCACCGGATACTGGCCTTCCTCCGGACGCAGTTCATATTCGATCTTGGCGATGGAGATATATTCGTCGGTGGCCGGATCCCATGCCTGGGCATTTGCCAGCGCGATGATCTCCTTGTCGTCAAGACCCGCCACATCATCGATATCCACATAGAAATCGCTGGCGCTGATCATTTCTTTTCCGTCCGGGCTGGCCACATCCTGGTTCTGGATCACCCGCATGTTGACCGTAACGCTTGTCCCGGGAACTGTCTCTACCATGATCTCATAGTGCACTCCCTTGAACAAAACGCTCTTCACTTCCCCGGTCATCTTGCCCTCGCTCACATCCACAATATCGATATCCTCAGGCCGGATGACCACATCCACCGGTTCATTCTCCCGGAAGCCGAGATCCACACAGTCAAACGTAATGTCGTCAAACCGGACTTTGTAATCCTCCAGCATCACGCCGGGAATGATATTGCTCTCGCCGATGAAATTCGCCACGAACCGGTTGGCCGGCTCATTGTAGATATCTTCCGGCGCCCCGACCTGCTGGATCTCTCCGTTCTTCATGACCACGATCTTATCAGACATGGTAAGCGCCTCCTCCTGATCATGGGTGACGAAGATGAAGGTGATCCCCACCTCCTGCTGTATGCGTTTCAGCTCATACTGCATCTCCTTCCTCAGTTTCAGATCCAGAGCTGCCAGCGGCTCGTCCAAAAGCAGCACCTTTGGTTCATTGACAAGAGCTCTGGCAATGGCGACTCTCTGCTGCTGCCCGCCGGACAGAAGCGTCGTATTCTTGTCCTCATAGCCTTCCAGTCCAATCAGCTTGAGCATCTTCATGACTTTCTGATCGATCACGTCCTTGCTCATTTTTTTGATCTTCAGCCCGAAAGCAATGTTCTCATACACGCTCAGATGAGGGAACAGGGCATATTTCTGGAAAACCGTATTCAATTCTCTCTCATAAGGCGGCTTCCTGCTGATCTCCTCCCCGTCAAAGATGACCTGTCCCTCGTCCGCGTCCAGGAATCCCCCCAGGATCCTGAGCAGCGTTGTTTTCCCGCATCCGCTGGGCCCCAGCAAAGTCACGAACTCATTTTCATAAATATCAAGATTGATCCCCTTCAGGACGATCTGCCCGTCAAAGTTTTTCACGATATTTCTGAATTCTATCAGCTTTTTCTCTTCCATCTCCACTTACTTTCTCCTTTCCTGCAGCTTCCTTCGCCCCGGCCCTGTAAGAAATCTCTCTGAGAATTCACTGTCCAGCACAAAAAACAGGGCCAGATGCACTCGTGCATCCGCCCTGTGGTACTGTCGTCATAAATCCTGTCTCGTTATCATCTGACCTGTCTGCCAGGCCTCATACTTCCGTGTATATTCAGATCAAACAGATATTGGACGTAGAGTCTATATAGCAAATATTTTTACTTTTACTACTCTTATTGACCGTTTCACAAGTTGCGTATGCTTGACATGCATACCTGGGTTATAAAGTAACCAACTTATAAAATTTGAGCTTCTAACTCAATCAATAATGCAGCTTTTGGCCGCGTAAAATATTTGCATGGAGAACGTACCAACTATCTGCTTTCCATACGTAAGGCATAATAACACAGAATGACAGATAATTCAAGAAAAATCTCTTTTCCCGGGAAACCGGATATCTACCCGGAAGAGATCTCCGTCCAGATAGAGTTGAAATTCCCCGCCCTGCATAGCCGTCAGGCTTTTGGCAATGGACAGACCCAAACCGCTTCCTTCTGTACTTCTGGAAATGTCTCCCCGGATAAATCGCTCGGTCAGCTCATCCGCCGAAATATTCAAAGGCTGCTCTGACACATTCTTCAAAGAAAAGCTGACAGTGCCGTCTTTCACAGACAGATCCGCGTAGACCCTTGTGCCCGGCATGGCGTACTTTGCCGCGTTCCCGAAAATATTTTCCAGCACGCGCCACATCCTGCGCCCGTCCACATGGATCACGGCCGGCTCTTCCGGCATGTTCAGCACCATAGTCAGATTCCGGGCAGAGAATTTCTCCGCCATCTCTCCCTCAGTCTGCTGGACCAGCTCTCTAAGGTCCACATCCATATACTCCAGTACGATATTGCCGCTGCTCACCTTGGACGCTTCTACCACGTCTTCTGTCAGAGTCTTCAGCCGCTGGGCCTTGGCCTCCAAGATATCCAGATATCCCCGTATCTTCTCATCTTTAATATCTGAACGTTTCAGAATATCCACATAATTAATAATAGATGTAAGCGGAGTTTTGATATCGTGGGAAACATTCGTGATCAGGTCCGTCTTGAGCCGCTCATTTCTCATGGCCTCATCCACCGCCTTGTTCAGCCCCTTGCCAATATCATTCACATTTTCCGCCATGTCCCTCTCTTCTCCTCTCAGTCCGTCAAGAGGGATCCCGTATTCCAAATTGCCTGACGCGATTTCTTCGATCCCTTTCTTCAGTCTGCCCTTCGCCAGCGCGCTGGAGAGCAGCCGCCACGCTGCGGCTGCGTCCACCACCAGGATCAGGAATAGCATCGGCAGCGTCCGGATCAAAATAGCCAGCCAGTGCAGGAACAGAAATACAAGAACCGCGATAGCTGTCTTCGCTGTGGAAGACCGGGCTTTTACGATTTCCGAACCAAATACAAGCACTGCCCGAAGAAGGCTTCCGTTCCACAAAGCCTTTGCCTTGATCCGCCGGATCAGACTGACATAGCCGGTGAAAAAGCACAGGAACGTAAATACCGCGTACAGAAACGCGACTGCCAGATTCGGGTAACCCGGATACTGACTGGAATCCATTATCCAGAAAAGGAGTACCGTAGGAACCGCCCATACCGCCGCCACGATCATGGCGGCGATCTCCGTCTTGCACCGGTCGAATACAGTCAAATACAGTTTATCATCCGCCACCCGTCTTCCCGCTGCCATAGCCAGCCATACAGCCGAGGTCAGAAACAGGATCCCGCCGGTTACTGACAGAAACAGTGAATTTCTCAGCAGAGGCATACTGTCTTCGTAGTTCTGCTTCTGCTCGTAAAACCAGTCATGAATGGGATAATCTGTATCGATCACCACCGCGAAAATGCTCTCAAAATCCCTGTTTCGATCGTAGGCTTTCACAGCTTCCCACTCGCCTGTCGGCGAAAGATTCATATTCGTCTCAAAATCCCTGAGCTTCGGATACACAAACATATATTTTGCGGACGGATCTGACCTCATTTCCTCGATATTCTTCTCCACATCCGCGTAATTGCTGTATTCGCTTCGATTTGTCATCACCTTCTTTGTCGTCTCATCGACATACAGATAAGTGAAATTTGTATTCCCTTCCTGCAGATAATCCCATCCCTCCTGGTAGGTCACAGAATCCACATAGATCGTATTGAGCAGCTCTGCGATATTATTATAAATCGTTGTCAGCTGCCCGTTTAATTCCTGTGAGCTGTTGACTACCTCCAGAAGATCATCTGCCCCCTGCGGCGGATATTTTTCTCTCAACGACTGTCCAAAATTCCAGCAGTCCGTATATATTACGTTTCCTTCCGGGTCGCAGATCGAAAAATCCGTTCCGCTGGCGGATGTAAACGCCCCTTCTGTCAGTTCTTTTAAAAATCCTGCCTGGCTCTGATAAGGGTCCTGAAATTCCATGATCAGACTGCCATTGTTGAACAGTCCGAGGAAATCCTCCAGGTAGTAATAATAATAACTCCCGTCCGGCTCCTGACATACGATAACTTGATTATCGTCGTAAATATCGCCTCCCCGGGAATAATCTTCTCCCCAGTCCACCAGCTCCTCCAGCGTATATGCCACGCCGGATATATTCCCGCCGCCGGGTGTCCGTCCCGCAGCGTACTCCATTACATCGATCACTTTTCCGGAGTTATACGCGCCGTCTGTCTCAAACAGCTCCTCCAGGCGGAACTGCTCAAATACCTGACGCATATATTCCTCTACAGAGGACTGGAATCCCGGGGAGTCCTCATAGGACTCATCCGCCAGTCTGACGATCTCCAGCGGGTTCAGTCTTCCGGCCAGCATTGCCGCCATAACGAACGACGTGGCAAAAAGAGCGCCGCTGAGCACGCCAATGAGGAGTACCGTTACCTTTACCGCAGTTTTTCTGTACCAATGCTTCATAAATGATCCTCTCTGCTGCCCCTATATCTTCTCGATCTTATACCCGACGCCCCACACTACTTTCAGATAGCGCGGCTCTTTCGGATTGATCTCAATCTTCTCGCGAATATGGCGGATATGCACAGCCACCGTATTGTCGGCGCCGATGGCCTCCTCATTCCAGATTGATTCATAGATCTGGTTGATAGAAAAGACCCGCCCCTGATTCTTCATAAGAAGAAGCAGAATATTGTACTCGATGGGCGTCAGTCTTACAGGCTCGCCGTCCACTGTCACCTCTTTCAGATCATCGTTGATCCTTAAGCCCCCGGTCTCATAGATCTTATCCGGCTGCCCCTGCACGGTCCCGCCCAGCTGAGTATATCTGCGAAGCTGGGATTTCACCCGGGCTGTCAGTTCCAGTGGGCTGAACGGCTTCGTCACATAATCGTCTGCCCCTACATTCAGTCCCAGTATTTTATCCGCATCCTCCGATTTTGCTGAAAGTATAATAATCGGAATGGCGTTTTTCTCCCGGATCTTCAACGTGGCCCGGATCCCGTCCAGACGCGGCATCATTACATCCAGGATAAGCAGATCCACTTTTTCCTTCTCCAGGATACTCAGCGCCTCTATGCCGTCATAAGCTTTTAAAATACGGTAGCCCTCCTGGGACAGATAGATCTCGATCGCTTCCACGATTTCTTTATCGTCGTCACATACAAGTATCGTGCACATCTTCATCACCTCTTTTATACTTATCTATCATACAGGGGATTCTTTAACAGCAGATATCTAAAATCATTAGGATTTTCTTAATATCTCAAAACTATTTTCTATTATATCTCCAAAGCATAATGCACATAACCGCTATGAGCACAAGAGAAACCGGGATCCAGCCCCAGTCCTGTAAAAACAGCCACAGCCTGGAGCTCTCTGCCTGAGCCGCCGCCTCCTGCAGGACCTCCTCAGTGTATGGGATCCTGTAGCCTTCCACGCACAGCCGGTGCGTATTAATTCCATAAGGTGTGCATGTGATCAGTGTCACCAGGTCTTTTCCGCTCTCAATTACCAGTTCCTCTGTATCCTCCGGGAGGACCGTGGTGATCTCCCCGACCCGGTAGCACAGAGTCTCCCCCAGAACATGAAGAAAGAATATATCTCCTTCTTCCATTTCGTCCAGGCTGGTGAACAGTTTCTTTCCCGGCAGTCCTCTGTGAGCGGACAGACACACATGAGTCCCCTCTCCACCTACAGGGAGAGAAGATCCCTCTAAATGCCCCGCGCCTTTCTGAAGCTCCTCATCCGCTGTCCCATGATAGATCAGCAGGTCCACTCCGATCTTGGGGATTTCCAGACGTCCCATTACCCCGTCTCCCTGACTGTTCAGCAGAGATTCATATTCATCGTGGAGCTGTTTCTCCTCGGAATCCTCGGATTCGGCCAGCTCCTCCCCGCTTCCTCCGAATGCAGCTTCCAGCGACATTCCCGTCCCGGATGCCAGTCTTGCGTTATAGTCTCTGGCCGCCTGAATCATTTGTTCTTTCTCTGTGTCAGGGACCGCGGTCTCTCCTTCCTGAAAAGAAACTGCCGCCCCATCCTGTCTGCTCTCATTGTAAAGACGGGCTACAAAAGGATAGTCGAGCACTGAAAGAAAAGCAAGAAAAAGCAGGACAAAAACTACCGTCATCCTGCGTTTTCTGTTTTGTGTTCTACCGGCTTTTTTCATCTCCCCGTCTCTCCTTTCCCAGGTAAACCATAGGCTCTTGCCAATGTAGCCATTTTAGCATTCCCGTATGTGATTTTCAAGCCGCCCAGCCTTCAATACCTTAATCAGGAATTTCGGCAGTTCCAAAGTTATGCTTGTCATATCTCCCGCTTTCCCGTACACTAATAACAGGAGTAAAACAGGTGGTGTTTTTATGGATACAGATCTGATCTTCCGGCAGCGTCATCAGCTGTCACAGGCGCAGATCCAGGCTCTGGAACTACTGTCCATGGACAGCATGGAGCTGAATCAGTTTTTAAAAGATGAATATCTGGAAAATCCTCTCCTGGATTATGAGGAACGGGCATATGCCCATGGGATTGACAGTCCCGAAGGTTCCCTGCGGGGCCCTGCCCCTGCACGGGATCCCGATCCTTACCATTCAGAAAAAAGGGAATCTCTGAAGGCTGTGGATCCTGCCCTCCAGAAGGAAGACCTGCTGCCGGACTATCTGCTGTCACAGCTGGACTCCAGATTGTATTCAAAACAGGAATGGGAGCTTTTCTATTATCTGACGGGATGTCTGGATGATAACGGGTTTTTCACCGTTCCGATAAAAGAAGTGGCACAGAAAAAGCACGTGTCCGAATCTCTCGTGGCACGTTCCCTGGAAATATTAAAAACACTGGAACCCTATGGGATTTTTTCTTCCGGGCTGCAGGAATGTCTGATCCGTCAGCTGGATGCGTCTGACTTAAACACAGAAACTCTCACAAGGATGATCCAATGCCATCTGCAGGACATTGCCGACGGAAAGATCGGCGCGATCTCCAGGAGCATGCATTTATCAACCGTTGAGGTCCGCAAAAATATTGCGGTCATCTCGCGGCTGAATCCCCGTCCTCTCTCCGGTTTTTCTTCGGGAAGCACATGCTATATCATTCCTGATATTATTTTCAGGAAAGAGAGAGAAAACTGGGAGATCATTCTAAATGATTCCTGGGTGGAGAATTATCATATCAATGATTATTATCTGCAGATGATGCGTTCTTCCTCTGATGAGAATCTGATTTCTTATTTTAAAGACAAGCTTGACCGCATCAATTTCATCTTCCAGAATATCGAGCACCGCAGGAAAACGATACATGATATATGCAGTATTATCCTTGATATACAGAACGGTTATCTGGACGGGAAGGCTCCTCTTATACCGATGACAATGTCCGATGTTGCCCGGCGGGCAGGAATCCATCCTTCCACCGTCAGCAGAGCCGTCAGAGGAAAATATCTGCAGTATCCCAACGGGACGGTCTTTATCAGAAAGCTCTTCACATCTCCGGCCGCTGCAGACGGACCTGAAAGTGTTACGCCAATGGCTGTAAAACAATCTGTAAAAGAATTAATTGAATCAGAAGACAGGGCTCACCCGTACAGCGACCAGGAGCTTTCCCGTCTGCTCGGCCGCCGGAACATCAAAATCTCCCGGCGCACTGTCGCGAAATACCGGGAGGAACTGGGGATCAAAGGCAGCTTTGACCGCCGTGTTTTCTGAAAGGAGGTTCTATGAGTTCCACTTATATTTTTATCCTTACCCACGGACGCTGGGGAGAGGAATTGCTCAAAAGTACAGAAATGGTAACCGGAGGAACGATTCCCGACATACGTTCCTTTTCTCTGATGCCGGAAATGCCCCTTAAAACCTATCAGGAATCTATTGAATCAGCAATGGAATCCCTCCCCGGATATGATTTTTTGTTTTTGGCTGATATTCCCGGGGGAACTCCTTATAATATCGCGGCCTGCTATACACAGACACATAATGTGGAGGCCGTCTGCGGTCTCAGCATGGAGCTTCTCCTCGCAGCACTGGATCTGCGTGAAAAACTGCCGTGCCCGCAGCTCCCGTCACATCTGATATCCCATTTTCAGGATATTGGAAATTATATAACAGACCTGAAGAAATTGTTCTCATAACTGAAATCCCGGCAGGTCTTTCATCAGAACTCTCTCGCTGTCAGGTACCATCTGGATATATACACTGCTTCCTTCTGACAGGAAATGGCGGATCAGTTCTTTTTCATAACTGTTCATATAAACTTTGTCGCATATCTTTTCCTTCCCTGCCAGATAAGGCATCCGGGCCACATTGATTTCCTGAAACCGGATCCCGGCTTTTTCCAGACGCATAACATCTCCAATATCCCTGGCCAGTATAAAAGGTTCTCTCTCCGGAAGCAGGTCTTTCAAATACTCTGCTCCTTCTTCATTCCTAAATGTTTCCATCCGGCAGTTTTCCGGCAGTGACTTCTCCATTACGCGTTTCAGTATCGGATTCTCCCGGAGCATATCATCTATGACCACGATCTCTCTGCTCTCCTTCTCATTCAGCCACTTGATCAGTACCTGACCGTGGATCAGCCTTTCATCAATCCTGATATAATTCAGACACTGCATTCTCTGTCCTCCTGCAACAATTCTACAACATACGCTTTCTCCGTATCCGGCACTTTCAGCTGGAACATTTCCTCTATCGGACTCAGAGCTCCGCTGACAATCCGGAATTCTTCCGGCCTTTCCTCTCTGAGCCTTTCTGTATCCTGGTAAGGCAGGACATCCTTTTTCAGAAGCCTTTCCACCATGCAGGCTACATGAATCATATATCGTACCGCTTTGCCCGAACGGTCACGGATCTCAAGTTTATCCGCACACTCGCGAAAACTTTCCAGTATCGCCGGAGCGATCTTTTCTGCATCCAGAAATTCAAGAAGTTCTTTCATAGCAGTCACCAGAACACGCTCATCGACCCCGCGGTCATCATTATTCCGAATGCTTCTGCCAAAGTCACTTCCATTAACAATTTTTTCCAGCTGCTCGATCCCATTCCCGATCACGATATCATCTACTGAAATATAAGGGACGGACTCCAGCTGAAGATCTGCTGTCCCCGCCACTGCCAGTATGTCCTGCTCCTGATAGCCGGCAAGCCATTTCCCTTCTTCGTCCCTGCCGTCGATCCCCACACATCTGATCTGGACAGGAGTGTCTTTCTCTACCCCGGTGATCACTTTTACCATCTCCGCGATCTTCTTGGCTGCTCCCATTCCCGACAGACAGGAGACCAGAATCGCTGACCTAGTCATCATTTTTTTCTCCGCGCTCTGCTGTTTCCGTTCCTCCAGCATATGTCCCATCATCTGCTCCAGATAATCCGCCACCTCTCCTACCGGCGTCGTTCCCACTGTGCATTTTCTGATCGCCTCAAGCACCGGAAGCGTAGAGACCAGCCCTACAGACCGGACTTCAATCCCGGTCTCTTCCGATATCCGTTCCCCAAACATATTCAGAGATCCCATATCTACCATCAGGAGGACGCCCCTGCCTTCATTGATCTCAACAGACATCTCCAGCGCTTTCCTGTACACTGCCTCCACTTCTTCATTCAACGGCATGTTGATCGCCCTGCAGTGATCCGTATCCAAAAGCCTGTTTGCCGCGTCTGCAATGCTGGTTGCCGTATGATCCCCATGGGCGAGAACGATCAGGCCTATTTTTTTCACCTCCTGTTCTTCTTCGTCAGCACACAGAAACATCGTCGTATATCCGACCTCATTGGCATTCACCGTTATATTCAGCTCGTCCTCCAAGATCCTTAAGATCAGCTTTGCGACTTTTGCTTCACGGGGATGTGCGTCTATGATTTCTGTAAGCTTTTCCTCCCTGATATCCTGTCTCTTGTCCACTCCTTCAACAAGAGCGTTGATGTGAAGAGCAAACCCGATCTTGATGTTATTGGACAGCTGCTTTTTCAGCCTCATCTGTGCAAACTCGACCGCCTCTTCTACAGCATAATAAACCTTCCCGGCTATTACTTTATTCAAGGCGTCCTGGCTGAATGTGCGCCCTTCGTTTTCCCGGCTGATCATGGAAGAAATATAGTCTCTGAACGGAAGCTCCTGCTCAGTATCTTTTTTGTCCGAATAGAATTTATGGAAGATCAGATATTTTTTGCTGATGCTGCTCTGCTTTATCTCCATAGGATCGGCGAAAGAAGAGATGATATATTCCTCTTCCCCGTACAGCAGAAATTCAACCAGGCTGTCTCTTGACTCCTCCGCCTTGTAGTATCCCTGTTCAATATAGAACGGCAGCATCTGACGGTTCAATTCTACCCTGCGTGTACTTCCCACCTTGTATTCCCAGAATGCCCTTGCACACAAAAGCTGAATATCCGCCTTAATCTGCCCGATATTCCCGGGGCAGTCGTACAGCAGAAGGCTTAAAAGCACTTCCCGGGAAACCCTTACAGAAACTGAGATTTTTTTCTGCTCCTGTGCCAGGAACAATTCGATCATCTCAAGCCGTTCCAGCAGAGGGCGATCCTTGAGAAGCGGGAGATGGATGACGACCGGCATCCGCCGCAGAAACGTTTTCAAAAGCACTGCGTCCAGATTTTCCGTAGTCGCCCCGACGATCAGCACATCTGCTTTCCGGCTCTGTTCAGTCTCGCCCAGACGGCGGTATTTCCCATAATCCATCAGGCCAAACAGCATCTCCTGCCCCTCCGGAGGGAATCTGTGGATTTCATCCAGGAACAGGATCCCGCCGTCGGCCCGCTCTACCAGCCCGGGCTTATCCCTGTCTGCCCCGGTAAAGGAACCTTTCCTGTGCCCGAAAATCTGCGACATGATCAGCTGGGGATTATCCGCATATTCCGCGCAGTTAAAAGTAACGAACTCTGCATCCTGCTTCAGCATGTTCATCTGTTTCGCATATTCAAACATTTCCCGGGCAAACATGGTCTTTCCGGTACCGGTCGGTCCGTTCAGCAGCGTATGCAGCCCATGGGGAGGATAGAGCATGGCCGCCTTGGCCTGCTTTATCTGCATCTTCAGGGATCCTTCCTGTCCGATCACATCGCGGAAAGCCCCTGTTCCGTCCATATGGAGATCTGTATGAAGCGCTTCTTCCGGCTTTTGTTCCCATTCTTCTCTGGCAGCTCTATCCGCAAATTTCACAGGCCTGCCTGTATATTTCACCAGAAGTCCGTCCGATGCAAGAAGGTTCATCTCTTTACTGACATTTCCCCGGTCCATCTGCAGACTTTCAGCTACATCAGAAGCTGTCACCCCCGGATCCTGTCCCTTATGCACTGCTTCTCTGGATAACTCTTTCACTTTTTCATATATGATGTCCCGCCTTTTTGCCATGCATGACTCCCTTCTTTTCTTTATTCTGACCGGCAGGATACTCAGATACTCCGGTCCGCAGACTACTGTATCAGTATAGCATACCGTATTTTCCTTTACGATATACATTCACGGTTTATCGGACGGTCTATTGTATCATCTGGAAGATCCTGCGGATGTCAGCCTTGTAAAGCGTAAAACACAGCCCGACGCTGCCTCGTTTCGCAGCATGTTCTGTCAGTGCGTCAATGTCCGGTTCGATGCCCAGTTCACTGAATTTTACAGGAATCCCTGTATTTCTGATGAAATCTTCTGTCCTCTGTATCCCCTGCAGCGCAGTTCCTTCCAGATCAGAGGGATCATATTCTACTCCCCAGACACGTACTGCATACTGTGCGAACCGTTCCAGATCCATCTTATAAATCGCCCTCAGCCAAGCCGGCATTACCATGGCAATAGTCGCACCGTGTGTCAGATCATAAAGTTCACTGACAGCCTGTGCCAGCCAGTGTCCTCCCACATCCGGCTGCCCGCCCATATGCAGCAGATCATTGTGGACGATATCCGCGGTCAGCATGATCTCCGCACGCGCCGCATAATTTGCCGGATCTCTTGCAAGAATTCCCGCGTTCCTTATGATTGAACGCATGGCGCCCTCACAGAGATGGTCTACAAAATCCATATCTTTCACTGTCGTACAGTACCGTTCCAGTACATGGGAGAAAATATCAATGATCCCACAGAACGTCTGATAATGCGGCAGTGTGACCGTCAGTTCGGGATCCAGTATGGCAAATTTCGGGCGGACGATGTCTTCCAGAAATTCAATTTTCTCTCCATCCCTGTAAAGGCAGGTACAGTTGCTGGACTCACTGCCCGAAGCGGCGATCGTCACGATACTTCCCATAGGAAGCGTTTTTTCCGGGACTTTTTCCTGCAGATAGAATGGCAGAATATCTTCCCCGCAGGCGGCTCCCACCGCAATGCCTTTCGCAGAGTCTATCACACTGCCGCCTCCCACCGCCAGCACAGTTTCAATCTTGTTCTCTCTGCACAGCTCTATTCCTTCATACACTTTGTCTATAGTCGGGTTCGGCTTGATCCCGTCCAGCTCCATACATCTGATGCCGGCGTCTTCGAGATACCCCCGTACACGCTCGATCAGACCGGTAGAGCGGATAAATTCATCACCATAGTGGACGATCAGCACGCTGGATCCGTATTCTTTTATGATATTTCCTACCTGCTCTTCCGCTCCCCTGCCGAAAATAATCTTTGTCGGACTTAAAAATGTAAAATTTCGCATGATTAAACTCCTTTCTCCTGCTCCGTATTCTGCAATGATCCTTTCCGATTCCCCGCTCCCGCCGGCCGCGTTCCGGGATAGATCAGCACCAGTCCGATCACTGCCAGTATGATATATACCCGGAATCCCGGGCTGTAAGACCTGGTGATATCATAAAAAAGCTGCAGAAGAGGATTTCCGAGGGACACACCCACAAACATAAATCCAAGTATAACCGGCATCTTTTTATTGAACTCCCTTGTGCCCAGCCCTTCTTCCACCGAAACAGACGCCGGTCCGTTTGTCCCCACATAGGCGATCCCGGCCAGCGCCGCGGCGATGTACACCATAAAATCTGGCATATCGTCCTGCATCAGGATGAATAAAGCCAGAATAAGAGCGGCAAAACAGACTGACATCGTGACTCTCGTACCCAGCCTGTCCGATATCATCCCGGCCGGCACCATAGTCGCAGCCGTAGCCGCAAACATAACTGACAGCACCGTGCCCTGCGCCACCGGAGCAAACCCGTGATCCGCTGAAAAAATAGCCATATTGCTCATTACCGAATATATAACCACACCGGCAATCAAATACGAACCGCACAGACAGTAAAACTGTCTTGTCCGGAACATCCCCCGGAAAGTAACTCCTGTCTCTTTTCTCTTTGTCCGGGCATCTTCTTCCCCGCTCTTTTCCTGTTCTTCTCCGTAAAATACAGGCAGCTCCCCCACTTGTCCGGGACTGTCCCGGTACAGTGCGGCTACCAGTAGCGAACCCGCAGCGGTCACTGCCAGGGCAATGTAAAACGATGTCCGCCATCCCGCCGTCTCGATCCAGCCTCCTGCCATGGGAGAGAAGACGATGCCGGACACAAACCCGCACGCGATGGGAATGGACAGCATGGTCGCCCTCTTTCCGGCAAACCATTCGTTTATACCCACACTGGCCGCTCCCGCAGCGCCGAATGTAATTCCAAATCCCAGGAGCAGGCCTCCCAGATACATTTGTGTCAGCCCTCTGATATTCGCAAATAAAAGAAGCGCCGCACAGACAGAGACCGCCCCAAGTATAATACATTTTTTCAGTTTCAGCCGTTCCACCATCGGCCCGAATACAAACAGGCTTAAGACCGCGTTCGCGCCTCCTGCCAGAGTGATGATCATTGCAAACTGGGTCCTGGTTATATCCGGGAATTCCCGAATGATCGGATCCATATATAATGTGATCGTATTAAAGACTATCCCTGTATAGACCCCGCACATGATGCAGAGTGCCGCAAGGGACATAAAGGCATGCCTGTGTCCCGTGCCAGCTCTCATTTTGGCATTCCTCCTTTTCCTCCTGTCTTTGTCTGCTTTTTTGTTTTTCTCCTCTTTACAGACTTCTCAGCTTCCGGAATACTTCTGCATAGCTCTCTTTCTCTTTAAAAAGGCATCCACTCCCCAGGGCAAATCCGTCGATTCCCATAGCAGACATCCTCTTGATGACATCGAATGAGATCGCCCCGTCCAGCAGTATTTTGTATCCGTATTCTTCCTTATAATCTGTAAGGCGCCGCAGTTTTGGCACACATGATTCCATAAAAGCGCCCTCTTTCCCGGCAAGGTCTGCTGTATTGACCATGATATAATCTACGAGAGGAAGCAGCTCCGACACCGCTTCCACAGACATCCCCCAGCCCATTGCCAGGCCGGGATGCTTCCCCAGTTTTCTGATCCTGCACAGGGATTCCGCGATCAGCGGCTCCGACTCGGGAAATACGTAGATGATATCAGCGCCTTCCCCCGCGAACAGATCAATAAATCTTGAAGGATGGCTGATGTACAAATGCACGTCTACCAGCTTGTTCGTATTGCGGCGCACACACTGGAAATCACGATATCCCATGGAGAGCTGTGGAAAGATCGTCCCGTCCGATATATCGATATGGAAAATATCCGCTCCCGCCCTGTCAAGAGAAACCACTTCCTCCTTCAGCGCGTCAAAATCCGCGCAGTTCATACTTGGGCATAATATCTTATCCATTGTTCCCTTTCTTCCATTCATCTCTCAGAATCCAAGCATCATTCCGCCTGTGTAATCCACCGGAGCTCCTACTGACAGCTGGTTCTGCTCACTGGCAAGAAATGCCACCATTTTCCCGAATTCATACGGAGTGCCCAGTCGTCCGGTGGGACACCTTTTAATCCTGGCCTGGATCTCTTCGTCCGACATCTTAGCGTAGATAGAATTCCATACGCTTCCCGGCATGATCCCATTGACAATGATCCCCTTATCTATCAAATCCACTGCCAGCTGTTTTGTCAGTCCCATCTCGGCGGCTTTGTTCGTGACATAGCAGCTCCTTCCCTTCGTTGTGGTTGTAAGAGACGCTTTGCTCAGCACGTTGACAATATAGCCTTTTTGTTCCTTTGCGATCATCCTCCTGGCGAACTCTTTGCACATCATGAACATTCCTGTCACATTGTTGTCCAGGCAGTCTTTCCATTCCTCCAGGGATATATCCCAGATCATTGTTGTCAGTGCTCCTCCGGCATTGTTGATCAGGACATCCAGCCTCCCGAACTTCTCTTCGGCGACATCAAAGATCCGGATTACATCGTCCGGTTTGCTGACATCGGCCTGAACTCCGTAAACCTGAGCATGATACTTTTCCCGCAGCCCCTGTATGAACTTTTCACAGTATTCCGGGTCCGACCTGTAATCCACGATCACATTGGCTCCTTCCTCGGCAAATACCTCTGATATTCCGCTGCCCACTCCTTTGGCGCCTGCAGTCACAATGACCGTTTTCCCTTTAAATTTTAAATCCATAAATAGCTTCCTTTCTTTCCGTGTGTCATGTCAGTATTTCAGCATATTATTTCAGTTTGCATTTTGAGGACAATATTTTTTTCACCCTTTCCGCATCTTTGTACCTGACATAAAAATAGCTGGCTCTGCTCAGATAATAATTCGTCGGTACAAACGCAAACATATACTCATTCTTCCGGTCACCATAACTGTAATATCTGATTTCCCGGAACAATTTTGTCCCCCGCAGAGTTACAACTCCGTTCTCGTAAATCCCGCAGGGAGATTTCAGAAAAGTCAGCGGTATAAGCGGAAAGAACGCCTTGCTCGCCAGAGCCCCCATGAGGATCGCAAAAATCAGAAGATTCATCTTAAATTCCATCCCGCCTCTCGCGATAAAATAAACTCCGACAAGCATACATCCCGCAAACCTGAAAAAATATAGGATTAGTTCCGATGTTTTTATCTCTCTTCCCACCAGAAACAGGCTTTTCCCCAGCAGCCCTGTATTCCTCCTGTCGATAAACACCTGAACTGCCGTAAATACCGCAAACACTGCAAAAAAAGTGATCAATACCGTCCTCATATTTTCCCTCCGTCCTCTTATCGGCTGAATGCCCTATTCTTCACAATTCTTAATAAATTCATTGACATTCATGAATGTATCTGTACTTATCTCTTCAATATGGGCCTTCAGTTCTTCCGCGTTCATGCTGTCCTTAAGCGTCAGGCACTCCAGGAGCACCGGCATGCTGATCCCTGTATAATGATAGACATCATATGTTTTCATCAGGCGCACCATCGTATTAAAAGGAGTCCCAAAAAACATGTCCGAGAAGACAAACACTTCCTCGCCTTTTTCCTTTGCCTCGCGCAGCACTGTCTCGATCTTCTCGTCGAACAGCTCCAGCTTTTCTCCGGATACGATCCCGAATGCATATACATCCTGCACTTCTCCTACGATCATCCGGGCAGTGTCTTTCATGGCCTGCGCGAAAGTTCCATGTGATACTATTATGATCTTCATCCTGTTTCTCCCTTAATATTATTTAAGTATTCCTGAAGCGCCTTCTGCCTGGCCGTTTCAGGATGCCGGACCCTATACGATCCCGATCAGGGAACCAAGGATACCAAATACACAGACTCCCAGCACAAGTTTAATAAACGATACACCTCTGCGGAGCAGTGAGTAAGAGAGTCCCATATAGCCGATTACAAGGCATCCCGGGATCAGGCCGTTGAGAACATCGTTGAGATTTGTTGTTCCCATATCTGTCGTCCACTGAATTCCCAGGTTCAGAGATACATATCCGGCGGAAAGAGCTCCCATCATGATAATCCCCAGAACTCCCGCGCCTACAAGAAGCTTCTTCAGCAGCGGGCTGTTGATGATCCTCAGGATTCCATGTTTTCCGTAAGTATATCCGATCCGCCCTGCAATGATCGCTGCAACCAGCATCTCCGCAAACCAGTATGAGAACGGGAATGCGCCGATGATATTTCCTGTCAGCGCCAGCGGATAACAGAATGCTTTGAACAGCGGCATTACAATGGATCCCTGAAGTCCGTCACCAAGTCCGGCCAGAGGTCCCATGAGACCTGTCTTCATACTTACGATCGCTTCGGCTTTCGTTCCGTCCGGATCGCCGTTTTTCGCAATGTCTTCCTCCATTGCCAGGGAACCTGAGATCAGCGGGAATCCCCATACCGGATTTGTGATAAACGGCTGCAGATGTCTCTTCATGGCAGCCTTCAGTCCCGCGTCATTTCCCTTGTAGATCTTCTGCAGAGGCTTCAGCATGATATAGCCGATACCTGTACCGTAGAAATATTCAAGACACTGAGATATCCTGAAGAAAAAGAAATATTTAAAGCTCCATCTGTCGCACTCCGAGGGTTTGCTGAATGCGCCTTCCGGCGACCACACCTTCCCCTTGTCCACAGGCTCCAGTTCTTCGTCGTCTTCGTCTTCCTCATACTGGCTGGCTGTCAGTGTCAGGTGGATAAACGCGATCGCAACTCCGATGAGCGCCACAAATACTACGTTAAATCCTCCCAGATATACTGCATAGAATCCTACCAGGAAGTATGGGAGCAGCTCTCTTCTTCCCATAAAGTTGACGCACAGCGCAAGTCCAAGCCCCGGAAGCATTCCGCCGATCACTGTAAATGCGTTATTCAGCCATGCCGGCATCTGTGCTACCAGTTCTCCTGCCGCAGATCCGAAGAAATACAGCAGCAGCGTCAGCGGTATGATACGGATCGCCGCAGATACGAGGGATGGTCCAATGACCGCATCGAAAAAGATCTTGTTATACTCCCCGGTATCCACATGATGGTTTGCCCGCCTGTTCCAGTGTCCGTTGATCAGTCGTCTGGCGTTGTCCACGAACGTTCCGAGCACACTGAAGGGGATTGCAAAGGCGACTGCCGTCTCTGTTGATATCCCCGATTTAATCGCGATCGGCACTGAAATACACGCAGCCAGGATCGCATCCGACGGCAGGTTTCCGCCAACTGTCATGTTGGAAATATACAGCATGCCAATCGAAGCGCCCACGATCAGTCCGGTTGTAGGATCTCCATAGACAAGTCCGATCAGAAGCCCGATCGTCGCCGGATCCTGAAGGCCCTGCCCGATAAACGGCATACAGATCTCCGCGTATGCCAGATAATAAAACAGTCCTACCATAAAAGCTTCGTACAAACTAAATGTTATCTCCATTCCCTTTCCTCCTTTTTGTAAAACTTTTAATTTCTTCTGTTCCTCAGCGGTTCTCCCGAAAGATACCGGTCGATCTCCTCACACATGATCTCTGCGGAGATAACAGGCGTATTCCCTGCCCGTCCGGCCAGATGCCCGGTTACGATACAATTCTCAAGTGTCCGGAATTCACTGTCATCCGGCAGAGGTTCTGTCTGGAAAACATCCAGGGCCGCGCCGCAGATCTTCTTCTCTTTCAGCGCTTTGAGAAGTGCCTTTTCATCCACCAGTCCCGCTCTCGCAGTATTGACAAAATATGCGCTTTTTTTCATCAGAGAAAGTTCGCGCTCTCCGATCATTTCCCGGGTCTCCGGCAGCAGTCTCGCATGGATGGACACTGTATCGGATTCCGACATCAGCTGATCCAGCGGCACCATAGTTACCCCGTATTCATCCGCTTCCTCCTGCGTGACAAACGGATCATATGCGATCACCCGACTTCCGAATCCTCTCAGTCTCTGGGCAACCTTTTTCCCGATGATGCCAAACCCTACCAGTCCGATCGTCATTTCTCTGAACAGCTTCGGATATGCATACGGCAGGAATTCATCTTTTAAGCCTGGTTTCCAATATTGATTGCAGTATGTGATCCCCCTGTTCACATCCGTTATCATCGCCAGCGTATAATCTGCTACCGGTTCAGATACACGGCCCGGCGCGTTGCAGACAATCACGCCCCGTTCGCTGCAAAGCGGTACATTGACATTCTCAATACCTCCTCTCATTACCGCTGCCATTTCCAGTTTTTCTGCAGCATCCAGCAACTGTCTGTCCACCCCGGAAAATGTCACCACAATAATATTGGCGTCTTTTATCTTATCCAGAAATTCCTGTGAATGCCTGATCCACCCCGGCCCGTTCGTCTCAACTTTCATGACTGACTCTATGTAACTGTCGCCCTCACATGCCAGGCCGTTATCATATTCAACGCTGATTTCTGCCCCGTGCTTCTCTTCCAGCCTGTGGAAGACAGCCTGGACATCCTCTCTGTTCATGATCTCTTTGTTATCATCCCCGTCGGCAACAATCACGATCTTCTTTTTTCCCATCTTCTGTCCCTTCTTTCCAGATTTATTTCATAGCTTTCAGGATTGTCTCATAACTGTTCTTGGCGTCATTGATCGTCTGGTGATTATAAACTTCGACGCCGTCATCATGCAGTTTTGTCAGGATTCCCATCTCCTCATCGCTCAGGCAGATCGTGGCGACCGCGCGGCGGCGCCCTTCTTCCATCGGCACCTGTGCCACATTCAGATGTTTGAATTTAAAACCTTTTTCATAGGCCTCATAAGCATTGTGTATATTGCGGAAGATCACAATGATATTACCCGGTCCGAACTTATTCTTTTCGTATTCTTTCACGCCGTCATCGATCGTATATGCCGCGACTTTCGTTCCCATCATGCCCGCCTGCATGATCTGCAGTGACAGTTTGTCCTTTACTACCTCCTCATCGAGAATGACGATCTTTTTTGCATTCAATGCCTTAACCCACGTAAATGCCACCTGTCCGTGAGCCAGACGGTAATCCACTCTGCAGAGTGCTATTTTCCCCATATCTTGACCTCCTTTGTCTTATATCTGCGCTTTTCTAAGCATGCTCTCTTAATGTAGTGTCTTTATTTCCGATTCCCCTGGACTCCGGAATCCATGCTTTCCCTTCGCATCCGTACAGCTTCATCTTTTCGATCAGTTTTTCTTTAGCCGCATCCCGCGCGATATTGTAAACGTTATATACATTGTTCCCCGAAAAATCTGCGGCCTGTACGGCCTGCGCAGCTGCCTGGCATAATTCTCCGTTAATGTTGATCTTATTGATCCCCATTCTGCACGCCCTGGCCATGGACTCGTCGTCTGTTCCGGAAGAGCCGTGAAGAACCAGCGGGAAATTACCGGTCGCTTTTTTGATCTCTTCGAGTCTCTCAAAATCCAGATATGGAACAAAACCTTCCGGATAGATCCCGTGAGCGGTCCCTATCGCAACCGCCAGACAATCTACACCGGTGTACTCAATAAACTTTACTGCATCTTCCACACTGGTCAGTGCCGCGTCTCTGTCAGCAGCATACTGGTCCGCCTGTCCCACATGCCCCAGTTCCGCCTCCACGGATACTCCGGCGGCATGGGCGATCTTCACTACCTCTTTGACCTGTTCTGCATTTTCCTCAAAAGGTGAACTGGACCTGTCAAACATGACAGAGGTGAATCCCGCCTGAATTGCCTGGACTACGGACTCCAGATCTGCTCCGTGGTCCAGGTTGATTGCTACAGGCACATTCGCCTGCTGTGCCAGAGCCCGCACCGCATGCCCCAGGAAAAACATATCCTTGCAGGCCGGCTCTGCGATATCAATAATAACCGGAGCTCTCATTTCTTCAGCGGCTTCGATGAATGCCCTGGCATCCAGTTCACATGTAACATTCGGAGCGGCAACGCCATAATTTTCTGCGCTGGCCCGTTCCAGTATTTCTTTCATGGTGACTAACATTCGTGATACCTCCTTTTTTTGATAACTCACTCTACCTGTTTATATCGCAAAACTCGTGCCAGGTTAGTGAGTCAATTTATATCCTTTCATTTTTCAGGCCACTTTTCTGGTAATTTCATCCTGAAAAGAAATTAAATTTGTACAAAGAATAAGAGCCGGACGTCAAATGCCCGACTCTTTGGCAATACAGTTTCCTGAGATATTTTATTATTCCACAGTTTCATTGTGCAGCAGCTTTTGTTCTTTCCCTTTCAGGATCCCTCCATAAACCGCGGAAACGATCGGATTTTCATTGGACAGTTTGATCTGTGCCATGCTGTCGATCTTATAGATCCCTTCCAGTCTGGCCTTCTTGGTCCTGGGCCCGATGGGTACCGGCTGCCCGCCTCCGGCGATACAGCCTCTCTTGCAGGCCATGACCTCCACAAAATCATAATATGCTTCCCCTGCCTTTATTTTATCCAGAAGTTCTCCTGCGCTGTGGAGACCGTTCACAACAGCTATCTTCACTTCACGTTCTCCCAGTTTCACTGTCGCTTCCTTGATGCCTGCCACGCCCCGGATGCCGGAAAAACTGATCTCCTCCAGATCTTCTGCATGGTTGCTGTTTATAAGCCGACGCAGCACAGCCTCCGTAACGCCTCCGGTCACGCCGAAAATGGCTCCGGCTCCGGACGACAGTCCAAAAGGCATATCCAGCGCTTCCGGCTGTACCTGTGCCAGGTCGATCCCGGCCTCCTGGAGCATACGGGTGATCTCAGTTGTGGTAAGTACATAGTCCACATTCTGCTCTCCGTCCGTATAGTGTTCCGGGCGGGTGATCTCCGCTTTCTTTGCCGTACAGGGCATGATGGACACCACCATAGTCTTCCTGGCTTCTCTGCCTTCTTCTGCCGCTTTCACCGCTTCCATCCTGGCCTCTTCTTTTAACAGAGCCCCAAACATCTCCTGGGGAGACCGGCAGGTAGAAATATTTTTCCGGAACTCAGGATAGCGGTTCTCGCAGAACTTCACCCACGCCGGACAGCAGGATGTGAACAGCGGGAGGTTTTCTCCGGATTCCAGCCGTTCTACCAGCTCTTTTGACTCTTCCATGACTGTCAGATCCGCGCCGAAATTCGTATCATACACCTGATCAAATCCGATCCGTCTCAGGCCCGCCACCAGCCGGCCCAGCGTATTCTCGCCTTTCTTGATGCCGAATTTATCTCCCACCGCCACACGCACAGCGGGAGCGATCTGCGCCACTACCCGGATATTCGGATCTGCAAGAGCCTCCCAAACAGGTTCTACATTCTGTTTGATGCTGATGGCTCCTGTAGGACATACGGCACGGCACTGCCCGCACCCCACACAGTCTGTCTGCGCCAGGTCTTTATTAAACGCCGGCATAACCTGCATCTTGGAACCTCTGAACGCAAAATCCAGAATACCCAGCCCCTGGATCTCATCACATGTCCGCACACAGTCACCGCACAGGATGCACTTATTGGGATCCCGGATCACGCACTCCGATGACAGATCTTTCGGAAGCTGTTTTTTATTATTTTCAAACCGCACATCCGTGATACCCAGCTGTCGGGACAGTTTCTGCAGCGTGCAGACGCCGTTTTTCGCGCACGTCGTACAGTCCCTGCAGTGGGCGGCAAGCAGCAGCTCGATGATCATCTTTCTGTGATGTTGAAGTCTCGGTGTATTTGTATAGATCACCATTCCATCTCTGGGAACCTCTGAACAGGAAGCAAAGATCTTTCCCCTGTCATCCTCTACCACACACATACGGCAGGCTCCGTAGGTTGACAGTTCAGAATGATAGCAGAACGTAGGCAGATCGATTCCTGATTTGCGGATTACAGAGAGGACATTTCTCTCATTCGTAAACGTTACGCGCCTGTTGTTTATCATCATATAGCTCATGCTCGTCTCCTCCTACCATTCAATATGTATCGCGCCAAATGCGCAGGCGCTCTCACAGGCCCCGCACTTGATACATTTCTCGGTGTCTATCACAAATGGCTCTTTGATCCTTCCGCTGATGGCGCCTGCCGGACAGTTTCTCGCGCACTTGGAACATCCCTTACACCGCTCGGGACTGATGATGTACCGTTTCATGGCCGTACAGGTGTGAGACACGCACTTCTTATCCACCACATGCTCCATATATTCATCCCGGAACAGCTTGAGGGTACTCATGACCGGAAGCGCCGCGCTTTTCCCAAGACCACACAGAGCAGTCTCCGTGATCGTATTGGCAAGCTCTTCCAGAAGATCCAGATCTTCCACCTTTCCATTTCCCGCCACGATCCGTTCCAGGATCTCCAGCATCCGCTTCGTCCCTTCCCGGCAGGGCACACATTTCCCGCAGCTCTCGTTCTGAGTAAAGTTCATGAAGAATCTGGCCACTTCTACCATACAGGTATGGTCGTCCATTACCACAAGCCCTCCGGAACCGATCATGGCGCCCATCTTCTTCAGAGAGTCAAAATCCAGATTTACATCCAGATGAGGCGTGATCAGACAACCGCCTGACGGTCCTCCGATCTGCACTGCCTTGAACTTTCCGTCACCCTTGATCCCGCCGCCGATATCATAGATAACTTCACGCAGCGTCGTCCCCATCGGGACCTCGATCAGTCCGGTGTGCTTCACGCTTCCGGTCAGGGCAAAAGCCTTGGTGCCCGGGCTGTTCTCCGGGCCGATACTCTTGAGCCACTGTGCCCCTTCCATGATGATCATAGGCACATTCGCGAATGTTTCCACATTGTTCAGCACCGTCGGTTTCCCGAACAGTCCCTGTTCCACTGTCCGCGGCGGCTTCACCCGCGGCATGCCCCGGTTCCCCTCTATGGACGCGGTAAGGGCGCTTCCCTCTCCGCAGACAAAAGCTCCCGCGCCCCGGTTGATATGGAGCCGGAAGGAAAAATCTGTCCCCAGGATGTAATCACCGAGAAGCCCGCATTCCTCCGCCTGGGCGATAGCCAGCTTCAAACGGCTGATCGCCAGCGGATACTCGGCCCTTACATAGATGTAGCCTTCTTTGGCTCCCACCGCGTAAGCTCCGATCATCATCCCTTCGATCATCTTGTGGGGATCTCCCTCCATAATACTGCGGTCCATGAACGCGCCCGGATCTCCCTCATCTCCGTTGCAGACGACATAGCGTTCTTTCTCTGCCTGGCGCGCCACCTGCGACCACTTGTATCCTGTCGGGAATCCGCCGCCTCCGCGGCCCCTTAAGTTTGAGTCGGAGATCTCTTTGATCACTTCCTCCGGCGTCATCTCAAACAGGGCTTTCTCCAGTGCCTGATAGCCGCCCGTGGATATGTACTCCTGGATATGCTCCGCGTCGATATGTCCGCAATTTTTCAGCACATTCCGGGTCTGCTTTTTATAAAAGGGGATCTCTTCCTGTTTCTTATATTCGATCCCGTCCTGTTTGAACAGGAGATGCCGGATGATGTCCCCTTTCTCGATTGTCCTGTGGAAGATCTCATCACAGTCCTCTTCCTTTACTTTCGTATAAAGGATTCCCTGGGGCTCGATCCTCATCAGAGGACCCATCTCGCAGAACCCGTGGCATCCGCTTTTCTTAATGCCAATCTCCCCGGTCCTTTCTGTCTGGGGCTGCTCTTCATTGCCATGAGCGATCTCCGGGCCAAAATGCACTTCCACATCCGGATTGTTCTTCACCAGTTCGCACATTCTCTCATAGATCTTTCCTGAACCGCCTGCCAGACACCCGGTCCCGGCACAGATCAGGATCCTACATCTGCTGTTCTCGATCTTTTTCTTAGAAGTCTCACGGACACATCCGAGCGCTTCTCTGTTTTCTATTCTTTCCATACGCGTCAGGCTCCTCTCAACTCTCGAATCAGTTCCGCCGCGGCATCCGGAGTCATACCCGGGTATACCTTGTCATTCACCGTCAGTACCGGCGCAAGTCCGCATGCCCCAAGACAGGAAACTGTCTCCAGGGTGAACATCATATCATCTGTAGTAGCCTTTTCAACGGACAGCCCCAGTTCACTGTACAGCCGCTCCAGAATAGGAATGGACTTACGGACATGACACGCTGTCCCGTCGCACACCTTAATAATATATTTCCCTTTTGGTTCAAAAGAAAAATTTTCATAAAATGTAGCAACGCTGTACGCCTTTGCCTCATTGATCTCCAGCTTCCGCGCCACATAAGTCAGTAACTCGGGCGGGAGATAGCGGTACTCGCTCTGGATGTCCTGGATGATCGGAATCAGCGAAGCCTGATGATTCCCATGCTCTGCTATGATCTCATCCGCCTTGTCATAGTAGGTCTGGTCTAACATAAATACCTCCTTTTTAATGCCGGGAACACGGCTGTTTTCCGGCATCATGATCGTGTTATCTTGATAAAAATTCTTAATAATAATTATTATAAATGCAATCTGGATAACAGACAAGAATAAATCTCTGCACTTTTTCCCTTAACTGTTCATATACTGAATCAAATGCGACGGTCCGGCAGACAGAGTTTTCTCTGCGGCTTCCGGATTCCGCGCGCTTTTGGAAAGGATGATTTTATGAGTATAAAAGGTCTTGATGTAAGTGAATTTCAGGGTGAAGTAGACTGGGAACGGGTAAAAGCCGCGGGTTATCAGTTTGCCATGCTTAGAGCGGGCTACGGTTTCGGCACTGTAGATAAGCAGTTCCACAGAAATGCTTCTGAATGCAACCGGATCGGGCTCCCCATCGGTGTCTACTGGTTCTGTTACGCCGTCAACCCGCAGACAGCGGTACAGGAAGCAGACGGCTGTATCAGCACGATTTCGGGTTACCGCCTGGACTATCCGGTCTGCTATGATATTGAGCAGGCTTCCGTGACATATGCCGCAGGAGAAGGTGTCAGCATGACCGCTTCCCTGGCCCGCCAGCTGGTAGAAAACTTCTGCAACCGGATTGAAGAAAAAGGCTATTATGCCATGTTCTATACAAACCGTAATTTTCTGGATACCTATCTCGGCAGTTCCCTGCCGGAACGTTATGCCTTCTGGTATGCCAGATACGCAGACTCATTCGACGGGACCAATTGTGGGATGTGGCAGTACACAAGCCAGGGAAGCGTCCCCGGCATCGGAGGCAATGTAGATCTGGACTGGGGCTATGTGGACTATCCTTCCGCGATCAGAGCCGCCGGGCTGAACCATCTGGACGGAAGCTCTCCCGCGCCCTCTCCGTCCCCCTCTCCGTCTACAGACTATGTAACCTATGTTATCCAGCCCGGAGACACTCTCAGCGGTATTGCTCAGCGTTACGGCACTACAGTCAACGCTCTTGCCTCTCTGAACGGAATCGCCGATCCGGATCTCATCTATGCGGGAAATACCATTCGCGTACCGGAAAATGGCGGCAATGCACAGTACTATACCATCCAGCCCGGGGACACTCTCAGCGGTATCGCTCAGCGTTACGGCACTACAGTCAGCGCTCTTGCCTCTCTGAACGGCATCTCTGATCCGGATCTAATCTACGCGGGAAATACCATACGGATCAGATGAAATTTATAAATTCATAATTAATTTTCGATTTCTTTTATAATTTGAACATAATTTGTACACATTTTCTGTTTATACTAAACACAGATAGTTGATAAACAACTATCTCCCCCCTCATAAAGTATTGACATCCCGGTATACCGGGATGTCACACTTTACTCTCATTCCTTTAGATAATTTATAAAAACGACGAAAACCCGTTAGCCGGAAGGTTAACGGGTTTTCGCTGTCTCCAGAGGCTTCTTTGTTCATATATATACACCATACACACATATGAAACAGACTTTTATATTTTCTTTATTGACAGTTAAGCTTTTTCCCTGTTCTTTTATAATTTCATCACAGTTTTGTCATATTTTCCTTTTATACTTTAAGACAGATAGTTGATAAACAACTATCTTCCCCCCTCATAAAGTTTAGGCACCCAATGGTGTCGCACTTTACTCTCATTCCTTTAGATAACTTATAAAACGACGAAAACCCGTTAGCCGGAAGGTTAACGGGTTTTCGCTGTTTTTTCTTTCAATATTTAAAGAGTTCTTTAAATCTTCTTTAAAAGCTGAAATTTTATAGATATTAACAGAAAAATATGGTAAAATATGCAAAATTAATATCACACTCAGATAAAGGGGGTACATTTTATGAAAAAATTTTTGTCTCTGATGCTCGCTCTGTTGACAGTGTTTGCCTTTACCGCATGCGGCGGCAGTAATACAGCGGCTGAGTCAGAAGAAAACCAGGAGGCTGCTGAAGCTGAAACCGAAGACAAAACTGAAGAATCTAAAAAAGAGGAAGAACCGGAAGAAACAGCTCCGGAAACCTCAGCGGACATAGATATTTCTTCTGCCATAGATGCCAGCACGACCTCGGATACAGAGCCTATTCCTCTTGGACAGTGGGGCAAAACAGCAAGATACGCTACAGAAGATGAAACCTACCACACCGTTTATGTCCGTGTCACAAAAGTCACAACATCCACGGATGACGCAGAATATGTCCAGTCTGCCATTGATCAGCACAACGAAAACAGCTATGAATTTTCCCAGATTGATTCTGCCGCTCTGGAACTTCCCGATGATGTGGAGCTGTGCGTTCTGGATTATGAGGTATTTATTCCGGAAGAATTTCCCAGCCCTGAATACGGTCTTACAGAACCCACTATGATGTTTTCTGAAAGTAATATTGGCGGCGGCGGGATCCCGGCCGCAGACGGAGCCAGTACATATATCGGCCTGGGCACCAACAATGAGGATCTCGCCACACAGGCAGATGCCACTTATCAGCCCGGCAGCACTTACTCCTTCCGAAATCTCTACACAATGGTCAAGGGATATCAGGATTATGTATTTGAGATCACCTCTTATCCGGACGGAACCCAAGAGACTTCGGCAGATGTGATGTATTATGCTTACTTTGCGAATAAATAGTGAGGTTAATTAAAAAGAGGGGTTAAGAAATTTTTTAGTGACAGTTTAGAGAGTTTCTTTATCTTTTATATTCCTATCATAATTTTGTCACAATTTCCTTTTATACTTTAAAATAGATAGTTGATAAACAACTATCTTCCCCCTCATAAAGTTTAGGCACCCAATGGTGTCGCACTTTACTCTCATTCCTTTAGATAACTTATAAAACGGCAAAACCCCGTCAGTTAAATGACTGACGGGGTTTTGCCGTGGCAGGCTCTTTACTTTTGCTGTTTTCCGGGATGTTACTTCCCGCAATGTTCATCGAACCATTGAAGCAGGTCTTCATATACCTCTTTCCGATCGGTCTCATTCAGTATCTCGTGCCGGTCTCCTGTATAAAGTCTCAGTGAAATATCATGGATCCCGGCCGCTTTATATTTCTCATAAATTCTGCGGACACCTTTTCCATAATTCCCTACCGGATCTTCCGCTCCGGATACAAACAGGATCGGAAGCCCTTTGGGTATCATATATACGCCCTCTTTTCTCTGCATACGCAGCATTCCGGTAAACATACTATAATAGGCATTTACTGTAAACATAAAGGAACACATAGGATCTGCCACATAGGTGTCCAGCAGCTCCCTATCACTTGTGATCCAGTCCGCTCTTGTATGAGCCGGCTTAAATTTTTTATTATAAGAACCGATCGCCAGGCTGTCCACAAGTTTACTCCGGTAATGCCACCCCCTGAAAGCTGCCATCAGCCTGCAGAGTCTTTTGCCAAAAAGCAGTTCGGATTTTCTGTGATCCGCGACTGTTCCCATCAGCACAGCTCCGCTCAGACCGTTCCCATACATCTGGATATACTGCCGCAGCAAAGAGGAACCCATACTGTGTCCCAGCATAAAATACGGCACATCCGGATACTTTTTCACTGTACGCTGCCGCAGGGTATGTATATCCCCTAGGACACACGCATTGCCGTATTTCTCATGGAAAAATCCATACTCTGACTTTGCCTGCACTGACTTCCCATGCCCGAGATGATCATTTCCCACGACATAATATCCCTGTTCGCACAGAAATTGTGCGAATTCATCATATCGTCTGATATATTCCACCATGCCATGGCAGATCTGCAGGACGGCTTTTACCTCTGTGTCAGGCTTCCACTCCATTGTGTGGATCTCTGTGTTTCCGTCCTTTGATGGGAAATAAAACTCGTCTCTCATGTTACTTCACTTACCTGTCATCTAAATTTATGTATTCGCGGTATGGTGCGAGAGGTTTATATGCCGGACGTATGATCTTGTCTACATTCTCGAGTTCTTCCAGCCGGTGGGCGCTCCACCCTACGATACGGGCAGCGGCGAATATCGGTGTGTACAATGCCGGAGGAAGATCCAGCATACCGTAGACCAGGCCGCTGTAGAAATCGACATTCGCGTTAACTCCTTTATACATTCTGCGCTTCTCTCCGATTATCTCCGGAGCCATATGCTCTACCTTCTCGTAAAGCGCATATTCTGCTTCATGTCCCTTTTCTTTGGCGAGCTGTTTTACAAAACGCTTAAATATATCCGCCCGGGGATCTGAAATCGAATATACCGCATGGCCCATTCCGTAGATCAGTCCTTTTTTGTCAAACGCTTTCTTGTCCAGAAGAGCTTCCAGATATGCGCGGATCTGGTCATCATCATTCCAGTCTGTAAGATTTGCTTTCATATCCTCGAACATCTGCGTTACCTTGACATTGGCTCCCCCATGCTTCGGCCCTTTCAGGGACGCCATAGCCGCCGCGATCGTAGAATAGGTATCTGTGCCGGAGGATGTGACAACATGCGTGGTAAATGTTGAATTATTTCCGCCGCCATGATCCATGTGGAGTACCAGCGCCATATCCAGGATCTTCGCTTCGAGTTTCGTATATTTCCTGTCTTCTCTCAGCATCATGAGAATATTCTCCGCGGCGGAAAGTTCCGGTTTCGGCGCATAAATATACAGATCTTCGCCCCTGCGGTAGTTATAAGCGTGATAGCCATATACCATAAGCATCGGGAACTGGCTGATCAGATTCAGGCACTGCCGGAGCACATTGGGAATGCTCGTATCATCCGCTTTTTCATCATAAGAATACAACTGAAGGATACTCCTTGTTATACTGTTCATCATATCATGGCTTGGCGCTTTCATAATGACATCCCGCACAAAATTGGGCGGAAGCATCCGGCGTTCCGCCAGCATGCTCTGGAAATGTTTCAGCTGTTCTCTTGTGGGCAGTTCTCCGAAAAGAAGCAGATATGTCGTCTCCTCAAATCCCGGGTGCTTTGCCGCCAGGAATCCTTTTACCAGATCTTTGATATTATATCCCCGGTAATAGAGATTCCCTTCGCATGGCACGCTTTTCCCGTCAACTATCTTGGAAGCGCAGACATCGGAAATATTGGTAAGACCCGCAAGGACCCCTTTTCCGTTCAGGTCACGCAGCCCTCTCTTCACCTCATACTTTGTGTACAGTTCCTTATCGATCGCATTATTTTTCTCACATTTGAGAGCCAGTTCTTCAATCTCGGGCGTAATATCAAAAAAAATGCTGTCAATATCTTTTGCCATGTGACCTTCCTCCTTCTCTCTTTTTGCCGTTTTATCTTTTTATTATACTAAACAATGTAAAATCATACAATAAACTGTCTATAAAATATTTATGAACACACTCCTCGCGCCCTTCCCCGGATCCAATATCAATGTTCCCGCTTTCGCTCAGCTTTCGGGCAGTCCGGACAGGATATCTGACAATGCGGCAAATTCATCAAGAGTCAGTTCCTCGCCCCGGACGGATCCGCCTTTTCCAAGGGTCCGGACTGCGTCTTCGAGCTGCCCCTTTGAATAATGGAGTTCCGGAGAATTCCAAAGTCCGTTAACCAAAGTCTTTCTTCTCTGATTAAAGGATGCCCGTATGATCCGAAACATCAGTTTTTCGTCCTTCGCCTGCACCGATGTCTTTCCATGGCAATCCAGCCGGATGACCGCCGAGCCCACTTTCGGCCTGGGCATGAAACAGTTTGGCGGAACATTCGCTACGATATACGGATCCGCATAGTACTGGACAGCAAGAGACAGCGCCCCGTAATCTTTTGTTCCCGGTCCTGCCTGCATCCGGGCGGCCACCTCTTTCTGCACCATCACCGTAATCTTCTTAACCGGAACATGGTTCTCTAGAAGTCCCATGATGATTGGGGTCGTAATATAATACGGAAGATTTGCCACGATCTGCAGCGGTTTCCCTTCATTTTCTTCCTCCGCAAGCGCCGCGATATCCACTTTCAGAACATCCTCATTCATGACCCGTACATTATCATATCCGCTCAGCGTATCCTCCAGGATCGGGATCAGAGCGCGGTCGATCTCCACCGCAATGACCTTCCGCGCGGCACAGGCCAGATATTGTGTCATCGTTCCGATCCCCGGTCCGATCTCCAGCACAACATCATCCGGTCCGATCCCGGCCGCTCCGATGATCTTTTCCAGAACATGTGTATCTATAAGAAAGTTCTGGCCGAATTTCTTCTGGAACACAAAATTATATTTCTGCAGCACCGCAATCGTATTCCGCGGATTGCCAAGAGTAGGCTGTTTCATAATATCTCCTCTGACACATAAATTATCTGATAATTTCAGAAAAAAGGGACAGGCCCCTTTTTTCACTGTTTTCTGACTATTTTATAAATTGTACAATCTCCGCCCATTCTTTTCAGTCTGCTCTTCGACTTCTTCCACACTCACACCTTTGATCTTGGCAACTGTCTCTGCCACATAGGGCAGATACCGGGAACAATTTCTCTTTCCCCGGAAGGGGACCGGCGCAAGATACGGACAGTCTGTCTCAAGGACGATCGATTCCAGCGGTATCTCTTCGACGACCTGTTTCAGCTTCTTTGCGTTTTTAAATGTGACCACACCGCCCACGCCGATATAACAGCCCATCTTCACATATTCTCTGGCCATCTCGGCAGAATAGGAATAGCAGTGGATGACTGCCTTCATCCCATCCGCGTACTTTTGCATAATGTCAAATGTATCCGCCGCAGCTTCCCGGCTGTGTATCATGACAGGCATGTCTTTCCGGCGGGCAAGTTCCAGCTGCCGGACAAACCATTCCTTCTGGATATCATGCCTTTCTTTGTCCCAATAATAGTCCAGACCGATCTCTCCCACAGCCACGATTTTTTCCAGGTCCAGCAGCTCTTCCATTCTCCGGAACTGTATTTCGTCCAGCGCGCCCACCTCATCCGGATGCACTCCGACGGATCCGTATATTAAAGGATACTCTTCTGTCAAAAGCCTGATCTTTTCCCAGGATTCAACAGTAGACGCGGCATTGACAATGAGTCCTATGCCTTCTGCCTCCATACCGTTCAAAAGCTCCTCCCTGTCCGGGTCAAACTGCTTATCGTCATAATGAGCATGTGTGTCAAACAGCATAAACTATAGTTCCTTTCTCAGCGCTTTACAAAATACTCTTCATACCAGACAAGAAATGTATAAATTGTCCACACTTTTCTCCAGTTGTCCGAATTTCCTCCCACATATTCCTCAAAAATCCCGTTGATCTCATCCACGTTGAAGAACTTCTCTGCCATATTGCTGTTAAACTTCGCGCGCACGTCCTGATTGTACCTGTCATCCGCCATCCAGATGCGGATCGGCACGATGAATCCCAGTTTCTTCCGAAACGCGATGTCTTCCGGCAGCACCTTTGCCGCTGCGGTTCTCAGCGCTACTTTGTTCTGCTCTTCATTTACTTTATATCTGGAGGGCATCCTGGAAGCAATGTCAAAGATCCTCAAGTCCGTCAGCGGCATACGGATCTCAAGTCCCGCCGCCAGACTCATCTTGTCCACATTCAGATAAATATCCCCCTCCAGCCAGATCTGGATATCCACATCCGACATCTTTGTAAGAGGATCCAGTCCTTCCGTCTCTTCATAAATGCTCCGCGCCACCTCGATGGGCAGGACATCCGGATCGTATTTCTTGAGGATACGCTTCTTCTCGTCCTCCTTCATAATATTCGTATTGCCCACATAGAAGGTTTTCAGATTGTCTCCATACCGCTCGGCGTTGCGGTACATATTATACCCGCCGAAAAATTCATCTGCGCCCTCCCCGGAATAGCACAGCTTTGTATGTTCTGCCGTAGCTCTGCACGCGATGGCAAAGGCGATGGCCGACGCGTCCCCCAGAGGCTGCTCCATGTGATACATTACATAGGGAACAATCCGGAAATATTCCTCCGGCGTGATCAGACATCTGGAATTCTTTCTCCCCAGGATATCCGCTGTCTGTTTTGCCAGTCCGGACTCATCGAAACGCTCCTCTTCATATCCGCAGGAATCCGTCATCTCTGCGTCAGACATAGCCAGCACATAGGAAGAATCCACACCTCCCGAGAGAAACGACTCCGCCGTCTCATCCGGATCCTTTACTTCCGGCATGATCTCTTTCAGTGTTGTGTGGATCTCGTCAGCCCAGTCCTCCAGAGTCCTGCTCTCATCCGGGTGGAAGGTGGGCGTCCAGTACCGTGTGATCTTCAGTCTGCCATCCTTCCAGGTCAGATATCTGCCCGGCATAAGTTTTTTAAGCCCCCGGAAAAATGTATCCTCCCCGGCCACATAAGTCAGAGTCAGGTACAGCTGCAGCATTTCCTCGTTCAGCTCTTTCACAAAACCCGGCTGCTCCATGATCCCCCGGATCGTAGTTCCATACAGAAGCCGCCCGTCTGCGGTTTCGTAATAATAGAACGGCTTGGTACCGAACTGATCCCTCAGACAGAACAGTTCTTCTTCCTCTTCATCCCACAGGGCAAACGCGAACATCCCATACATATGATCTGCCATCTCATGCCCCCATGTCTCATAGGCCCGGACAAGGATCTGTTCCTCCCTTTCCCTGCGCGTCAGATCCAGGGGCAACCCCAGCCTTTCGCACAGCTCCTCCCAGTTGCGGATATGTCCTCTGTATTCTTTTACTTTTATCATAGGTTCCTCTCTCCTGATCATTTTTCTCTGTAATGACTATTATAATGGAAAACAAGCCCGATGTATAGTGTGGGAAAATACAGCTGTACAAATAAACAGGGCCGCCTTGGTACTGTAAATGGAGATCACAGTTTCCAGGTCGGCCCCGGTATCATTTGCTGCAGCAGTCATTCGGTTTATTACGACAACTCCAGTTTCCCTGTATAAAGCTGATAGTACGTACCCTTCTGGGCCAGCAGCTCTTCATGCGTACCCCGCTCGATGATGCGTCCATGCTCAAGCACCATGATCGCATCACTGTTGCGGATGGTGGACAGTCTGTGGGCAATGACAAACACGGTTCTGCCCTTCATCAGATTATCCATCCCTTTCTGGACAATGCTCTCAGTCCTGGTATCGATGGAGGATGTCGCCTCATCCAGGATAAGCACCGGCGGATCTGCGATGGCCGCTCTGGCGATGGCCAGCAGCTGCCGCTGTCCCTGGGAGAGTTCCTCTCCGTCTCCGCTTAAATGGGTGTCATACCCTTTTGGCAGCATTTTGATAAATCCGTCCGCATGGGCCAGCTTCGCCGCCTTGTAGACTTCCTCGTCTGTGGCGTCCAGCTTGCCGTAACGGATATTCTCCATGATCGTCCCTGTAAACAGGTGGGTGTCCTGGAGCACAATACCCAGAGACCGGCGCAGATCGGCCTTTTTGATCTTATTGATGTTGATACCGTCATAGCGGATCTTTCCGTCGTCCACATCGTAGAAACGGTTGATCAGATTCGTTATGGTCGTTTTCCCGGCTCCGGTAGACCCGACAAAGGCCAGCTTCTGCCCCGGCTTCGCGTACAGTGTCAGGTCATGGAGCACCATGTGGTCCGGCGAGTAGCCGAAGGTCATGTCAAAGAACCTTACGTCTCCCTTCAATTCTGTATAAGTCACACTTCCATCGGCCTGGTGCGGATGTTTCCACGCCCACATGCCGGTGCGCTCTTCACACTCGGTAATCTTGCCATCCGCGCCCTTCTTCGCGTTGACCAAAGTCACATATCCCTCATCAACCTCGGATTCTTCATCCATCATATTAAAGATACGCTCCGCTCCCGCAAGCGCCATAATGATGGAGTTAAACTGCTGGGCGATCTGCATGAATGGCTGAGTAAAGCTTTTGGTAAACTGCAGGTAGGACGCCATAACGCCCAGGGTGATATTCCCGATTCCCAGAACGGATAACAATCCGCCGAAGATCGCTACAAGCACGAACTGCAGATTTCCCATATTTCCGATAATGGGCCCCATCATGCTGGCAAACGTATGAGCGCTGGAAGCGCTCGTAAACAGCTTTTCATTGAGTTTGTCAAACTCTTCTTCTGAATTTTTCTCATGATTGAACACTTTGACCACACGCTGGCCGTTCATCCGTTCTTCTACGAAACCGGTCACATCCGCCAGATCGATCTGCTGCCGGATAAAATACTTTCCGCTGTTTCCGCCGATAAACCTGGCAATCAGTGTCATAAGACCGATCATGATCACTGCCAGAACCGTCAGGATCGGACTTAGGACCAGCATGGCGATGAATGTCACCACAATCGTCAGAGACGCCATAAGCACCTGCGGGATCGACTGATTGATCATCTGCCGCAGCGTATCCGTATCATTGGTGTAAAGGCTCATAATGGATCCGTTGGTATTCTGGTCAAAATACCGGATCGGCAGAGTCTGCATGTGCTCAAACATTTCGTCTCGCACCCGCTTTAACACGCCCTGGCCGATAACCACCATCATCCTGCTGTACACGAATGTAGCAATAACACCGCACGCGAAGATCGTGGCCAGAACCCCAAGAGCCATGTACAGTTCGCTAAAATCCGGACTCTTCTGTCCAATAAGCGGGATGATAAAATCATCCAGCAAAAATTTCAATGAAAGAGACACAGATATAGACGCGATCGAACTCACCAGGATACAGAATATCACGACGATAAACTGTATTTTATACGTGGAAGTCACATATCCCAACAGACGCTTTGCCGTTTTGATCGTTCCCTTATTTACGGTAACTCTTTCCGGTCTACTCATTCTCCGCGCCTCCTTTCACCTGTGATTCGTATACTTCTCTGTAAATCTCATTTGTCTTCAGGAGTTCTTCGGATGTTCCGATCCCGTTGATCTCCCCATTATCCATCACGATGATCAGGTCCGCGTCTTCAACAGACGAGATCCTCTGCGCGATGATCAGCTTCGTAGTATCCGGGATCTCTTCCCGGAAAGCCTGACGTATAAGAGCGTCTGTCCTTGTATCCACCGCGCTGGTGGAATCATCCAGGATCAGTATTTTCGGTTTTTTGAGCAGCGCTCGCGCGATACACAGCCTCTGCTTTTGTCCGCCGGATACATTGTTTCCTCCCTCTACGATCATCGTGTCGTAGCCACCCGGGAATTCCCGGATAAAACCATCTGCCTGGGCAAGCCTGCAGACTCTCTCCACTTCTTCGTCAGTGGCGTCTTCATCTCCCCAGCGGATATTATCGCTGATGGTCCCGGTAAACAGCACATTTTTCTGAAGCACCATGGACACCTGATCTCTCAGTGCTGTCAGACTGTAGTCACGGACATCTATTCCGCCCACCTTAACAGCCCCTTTTGTCACATCATAAAGCCTGGGGATCAGCTGCACCAGCGTAGATTTCGCGCTGCCGGTGCCTCCGATGATTCCGATCACCTGCCCGCTTTTAATATGAAGGTTCACATCTTTCAGAGACAGATTTCCTCCCTCGCCCGCATAGCTGAAATCCACATGTTCAAAATCAATGTCTCCATTAGGCACTTCCGTCACCGCATCTGAATGGTCCTCCATCTCCGGCACCTCTTCCAGCACCTGAAGAATACGGTCCGAAGACGCTTCCGCGATCATGATCATAACAAATACAAATGATACCATCATCAGTGACATCAGAATCTGGATCGCGTATACGATCACGCTGGTCAGCTCTCCTGTCTGCATTGTGCCAAACACAATGTCTTCTCCTCCGATATACACCATCACAAGAATGACGGTATACATGGTAAACATCATGATCGGGTTGTTCCACGCAACCATCTTTTCCGCCTTTGTAAACAGGTTAAATACATGCGTGGAGATTTTCCCGAATTTTTTATCCTCATGCTCTTCCCGCACATAGGCCTTAACCACCCGGGCAGCGTTTACATTCTCCTGAACCGTGTTGTTCAGAACATCATATTCATCAAATACCTGCACAAAATGAGGGTGCGCCTTTTTTGCGATAAAGATCAGCGCTCCTCCCAGAATCGGGATCGTAATCAGCATCATGACAGCGATCTTTGTGTTAATCGTTAATGTCATGATCAGAGACAGAACGATCATTATCGGAGCTCTTACCAGAAGGCGGATGGTAAACATATACGCCATCTGTACGTTCGTGATGTCTGTTGTAAGCCTGGTCACCAGCCCGGAAGTTGAAAAATGATCAATATTCCCAAATGAAAATTCCTGTATCTTATAAAAAATATCATGTCTTAAGTTCTTCGCATAACCGGACGATGCCACAGCGCCCAAATGTCCTGCCTCTGCGCCAAAAAGCAGCGCCAGAACGGCCAGCCCCACGAGCAGAAGTCCGGTCCTGATGATGTACCCCATATCTCCTTTCACGATCCCGATATCTATGATATTTGCCATCAGCAGCGGGATCAGGACTTCCATAAAGACTTCCAGCACAACAAGAAGAGGGGTAAGTACTGATTCTCGTTTATATTCCCGGACAGAACGAAGTAGTTTTCTGTTCATGCTTCATTGTCTCCTTTCCGCTTTTCTCTCTCATTACCCAACAAATTTTCGGACATCTTTTCCAGTACCTGAACACAGATCTTCATATCCTCGTCAGACACGCCCTTCCGCAGCAGCGCCTCCATATCACGGATATTTTTCAGGATACGCTTTCTGAGTCCAGTGGCTTTGTCTGTCGGAACAATCTTTTTCAGTCTGGCATCCTGCTTTACCGGTTCCCGCACCACAAAACCGTTTTTCTCAAGAAGCTGCAGGATCCCTGTCGCCGTGGACCGCCTGATACGAAATTCTTTTTCAAGATCTTTCTGATACACATCCCTTGTAAGCGACTCAAACATTATATGATGAAGGACGATCTTCTGCATGTTTGTCAGTCCGTCTTCATCACCGTCTATACACATCTGACGCTTGAGCTGATGCGAGATCATATTGATCAGTTTTCCCACGTCATGTCCCGGATCCTGTAATCTCTGTTTTTCCATCAATAAAACCTTCTTTTTTTATTTGTTCGGCAGCTAACAATAATATAGTATATGCACTTAAAATTTTATTGTCAATGCCTAAAATGTACATTTTCCCGGACAAATTTATGACAAATTTATGAGCAATCTCTGTTTCGCGATTTTTTTATGCCCTTTTAACGAAAATCTTTCAATTCCCACTTATAAAGTGTGGAAATGTAACAAAAAACAATGTATAATTACATAGAACACTAAGAAATGAAAGCGAGGGTTCTTTTATGAAGCAAAATAACATGTTAGCTATGATCCTGGCTGGCGGCAGGGGCTCCCGTCTCCATGACCTGACGAAAAAGGTGGCCAAGCCGGCCGTTTCATATGGCGGAAAATACCGTATCATTGATTTTCCCCTCAGCAACTGTGCCAACAGCGGAATCGATATTGTAGGCGTCCTGACTCAGTATGAGTCTATCCTGCTGAACAGCTATGTGGCCGCGGGGCGACGCTGGGGCCTGGACGCCAAAGACAGCGGTGTCTTTGTCCTTCCTCCACGTGAGAAATCTGATGCCAATCTGGATGTCTACAGAGGAACGGCGGATGCCATCTCGCAGAATATTGACTTTATCGATACATACTCACCGGAATATCTGCTTATCCTCTCCGGCGACCATATCTACAAAATGAACTACGCGAAAATGCTTGCCTACCATAAGGAGTGCAAAGCTGATGCTACTATAGCGGTCATCGAAGTTCCCATGAAAGAGGCAAGCCGTTTTGGCATCATGAACACCAACGACACCGGCCGGATCGTGGAGTTTGAAGAAAAACCGGAACATCCGAAGAGCAATCTGGCTTCCATGGGCATCTATATCTTTAACTGGAAGCTCCTTCGCAGACTTCTCCTGGCGGATATGAAGAATCCGGATTCCAGCCACGATTTTGGCAAAGACATTATTCCTGCCCTTCTTGAGGACGGCAAAAATCTGTATGCATATAAATACAAGGGCTACTGGAAAGACGTGGGTACCATCGATTCTCTCTGGGAGGCAAATATGGATCTTCTGGACAAAAATAATGAACTGGATCTTAATGATCCTTCCTGGAAGATCTACACAGAAGATGTGACCGCGCTTCCCCAGTATATCGGACCTGACGCCATAATCGACAGAGCTTTCATCACCCAGGGATGCGTGGTAGACGGTGAAGTCCGCAATTCCGTCCTGTTTACCGGAGTTAAAGTGGCGGAAGGAGCCAAGATCATCGATACTGTCCTGATGCCGGGAGCAGAAGTGGAAGAGGGCGCAGTCGTCACCCGCGCTCTTGTGGCTGACGGGATCAAGATCGGGAAAAACGCGGTTGTCGGTTCGGCCGACAGCGAAAATATCGAGCTTGTCGCAAAACGTGTAAAGGGGGATGAGTAATATGAGCAAAGCATTCGGAATTGTAAATTTTGCCGGAAATCACATCCGTGTAAACGGGCTTCAAGATTACCGACCGGTAGGCGCATTTTCTTTCCTGGGCCGATATCGGATCATCGATTTTCCAATTTCCAATATGAGCAACAGCGGGATTGATAATATACAGGTATATATTCGCAGAAAACCCCGTTCTCTTACAGAGCATCTGGGAACCGGCCGACACTATAACATCAACTCCAAGCGTGGCAAACTGAACATCCTGTATGCGGAGTCCAGCCAGACAAATGATATTTATAACACAGATATCGCGGCTTATATTGAAAATATGGACTGCATCGAACGTATCCCGCTTCCATATGTCGTGATAGCGCCCAGCTATATGGTCTACGCCGCGGATTACAGCGTATTCTTAAGCGAACACATCGAATCCGGAGCTGATATCTCCCTGATGTATCACTCAGTCGACAACGCGAAGGAGTCTTTCCTGAATTGTGATACACTCAATATCAACAGGCAGAAAGGCGTACTGTCCATAGAACCCAACCATGGGAACGCCAAGAACAGAAATATTTTCATGGATACTTATGTAATGAAAAAGGATCTCTTCCTCGAACTGGTGAATAAAGCGCATAAGATGTCTTCCATGTACACCTTCGCCGATATCATCAATGAGGAATGCCAGAATCTTGACATCCGTGCCATCCCCCATCGGGGATACTTCTCGGCGATCATGGATTTTGACAGTTACTATCAGGCAAATATGTCCCTGATCGATCTGAAGAATGCGTCCAGCCTGTTTGACGAAGAATGGCCCATCTACACACGAACCAATGATTCCTGTCCCACCCAGTATTTTGAGGGCAGCGTAGTTTCCTCTTCTGTCATCTCCAACGGATGTCTCATCGAGGGGTCTGTGGAAAATTCCATCATCGGAAGAGGCTGCGAGATCAAGCCCGGAGCTGTCGTAAAGAACTGTGTTGTATCCGCTGACGTGGTCATCGGAAAAGATGTCCATGTGGAAAACATGGTGGTTGATAAACATGTAAAGCTGATCCGGGGAAAAGAAATCATTGCGTCTCCGGAGAAACCCGGATATATACGGCGGGGCGATACGCTGTAAATCTGAGTTTGTTGTGGGGCATGGGCATGTCCGCCGGGAAAGGAAGAGGATATCCATCTCGGGCACACTTTCGCTCGGGGCTGCAACGCAGCGGCACATAAGGGCGCAAAGAACGCGCCCCAAATGCCGGCGTTGCTGCACGGCCCTCGATGGACACCTTTTCCTTTCCCGGCTTGGCATCCTCTCCCCTCAACAATCTCGCGATTTAGAAGTAATATGAAGGCGTAACGTTATCGACTATATAGTCTGCCTTCAAGAAAACCAGAAAATATATGCCAGAGATCCGTAAATCTTTGGCATAATGTACACCAGGCGGAGTAAGCAGCATCCTGCTGCTTACTCCGCCATAATAACATCTGGCGTCTGAATGTTTCTTTTTCCAACAAAGTTCCCTTCTCATATTACTTTCAAAGCGCAGGAAAAGGAAAGAGTGGCAATCGGAAGAACCTTTCTGCGGCGCCAGATGGGTGGACCGGCGACTTTGGAGGAATCCGATGGAAAAACTTAAGGGACTAAGCTGCACCGTTAGGCAGGCTGATGGGATTGTCTGAACGAAGTGAGTTGCCCATCGGCCTGACAAGCTCAGATTTATCGCCGATTTTTGCCGTAGATCACAGCCAGCCCTTTCAGCAGCAGATTATCATCCACAATGATCTCTCTCCTGCAGTGAGGAACAATACTTTTCGCCAGACCTCCCGTAGCCACCGCGGTTACGGCTCCGCCAAGCTCCTCTGACAGCCGGTCGATGATCCCGTCGATAGCTGCCGCGGAGCTGTAAATAATCCCACTCTTCATACACTCCGTCGTATTTTTCCCGATTATATGCTCCGGCGCTTCCAGACTGATCCCGCCCAGCTGTGCGGCTCTGGAGACCAGTGAATCCAAAGATACAACAATACCCGGGTAGATCATTCCGCCCACATAGTTCCGGTCCCGGTCAATAACGCAGACAGTATTTGCCGTTCCAAGATCAAAGATTACCAGCGGCGCCGGGTATTCTGAGAGAGCGCCCACCGAATCTGCCACCAGATCGCTGCCAAGCTGCGCGGGATGATCCATCCTGATGTTCAGTCCGGTCTTGATTCCGGCTCCTACTACTAAAGGTTCTTTTTTGATGATCTTCTCCACCGCAAGTTTGACAGCCGCAGTGATCTGGGGGACCACTGAAGATATGATCCCGCCGGCCAGATCCGACTTTTTGATATGATAAATATCGAGAACATTTTTAATGTCAATGGCATATTCAAGTTCTGTCTTTGTCCGGACCGTGGACAGCCTTTCGATAAAAATGCATTTTTTCTCTTCCATGCACCCGATCACAATATTTGTATTTCCAATGTCTATTGCCAATATCATTTTAAAAACCCAGCCTTTCTCTGACCGTTTTCTTTAAAAGAACTTTCCCGATAAACAACGTGAGGACCCCTGCCACAATGGCCTCAGGTACTCCGTTGATCCCGATCACGGATAAAATGAATGTATAAACCGCCGATACTGCCACATCATTTGCCGCTGCATAGGCCTCCCGGAAAAATACAAAGATCAGGTTCATCACCAGCAGGGTGTTCACCAGCGCTCCGGACACACCCGCAAGTACAAGTCCCACATTGGATACGCCTTTTCTTCTTGTCTCCTCATTTGAAAATCTGAGTACAAGTTTATAAACATAGAAAGGCAGAATGCCGACCAGGATCCGGGGGATGAAACAGATGATCACGCTTCCGATCCCTCCGCTTACATCACCAATACTGTAAAACGGTGTAAAGACAAAGGATGTAGGAGTGGGATTCATCGTGTTATTGATAAAGCTGGTCAATCCGAAGAGGAATCCCAGCGCGCCGCCTTTCTTCGGCCCCATAAGCAGCGAGGCGATGATAACCGGCACGTGGATAATGGTCGCTCTTGTAAATCCAAGTGGTATATAGCCAAGAAAGGGGGTAAAAGCCATGACGCATATAATCGCGCCGAATATCGCCACCTGTACCATGCTCACCGTGCTGATTCTGCCGCCTCCCGGACTTCCGGTCTGTTGATTGGTTCCTGATTTGTAATTTTCTGATTGATTCATAATTGCCTCCTTGTTATCATTCCCCTGAGGGATACAATACGTTTTGGCACAGCAAAGAACCCTGTCCCTGTGTTCAGTTGTTACGATCTTTTCTCATGTCAAGAATCCTGTTCATGATCTGTGAGGCTGTCTCCTCTTTTGACATTTTCCCGAGTGAGATTTCCTCTTTTTCTGTCAATATGGTCACAACGTTGGTATCGCCTCCAAATCCGGCTCCCTCCACGTTCAGGCTGTTGGCCACGATCATATCCAGATTCTTTCTTTCCAGTTTTTTCCTGGCATTCTCCAGCAGATCTTCCGTCTCCATGGCAAATCCGCACAGGAACTGTCCGGGGCGTTTATTTTCTCCCAGACAGGACAGGATATCCTCTGTCCGCTCCAGTTCAAGGGTAAGCTCTTTCCTCCCCTTCTTCATCTTCCTGCCGCTTGCATATTTGGGCCGGTAATCCGCCACCGCAGCCGCTTTTATGATAATGTCCTGCTCTCCGGCACATCCCGTCACCGCTTCGTACATTTCCTGTGCGGATCTTATCGGTACCATCTTTACAAACTCTGGCGCCTTCAGTGCCCCGGGGCCGCTCACCAGCGTCACCTCCGCGCCTCTTTGGGCACATACTCTCGCAATCGCATACCCCATTTTCCCGGTAGAATGATTTGTAATATAACGGACCGGGTCTAACGCCTCCTGGGTCGGGCCGGCCGTTACAAGGACTTTCAGCCCCCGCATGTCTTTTTCATATTGGATCTCATGCAGAATATACTCCAGCAGCAGCTCCGGTTCCGACATCTTCCCGGCTCCTGTATCCCCACAGGCCAGATAGCCCACGGCCGGACGGATGATTTCATAATCATAGTTTTCGAGAATCTTCAGATTGTCCTGCACAATGGGATTCTCAAACATATTTGTATTCATAGCCGGCGCGATCATTTTTTTACATCTGCACGCCATCACCGTGGTCGTGAGCATATCATCGGCAATGCCATGGGCGATCTTCCCGATCACATTGGCACTGGCAGGCGCGATCATAACCACATCTGCCTTTTTCGCGAGAGCTACATGTTCTACTTTGTATTCAAAGTTCCGGTCAAAGGTATCCACCAGGCATTTATTACCTGTAAGACTCTCAAAGGTAATCGGATTGATAAAATTTACCGCGTTCCGGGTCATCAATACATGAACATCTGCGTGCATCTTCTTCAGAGCACTGGCCAGATATGCCGCTTTGTATGCGGCAATGCTGCCTGAGACCCCGAGCAGGACCGTTTTCCCTTCCAGCATAGATTTCCCCCTTTCTCTGGTCTGTCTTTGTTATACGCGTAAGCATCCATAAAATTGCAGGATTGCTCCGGTTGTGCTTCATTATATGATATCGCCCTGAAAAAATCAATTGTAAAACAGGCGCAAAACCCTGTCCGGACGCTGACAATTGCAATTTCTTCTGATTATGTTTTATAATGATCTGAGAAAAGGAGCCATTTACAGTATGCTGAAATCATATATTGCATTTGATATTGAAACAACAGGGCTGAATCCCCTGGAAGATGAAATACTGGAGATCGGGGCGCTGAAGGTCCGGGAGGGGAGAGTCGCCGAGCGGTTCATGGAGTTTATCCGGCCCACCCTTTCCGTTCCTCCGGCTATTACCGCCCTTACCGGGATCACGGATGAGATGGTAGCCGGCGCCAGATCAAGACGCCAGGTGGTTGCTGATTTTCTCGATTTCTGCGGAGACGATATCCTGATCGGCCACAACGTGTCCTTTGACTACAGCTTCATGAAATGCAGCGCCGCCGCTGACGGCCTGCCGTTCGAAAAGATGGGGATCGACACCCTGAAGATCGCCCAGAAAGTCCACCGTGACCTGGAGTCCAAAAGCCTGGGCAGCCTGTGTGACTATTATCATATTGAAAACAGATCCGCCCACCGGGCTTACCATGATGCTCTGGCCACAGCCAAGCTGTATCAGACCCTCGCCCACTATTTTGAGACGGATGAGCCAAAACTTTTTAAACCGGTACAGCTTACATATAAAATCAGGAAGCCGCAGCCGGCTACGCAGAAGCAGCTGGCCCTCCTGGAGAATCTCGTCCGGAAAAAACGGATCAAACCGGACTGGGACACCAGGACACTGACCAAAAGCGAAGCGTCACGGATCATTGACAAGCTGCTTAAAGGATAAACAGCTGCTGATTTGTCCTCTGCAAAGCTGTATTTTCTGTGCTTTTCAAGACCTGTCGTCTTATGGTATACTTTGACTGTAATCATACCAAACACAGGAGTCCTGTCATGTATGCTGAATTAGAACTGGAAATCAGCAGTGATCTGCTGACTTACCGAAACTCTTCCAATCTCCAGGGCGTCATCATGGAGACGATCCCTGAGGAATACGCGGCCCTGCTGCATCAGGGGCACATGAATCCCTACAGTCAGTTCCTTCTGACGGAGCAGGAACGAAAACGATGGTTTATCCGTACGCTGAATAAAGAAGCCTATGAAAACCTCCTGCTGCCAATGAAAAAATTGGACGAGTTTTCTCTGAAAAGTGGACAGATCTCTGCGAGGATCACTGAAAGAACGGAGCGCTTTTCTTCAGAAGATGATCTGGTAAAAGAATTTTTCGATGACGACGGTCCGCATAACCTGGAGATCCGTTTTCTGTCCCCGACTGCTTTTAAAAAGGATGGGAGATATGTCATTTATCCGGATCTGAAACTGATCTACGGGAGCCTGACACGCAGGTTTAATACTGTTTCAGAAGCCTTTGACATGACGGATCCTGAGATGCTGGAACAGCTGGTCAGCCACAGCCAGATTACACGGTATTATCTCCGGACAGTGCGTTTCCCGCTGGAGGGCGTCTCTGTCGCCGGTTTTACAGGAACCCTGGGCTTATACATACATGGGGCGGACGCACTGGCCCGCTATGCCCGCATGCTCTTCCGTTTCGGTCAGTTTTCCGGCGTGGGGATCAAAACAGGCATGGGGATGGGAGCCATTCAGCTTGCAGAACAGGGGGATTCAAAGTGAGGGAAGAAGAAGCAAGACTCATTATCGGCAGCCTGCTCCATAACAGAGTCGGGCAGGATGTCTGGCAGGAAGAGCGCGAACTTCTTGTCAATCTCATGGATATAGCGGATGAGCTGGCCTGCCTGGTCAACAATGTACAGAAAGACACGGATCTGGCGGAACCGGACCCTTCTGTCCCTCTGCAGAGTATTTTCAATATCCTGAACGGGAACCATCAGAAGATGCACTACCGGCCGAGGACAATCTCTCCCGACGGCAAGCCCAATTATCCGACAGAAGATGCCGTGACCCTATCGGATTCTTTTTACAGAAATATCAGAAAGAAACTTTCGGAACATCTGGAAAATGTCCAGTGGACCGCCGGGTATATCAATTCCCTTCTGTCCCTGATGGAAACGGAGCTGAGCTATATTCCCGCGTACAGGACCGCGGACGGGATGGCGGACATTTCCCTGTATGACCATGCTCGGATGAGCGCCGCCATCGTCTCCTGCCTTTATGCATCCCGTGGCGTACAGGGCCCTTGGATCTACTATCTGTATCATCCCGAAAAAGAGCCTGAATTTAATGATAAGAAGCTGTTTCTCTTCTGCACGATGGACATCTCCGGTATCCAGGAATTCATATACACCATCTCTTCCCGAAGGACGCTGGACGCCCTGCGGGCCCGCTCTTTCTACATTGAGATCATCATGGAGCATACCATGGACTGTCTGCTGGAATGTCTGGGACTGTCCAGAGTCAATGTGATCTATTCCGGGGGCGGACGGTGTTATCTCCTGATACCAGATATGCCTGAGTCGGCTGAGCGCATCGATAAATTTAAGATGCACATTACCCGGTCGTTTCTCACAAATTACGGAACCACGCTTTATCTTTCCCTGGCCTATATCCCCTGCAGCCTGAATATGCTCAGGGATGTCCCTGAAGGAAGCTACGCCGCTCTGTTCCGGGATCTTGGAAATCAGATATCCGGGAAAAAGACCCACCGTTATTCTTATAGGGATATTACATACCTGAATCATACAAGGGGCCGGAAAAAAGGCTTTGAGGAATGTTTTATCTGCCATACGAGAGCTGCTCTGGATGAAAGCGGCCTCTGCCTTCTCTGCCGCCAGCTGGAGCGGCTGTCCCGTGATATCCGGGACAAAAAATATTATGCCGTAATGCCAATGCCGGACCAGGGGCGAGACGGGCTTCCCCTTCCGGGCGGAAGCGTCATGACTGCCACAGACAGACGGGAACTGAAGCGGCAGATACTGAAAAATCCTTCTGTACTTCATATCTATTCAAAAAATCTGGCTTCCGCCGGGAGATCCATTACCACAAACCTGTGGACGGGAGACTACTCGGCAGGGGATGATCTGAAAATGTTCGCGGAGATCTCCAAAGGCGGTCTGCGGCTCGGAGCGCTGCGAATGGATGTAGACAATCTGGGACAGACATTTGTCTCAGGGTTTCATGATCCCGCAGATCATAACCGATACGTTACTCTGTCAAGAACAGCCGCGCTGTCAAGGCAGATCTCGCTTTTTTTAAATATCATATCAACTATCTGCTGCGAAATGGAAAATATGATATCACCGGCAGAAGCAAAAAAATAAAGCGCAGAAAAATCTCCATTATTTATTGCGGAGGCGACGATATGTTCCTCATCGGGGCCTGGGACGACATCATTGAGTTCGCCATAGACATGAACCGGGCTCTTCGGACGTATTCCCAGGGAACCCTTACCCTCTCCGGCGGGATCCATATCTATCCTTATGAGTCCCAGCGCACCATCGCTCTGGTCGCCGAAGAGACCGGAGAAATGGAAGAAAATTCCAAAAGCCTTCCCGGGAAAAACAGTGTCACTCTGCTGGAAGACGGAAATTCCCATCCGATTCCGGGAACGGACCGGCCCATCAGCAACGGGACCTTCCCATGGGACGAATTTGAACGGAACGTGATCGAAGAAAAATTCCAGACGCTGTATACGTTTTTCGAGGATTCGGATCAGCAGAAAGAAAACGCACTTTTCCTGTACCGCTGTCTGAAGTCCGTCCTGGAAAGCGGCGGGAAGATCCGTTTCCCCCAATTTGTCTCCCTCCTGTCTGAGCTGGAGTCTTTTCAGAAGGGAGAGAGCGTCGCAGCTTACGACTTCGCGGTTCTTCTGTACCGATGGATCCGGTCGGAGAAAGACCGCCGGGAACTGAAGACTGCGCTGACGCTGTATTCCTTCCTGCAGACAGAACGGGGGAAGGAACCCCGCCGGGAACAAAAACGGGCAGAACAGCGTGAAAGCATACAGAAACAAGAGGATCAGCCATGTTTGCAAAAATCAGGATCACGGGAGACGTAGAGCTCCTCACAGGGATGCATATCGGCGGGAACGCAGAATATATGGTCATCGGCTCTGTGGATTCTCCGGTTATAAAAGACGGCCGCACCGGCCTTCCTTTCATTCCGGGAACCTCGTTTAAGGGCCGGATGCGGACACTCCTGGCGGAAAAATACCCCGGCTCTTCCGAAAAGCCTGAGGATGACTCCCCGCGGGTAGCAAGACTTTTCGGCGTCTCGAAACTGCTGATCGAAGAGTATCTTTCCAAATCTGCCCGCAAAAAAATAAGAAAGAAAAAGGTCCATATAGAGCCAACCTTAATAAAGACAAGGCAGTTGACGGAAAGCCGCCTCCAGATCTACGATCTGTTTCTCGCCGGCGGTCTCGATCCCGGCGGAAAGAGCTTCCATTCTGGCGGAGCGTCTCCCGGCAGCGCGACGGAGATCACTGCCCAGATCTTTACCGTCACAGACGGGATCCCCGATGCGCCAAAACTTGTAGAGGCGGCGGTTCCCGGCTCGGTCTTCCGGATGGAAATGATCTACGAAGCCTGCGAGGAAGATACCTTCCTGGAAGATATGGAAACTCTTACCCAGGGCCTGCGCCTGCTCCGGGAAAACCGCCTTGGCGGATGCAAGGCCAGAGGGTTTGGGGAAATCCGTTTTTCCCATATCTGCGCGGAACCCGTCATCGGATCTGTCCCGGATGATCTGATGACGAAATGTCGGCGTATCCTCGGGCAGGGAGCTGAAGAAGAATCCAGAATATAGAGATTTACACAGGAGGAATTATGGAATATCAGATTTACAAACTGACATTTGCGGGCGGAGCCCGCTTCGGGACCGGAGCCTCCGGACGGGATGCCGCCATCGCCTTTCCCGCGGATACGCTCTTTTCTGCCCTGTGCCTGGAAGCGGTGAAGCTGGAATGTCTGGATGAACTGTATCAGTACGTTTCAGACGGACTGCTTATCTTCTCCGACGCCTTTCCTTACATGCAAGATACCTGTTTTCTTCCGAAGCCTTATCACTATATTGATTTCGGAGAAGAACAGGGGGATTCCGCAGAGAAAAAACTTTTCAAGCAGATGAAATATCTCAGCGCGGACGATCTGGAATCTTATCTGAGCGGCAGGTTTTCAGCCCGTCAGGCGGAGGCGCTGAATGATCTGGGATTCTTTACTGAAAAAATCTCCGTTTCCATCCGCGGTCTGAAGCGACCGAAGCCCTACCGGATCAAATATTACAACTTCTACGAGGGAAACGGGCTGTATTTCATCGCAGGGGCGGAGGACCGTCAGTATTTTGGACTTCTCGATACCCTGATGACCAGCCTGTCCTACAGCGGAATCGGAGGCAGACGTCATTCCGGTCTCGGCCGTTTCTCTTACACGACCGCGGATGTGCCGGATCCCATCCTGGAAAAGCTGATGCCCGACAGCGGCCGGGTCATGCTCCTCTCCTGTGCCTTCCCGAAGCAGGGCTCCCTCGGAACGATTCTGAAGGGCGCAGAGTACCAGCTGCTCCATCGGGGCGGGTTTGTCCAGTCCGCATCCTATAAGGAACCCGGAATGAGAAAACGGGATCTGTACGTATTCGGAGCCGGCTCCTGTTTCATCCATCAATTTCAGGGCACCATACAGAACGTGGCCGCAATGGGGACGATCCCTGTATGGAGATACGCCAAGGCGATGTTCCTTAGTATTGAGTAAATTTTTTATCCCCTGAAAGGGGACGGATGCTAAAAATAAAATCCAAAAATCTACTATCATAAAACCCCCGCAAGGGGACGGCGGATGCCAGAATACAAAAAATTATATCAGGCCTCAGGAGGGGTGGAAAATGAAAAAAACGTATCTGTTTTCACCGGTCGGCTACACCGATCCCATCAAATATTTCCGGGATGGTTCCCTTTTACATATCTGCAGGGTCTATCGCCCTGATGTGGTCTATCTCTATCTTTCCAGCGAGATGATGGAAAATCACCGGAAGGATGACCGTTATGTAAAAACGCTCCGGCTTCTGGGCGATAAACTGGGCCATACCTTTGATATCCGGCTGATCGAACGGGAGGATCTGGTAGATGTACATCACTATGATGTTTTTTACTGGGAATTTCGGGAATATATTTCACGTATCATGAATGAGATGGGGCCGGAAGATCAGCTCCTTCTCAACATGGCTTCGGGAACTCCGGCCATGAAGAGTGCTCTGCTCATACTGTCTACACTGGCTGAATACAGCTTTCAGCCTATTCAGGTCGCCTCGCCAAAAAAAGCAGGAAATATAGAACTGGAAGAACGAAAAGAATATGATGTTATAGAGAACTGGGAACTGGATGAAGACAATGAAGAGGATTTTCAGAACAGGAGCTATCCGGTCCGGTGCATGAATCTTATGAAACTCCTCAAGATCGATATGATCAAAAAGCATCTGAAAGCCTACGACTATTATGCTGCTGAAAATGTCGCCCGGGAGCTGAAAAATGATATTTCTCCGAAGGCGCTGCAGCTGATCGAAGCCGCCGGAAACCGCCTTCTTTTGAACTGGAACGGATATCGTGGAAATATCGCAGGTTATGAAGACGTCTTCCGGCCGGTAAAAGCCGGCGATAAACAGAAGTATTTTGAGTACGCGCTCACTCTGGATATCAAGCTGCGAAAAGGCGAATATGTGGATTTTATCCGGGGACTCACGCCTTTGGTCGTGGATCTGGGGGAAATCATTCTGAAGCAGCTCTGCGGGGTCAATGTCAGCGATTACTGCCGTCAGATCCGGAAAGGGCTTGAATGGGACAGGGAAAAGCTCGCCGGGACAGAACTGCTCAGTATCTTAAACAAAACCTTTTCCCCTTTCCGGTACGGTAACATATACTCCATCCATCTCAATGCGCTGATCCAGGAAAAATGTCCGGACAGGGCGGTCGCCGACCGGATGGACACCCTGATCCATGTGGAACAGAGTGTCCGCAATCTGGCTGCCCATGAGATCGTGTCTGTCACCCGGGAATGGGTGCAGCAGAGGTCCGGGAAAACACCGGCAGAGATCATGGAACTGATCCGTTTTCTCTTTAAACGCCTCCAGCTCAATAAAAATGAAGAAAACTGGAATTCCTATGATGCAATGAACGACTGTATCATAGAACTGCTGGAGGAAGGGGAGTAGTGAACTCCATTTTCTTGTAGCTGAGCTGCTCCTTTACAGCTTCTGCCCGCACCGGTTCTCCGCGTAACCTGCTCCGCTGTACTCGCAGTCGCCCAGCTGGTCTTCCGGCAGATGGCAGACGCGCCGCTGCTGATCCGTCAGCTTTTCCACAAATTCTGTGGCAGGATGGCGCAGAAGTTCTTCCGGCGGCGCATACTGCTGGATCTCCCCCTGGTCCATGACCAGCACTTTTGTTCCCAGCTTCAGCGCCTCTGAAATATCGTGTGTTACAAACAATACCGTAATACCCGTCTGCTGATAAATCCGGCGCAGCTCTGTCTGCAGCTGGCCCCGGGTAATCTCATCTACCGCTCCGAAAGGCTCATCCATCAGAAGGATCTCCGGGGAAGCCGCCAGCGCCCGGGCGATCCCGACCCGCTGCTGCTGTCCTCCGGACAGCTCCGCGGGATAACGTTCTTTCAGCTCTTCGTCCAGTCCGACGATCTCCATCCACTTGTTTACCGCCTCTTTTGTTTTTTTCTTGTTCTTCTTATTCAGAAGATTCGGGACATAGGAGATATTCTGTTCTACCGTCATATGCGGAAACAGTACGCTTCCCTGGATCGAATAGCCGATATTCCGCCGCAGCTGCGTCTGATCTTTCCCGCGGATGTCCTCCCCATTGACCAAAATGTCTCCCGCGTCAGGAGTGAGAAGTCCGTTGACCATCTTCAGGACTGTCGTCTTGCCGCAGCCGGAAGATCCGATGATGGTCACAAACTCTCCTTTGTCTACGGACAGGCTGAAATCTTTCAGAACCACTTTGTCTCCGTATGCTTTGTGTATATTGCGAAATTCAATTACTGTCTGCATCTTACATCCCTCCTGTATCGCTTATTGCAGAAGCCCGTTGGACCGCAGGTATTCTTCTGCCACATCCCGGGGTTCCCTGCCTTCCGATTCTACCGCGTAATTCATCGCTGCCATATCGCTGTCTGTGATCAGACCGGTCAGTTTGTCGAAAACAGCATTCAGTTCCGGATGCTCTTCCAGCACTTCGCTTCGGATCACATTGCCGCACAGGTAAGAAGGATAGAACTGCTGATCATCCTCCAGCACCACGACATCTGAAGAAGACAGCTGCCCGTCCGTGGTGAACACGACCATGACGTCGATCTGCTCCTGATCCAGCGCCTGATATTTCAGTCCGATATCCAGATCCATGGTCCTGGCAAAATTCAGCCCGTAAGTTTCACAGAGCGCGTCATATCCGTCTTCCCGCTCGAAGAAATCATACTCCGCTCCGAAGACCAGCTGATCAGAAACCGGCGCCAGGTCGGAATAAGTCTTAAGGTCATACTGCTCCGCGATCTCCCGGCGTACCACCAGGCCGTAAGTATTGTTAAATCCATACATCCCCACCCATTCCATGGAGTAATCTTCTTCATATTCCTTCTGCAGTTCACCAAACAGATCTTCCGTATACAGCCCCTCATTTTTCAGCACCATATTCCAGGCGGTGCCGGTATACTCCGGATAAAGGTCGAATTCACCGCTCTCCATGGCCGGCTGGATATTGGAAGTCCCGCCGCCGACTCCCTGGGTCAGTTCCACGTTCAGATCCGTATCCTGCTCGATCAGGATATCCAGCATCTCACCCATTACATACTGTTCTGTCATGGGTTTTGTGGCAATGTGTATGGTTTCTGTGGAGCTTCGCTGAAAAAGAGCGGCTCCTACAACGGCAACACACAGGACCAGCGCGGCTGCCACCGTGATCCTTTTGGCAAATCGATGCTTTTTCTTTATTCTTCCTCCGGTGGAACCGGGTCCTTTTTTCATATGTCCCTCTATGAGACCCAGCAGGAAATCCATTACCAGCGCAAGAACCGCGATCAGCAGGCTGCCGGCGAATGTCATTGCGGCATTATTGGTTGTAATCCCTCTGTAAATCGCGACACCCAGCCCGCCCGCGCCGATGAAAGAAGCGATTCCGGCCAGGGCAATCGTCATGGTCACCATATTGCGTATGCCCGACATGATCACGGGCATGGCCAGCGGCAGTTTGATCTTGAAAAGGATCTGCGGCCGTGTGCTCCCCATTCCCCTTGCCGCTTCCAATATGGCCGGATCCACGCCCGTTATCCCCGTGTGCGTATTCCGTACCATCGGGAGCAGTGCGTAAATTGTCAGCGCGATCACAGCTGTCGCGTTCCCCACTCCGGAGAAAGGAATCAGAAATCCCAGCATGGATATGGAAGGGATTGTATAGAGAAAATTGATCACTCCCAGAGTCGGCCTTGCCGCCCTCTGAAATTCACTGATCAGGACTCCTGCCAGCCCGCCGATCAGAACAGCGATCAAGATCGCAAACAGGGAAATCCCGATATGTTCCAGAAGCAGTTCGCCGAAAAAGGCCGGCCGGTTCGTAAATAATTCCCATATCTCCTGTATCATTTTCATACACCTCTTTTCTCAACCGCCTGTACCGGACAGTTCTCATAGCACAATCCACAATGCAGACAATGCTCCTGCCGTATCACGTAGGGTTCTCCACTGACGATACATTGCTGAGGACAGCCTGCCGCACATGTTCCACATCCGATACAGGAATCCGTGATCCGGAAGCCTTTCTCCCCGGCTTTTGAATTCCCCATAGAAAACCTTCCCCGGACAATAGGAGTTTTACCCAGATCAAAAAATTCTATCACTCCATTATCAATGCAGAAAGGTTCCAGAATATACCTGCTTTCTCCCGGATAAACTCCTTTCATCGAAGGATTTTCTTCAAAGATCCGGTCGATCCATTTTTTCTGTTCCGGAAGTTTTTGCGCCTTTCCTGACAGACGCACCATCTGGTAATCTCTGTTCATTCCCGTGACTGCCACCTGTCCGGATGTAGTCAGCTGACGATAAAAGTCTTTTCCCCGCGCAGTACAGAAATAAAGTTTTCCCTCTTCTACGAGCATAACGTCGATCATCCGTATCTGAGGCATTCCTTTCTCATCTACAGTCGCGAAAGCGACATCTTTTATGCTGCGAAGCAAGTTCAAACAGTCCTGTGTTGTCATGGCAATTCCTCCTTGTTTTTTACCACCGTGTCTTTTTATCGACGGGTGTCTTTCTTTGATTTGCCGGTATGGCTGTATTGACATCATTTCTCTGTAATGCTATTATGGATGGGTAAAGAGATAATGTAAAGTAAGCACAATAATGTGCTATAGTTACCAAAAAGATACTATTGCGTAAAAGAAAGGGATTTTTATGGAAAAAGTTTTACCTGCCTGCCCTGTGGAGACCACCTTAATGCTGATCAGTGACCGCTGGAAAGTACTCATTCTCCGGGATCTGCTGACAGGCACAAAACGATTTGGTGAACTGAAAAAATCTGTTGGAAACATATCTCAGAAAGTGCTGACATCCAATCTGCGCTCCATGGAAGAAAGCGGCCTTCTCACCCGCAAAGTTTATGCGGAAGTGCCTCCCCGGGTGGAATATACACTCACCGGGACCGGGTACAGCCTGAAGCCTGTTCTGGATGCTATGGTTGAATGGGGAACACAGTACAAGGCACAGCAGAATCTGTAACACATGAATTGCAATCCTGCAAAAGAATGGAACGCAAATCCGAAGAGAAATCTGAAGAATCCCTTGTGCGTCCTGGCCAAATATGCTATATTAAAAACACAAAAGGAACAACCGCCAAAGTGGTTGACCTCACAAAATGGTAAATAGAACTGCCACCCTGCTACCGGCCAAAGTTTGGTGTGCTACCCGTCAAGAGGACAATGAAAAATAATAAATTTTTCTCCGTCAGCCTATTAACCGGCTGGCGGTATTTTTATGCTGCCTTCAATGTAAGTTCATGAAAGGCCATTGGTGTCATTATATGTAACTTGCGCTGCAGGCGTCGGTTGTTATAGTATTCAATATAGTCTTGGATGCTTTGGATCAATTCTTCTCTTGATGTAAAGCGTTTTCCATAATACATTTCCCGTTTTATGATTCCCCAAAATCCTTCCATTGGTCCATTGTCAATACAGTGTGCAACTCTGGACATGCTTTGTTTCATATGACGTTTCTTCAGCCGACTATAAAATGCCTGACTGGTATATTGGAATCCCCGGTCCGAATGAAAAAGCGGATGCGCATCAGGCTCTGCTTTTATCGCCTGATCAAAGGTATCCATAACAAGAGCAGTATCATTGTGAGCACTGATCTTATACGAGACAATCCTGCGATCGCACAGATCAAGGATTGCACTTAAATAAATTTTGTGTACTTCTACCCCTATATAATATTTGAACTCTGTTACATCTGTCAGCCATTTTTCATTCGGTCTGTCCGCATGAAATTCCCGATGAAGAAAGTTTTTCGCAATATGGGCAGGATTCCGGTCTGCTTTCGTACAGCTCTTCGGCTTCCATTTGATAGATGACTGTATTCCGATTTTGCGGCAGATTCTCAAGATTCTCTTATCATTGGCAGGAATTCCATAATATACAGCCAGTTCATCTCGGATCCGTCGATAGCCCATATCTGGATGCAGCCGGTGTATTTCCCTGATCATATCGGCAATCTGTTCATTCCTGATCTCATTGTCGCTTTTGGGATGTCTCAGCCAGCGATAATAGGCAGAACGAGTGATTCCAAGGTATCGACACATTTGTTTGACTGGATATCCTTTTGATTCGGACAGTTCCCTGATTGCCTGATATTCACATAATTTATGTATTAAAGAAAGCGATCCCTCCTTTCTAATTCCCTTACTTTTTTTAACAGGTCATTCTCCATCTGTAAGTCTTTATTTTTACGTTCCAGCTCTGCGATACGGTCTCGTAATTCTTCTTCCGGAGTGCGGCTTGGCTTAGAGCCGATGCGCCTGCCTCTCCTGTCTTCCAAACCGGCACTTCCCATCTTTTCATACCGCTCCACCCAATTTCGGACCTGCTGATAGGAGCAATCATACTTCAAGGCCATTGCTCCATAATTCCGGTCATGGTCAAGACAGTCTTTTACAATGCAGATCCGTTCCTCCAGTGTTGTTTTTCTTGCTTTCTTCATAGCGCTACCTCCGGTAAGTTCTTTTAATTCCTTACCTTCATTATACGCCTTGATCCAACTTAATAGTTGAGGATGCTGTCGGATTCTGAACCTTGCACATATTTCATCTAACGATCCCTCTCCGGAGAGGTACGCATGAACTGCCTGCAATTTCAATTCTTTTGAGTACCGTTTATTTGTTTGAAGGGCCAGGAAACCTTCTGGTCCTTCTGTCTTATAGATTCTGATCCAATCCTGAACACTCCGCTTATTTACACCGCACATTTTTGCAGCGCCTTTTTGGCTAAGTTCTCCGTTCAGGTACTGTTCTACGATTTCTACCTTTTTTGCTGCATCAATTTTACTTTTTCTGGACATAAAATACCCCCAAGTAGGTTTTTTTATTTTTGTGTCCTACTTGAGGGTATCATATCAGTTTCGGGGTGGTCTTTCTATGCTTAAAACATTATCTGATAAACGCAAAAACGAATGTCAGCAATGCCAGTATGAACATTCCAAAAGCCATAAGATCTTTAAAGTCAAACGGTTTTTTGTCCATCAGCACCACCCCCATTCTATGTAGAATAGAGGTCGCCACCCTGTAACACGGTTGTCCTTGTCTCATATTTTACCACATTGGCAACAGGCATACAACCGAGCGATCCCGCCCTTTACAATTTTCGGTAAATACCTATAGCACCTGTCAATAACTTTTGAAAATGTCACTTTTTAATATTAAGTTTCACTTGAGATAATGTCACTTTCGTAAAAGTGGTGTGGTATAAAAAAAGTTGACAGCTTATTCTCAAGGATTTCATAATAAAACCAAGAGAATAAGGAGGTATTCAAAGTGGCACGTAAATATGACCATGAATACAAAGTACAGGCAGTGAAACTTGCCAAAGAAATCGGCGGCGCTAAGGCTGCTAAAGAATTAGGAATCCCTGAAGGAACCATCCATACATGGCTGAAAGCTGTAAGAGCTGGTAAGCTGGATGTTGGGGAAGGTTCCCATACCCCTGCCAGTGCAATGAGCCTGTCAGAAGAAATTACCATGCTGCGTAAGCGGGTGAAGGAGCAGGATAAAGAAATCCGCCGCCTGAAGGAAGAAAATGAATTTCTGGAGGAAGCCAGCGCTTTTTTCGCCGCCAGCCGTCGGAAGTCAGCAAAAACCAGAGAATGATCTTTCTCGCTTTGAAAACAGAGGACGGCAGGATTACCGGAAAAATTTCATTTTATTGCCGGATGCTTGGTATCAGCCGGCAGGGCTTCTATAAATATCTCGCAAACAAAGACCGTCCATGGAAGTACCAGGATCTGGCGGATGCCATGAAAGAAATCATCAGCGAGGATGAATGTAACGATACTTATGGACGGATCCGGATGTATCAGGCGCTGTTGCTGAAGCAGCCGGAAGGCGTACATATCCCCAGTGAACGGACCGTATACCGGGTTATGGATCAGATCGGCCTGAGCCATCGGCCAAAGAGAAAGCCGAATGGACTTACAAAGGCAGACCGGGAAGCCATGAAATCGGATGATCTGTTGAAGCGGGATTTCCATTCAGATGCCCCATTAGAAAAATGTATTACAGATATCACGGAGATCCCGGCGCGCAATGGGAAACTGTATGTATCTGCGATTTTCGACTGCTTTGATCTTAGCGTCCTCGGTCTGTCAATGGGGACAAACATGAAAGCAGATCTGTGTATCCAAACACTGGAAAATGCCCTGACTGCATATCCCGCATTGGAAGGAGCGATCATCCACAGTGACCGTGGGACACAGTATACCAGTGAGTCTTACCGCCAGACCATCCGGGAGCACCACATCCACCAAAGCATGAACAGTGCAGGAGGACGCTGCCATGATAATGCACGCTGTGAGAGTATGTGGGCCAGAATGAAGACAGAGCTCCTTTATGACCGCTATGACACAAGGCAGATGACGGTAGAGGAATTAAAGGCGCTCATTTGGAGATACTTCCTCAGCTACTGGAATAACCGGAGGATCTGCTCTGCCAATGGCGGGCTTCCTCCCATGATAAAACGCAGACAGTATTATGAGGATTTGGAACTGGTAGCATAGTCAGTGATATCCTTGAAATAAATGTGTCAACTAATCTTGACAATATCAAAGGGCAAATGCCCTTTTACGAAGCAGACTGTTGTTTCTCAAAAAACAATTCGTACAAAAATTTAAGTGACAGGTTATAATCTTCCAGCCACCAAATGGCTTTCCATTCTTCGCTGCTGTGCCGTAACTGCAAATGTGGTTCTACAGTTGTCCGTACCTTTTTAGGTACCTTTAAGCTGGCATTTTTGTTTTGCGGTTTCAGGTACCGGATCGTGTTGTAAATCCGGCCTCCGTACTCTATGCGGATACCGAAACGGGGATTTATCAATACGGTGATCTCACGGCGGGCATTGATAATGGGGAACCCTTTGTCTAAAATCTGAAAACAGCGGTTTTTAAAAGAAAAAGTTCCGGCTGCATCTGTTTTTCTCGTGTGTTTTACACAGAGAATGGAATCCAGATCGATTCCTTTTGCTGGGGGGATAAAAATGGACTCCGCTTCCGGTGTGACAGAGAATTTTTGGTTGAAGAGTTCCCGATACTCCATTTCCAGGAAACGGTTTGCTTCCGTCAGGGTCCTGATCCCCCGCCTTGCGAATTCAACAGGAAGCCTGCTCTGAAGAGTTGCCCATAAGCGTTCAATACGCCCTTTTGCCTGAGGTGTTTTTGCAAAGATGAGATCAACTCCCAGTTCATGCATAGAACGTCCGAATTGGGTCAGATGAACGGTCTTACCTACGACCAGCTCATCTACAGTAAGTTTCCCGGTTTTGGGGGAGCGGAAGATTGTGTGATTGTCGGAATAAACCGTTTGCGGGATGCCAAAGTCCATGCAGCACTGACGCATGGTTTCCAGGTAACCGTAAAGGCATTCGTTGTGGGTAAGGAACAGGCCGACCACGTTGCCGGTGGCATCATCAATGGCTCCATGCAGAGCATACTTGGTATTACCGCCAAACCATTCGTAAGGCGTAGCGTCAATCTGTATCAGTTGTCCGGGATGAGGCTTTCTTTTCCGTCGATGGGTACGGTGACGGATTTTTTTCTTTTTGGGGCTTTCAAAACCTGCATTTTTTAGTATACTGGAAAGGGCAGAATAGGAAAGGGTGATTCCGAAATCTGCTACGAGTATATCTTTGAAATGGAGGAAGTTGACCCCAGAAAATTCCGGGCGGGAATAAATCTGAAGGACGGCTTCCTTCAATTCATCTGGAACAGCGTGAGCAGGCTTTCTGCCGGTATTTTTGTGAATGAGGGATTCTGCGCCAGAAGTAAGGACTCCTTTCTTTAAACGTGAGATCTGGCGTGGAGAAAGACCTAGAAGCTCAGCAGCCTGTTGTCTGGAAATGGATTTGTCAATAAAACGGTTGATGACAGTAAGAGTTTTCAGTTGTTTTTGTGACAATGTAATTTTACCTTCTTTCATAACTTTAATAGGATACCAAAAAGAGACAAAATCTCAAGTGAATCCTAAGGTGACATTATCACAAGTGAATAACAGTAAATACCTATAGCACCTTGCACACTCCGGACAGATATGCTATATTAAAGACACAAAAGGAACAACCGCCAAAGTGGTTGACCTCGTAAGTTAAGTTTTAAAACCGCCCTTACTCGCCAAAGTACAAGGGCGGTTTTACTATGCTTTAAACACTACTTCAAATTCACGAATACGAATGTCAGCAATGCCAGTATGAACATTCCAAAAGCCATTAGATCTTCAAAGTCAAACGGTTTTTTGTCCATCAGCACCACCCCCATTCTATGTAGAATAGAGGTCAGCCACCCTGTAACACGGTTGTCCTTGTCTCATATTTTACCACATTGGCAACAGGCATACAACCGAATGGTCCCCTCTGTTGTGTAGAGTGCTTTTTATTTCATTGTGGGTAAATTGTGGGTACGGCTTGAATTTCAGCGCTCTCTATGTTATACTATCCCACGTTGCAAAGCCCATAAAAATAAGGTCTTTTCGGGCTTGCCGCCGATTCCCGGCGTTAAATGAATCGAGTGTTCGAGACCTTCCACTCGTAAAACAAAACTAAAGGAGAATCAGAAAATGAAGACAATTCAACAGAACAAAGTGCTTTTCATGGCACAGGCGGCTATGATCGCCGCTATCTATGTTGTGCTGACCATGCTCGGCGCATCTTTTGCTTTCGGAGAAGTTCAGCTGCGTTTTTCGGAAGCACTGACCATTCTTCCGGCATTCACTCCCGCCGCTGTTCCGGGCGTATTCCTCGGATGCCTCATCAGCAATATCCTTGCCGGAGCGATTCTTCCCGATATTATCTTCGGGAGCCTTGCCACCCTGATCGGAGCAGTTTTTACGTGGCTGCTGCGTAACAGAAGTAAATATCTGGCCCCACTGCCCCCCATAATCGCAAATATGCTGATCGTGCCGTTTGTACTAAAATATGGATATATGGCACCATTCTCAATCCCATTTATGATGCTGACCGTAGGGATCGGTGAAATCTTGTCCTGTGGTGTGCTTGGCCTGCTCCTGTACACAGCTCTGGACAGATACAGATATGTGCTCTTTCCCCGGAAGATCCGTCAGCAGTAAAAATCTTACAGAACAGTACAAAAAATAAAACTTGTTAACAGAGATCAAGGGCGCTGCCAGTCCAGTTCTGCTAAACGCAGTCTGTTTGGCACCGCCCTTTCATTTTCACCGGATATATCCGATAAAAGTATTTCCCCCATTTTGTACCATATTTTCCATCTCATTGATTCCGACTGTATATTCTCCTCCCTCATCCGGATCGATATAAGTAATGTCCGTCAGCGTATATCCGGTCAGAAGTACCGCATGATCCGTATCCGTCAGGGCGATCAGCGGACAGCCTTTGTTGATAACGTACAGCACCTGATCAAGAGTGCATCCTGTAAGATCAATCCTCTGAGCTTCATACTGCTCCATATACCGCTCACAGGCTTCCAGGGAGGTTTCTCCGTCTTCTTTTGTAAATGCCGCCGCCCCAGTCGCATACACAAGATCCCGGTTTCCTTTTTCCCAGACATATGCCTGATCTGAGGAGACCACTACTCCGGAAACCTGTTCCGCTCTCTGAACAGCATATCCCGCCTGGTCATAAATCCCTTTTAATTCTCCCAGGCCATATACATAAAACTTCTCTGTACTGTCATTTCCGCTGATAGAAACTGTCGCCGGCTCTCTGTCTGTGATCTGCTCCGCTCTTAAGACTTCAGGTTCCAGAGACTCTAACCCGTCTGCAAATGTAAGCCTTACCTGCGTCTCCTGTACATCCGTAGTGTATGTGTCAAGAGTGACTGCTGTCTCACTGCGCTCTTTATTGTTGGTAATATATTCCTGTGCAGCCGCGCTGTAACTGTTTCCGTTCTTTGTCACACGGTTAAGGGTAAGAAGATTTCCCTCGATCAAAATATCTGTTGTATATATATTCTGGTCCACAAAAGTATATTTCGCCTGCTCTTTGTTCTCCATACTTCGTATTTCGACCTCATACATGGGCGTGATTTCTTCACCCAGAGCAGTTGTTCCTGCGTCCTGTGGATCGATCTTCCCATATACAAAGTCACCGTTTACAAATCCCAGTGGACGCACGCTTTCTCCCTCTGCCGCTTCCACGGTATAACCCTCGCCGCTTTCCAGATCGATGACCCGGATCGCAGAAGAAGTATCTGCGTCAGCATCTGTCTGATATGCCATCAGCTGTCCGTCTTCTGACACCGCGTACTGCCCGTCCTCAAGACCTTCCGCCAGAACCGTCTGTTCTTCTCTGTCCAGATCGATCTGATACAGAGAACCGTCCGCAAGAACATAAAGGATGGACTGATTCTGGTCATAATAAACCATCTGTCCCAGTTCTCTTTCCGCGATTTCTGCCGCTTGTGTGCTGGGAATGAAAGCCTTCTCTTCGGTCAGTCCGCTGTCCGCGTCATAATAATAAATACACGCTCCTACCCGGCCTTCATGTATCCCCCGATTCATATATCCACAGACCAGAAACGACAGGTTTCCTGCATTGTCCATCCGAATGATACGCACTGAATGTTCGTCGTTCAGGCTCCGCTCATCTCTGCCCTCCCCGGAGGCAAAGCTGAATACCTGGGACAGCTCACTGTCTTCCCTGTTATAAAGCCACAGTTCACGCTCCTGCACAAAGGCCACCAGGGTCCCGTCTTTATTTGTCTCATACTGCAGATCATCTGAAGCAATCCCAAGACGTATCCCTTCTTCGTCAAACAACCGGCTCTCTCCGCTGAAGATCTGCTGCATATCCCGGTCATAATCCAGGAGATAGATCGTGCCTTCTATATAGCGCACGCGGAAAAATTCTTTGATATGAAAGAGCTCTGTCTCTTCGCTGTCCCCCTGGCATACTGCCAGATATTCTGCCAGTATGGATGTATATACTGTATTGGTCTCCTTAAGACTCCACTTTACCTCCCCGTCTATCTGCGGATTTAAGTCTCCCCACTGGATATGGTTGATATCCGAATGGATATTTACCGTCTGGTACGTCGTATTATCACTCTCTTCTCCCGGTTCCAGATATGCCTCCAACTCTGCCGGAGCACTTTTTTCCAGTGCCTTCGTGTGAAAATCCTGCGCGAAAGAAAGGCACTCTGAGGCCGTGATCTCACCGGGCCTGACGATCCGGGTATAAAAACTGACCCGTCTGTCTTCCGTAGGAAGGATCACTTTCAAAACTGCCTCCTGCACCTGGTCAGACAGGATATTTCCCAGTTTCAGAACCGCGGTTCCCTCTTCCTCTGAGATCTCTGCTGCCCCGTTTTTATAAGTTTCTTTTCCGTCCAGAGAATATACCTCGTATTCTACCTGGCTGATCTGGTTGCCATTTTTGTCTACAGCCACTGTCAGTTCACCGGCATTTCCAATCGGCGTGACTGTATCCCGCATTGCGGTAATATCCATATCATCCACATAGCCGTAAAGCGGATTGATCTTTTTCCCATCCATAAGGAAGGAAAGTTCCGGAAGCGTGGGCGCTCCCATATCCGCGATCTTATCATCCGTGCCCCTGTTTATTACCAGGCTGCTGATCACGATCGCAATGATAAAGATTCCCGCCAGTATTCCTGCTTTTGTGATCCTTCCTTTCATTCGCCTTCATTCTCCCCTTCATACGCAAGCAGCCCCCTTAATGTAGGAGTCACCTGCAGAAACTGTTCACATTTTTTTATTTCTTCCAATGCTTTTTTGTTTCTTTTTTTCTTCTTTACCGCTCTGATCAAAATGTTCTTCGGTGTATGTTCCATATCTATAAACTCCAGCACCTGCGTCTCATATCCCTCGCTTTCCAGATATTTCGCCCTCAGGCCGTCTGTCACAAGTGCCGCGAACCTTTCCTTCAGCAGGCCGTAATCCATCACCGGGGCCAGATACTCCGCTCCTTTTGATATGTCCCCGGAGGATGTGCTTCCTCCTGAAGTCATCTGGCCGTTCAGCTCGTGCTGGCAGCACGGCACAGAAAGGATTACCTGCGCGTTCCATCTTACGGCTTTTGCCAGCGCATAGTCCGTGGCCGTATCACAGGCATGGAGTGTGACCACCATATCCACCTGCTCCACCCCGTCATACTGAGCGATGTCTCCTACAAGGAACTTCAGTTTTTTATATCCGTATTTCTCCGCCAGTTCCCCGCAGTGTAAAATCACGTCTTTCTTCAGATCCAGTCCTATGACGCGTATGTCATATCCTTTCAGCTCATGAAGATAATAATACATGGCAAATGTCAGGTAGGACTTGCCGCATCCAAAATCAAGGATCGTAAGTTCCCGGTCTCTGTCGAGCCGGGGCAGAATATCTTCTATAAATTCAAGAAACCGGTTGATCTGGCGGAATTTGTCTGCCTTTGCGGGAACGATCCTTCCCTCTCCTGTCATAACCCCCAGATCTTCCAGAAACGGCACCGGTATTCCTTCTTCCAGGATATGCCGTTTCTTGCGGTCATGGGACCGGTCGGCTGTTTTCACCTGCGCCTGACGTTTCTTTGTTTTCACCGTGATCTTTCCTTTTTTGCTGACAAGCACTACGGACTCTTCCCCCGTAGTCTCAATCTGCATTTGCCGAAACTGCTCCATATATTTCAGGATCTTCAAAGCGGCAGTCGGTCCCTCCAGATTTTCATGGAATGCCTGTGTCCGGGTGAAAGATTCCAGCTGAAATTCCAGCTTTCCCTTTCTCTCCACCGGTCTTATCTTTACCTTAACAATCCCGTCCCTGTTCCGCGGGCCGCTGATGACCGCGCGGATAAAATCTATATTCAGGCTGTCCTGAAGCAACCGTAAAATTTCATTCAAATGAAAAATTTCCTCCATATCCACTAATTTCTGATCTGGTCCTTCACATACAGGGCCCTTGTACGCTCCCCGTCATCTACGATTTCTACGCCCGGAAAACTCTGGATATACTGCTTAAACTGAGAAAAGCCATAGTCACGCACTTTAAAATCCCCGAATTTTACCCGGATCCGGTTTCCAAGAGAACTAAGGGAGATCCCGTATTTTCCACTGTTTTCTATCAGCTGAAGGATGTACTCTTCCAGCCTTTCTTTCCTGCTGCTGTCCTCATAGAGAGTCACCGATACTTTCGTTCCTTCCTGGATCAGCCTTAACTTTGGCAGTGTCTCCAGAAATTTAGAGAGAAGACTGTACCCGTAACGCCGCACATCAAAATCCGGATAAAGCTTGACCAGACGGCTTCCCACTTCACCCAGACCGGTTTCCCTGTCATCGTTCTGATTCTCCGTGATGATCTTGACAACCGCCTCTTCGATCTGTTCCTTGGATGGCGCGGTCCTGGTCTTTTTCTGCTCTTTCCCCTGCCCCTGTAAATGGAGTTCCTTCTCCTCTCTCTCATCTTTATCCATCGTATTGTCTTCCAGCAGAAGCTCCAGCTCCGTAAAAATATCGCAGGCCTTGCGGAACGGCGACGGAGTCTTGTCCTCCCCCATGCCGATCACCGTCTTGCCGCTTTCTCTGAGCCGGCTGGCCAGCCTTGTGAAATCGCTGTCGCTGGATACGAGACAGAATCCCTCCAGCTGACTCGTATAGAGCATATCCATGGCATCTATGATCATGGCCGAGTCTGTCGCGTTCTTCCCATAAGTATAGCTGAACTGCTGGATCGGAGTGATGGAATTATCCAGAAGTTCTTCTTTCCAGCTGGCATTGTTGTTCCTGGTCCAGTCCCCATAGATCCTTTTGTATGTCACGTTCCCGTATTTGGACAGTTCATCCAGTATAGGCTGTATATATTTGGCGGATACGTTGTCCGCATCGATCAAAAGCGCGAATCTGTCTTCCATGTCATGTACTCCTCTCCTTCAAGGCTTTTCCAGATAAATGTTCCGCTTTCATAAATCATATAACTGTGCTTGGATCCCTCCTTCGGGATCGACACCGATCCGGGATTCAGATAGTGATACTCACATCCTTCTCCATCTCTCATCTGTTCACACGCCGGAATATGCGTGTGTCCGTTCAGAAGGATGTCCGTGCCCTTCATCGGCGGACTTGTCTTCGGATTGACCGTATGTCCGTGAGATGCCATAACTGTGAGCATCCTGCTGCCGCTGTCCGCTGACACCGGCAGTTCCAGAAAACAGTACTCCGCCATAATGGGAAACTTCAGCACCATCTGATCCACTTCCGTATCACAGTTTCCCCGGATGCAAAGCAGCTTATCCCTGAGCGGGTTGAGCATACCAATGACTTCCTTCGGAGCGTATCCCTCCGGCAGATCATTTCGCGGCCCGTGGTATAAAATATCGCCCAGCAGCAGAAGCCGCCCGGCCTTCTCCCGGGCAAAAGCGTCCAGCATCTGCTCACAGTACAGGGCAGAGCCATGTATGTCAGACGCGATCATCAGTTTCATATCCATTAACCTCCGTAACATTTTCTAACATTTATCTCATCGTTGTTATGAACCCTCTATCACAAAAAAAGGATGACCGCAGCCATCCTTTCTGATTTTTAGCAGTTTACTCTGCCGGTGTTTTGAGTATACACCAATTAGTGCCGAAACTCAAGGAATTATTGGCATTTTATCGGATAAATCCGATAATAACTTTCCTGATTTATTCCCTCTTCTTTCGATCCATCATCTTACAGAAGATCACCGCTGCCCCTGTACTCACCGCTGTAGCCACGATCCCCGCTCCGATAATTCCCGCAGGATTTACGCTGCCGTACTGGCTCCGGTAGGCGATCACATTCACCGGGATCAGCTGCAGTGATGAAATATTGATGATGAGAAAGGTACACATTTCATTCCCCGCGATTCCCCTGCGCCTGACCGGGCCGGGCGCCCGGCCCGCTCTTCTGTCTTCTTCCAGGTTCTTAAGTTCCGCCATGGCCCGCAGCCCGGCGGGCGTAGCCGCCCAGCCCAGCCCGAGGATATTGGCGATAAAATTTGTGGCGATATGCTCATTGGCCTTATGCTCTTCCGGGAGTCTCGGAAAAAGGAAGCGAAGCAGCGGGCGCATTTTTCTTGACGCCATCTGTATAATGCCTGCCCTTGAGGCGATTTCCATAATCCCCGTCCAGAAAGCCATCACACCGATCATCGTGATACACAATGTTACCGCATCTTTTGATGAGTCAAGCGCCGCGTTTGTAATATCCTGCATTCTGCCGTTAAACGCGCCGAATACTATCCCGATCAGGATCATCCCGGCCCACAGATAATTCAGCACTGCTCAGTCCTCCTCTATGATCTCCCACATATGATCCTCTACCACGTCAAACGGCGCAGGCCCTACATTCAGCACCGCTTCATGGAACTCTTTCTGAGAAAATTCTTCTCCCTTTTCTTCTATCCAGTCTTTCTTCAGTTCCAGGAATTCCACATAACCGATATAATATTTGAGATAATTGGCAGGAGAACCGATGATCAATTCGTAGATCCTATCCACAGCCTCTGCGTCTGTGATCCCATAATTGGCGAAAAAAGCCACCGTATCCATCCGGCTCCACCCCTCATAGTGGATCCCCATATCAGCCAGAGCATACAGGCCCAAAATAATGGAGCTGTTTTTCTGAAGAAGTGTGGCCTGTTCTTTGGAAAGAGGCGTAAGATAGTAGCTTCCCATCTCGGCGTAAGTCGCCCATCCTTCCACATAGCCGCCAAAATCCAGGATACTTCTTATAGGATCCGGATCCATACTCTCATAGTATACTGTCTGATAGAGATGGCCCGGATACCCCTCGTGCGCCAGCGTTGTAAAAAGGGTCAGATCATTTCCCATATGGGCCCGGTTGATATAGATCACATTTTCTTCTGTGTTGTCAATAGCGGGTATCATATAGAAAGCAGGACTCAAATGTTCTTCCATCTCTTCCTGGACATATTTTACTTCCAGTGAAGTATCCGGAGCTTCAGGAAACGTTTCTGTAATCCCCTCTTTCAGGATACGTAAGATCCGCTCCGCGTTTTCCTCTCCCATAGATGCCGCGGCCTCCTGCGCCTCCCCGGCTGTGATTCCCAGGACCTGCTCCATTGCCTCCAGATCTTCTGTCATCTGTCTGCGGGTCAGATCTTCCATTTCCTCTACAGACCGGTCAGATCCGGTAGACTGCCTCACCAGAAGTTCATAATACTCTTTTCCTTCCGGCAGATATACAAGCCCCTTTTCATTCCTCCCTCTTCCTTTCATATCCCCAATCGCTGAGAGAAGTTTCTCATACGCCGGGAAAATATAATTATTTACAGCAAGCGCATTATCCTGTATATAGTCACTTTTTTCTTTCTCCGTTAATCCTTCTACATCTTTGATCCGATCCGTAAATGTAGAATAGAGATAATTTCCGTCTCCCATATCAAGAAAGGCCTGGCACTGTTCTATTACTGTATCTGCGGCGAAATCTGCCATAAACAGTCCCGCATCTGCTTTCTTTTGCTCAAATTCTATCAGGCTGTCAAAATACTCTCCGACTGTCTCAAGAAGTTTCAGATAAATGTCCACGTCTTCCCTGTCATAAAACTGAAATTCAGACAGTACGACCGGCAGCTGGGTCTGCACTCCGCTTACCAGCCCAAGCGGTTCCTCATAAAGAATATAATCTGCTGCCTTGCTTATCATTTTCTGCTGATGATCCAGGATATCATAGGTGATCTGATTCCGGACATCCAGTTTCTCATACGAAAAATCCTCAAGAGCTTCCGACATATTTTCAGAAGACGCCAGAATCTCGTCGGCATTTATATCAAAAGTGCCGAAAGTAGGATCTCCATCCTGGATCCCATAGTCCTCCGGTGACCTGAGCGTATAATGAAGACTGACAGTATTTGCAGAAACTTCCCGACAAAACAGCTCCTCTGTATACTTCTCAAACTTTTTATTTTCTCCGGTGGAAGAATTGGCCCCACACCCCGCTGTCAGTGTAGTCACTGCCAGCAACAGTGCCGCAAGAAAGAAATTTATATATTTCTTTTGAAATTTATGTATGATATTTTTATGCTCAGAAAAAGAGAACCGCATAAAAGCTCCTGAAATGTCTTTACTGTATCTTATGATAGGCTGTTCTGCGATATTCTCACATCCCATACGCATCCCGGCGTATTACGCAAAGCCCGCGCATATAAATTAGAAGACCTGCATATTTTAACCAGGAGGATTCCATGCATATTTTACTTTATATTTCTGACTTTATTGTTCCTTTTATTGTACTGAGCATTGTCGTATACGGATTATTGTCCGGAATCAATGTGTACGAAAGCTTTATCAAGGGCGCGAAAAGCGGTTTCCTGACCGTTCTTCGCATCATGCCTACTCTGATCGGGCTCATGGCCGCGGTAGGGATCCTGCGGGCCTCCGGTTTCCTGGATTTCCTGTCAGCTCTGATCGGTCAGTTTTCCTCCCGGATCGGTTTCCCCGGAGAACTTGTTCCCCTCACAGTAGTAAAGATGTTTTCCTCCTCCGCCGCCACCGGACTTTTGCTGGATATTTTCAAAGAATTCGGAACAGATTCCCGTCTCGGGCTGATCGCGTCGATCACTATGTGCTGTACAGAAACCATCTTTTATACTATGAGCGTATACTTTATGACCGCGGGCGTCAAACGCTCCCGGTACACTCTGGCCGGCGCTCTGATCGCCACATTTGCCGGGCTGGCCGCCAGCGTGTTTCTGGCACAGTCCCTCATGCCCTGATCCCGGCATTGCCCGCAGACTTGCTTTGTGTTAAAATAAAATATATGGAAAAAGATGGAGGTATCCTGATGTCCAGCGTTACGTTAGAACACCTGACAAAGACTTATCCGAATGGCTTCATCTCAGTAAATGATGTAAGCCTTCACATAGAAGACGGAGAATTCGTGACTTTCCATGGACCCAGCGGCTGCGGAAAATCCACCATCCTGCGTATGATCGGAGGGCTGGAGGACATTACCTCGGGCCGCATTTATCTTGGGAAAGAGCTGCTGAATGACATTCTGCCCCGGGACCGCCACCTTGCGATGGCTTTTCAGAATTATACTCTTTACAGACATTTCAACGCATATGACAATATCGCTCTAGGACTCCGCCTGCGCAACCTTCCCCGTACCGTGATCGACAGCCGGGTAAAGGAAGCCGCCAGATTCTTTGGAATTACTGATGTTTTGAATAAAAAAATCCGGGCTCTGTCCGCAGCGGACCGACAGCGGGTTGCCCTTAGCCGGGCAGTGGTATGTCATCCCAAAGTCCTTCTTGTGGATGAGGATTTCGCCCGTCAGGATGAACAGCGCCGTCTTGAAATGCTGGGCGATATCCTGGAAATAAATGAAGAGCTTGGGATTACTGTGCTGTATGTGACAAACAGTCAAAAAGAAGCCATAGGACTGAAAAAGAAGATCATTTATATGAAGGATGGAAAGATCACACATATTTCAGAGTGATCCCGTATTTTCTTATCCCTCTGTTCTGCTGTGCTTTTTCTGTTCCAGATAATTATAAATATCCCGTTTCTGAACGCCGCGGTCCTTTGCGGCATTTTTCATGGCCGTTTTCCGGTCCAGCCCCTGAGAAATATAGTAATCTACATGCTCCTCTACAGACAAGTTCTCCCATTTTTCTTTCTCTTCCTGTCTGATTGTTTCCCGGCTCATTCCCTCGATCACGATCACACACTCGCCTCTCGGAACATTGTTTTCATAGTAGTCTGCCGCTTCCGGAAGAGACGCCCGGTATATGGTCTCATGCTTTTTTGTCAGTTCCCTGCACACAGATACCTGCCTGTCTCCCAGCCGCTCTGCCAGCAGCCGCAGTGTTTTTACAAGACGGTGGGGCGCTTCATAGAGAACGATGGTCCTCTGTTCCCGGACAAGCGTTTCCAGTATCTCCTCCCTCTCTTTTTTCTCCGAAGGCAGAAATGCCTCAAAGGCAAATCGTCTTGTGGGGAGTCCGGAAACCGTCAGCGCAGTAACGCATGCCGCCGCTCCCGGCACTGCCGTAACACAGATGCCCGCCGCATAACACATGCGTACCAGTTCCTCCCCCGGGTCAGAAATCCCCGGCGTCCCGGCATCTGTAATAAGGGCAATATTTTTACCCTCCAGAAGATTCTCTACCAGTTTCCTCCCCTTGTCGAATTTATTATATTCATGATAGCTCGTCATGGGGGTGTGGATATCGAAATGATTCAAAAGCTTCCTGCTGTTCCTCGTGTCTTCCGCCGCGATCAGGTCCGCCTCCCTCAGTACACGCACTGCCCGGAAGGTCATATCTTCCAGATTTCCGATCGGTGTCGCGCACAGATATAATGTCCCCGGCATAGTTCCTCCTTTTAATGATAAATGATAATCGGCGGCTCTACTGTCACTCTGGACTTTCCGCTCCGCACACCTTCGATCAGCACCAGCACCGGCTCTCTGTCGATATACGGATGGATAAACTTGAGCCGCTTCGGCTCTATTTTATAATGGTTCATCTTGATCATGATCTCCGCCAGCCTGAACGGTCTGTGGACCATATAGAATCTCCCCTTATCCTGCAAAAGCCGCATGCTCTCCCGGAGAATATCATCCAGCGAGCACAGCACTTCGTGGCGTGCTACGGCCTTCGCGTCATCCGGATTTCGGAGCCCGTGCCGGGAGATCATATACGGTGGATTCACAGTGATCACATCAAAAAAGGCCGGCCTGAAAATCTCTGCCGCCTCTTTGATATCACCCGTCACGATCTGGATCCGGTCTTCCAGATGGTTATACGCTACGCTGCGCCTCGCCATATCCGCAGTCTCAGTCTGTATCTCCAGCCCGGTAAATTTCTTTCCCTGCGTTTTCCCTGCCAGGAGGACAGGTATGATCCCGTTTCCGGTCCCCATATCCAGTACAGTCTCTCCCGGCCTGACCCTGACGAAATCTGACAAAAATACCGCATCTACTCCAAAACAGAATTTCTCCGGATCCTGTATAAGATAAAGCCCGCCAAGCTGAAGATCATCCAGCCGTTCGCCCGGCTTGATCAGGCTGCGTCTTTTACTTTCATCATTTGTCATCTAACTTTGACGCTCCTTCTTCTTTTTCCAGCGCTGCCAGTTTCTTCATCTCTTCTTTCGAAACTTTCTGTTTTTTCTTTCGGGGTCTGAACTTCAGATCCTCTGCACGGTATTCCCGGATCTCCTTCTCATCATCTTCCAGATTTACCACAACTTTTACCAGCTTGCGCAGTACGCTCAGAGAATGGACCACCCCGGTCAGCCCGTCCTTGGTGGTAACAGAGTCTCCTACCGACGGCAGCTGACTGTTCAGCATCTCATAGGTCTCCTCCTCGTTGGTCAGGCAGCACATGAGTCGTCCGCACACACCTGATATCTTTGTCGGATTCAGAGAAAGATTCTGTTCTTTCGCCATACGGATGGACACCGCGGAAAATTCGGTCAGATAAGTGCTGCAGCACAGTGGTCTGCCGCAGATGCCGATTCCGCCCCGTATCTTTGTCTCATCTCTGACTCCGATCTGACGAAGCTCGATCCTTGTCCGGAACACTGCCGCCAGATCTTTCACCAGCTCACGGAAATCGATTCTTCCGTCTGCTGTAAAGTAAAACAGGATCTTATTCCCGTCGAAAGTATACTCCACACTGATCAGCTTCATTTCCAGCTTGTGCTTTCGGATCTTTTCCAGACAGATCTTAAATGCCTCTTTTTCTTTCTGGTGGTTTTTCTCCACCGTCTTTCTGTCCTGATCTGTGGCAATCCGGATCACAGGTTTCAGCGGCTGAACGACCTCCTCATCCTTCACTTCCCGGGGACTGCTCACAACCCGCCCGAATTCTACGCCCCGGGCAGTCTCGACGATCACATTGTCGCCCTGTTTTATATCAAATTTCCCCGGCGCAAAGAAGTAGATCTTCCCTGCCTGCCGGAATCTCACACCGATTACTTTCGTCATTTTGTCACTTCTCCTTTATATCAGCAGGATCTGTCAGTTTTCCTTGATGGTCAGCAGCAAAAGCTCCATCGTCAGCTCAAAGTTCACGTTGGCTTTCATTCTTGCTTTGGCTTTTTCCAGAGCATCCAGAATATTCTCTATGCCTTCATATGAACTCTTTCTCGCCCGCTCACGGATATATTTCATCTGATCTGAAAACACGACCCGGTCCACACTCTTTGTTGCTTTATAGATCAGCACATCCCTGTACCAGATGGCAATAATATCCAGGTAATCATTGATCTCCAGCTTGTACGTCATACAGCGCTTCACCGCTTCCATCAACTCAGGAACAGTCATCTCGTCGATATTTCTCAGAAGATGCACCGCCTCTTCCTTGATCTCATTAAAGTACTCCGAGTTCGCCAGCATGATCGCCTTGCCCATATTCCCCTGAGCAAACGCCACGCAGACATCCGCTTTGTAATCCGGGATCTCCATCTGCTCCATAAGGTACTTCTTCACCAGCTGATCCTTGATGTTGCGGAGTTTCATCATAACACACCGGGACCGTATTGTGGCAAGCAGCGTCTCCGCGTTCTCCGTAAGCAGCATGATAACCGCATACTCCGGAGGTTCTTCAATCGTCTTCAGCAGCGCGTTCTGAGCCTGTACACTCAGCAGATCCGCGTCCGCAATGATATACACCTTATATCTGCTGCTGTAAGGCCGTATTACTACATCATCATTGACCTGCTGCCGGATGTCATCTACACTGATGGTTCCCGGCTTCTCATGAGTCACATGGATGATATCGGGCTGATTTCCATTCATCGCCTGCCTGCATGACTGACATTTTCCGCAGGCATCCCCGTCCTCATCCCGGTCCTGGCACTGCAGGCTCATGGCAAAAAGATTCGCCAGCAGCTTCTTCCCTGACCCTCTCTCTCCGTTCAGGATATAGGCATGGGAAACCGCGTCCGCCCTTACCGCATTCTGGATATATTTAATTATATTCTTGTGGCCTACCACATCTTTAAACCCACTCATATCTTCACCTGTTATCTATGGTTTTTCAGTGGTCTTCCGCCTCTGGATCCACTATTTTTTCGTTCTCACAGAACATGAGTTACCTATTAAGTATAACACAATATTTATCTAAGTTATACCCCTAAAGTTTTCCTTCCGGATTTTGAACGATATAGATCTGATCGTCCATCTCTTCCGACGTCACTTCCAGCAGTCTTTTATATTCCTCCTGCGTCAGCTCCCGGGCCTCTTCCGCGAAAATCTTCCGCTGCACCCGCTGATACTTTAACCGCTCCGCAGGCATTCCGATAAAATCAAGAAACGCATTGACTGCCGCCAGCTTTCCGTTCACTGTCTGCGGTCTGTTTCCTTCCTGAAGATATTCGCTGTATTCCAACAGGTTCCCTTTTGTAATTTCCCTCCCATGCAGAAACTCTTCCAAAAATTCGATCTCCCGGATATATTTTCGGATCGTCGCCGGAGACTTTTCTTTCTCTCGCAGCGAAATCCGGAATCCTTCGATCATTCCTGTGTCAATCCTGTACTCTGTCATTTTGCGTCCTCCTTAATTTTGCCTGATTTTTGATCTGCAGACTTATTTCTTCTATAAATACAAAAAAGAAAAGAACACCTCGTATCCTTTTCTTTTTTACTATTCGCACTATTCACATTACAGACTTCCGCGCTCCGCCCTCACGGCCGGAGTTATTTTTAAAATGTCTCCTGTCTGATATACTGCTCGATCTCGTTCAGACAATCCTCCAGTTGAATATTTTCAAACCGTTTCTTTATTCCGGCTTTTTTCAGATTCTCCTCTGAGAAATCCTCCTCGTCTGCCAGAAAACGTCTGCACATCTCCGCGTACAAAGGCTTTTCCTGACATTTTTCCCGATCCAGCGCGCGGGTAAGCCGGATTCCATCCTCCACCTCGATGTAGACCGGTACCAGCCGTTCCGTCCCGAAATACTCCTTAAGCGCCTGATAGGAGACCAGCGTGCCAATCACCAGATAATCATATTTCCCCAGATCGATCTGCCCGTCATCCGCGGTAAAATACGTCCATATCCCGCATTTTGTGTTATAAGAACGTGTCTCAATGACTTTCTCTTCCTCCCGCATTTCCCGAAACCGCTCCTTATCCACAAAGAAGTATTCTACGCCGTCCCTCTCCCCTTCCCTGATCGGTCTGGTTGTATAAGGCACGATAGTACGGAAGCGGGGGTGCCGCTTCATCAGATGTTTATATATTGTGTCTTTTCCCGAAGAGCTCTTTCCCATCACATAATAAATTTTACCCATTCATCAACACCCCGATCCTTTTCTTCTCTTTTGTTCCTTCTATCTGAAAACCCGCATCTTCATACGCTCTGACTTGCCCGACGACCGCGCCTGATATCTCCTCACCGGGCACTGTCAGCGGAATCCCCGGAGGATAGACATAAGCATATTCCAACGCGACTCTGCCCGCACATCTTTCCCAGGAAATATACTCTCTGTCCATCTGTGCCGCCTCACAGGGCAGAAAAACCTGTCTGTTCCTTTCTGTATCCGGCGGAAAACTTGCAGAATCCTGCGGATATTTCTCGTTCTTTTCTTCAGATTTCACAAATTTTGCAAGTTTCCTGTCAATATTCAGCAATACTCCGGCCAGCTGTTCCATCCCCTCCGACGTATCGGCAATGGATGTCATTGCAAGGGCATATCCCGGAGCCGCCATTTCCAATTGTAAATAATTTTCTTTCATAGTAAAATATAAATCTTTTCCAGAAAACTTTTTAATTTCTTTATTTTCTTCTCTGTATACGTCCTTCACAGAGATAAGTATTTTGGAACGATCGTAATGTTCCATTTCCAGTATGCTGAGATTTTCCAGAAGCTTCATTCTCTGTCTCGCGTGTTCCAGGTTTTCCGTATACCGGTTAAACAGTTCTCTTCCATTTTCCGCAAGAACCCGGACACATTCATCTATTCCTGCCATCAGTACATAGGAAGGGCTGCTGGACTGCAGCATATGCAGACAGGCACGGATCCGGTCTCTGTCCGCCCTCTCCCCATTCATGTGAAGAAGTCCGGTCTGCGTCAGCGCGGGAAGTGTTTTATGCAGGCTGTGGATGACCACGTCTGCCCCCAGCTCGTTACCGTTCTTTGGAAAATACGGGTGAAATCCAAAATGTGCTCCGTGGGCTTCGTCCACGATCAGAGGGATACCATACCGGTGCGTGATCTCTGCGATCTTCCCCACGTCAGAAACTACACCGTCATACGTAGGAGAAGTAATAACGACAGCCCGGATATCTGCGTCTCTTTCCAGAAACCGCTCCACTTCATCCGGACAGATCTCCCCGGAAGTTCCTGCCTCTTTCCATGTTGATGGATAAAGATAGATGGGCCACAGTCCGTTTAAAAGTACACTGTTGTATACAGATTTATGGCAGTTTCTTGCCATAAGTATCTTGTCTCCTCTGCGCGTACATCCCATTATAGCGCTGAGGATCCCTGCCGTGCTCCCATTGATAAGATAATGTGTCTCTTCTGCGTGAAAAAGTTCTGCCGACCTCTCCTGCGCTTCTTTTAGTACCCCATTCGCATGATGGAGATCATCGAAGCCATCAATCTCCGTAATGTCAATATCATAGGGAAGGTCTGCTCCTGTTACCGCTCCATTTCGCTTATGACCGGGCATATGAAATCCGTAAAATTCTGATGACACGTATTCCTTTAGTTTTCTATATAAATAGTCTGTCATAAACTGCCTCTTTGCACACTCATCCGTCTTCTAAACTCTTTTTCATTTTATCACAGTGCACCAGAATTTGCTGTTTTATTTTATAATTTTTAACTTTGTTTTTATACAGACAACACATATTCCTCACATTTCGCGGTTATATTATAGTCAAATAAAGCAGAAATGCTTTTTCACATATATATTTCTCTTTTCTCAGCCGGTGATCCTCATCCCGGCTTTTTTTGCTGCTCTTACATGTCGCCGCAGATTTCCTCTGTATATTTCTTTCTGCGCAGGACATACTATTCTCACATAACAGCACGCTGAATCTATGACAGATTCTGTATTTTGAAAAATCAAGGAGGCGTAAATCATGAAAGAACTCAATTACGGCCCGCCCCAGTGGGTACCGGGCACTGTGTATCCTGACAGAAAAGAGAAAGATAATAACGGACAGTCCAAAACGCCGGAGATCATCCTGCCGCCGGCTTCAGACGCCACAAATGTAATTCCTGACGAAGTTCCCCGCCGGGACGGACCGGGCGGGGAATAGATAATAAAATATTGCTTCAAAAGCTCTGTTTATTCTGTACTTTCAATATTCAGGAGAGACGTATGCGCCGAATCCAGAACTGCTACCAGATGATCCAGCAGGTCTGTTCGGCCATACGCATCACTCAAAACGACGATCACATAGGGATCATCTCCCTTCATTACGATTCCCGCATCATTCTGTACATTATAATATGTCCCCAGACCTTCCCCGATCCATCCGGTTTTTGAATAGACAGTATACCATGGGCTAAGTGTTTCATATATGGCTGACTCAAGAGTTCCGGTATAAAGATCCCGGATATAATCAGGAACTGAACCCGAAAGAAAACTGTCATAAACAAAGTTCCACAAAACAGCAAAATCCCGGGCATTGATGTCAGGATACCACTCTCCTGAAAGAGCTATGTTTTTACAGCCCAGCCCCGCTATCCAGCTGTCGAATTCTGAAGAACCATATGTACTGATGAGCATCTCATAATCATCATTGCTGGACCAGGCTATCGTATTCTCGATCGTATCATAAAGTCTGTCCGCGGTCTGCGGGTACGCCTGTACAAGCCAGGCCACATACGGTCCCTTGATCGTGCTGGCACTGTAATAACTTTCATCAGCCCGATAGCTGATGCCGCCCTCTGTATTAATATCATAAAGAAGAAAACCTGTTGAATATCCTTCAGCAGAGAAAGCATCAATTGCCGACTGAATCTCTGTTTTCAGCACTTCCGTCTCACTCAGATCTTCTTCCGACAATCCCTCCCAAGTAATCGTCAACTCCGTGCTGTCTGCCTCCAGAATCGGGACAAATAAACTCTCTTCTTCCTGTTGTCCGGCAGGGGTACCTCCTGTGCTGTCTACCGCTTCTGAAGAAATCTCTCCCAGGGCATCCTCCATATTGCCAACAGCTCCCAGCAGATATCCTTCTTCTGTTTCCTTCATTCGTTCTTCCCCAAAGACAGCACTCACAGCTACCAGAAGCAGTATCAGAAAACCGGCGCAGGAAAACAGCACTATCCTAACTATTTTCCCAAACCTTCCGCCATATGTCCGGTTCTGATATTTTTCCTTCTTCTGTTTGTGGCTTCCGCTTCCATATGTATCCATGTACGTCACTCATCTCTTAATTCTTTCTTAATTTTGATAATGTTAGCACAGCCCTTCTCCGGGCACAATACATTACACTGATCCTTAACACTTCCGACACATATTCTTCACTAAAATAAAAGACAGCGTAAACTTCATATCTTCAGTCTACACTGCCTGCCAGTGAGCGTGCGGGGATTCGAACCCCGGACAACTTGATTAAAAGTCAAGTGCTCTACCACCTGAGCTACACGCCCCTATTCAATTAACTTCTCCGCAAATTACTTTATTTATTACAGAGAAAATGCCCAGAGCCGGAATCGAACCAGCGACACGAGGATTTTCAGTCCTCTGCTCTACCAACTGAGCTATCTGGGCAAATACCACGAATTTCACTCTCAGCCTGATCAAGCCGTCCTTTCATCAAGAAAACAGACGCTTATATCCACATATGCCTTTGCAACTCCAGGTGAACCTGAAATCCAAAGACATCTGTTTCTGTACGCTTACCATGATATCGTGTAAGTTGCGGGAGCAGGATTTGAACCTGCGACCTTCGGGTTATGAGCCCGACGAGCTTCCAGACTGCTCCACCCCGCGCTATGAAATTATAATGTCTCATCTGAGACAAAGCCGATGATCGGACTTGAACCGATAACCTGCTGATTACAAATCAGCTGCTCTGCCAATTGAGCCACATCGGCTTATAATAGATGAAGAAAGATTCGAACCGTTTTGGTTTTAGCAAACCGATTGCTTTACTAAATCATTCAACATCAGTGGATGGAGAAGGATTCGAACCTTCGAAGGCGTTGCCAACAGATTTACAGTCTGCCCCCTTTGGCCACTCGGGAATCCATCCATAAATGCTCTAAATGGGGCCTATAGGGCTCGAACCTATGACCCTCTGCTTGTAAGGCAGATGCTCTCCCAGCTGAGCTAAGACCCCACAAACGACCCAGAAGAGACTCGAACTCTCGACCTCCGCCGTGACAGGGCGGCGCTCTAACCAACTGAGCCACTGGGCCACTTTCTATTTATCAAAAAAGTGTACTTTCAAAACTACATACAAAGAAAACTCATCCAATACCTATTCCCGCTCTGGTTATGCCCTCGACCTATTAGTAACAGTCAGCTCCGTACATTACTGCACTTCCACCTCTGCCCTATCTACCTCGTCGTCTTCAAGGGGTCTTACTAACTTGACGTTATGGGATATCTCATCTCGAGGGGGGCTTCACGCTTAGATGCCTTCAGCGTTTATCCCGTCCCGGCTTGGCTACTCTGCTATGCTCTTGGTAAAACAACAGATCCACCAGCGGCCAGTCCATCCCGGTCCTCTCGTACTAAGGACAGCTCCTCTCAAATATCCTACGCCCACGCCGGATAGGGACCGAACTGTCTCACGACGTTCTGAACCCAGCTCGCGTACCGCTTTAATGGGCGAACAGCCCAACCCTTGGGACCGACTACAGCCCCAGGATGCGATGAGCCGACATCGAGGTGCCAAACCACTCCGTCGATGTGAACTCTTGGGAGTGATAAGCCTGTTATCCCCAGGGTAGCTTTTATCCGTTGAGCGATGGCAATCCCACTTTATACCACCGGATCACTAAGTCCTACTTTCGTACCTGCTCCACCCGTCGGTGTCGCAGTCAAGCTCCCTTCTGCCTTTGCACTCTTCGAATGGTTTCCGACCATTCTGAGGGAACCTTTGAGCGCCTCCGATACCCTTTCGGAGGCGACCGCCCCAGTCAAACTCCCCACCTGACATTGTCCCCCAGCCGGATCACGGCTGCTGGTTAGAAACCCAATACTGCAAGGGTGGTATCCCAACAGTGACTCCATGAGGACTGGCGTCCTCACTTCCTAGTCTCCCACCTATCCTGTACATGCAATATCGAATCCCAGTATCAAGCTGGAGTAAAGCTCCATGGGGTCTTTCCGTCCTGGCGCAGGTAACCAGCATCTTCACTGGTATTTCAATTTCACCGGGTGCATTGTTGAGACAGTGCCCAAATCATTACGCCTTTCGTGCGGGTCGGAACTTACCCGACAAGGAATTTCGCTACCTTAGGACCGTTATAGTTACGGCCGCCGTTTACTGGGGCTTAAGTTCAAAGCTTCGCTTGCGCTAACCTCTCCCCTTAACCTTCCAGCACCGGGCAGGCGTCAGCCCATATACCTCACCTTTCGGTTTCGCATAGACCTGTGTTTTTGCTAAACAGTTGCTTGGGCCAATTCTCTGCGGCCTCTCTCGAGGCACTCCTTCTCCCGAAGTTACGGAGTCATTTTGCCGAGTTCCTTAACAATGCTTCTCCCGTCGGCCTTAGGATTCTCTCCTCATCCACCTGTGTCGGTTTACGGTACGGGTATCCTGCAAACAATAGCGGCTTTTCTCGGCAGCTAGCTCACGTGCTTCCCTACTTGTTTTCGGTCCGCGTCACGTCTTCGGATTGCCGCACGGATTTGCCTATGCGACTCCTACCTCGCTTGCACCGGTCTTTCCATTCCCGGCTCACGCTCTCTCTCTGCGTCCCCACAGTTCTGTTACAGGATAGTACAGGAATTTCAACCTGTTGTCCATCGACTACGCCTCTCGGCCTCGCCTTAGGTCCCGACTTACCCAGGGCAGATCAGCTTTACCCTGGAAACCTTAGATATTCGGCCGGAAGGATTCTCACCTTCCTCTCGCTACTCATTCCGGCATTCTCTCTTCTTAACAGTCCACGGCTCCTTCCGGTACCGCTTCGTCCCGTTAAGAATGCTCCTCTACCGATCTACATTCGTAGATCCCTGAGCTTCGGCAGTGTGTTTCAGCCCCGGACATTTTCGGCGCAGGACCTCTCGACTAGTGAGCTATTACGCACTCTTTTAATGGATGGCTGCTTCTAAGCCAACATCCTAGTTGTCTTCGAAATCCCACATCCTTTTCCACTTAACACACATTTTGGGGCCTTAGCTGCAGGTCTGGGCTCTTTCCCTTTTGACTACCCAACTTATCTCGGACAGTCTGACTCCCATACACCATCTACACGGCATTCGGAGTTTGATATCCCTTGGTAAGCTTTGACGCCCCCGCAGGAATTCAGTGCTCTACCTCCGCAAGACTTGTATGAGGCTAGCCCTAAAGCTATTTCGAGGAGAACCAGCTATCTCCGGGTTCGATTGGAATTTCTCCCCTACCCACACCTCATCCCCACCCTTTTCAACGGATGTGGGTTCGGTCCTCCATTGCCTTTTACGGCAACTTCAACCTGGACATGGGTAGATCACCCGGTTTCGGGTCTGCTCCGACTGACTGTGGCCCTATTAAGACTTGGTTTCCCTTCGGCTCCGGACCTGAAGTCCTTAACCTCGCCAGCCAGCGCAACTCGCCGGACCGTTCTACAAAAAGTACGCGGTTCATCCTATAAAGATGTTCCACAGCTTGTAAACATATGGTTTCAGGTTCTTTTTCACTCCCCTCCCGGGGTCCTTTTCACCTTTCCTTCACAGTACTATGCGCTATCGGTCACTAAGGAGTATTTAGCCTTACGGGGTGGTCCCCGCGTGTTCAGTCAAGGTTCCACGTGTCTCGACCTACTCTGGATACCGCCTTGTCAACTCGCTTTTCGCTTACGGGGCTTTCACCCTCTCTGGCCGGCTTTCCCAAAACCGTTCTGCTAAGCTCATTGAATCAATTCCGCGGTCCGAACCCCAGCATGCACGCACACTGGTTTGGGCTCTTCCGATTTCGCTCGCCGCTACTTTCGGAATCACTGTTGTTTTCTCTTCCTCCGGCTACTTAGATGTTTCAGTTCACCGGGTTCCCCTCCTGACGTTATGGATTGGCGTCAGGATACTTGAGGTTTCCTCAAGCAGGTTTCCCCATTCGGAGATCTCCGGATCAATGGGTATTTGCCCCTCCCCGAAGCTTTTCGCAGCTTATCACGTCCTTCATCGGCTCTTAGTGCCAAGGCATCCACCATACGCTCTTATCAGCATAACCAAACGATAAGTTCTCACGGGAATGAGTTCTTATCCACACGTGTATAGCGTTACACGCGTTGGCAATAGGCCAATTTTTTTACTTCGTTTTCTTCGAAGGATTCTATCGAATCAGTTCATGTTGTTAATAACATTTCCTCGGATGTCTTGATATATAAGATATTCTTATCATCAATTGTTTTTCTCTGTATGCAGTTTTCAAGGTACACATCTGACTGACTTTTCATCAGTCATTAGAAACTTGAATCTTTTCAAATCTCTAATCACTGGTGAAACCAGCTTTTTAACAGCACTGCCCTGCTGATGGGGTTGGCGGTGATAAGTTGTTGCTCATCTTTGCCTGTATTTATTTTTAACTTCGGCAGCGGATCTGCCTTAGTTCTTTTCTTTTTAAATTTGGCGGCCACCTACTCTCCCACACCGTCTCCAGTGCAGTACCATCGGCCGTCCGGGGCTTAACCATCGTGTTCGGGATGGGTACGGGTGTTTCCCCCGGGCGCATCGCCACCAAAAAAGCCTGAGTTCTTAGCGAGGTCCTTTCGAGCTTAGAACTAGGCTTGTTCGCCGCGCTTGGTGAGGTCCTTTCGAACCTAGCAAGGCGAACTTGTTCCCTTTTCATATGCGTCCTTTGCTCATTTTCCTCTCCCTGACAACTCAACAATAGACAACAGCTCTCTACTTAATATTTCTTCCTTAGAAAGGAGGTGATCCAGCCGCACCTTCCGATACGGCTACCTTGTTACGACTTCACCCCAGTTATCGGTCCCGCCTTCGGCAGCTCCCTCCTTACGGTTGGGTCACTGACTTCGGGCGTTACTGACTCCCATGGTGTGACGGGCGGTGTGTACAAGACCCGGGAACGTATTCACCGCGACATTCTGATTCGCGATTACTAGCGATTCCAGCTTCATGTAGTCGAGTTGCAGACTACAATCCGAACTGAGACGTTATTTTTGAGATTTGCTTATCCTCACAGACTCGCTTCCCTTTGTTTACGCCATTGTAGCACGTGTGTAGCCCTGCCCATAAGGGGCATGATGATTTGACGTCATCCCCACCTTCCTCCAGGTTATCCCTGGCAGTCTCTCTAGAGTGCCCATCCTGAATGCTGGCTACTAAAGATAAGGGTTGCGCTCGTTGCGGGACTTAACCCAACATCTCACGACACGAGCTGACGACAACCATGCACCACCTGTCTCGGATGCTCCGAAGAGAGGGTGGCATTACCCACCGGTCATCCGGATGTCAAGGGCAGGTAAGGTTCTTCGCGTTGCTTCGAATTAAACCACATGCTCCACCGCTTGTGCGGGTCCCCGTCAATTCCTTTGAGTTTCATTCTTGCGAACGTACTCCCCAGGTGGACTACTTATTGCGTTTGCTGCGGCACCGAATGGCTTTGCCACCCGACACCTAGTAGTCATCGTTTACGGCGTGGACTACCAGGGTATCTAATCCTGTTTGCTCCCCACGCTTTCGAGCCTCAACGTCAGTTACTGTCCAGTAAGCCGCCTTCGCCACTGGTGTTCCTCCTAATATCTACGCATTTCACCGCTACACTAGGAATTCCACTTACCTCTCCAGCACTCTAGATAAACAGTTTCCAAAGCAGTCCCGGGGTTGAGCCCCGGGCTTTCACTCCAGACTTGCCTATCCGTCTACGCTCCCTTTACACCCAGTAAATCCGGATAACGCTTGCACCATACGTATTACCGCGGCTGCTGGCACGTATTTAGCCGGTGCTTCTTAGTCAGGTACCGTCAGTTTCTTCCCTGCTGATAGAGCTTTACATACCGAAATACTTCTTCACTCACGCGGCGTCGCTGCATCAGGGTTTCCCCCATTGTGCAATATTCCCCACTGCTGCCTCCCGTAGGAGTTTGGGCCGTGTCTCAGTCCCAATGTGGCCGGTCACCCTCTCAGGTCGGCTACTGATCGTCGCCTTGGTAAGCCGTTACCTTACCAACTAGCTAATCAGACGCGGGTCCATCTCATACCACCGGAGTTTTTACCACCGCTCCATGCGAAGCTGTGGTCTTATGCGGTATTAGCAGTCATTTCTAACTGTTATCCCCCTGTATGAGGCAGGTTACCCACGCGTTACTCACCCGTCCGCCGCTCAGTCACTAAACTCGTCATTCCGAAGAAATCTAAGTAAAGTGCTTCGCTCGACTTGCATGTGTTAGGCACGCCGCCAGCGTTCATCCTGAGCCAGGATCAAACTCTCGTTAAAAGTGTTTGTTCCGAGTCCAGAATTAACTACTAGCTAATTCTTTCCCTCTTTACTGTTGTTGGCATTGAACACTTGATGAGGTCTTTCACGAATCTAGTGTGAAAGCCGTTCGGCACAGCCGAACCTCATTGTTCAATGACGTTCTTTGAATTTTTCTCTTTAAGAAATTTTCAAGGGTTGTTGTCTATTGTTCAGTTATCAAGGTCCTCTGTCCTCTCTTTCGCGACAGCTCTGCTATTCTATCAGACTCTCCCGCGCTTGTCAAGAACTTTTTTTCTCTTTTTTGCTGTCCCTCACGGGTCAGCTTAAACATAGTACCACTTACCTTAGCCCTTTGTCAACTCTTTTTTTTAACTTTTTCTAACTCTTTTCTTTTTCTGCTCTCAGCTACTATATCTGGTACTTTTTCCCCGGTATCTCCCACTATTCCTCCCGCTCTCTTCCTGCCTCCGGGCTCCGCCGCCAGGCCTGCCCTCCCGGTCCTTTGGGGACAAATAAAAACTACCGGATGCTTCCAGTAGTTTTTCGGTTGATACCGAACGGAGAAAGAGGGATTTGAACCCTCGCGCCGGTTTCCCGACCTACACCCTTAGCAGGGGCGCCTCTTCAGCCTCTTGAGTATTTCTCCTGATCCTGAATCTGTCCACGGCTCATCCGCCGCGGCGATCTATCCTTTTCGCACCAATAGTGCGAAATTTATTATACTAAACAGAATTTCCAATGTCAACGGGATTTTTCAAAAAACATACAACTTTCTTCGCCGTGCCTGCCGGATGCTATGACTGCTCCGTAGCTGCCGTCCGTGCCTCAATGGCCGGAACGGTCCGCGTTCTCATCTATGACAGCCTGGATCCGCTTCTGAACAAGTGATGCGATCTCGGTTGTCTTCATCTCCTTATACTCTTCATATTGAAGAGGTTTCAGAAAATGCACCTGGACCGTCACCGGTTTTATCGTATTCGTGTCAAAGGGCCTGAAGGAGTCTATCAACGCAACGGGAACAATCGGGCACTGCGCTTTTGTTGCGGCTTTAAAGCTGCCGCCCTTAAAGCCGCCTGCGCGATTGCCTGCCTTTGAACGTGTCCCTTCCGCAAAGATCAGATAATTTCTTCCCTTTTTTACTTCTTTTGCCACGTTAATAATGACCTGCATTGACTGCCGGATATCGTCACGATCGATCATATATGCTTTCATACAGGCAAAAACCTGTTTCAGAAACGGAATCTTCGCCACTTCTTTTTTCGCCACGACCGAAAAGGGCCGTGGACTTGCTTCTATAATAGCAAGTACATCATATAATCCCTGATGATTTGGGAAAAACATAAATCCGTCTCTGTCAGGAATGTTCTCCTGCCCGTGAGCGTCAATGTGCACATTTCCTCCTCTGTTTGCGCGGAGATCGATCCACTGAAGGAAAGCGTACATGTCTTCCTCTGTATATTTGTCCACATGGGCCGCCCGATAACACAGACGTATCCATCCATAGGGGACTATATAAAGATTTCTCAGTACCATCATCAATATTCGTTTCATGCCGTCGTAAAATCCTTTCTGTCAGAATATTCTGATAACATTGGAAAAAGGGGCCTGACCCCTTTTAAAAAGTACCTGTCCCCTTTCATACTTCGATCTCGATCTTTCTGTTTGTTCTATGATATTGATGATATCTGACCCCCGCCGCGTCCATCATCCTTTTGGAAGCTATAACACCCGGTGTATCCGCGTATTTGTCACAGTCATAGATCACTTCCCTGATCCCTGCCTGTATGATCGCCTTCGCGCATTCATTGCAGGGAAAGAGAGAAACATAAAGTTTCGCTCCTGCCAGACTCCCGCCGCTGTAATTGAGTATGGCGTTCAGTTCGCTGTGAGTAGAATATACGTATTTTGTCTGCAGAGGATCCTGTCCGTCCCTCGTCCACGGGAATTCATCATCCGAGCATCCGATGGGGAATCCGTTATATCCCATTGACAGGATCTTGTTGTCCTGGCTTACGATACAGCAGCCCACCTGAGTGTTGGGATCTTTTGACCGCATTCCGGAAAGCATGGCCACTCCCATGAAATACTCATCCCAGGATAAATAATCTTTTCTTTTTTCTGTCATTCTCTGCATCTCCTTTGTATATAGTTTATCCGAAGATTTCGTCCCTATTATATTGCAGCCGGATTTTATTTCGTTCCGAAGATCCTGTCTCCCGCGTCTCCCAGGCCGGGCACGATATATCCGTGATCGTTGAGCCGCTCATCCAGTGCCCCAATATAAATATCTACATCCGGATGTTCCTCCTGCATCCGCTTTATCCCTTCCGGAGCGGCAATTATGCACAAAAAGCGGATGTGTTTTACTCCTTTTTCTTTCAGCATCCGGATCGCCGCGGTACTGGAGCCGCCTGTAGCCAGCATGGGATCTACTACAAACACCTCTCTGTCTCCACAGTCCGCAGGCAGCTTGCAGTAATATTCTACCGGTTCCAGCGTCTGCGGATCCCGGTACAGACCGATATGACCCACCTTGGCTGTCGGTATCAATGACAGCATTCCATCCACCATTCCAAGGCCGGCTCTCAGGATAGGAACAATGGCCAGTTTTTTCCCTGCAAGCTCTTTTCCTGTCATCTCCGCGATAGGTGTCTTGATCCTGACATCCTGAAGCTTCAGATCCCGGGTGGCTTCATAGCACATAAGCTGAGCGATCTCACCGATCACTTCACGGAATTCTTTGGTACCTACACTCTCCTGTCTGATATAGCTGATCTTATGCGCGATCAGCGGGTGCTCCATTACAAATATTCTTCCTGTCATCTTCTGTCCTCCACTAATGAATTCAGTTTGTCTGCAAGTTCCCCTATCAGTCTGTCCAGCACCTCAAAGCATTCTCCGTAAGCTGTCAGCGGCTTGCCGTAAGGCTCCGGTATCTGTATGTCATCCCCCACAAACTCGTTTAATGTATAGATGTTTCCTTTCTGCCCGTATTCAGAAAGCAGTCTGGCCTTCTGACTCTCGTCGATGGTAAGGACCAGTGTATCATCCTGAAGATTTTCCTCGTCGAACTGGCGGGTCACATGACTTTCCAAAGTCATCTGGGCGCTCTTCATGATGGCCTCTGCCTTCTGATTCGCCGGTTCCGGAAAGAGCACTACAGTCCCTCTGGAATCTATCACATATTCCTGTTTCAGCTCCTGTCTGCGAAGCAGCTCCGCAGCCATGGGACCTCTGGCCGTATCACTTCCACTGACAAAGGTGATCCGCCGGTACTTCTGCTCTTTAACGATCGCCGCGGCAGAGAGTCTCAGATGCCCTGCGGCTTTTTCCAGCCGGTTCATGATCGCTTTTCCCATACCCTGCACAGCAAAAGACTCACTGTAGATCGTCTCAACATCTTCCCCGTCAAATTCCCGCAGCACCTTGTATAGGTTCCGCGCGATCGTCTTCTCATTTTCCCTTGTTCCTATATTTTTGACAATCCCATAATTATAGAAAGGAAGGGTCTCGCCTGTGGCAATGATCCCAACGGTTCGTCCTTCCCGGTGAGCCTCATAGGAAAGCTGTCGTATGGCCAGTATCTCTTTCCGAAGATCTCCTTCTATAATAATAAGTTTTGCTCTGGGAGCATAATGTCTGTATTTCATCCCCGGAGCCTTGGGCGCTTTATCGCTCTCATCGCCAAGAAGGGTCTCATCCACGCTTACCGGTCCGATCACTTCTTCAAACATCTCTGCGGTAATGGCTCCCGGCCGCAGGATCATGGGGGGTGTTACTGTCATGTCCAGGATGGTTGATTCCAGTCCGATGTCTACTTCCCCTCCATCCAGGATCATATCGATCTTTCCGCCAAGATCTTCCCTCACATGATCTGCCGTTGTGGGGCTGGGCCGCCCCGAGATATTCGCGCTGGGCGCGGACACAAACCCGCCTGCCGCCCGGATCAGCGCCTGCGCCACCGGATCTTCCGGCATCCGTACCGCTACCGTGTCCAGACCTCCCGTGGTGCCGTACGGCACAGCGTCACTTTTTTCAAAGATCATGGTCAGCGGTCCCGGCCAGAAATGAGCGGCCAGTATGGCCGTTTCCGCAGGAATATGAACAGCGATCTTCCTCAGGTCTTCATAATCCGCGATATGCACGATCAGTGGATTATCTGAGGGGCGTCCCTTTGCCTCATAGGTCTTCCTGGCCGCCTCTTCCTGAAGCGCGTCCGCCCCCAGTCCGTAGACAGTTTCTGTCGGAAACGCCACCAGCTTTCCCTCTTTCAGGAGCGCTCCGGCCTCCCGGATGATTTCTTCATCTATCTGATTTTTATCGATTTTTCTTATTTTTGTCTCCATGAGTTCAATTATACCATTATTTGTATTAAAAAAAAACTCTTTTATCTTTCGTTTATATACTGCCGGATCCCGTTTGACACGGCTTCGGCCAGCTTCTTCTGATACTCTTCATCGGTCAGATTTTCCGCCTCCTCATAATTGCTGAGAAAACCACATTCTACGATAACCACAGGGACCTCCGTCTTTTTCAGGATATAGTATGTACTGTTTGCTTTGGCCTGCTTCGTATTTTCCGGGTCAATCTCTTTTAATGCCGACTGGATGATCTCTGCCGCTTTCTTTCCCTCCTGCGAATCCGTGTAGTAAAACGTCTGTGCTCCATGCACACTTTCTTCATGATAGCTGTTCTGATGTATGCTCACAGACAGCACAGGCTTTTTACTGTTCATAATGTTGACCCTTTCTTTGAGATCCTCCACCTGTGTTGTCCCAAGTCTTTCATCTTCTGTTCTTGTCATAAGAACAGGAATATTTTCCTGCTCCAGCAGTTCTTTAAGGATTAGAGATATCTGCAGATTTACATCTTTCTCCTCTGCCCCGTTTGTTCCGACCTTTCCTCCATCGATCCCTCCGTGGCCGGGATCCAGCAGAACAATCTGTCCATCAGCTCCGGAGTTTCCGTTTCCCTTAGAATCTCCGGCAACTCCGGCAGCTGTATCTTTAGCGTTCTGTCCTTCCTCCATTTTTTCCAGTAAAAATGTTCCCGCCGCGCGGCACGCGAGGATCAGCGCCAGAAGTCCTGCTGCCGCCACTGCTGCCCCGATCTTTTTCCTCATAAAAATATCCTCCTTCCACATCTGATTATATGCAAAAAGAGGATATTTCTTTCAGTTTTCTACAGTCCGATCCAACGGATCAGTTTACATATTGAAGGATCAGATCCCAGACACCGGAACCTTCCATTCCAAGGCACCACTCAGCAACGCCTGCCAGGTTGTTGGCCTTGATCACTTTCAGCTTCTCTTCCAGTGACTGGCTGTCCTCCAGCCAGATTTTATATGTTCCCCCGTCGGCCTCCCATTCAGCATAATTCTGCTTTGTCGTGTCATCCCACTGTGCCTGAACTCCTAAGGAGGACAGCAGATCCGCTGCCTCTGTCATGCCATAGGCCCAGCTTGAAACATTATTGGGATAGGACGCCGCTTCCGTGCCCTCCTGCTCAGCCAGTTCAGCCTCTGTCTTCGGCGTCTCAAACCATAACCGCGTAAAGAACGGAACTCCGGCAATCAGCTTGTCCGCGGAAACAGAATCTAACGCGTCCGCGATCCCGTTTTCCAGGTAACCGATAGAGGCCACCGAACCCGCTTCATAGGAACCGTCCGTGTGTTCATCATATCCCATGATCACCACATAATCTGCCACATTCCCCTGTTCCTCAATGTCGTAATGCTCGTTATATGGCTGGGGCACATAATTATCTACCGAGAACACGAGCCCGTTCTGCCTGCATTTCACCGACAGCTCCCGGACAAACTGGATATAATGTTCCCCGCAGTCCGTGGACACCAGCTCAAAATCCAGATTAATGCCGTCCACTCCGGTTTCCAGTGCTCCGGCGATCACCTGATTAATCACCTTCGTACGTTTTGATGTATAGCTGAGCACCTGGTAAGTCTCGTCATAGGAGTTGATCCCTCCATGGAAATCCCGGAGTACGGCCCACACTTCCAGGTTAGACTGATGGGCATAGTTCACATAATCCGCATCCGCGATAGAGCTTACATTGCCTTCTGTATCCGCAAGGCTGAACCATGTGGGTGCGATGGTCGTCAGGCCCTTGGTGCTGGCGATGGTCGTCAGGACATAATTGTTGGCATCTGTATTGGTCACGTTATGCCATGCCATGTTAATAGTATAGTCTTTTGTAATATTGGTGTATACCGGTTCTTCAAATTCTCTCGATGTCGTCTCCGTAGCAATATCTTTCAGACTATTGGTCTTGACATATCCGATAAACCCGTCTTCCGTCCCGACTTTCATCCAGTCATCCTCGTCTTCAAGCACTGTGACTTTATCCGACTTCTTCACTTCCGTAAGGATCGGGCTTTTAACTCCGCCCTGATAACGGACCTGGGTATCCCGTCTGAGTACCGCGGTCTCTGTCTCTCCCCACTGGGACGTGATCACAGCTTTTGCCGGATCATCATAAACCGTGTACTCCATATTTGTATACGCCTGGATAAATGGAAGGGCAATATACGCGGTTTTGCCTTCCGTTTTGAGTATTACATAATCCTCGCTCTTCTTCTCCGATATATCTGTATATTCACTGCTGCCCACTTCTACCGAAACACTGCCTTCCGGCAGGGTATACAGCAGGACATTCTCGTTTGAGTCCCAGTAGAACCTTTTATTGATCCGGTCTCTTACAACAGAATATTCAATGTAATACTGTCCATCATATATCTTTCCCGGAGCCGGCGCATCTTCAGTCTGTCCGTCCTCTGCCCCGTCACTTCTTCTGACAACCTCATTGTTGATCACCACAGCGATATCGTTTTCCGCTTCCAGCTCATAATATTGTTCCAGGTCGGCTTTCTCATTTGATGAACCGTACCGCTGCCAGATCAGGAATCCTCCGGCCGCCGCTATGATCAGCACAATGAGGAGCAGCCACCGTATTACTGTATTGCGTCTCCTTCTCCGTGCTCTGCTGCTTCTTCTGGCCAGGGATTGTCTGTTCGGGTCCGAACCCCGGCCGCCCGGTCTCTTTCTGTTTGAAGCAGAGTATCTTGTTCCCGGTCTTTGCCTGCCTGTTCCATAACCGCCTTCCGGTCTCTGTCCGCTTCTGCCTTCCGGCCTCTGGGCGCTTCCGTCAGGACGCCTTCTGCGCGTTCCGGAACTTCCGGTCCGCCTGGAAACCGCGTCCCTTCTTTCTCTTTCGTCCATGCCGCACCTCCTATCAGGCATTATTATAACATATTTTTATTATACGTCATTAATAATTTGCCTGTTTCTCGATTTTTTAAGCGGCATCAGGAAAATACAGTTATAATTTCAGTCCGGCTTTCGAAAGGGGCATCTCTTCCTGCCTGCATTCATTGATATCAGTAAATGTGAGCGCCTCTATGTTTCCCTCCCTGCTTATAATATAGTCGCGCATATATGACCCTTCTTCTTTCATCATGCATGCTGTCACGATCTGGAGCGCGCTGGCCCGGTATCCGTCCAGAGACATATAAATACCCTTTCTTTCATAGCTCTCCAGTTCCGTAAATAAATCTCTGTAATTTTTTTCTTCCACTCGGCGTATTACTCCTTTCCCCGCGGATCATGATAAATAGCTGTTCCCGCCGCATACCATAAGGAAACCTTCGTGACATACTTCGGACCTGTGGCGGGACAAAAGGCAGCAAATCCGCGGCGGATTCTTTCTATCGGGTTTCTATAAAAAATATCTTTCCTCCCTTCTCTCTTTGATTTATTTATCAGTGGATACTGTCTTTTGTAAGTGCCATTATATGGATACGCCGGAGTCTTTGCAATGTGTTTTTTGTTCATAAAGGCTGTAGATTTGTTGATAAGTTATCCCGTTTTTCTTTACATCCAATTATTTTTTGTTTATACTAATGTTGAGAATGTGTATCTAATTTTAAATGATACGCATATTATCTTATAGAGTATAAGGATGTGATTATATGAAGATTGAGAAACTCAATGAAAATCAGATTCGTTGTACGTTGACACATGCCGATCTGGCAGCCCGCCATCTGAAACTGAGCGAGCTGGCTTATGGCACTGAGAAAGCAAAATCTTTATTTCGTGATATGATGCAGCAGGCTTCTTTTGATTTCGGATTTGAAGCGGAAAATATTCCTCTGATGATCGAGGCTATCCCCTCTTCCGCGGATTCTATCGTCCTTATCATAACAAAAGTCGAAGATCCGGAAGAGCTGGATACACGGTTTTCAAAATTCACTCCCGAAAATGATACAGAGCCCGTTAATATGGACTCTGTAGAGAAACTCCAGGGAGCGGATGAATTCCTGAATCTGTTAAATAAGGTAAAAGAAGCAGCGGCAGGTACCAATACAGCCGGAAAAGAGACCGCCGCGCCCGAGTTTACTGTCCGCCTTTTCTCTTTTGAGACACTGGACAGCGTGATCAGAGCCGCGCGGCTTCTGTCCCCGGTCTACAGAGGGGCGAATACATTATATAAAGACGAAGGAAACAGTATGTTTCTTCTGGCACTGGCGCCCTCTGCTCACTCCGCCAACGAATTCAACAAGATCTGCAATATGCTTTCTGAATATGCCTCACCTGAAAAGGCAGATCCGGCTGTCCTTGCTTATCTCGAAGAGCACTTAAGGATCATTATTTCAGCGGATGCCATACAGAAGTTGTCTGTACTTTAATATGTCTGCATGATTTCATCTTAATTGAAGATATACGTGTCCGTACACGCAAAAAGTCCCGGAAGCTCTCCGGGACTTTTTATATTTCTCCAAAAACTTACAGCCTGTCTTATTTTCCTGCGGCTGTCATCGCCGCGTTAATCTTCTCTACAAGAAGAGCGCTGTCAATACCATGTACCATGGCCGCTTCTTCCAGTGTCTCCATCTGGGAAGCAGGGCACCCGAGACAGTGCATGCCGATCTCCATCAGGATCGGAGCGGATTCCGGAAAAATGTTGAGAAGTTCGCCGATTTTTGTATCTTTAGAAATCTGTGCCATTTCTATTTCCTCCTTAAAATTATAAATTGATATTTCTCAGTGGATTTTATTATAATCCCTGTTGAATAAATTATCAACCGGGAAATGCTCTGCTTATCTGAATTTTCTGACAGGTTCCCTTAAATATTTTTGTTTTTTTGAATACTTAAAAGTCAAGAATCAACCCGATTTTTTTCGACAATTTTACATTTTCATAACAAATCCCCAAAACGTCCGTTCTTTTTCCGCCGGTGAATAATTCACCAAAACCATGTGTTTTTGTGTGGATAATGTGGATAACTTTGTGGAAATCCTTACCTTTTCCACGTTTTTCATACTTTTCTATGTGGATAAGTTGAAAACTTCCTGCTTTTTTATTTCGACGCTTTTTTACAAATAAAAACATTTTTGTGCATTTTGCTTATTCATCTTCCGCTTTATGTCGAAAACGGGAATCCCGCACCTCAGAACTGAAATACAGTTTTCCCGTTTTTATCAAATTTGTATTTAAATATTTATCAGAGTACACGCCTTACAGCAATGATGGGCGCGTAAGTAGCGCTGCAGATCCCAATGCCGTCCGCCTCATTCATGGCATTGACAATATTTCCATCTCCCATATACAGACCCACATGTCCGTCATACAGGATCAGATCTCCCGGAAGCGCCTCTTCGTAGCTGACCGCATATCCCGAATTTACCATATCATATGTGGTCCTCGGAAGGCTTATACCAAAATGCGCGTATACCGACTGGACAAACCCGGAACAGTCCGCCCCATTCGTCAGGCTTGTCCCGCCCCAGACATAAGGATTCCCTATAAACTGACAGGCATAGTCTATAACAGCCTGCCCTGCTGCCGCCGCCTCAGCCGACGCGGTCTGGGCTTCTGCGGCGGCCCGGGCCTCCTCCTCGCGGGCTTTTTCTTCCGCGATACGCTCTTCTTCCTCTTCCTTTGTCTCCCCGTAGGAATAGGAAGTCTCACAGGTTACATAGCTGCCGGACACCCAGCCGTCAATATCTCCCACTTTCACAGGATACCAGCCGTCTACCGGATCACCGGTCATTTCATACTGCTCATCCATCTCGATCTGCGTCAGGATGTCGGCATCCGTCCCCTGCCCGTCCCGTACATTGAGAACATAGGCAGTGACTGTAACTGTATTATTTTCATACTCCCGGGCACAGGCCTTAGCTTCTTCGCCCGTAATAAGGGCTTCGGAAGGTACGTACCCCTCCGCAGCACCTGACCGGATCTTCGTCCAGCCATCCAGATACTCCAGCACCTGAGCCGCGGAGTCACTGTAAAGCTTCCCGATCCAGTCGCTGTTGTCATCCGGAGCACTTCTGATATAAGTATAATCTCCTGTATCAGAAAATGCCATATTCAGATACTCTCCCTCTTCTGTTGGTACCAGATAGAGATCTATATTGTTTTTTACTTCTGTCTCATAACATTCTTCCAGCACCGATTCAATCCCTGCCGCCTGAATAAATGGCTGCTCTTCTGTATTTTCTGCTGCCATAACATTCAGCGCGCTCCCCGGGATCATGGTCATGCCTGCCAGGACAGAAATGACCAGTTTCTGCTTAATGTGTGTTTTATCCATATAAAACCTCCTTCATCGTATGTCTTTATCTTTTGTAGGAAGTTCTAAATGTTACACATTTGTTAAATTTGTTACGTTGGTATTATATCAATACAAATGTGTGATGTCAACTGATTTCACAATGTTTTCATCGACATTCATTGACATACATTGCCGAAAATCCTCTTATACAACCTTTCCGGCCGTGATTTTATTAATTATTTTGTAATATTTTAGTACAAATATTCCTTCATTATATAATTTATAAAAATATCATTTTCTATTTTTTTAAAATAGTAGTTGACAAAACACAGATTAAGTATTATATTTTAATTACAGTAATTGTTATTGTTATTATTTTAATAACTGTTCTCATTTAGAAATGAAAGGGGGATTCCCGATGGCATCATTAAAGTACAGCCGACAGCGAGAATGCATCCGTCATTACTTAATGGAAACGAAGGAACATCCTACTGCTGACTCGATATATATGCATGTGAAGCAGGAATTTCCCAATATCAGTCTTGGAACTGTCTACAGGAATCTGAACCTTCTCACAGATATCGGAGAAGCGGTAAAGATATCTACTCCTGACGGAGGAGACAGATTTGACGGAAGACTTGAGCCGCACAATCATTTTCTCTGTACGAAGTGCGGACGATTACTGGATCTGGATATCGATATGCACAGCCTTGAAGAAGTCAACCGCCTTGCGGCGGAAAACTTCGATGGCGTCATCACATCCAGCACCACGCTGTTTTACGGTGAATGCAGTGACTGCATTAAAAAGTCATAACAATAAAAGTTCAAAAAGAAAAGGAGAGAAACATCATGAAAAAATGGGTATGTACAGTTTGCGGTTATGTTTACGAAGGAGAAGCTGCTCCGGCAGAATGTCCGGTTTGCCACGCACCGGCTGAGAAATTTAAAGAGCAGACAGGCGACAGAGAATGGGCCGCTGAGCACGTTGTCGGTGTGGCACAGGGCGTAAGCGAGGACATCCTTGCTGATCTGAGAGCAAACTTTGAGGGCGAGTGCTCTGAAGTAGGCATGTATCTGGCTATGGCAAGAGTCGCGCACAGAGAAGGATATCCGGAAATCGGACTTTACTGGGAAAAAGCTGCTTACGAAGAGGCTGAGCACGCCGCGAAATTCGCTGAACTGCTTGGAGAGGTCGTAACAGACAGCACAAAGAAGAACCTTGAGATGCGTGTAGACGCTGAGAACGGCGCTACAGCAGGCAAATTTGACCTGGCAAAACGCGCGAAAGCCGCCAACCTTGACGCGATCCATGATACCGTTCATGAAATGGCAAGAGACGAGGCCCGTCACGGAAAAGCATTTGAGGGACTTCTCAAGAGATATTTTGGCTAAACCCTGTATTTCATAATAGAATATAATCAGGAGGATACAATATGTCCAAATATACTGGAACAAAAACAGAAAAAAACCTGATGGAGGCGTTCTCCGGTGAATCACAGGCCCGCAACAAATATACTTATTATGCTTCCGCGGCCAGAAAAGCCGGTTTTGTACAGATGGCAAATATTTTTGAAGAGACCGCGAATCAGGAAAAAGAACACGCTAAAATGTGGTTCAAAGAATTCCACGGCATCGGAAACGTAGAGGAAAATCTGGCGGACGCGGCTGCCGGTGAGAACTATGAGTGGACAGACATGTATAAGAGGATGGCTGAGGAGGCCGAAGAAGAAGGTTTCCCGGAGCTTGCCGCGAAGTTCCGCGGTGTCGCTTCAGTAGAAGCGGCTCATGAGAAACGTTATCAAAGACTCCTGGACCACTACCGCGAGGGCAAGACCTTTAAGGATGAGGCTCCCCTTGGGTGGAAATGTGGCAACTGCGGGTATATCTACGAGGGCGACGAAGCTCCGGAAATCTGCCCGGTATGCGCTCATCCAAGAGCCTACTTTGAGAGAAAGGCTGAAAATTACTAAAAAACACTTTTTCAGAAATTATTGATCTTTCGTTCCCGGATCATTTATTATTCAGAAAGATTTTGCTCCTGCAGGATGCCTTTCTGATATGGTAAATGATCCGGGAATTTTTTATCCTGTCTGACAGGATCCTGCCTCCAGTAACTTTAATTTTTCCGCGCGGCTCATGTGCTTGATCGCCCACTCTCTGCGCATGGCCTCTTCTTTTGTCATAAATTCTTCCCAATATACAAGAGTGACCGGCCGGCGGGATCTGGTATACTTCGCGCCTTTTCCCTCATTGTGGTCTTTTATCCTTTTATCCAGATCGTTGGTCCATCCAGTATAGAATGTTCCGTCATGGCAGCGGACCATATAAGTATACTTCATATTCTGCTCCTTCTTTCGATACTTATATAATATCATATACGGCAGAATCCGGAAAATAAAAACAGGCAGAACCGGGAAAATTTCCTCTCCCGGTTCCACCTGTTTCCGTTTTTATACGCGGCAGTCTTATTCCATGAAGTTCATCGGATCCACCGGTGATCCGTCTTTGAGGATCTGAAAATACAGATTTGGTCCTTCCACGCTGTAATATCTGGTAGGTTCGTTCAGGTTTCCGACCGTCTCTCCGGCGTTGACATAATCGCCCACGGCCAGGGGAACATCTGTCAGCTGACCATATACGGCAGTATACCCATTTCCCATATCAAGGGTAACCGTTGTCCCTGTCTGCGCGGTCTCTTCAATATTAGTCACGATACCGGCAGCGGATGCGCCGATTGTCTCGCCTACTTCGCCGCCGATGATCATTGCCGGATTATACTGATACTGTTCCAATGTCTGAAAAAATACTGTCTGATCCATGCTGTATCCCATGATCACCGCTCCGCTGGCCGGCCACGCCAGAGTACTCTCCTCACTGAACCATACGCCTGATGTATCTGTACCGGTCACTTCCGCATTCTTCAGATCTCCGGCAGCGCTGTCTTGTATATCTGCCTCCTGGCTGCTTTCTGTCAGATCCTCACTCTCATCTGATGTATCCTCGTCTGCCTCCGGGAGCACGATATCATCTGTTGTCGTCTCCTCTGTATTTTCTTCTGTAAGCTTTTCTGCCTGCTCGTCCGCCTTCGCCATCTGTTCTTTGATATCCCTGCGGTAATTACTGAAGGTATATGCTCCAACTAACGCTATGACCGCGACAAAACAGATCACGATGCCGACCGCGGCGCCCTTTCCTTTAAGGAATGAGGGTTTTTCATTCTTGTTCATTTATCATCACCTCTGGCTATATTTTTGCCAGAAAGCGCCTGTATTATTCTGCATATTGAAAAGATTTCCCTCCGCGTTAAAATACTTCTGTTTCCTGGATATCTTTTCTTATCTCGGTCCCTTCAAAGAAAAAATCCAGGATCTCTTCGTATGTTTTTCCTTCTTCCGCCATTTTGTCCGCAGTCCACAGACTCATTCCCAGTCCATGTCCCTTTCCTGTTGTCGTGATCTTGATGCCTTTTTCCTCTTCGCTGAAAGAAAACGCGCTGGACGGAAGCGACAGCGCGTCCCGGAACTGATCCCCCGTACATATGGTATTCCCGATCCTCAGACTTTGTACATAGCCGGCAGAATCACTGGACTGGATCTCAAAATCAGCAAAAGTGTATCCTTTTTCCGCCTGATCTCCGTCACTGGCCGCCACAAGGAAATCTCTGCACAGCTCCTGGATCTCTTCGTATGTAAAGGAAAATATCTGGATCTCATCTTCCGCTTCTTTGTCAAGCGGACATTCCCGGACGGCTACATAGGGATACTCCTCTGTCCCCAACGCCTCCGCGGCGCTCCTTGTCTTTCCGCAGCTGGACTGATGAAAAGGAGTCCACGCGTATGTTCCATTGTACTGAAGCACTGTATCATCTGTCTCCTCCACCGCCCGGACATATTTTTGATAGTACTCTTCAAAATCTTCTGCTCCCCATTTCTTCTGCATCTCTTCCCAGGTCAGATACTCCATGTCCAGTACCTTTGGTTCCCCGCTGTCCGAAGTGCCTGTGTCCTGGCTGCGGTAAAGCTGGGTACGTATCAGCACCGCCTGTGCCTTCAGAGCTTCCGTTTCGCAGTCTTTTGGAACTTCTCCGGCAAGGATCCCTGTCAGGTATTCTGTCCATCCGATCTCTGTCACTTTATCCGTTTCCTCTGTATCTGACACCTTTACATAAAAAGAACCTCCGTCTTCCGTGGTCACATCCGCTCCGTTTACAAATACAGAGACAATATAAGGAAGCAGGATCAGAATAGTAAGAAAAGCGGCCAAAGACCGGAATTTCTGCCTGATCACATATCGATTCATAAAAACAGCCCTCCATATTTCATCATATGAAGGGCTGTTCTGTGTCATACCTTTGTTTATGGATTCTCCGGCGGCTCCGGACTTTCTTCCGGATGGACCGGAGGCGCAGGCGGTTCCGGGTTTCCTTCCGGATGGACCGGAGGCGCAGACGGTTCCGGATTTCCTTCCGGATGGACCGGAGGCGCAGGTGGTACCGGCGGTTCCGGAGGTGTCAGTCTGGGCTCCATTCCGGGATTAAAAGGTTTATTTCTCATGGCAAACATACAGAAGGCGCCATAGAACGGTATGATCGCCGAGAGCACAGAATGTACGATAGCCATATTGTGAGTGGTAAAATTCTCGAAGATCTGTGTATTGATCAAAATCGTAAGTGTACTGTGGATTCCTGCATATACCAGCAGCAGTGCGATCATAAAGAGATACAGCAGCAGGATCAGCATAATGCTGCCCGCTCCTATTCCGCCGGAACCTCTGCCCACAGCAAAAGCTCCAAAGACAATGGCTCCGACTATTACAGCGACGAACACGCTTGTTATCACTCCATAGGCAATCGGAAGGATCAGGTTCCATATGCCCGGGTTCTTGATCTTCCTGCTTTTAAGTGAAATTTCTCCTGCCAGTTCGCCATGAAAATAGTCCCTCGCGAACGGAACAAATGCCAGCCAGGAATTATTTTTCCCCATACGCTTTCCGATCGTGTAAAGACCTACCGAATGGAAAATATAGTCTACCAGTACAAAGATCAGTGCCACTGTGAGCACGATCAGATAAATAGACAGGATCGCGGCCGCAAGCGCGTCGCTGCCGCTGCCCATCGGATAATCATATTCATAGGTATACTCAAAATTCATATTTTCAGCCTCCTTTCTGTTTTCCTCCCCGCGAGACCGGGGCCTGGCACATCCTTATTCTTCCTGTCCGGACGGAACATCCACTTTCTCCAGATGCCAGATATCCCTGACGTATTCCTCAATGGTCCTGTCTGAAGAAAACTTTCCGCTGCACGCGGTATTCAACATAGCCATCCTGGACCATCTCTGCTGGTCTCTGTAAGCCTCCTCCACTCTCTTTTGGGCATCTGCGTAGGAGCGGAAATCTTTCAGGATAAAGTAGGTATCCGCCCTGTCTGTACACTGTGTGTTGAGCAGAGAATTGTAGAGATTTCTGTACATATTATGGTCGCCGTGTGAGTAAGTCCCATCCATCAGCTGGTCAACTACGCGCTTTAACTCCCAGTCATTGAAATAGATATCTGTGGGATTGTAGCCGCCGTTGTTCTCATAATTGATGACTTCCTCTGAGCTGAGCCCGAAGATGAAGGCGTTCTCCTCGCCCACCTCCTGGACGATCTCCACATTGGCGCCGTCCATGGTCCCCAGCGTGGGAGCCCCGTTCAGCATGAACTTCATGTTTCCGGTTCCGGAAGCCTCCTTGGACGCAGTAGAGATCTGCTCACTGACATCCGCTGCCGCAAAAATGATCTCCGCGTTGGACACCCGGTAGTCCTCAATAAATACAACTTTCAGTTTCCCATTGATGCTTCGGTCATTGTTGACCACATCCGCCACGGAGTTGATCAGCTTGATCGTCTCCTTGGCCCTGAGATATCCTGCTGCCGCCTTTGCTCCGAAAATAAATGTCCTGGGATAGAAGGACATCTCGGGATGCTCCTTGATCTGATTATACAGATACATAATATGCAGGATATTGAGAAGCTGACGTTTGTATTCATGGAGACGTTTCACCTGCACATCAAAAATGGAGCGGGGATCAACATCAATTCCGTTGTGTTCTTTAATATATTTCGCGAGACGGACTTTGTTCTGATACTTGATCTGCATAAATTCACGCCTTGCGTTCTCATCATCTACATAAGGTTTCAGATCCGAGATCTTAGACAGATCCGTGATCCAGCCGTCCCCGATCTTTGCCGTGATCCAGTCAGCCAGCAGAGGATTGCCATGTGCCAGGAAACGCCTCTGGGTGATGCCGTTTGTCTTGTTGTTAAATTTCTCCGGCATCATTTCATAGAAGTCTTTCAGCTGCTGAGTCTTCAGGATCTCTGTGTGAAGCTTTGCCACGCCGTTCACGGAGAAACCTGCTATGATCGCCATATTCGCCATGCGCACCTGTCCGTCCATGAGAATGGCCATTTTCTTTACCTTCTGCTCATTGCCCGGATACATCTGGCGCACCTGGATCAGGAACCGGCGGTCGATTTCCTGTACGATCTGATAGATACGCGGAAGAAGACGGGAAAACAGGTCGATCGGCCATTTCTCCAGAGCCTCTGCCATGATCGTATGGTTTGTATAGGCACAGGTCTTTGATGTAACATCCCACGCCTCTTCCCATGTCAGCCCTTCCTGATCGATAAGCAGGCGCATCAGTTCCGGCACGGCCACTGTCGGATGAGTATCATTCATCTGAATGACCACTTTTTCATGAAGTTTGCGTATATCGTCATGTTTCTTCTTATATTTCGAGATCATTGCCTGGAGGCTCGCAGATATGAAGAAATACTGCTGTTTCAGACGAAGTTCCTTGCCTGAGTAATGATTGTCATTGGGATAAAGTACATCGACGATCAGTTTCGCAAGGTTCTCCTGCTCCACAGCCTTGTGGTAGTTTCCTCTGTCAAATTCATCCAGCTTAAAGTCTGTGATCGCCTTTGCGTCCCATACACGCAGCGTGTTCACTACATGGTTTCCATATCCCACGATCGGCATATCATAGGGTATCGCCAGAACCGACTCATAATTTTCCTGGATAAAGATATCTTTTCCGGTCTCCGGATCTTTCTCAAAACGGATATTTCCTCCGAAACGGACTTCCTTCGCATACTCATCCCGGCGCAGTTCAAAAGGATTTCCTTCCTTCAGCCAGTTATCCGGGACCTCTACCTGATAGCCGTTTTCGATCTTCTGTTTAAACATGCCGTACCGATAACGGATGCCGCAGCCGTAAGCCGGATAATTCAATGTGGCCAGCGAATCCAGAAAACAGGCCGCAAGACGTCCCAGCCCTCCGTTTCCAAGCGCCGGATCCGGCTCCTGATCTTCGATCGCGTTCAGATCAATGTTCATTTCCGCCAGGGCTTCTTTTACTTCTTTGTATGCGGTCATATTGATCAGGTTGTTCCCCAGGGCACGCCCCATAAGAAATTCCATGGACATATAATAAACGATCTTCGCGTCCGCTTTGTCATAAGCCTCCTGGGTCGCCAGCCAGTCATCGATGATGACTTCCTTCACTGAGTAGGACACTGCCTGAAAAAGCTGCTGCCGGGTGGCCTCATCAATGGTCTTTCTGTAAAGAGTCTTTACATTTTCTCTGACCGACTCCTTAAAAGCTTCTTTATCAAATCTTTTGCTGTACATGTTATTGATCTCCTTCTTTCTCAACACCCATTGTAACCGCTTCACCGTTGATCTTCCAGTCCTTTACGAAGCCTGCCGGCTCTGCTTTCACAATCTCGTCCGCGAGGACTTCCCCGCTGATCTGAGTGCCGTATTTCTCAAAGATTTCTTCTGCCTTCCCGCTTCCGCTGTAAGTCACGCGGATCCGGTCCATGACCTCAAAGTCAGCCTCTTTCCTCATTGTCTGTACTTTGCTTATGATCTCCCGGACAAACCCTTCCTCCAGAAGTTCCTGTGTCAGGTTTGTATCCAGAACTACCGTGATGCCGTTATCATTCTCAGACACGTACCCCTCCACCTGGGCGGTCTCGATCAACAGATCCTCCTTAAAAAGGGTGATCTCCTGTCCGTTCACGTCAAGTTTCAGGGCTCCCGCGGCATTGATCTCATCCATGGCCGCGTTTCCGTCTATATTGTCAAGGGCCGCTTTGATGCCACCTAACATTTTACCATATTTCGGCCCCACTGTCTTTAACTGTGGTTTAAAACTATATGAAGTAAAATCTCTTACATCGTCCGTAAATTTAACATTCTTCACATTCAGTTCATCTGCCACGATATCCTGATAGAAATCAGAAAGGACAAAATCCGCTTTCACGAACATCTGGCCGATGGGCTGGCGGTTCTTGATATTGGACGCGTTCCTGCAGGCGCGCCCCATGACCACCAGCTTAAGCACCCGGTCCATATCCTGCTCCAGCTCTCTGTCGATCTGCTCTTCTTTCACCTCCGGGAAGAGACACAGATGGATGCTCTCCGGCGCGTCCGGATCAATGCTGCGCACCAGGTTCTGATAGATCTCCTCTGTCATGAAGGGGATCATGGGCGCCGCCGCCTTGGAAACGGTGACGAGGGCTGTATACAGTGTCATGTACGCGTTGATCTTATCCTGTTCCATCCCCTTTGCCCAGAAGCGCTCACGGCTCCTGCGGACATACCAGTTGCTCATGTCATCCACAAACGCCTGCAGCGCGCGGGCCGCCTCAGGGATCCGGTAATTGGCAAGGTCGCCGTCCACTGTTTTTACCATGGTGTTCATCTTGGACAGAAGCCATTTATCCATTACCGTCAATTTATCATATTCCAGTGTGTATTTTGTGGCGTCAAAATTATCAATATTCGCGTAGAGCACAAAAAACGCGTAAGTATTCCAGAGCGTCCCCATGAACTTTCTCTGTCCTTCCACGACTGCCTTCCCATGGAACCGGTTAGGCAGCCAGGGGGCACTGTTGACATAGAAATACCAGCGGATCGCGTCTGCTCCGTATTTCTCCAGAGCATCAAAAGGATCTACCGCGTTCCCCTTGGACTTGCTCATCTTCTGGCCGTTTTCATCCTGTACATGCCCCAGGACAATGACATTTTTATAGGGCGCTTTGTTGAAGATCAGAGTGGAGATCGCCAGCAGAGAATAAAACCATCCTCTCGTCTGATCCACCGCCTCGGAAATAAAGTCCGCCGGGAACTCTTTCTCGAACAGCTCCTGATTCTCAAAGGGATAGTGATGCTGTGCAAAAGGCATGGAACCGCTGTCAAACCAGCAGTCAATGACCTCCGGCACCCGGTGCATCTGAGCGCCGCACTTCGGACATTTGATCGTAACTTCATCAATATACGGACGGTGCAGCTCGATGTCATCCGGGCAGTTATCCGACATTTCCTTTAACTCGGCGATGCTGCCGACAGAATGCATGTGCCCGCACTCGCACTCCCAGATATTCAAAGGTGTTCCCCAGTAGCGGTTCCGGCTGATGCCCCAGTCCTGGACATTCTCGATCCAGTCGCCGAAGCGGCCTTTGCCGATGCTCTCCGGGATCCAGTTAATGGTATTGTTGTTGGCGATCAGGTCATCCCGCACGGCGGTCATCTTGATAAACCATGACTCACGGGCATAGTAGATCAGCGGTGTGTCGCATCTCCAGCAGTGGGGATAGCTGTGCTCAAACTTCGGCGCGTCATAGAGCAGACCTCTCGCGTCGAGATCCTTCAGCACTTCCGGGTCCGCCTTCTTCACAAACAGACCCGCGAAAGGAGTAGACTCTGCCATGTTTCCCTTTTCATCCACCAGCTGGACAAAAGGAAGATCGTACTTCCTTCCTACATTGGCGTCATCTTCACCAAAAGCAGGCGCGATATGGACGACCCCGGTACCATCCGTCAGTGTAACGTACTCGTCACATACGACATAGAAGGCTTTCTTATTCTGCTTCGCGGCAGCGTCCGCCGCGCACTGGAAGAGCGGCTCATATTCTTTATATTCCAGTTCTGTCCCTTTATAAGTCTTAAGAATCTCATAAGCCGGCTTCCCGTCTTCCGCCAGCTTGCCGAGCACCGTGTCCAGAAGCGCGCAGGCCATATAGTACGTATGACCGTCCGCCGCCTTTACTTTCGCGTAATCCTCCTTCGGATGCACGCAGAGTGCCAGGTTGGACGGAAGCGTCCAGGGCGTGGTGGTCCATGCCAGGATATATGCGTCTTCTTCCTTTACCTTGAATCTCACGATGGCGGAACGCTCTTTTACATCCTTATATCCCTGCGCTACCTCCTGGGCAGACAACGGTGTCCCGCAGCGGGGGCAGTAGGGCACGATCTTGAATCCCTTGTACAGAAGCCCTTTCTCCCAGATCTTCTTGAGCGCCCACCATTCAGACTCAATAAAGGAATTATGATAGGTCACGTATGGATGCTCCATATCAGCCCAGAATCCTACAGTTGCTGAAAAATCCTCCCACATGCCTTTGTATTTCCAGACACTTTCCTTACATTTCCCGATAAATGGCTCCAGTCCATACTCTTCGATCTGATCTTTTCCGTCCAGGCCCAGAGACTTTTCCACCTCCAGCTCCACCGGCAGGCCGTGTGTATCCCACCCTGCCTTCCGGGGCACCATATATCCCTTCATGGTACGGTACCTGGGAATCATGTCCTTGATGACACGGGTCAGCACATGACCGATATGGGGCTTTCCGTTGGCAGTCGGCGGCCCGTCATAGAATACATAACTTGGACAGCCTTCCCGCTCTTCCATGCTTTTTTCAAAAATGTGATTATCATCCCAGAATTTCTCAACTTCTTTCTCTCGTCCGACAAAATTCATATCAGTGGGAACTTTCTTGTACATTTTTCCATTCCTTTCTGTTCATTTTTTATGTCCCGATACTTCGTTCCCGTACCGGAATGTGTCCCGGATGGAAACAGCAGGCATCGGAAAGAATCCTGGATGGCTTTTTATCATATAAAGCAGCCCGGAAGGCCGTTTCATATGATAAAAAAGGCTTTCGTCCTGTAATAGGACGAAAGCCTGGTTCTCTCGTTTTACCACCTGTTACAACATACTTGGATACTCTGTCTCATCCCGTGCTGCCGGCCGCCGCTCATCTGTCATATGGCTGCCCCGCCATGGCCTGTGTACAGGGATCCGTATATGGCGCCCCTTAACGCGGGACTGACGTCGGCTCTTATTCTGTCAGGGCGGCACTGTCGCCTGGTCATTTCGGATGCCGCGGCTCGGGAGTGATCTTTGATAACCTTCTACTTGTACCGGGCTTCCACCTTCCCCGGCTCGCTGGAACGTTCAAACAGCCACTACTGTCTCCGTTTTCGCCTTTTCAGTGTAAATTTTATGCACAGACATATTATAAGTAGAAACTCCTGATTAGTCAAGAGGCAGAAATCAGCCTTTCTGCAGTCTTTCTTTTGCCTTTTCAAGCAGCTCATCAGAAACCCCGGAGTATTTTTTTATATCTTCCGGAGACATGCCTCTTTTCAGCATAGCTGCCACCAGTGAAGTCTTTCCTTCTTTTTTTCCTTCCTGATAACTTTCATCCCGTATCGTCTTTTCATATTCTTCCTGATCAAAACTTGTCAAAATCATCCCTATGACCTCCGCTCTGTTCTTCATCAGGATATCGCTCAGGATATTCTTCTCAATACACTCGTCTACTGTCTCCGCCACTGCTTCCTTCAGAGGCCGCCCGTTTCTGATCTTCTCCCTGACCCCGGCAACAAGGATTGCATATTCTTTCAGTTTCCCGCATCTGTCCATCAGCGTTTTATTGTGGCCGTAGTTGACATTGAGCATCACTGCCGTGCATTCCAAAGCCGGCTCCCTGTCCTTCTGTACATATGCGTCGGAAAGTTTCAGCTTCGATCTGTCCGGCTCTGCGGCCGTGCCGTTATAGAATACGATAAACTGTGGCGTGGGCAGTTTGATCCGGGTCCGCCCGTAAATGCGGATCTTCTGTGACTCTGCATAACCTTCATAAAGTCTGCTGAAGTAAAACAGCCCCCGCAGGGGAAGATTCGGGCACTGGGTGCTGTTATGCTCGTACAGGTTCATCGTCCCGTCAATGAGAAATGACCGGTCGTTTCTCATTCCCAGATAGATCACATCCTCCAGTGTATTCACTTCCAGTGCCTCCGGATCTTTATAATCCGTACCGTTCACCGCATTATAGAGCTCCAGCAGATCCTCTTTCCTCTCAAAGACCTTGCAGAAGAGCCTGTCTTTGTACTCCCGGTTCACCTGATCCGATATTCTGTTGTAATTGCCTGTTTCCATCTGTACCTCCATTATAAATCTTTTTTCTTCTCTGGCAAAGCTTTTCATGTCAGATATTTTAGCGATATTTTTCTGTGTTTGATTCCCGGGATTTTTTCTGATCCACCTGTGGACCGATCAGGCAGAACGCCTTTCTGTGACAGCTCAAGGATAGCATTTCCATGCCGGCTGGGCAATGTGTTTTTTGTTGATAATCCATTTATTTTGTTGACAGATCGGTGGATATCTCAGATGGGCCGTGATACTGTATGATCAGCAGTGTTTTGAAATTTACCTGAAAATGGAGAATGGCAATCATGCCATTCTCCATTCCTGAAATAAAGGGGGACATTTTAATTTTTCTTTGTCTTCTTTGTGATCACAATGGATACTGCCGCAATGCCCGCGATACCGATGATCACGAACAGGGCGATGCCCATGCCTCCGGTCGTCGGAAGGGTGAACCCTTTATGGTTCTCCACCGCGATGATCGCGGTTCCGTTCTCCGTGTCGATCCTGGATACATAGGTGCCGGTAGTCTCATCCACTTCCTGACCGTTTACTTCCAGGGTAAACGTGCCGTCTGCCGCGTCTGTGGCTGTGATCTTCACCTTGATGGGATCCGCCAGAAGCGTGTAGCCTGCCAGCGCTTTTGTCTCTTTCAGATAGTAGGTGCCTTCGTCCAGGCCTTCAAAACAGAGTTGCCCATTAGAACCTGTGAGTTCCAAAGTACCAATCTGTGTTTGGAGTTCCGAATCTTCATACAAACCAAACTGTACGTTCTGCAGAGCCTCTCCACCCGCATTTCCAGCCTCTTTGGTAAACTTTTCTACCATGATATTAAAGGTATATACATTTACCACCGGAGTTGTCGGCGTCACTTCTTCTGTGGTGCCCGGCTTGTTGTTATATGTAAGTGTCGCCTCGTTTCCAATTCCGCCGGTTCCGGCTACTGCGTCTTCCGTAATTTGGGCGTAATAGGTAACGATCACCTCTTTACCTGGATTGGCCTTGATATAGTCCTCTGCAAAGTCAATTGTCAGATCCGGAGTATCACCGGTCTGATCCCCGGCAGTAAGGGTATACGTGGAATCGCTCTCCGTTACCTCTCCGGCATCGACAGTTACTTTGATCGGATGAGTCACGTCATTCTGGATCTCCAGTCCGTCACTCATTACGTCGGTAATACGGAAGGTCACGGTCTGATCAAAGTATTCCTCCGGATAATCCGGAATTGTCGTCGTTATCTGATACTGTACGAAATCGCCGATCGCAACGGTATCGTCTCCACCTACAACTTCTTTCTCAATCCCGATTCCTTTGTTTTTCGGAGTCGCTGTCACATCATAGATCCAGGCATCTCCGGCGTCATTGGTAGACGGCACTGCGATCAGGAATGGGCTTCCTGCAGTATACCCCTCCGGAGGCGTGGTCTCTACTACCAGGTAGTATCCAAGTCCCAGCCCTGTAAAACTTGCCACTCCATTCGCCTCTGTCGTATCCGTACGGACATCTTCCGCACTCGCGGACGCGGTTACCAGCTCATCGATCAGAGCCTCGATCTGCTGAGCGGAATAGTTGCCAAGAGCATCTGGCCTTACTCCATCCAGAGCTGTCTCAAAAGCTGTCTCAACTGTGTAAGAAGCATAGCTGCCGTCAGAACCCGGTGTCAGGCTCATGATCTTGTAGATCGTGTACGTAGCGCCTGACAGGGGTTGCTGCTGATCGTCCTGCCTTGTAATGGTGATGCTTCCTGTTGTGGTCTGTCCATCGATGATGGAATCTGCCTCTGCCGTCACCGGGGAGAACACTGCCGCCCCTGCGAAGGCTGTGGCCCCGATCAGACACAGGGCCAGGGCTCTTGCCGCCCATCTTGTTCTTCTGCTCGTTTTCATATTCTTTCTCCTCTCTTTCCTATGAATCTGAGCGTTTCTGTGCTGCTTGTTTATGAGTTCCATTGTAGGTTTATTTCTGTTTCTTCCCCATCCTCCACAGGATGAAGATCAGGGCTGCCAGGGCCAGCAGGGCCCCGCCGAAAATCCAGGCATTCCCACCGGTCAGCGGAAGGGTGAAGTTCCTGCTGTTGTAGATCTTCACATGGACCTCGTCATTGGATCCTGTGTTCTGTACGATATGGATCTGGTCGTCTTCCTCCTGGGAGGTAACGCTGTTCCCGTCCACCGTCACTCTCATGACGCTCCCTTCCCAGGTCACGTCCAGCTTCACCGGGTTCGCTAGGAGCTGATACCCCTGTGGCGCTTTCGTCTCCACCAGATAATAGGTCCCGGTCTTTAAGTTCTGTACGGTGATCTTCCCATCTGAGCCTGTGATGTAGGGGTCTGCCTGCACCGGGTTGTTCTCCAGCTCATCCCGGTACAGCATGAACTCTGCCCCGGAAAGGGGGCTCCTGTTCCCCCGGTCCTCTTTCGTCAGGTACAGGTCGAAGAGTTTTGCCGTATACTGGTTGGTAAAGGTGAAGCTGACATTGCTCCCACTCTCCCCCAGAGTTCCTTCCAATACCGCCTTTTTGGCTTCATATTCATATCCCGGGTCCAGTTCCTCCACCTGGTAGTATCCCGGGAGCAGCCCTGTGAACCGGGCTGTCTCGTTGGCTTTCAGGGTAAACTGTCCTTCTCCGTCTGTCCGGTAGGTGTTCTGGGATGTCCCGCTCTCAATGCTGTAGACCGCCCCCTCTACTGGCTGGTATCCTTTATCCTCCTGATACCTCAGGACAAAGGTAAACTCCTTCTGCTCCAGGGGAGCCTCCCCGTCCAGGTTTTCGATCACTTTTGTGACCGAGAGGGAAGCAGGGGCTTCCTTATTCACGAAGGGCAGCACTTCCACTGCGTCAGTGACCGTCTTATCGGTGTATCCTTCCACGCTTAATGGCAGGGTCTGGATGTAGTTCGGGTTCGCCGTTTCGCTCACGTTGTACACCGTTCCTGCCGGGATCCCGGTGAAGAGAGCGGTCTGCCCGGCCTGCAGGGTGAAGGTCCCGTTTTCATCGGTGGCTCCCGTAACCTGGGTCCCCTGTCCATCCGTTACCGGCTCTCCTCCGGTAGTATAGAGCAGGTAGTCTGCTCCCTCCCATACGCTCCGGTCCTCATGGGTCAGGAGGAAGGTAAAGGCATCCTCAGGGGTGCTCCCGTCCTCCATCCGCTTGCTCACCGCGAAGGAGGCGCTGGCGTTGTTGAAGTTCTCCAGCACTGCTCCCCCTGTTCCGGTGGTCCCTTCCCGGACCGCCTCCCCGGTGCATCTCCAGTCTTCCAGTCCTTCCGCGTCTGTGTCTTCCGTGATCCGATAATCTACATCCTGTGGGATCTCCGGAAACTCGGCGGCCTGTCCGCCTTTCAAGGTGAACCGTCCTTCCCCGTCCGTGGTCCCGGTCCCGATCTCCAGTCCGGTGGCCAGGTCCCGGATGGTATAGTTCTCCTGGCTGTAGGGCTTCCCGTCGATCTCCAGAATGAAGGGGAAGTCCGGGGTCTCCGGCGCTTCATACCCCTCCGGGAAGGAGATGGTCTTTTGAACCACCATCCGGGTGGTCCCGCCTCCGCCTCCAATGGTGTTGGTGAAGGCCGCCCAGGCTCCCTGGGCTCCCACAGTACCCACCGCGGCGGCCCCTCCGGCGGGCCGGGTCTGGACCCATCCCTCAGAAGGCACTTCCGTAACCTCATAGGCCACGCCGGTGCCTACATATTCAAACTTGGCGGTCTGTCCGGGCTTTAGGGAAAAGGTCCCGGACCGGTCCGTCTTCCAGGGAACGTTGTTCCCGTTGGTATCCTTGTCAAACACTTCTGTCCCGGAGGCGTCATAGAGACGGTACTCCATCCGGTTCACCAGTTCCCCGTCCAGGCGGAGGATAAAGGTGAAGGACAGGTCCTCCGGCACTTCATATCCTTCGGAGAGGCTCTCCACCTCCTTGGTGACAAACAGGTCCGGCGTCTCGTTCTGGGCGTTCTCAAAGACTACCCGGGGTGTGGATTCCGATCCTGGGGCGTCATCCCCGGCAGAATTTCCATCGGCCCACACGGGAAGGGCTGTCCCGGCCAGCAGGCAGAGGGAAGCCAGGAAGACAACAGTTTTTTTGATATACTTTTTCATTTCTTTTGTGGGGACCGCTCCAATCGGCTATTGAATGTTCTATAACATCCGCATCTCATTGCCTAACGGAACAGTGTCGTAGAAACACAATAGTCCCGCTCCTCCTTTCTTTCCTCGATAAACTACTGCCTGAGCCAGATGACCTCGCCGCCTTCCCAGCCCCATGGGGCGCCGGTGATGGCGTCGGGTGTGTTGTCAACGGAGATGGAAGTAAAATTAGTTCCTTCAAAAGCACTGTCGCCTATATTTGCTACTTCCTTCGGAATTATTAGTTTTCCATAAAGTCCTTCGCAACCCATAAATGCATAGTTTTCTATTATTTTTAACGTGCTTGGTAATGATAGCCTACCAGTAGGATACTCTCCACCCAGATAATTTTCAGCAAACGCACATTCCCCGATACTTAATACACCTTCTGGAATATTCAAGTCTCCTGAAATCAGAGGACAATTATAAAAAGCATAATCGCCTATACTTGTTACTCCTTCCATAAGTTTAAGCCTTGTGAACTGAGTACATGATTGAAAAGCATAATCGCCTATACTTCCCCCTGAAATTTTTATCTCTCCTGTAAGACTGTCACAGCCAGCAAAGGCATACTCTCCTATCGTTGCCGCCGGAACTTCCAAATCTCCTTTCAAATGTGTACACGAATCAAATGCCATATTACCTATTCTTTCTATACTATCTGGAAAATGGATTCCCGTAATTTCACTCTCCTGAAATGCACTGTTTGCTACTCCTGTAACCCGATATTCTCCTCCTTCCCAGATGATATACTCTGGTATCGTCACATCTCCACTGTTCAGAACTACCTCCTGCCCGGTCTTAGCATCTGTTACTCCTGTATTAACCATTTCCTGAGTGATATCAATTTCATCAACTACTGTGAACGTAGTTGTACCTTCAAGTCCTCCTTCTGTCCAATACACAGTAACTTCTCCTGATGATCCTGCTAACCAACTAGGAATAGTTTCCGGGTCCAAAGTAAATTCCTCTGATGTCAGCTGTATTCTTCTCCCATCAGAGTAGATTACATTCACAATAAAATTGTCTTTATCCAGAACCTCTCCTGCAGTTACCCGGTTATCCTCCATCCGTACGTCCAATTCTGCCGGTATCACTTCCGCCGTTGGCTGGATCAACATTAGATTGTCTCCCAGTTTTGTAACCCGATTCTCCGGCGTGCCGCTTAAGTTCTTCAGTACATGGTCTGCCTTCAGTTCCTCCCGTACTGTCCATACCGTTTGGTCGGGGAGATAAAGCCGGGCATACTGACCTGCTTTCAGGATGATTTCTCCTCTGGCTCCGGTCACATCTGTTCTGATCTCTGCGTCTGTTGCCGTATCATATACCGTATAGGAGATCCCTGCCCCCGGCCTTGTAGCCAGGATATCGTCCGCACTTGATACCAGTTGGCTTCCTCCTCCCGGATTTAACCTTGCAACAATCTCATCCGAAGGGCTCTCTGCGCTGTCCCGCGAAATCGAACCTTCTGAGTGACTCTGATCCTTTATGGATAATACCTGTTCCAGTATCATGGTAAAATCTGTGTCTGACGGATTTTCCATCTTTTTCTCAATTTCTACCGGAGTCGTCCGATTGGAGTTTACAAAAGCGTTTCCATTTTTCTTATATAGATTTTGTCCAGTACTAATTTCCAAGCCTGCCCCATCTCCACCCGGATCATCTGAGCCAGAATCTATTCTGCGTCCGGAACTGATATCTCCTGATTCTTCAGCTTTATCAGGGTCTCTATGGTCACTGTCTACAGTATTGCCGCCAAAACCATATCCCGCCAACAGTCCCCAGCTTTCATCTGACTCTTCCGGAACTTCCACTACTCTGTAATCTCCTGCCTTTGCTCCTTCATATAAATTTATAGAAACATCGGCTTCTGTAAATCTGACACTAGGATATCCATTTGCTGCTTTTGTGAGGGTAATCTTCCCATCTGATCCTGTCGTAAGTATACGGTCGCATGTCGGGATCCCTTCCGCAGATGTCACATAATCAACCCCTTCTGACGGATTCCAGGTCATTCCGTCATACTGTTCCACCCTCCAGACCAGTTTCGCGCCTTCCGGCACTTCATCTGATCCCAGAGTCATTTTTTTATAGATCTCAGAAGCAATCGTTACAGTAGATATCTCATTAATGATCTTAGCTATCGGCTGCTCTTCCAGCGTACCGCTTATTGGCCGGTCTCCAGCCGGCTCTTTCTGAGATACTGCCTTCCATGACATGTCTGGTAGCACAATGATCCCTCTGCTTTGAGGATCCTGATCAGGCGCCAGCATCTGGATTGTTGGCACAATGATCCTGTGCTGATCTTCTTCGGACTCGGAAAGCCGATAAGATACCACCCCTTCCAGGGCAGAGTCCGTGATCAGCACGATCTTCCAAGGCATGAGTTCAAAAGAGGACCCTGCGCTCCAGGTCTCTTCTGTTGTCTCTCCCCTCAGAGTATCTATCACCGTCACCTGTGTATCACTTCTGGGCCAGATATATGTATCTCCGGTGCTGTCTGTAGCTTCCAGAGTAAGAGAAACTGCTGCTTCGATCCGGCTGCTCGTATCTGTCCATTCACCGGTTCCCAGATCCAAGCTTCCACCTTTCATCTGTTCTATATAGGTTCGCGCCGCTTCATCCGCCCCTTCGTATTCTTTCGTGATTGCCAGTCCACCCGGTGTTCCATTGATAAAGGTAACTTCACTTCCCTCACTGCCAAGAGTGCCTGTATGGGGCTGCTTCTCTGTCGGATAGATCTGTTTGTAGTCCGAATCTTCCGTTTCCTCTACTTCAAAAGATTCTCCCAGCATTCCCGCCTCTGCCAGCTCTGCAGTCTGCCCGTCCTTCAGGGTGAATGTTCCATCCGCTCCGGTCTGGTACTCCCCGATCACCGAGCCTCCTTCTGTCAGTGTATAAGTATGGTTGCCAAGCGGCTCCCCTTCCACACTGGCAGTCATAGTAAACTCTTTTGCTTCTACTTTTTCCACTTCCGCCTGGTCTGCCCGGTCATAGTTCACGAACTTGGTCACAGACAGGGAACGCATCAGATAGTCATTGATGAACTCCACGCTCCGGCTGCTGCTGTAGAGAGGCATCTCTGCCTCCTGTGTCGTGTTGGCTGCCCGGTAGAGTTCGCCGCTGTTCGTCTCGGTAATGATATAGGTCTCTCCACCCTCCAGTCCCCGGATCCTGACAGTCCTTCCCGCGCAGTCACAGGTAAATTCGCCGTTTTCATTCAACGTCCCGGAGTCTCCCGGCGCGGTGCTCTCTGTTCCGTCGCTGTTTAAGAGAACCCATTCTTTTCCGCTGACCGGTGTTTCACTGTCTCCTTCCACCTTCTTGATCCGGAAGGTAAACTCCTGGGTACAGTCTGACGGATCCTGATGCGTCAGGTTCTTGGTCAGGAGCAGGTCCTTCCACCGGTAGATATTGGTAATGGAAGTAGAGATGCCCTGCAGCGGCACTGTACCTTCCACGGTATCACTATTGCACAGCCAGTTGTCGGATTCACCGTTGGCCCCGCTGACCTCTTTCAACTGATATTCCACTCCAACATCTCCCGGGAAAAGCGCGATGATCTCTCCCGGCCGGATGGTGAACCTTCCTTCTTCATCGGTATATCCCTCTCCGGCTGTACCGAGACTGGTGACTTTCGTCGGGATCCCTCCGTCTGTACGGGCGCTGTTCACATACCAGAACTCCGCGTTGGAAACCGGCGTGTAGGTTCCATCTTCTCCTTTTACACGAAGCTGGAAGGTAAACTCTTCTCCGCTGATATCCACACCTTTGGGTACTGCCTGTGTCTTTTTCTGGGCATACAGCACCGGCCGGTACGTATTTGCTGCCGTCACCGTGCGCACTGCGGCCGTGCCGCTATCGTCCACTGTTTCGTTATCTGTAATCTCTGTTTTCCAGAAGGGATTCTCTTCCTCTTCTATCTGGATCCGCCCGGCATCGGGAAGTTCGGTAAAGACCGCCTTCTCCCCGGCTTTCAGGGTGAGGATCCCGCTGCCGTCTGTGGCATACATCCGGTCTGTCTGCTGGATCCATGCCCCGTCCGTCAGTTTCCACAGCTGATACTCTTTATTGGCGAAAGCTGTCCTCTGTCCGTCTTCTTCTTCATACAGATAGAACTGGAAGGACGTATCCTGCACGGCTTCCGGTGTCTCCCCGGCAAACTCTTTGACCACTTCCAACGTCTCTTCCCGGCCCAGCCTTACTTTGACGGAATTTCCTTCCGAGAGCACTGTCATATCCAGCATTTCATTCTTTGCGTAATAAACAGGACTGTTACAGATATCCGTTTCTGTGTCCGGTATGCTGTCCGGAGCCTGCATCCGGATCTGGAACGAGGCCGCCCGCATATCTTCCAGGGCAAATGCGCCCCCGCCTGCTGCCTGCGACAGATCCACCGCCACTGCCCGGACTTTACTGGCTGTATGTGTGGTCAGGAATTCCCCAGCCGGATACCATCCATAGGCTTCTGTCAGGATCTCCGACGGCTCCTGGCCCTCTGCCGGAAGCTTTGCGTTCCGGTCTTCATTGTAATAGACCACCGGTTCCGCTCCCATTTCCTCCAGTCCTGTGGTATCCACAGACTGGAAGGTTCCATACAATCCGCCATTTTCGGGATCCGCGTTTTCCAGCTGGTCAAAGATCACGATATCTGTCAGAGCCTGACCTCCTGCTGACACGGTAATGTCATAAGTATATCTCTTTCCCGGCCCGACTACGGCACTGTTCTGATAGCTGCCGAAACGATCCGCGTCTGCCCTTACCAGCTTTGTGATGCCCTGCATTCCCGCAATGGCGATATCTTCCTGATCCATTGCGCTGGCATACAGGACGTTCCGGATATCTGTAACGTCATCCTCGTTCAGATCGCCGTCTTTAAAAGGCTCATAATCCCCTGCCAGATCTTGGGGGACGATCGTTCCGTCATCAAAAGCGACTTCGTCCTCTGTCCCGAATAAAGGCTCTCTCCACAGCGGATCCCCTTCTTTATCTTCCGGCATAAAAGCGCTGATATTCGCATTCTCATGAACGACATCCAGATCTTTCCAGTCATAGTAGGCCTGGAAGCTGACGCCCCAGCCTTCTGCCCACATGCCGTCCCGATAGACCTGGGTTCCGTCGCTGTCATATGTCCATCTGCCTTCGCTGTAAACAGCGGAATCTGCCCCCTCATACTGGATATGGAAGATCACCATTGTTCTTCCGCTGCCCCGGTAATCCTCAATGATATCTTTTTCCGGGTCTACCGTTACTGTAACCTGGCTCTGATCCCAGCTTCTGGGCTGAGTCTGATATGACAGATCATTTACATCCCGGATCCGGCCTGCGGTCACTTCTACAGAGGGATCAAAATGCACTCCGTAGGGAAGCAGGTCATAGAAGACCACGTTGTTTCTTCCCGGTGACGGGACTCCGCCCCGTTCCAGTGCCTCCGCTGTTTCATGATCGTAGATGTAATAACCATCGCTGGCCGTCAGACAGTAATTCAGCAGCATACGACTGTTGTCCGGATCATTGCTCCCCTTTACCGTTTTATGGGATTCCGCGTGGGGGATAAGTCCCGTCAGGGTCTTATAGGCGTTATCTCTTGCCGGAAGGACACCATAGAGTTGCTCGGAAGCTTCCCTCAGGCCCGGCTCCTGATAGTTGGGCGCCTCCGTGGGAGCCTCATAACAGTATCTTTTAAACTGTCCGTCCTCAAGTTCCTCTACGATCGTGCCGCACAGATCTTCCAGACGCACATAGTCGCTGTCCGCCATTGCCGCCATTGCCGGAGAACCATGCCGGATCCGCACTTCTACATCAATCGCGCAGTATGTTTCATAGTTGATCGTCTCATGCTCTACTTTGACCCTCCACGGCTGTCTGCTCAACTGGTCTTCAGAGAAACTGTAGAACATCACGCCCGCATTATTCCACGGGACCGTCGCGACCAGCTCCCACTCTTCCGTTTCCGAATCAGCAAACATGGCATAGATCTTCATGTCCTGTGCTACATCGTTCACTTTCTCCGCCGCCGATGTACTGTTTTCCCACACGTCATATCCTGTATCTGCCTGACGGACCGTCACATCGGTAAAGTAATAGTCCTCACTTCCCAGCATCTGCGCTCCGCCTGTCCCTGTCTCTCCCGGATAAGCATACATAAAGTCATCCACCAGAGTCGTCCGGTAGCTGCTGCCTTCTATGTACTCTCCCAGTGTCTGGCCTTCCGTCGGCTCCGTCACATGGGTCAGCTTATATCCCCGGACAGATACTGCGGAGCTGTATGAAAAGCTTCCCGCATCTTCCTGCCGGTCACTGGCGTATTTATAAAGCTCCAGCCAGCCGAAATGAGTGTCCAGTTCCGCTGATGATCCTCCATCTTTGCCGATCTGGATCTCATCCCCTTCATAGGTCCACTCATAATTCGCCCAGTTCCAGGTGGCAGAACTGCTCTTCTCCTGTACGGGATCCTCCCCGTCTGCCGGCGTCAGCCTGACATCGAACTGATTTTCAAGAACCGTCCCTGCCTGCACCTGATTTGCCGGATAAGCGGTAACTACGTAAAGATATCCCTTCAGGGCCTCCTTTTTGCTTCCGTTGATGATCTCTGTATAATCATCTGATACTTTCAGATCCGCATTCAGGCCAAGATAATTCCTGTATCCCACTACCTTTCCTGCCGTGCCTCCGATGATGGACGGAACCTCCCGGATCTCCAGGTTCCACGGCTGGGTAGCCTCACCTTTTAAGTCCACTTTCCAGACCACATACCTGTAGTTATCAAAGTTCTCCCCTGCATACTCCGCCGGGAGCTCTCCTGTAATATAGCGTTCTACCTGAGACTGGGTATAGAGTCCCGGCGTATAGCTCTTTCCCGGTTCGACATAAGCCTTTTTCGCCAGGCTGGTGATCTCAGCGTAAGTATTTACTTTCCCTGTAAGAGGTTCCAGATCCCGTCTTGTTTCTGTCTGCTCTGTCCGGATGAAAATTGTTGGTGTCAGCTCCCACCGGGTCTCATCTTTGATCTCCATCACATCCAGCTGTTTGTACAGTACCTGCCAGGCCGCGCTGGTGCCCGCCTGGATTTCTCTGTAGTTATAGAACACCAGGGTTGTTCCATCCTTGTAGTAATTAAATGGAGTATTCCTGCTGTAGATTGGCTCTTCCTCAGGTGACGCCTGGGGTACCGCGATCTCTGTCGGTGTGACTGGATTTCCCTCACGGTCATAGAGGAGAGTCTCCTGGATGCGGATCTCGACAGAACCGGCGGTGATATCCCTGCTGGTATAGAACTCCATCTGATATTTCAGATTGAAGTCTTCCGACTTCTCCACATCGTATTTGTCATCTTCGTTTACATAGTAAGTGTCAAAGGTCCATTCACTCCCGGAAGCCATACGTTTCAGCCGGGAGTAGAACCCGTTCACATTCAGCTGTTCTACCGTGGCTCCGGCCATACTGTTATCCGTCTGAGCCAGCTGCGCTACGGTCAGGCTGCCGGTAAGACCGGAATTATTTTCTCCCGGCATCTCTGTCTCAGCCTGGCTGTTCTCCTGCGCCTGCTCTTCCGTCTGCCCCTTCACTGGTTCCTGACTGTTTTCTTTCGGAATTTCCCCGGTAAGGTTCTCCTCATTGTTCCCTTGCTCTTCTGTTTCCTCTATTGTTTCTATCCCCACCCCTTGTTTCTCTTCCAGCTCCAGATCCAGTTCCTGTCCGGACTCCAGCTCCAGCGACGGGATCACCGCAAAGTAATCCCTCTCCTTTACCGGCCCTCCGGCAGCTTCCTCCGCTGCCTTCTCATCTTCTGCCATGATCACTTCGTAACCGGCCTCTTCCGGAAGCACTGATGCCTTGTAATCCTCCGGGCAGAACTCCCCGTCCATGCTGATATATTCGATCCGATAGTTTCCCGTTGTCAGTCCTTCTGCCTTAAGGAAACCATCCTCTTCCGATCCTGTTTCTGCCACTGCAGAATTTTCCTCTGAATCCGGATCATAGGAATCCGCGTCGTAGAAACGGATCTTGACCTCTTTCAATACTGTCTTTTGTCCCTGGAGATCTGTCAGACGAACATAACCTTCCAGAGAAAACTCCGTTTCTCCGCTCTCCGTGCTTTCTTCCGGCACTTTCTGTTCTTCAGATGACTCTGACTCCTCCGGACTCACTGAGTCTTTTAGATCTTCTGTCGTTTCTGCTGCTGTCTCTCCTGCCTCTTCTTCGGAAGAAACCGGAGCTTCTTCTTTTATCTCTGTTTCCTCATTCTGTCCTTCTGTTCCGCTCTCCGCAAAAGTTGTCATGGAGGAGGATGTCAGCAGCATTGATGCCGCCAGCAGCGCTGTCAGCGCTCTCCGGATCCTGTTTCCTTTTCTCATCTGCCGTTCCCCCTTTCTCCTTCCTCTTTTTCCTTTTTTAACTCTTTCCTTTTCAAAACCGCAATAGTTATCAACGCCAGAACCGCCGCCGTCAGGACCAGGAGATATCCGGCTGCGGAAGTTTCATCTCCCGTCTTTGCCGCCGTCTTCCCCGGATCCGTCGTTTCTGATTCTACGGGATGGGGCGATGCCTTGGGCTCCGCCTCCACCTCGTAGACCGGGCCTTCCATCTGACCCTCTATTTCTTCCCAATAGGGCAGCTGGACCAGGAAAGGAGAGATCTCTCCATATGGATTGTCCTCTCCCGCCCGGAGCAGATATACTCCCCGCTCCACCTGGTCGAAGAGGAGGCAGCCGCCCTGATCGGTTGTTTCTTTTCTGTCGGGTCCTTTGCCCGCCGATGAAAGAGCGTCCGAAATCTTTTTCGCCGCCTCGTCCAGCGACTGACTGTCCTGGGGATATCCCTTAAGCCCGTATCTTTCATCGAATACAGGAGTTCCATATTCATTCACGGTCCCTACTTTCCATAGACCAAACTCCACCCCTTCACAGGAAGAAGTCTCTGCCCCCAGATCCTTCAAAATGATCCGGATGCTCCCCGGCTCATTTCCTGTTCCCCGGAGTGTTTCTTTTTCTTCCTTCGCGGATACTGGCGCCGCTGCCAGCGTCACTGCCAGCACTGCCGTCAGGACTCCCGCCAGGATACGTCCTCTTTTTCTCCCTTTTTTCTCCATATCTGCACCCTCTTTATTCTCAACCTGTGAAACTGTTCCTGTTTTTCCATGTACTCCGGCACAGCAGACACTGTGCCCACAACATAAGGATTCTTATGTTGCTCTGTCGCGGTAATTCCGGAATCGTAAAAGAGAAAAAGAACAAGAACTGAAAAAAACGGCCGACAAGCCAGGATCCCGGGGGATGCCTTTTCCAAAGTTTAACAAAAAGATAGGCATACCCTTAAAAAAGTGCGCACTTTTCTAACGGCACTGCCGTCTTCATTCCGGTGCCGGTCGAAAAAAGAAGAATTTTGTTTTATAAGAAAGGGCAGAAACTGCCTTTTATTTCTTGCAATTCCTATGTATGGGTGATAAAATAATGGCGTCAAAAATTCTATCTGATTCTGTGTACGACATAAGAATCCTTATGTTGTCTTCCGGTTGTCTGCTCATAAAGAAGATCCATATCCCTTTCACATTCCTCCATGCCGCTCCTTGCGTACCCCCTTGTAACTTCGATACTGCTGTGCCCCAGGATATCCGCCAGTTTTACCAGGTTCCTTGTGATCCGGTAAAAATTGACCGCAAAGAAATGTCTCAGGTTATGGGGAAAGATTTTTTTCGGGATCAACACCTGATCTCTCTGCCAGCCGTTTCATCTCTCTCCAGATGTTGCTCCGGTTCTTGGGATTCCCCTCCCTCGTCAGGAAGATTTCTCCTTGCCGGATCCCCTGCTTTTTCAGATAAGCTGTCAGCTTCATCCGCAGCCTTCGGGGGATCAGGATGACCCTGCGCTTTCCCTTGTTGTTCACTTCTACTTTTCCTTTCCGAACACTTTCCACGGTAAAAAACTTCAGCTCACTGACCCGCGCTCCGGTCCCCCCGATGGTCTCCATCAATATGGCCAGCTGTTCTTTGCCCTGCCCTGCGGCCGCCTCCAGGAGCCGTCCGTATTCCTCTTTTGTCAGCTTTTTCTCTCCTCCTGAAAAAGCCTGCTTCTGAATACGAAACGGCCGGATCTTCAGTTGCTCTGCTCCCAGGAATTTAAGGAACAGATTCAGAGCCGCGATCATGGAGTTCGCGCTGGCGGGCGCGTAGTTCTCCTCCAGCCATTTCTTGTATCCCACCAGAAGTTTTTTTGTGACTGTTTTGCTTTCTCCCAGAAACCGATAAAAGGTTCGGATATCTGTACGGTACTTTGAGATCGTGTTGTCCGCGTGTTCTTTTTCGTACAGATACGCGGTGAATCCTTCCAGGGCTTTCTGCCGTTTTTCATAGGTGAGGAATAATCCCGTTTCTTCCTCTCTGATCCAGTCATTCTCTTCTTTGCTGCGAAACATGATAGTCCTCCTTCTAAATTAAGTGTAAGGTTATTCTGAAATGTTACTCTTAGTCTGCCATTTTTTTCCGGAAAAATACATTCACAAAATAACCAATGAAAAAACTGCCCGGCAAAAACCGGACAGCTCTGCTGTTCCCAATCTCCTCTTTATTATTAAAGTTTCTTCACAAACAGGGCGCGGATCGCGTTGAGTACAGCGATGATCATCACGCCCACATCGGCAAAGATCGCCAGCCACATGTTCGCGATCCCGACAGCTCCCAGGATCAGGCAGATGATCTTGATCCCTATGGCAAACCAGATGTTTTCATACACAATACGCAGACACTTTCTCGAAATACGGATCGCTTTTACGATCTTCAGGGGATCGTCATCCATAAGGACCACATCGGCTGCCTCGATGGCCGCGTCGGACCCCATGGCGCCCATTGCGATGCCGATATCCGCCCGGGAGAGTACCGGCGCGTCGTTGATCCCGTCCCCGACAAATGCCAGTCTTCCCCTGTCTTTTCTTGTTTCCAGTAATTCTTCTACTTTCGTAACTTTATCTTCCGGCAGCAGTTCACTGTACACCTCATCGATCCCGATGGAGGCCGCCACCTGCTCCGCCACTTTATCGGCATCTCCGGTGAGCATCACAGTTTTTGCCACACCGGAAGCTTTCAGCTGACGAATGGCTTCTTTCGCATGGGGCTTCTCTACATCCGAGATCACGATATGCCCGGCGTATTCCCCGTTTACCGCCATATGGATGATAGTACCCACGCTGTGGCAGTCTATATAATTGATGCCAAGTCTTCTCATCAGTTTTGCGTTTCCCGCGGCTACCGGGATACCGTCTACAACCGCGGTGACACCATTTCCGCCGATCTCATGGATATCCGTCACTCTGCCGCGGTCCGGCTCCTTCCCATATGCCCGCTGAATACTTTTACTGATCGGATGAGAGGACGCGCTCTCTGCCAGAGCAGCATATTCCAGCAGTTCTTCTTCTGTCATCTTGTTGTGATGAACTGCGTTCACCTCGAAAACCCCTTTGGTCAGCGTGCCGGTCTTGTCAAACACAACATACTTTGTCTGGGACAGTGTTTCCATGTAATTGGAGCCTTTCACCAGGACTCCCGCGTTGCCGGCTCCTCCGATCCCCGCGAAGAAGCTCAGAGGAATGCTGATGACAAGGGCGCATGGGCAGCTGATGACAAGGAAGGTCAGCGCCCGGTAGATCCAGGTTCCCCAGTCAGCCGGCAGTCCGAGACCTGCCATACGCACCAGAGGCGGAAGAACCGCCAGGGCAATAGCGCAAAATACGACTGCCGGTGTATAGATCCGGGCGAATTTCGTAATGAATTCTTCGGACTTTGATTTTCTGGAGCTGGCATTCTCTACCAGATCCAGGATCTTTGATACAGTAGACTCGCCAAATTCCTTTGTTGTCCTGACCTTCAGGACCCCGGTCATGTTGATACATCCGCTCAGGATCTGGTCGTCCTTTTCTACCTCCCTGGGCAGGCTCTCCCCGGTCAGAGCGCTGGTGTTCAGTGAGGATGAGCCTTCCAGTATAATGCCGTCTATCGGGACTTTTTCCCCCGGCTGCACCACGATCACAGAACCGATCTCCACCTCGTCAGGATCTACCTTCACCAGTTTCCCGTCTTTTTCTACATTGGCGTAATCCGGACGGATGTCCATAAGCTCACTGATATTCCTGCGGCTTTTCCCGACTGCATAGCTTTGAAACCACTCGCCGATCTGATAAAACAGCATAACCGCCACAGCCTCTGTATAATCTCCGTTTTCCTTCAGCGCGATGGCAATGGCCCCGATCGTGGCTACTGCCATCAGAAAACTCTCATCGAATGGCTGCCTGTTCTTTATGCCTTTTGCGGCCTTGAGCAAAATATCATATCCGATGACCAGATAGGGCACAAGATAAAGTAAAAATCTGATATACCCCGTAACAGGAATAAAATGGAGCAAAATCATAAGCGCAGCCGCGATCAGAATGCGGAGCAACATTTTTTTCTGCTTTTTATTCACGATGTCTCCCTCTTTCTTTTAACAATTTAATAATTAAATAATTTTTTAATTATATGTCTCTTTTAAACCCCGGTCTGTTTCCGGCATCCGGGGTATAAATTCTGTTTCCGTGTCTTGGTCCGCAAACATATTACAGGAAAATCTCACAGTCATCCTCAACCTTCTTACAGTTCGCGCGTACTTCCTGCATGACTGCCTTTGCGTCGTGTCCCTCTTCAAATTCTACATTCATCTTTAATGTCATAAAATTTACTACAGCATCCTTGACTCCTGCTGTCTTTTTTGCGGCTTCTTCCATTTTATTCGCGCAGTTAGCGCAGTCTACATCTATTTTGTATGTTTTTTTCATATTTTCGCTCCTTTTTTATTTATTAAACTATTTTTTCATTTCTTTCAATCGGCTCTTCTTTTGTCCATATCAATAGTTAAACAATTATTTAATTGTTGACTATAATGTACCTCCGAGAGTATAATATGTCAATAAAACAGATTCGCATTTTTCTGTTTGGGCGAAAACTATTTCCGATTGGAGCAATTTATCGATGAAAAATGATTTAAACGAAAAAGAAAAAAATATTATGGACAATATGCCCGGTGAAAATGAGATCGCGGGAGTGTCCGACGCATTAAAGCAACTGGGCGATCCCAGCCGGCTGCGAATTTTCTGGCTGCTGTGCCATTGCGAAGAATGCGTCCTCAACATCGCGTCTCTCGTGAATATGAGCAGTCCTGCCGTCTCCCACCATCTGAGGCTTTTAAAAAGCAGCGGCCTGATCGTAAGCCGCAGGGACGGCAAAGAAATGTATTATCGGACTGCGGATACTGAGCTGGCTCAGGTTCTTCACCACATGATCGAAAAACTTGGCAGGATCACTTGTCCCGAGTCATAAAATTATACAGAATATAAACTATTTTAGAAGAAAAGTTTGTGCCGCCAGTCAGGTGGCTGAATGGAGATTTCTTATGGAAAAGGAACAGATCTGCGAGATAAAAAACAAACTGCGTGACGTACCGGGAGGAAAATATCTTGCGGTCCGGCATCCTCTGGAAGATGGAGATCCCACCTGGGAGTGTCCCCCCCTGGAACTGCCTGCCACCGCGCAGATCAAAACAGAGACCTATGAACTGTATCCGGGAATCGAGCTGTCCTACAATTATTTTCTGGCAGACCGGTTCCATTTTCACCATCACCATAAAGGAACCGTCCTGTCCGTCGACCACTGCCGCCGCGGCCGTATCGGATGGGAAATGCGCGGAGGTCTGAGCCTGTATTTTGGAAGCGGTGATCTGTCTTTCCATGCCACGGACAAATGCTCGGATTCCTTCATTACGCTTCCTCTGGGATACTATGAAGGGCTTTCTGTCTCAATGGATCCGCTGGTTTTAAAGGAACAATGCCCCTCTCTTCTAAAAGAAGCCCAGGTCGACACCGCGGCCCTCTGCCGGAAATTCTGCGGTTCGCGGGAGACCGCGGCCCTGCCCGCAAGCAGCTGTATCGAACACATCTTTTCTGAAGTATACGATCTGCCGGAAAGAATGAAGCTGCCTTACCTGAAATTAAAATGCCAGGAACTCCTTATGTTCCTGAGCATGACCGAAGCGGGCGCTGCTCTGCCGCTTGACCCCTATCATTCGGAACAGGTAGAAATCATCCGCCGTATCCATGATCAGATAACCGACGACCTGAGCCGTCGATATACCATCGACGGGCTGGCTCGGCAGTACCATATCAACAGCGCCTCTCTTAAAGAAATTTTTAAGTCTGTCTATGGCATGCCTGTCGCTTCCTATATGAAGCAGTACCGGATCTCACGGGCAGCTGTTCTTTTAAGGGAAACCGGAGACAGTATCGCTGCCATTTCCCGTGCCGTAGGCTATGAGAGTCAGAGTAAATTTTCTGCCGCATTTAAAGATATCATGAAAATACTGCCCACGGATTACCGCAGGCAGTATCTGTAAATATATTAATTTGTAAACTTAAAACTTTCTTTTATTTTAAAAAATATAATTTTAATTATTTTGTCAATTATACCGTCTTTTTCTATGAGGATTTTCATGTCTCTTCCGAATTTCTTCCTCTGAGATACGTCTCTTTACCGGCTTCTTTTGCGAATGTCTCTTTCTTCTCATCATCTGAAGGCGCCTTCTTCTGCGTTTTATCAGCTGATATCTAAGAACAATTAGAAATACTGCCAGCAGGACAAGGACTGCCGCCCCCACTCCGATCAGGAGCTTCACCGGAAATGGAAGTCCCCCTTCTTCTCCATTTTGTGCGTCCCCGGAGCCATCCAGCGCTTTTATCTCGGCTTTTTCACTGTATCCGGTCATCTCCTCCACATAATCAGCGGTAAGCACGACATCCGCGCTTCCCACATTCTGGCCCTGGTAATAATAGGTGATCTTTCCTGATGCCTCTTTCTCATCCTCAATTGTAATCTCACTGTCCAGAGAGGAAAATTCAATTCCTGCCGGAAGGAGTACATAAGGAGTTTCATCCACATAAGATCTGACTCCTTCTGCCCTATTCTGATCCTTGAGAAATACTTTTGAAAAATTGCCGAAAGCATAGTCAAACATGGCCCGGGTATCTACATATACATCTCCGTCATCCTGCAGAATAACAGCCACTAACTGGAGATCACCATTATCGGCCATAGTCACCAGTGTTGTCCTGGACTGATCTGTATATCCCGTCTTTCCGCCGGTACAGTATTCATAATAGTAATAATTTTCCGGCCAGAGCATTTTATGGTTCTGCTGAAAGGTCCGTGATTCTCCCACAAGATTTGTCGGGCCTATCGTATAATTCAGCGTCTGGGTGACTGTGCGGAACTCCTCAAACTGGTAGACCGCTGAGGCGATCAGCGCCATATCATGAGCCGTAGTATAATGCTGATCATCGTGAAGACCGTTGGCGTTGACCCAGTGGGATCCTGTACACCCCAGCTCGGCCGACCGGTCATTCATAGCCTGTATAAACGTATCATAACTGCCGCCCATCAGGGTGCCTACACTCTCCGCGATGGCATAAGATACTTCATTTGCCGAAGCCAGGAGCATCCCGTACAGCGCGTCATTCATGCTTAGGATCTCTCCCGGAGTCATCCCGATACTGGCATCCCCCCACTCAAGAAAAGAGGTACTGTTTTCTGAAAAATACACCTGATCATCGAGGCTGGCATTCTCTAAAGCAACCAGTGCCGTAAGCAGTTTGGTAATACTGGCCGGATAATGTTGATCATCGATCTTCTTCGCATACAGGACAGCACCGCTGTTCATATCCATCACAATTCCCGAATTTCCATAGATCTGAGGTCCCTGCGGCCACCCCTGGATCCCGTTGCTCTCAGGGACCGTGTCATAGGACGCCTGCCGCGCGGTCTCAAAATCCATCACTTCCTCTGCTGCCGCTTCTTCCCGAAATACCGCGGCAGAAAGCGCAAGTGTCATCGCAGCCGTAAGCACTGCGGCCGTGACCCGTTTTATTCTCTTCTTCATAATCCGCTCCCGTTATCTGTCATTTTCTCCCACTGTTCTGTATGAATCTGTAAGGATAAAGAGAAAATGGTAATCTTTCTACCCATTATAGTAAATTGCAGGAGGGGTTTCAAGATGAGGTTCTCACTAAATAGTGTTTTTGCCCTACGCAAGTCTCTCAGAATTCTTTTTTCATTTGCTCTCGAAAAGTTACTTAACCAATATGACCGAATTCTTGTTTTAACAATAACCGAGATCAAGAATCCACTGTTTACAAGATTTGCGCATCTGTTGATCACTGTTTTATTCGTCACGCCAATCATTCTGCTTACATCGATCGGTGTAAATTCATAGAGCCTCTTCTTGATCAAAAACACCAGGACCTCTTTTCCCTTCTGTTAAAATGAGAAAAGCTGCCTGCCAATTCCTCTTCTTCCGCTGTCTTCGATAACTCACATACTTTTTTTGAATACAGACACATCATTTTCAGGAAGTAATTAATCCAGAATATATCCTAACATTAATCTGGCAGTCCTTCCGTTTCCGTCTTCAAAAGGATGGATGGTAACCAGCTGGTAGTGGACAACGGCCGCAATGATCAGGGGATGATCATCTGTTGTATTCACATATTCAATGAGTTCATCCAATAGCGCCGGAATATCTGTATATTCTGGCGGAATATATTCCGGTATTCTTGTTTCTAAATCGTACACGGCAAATAATACGACCGGCGGCATTGGACCTCTGAGCCCGATTTTCTCTTTTGATGCTCCCTTTTCCACGATCGACTGAACTTTTAGGATCATGGATTTGGAAAAATATTTTTTTCTTTAAGCTCTCTTCAAGAGAATTCAACGCCAGAAAATGATTTTGGACTTCCTGTTCCGGCTTCAGAAAGTGTTTGTGCAGATCACTGTCAATTGCTTCATTTGCCTGCTGTTCTGTCAGTGTATTCCCTTCTATTTTATTTGAAGCATAGGAACTTTTCTTTTTAGAGTATTTCACTATTTTCCGTTTTTTCTGCATTTTGCAATTTCCGTCAGCTACGTCTCAACAACCAGAAAATTTTCTGAAAATATCACCAAAAGGGAACAGACTCCTTTTAAAAAGTACCTGTCCCCTTAGGCAACGTCCCATAAGGAAGTAAAAAGAATTTTGGTAGGAACCGGCGTGTCAAGTCACGCCGGTTCCGATTCGTTTAAGGACTCCCTTCCAATCTTCAAAGGAATGCGGATTTGCCCCACATAGGTGAAATACAGGTCGATTCGCACCTGCTTCCTTCCGTTCTCCCTTACCGGGCTGTGCACCACGATCCTGCTCACAAGCTCATTGAGGATGGCGGCGTCGAGTTCTGGAATATCCAGGTACTTGTCCACCAGCTTCAGAAACTCGTTCACATCGGAAACCTGCCCGGCCTGTGCCTCAATTTCCCGTTCCAATACGGCGGCAAGCTGCTTAATCTCTGCCTGCTCCTTCTCATATTGGCGGGATAATTTTAAGTACCGGCTGTCAGACAGCTTTCCCAGCACATTATCCTCATAGATATGCTGGATAATCCGGTCCAAGTCCTCCATCCGTTTTTTCGCCCCGGAGAGGGCTTTCTGTTTTTCTGCCAGTTCGGCCTTGCGGCTTTCCTCGTCCTGCGCCAGCATTTCCAGCTTGAAATCCTTCCGGAACATACGGACATAACTCAATGTCTGCCGTATGGTTTCCAGCACAATCCGATAAAGCACCTGTTCCCGGATATAGTGGATTTTGCAGGAGCCGGTGTTGCTCTTGTAATTGGAGCAGACAAAATGATTCTGGCTGTCGTCTTTGTAGGTATTGCAGGTGCAGAAATACAGCTTGGCCCCGCAGTCGGCGCAGTAGAGCAGGCCGGAGAAAATGCTGGTTCTTCCTGTTTTTGTCGGCCTGCGTTTGTTCTTCCGAAGTTCCTGTACCCGTTCCCACTGTCCCTTATCAATGATGGCGGGCTGGGTATCCTCAAAAATGCGCTGGTTCTCAACCGGGTTTTCCATCCGCTTTTTGAATTTCAGGGACTTGGTATAGGTCTTGAAGTTCACGGTACAGCCCGTGTACTCCCGCCGCTCCAAAATTCTAAGCACGGCGTTGGTATTCCAACGGTATAGGTTCTCCGGCATAGCCCAGCCCTTTTGCCTGGCGTGATAGGCGGTGACGGTCAGCACCCTGTCGGCTGTGAAGATTTTTGCGATCTGCATAGGGCCTTTCCCCGCAATGCAGAGGTTGAAAATGCGCTGCACCACCTTTGCCGCTTCTTCGTCTACAATCCATTTCTTTTTGTCCTGCGGGTCTTTTATGTACCCATAAGGCGGATTGCTGGCGATATGCTCCCCGGCTTCGCCCCGCATCTTAACCACTGCCCGGATTTTCTTGCTGGTATCCTTGGCGTAGTAGTCGTTGAATACATTTTTGAACACCGCAAAATCATTTTCCCCTTTGGCGCTGTCCACATCGTCGTTGATGGCAATAAAGCGGACGTCATAGGCAGGAAAGATGAAATCCTGCAATCGCCCCATGTAGGAATACTCCCTGCCCAGCCGGGACAGGTCTTTGACAATTACAGCGGATACGCTGTAATCCTCCACATATCGCATCATCTCCTGGAACCCCGGCCTTTGAAAGCTGGTTCCTGAGAAGCCATCGTCCACGAAGAACCGGGTGTTCCGAAATCCATGATCGGCGGCGTATTTGCTCAGCAGGGCTTTCTGAGACGAGATTTGTCAAGGAGTGTTTTTGCAAAGCAGTGTGCAATTCGCATGTCAATAACTTTTGAAAATGTCACTTTTTAATATTAAGTTTCACTTGAGATAATGTCACTTTCGTAAAAGGGCAAATGCCCTTTTACGAAGCAGACTGTTGTTTCTCAAAAAACAATTCGTACAAAAATTTAAGTGACAGGTTATAATCTTCCAGCCACCAAATGGCTTTCCATTCTTCGCTGCTGTGCCGTAACTGCAAATGTGGTTCTACAGTTGTCCGTACCTTTTTAGGTACCTTTAAGCTGGCATTTTTGTTTTGCGGTTTCAGGTACCGGATCGTGTTGTAAATCCGGCCTCCGTACTCTATGCGGATACCGAAACGGGGATTTATCAATACGGTGATCTCACGGCGGGCATTGATAATGGGGAACCCTTCGTCTAAAATCTGAAAACAGCGGTTTTTAAAAGAAAAAGTTCCGGCTGCATCTGTTTTTCTCGTGTGTTTTACACAGAGAATGGAATCCAGATCGATTCCTTTTGCTGGGGGGATAAAAATGGACTCCGCTTCCGGTGTGACAGAGAATTTTTGGTTGAAGAGTTCCCGATACTCCATTTCCAGGAAACGGTTTGCTTCCGTCAGGGTCCTGATCCCCCGCCTTGCGAATTCAACAGGAAGCCTGCTCTGAAGAGTTGCCCATAAGCGTTCAATACGCCCTTTTGCCTGAGGTGTTTTTGCAAAGATGAGATCAACTCCCAGTTCATGCAGCACTGACGCATGGTTTCCAGGTAACCGTAAAGGCATTCGTTGTGGGTAAGGAACAGGCCGGCCACGTTGCCGGTGGCATCATCAATGGCTCCATGCAGAGCATACTTGGTATTACCGCCAAACCATTCGTAAGGCGTAGCGTCAATCTGTATCAGTTGTCCGGGATGAGGCTTTCTTTTCCGTCGATGGGTACGGTGACGGATTTTTTTCTTTTTGGGGCTTTCAAAACCTGCATTTTTTAGTATACTGGAAAGGGCAGAATAGGAAAGGGTGATTCCGAAATCTGCTACGAGTATATCTTTGAAATGGAGGAAGTTGACCCCAGAAAATTCCGGGCGGGAATAAATCTGAAGGACGGCTTCCTTCAATTCATCTGGAACAGCGTGAGCAGGCTTTCTGCCGGTATTTTTGTGAATGAGGGATTCTGCGCCAGAAGTAAGGACTCCTTTCTTTAAACGTGAGATCTGGCGTGGAGAAAGACCTAGAAGCTCAGCAGCCTGTTGTCTGGAAATGGATTTGTCAATAAAACGGTTGATGACAGTAAGAGTTTTCAGTTGTTTTTGTGACAATGTAATTTTACCTTCTTTCATAACTTTAATAGGATACCAAAAAGAGACAAAATCTCAAGTGAATCCTAAGGTGACATTATCATAAGTGAATAACAGAGTGTGCAATTCGCATTGACAAGCAGCAAAAAGAACGCTATAATAATGTCGTTATCGATAATGATGTTATTATTTAGGCGCAGAGGAGTGAAGACATGGCCAATAGGGATCATTCCCTGGATGATGGGATCATTCAGGCTGCTTATTCGGAATTTCTTGCTTACGGCTTTCAGAAAGCCTCTCTGCACAAGATCGCCGAAAAAGCCGGTGTTACTACGGGGGCAATCTACACAAGATACAAGAATAAAGACGCGTTGTTTGCCAGTCTGCTTCAGGATTTTTTTGAGACGATGCAGGTTCTCTTTGCTCCCATCGCGGAAGAATACGAAAAAGCAAAGTGCAGCGCGCAGCCGGATGATATCCTCCGCGCCATAAACGCCGAAGAACAGGTATATTTTCAACTGCTGACCGAGCACTGCAATGACTGCACTTTATTTTTCTGCCGCAGCGATGGCAGCTCCATGGAAACCGTGCTGCATAAACTAATGGATCAAAAAGCGGAACAAACGGTGGAATTCTTTTCGCATATCTATGGGAAAGCGCCAAATGCCGATGCGATCCGTCTTTTGATGGGCTCACAGTTCTGGTACTTCCGCCAACTGCTGGATCAGCATATGGAGGAAGGCAGAATGCTTACCTGCTTACAGGCAGTCCTTGATTTCACCAACGCTGGCTGGCGGCAGCTATGCGATACCTTGCAATAAATCCGAAAAGTTGATTCGGACGGTCCATCCGTCCGTTTCTTACGACTGTTGGTTAGAGATGGCTAACTAATAAGAAAAGAGTTTGCGATGATAGATTTTGAATTTGAATTCCAATATGCGGAGGCAAAGCTGCCCATCCTCCGACAGGTCGGCGGCGGCATCCCGGCGGGACGCTGCGTGGTGCTCTGCGGAGGCAGCGGATGCGGAAAATCCACGCTGCTGCGGTGCATCAACGGACTGATACCGCAGTTTTATGAGGGAGAGCTAAAAGGCTTTTGCCGCCTGAACGGGCAGGACACCGCCGGAATACGTATCGGCGAGATCGGCGAGTTGGCCGCCTCGGTCTTTCAGGATCCTCGCAGCCAGTTTTTCACCGTGAACAGCTCCAATGAAGTGGCCTTCGGTCTTGAAAATCACGGTCTGCCGCAAGATAAAATCCGACGGCGGGTAGATGAGGCCTTCCGGATCTTTCATCTGGAGCGGCTGAAGGATCGCAATGTCTACGAGTTGTCCAGCGGCGAGCGACAGCTCATCTCCATCTTGTCCGCGTGGGCAATGGACACAGATATTTTTCTGCTGGATGAGCCCACGGCCAATCTGGACTTTGCAGCCACGCAGCAGTTAAAAGAGATTCTGCTTGCCCTGAAAAAGCAGGGCAAAACGCTGCTGCTCAGCGAGCACCGACTCTACTATCTTGCCGACATTGCCGACGAATTTTGGGTCATGGCAGACGGCGAGATCAAAGGAAAATATACTGCCGCAGAGGCAAAGGCGTTCTCAGTGGAGCGGAGACAAACACTTTCTCTGCGCACGCTCGACCTTGCGGAGATCACCGTGCCGGAGAAAGAGCCGCTGCCGAAAACCGCGCCGACGGCGCTTGCCGTCTCAGATGTCTGCTATACATACGGCAGGAAGGCCGGAGATACCCTCTCTGGTGTCAGCTTTTCCGTCCGTGAGCATGAGATCGTCGGCCTTGTGGGCGCAAACGGCTGCGGCAAAACGACCATCGGCAAGCTGATTGCAGGGCTTTACCGCCCCTCCGGCGGCAGGACAATGCTTTTCGGAAAGTCGCAAAATCCAAAGCAGCTGCAAAAGCAAGTGCTGTTCATCCTTCAGGAGGCGGAGTTCCAGTTCTTCACAGGCTCCGTCCTGCACGAACTGCAATACGGCCATGCGGTGACACCGGAGTTTGAAGCAAAAACGGAAGCGCTGCTGAAAAGTATGGATATGTGGGACTGCCGCAACCGGCATCCCTTTTCCCTCTCCGGCGGGCAGATGCAGCGTCTGACGCTGATGATGGCGTATCTATCCGACAAGCCGATCGTCATACTGGACGAGCCGACAGCAGGACAGGACGCGGAAAGTCTGGAGCGGTGCGCAGCGCTGATCCGGGAGATGCGGAAAGAAAAGACTGTTCTCATCATCACCCACGACCCTGAGCTAATTGCAGGTGCGTGTGACCGCTGCATTGGGCTGTCGGATAGGCATGCAGAAATAGAATTTCCCGTTCATTCGGAACGAGATTTGCAAGCGGTACGGCAATATATGGAGCGCTTCCATCTTTCCAATGCTCCTGCGAAAAAACAGCATAAAGAACGATTCCACCCGGCAACGAAGCTGCTTTACTGGCTGGCCCTGCTGGTCGTGATCTCCACATCCAACAACCACTTAGTTTATGCCGTATATACGGCACTGATCCTGCTGACCGCAGCGGACGGCTGGCTCGGAACGGCGCTGGCAGGCGGGATGAGCTTTGGGCTGCTGTGGGCGGCAAACGCTCTGCTGCCGGGCACGGTGTTTTCCTTTATGCTGGTGCTGTTCCCGCGGATCATTGCCGTTGGCATTTCCATGCGGACGCTGATTGGGCGGAATGAAGCCAGCCGTACCCTGGCAGCGCTGCGCAATCTGCGCCTACCGGAGCGGCTGATCATGATCGTGGCGGTGATTTTCCGCTTCTTCCCCGTTCTGTCGGGAGACATGAAGTTGCTGCGGCAATCCATCCGCACCCGGGGCGCGTTTGTGACGCCATGGCAAAAGTTGCGTGCGCTGCCATCCTATATCGAAATACTGACCGTGCCGATGGCTTTGCGCGTTATCCGCATCGCCGAAACGCTGTCCGCCTCCGCCGAAACACGGGGCATCGACTTAACCCGCCGCAAAAGCAACTATCTGTCGCTTCGGTTTTCTGCGTGGGATGCTGTGTTCTGCGTCCTGCTGGCGGCATCGATCGCCGCCGGCCTTATCCTGTGATCGCCGTCTCTGCGACGTTCAACCATATTCCATTCAAAAAGGAGTCTTTAACCATGAGTACTGCAAACCCTAATAAACTGAAAATCAAGGACATCATCACCGTTGTCCTGCTGGCTCTGATCAATGTGGTCATTTTCTTCGCCAGCTCCGTCCTGTACGCAACGCCCATTACCATCATTCTGATGCCGGTGTTTTTCGCCCTGCTGGAGGGCATCGTCTACTTCATCATCGGCACGAAGGTGAAAAAGCCCGGTGCGATCCTCATTTACAGCATTGTCCGCGCCATTATGGGCGGATACCTGCCGTACATCATCCTCTTTATTCTCTCCGGTGCCATTGCCGAGCTGCTGCTGTGGAAGATGGGCTACGGCAACGCGAAGGCGCTGACCGTCAGTTATGTCATCAATCAGGTGCTGGCTGCATTCGGCAGCACCATCATTCCCTACGCCATCGCAGCCAAGGCTATGGCGGATCAGATGGTCACCGATGGCCGTCAGGACGCCATCCTTTCCGCATCCCAGATGCTGCAGTCCTGGGTATCCGTGGCACTGGTGGCCGGTGTGATCGTGGCCGCATTCATCGGAGCAGCTATCGGCAAGGGCATCGTGAAGAAGCATCTGGCTGCCTGATCTGCCTTGGAGGAATTACCCATGAATCAGAACACGAAGCAAAAGCGCTCCGCCGCCTCGTGGCTGGCAGAGCTGGCAAAAGGGCGGTACGGCGAGTACGCTTTGAGCGTCCTTACGGCGCTGCTGGGCGTTGCCTGCTCGCTTATTCCGTATTTCATCATCATCCGGCTTATCACCGCACTGGTAAACGGCACGGCGGAGCTTCCCCGCTGCCTGACGCTCTGCGCATGGATGGCGGGCTGCTGGGTGCTGCGCTATGTGCTGCACAGCGTGTCCACCTCTCTCTCCCACCATGCGACGTTCCATGTGCTGGCCAATACCCGCGTCCGGCTGCTGGACAAGCTAGCGACGCTGCCGCTGGGTACGGTGCTGGATCGTTCCTCCGGCTCGTATAAGAACATCATCGTCGAGCGGGTCGATTCCATCGAAACCACCCTTGCCCACCTGCTGCCGGAGATGACCACCAACATCGTGGGGGCGCTGGCGGTACTGGTGCTGCTGTTCATCGAGGACTGGCGCATGGGCCTTTCCATGTTCATCGTCCTGCCGCTGGGCATTCTCTGCTTTATGTCCATGTTCAGCGGCTATAACGAGAAGTTTCAGCGCACGGTCACCGCGACAAAGACACTGAACGACACGGCTGTGGAATACATCAGCGGCATTGAGGTCATCAAGGCGTTTGGTCAGTCCAGGACCAGCTATGCAAAGTTCGTCTCCGCCGCAAAAGAGGGCGCGGACTGCTTCATCGACTGGATGCGCGGGAGTTTGTTCGGACAGGTGGCCGGAATGGCGATACTCCCTTCGACACTTCTCGGCATCTTGCCGGTGGGCTGCCTTCTCTATATGCACGGCACACTGTCGGCGGAGACGTTTCTCGCGGTCATTGTTCTGTCCTTCGGCGTTATGCAGCCGCTGATCACCGCTTTTTCCTACACCGATGACATCGCGCAGGTGACGACCATCGTGGGTGAGGTGGCGGAGGTGCTGTCCGGCGAGGATATGCAGCGTCCGGAACGTGCGGAAAAGCTGCCTGCGGACAACGCCGTCGAGCTGAAAGATGTCCGCTTTGCCTATCACGACAAGGAGGTACTGCACGGAATCGATCTGCACATTGCCCCGGGGACGGTCAACGCATTGGTCGGGCCTTCCGGCAGTGGAAAATCCACCATCGCCCGGCTCATCGCCTCCCTGTGGGATGTGAAGGACGGAGAAATCGACCTGGGCGGCGTGGACATTCGCACGCTGCCGCTGGCGGAGTGCACGAAGCACATCGCCTATGTGTCGCAGGACAACTACCTCTTTGACCTTTCTGTCATGGACAATATCCGCATGGGCAGAAAGGGTGCGACCGATGCGGAGGTCATTGACGCCGCGAAGAAATGCGGCTGCCACGAGTTCATAATGGGGCTGGAGAACGGCTATCAGACCGTATGCGGTGCATCCGGCGGTCACCTGTCCGGCGGTGAGCGGCAGCGCATCTCCATTGCCCGTGCCATGCTGAAGGACGCGCCGATCGTCATTCTCGACGAGGCAACGTCCTATACAGACCCGGAAAACGAGGCGGTCATCCAGTCGGCACTGGGAAGGCTGGTGCGGGGCAAGACGCTGCTGGTCATTGCCCACCGGCTGTCCACCATTGCGGACGCCGATCAGATCATTGTTGTCAATCAAGGCAAGATCGAAGCGACCGGCACGCAGGCGGAGCTTCTTGCGTCCTGCCCCCTTTATCAAACCATGTGGGAGGCCCACATCAGCGTCAAAGACGACGGGGAGGTGGCGTAATGCTCAAGACACTGAAAAAATTTTTTGCCTTCTGCGGGGTGGACAACCGCAGGCTGTTTATAACATCTATCTGGCTGGGCGTGGTCAGCGCCATTTGCTCTGCCATGCGTATTCCGGCAGCCGCCATCGTCATTCAGGCGCTGCTGGAAAGGAACGTCACTATGGCAACTTTATGGACGAGCCTCGGCATTATCGTGATCTCATTGATCATTACGATTGCCATCAACATGAAGGCTACCATGCTCCAGACCCGTGCGGGCTACCGCGCCTGCGCCAACAAACGCATCGAGATCGCCGAGCACCTGCGCTACCTGCCTATGGGCTGGTTCAATGACAACAGCCTCGGCGAGGTCACGTCCGTCACCACCAACACCATGGAAAACATGGCGAATGTGGCTACCCGCGTCGTCATGGTCACGACCCGCGGCTTTCTGACCTCCGGCATCATCGCAGCGATGATGTTCCTCTTTGACTGGCGCATGGGGCTGATCACACTGACGGGACTGCTGCTGTTCTTTGCCGTCAACGCCGCCATGCAGCGGGCGGAGCAGACCCTTTCCCAGCGGAAGTTCAATGCCGATGAGCGCCTTGTGTCCAAGGTGCTGGAATATGTGCAGGGCATCGCCGAGGTCAAGAATTTCGACCTGACCCACGACTCTGCCACGCAGGTACACGGCGCTGTGGAGGAAGCCCGCAGGGCGTCCTTTGCTATGGAGATCCCGTCGGTGCTTTATATGCTGGCGCAGTTTGTTGTCAACAAGCTCACCGGCGTTGCCGTCTGCGCGGCCGCTATCGTCTTTTACTTCAGCGGCACCATGGAGCTGACAAACTGCCTTTTGATGCTGATCTGCTCGTTCATCCTCTTTGAGCAGCTGGACAGCGCCGGAAGCTTTTCGGCTTTGTTCCGCTCCATCGACATCGGCGTAGATAAGGCAAGCGCAATTCTGCGCGTAGAACCCATGGACATTGACGGGGAGGAGCTTTCGCCGGAACGGGAGGACATCACCCTGTCCCATGTGGATTTCTCCTATGACAGCAAGCCCATCCTGCACGATGTGTCCCTGACCATCCCGGAGAAAACCACCGTGGCCATCGTCGGTCCGTCCGGAAGTGGCAAGACCACGCTGTGCAATCTCATGGCGCGGTTCTGGGACGTGCAGGGCGGCAGCGTGCGCCTCGGCGGACGGGATGTGCGGGAGTACAGCTACGACAGCCTCATCCGCAATTTCTCCTTTGTGTTTCAGCGGGTCTATCTGTTCTCCGACACCATCGCCAACAATATCCGCTTTGGCAAGCCCGACGCCTCCATGGAGGAGGTGCAGGCCGCCGCGAAAAAAGCCCGCTGCTACGACTTTATCATGGCATTGCCGAACGGCTTTGACACCGTCATCGGCGAAGGCGGTGCTACGCTTTCGGGCGGCGAACGTCAGCGAATTTCCATTGCGCGCGCCATCATGAAGGACGCACCCATCATCATTCTGGACGAAGCCACCGCCAATGTCGACCCCGAAAATGAAAAGGAGCTGATGGAGGCCGTTGCGGAATTGACCCATGATAAGACGGTCATCATGATCGCCCACCGGCTGAAAACCGTGCGCCATGCCGACCAAATTTTTGTGGTCGATCACGGCGAGATCGTTCAGCAGGGCACCCATGACGAGCTGGTTGCTGTTGACGGGCTCTACCGCCGCTTCGTGGTGGAGCGGCAGCAGGCCGCCGGGTGGAAGGTCTGAAGAAACACAATCTAAAAAATATGAAAAGAAGCTCGTATCAGCTATTGACCGATACGAGCTTCTCCGTTTATTCTCTGTTTCCGGTAATAAAGTAGTCGCAATACTCTCCGCCATTCGCCAGCGTCTGTTTTCTGTGCAGCACGCCGTGCTGAAGCGTGATCATCACTTCATCAAGTTCGCAGAACAACGGCATGAGTTCGGAAACACCGAGTTTCTCCGCGTAAATGCAAATCGGGCAGCGGGTAATGCGGTAGTAACAGGCACCCTCATACGGCTGCCCGACAAAATCCACCTTGAAGGAGGTCGGGTATTTCGCTTCCTTTTCGGGCGTGTACCATTTGGCGTATTTGACAACGCTCTTTTTGTTCTCCGCCTTGTCCTTGTCGGTATTCAAGTCGGTCTTTGCAAAATACCACTTGATATGATAGAGTGAGCGGCGCATCATTTCCTGCACGGCCGTTGGTGGAATTTTCTTTTCGCTTGCCACATAGGGCGCAACGAAGGCAAGGGCGAACAACTCGTTGTATGCCATAGGGTTAGGAGAGTGCTCCCACATCTCCCTGCCGGAAGGTTACATTTTTCAGGTGCAGGCGGTCAGCCTTTTCCCGTGCCTGCCTCATCATATCGGGCGAATAATCGAGACAGGTAATGTCCGCCTCCGGCATAGTCTGATAAACCGGCATGGTCAGAATCCCTTTTCCCACCGGCACTTCCAGCAGCTTGCCGGAGAAATGCTCCGGAATACCGGACATTGCCTTTTCCAGATAGGCGTCGTTTTCCGCCCGTCATTCGGTACGCACCGCGAATGGCTTCTTTTCGTTCCATGGCCTTCCCTCCGTGTTTCAATCATCACGCGCCCGTTTCCAGTCTCATCTCTTCAAAAAATCCACGATCTTTGCGAAGTCCTCCTTCGCTTCCTGAAAGATCGGCAGCATACAGTAGCAATGCACCATCTTCGGGCGGGCGGACACCGTATAGGGGACATTTGCCCGTTTGCAGGCTTCCTCAAAGTCCGGCAATGCGCCGTAGAGCACCTCGTCGGCAGAATAGAAGAAGTGAATATCGCCTACGCCGGTAAAATCTCCCCGTGAGCCGGAGAGCATATAGTCCGGCACATTCTCGCAGCCATGCCGCATGAACTTTTCCACCGTCACCATAAAGGCATAGTCGATGGAAACGTCCCGTTTATTGAGTGCCTGCATCCGCGCCCTTTCCGCATCGTTCCACGGCACCTCGCCGGGGGATACGGCGACAATGTGCCTCGGTTGCGGCAGTGGCTCTGGCTGGGCGTTGTTGTGCGCCGCAATGCCAAGCGCCAGCGCACCGCCGGAGGAAAAGCCGCAGGTACTGACATTTCCGCCGCCGTACAGCGTAATCATTTTTCGATAACATTCGTACACCATCGCGTAGGTTTCAGTAATGCAGTGTTCCATGCAGAGCGGGTAAAACGGAAACCACACATCACAGCCGGTCTCGCGGCAGAGCTTGCGCATCACAGGCAGGTCGCCCTTATCGGGGCCGATCACCATGCCGCCGCCAAAGAAATAGAGAATTGCGCGCTCGGACGGCTTCGGATGCTCTCGCACGATCAGGCAGGGAAAGCCGTTCACTGTGATCGTCTCATAATGTGCTTTGTGGTCGGTGGGCGTAAAAACGCCACGATGCTGGTTCTGCTTTTCAATTTCCTTTCGCAGTGCATCCTCCGGCAAGGCGAACGCCTTTTTCGCGCCGGAGAGCTTGTATACGCTGCGTAAGATAGATGCAAAGATACTCATAATTTAGCCCCCTCATTTCCGCGCCGTGATGCACAGCCAGCTTTTCTTTTTGCGTATCTGCACATCGTGAAAGCCCGCCTGCTCCAGATACGTCTTCAGCTCGGCGTCCTTGTAGATGGTCATGCCGCCGATGATTTCCGTCCACTTCTTGTCCTTGTCCGTATCGCCGTTGCTTTCGTTGCAGATGAGTAATGTCCCGCCGGGCTTCAGCACCCGGTAAACCTCCCGGAAGCACTGCGGCAGATCGGGCCAGAAATAGACGGTTTCAAAGGCCGTTACCGCATCGAACCAGTCGCCTGCAAAGATCATATTCGCCACGCTGCCTTGCAGAACGGTGCAGCGGCCCACCGCTATGGCGGCCTCGTTGACCTTTTTGGATTTCTCCACACTGACGGGGGAATAGTCAATGCCCTTGACAATACCCTCCGGGCATTTTTTCAGAAGTCTCTTGATGTTCGCCCCTCCGCCGCAGCCGCAGTCCAGCACCTTGGCGTCCAGAGTAAGCTCCAAAAAGTGAAGTCCCCACCGTGCCACAGGACTGTGCCCCAGGTTCATCATGGTGACCATGATTTTCCCGCCAAGCCCCACAGGCTTTCTGGTGTTCTCAAAAAATGACATCTTATCACACCTCCGATTTCACACATTCCGCATAAGTCAGCGGGAAGGATGCCTTCAGAACAGCGCTTTTCCGCACCGCCCAGCCGTTTTGCCGTAGGAAGCGCAGGTATTCCTCGCTCGTCCATCTGCTGTGGAGAGGGAAGCCTGCCAGCTTCATGAAAAAGGCTTTGACCTTGCCGGGAAACGAATTTCCCGCGTGGGTAAAGGTGGGCGCGATGAGCACACCGTCGTCCTTCAGCACCCGGCGGATCTCGGCAAGGGCTTTCTCCGGCTGCGGCACAATGTGCAGCGCGTTGGACACGATCACCACGTCGAAGGACTCCTCCACATAGGGCAGACGGAACATATCCTGCACCGAAAAGTGCAGCTTCGCCGATCAGTTGTCCCGTTTTGCCTCGGCAATCATCTCCGGGGAGGCATCCGTCGCCTCAATGTGCGCCGCCGCGTTCACGATGTTTTTTGCAATCAACCCTGTGCCGGTGGCCAACTCCAGCACCGTCTTGGCTTTCACCTCCGGTCGGATCAGTTCATACATCTCGTCATATGCTGCCCGGTCCTTTCGCATAAAGCGGTCATACCGACCGGCATTTTTATCCCAGAAATTCTTGTGTTTTCGCATCGCTATCATTCCTTTCGACGTTAGATTCATCTAACCGATATGTGCGGTTGTTCGGTTAGATGATGCTAACCGTTGTGCCTTGGAAAAGCCGCATTTCTGCGGCCTTTCGCTTATTCAAATAACTCCCTGCAAGCACCGTACACCAGCGTTTCCAGCACCTGCGGGTATAGCTCCCCAATCTGCTCCTTATGGGAAACTGTGAGGATCAGTCCCCGCACCGTCGCGGCAGCCAAAGAAGCGCCGCACCTTGGCATCAAATCATATTTTTCCAAGAGCTGACGAATATGCGTTTCGTCATCGTGGTAATGGACATTTTTGACGCCCTCCGGCAGTCTCTGCAAAAGCAGCTTCGCATCGTTTTCAATGAAAACCATGTCGCCAGTATCAGACAGCCTCCGGCAGACGGCAAGAACCGCCTTTGCCGCACGCTCCGACGGCGGCAAGCCGTCAGTTTCGCTCAGTGCATGGTCGGCTACCCCGTAAAGCTCGGCATGGATGCCCTCTAAAACCGCAAAGAAAAGCATTTCCTTGGATTCGTAGAATTTATAGAACGAGCCCTTCGCAATCCCGACCGCCTTCGTCAGCTGCTCTACGGAGGTTTTCTTCATCCCCAGCGTGACAGCACAATGTCTCGTTTCCTTCAGCAACGCCTTGCGGAGCTGTTCAGTCTCGTAATCGGTAAAAGCCAAGCCCACGCCTCCTTAAATATGACCAATTCGGTTCTTTCGGTCATATTATGCCGCGTTTCTTTCTGTTTTGCAAGAGGTGCGGAGAAAAAATCACTAATCAAAAGGGGTGCAGCGTTGCAGAAAGAGACGCTGGAATTCCGGTAATCGTTGTCGCCGCGGTAAAAGAAACTATATCGTAAAAGGGCATCAGAGCGAAGCATCCAAACGCTGCGTTCTGATACCCATTTTGTTTCATATTGCACGGACGGATTGATTACAAGAAAAAAGCAGGAATTAACACAACATGAACCACATATAATATCTGCAATAATCTTCCTATGGAACGATCTGCACAACGCTCAACGACATGCCCCATGTATAGAGACGGCGACTCGTATGAGCCACCGTCTTTATACATGATTACCGCTCAGGGTCATTTCTTTTTCGTTTACTGAGAGAATTTCGATACTGCTCTTGATTTCTGTGCATAATGAGTTGTCGCGCCTGCCGTTCTTCTGCATCCGCGCCAAGCAGGTGGGATGTTTCCTGCTTGGCGCTGAGCAGCATAATGAGAGAAGGCTTCTCGTGCATGGCATCCTCTAACTGCTGTTCTGCCGCCTTTTCCTGCGCAGGACGGATGACCTGCCGTGCTTTGTACAGCTCTACCGGGTCAAAATCCGCAGCCTGCGCTTTCAGCTCGGCATATTCAGTCAAAGAGAAATTTTGTTTTATAAGACCGATAACGGCGACGTTAAGGTTGAAATCCTGCTATATCAGGAAAATTTATGGCTGACGCAGGCAAAGATGGCGGAGCTGTTTGAGGTGCAGAAAGCTGCCATCTCAAAGCACCTGAAGAATATCTTTACCTCTGGTGAATTGATGGAGGGTTCAGTTGTTTCCGTTTTGGAAACAACTGCGGCGGACGGGAAAAACTATCCCACACGGTACTATAATCTGGACGCGATCATTGCGGTCGGTTATCGGGTGAACTCCAAAAAGGCCACCATGTTCCGCATCTGGGCGAACAGGATACTGAAGGAGTATATTATCAAGGGCTATGTCATGGACGATGAGCGCCTGAAAGAGCCGGAGAACTTCTTTGGGAAGGATTATTTTGAAGAACAGTTGGAGCGCATCCGCGACATTCGTTCTAGTGAACGGCGCTTTTACCAGAAAATCACGGACATATACTCCCAATGCAGCGCAGACTATGATGTGGACAGTCCTGTTACAAAAGAGTTTTTCGCCACCGTACAAAACAAACTGCATTATGCCATTACAAAGCACACCGCAGCGGAGATCATCTATGACCGGGCAGACAGCACGAAACCGAATATGGGGCTTACAACATGGAAAAATGCACCGAGCGGCAGAATCCGAAAATCCGATGTTGTGATAGCGAAAAACTATTTGGATGAAACCGAGATGGGAAGCCTGAACGAAATTGTCACGATGTATCTTGATTATGCCGAGCGACAGGCACACCGTGGGAACATCATGTATATGCAGGATTGGGTCGCACGGCTGGATGCGTTTTTGCAGTTTAACGAGGAGGAAGTGCTGCATCATAAAGGAAAAGTGACAGCGGCCATTGCAAAAGCCTTTGCCGAGAGCGAATTTGAGAAATACCGTGTCATTCAGGATCGGCAGTATCAGAGTGATTTTGACCGACTTGTTGCCAGCACCGAGGACAAGGATTAAAACGCAGAAATACCCGTTATCGGCCATACAGCCGATAACGGGCATTTGTCATTCATATACAAGCTCGGTCAAAACGATTTCCTCGGCAAGGCTGCGGATGCTGTTCATGTGGCGCACCCATTCCATTTGGGCAGATGCTTTGAGTGTTTCGGTCACATCTTCCTGCTTCGCCATTGCAGAAACGATGATTTCCATACGCTCGTTGCAGGCTTGGTCGATCTCCGCAAGATGCCGGTGCAGCGTTCCGCTTGTGAGCAGGTTTGTGTAGAGAATGGGGCGATGTTCTTTCAGATAGCTGCGGCGCATACGCCCGTATTTGCCAATCTGATATTCTGATTCATCTGGCAGGGAGAGGTTTGGAATGAGATAATCGCCCTCCTGACGGTAAGTGCCACCCATCTGCTCAAATATTTATTTCATATAAATCAGCTCCTTTTTGTGTTGATTTCCAGTGGTTATACGGACTTTTCTTCTCCTTTCCTACAACTGCTGTTCCATTCACCACAAATGAGCCGCAGTCATATGTATTAGGTGGGAGAAACCACCCTCTACATAGTAACTCTTGGTTGGTAATGGAATTGCTTTCTCCGTCCAGAGCGTCGTCCTGGCTCAAGCGGCAGTATAAAGCGGTGATTTTCTCTGGCTGCTGGTTCATTTGCTTCTCCTTTCTGTTCAGGCAGCCAAGTAAACGGTTGCCCTTATTATAACGCTCCGATTGGCTTTTTGCAGCTATCTTTCCGGTTCTTTCTCTTTCAAATTTTTTTCCATCAGCCGCTTCAGCTTCTTCACGATCCCTTCCGAGCCTTTTTCCGCAAAGTGGGGAATGACCGTATAGACGGTATTCCCCTCAAAGAAAGGATAGCTGCTGCCGCCAAGGTCAAAATAAAACGCCCCATCCTTGAAGTGCTTTTCCATCCGTTCCCCTACTGCGGGGTCAAAGTCTTTCAGCAGCTCATACAGCTTTTGGTCATCAATCATTGGCGCTCCTCCTTTCTTTAGCTGGCAGATTCAGGGTGATCACAGCCGGTCTGCCAAGCCCCTGTTTCCGGCGGAAGATCAAACCGCAGGATTCCAGTTCATGAAACACCCGTGTTGCCACCTGCCTGCTTCGGCGAAGTTTCGCTTTGGCGTCCTCCACAGTAAAGTACAGACGGATAGTCCCATCTGCTTCGATGTATCCTTTCTTCCTGGAAATCCCCGCCCGGTCTAAAAGCAGGGCGTACAGCACCTTGGCGTCATTGGATAAATCCAGGGGGATAAGGAATCGTGGGAAAATGATATAAGACGAAATATCGGTATCTGTTTTGTATGGAATCATAAATTCTCCTTCCTATCCATTCATCGCTATGATAGATAGATTGATATTGACCATTTTGTATTTAACTCTTTTTTATTAACTACCGTCTAAATCCGGGCTGTCTGACAGGCGGGAAAGCCACGGACTGAAAAACAGGATATGGGCGCTCCAGAGCGTCAGCTTTGCCATGTTCTGAAAAACCAATCCTGGATATTCCCGTTTAGGTCAGGAGCCTGTGCGGACAATTAGAAGCTCGTTCTGGGCGGGCATAAGGATTTATCCCTCTATCCCGTTGACCGGTGCTTGCAAAGCCCGCAGAATCAAGCCTTTTTCGTCTCTAATTGTCCGCAGGCAGCCCGCCTTTTCCGGTCACTGGCTGTTTTCTGCCTGCGGTGAACGATAGCGGCGCAGGACTTGCAGTATTTTGCCCGGTTGGAACCGGGAAGAAAGGATTGTCCGCAGACAGCGCACCGTTTATGTTCTTTCCGATGAAGCAAAGCAGTCACCAGAGGTTCATCCAAAGGCAGGACAGCGGCACGGAACCAGTTGCACAGCAGAGAGTAGGAAATGCTTTGCACGCAAACGCATTCTTCTCCATCGTCAAGGGCAAGGCAGTTCCCGCTCTCATAGTTGCAGCACTGATGGACTAGCTTTCTAGCTCTGCGGTATTGGGAGTAGGTCATCACGGGGATTTTCTCTTTGATTTCTATCACCTCCTTTTGGACGGTCAAAACACACCCTTCTATTTATCCGTACATTTTGACAGCAAAATGACACCCCCTTTTGAAAATAAATTTGAGATAGCTCAAAATCCCTCTCATATATCCGTATATTTTCGAGGGAATTATTGCGTGGACAAACACAAAAATACCCTTCTAATAGTCATTTCATTTTGAGGGGATTTTTACGGGGGGTTCAGCAGAAAAATTTAAAAATACCTCTCTATTAGTCGTGACATTTTTAAGGGTGTTTTTATAGGTGTTTTCGCAAAAAAAATACCACCATGGCCGTTTCAAGCCATGATGGCATTCCTCAGATTTCAAATTTATAGCCGACGCGGCAGATAATAAAACTGGAAGAAATAAAGACTTTACGCCAGCTTCCAATTCTGGCTCTCCGTCTGTAGCTTCACCATTCGGGCATATAAGCCGTTTTGCTTCAACAATGTTTCCGGTGCGCCTTCTTCGGCCACAGTTCCTTCAGAAAGCACCACGATTTTGTCTGCTCCGGCTACGGTGCGCATCCGGTGGGCAATCACCAGCACCGTCTTATCTGCGATCAGGCGGGAAAGGGCGGTTTGAATCAGGGTTTCATTCTCTACATCCAGCGAAGCGGTAGCCTCATCCAAAAGAATGATCGGCGCGTTTTTCAGAAAGGCCCGCGCGATGGAAATCCGCTGCCGTTCACCGCCGGAAAGCTCGCAGCCGTTTTCCCCGATGTTGGTATGCCAGCCATCCGGCAGCTTTTCGGCAAATTCATCTACATTAGCAAGCCGTGCTGCCGCTAACACCTGCTCATCAGTAGCGTCTTTATTCCCAATTCGTATATTCTCCAGAATGGTATTGTCAAACAGGGTAACGTCCTGAAATACAATGGAGAACAGGGAAAGCAGCGTCTCCGGGTCAATTTTGGAAATATCCATGCCTCCCACGGTGATCTTTCCCCGGCTCACATCCCAAAATCTTGCAGCCAACCGGGAAACCGTTGTTTTGCCGCCGCCAGAGGGCCCTACCAAGGCCGTGACTTCGCCCTGTTTTGCGGTAAAGGAAACATCTTTCAATACGGTTTCTCCTGTGTTATAGGCAAAGCCTACATGGTCGAAGGTAATGTCATAGCCTTTGTTGGAAAGTCTGTTTTCTCCCTGCTGAATCGGATGATCGAGGATTTCATTCATGCGGGCGATATTAGTGCGGGTGCTGATAACCGCCGCCAGATTTTGCAACGCCCCTTGCAGCGGATCGTAGAGCCGTGAAACAACCAGCAGGAACAGGAAGAAGGTCAGCACATCGAGACTGCCTGCTATCAGCAGAACCGAGCCTGCCAGCGCAACGGTGGCAATTCCCAGCTTTAATATGAGTGAAGCGGATACCACAAAGGCCGCCAACCCAAACTCATTGAGAATGGAACGATGTTCCACGGCGCGGATTTTCTTTTCCAAGCCTTTCAGGTATTCTGCTTCGGCGTTGTTGGCTTTTAAGTCGCGCACAGTTTCAATGCACTCTTGAATCCCGTCGGCGCAGGCCATCTTTACATCCATCGCTTTCTGATTGAGCCGTTCCTGCACCTTTGCGGAGAAGCCTACAATAGCAAAGGCAACCGGCAATACCCACAGCGCCGCTAATGCCATGCGCCAATCGAATACAAAAAGGCTAATGGAAATTAAGACCGTAGAAATAATGGAGCCTGCCAGTTCGGGAATGAAGTGGGAAAAACTCTGCTCCAAAAAGGTGCAGTCGGCCATGATGGTGCTGGTGAGATCCGCCAAATCCTTTTTTCCAAAGAAGGACAAGGGAATTTTCCGCAGCCGTTCGGCCAGCGTAATCCTCCGCACTCCGCTTTCCGTATAGGTGGCAAAATACGTGGCGTTGTACTGAAAGTAAGTGGTAAGCAGGATCAGACCGATACACACCGCGCAGCCGATGATATAAAAGATAATTTTTTCACCGGGTACGCCGCCGTTCATCAGATCGGCCACTAAAAAATATAAAAGCCCAACGGGAAACATAAAGGAAAGATTCTGGAGGACGCAGGCAAGGCAGCCTTTTACCAGATCCTTCGCCCCCTGCTCGGAAAGGGCATACCGTTTTTGCAGCCGTTTTATCATGTTATTGTACCTCCTTTGCAACCTTCCATTGAACAGAAGTTTGATAGTCCTGCCACATGCGGCTGAATACGCCGCCTTTTTTCAACAGCTCACGGCTTTTGCCGCTCTCTGTGATCTGCCCGTCCTCAATGATATAGATTTGGTCTGCGCCAGCCACGGTAGAGAGCCGATGGGCGATCATAATCACCGTTTTCCCCTGTGACAGCTTGGAAAAGGCTGCCTGTACGCGGGATTCATTATCCGGGTCGGCAAAGGCGGTGGCCTCGTCTAAAATTACGACAGGCGCATTTTTCAGCATCACGCGGGCGATGGCAATCCGCTGTTGTTCGCCGCCGGAAAGGTACACACCTTTTGTCCCGATCTCGGTGTCTGCGCCCCTCGGCAGCTTTTCCAGAATATCGTCGCACTGGGCATTATGGAGCGCGGCCATAATTTCTTCGCGGGTCGCGTTAGGCTTTCCCATGCGCACATTTTCCAAAATTGAGGCTTTGATTAGGCGGCTGTTCTGGAATACAAAAGAAACGGTATTCATAAGTTCCTCTTTGGCGATGTTCTTCACATTCACGCCGCCAATTTTCACCTGCCCGCCTTGCGGGTCAAAAAACCGGCAGATCAGATTGGCAAGCGTGGTCTTGCCACCGCCAGAAGGTCCCACAAAAGCTACCGTCTGCCCTGCGGGAATTGAAAGGGAAATATCCTTGATGACCTCGTTTTTTCCATCATAACTGAAATGAACATGGTTAAGCTGTACCGAAGCGTCCTCTGGGTGTTCCGGCTGTTTTGGTTCTGCAAGCGGCTTAAGATTCAATACGCTGTCGATTCTCTGCAAGGCATCGTCTACAATCATGGCGTTTTCGCTCTGGAACATGATGCGGGTGAGGGTAACGGAGATAATGGGCGTAATGATGATATAGAACATGAGATCCAGCAGGAAATCCTTGGTAACGCCGCCTTGGGTAAAAATCAGCGCACCGGCAATCAGCGCGGCAAAGACGCCGTTGATGGCTGCCGTATAGAACATCATGGGTGCTCGAAGCTGCTTGGTATAGGCAATCACCCACACCTTATACCTATCAATGGAATCCTTGAATTTTTTGAAGGAGAATATGGTCTGCCCGAAGGTTTTTACAACGGGAATCCCCCGTACATACTCTACCGCTTCATTGGACATATCATCGAGAGCGTTTTGGTATTCTTTCATTTTTTCCTGCATTTTCTTTCCGGTCATCGTCATCATAATCAGAAAGCCCAGCACTACCGGCACAAGGCTCAAAAGTCCCAGCCGCCAGTCGAACACCAGTAGCAGAACCAAAAGGCCGCATGGCGTCGCAATGGCATTGGCACGGTCGGGAAGCTGATGCGCCAGATAGGTTTCGGTGGCGGCGCTGGATTCATTGACGATCTTGCGCAGCCTGCCGCTGCCGAATTGCTCTGCAAACCCCAGCGGCAGCTTTACAATATGCTCAATCGTTTGTAGGCGCAGGTTGGTGGCAATGCGGAACGCCCCTTTGTGGGAACACATCAGAGCGCCTATGTAGACCAACACCGCGATCACTGCGAACAGCACCGCCATCCAGCCGTTACGGGTCAGGTTTTGCGCATGGCTGAAATCCGGCGCAACTGCCAACACTTCCTGCATGACCTTCCAGATATAGTAGAAAGGCACTAACGCTATGAGGGCGCTGATGGCCGAAAGCACCCAGGAAGCGTAAGTCAGGTATTTGTGGTTGCCTGCAATCTGTAGCAGGCGTGACAGATTGGATTGTTTTTTCAAAGAAGATTCCTCCTTTTCTTTATTTCATCTATGATAAAGAGAACACAAGCGCGTCCTTCTTATATCCGTATAAGTTAGTTATCGCTAACCTATGAGCAAAAATTACAGGGCATTACTGCCCCATAATTTTCATCCATCCGGCTGTATAGAAAGCCCGCATTTCCTTCACATAATTTTCTGCGTTTTGAAGCGGCATCTCGTGAATCACCAATTCAAAAAAGGTGTGGAACATGCCGGTAATCAGGATATGCTCCAGCGCGGGGTCAATCTGGGGAGAAGGCCGCCCAAGCTCCTGCAAGACTTCTTGATAGGCATGGGTTGCCGCTGCCTCAATTTCCACCATTTCATCAATAAGGCCGGAAAATTTTGTCCCTTCCGAGCAGCAGAGGATGAGCTTACATTCCTCAAGATGTTCATAAGCGTAGTGGAGCATATCAAACATGCAAGCGCCGGAAATGTCTCCCATAACCTCCGGCTGCTGCTCGTGGGGGAGATCGGCAAATTCCTTCTGCGCTTTTTGAAAACAGCCAAGCAGGTACGCATAATGCTCGCCTACCAAAGCCTCGAACAATTCTTCTTTGCTTTTGTAATAGCCATAAAAGGCTCCGGTAGTCATTCCCACGGATTTCACAATATTCCGCAAGGAAGCGTCTTTGTACCCTTTTTCTAAAAACTCTGCTTTTGCGGCCTGGTGGATACGTTCTAAGGTTGTCAGATTGCCGTCTATTTTCTTCATCTCCTTATAACGCTGTTATATATCACTGTTATATTTTATCTCGAGAGGCGGGTTCTGTCAAGAGGGAAATTACCCATAGAAGCATTTCAGAGACATTAGAGATAAAACAAGGTGAGGCAGCGTTTATACACTTCCTCACCTTTCTATTTTTCTTCAAACTTATAGCCGATACCGTAGACGCTTTTTACATAGTCCGGCAGATCAGGGGAAACCCTCAATTTTCTCCGTAGATTGCTTACATGGTTGTTTACCGCTTTCCGTGAATAGTAAGTATAATCTTCTTTCCATACCAGATCCATAAGCATTTCATAGGTGAATACTCGTTTTGGATTTAAGATAAGCAAGGAGAAGATTTCAAATTCTTTGACTGTCAGAGGAATCACATTGCCTTGCACCATCACAAGGCGTTGCTCTAAACAGAAATATAAATCACCTTCCCGGATTTCTGTTAATGGCTGATCCACCTGTAATGGAGTAAAATACTGGCCTCGAAAGTGCGTTGTATATGGAAGATCAGCCGGAATATCGCCAGCCTCATAGTCACGAACAAATTGAGCCAACTCCTTCTTTTGATTCGGGGAAAGCAGGGAAAGCAGTTTTTTGCCTATTTGTCTGCCAGAATCCTCTAAATCCAACACGGCTAATTTCCCATATCACCACCACCTAACCGTCATCAAATGCTTTCTTTAATTTTTGAAACGATTCTGAACTAACTGCGTGTTCAATGCCGCAAGCATCCTGCTCTGCGGTTTCGGGATCCACGCCAGCCAATATAAGTTGCTTTGTGAAAAACAGGTGCTTTTCGTAAATCTGTTCGGCAATCTGCAATCCTAGTTCCGTTAGGGAAAGTGTACCGTCAGCATTTTTAACAAGATGGCCGGATTTTATGAGTTCCTTGACTGCCCGGCTTACGGAAGGCTTTTTTACCCCCAACTGCTCTGCGACATCTACGCATCGAACATAACCGTGCTGCTGTTTTATCATTAAGATAGCCTCCAGATAATCCTCCATCGCTGGTGTCAAAGCCATTGGCACACCTCCCTTCCAGAACATTCTTCGTGTTCACTACCGTTATTTCGCCTTTGACATAATTGCAACTATACACCCGACAAACGCAAGCACAGATCCTGATGAAAGATCGATCCCTCCGGTAATAATGACATACGTCATACCCAGAGCTATAATTCCCGTCATCGATATCTGCGTAATAATATTGAGAAGGTTTGTCACCGAGAAAAACACATCACTTGTCAGCCCGAAAAAAATAATCAGTATTACCAGAAAAATCCATTTGACCAGGCTTGCCCATGCAATTTTTGATTTTTTTACCGTTTCCATCTCTTTCCTCCTGTTATCTAAAAGAGCAATTCCATCGCTCCATATATTCCGGATTTGTCTCCCAGCTTACTTTTTAAAAAACAGACCGGATACGAATCTTTGTTTAACTCATTAAATTTTTCTTTCAGCTGTTCCAGCATCTGCTCCTGCGCCTGTATCATCCCGCCATTGAATACAAAACAATTGATATTCAGCATCTCATACATGTTGTACAGCCAGACCGCAAGATATTCCAGCATCTGTTCCTTCACACGGACGGCAACCGGATCCTGCATATCCGCCGCTTTAAATATATGTTCCATCGAGATATTCTCTACAGACCCGGCCAGTTCCGGCAAAATCGATTTTTCTCCGGCCTGGATGACCCGCTTTGCACGCATGGCCGCCATTTTCCCCGACGCATAAGAATTGAAGCATCCCCGGTTTTCACAGCCACATAAGATTTCATCCCGGCAGCCCACATCAGCGATCATGTGTCCGCTTTCCCCCGCCCAGCCATAACTTCCTCGGAATAGTTTTCTGTCAATAATGATGCTCGAACCGATCCCCGTGCTGATCAGACAATAGACCATATGTTCAAATTCTCTGCCCGCTCCCCTCCGTATTTCCGCAAGGGCCGCAGCATTTCCGTCATTGTCGATAGATAAGGCAATACCTTGTCCCAGTTTTTCCATCAGATAATCCCTGACCGGAAAATCATGGAGTTCCGGCAGGCTTCCGGTCTTGATGATCCATCCTTTTTTATAATCAAGAAAGGAGGGCAGCCCTATTCCGATCCCGTTTATGTTCTCAATCCTGTATCCGCATCCTTTCAGAAATTCTTCCATATCATGGAGAAGCTTATCAAAAAAACTCTTTGCTTTCAGTTTTCTATCTGTCGGACTCCTGAAGGTATGTATCAATGTTTTGTTCCTGTCAAACAGCCCATAGGCAATTTTTGTTCCCCCTATATCTATTCCGATATACATAATGCACTTCCTTTTTAATTGCCGTTCCTGCACAATTCTTGAACTACAGGATCGGAACTTCTGATCCCTTTCTCTTTCAGACTCCGGATCACATCTGAAAACTGCGGCAGGAACTTCTCGTGGGCAACCAGTAATTCATCCAGGACCTGTCTCCCATCTCTTCCGTTTTTTACCAGCGGATTGATACAGAACGCCTGGAGCGCCATTCCATAATCTCCTGTCAAAGCTGCCGCGATCACGCATTGCTCCATTGCTTTCATAGATTTCAACATTGCTTCACATGCCGGGTTCAGTATATCGCAGGGAAGCGGTTCTGCCCCCTCTGAGGAAATAATGCACGACATTTCCCCCACACTAGACTCTCCCAGAACCGGGACCGCGCCATGGTTCACCGTATTTACCACAAGATGTATTTTTTTATCATTAAAGATCGCGCTGATGCATTCGCACGCAGTATCACTGTAGTATGCCCCGCCGCGCTTTTTCAGTAGTTCCGGCATGGTGTCCAGTCCTGGGTCCCTGTAGAGTTCTATAAGCTGCTCCTCTACTTTAAGCATCTGTTCTGCCCGAGTCTGTCTTCCCGCAAATTCCTGGATACTGTGGGCAACCATCTCTTCCGTCTGGAAATAATATCTGTGATATCCGCACGGAACAGCATCCATACTCTTTATCAGATCGAGATCAAAGGGAGCGCCGTAAATATTGACTGGTGTTCCCCCGTCCCTGTCATTTACAAATCCGATTACTTTCTCCGTAAGATCGTTCCCCTCTTTGTCCCAGACCTTATGCCAGTGAAAGTGATTGATGCCCGCAAACCGGTAGGTCAGTTCAGCAGGATCGATCCCCAGTTTTACAGGTTCTTCCATCATTGCGATCGTAGGCACATTGCACAGGCCGATGCATTTATCCCACCCAAAATACCGGATGATCACTTCTGTCAGTATCCCGCTCGGATTTGTAAAATTGATCAGCCAGGCGTCCGGGCATAACTCTTTCATATCCTCTATGATCTCCCGTACCACAGGTATCGTCCGGAATGCATTAAAGATTTCCGCCGCACCGTTCGTCTCCTGTCCGAGCATTCTGTGGAGCAGAGGGATACGCTCGTCCTTTATCCTCGCATATAACCGTCCTACCCGAAACTGAGAGACCACTACGTCCGCATCCGGAAGCGCTTCCCGTCTGTCAAGCGTCGCATAGATCTTTACATTTTTCCCTGCTCTTCTCCACATACGGACAGCCAGATTTTTGATGACTTCCATCTTCTCTCTGCCTTCTTCTATATCTACAAGCCAGATTTCTTTGACTGGCAGTTCGTCATATCGCACAATCAGCCCATTCATAAATTCCGGAGTATAACTGCTCCCAGCTCCGATGATCACGATCTTCATAAAATCCCTCCAACTCTTTGTTTGTTTAGTGATTAAATAAAGTGTAGCAAAAAAAGACTTTGTTGTCAATACCCAATTATTTCCTGGATATATAATGCTGCCGCTCCGACCACTCCTGCATCATCCGCCAACTCAGACAGAACAAACTCCGTATTTTTTCCCGACTCATACATACACAGCCGGACCGCCTCTTCTTTCAGCGGTTTGAGGATAAAGTCCCCCAGCTTTGACATACTGCCCCCAAAAATCACAAGATCCGGGTTCAGGATATTGACCGCATAGGAAACCGCTCGTCCTATATATGTACCGATCTTTGACAGCACTGAGATCGTAAGCTCATCCCCGCTTTCTGCAGCTTCCAGCACTCCTTCTATATCAAGAGAGTCTTTCTTTGTCTTTAACAGAGTATCTCTGCCTTTTTCAATCTCCTCACGTAGCTGATTCAGCATACTGTATTCTGTGGCAACAGTATCAAGGCACCCCTTCTTTCCGCACACACATTTTCTTCCGTTCTCCTGTACTCTGACATGCCCGATCTCCCCGGCTGCAAATCCGCTTCCCCGGTAAATCTCACCATCGATTAAAATTCCGGAACCGATTCCTTGTCCGATATTAAGAAACAGACAGTTTTTCGCCGTCCTTGCAGCTCCGAACCATCTTTCTCCTACAGCCATAGCATTAGCATCGTTGTCCAGATGCACCTCGAACCCTGTATTTTCTTCCAGATAGGCCTTCAGATCAAAGTTTACCAGCGTCCTGCTCGCCGGGACAAAAAGCGAAATACATCTGTTCAGATCGATGATTCCACACATGCCGACTCCAATTCCTAAAATCACCCTGTTCTGATTCTTTTTTATCACCTTTTCTATACATGTCAGCACATCAAGTTCATAATGCCCGTTTGGATTGGAAAACTCCTGAGCACAGCTTTGCAGCACTACTCCTGCCAAATTCACAAGTCCGCAGCTCACTGATGTTTTATGTACGTCTACTCCGATGATCGCTGTTTTTTCCTTATCGATCGTCAGAAGTACCGGCCGACGGCCCCCATTTGATTCGCCTGTCCCGATTTCCCGGACAAGGCCTTTCTCCATGAGTTCTGCTATATTGCTGGATACTGTGGCAGATGTCAGCTTTAATATTTTTGCGATATCCGCCCTTGAAATAGGTTCATGCTCTCTTATTACTTTCAGGATCGCTGTCTGATTTATCTGTTTGATCAACTGTTTTGTTCCAACCTGATATTCCATATAAGCCGACTTCCCCTCTTCGCTCGTATTTTTCATAATTACTAAAATTATACACTGCTGTTGGAAATATTGCAAAGCTTTCATCGCTTTTCCTAAATCAATATTCTGCCGGATATATTGGCAAATGCACTGACACTTTTGCACCAGCTGTTTGACTTATTTTTTGAATTTATATTTCCCTTTTCCGTGGCCGGATACTGGTTCAATAATATCTGCCTGAACTAAATTTGAAAGAAGTTTGGAAGTCCCTGAGCTTTTCAGCCCAAGAAGCTCCATAACTGCACTTCTTCCAAATATTTCATCAAACCCAAACTTCTCAAAGAGTCTATGGATATGAGCAGTCGTTTTTACTGCAAAACTTCTTCCTCTTGTAGAGAGTATGCTTTCAATATCCACTTTATCGCTTTCAATATCCACTTTTTCATCTTCAATGTCCACTTTTGCTTCATTTAAAATTCCACTTATGTGGAGATTTCGATTATGAAGCTCATTTTTTTTGTTCAAAAGCAGATTCCTGAGAAATATTTCAAGATATTCTGTTGTTTCGTAAATACCTTTTTGCAGGTTCGTGTAGTTTGCGCGCACAAGTGCATTTCTGAAATACCACGCATTTTCCGCAAAAATATCATTGGTTGCAGAGAAACCAAGTGTCCTCAAATATTTAATGAAAAACACTGCGGTTGTTCTCGTATTGCCTTCGCCAAAGATATGGATCTGCCATAACCTTGAAATGAATACTGCAAGATGATGAATGATCTCATCCATTGAAAGACCTTTATAGCTAAAGTTTTTCTCCTGCGAAAAATCATATTCAAGCGTTGCTTTCAGCTCTAAAGCACTGCCATACACAACAGTTGCCCCATCCAACACCCATTCTTTTTTTGTAATGTTATAATCTCTGATTTTTCCGGCTTCTTTGTAAATTCCCTGAAAGAGTCTGCGATGGATAGAGATATACTCATTCGGAGAAAATGAGAACGCTGTTTCAGAAAGAATTTCTGCAATACGGGAAGAAACCTTATCTGCTTCTTCGGTACGCTCATCATCTGGCAAATGCACGGGTCTTTCTTCATAGTAGCTGTTAATAAGCATCTGTGCTTCTTTCATCGTAATTTTGCCTTCAATGTTCTGAATGGCAGTATCTATCAAATATTTAGATGGCCTGAGTCCGTCCACCGCCTGAAGTCCGATTGCTGTACTCCAGGCATAGCCCCTATAAGCTTTATCTGGTTCAGACTCCCTCAAATATCCTTTAAACGGGTCTTGTTCCATATCCACTACCTCACTTCATGGTCTTTCAATCAGTCTGATATCTTCATTATAAGCAAATCCACATCCCCTGTCTATCTTGATCACCTTGAGTTTCCGCAGTTCTGTCCACAGAACTCCCAATCAGACCTGCTGATTACCCACAACTTTCAAAAATGCATAACTCTTATCTTTCCCATGTAAAAGCAGATGTTTCCGTTTGAAAACTTCTGTGTACGGAAAAAGTACATTTCAGCTATTACCGGCTGGCAAAAGGGATCTGCGGTATACTCTCAAATCTAACTGGAAGTTCAGCTTTTTCCGAAAAATAGAACACGCCGAAAACCTGATCACTTATCAAAGTTTTCGGCGCATTTCCCGTCGCTAAGAGGATTCGAACCTCCGACCTACCGCTTAGGAGGCGGTCGCTCTATCCTGCTGAGCTATAGCGACATATATCATTGCTACGTCCGTTTCGACGCAGTTAATAATATATCACGTTTTCTCTGATTTCTCAACCTTTTTCTAAATTTGTATCAGAAATTAATATATCCCTGAAGCCAGACAGTCGCCTTGAATCTTCTCCCGATCTCCGGCTCTCCCATTACTTCTGCCGCAGGAACACACACATCGAACTGCAGCTCATTTACATTCAGCTTCATCTGATAAAGCTCCACCCCGGTGGATATATTTTTCCGCTTTCTCACAGCCAGTATCTCACCCATGATCGAATACAGATCACATTCTACGCCATAGGGCATAAAATAAGTGTCCACGATGGAAAATACGTCCTCTCTGGCCAGCCGCCGGGATACCTGGGAATAGATATCAATGTCATCCAGCGTCAGCGTTTCTATCGCTGTCTGATCTCCATTCCGGGCTGCATTTAAGAGCATCTTCCTGTTGTCCGAGGCTTCCTGCTCACTTTTTTGTTTCTGTTCGTCTTTTATCACGGGCAGCAGAACCGTACCTGAAAGAGCCAATCCGGCCAGCGTAACAGATGTAGTTACTTCCGCTGATACAAATCCCGCCTGGCGCTCTCTCATATATTCAATTCCGTTCTGCAAAGTGAAGATCAGGCTGATACCGATCCTGGAATCTTCGCACATCCCTACATACTGTTCCTTCTCTATCCGCCGTTCTACAGCGATCTCCGCGTAGGTACTGATGCCGCTTCCAAGAAAGTATGGAAAATAGTAGGACGGCTCAAAGTTTTCATATTCGTCGAGTTCACCGCAAATTGCCACTCCGATACATTGTCCGTACTCTTTCCTTATCTCACAGAAATCCTCGCCGGGCTTGTAGGAGACTATGGTCTGATGGCCGTACTCTGCCCGGACTTCCTCCATGATCTCTTTCAGGTCTTTTCTTGTGCGGACATTATCAAACCCGACTGCTTTCAAATATTGATGCATTTTTTTATTCCTTTGGAATCAATTTTTCATTTCCGCCCATATATGGTCTCAGAACTTCCGGAATCCTGACAGATCCGTCCGCCTGCAGATTATTTTCAAGAAAAGCAATAAGCATTCTCGGCGGCGCGACCACTGTGTTGTTTAATGTATGTGCAAAATAGCTCCCTTTTTCGCCTTTAATGCGGATTCCCAGTCTTCTCGCCTGAGCATCCCCGAGGTTGGAACAGCTTCCCACCTCAAAATATTTCTTTTGGCGGGGTGACCACGCTTCCACATCGCAGGATTTCACTTTCAGGTCTGCCAGATCTCCGGAGCAGCACTCCAGCGTCCGTACCGGGATATCCATGGAGCGGAACAGGTCTACTGTATTCTGCCATAATTTATCATACCAGTGCATACTCTCTTCCGGTTTACAGACAACGATCATCTCCTGTTTTTCAAACTGATGTATCCGATATACCCCACGTTCTTCAATTCCATGGGCTCCTTTTTCTTTTCTGAAACACGGAGAATAGCTGGTCAGTGTCTGCGGCAGCTGATCCTCTGTGAGCTGCGTATTGATAAACTTCCCGATCATGGAATGCTCGCTGGTCCCGATGAGGTAAAGGTCTTCTCCCTCGATTTTATACATCATGGCGTCCATTTCAGCAAAACTCATGACACCTGTCACTACGTTGCTTCGGATCATAAAAGGCGGAACACAGTATGTGAACCCTCTGTTTATCATAAAATCCCGGGCATAGGAGATCACCGCAGAGTGGAGTCTTGCAATATCTCCCATAAGATAATAAAATCCGTTTCCGGCAACCCGTCTTGCGCTGTCGAGATCGATCCCGTTAAATGATTCCATAATATCTGTATGGTATGGAATCTCAAAGTCGGGAACCACCGGTTCTCCAAAGCGCTCGATCTCTACATTTTCACTGTCATCTTTTCCGATTGGAACAGAAGGATCGATAATATTCGGGATCGTCATCATGATCTTCCGGATCTTTTCTTCTACATCTTTCTCTTCTGCGGAAAGTTCATCGATCCGTCCGGCGCTTTCTGCCACTTTTTTCTTCAGAGCTTCTGCTTCTTCAAGTTTTTTCTGTGCCATCATGGCGCCGATCTGCTTAGAAGCCTTATTTTTTTCTGATCTCAGCGCTTCTACTTCCTGTTTGATGTCACGGTTTCTCCGGTCAAGCTCTATTACTTCATCTACTAACGGAAGCTTCTCGTCCTGAAATTTATTTTTAATATTCTGTTTTACGATGTCCGGATTCGTTCTTACAAATTTAATATCTAACACGTTTATTCCCTCTCTTCCTTTTCTTTATCTTTCTGTTCTTTTTCTATCTCGTTCTTTTTTTTGACGGAAGGACGTTCTTCCTTCATATCCTTTATATCGTACTCTTCCTGATAGATCGTCTTTTCGAGACACTGTCGTTCTTCTTCCGACAATTCGATATAACTCTCACCTTTTATAATTTCTTTTATATAAGTATAACAGCCCTCTCTGCTGTGCATTGCGTTAAATATCCATCCGTTGTTATTACTATCCAACATGGTCAGTACAAAGCTGAGTGTGCCTCCCATTTCCTGAAACGCGTCATATTTTACTATACCTGCTTTCTGATAATGGCCTTCCATCTGACGGAATATTTCCTGAATCTGCGCTTTATTCTGATCTACCTGTTGTGAAATTTCCTCCAGCTGCTCAAATTTCTTAAAAATGCTTTTTTCCAGGTCCTTACCGTTTTTCCCGCGCATAAATGTTGAATAACTTCTTAGCAGACGTTTATATTTATAATTCAACATGGAATATATGATGATCAGCGCGATCAGCAAAATAAAGACAACAACAAATAAGTAAAAGGGATCTACTCCCATACTTTCAAGTATTCCGTTCATTTGTACTGCATCTCCTTTTAATTATATATCCCCATTCCGAGTAAAGTGCCGCTTTCTCAGATTCCATTCTCCCTGTATATTAGTTTCTGTTAAGCCCATCCTGTTCCCTTACACTTATTACTTTGTCTGGATAGACAGAATCAACTCATAGATTCTCTCCAGTTCTTCCTCTGAATAATATTCTATCTCTATTTTTCCTTTTCCATTCGCTCTGGGCGTAACACTTACTTTTGTTCCAATAACATTTTTCATATGCTCTTCCAGATTTTCATATACGAACGTATGTTCTGTTTTGGGCTTCTGGATTTCTTTTTTAGGATTTTTCAGTGCCTTCACCAGTTTTTCTGTCTCACGAACGCTGAGTTTTTCATCAAATATCCTGTTTGCAAGAAGGTACTGTTGTTCCTCATCATCTATGGCCAGGAGTGCTCTTGCGTGTCCAGTACTGATCATATCATCTACAATCATTTGCTGTACACGTGTACTGAGCTTTAAAAGTCTCATTGAATTGGTAACAGCTGTTCTGCTTTTTGATACTCTTTCCGCCACTTCATCCTGTTTAAGATTAAATTCTTCGAGCAGTCTTTTATAGGCCATGGCCTCTTCGATCGGATTAAGATTTTCTCTCTGGATATTTTCTATCAGTGAAATTTCAACTATTTCCTGATTTGTATACTCCTTTACAATTACAGGGACCTCTTTAAGCCCCGCGATCTTAGCCGCCCTCCATCTTCTCTCTCCTGCTATGATCTCATAATAGTCTTTTTTCTTTTGAACAAGAAGGGGCTGAAGAATACCAAATTGTTTGATCGAGTCAGCAAGCTCCATCAGAGCATCTTCATCAAATTCTTTTCTTGGCTGTTCTCTGTTCGGCTCTACTTCGTTTATTTTAACAAGCATTTCACCGGAGCTGTTGATAGTCTCTTCCTTTTTGATTTTCGTTCCGCTTCCCGCAGATGTTCCTCCAGTTTTATTTGGAATAAGACTGTCCAGTCCTTTACCTAATCCATTTCGTTTAACCGCCATATTAATCCTCTCCTTTATGAATAACTTCTTCTGCCAACATCATATAACTTTCTGCGCCCGTCGATTTAGGATCATAAAGATTGATAGGCATACCATAGCTTGGAGCTTCCGCCAATCTTATATTTCTGGGAATAATCGTCTTATAAATATTCTGATTTAAGTTATCCTTTACATTTTCCACTACCTGAAGAGAAAGATTTGTTCTTGCGTCATACATAGTAAAAACAACTCCTTCTATTTCCAGACCCGGATTTAGTCTTTCCTGGACAAGCTCAATTGTATGGATCAATTGACTGAGTCCTTCCAGAGCGTAATATTCGCATTGAATAGGAACAATTACTGAATCGGCGGTTGTCATGGCATTTATTGTAAGCATACTCAAGGCCGGAGGACAATCAATTACGATGAAGTCATAATTTTCTCTTATCTTTTTTACTTCTCCTTGTAATATATACTCCTTATTGTCAATTCCTATCAATTCAATCTCTGCTGCTGACAGATTAATGTTTGAGGGAAGAACATCCAGATTTTCCAGTGCATCTTTATATATACACTCATCTATGCCGGCGTTACCTATAATAAGATCATATACTGTTTTCTCTACACTCTCTTTGTCCACACCAAGCCCACTTGTCATATTACCCTGCGGATCCATGTCAAGGGCAAGGACCTTTTTATCCATACTTGCCAATGCTGCCGAAAGATTAATAGCCGTTGTAGTCTTTCCTACTCCACCTTTTTGATTGGCAATAGCAATTATTCTCCCCATTTTTTCCTCCTTGTAAATATTCCCAGCTGATACTTTTTCATTATAGCACCTTTCTATTTATTAATCTATAAAATGTTTCACGTGAAACAAAAATTTAATGTTTCACGTGAAACATTTACATAAATAATTTAAAACCGGAACCTTCTTAATATTGCTGTCGTTCCTTGAATTAGATAATTCTGTGTAGTATAATCAAATAAAAGAATGAAAGCAGGTGATATAATGGGTTGGAAAAAGAAACTTGGGTTTATAACAGCTTGCGCTGGAATTACCACAGCAACAATGCATGTAATAAACAGAGTTTTTTCTTATATAGCAACAGCAGACGATCTTCTTCAGGAAGATTCTTTTCAATTCTACGACTGGAGATTTGGGCAAATTGCGTATAAAAAAACAGGTAATGGTGCTCCCGTACTTCTAATTCATGACTTTAGCGTATGGTCATCATCATATGAATGGGAAAATATCCGGACAGAACTTTCTAAAACTAATACCATATATACAATTGACCTGCTGGGATGCGGGTGCTCTGAACGTCCAATTTTCACTTACACGAATTTTTTATATGTACAATTAATTACTGATTTTATTAAACATATAATTGGAGAAAAAACCGACATAATTGTTTCCGGAAATTCGTGTTCTTTCGTTTTGATGGCCTGCGCTAATGATGAATCAATCATAAACAGGGTAGTAATGATCAATCCTGATAACATGGTACATCTTGCGAAAATTCCTACTAAACGCACAAAATTAATAAAATATATACTGTTTACTCCTGTGATAGGCACTTTTATTTACAATATTAAGGTAAATAAGCGCACAATTTCACATGTTTTTGCGTCATCATATTTTTATAATCAAAATGAAATCAAGGAAAAAGATATTCTGGAGTGTTTTGAAGCTTCTCAACGCAACAAAGCTCGATCAAAATATTTATATGCCTGTCAAAAATCAAGATTTACAAACGCGAATATTATGTCCTGTCTGAAAAAACTTAATAACAGCATTTTTATTGTTTCCGGGAATTCTAATCCAGAAAATCTACTAACAGCGAGTCAATATCAAAATCAACTTCCGTCCATTGAGATCGTAAGCATCAATAATACAAAACAGATGCCTCACGTAGAAAAGCCTGACGAATTTCTTGAACAGATAAAAATATTATTTTCGACAGATGAGTAAATCTGAATTTGTTGGAGTGATCCAGGAAATACCGGGGAGAATAGTTAAAGCGTAGGGTATAAAAAGCTGATATCGAAAAATGTATTCTGCGGCGGCAGAAAGAGCTCTTCCAGCCACGGATCTTTGGCATATATTTTCTGATTTTCTTAAAAGCAGACCATATCGTCGATAACGTTCCGCTTTCTCAATCACTTCTAAATCGCGAGATTGTTGAGACGGTAGGATAAGAAGCCGGGAAAGGAAAAGGTGTCCATCGAGGGCCGTGCAGCAACGCCGGCATTTGGGGCGCGTCCTTTGCGCCCTTATGTGCCGTTGCGTTGCAGCTCCGAGCGAAAGCGTGCCCGAGATGGATATCCTCTTCCTTCCCTGGCGGCCACATCCACCCTCAACAAACTCAGATTTCTATTTCAGAGGTTCTTTAGAGGGCATTCCAGCTTTTCTCGGATACCCATTAGGGGTATTTTTAATTTTTTCTATCTGTACCAAGGCACGTCCCATATCTGTACCGGGCAATTCAAATTTATCAATTTTTTTAATTTCTCCGCCCAGTATTTTTACAGCATTTTTTGATTCTTCTATTTCTTCTTCACAATTGCTGCTTTTATACGCCACAAAATTTCCACTTTTCTTTACAAATGGAAGACTGTATTCACTCAGAGTTGAAAGATTCGCAACGGCGCGTGACACACAAAGATCGAATTTTTCTCTGTATTCCAGCTTTTTGGCAAAATCTTCGGCCCTGCCATGTAAAGTGCTTACATTTTCAAGTTTTAACGTTTCCGTAACAGCGTTCAAAAATTTAATTCTTTTATTCAGAGAATCCAGAAGCACCAGTTTAATGTGGGGATAAACGATCTTTACAGGAATTCCCGGGAATCCGGCACCCGTTCCCACATCAATCATCCAGGATATTTTATTTAAGTCAAGGATCCTTGAGATCATAAGACTGTCCATAAAATGCTTGACCAGAGTTTCATGGCAATCAGTAATGGCTGTAAGATTCATAACCTTATTCCATTCAATCAACATTTCATAATAACAGTTAAAAGATTCAATCTGTGAAGAAGATAATGTGATATCTAAATATTCTGATATTATATTTTTAAAATAATTATATTCTGACATATTTTTCATTTTTTTGTATTTTTATTATAATATAATTGTTTTCTGATAACTTTGAAAAAAGGGGTCAGGTACCTTTTAAAAGGGGACAGGCACTTTTTAAAAGGTACACGGCCCCTTTTAAGAAGTACGCGTCCCTTTTAAGTATATAAGCAGCACTGATATATCTGCCGGCGACACTCCCGATATTCTGGATGCCTGGCCGATAGAAGAGGGGCGGATCTGTGTCAGTTTTTGTTTTGCTTCAATTCGCAGGCTTTTAATTGTATCATAATCAATATCTTCGGGTATTTTTTTATTTTCCATTTTCCTGAACTGTTCCACCTGACGCATCTGGCGTCTGATATAGCCGTCATATTTGATATTGATTTCTACCTGTTCTTCTACATCTTCGGGCAGATCCGGCCTGTTTTCATCTATGTCCTCAAGTTTTTTGTAACTGAGTTCGGGCCGTCGTATGAGTTCTGCGAGTGTGGTTCCTGAATTAAGGGGGGTACTGCCGCAGGAAGCCAGAAGTTTCTGCACTTTTTCCGAGGTCCCTATATTTGTTTTTTCTACGCGCTGGATCTCTTTCTGAATCTGTGATTCTTTTTTCAAAAGGTTCTGATAGCGTTCTTCGCTTATGAGTCCGATTTCATATCCGATTTTTGTAAGCCGCAGATCTGCATTATCCTGGCGCAGAAGGAGGCGGTATTCGGCGCGTGATGTCATCATCCGGTAAGGTTCATGGCTTTCTTTTGTAACCAGATCATCAATCAGCACTCCGATATATCCCTGAGAACGATCGAGAACGATCCCTTCCTTCCCCTGCAGTTTTCTGGCGGCATTGATTCCCGCCATGAGACCCTGGGCCGCGGCTTCTTCATAGCCGGAACTTCCATTAAACTGTCCTCCGCTGAACAGACCTTCAATACTTTTAAATTCCAGTGTACTCTTCAGCTGCCGGGCATCAATACAGTCGTATTCGATGGCATAGGCATTTCTCACGATCCTGGCATGTTCCAGGCCCGGAACGCTTCTGTACATGGCGTACTGGACGTCTTCCGGCAGAGAACTGGACATTCCGCCTACATACATTTCATTTGTATGGATTCCCTCAGGTTCAATGAATACCTGATGCCTGTTCTTATCCGGAAATTTAACTACTTTATCCTCAATAGAAGGGCAGTATCTGGGCCCCGTACCCTCGATGGCTCCGGAGAAAAGAGGAGAGCGGTCCAGATTCTTTCTTATGATCTCATGGGTCTTTTCTGTTGTATATGTGAGCCAGCAGGATACCTGGTCGATCTGGATATCTTCCGGATTTGTCGTGAAAGAAAAGGGGACGATCTTTTCATCGCCTTTCTGTTCCTCCATCTTTCCAAAATCAATAGAATTTCTGTCTATACGGGCAGGAGTCCCTGTTTTAAAACGATACATCTGAATCCCAAGAGCCTTCAGACTGTCCGTCAGATAGTTTGCGCTCTGAAGTCCGTTTGGGCCCGTATACGTGCTTATATCGCCATAAATGCATCTCGCCTTCAGATATGTGCCTGTACACAAAATAACGGCTCTGCAGCGGTATATAGCGCCTGAGAAGGTCTGTACACCTGTCACTCTGCCGTCTTCGGCAAGTATGTCTGTCACTTCCATCTGCCGGATATCCAGATTCTCCTGAGATTCCAGTACCTGTCTCATTGCCCTGCTGTAATCCGATTTATCCGCCTGGGCTCTTAAGGAGTGTACTGCCGGCCCTTTTGACTGGTTCAACATCTTAGATTGGATGAAGGTACGGTCAATGACCTTTCCCATTTCACCCCCCAGAGCATCTACCTCCCGGACAAGATGTCCTTTGGAACTTCCTCCGATATTTGGGTTGCAGGGCATAAGAGCGATACTGTCCACGCTGACAGTAAACACTATCGTACGAAAACCGAGCCTCGCGCAGGCCAGAGCAGCTTCACAGCCTGCATGCCCGGCACCGACAACTGCAACATCATATTCGTCTTTATTTTCCCATACAGAATTTGCTGAATATTTCATTGATTAAATCTTCTCCTGCGGACTCTCCGGTAATTTTTCCAAGGGATTCATATGCGTCCATAAGATCAATAGTATAAAAATCTTCCGGCAGAGCGTTCTCAATACTTTCAATTACCTTTTTCATACTTCCGGAGGCATCTTCCAGTGCCTGTTTCTGTCTTGCGTTTGATATATAAATCTGATTATTAAAAGAAATATTTCCGGTCAGAAACATTTCTTTTACAGCATCTTCCAGATCTTTGATCCCGTCTTCTTCCTTCGCGGATACAGAGATAACAGGGATTCCGTCCTTGATATGGCTTTTTATTTCTTCCTGTGAGACAACCATTTCCAGATCAGACTTATTCAGAAGTACAATGGTCTTTTTATTCTGGATTATTTCCAGTATCTCTTGATCATTATCATCAAGTTTTCTTGACGCGTCCACCACATAAATGATAAGGTCCGCGCTTTCCGCGTATTTTCTTGCTCTTTCTACACCGATTTTTTCTATGGTGTCTTCTGTCTGCCGGATCCCGGCTGTATCAACGACGTCAAGGGTTAAATCACCGAGATTTATCTTTTCTTCCAGAATATCTCTTGTGGTTCCTTCTATGTCTGTAACGATTGCCCTTTCATGTCCGGAAAGAACATTCAAAAGAGAAGACTTTCCTGCGTTTGGCTTTCCCACGATAACCGTACGGATTCCTTCTTTTATCACTCTGCCGTTATCTGAAGATCGGATCATCTCTTCAAGTTCCCCTATAATTTCTTCAGAAACATTTTTTAAAACGGTCCCATAACCATCTAAACTGATATGCTCCGGATCGTCAAGCGCAGATTCTATAAAAGCAGTGTTGTATATTATTTTATTTCTTATATTATTTATTTTATTTCTTATACTGCCTTTTAATTGATTCACAGAATTCTGAAGGGCATAGTCATTTTCTGAATGGATCACATCAATGACTGCTTCAGCCTGAGACAGATCCATTCTTCCATTTAAAAAGGCTCTCTTTGTAAATTCACCTGGCTCTGCCGCACGGGCCCCGTTTTTAAGGACTGTTTCCAGAACTTTCCTTACAACATAAGTTCCTCCGTGACAGTTAATCTCAACTGTATCCTCCCCTGTAAACGTGCGGGGAGCTTTCATCACCATAACAAGCACTTCATCGATCAGTCCACTGCCGTCTAAAATATGTCCATAATGGATGGTATGGCTTGCGGCATTCTTTATTAATTCTTTTCCTTTATATACCCTGTCAGCGACGGTAAAAGCATTTTCGCCACTGATTCTGACGATTCCTATCCCGGAACTTGTCATTCCGGTAGATATTGCGGCAATGGTATCTTTTTCCATTGATAAACTCCGTTTCCAGATATTACATCGAAGAAAAAGGGCGTTTAACGCCCTTTTATCATTTCTGACTATCTTTTTAATGTAACTACGACTTTCCTGTACGGTTCTTCTCCTTCACTGTGAGTCGTTACATATGGATCTGACTGCAGCGCAGAATGGATGATCCTTCTTTCATAAGGATTCATTGGCTCAAGTATAACAGGTCTCCTGGTCCTCTTGACTTTATGCGCAATATTTTTTGCCAGGTTTTTCAGCGTTTCTTCCCTTCTCGCGCGGTAATTTTCTGTATCCAGCTTTACCCTTACATATCCTGACTGATGTTTATTCGCGACTCTGTTTGCCAGATACTGGAGAGCATCAAGTGTCTGTCCTCGTTTTCCGATCAGGATCCCCATATGCTCTCCCTTCATATCTACGCAGAGAGCTCCGTCATCATCGATCGAAGATGTGATCTCCACATCCATATCCATTGCTTTTAATGTATCTTTTATAAACTGTTCTACAGCCTGTATCGTCTGATCTTCTACTTTAGCAAGGACCTGTTCTTTTCTTTCTTCTTCCGGGGCACTTTCTGTTTCTTTTTCTTCTTTCTTTTCTGTCTCCCGTTTTTCCGCGGTTTTCTCGTGCTTTTTCTTCTCTTTTCTGGGCTGGAGTGGTTCTGATTTTTTCTCGGATTCATCAGATCCGGAACCCGTTTTTTCTGCAATTTTTTCTTCTTCCGGTTCTTTTTCCTTTTTCCTCCATGCCTCGATCACGGCCTGTTTCATACCGATTCCAAGGAATCCCGCACTGCCTTTTTCGATCACTTCATATTCCAGTCTGTCACTTGTGACTCCCAGCTGGATCAATGCTTCTGTAATCGCATCATCCAATGTTTTCGCTGATACCCTGATACTATCCTTCATCCTCTATTCCTTCCTTTCTCATATGCAGTCCATCATATGATCTGCCAGGACAGACAGTTACTTTTTCTTTTTGTCTTGTGCTTTATCCTCCGGTTCTTTTTCTGCATTACCTGATGCAGGTTTCTCTGTCTTGTTCCCACTGTTATATCTGCTTACGAGATTAGCCTTTGAGGTCAGGCTTCCCGGTTTTGCATTCTGTGCCAACTGCTGCGCCCTCTGGATTTTTTCTTCCTTTTCAGCTTCAGCCTTCTTACTATTTGATCTGGCCGTATTACCTACATTTCTTGTACTTGTTGTGGCCATCTTATTAATCTCTTTTGCGGAAGCACCTTTTTTCTCACGCTTCTTCTGTGCTTTCTTCCTGTTTTCCTCAATGATATCCTCAACACTCTTTTTCTTCAGATATTTATTCACACACAGCTGCTGAATACTTCGGACCACCGCGCTGACAACCCAGTAAAGTCCAAGTCCGGCCGGAAGAGTGAAACCAAATACAACTGAGATCAGCGGCATTGTATAGGTCATCGTCTTCATAGAATTGACCATCGGATTATCAGAATCATTCAAAGCCGCGCCGGTAGAACCCATCTGCGTAAGTTTTACACTGATAAACTGTGTCAGACCCGCAAGTACAGGGATCAGTATGGCAAGAATAATCCCTACGATGGATGCGGCCGCGAAAGCGTCTTTTAACATTTCCCAGGGATGTGATCCTATATCGATCCCGAGAAAATTATTAAGATGCGAAATTTGATTCATTGTCGAATGCGCGACACTTTCGAGATTCGGCATCTTGTCGATCAGAGCTTCCCATGTAGAATTCTGGAACCGGTACAGCACCTCGATCAGTTGTCCTGGATTGGAATAATCAGGACTTCCGATAGCTATTCCTTTCGCAACTTCTTCCATGATTCCCTGATATCCTGATGTAGCCTGTATTCCATCTACAAGAGGAAGATATACATTTCTGACTTTTGTTACATAATCCGGAATATACTGAACAACCGGATAAAGACCAAACAGGATCAGGATCTGGAGAAGAGAAGGGAGACATCCGCTGGACATCTTAACACCGTATTTCTCATACACCATGTTCATTTCGTCCTGCTGTTTCTGCATGGACACCTGATCTCTTTTATTTGCGTATTTTTTCTGGATCTTCTGGATCTCAGGCTGCAGTACAGTCTGCATCTTCGAGAATTTCTGCTGCTTGATCGTAAGAGGCATCAGAAGCATATAAACGATAACTGTAAATATGATGATACAGATACCGATATTTTCTATGCCGATCGAACTCATTACATTATAGATTCCATTCATAACCTGGCCGAGCAGCCATGAAATCTGTTTGATCACCGGCCAGTTATAAATTCCGCTGGCAGCCAAAAGCCCGTATAATTCCATTGCTTGTCCTCCTTAGGGTACCGGATCATATCCGCCTTTTGAAAATGGATTGCAGCGCAGGATCCTCCACAGGGCAAGCATTCCTCCCTTTAAGGCTCCATATTTTTCAATCGCCTCAATTCCGTACTGGGAACAGGTAGGGTAATATTTACACGTACTGTACCCTTTCATACCGGATAAATACTTTCTGTAAAAACGGATCATCCATAACAGGATATGTTTCATCCGCGCCACTTCCTTTATTTATATATCTTATGAAGTCTTCCCAGATGGACAAGTGCACTCTCAATATCACGATAACTTTTTCCTTTTGCACTTTTTCTCGCAATCACTATTATATCATATCCACTCTGGAAATGTTCTTCTGACAGTCTGTAACTTTCTCTGATCAGCCGCGTCAGACGATGTCTGACAACACTGTTTCCAACTTTTTTACTGACCGAAATACCTATTTTGTTTTTGTCAAGCCCGTTATCCAGTACGTACATTACCAGATAACTGTTGGCGAAGGATTTTCCTTTATTATAAACGTTCTGAAAATCTTTTGTCTTCTTTAAAGATTCGGAAAATCTCATCAAAATCTCTTCCTTAATTTCTTTTTATCCCTGCTTTTGGCAGGGATTTAAATAAAGCTGAATAGAAGAAAAGGCCACATATCTGCGGCCTAAGCTGATAACTGTTTTCTTCCTTTTGCTCTTCTGGCAGCTAAAACTTTTCTTCCGCCCGGTGTGCTCATTCTTGCTCTGAAGCCATGAACTTTAGATCTTGATCTTTTCTTTGGCTGAAATGTCATCTTCATCCCCGATACACCTCCCTTTATCTGATATACTTTATTAAAAAGCAATCACAATAATTAACATTTTTTTAAGTATCCTTTTTCTGAAAAGACACTGCTCTTAATTATAGTTAAAAAATCGGTATAAGTCAAGTAAAATCAAGGGTTTTATATGCAAATATTTATCCACACTCCTGATAAAAAAGAAAAACTTTGTGGATAACCTGTTCATAAGTAAAAAATAAAATGTAGATAAAAATTATTTTTCCAGATAAGACTTTATATTTCAAAGTCTGAAACTGTGAACAAAGTTATACACATTATTTTCCGTTGATTAAGGCCTCCTTTTGATGTAAAATGTAGTGGAGAGAGTCTGCCTTAACCTCTCTTTATTCTTAAAAGATCAGGAGTTACTTTCGATGAACATTGTAGAACAAAACTGGGACCGGATATTAGAGAAAATGAAACTTGAATACTGCTCATCCAATATTTCTTATAATACCTGGATTGCGCCTCTTACCGTATATGAAGTCAAAGACAATACCGTATATATCCTTGTAAAATTAAGAGCAAGTCTTGAACATATTGAGGAAAAATATCTTCTTCCTTTCAGAGTTTGTATCGCGGAAGTAACCGGAATTGAATATGAAGTTGCCTTTGTAACTGACAGCCAGGCAGTGATACAGGAAAAACAGGAAAACACTGCTAAGAAGAACCGTGCCAACGCTGTATTTGAAAAAGCCAACTTAAATCCGAAATATACATTTGACACTTTTGTAGTAGGCAGCAATAACAATTTTGCTCATGCCGCCTCACTTGCCGTTGCGGAATCTCCGGGTGAAGTTTACAATCCTCTTTTTATATACGGAGGAGTAGGACTTGGGAAAACTCATCTTATGCATTCCATCGCCCACTTTATCCTTAGCAACGACCCTACAAAGCAGGTTTTATATGTCACAAGCGAGACATTTACAAATGAGCTGATCGACGCTCTCAAAGCCGGTAAGACAGGAAGCGAGCTGGCCATGACAAAGTTCCGTGAAAAATACCGGAACAATGATGTTCTTTTGATTGACGATATCCAGTTCATTATAGGAAAAGAGAGTACACAGGAAGAATTTTTCCACACATTTAACCAGCTGCACGTATCCGGAAAACAGATCATCATATCCAGTGACAAGCCTCCTAAAGATATCGAGACTCTGGAGGCCAGGCTCAGAACCCGTTTTGAATGGGGTCTCATCGCTGATATTTCTTCTCCGGATTACGAGACAAGAATGGCTATATTAAGGAAAAAAGAAGAACTGGACGGACTGGAACGATACCATATTCCGGATGATGTAATGGAATATATCGCCAATAATATTAAATCAAATATCCGTGAACTGGAAGGTTCTCTTAATAAACTGGTGGCGCTGTCCAATCTGGAAAATCGTCCCATTGATATTCCTCTGGCCGCGGAAGCTCTGAAAGATATGATATCCCCTGACAGCAACCGTCCGGTTACGCCGGAACTTATCATTGATATCGTATCAGAGCATTTCAATATTCCTGTAGCAGAATTAAAAGGAAAAAAGAGAAATGCCGAGATTGTTCTTCCCAGACAGATTGTGATGTATCTGTGCAGGATGCTGACAGATACTCCTTTGAAAGCCATAGGCGCATTTCTCGGGGGAAAAGATCACGCGTCTGTAAATCATGGGGTTAAAAAAATTGAAAATGAGCTGAAAACAGATGAAGCGCTTAACAACACCGTCAATATTATAAAAAAGAAGATCAATCCATTATAGATCTGTAAATCTTTTCATAAATAAAAGAATCTGAATACGATGTTGATAAATGTGTTGAAATGATGTGAAATAAAATGTGAAGAAGTTTCCGTAAAATAAAATCTATTTTTTACCAAAGACTTATACCCACATTTTCTTCATATAAACATCACAGAATACACAGACTTTTCAGTACCCGAAAGCTTATATTTTAACGGGGTTTGAAGCAGTTATTAACTTATTCACATCCCCTAATATTAAGAATACGGAATTGCTTTATATCAATATACATACCGCACTTCCGGCTGAATTTTCCACACACCAAGAAAGGAGTCAATCGTATGAAAATCATATGTACGAAATCAAATCTCGCAAAAGGAGCAAGTATTGTCTCAAAGGCAGTTCCTTCAAAAACTACAATGCCTATTCTTGAATGTATTCTGATCGACGCTTCTACAGACGTGATCAAACTGACCGCGAATGATATGGAACTGGGAATAGAGACATCGATCAACGGAGAGATCATTGAAAGAGGAATCGTCGCGTTAAACGCCAGGATCTTTTCCGATATTGTAAGAAAGCTTCCGGACAGTGAGATCACCATTGAGACTCAGGGAGACAGTCAGGCGCTCATAACATGCGAAAAAGCAAAATTCAATATTGCTTCACAGCCGGGAGATGATTTTTCCTATCTGCCCGCGGTTGAGAAAGATGATTTTATCACAGTATCAGAATTTACTTTGAAAGAAGTGATCCGTCAGACAATCTTTTCTATCGCGGACAGTGATACAAATAAGATGATGACAGGAGAACTTTTTGAGATTGAGGACAATATTCTGAAAGTAGTTTCACTGGACGGACACAGGATCTCTATCAGAAAGATCGAACTGAAGGATTCCTATGCGCCTAAAAAGGTCATAGTTCCTGGAAAAACACTTCAGGAGATCAGCAAGATCATCGGAGGAGAAGCGGAGTCAGACGTAGATATATCTTTTACAAAAAATCATATCGTTTTTGAGTTTGACAGAACCGTGGTTGTATCAAGACTCATAGAAGGAGAATATTTCAGGATCGATCAGATGCTCTCAAGTGATTATGAAACAAAAGTAAGGATAAACAAGAGAGAACTTCTGGACTGTATTGACCGCGCGACTCTGCTTATCAAAGAAGGAGATAAAAAGCCTATTATTATTGATATCAGGGATGAATCTATGGAATTTAAGATCAAATCACAGATCGGATCCATGGATGAGGAAATTATGTGTGTGAAAGAAGGAAAAGACCTGCTTATTGGATTTAATCCCAAGTTTCTGATCGATGCTTTGAGGGTTATCGATGATGAAGAAGTTGATCTTTATTTCATGAATCCGAAAGCTCCGTGCTTTATCAAGGATGAGGCTCAGAGTTATGTTTATCTGATCCTTCCTGTGAATTTTAACGCGGCGGTGTAAACGATCGTTTTGAACTTATAAGGAGCAGATAGATGGAAATGTTTCAGTTAAGAGCCGAAGAAGGATTCATCCGGCTCGGACAGGTTTTAAAAGCATCCGGGATCGCGGATTCCGGAGCTGAGGCAAAGCAGATCATACAGAGTGGAGAAGTATGTGTCAATGGTGAGATCGAGACCAGGAGAGGAAGAAAACTCTATAAAGGTGATATTCTCTCCTTCGGCGGCAGAGAGATAGAGATGGAATGACTCTCTTTGGATTGAAAAAAAAGCAAAAAAAGTGTAAAATAGATTAGATGGGAAAGTTATGGTAATCAAATCTCTGAAACTGAAAAATTACAGAAATTATGATCTGCTGCAGATGAAATTTGATCCTGACACCAATATTCTGTATGGAGATAATGCCCAGGGAAAGACAAATATCCTTGAGGCACTTTATCTGTCAGGGACAACGAAATCACACAGAGGGACAAAGGACAGAGACATCATACAGTTCGGATATGAAGAATCCCATATAGAGACTGTTGTTGAAAAGAGGGGAGTTGATTTTCAGATCGATATGCATCTGAAAAAGAACAGTCCGAAAGGAATCGCGATCGATAAAGTTCCTTTGAGACGTGCAAGCGAATTGTTTGGAATTGTTTATTTTGTGTTTTTTTCTCCGGAAGATCTCAACATCATAAAAGAAGGGCCTTCCGGCAGAAGAAGATTTATTGATCTGGAATTGTCACAGCTTGACAAAATATATCTCAGCAACCTTTCAAATTACAATCGGGTTATCAATCAGAGAAATTCCTTGCTAAAAGACATATACGGACAGAAAAATCTTATTGAAACTCTGGATATATGGGATATGCAGCTTGCGTCATATGGAGAAAAAATACGGGAAAGAAGAAAAAAATTTATAGAAGAAATAAACAAAATAATTTCTGATATACATTTTAAGTTAACCGGAGGAAAAGAACATATCTTTTTATCATATGAAGAAAATACAGGAAATATGACTCTTGAAGAGGCTCTGAAAAAAAACAGAGAACGAGATATCCGGATGAAGAGTACGACGTCCGGGCCTCACAGGGATGATATCTGTTTTACTGTTGAAAACAGGACCGGAGAAAGAAAAATAGATATAAGAAGATTCGGATCTCAGGGACAGCAGAGGACTGCGGCCCTTTCGCTGAAACTGTCCGAGATCGAACTTGTAAAAAGTGTGATCGGAGATACACCGATCCTGCTTCTTGACGATGTTTTGTCTGAACTGGACAAACACCGGCAAAACTATTTACTGGACAGTATCCATGACATACAGACGATAATCACATGTACCGGACTGGATGAATTTGTTGATCACAGATTTTCTATCAACAAGATATTTCATATCAAAAACGGACATGCGGCAAATGCGAATTAGGAGGTTATTAAATGGGCGCATCAAGTACAGAATTTGACGCTGAATACGGAGCGGACCAGATCCAGATACTGGAGGGACTGGAGGCAGTAAGAAAAAGACCGGGTATGTATATCGGAAGTACTTCATCCAGAGGACTCCATCATCTGGTATACGAGATCGTGGACAATTCAGTAGACGAGGCTCTGGCCGGATACTGTAATGAGATCCAGGTAGATATCAATAAAGATAATTCAGTTACCGTGCAGGACAACGGAAGAGGTATCCCTGTGGGAATCAACCATAAGGCCGGACTTCCGGCAGTGGAAGTGGTTTTTACAGTGCTTCACGCAGGCGGAAAATTCGGCGGTGGAGGATACAAAGTGTCAGGAGGTCTTCACGGTGTGGGAGCTTCTGTTGTGAATGCGCTTTCCGAGTGGCTTGAAGTGGAGATCTGTCATGAAGGAAAAGTCTACAAACAGAGATATGAGCGGGGAAAAGTTATTTATAAATTAAAAGTAACAGGAGAATGTGAGCCGGATAAAACAGGAACAAAAGTAACTTTTTACCCGGATAAAGAAATCTTTGACGATATTGTTTTTGATTATGATACATTAAAACAACGGTTCCGGGAAATGGCATTTCTTACGAAAGGGCTCAGGATCGTCTTAAGAGACTTGAGGGGAGACGAAGTCCGGGAGCATACATTTCATTATGAGGGCGGAATCAAGGAATTTGTAACATATCTGAACCGGAGCAAGACACCGCTCTATGATCAGATTATTTACTGTGAAGGCATGAAAGACGGTGTAGCTGTCGAGATCGCCATGCAGCACAATGATTCCTACAGTGATAATACGTATGGATTTGTAAACAATATTACGACTCCGGAAGGAGGAACACATGTAGAAGGTTTCCGGAGCGCTCTGACAAAGACATTTAACGACTATGCTAGAAAGAATAAACTGCTGAAGGACAGCGAGCCCAATCTTTCCGGTGAGGATATCCGGGAAGGCCTTACCGCGATCATCAGTGTAAAGATCGAGGATCCGCAGTTTGAAGGACAGACAAAACAAAAGCTTGGAAACAGTGAGGCAAGAGGCGCTGTTAACGCGATCTTAAGCTCACAGCTGGAGATATTCCTGGAGCAGAATCCGGCTGTAGGAAAAGTCACCATTGAAAAATCAGTGATGGCTCAGAGAGCCAGGGAGGCGGCCAGAAAAGCAAGAGATCTCACAAGGAGAAAATCAGCTCTTGACAGTACATCTCTTCCCGGAAAGCTTGCGGACTGTTCAGATAAGAATCCGGAAAACTGTGAGATCTATATTGTTGAGGGAGATTCTGCCGGCGGTTCCGCAAAGACTGCAAGAGACAGAGCAACACAGGCGATCCTGCCGCTTCGTGGAAAAATTTTAAATGTAGAGAAAGCACGGCTGGATAAAATATACGGAAACGCGGAGATCAAGGCAATGATCACGGCCTTCGGCACAGGGATCCATGAAGATTTTGATATTTCAAAACTGAGATATCATAAGATTATCATCATGACGGACGCCGATGTGGACGGCGCTCATATCAGTACATTATTATTGACATTTTTGTATCGTTTTATGCCTGATCTGATAAAAGAAGGATATGTTTATATGGCTCAGCCACCGTTGTATAAACTGGAAAAAAATAAAAAAGTATGGTACGCATACAGCGATGAAGAGTTGAACGAGATTCTTCTGGAAGTGGGAAGAGACAGTAATAATAAGATACAGAGATATAAAGGTCTGGGAGAAATGGATGCGGAACAGCTCTGGGAGACAACCATGGATCCAGAACACCGGATCCTGCTCAAAGTCACTATGGATGAAGAAACATCATCTGAGCTTGATCTCACTTTTACTACTCTGATGGGAGACAAAGTCGAACCAAGACGTGAATTTATCGAAGAAAACGCAAAATTTGTAAAAAATCTGGATATATAGCACTTAACAGCGACGGGCCGATGCTCCCGTAAGGCAGAAATCGAGTTTACTCGAATTTCTGCTTTTAAGGGAGCGGAAGAAGCCGGAACCGGTGAGAAACCGAAGGTTTTAGAACTGGGACGGAGCGGAGCAAAAACAAAAGGAGATAAAGCATGGAAGATAATATTTTTGATAAAGTTCATGAGGTCGACTTAAAAAAGACAATGGAGACTTCCTATATTGATTATGCCATGAGCGTGATCGCGGCGAGAGCTCTTCCTGATGTAAGGGACGGCCTCAAACCTGTCCAGCGGAGAATCCTTTACTCTATGATCGAGCTGAATAACGGACCGGATAAGCCCCACAGAAAGTGTGCGCGTATCGTCGGTGATACAATGGGTAAATATCATCCTCACGGTGACAGTTCTATTTATGGAGCTTTAGTCAATCTGGCTCAGGAATGGTCCACCAGGTACCCACTTGTAGACGGACATGGGAACTTTGGTTCCGTAGACGGGGACGGCGCAGCGGCTATGCGTTATACAGAAGCTCGTCTTAGCAAAATTTCCATGGAAATGACTGCGGATATCAATAAAGATACGGTTGATTTTGCTCCAAACTTTGATGAGACAGAAAAAGAGCCGACCGTTCTGCCTTCCAGATTTCCTAACCTGCTTGTAAACGGAACTTCCGGAATAGCTGTTGGCATGGCGACCAATATTCCGCCTCATAATTTAAAAGAAGTGATCGGCGCGGTTGTGAAAATCATCGATGATCAAATTGAGGATAAAGAAGAGACTGCCATCGAAGAAATTCTGCAGATCATTAAAGGACCTGATTTTCCGACAGGAGCTGAGATCCTTGGAACAAGAGGAATCGAAGAAGCTTATAGAACAGGACGCGGCAAGATCAGGGTCAGGGCAGTCACAAATATCGAGCCTATGCAGAACGGAAAGAACAGGATCATCGTAACAGAGCTTCCGTTCATGGTAAATAAAGCAAGACTGATCGAGAAAATAGCAGAACTTGTAAGAGACAAAAAGATTGACGGAATCACGGATCTTAGCGATCAGTCAAACAGAGAAGGAATGAGGATCTGTATTGAGCTGCGCCGTGATGTAAATCCAAACGTCATTTTAAATCAGCTTTATAAGCATACACAGCTTCAGGATACATTCGGTGTAATCATGCTGGCTCTTGTAAACAATCAGCCGAAAGTCATGAATATTCTGGAGATGCTGAATTATTATCTTCAGCATCAGGAAGAAGTCGTCACAAGAAGGACGAAGTATGACCTGAATAAGGCGGAAGAAAGAGCGCATATCCTGCAGGGACTTTTAATCGCGCTTGATAATATCGATGAAGTAATCAAGATTATCCGGGGTTCCAGAAATGTTCAGATTGCCAAGTCAGAATTGATGGAAAGATTTGAACTCTCGGACGCGCAGGCACAGGCTATTGTGGATATGCGTCTCAGGGCTCTCACCGGTCTGGAGAGAGAGAAGATCGAGGCTGAATATGCCGAACTCATGAAGAAGATCGAAGAGTACAGAGCGATTCTTGGGGACCGGAAGCTTCTTCTGGGAGTGATCAAAAAAGAAATTCTCGCGATTTCAGAAAAGTATGGAGATGAGAGACGGACCCATATCGGATATGATGAATTTGACATCTCAATGGAAGACCTGATCCCGCGAGAAAATGTAGTCATAACAGTCACAAATATGGGCTATATCAAGAGGATGAGCATGGATACCTTTAAGAGCCAGAACCGCGGCGGCAAGGGGATCAAAGGAATGCAGACTCTGGAAGACGACTTCATCAGAGAACTGTTTATTACGACCAGCCATCATTACATTATGTTCTTTACAAATAAAGGGCGTGTGTACAGACTGAAAGCGTATGAAATTCCAGAAGCGGGCAGGACTGCCAGAGGAACAGCTATTATCAACCTGCTTCAGCTCATGCCGGAGGAAAAGATAACAGCTACCATACCGATCAAAGAATATGAAGACGGAAAGTATCTGTTTATGGCAACCCGCAGAGGCCTGGTAAAGAAGACGCCGATCCGGGAGTACATGAATGTAAGAAAGACAGGACTTGCAGCTATTGTGCTCAGAGAGGATGATCTTCTGATCGAGGTAAAGGTGACAGACGACGAACAAGATATCCTTCTCGTTACCAGATATGGACAGTGTATCCGGTTCAGAGAGACAGATGTGAGGTCTACCGGAAGAGTTTCCATGGGTGTCCGGGGAATGAATTTAGGTGATAATGACGAAGTGATCGGAATGCAGATGAGCAGTCAGGGAAAAGACATGCTTATCGTATCTGAAAAAGGAATGGGCAAACGCACCAATATGGATGAATTTACAAGGCAGAACCGCGGCGGCAAGGGTGTGAAATGCTATAAGATCACAGAAAAGACCGGAAATGTAGTCGGAATGAAAGCTGTGGATGAAGACAGTGAGATTATGATCATCAACACAGAAGGGATCATCATCCGTATGAAGTGCTCGGATATCTCACAGTATGGCAGGATCACTTCCGGAGTAAAACTGATCAACCTTCCGGAAACAGACACAGTAGCCAGCGTGGCAAAAGTAAGAAAGGCTTCCGCAGAGATCGACGGAGAACAGGTTGAGATCAGTGAAGAAGCAAAAGAAGATGAAGTAGGATTATAATAAATCTCGATTAAAAAGGGTATGTTTTGATTCTTAAAATTAAAGCATACTCTTTTATTATATTTTATAATGTTGTTGGATAAACAGATCAGGATGATGAAAAGGCTGTGAAAAATCAGGAAATTCATATGGATATCTCAGAATGGACAATACAAAGTATGTGGATAATTCTTGTTCTGTGTAAAGGAATAAAAGATATCTTTTCAGAATATGATAGATTATAACCCCGGGATAAAGGGAGCGGTAAATTTGGGAAAAAAGGCTGCGGCTGCAGTGGTCAATTTTTTTATACGAGCGGCGGTAGGGATGGCACTGATTTTTTTTATCAATCAGTATGTGATCCCGCCTGATTCTTCAATTAATGTGGGACTGAACGCTGTGTCCTTTTTGACATCCGGAAGCCTTGGAATTCCAGGGGTCGGACTGCTTTATGGGATTGTTTGCTATCAGATTTTGTGATATTTTTACAAAAATCGGCGGATTTAAATTTTGCTCTGGACAAAATAAAATCCGCCGTTTATAATGCGTCTTACACGGCAGAACTCAACTGCCAGACACCGCTTTTTAGAGGGACAGCGCGGTGTGTCATAAAGCCGGATGAGGGAGGATATTCCGGCGGTCATAATCTTTATTCACGCTGCAGAGTTTCGCGGCAAAATTCAGATCATGTCAGAAAAGAAAAATAAAAGTATATCAGGGAATTTCGTTGTCTGTGATATACAGGAAGAATACGCGGATCATCTTTTTGAGATCCTGACAGAGTATTTTGCGGGGCAATATCAGTTCCATCTTTTTCACAACACGGACAGGATGTCAGAGTTTCTCAGTGCATCAGAGGCGGAAGTCCTGCTGATCGGGGAGGAATGTATCTGCAAGTCTTTGTTGGAACAGGTAAAAGGGAATCTGTTTATCTTGACCGGGAGACCAAAGAGAAAAGAAAAGGACGGGATTGACAGTGAGAGTGTAACGGGAATTATCTGCTATCCGATTTTCCGGTATCAGTCTGCAGATCAGATCCTTCTGGACATTCGGAAAGGACTTGGGTGGACAGATTTCGATCCTACGGATCTTTTGAAAACTGCCGGGAGGAACAAGAAAGGATCGGAAAAGGTATCCCAGGTCCGGCGTGAGGGGGAAAAGAAACCACGGATCCGCGGGGATCCCGGACTGCGGGGATTAATCGGAGTCTATTCCCCTGTGCACAGGATCGGTAAGACCAGGTTTGCGATCCGACTGGGAGAAAAAGCGGCACAACATCTGCCCGTACTCTACCTCAATCTGGAAGGATATTCAGGACGTGGACATTATTTTCCGGACGGACCATCCCGGGATCTGGGAGATCTTCTGTATTGTGCGAAGCAGGATCTGAAAGATCATGGTCTCAGGATCAGTACCATGGCCGGACAGTTCAAAGGGCTGGACTATATTATGCCCATGGGAAATGAACCGGATTTAAGAGAAATAAAGAAGGAGGAATGGATCCGTCTGATAGATATGATCCTGGAAAAATGTATCTATGAAACAGTTATCCTTGATCTTGGAGACTGTGTTGACGGTCTGTATGAAATCCTTCGAAAATGCGAAAGGGTATATACACCTTACATTACGGACAGGATTTCTGTGGCAAAACTGGAACAATATGAACAGAATCTGAAAGATGCCGGATACAGCGATGTCCTGCGGCGGACAGTGCGCAGAAGAATGGACAGTGCGGACCATAGAAGAAAGGCGGAGCTGGATAGTGAAAAAGACCGAACGATTGTATGAACAGGTTCTGGAACGTCTGGATATGGCGAGGGAGACCGGGGAGGAAGAACTTCAGGAAATTATCCGGGAAGTGCTGGAGGAAGCCCGGAGAAAAGAATTTTTTTCTTTGAGCGAGAAGATCCGTCTTGGCCGGGAACTGTTCAATGCTTTTCGAAGACTGGATATCCTGCAGGATCTGATCGAGGATAACGCAGTCACAGAGATCATGGTAAACGGGACGGAAAATATTTTTTATGAAAAGGAAGGCAGACTTTTCCGGTCCGAACGGAGATTTCCTTCAGAAGACAGACTTTTTGACGTGATCCAGCAGATAGCAGGAGAAGCCGACCGGTATGTCAATGAGGCATCACCTGTGGTGGATGCCCGCCTTCCGGACGGATCACGGGTCAACGTAGTCTTAAAGCCTGTGGCAGTGAACGGCCCTGTTCTGACAATAAGGAAGTTTCCGTCAGAAGCCATTACAATGGGACATCTGGTGTCCATAGAAAGCCTTACAGATGAGGCGGCAGAGATGATAAAAAAGCTGGTGCGTTCCAGATACAATATTTTTATAAGTGGAGGCACAGGGGCCGGAAAGACTACATTTTTAAACGCCATGTCCGATTTTATCCCAAAAGATGAACGGATCATCACGATCGAGGACAACGCGGAACTTCAGATACAGGGTCTTGAGAACCTCGTACGGCTGGAGGCAAGAAATCCCAATCCCGAGGGGGAAGGAGCTGTGACAATACGCGATCTGATCAGAGCAGCTCTCAGGATGCGGCCGGACAGGATCATAGTAGGAGAAGTCAGAGGGGAGGAGACAGTGGATATGATATCATCTGCCATGTTAAACGGCCACAGCGGATCCATGTCCACCGGACATGCCAACAATCCGGGTGATATGCTCCGCCGGCTGGAGACCATGATGATGATGGGGATCGATCTGCCGCTTCAGGCTATCCAGAGACAGATCGCGTCGGCTCTGGACATTATCATCCATCTGGGAAGACTTCGGGACAGGAGCAGGCGGGTACTTCAGATCGAAGAGGTGACAGGCTGGGATCCCTCCGGGATCCAAACCCGGACATTATATGAATTCAGAGAGGAGGGAAGAAAAGATGAAAAGATCAAAGGACGCCTTATGAAGGTGGGTGAGATTGAGAACAGGGGGAAACTTATGGCTGCAGGATATCAGGAAATCTGAGATTGTTGTGGGAATTGCAAAGACGACGGGAATCTTTCTTCTGATGCTTTATATATTTTATGAGTCTCTTCTGCCGGGAGCAGTTTTGTTTCCAATCTGGTTTTTGTATTTCAGAGAATGGCTGAAAGATCTTTCAAGAAAAAAGGAGCAGGAGTTCCGGATACAGTTCCGGGACAGTATCCAGGCCATGTCAACAGCACTGAAAGCAGGTTGCTCTGTGGAGCATGCGATCCGTGAAGCAGGCAAGGATCTGAGCGCGCTCTATGGAAAGGGGACCAGGATACGCAGAGAATATGAAAGGATGTCTCATCAGCTCGATCTGAAAATGGCGGCAGGCAGTGTTCTGGAAGACTTTGCAGAACGAACCGGTCTGGAAGATGTGGAAAATTTTGTCCGCGTATTTGCGTCGGCAAAGAAAAGTGGAGGGGACAGTATTGCCATTATAAGAAACGCAGTCAGGATCATAAGCGGGAAGATTGATACAGAGAAAGAAATCCAAACGCTGCTGGCATCCAAAAAACTGGAATTTGAGATCATGTGCGCGGTTCCTTTTGTGATCATCCTGTACATGAAGCTGACCTTTGGTGAATTTCTTTCTGTGCTGTATGACAGTACGGCGGGGACAGTGGTGATGAGTGTCTGTCTGGCTGTATATCTGGCCGCTTATCAACTGGGAAGAAAGATCACGGCGATAGAAGTTTAAAAAGAAAATCCCGGTGTCGAAGAAATGTAAAAAGAAAGAGATTGGAGATTATGGAACGAAAAACAATCAGACAGCGGATCAAATCGGACCCGGTATGGGTCAAGGCGGGAATCCTGTCAGTAATAACTGTGATATGCTTTGTCTCCGTGTATCTGCGGGACAACAGCAGGAATATTGAAACTAATGAGCAGGGACAGGAAATCCTTTCAAGAGACGGGACAGGACAGGATCGGACCCAGGAGATGACAGTGTCTATAGACGGGAGAGAAAAGAATGTGAAGATCCCGGTATCCGGCCGGCAATATGACAGCCGGGAATTAAAACAGGTATTCCAAAGCTCCGCGGACAGTCTGGATAAGCTGATACTGGGAGAAAATACAAGTCTGGATGAGGTGAGAAAGGATCTGGATCTGATCACCGAAATCCCGGATACAGGAATTTCGGTGTCATGGGAGACGGACAATTATGATGTTGTAGATATACAGGGACATTTAAATCAGGAGGATCTGGACGGAGGCGGAACAGAAGTAAAACTGACCGCGGTTATGCGGTACGGAGCCGAGCAGGCTGTTCATGAACTCTGGGTCAGAGTATTTCCGCCTCTTTTGAGCGGGGAAGAAGAACTGATGAAAGCGCTGGATGAAAGTATCAGAGAATCGGATGAAGATACCAAGACTAAAGAGTATCTGATTCTGCCCGAAACAGTCAACGGGAAAAAAGTAGTCTGGAAGTATGGGACGGAAAACAGGGCATTCGCGATCCTGGCAGCCGGAGCAGGGGCGTCCTGTATGCTGGTCGTATCGGCGGCTCAGAAAAAGAAAGAGCAGGAGAAAAAAGAGGTTCGGCAGATGAAGATAGATTATCCCGGCATTATCAATAAATTTAATCTCTATATCCGGGCGGGAATGACGATCCGCAGAGCATGGTTTCTCATAGCAGAAGATTATGAAAAAAGGAAGGGCAAAGAAAAAAGACGTGCATATGAAGAGATGATTTACACCATGCGCCAGATCCGGGACGGCCGTCCTGAGGGAGAATCTTATGAAAATTTTGGGATCCGCTGTGGAGTTCCCCCTTACAGGAAATTTGGCGCAATGTTGTCCCAGAATGTAAGAAAGGGATCAAAGGGGCTTACGGAACTCCTGGGGCGGGAGGCGGAGGAAGCATTTGAGGACCGGATCAACCTGGCAAAAAAACTGGGAGAAGAAGCAGGGACCAGACTGATGATCCCCATGTTCCTGATGCTGGCAATTGTGTTTGCCACAGTGATCGTCCCCGCGTTTTTTTCCATCCGGATCTGACGCAGTAAGAAAATTAGTAGAAGGAGGAGATTTATGAAAACAGTAAAAATATGGATCAGACAAAAAACCCTAAAGGCAGGAGCCGGGAAGAAAAAATTTCCGGGAGGACACAGAGAAGTTTCGGGGATCACGGTCATTGAACTTGTCCTTATTCTTGTCATTATCATTGCGCTCCTGCTCATATTTAAGAGCCAGCTCATTGACCTGATCAATACGATCTTTGACAAGATCACTTCGGAGAGCGCGGGGATCTGATCATGAAAAAGGCTGAGATCACTGCTTTTTTAAGTCTTGTATTTGTGCTCCTTGTTTCCTTCGTGCTGGGGATGCTGGAAATAACGGTGATACATACAGCCGGCAATCTGAGCCGCCTGGCAGTGGACCGTGCTGTATTCTCCGTTTTCGGGGAATATCAGAGAAACCTTCTGGAAGATTATCATATTTTTTCTATAGAAGGCAGTTATGGGACCGGTGATTTCAGTGAAGAAAGGCTGACGTCGAGAATGCATTATTACGGAAGCAGCGGGATCGGTCACGAGATCACGGCCATACAGTATCTGACAGATAACAGGGGACAGGCATTTCGTGAACAGGTGCTGGAATATATGGAAGATCAGTATGGGATCGGCCTGATCCGAGATTTTACGGGACTTACCGGAAAGTGGGAGGAGGAAAGCATTCAGGGCCAGAAGATGGAGGAAGCGGAAGAAACTATCCTCCATGGATATGAAGAAATCAAAGCAGCGTCAGAAGCAAAAGAAACGGAAGGATCGGCTGTTCCTGCGGATGATGGACAGGATGGAAATCCTTTCGGGTTTGTAGAACAAATCCGGAAATCCGGACTGCTGTCTCTTGTGATGCCGAAAGACATGGAGCTTTCAGGTCTTCAGATCCGTCCGGAAGAGCAGGCTTCCCACAGACAGCTGAGGACCGGAAGAGGGAGCTTTCCCATGCGGCAGAGCACGGGAGTGGAAGATCGGCTTCTCTACGATGAATATGTTCTCAGACATTTTTCCAGCGCGGCGGGACTCCCTGAAGGAAGTACTTCTGAAGATTTCGCCGGCAGGAGTCTGGCCTATGAAGTGGAATATATCATTGAAGGAAAGTCATCGGATAAAGAGAACCTGGAGTCTGTGCTGGGAAAGATCTTTCTTGTTCGGATGGCGCTGAACTACGGATATCTCCTCGGAGATTCCGGGAAGAAGGCCGAGGCGTCAGCCCTTGCTCTGACAATCACAGCCCTGCTGTTAATACCCGAAATGTGGGAGGCGGCAGAACAACTTATTCTTCTGGCATGGGCAGCAGGAGAAAGTATCGTCGATATACGGACTCTTTTATCGGGGGAAAAAGCGCCGCTGATCAAAAATGCCCGGAACTGGCAGCTTCCCTTATCTTCCCTTCTTATTTTTGGCAGCGGATCAGAGGATATCGCCGGGACAGACGTGGAAGACGGGATTTCTTATCAGGAATATCTGAGAGCGTTTCTGTTCCTGAAAGATCCGGATGAGGTGACGATGCGGACGCTGGACCGGATCGAGGAAAATCTGGCTTCGGAACATGGATTGAAGTATTTCAGGGCCGACCAGTGTATTACCAGGACAGAGATACAGAATACTGCAGAAATACTGGGAGGCATTACGTATACATTTCCTGTCTGGTTTGGCTACGGATGAGTTCGCTGTTAGATGTTATCCCCGGTGCAGATGCCCTTTCTTTCTTCGATCCGCATTCCCTCATGCGGAACTACACCTTAACCAGTAAACAAACTTATAAAAAAATGAAAGGAAAATCGGCTGCGATGATACAAATGAATAAAGAGACATCCCTAATGAAATCAGAAAGGGCATCTGCACCGGGGATAATCGACGGGGGAAGAAAAAGTACAAGATCCGGCAGCGTAACGATAGAAGCATCTGTAGCCATTCCTTTTTTCCTGTTTGCGGCGGTCTGCCTGATCTGGCTCATAGAAATGCAGAGTATCCGCATCAGCATTCTTACCGCGGCACAGCATGCGGCCAAAAGCGCGTCGGAACAGACAGCTTTTATGCCGGTACTCAATACAGTGAAGTTAAAGTCAGATATCGTTTCGCTGATCGGAGAAGAGAGGATTGGCAGGAGTATAATCGAAGGAGGCGCCTCGGGAATCAGCTGCTGGAAATCCTGGATGTCTCCGGCGACGGGGGAGATGGAAATAACGGTGGATTATAAGATACAGCTTCCTCTGGGAATCTTCGGGAATCCGTCTGCAGATCAGAGAGAAACATTCCGGCTTCACGGATGGAACGGATATAAGGGTGGAAATGACGATGGAACAGACTCGGAGATTGTATATATAACTGATCATGAAGCTGTCTTTCATGAGGATATCCACTGCTCTTATCTGGAGCTGTCCATCCGATTTGTCTCATCCACTCAACTGGCAGATATGCGCAATGAAGGCGGCGGGAAATATCATGCCTGTGAGAAATGTGTATTCGGTACGGCTATGGCAGGTGTATACATTACAGGGACTGGCACAAAATATCACAATTCATTAAATTGCAGCGGTCTGAAGAGAACCATATACGCAGTGGAAAGGTCGGAGGTTAAAGGATTGAGGGGGTGTTCGAGATGCACAGATTAAAACAAATCGGAGAACTGTTCATACAGAACCGATGGATTCTGTGTCAGGGAATATTTGGGATTTATATGATCATACTGTCCGTTATGGATCTGAAAAAGAAAAAACTGGATCTTCTGTTTCTCTTGTCGGGATTTCTGATTGCGGCAGCGGGCTGCCTCTGTGAAAGGGACACCCCGCCAGTCCTCCTGGCGGCAGGAGGAGGAACCGGTCTTGTGTTCCTGATCATCAGCAGGGTAACAAAAGAGGCGTTCGGTTATGGGGACAGCATCCTGATCACGGTAACAGGATGCCTGATCGGATTCTGGAATCTTCTGTCCGTCCTGATGGCGGCATTTTTCATGGCCGCAATGTTTTCCATGTTTCTTCTGACGGTCCGTCATTTCAGCAGGAAAGCAGTATTTCCGTTTGTTCCATTCCTGGCGGCAGGATATATAGGAGGAATGATTATTGGGATTTATTAGAACACGATTTGAAAAAGAGACCGCACAGGGCAGAAGGAATGAAAGATTTTGCGTAAAGGGAAGTTCTGTCATTGAAATGTCCTATATCATCCCCCTGTTCCTGGGCCTTTTTGTTCTTCTTATACAGACGGTATTTTATTACCATGATAAGGCAGTCTTAAACGGAGCAGCTTCAGAGACAGCCGTACTTGGAGCTCAGGCTGCCCGGAAACCGGGGGCAGAGTATGATCTGGAGAAATTTTTCCGGGAGAGGGTCCGGGGAAAACTGATTTTTATGACAGATACCGATTTGTCGATTCAGGAAGGAGAGAGGGAGATCCGGGTATCGGCATCCGCAGGGAAAGGGTTCATGGAACTCGACATATGCCAGAAAGCACTTATTGTAAAGCCAGAGGCCCGGATCAGACAGATGGGATAAGCAGGAAGGGGTGACCGCGGTGAAAGTGACATATGAATATGAATGGGAACATACTGTGATCTACATTGATCTTCCGATTCCCTATGAAGAAGATTATCAGACGCGTATGCTGGGTCATAACGATATGAAGGGGCTTCTGCCTGTCAGGGGAAACGGAAGGGACGGAGAAAGCCGGTATACGTTCCGTTCTGTGGGTGGTATGAGTATGGAAAAAAAGTATGCCGGCCGCAGGATGTCAGGGACAGAGATCGAGAGATTTGTGGATCAGCTCATAGAAACTGTTGAGAATTTAAGGAGGCATCTGCTGGATCCGGACGGCCTTCTGATCATGCCGGAACTGATCTTCCTGGAAGGAGAAAATTTTAAATTCTGCTATCTTCCCGTGAAACGAGAAAACAGAGAAAAATCACTCTGCGCTCAGTTTCATCAGATAACAGAATATTTTGTTAAAAATATTGATTACGAAAACGCGGAAGGGGTTTTTATTGTATGCAGGCTGCACAGAGAGACCATGAGTGAAAATTATGAACTGAAAAAGATCATAGAGGCATGCAGAAAGGAGGCGGACAGTCTGAAGCCGCCCCCGAAAAACAAACAAAGAGCCAGAAGGAAAGAAGGAGCGGAAAAGCCCCGGATAGCCGAAGAATTTACAGATCTTTCCGAATCGGCAATATTCACGGTAGATGAGGAGGAAGAAAAGGCGAAGGAATCCCGCAGCCGACCTGTCAGAAAGGCCGCGCAAAGGATTAAGACCGGACGGTGGGGAGAGTGGAACGATCTGATCACAGAAAGAGATCTTCAGGCAGGATCCTATTTTCATTTAGATAAGTAAATCAGGTGCCTGCCGATTATAACAGAGTAACTGTCAGACATTGAAAATAGAAGCGGATATTGAAAATGGGATTGAAAATGGAAGCCCATATACTTGCCAGGAACAGCCGGAGCCTTTATAATAAAAAGACTATCTGATACGGAAGTCTTTACAGAAAATGGAGGTTCCAAGTGAAACAGAAAACGGAAGCCATATGTACAGTTGCTCTGATCATTATAAATATAGCGGTATTTCTTATTCTTACTATACTGGGAAGTACAGAAGATGCGGTATTCATGATCCGCTGGGGAGCCATGTATGAACCGCTGATCGCACAGGAACATGAATATTACCGGATCTTTACCAGCATGTTTCTGCATTTTGGGATATCCCATCTTCTCAATAATATGGTATTGCTGGGTGCTCTGGGATGGAATCTGGAGCTGGAGATCGGGAAAGTACGTTTTCTCCTTATCTATCTTCTGAGCGGAATCATGGGCAATATTGTGTCTATGTATCATAACGCTGCCACGGGAAACTATGTTGTCTCCGCAGGAGCGTCCGGAGCAATATTCGGGCTTATGGGCGGACTGATCTATGTTGTGATCGCCAACAGAGGAAGACTGGGCAGACTTTCTGCCAGGGGCCTGCTTTTTATGGCGGCTCTGAGCCTCTATTTCGGACTGACCAGCAGCGGTGTTGACAATCTGGCCCACATCGGAGGTCTTGTCACTGGTTTTATCCTGGCGGCAGCACTGTATCGCGGAAAAACTGATTCGCGGTTCAGATCGGCAGTGTGACGGTAAATACCGTTCCCTTTTCAGATGTAGATTCTGCCCGGATGGTCCCGCCATGAGCCTCTACGATCCGCCTGGAGGAAGACAGCCCAAGACCGGTGCCGTTTTCCTTATAAGTTACAAATGGATCAAAGATCGTGCCCAGGAGATCTTCCGGGATCCCGCATCCATTGTCCGTACAGCGGATCACCACACAGTCATGGAATCTGTCCGCTTCCAGAGTGATCTTTCCCTGAGAGCTGACGGCGTCTCTTGCATTCTGCAGCAGGTTCAGCATTACTTCCTCAAGTTTGATCTTATCTCCGGTGAAATCTCCCATACCGGGAGCAATTCTGGACGTAAACTCAATATCAGAATCAGCGGCGTCAAGAGAAATCGCAAAAGATACCGCGATGTTCTTCAGGAGCTGCTCAATGGAAAATACAGAATGATGGAGTGTGCCGCTTTTATTAAAAGAAGAAAGCTCATTCAGAAGGCTGCACATAAACTGTACATCCTCCATCGTCTGTTTCCAGTTATGGAATTCTTTTACTTCCGGGTGCTGAGCCTCCATGATCTGGAGCGATGAAGAGACAAGAGTCAGGGGATTGCGTATTTCATGAGCGATCATGGAGACAGCGACATGATGGTTTTCAAGCAGCTGAGAGATGATCTGCTTCGCGTCCTTATTCTCTTCCATCAGCCGGTTCATTTTATTGATATCTATATTGGTGAACATGTGGTGGATCCTCCTTATTATATGTCCTCATACCGGTAAAAGCGCACAGTACGTGATTGATCTGCTGTCCGCCCGCATGTCAGGAAAAAGGGCGGCAGACCTGTTCTTATTTAGTCTAGCATGCCCGGGGACAGGCTTCAATAGAATCAATGCGACAGGTTTCGACAAAACATTTGGGGAAATGGCAGAAAACAGGGGATTTTCCGGCAGATAAAAAACTTCTCTTTTTCCATAAAATGGTCTATACTACAATCAGAAATAATTTGTGGAAAAGAGGAATGAAAAATGAGAGAAAAAGACTGTATTTTCTGTAAGATCGCCTCGGGAGAAATCCCTTCGGCAACGCTTTATGAGGATGACGATTTCCGGGTGATCCTGGATCTCGGACCGGCGTCAAAGGGCCATGCGCTGATCATCCCGAAAGAACATTTCCGGAATCTGTATGATATTGACGAAGACACAGCTGCCAAGGCCATTGTCCTTGCCAAGAAAATGGTCAAGAAAATGACAGATGTGCTCGGGTGCGACGGATATAATCTTGTACAGAACAATGAGGCGTGTGCCGGCCAGACGGTGTTTCATTTCCACATGCATCTGATTCCCCGCTATGAGGGAGATCATGTGGGACTTGGATGGCATATGGGTGAACTCACAGAAGAAGATAAAAAAGAGATCCTCGAAAAAATAAAATAAACCGGAGATATTATGGAAACATGTAATCGTGAATTTAACGAGATTTATAAAAAGTATAAGAATCTCGTCCTGAAAGTAGCCTATACGAATTCAGGAAACAATTACGATGCGGCAGACGATATATCTCAGGAAATATTTCTGAAATTGTATGAAAACTTTGACAGTTTAAATACGGAAAGGGTTGGCGGCTGGCTCAGTAAATCAGCCAGGAACAGCGCCATAAATTTCAGAAAGAAATACGGCAGGGAACTGCCTGTGGAAGACGACATCTTACGTTCCGAAGAACCATCCCGTGAAAGCGCGGAAGAAGACTATCTGGATCATGAACTCGAAGCAGAAAGAAGGATACTTCATGAAAAGATATTTGCCGGACTTTCGGAGAAAAATCCAAGATGGCACGAGGCTATTTTGCTCGTCTACTATATGGAGATCCCACAGGCAAAAGCAGCGGAAATTATGGGAATACACGTGAGTGTTCTTCACAGTATGCTGCACAGAGCAAGAAGATGGATAAAGAAGACTTACGGTGCTGAATACGAAGAGATGAAGGTTATAAAATGATACGAAAAAGCAGGCGCCTTAAAAGGCACCTGCCAAACGTGCTAAGCTACACTGTTTACCGTGAGAAAGGATTATTTGCCTGTAATGTCACCTGACGAGGCATCCTCGATCAGAGACAGGATCGTGTTGATAGAATCCTGCTGTTTGGAATCACGCATGGAATCGATAAATGTCCCACGATTATCGTAAAGATCGTGGACAGCCCGGACAAGAGAATCTTCCGTGAGATTTTCTTCTTCCAGGACCATGCTGAATCCCTGGCGTTCAAAAGAACGGGCATTGAGGATCTGATCTCCACGGCTGGCGTTGGCCGAGAGCGGGATCAGGAGGTTCGGCTTGCGCAGTGCCAGAAGCTCACAGATCGCGTTTGCTCCCGCGCGGGAGATCACAATATCCGAGAGGGCAAAAATATCCCGGAGCTCGTCTTTGACATATTCAAACTGGCAGTAGCCTTTTGTATCCTTTAAAGATTCATCTGTCTTGCCTTTTCCACAGAGATGAATGATCTGAAAATCTTCCAGGAGTTTCGGAAGACCCTGCCGTACCGCATTGTTTACAATAACAGATCCCAGACTTCCGCCGATCACAAGGATGACTGGTTTATCCGCGGTAAACCCGCATAGATCCATTGCGGCGATCTTGTTTCCCGAGAGGAGTTCCTGTCGGATCGGAGAACCCGTGAGTATGGCCTTTCCCTTGGGCAGACAGTCCAGCGTCTCAGGGAAATTACAGCATACTTTTACTGCGGAGGGGATCGCGATCTTATTGGCAAGCCCCGGAGTCATGTCTGATTCATGGATAATGACAGGGACTTTGCATTTCTTTCCGGCAAGGACGACAGGAACAGAGACAAAACCACCCTTTGAGAAGATCACATCGGGCTTCAGGTCTTTGATCAGTTTGCGGGCTTCGCTGAAGCCCTTGACAACCCGGAAGGGATCCGTAAAGTTTTTCACGCTGAAGTAACGGCGCAGTTTACCCGAGGAAATCCCGTGATAAGGGATACCAAACGGTTCTATGAGCTCTTTTTCAATTCCATTGTAAGAGCCAATATACTGTATGTCATAACCCAGCTCCCTGAGTCCGGGGATCAGAGCGATGTTGGGAGTGACATGTCCGGCGGTGCCGCCGCCGGTCAGGATAATACGTTTCATAAAACTTAACCTCCGGAGATAGAATAGACAAACTTTCATGCACGTAATGATCCGTATACTGTCGGACAGTACAGCTGTGCATGGCTGAAGTTAATTTCATCTTAACCTTATTTGGTGAAATGTCAAGGAAAAATATAGGACAGAAAAAGGTGCAGAGAAATGAAAAAACTGAAAAAATTGTCGCTGAAAGAAGAAATTGACAGAGAAACCAGACAGATGGAAAAAGAAATCGAGAGCAGGAAGGACCTCGATGATATTAAAGTGACTGAAGAGATGGAGGCTTCTCTTTTTAATAAAATCCAGGAATATGAATATGACAGGCGCAAGAAGACTGAAAAAAGGACCGTGCGCCGGAGAAAGAAAAAACGCTATATTGTACTCGCACTGGCAGCGGTGCTCATTCTTGTGTTCGGAAGCGTGATGACAGGCACAGGAAGCAAGTCATACTGGAAAGTGCTGTGGGAGAGGATGACCGGGGAGGAGAACTTATCACATATTGATGTTGAAGAGATGGAGTCGCGGAATACAGAAGATATTGATGAGGTATATGCGTACAAAAAAATTCAGGAAGAGTTGGGGATCGTTGCTGTCAGATTCGGATATATGCCGGAGGGAATGTATTTAACAGAGTATGAGTTAGATTCGGAACAGAGATATGCTACCATGTTATATCAATATGCGGGAAAAACTTTAAAATATACAATGTACATGAATGATACGGACTCTTCTCTTGGACAAACAGAATTAGACGAAGTTGCAGATGAATACACAATAGATGCTTACAGTGATATCAAAATTGATGTTAAAGAATATAAAGTTAAAGGGATTAGCGAAAAGAGGTATGTAGCAGAATTTGAATATATGGACGCACAATATGAACTTAAAGGTCAGATTGAGAAGGAAGAATTTGACAAAATTTTAAAAAATTTAGCTTTTTTATGAAAATATGCGTAAGTTTTTTGATCTTTGATTGTTTATTTATATAGAAGCATGGAAATATGGACTTGAAAAGGATGGTACAAAAGATGAAAAAGCGTATTTTATCAATTATAGGTAGTCTGTTAATTCTTTGCAGTTTGATGACAGTGTCCGTATTAAATGTAAAAGCGTCAGACGAAGAAGTAAAGATTGTGGATGGATCCCGACTTACTACTGATGACAGTTCTACAGGATACACCTCACCTAAGACAAGGAAATATTTGATGGATGGTGTATCAACCATCTCAAAGGCAGGACGCAACAGAGTATACGCCTACGCATCTACTACAGCGGATATTGTGGTAGATTATATGGCTACCATTGTCTATGTAGAGAAGTACAATAAGGTCGGAGAAGAAGAGTTCTGGGATCAGGTAACCTGGTGGATGGAAAAATCAGAAAATGACAATTATATGTCAACGGCGGATTCTGTTACTGTAGACCGCGGCAATTACTATAGAGTACGTTCTAACCATATCATCGGATATACCGATGAAGAGACCGGAGAGTATGTCTATGAAGAAACTGCATCTGTAACAAATGGAATATTAGTCCCCTGACATACATACAATTTAATAATACCCTCCTTTAAATTCTGAGAGCAGCCGTCATTGAAACGCCGCGGAAACTATTAAAAAATTAGATTAAATAATTTGAGAAACCTGTTCCGAGAAACACCACAATTTATTGGCGATACATATGGCGGCTGCTCTCAGGATTTAAAGGAGGGTATCCATTTACTGTACTGAGAGTAAATCATATAGAGAGGGCAGAGAAAAGCAGCTGGTTATTTTCCGGCTGCTTTTTTCAATGCCTGCGCAAGCTGATCAGGGCAGGAAGTCTGCTTAAATCCGCATCGGATCCCTTCGATGCGGGAGATTGCCTCATCCACATCCATGCCTTCGATCAGGCGGGAGATGCCCTGGAGATTTCCGTTGCATCCGCCGCGGAAAGACACATTTCTGACTTTATTATCTACAATATCAAAATGGATCTGCCGGGAGCAGACGCCGCTTGGTGTGTAATCCATCTTTCTGCTTCGCCTCCTTTAAATAGCTGGTCTTATAAGACTGGATCTTTTTTGACAAATCCTTTTGCAATTATAACAGAACAAATTGGAAAACACAAATCAGCATGCCGGAGATTCGATATGGAGCAGCTGAAGATAGTTTTCTGACAGGACTCAGAAATTTTTTGTATGTCAGCATTCGTGAAGAGCTGACTGCTTCTGACATAAAAAGAAACTGCATGAAAGGAAGAGAAAGACTGGAATCCGCAGCTCTCTGCCGCAATAATTCCAAGGGTCATATAAGCGTCATAAAAAGCCGGGGAGGAGTCAGGATACGAAGAGGGGAGAGGGCCTGTGCTGTAGAATTATGTAGAACGGTTTTTGAGGACAACCCCGGACAGATGGTCTATAATGTGCACAAACACAATACGAACCGTCACAGGACATGGGAACATTGTGGGAGATCAAACGAGACAGGAGGGTTTTCTATGTTAGAGAGATTGGCAGCAGATACCAGCATCATCACATATCTGATGGCAGCTATGGGCATCATGGGGATTCTTGCAAAGATCATTAATCATTTTACCCTGGTCAGGCTGGTAAACGCAGCGGGCAACATGCCGAAGAGTACACACCGATTGATAAAGCTTGTACGGGCAAAATACGAACATGCGTGTATGATACACGACTCTGTGGAAAATATCGACGCATTCGTGGAGAAATACATATATGAGTACAGAGGATTTTTGTTCCGGATTCACACATGGAGGCAGATTGAGATCCTGACGGTATGGTTTTCCGGTATTCTGGCGGCGCTGGGAGCGTCGCTCCACTATTTTTTCTATGGGCCGACAGAGCCCGTTTACCAATATATTGCAGGGGGGATTGCGGAAATGGTTCTTCTCTCAGTTCTTATCCGGCTGTCGGATGAGCCGTATAAGATCAACGCGGTAAAAATGTATATGGTGGACTATCTGGAGAATATCTGTGCGTTCCGTTTGCGGAAACAGCTTCAGAGAGACAGGGAGTCCATTGATGTGATCTCAGCGGAGGGAAATAGCAAAGGCGTGTTCCAGCCGGTGGCTGATACCCGCGCGGAGATGCAAGGAGACGCGGGCAGTCCGGAGAGGACACAGGAGATCGCAGGGGCGGCGCCAAAGAAGCGCGGAGATAACCGGCAGAGTGTGTACGCGGCGCAGGATGCCGGAGAAGACACACCCCACATCGCACAGAATGCGGAAGCAGCACAAAGGAACGATGTGGATCAGACATACCGTCAGGATCAGGAAACTGTCCGGGGGCAGCGGGTCATATCGGCGGCCGAAGAGTCCGGGGCAGCCGGAAAAGCCGCGGACCGCAGGAGGGCAGAACAGAGGATCCGGCCAGAGTCCGGGCTTTCTATAAATATTGAGGGAGAACCCAGGGACGCGAGAAAAGGAGACGCGGCAAGACAGGCGGTCCGGCAGTCTGCCGTCAGAAATGAAACAGATCCGGACAGGCCGGCCCTGCGGGAAGAGGCGATCCGGCAGATACTGGAGGAGTTCCTGGCATAGGAGACCGGGAGCGCATCGGTGCATGAACAGCACATTTCTGTACGGCCGCAAGGCTGCCTGCATGATGACAAAAGCTGTCCGCATGATACTTGAATAAGAGCACAAGATTTGGTAGAATATGTTTAAAGTGGCGGCACAGGCGTTTCCGGCCGGTGTCGCGCTTCAAATGATGAGAATGATATCAGAGAATATCAGAGAGGAAGGATAACGATGAGCAAAGTAACATTTGACTATTCGAAGGCGTGCGGTTTTGTGCAGGAGCATGAAATGCAATACATGGGCGAGCTTGCTGCTCAGGCGAAGGAAAAGCTTCTTGCAAGAACAGGAGCGGGGAATGATTTCCTTGGATGGATCGATCTTCCGGTGGATTATGACAAAGAAGAGTTTGCGAGGATCAAGAAGGCGGCGGAGAAGATCCGTCAGGATTCAGAGGTCTTGCTTGTAATCGGGATCGGCGGCTCCTATCTTGGAGCAAGGGCTGCCATTGAGTTCCTGGGACACTCTTTTGCGAATATTGTTTCAAAAGATATCAGAAAATCTCCGGAGATCTATTATGTTGGAAACAGCATCAGCAGCACTTACATCAAAGATCTGATTGATGTGATCGGCGACAGAGATTTTTCCATTAACATGATCTCAAAATCCGGAACGACGACGGAGCCGGCCATTGCCTTCCGCGTATTTAAAGAGATTCTTGAGAAGAAGTACGGAAAAGAGGAAGCCGCGAAGAGGATCTACGCGACGACAGACAAGGCAAAGGGAGCTCTTAAAAATCTTGCCACTGAGGAAGGATATGAGACTTTTGTAGTGCCGGACGATGTAGGCGGACGGTTTTCTGTACTTACGGCAGTAGGCCTGCTTCCTATTGCTGTCAGCGGCGCTGACATTGACAGCCTGATGGAAGGAGCTGCCGCCGGGAGAAAGGAAGCTCTGGAGAATGATTTTGCGGAAAATGACGCGATGCAGTATGCGGCAATACGTAATATTCTGCTGCGTAAAGGAAAGACGATAGAGGTGCTTGCGAACTATGAGCCAAGCCTGCACTATGTATCTGAGTGGTGGAAACAGCTTTACGGAGAGAGCGAAGGGAAAGACCAGAAAGGCATTTACCCCGCATCCGTAGATCTGACAACAGACCTGCATTCCATGGGTCAGTTCATCCAGGACGGAAACAGAGTCCTGTTCGAGACTGTTCTCAATGTTGAGAAGTCCAGGGAAGAGATCATCATCAATGAAGAACCGGTAGATCTGGACGGACTGAATTATCTTGCGGGAAAGAATGTTGACTTTATCAATAAGAGTGCCATGAATGGAACGATTCTGGCTCACACAGATGGAAATGTGCCGAACCTGATGGTAAAGATCCCGGAGCAGAATGAATTTTTCCTGGGGCAGCTGTTCTATTTCTTTGAGTTCGCGTGCGGAGTGAGCGGATATTTACTCGGCGTTAATCCGTTCAATCAGCCGGGCGTTGAGAGCTATAAGAGAAATATGTTCGCTTTGCTGGGCAAGCCGGGATATGAGAAAGAAAGAGAAGAGCTCATAAAGAGATTGTAATCATGATCATCACGTGCAATTTCAGCTTTCGGAGCTGAACGGGAATAGCTTGTTCCGTTCTGATAAATGAGGTATAATAATAAGCAGTCGAAGAAACGCGGCTGCTTATTTGATTTTAAAGCTTTTAATAGACCGGGAAAGGACGCAGCCGGGAAAGTAAAGGAGGAAGCATTATGTTAAGAATTGGAATGTTGACCAGCGGTGGGGACTGCCAGGCTCTGAACGCGGCTATGAGAGGAGTCGTGAAGGGGATCTGTTCAAAAAGGGATGACGTAGAGATCTATGGATTCAGAGACGGATATAAGGGACTGATCTACGCGGAATTTGATATGCTTACCTCAAAGGATTTTTCAGGGATACTGACGCGGGGCGGAACGATCCTGGGGACATCCAGGCAGCCGTTCAAACTGATGAGAGTACCGGACAAAGACGGGCTTGACAAGGTAGAGGCGATGAAGCATACATACCATAAGCTCAATCTGAACTGCCTTGTCATTCTGGGCGGAAACGGAACGCATAAGACAGCGAACATGCTCCGTGAGGAAGGACTGAATGTGATCACGCTTCCGAAGACGATCGACAATGACCTGTGGGGTACGGATATGACCTTCGGGTTCCAGAGCGCGGTGGATATTGCGACGGATACGATCGACAGGATTCACACGACAGCTACGTCTCACAGCCGGGTATTTATTATAGAGGTTATGGGACATAAGGTAGGACATGTCACCCTGCATGCCGGGATCGCTGGGGGAGCGGATATCATTCTTATTCCTGAGATCCCATATGACATCAAGTCCATTGTAAAGGTGATCGAGGGACGCTCCAAAGCAGGAAAACCGTTTACGATCCTGGCTGTGGCAGAGGGGGCGATCTCAAAAGAGGACGCGAAATTAAAGAAGAAAGAGTACAAAGAGAAGCTGGCAAAAAGAAAATATCCATCCATTGCCTATGAACTGGCGGAGCAGATCCAGAAGGAGACGGACAAGGAGGTCCGTATTACCGTGCCCGGACATACACAGAGGGGCGGCTCTCCGTGCCCGTATGACAGGGTGATCGCCACAAGAGTCGGCGCCAAGGCGGCGGAGCTGATCCTGGAAGGAAAATTTGGATATATGATCGCCATCAAGAAGGATGAGACTACAGCTGTGCCGCTGGAAGAAGTGGCCGGAAAGTTAAAGACAGTAGATCCGAAATGCGGTCTTATCAAAGAGGCGCGGATGGTGGGCATCAGTTTTGGTGATGAATGATGATCTCAGAGAAGATTGTTTCTGGGAACAATTGATCAGGTAAGAGGTGTAATACATGTCATATACGGCACTTTACAGAAAGTTCCGCCCTGCGAAATTTGAAGATGTGAAAGGGCAGGACCATATCATTACTACATTGCAGAATCAGATCAGGGCGGACCGTATCGGACATGCGTATCTGTTCTGCGGGACAAGAGGGACCGGGAAGACTACCGTCGCGAAGATATTTGCCAAAGCAGTAAACTGTGAGCATCCTGCCGATGGGAGCCCATGCGGAGAATGTGAGATCTGTAAGTCTATCGCGGCGGGGACCTCTATGAATGTGATCGAGATCGACGCAGCATCCAATAACGGTGTGGACAATATCCGTGAGATCCGGGAAGAGGTCGCGTACCGCCCTACAGAAGGGCGATATAAAGTCTATATAATCGATGAAGTGCATATGCTTTCCATAGGTGCTTTTAATGCGCTTTTAAAGACGCTGGAAGAGCCGCCGGAGTATGTGATCTTTATTCTGGCCACCACGGAGGCGCACAAGATACCGATTACGATCCTGTCCAGATGTCAGAGATATGATTTCAAAAGAATCAGCATAGAGACGATCACAGACCGGATGGGGGAACTGATGGACGCAGAGCAGGTAGATGTGGAGGACAGAGCTCTGAAATACATTGCCAAGGCGGCGGACGGATCCATGCGTGACGCGCTCAGCCTTCTGGACCAGTGTATTGCGTTTTATCTGGGGCAGAAGCTTACCTATGATGATGTGCTGGAGGTCCTGGGGGCAGTGGACACGGATGTGTTCAGCCGTCTGTTAAGAACGGTCATCGCCCGGGATGTGCCGGGGGTCCTGGATGTGGTCGAGGAACTGGTCATGCAGGGCCGGGAGCTGACCCAGCTGACAGCGGATTTCACATGGTATCTGCGGAACTTGCTTCTGGTAAAGACTTCTGATAATATAGAGGATGTTCTGGATGTATCAACAGAAAATATGACGCAGCTGAAGGAAGAGGCGCAGATGGTCGAGCCGGATATGCTGTTCCGATATATCCGCATTTTTTCTGAATTATCAGGGCAGCTAAGGTACGCCTCTCAGAAGAGGGTGCTGCTGGAAGTGGCACTGATCAAGCTGTGTACTCCTGCCATGGAGACAGAGCAGGATTCTCTTCTCGACCGGATACGTTCGGTAGAGGAAAAGGTGGAGAAAGGTCTGGAGAATCCTTCCGGTGAGAGAATCGTATATGTGAATGGTTCCGGAGCAGGGGACACGGGTGAAGGCCGCGATTCTTATGCGCAGAAACCGGAACTGCCTGACGCAATTCCGGAGGAAGTACAGGAAGTAGTGAAGAACTTCAGATCCATTGCAGATGAGACATCCGGGATGATCCGAAGTTATCTGAAGAAGGCACGGCTGAGCCTGGGCGGTGATAACCGGCTTCTCCTTGTACTGCCGGATGAGCTGGCAGCCAGCGTGGTCGGGAGTCCGGATCATGTGGCGGAGCTTGAAGAGCTGATCCGTCAGAAGATCGGAAAAAAAGTAGAAGTGGAAGTGCGGCATGTCGAAGAAGGCAGGCATTTTGAGGATACATTTATAGACATAGAACAGAAGATCAATATGGAGATAACAGTGGAGGATTGATATGGCAAAGCGTGGAGGATTTCCGGGCGGCGGAATGCCGGGAAATATGGCGAATCTCATGAAACAGGCGCAGCGGATGCAGCGTCAGATGGAAGAACAGCAAAAAGAGCTTGAGGCAAAAGAATTTACAGCGGCAGCAGGCGGCGGAGCGGTTGAGGTAACTGTTTCCGGAAAAAGAGAAGTCCTTAAGGTGAAGCTGGCGGAAGAAGTGGTGGATCCCGAGGACATCGAGATGCTGGAAGATCTTATTGTGGCGGCGACAAACGAAGCGCTCCGTCAAGTAGATGAAGAAAACGGAGCCGCGATGTCAAAGCTGACAGGAGGACTTGGCGGCGGAATACCGGGGATGTTTTAAGTAAATTATCAGAAAACTTTGATAAAAGGGGGACGTGTACCTTTTAAAAGGTGCCTGACCCCTTTTTACGCCGTTTTCTGACAATTCAACTTATTGATTCTACAACAGGAGTATGATCATGGATTATTATAGTAACCAGATCAGCCGTCTGATCGAAGAGTTCTCCCGTCTGCCGGGGATCGGGAGTAAATCAGCTCAGCGGCTGGCTTTTCATGTTATCAATATGCCGGTGGATCAGGTTGAGAGCCTGGCGCAGGCTATCGTGGAGGCGAAGAAAAACGTCAGGTATTGCAAGGTGTGCTGTACGCTTACGGACGGTGATATCTGTCCGATCTGCGGGAATGAACAGCGGGATCACAAAATGATTATGGTGGTGGAGACTCCCAGGGATCTGGCGGCCTATGAAAAAACAGGAAAATATAACGGTGTGTATCACGTACTTCACGGAGCCATTTCTCCGATGCTGGGGATCGGGCCTGGAGATATCCGGCTAAAAGAACTGATGGAGCGCCTCCAGGGGGATGTGGACGAAGTGATCATAGCAACAAATTCCAGTCTGGAAGGTGAGACGACAGCAATGTATATCAGTAAGCTTATCAAGCCTGCCGGGATCAAGGTGAGCAGGATTGCCAGCGGAGTGCCGGTGGGAGGCGATCTGGAATATATCGATGAGGTTACGCTGCTGAGAGCTTTGGAAGGACGCACAGAATTATAGAGGCCGAAGTAAAGCATGAACTGAGTGAGAGGTGTTTCTATGGGGAGAAACAAAGTGACATCCTCGGACGTGGCAAAACGTGCGGGCGTGTCCCAGGCCACAGTGTCGATGGTGCTGAACAAAAAATACAATGTTTCATTTTCAAAAGAAGTTGTGCGGAAAGTGGAAGAAGCGGCTGAGGAGCTGGGCTATGTCCTGCCGAAGCGCAGGGCCCGGAAGGAGGAGCGCAGGGAAAAGTTTCTGGTAGTGATCAGTCCGAATCTTACCAATCCCTATTATGTTATGCTGCTCCAGGGGATTGAGTCAAGAGCGGCGGAACAGGAGCTGGGAATTTTTGTATGCAATACGCAGAGGGACTTAAAGCTCGAAGAACGATATTTGAAAATGATCGCGGCTATGAACCCCCAGGGGATCATCTATATGTGTAATCCGGGAAAATGTTTTATGGGTCAGGTAGAGAAGCTTGCTCAAAAACTTCCGGTGGTGGTCATTAATAATCAAAACGAACACTTGAATGTGGATGCGGTGGAACTTGACAATTCCAAACTGGGACGCCTGATGGCCAGGCATCTTCTGGAGCTGGGGCACCGGGATGTGGCTTATATCGCGCCGCCTCTTACTGTCAGGCAGAAACAGCGTTCCAGGAGAGTAGAAGGATTTCTCGAGGAATTTCGAAAAGCGGGACTGGGTGATCACGTGGTGATCAAGGCGGCCAGCGAGGAAATCGACAAGGACATGGCAGGAATTGATTCAGAGTATCGCATCGGGTATGATCTGACAAAGGAGCTTTTGAAGGAGCACCGAAAACTGACCGCTATCGTGGGGCTTAATGATATGATCGCCTTCGGGATCATGGATGCTCTGCATGATGAGAAATACAAAGTTCCCGGCGATATGTCAGTTATGGGATGTGATAACACTCTGTTCGGTAGAGTCAAAAGAGTGTCCCTGACAACCATCGAACATTTTGTCATTTACAAGGGAATGGATGCCTGTGACATCATTATGAAGAAAATGCTTTCACAGAGGAAGAAATATACAGAGATCGAACCTGTGAGTATTTATCATGTAGAGTATGAACCTAAAGTCGTGGTGCGTGGAACAACGTCATATCCATGTTATCAAAAAAATAAAATTAATAAAAAATAGATATATTATTATTAATAAATTTTATTTGCTCTACAGGCGGATACTTAAAAGAAATAAGAATTTTCCGCAGTTTAAATAATTTAAATAAAATTCAGATTTGTAAAATATTAATTTGTATTAATAAAGTGCCGATAATAATTCATATTTTTAAAAGTGAGATATAATTAATAAATTTTCAGCGTGTTGACCTTCATTTTTTATCCTTATATAATCAGGACAGAGACAGAAACAAGTATATTTGATCTGTTCATTTTCAAAAGGAGCAGACGCTTACAAGGAGGAGTAAAAATGAAATTCTTTATCGACACAGCAAATGTAGATGATATCAGGAAAGCCAATGATATGGGTGTTATCTGCGGAGTCACTACAAACCCCTCACTTATCGCCAAAGAAGGCCGCGTGTTTGAGGAAGTCATTGCTGAGATCGCTTCTATTGTGGACGGGCCGATCAGCGGGGAAGTAAAGGCCACAACAACAGACGCTGAGGGGATGATCCGGGAGGGCCGGGAGATCGCGAAGATCCATCCCAATATGGTGGTTAAGATTCCTATGACAGTAGAAGGGCTTAAGGCTGTGAAAGTGCTTGCAGCTGAGGGGATCAAGACAAATGTAACGCTGATTTTTACCGCCAATCAGGCGCTTCTCGCAGCAAGAGCAGGAGCTACATATGTTTCCCCGTTCCTCGGACGGCTGGATGATATTTCCGTAAGAGGAGTAGATCTGGTAGCGGAGATCGCGGAGATCTTTGCGGTAGCCGGGATTGAGACAGAGATCATAGCAGCCAGCGTCCGCAACCCCATACACATTACAGACTGCGCACTCGCAGGAGCTGATATCGCTACAGTTCCCTATAAAGTAATCGAACAGATGACACATCATCCACTGACAGATGCCGGAATTAAGAAGTTTCAGGAAGATTATATTGCTGTGTTTGGAGAATAAATGTGAAAATTCTGTGAAAGGGGACGTGTACCTTTTAAAAGGTGCCTGACCCCTTTTCTCAAAGTTTTCTGAATATTTAAAAAGGAGAAGCTTATGGACAAGTTAGAATTAATGAAGACGGCAAATGAGATCCGTAAGGACATTGTGACTGCGGTTCACAGTGCAAAGGCAGGACATCCTGGCGGTTCGCTGTCTGCGGCAGATATTTTCACATATCTGTATTTTTGTGAGATGAATATTGATCCAAAGGATCCGAAGAAAGCAGACCGGGACCGGTTTGTGCTTTCTAAAGGGCATACAGCTCCGGGCCTTTATTCTGCACTGGCCGAGAGAGGGTATTTCCCGAAAGAGGATCTTAAGACGCTGCGCCATATGGGCTCTTATCTTCAGGGGCATCCGGATATGAAACATATCCCGGGGGTGGACATGTCTTCCGGATCCCTGGGACAGGGGATTTCTGCCGCAGTCGGAATGGCGATTGCCGGAAAACTTTCAAATGCGGACTATAGAGTGTATACATTGCTCGGAGACGGAGAACTGCAGGAAGGACAGGTATGGGAGGCTTCTATGCTGGCATCCCACCGCAAGCTGGACAATCTTGTTGTCATAGTGGACAATAATAATCTTCAGATCGACGGAGCCATTGACGAGGTAAACTCTCCGTATCCGATTGACAAAAAATTTGAGGCATTTAATTTCCATGTAATCAAGATTGACGGAAATGATTTTGATCAAATTGATGCGGCATTTAAAGAGGCCAAATCCGTGAAGGGGCAGCCTACGGCAATCATTGCGAAGACCGTGAAAGGGAAAGGTGTTTCTTTTATGGAGAATCAGGCCGGATGGCACGGCAAGGCGCCGAATGATGAAGAATATAAGATTGCGATGCAGGATCTGGAGAAGGCAGGTGAAGCGTTATGTCAGATGTAAAGAAGATTGCTACGAGAGACAGTTATGGAAATGCGTTGGCTGAACTTGGAACAGAGCATGAAGATGTCGTTGTGCTTGACGCCGATCTGGCGGCAGCTACAAAGACAGGTGTATTTAAAAAAGCCCATCCTGACCGTTTTATCGACTGCGGTATTGCGGAGAGCAATATGATCGGTGTGGCGGCAGGTCTTGCGGCAGCAGGTAAGGTGCCGTTTGCCAGTTCATTTGCTATGTTTGCAGCGGGCCGGGCTTTCGAGCAGGTAAGAAATTCTGTCGGATATCCTCATCTGAATGTGAAGATCGGGGCGACTCATGCGGGAATCTCCGTGGGAGAAGACGGAGCCACCCACCAGTGTAATGAAGACATAGCTCTGATGAGGACGATCCCGGGGATGGTCGTGATCAATCCATCTGATGATGTGGAGGCAAGAGCGGCAGTCCGCGCTGCTTATGAACATCAGGGACCCGTCTATCTGAGATTTGGCCGTCTGGCTGTGCCGGTAATCAATGACCGTCCGGATTACAAATTTGAACTTGGAAAGGGCGTTGTGCTCCGGGAAGGAAAAGATGTGACGATCATTGCCACAGGACTTCCGGTAAACAATTCTCTGGAAGCGGCGGAGAAACTGGCATCAGAGGGAATAGAGGCGAAGGTCATCAATATTCATACGATCAAACCGCTGGATGAAGACTTGATTATTGCGGCAGCCAAAGAGACCGGAAAAGTCGTTACAGTTGAAGAACATTCCGTGATCGGCGGACTGGGAAGCGCGGTGTGTGATGTGTTGTCGGAAAAATTGCCGACGAAAGTCATGAAGATAGGAATTAATGATGTATACGGTGAATCCGGACCTGCGCTGGAACTGCTCAAAAAATACGGATTGGATGCGGACAGCATTTATAGAAGAATAAAAGAGTTTGTGTAAATTCTGTGAACGGGGACAGGCACTTTTTAAAAAGTGCCTGTCCCCGTTTATCAGCAAATTCAGAATTGTTTTACAGCAACCGTAATGTTTCCAGCAGACTACAGTATTTATCGGACAATACGATGAGCCAGCCTTCTTTTGTACGTGGAAAATGAAAAAAGGTAACAGGCCACATATGATTTAAAATGGTATCCTGCTCTATATGATTTAAACGAAAATGGCGCCTAGCATTTAGAAGAGCTGTTTTTGGGTGGGTCAGTCCATGAAGTCTTTCCCCGGTTTCTCTGGCGTGAGTGTGCCAGTCATAGAGAAAAAGATCGTGCAGCATGCCGGCCCGTGCGGCGGAAATGTGATCCAGCTTGAACCTGCGCGCCCACATATAATTAAAAAACGCCACATGGCGGCAATGATCATAACAGCTTGTCTTCCCGTGATGAGTATAGTATTTCATACGGAGGACCTCAGGATGTCTGGATGTTCTTTGAAGTGTACGATGGAAATCCAGAATCCAGCCTTCCGGGTAGGTCGATTTTTTTGATCTGCCTCTGTGAAGATAATTTTTAAACAGCATTCGAAAAACTCCATTTCTAATTCACCTATATCTTTATGATAGCAGTTTCTTTAACAGGATTCATAAAATGATTGCAAAATTTTTCTTTAATTTCTCTTTAAAATAAATAAAAGAAATGTTATCCTGTACATATCTTAATTTATTCTGAATCGCTACTTACCTTGTAGAAGGATCTTTGTTGATCGGTTCCCTGTCGGGAGATAATTCAGACTCAGTAAAATTTTATACCAAAGGAGATAATTTATGCCAAGAAGCAAGAGAAGAAAAAGCGGCACGGATGTTTACCATGTTGTTTCAAGGGGAAACGACCAGATGGATATCCTGCCACAGGACGGTGATAAGAAATATTTCCGCGGATTAATGAAAAAGGAAGCGGACCGGATGGGGGTAGAAATTTATGCGTACTGCGTGATGTCCAATCATCATCATATGCTGGTGAAGACAGATTTCAAGAATTTATCACAGTTCATGAAAGAAGTAAATTTTAGATATGCCGTTTATTATAATGGAAAATATGATCATAGCGGACACGTTTTTCAGGGCAGATTTTACAGCAGCGGGGTGGAAACGGAAGCATATTTGCTGAGCTGTATCAGATATATCCATAATAATCCTGTAAAAGCGTACATTGTTCCGGATATTCTTGAATATCCGTTCAGCAGCGCGGCAGAATATTTTTCTGATTTTCCCAGAGATTTTTCTGGAAAACTATCTGAAAATATCAAATTCCGGAAAGGCTGCATATCACAGGAAATAGTTCCCATTTTAAATTCAAGATTCGAAAATATTGAAGATTTTTTGAAATTTCACAATATTTTCGACAGTCAAGAATTCATAGATATCGATGAAGAAAAATCAGAATACGATTATTTGAGAGTAAAACATTTCATCGAGTCATATAAAAAAGAAAACGAAATTAAAGACAGTGATTTACTTGGAAAAGTACCATCTCTGAGAGATGAGTTTATAACGCGATGCAGCAGGGAGACCGGACTGGCGAAAAATCGAATAAAGAATATTCTGAAAATGGTGATAAAAGGTGCCTGACCCCTTTTAAAAAGTACCTGACCCCTTTTGTCGAACTTATCTGACACCAACTGATAAATTCAGCTAATTCCATATGCTATGCTTAGAAAAAATTTGATCAGAGGTGCATATAAATGGAGAGACAGATACCAAAAAATGTTCGGCAGATCGGGAATGTCAGTGACAGTCCCAAGATCTATGTGGAGGATTATGTGGATACATTTTTTGCCCAGCTGTGCGAAAAATGTGAAAAGGCCGGGAAGGGGCCCATGGGAGCGTTCCTGATCGGAGATCTCCAGCCCGGAAAGGACGAGGAATATGTCTACATATATGGAGCGGTCCAGATGCATGACCTGAAAATGTCGGGCAGCGACTATGTTATCGACGAGGATACATGGAAGCGGGCGTATGAGGACTGCAAGCAGTATTTTGAGGATGGGGAGATGCTTGGATGGTTTGTGGTCCATCCGGGTGTGCCGCTCATCCCGGAGGCATCCACAGTAAAGCTCCACAAGAAATCTTTTCCCAAGAAAAATACAGTGTTTATTATGAAAGACCCTGTTGAGAAGGACGAGACATACTATGTACATAAAATGAATGACCTGATGGAGATCGGCGGCCACTACACGTATTATGAGAAAAATCCGTGCATGCAGAACTATATGATCTCCAGTCGAAAAAAAAATGGGGTATTTCCCTCGGAGACTGTTGAGGACAGAGCTGCGAAGGACTTTCGTAATCTGGTTAGAAAGCGAGAGGAACGTCAGAAAGGGAAAAGAGCAGGAGGCCTGATGTACGCGGCCAGCGCGTGCCTGGTCCTTGTGCTGGTCATTATGGGCGTTTCCATGATCAACAGTTTCGATCGTATGAAATCCGTTCAGGATACGCTGGATACGCTGGCCGGAACAACAGATGAAGTGGAGACAAGAGAGACAAGCGGTTCAGTGACAGCGGTGACAGAGGAGCAGACAAAAGACGGACAGGCCGCGGACAGCGGTCAGGAGGAGAAGACAGAAAATGAAGCCGGGCAGAACAGTACAGGCCATTCCGATGTGGCCACATCTGCGGAAACGACCCGGGAGGAGAATGCTGCCGGGGCGGCGGATACCACTGCTGATACAGAAAACGGATCAGATTCCGCTGCGGCACAGGACAGTACCTCTACAGATAGTACCTCTTCAGGTGAAAATGGAAGTGATGGGGTATATATCGTGGAGGAGGGCGACACACTGGCGATCATCAGTAAAAAAATGTACGGGGATGTCACACATGTGGACGCGATCTGCAAAATGAACGGCATCACAGACGGCAATCTGATTTATGTCGGTCAAAAATTGCTATTGCCGTAAAATCGTGTTATACTCAACAGGAAAAACAAGATCATAAAAGCGGGACTATAAAAACAAGACCATAAATAAGGGGAGTTTTATGACGCAAAAGAAAAAAACACAGTTTAAGATCTTGGCGTCCCCGGATGATTTAAGTGAGCTGAAGAACAAACTGAGAAAGATCCGTTTCGCGAAGGCGCGGCGGTGGCTGGTGCTGGCAGTACTCATTCTCCTTGCCATATGCGGAACATTCCTTCTTCTGAAAAATCAGGCTTACGGACAGGCACGGACTGCGGCGGAGTATCCCGGAGAGACCACGGATTCGAGCAATTTTGCCGAATTTGCCGGAGGGATCGTCCGATACAACCGGGACGGAGTGGCCTTTCTGAATACGAAGAACGAGGAACAGTGGATCCAGCCCACCCAGATACAGAATCCGGTGATCGAGATAAAAAAGAACGCTTTCGCCGTGGCAGACAGCGGAGGCAATACGATCCTTGTGTTTACAGAGGACGGGCTCAAGGGGGAGATTGAGACCACGCTCCCGATCGAGAAGATCGCTGTCTCAGACCAGGGGATCGTAAGTGCTATCCTGAAAAATGAAAATACGCCGTATATCATAACTTATGACGCCACGGGGAATATCCTTGTTGAGCAGCAGGCCACCCCGGGGACGACCGGGTATCCGGCAGCTCTGGAAATGTCTGACGACGGGGAAGTGCTGGGGGTTTCCTATCTTTACACAGAAGGGACTGCCGTGAAGTCCAGAGTGATCTACTATAATTTTGGAGAAGAAGGGCAGAGCAGGACCGACAACATTGTTTCTACAGCAGAATATACGGATACGTTGATCAGCGACCTCTTTTTTATGGACGCGGATACATCTGTGGCAGTAGGTGATAACTCTTTTATTATCTACAGGGGGAATTCTGTACCAGAGAAAGAAAAAGAAATATCGCTGGATCAGGAGATACAGAGTGTGTCCTGCTCAGAGGACTATTTAGGACTGGTGCTGCTGAACAGAGAAAAATCAGGGTATGAGCTCAGGCTGTATAATCGTTTGGGAGAACAGGTCATCAGCCGGGATCTCCCGGGGAAATACAGCAATATGAAAATAGACGGAGATGAAGTTATCCTGTTTGACGGCAGCCAGTGCTGTATCGTGACGGCCACCGGCCTTATCAAATTCGAGGGCGACATCAGGATAGAAGCGCAGGAAATTTTCCGTGCGTGGGGACTGAACAGATACTATGTGATGAACGCGGATGAATTGCGGATAATTTATCTGACGAAATAGGAGATATCATGAATAATTGGCTTTTGATCATTGTTGCGACAATCTTTCTTGTCTGTATTGTGGTTGGGTATGTAAAGGGATTTTTGAAACTTGGGATTTCGCTTCTGTCAACGATCCTGACACTTGTCCTTGTACTGTTTCTTTCGCCTTTTGTGGCAGACGCTCTGGTGAAATTCACACCGGTAGACGATTACATCGAGGAAAAGACCGTGGAGGCATTCATGCCGGAGTTGACGGAAGAACAACTCGCCGATATTGATGTTTCAGGGACTCCGCTGGAGGATCTGTCACAGGAACAGCTGGCGAACCTGGGGGATCTGGACTGGGAAATGCTGGGAATTACCGCGGATGACATTTTGAGCATTATCGGAGAGATCCCAAAAGATATGCAGATCAAAGAGATTGAGGGCGCAGCCATGCCCCAGTTTCTGAAAGATCAGCTTATTGAAAATAACAACAGTACGATCTACAGCGAACTGGGAGCGGACAGTTTCCCCCAGTATGTGGCAAAATATATATCCAGACTGGTGCTCAATCTGCTGTCATTTCTGGTAACATTTTTATTGGCCATCATTATCGTAAAGGCACTGATGTTCGCGGTCAATATCATTGGTGAGCTTCCGGTTCTGGGGCTGATCAATCATATCGGGGGCGGCGTTCTGGGGCTGGTGCTGGCGGTGGTGATCGTGTGGATCGGTTTCCTCATCATGACCCTGGCGTATACGACAGATGTAGGAACAGCGTGTTTTGAGATGGTGGAGAAAAGTAAGATCCTGCGGTTTTTATATGAGACGAATCCTCTGCTCATCCGGCTGTTGGGATTTTGAAGACCTGCTGAGTCAATTAAGGATTACCGTATAATAAAAAATATGGAAATACAGATAAGGTATTCATGCGGAGAAAGGTACCGCATGGGTACTTTTTCTTTTTGTCCGGAGGTTTGCGGTATCTCTAGATCCCCGTTCATGGAACTGTGAGTGGGACTGTGAAATCTTTCCCGTTGTGCGCGCGGGAAAAACAGGGTATAATCGAGACAAGAAGACACGAATCGGATGAAGAGACAGGGAGAACAGTACAACGGAGAAAGAGACGACAGCAAAAGACCTTCAAAAAGAGAACGGCACAGACCTGCAAAAAAACTCCGGGCAGAAAAGGCATGGAAGGAGAAGGCGTAATGAGGGCGGGGTGAAAAGCCGTATGGTGTGGGCAGTGATCCTGCTGACGGCGAGTGCGGGGCTGATGATCGCCGGCGCGTATCTGCCGGATTTTGCGGAATGGTATTCGGAGAATATCTATCCGCTGTTTGTGACGACAGCCGGGCGTCTGTGGGGGATGGTCCCGTTTTCTGTATCAGAGGCGGCACTTTACATACTGGCGGCGATATTTGTCCTGTCGCTTGGGAAAGGAATCGTCCGGGTCATACGTGCGGATGGCAGCCGGAGGACAGAAGCGGGAAGGCAGGCAGTATCCTTTTTTTCGGGCCTGCTTCTGACAGCGGGAATACTGGCGGCGCTTTATACATTGTGCTGCGGGATCAACTATCACCGAAGGTCATTTTCGGAAGAGGAAGGGATCGTGACCGGCCGGTACGATGTGCAGCAGCTGAAAGAGATCTGCCTCTGGTTGACAGAAGAAGTGAATGAGTTAAGCAATGAAGTATCCAGAGATGAAGATGGCATAATGGAGCTGGACGCGCCCGAGGGAGACAAAGCGGTGGAGGCAATGGAAAGGCTGGCAGAAAAATTCCCTGCGCTGGAAGGGTTTTACCCCAGGCCGAAGAAGCTGGTGATCTCTCAGATCCTGTCTTATCAGGGACTTTCAGGTATCTATTCTCCATTTACGGTGGAAGCCAATTATAATGGAGATATGACTGCCTATAATATGCCGTTTACTGCCTGCCATGAGTTGTCCCATCTGCGGGGGTTCATGCAGGAAGAGGAGGCTAATTTTATCGCTTTTCTGGCCTGTGTGGAGTCAGAACGGACCGATTTCCGATACAGCGGGTATCTGTCCGGATGGGTATACTGCATGAACGCGCTGTACCGTGCGGACTACGGGCAGTGGCAGGAAGTGAGAAGTCTGCTGAGTGACGAGGCGGAGCCGGACCTGGCGGCGAACAGTGCGTTCTGGGACAGCTACGAAGGCCGGATCTCCGAAACCGCGGATAAGATCAATGACGCATACCTGAAAGTAAACGGCCAGGCTGACGGGGTGAACAGCTATGACAGGATGGTTGATCTGATCGTTGCTTATTACGGGAGGTGAAAAGTGCGTTATTATTTATTGAGAGGGGTGTCATCTGTCTGACAGATGAGCAATACAATCAACGGAGGAAAAAGTAATGAAAAGACGAAAAGAAAGACTGGCCGCTGCAGGACTGGCAGCGGCAATGGCAGCGATGCTGCTGGCAGGATGCAGGGCAGGAGGGACCAAGGCCACACCGGAAAATCTTATCCGGGATATGGAAAAGAATTCCCAGGCCATAGAATCCGTCCTGATGAACATCAAGATGGAGATGGAGATGGCCTACGATTCCCAGAGCATGGCGCTCCGGATGGATATGGATATGGAGAGCACCAGCGATCCGGAGGCATCTCACGGAAAAGGAACTGTAGATATAGAAATGAGCGGGACAACTCTGGGAACCGAGACAGAGGTCTACATGGTCAGAGAGGACGATGAGTATATCACATATACCATGCTCGAAAATCAGTGGACAAAAGAGACCAGTGACGTGGAAGCAATGACCGGCGATCTGGAGGAGATAACCGGCAGTATGGAAGATTATGCGGATCAGTTTGATCTAAACGCGGAACTGGTGGACGTAAACGGGAAGGAATGCTTTGAGCTCAACGGAGAACTGGACGGGGACATCTTCGCGGAGATCATGGACACAGATCTGCTGGATTCCCTGGGCGAATACGGTACGGCAGCCGAGGCTATCGAGTCTCTGACATTCCCGTGCACGATCGACATTTACCGGGACAGTATCCTTCCGGCAAGACTCAGCTTTGATATCGGAGATACACTGGCTCCGATGGTGGAGGAAGCAGGCATTGAGCTGCCGGCCTGCTATATAGAGATCACATTTACAGAGTATGACAGTGTAGACGCCATTGAAGTGCCGGAAGATGTGATTTCTCAGGCAGAAGATGCATCCGGGGACGATGGCGGGCTTCTGGATCTTGACGGCGGCGGGGCAGGGGTGACGCCCGCGGAACCGGCAGAACAGAACGCGGATCTGGGGGATGACTGGGAAAGCTATACCGTACAGATTAATGATACGGTAGTGACTCTTCCCTGTACGATCGCTGAACTGGAAGCGGCCGGCGTCACGATGGACCGGGAGTATACACCGGAAGACTATGTTGTCAATTCAGGAGAGTATGAGCTGGCATGGTTCGTAGATGTGAGCGGCAATGAGATCATGGCAGACATGGTCAATACTACGGACAGCCCGATCGAACTGAAGGACTGTCTGGTCGGAGGAGTCGCGGTCTACTCTTATAACGTGGAGTACGGCGGACTTACCGTGATTTTCCCCGGCGGCATTCAGATCGGTTCTGCACAGGACGATGTGCTGGCGGCTTACGGAGACGCGGACGATGTCTATGAGGATGAGGAGTATGGCAACTCTTATTACTGGTACGCGCAGGACAGCTATTTTAACGGGTGTACGATTGATACGGAAGCCGGCACCGGGCTGGTGCAGTCTATGAGTCTTGATCATATGGAATAGGAGGAATGAGAGATGTTTTGCAGATACTGTGGAAAAGAGATACCGGAAGGAGCGAAATTCTGTGTTGGATGCGGCCGGGAAGTAAGCGCCCAGGACAACAGCGGACAAAACGCGCAGCAGCCGCAAAATTTTCAGGCCGGTGAGCAGCAGTCATGGCCGAACCCGCCCCAGATATATCCGATGAAATGGTTTAAATTTATCATTTACTTCCAGCTGTTCGCAAGCGCGGTCCTGATGGCGATTTCAGCAATTGTCCTGATCACGGGCGCACAGTATGAAGGAGCCGCGGAACTGGTGTACCTTGTCTGCCCGCCTTTGAAGGCAGTGGATGTGATCTACGGTATTGTGTGCATTGCGATCACCGTGTGCGCGATCCTCATCCGTCAGAGACTGGCCCACTATGTAAAAGGCGCGCCGGCTCTCTACATTGGATTTACCGCGGTAGTAATGGCCTCCTCCCTTGTCTATCTGTTCGCGGCCATGGGGGCGCTGTCGACAGTATCATCAGACGCGGTGTTTACAGCCACGGGGGATATTGTGGGCACGGTGATGGGCACGCTCATCGGAGCGGCAATCTTCCTTCCGCTGAATTATGTCTACTTTAAAAAACGCAGAGAACTGTTCGTGAACTGAAAGAAGAAAATTTAATATAAGAAGCCAAAATGGCATAAAATCCAGGAATCATGTGAAATCTTCGCAGGCACTTCCCCAAGAGGAGCCCTGTACGCGATTTTCCCAAGAAAAATTTTACTCGGCAAGTGAAATGTGGTAAGATAAATGGGTATCAATCGTAAAAAGGAGGTTTCACATGATTCGTTTATATGACAATGGTGTCTATCTCTTAAATGGCACTGAGATAGTGGAAGATACAGGAAATGTCCAGGTTCCGGTATCAAAGGAAGAAGCCGCGCGCGGCACGATGGCTTACGGTATTTTAAAAGACCACAATACTTCCGGAAATATGCAGAACCTGCAGATCAAGTTTGACAAGCTGACATCCCACGATATTACGTTTGTCGGGATCATCCAGACAGCGAGGGCGTCAGGGCTTAAGAAATTCCCCATCCCCTATGTGCTGACCAACTGCCACAACAGTCTGTGCGCGGTGGGCGGGACCATCAACGAGGATGACCATATGTTTGGGCTGACCTGCGCCAAGAAGTACGGCGGTGTCTATGTTCCGCCTCACCAGGCGGTCATCCATCAGTTCGCCAGGGAGATGCTTGCTGGCGGCGGGAAGATGATCCTTGGTTCCGACAGCCATACCCGTTATGGGGCCCTGGGCACCATGGCCATGGGAGAAGGCGGACCGGAGCTTGTAAAACAGCTGCTCAATAAGACATATGATATCAAGATGCCGGGAGTGATCGCGATCTACCTGGACGGCGAGCCTATGAAAGGCGTGGGGCCTCAGGATGTTGCCCTGGCGATCATCGGAGCTACATTTAAGAACGGCTACGTAAATAATAAAGTTATGGAATTCGTGGGCCCGGGCGTGAAGAACTTAAGCGCGGATTTCCGGATCGGCATCGACGTTATGACCACAGAGACAACCTGCCTGTCCTCCATCTGGACCACAGATGAAAAGATTGAAGAATTCTACGAGATCCATGGCAGAAGAGAAGACTATAAAGAACTGGATCCAGGCGCTTGTACTTATTACGACGGCTGTGTTTATGTGAACCTGAGCGAGATCCGACCCATGATCGCCATGCCGTTCCATCCCAGCAATGTCTATACCATTGACGAGGTGAATGCAAACTTAAAAGACATCCTCCACGATGTGGAGCAGAAAGCGCTGATCAGTCTGGACGGAGCGGTCGAGTATTCTCTTCAGGATAAGATCCGGGATGGAAAGCTCTATGTGGAGCAGGGGATCATCGCGGGCTGCGCGGGAGGCGGATTTGAAAATATCTGCGCCGCGGCAGACATTATAAAAGGGCGTAATATCGGATCTGACGCATTTACGTTCAGTGTATACCCGGCAAGTATGCCGGTCTATATGGAACTGGTGAAGAACGGCGCGGTGGCCGACCTGATGGAGGCGGGAACGGTTGTGAAGACTGCGTTCTGCGGGCCCTGCTTCGGCGCGGGGGACACACCGGCGAACAATGCGTTCTCTATCCGTCACACCACAAGGAATTTCCCCAACCGTGAAGGAAGCAAACTTCAGAGCGGGCAGATTTCTTCCGTGGCGCTCATGGACGCGCGCTCGATCGCGGCGACAGCGGCCAACAAAGGATTCCTTACACCGGCTACAGCCATGGATGTAGAGTACAAGGGACAGAAATATCATTTTGACAGCAATATTTACGCAAACCGTGTCTTTGACAGCCACGGCGTGGCAGATCCGGATGTGGAGATCCAGTTCGGACCCAACATCAAAGACTGGCCGGAGATGTCAGCATTGCCGGAGAACCTGATCGTCAAAGTGGTATCTGAGATCCATGATCCGGTTACCACAACGGACGAGCTGATCCCCTCCGGAGAGACTTCTTCTTACCGTTCAAATCCACTCGGACTTGCAGAGTTCGCGCTTTCCAGAAAAGATCCCGCATACGTGGGACGGGCGAAAGAAGTACAGAAAGCGCAGAAAGCCATCGAGGCGGGCACATGTCCTTTCGACGCTCTTGAAGAACTGAAGCCTGTGATGGAGACGATCCAGAAGACTTATCCGGAAGCGGGCAAAGGCAATATCGGAGTGGGGAGCACGATCTTCGCTGTGAAACCAGGCGACGGTTCCGCGAGAGAACAGGCGGCTTCCTGCCAGAAAGTACTGGGCGGCTGGGCGAATATCGCCATCGAATACGCTACAAAGAGATACCGTTCCAACCTGATCAACTGGGGAATGCTTCCATTCCTGACGGATGCGGATCATGAACACCTTCCGTTCAAGAACGGAGATTATATTTTCGTGCCGGATGTCAGAAAAGCAGTCGAAGAAAAAGCAGAGGTTATCAAGGCATATGTAGTAGACGGTGACCTGAAAGAGATCGACCTGAGGCTGGGAGACCTGACGGACGCCGAGAGACAGATCATACTGGACGGATGCCTCATCAACTACTATAAAGCGACAATCTGAGTTTGCCGGAATGATTCAGGAGACACCGGGGAGGATGGATAGAGCTTGGTGAACAGAGAAGAGCCGCTCTCGAAAAACCATATTCTGCGGCGGCAGATGGGTGTCCCGCCTCCGTTCCGGAATCCGGGAAAAACATAAAGGGACTTAAGCTCCACCTAAAAGCAAGACAGGCCGATGGGCAGCTCACTTCGTTCGGACAATCCCATCGGCCTGCCTGACGGTGCAGCTTAAGTCCCTTAAGTTTTTCTGCGGATTCCTTCAAAGTCGTCGGTCCACCCATCTGCCGCCGCAGAAAGGCTCTTCCGATCGCTGCTCTTTCCCTGCTCTGCACTTTATCCACCTCTCCGTCGTCACGATTCATCCCCCGTCAATCTCGCGATCAGAAAGTAATGCGAAAGCGGAATGCTATTGAAAAAAAGATATTTACGAATCTCGGGCATATGTTTTCTGACTTTCGTGAAGGCAGGATATATAGTCAATAACGTTCTACTTTCATGATCACTTCTAAATCGCGAGATTGTTGAGGGGGAGGATGGGGAGCCGGGGAAGGAAGAGGTGTCCGTCGAGGGCCGTGCGGCAACGCCGGCATTTGGGGCGCGTTTTTTGCGCCCTTATGTGCCGCTGCGTTGCTGCCCCGAGCGAGAGCGTGCCCGAGATGGATATCCTCTTCCTTCCCCGGCGGATACATCCACCACCACAACAAACTCAGATTTTTTATTTTTTGATGCAACAATTCCATGTCCGGATGACTCTAATTAATATAAAGGAACGATTCTAAGACCAGATTCCACTGTCGGCGCGCAGGAAGGGAGGAGGGAGCGGATGTACGATTATGAGAACAGCCCGGAGCCGGATTTGATCCGGCGGGCGAAACGAGGCGACGTGAAGGCGTTTTCCCGGTTGTATGCGGGAATCTATCAGGATCTTTACAGATTTGCCCTGTACATGACAAGGCACAGGCAGGACGCGGAGGACGCGGTGAGCGAGACAGTCATGACTGCTTATGAGAAGATCGGCAGGCTCAGGAAAGAGGATTCTTTCAGAAACTGGATGTTTACGATTCTGAACCATCAGTGTAAAAAGATGCTCAAGAGCGGACAGAAAGAGCTGGCTCATCGGGCAGAGACCGGTCTGGAAGCAGAAGAGTCTGAAGGCACAACTGCCGGACGGAGGGAGCCGAAAGGGCATGAGCCGGATTATGCCCAGTGGCACGACGTACGACGGGCGTTTGACAGTCTGGACGAAGAGGAGCGCATGATCGTTGCGTTTTCAGTATTCGGGGGTTACCGCAGTGATGAGATTGCCCGGATGCTGGATAAAAACGCGGCCACAGTACGTTCGAGAAAAAGCCGTGCGCTGGAAAAGATGAGGAACGCTCTGATCTGAGCATCGGAAAGGAGGACGGACATGGACGGAAATGAGAAAAAATGGGAAAACGGGAATGGAACAGAAGAGGCGCGGGCAGAGGAGATCCAGATGGAAGAGATGCTGCGTGATCTGACCGATGATGTGCAGGTGCCGCTTTCTCTGGAGCCGGAGGCAGTGGAGGAGATGCTGCTGAAGAGGAAAAGGGAGAAGAAGCGAAAGAGCGGCGGGAGATACTGGAGGAAAAACGCGGGGATTGCCGCGGCGGCCTGCCTCTGTCTTGCGGTCGGAATCGTGGCTGCTGTGAACTTTGGCGGGCTGGGGAATCTTGTTTCCGGCACGGCGGATCAAGCCGTATCCGGAAAGAATTCTGCGTCGGAGAGCAGCATGGCAGAAGCCGGCGGGACGGAAGACGGGACCGTGGAGAATATGGTCACGGCAGCAGATTATGATGAAATCTATGATTATATTCAGGAAGGGGTAAAACAGCAGGAAAAACAGGCGCGCCTGTTTGATTCCGGCAGCGCCACAGGCGACGGGGCTGTGGCCTACAGCACCGAGGAAAGCGCCATGATGGACAGTGGGGCAGCTGCGGACACTGGAAATACCGGAGCGGCTACCGGGGACTATTCAGATACCAATGTCAGGGAAGAAGGGGTTGGAGAAGCCGATGTTGTCAAGACAGACGGTGAATATCTGTATCTCGTTGCCAGGGGGAAGGTCAGAATTGTTGACATTCGGTCTGATGAGATGGATGAGCTGGCCGAGATCGGTGTGGATGAGGATGGTGAAATCCGGGAGATCTACGTGGAGGATGACCGGCTGGCGGTGCTGTATTACCGGGCGGAGTATGATGACGGGGAAACAGGATATGACGGATATTTCCGGAATTTTACCTGTACGGATGTTTATGATATCAGCGATCCGACAGCCCCGGAGAAACTGAGTACCATTTCCCAGAGCGGAACCTACAATACCATGCGGGCAAGAGACGGATATCTGTATGTGCTCAGTGATTTTTATGCGGATACCGCGGCGCCGCGTTCCGGTGTCGATCTGTATGTACCTGAGGTTCAGGGCGGGATGCTGGAGGCGTCGGATATCTATATGCCTCAGGGCGGGACCGGAAACTCTTACACGGTGATCTCGGCGTTCTCCCTTGCCGATCCGGCGGAAAAGACGGATGGCAAGGCAGTGTTCGGGAATTCGGGGATCTGTTATGTGAGCACGGAAAATATCTATATCACAGAATCTTACTATGGACTGGCTGATGTGACCCAGACATCCGTCCGCAAGATATCTTATCATGACGGGCAGCTGGAAGGCGTGGGCCAGACGAAAATAGACGGCACACTCAACAATTCCTTCAGTATTGATGAATATAACGGATATCTGCGCCTGGTGACTACGGTGGAGCCATGTGACACAGGGAATGCAGTTCCCATTTTGGGAGACGGACTGTTTCGTTCTGACTCGGAGGATGCAAAGAGCAATTCTCTGTATGTGCTGGATGAAGAGCTGGAGATCACGGGACAGATCACGGATCTGGCAAAAGAGGAGCAGATTTATTCCGCCAGATTTATGGGAGATGTAGGATATTTTGTCACTTTTAAACAGGTGGACCCGCTGTTTTCAGTAGATCTTTCTGATCCGGCAGATCCCAGGATCATCGGAGAACTGAAGATCCCGGGATTCTCCGATTACCTGCATCCCTACGGCAGCGGGCGCCTGCTGGGCATCGGGATGGATGTGGATGAGGAGGGCGTGACCACGGAGGGGGTCAAGGTGTCTATGTTCGATATTTCTGATCCGGCGGATGTGACGGAAATGTCCAAGTATGTTCTGGAGGATATGTACGGCACAGATGTGTATGATTATCGGGCAGTGTTTGTGGACGTGGAGAAAAATCTGTTTGGATTTACGGCTTATGGAGATACGACAGAATATTATATGTTCTCCTATGATGAGACGGAAGGATTCCGGGAAGTGTTTTCAAGAGAACTGATGTCCTATGGAAATGTAAGAGGACTGTATGCGGGAGAGCGGTTCTATCTGGTGGATGGAAATACCGTAATATCCTATACGCTGGACGGATTTGAGAAGATCGATGATATCGTGCTGTAAACAGACAGGGGCTGTCGGTTAATACCGATTTTTAGCCCCTGACATGCAGGGAAGAGACAATCCCAGGGAATTCGGACTTTTTTAAGTCCTGAATTCTCCAGTGGACAGTCTCTTCCCTTTTGTAACCCTTATTTCAGGGCACAAAATCCCCTTGTCTGGATTTTTTGAAGCACGCCTTTCGCTAAGCGGTTTTCTGCTCCTTTTTCCCTTCGTATTTCTCAATCTCATGATGTAAAAATCGATGGTATTTCATGATATTCCTGCCAATCGCATACAGCATGAATTCTTTATATACCTTCTCGTATAATCCAATCATATTAGATAGTGATTGGAAATTGATATTTCCAAGTACAAACACGATTGCTGCATCCTCTCCGCAGTTGATCAAAACGTCGTTACGAAATTTGCTATCAAAAATGATAACTCTGGATTTCAACAGCTTATCAAAACTTTACATTCGCTCTCCAATCCCGAGGATATAAAAATAGGGTTTGAATCTACTGCCCACTATGCCCTCAATCTGGAACTTTTCCTTGAGAATGCCCACCACAGCTTCATGGAAATCAATCCACTCCTCATCAAGGAATATAAGAAATCCTCTTCTCTCAGGCGTACCAAAACCGACTCTGTTGACTGCGAATCAATAGCCCGCTGGTTAATGACAGTAGAGTACAAACCCCATTCAAAAGGATTTTACCATGCTTACTCTCTAAAGTCACTAACTCGTTTAAGGGATAGGCTGGTTCGACAGCGCTCTTTCTATCTTGTGAAAATCACAAACGTTCTGGATCACACTTTTCCTGAGTTTAAGCCATTCTTTCATGAACGCTTATCTAAAACTGCACTGTATCTGCTCGAAAACTACGGTTCTGCTGAAAAATGGCACGAATGAACTCCGCTTCTTATGAAAAACTCCGCTCTTTATCAAGAGGACGTTTCTCCCCACAGCAGTTCCTTCGCCTAAAAGAACTTGCTGCCAATACGGTCGGCATAAATAATTCTATCTTTGATGTGGAACTCAACAGCCTTCTTACGTTATACAAATCTCTTGTAAAGGAGATTGGCACACTGGAAGCAGAAATCAACAAGTTGATCGAGGAGGTCCATCCTCACTATATGTCCGTTCCCGGAATCGGTCCCATATCTGCCGCTGTCATCTACTCTGAATACGGAGATCTGTCAAATTTTTCTACACCGGCTCAGATGCTCGCCTTTGCCGGCATTGAACCTGACATAAACGAATCAGGAACAGAATCTCACGGAGGGCGGATGGTAAAACACGGCTCATCACGGCTCCGGTATGTCCTCATCAACTGCTGTCTTCCATTAATTCGTTTTGATATGACATTCGCAGCTTACTATGCTAAAAAACGTGCAGAAGGCAAACCACACAGAGTCGCGATCACTCATGTTGCCAAAAAGCTTGTTAGAGTCATCTATGCATTGGAGAGGCAGGGGACAGACTTTAACACCCAAAAACTCAGATAGCTGCTTACATCAATAAACGTTGTCCCATCTGAAATACGATGTATTCAGATGGTCTGTTAAAGTTACCCTTTTTTATACATCAAAAAACTTCCAAAATCCTCTTGACTATTTATAGTTTGTCACCTCTGAACGGTAGTTAAACCGCCGGAAGTTTTCATTCTCTTTGATATCTCCAAAGTGCCCCTCTGTCTGGATCGACCGTATCTGCCGTTTCAGGATCCCTTCTTCACTCTGGATATTCCTGTTGGACTCTTCCTTCAGTTCTTCCCAGCGTTCGCTGATCTTCATGACCTTATTCCGGTCCGGATTTTTTTCGGCTTCGTATTTAGAAAGACATCTGGATTTCTGCTCACAGCCGCTGCAGTCCGCACGGCCGTATACCTCTACCGTCTGGGTATAGCCGTCCTGCTCTTTGCTCTCCGTCCGGATATGGCGCAGCTCCCTTCCATCATGGCAGATATCAATAATGCTCATCTTCAAAGACGGTGTATGTCATGTTGGAATACTTCCCGATGTCCTCTTTGTACGCCCGTGTCTTCCGCTTCTCATGGTCTTGAAGTTTGATATAACTCCGGATCTCATTCTCTTTCAGGTATACCAGGTTCTTTTCACTGCAGTAGCCGCTGTCAGCCGTCACTGCCTCCAGGGTATCCCCAAACGCGTTCCGGTGCTTTTCCAGAACCGGGATCAGCGTATTGTAGTCTGTCCGGTCATTACTTACATATCCGTGGACAATAAAGTAATTCTCTACCGCGATCTGGACATTGTATGCCGGTTTCAGCTGCCCGTTCAGCATATGGTCTTCTTTCATCCGCATGAAGGTTGCTTCCAGGTCGGTTTTTGAATAGCTGTTGCGGTCTTTCCCCATGATCTCAAAACATTCCTTATATTCCATCAGGCGGCTCCCGCATTCTTCCAGTTCCTCGTAGAGCTTCTGGATTTCCGGCTTATGTTTTCCCTTTCCAAAAACGAACCGGATCCCTTCTCCTTCTGCAATCCGCATCAGGTTCTTCTGCAGTTTCAGGATCTCAAGCGGGGAACAGTGATCGATCTCGATGATGGTGTTATTGGAGATCTTCTTATGCTTTGTCAGCTTCCGTTTCCTGTTTTCCGCGATAACCTTCCTGACTTTATCCATTCCTTCGATCACGAACATATGGGCATCCCCGAGGTCGTATTTGGGGCCGTATCCATTCTCAAGCAGAAAGGCATTATACTTTGCGTAAAGGGCATCTATGCTGTCCAGCAGTTTGACAAGGTGATAGTTCAGGCTGCCCCGCCAGACGAACGTATACCTGTTTGCATTCGCTTCGATCTTTGTCCCATCGATATAAAGCTCTTTCAGCGTGATCAGCCCTTCCTTTTCCAGACGGCGCATGAACTGATAGTTCAATTCATCTAACGCTTCTCCCGTCAGCTTTTTCCCTTTAAAATCGTAAAAAACATCCCGCTGAGGCTTCTGCCCTTTGGTCAGCCAGATAAAGGCAAGATCTCTCTGGCATAAGTCTACAATACGGTCAACCGCCCTGACCCCGCGCATGTTTGCGTAGGTAACAACAGCATACAGCATGATTGGATTATACCCGGTTCTTCCCTTATCTGAATAACAGGCCAACAGGCCTGAAAAATCTAATTCCTCCATCACGTTTTTCAGGGTATAGACTGGATCGTCATCGGGTAAATTCAATTCGAAGAAACTGAAGTTAATTTTTTGTTGCCCAATTTCAAAAAAGTCGTTATAATAATCTTGTTTTTGCATAGTTCCATTATAACATGGAACGGAGAGAAGGATGGTTGTCGTTAGCCATCTTTCTCTTTTTAGGGGATAAACTCAGGGGCAGGTGTGACTCGTGCGAGTCACACCTGCCCCTGTTTGGAACTATCTATTTCCCGATAGCCCCTTCTTCAGGATGAAATCGCCAAAACAGTTCCGCTTACTCTTCAGCGGCGGTGTCAGCCGCTTCATCTGCATCCGTATCAGCGGCGGCCGAAGCGCGGACTTCTGTTACGATTACGACAGTCGCGTCCAGGTCTGTCATAAGATCTACATCTTTATCTTTCGCGATGTCAAGGTCCTTCACATGGATCGTATCTCCGACTTTCATGTCTCCGATATCCAGCTCGATCTTTTCTACCAGAGCGGATGGCAGAGCCCGGAAATCAACTTCATGCAGCATCTGCTGGGCGACGCCAGCTACAAGCTTGTCTGCATTAAGAAGATGGATTTCCGCAGAGGAGTGTACCTTCTCTGTGCTCACCAGAGCCTGGAAATCGATCTCATCCACCCAGCCTTTCATCGCGTTGTAATCAACCTCTTTAATGAGAGCGTCAAAAGTCTGGCCTTCAACCTCAAGGCGTACTCTTCCTCCTTTGCCCTCTGTCTTGAGCAGCTGGTCCACATCTTTTTTCGTCATCTTGAGCGGAATGGATTCCGTCATCTCACGGCCGAAGATGCATCCCGTAACAAATCCTTCACGTCTGAGTTTCTTGGCTTTGATCGTCATGTCTCTTTTTTCAGCTTTTAAAGTATTCATTTATCTTTTCCTCCAATCACTGAATCACGCTTAGCAGCCTTCAACTTTTCATCACAAGCAGGTCTTGTTAAGTGTATTTCTTTGTTACACCTATAGTATAGCACCGGTGTCAAGGGGATCCGTATTTCAAATTTTACGTAAGATGGAAAGAGGCGGAAAATAAGGATTTGCAGTCAATTATAATAAAAAATTTTCAGGGGGGGGGTGTAAAAATTCAGTAAAAATACTTGCAAAATACAAATAGAAATAGTAATATAAAATGCGATCAAAATAATATGTGTAAAAGTGAAAAAGAAACATTTCCGTTTCGATTTAACTTCTGCCGCAGAAGGCAGAAGGATCAGAAATAAAATAAATTCTACGGGCCGATTTATCAGGCATCAAGAACAGTCATAAGCATATCGGAGTTATTCTAAATATAAAGTTTAAAGGAAAAGGGTGTGACAGGGTTATGAAAAGACACCAGTATCAAAGAAAGATTCCAATGATAAAACGAATAATGGCAGGACTTCTGTCTCTGTTACTTACCGTGGGAGTATTTCAGTGGGATATGCTCGTAAACGCCGCAGAGTATGTGCAGGCCGTGTTTTCTGAAGAGCTTTCAGAGGACAAGGCTTCTTCCGATGTAACGATAACCGTGTCTAAAGCAGCGGAAGATGTAGAGATCGTCCGGATCGAGACCCCGGATGGAACCGTCCAGGAAAACGCTGTTGAGACAACGTATCATGCCACAGAAAACGGCGATTATGAATTTACCGTAGTATACAGAGTCGGGGAAGGATCAGAAACAGAAGAAACTTTTTCATATACTGTCAGTGATATAGAAGATTCAGGAAATACAGAAGATAAAAGTCAGGATACGGAAGAAAATGCCCCGGCAAAAGCTCCCAGGGCAGCAGGTGATGTGACGATAAATTCAACAAATTTTCCGGATGAGGCGTTCCGGAATTTTCTGCTGGATCAGGAATATGGCGCGGACGGCGTGATCAGAGCGGCTGAGATAGAGAATATTACAGTTATTGAGCTGCCTTCAGGAGTAAGTTCTTCATATGGATATGTAGAAAGCCTGGAGGGAATTAAATATTTTACAAACCTGAAGGAACTAGAATGCAACAATAATAATTTATTAAGCATAGATGTAAGCGAGAATACAGCGCTTGAAAGGTTAGAAATTGATTACAATGAACTGACCAGTTTGGATGTAAGTGAAAATATAAATTTGACGGATTTAGCTGTTTCCTATAATAGTATTGCTTCACTGGATGTAAGCAGAAATATAAATCTTGAGTGGCTGAGATGCGGTGGCAATGATCTGTCAGAACTTGATTTAAGCAACAACCCTGCGTTGCAGTATCTTAATGTCGGGCGTAATCAATTGAAAGAATTGGATGTGAGCGATAATCCGGAACTGTATCATTTAGAATGCCGTTATAATCAATTGACTGAGCTGGATTTAAGCGAGAATCCGGAGATCAGCACTCTTTATTGCGATAATAATCAGCTTACAGAACTGAATCTGGCAAATAATAAGGAAGTATATTCCCTGCAGTGTGATAACAACCGGCTTACACAGCTTGATTTTTCGCCTAATACAGCCTTAAAATGGCTGGAATGTCAGGACAATGAACTTGAAAGCCTGATTATAAATTCAAGCAGGATAGAAGAGATTAATTGCAGCGGGAATAAGCTGACCAATATAGAATGCGCTGACGCGTCGAGTCTGACAGAATTTGACGGAAGTTCTCAGACGCCGGAAGTCGGATTGTACGAAGACAGAAGCCGGATGCGGTATCGAAGTGTTGCAGGTATTTTCCCGGAATCGACTACTATAACAAATTCTAATATCAGATTCGATAAAGACAGCAGATATATCTGGTCATTAAGTAACAGTGGTATATCAAATGTAGGCTTTACGGCATATCCTTTTGAAGATCAATCTCTGGGAGCGCTGACAGGGACAATGAACCTTACATATAGTGAATCCGGATTTACGATTGACGAACTGAATTTCCCCGATGAAAATTTCCGTAATTTTCTTCTGGAGCAGGATTATGGAAAGGATCGTGTCATTACAAATACCGAGCTGACCGGGATTACGGAAATAAACTGCAGTGGACGGGGAATAGAGGATCTGACAGGGATTGGATTTTTCACCTCACTTATAACCCTGGACTGTTCGGATAACAATCTGACAGAACTGGATGTCAGCAGTAACACAGTTCTGAGGAATCTATACTGTTCAGATAATGAACTGACCAGCTTGGTTACCGGAAACAGCCAGACGTTAAATTATCTTGACTGCCAGAGGAACCATCTGACAAACATGGATCTTTCAGGACAGCAGTCGATAGGAACCTTTTTTGCTGGCGGACAGACGATTACCGCTCCGGTTGAATACAACAGATACATACATTATTATACGGAAAGCGGCGTGCTGGAACCGGGAACAGAGTTGATACAGAGTGACGGGGCCACACTTGGAGACGATGGATCGATTACGATCAATAATATATTACAAACGCCCAGTGTAAGATTCAGTCTGGAAGTTTTAGAGTCGCATTATTCGGGCTATCTTCAAGGTACGGTTACTTTTTCATACGTGAAAGATATTACTGTCAAGGGTGGAATTATTACACAGACCGAAGCGCAGTCGGATGATGCATCCGCTGTATTATCGGAGAATGACTTGATCAGCGGGTACCCTTCTTATATGGGAGATACTGTTACGGCAACACCGGATAATACGAGGAATTTCTCGGAAGGTGTGCTGGGGAAATACCGTGTTACATATACATGGTCGGATCTTCCGGATGGAGCCCATGAGGAAGAACGGGATGTATATATTGTCCGTGATGACAGTGTGATTTCTTCTGACCGATCACAGAGTATCTATGCGGGGGATATAACGATAAACGCAGACGATGTTATTACGGCTGAGGAAGTTTTGACAGAGAGCGCTCCGGAATATACATATGTAGGCGATGAAACCAGTTATGTTTCTACGGATATTGCGGACTTCAGCATTTCAGAAGAAGATATTGATAAAGTAAACCAGTCGGAAAATGACAGTGAAGTCATCACCGTCACGCACACTGCCAGCGGTCTGTCAAAAGAAATTACTGTACAGCTGGAAAGGTTTACCGGTGTATGGATAACAGAAGAGTATTTCCCGGATGAGAATTTCAGAAATTATATTCTGGAACAGGAAAACTGGGGAGTAGATGACAACTTCCTTTCATTGGAAGAGCTGGCTGCTATCACGGAAATAGACTGTTCCAACAGAGGAATTTGGGATCTGGCCGGAATCGAATATTTTACGGCTCTGGAGCGGCTGACCTGTACCGGGAATCATCTGACAACGATAAAGTTCAGCAAGGAACAGACGATAAAAGCGCTTTTTGCTACAGATCAGGAACTGATTGTGCCGGTTACTCCGATTAATCCTTACCAGTATCAGACAGAGCCGGGCGTATTTAAAGGGAGCAATAGCACTTATATGTTCTCGCCTTATTCGATTCGGATAGATTCAGAGGGGCGTGCGATAGTAGGGCTCAATGTAGGATATGTGGAATATAGTCAGTATATTTTGACAGGGGTTCCCGAAGAGGGAAGCGCGCGCCTGGAAGGAACTGCTTATTTTGAAGGGTTTGGACTGCTTATAATAAAACAGAATTTCCCTGATGATAACTTCCGGGCATGGCTGCTTGAGCAGAGCTGGGGACAGGACAGACTGATAACTGACGGCGAGATGTCAACGATCACATCCATGAATTGCGCAGGAGAGGAAATAGCCGATCTGACCGGAATTCAGTATTTTACATCTCTGAACACCCTTGACTGTTCAGGAAACAGTCTGACAAGCCTGAATCTGAACGGTATGTCAGCACTGGATGATTTATATTGTCAGAATAACAATATCAGCAGTATAAATCTGACAGGATGTACGCTTGAAAATGCGGATATCAGCGGTAACAGTATCCGGGAAATAGAGTGTACGGCAAGTGTATTTCAAAGCCAGGAAAATTTCCGGGGAAGTAATCAGAGCTTGCCGATAACAATGACATATGATCTTGGCAGCGGTAAGTGGAAAAGTACGGAGCCGGTATTTAACACAGCACTGAATCCAAGATTGCCATCAGGAGCGGCTCTGGGTGCAGAAGTAGATGAAGGTGGATACATTTTACTGGATTCTACAGACAACCCTGCGTCAACGGTGTTTGAGACAGCAAACGCATCGGAGTATGACCTGGGATATCAGTTGAGTGGTACAGTTGCCTTTAGTTATCCGGAAGGTATCGTTATAAACGAAAAGAATTTCCCGGACGAAAACTTCAGGAACGTTCTTCTTGAATTAGAAGAAGGGAAAGACGGATTCTTCACTGTGGAAGAGATTGCGGGCATCACCACGCTGAACTGCCAGGGAAAACGCATCAAAGATCTTACCGGAATCAATTATTTTACCGCGCTGGAGACACTGAACTGCAACGCAAACGAGCTGACCTCGCTGAATATCGCGTACCTTGAAAATCTGCGGGTTCTGTACTGCGCGCATAATGAACTTACCAGTCTTAGTTTTGGAAGAATAAGGAATCTGGTGGAGATCGACTGCGGATTCAATCATTTAAAGACGGTACCGTCGTTGGGGGTTATGTCGAATCTGTACAAGTTTGAAGGAAGAAATCAGACGCTGGTATTTCCGGTTACATATGATACCGAAGACGCAGTTTATAAAACTGCGGAGTTTGTTCTGGAAAGCGGGACGGCAGTCACGGGAGACGGAATCAGTTTTGATGATATCTTCTGCCAGATTTCGCTCGAGACAGTGACCACAGAAACTCAGGCTAACTTCAGTTTAAAGGTTGCGAATACATACACGCCGAATCTGGAAGGAACGATCACATTTACCAACGTACAGGATATTACGGTTAAGGATGGGATCGTTACAGAATCCGAGGCAAAGCAGGGCGCGGATGCAGAGAATTTAAAGAATCTTGGCCTGATTACAGCGAATCCGGAAGAAGCGGCAGATACTGTCACAGCTACGGTCGGTTCTGACGCAGATTTTGCAGCGGGTAAATCCGGAGATTATGATGTCACTTATGAATGGACAGATATTCCGGACGGATCTCACAGCGAACAGCGCATGATCCGGGTAGTCCGGGACGGCAGCGTAATATCCGATGACCGTTCCCAGAGCATATATGCCTCTAACATTACGGTCAATGCCAGCGAATTAAAAGATATCACCGTGACAGATCTTTTGACGGAGTGTGCGCCGGAATATAACAAAATAGACAGCTCCGGCGGCTCTGCAGAGACTTCCCTGGGGGCTTTCAGTATTACAGAAGATGATCTTGCCAAAGTGCGGGCATGCGGAGGCGGTGAAGTCCAGATCACAGTCATCCACACGGGAAGCGGCATGGAGAAGGAGATCACAGTCCATATCAATCCGGATGAACCGACAGCTCTTGTGATTATTCCGAAAGAGATCGAGCTGGAGAAAACAGAGGGAAGCAGGACCGTGGAGGCCTCGGCCGAGTCATCCGTGAAAGTGGCTCCGGGACTGGGAGCAGATGTAGTGACTGAGGATATTACGATCATGTCGGATGCCACATTTGTGATCAGAAATGAAGAGAATGATTTGTTGAACTGCAATATCTATGTAGACGGAAAGAAATTCGGAGGAAGCCTGGTGGAAGGACGCTGCAGGCTTGCGGTGCTGAATGTATCAGGCAAACAGGAACAGGCCTTCGAGATCCGGGCGGTAAAGGATGAGCAGGATCCCAATACCCGGGGAATTTATACGGGAATAATGAATTATACGGTGAGGTATGGAGAGTAGAAAAGTATGAAGAGAATATTAAAAGCAATCACAGGTATTCTTGCCGTCTGCTCCTTCACTGTACTTACCGTACTTACGGCAGGGGCGGCAGAAACAGGAGAAGCGGAGACAAAAGTCAGCTTTACCGTCTCCCGGGATGGGAAATACACTTTAAGCGTTGAAGCTTCGGGCAACGGTGTGATCCGGGATGGAGAAAAGGACATCCGGGACGGTATCGTGGAGTACCAGCTGTCTGTGGGTGAGACCAAGGTTTTCCGGATCGTGCCGGACGAAGGATACAGGATCGGAAGAGTTATCTACGAGCAGCCGGAACTGTCCAGAACAGAAGATCTGACACAGCAGGCGCTTTCTGGAGAGATTCAGATTTCCATGGAGAGTACGGGGGCTGTCCTGAGAGTAGAGTTCGTTCCTGATACGTCATCAGGAGAAGTCGGACAGGAAGGTTCCGGAGCAGACGCAGCCAGGACCGGAGATACGTCTCGAATGCTTGGGTATATGGCGGCGCTGGCAGGAGCAGGACTGGTTCTTGCGTATCTGTCAAAGAAGAATAAGAAAGAACAGCAAAGCCATTTAGATTAAATGCATATGAACCGCATATGTGTGCACACAAAGTGCATTTGACATATGACGCCGGACTTCCGGCGGAGCAACAAAATTTCATTTTCAAGGAGGAGAAAAAATGAAAAGAAGAATTTTAAGTGGAATTCTTGTAGCTGCAATGGCTACAGCAATGTTCGCTACAACAGCATTTGCGCTGGAGGACAATCAGGCTGAAACAAAAGTCAGCTACAACAACACAAATCAGATCCCGGATCCGGACAATCCGGAAGATCCCCAGTGGGCAGTGGAAGTTCCGAGCAGCATCGTATTTACGGATGATATAAAGGAAGTTGACGCTACAGTAAAACTGGTTGCCACAGAGGGCGGCAGCATTTCAGGAGTCAGTGGCGTTAATGTAGCCGTTGCTTCTGCGCATAAGTACAAGCTTGAACTGGCAGGCGGCGCTGACCCGGTAGAGTATACGCTGACATACAGCGGACAGACGGCGAACAGCGGAACAGTCGGAACTCTGGCCGAGACTACTGCAGAGGAAATCAGCGGTAAAGCTGTGATGACAGGTACTGCTACACAGGCAGGAGACCATACAGATACTCTTACATATACGGTAACAAAAGAGTAAAGTCAACAACTTCATAAGAAGGGCTGCAGAGCAGCCCGCCTTTCACCGGGGGAGGGGCATTCGCCTTTTCCCCGGAAATTATGTTATAGAAAGCAGGTGATCTGCATTGGACCTTTCTTACATCAGGAGAAAAGGCTATGACAAAGAGCTGAAGAGGGCAGACGGCTCTATTATTGAATATTACAGCAAAGCAAGAATGAAGAAAAAATTTCCCCGGGGAGGGTATATCCTGGCAGGAGGGATCGGGAGCGGAATGGGCAGGCCCATCGGCCGTCTCCATACGGAGGAGGACAGCGTGCCTTATTACACGCTTCAGTATTCCCGGTTTACCCATGGCATTGACGGATATATTGACTGCGGGGATAAACAGTTTCTGGCTGTGGTGAAGAACCGTCTTCCCAGGAACCTGGCTCTGCTGATCCTTGCCATCGCTCTTGTGGCGGGCCTTGGGGTGCTGATCTGGTATCTGGCCGGAAGAGGAGACGGGCAGGGGCTGGATCCCAACGCTGAGGATTACGAGCCGTCGTTCGAGTACCAGGGATCCACAGACCCGGATCATATCGCCCTGCCGGGATATGAGGAGATCAATATGGCTGCGGGGACGGATACGGCCTATGTGGCGCTGTGGAATCCGCCGAGCAATCCCTGCTATTTCCAGTTTCAGGTGACCTATGAAGGAGAGACTCTCTACGAGAGCGGCCTGATCGAACCGGGGAAAGCAGTGACGGAAGTGCCTCTGGGACGGACCTTTGAAGCGGGCACTTACGATCTGGAGATCGTCATTAAGACGTTCTCGCTGGAGGATGCCGAGACGCCTATGAATGGCGGAAACATCGAATGTACTCTGAACGTATATGAGCAATAGACGGAAGGGGAGCAGACAGGGAGGAGAAAAAGGATGGAATACCGTTTAAGAGAGCGGGAAGAATGTGACAAGACCTGGCCTTTGGGAGAAGGAAGAGAGGCAAAGGGATACTCCTGCCGGGCTTTCCAGGAGCGATATCCGAAAGAAGCCGGCGGCTATACAGTGATCGGAGCCGTTGGTGAGGGATGTGGAGAAGAAGCCGGGGAATGGCATCTGGGGGAGGAGACAGAGAAATACTATGAACTTCCTGCCGGGCATTTTCTGTATAAGACGGCAGGATACATCGAGGTGGGAGAGAACGTTTATCTGGCAGTAAGAAAGAGCAGGCTGGCAGAGCGGATCTTAGAACTGCTCCTTCTCATTGCCGTCATTGCCGGGATCGCGGCCGGAGTATATTACCTGTTTCAGGAGAAAGAAGGGCCGGATATTGATCCGGGAGCGGGAAAATATACAGCGGATGTAGAACTGCCGGAGAATGTTGATCCGGACCGGATCACTCTGCCGGGCTATGAACAGATCACAATAGCGGCCGGTACAGATACGGCTTATGTGGCGCTGTGGAATCCGGATCAGAACCCCTGCTATTTTCAGTTTGAGATCGTGCTGGACGAGACAGAGGAGACAATCTATGAGAGCCGGCTGATCCCGCCGGGAAATGCGGTGACAGAGGTGCAGTTTGACCGGACATTCGGAGCGGGGACATATCCCGTGACGATTCGGATCTCCACATATAATCTTGAGGATTATGAGCAGGAGATGAACGGGGGAGAAGTTAAGGCTGAGCTGGTGGCAGTGGCGCAGGAATAGAGGGATATACAGACATAGAGAAACCGGAGGCGGACTTGCTTCCGGTTTCTTGGTTTTCGGGAGTAATAGTGAAGAGATTTTGCGCATTTTGGTAGAAATTCTGAGACAGATATGGTAGTATAAACACAAAGCATTTTCCACATTTCCATCATGGTTTATTCTCAGACGGCATGTGCCGTGTCAAAGTTCTGATAACAGATCCAGGAAAGAATTTCAATGCTTTTATCCCCAATCAATATGGCAGAGAGGCTTTCCCGGAGACAGAAGAAGGCGGGGCCTCCTGCACCAGTTTTACAAGAGGAGGGCGCCTATGAAGGACACGAAAGACACCAATGAGACCCATGTGAACCGGACCTATAAGTCCACGGTATTTGCCATGCTGTTTACAGAGAAGGAGAACCTGCTGGAACTGTATAATGCCATCAGCGGGAAGCATTACACAGATCCGGAACTGCTGGAAGTGAATACCCTGGAGAACGCCATCTATATGTCCATGAGGAATGACATTTCCTTTGTGGTGGACGGAAGGCTTTCCCTGTATGAGCATCAGTCCACTTACAGCTCGAACCTGCCCCTGCGGTTCCTGTTCTACATCTCGAACCTGTATTCGGGGATGACCCGGGAGGCGAACCTGTACGGGACGCGGACAGTGAAGATCCCGGGGCCGGAGTTTCTGATCTTCTATAACGGGAGAGAGGAGATGCCGGAGCGGCAGGTGCTGCGGCTGTCAGATATGTTTACCGCAAAGGGAGAGCAATGCGGACTGGAGCTGGAAGCGGTGATGCTGAACCTGTGCGGGGAGCACAACCGGAAGCTGAAGGAAGCATGCCGGAGCCTGCGGGATTATGCAGAGTATACGGACCGGATCCGGAAGTATGTCAGGGAGATGGAACTGGAGGACGCGGTGGAACGGGCGATCCGGGAATGCATCGGGGAAGGGATCCTGAAGGAATTTCTGGAGAAACACAGAGCGGAGGCGAAGAGCATGAGCATATTTGAATATGATCAGGAGAAGCACATGCGGATGGAGCGGGAAGAGGCCTGGGAGGAAGGCCATGCCCAAGGCCATGCAGAGGGTCATGCCCAAGGTCATGCGGAAGGATTTGCCGAAGGACAGACTGAGCTGCTGCAGAATCTCATCCGAAAGAAGTTGAAGAAAGGAGAGAGTGCTGCTGAAATTGCGGCTGATCTGGAAGAAGATGAAGCCATGGTCCGGAAGATGATAAAACAGCTGGAAAAGGCAGGTTCAAACAGCGGACCAAACGGTATGGAGATTCCGGAGAAAAACTCTTGCAATTGAATCCAGGTTATGTTAATATAAAAAACGGTCACTGCATATGCAGTGACCATTACAATGGCCCCGTGGTCAAGCGGTTAAGACATCGCCCTTTCACGGCGGTAACACGGGTTCGATTCCCGTCGGGGTCAGTCGCACGTAAGCGACTAAAATACAGTCGCTAAGTGCTCATACTCAAGGCGCAGTAGCCAAGTGGTAAGGCGTGGGTCTGCAACACCCTGATTCACCGGTTCAAATCCGGTCTGCGCCTTTTAAGGAACTCAGAACACATTATTTTGAGTTCCTTTTTTTATGCAGATTAATCAGTATCAAATTTTATACAGAAAAAATAAATTGCCCTGATTTTTCCGCTTTTAGAGCTTTATTTCAGTGATAAGCCATCATCCGCCTCAAGATTTTCCAGACAATATTCCAATGCCTGTATCACAAGTTCGTTAAATGATATCTCATGTTGAGCGGCGACTTTGGAACAGCTGTCGATCAGTTTCTCAGGAAGTCTCAGTGTTTTGTTCTTATACGTCTCTTTTTCAATTCTGAATCCCATTGCAATCTCTCCGTTCTTCTTTAATGTATATGTTTACAAGTCGTTACGTTTATAATACATTTTATTGCAAAAATTGTTCGATTTATACACTCTTATTTGACACAACAAGAAATAAACGGAATAATTAAAGATATTTGCAAATGAAAACATGTGTGTAAACTTATTTTTTATATTGTTAAAAAATGAGTTTCATATCGTTTAATCCGTATACAGGTTATCCTGATCCTGTTATTTTATGCCCTGTCTTTTCCTCTTAGAAATGATTATGAAAACGCTGAAAATCCGATTTTAGAAAGATATTATCTGTAAGTCTGTTAAATTCACGTTAAGAGCAATTTTTAAGGGAGAAAGTTATGGATATAAGTATTTACAAATATAAAAATAAGTGTAAAATATAAATATGAAAAAGTGTGTTCATTGGCGGAAAGAACATATGAAGAGGTGGAAAAAGTGAACGTAATGAGAGGGAATCTTAAGCGGCTAATTCTTACAGCGGCTTTTATAGCCGCATTCTGTCCTGTTTCGACACAGGCTGCCGGACAGGGGATCGTTAATATCCAACTTGAAGACTTGAAAAAAGAAGATTCTGATCGGACCGGAATCCGGTTTGAGCTGTATCAGGTAGGGGAAGTGACAGAAGGAGACAAACCATATTTGTATCCGGAGTATGAGATTACCTCCTATCCTCAGAGCGCGGATGAGACAGAGAAAGCGGCTGCTCAGATCATGGAGCGGCTGGAGGATGAAGCAGTGGCGTCCGGCATTACAGATCCGGAAGGAAAGCTGTCATTTACTGATCTGCCCAACGGAGTATATCTGCTGGTCGCGGAGGAACCGAATCATTACGGGACCATTCTGCCCATTCTTTTACATCTGCCTCATTATGAAGTGATTGATGATGTGCTGACAGGACCGGAATATACAGTGAATGTGGAGCCTAAGGCATCGGTGGAGGAAGAACCCGAGGAGCCGGGCAAAGAGCCTGACGACACAGAAGGGACAAGTGTAAAAACAGGAGTCGAAGACGGCCTGTATGTCTGGATATTCCTTGCCGCGGTTTCAGGAGCGGCTGTATTTTGCCTGAGAGGTAAAAGGAGGGTGGAAAAATGAAGAGATCAATATACCAGAAAATAACATCCTGGATCATCCTTGCCGCTGTTCTCGCGACGAGCGTTGATCTTTCTGCTTTTGCGGCAGATGGCAGCAGCGTACATGCAGTAAATGGCCGTATTTTTGAAGACGCCAATCAGAATGGAACATGGGATGAAGGAGAGGCAGGCATTGCCGGAGTTACCGTAAAGGCTTATTCGGAAAGCACAGGTGAACTTGTTACATCTGCGGATACAGCAGGGGACGGTACCTATAAGCTGGTGGATCTTGCAGATGATTCTTATACGGTTCGTCTCTGCGCGGAGGATGGACAGACCGCCGCGTATGATCTTGACACAAGTATTGCGGTACAGGAAGCACGGCTGGCACAGCTGGGCGGAAAGCTGGCAAAGCCCGCTGAGGGCGAGGAAGGCTTTCTCTGCTATTCTGAGCTGGCAGTGGCCCAGGATATGGAGCTGGATCTGGGGCTTTTAAGGAGCGTGGATAACAGCCTGACAGTTCAGGCAGGAGAGAGTGCAGACGCGTCTGCTGAAAACAGCGCGGACGTATCCGGGGGAGAGGCTGAAGAACCTTTCTCTGGAGATTCCGCAGAAGGTTCAGAAGAGGATACCAATGCACCTTCTGAAGGATCTGATACGGCGACAGACGGAGAGCAGGAAGCAGAAACCGGGGAAGAGACAGGTTCTGAAGGAGAAGAAGGCTCTGACACAGAGACTCCGGTTTACGCTGTCAACGGACTGGTCTACGATGACGCGGACAGCGATGGAGAAAAAGGCGAAGACGAAGCAGGTATCAGTGGGATCGAAGTGACTGCCTATAAAGCGGATACAGCGGAGGAAGTTGGAAGCGCAGTTACCGATGACAACGGAAACTATAGGATCGAAGGGCTGGCAGCAGGTTCTTATGATATCGAACTGTGGCTGGATAATGAGACGCTTGCGCCTTACGATCTGGCCATGACTATGGAAAATAAAGAGGGATTTACAGGGCTGTACGGCGAGGATGGATGTTACCTTTCTTATACAGCTGTAGAACTCAGCGAAGACACGTCGCTTGAACTGGGACTGTTAAGAGCAGAGGAAGAGACGGAAGAGGAAGTTTTATCTGAAGATGAACTTGCAGATTCTAACGAAGCAAAATCCAGCGCCGCGTCTTCCCGGGCGAATTATACAGTGGCAAAAGAGGTTCTGAAAGTGAGTTATGGCGGGAAGTCATATGAAGTGCAGTGCAACATCCATATGCCAGGCGGGAATGCAATCGGGAAGGGTGATTTTCATTATATTTATCTAGTAGGCGATAAAGGACGGCTGTTCTGTATTTCTCCGGGGATCCCTGCGGAAAAGACCGTAACGTCCGTAAATGGCAAAATGGCTGACTACAATGATCTTAAAGTGGGAAATTATGCGACAACAAGAGACCAGCGGATCAAAGCGCAGCGTATTGCGTATTACAGTGGATGGTATACGAATCATGACAATACTTCAATGAATAACAGAAAACAGAAGGAATATTATATAGCGGCACAGATCCTGATCTGGCAGGCGCTTGGATGCAAGGATATCCCGGTCAGTCTTAAGGGAGCAAACAGCGCAACGAACAATGAGTTTCGAAGCAGCATTAATGCGAAAAAACAGGATATCAATACCGTGCTGGCGCAGCATGGCCCACCGGAATTTAAAGGAAGTTCCTACAATAAAAAAACAAATACATGGGAGATCATAAGGTCAGGCGCAGAACCGAATAAAGTTTACTCGCTTGAAGATACGACAAAGTCCTTGCAGCACTTTACAGTTCAGTCTTATGGCAATGGGCTGCAGTCTGTGGACATCCGTAAAGTGACGAATCGGGAAACCGGGGCGGTAAGCACATTTCTTGATGTGCGGGTCAAGGCAAATGCGACTCCCGGACAAAGTTATGAGATAAAACTGAATCGAACCTTTCCGAAGATGACAGCCGACAACCGATATTACAAACCGCAGGATGGGAAGCAGGCACTGGCGGAATTCGGGCAGCCGAATGCCATCACGGCAATCGTGAATGTCAGGGTTGAAACAAACGGTACCGTACAGATCCAGAAAAAGGATGATGCGGGGAATCCGGTGGCAGGTGTTGTATTCAGGTATGGCTACAGCGCAAATGCGCTGAATTATACTACGGCTGCGACAAACGCAAGCGGTGTCGTAACACTGACGGAACAGACACCCGGACAGACAATCTATGTCAGGGAGCAGTCGGTGCCGTCGCATATTGTGATAAGCAATGAGATAAAAAGCGTAAAAATAGTGAAATCAAAAACGGTTTCACTGAATTTTAAGAATGACAGAGTGACCAGGACATTTACTCTGCGTAAGGTCAGCGCGACTACGGGAAAGCCGATCGCGGACGCCATGTTCCAGTACAGGGATGTAAGGGAATCCTGGTACTACACTGCGTACACAGACGAAAATGGTGAGTTCACATCGGCTGTGGCATACCCGGCAGGAACGGATGTACAGATTATTGAACAGTCAGCCGGGCCGGGATTTATAAGGCCAAACGACGGATCAGAGCAGCAGCATTTAATCATCAGCGCAAATGCCGCGGATAATGTTGTCCGCTTTGTTAATACGCCGATACAGGTAAATCTTACAATCTATAAGCGAAACGCCAATACCCAGGAACCGATCCAGGGGATGGTATTTAAAGTGGGGCCGAACCTGAACGGCACACTGAATGATCCCGCCGGGTATCAGCTGCTGACTACGGATGCCCAGGGCAAGATAACGACCCGGAACTATGACGCACGGACGACGATTTACTATCAGGAAGTGAGCGGGCCCGGGAATATTTTGGTAGACAGTACAATAAAACGGGTCGATTTCCTCGACAGTAATGAAGTGGAATATGTCTATAACGAAGAAATGCCGGTGACGATCCGGGTGATCAAAACAGGAGTAGATGATCTGCCTCTTGCAGGTGTTCAGTTTGATCTGCAGCAGTATGTAAACGGGACGTGGAGAACCCAGGCAATGGGCGTCACCAATCTATCCGGTCAGTTGGCCTTTTCCACGATGGTCAGCAGGGAGGATATCCGCAACGGTCTGGTGCGCCTGGTGGAGACAAAGACGGTAACAGGATATGAATTGCTGAAGGATCCAATCTATGTGTCGTCCGACAATCTGAACGTAGAAAATAACATCATAGATGTCTCTGTGGAAAATCCGAAGATTCCTACAGAGTTTACTGTCTATAAATATGATGAGGACACGCGGGAACCAATAAAAGGTGCTGTCTTCCATATTACAGACGCAAGAGGCAATCTGGTGCTCGAACTGGAAACAAATGAGGAAGGAATTGCAAAAACAGAAGAGCTTTTTGCGGATACGACGTATTATATCGAGGAGGTCACGCCTCCGAGAGGATATGAGATTATTGACACGGGAAGAAAAGCCTTCCGGCTTACAGAGGATATGAACTATGAAGCCAGAAGGGAATATCCCAATAAGCCTATTTATGGATATATTGAGATTAATAAAGTAAACCAGAATGATGTTCCTCTGGAGGGAATCGAATTTACGGTTTACAAAAATAATATGCCTGTTACAAGGCTTATCACAGATGAGAACGGTTATGCAAAATCGAACAAATTACTGGCAGACGCAGAATACACGGTAAGGGAGACGTATGCTCCCGCACAGTTTAATGTGGAATTCCCGGCTCATACTTTCGATTTCCTTGATGGAAGAAGTGAAAGCGGGGACTATTGGAGTGCGTCCTTTAACGAAGAAACTCTGACCATGAGCTATGAGATCGAGAATCCGGAGAAGACCGGAACGATCACGCTTACCAAAGTGGATTCAGAAGATCCCTCTATTGAAGTACAAAATGCAGAATTTATCCTTGTAAATCGTTATACAGGTGAAATTTTAGACAGGCAGGTAACAGGAATATATGGAACGGCAACATTTAATGAAGTGCCAATTGTAAATCCGAGTGTGGATCCCCGGCAGGGTTATTATTATCTCGAAGAAGTGACACCTGGAGATAATCATATCCTCCCAGAAAATACAAGAAAGTATTTCTCGATGACTGTACAGTCATTGGATTATAGTGTTACTTTTGAAAATCCACCGATTAGAGGCGATATAGTAATTAAAAAAGTGGATGAAGATAATCCAGATAAAGTTCTTAAAGATGCAGAATTTGCACTTTATAAAGTAAGTGATATGGAAAATCCTATAAGAACAGGTATTACTGACGAAAATGGGATTTTGAGATTTGAAGATTTGCGTTATGGTTCCTATTATGTTGAAGAAACAAAACCACCAAAATATTATTATCGGGATTTAGAATATGGAAAAAAGGGAGAGTACGTTCTTATTGATGAGCATGAAGAGGTTATAGAGCTTCAGATAACTAATCCCAAGCTTTATGTTCAGGTTGAAGTTAATAAAACCGGATTTAATGACGTTAAATTGCCAGGTGCTAAATTTAACATTGTTTCATCAGACGGAAAGGTGCTTGACACTGTTATTACTGATGAAGATGGCAGAGCGGTAAGTAAGGAGCTTAGCGCTGAAGAGCTAGGGGATGATGCCTATGTAGTAGAGGCAGAAAAGCTGATCAATTATGAACTTAATACAACAAAATATCCCATTTCTATAGACTCTAACTCAACAGTTAGAGTGCAATTAGTAAAACAGGATATAAAAAATACTATCGAAGTACCGAAATTAAAATTAAATAAGGTAAATGAAGCTGGAGAAGGTGTAGCAGCGACATTTAAAGTGTCTGCTTCGACCACGAACGGCTATATGAAAGATTTTACATATAGTACGACAAAAGAAGATCATATTATAGAACTAGATGATATGTTAAGAACTGTCGTAGATGACATTGATGCAGGTCATTATGGATCATTGGTGATTTTTACCCTACAGGAGATTGAGACGGAAGATCAATATCAGTTGCTTCCTGGGGGAAGTAATGGGGAAAATCTTTTCGGGTACTATTATATAGAAGAAGGAAGATTTGAATGGTCTCGGGTGCAAGAAGGCGTAAGTTGGGACAATGATACATTAACAATAACAGCCGTAAATAAAAAGATTCCTATTACTTTAAATCTAATTAAACAAGGCACAGATGATAAATATCTTTCCGATGCTGTATTCCAGATTACACCAAACCGTGACGGGGTAGATTTGGAGCCGATTGAGGTCATAACGGATGGAACTGCGGAAGGCGTAGAAGTCAGCCTGCCATATGCAGACAGTTATTTGATAGAAGAGACAGAAGCCCCGGAAGGGTACCGGGGAACTGTATCTCAAAGAATATACCTTGATGATTTTCAGCAGGAAACAACAGGTACGGAAGGCCTTATAGTCGGATATAATCATACAGTTACGTTTACTAATGAGAAAATGCCAGAGTTAAGGATCAGAAAGATAGGCTCTGATGGGAAACCGCTGGATGCAACTTTTGAGCTACAAATAACAGAACGTTCCACTATTATTCAAACAATAAATACTTCTGCAGAAAACGATGGATATGGGGAAATAGATTCCAATATATTTTACAACTATGCAAGTGGAGACATAGCAATTACGGAACGTGCAGTAAATTCTAATTATGTCGGTTTATCACAAAGTATAGAGGGATTCTATCTTCGCACTCGTAATGCTGAAGGAGAATGGGAGGTTGATTTCCAATTTGACCCAATGCCGGACGGGGTACAGATGCTCACAGAATCCGATGGATCAATTACTTTTGTAGTTACAAATGAGCGAAGAACCTTTGATTATCAAATTAAGAAAAAAGGAACCGGAGACGATTATGTCAGTGCAGAAATAGCGGTAGATGCTATATGCAAAGATGATAGCGGTGAGGGCATTGACTGGGCATGGATGATGACGCTTGATACTGTTTCTGAACAGGAGCTCAGCATTTTTAAAGATAACCTGACGGATGAACAGGGATATGAGATATACATAACAGAATATAGTACTTCCACTGGCTACCAAATATTAGACCGGTTTAAGGCATTTGATTATTATCCGGAAAATGAAGGCATCGAGAAATTCCAGAATATTGATGAACATATATCAGTGTCCTTATCTGGAGATACTTTTGAGATTACACTGGAGAATCCGCCAATCCCAGCGGAAGTTACCTTGAAAAAAGTGGATGAATCTACCGGTGAGCCGCTGGCAGGAGCAGTATTTGAAGTAACGACAAGCAACGGAGTAACGGAGCGTATTACGACAACCGGAAGCGAAGAGGGCGATAAGGTTACATTGCCCTATGCGGCTTCTTATACTGTGACAGAGATAGAAGCTCCGGCAGGATATAAGCTGCTTGATGAACCACAGACCTTTAATATCAGTTCCTTTACCGAAAAGGAGGATGAAGACGGGAATACTTATTATGAAAAGGAAATTATATTAAAAAACACCCATGAGTTTGGCCTGTATTTGAAAAAGACAGACGAATTTGGAAATAAGGCAAACGCTAAATTTAGTGTAAGGGCAACTACTCCAAGTGTACAGTACGGTCCCATGTGGGAAATCGAGACAGTGGATGGTATAGCGGATTTAACTCCGTTTTTAGAGGAAATCATTGAGGAATATGGTTCTAATCTGGATTGGAATATCTATGTAGAAGAAATAGAAACCGAACCCGGGCTTATTCTGTCTTCAAGAACACTTCAAATGGTATTCCGGTCAAGCCTTTTGGATTCTAGTCCGGGATATATAGATATAATGAGCGGCGGTTCAGAATGGATATCAAGCGAGAGAGATCCGTCCAATATGTTTATCGCAACTGCTATATATAGGAATGAGAATATTCCAATTAATTTGACAGTGATAAAAAGGGACAGTGAATCTCCTGATAAATACCTGGCAGGTGCAGTCTATGAGATTACACCGGAAGGTAAGAATCCGATTACCGTGGAGACGACAGCTGATGCCAGCGGAACAACGGTGAAGCTTCCTTTTGCAGATACTTATATTGTTCGAGAAATTACAGCTCCCGAAGGATATATACTTGATCCTACAGTATATGTATATTCACGTGACGATTTTGGCAGTATGACAAATTACCATATGACTGCGGAGTATACCAATGATCCCATCAAGGGTCAGATAGAGATTACCAAGTACGACGCCAACGATTCGACAACGGACAAGGCGAAGCTTCAGGGGGCTGTTTTCGAGATCTACGAGGGAACAGTACCGGAGTCCGGAACCGAAGATGAGAAGTACGATGAGGTAAGTACTGATAACGGATATGTGTTGGCAGATACTGTCACGATTGGAGAGGACGGAACCGGAATTTCAAAGGAAATTCCATACGGGCAGTATATTCTCAAGGAGATCACTGCTCCGGAGAACTATCAGCTGTCTAAAGAGCTTATCCAGACTGAGGTCAGAAGGGAAGGGGAGACAGTTTATGTAAACATTCCTAATGATCCGATGGAAGGGACACTGCGTATCTTCAAGTATGAAGAAGGCACGGATCCGAAAGCGCCTCTGGCGGGAGCTGTATTTACCATCCACCGGGCGGACACGGATGAGCAGATCGGCGATCAGTATACTACAGGTCCGGATGGATATATCGGGCCGGTATCTCTTCCATATGGAGAGTACTATGTGAAGGAAGTCAGCTTCCCGGCAGGATATATTACATCTAAGGGAGCAACACATCCGTTTACGCTGAACGGAGAAAATACCGAAGCAGTACTGGAGATCGCAAACGAGAAAGCCGAGTACAGTTTCCGTCTGCACAAGATCAACGGAGATACAGGTGACCGGCTTGCCGGTGCCAGATTCGGACTGTTTGCTGACGGGGAATCCCCGTACGATATCCAGAATCCGGCTGAACCGATCCTGGAATTTGAGACGAATACCAACGGCGTTGCCACAGTAATGCTGGAGAATCCGGGAGATTTTGACATCTATGAGCTGCAGGCTCCGGAAGGCTACGTAAAGCTGATAGAAAAAGTGGCGGACATCCATGTGGATGAAGAGGAACGTACTGCCGAAGTAACTGTAGAAAACTTCAGCCAGAAGATGACGATCCGGATCGAGAAGAGCGATGAACAGAGCGGGGAACCGCTGCCTGGAGCTGTTTTTGAGATCTACAACAGAGAGACAGGCGAACTGGTTGCCACTACAGGAGAGACAGGAGCGGACGGTACAGTGACCGTGGAAGTTCCCGCCCGGAATGTAGAATATACAGTCCGTGAGATCAAGGCTCCGGATGGATATATTCTGAATGACGCAGTATATAACGTAATGGTGAACCGGGAAGGAGATGCGGAAGGCAATGTGATCTATACCGCGGAATCGGTCTATGTTACGAACCGACAGATCACTTCCGGAAGTATCCGGGTGATCAAGGTGGATGCTGATAACCCTGAAAAACGGCTGGAGGGAGCAGTATTTGAAGTCTATGACGAATCCGGGGATAAGGTCGCGGATCTGGTGACGAATTCTCAGGGAGAAGCCATGACGGGCAACCTGCCGATGGGAACCTATACTGTAAGAGAAACCCAGGCCCCGGAGGGCTATGACCTGAGCGATACCACAGAGTATACTGCCCAGCTGCTTGCCAGCGGACAGGTTGTGGAGATTACGGTAGAAGATCCCCAGAAGACAGGTGGGTTCACTATCCGGAAAGTGGACGTACAGGACGATTCCAAAGTGTTGGAGGGTGCGGAGTTCACGGTTTATGGAACTTACGATGACGCATGGGATATGACGGATCCGATCCAGGCAGATGTCATTACCGGAGAAGACGGAATCGCGGAATTCTCAGGACTGCCCTATGGCACCTATTATGTGAGAGAGACGAAAGCGCCGGAAAACTATGAACTGAGCAATGAGATCATAGAAGTTGAAGTAAATGCGGACAGTGCGGCAGCGCCGTCGATCACATATGTAGATTATCCGCTGCCGACGACAGCGTCCTTCCGTGTGGTCAAGAGAGACCTTGATACAAGGGAGACACTGGAAGGAGCAGTATTCCGGGTAACAGGAGGTCCGGACGGCACCTATTCAAGAGAATATACGACAGGCGCCGGTGGAAGCTTTATGACAGAGGAGCTGGCATTCGGCACCTATCAGGTAGAAGAGATCCAGGCTCCCGAGGGGTATAAGCTTAGCAATCCGACAGTTCAGACTGTGGTGCTGGATCAGGAAGACGCGGAAGAAACGCTTACGGTTGAATTTGACAACCCGCAGATTTCGACATCCATCCGTATTGTGAAGACAGATAACAATGCGGAGGATCCCAAACCTCTTGTCGGCGCAGTGTTTGATATCTACTCGCTGGATGAGGATGGGAACCGCGGCGAGACTGCGGTGGACCGGCTTGTGACGGATGTCAACGGTGAGGCGGTATCACGCAGACTGCCCCAGGGCAGATATGAAATCGTAGAGGTTATGGCGCCGTTTGGCTATGTGCTGGTCAGCGGCAGTACAACAGATAATTTTATCACCATAGATCAGGACAGCCCGGAGGTCATTGACAGAACATTTACCAATGAACCGGTGACAGGAAGCCTTGAGATCCACAAGACAGATCTGGATACCGGAGAGCCTCTGGAGGGTGTTGAATTTACAATCTATCATTCGGACTGGTCGGTCTATAAGACAATCGTAACGGGGGAGGACGGAATTGCTTCCCTTGAGGATGTTCCCTACGGTATGTACCTTGTAAGGGAGACCGCGGTGCCGGACGGATATGCGGTGGATGATGCATATTCGGACGTATTCAATATCGGCAGCGAAGAAACACAGAGAAATGTTGTTCTGGAAGTCACCAATGAGAAAGTGAAAGGGACATTCTCCCTTGTGAAGGTGGACAGCACCGACAATACGATTGGAGTGGCCGGAGCGAGATACGGGATTTACACGGCACTGATTGAAACTACGCAGGGTGTCGTGGATGTAGATCCGGAATCTTATCTGGGTTCAGAGTACGATCTGGTGACAATGGCGGATACCATACTTCCGGATGAAGAAGATCCGGACACCGGAGAGATAACCGGCGGAGGCCGCCGGCACAATCCGGTGGAATCAGCGGAACTTCCGCTGGGAACTTACTATGTGAAAGAGCTTGCTTCACCGGTAGACTACAAACTCAATGATACGGTTTACATAGTCAGCCTGACAGAGGAAGATCCCTTTATTGAAGTTACGGCTGAAGATGAACCGCTTACAGGCACCGTCAGTGTAAGGAAAGAAGACGCTCAGGGACAGCCTCTGCCCGGCGCGGTATTTGCGGTATATACGGAAGACCAGTATGAAAAAGTGCTGGCGGAGGAAGAACTTCCGGAAGAGCCCCCGGTGATCTATATTGAATCGGATGAGACAGGGATCGCCAGTACGTCGGAGCTGAAGCTGGATGAAAACTATGTGCTGGTCGAGTACAGAGCCCCCGGCGGCTACGAGGCAGATGAATCCCATGTTGAGAGATTTACGCCGACGCTGGAGGAGCAGACTTTTGAATTCACTTACGTAAATCATAAAAAGTCGGAGATCGTGATCTATAAAGTAGATGAAGCCGGAGAGCCTCAGCAGGGAGTGACATTCGGGCTGTACAAACTGGGAGATGACGGACGCGCAGAGACGGCAGATGATGAATTTGTCGCATTCTTCGGAACCAGTATTGAAGAATCCGGAGTCGCGAGATATGAGACAGATGATCTTGCAAACGGCTGGTATTTCGTAAAAGAGGAGGTTGGCCCCGCCGGCCATGATATGACGGACAGGGTTGAGATCTTTGAAATTACAGACGACCGGAGAGAATTTGAATTTACATACGTTAATCCCCGGTCGAAAGGAGCTTTGGAGATCCGGAAGACCGACGAAGATGGACGGCCGCTGGCAGGCGCGGAGTTTGAACTGTATATTGCAGGTGATTCCTGGTTTGATGAAAGCATTACTGAGAATACGGATGAATTCGTGCAGACTGTGAAACTGGATGAAAACGGATATGCGCTGGTCGAAGATCTTCTGCTTTATACCTATGTGCTGAAAGAAACAGTTGTGCCTGACGGCTATATGAAAGCAGACGATATTCTCGTCGACCTGGGAGAAGGGACCATTGAAGACGGCAGATGGGTCTATGAAGTGACGGTGCCGAATGAGCTGATCAAAGGGCAGATCCAGATACAGAAGGCGGCAGAAAATACCACCGGTATTGAAACAGGCATCGATCTGTCGGGAGCTGAATTCGAGATCGCAGACCAGGACGGAACCGTGGTCGATACGCTGGTGACGGATGCGGACGGCCAGGCTCTGAGCAAAGAGCTGCCGGAAGGTACGTATACCATTACCGAGACGAAGGCGCCGGAAGGGACTGTACTGAATTCGCAGCCGGGACAGGTTATAATCGACGGATCCAAAGAAGACCGGATTTACACATACACACACCAGAATCCTTTGGTGACCGGGCGGATCAACATCGTGAAAGTGGACCAGGATGGCGCGAAACTGGGCGGAGCGGAGTTTGACATCCTTAAGAAAGACGGCACGGTCGTAGACCATGTTGTCAGCGATAATAATCTTGAGTATATCAGCAGGCCGCTGCCTTATGGAGAATATATTATCCGGGAGACAAAGACGCCGGATGGCCACAATATGGAATCGCCGGGACAGATGTATGAATGTGAGATTAGGGAAGCCGACCAGACAGTAGAAATACAGATCACAAATCCGGAGGATGGCGGACACGGGCTCTATGTTGTGAAATATGATAAAGACGATGTGCAGCAGTATCTGCCGGGAGCGGTGTTCCAGATTTCAAGCGCGGCGGATCCGGAATCTGTGCTGGGAACTTACGAAAGCGGCCCGGATGGAATTCTTGAGGTTACGGATCTTGAGGCAGGAGATTATATTTTGACGGAGATCCAGCCGCCTCCGGGATACCAGTTAGACCCGACCCCATATCCGTTTACATTAGGTGAGACGTCTTATGTGACCTTATATATTGCGAATGAGCAGGAAAAAGGCAGGATCCGTTTTGAGAAGACCGGCGAGATGCCTTCCGAACTCAGGGATGATACATCTTATCCGGAGCTGAAAGAGATCGTCTGGAGTCAGCAGGAGCTGGAAGGAGCCGAGATCGGCATTTACGCTACGGAAGAGATCGTACTGGAAGGGAAGATCTATCAGCCGGGCGAGCTGGTCACGACGGTGAAGAGCGGAGAGACAAGTATTTACCTGCCTGCAGGCGATTATCAGTACAGAGAGCTGAGCGCTCCGGGATCATACATCCTGGATCCGCAGATGTATGATATCACAGTGGAGCCGGAGGAGATTGCAGAAGCAGAGCCGACTGTGGCTCAGATGGAGAATCCCCATGCGGGTGTGGATCTGGAGATCTATAAGACGCTTGAGAACTGTACGGATCCGGAAAAATACCGGGAAGTGAAATTTGGGCTGTTTAATAACAGGGCGATCACGGCTGGTTCTGTGGAGATCGAAGAAGATACTCTGCTGGCAGTCATCGGTATTGATGAGACCGGAAAGGGCACATGTACGGATCTGAAGCTTCCAGAAGGAGCGTATTACCTCCTGGAGCTGGAGGCGCCGGATGATTATATGATAAGTGAAGAGTCCCAGGAATTCACCGTATCCTACGAAAACGGCGACACGTCCATCCAGATCGGCAGTCCGGAAGAGCCTATCGTAAATGAGCAGGTGTACGGCACGATCCGGATCGAGAAAACCGGTGATATCTTCAATACAGTAAGCTGGAGAACAGAAGGCTCCTATGAGATCTGTGAGCCGGTATACGAGACAGGAGATCTTGAGGGAGCGGAGTTTACCATCTATGCCGCGGCGGAGACGGTAATAGACGGCGTAACCTACCAGGCCGGCGACGCGGTTGACACAGTGGTCACTTCCACGGCCGGATCAGACGAAAATGAGAGCCGGCACCTTCCATTCGGGACCTATATCGTGAAGGAGACGAAGGCTCCGGACGGCTATATCCTGGATGATACAGAGTACGAGGTGACGCTGGAACAGCCGGCAGAGCCTCATACGATCACGGCAGAAGAGATCTACCCGTATAATCGGAAAGCCTCCGTGGAACTGACCGTTTACAAGCAATTCTTCGGATCAGAAGATGCGGATCTGTATGAGAGCGTTCTGTTTGGTGTATACGCCGACGAGGAAATCAGAGGCGCGTCTGGTGGGGCCGTGCTGGCAAAAGATACGCTGATCCAGTTGATCGAGATCGGCGCTGACGGAAGCGGCAGCATAGAACAGAAGCTTCCGCCGGGACACTACTACATCAAAGAGCTGGAGACCGCGCAGGGATATGAGGTGGATGAGACAAAGTATTCGTTTACTGTAGAAGGAAACGCTACAGGCGCTGTAGAGATCGAAGGAATCAGTGAACAACAGCCGGTAGTAAATTATCCGGAGGGGACAAGGACACCGTTCGCGTTCAGGAAAGTGAATGATCTGAAACAGCCTCTGGACGGGGCAGTCTTCCGTCTGTATATGTGCAGTCAGGATCATGAACACAGTGATCTGGCCGGAGAGAGCGGAAGCTGCTGGATGGAAGCAGAAGGACTGTCGCCTCAGACAAGCGGCGAAGACGGAATCGTGAATTTCGGTCAGCTGCCGGACGGAGACTATCAGCTTCAGGAAACCGAGGCACCCAGTGGATATGAACTCCCGGCAGGACAGTGGAGGATTCACATTGATTCTTCCAGTCCGGAACCAATAACAATCACTGCCCAGGGGACAGAGACTCCCCCGGCATTCGCAAAAGTGGATGGACAGGAAACTTACCAGTACCAGTTGGCAAATCACAGAAAGAGTGAACTGCCGATATTAGGCGGTGCGGGAATCGTACCATATATAGGAGGCGGAGGCATCCTGCTGTTCGTTGCAGGACTGTTCCGCAGGAAAAAGAAAAAAGGAGGAGATGTAGAGACAGGGTAACAATTTAAAAAGAACCAAATCAGCAGCAAAGAAAGGAAGGAAAAAACATGAAAAAGGTGAAGAAAATTTATGCATGGCTATTGAGTTTTGTAATGCTGGCTTCTGTCCTGGCCGTAACCGGCATACGGACAGAGGCTGCGGATCCTGCGGATTCTGAAACAGGAAGCATTACGGTTCACAAGTTAAGAGTGGAAACCAACGAAGAATATGAAACGCTTACAAAAAGAGGGGACGGTAATGAGATCACCGACGGGACCCTTGACAGATATGAGCCGCTGGAAGGCATCACATTCACCCTGATCAAGGTGCAGGAGACAGATGATCTGACAGTTGAGAACGCACAGCCGGATTCAAGTTTTGCGCAGCGGCAGCTGACAACAGGGGTAGATGGAGTCATCACATTTGACGAGCTGCCGCTGGGTGTCTACAAGCTGACAGAGGAAGAAAGCCCGGCGGTCAAAGAGGCAATGGAGCCGGTGCTGATCCAGGTTCCTACCTATAATCAGGTATATAAAAAGGATCCCAGTCAGCCGGAATTCATCTATGACATCCATGTATATCCGAAGAACCTGGTGAACTCTGACGGACCGGATATCGACAAAGCTGTGAAGGTGGAAGACAATCAGCATGCGAGCGCCGACATCGGAGAATCCTTCCCATGGATCATCTCCACGGATATTCCGGAAGGGATCGAGAACGGCCAGCACTATATCATTACAGATACGCTGGACTCAAGGCTGGATTATGACAGCGAAGTGACACCGGTTGTAAAGATGAGAGCGGAAGGCGGAAGTGAGACACAGCTGACAGCGGATACGGATTATGCATTCTCCACAGGCGACAGCGGACGTGACCTTACCTGGACGATGACATCGACAGGTTTGACGAAGCTGGCAGGAGCTGTGAACGGCAAGGTGATCATCACATTTAATACCAAGATCAATGGGACGGCAGAAATGGGAACCGCCATTGAAAACCAGGCGAAGCTTGACTACCTCAATCAGGCAGGAGAGCAGTATGTCCCAAGATCTCCGAAACCGGAGGTACATACCGGCGGCGTGAGGATCAAGAAAGTAGACAAAGAGAATCCGGAGACAGTACTGCAGGGAGCGGAGTTCAAGATCTACACGTCAGAGGCTGACGCGAAAGCCGGCACCAACGCGGTTCAGAGAGAGGGGAAAGACTATGTAGCTACATCTGGCGCTGACGGATTCGCGGTATTCACAGGACTTGAGTACGGCGTAAATGGACAGAGTGCGACAGAGGGCAGCTCCGAGTACTGGATCGTTGAGACAAAAGCTCCCACCAAAGACGGCGAGCAGTACAATCGTCTTAAGGATCCTGTAAAGGTGACAGTCAACGCGACGAGCCATCAGGATGAAAACGCGATCGAGATCAGAAACTCGAAAGACGGCTTTGAACTTCCGTTCACCGGCGGCATTGGCAGGATCATCTTTATGGCAGCAGGCTTGGCCCTGATCGGAGCAGCTATTGTGGTCATGAGACGCGGCGGTAAGAAAGAAAAGAACTGACGGCAAAGCAGATTGAAGACAAGAAAACTTATAACAGTTATTTTGGTGGCGGCGGGACTGGCTCTGGTTTTATATCCGAACCTTCAGACTGTGATCTCGCAGTTTTACCAGTCCGAAGCCATCCGGAAATATGAGGACAGCCTGCTGCACTATGACGAAGAGCAGGTGCGGCAGGAGCTGGCAGCGGCCGAAGAATATAATAAAAGTGTTGCCGGCACGGAAGTGCATGATCCTTTCGTGCCGGGAAGCGGCGCTGTCATACCTGACAATTATGATGAAGTCCTGAATATCGATCAGGGGATCATGGGACGGCTGGAGATACCGTGTATCAGTGTAGATCTTCCGATCTATCACGGAGTGGAGGAATCTGCGCTGAGAAACGGTGTCGGTCATCTCAAAGAGACTCCGTTCCCCATCGGAGGCGAGGGAAATCATTCTGTGCTGAGCACCCACCGGGGGCTGCCTGAGGCGCGGCTGTTTACAGATCTTGATAAGATGGAGATCGGAGATGAATTTTATATTCATATTTTAAATGATGTTCTGGCATACCGGGTGGATCAGATCAAGGTCATTACACCGGACAGGACGGATTACTTAAAGCCTGTGGAAGGCGAAGACCATGTCACACTTCTCACATGTACACCCTACGGGATCAACAGCCACCGGCTGCTGGTGAGAGGGATACGTACGGAATACAATCCGGAAGTAAAGGAAACGGTACAGACAAGAGTAATTCCAATCGAATGGCTCGTGCTGGCCGCAGTATTTGTGGGGCTTGTCATCGTCCTGATCTGTGGGATATCCCGCAGACGGAAAAAGCGCAGGAACAGAAACGGCAGAGAGTCAGACTGCCGGGACATAAAAAAGAGGAACACAGATGAAGAGAAGACTTAACCATTGTATCGTGATATTGATGACAGCATGTTTTTTGCTGTCAGCCGCCGGCTGCTCTTCGAATAAGGAGCCGGATCTAAGTACCCCGTCCGGGATCACAGAGGCATTTCTCGAGCACATGAAAGCCGGTGAATACAGCGAAGCATGTGAAGTGGCGGGGACAAAGTTCGACGAAGAGGCGTATGAGAACAGTGTTCAACTTCAGAAAAATGTTATGAAAGAGACATATGCCCAGATGGACTATGAGATCGTCGAGGAGAAGATAGAGGAAGATGAAAGCAAGGCCGGTGTGACGGTAAAGATTACCAATATCAATTATATTGATACTCTGAATGACGCTGTATATGAAACGATGCAGGCGAATGAAGATGACGAATATACAGAGGAACTGTATAAAGAGGCCATGAAGGACGCGGAGAGAAATGAATCTACCGTTCTTGTAAGCTACAGGAAAGATGAAGGCAAGTGGGTCTTCGACGGCAGTAACTCGCAGCTTTACGCGGCCATGCTGGGATATCTGCAGGAAACAGATACATAATACAGCCTCCACTTTAAATGAAAATAGATTGGAGTATGTCATTGTCGTGCTCCGGATACGCTCCCCTTCTGAGGACTGGTAAAACGTCATTCAGGAGGGGAGCGTATTATTTGAAAAGTCATAAAAACTGGACGAATAACTTATGTCAATAACTTATTGAAAAGTCATGAAAAATACAGATATAATATATTGAAATGTCGGATTAAAAATCCAATATGACCAGGAGTTATAGAAATCACATATGATGTAAGGATGGATACGATGAAATTTTTATTTGCGTCAGATTCTTTTAAGGGATCCCTCTCCTCGCGGAGAACCGCGGAACTGCTCTCACAGGCAGCAGGGGAGGTTTTTCCGGACTGTATGTGCAGTCATGTGGAAGTGGCTGATGGAGGAGAAGGGACGACAGACGCTGTAACAGAGGCAGCCGGGGGCAGCAGGATCTCTGTGAAGGTACATGGGCCGCTCTGGGAAGAAGAGACAGCATTTTTGGGGAAACTGGATGACAAAAGAGCAGTTATAGAGATGGCGTCCGCGTCAGGTCTGACCCTGATACCGGAGAAACAACGGGATCCCAGGAAGACTACAACATTCGGGACGGGGGAATTGATCCGGGAAGCGCTGGACCGGGGATTTTGCGATATTTCTATCGCCATTGGAGGCTCTGCCACCAATGACGGCGGGATCGGCTGTATGAGAGCGCTGGGTGTCCGTTTTCTGGATGAGCACGGACGGGAACTGGAAGGGTGCGGAGAAGACCTGATCCGGATCCGCGAGATCGACACGTCAGGATTGGATCCAAGGACGGCCGACTGTACGTTTACTGTGATGTGTGACGTGGTCAACCCGCTCTGCGGAGAGAATGGGGCTACATATACATTCGGGAAACAGAAGGGAGGGACGCTTAAGATTCTGGAAGCGCTGGAAGCGGGAATGCAAAATTACAGAGATCTCCTGATCCGAAAGTTCGGAATCGATATGGACCATGTCCCGGGAGCCGGCGCGGCCGGAGGACTGGGCGCGGCCCTTATGGTATTTCTCAAAGCGTCGCTGAGATCTGGAATTGACACCGTGCTGGATCTGATAGAATTCGACAGGAAATTAGAAGGAGTTTCTCTCGTGATTACGGGAGAAGGACGGGCAGACTGGCAGTCTGCCTATGGAAAAGTTATAAAAGGCGTGGGACTCCGGTGCAAAGCACATGGGATTCCCGTGGTGGCTCTTGTGGGGAGCATGGGAAAAGGGGCAGAGGACCTTTTTGAGTATGGGATTGACTCCATGCTGACAACAGTGAACGGGATCATGTCTCTGGAGGAAGCGCTGGACCGGGCAGAGGAGCTGTACCTGGGCGCGGCCAGGAGGATGTTCCGTATGCTGCAGGCGGGGACTGACCTGTGAAAATACTTGCTTTTTATGGATGCCGCCTATATACTGTACGTGTATCAAATCAGGGGGAAAGCGGCAGCTGCGGGTATTTTACGGGACATGCCGTTTAAAAGAGAAAATGATCATCAGAAAGCAAATGAAAAAACAGGGAAGGAAGTCCCTGAAAAAGCACTATATTATTTTTGTGGCGGCCTGCCTGATCTCGGCATTTCTGGCCGCTGAATTCAGTGGATCTCTGGATTTTCTGACAGCAAGAAATTATGAACAGACCTATACCCAGATCAAGAGCGATCTGATCGGGGAAGGGGATTTTAAAATTAAGACCACGGTAAAAAGCGTCAGCTGGGAAGACGTGATCCGGATTATGGCAGAACGGGATACGGAAACCGGTAAAGAACTTTCAGAACAGGTCCGGGAGAACGCTGTCGAGCATGCGGAAAACGGGAATCCCATGTTTGGCCGTACCAGAGGCGTGTTTTCTCATATTGTGAACCAGATCAGCTCCGGCTCCTTTGTAGTGACAGCCGTGGCAGCCATTTCATCGATCACGGGTTCTGAAAACCTGGGGATTCTGATTTTGATCCTTCTGGGAGCGCTGGGTCTTCTGACATTCTGGTTTTTTGTGCAGAATACATTCGCGGTCGTAATGCGGAGACTGTTCCTGGAAGGCCTGGGGTATGAACGTGTTACGGCACAGCGTTTTCTGTTCCTGCTCAGGATCCGGAAATGGATGAAAGCCGCCTGGATCATGTTTGTGAAATATATTTTCTATTCGTTGTGGTGTCTGACCATTGTAGGGATTGCGGTAAAACGGTATTCCTATTTTCTTGTGCCCTACATTGCGGCGGAAAATCCGGACATGAAGGCCTGTCAGGCGATCACCCTTTCCAGGAAGATGATGAAAGGGCATAAATGGGAATGTTTCGTCTTTGAACTTTCCTTTATCGGGTGGGAGATCCTGGGATTTGTTACCGTGGGAATCCTTAACATTTTCTATACGAATCCATATAAGACAGCGGCATTTACACAGTATTATGCGAAGCTGCGTGCGGAAGCGCTGGAAAAACATCTGCCGGACGCAGATCTTTTGTATGACCGGTATCTATATGAAAAACCGGCAGGGCAGGCTATGGAAGCGAAGTACGCGGATGTTTTTGCCGCAATGGAAAACGCAAAGACAGGACAGGACAGCATGCCCGGATGGAGAGGATTTCTGGCCAGGAATTTCGGCATTCTTTTTCTGCCCAGAGAACAAGAGAGAGAATACGAGAAGAGACAGGCAGAGTTTGTCAGACTTTATGAACTCATTGATGACGCGGAAGGAAAAGCTTATCCGGTGCGGTTCTATCCGCTTCCGGAAGAGAGCCGGCGAAAGCTGGTACAATCCATGAACTATATGCGCCATTATTCTATTTCATCCCTGATCGCCATATTCTTTGGGTTATCGATCTTCGGCTGGCTGTGGGAGGTCGGAATCGGGCTGGTCACATACGGGGAATTTATCAACCGTGGAGCGCTTCACGGCCCATGGCTTCCGATCTACGGGTCCGGAGCGGTGCTCATCCTGACCGTGCTGAACCGGCTGCGCAGCAATCCTGCGCTGGAGTTTACGGCTGCTATCATTCTGTGCGGATTCCTGGAGTATATGACGTCCCTTGTAATGGAGATCGTGACCGGAGGAACAAAATGGTGGGACTACAGCGGGTATTTCCTGAACTTAAACGGCAGGATCTGCGCCGAAGGGCTGCTGGTGTTCGGCATCGGGGGCCTGGCAATCGTGTATGTGGCAGCACCTGTTATCGATAATCTGCTGGCCAGGTTTGACCGGAAGAAGATACGTGTGATTTGTATCGCGCTGCTGATCCTGTTTTTGGCTGATGTGGCATATTCCCAGGTGCATCCCAATGTGGGGAAAGGGGTAACAGACATAAAGGCGGAAACACGGAGCCGGGAATATCCAAAGAATGAGTACACTTTCTAAAATATGTGTCATAGGATACCTTCTTTTTTCATGCTATTGTTGAGAAAATGAAGAGAGGTGCTTATGACTATGAAAATAACGGTTTTGGGAGGGACAGGCTGGCTGGGCGCGGAGATATGCGCTGAAGCGACAGCACGGGGCCATGATGTGACGGTCGTCTCCCGTCACCCGGATGATATCAGATATACGCTGACGCCGGAACTGGTCTCTTTAAAAGCGGACGCGGCAGATTTAAAACAGCTGGTGGAGGTGATGCCGGAAGATACGGACGTATTGGTCAATTCGTTGATTCCCGATCCCTTCCAGCATGATACATTTCCCGGCTGGTGTGAAAATGTGATTGAATGCTGCCGGCAGAAAGCGATCCCGAGGCTGATCGCCGTGGGAGATTCCTGTGTCTTTCCGGTAGCCCCGGGGAAAAGATTGATGGATACTACTTTTCTGACTCCAATGTACAGAGAGTGGTTTGGCGAGCATGTCAATACTCATGAATTGTATTTGAAAGAAAAGGAGATTGTATGGACTGAGATTGCGCCGGCGGCAAAATGTCTGCCGGACAAACAGTTGAAGCAATATATCGTGGCGGAAGATTCGCTGTGTACCCTGGATCCTGCGGTTGCGCGGCTGCAGACGCCGGATCCGGACCACTATCCTTTTGCGGACAGCAGCTATATTTCGACGCAGGATTTTGCGTACGCAGTGCTGGATGAGATCGAGCAGAACCGGTATCCCTTCAGTCGGATCTGTGTGGCATGGAACAGAAGACATGAGATGTACTGGAAGGGGGAAGAGGCATGAGAATAGCTATACTGGGAGCCAGTGGACGGGTAGGAAGCAGAATCGCCAAAGAGGCACTTATGAGAGGGCATCAGGTGGTGGGGATCGATCTGAATATCAGAGAGGATCTGAAAAGGCAGGTGGAATTCCATAAACTGGATATGGAAGATGTAGAAGGGGTCGCGGATGCGATCAGGGGGTGTGATGTCTATATCTTTGCTGTTATTCCGGTACTTAAAGGACTGGACAAGATCACTTGCGTAGTACAATGTGCCATAGATGCCTGTAAGATGGCGGAGGTTCCAAGGATGATTTATATCTGCGGCGGAGTGTCATCCTGGGTGAGGCCGGGAGTATATATGCTGGATGACCAGAAGACACCGGGCCATCGACAGACTCATAAGGCCAATGACGCGATCATAGGAAGTCACGAGGTGGCTTTGGAATATCTGCGAACGGTAAAAGATTTTGACTGGTGCTGTCAGACCGCGCCGCTCTGGATGGAAGAGAATATGGGCGGAAGGACCGGGAAATACCGAATGGGAACGGAATATCCGGTATTGATCGATCCGGACAACAAAGAGATCAGTCTTCAGCAGAACTGCCATATCTCAATGGAAGATTTTGCCGTGTGCATGATCGATGAAGTGGAGCAGAAGCGCCATCACCAATGCAGATATACAGTAGGATATTAGCGGGGAATATAACAGATAAAGAGAATCCACAGGCATCCTTTAAGGATGCCATTTTTTAGATAGTGTGATATTCTGATAATATGGTTTCTGTCTGTGAAAAGCAGAAATTTCGGCAATACTGAAAAAAGAGCAGCAAAAAGGAACGGGCAGGTGAGAACGATGAAGAGTGTACTGATTGCGGACGATGAAATTCATGTGAGAAGTTTGCTGAAACATTTGATCCACTGGGATGAGTTTGAACTGATCCTAAAAGGAGAATTCGACAATGCGGAAGATGTAGTCAGTTTTGTAAAACAGGAAAAGGTGGATATTATTATCACGGATATTATGATGCCGGGGATGAACGGGATCGAAATGATAAAAACCGTCAAAGAAATACAGAACCAGTGCAGATTTATACTGATCAGCGGGTACCGGGATTTTGAATTTGCCCAGGCGGCGGTGAAGCTGGGAGTTTCAGATTATATTCTGAAACCATTAAATGAGGAAGAGGTGAACACTGTTTTAAAAACGCTTGCTTCTGAAAAAGATGAAAACCAGGAAGAGCTCTACAAAAAGACAGTGCTGCGGCAGAAATTCCGGGAGATTCTGGAGGGAGAAAGAAAACTGGATGACCTTGGTATGGCGGAAGAAAAATATGGGATGCATTTTGAAAAGGAAGGGGTATTCCGTGTGCTCCTGTTGGGATTCTGCAGCTGTTCCGAGGAGGAGAACATTGAAAAATGCGCGGGGGAAATCCTGCAGGTGCTGAAAAAGAGCATCCGGGAATTCTGTACGGAACAGGAGACTTTCCAGGTTTCCAGGCTGCGCTATAATGTTGTGATACAGATCAGAAAAGGGATGGAAGTACAGGTGCTGCGCACGCTGGATACGACTTACCGGGAGCTGGCGAAAGAAGACAGGAGCTTTACAGCGGCAAATTTTTATCTTGCAGTGGGAAAAGCAGTAGATGATATAAACGAAATAAAGAGCTCAGCCCAGAGCGCGGCGTTCTTCCTGAGCGGAAGGCTTGTGTGGGGAAAACAGAGAGTGTACGTGGCAGATATCCTTCCCCAGGCAGATCGGCTGCTGGGGGAGAGTATTCAGATCGAGCCCGCGGTTATCCGGAGATTTGAGCGTTCAGTGGAGGCTATTGATGAAGCGGGGATTAAAAGTGTGATCCGGCAGGTTTTTGAGGAGTACCAGAAGCAGAGCGAACAGAATTTTATGCTGTATTTCTACATGGTATATGAGCTGGGAAACCATCTGGCTCTTGTGCTGAACAGACTGAACATACATCCGCGAGAGACAAAAGAACTTCAGGCAAGGCTGGAAAAACTGACAGAGAACTGCGACACGATCCAGACGCTCAGATCTGCCGCGGAGAAATTCTGTATTGACACGATGAACAAGTATCTGGCAGATAAAAAAGACCATGGCCTCTCCTATGTTCATTTTGCCAGAGAATATATTGAACAACACTATGCGGAGGAAATCACCCTGAATCTGATCGCGGAAAAAGCGCATGTAAATCCGGCGTATCTCTCTACCATATTCAAAGAAAATACAGGCGTGAATTATTCTGCCTATCTTACATCTGTGCGCGTGGAGAGGGCTAAGAGACTTCTGGAACAGCTGGATATGAATCTTTCTCAGATCGCGAATGCGGTTGGCTACAGCAGTACACGCTATTTCAGCAGGACATTTGAACAGGAGACGGGGATGAAGCCAAGTGAATACAGAAGGATCTATCTGAGAGAACTGAGAGGATAAACATGTCGGAAAAAATGAACGTGAAAGAGAAAAATGACAATACTACGCAGAGGATCCGGCTGCTCTGGCTGTGCGCGGCTGCCGAGGCGCTTGTCACAGCCGCTCTTTTTATGAAAGATCCGGATGTGATTACAGCGATCCTTCTTGTGGCATGCTACGGGATTCTTTTTGTAATCATTCGGATCTCAGTAAAAAGTATGCAGCAGATCCGCCAGATTCTTCTGCAGAAAGCCGAGTCAGAAAAAAAGGCAGTAGAGGCTGAGCTGGAGCAGAAAAGGCAGCATCTTCTGGCACTGGAAAGCCAGATAAACCCCCACTTTCTTTATAATACACTGGATACATTCAGAGGGATCGCGCTGGAAGGCGGGAACAGGCAGCTGAGCGATATGATAGAGGCACTGTCGCGGATGTTTAAATACAGCGTAAATTATGAGGCAGAAATGGTAACGATCAATGCGGAGCTGGATTATCTCTCCAGGTATATTCAGCTCCAGCAGCTCCGGTTTCCCGGAAGGTTTGTGTATCAGGAGGATATCAACTGTACGCCGGAGCAGCTTCTGCTGGAGCCCTGCCCCAGATTTGTTTTGCAGCCCATCGTGGAAAACGCTGTCCGGCACGGGCTTAAAGACGTAAGAAGCGGAGGATGCATAACCGTGGCGATGGAGATCCGCCACGATGATTTTTACATTTTTGTAGAAGATAACGGATGTGGGATGAGTCAGCAGGAGACAGCCCGGCTGAATCAAAAGCTGGCAGAAGGAGCAGGAGAGGAATCCGGCCGGAAAGAGAAAATGCGGGAGAGGGGCGGGATCGGACTGTTTAATGTAAATAAGAGGATTAAGATGTTTTGTGGAGAGGAGTATGGACTGAAGGTGAGCAGTGTGCCGGATGTGGGAACGCAGGTCTCCATCTGTCTGCCACTCTACGAGGAAGCACGTACCAGAGTATAAAGGTCATTGCCGATGCAGAAGAGATTCTGTCCGGCAATGATCTTTTTTTATAAAAAATGTGCCCTTTTTCTAAATATAGATACATTATAAGCGGCCTCAGGGAAAGATAAAATTAAGACAGAAAAAAGCTAGAAGAAAGACAGGAGGTACAAAATGAAAAAGAAAAAAATCGCGGGAATCTTTCTTGCGGCGGCAATGTGTCTTATGGCAGTGACAGGATGTTCATCAGAAAGCCCTGCAGAGGCGGACAATGGAGGAGACAGCAGCAGCGCGGAGGGCAGTGGCTCCATAGGAATCCTGGTGGTAAGTACGGGATCGCAGTGGTGCAATGATATTATAGATTCGGTGTCCGCGGCGGTGGAGAAAGAGGGGTATGAAGTGATCGTATCAGATTCCCAGACATCAGCTGACAATGAACTGTCCGGAATGGAAAATCTGATCAACGCAGGATGTGAGGCAATTGTTGTCAATTCCATGAATCCGGCCGGACTTGCGGACATTTGCAAGGAAGCACAGGACCAGGGGATCTATATCATCGGCTGGTCGGACCTGCTGGAAAATTATGATGCGCTTGTAGTAGAAGATCCGGCGGCGGAGGCAGAAATGATCGCGGGGGCTATCACAGATTATATAGACGAAACAGAAAATGAAGGCTGTGAGATGGCTACAATCTGGCTTGCAGACGCGGCAAATCCGGATACGACAGCAGGTGTTTTCAAAGAAGCGCTGGAAGCAGAATTTGAGGAGACCCTTGTCCAGGGGAAAAATGTAAATATTGTCAACAGCCAGTATGCGTCTGACACAACAAATGCCATGAATACGGCAGAGGCGATCCTGGCCGCCAATCCGGATGTGAAGGTGATCTTCTGCCAGAGTGATGAGATGGGTGTGGCAGTAGCGCAGACTCTTGAGAGCAGCGGGATCGGAGCTGATGATATCATGGTATGCGGGCTGGACGGCAGCAGTGAGGCAATCAGTACGATCGCGGGAGGCCAGTCTACATTAAGGAGCACTGTCTTTGCGGACACGACGACAGTAGGGACGAAAGTTGGAGAATCGATCTGCAATTATCTGTCCGGTGGAGAGGCTGAGGATGTAGTGGCGGAGTACGCTCTGGTTAACCGTGAAAACGCATCAGAATACATCACAGAATAAAGCAGAAAAACAAGGCGAGGAAAAGGACAAAATCATGAAGAAAAAGGTATTGGAATTCCGTAATATCTGTAAAGTATATCCGGGTGTAAATGCTCTGTCCGATGTGTCGCTGGATCTGTATGAAGGCGAGATCCTCGCCCTGATGGGAGAAAACGGCGCCGGTAAATCTACATTGGTCAAATGTATTACCGGTGCCAATGTGCCTACATCAGGCAGGATCATTATTGACGGACAGCCGTATTCTGAAATAACGCCGGCGCAGGCAAGACAGATGGGGATCAGCGCGGTATATCAGGAATTTACTCTTGTGCCGGAACTGCCCGTGGTAGAGAACATATTTATGGGGAATCTCCCCGGCAATAAAATCCTGGTAGACAAGAAAAAAATGAAAGAAGAAGCAGAGAGGATCTTTGAAAGTTTTGGAGTCTCTATTGATCCGACGGCGTTGGTGAGCTCTCTGTCCCCTGCGATGATGCAGATCGTGGAGATCGCTAAGGCAGTCTCCTTAAAAGCCCGGATCCTTATACTGGATGAACCTACCGCGCCTCTTACGATAAAAGAGGTAGACACACTGTTCTCCATTATCAGAAAACTGAAAAAGGACGGGGTGTCCATTGTGTATATCAGTCATCGGATGGAAGAGATTTTCGAGATCACGGACCGGGTAGTCGTCATGCGGGACGGGAAGTATGTATGTGAGATGGAGACAGAGATGACTTCCCGCCCGGAATTGATCCGCGCGATGATCGGGAGGAGTCTGGGGGATATTCAGTATCCCCATACATGCTGTGCCTCTAAAGAGGTAGTCATGGAGACGAGCCATCTGAGCGGGAATGGAGTGACCGATATCAGTTTTCAGCTGCACAGGGGCGAGATCCTTGGCTTTGCGGGCCTGGTAGGAGCGGGAAGGACAGAACTGATGAGCGTTCTGTTTGGAGATGTAAAAAAAGACATGGGAGAGATGATTGTCCATGGAAAATCTGTAAATATCAGGCAGCCATATCAGGCGATCAGTCTTGGCATCGGACTGCTCCCGGAAGACAGAAAGGCAAAAGGACTGCTGCTGGATAAATCTGTGCTGGTCAATATTACTTTGTCCAGCCTCAGGAAATATTGTCGGAAGGGGAAGATCAACAAAACTCTTGAAAGAAAACAGGTAGAGAAGTACATCAAAAGCCTGAAGATCAAGACTCCGGACCTGCAGAAGGAGGCGCAGTATCTGTCCGGCGGGAATCAGCAGAAATTGATCGTGGCAAAATGGCTGGACATGGAAAGTGATATTTTGATATTTGATGAACCTACAAGAGGAATCGATGTAGGCGCAAAATTTGAGATCTATCAGCTGATGCATGAACTGGTGGAACAGGGAAGATCGATCATCATGGTTTCCTCTGATTTTGAAGAGCTGATCGGCATGTCGGACCGCATTATTATTATTGCAGAGGGCAGGATCGTGGGGGAAGTCAAAGATGGTGATTTCGATAAAGAAAAACTGCTTGATCTGGCATCGGGCAGCAGGTAAGGAGATAAGAAGATGAATACAGGCATGACGTTATCAGATAAAATAGGGTATTACGCAAAAAAATTTGTGGCACAGATCCTCCTTGTCATCATCATTATTATTTTTGCGGTAATGGAGCCTTCTACATTTTTTACACTGGATAATCTGCTGACGATTGTCAGGCAGGTGGCGACCATGGGAATGGTGGCGCTGGGAGTTTCGTTCCTGATGCTTACCGGCAATCTGGATTTTTCTGTGGGAAAGATCTATGCGTTTGCGGGAGTGCTGTGCGCGCTTCTGTATCAGAAAGGAGTGCCGATCTGGCCGGCGGTCTTGATCGCCATTCTGGCCTGCATCGGAATCAGTATGATCACCGGGTATGTTTCCATGAAGTTCGGGATCCCGATGCTGATCGTATCTATCGCGATGATGCAGGTGGTGGACGGACTGAACCTGATCCTTACGGATGGAGCGACGATCTACGGATTACCGGACAGTATCAAATTTCTTGGACAATATTATATTCTGGGGATCCCGGTAGCGGTAATTATTTTTGCTGTCCTGGCCCTGATTGTGGCATTTGTGCTGAATGAAACTTATCTCGGAAGATACTTTTTCGCGGTGGGCGGCAATAATGAAACGGCAAGACTTTCCGGGATTAATGTGAATAAAGTGAAGATGATTGCCAGTATCCTCTGCGGTCTGCTGACAGGGATAGCCGGAATTATCATGATGTCCAGATCATTCTCGGGAAGTCCTTATACAGGAACAAATATTGGAAATGACGTGATCAGTGCGGCAGTTCTGGGAGGAGTTTCTATATCAGGAGGCACCGGAAAGACAAGCGGAGTCGTTACCGGAGTTCTGATTATCGGTGTACTGTCACAGGGGCTTGTAATGGTGGGATTGAGCAGCAATTATCAGAATATGATCAAAGGCGCTGTCCTCATCCTGGCTGTGATCATGGATACCCGGTCCAAGATCGTAAAGACAAAGACGGTAGAACGGGAAAACGTGGACAGGAATGCTAAAAAATTACAATCAGAACAATGAAACGGAGAATGCAATGACAGAATTAAGAGGAAATCCCTTCTTTCTCGAGGAGGAAGAAGTGGTGTGGGTGGAGACGACCCTGAAAGCAATGACGATGGAGGAAAAGGCAGGGCAGCTGTTTCTTGCGATAGGGATTTCGGACAGAGACGAAGACATTCTTGAAATGGCTGAAAAATACCATATTGGTGGGATTATGTACCGGCCAAATCATGCAAAGAAGCTGAAAGAGAGAAACGATAAATTGCAGGCAGCAGCAAAAATTCCTCTTTTGATCGCTGCCAATCTGGAAAACGGAGGCAGCGGCGCAGTGTTAGAAGGGACAAATTTTGCCAGCCAGATGGAAATCGCGGCTGCCGGTGAGACAGAACAGGCCCGCCGGCTTGGCGAGATCAGTTCCCGGGAGGCAAAGGCGGTAGGAGTGAATCTCTCCTTTGCTCCGGTATGTGATATTGACAGAAACTGGAGAAATCCGATTACAAATACAAGAACCTATGGAAGTAATCCTGAAACAGTACGGGAAATGTGCGCCGCGTACATAAAAGGCGCCCACAGCAATGGTCTGGCCGTATCGATCAAACACTTTCCCGGTGACGGATGTGATGAAAGAGACCAGCATCTTGTAACTTCCGTGAATGACTTAAGTTGTGAGGAGTGGGACGCCTCTTATGGGAAAATATATAAAGAACTGATCGATCAGGGAGCCCAGACGGTGATGGCGGGACATATCCTGCAGCCTGCCTATTCCCGATATTTCAATCCGGAAATAAAGGAAAGTGAAATGATGCCGGCCTCCTGTTCCAAAGAATTGATCCAGGGCCTCCTGCGGGGCCGTCTGAATTTTAACGGGGTAGTACTGACAGATGCCGCGAATATGCTGGGGTACTGTACGGTGATGAAGCGCAGCCGTCTTATACCGGCGACCATCAATGCAGGAGTGGACATGATCCTGTTTGGGAAGAATCTGGGTGAGGATATCAGTTATCTGAAAAATGCCATAGAAACAGGAGAAGTAAGTGAAGAACGTCTGAATGAGGCAGTCACGAGAGTTCTCGCGCTGAAAGCCTCTCTGGGTCTGCATAAAAAGAAAAAGTTTACATCAGACACTTATGAGGCAGAACTGTGTACAGATGAAGCTCTCAGAATGGCGAAGGAATGTGCGGATAAGGCGATTACTCTTGTGAAAGACACGCAGCATCTCCTCCCGGTTACGCCTCAGACTCACAGAAGAGTTTGGCTGTTTGTAAATGGAGACAAGCCGGGATTTACGGGAGGAAGCCGCTGCCGGGAAATGGTCATCCACGCGCTGGAAAGAGCCGGGTTTTCTGTGGATGTTTATGACCCTGAGCATGCGGACCTGAAAGAAACCGAAGTGACGACAGAATTCATCAGAAAGAAATATGATGTTATTATGTATTTTTCCAATGTGATTAATGCCAGTTACCAGACTACGGCTCGGATCCAGTGGCAGGGCGCCGTAGCCCAGGAGGGACCATACTATGTAAAAGAAGTTCCGACCCTGCTTGTTTCTCTTGGGAATCCTTATGGGTTTGTAGATGCCCCGATGATTCCGACCATTATCAATACTTATCATGTGTCGGAGACGATCATTCAGGAGACAGTAAATAAGATCATGGGGAAAAGCTCCTTTAAAGGCATTTCACCAGTTGATCCGTTTTGCGGAAAATTTGGCAGCAGGATTTAATGAACAGAGGCGGAAAACGGAAAATGAAATGGAAAGGAATCATTTTTGATCTGGACGGAGTACTCTGCACAACAGATCAATATCACTATAAAGCCTGGAAACAGGTCGCAGACAGGCTGCCGGCATATTTTGATGAACAGATCAATCAACGCCTGCGCGGGGTGTCAAGGGAGGAAAGTCTTGAGATTATCCTGGAAAATTATGCCGGTCCGCCTTTGGCCGAAAGCGAGAAAAAGAAAATTTTAGAAGAAAAAAATCAGATCTACAGGCAGTACCTGAAGAACATCGGCAAAAAAGACGCGTCAGAGGGAGTGTATGAGACACTGCGGGGATTACAGAAGGACGGGTATCGATTAGCTGTGGGCTCCTCCAGCAAAAATACAGCCCTGATCCTTGAGCGTCTGGACATGAGAACGTTTTTTCAGGCGGTTGTAGACGGAACACAGATTACATATTCGAAACCCTATCCGGAGGTGTTTCAGAAGGCTGCAGAGGCCCTGAAGCTTCCTGCTCAGGACTGTCTGGTAGTGGAAGACGCTGCGGCCGGCGTAGAGGCAGGGCACAAGGCAGGTATGGAAGTGGCATGTGTTGGACAGGCCTCTGCGGAGAAACTGGGAGATTATAATCTTTCCCGGATAAAGGATATTCTGAATATAGTCGGCTGTACAGGACAGCCGGTGTGGAGATAAAAATTTTCTGTCACATGGGTTTCCTTCTTGAAGCAATATCCTGGAACCGGAAGTAGTCCGGCCTGTGCCTGGACTGTGTATATTCAAACTGCATGCCGTTGTCATCAAATGTCTGGCTGGTGATGACGGCCATGCAGTTATAGTCATTCAGATCGATATATTTTTCGTCCAGCTGAGTCACCCGCTCTACAGTGAGCGTTCTTTTACTGGTGGTGATCACAAGCCCCAGTTCCCCCTCGAGATAATCATATATAGAACGGGACGCGATCGTCGGTGTAAGTCCGGGGGTCAGTGCCTTCAGAAAATAATTGTGGTCAAGAATGAGCGGCGTTCCGTTCAGTGAGCGGAGCCGCTGGATATAGTAGAGTTCGGCTCCGGGCTCAAAACCGGTACGTTTTGCCACTCTCTGATCCGCGATGATCTCACTGAACTGGAGGATCTTTGTGAAGGCCTCCCTGTGATTCCGCCGGGCAGATTCTTTAAAGGATTCAATCCCGCCTACGGTAAACGCGGCCTGTTCCACTGGCTGGAAGATATTCCGGACCCCCTTGCCGTGCATGGGCTGCACGTAGCCCTCAGCGGTCAGTTCTGCCAGCGCCCTGCGTACGGTATTGCGGGAGCAGTCATATTCCAGCACCAGCCCATGTTCTGACGGGAGCATCTCCTGATAAGAATAAAAGCCAGTCTCAATCTTTTCTTTTAAATCTCGATAGATCTGTCCATATTTTGCTTTCGGCATAATGATTCCTCTCTTGTTTAAACATCTTAATTTTATTATAAAAATACATGCCTAAAAATGCAAGTAATTAACAAATAACAAAGTTGAAAATTTGTTGACATGTTTAAACAAGTATGCTATATTAAAGTTGTTCAAACAAGTTGAGACTTATTCATGACTGAAATACGCGATTTTGGAAACACTGGATTCAGATACGTTCTGGATATACCTGGAGAACGTACATGAGAAAGGAAAGGAAGAGAAGCGATGGGAAAGTATGAAAGCGACGTCAGGCAGCTGCTTGAGCTGGTGGGAGGGAAAGAAAACATCCAGGCAGTCTCCCACTGCATGACGAGGATGCGGTTTGTCCTGGTCGATGCCAGGAAGGCAAGGGAGAAGGAGATTGAAGCTCTGCCAGGCGTAAAAGGGACGTTTACGCAGGCAGGACAGTACCAGGTCATCATCGGAAATGATGTGGCCGCGTTTTACAACGAATTTACTGCTTACGCGGGTATCGAGGGAGTGAGCAAGGACGCGGTAAAGGCCGCGGCCAAGACGAATCAGAACTGGCTCCAGAAGGCTATGGGAACGCTGGGCGAGATCTTCGCTCCTCTGATCCCGGCTCTGATCTGCGGCGGTCTGGTGCTGGGGTTCAGGAACGTGATCGGCGAGATCAATTTCTTCAACAACGGGACTCAGAGTCTGGCTGACATCTCACAATTCTGGGAAGGAACATACAACTTCCTGTGGCTGATCGGCGAAGCGGTGTTCCACCTGCTTCCGGTGGGCATCGTATGGTCCATCACGAAGAAGATGGGCACTACCCAGATCCTTGGTATCATCCTGGGACTGACACTGGTATCCTCCCAGCTGCTGAACGGATTCAGTGTTTCCTCTACCCCGGCGGCTGATATTCCGGTGTGGGATTTTGGATTCGCGAAGGTGCAGATGATCGGGTATCAGGGACAGGTCATCGCTGCGATGATGGCGGGATTCGTCCTTGTCTACCTGGAGAAATTCTTTAAGAAGCACTGTCCGGAAGTGGTCAGCATGATCGTTGTTCCTTTCTGTTCTCTGGTACCGGCGGTGATCATCGCCCACACAATTGTAGGTCCCATCGGATGGAGGATCGGAGATGCCATCGGAAATGCTGTTTACGCAGGACTGACCTCTGATTTCCGGTTTGTGTTCGCGGCCATCTTCGGCCTGCTGTACGCGCCTCTTGTCATGACCGGACTACATCACATGACCAATGCCGTGGATTCCCAGCTTCTGGCGATTCCGCCCAAGACAACGATCCTGTGGCCCATGATCGCCCTTTCCAATATCGCGCAGGGTTCCAGTGTGCTGGCAATGTCCGTGCTCCAGAAGAAAAACGAACGTGCCCAGCAGGTGAACGTGCCCGCATGTATTTCCTGTTATCTCGGGGTGACAGAGCCGGCGCTTTTTGGCGTGAACTTAAAATATGTATTTCCTCTTATCTGCGGAATGATCGGATCTTCCTTTGCGGCAATGATCTCCGTAGGATTCGGGGTGGAGGCATTCAGCATCGGCGTAGGAGGCCTTCCGGGGATCATTTCCATCCTGCCGAAATATTATCTGATCTTCCTGCTGGCCATGGCAGTGGCCATCGTAATCCCGTTCACGCTGACTTTTATCGTAGGAAGAGTCCGCCTGTCCGCGACAGACCGTTTCGGAGCGGAAAGACCGGCCAAGACCGGTGAAGAAAAATCCGTGGTGAATGAAGCGAAAGAGAGTGCCCGGGCCGGAGAAACTCCGGAGGAAGCCGGTGCGGCAGAAGCTCCCGGAGAACTGAAGTCCATCCTGGACGGGAAGGTAATCCCGATTACAGATGTGCAGGATGAAGTATTTTCCCAGAAGGTCATGGGAGACGGCGTGGCCATCGAACCCACAGGCACGGTGGTGACAGCCCCGGCAGACTGCGAGGTGACCGTTGTTATGGCAGATACCGGACATGCGTGTGGACTGACACTGGCAAACGGACTGGAACTGCTGATCCATGTAGGAGTAGATACCGTCGATATGGGCGGTGACGGATTCCGCCTTCTTGTAAAAGAAGGCGACCATGTGAAGACCGGACAGCCGCTGATCGAGTTTGATCCGGAGAAGATCCGGGCAGCGGGACATCCGTGCACTACCATGCTGATCGTCACCGGAGAAGGAAGCGCGAAAGATATTACGATGCATACAGGGACAGAGACAAAAGCCGGAGAGACGGCAGTCATAACGTGGAAATAAATGTGAAAAAAGTGTGAACGGTGCCTGACCCCTTTTAAAAGGGGTCAGGCACCTGTGAAAAGGGGAACGTCCCCCTTCACAGTTTTTTCATATTAAAGAAAGGGCAGATGAAATATGAATCAAGATTTCAGAAAAAGTGTTGTTTACCAGATCTATCCGAAGTCCTTCCGGGATACGAACGGGGATGGAACAGGTGATCTCAGGGGAGTGATCGAGAAGCTGGATTATCTCGGGGAGCTGGGCGTGGATTATATCTGGCTTACTCCGTTCTTTGTCTCGCCTCAGAACGACAACGGGTATGACGTGGAAGATTATTATAAGATCGATCCTGCCTACGGGACTATGAAAGACGTGGAAGAGCTGATCGCCGAGGCAGGGCGGCGCGATATCAGGGTGATGTTCGACATGGTTTTTAATCATGTGTCCACCCGCCACGAATGGTTCCGGAAAGCCATGGAGGGAGATCCTTACTATAAAGAATTTTTCTTTTTTAAAAAAGGGAAGCCAAACGGCAGTGCGCCCACAGACTGGGAGAGCAAGTTCGGCGGGAGCGCCTGGGAGTATGTAGAGAAATTCGACGAGTATTATCTGCATCTTTTTGACATATCCCAGGCGGATCTGAACTGGGACAATGAAAATGTACGTCGGGAGATCCGGAAGATCGTGAAGTTCTGGATGGATAAAGGAGTGAAGGGATTCCGGTTCGATGTGGTCAACCTGGTCAGCAAGGGTGAATTCCGGGATGATCCCACAGGCGACGGGCGGAAATATTACACGGACGGCCCGAACATCCACAAATATCTGAAAGAACTCCACGACATGACATTCGGGACAGACGCTGAGATCATAACCGTGGGAGAGATGTCCAGCACGTCCATTGAGAACTGTTACCGGTACGCCGGCTGTGACACAGGGGAGCTGTCTATGGTATTCAGTTTCCATCATCTGAAGGTGGATTTCATGGGCAATGAGAAATGGGTCCTGGTACCTGCGGATTTTGGGAAGTTAAAGAGCATTCTTTTTGAGTGGCAGACGAAAATGGCAGAGCACAATGCCTGGAATGCGGTGTTCTGGTGCAATCATGACCAGCCCCGGGTCGTCTCCCGCTTCGGAGATGAAGGAAAATACTGGAAGGAGTCCGCAAAGATGCTGGCCACGGTTATCCACTGCCTGCGGGGCACGCCCTATATATATCAGGGCGAGGAACTGGGAATGACCAATACAGATTTTACGGAGATCGGCCAGTTCCGGGATGTGGAAAGTCTGAACCACTATCAGATCCTGCAGGAAAAAGGTCTGTCCCCGGCGGACGCGCTGAGAATCATCCAGATCCATTCCCGGGATAACGGGCGGACTCCGATGCAGTGGGATAGTACAAAATACGCCGGTTTTACCTCCGCGGACGGCAGGGAGCCCTGGATCGGGGTGAACGGGAATCATACCCGGATCAACGCGGCAGATCAGCTTCGGGATGAGGATTCTATTTTTCATTACTATCAGAAATTGATCCGCCTTAGAAAAGAGCTGGATGTGATCGCTTACGGCGATATTGAGCCGCTGGCCTTAGGTCACCCGATGCTCTTTGCCTACAGAAGATCCTGGGAAGGGCATGAACTCATCGTGACGGCGAATTTCTATGGAAGAGATTGCCGGTGGACGGATGCTCCGGATCTGAGCGGATATACCTCCGTACTGTGCAATTATGCTGAGGCAGGACAACAGAAGGACGGAGTTCTCACGCTGCGGCCTTATGAAACAGTGGTATGGTATCAATAGGTATCGATCGCATATAAAAGCAAAAGCAGAGCCCGGCAGTCCGCTCCACGTTGTGGAAGGGGATCCATTTTGTATCGAAGCCGACGAAAGAAAAAATACCCTTCATATACCGGTTGTATTCTTTTAGTTCCAGAACAGAATCTGCCATTGTCCGGTTCATCATCCGGAAATCCCCCTTCCCGTCGCCCATGTCCAGTCCGCAGGTTTTTCCGATGATGTGATAGAAGGAGCGGGACAGAAAGGAGCGGAGCCGGTTTTCGCCCTGGCGGTCCTCTCTCAGTCCGGCACAGCAGTCATAGCCGTCCTCTTTTATCGTGTGGTACATCTCGTTTAACAGTTCCGGCGGATGCTGCAGATCTGCGTCCATGAACACACAGTAGTCTCCGGAAGCATTCTGCAGGCCTGCGTACATGGCTGCTTCCTTTCCGAAATTCCTGGAAAAGGAAAGGAATCTGCACCGGCTGTCTGGCCGGGAGAGATCCTGGAGGATGTGCGGTGTTCGGTCCTGACTCCCGTCATCTACAAAGATGAACTCACAGTCTGCTCCCCGGATTTTGCCCACAGCCTCTGCTGTGGCACGGTAAAACGCGGGCAGCGATTTTTCTTCGTTGTAGCATGGTACGATGATGCTGATGAGATCCACAGAGGTTTCTTTTTCTGTTCTGACGGTTTCTTTTTCTTTCATGACAGGATCACCTTCCTTTCCCGGCAGTGCGTATTTCTTTTAAAGACGCCGTATTTACAGAGCACATAATTCCCGCTCACAGTGACGATGCTCACCAGAACTTTTGCGGGGATAGGCAAAAGGCCCAGTCTGCCGATCAGGAGCCAGAGCAGCGCGTTTTCCGCAAGCAGCGTGAGCAGCCGCATGGCCGTAAATGAGGCCAGCTCCCGGACGACGTGGTTTTCCGAGCGGAATACCCAGCGCCGGTTGAGAATGTAAGCAGTCAGTACCGCGCCTGCCCAGGCAATGCTGTTTGCAGTCAGATATGGAAGATGCAGGTACATAAATCCGGCATACAACAGATAGTTCACTCCGGTGGTGATACCGCCGCTTAGCAGGTAAGCGATCAGTTCTTTCTTTGTCTTCATAAAAATTCACTCCTTTATAACTTTTATATAAATATTCCCCTTTTGGCGCCGTCTTTCCGGCGCGCTTTTTTCAGACAGGATGCCAGGAGGAAGCAGGTATATCCGGTTATGGACGCCAAACTGACCACGCAACCCAGGAGTTTCCCCGGCGGTGAAAATGTGATCAGGATCCGGTGACTCCCCTGTTCCAGGAAGGCGCCGATAAAAGCTTCATTGACTGTGACCGCGTCGGCAGGTTTTCCGTCTACATAGATCTGAAGTCCGTTCTGCATGGGAACAGAAGTGGCAAAGAGGCCGTCATTTTTGGCTGTAACTGTGCCGGACAGGACCTGAAATCCCTGGTCTGCTGTCTGCCTGGTATCCAGATCAAGGGGAGTATACTGCTTCTCTTTAAATGCCGCCTGATCGTACAGGTGCCAGGTCACGTTCTTCAGATCATAGTGCCCTTTGGAAAATGTGACGGAAAACCGCGTCACTCCCTCTTCCGAGTCTGTGCTGAACTGGTAGTGGAAATCCCGGTTCCTGTTGGGATAAGGCGCAAAGGTTCCGGACAGTTTGTTGCGGATATTGTTAATATCGATGACGACAGGATCCCATGTGAGATTCTTTACCTTGAACTGAAGGAGCACGATATTCTGCGGGACCGGATCCGTAACCGCAAGTTCCAGCGTGCAGGTTTTTTGGGCTGTGACTTCATATCCTTCTTCCGTCGGGCGGATGTCAAGTCCGTCCGGCAGGCCGGACGCCAGAGTGAGAGAGGGATTCCATGATTTTAAGCCGGAGTTATTTTTGGCGGACGCGGGGTGGGCGTAAGCCACATCAGCGGGCATGTCCTCTACCACGGTCATCCTTGTAACTGCATCCAGCTGTTCCTCAGGGGACAGAGATTCATATTCCTTGCGGGAAATGAGATCCTCGGTAAAGTAAGCGGAGGGCAGAACTTGTTCATTCTCGGCGATCACACCGGAGTCGGTCTCCTGGATGATGTGATAGCCTGCAGGCACGTTGTCCTTAGTGGTTTCCAGATACCGGACGCCCAGCAGATGGAATAAGAAGGGGTTGTCCGATATCAGCAGGGCCACCCGGTTGTTGATCCGGATGGGTGTCTGCAGGGTATCGTAATAAAACGAGGAGTATGCCTGGTTCATTACGGAAGAATACATGGTGCTGCGGGGCATATCCGGACGGACCAGTTCATTTCCGGTGGCAAGAGGCTCTGTCAGACTGTCGAAATGATAGAGAGGATCCAGATCCAGGTCTTCTGTCTGACCGGCAGCAAGAACGGTATTGACCTGATCGGCGCTGACCCAGTCTTCTGTACCGGAAGTAGTAAGATACAGGCCCACGGGAGCGGCCAGAAGAAGAAGGAAGGCACCCGTTCCTGCCAGCAGCCTTTGCATATAACAGCCAAGGCAAGAGGTCTTCGGAAGCCTGACAGAACCTCTCTGGATCAGGCAGAAGATCAGCAGGACCCCTGCCTCCCCCAGGATCCAGGGAAACTGCTTCTGGCTGAACCAGAGGAGTCCCACCGGCAGGATCACCGCAAAGGGCCAGAGAGGCCAGACGGAGCGCGGATGTTCTCTTCCGGCAGCCGCCCGCCCGAAAGTTTCCTGGAAAAAGCGAGTGCAGTGGAGGATCACCAGAGGCATAAAAGGGATCAGGATCTTGGGACGGGCGTAGAGTGTGCCGTTCAAAATCCAGGAGAAAATGCCGAAGACTCCAAACAGCAGGAAAAGGATGCTGTTTCTGCGGAAGTTTTTTCGCGCCAGACCGGCGAGGATGGCATACAGGCAGACAAAGGTCAGTCCCATGCCGTACTCGTTGAACAACAGATTGTTCATGACCGGATTTGGGGCGAAGAGTTCCAGCACAAATTTCAGCGAAGAGCGGCACGAATCCGCGCGGTGCTCCAGCAGGACCAGCGCGGTGGGAAGGAGCAGAGCCGCTGACATGCAGGCGGCCGCAACTGCGGAAGGAAGAAATTTCCGGAAGAGGGATGTTTTCCAGAAAGAGGCCCCTTCTTTTTGATACCAGTACCACGCTACGGCGGCGAAAGCGGCTATGGAAAAGTAGAAGCTGCTCAGGCAGATAAGGCACAGGCACACAGGAAGCCATCGGATCCGTTTTTTACTGACGCAAATAAAAGCAAGCAGCAGGAACGGCAGGTAATTAACGAACATGACCTGGCGGTGCATATGGAAGAGACAGCCGGCAGTCATGAACAGGACGCTTCCGCCAAACGCAAGGACCGGCCGGACGCCTTCTCCTTTCAGCCAGAAAAAGCAGAGGAGGACAGAGATAAGATAAACAGCCAGCATGCAGCAGATGAGGATGGTGACCATGGGGATCCGGGGCAGCAGGCATCCGATGAGGATATCCGGGCGGAGAAAGCCATAATACGCGACCTGATATCCGTTGCTGCCTCCGCACAGAGGAATCCAGGATGGCAGAAGAGTATGCTGATCCAGGCAGGCGTCCCGTATGGTTTCAGCAAGAGATGCGTGCTGGCTTAGCCAGTCGGTGTTTGATCCAAATACAGATCCGGCAGGGATAACGGCCAGGATCAGGAGGATAAAAAGTGCGATGAGGAGGAAAGGGTATGTGTATTTACTTCGTAATATCGTTTCGAGTTTCTTGTGGAATCTTTCTGTATTCGTGTCCATAGTGTCAGTTCCCTTTCTGTAACGCCGGAGGTCCATAAGAACACGGGTACTGTTTTTTGCAGATATAAGGGTAGTACCCATTTCTTAATAAACGGCCGAAGAGAATCTAAAGAATTTTTAAGAAATATCCCCCAATTCTTAAAAGCATAGTCAGAATTGTCTATCAATATTCAGCACACTACATAAATATAGTGTGTGACAGCGCGGGAAGACACTATGGACCATATAAATTATCAGAAAATTCACAAAAAATAATTAAGTAATAAATTTATTTAAAATAAATTTTAAAAATGTGTTGACAAATAACGGGTGCGATGCTATTATATAACCATCCAAAAGAGATTAAGAAAAGTCTCGAAAGGATATTTATCTAAGAGAACAGACGGAAGAATAACCAGTTGTTCGATTAGGTTAAAAATAAAAGGCAACAGGAGGTTAGTCCCATGGACAGTATAGTTTCAGTTTCTTATCAATATGTCAGTGGTACGGCAGATGGAAGTTCCTGTGATGTAAGAGACCTTTGCTGTAGAGAAGATTAAGGATCCGGAAAAATCAGAATGAAATGAAAATGATCGGAGAGTTGAGAAGTCCGGATGAAGATAAAAAGATTTAACATCTGCAGACGTATTGAATATAGATACCACATATAGCAGAATTTCGAAAGATGTGTAAAGAAACATTGAGTAGAATATCATTTTATAGTAAAGGATATCGAGTTATAGAAGGAATAATCCAGTAGACGGTTGGAATACCAGATTATGGTACTGCGACGGACAAACGATTATAGGAAGAATAACCGGGGATATTCTTTAAGAATATAAAACGGTACCGGGAATGTGGACAGAAGAGAAAGCAAAAGGATGCTGCTATGAACCTCAGTTTGTTATTGAAGGAGGAAAGATTTAATAAGCAGGTCTTAATAAATCGACCGCAGATCAGATAACAGATGGCAGAGGTCTCACAGGAACTGAATCTGGTAATTGTCTCCGATTTCAAATATAAAAGAAAAATGAAAAAATTAAATAAAAATTAAAATGCATCTTCAGCGTCAACTGAGGATGCATTTTTTTGACATTGAAGTGCTCATATGATAAACTATTGAAAGAATATCGGCCTGTGTCCGGAAGGGTTCAGGCGGCAGAGACTGACCGATGGAATATATTTTCGATGAGGTGAATACGGTGGATAAGTACGAATATAAGTTAAAGACAGAACAGATGCTTGAGCTTATGGAGGAGGGTTCATACAGGAAAGCCGCGGAGATCGCTGATACGATCGACTGGAAGAGAGTGCGTAATGCAGCGATGTTGACGAATGTCAGTGACATTTATGAGAAGAACAGAGAGTATGAGAAAAGCTATGAGGTACTGAATCTTGCCTATCGCCGCGCGGAGGGGAGCAGGAAGATTATCAGCCGCCTGTGTACGCTTGCTCTGAAAACGGGCAATGTAGATGAGGCAATTGACTATTATGATGATTTTATGCAGGTAGCGCCGAAGGACCCGAATCAGTATATTTTGAGATACCAGATTCTCCGCGCTCAGAGGGCTCCGATAGAACAGCAGATCGAGGCTCTGGAAGAGTACAAGAAATCTGAATATATTGAAGAGTGGGCCTATGAGCTGGCAAAGCTGTATCAGGAAGCGGGTATGACTGCGGAATGTCTGGAGGAGTGTGATGACCTGATCCTCTGGTTCAGTGAGGGCCAGTATGTATACAAGGCGATGGAACTGAAGATGCAGTATAAACCGCTGACTCCGTCGCAGCAGGAAAAGTATGACCGGCGCTATGAGAAGCTGTCTTCAGAGACAGAGGAGATGCCCGATATCGTGACTTACGGCGAGAAAAAGGCGGAAGGATCAAAAGAGACAGAGGAAACTTCAGACGTTCTGGCATTAGGAGAAAGTGGGGAAAACAGTTCCAGAGTTACCGGGGAAGAAGATCAAAGCGCGTACCGGTCAGAAACGGGAGAGACAGACAGAAGCGGAGATGGCAGCGGAACGCAGGAAAAGAAAAAGATCGGCGATACTATGCCGCTTGACGAAGCACTGAGAAAGCTGTTACATCCGGAAAAGGAAGAAGAACCGGAGCTTCAGGATCTCCAGGAGGATATTGGGGAGATTGAGGCCGTGGCAGATATGGATATCGTTTCCCAGATCATGGATGAGAAAAAGAAATCAGTATTGCCTTCCGGCGAGATGACCGAGATCACACCGGATACACTGCCCGTGGATACCGGTGCAGAAGACGCTGAGGAGTTAGAGGAAATCAGAGAAAATATGGATGAAGGGGCTGCCAATGTAACAGAAGAGGCAGCGCCGGTAAGCGCTGCGGAAGAGTCTGCTGCGGATGAGGATAAAGATGATGATCAGATCACCGGGCAGATGAGCCTTGAAGATATCCTCACCGGATGGGAAGGAGAACCGGAGAAGGAAGAGGATATTATGGAGGAAGTGGAGCCGAAAGAAGAGGCGATCATCGAGGATGCCACAGAGCCGGAAGCTGCGGCAGAGGCTGCGGACAGCGAGATAGCCGTTGCAGAAGAGAATGAGGACAGTGATAATAAGGCCGCGGAGAAGGAAACAGAAGACAGCAGATCTGTGGAGAAAAAAGCGGCAGAACCGATTCTTCCCCCGGATATCCAGAGAATGATCGATGAAATCGAAGGAGTGATTCCACCGGAGGAGGAACATCCGGTGCCGACAGTGAAATCTGATAAGAAGAAAATAGAAGAGCCCCACGAAAATATGGGTAAAGTGACAGAAGAACTGCGCATTGACGATATCCTTGAAGATGAAGATGAATTCCTGGATGAAGAAGATGAAGAGGAATTCTTCGATGAGGAAGAAGAGCTGGAAGACGACGATTCAGAGCTTTTCGATGAGGGAGAAGAATTGGAAGAGGATGACTCAGAACTTCTCGATGAGGGAGAAGAATTGGAAGAGGATGACTCAGAGCTTTTCGATGAGGGAGAAGAATTGGAAGAGGATGACTCAGAGCTTTTCGATGAGGGAGAAGAATTGGAAGAGGATGACTCAGAATTTTTCGATGAAGAAGACGAGGAATTCTTTGAAGAGGAAGAAGATCTGGAAGAGGATGATACAGATGAAGCAGAACCGGAAGGCGCGGTATCTGATCTGGATGAGGAGTTTCGTGTGAATCCGGATCATGCACGGCCGGATGACAGAGAAATTCCGGATGATGACGATGACGACATGGATATTCTTTCGGCTACAACTCCGCTGAGTCGGAAAGAGACAGCGAAGATGATCGCGACTGGAAAGACCGCGCCGCTTCCACTGGACGAAATTTCAGACGCACTGTCCATGTCTGATACCGGATTTATTGTACACGGACGCTATGAACTGGAAACCCAGAGCGGCATCGGAACGAGGGCGGGCCTTACAGAAGAACAGAAGAAACTGTTTTCATATTTTGTGCCTGTGCGTGGAATGAGCGAACAGCTGGTTGATGTTCTGGAACAGGACAAGAACTGTACGAACAGAGAAGGTACATCCAGATCAGGAAATCTGCTCATTATTGGAAATAAAGGAAACGGTAAGACTGTCCTGGCTGTAGATGTGGTGAAAGCAATCCAGAAACAGCGTAATATTCGTCAGGGTAAGGTGGCGATCGTTACCGGAGATTCCCTGAACAAGAAGAAGATGAGCGATATTTTTGACAAATTGTACGGCGGAGCCCTTATTATCGAGAAGGCCGGCAAGATGAATGAAAAGACAGTTGCCCGTCTGAATAAAGCAATGGAAAAGGATACCGGGGAACTGCTGATCGTACTGGAGGAACAGAGAAAGCCTCTTGACAGACTTTTGTCTTCCAATAGAGAATTCAGAAGAAAGTTTACATCCCGTCTGGAAATTCCGATCTTCATCAATGATGAGCTGGTTACATTCGGCCAGACTTATGCTCAGGAGAACGGCTATCGCATCGACGAGATGGGAATCCTGGCGCTTTACAGCAGGATCGATTCTCTCCAGAGAGAAGACCATGCGGTGACAGTCGCTGAGGTGAAGGAGATTATGGACGGAGCGATCCAGCATTCACAAAAAGCGTCCGCCAAAAAACTTGTAAAGCGCGTATTAAGGAAAAATACAGATGACGCGGACAGGATCCTTCTGTCGGAGAAAGATTTTAATATCTGACCAGAACTGACAAGACATAAACGGCAGGTGTTTCGGCAAGAAACAGCTGCCGTTTGCATAAAGAGGAATACATGATGAGCCTGACGGATGAGATAAAAGAATATGCCCGGCATCTCGGATTCTGTAAGATTGGAATCACGACAGCACAAAAATTTGAGCGGGCCCATGAAGAAGCGGATCTGCGAGAGGGCTATGACTGCTGGAAGGAAAAATTCGAAAAAGGAGCGGATCCCCGGAAACTTTTGCCCGGCGCCCGATCGGTACTGGTCCTGGCATATGACTATGCGCAGTGCGCGTTTCCTGAGAAACTGCTTCCTATGATCGGGAGAGCGTATCTGTCCGGGTGCTATCTTCCGCAGCCCGGGACGCCGGTATATGAACGGCTGCAGAGCATGCATCAACGCCTGCCCAACGAAAGCCCTGTATGCGCCTTATAAACTGGATCCTGCAAAATGCATTGGATATAATAACTGGATAAGAAGAGAAGGCCGTATAGATCCGGTTATACCGAGAGATATACGGTCAGAACTCGGGTGTCATATTCATGGATGTGATGTGTGTCAGGAAGTCTGTCCCCATAATAAAGAAAAACTTACCCATCTGTATCCGGCAGATGAGAAGCTGGAGAAAATGGCCGAGGAATTTACACTTGAAAAGCTGCTGCATATGCCGGAGGGATTTTATGAAAAATGTGTCCGGCCGATTATGTATCACTATTTGAAAGACAAAAAATATTTTCAGAGAAACGCCGCGATCGCTATGGGAAATTCAAAAAATACAGAGTATGTTCCCCATCTGATAAAAGAACTTTCAAATCCTCATGAAATCGTGCGGCAACATGTTGTATGGGCACTGGGGGAAACAGGAGATGACGATGCCATGTGTGCATTAAGACAGCATGTAAAAGAAGAAACCTGCCAGGCAGTAGTGGAAGAAGCAGAGATCATTCTAAAGAATACACAGGCCGGAATATGTAAAAAATATTCATAATACGGAATAGGGTTTCTGCTTTTCTTTTCCTCTTCTATCAAGTATAATATTACTATATAAAAATCGAGCGACGAGGTGGGCTTTATGGAAAAAAAGAACACAAAGAAAAAAAAGCAGCCATATGAGATCGGCGAGCTGGATCAGTATCTTTTCGGACAGGGAAATCATTATGAGATCTATGAAAAAATGGGAGCTCATAAAGCTGTCCGCGGGGGCAAAGAAGGGGTTTATTTTGCCGTGTGGGCTCCGAACGCGCGCCGGGTTGCCGTTGTGGGAGATTTTAATGACTGGGATTTTGAGGCAGATTATATGGAACGGCAGGAGCCGATGGGGATTTATACATGTTTTGTACCGGGCGTGAAAGAAGGCGATCTGTATAAATTCTGCATTGAGACGCAGCAGGGGAAACGGATCTTCAAGGCAGATCCGTTCGCGAATTATGCGGAACTGCGGCCGGGGACAGCTTCCAGAGTTACGGATATTTCTCACTTGAAGTGGACGGACGACGCCTGGATGAAGACGAGGGAGAACTGGGATAACCGGGTCAGTCCCATGTCTATTTATGAAGTTCACATGGGATCCTGGATGCGCCATCCGGGGCGGGAAGACGAAGGATTTTACACATACAGAGAGTTCGCGGAAGCGATCACAAAATATGTAAAAGACATGGGATATACTCATGTGGAACTGATGGGGATAGCAGAGCATCCGTTTGACGGATCCTGGGGATATCAGGTGACAGGATACTATGCGCCTACATCCCGCTATGGAACACCGGAAGATTTTGCCTATATGGTGAATTATCTGCACCGGAACAATATCGGCGTGATCCTTGACTGGGTGCCGGCACATTTTCCGAGAGATGCCCATGGACTGGCTGACTTTGACGGGACTCCTACATTTGAGTATGCGGATCCCAGAAAGGGAGAGCATCCGGACTGGGGAACAAAGATCTTTGATTACGGGAAACCGGAAGTGAAGAATTTTCTCATTGCCAATGCGCTGTTCTGGATCGAGCATTTTCATGTGGACGGGCTCCGGGTGGACGCGGTGGCATCCATGCTCTATCTGGATTACGGGAAGCAGGATGGACAGTGGGTGGCCAATAAATATGGCGGGAATGAGAATCTGGAGGCCATAGAATTCTTCAAGCATCTCAATTCTGTTGTCTTGGGAAGAAATAAAGGCGCGGTCATGATCGCGGAGGAATCCACTGCCTGGCCGAAAGTAACCGGAGCGCCCGAAGATGATGGCCTTGGATTCAGCCTGAAGTGGAATATGGGATGGATGCATGACTTTACCGAATACATGAAACTGGATCCCTATTTCAGGAAAAACGCCCACAATATGATGACATTTGCCATGACATACGCATACAGCGAAAACTATATCCTGGTATTGTCTCATGATGAAGTGGTGCATCTGAAATGTTCCATGATCAATAAGATGCCCGGGCTTGGGTTTGACAAATTTGCCAATTTAAAAGTCGGATACGCGTTTATGACAGGACATCCCGGAAAGAAGCTTCTCTTTATGGGGCAGGAATTCGCGCAGCTGCGTGAATGGAGTGAGGAGCGGGAGCTGGATTGGTTTCTTCTGGCGGAGCCGGAACATCAGTATATCCAGAACTGGTACCGGGATCTGCTCCACCTGTATAAGAAAAATAAGGCGATGTATGAGCTGGATACCGATCCGGAGGGATTCGAATGGATCAACGCCAATGACGGATTCCGGAGCATCTACAGTTTTGTCAGACATTCAAAAGACAAGAAAAAGAACCTGCTCTTTGTGTGCAACTTTACACCAATGGAACGACCGGATTACCGTGTGGGTGTCCAGCGGAGAAAGCAGCATAAACTTGTACTGAACAGTGATGATCCCAAATACGGTGGAAAGGGAGAGCAGCGGCCACTGGTCTATAAGCCTGTAAAACAGGAGTGTGACGGACAGAAATACTCGATCGCATATCCACTTCCGGCATATGGAGTCGCAGTGTTTGAATTTTGATCATCAATAAAATGTAAAAAAAGTGTGAACGGGGACGTGTACCTTTTAAAAGGTACCTGTCCCCTTTTTAAGATAAAATCAGAAAATTATATAAAAAATCAGAATTTAGTGGTATAATCATTTGTATACATAATAATTGTTTTTCAAAAGAGGAATGGAGGAGAAAATGTAATGGACAATCAATTAGCGTTACTGACATTATGCGGTTCCATCATCGCTCTGGTCTTCGCGGCGAGCAGGGCGCAGAAAGTTCTTCGCTTTCCGGAAGGCAATGACAGGATGAGGAAGATTTCGGCATCGATCCATCACGGTGCGATGGCGTATCTCCGGCGGCAGTACAAGATCCTGATCGCGTTTTTTGTAGGAATGTTTGTAATCCTGTTTATTATGGCGGCGTTGGGTCTTCTGACATGGTTCGTTCCTTTTGCCTTTGTCACAGGAGGATTTTTTTCTGGTCTGTCCGGATTTGTAGGAATGCAGATCGCCACGAGAGCAAATGCAAGGACAGCGGCTGCCTGCCAGAAGAGTTTGAATAAAGGGCTTAATGTGGCATTTTCCGCCGGTTCTGTTATGGGGTTTACTGTTGTAGGACTGGGACTTCTGGATATTTCCATCTGGTATCTTCTGCTGAGGCTTGTGTTTGATCTTCCCATTGAGGATATCACCAGCACGATGCTGACCTTTGGTATGGGAGCCTCATCCATGGCGTTGTTTGCCCGTGTAGGCGGCGGTATTTATACCAAAGCGGCCGATGTGGGCGCAGACCTTGTCGGGAAGGTGGAGGCCGGAATCCCGGAGGATGATCCCAGAAACCCGGCTGTTATCGCAGACAATGTAGGGGATAATGTAGGGGATGTCGCCGGAATGGGCGCGGATCTGTATGAATCTTATGTGGGATCTATCCTGTCGGCATGCGCGCTGGGAGTGATCGCTTTTAATAAGATCGAGTCTGTCGACCGGGTAAACGCTGTCGTCATCCCTATGATCCTGGCAGCGGTAGGCGTGCTGGCGTCCATTATCGGTTCTTTGCTTGTAAAGACAGGTGAGAGTACGGAACAGAGTACCCTGCTGAAAGCACTGAGAAGAGGGACAAATACCAGTGCGGTGATCATAGCCATTGTTGCGTTCCCTGTAGTATGGTTTATCCTGGGAAAGGAATTTATCGGATTTTACTTTGCCATCCTGGGAGGTCTGCTGGCCGGTGTACTGATCGGATTCTTTACGGAATATTTTACATCAGACACCTATAAACCTACTCAGAATCTGGCGGGGAAATCGGAGACAGGCTCAGCCACGATCATTATTGGCGGACTCAGCCTTGGAATGCTTTCCACCGCAGTTCCGATCATTATAATCGCCATCTGTGTTATGGCGGCATATGCGCTGTCCGGAGGATTTATCGAGGCTACAAGAGGGCTTTATGGAATTGCGCTGGCAGCAGTGGGCATGCTTTCCACGCTGGGAATTACTCTGGCGACAGACGCCTATGGCCCCATCGCGGACAATGCCGGAGGTATTGCGGAAATGGCAGGTCTGGAGGCTGACGTAAGAAAACGGACAGATGCCCTGGATTCCCTTGGAAATACTACGGCCGCGACAGGAAAGGGATTTGCCATCGGCTCGGCGGCTCTTACGGCACTGGCGCTCATAGCTTCTTATGTTGAAAAAGTGCAGGAAGTAGGCGGTTCCAATGTCGTACTCGATATGAGTGTAATGAATCCGACAGTACTTGTGGGAATTTTTATCGGAGCATGTCTGCCATTTGTGTTTGCCGCGCTGACGATGGAATCCGTAGGCCGCGCGGCTCAGAGTATTGTAGTTGAAGTGCGCCGCCAGTTCCGGGAGATCAAAGGGCTGATGGAAGGCAAAGCAGACGCGGATTACGAGACATGCGTTGATATCTGTACAAAAGCAAGCCTTCATGAGATGATCCTGCCCACTCTTCTGGCGATTATCACACCGGTCATAACGGGACTGATCCTGGGATATAATGGGGTGATCGGAATGCTGGCAGGCTCCACTGCGACCGGATTTCTGATGGCTATTTTCATGGCCAATGCCGGAGGCGCCTGGGATAACGCCAAGAAATACATAGAGGGCGGAGCGTATGGAGGAAAAGGGAGCGAGGCTCATAAGGCAGCCGTTGTAGGAGATACGGTGGGAGATCCTTTCAAAGATACATCAGGTCCGTCCATCAATATCCTGATCAAGCTGCTGTCCATGGTATCCATCGTGTTCGCGGCCCTGGTGGTGAATTATCATATTTTTTAAGGCGGATGGATGCAGAATTTAATAAATCCGATTTGCAATTGAACAGCCTAAAGTAAGGCCACTGTATGAAAAAAGCTGTACAGCGGCCTTTTTATGAAGAGTTTGTGAAGGGAAAACAGATGTGTACAAATGAAAAGAAAAGGCATATGAAAAAAGGAGCAATGAAAAATATAAGAAATGTTAGTATTGCAGTGTTCATTATCATTGTAATTAATTACTTATTCCGCTCGCAGGATAATATCCTGGAAAAAGTTTCGGAAGGAGAAACCATTGCGATTATACTGACAGTCTATGTGATCCTGATTTTTATAGTGAATTTTTTTGAAAGTGATAAAATAGAAAAGATCGTAAGGATCATAGAAAGAAACGGAACTGTAAATTCGATTCTGACAACAACTCTTTTAATGTCTTTTATTACGGTATTTCCTGTGATCCAATCCAATCAGATAGCTCAAAGACAAGTAGAAATTGAAAACAGAGAAGCGTCTCCGGGACTGAGCATATCGACCCGGGGAGAGGAAGATGAAAAAACTTATGAAATTACAAATGAAAAAGGAATGGCCTCGAACATGACATTGATATGCTCCCCTTTAGGTAGACAGTTGAAATAATAAAACTGTTTATCTGGAGGGGAGTTTTATTATGCCTAGAGGAATATTACCAGAAGTGAAGCTGCAGGCTGTAAAAGATTACATTTCAGGAAACGGATCCTATCTATCACACGCCAGCGAACTTGGAGTGAATGAAACCGTTTTTAGAAGATGGGTTAACAAGTATAAAGCATTTGGAGAATCCGCTTTCCTCAGAACAGGGCACAATCAATCCTATTCAGCCTCCTTTAAAAAAGATGTTGTTGAAGCGTATCTAAACGGAGAAGGATCTTACAGGGAACTGGCAGTCACCTATAACATTCCTTCCGAAGATACAATCAGGAAGTGGGTTTTGAGGTATAATGGACATGAGAAGCTGAAAGCTTCCGGAACAGGAGGAAATGCTATCATGACCAAAGGAAGAAAAACCACTTTCGATGAACGGGTCGAAATCGTGCAATACTGCATTGCCCATGATCATAATTATGCCAAGACATCAGAACAGTTTAAGATTTCTTACCAACAGGCACGTAATTATACTATAAAATACGAGAAGCAGGGAGTGGAGGCTCTTCGTGACAGACGTGGAAAACGAAAACCAGAAGCGGAAATGTCAGAACTCGAAAAGCTGCGGGCAGAAAACCGGATTTTGCGGGCAGAAAAAGAACACGCGCAAATGGAGGCGGACTTCCTAAAAAAACTTGCAGAAATCGAAAGGAGGCGGGGCTGAGCCGGCAAAGAAACAAACACATTTATCAGGTGATCAAAGAGGAACATGAAGAACACCATTACTCGATCCGATCCTTATGTAAACTTGGCGGCATTACAAGAGCGGCTTACTACAAATGGCTGAACCGTATAGAAACAGCAAATGACCGGCTGAACAAACAGATTTCTGACCGGTTGGAAGCAATCCATCAAGAACATCCTGACATGGGATATCGGAGATTAAATGACAAGCTCCGTCACGATAACGGCATCAAAGTAAATGACAAAAGAATCCTGCGCATATGCAGAAAACAGCAGATAAGATCAAACTTGAGATATCGTTATGACGGCTGTACCCGGCCATCAAAAAATCCGGCTTTTATAGCAGAAAATGTTTTAAACAGAGACTTTCATGCAGATGGTCTGAACAAGAAATGGGTAACTGATGTAACAGAGTTTAAGTATGGCACTTCATTTGATCATATCCATAAGCTATACCTGAGTGTGATTCTGGACTTATGTGATCATCGTCCAGTTGCATATGTGTTAAGTGATCACAATAACAATCAATTGGTATTTGATACTTTCGATCAGGCAGTAAAGAACAATCCGGGAGCTCATCCAATCTTTCATAGTGACCGGGGCTTCCAATATACCTCCCGCGCGTTTCACCAAAAGCTAATAGACGCGGGAATGACACAGAGCATGTCCCGAGTAGCACACTGTACGGATAATGGACCTATGGAAGGATTCTGGGGGATACTAAAACGCGAAATGTATTATGGGAAGAAGTATCATACCAGAGAGGAACTTGTACAAGCGATAACGGCATATATAGACTATTACATAAATGACCGCCCGCAAAGGGGCCTTGATGTATTAACACCGTTTGAATTTCATGAACGGTTATTAGCCGCATAAAAAGATTGCCCGGCACAAGCCGGGCAACACAAAAATTTTATATTTTTTTCATTGTCTACTTGACGGGTAGCACACCACATTTCATGCCTATGAACAGTTTTATTTTATGTATCGAGGAGAAGGATATGAGATTAATCTGGCAAGCTTTTATGAGGAAAAGAACGGCCAGTCAAATTTGGATGAAAGCTGCAGTCAGTTAATTTTTGAGCCGACATATGAAGAATTTGACAGAGAACTGGCATTTGAATTGATAAGAAATTATGTAAATGAAAAGACGGAAGAGGAGGTTGAGGTTTACAGAACCAGAAAGATGGAGGTGGGGTTCTTTGATTATAAAAACGAAAGCTGCCGATTCCAGTATACTGAAAATGATGGGAAAATCAGTCTTCTGAGTACCAGTCAGACCGTTTCAAGAGAACATAATTATACTATATATGTATCAGACAGTGCGATGCTGGAACAGTCCATAGAACAGGCAGTAGCTTTTATATTAAACGATGAATAAAAGCAGATGAGGTAAGCCGGGATTGTGTTGACAGTAAGCTGTTAAGTTCAAATGAAAGAAGGAAACTTAAGGAAAAAGTAAGAACAAATTTTATGATTATGATATACTGTTCGTAACAGAGGAAAGAAGATATTTTACAGATCAGTAGAAGGAAGAAGGAAAGATGAAATCATATCAGTTAAAAATAATACTTAAAAAATCAAAACCACCGGTATGGAGGCGCTGTGTCATTCCATCCGGGATCACTTTTTCCCAGCTTGCGCTAATTCTGGAGGAGATTACGGAAACGGAAATATCCTCTGATTATGAGTATGAATTTTACCATGCGGGGATCCAGATCCGGGAATGGACAGAGGCAGAGCGGCATGTTACGTCATATTACTATGATTATATGTGCGCTTCCGATACATATATCGATACGCTGGCTGATACAGAAGGATGGTTTACATTCCGCCCGGGCAACGGCGAAGAATATCGGGTTGAGATCGAAAAAAGGCTGCCAGACAGGATCCCGTGGCCATCTGTCCTAAAACAGAAGGGCAGCAGGCCGGTCCGGGAATGGTCAGATACAGAGACTGTGAATGGAAAGTTGCGGAAGCGGTATCCGGTCTCCTATGGAGAACCGGACTACAGGACTTTTGCTGAACTGGCAGAGGAGCAGAGCGCCGGAAGGTGCGGGATCAAAGGGACGGAAAAACCCACAGACCGTACAGAGAGAAACGAGAAATCCGGAAATTCTATGATGAAAGACTTCGCGGAGAAGCTGACCCGCGCTTTCTCAGATAAAGTGACAGAAAAAATACTGGAAGAGACAAAAGAATCGGGAAATCCGGCTGATATCAGTGTAGACAGACTGCGGGATATTCTGGAGGAAAACGTGTGGCAGATGAAAAAAGAAGCCAGAGGGCAGATATTCGGAATGTCTGGAGAAGAAGAGTCCCGAAAACCAGATCTCAGAGAATTTCTTTTCAGCGCAGACAGGGAAGATCTTCTGGAAATGGCTGGAGATTTAGGGCTTTCTCATTTCACATCCCTCAACAAGAGTCAGCTGGCGGAACGGATCCGGGATGAGATCCTGAAACCGGAGGTGATGGCAAAGCGTATGCTGCTCCTGAGCGATGACGAGATCCGGGAATTTGAGAAAGCGGCGGCGAAGGAAAACGGGTTTTATCCCGAGAGGGATGAGATGAGGAAACTGGAGAAGCTCTATGATCTGGCATACATAGTGATCTACCATGATGATTATGCCGAAGTCCCAAGGGAGGTTGTGCGCGTTTACGAAAAGATCAATACGCCGGAATATCAGGAAAAGAGAAAGGGGACATTCTGGATGTACCATTGCCTGATGGCGGTGGAGATGTTTTACGGGACAGCGCCGGAACAGATTGTCCGCAGAATGCTGAGAAAATGTCTGGGGCATAAAGTAACGCCGGAGGAGTTTAAGACATTCTTCTTCAATGTACCGGAGGATCTGAATTTGTGCGTGCTGCGGAATGGGAGGGTGATCGATAAGGAACTCCTGAGAGACGACATGTTTCTAAAACTGGAAGAGATCCAGGAAGGGAAAGATTTCTATATTCCCGGACCGGAAGAGATTTTGGATTATACGGAAAACGGATACCCTACCAGCGATCTGTACTACTGCAGACTGAAGACGTTTCTGGTAAAAGTGCTGGAGGTTGGCCTGGAGGAAGCAGAAGAGTTTCTGGCGCTGATCTGGCGTCAGCTGAGTGTGGGAAATGATTTTCCGGATGTCATGGAAATGTTCAGAGAGGAGAACATCGTCTTCCCGGACGAGGATGCGCTGAAGGAATTTGCGGAGCTGATCCCGGATGTGAATAATCATACAAGAATGACGATTCACAGAGGGCATACTCCCATTGAGATGATGAGGAGTATGCCGGCTATGCCAAAGGGAAAACGCCCGGTGATCGTCCCTATGAGCAGCGGGGCGGCAGAACTGCTCGGCAGTGCTGCGGATGAGATTGGGGGAATGGGATTTGATCTGGATCTTGACTACAATGCGGATGAGATCACGACAATGGCTATGCCGAGCGGAGTTTCAGGGGAAATGGTAACCGGAAAGAAAAAGATATATCCCAATGATCCATGCCCATGTGGGAGCGGGAAAAAATATAAGAAGTGCTGCGGGAAAAAGTAGTTTTGAGAAGAGGACAGAGAAAAAAGTTTTGGCATGTTTGGAGGCAGGGAGCAGACAGTAAGGCTTCTGGTGGATAACAGCCTTGCCGGCGTTATCATCGACCGCTTCGGGAAATCAGTCATGATGATCCCTGCGGATGAGAATCATTTTACGGTAAATGTAACAGTTCTTGTCAGCGGCCAGTTCCTGGGATGGATATTTTCTCTGGGAGAAAAAGTTAAGATCATCGGACCAGATGAGATGGCAGAGCAGATGAAAAAGGAAGGGGAAAGACTGCTGCGGCAGTATGGACAGGTTTAAAAAGGAAAAGGAGGCGTAAGGCATGAGACTGTTTGTGGCGATCCGATTATCGGATGAGATGAAAAATGCGCTGGTCGCCTGTATGCATGATCTGAAAAAACAGGGAGTGGAGGGCAGCTATGTCCCGGCGAGAAACCTGCATCTGACACTGGCTTTTATCGGGGAGTACGATGATCCGGCACGGGTGAAAAATGTTCTGGCGGATGTTCCTCTTCCTGAGTTCCGGCTGGCTCTTTCAGAGAAAGGAAACTTTGGAAACCTTCTGTGGGCGGGAGTCAAAGGCAATCAGAAATTGAAATCCTATGTAAAGGATCTGCGCGGGGCGCTGAAAAAGGAAGGGATACCTTTTGATGAAGATAAATTTGTCCCCCATATCACACTGATCCGCAGGGTGTCTGCCAGGAAGCCTTATCAGGTGCATCTTCCAAAGGCAGAGATGGCGGTAAAAAAGGTTTCCCTTATGAAGTCGGAGATGAAAAACGGGAAGACGGAATATCGGGAGATCCAGTTTGAGTTTTGATATAATTAATTTTGCCATGGAGTAAAAATAGTGTGATATACTAGAAGAAAATCAGAAATCGTTATTTTGGGGAGGTGAACTGTGTGATGTTAGAAAATAAATTAGGAATTGAGAATTCTGCAGAACTGGCTCGAGAAGAAGAAAAAATAAGTAAGGCAAAAGCGATAGAACTATTTGAAAAAAATTTGCTGGATAACTTTGAAGTAGGAACATTTAAAGGATTGTCCCAAATCCATAAGTATTTATTTGATGAGATTTATGAATTTGCCGGGAAGATCAGAGAGGTAAATATAGCCAAAGGGAATTTCCGTTTTGCGCCTGTAATGTATTTACATGCGGCGTTGGAAAATATAGATAAGATGCCGCAAGGAACCTATGATGAAATCATTGAAAAATATGTAGAAATGAACGTGGCGCACCCTTTTCGAGAAGGGAACGGGCGCAGTACCAGAATCTGGCTGGATCAAATATTAAAAAAGGAGATAAAGCAGGTTATAGATTGGAGTAAAGTTGACAAAGGAGACTATTTGCTTGCTATGGAACGCAGTCCGGTCAAAGATATTGAGATTAAGGTGTTATTGAAATCCGCTTTGACAGACGCTGTTTCAGATCGAAGTCTGTACATGAAGGGAATTGATGTGAGTTATTATTATGAAGGATATAATCTATATAAAACAGAAGAAATTGCGGCTGGGAGTTAAAATGGAATTAACCGTTTCCCGCTTCTGACGAAACGCAAAGATATTGAAACACTCCCTCCTAATAACCAAAATACACATCGATCCCATTGGCGATCCCCTGGACGAGGCTGTTCTGATATTCGTCTGTCGCCATAAGGGCGTCTTCCGTCGGATTGGTCATATAGCCCATCTCCACGATAGTGGCCGGCACCTGGCTCCAGTTGTTGCCGCTCATGGTGTCCGTCTCCCACACCCCGTCATTTTCGCAGCCTGCCGCGGCGCACAATTCGTTAATAATACTGTCTGAAAGGGCTCTGGACTGCTGATAAAGCGCCGGGTAGAAAGGATTATATGGAGTGATGCAGATCGTCATAGCCCCCTGGGCCGAAGGATCCTCACTTCCGTTGGCATGGATCCGCACAAGAGCATCCGCTCCCGCGCTGTTGGCGACTTCTGCCCTCTGGACGCAGCTTACCGGCACATCATTTGACGCTCTTGTGAGGAGGACAGTATATCCCCTGGCCTCCAGTTCTGTCTTCAGTTTCTGGGTTACCTGCAGATTCAGCTCATACTCCGCAAGTCCGGTAGAAACACCGCTGGTTCCGGTAGAGTCTGCCGCCTTCAGTTCCGCAGAACCGGGGCCGAGGGGCTCTGTTCCCCCGGCCACAACCGCGGAATGGCCCGGATCCAGTACAATAATTTTGTCTTTTTCCGGGATCTCCGGTTCTGTGTTTTCGGTTTCCTGTTCAGAACTGTCCTTGGAGAAGCTATCGTCCTCGATTTCGATCACAAGATCCGGCGCATCCTGCTCAGTATCCTCTGTGTTTTCCGCAGTTTCCTGTCCATCTCCCGTTTCATTGGAGGCACAGGCGGTCAGCAAAAGGACCAGCGCCAGAAACAGAACTGCCGGAAATTGCTTTTTTATCTTATATCCCCATTTATTGATCAAGCTGATACCCTCCCGGTGAAAGTTCATTTTCCGCATCGCTCAGGAACTCCGCGTTCGCTTTTTCTGTCGCGTTCAGGACCGAGCCGCTCATCTCGTCAAATTCATCCGCGGTGTATTGGCCGTCATACCAGGACTTACTCTCAAAATACTCCCTCAGCTCCGCGGAATCAAATATACGTCCATGTCTCGCATAGATCTCGTTCTTTGCATAGTTCAGCTCCCGTGCTGACAATCCCTCGATATCCGAGTCAGTCAGAAGTTTTGTGTCACTGTCCGGGATAATATAATCTGCGGTCAGATCTTCATTATCATCGGCGGCCGGAGCTGCTGAACCTGTGACCTGGATTTCCTGGCTGACCTGCGCTTCCGAATCCAGAGGGGCAGCGGCCTGCAGTTCTGTCTGTGACGGTTCCAGTACGGATCTGCCGCTGCCGGATCCCACAGGCCATATAAGAAGCAGCACGATTCCCGCGATCACTATGACCAGCAACAGTCCAAGCAGTGCTGCCATGCATTTCCATACGGTATTGTTCGTTGTATTTTTTTCCATTCTATATACCCTCCATCCATTTTATGAAACAACCGGCGTCCTACTGCCACCATAAGTAGTTGGTAATGGAGGCAGGCATAAGTTTATAGGTGTCTTCCTCATATATGAAAACCGCGCTTACGCTGTTGTTAGTCCCGGTGGAGGTGTCGCTTCGGGTACCGCCGAAGCCGCTGTAGGTGTATGCGATCGTATAATCGAAATAAAGTTCTCCCATGAGCATTCCATTCTCCATATAAGATTCAAAAGAGAAATTGTCGAAGGTGATCTGATTGAACGTATAGTAATCGTCGGCATCATGAGACATCGAGTCTTTCAGATCTTCATACCGGTCTTTTATATTGTCATAAATATCGGTATTTTCCGTTTCCGCGGCAAACATTCCTTCAATCTCGCTGAAGTCTGCTCCTGACGCAGCCGAAGAATAAAATGTTTCCAGCATTTCCTGCAGTTTTGCCTGGAATGCCAGGGATCCCTCGGAGGTGGGGGTCAGCCCTGACAGGACCAGACTGCCGCCTTCCGAAGTATTAAATTCACTTTCGTACATTTCGCACCAGGGTGCCGCCGCGGTGATCGTATGGACACCATTGAATAAAGTTAACTGATAGGTGTCTGTTCCGCTGCCGGCTGACGCAATTTTGGCGTCATCTGAAAGTTCTGTTCCGTCGACAGCTATCCGGGTTCCGGCCGGCACTGTGATCTGATAATCTTCGGAGAGGATTCCGTCCATCCATACCTTCCAGTTATCAAAAAAGAGCATTTCATTATCTCCTTGTTGCACAAGGGATAAATTCATACTTGACGTTCCGGATCCGGCAATGGAATACTCTACAGAGTAATTTCGTGAAATACCGTCCTCCGAGCCGCCCGCAGGCGTGATATTATAATTGGTAATGCCCTGGATCTGAGAATTTTCCATCATTTTCTCGAACATATCCTCCTGCAGGAAAGCTCCCTCCGGAAGATCCAGGTGTGCATACATGGTTTCCCAGTCCCCGGATGCATACGCGGCGAAAAAACGTTCAGCCACCGTTTCCGGACTGTATTTGTGGTTTCCGGCTACGAAAAAAGCCGCGACAGCCACGATCAGGCATATTGCTTCTGCGATTACGGCTTTCTGGAGTTTTGACAGTTTCTTCTTTTGAATCGGGGCCGCCGGTATCTGCTCTTCCCATACCGTTTTATCATCGTAGTGGAGAGAGCCCTCCATCTCATTTGTCTGCTGGCCGGCATTATGATACTCTTCGTCAGGAATGGCGTGTGAGTCCGGATTTTGGGGATTTGTGTTGTCTTCCCGATCCAGTTTTGTTCCGCAGTTTTCGCAAAATCTGTCATCGTCACCATTCATAGTTCCACAGGATGGACAAAAACGCATGATCTTACCTCCTATTTTTATGGCGTAAATTGATATAAATGACTTTATATGTATAATTATAAATTTTTTGTGCTTTTTTTCAATATAAAACAGCAAAATTATATTGGAAAAATTCCAAAAAAACTGCAGAATTTACAAGGTAATAAGATGTTTAAAATATTGACAATAAAGGGAGGTCTTTTCTATAATAAAACTGTAGATTTATAAATAATTTATAAAGGAAATCTATGGGGCAGGAGGAGAAAACAATGGCAAAATATTGTACAAAATGCGGAAGAAAGCTTGAAGATGGTGAAGTCTGCAACTGTACTTCCCAGAGTGCCGGCAGTACGCAGAACGCGGAGCAGCAGGCAGGTGCGGGCCAGCAGCAATATCAGCAGGGACAGTCGGGAGCGACTCAGCAACAGTATCAGCAGGGGCAGACAGGAGCAGTTCAGCAGCAGTATCAGCAGGGACAGACAGGAACAGCTCAGCAGCAGTATCAGCAGGGACAGCCGGGATCCCAACAGCAGTATTACCAGCAGGGACAGCCGGGCGGCACCACGAAGGAGTCTGAATGGATCAATCGTCAGAAAGACGTGATTATATCCGGAACAAAAAATATGTTTTCAGAGATCATTCCCATATTAAAAGCTCCTGTGAGCAGAGTCCGGGAAATTTCAGCGGCAGGCAGCAGTGCAGGGCTCCAGCTGATCATCGCAAAAGCGGTCATCTTCCTTGTTGTTATGCTCATTGCGATGCTGGTAATATCCAGCCGGATCAGAGAGATCAGTTATGGGTTCGTAACGATTGACATGCCGTATTTTCAGCTTATTCTGCTTACTCTTCTCCTGACGGCAGGTGTTGATCTGCTGGAAGCTGTGCTCTTAAAGTCAATTACCGGAGCTTTTAAAGGAACGACGAACGTCAATACGATGTTCAATGTCATCGGAGGCAGGTGCATTTATGATACAATCGTATTTCTGCTTGTGATCATATTGGGGATCATCTCGTGGAATGCGGCCTTTGTTGTATTGATTTTCGCAACACCGATCAGTGTTTACATACAGTTTTCTGCCTATCAGGGATGCGTGAGGATGAATGAGAATCGCAGGCCTTATGCATATTTCCTGACAAAACTGTGTATGAGCGTGATCAGTTTTCTTGTAGTATATCTGATCATCAGGAATTACATCAGTACTATAATGAACTATATATTATATTAGACGGAATCTTTTAACAGCAGGAAACCGCCGGATCCATGAGCAGAGCAGACATGTATATGATATTTTGGACGAATGCAGATATGAATTATAAATTAGACGGATAAGAGAGTATGACTTTCTTTTCCTCTGCATACACTGTAAAAAGAAAACAGGCATATTGCAAAAAGAAGCATGTGTCTGTTTTTTGCGCGCAAGAACAGTTTGTTTTGTACTTTTTCCATTGAAATTTCCAAGGGCTGTGTGATAATGTTTGAATAAAAATGGTAAAAATGTCAAAAATATTCAATATGGAGTTGTGAAAAAAATATTGAACGTCTATAATTATACTAAATAAAAACGGTAAAAGTGTCAAAGATATTCAATATAAGGAGAGAAAAGGATGGAAATTAAAAGAGATAAATATCTTCGGGATTTGATCAACCGGATGCATAATCATATGATTAAAGTTGTGACGGGCGTGAGAAGATCGGGGAAATCCTATCTGATTTTTCACATATTCCTAAATTATCTGCTGGAACAGGGGATATCGGAATCTCATATTATCCGAATTGAGCTGGATCAGAGAAAGCACAGGAAGTATCGTGATCCCGACTCCATTCTGGAATATATAGAATCTTGTATTCAGGATAATGAAATGTACTATGTTCTTCTGGATGAGGTGCAGCTTTTAAATGAATTTGAAGAGGTATTGAATTCACTGCTGCATATTGAGAATGTTGATGTGTACGTCACGGGAAGCAATTCCAGGTTTCTATCCAAGGATATCATAACAGAATTTCGCGGCAGAGGAGATGAAATCCATATCTTTCCACTGACGTTTAAAGAATTTATGCAGGTGTACGGGGGAGATATGTACCATGGCTGGGCGGACTATATGCTGTATGGCGGGCTTCCTCTCACTGTGATCATGAAGACAGAGGAGCAGAAGATTTCCTATCTGACAAGCTTGTTTGAAGAAACGTATCTGAAGGATATTATTGAGAGACATCATATTGAAAAGACACAGGAGCTGGAAGATCTGGTCGATATCCTGGCCTCAGCAGTCGGCTCTCTTACCAATGTTCCGAAAATTGAATCCACATTCAGAAGTGTGCTGCAGTCAAAGATCAGTGGAAATACAATACGTCAGTATATCGAATATCTGGAAGATGCTTTTATTATTCACAAGGCAAACCGGTATAATGTAAAAGGAAGGAAATATATCGGAACTCCTGTTAAATATTATTTTGAGGATGTCGGACTGCGGAATGCCAGGCTGAGATTCCGGCAGACAGAGGAGACACACCTTATGGAAAATATTATTTATAATGAACTTCGAAGCCGCGGCTATATGGTAGATGTGGGAATTGTGGAAAAGCGGAAGAAAGATGCAGCGGGTAAGGCAGAACGAAAACAACTAGAAATAGATTTTATTGCCAACAGAGGGAGCCAGAGATATTATATCCAGTCTGCTTTTGCCATGCCTGATGAAAAAAAGCGGGAGAAGGAGAAAATGTCCCTGCTTCAGGTTAGAGATTCTTTTAAAAAGATCATTGTGGTAAAAGACGTAGTGAATGTGACACGGGATGAAAATGGAATTACAACAATGAGTGTGTATGATTTTCTGTTAAAAGACAATAGTCTGGAACTGTAGTATCTATTTGTTTACATAGGAGAAACATTTTATGAGTGGATGGAAAAAGTTATTTCGGGAGCATATCCTCGCCCGTGGAGAAGCGTATTACTATGATGCCGCAGTTCTGGAACTCCAGAAAACAGAACATGGATATCATGCCGTTGTGGAGGGGACGGAGGATTATGAAGTAGATATTGAGATCGAAGAGGGACAGATCTATGAGATGTACTGTTCCTGCCCCTACGCAGAAGATGGAAATAATTGCAAGCATATGGCGGCTGTTCTTTTTGAGATTGAGGACCAGGTAGAAGAGGATACTCTGACAGAAGAGACTTGTCCGGATAACCCGGAAAAAGAAGCAGAAGAAATCATTGAAAACATGCCGGAAGAGGAATTACGATCTTTTGTAAAGGGGATTGCTGCGCAGGATAGTGAGATCCGGAATATGCTTGTGACCAGATATGCGGTAAAGATAGACGAGAAACAGATGAATTGGCTAAAACAGGGAGTAGATCAGCTTGTATGGGAGTACGGTGACAGAAGCGGTTATATTGATTACCTGAAAGCCCCGGATTTTATCTGGGAGATGGAGAATTATCTGGAAGATAAAGCGGATATATTGATTGACCGGAACTGTTATCGCCAGGCATTTGAACTGACAAATTATGTTTTCAAAACGATTGGAAATATAGAGATGGATGATTCTGACGGCGGTATATCCCAACTTGCAAATCTATGTTATGATAAATGGAAAGAAATACTGGAGAATTGCGGTGAAGAAGAAAAAAGCGAGATGTTTTCCTGGTTTATGAGTCATCTGTCATGTGATTATGTTGTAGATTACATGGAAGACTATATGGAAGATTTCCTGACTCATGAGTTTCAGAACCGTGATATGTTAGAAAAGAAGCTGAAATATCTGGATGAAAGAATTGAAATACAGGCATCATCTGCAGATTGTGGAAGTACGTGGAGCAATCAATACGGCTACGAGGATAATATTATAAAGCGGCTGGAACTCATGGAGCGGCTGGATTTTTCAAGGGAAGAGATTAGAGAATATCGAAGGAAACACTGGAGATTTCCGGAGGTAAGGGAGCTGGAAATACAAGAGAACCTTAACAATGGAAATTTGGATGAGGCGATTCAGATCTTGCAGGAAAGCAAAATTCTGGATAAAGAGTATCCGGGGCTGATTGACCGGTACAGTGAGCAATTGGTTTCTATATATGAAACACGGTCAGATCAAGAAGCGTACAAAAAAGAACTGCTGTATTATGTCTTTGAGTGTCCACAAAAAAATCTGATCCACATTTATAAACTTAAAGCGGTCTGCACAGAGAATGAGTGGGATGATTATAGGGAACAGATTCTGAAAAGCAGTAAAAATTACAGGATTCTGTATCCGCTTATGGAGGCAGAGGGAATGTATGAGCGTATGCTTGAATGCATTAGGAAAGAAATGTTCATCTATAATCTGGACAGATATGAAAAAGTGCTGAAGGACAGATTCCCGGAGCAGGTACGGGATATCTATATTTCATATCTGAATCATGAATCGGAAAGGGTAAGTGATCGAAGCCGGTACAGAGAATTAATGAAATATTTGAAAAAGATCCAAAGATATCCGGGCGGGAAAGAAAAGGCGTCTGAGATTGCGAAGAACTGGCGGGCAGTGTATTATCGAAGGAAAGCCATGATGGATGAAATGCTGAAAGCAGGGTTTTAAGAACAAGGGAATAGCAATAGAAAAATTAAAAGCGCGAAGCTTAAAGGCATGACTTTATATCCTCTTGCATACATTGTAAAAACGATGTTTGCAGGGGGATTTTTTTGAAAGATTATATTGAGGAGAGAGCCGTGGAAATCGCTGATTATATTATAGAAAATAACGCGACTGTGAGGCAGACGGCGAAACAGTTTCGAATCAGCAAGAGTACGGTACATATAGTTGTAACAAAAAAGAACTATTTATAGAGATAAAATATAGGGTGAAGTAAATTACAAATTAGAGAGAGGATGTGTGCTATAGGCATATGTCCTCTTTTGTTTGAAAAGTTAAAAGCTGGATTATGGAATAGAAGAGATTGGAAATTCGCGAAAATTACAAGACCTTTTCTGGAAAATGTAATAAGCAAATACGCAAATAAGTGTTGCTATCACGTTAACGTGATGGGCTATACTTTGATTTGCGGAGAAAGGAAAGGCCGTAATGAAAAAAATTAATGAAGTAAGTGGAATTGTAGGGGTGAGCAAACGAACGTTACAATACTACGATGATGAAGGAATTCTTCCCATAGAAAGAGCACCTAATAATCACAGAGTATATGACCAACAGACGTTAGAGCAGATCTGGCAGATACTCATTTATAAAGAAATGGATTTTGAATTAAAGGAGATCAAAGATTTAATTAAGCTCCCACCCGAGCAAAAAGAAATATATTTTATTAGACAGAAAAAGAAAATAGAAAATAAGATCATCAGAATGAAAGTACAGTTAAAATTTATTTCATTGGCGCAATGTGATAAGTTTCCTATAAGACCGGAAGAGTATTTAGAAAAGACATATAGACTGTATATTGAAGAACTGAAAGAAAAAATAAAAGAAGAAATTATGGAAAGGGCAAAAGAAAATGAAAAAGAGTAAAGTAGTATTGGTAATGTGCAGTGTGATAGTATTGTTGTCAGCATGTGGACCGACAAGAAGTGATGATATGGGAAAAAGTGTGGAAAAGCAAACAGAGGAGAATGAGAAATCTTCAGAAGAACATAAACCTAAGAATGTAAAAGTTTCTCCGGATAAATATACTTGGTATATTAAGGATTACGTCGGAAGAAATCTTGCTTCATTTGGATATACGTCCATGGGCGGTGATAGAATGGATACATATGGAGAAGGTTATTTAAAGCTTGTCTTTGTCAATGGACAGGGAACATATATTAATATTGACGATGAGGAAGAGTTGAAAAAATATGTTGTAATAAATCAGAATATAACGCCTGATACGGAAATGAAATATGTTTTTGAGAAGGATGAAGGAGGAAAAGAGTTAGACGGATTGATCGAACATCAGACATATGAAGAAATCGTACTTTCGATAAAATTAGTAAAAGAATCTGGAAAATCAGAGAAAGATGTGCTGGAAATTAAAGCTTCTCCAGATAAATACACACAATATATTCGTGATTATACAGGAAGAAATCTTGCTACGTGTGGATATGTATCAATGGCAGGAGATTTCAGAGACTCATATGGGGCGGCTAATGTTAAACTTATTCTTATACCGGAGGATGGATCATATATCGATATCTCTGATGAAGAAGTGCTGAAAGAATATAAAGTAACTCAGCAAAGTATAGAACCAAATACAGAGATGAAATTGGAGTTTATGAAAAATGGAAATGGGGATGAGTACAGTAACCTTGTGGAGAATCAAAATATAAGTGAAATTGAGTTGTATGTGACTAAGATATCAAAGTAGAAAAAATTTTAAATACAATGGGGAATTATGATTTAAATGAATCATAGTTCTCCATTTTGAGTATGGAAATTTATTTATCTCTAGTATAGAGTTTGTAGTATAAAATATTTTATCAAGGTTTCTATAAAAAAGTAAAAACTCTTTTACGAATAATGAACATTTGGTGTAAAATAATAATGAAAAATTTTTATGTCCTAAAGTTTGGTTTTACATTTTTATTGATGAGAAGAAAGGAGAATAGCAGAGGCTGCCCAAGGAAGATGGAGAAAAAGTTTGGAAAACTAATTACAGGTATATCAGAAAATACAAAAGAATTGTTAGAAAAATCAAAGAACATTGTGGTAAAAACAGTAGATCAAAATGATGATGGAAAAGTAGATTTAGAAGATGTTTCAGTAATCGCAGAGTCTGTTGGGAGCATTGTGAGAAAAAGTGCAAAGACGTTAAAAGAAACTGCAGATGAAAAGGCGCGTCAAATAGAATTAAAGACTTTACAGCCAATATTTTTGGAAACTTTGAATGATGCAGATTTTCTTATGCCTAAACTTATAAGAATAACAGAAAGGGATAAAAAATATGCAGAAAAAGAAGTATGTAAAGGTTCTATTGGGTTTATATCTAATCAAAAAGGACTTTATGTTATAAATATTTTTAGAGATTCTATAGACTTATATGGACTTTTATTTTATCCAGATCAAGAGAATGAGTTTTATTATGTGGATCCAAGCGAAAGACGAAATTATATTGCGTTAGATGAATATTTTAGTTATTTGAAACAAGTCCGTATAAATGAGTTGCAAAAGATCGCACAGGATCTTGGTGCAAAGCACTTTAGGGTTACCTACAAAGAAGAAAAAATATTATTTTCCGAAAGAAATAAAAAGAGAGATGTAGATCTGCAAAAAACAGGATCTGTAGACATTGAAGAAAATTATACAGATAAAAAATATACTACAGTGGAAATTGCTGCTGAGATGGAGTGCCCAGGGCATGATCCAGTAAATCCTAAATTGAAGTATATGAGATATGATCCCAGTATAGTAGGGCTTGTGGAAATGCGAATGAACAAACAGGCACCATTGCTTCATCAAAAATTCATGTTGAAACTTAGTAATTCTTCTGGGTTAAAAGAGCGGGATGCTATAAAAATTGATGCTGTATTAAAGGGGATGAAATGTACTGGGAATTCAACAGTAGTGAATGAGGTACAGAACGAATCCAGAAGATATCTTGAATATGAGATAGATTTTTGATTTAATTATATATTCTATTTATACTAAGGAAAAAGGAGAAGTGCAGTTATGCAGGAAAATGCTACAAAAAAGAAAAAGAATAATAGATTTAGAGAAATGGTTAGTAATCTTTTTGCAAAAAGAATAATAATGCTACTCGTGTTACTAATAGTTATAGTGCTTATAATTATTGGTGTGAGAAGAGTAGTTTCTTTTGATAATCAGACAACGAAAATAGGATTTGAAGATATTGGTGAAATAGCGACTCAATCAGCTTACTGCACTCAAGTGAGCGTTACGGATTCATCGAGAAAATTGTTTGGTGCAAAAATTCCATTTACACAGAGCAAATACATATATAGTTATGGTGTAATTATTAAAGCAGGTTTTAATTTTGAAGAGATAGAATGGAGTGAAAAGGAGAATACCATTGAAGTTAAACTGCCGGAAACAAAAATATTAAGTAGTGAAATTGATACGGATTCTTTTAAGGTATATCATGAAGAAGAAAGCATTTTTAATCAGGTGACTTTAGAAGAGAATAACACGGCACTTAAAGAATTAAAACAGGAGGCAGAAGAGGAAGCTGTTGCCAATGGATTGCTTGATAATGCACGCAGTAATGCAGAAGCTATTTTGACAGGATTTTTCGGACAAGTGTATGATCTGGATCAATATAAAATAGTCTATGAGGATAAATAAAAGGAGACTTATGATATGAAAAAAATATTAATAGTACTAGCAGTTATAGTAGCAATTATTATTTTGTTTTATTTTGCATTATTTCTTACAGCGAGGTAGTTTTGCTTGCAAGACATGATTTAGTGGTCTTTCTATTCATAAAAATAGTGCTATTATGAGATGAACGGTAAAACAGTTTAGATTAGTAAGTGTAGAGAGGAGCTTTCACGAGAGCAAGATCCACTGATGTATTACTATAGCGCAATTTTATTGCTGAATGTTAATCCTGTATAGTTAGTTTCTTTCGAGTATAAAATATGTGACTTTAGAGTGAGGGATGATAAGATATATGTAGATTAACCGGAGCAACAGGATAGGTAGAGCGAAAAATTTCTGAGTGTCATAATGTTCATTGGAAGTTTGTGTCTAGGGTGAATCCTATAGTATATATCACCGGGCAGGGCAGAGACAGTAAAAATACAAATTGTTAAATATATACATACGAGGAGAAGAACAGTATTGAATGTGTTTAATGAAAATTTACTAAGGGAAGGATTTACAACTGCATACGTGGATAAAGCGTATTCGTCAAATCTGGCTTATAAGCCGCAGTTCATTTCCAATAATTATAAAGAAGGGCGTAAAGTTCTCTCATCCATTGAGGATGAGCTTTTGTCATGTAAGGAATTCTTTATCAGTGTTGCTTTTATCACTATGGGTGGAATTACTCCTCTGCTTCAGACATTAAAAGAGTTGGAAATACGTGGGATACCGGGGAAGATTCTCACAACAGATTACCAGAACTTCAGTGAACCCAGGGCCCTTCGAAAGCTGGCTGAGTTAAGTAATATTACACTGAGAATGTACCGGACTGATAAGGCGCAGCAAGGTTTTCACACCAAAGGGTATATTTTCAAAAACAAAGAGCTTTATCGGATCATTGTAGGAAGTTCTAATTTGACCTTGAGCGCATTGACAAAAAATAGAGAGTGGAATACTAAGGTGGTTTCCACAGCTCAGGGGGAATATACGGAAGATCTGATGGCCGAATTTACAGAACTATGGAATTCAGAGAATACAGTTGCATTTGATGATTTCATTGAAGAATACGCACTTAACTATCAGATTATCCGAAGTCAGAGAAGGATTGCGAAAGAAACACAAATTATATCGCTGGAACAATATAAACTGCAGCCCAATTCCATGCAGTTGGGGTTTATTGCTAATCTTGAAAAAATTTGCGCAGCAGGAGAATCGAAAGCACTGCTGATTTCAGCAACGGGAACGGGGAAAACTTATGCGTCCGCATTTGCACTGCGGGAAGAAGGTGCAAAGAAAGTATTGTTCCTGGTACACAGAGAGCAAATCGCGAAGCAGGCAATTGCCAGTTATAAAAAAGTCTTTGGAAACACAAGATCTTTTGGATTGCTTTCCGGTAATTCAAAGGATTATGATGTGGATTATCTCTTCTCGACCATGCAGATGATGGCAAAGGAAAAGATCCTTACAAAGTTCCAAAAAGATGAGTTTGATACGATTATTATTGACGAGGCTCATCGCACCGGTGCTGCTAGTTACCAGAATATCATGCAGTATTTTACGCCCCAATTTTGGTTGGGAATGACTGCATCACCAGAACGAACAGATGCTTTTGATGTTTATGCGGCTTTTGATCATAATATTGCGTATGAGATACGACTTCAGCAGGCACTGGAAGAAGATCTGCTGTGTCCGTTTCATTATTTTGGAATCACGGATCTGCAGATTGATGGTAAAGCTATAGATGAAAATACCGGGCTGAAAGATTTTAATAGACTTACCAGTGAGGAGCGTGTCAATTACGTGATCGAGCAGATGGAGTATTATGGTTATTGTGGAAAGAGGCCGAAAGGGTTGGTTTTCTGCAGCTCCAAGAAAGAAGCCTGCGTCTTGAGTGCAAAATTTAATGAACGAGGATATCGAACACTGGCATTGACAGGAGATGACAGTCAGGAAAAACGAGAGAATGCGGTTGAGCGCCTTGTCCTCGATGATGGAGAAGACAAGTTGGATTATATTTTTACTGTGGATATATTTAATGAAGGTGTTGATATACCGGAAGTGAATCAAGTGATCATGCTCCGGCCAACAGAATCACCAATTGTATTTGTACAGCAACTGGGACGTGGCCTCCGGAAAGCAGATGAAAAAGAATATGTAGTGATCCTGGATTTCATTGGGAATTATAAAAATAATTTTATGATACCGATCGCGTTGTCTGGAGACAGAAGCTACAATAAGGATAATATCCGGCGGTATGTGCTGGAGGGAGAACGGATTATTCCGGGCTCTTCGACGATCCATTTTGATGAAATATCACGAAAAAGAATTTTTGCGGCCATTGATAATGCAAATTTCAGCGATATTAAGTTGATCAGAGAGAATTATAAAAATCTGAAAAATAAACTGGGACGAATTCCGGATCTGAAAGATTTTGATGATTACGGAGAAATGGATGTCCTTCGTATTTTTGATAATAACAGTCTGGGGTCTTATTATAAGTTTTTGGTTAAATACGAAAAGGAATATACAGTCAGACTTTCGTCTGCAGAAGAAAAAGTGGTCGAATTTATTTCAAAAAAGCTGGCCAGCGGGAAACGGATTCATGAACTTGCCATGCTCAATCGTATGCTGACTTACCACCATGGATTTTTTAATCTATGGAAAAAAGATCTGTCAAATGCTTATGGAATAGAGCTGCAGGAAAAAACGATCAAAAATGTGGTTAATGTAATGACCAATGAATTTCCTTCCGGTTCAGGAAAGAAAACCTATGCAGACTGCGTTTTTCTGGAGAGAACGGGTATGGGGGAATATGATATATCGCAGGATTTTGAAAAAATGCTGGAAAATCCTGAGTTCTATAAGATTGTAAAAGAACTGGTTGAGTTTGGTGTTTCAAGATATAAAGAGAATTACAGTCACAGATATCAGGATACAAATTTCGTGCTTTATCAGAAATATACTTATGAGGATGTATGCAGGCTTCTGGAATGGGAAAATAACGAGGTTCCATTGAATTTGGGCGGATATAAGTATGATCGGAAAACGAAAACATTTCCAGTATTTATTAATTATGATAAGGATGATGATATAAAAGATACGATCAAATATGAAGACCATTTTGAGAGCCCGAACAGACTGGTTGCAATATCAAAGCAGAGCAGAACAAAAGAGTCTGAAGATGTGCAGAATTTTCTTCATGCAAGAGAGCGTGGAATTAATGTAGAGTTGTTCGTTCGCAAAAATAAGGATGATAAGATATCAAAAGAATTCTATTATCTGGGAAGGATGACAGCAACTGGAAAAGCAGAAGAGTTTATTATGGCAAACACGGATAAGACGGCGGTAGAGATTGAATGGGAGTTAGATACTCCGGTACGCGAAGATATCTACGAGTATATTGTAAATAATTAGCGGAGGACTAAAATGAAAACAGTAAAGGTAGTTGCGGCAATCATAATAAACAATAATAGAGTGTTTGCCACACAGAGAGGATACGGTGAGTTCAAGGATGGCTGGGAATTCCCGGGCGGCAAGATTGAACCGGGGGAGACACCGCAGGAAGCGCTTGTACGAGAAATAAAGGAAGAACTGGATACTGAGATTGAAGTAAAAGATTATCTGGAAACAGTGGAGTATGATTATCCGGAATTCCACCTGTCAATGGATTGCTTTTTCTGTAGGATCAAGTCAGGAGAGCTTGTGTTGAAAGAGCATGAGGCAGCGAAATGGCTGACAGCGGAGACTCTGGACAGTGTGGATTGGCTGCCTGCAGATAAGGGATTGATAGAACAAGTCCGTAATAGGATTAAATTATAAATTGGGCGTTTATGCTATAGTTATATTTTCTAATACTAGAGCCATTGAAAGTTGAATCAGTGGCTCTTTTTTAATTTCAAAAATTGGGAGAATATCTATCCGTTTTGGTTATCTTTTGGATTTTGGAACAGAGCGAGGGGCGGATTATGGACTGGAAACAGTGTATAGTGTTCTGGGTGCCAGGTAAACAGAGGGAAAAAGATGATCATTATGATCAATCTTTCCCTTCAGCAGATAAAGAATCCGGAAGATGAGATGCATAAAAAGATTTATGACCGGACAAAAAAATGTGTGCCGGTTCAGTTCGATGGGGAAAGCAGGCGTCAAGCTGCGGGAAAAGATAAAATGCAGCAATTCAAAAAGATGCTGCTGGAAGCGGAGGAAACTATATAAAATGCCTTTAAAATCTATTCTAATCTGTGACTGATTTTCATAGGCTGTAAAAAATGGACAAGGAGGTGGGACTGCCGTGAAGAGGAAAAAACTGAATTACCGCTTTCATGATCCAAATGATCCGGCAGTTGCTGCCGAGTATATATTGAAGGTGTTTATTGAGGCGAATCAGAAAAAGGTGGAAGAGGTGATCAGAAAGGCGAGTATGGAGAAACAGATATCGGAAAATGAAGGAATACGAATTCAGGTTTGAAGATATGTTTTTTGAGATGAAAATCATCTGATACGATATTGCATCAGGTGATTTTTTATCTTAAAACAGCACAAATCAGGGATTACATAGAAAAATATGAGATTTTATCTCAAATATTGTTTACAAAATGGGAGAAATGAATATAATAGAGGGTGAGAGAATATAAAATTGTGGTGTTGAAATAAAATGGAGGTAAACACAAATGTTATGCCAGTTTACAGTAAAGAATTTTAAAAGCATTCGTGATGAAATGACATTTGACATGCAGGCAGCCGCCATTTCAGAGCATGAAGACAGGGTGATCAAAGATAGAGACGGAGAATTATTTCTTCCGGTATCAGCGGTTTACGGACCGAATGGCGGGGGAAAATCCAATGTGCTGGAGGCACTGCACAGTCTGGTGTTTAAAGTGCTGAGACCGTTATATGCGACCAGTGATAATGAAAATGCGGCAATCAGAATAAAAAGAATATTGATCGAACCGTTTGCTTTTTCTGCTGAAACGGTGAATGCGCCGACAGAGTTTGAATTATTTTTCAGGACTGCATTAGCAGAATACCGCTACGAGTTGACTGTCAGGAAAGATGTGATCGAGTATGAAAGGCTGGACCGGGTAAAACTGGAAACCGGCCGCAGATCAGCGCTTTTTGAAAGAGATGAAAATGAAATCACGCTGAAAGGTGTTTTTTCAAAATTAAAGATAAGTGAAGATTTATCCGAGACTTTGCCACTGCTTTCTTATTTGGGTATTACTTATGCCAAGAATGAAGTGGTGCAGGATGTATTGAGCTGGTTCGATGATGGAATCGATTTCTTGAATTATGGAAATCCGCGCCAGGAACTGCGTATGGCGATTTCAAATTCGGAACATGTGAAGAAACTGATGCTGGATATGATACAGGAAATGGATCTGGATATTGTGGACTTCCGAGTGGAAGAGAGAGAACATGATCGGATTGAAGTATTTACAAAACATGTCGTTGACGATTACGAGACGGAATTAAATCTGTTTGATGAATCCAGCGGAACAAAGAAGCTATTTGGCCTGCTTCCGTTTATTGCGAAGAGCCTCTCAGTGGGAACAACGCTGGTAATTGATGAACTAGATGCTAAAATACATCCGGTTTTGCTCCGATACATTATTATGATGTTCAATAATATGAAGATAAATAAACATGGGGCTCAGTTGATTTTTACATCTCATGATTTATCTACGATGAATAGCGAAGTGTTCCGGAGAGATGAAATCTGGTTTGTTGCCAAAGGAAATAAAGAGAATTCTAAATTATATTCTCTGGTAGAGTTTAAAAATGATAAAGGCGAGTCAGTACGGAAAGATGCAAAATTCGACAAACAGTACCTGGAAGGGAAGTATGGGGCTGATCCGTACCTCAGAAAAATCATAGATTGGGGGAAGGTTAATGCCTAAAAAAGCCGGAATGGAGGCATGGAAGAAAAAACGACGCAAGGAATATCTGGAAAAGAGAGAATTCAGATATTATATCTTCTGTGAGGGTCAGCAGACGGAGCCATTATACTTTGAAGGATTTAAAAGATATATTGAAGATAATCCGATTTACCGGGATATGGTACTGATCGAAATAGAACCATGTCAGTCAGAAACGATGCGCGTGATTGGTATGGCGGAGAGATATGTGAAAAAGAACAAAATCCAAAAAGGACAGGTTTGGTGTGTATATGACAAAGACAGCTTTCCACCGGAAGATTTTAATGGAGTTGAACAGCGGGCAAGGAAGTTGAGCCAGGAGAATCTAGATTTGCAGTATCACGCAGCATGGAGTAATGAGTGTATCGAATTCTGGTTTCTGCTGCATTTTGCATACTATACGTCAAATAATCATCGAACCGAATATATTTCATTTCTGAATGATAAGTTCCGGGATTTGGGAATTGGAAAATATCAGAAGAATATGAAAAGCATATTCGAGATTCTGATGGAAAAAGGAAATCCGAAGCTGGCGATACGGTATGCGAAGAGGATCATAAAAGATGGACAAGGGAAAACGCCGACAGAAATAGCACCGGGAACGAAGGTGTATGAGTTGGTGGAGGAACTGGCGAAGTATTTGCCGGAGGAGATACGTTTGAAGTATTGAGAGGAGAATATGATTGGAAACAGTAGAAAAAATAAAGAAATTACAAACATTACCGTGGTATGCTTTGCATGATATAGCTATTCAGAATGGCGTTGAGCAAAAAGAAGTTAATGGAAAAGATAAAGAAGTAATAATAGAAAAAATACTGTCAAATGGTATCTTAACTGATGAAGAAATCGAACAATATGTAAACGACTATATTTATGGGGATAGGATTACATTTACATTATGGACTTTTCAAGAGAGTTTGAAAGATGAGGATTTTGATGAGATTTGGACCTTAGTGAATACGGAAGATGAGTATTTGTCTATTTCTGGGTATAGAAAGATGAAAATTCTTTCTGTTAATGATTATGAGAATCGTGTTGAAATTTTATATGTATATAGTAAAGAATATTCATATGTAAATGAAGAGGGCAAAAATGATGGAGTTTGGGAACAGCATAGAGGATGTCTGTGGGTTGGAAAAAAAGCAACATATCTTGCGTGTATGAGCAAACATGAAAAAATGACAACATTTATTACTCATTTTATCTCAGACACATTATCAAATCCGATAACTCAAATCAAGCCACCTAAATCTGCAATCGATAAATGTACAAATTTTAAAGCGATTAGCAGGATGGTTTTACAAGGTCAAGCTGGAGAAAAGACGATTGTATCGCGAGCAGGTGGAATTACAGATAAACAAGAAGAAGAAATTGGAAGAATTCGTGCCGAAAGAATAGATACTTCTGGAAGTTTTATTGCAGAAATTACGGATGATATAGATGCAACTATCAAATATAATATAAGAAAGGGCAGCATTGGTATATATCGTCACTTGCCAGCACCTGTTTTGTTTGAGTGGTCTGAAAAAGCCATTGAAACAATTTTTGAGGAAATTGAAAATTTAAAAGGGAAACCGGCAGAAGAAATTTACAAAGAAACAGGACAAGAGATAAAATGGACAGGAATTTCTACAGCAGAGTATCCACAATTAAATTGGTATTTGACACAGGTAATATCTGCCCTTGAGCAAGAAAATTATGAGGTACAGATTCCCCAAGATAAATTAGCTGTTTTACAAAATAATAAATTTTTTCTCAAGTTTATTAGAATTTATTGTAACTCATGTGATTCCTATGAAATACCGTATTGTGCTAATTGCGGAGCAGAATTACAAATAATTAAAGGGAAAATTCAGCCATGTGGATGTGGTGCTCCAATTAGGATTCAATGTTCAGAGGGGCATAACGGTTGTGATATTGTTCCATGGTTTATAGGTACAGAATCATTAAAGCGAATGATAGATAAAAATATAAGAAAAATTTTTAAGGATTCAACATTAAATTATAATATTTTTATTGTGGATGATAAGCTTAATATTATTAACGGAATAGATAATATACAGACGGAAGTTGAAGTTCCATTTGAAGAAATAGAATGTTTTAAACATGACACGATAACTTTATCGAATAGATTAAAAGCATATGCAGTAAACATGAATGAAAAATGTAAATCGGGAGTTTGTTCTAATAAAAAAATTAATGAGTGCATAAAAAATAAGGATATGGTTTGTCTGCCTAAATTGTTCTATTCGATTTTGCCTAATTATCGTCCCCAACCGCATAAAGGAACAGAATATGGTGATGTATCTTCTCAAGTGCGAATTGGCAATAAATCATATGAATTGCTAGGAATTATAAAAAAGAATAGTAAAAATAATTCAAGGGGGAATAAAACAGTTGATGATAAAATTTCAAGTCCGTTATTATCAACTTCATCAGAAGGTCAGGAAATAATACGACAGTTTATAGAACAAGGAATGTCAGACAATCGTTGCGAAATTATAGCGGTAATTGTTCCGCAGTATATAGATGCGGGACTAAAAGGCACCTTAAGATATCTGGCAAAATTATCAGGTAAAAAAGTAACATTTATTGAATTAGATGAGGTATGCGAACTAATTTCTATGAATGAAAATATAAGAGTTTCATAATATTAAGAAAATATATCCGGCGTATATGCGCCGGAATTTTCTTTTCGCTCTGTACAAATCAGTCTTATGTGTTATAATCAAAATATAAATAGTAACTGATTGTAATAGATGTAACAGAAAGGCAAATGCTTATGAACATCGCAGCCTATTGCCGTGTTTCCACGGATAAATCCGACCAGCTGAACAGTTTAGAGACCCAGAAGCAATTCTTCACTGAATATGTGCAGCGTACCGGCGATCATCTCGTTAAAGTATATGCGGATGAAGGCATTTCCGGAACCAAAATCAAAAACAGAAAAGAGTTTTTACAAATGATGGCCGATGCGGAGCACGGCCTTTTTGATATGGTTGTTGTCAAGGATATTTCCCGTTTTGCCAGGAACACAGTGGATCTGCTCCAGAATGTACGGAGATTAAAGACATTGGGAATAGAGACACAGTTCCTCACTGCCAATATGACCAGCATGGGCAACAGTGAATTCGTCCTGACTATATTCGGCGCCCTGGCGCAGGAGGAGAGCGCCAATACATCAAAGCGTATCAAATTTGGCAAGAAAGTGAATGCGGAGAAAGGCCGGGTGCCAAATATTGTTTACGGCTACGATAAAACGATAGGGGATTATTTCAATCTGACGATCAATGAGAAAGAGGCGAACGTGATCCGTCAGATTTTCCAGTGGTACATTCAGGACGGTTTTGGCTGTGCGTCCATTTCCAATAAATTGAATGAACAGGGGATTCGGACGAAACGGAACTGCCGATGGAGCCAGAATGCCATCAGCCGTGTCCTTACGAATGAACTCTATACCGGAAAGATAATTAATGGCAAACAGGAAGTAGCAGATTTCCTTACCGGTCAGCGGAAGGAAAAGGAAGAGACGGAATGGCTTGTGACGGAGCGGCCGGAATTGAAGATCATTGATGAGGAAGTGTTTGAGCAGGCACAGAAGATCCTCCATTCCCGTCATCAGGCATTTAACTTGAATCATGAAAGGCAGAGCAACAAGTATCTTTTCTCCACGCTGATCAAGTGTAAAGAATGCGGCTGGTCGTTCCGTCGGACGGTCCGTAAGTATAAGAACACCTATGTACGTTGGGTGTGCTCAGGGCATAACGGACGGGGCGCAGATTCCTGCCCTAATACGGTGACACTGGATGAGGAGGAATTGATTGAAGTTCTACAGGAATATTTTTCAAATGTATTGAAGAATAAAAAGAAAGTGATCCAGTATGTGGTGAAGGAATTCCAGCGGGTATATAAGGCGAAAGATGAAAATGTGGAGTACGAAAAAGAACTGCGGGATAAGCTTTCCAAATTGAAAGCCATGCGTGAGAAATATATGGACATGTACACTGATGATCTGATTACACGCCAGGAGCTCAATGACCGGATCGGCGGGGCAAGGCAGGAGATCGAGCGTCTGGAAAATGAACTGAAAATGGTTTCCTATCAGATCACCAAGGGCGACCAGTTGGAGGAACTATTGAATACAACTTTCAGGGAAATTGAGGATATCACGGATGTGCACCAGATGACGAACACGCAGCTGAAAAAGATCATCCAGAAGATCGAGGTGGACAAGGACGGAAATGTGGATATTTATCTGAAACTTCTGGGTGAACTGGGGCTGGATGAAACGGTATTGATCGAAGATGGATCTGCTGAAAATAAAACAGTTCAAAATCATCACGACCGCACATAAAGATGTAACCGAGCGGCTCCTCCAGATCAATCCCTCCCTTGCCAGGGAAGCCCGAAAGGTGCTTGACACAAATAAATCTGAACGGCATATCCGGGGTGGGATGGCTACGAGAGAGAAATATCTTCATCAGCATTAGATTGAAATACGAGGCGCAAAGAATTCCCGGCAGATTTTTGCAAACCTGTCGAGAATTCTTTTTTTATCGGGAATGACATGCAGAAAACAGGATAATTCTGTAGAAAAATAGAGGAATTTGGAAGACAGAATGTAAAAAGCTGTAAAAATAATTCGATTTTGTTAAAATTTTATCTTTCTTTGAATGGAATTATGTGGTAGTATGGATAACGGAAAACTGTAAAAGAAGACCAGAAGACATTTTACTGAAATGTGTAAACAGATTGCAACATAAGTTCTCACAACGATTCAAAGAAGAGGTGAAATGAGTAATGAATGAAATGAAGGTTACTTTTAAAAATCCGGATGAGATTCTTGAATTTGTAAACACAGTCTCCAGGTATGACTTTCACATGGACATGAAGAGGGGACGGATTGTGGTTGACGCAAAGTCCCTGCTTGGTATCATGAATCTCGGACTCAATCAGGAAATTCAGCTTCAGATGTATTCGGATGACTGCGATGAGCTTCAGAAAGAGATTGCGAAATACGCAGCATAAAAGCAGAAACTGGAAGAAATTGGTCTGTATAAATTTCCCGGCGTATTAGCGCCGGGAATCTTTGATTATCCGAATATAAAATAGCGTGTGTTTTACGGAGAGTTTTATCTGGATCCGGAGGAGTGAGATCCGATGGAAGGAAGGGGAAAATGAGAGGCAGATGGTTTATGAAAAAGTATAACATTGAAAAAAGCAGGTTGTTATTTGACAATAAAAAACTGGCAGCGCTGATTCTTCCATTGATCATCGAGCAGTTTCTTACTGTGCTGGTCGGAATGGCAGACTCCGTCATGGTGGCCAGTGTCGGGGAGGCAGCGGTATCCGGAGTTTCCCTTGTAGATAATATCATGACTCTGTTTATTAATCTTTTCGCGGCTCTGGCAACGGGCGGCGCAGTCATTGCAGGACAGTATCTTGGACAGAAGAATGAAAAGCAGTCGTGCAGGGCAGCGACACAGCTGGTCTGGTTTACCACGATCCTCGCGGTGGTGATCATGGCGCTGATCTACTGCGGAAAATGGTTTATCCTGCATGTTGTGTTCGGGCAGATTGACGCAGATGTCATGGCACATGCCAACACCTATCTGCTGATCGTGACGGCATCGATTCCGTTTATCGCTCTTTACAACGCAGGCGCGGCAGTTTTCCGTGTGATGGGGAATTCCAGGATATCCATGCAGGTAGCAATCATCATGAATGTGATCAATGTAGCCGGAAATGCCACTCTGATCTACGGATTTCACAGAGGGACAGAAGGCGTCGCGATTCCGACGCTGGTATCACGGATCACGGCGGCAGTGCTGATCATTGCGCTGCTCTGCGGGCAGCATCATGTGATTCATTTAAAAAAGACATTCCGCTACCGGCCGGAATGGACGATGGTGAAACGGATCCTGGGCATCGGAATCCCGAATGGAATGGAAAACGCCATGTTTCAGCTCGGAAAGATCATCGTGCTCAGTCTGGTATCTACATTTGGGACATATGCCATTGCGGCAAATGCGGTCTGCAATGTAGTCGCCAGTTTTCAGATTCTTCCGGGAATGGCTATCAATCTGGCGATCACGGCGGTTATCGCGCGGTGCGTGGGCGCGGGAGATTACGAGCAGGCAGAGTATTTTACAAAGAAGTTGCTCAAGCTGGTGTACGTATGTATGTGGGTGATCAACCTTGTGATCCTGGCGCTTGTACCGTTTATTCTGTGGGCATATAACCTTTCTGACGTGACTGCGGAAACTTCCCGTGTGATCATATATTTCCACAGCGTGAGCGCGTGCCTGATCTGGCCGGTAGCATTTTCTCTTCCTGCTACGCTGAGGGCGGCAGGGGACGCAAAAGTTACTATGATTATTGCGCTGGCGTCCATGTGGATTTTCCGGATTGTATTCAGCTATATACTGGGCGGATATTTTGGCCTTGGTGTGCTGGGAGTATGGATCGCTATGGTAATCGACTGGTGTGTGAGAGCGGTATGTATGGCACTCAGATATAAGACAGGGAAATGGAAGCTGATCCATTCGATCTGAGGATTGGGAATACTAAGGGGAGACGGGCAGCGGCAGGGCTGTGGGGGACCGGGAGACAAGATTTCGGAGATCGCAATGAGAGACACAGAGTATCTAAGAAATGCTTGTAAAACAAAAGTCGCTCAACTATAATTGATATCAACAGGAAAGTTAAAAACAGAAAAGTGTTCTGTATGGAAGCCAGACCATGACGGATGCATGTTTTACAGGAGGGAAATCTTGAAGAACGAATTAGTGATCGTGCTGGATTTCGGCGGGCAGTATAATCAGCTTGTCGCCAGGCGGGTAAGGGAATGTAATGTATATTGTGAGATTTATTCTTACAGGACAGAGATTGAGAAGATCAAGGAAATGAACCCCAAAGGGATCATCCTGACAGGGGGGCCCAACAGCTGTTATGAGCCGGACTCTCCTACATATACGGACGAGCTGTTCCGGCTGGGGATTCCGGTACTGGGACTTTGTTACGGCGCTCAGCTGATGATGCATGTGCTTGGCGGCAAGGTAGAGCGCGCGGATGTCAGGGAGTACGGGAAGACAGAAGTGATTATTGACAAGGCGGCATCCAAAGTGTTCCAGGGCGTTTCCTCGCCCACAGTCTGCTGGATGAGTCATTTCGATTACATCTCTCAGACCGCTCCGGGATTTGAAGTTACAGCCCATACTGCCGACTGCCCTACAGCTGCCGCTGAAAATGAGGCGGAGAAACTGTATGCCATCCAGTTCCATCCGGAAGTGCTTCACACGGCGGAAGGGACGAAGATGATCAATAACTTTGTCAAAAATGTATGTGGCTGCGCCGGTGACTGGAAGATGGATGCTTTCGTAGAAAATACCGTAAAGGAGATCCGCGGGAAGGTAGGTGACGGCAAAGTGCTGTGCGCTCTGTCCGGCGGAGTGGACTCTTCTGTGGCTGCGGTTATGATGTCCAAGGCGATCGGGAAACAGCTTACATGTGTATTCGTTGACCATGGTTTGCTCAGGAAAAATGAGGGCGACGAGGTGGAGGCTGTGTTCGGTCCCGAAGGTCCCTATGACCTGAATTTTATCCGCGTGAATGCCCAGGAGCGATTCTACGGGAAACTGAAAGGAGTGGAGGAGCCGGAGAAGAAGCGGAAGATCATCGGAGAAGAATTTATTCGTGTGTTTGAAGAAGAGGCGAAAAAGATCGGCGCTGTGGATTTCCTTGTACAGGGAACGATCTATCCGGATGTGGTGGAGAGCGGCCTGGGAGGTGAGTCGGCTGTGATCAAGTCCCACCATAATGTGGGAGGTCTTCCGGATTATGTAGATTTCAAAGAGATCATTGAGCCGCTGCGCGATCTGTTTAAAGACGAGGTACGCAAGGCCGGACTTGAACTGGGGCTTCCGGAACATCTTGTATTCCGCCAGCCGTTTCCGGGACCGGGGCTGGGTGTGCGCATTGTGGGTGAGGTGACTGCGGAAAAGGTGCGGATCGTCCAGGATGCGGACGCGATCTACAGGGAAGAGATCGCAAACGCCGGGCTGGACCGCAGTATCGGACAGTATTTTGCCGGGCTGACCAATATGCGGAGCGTGGGAGTCATGGGGGATGAGAGGACCTATGATTATGCCGTGGCGCTGCGGGCTGTGAATACAGTGGATTTCATGACTGCCGAGGCGGCCGAGATCCCATATGAAGTGCTGAATAAGGTGATGAGCCGAATCATTAATGAAGTCCGCGGGGTCAACAGGGTCATGTACGATCTGACCAGTAAGCCGCCGGGGACGATCGAGTTCGAATAATTTAAAGCGTTTGGCATATAATTTTAGAGGGAAGTTCTTGAGTTTCCGCAGATTGTACTAAAAAGATGAGTATGTCTTTCTAAAGTACCAATCTGCCCATTTTTTGAGAGATTTAGAATGGCAGCACCGAGAGTAGAGGCACTTTTATAAGCCCCGCCGGAACCGGGCTTTGGGAGACATATACTTTTATCTATTCAGGCGGTCAGCTTAAGGCAGAGTTGACGGTATGTCGGACGCTTTGTCCTGTACCAGAGCCGGATGCCCTCTTTGGCATGTGACAGTATGCCGGAGATGCCTTTTGCCAGCCGGTAATAGCAGAAACTGACTTTTTCCTTGATCGGGTCTGCTTCCTGTATGATTGAAACTTTCAGGGCGTTTGTCTCAGGACTTAATTCTTCCTGAGCTAAAAATGCCATGGCTAAAGTAATATAAAAGTTAAGCGCATTAATGGCTTCCAGTTTTCTTACACGGAAATTTTCAAACTGATAGGTCTGCTTTTTACAACGGAAATATTCCTCGATCCGCCATCTGGAAAAATAAGTTCTGGCAATGCGGATCACATCATCCTTTGAACGGATCTCTTTGTTTGTAGCCAGCATCATGGGATGTTCCGTGATCCCATAGACCAGGACCAGATAAATATTTTTCCGGGAGGCAGTGATCTGAACTTTTACGTGGGAAAGATATGCGGTATGCTCTTTTCCCTTATAGAAAACATCCGCTTTTACTTTCCCTTTCCTCCGATTCTGCAGTTCCGTTGCCTTTGTCCATTTGTTGTGATAAAGAAGTTTCCGGTTGGATTTCAGGCGGATCACGTAATCCTGCTTCAGATGGTCGAGGATGAGAAAGATCTTATTGTCATCATAACCGCGGTCCATAACAAAGGTGGCCTTTCCGAAAAGAGCAGATGCCTGTTTGATCGCATCAAATGTGATGGTATTTACAGATTTATAGTCCTTCTCAACAGAAGAATGGATCATGGAAAAAACACTGACAGGATGCTTGTTGGCAGTCAGGACACAGGCCTCTGTTACATGGTATCCTTTTTTATAAACACTTTTCGTCTGTGTGCTTTCAGAACCATCGCGAACGATACCAAGAGCTTCAAACTGTTTTCCATCTGGTTTTACGATATCACTTTCATCAATGAGGACCACTGGTTCAGAGGGAACGAGTCTCTTTACGGTGTGGAGATAAGAAGCGGCAGCAGAAGCCGGCGTTCCTTCCGAAAGATGATTTGAAAGCCGTTTTACAGTATTCACCTTATGTACCGTTTCATGAAGCTGGTCGGAAATATCAGTGAGCAGACAGCTTCTGGATGCCAGAATGCCATAAACCATATCTGCTGTGAACTTCCGATCTGGTTTCGAAAGTCTGCGGGAGATTTTATTAGTAAAAGTCAAAATTTTTCTTTTCAAACGGTAGGTAATTGATGTAGAATTAGCCATAAGGAATCCCCTTTCTTTTTGTTTAGTAAGGTTTTTGTTTTGCAGCTTAATTTTACATCAAAAAGGGACAGGATTCCTTATATTTTGGCCATTTTTTGAAAGTTGTGGATAACAAAACGCAGCAGATTTGTCTGAGGGAATAATTCTGCGGAAACTCAAGGAGGGAAGTTCTATTGACTTTCCGGTTTGTGCTTGCTAGAATATAAGCACAAAGAAAGTTTACCACTGACCGATATGTGGTATATAAATGGTCGGGTTGAAAGTTTACCGCTGACCAATATGCGGTATATAAATGGTTGGGTCGAAAGTATAGTCCTTCGCCGCAAGGCGAGGGACTTTTTCCATAATCAGGATAAATAAATGAAGAAAACAGGATTTTATATTATCAAAGATAAATTTTTTAAAGATATGTCAGATCCGTATCTTAAAGGAAATAAGGCGGGAAATAGACCGCATTATTACTGCTTTGAGGATACAAGTACCGGAATATACTGGATGATACCATTGTCCAGCCGTATTGATAAATATAGACGGCTTATGGAGAAAAAGGAAAAAGCAGGGAGACCTTGCGATATTATCCATATTGTCAAACTGGATGACAGCCGGGAAAGCACATTTCTGATACAGGATATGTTTCCGATAACAGAAGAATACATAGAACGGGAATACACGATTGCCGGAAATCATTTGATGCTGACCAGTGAGCATACCGCCAGAGAGATTGAGCGAAAAGCAAGAAAAGTTATGGGGATGTTGAAACGTAACATTAAATTTACCCCAACACAGCCAGATGTTATGGCGATATTGAAGAAGCTGAAGGGACGCATCCAGTGATTCTAACTGGCTCAATCTATCCACTGAGGAGTTCGAATAAGCAAAAAATCTGAGAATCCACATAAACAGGGCGTTTGAGATGCATTAGAGTTGATAACACCGGCAGAGACATAGATTTAACTGTCATTTTTGTTATGGTCCATTAATCCATATGTCCGATAATAAGACAACATCGCCTGAAGGTGCAGTTTATTGGCGAAAAGCTGGCGGTAGGTGACGGTTTTCTCCCTGCCTTCAGCTTTAAGTCTTGCCATTTTTTCTGATGTATCGTCATACTGCCTGCAGATGGCGGCAAGCATATCTTCAAAGGCTTTCAGTCTTTTTTCATCCATTGCATACCTCACTGTTTCTCAGCCCGAGTTTAATCTTTGATCTTCAGATTCGTTTTGTTGTCTCGGTATTGGGAGATTTAAAAATACAGCATAATTGTACAGTGAAGCAGGAATAAAATCGATGCTATTCGCCGGGTTATTTCCGTTATTTCCGGTTTACTGGGAATTTTTCAGGGTATGATTGTTATCGGGGCTTGAACATCCCGGGAGGGCCGGAAGTTCCGGTTGCCCATATCCTGTTTTTCATCTATACTGTGTTTAGTAGTACAAATGATACATCAATTATAAAATAGAAAAGGAGACGAAACGATGGATAATAACAAACGTCCGGATGACATGGTCCGCATTTCAACAAGCGAGTTGGCTGAAGCTTTTATTGAAGAGCAGGTGAAAGAGATCCAGGCGCAGGTTGGAGATAAGAAAGTACTGCTGGCGCTGTCAGGCGGGGTAGATTCTTCTGTTGTGGCCGCCCTGTTGATCAAAGCGATTGGCAGGCAGTTGGTATGTGTTCATGTAAATCACGGACTGCTCCGCAAGGGAGAGCCGGAACAGGTGATAGAGGTATTTCGTAATCAGATGGACGCCAATCTTGTGTATGTGGACGCGATCGATCGATTTCTTGGCAAGCTGGAAGGAGTGGCAGAGCCGGAGCAGAAGCGCAAGATTATTGGCGCGGAATTTATCCGGGTGTTTGAAGAAGAGGCCCGGAAGCTGGAAGGGATCGAGTTCCTGGCACAGGGCACGATCTATCCGGATATCCTGGAGAGCGACGGAGTGAAAGCGCACCACAACGTGGGCGGCCTTCCGGAAGATCTGCAGTTCAGCCTGGTAGAGCCGCTGAAATTGCTTTTTAAGGACGAGGTCCGCGTTGTTGGAAAGACGCTGGGGCTGCCGGACGGTATGGTGTACCGTCAGCCGTTCCCCGGACCGGGGCTTGGAGTGAGATGCCTTGGCGCGATCACACGCGACCGATTGGAAGCAGTGCGTGAATCTGACGCGATCCTGCGAGAGGAGTTTGCGAAAAATGGACTGGAAGGCAAGGTATGGCAGTATTTTACTGTGATCCCGGATTTCAAATCAGTGGGTGTGAAGGACGGCAAGCGCTCCTTTGAGTGGCCGGTGATCCTCAGGGCCGTGAACACAAAAGACGCGATGACAGCGACGGTCGAGGACGTGCCGTTCTCCCTTCTGCAGCACATCACAGACCGGATCACAAAAGAAGTGCCGGGGGTAAACAGGGTGTGTTTTGACCTGACACCGAAGCCGACGGGGACGATCGAATGGGAGTAAAGGTCAAAATTCCACAGAGTATCTGTTTTATTTGAAAAGAACTGATTCCACTGTGCTTATCCATGTCCTTTGGATTATTCTCTTTTTTGAGATAATACTGTTTTAAAAAAGTGAATCGTTCCAAGTATCCTCTGATCCCTCTGATCCGGAAGCTGATCCGGATCGTTCATGAAGACCGGGATGGGGTAACACTCAGCTCTTTGCCATCATATCGCCTAGTTCTGCGAGAGACTGCATCCACTTTTTGTGGATCAAAAGCAGCCTCTCGTATTTTTTATTATTTTCGGGATCGGGATAGATAAGTTCCTCCTGTCTGTGCAGAGAGGAGATTTGGCAGTATCCGTCCCACAGGCCCACGGCGTTTGCGGCCAGAGCGGAAGCTCCAAGGGATGCGGCATTCTGATCGATATTGGTTTTCAGAACCGGCATGTTATAAATATCCGAGAAGATCCTGCGCCAGAGGGGGCTCTTACTGCCGCCGCCGCAGAGGAGCATTTCACCCTGCACGCTGATCTGGGAACGAAGGATGTCCAGAGTGTGGCGCAGTGACATGGCGATCCCTTCCATGGATGCGCGCACCAGATCCTCCCGGGTGTTTTTCAGGGTCAGCCCCATAAAGCCTCCGGCCAGGTAAGGGCTGGGCTCCTGTGCGCTGCCTCCGGCCAGGGTAGGATTAAAAAGTACGCCATTACTTCCGGCAGGAATATTTTCAGCCATTTTGTTCATTACTTCGTATACGTCTGTCTCTGGCGGATAATCCCGGCACAGATTATCCCGGATCCACCGGAAAGAATTGCCTGCGGAAAAGATTGAGACCGCAGAGGTATAATATCCTTTTCTGACATGAGCAAATACAAATGGATGCGTTCGGATATCGAGCACAGGGGTGCGGGAGGTTACGGCGATCCAGCTGGAGGAGCCGAGGGAAGTATAGACGCTGCCCTCGCCAAGTCCTCTTGCGCCCAGGGACATGCATGTATTGTCGACAGCGCCGCAGGCGACAGGCGTCCCTTCCGCAAGTCCGGTGGCCTGCGCGGCTTCCCGGGTGACGGTCCCCACTGTGGAATCTGACGGGCGGATCCCGGGGAAGATCGAGAATGGGACCCCGGCGGCATCGGCAAACTCCGGGCGATAGTCCCATGCGGCCAGATCGAAGATGCCGGATCCGGAGGCGTAAGATGGATCGGTACAGATCTGTCCGGTCAGGCGGTAATTGATATAGTCTTTGGAGCCGAGGACTACCCGGATCTGTCGGAACAGCTCCGGCTGATGTTCTTTCATCCAGATGAGCTTGAAGAGGGTATATGTCTCCGGCGGATCTCCGTTTCCGGTGGTCAGATACCAGCGGTCATAGTCCGTTTCTTTGAAAAAATTTTCGGCCTGTAAAAAAGAGCGGGCGTCACACCAGATAGGAACAGAAGAACACAGCTCCCGGCCATTCCCGTCCAGCGGGACGGCGACGAGGCTGTGTCCTGACAGAGCGGCGGCCGCAATGTCCTTTTTATCTGTGCCGCTCTCCTCGAGCAGGATGCGTGTGGCGGCGCATACGCCATTCCACCAGTCTTCCGGACGTTGTTCACAGTATCTGTCTTTTGGGAAATAAGTAGGATACTGCCGGAATACATCCTGGATCACATCTCCGTTTTCTGTAAACAAAGAGGCCTTGATGCCTCCGGTACCCAGATCATAAGCGATAAGATATTTCATCTCCTTCATCTCCTTCGGTTCCGATTCTATTGCTGCTCAGTATAGACGATGTATAAACCGGAATATTATGGTTCAGGTAAAACTGTTTGTATTTGGCGGGAGTACTCTCGTTGATGATCACACTGTGGGGGAAATCCATATCGGCGATCTTCAGGAAGGTGCGCTTTCCGTATTTTGATTCATCGATAGCCAGGAACAGTTCATCGCATTTGGTGCGGAGCAGATTGATGGTATCGTACGCGTCGATATCAGTCAGGGTGTACCCATACTTGATCCTGGCGCCGTCGACGGAAAAGAAAGCTTTGCTGATATGCTTATTCTCCAGTTCTTTCTCCAGATTATCAGGCAGAGTATACATTCCGTCGGCATGGACAATCCCGCCGATGACCAACGTCTGGCAGGAAGGATTGGCGCCGAGGATATTGGCCACGAGCATATTGTTGGTGAGTACAAAGATATTGCGCCTCTGGGACAGGGCCTTCGCGATATAGTAGCTTGTGGTCCCCAGACCGAGGAAGATCCATTCCCGTTCCTGGATCAGGTGGGAAGCGATCTTCCCAAGTTCTTCCTTATTTTGATTATATTCCACATTGCTGCCCCGGAGAGCAAGGTTGATCTCGGCCTCGTGGAAGCCGGCGGAATTTAATGCGGCTCCGCCGTGGAAACGGACAATAAACCCGGCTTTCTCCAGCTCGTTGAGATCGGTCCGGATGGTGGCGCCTGAAACGCCGAGCATGCTGCTCAGTGTCTGCACATCTGCCTGTTTGTGTTCTGTGATATAGTCTTTGATCTGTTTGTGTCGTTCCTGTTTATACATGATTGGAAATCTCCTGAAAATCTATTTGAAATTATCATACTACATTTAAAAAGAAAACGCAAATAAATGATAATAAAATATTTAAAAATTGTCAGAAAAATTAATTTGAAAGAATATAAAAATTTAAAATAAAAATAAATGAAAAAATATAATAAATAATAACGAAAAATAAAAATAAATATTGACTAAAATGAAAATTAATGATAACATATAAAAAAAGAACGAGACGGAAGGAGCGGAGCAACAGAATTGTTGAATACAAGAGAAAAGGAGGTTGAAAAAGTGGCTGAGGATTATTTGCTGGAAGTCAGGGATGTTACAAAACGATTTGGAAATGTAACAGCGCTGGACAAGGTCCGGTTTGATGTGAAGAAAGCGGAGATCCATGTACTGTGCGGCGAAAACGGCGCGGGGAAATCTACTTTGATGAATGTCCTGGGCGGGATCTACCCGAAGGGGACCTATGAAGGGGAATTCCTGTTTGAAGGGAATGTATGTCATTTCCGCGATATTAAGGACAGTGAAGCAAAGGGCATCGCTTTCATTCACCAGGAACTTGCGCTGATTCCTTCGTTATCGATCGCCGAAAATATTTTTATGGGAAATGAGCAGGGCAGAAACGGGATCATAAACTGGGATACCACAAGGCAGGAAGCAGTAAAGCTTATGGAAGAGGTGGGTCTTAAAGAAAATCCGGAGCGCCTGATCCGTGATATCGGCGTAGGACGGCAGCAGCTGGTGGAGATCTGCAAGGCTCTGTCCAAGAAGGCAAAGCTTCTGATCCTGGACGAACCTACGTCTGCGCTGAACGAGGAAGAGAGCGACGCGCTTCTTAACCTGCTTGTGGAATTCAAGAAACAGGGACTGACCTCGATCCTGATCACACACAAGCTGCATGAGATCACAAAGGTCGCGGACCGGATTACGATCATCCGCGACGGGAAGACGATAGAGACTCTTGAAGTGGTGGACAACAATATTTCTGAGGACCGGATCATCAAGGGCATGGTAGGACGGGAGATGTCCAACCGGTTCCCGTCCCGGGAAAAACATATCGGAGATATGAAATTTGAAGTGAAAGACTGGAACGTGTTTGATCCGCTGAACGATTCCAAACAGATCATCCACAACGTGAATTTCCATGTCAACAAAGGAGAGGTCCTCGGGATCGCCGGACTGATGGGCGCCGGGAGGACAGAGCTGGCCATGAGCATTTTCGGGCACAGCTACGGGAAGAAGATCAGTGGAAAGCTCTATAAAGACGGGAAAGAGATCACCCTGAAGAGCGTAGCTTCTGCGGTAAAGCAGGGAGTCGGATACGTGTCGGAGGACCGCAGGGTCTATGGCATGATCGGGATCCAGTCCATTAAGAATAACATGACGCTCCCGAACCTCTCAAAGTTTGTGTCCGGACTCAGCATCAATGAGAATGAGGAGATCAAAGAGGCAAACAAATATAAGGACAAGCTGCACATTAAAGCAAGAAGCGTAGATCAGGCTATCGACAAGCTTTCAGGCGGGAATGCCCAGAAGGTCATCTTCAGCAAGTGGGTCATGTCAGGGGCGGACGTACTTTTCCTGGACGAGCCCACCCGGGGGATCGATGTCATGGCGAAATATGAGATCTATGAGATCATCAATGAGATCGTAAGCGAAGGGTGTTCTGTCGTGCTGATCTCTTCCGATATGACAGAGCTGATCGGCATGTGTGACCGGATCTATGTCATGAGCGGGGGACGGATGGTAGGCGAGTTGTTTGACGATGAGATCGAGCAGGAAAAGATCATGGCGTGCATTTTGAAGGCAGAGGAGGTTAGTTGATATGCAGGCAAAGAAAAAGATCAATATCAATATGAGAGATTACGGGATGTTCATTGCCCTTATCTTTATCATCGTGTTATTTCAGATACTTACAAACGGAAATATGCTCCTGCCCATGAACATTTCAGGGCTGATCCTGCAGAACAGCTATCTGATCTGTATTTCAGTGGGTATGTTCTTCTGTATCCTGACCGGAAATGTGGACCTGGCAGTAGGGTCCTCCCTGGGATTCTGCAGCGCGGTAGGGGGCTGGCTCATCGTACACCACGGCGTCAATATGTGGCTGGGCATCCTTCTGGTGCTCCTGGTGGGGCTTGCCATCGGATCCTTCCAGGGCTTCTTCATCGCAAAGCTGAAGGTGCCTCCGTTTATCGCTACACTTGCCGGTATGCTTGTATTTCAGGGCGGAGCGCTCTGCATCCTGCAGGGCCATTCCATCTCCCCGTTCCCGCCGGCATTCCAGTTTATCGCGTCAGGGTATGTGCTGGAGGATGTGGAAGTAGGAGGGATGAACCTGTTTGCACTGCTCTTCGGGCTTCTGTTCTGCGCGCTGGTGATCTATTCTGAGTGGAGCCAGATCAGAAAGGATAAGAAGTACGGATTTGAGAAGACAAACATTGGGGTTTCTGTGGTCAAAGTGATCCTGTTCTGCGCAGGTATCCTGTTTATTACAGTGAAGCTGGCCAATGCCAGAGGAATCCCGGTTGTCCTCTTAATCCTGAGTGTGATTATTGCCGCCTATCATTTCATCGCCTCAAAGACAGTACTTGGAAGGCATGTATACGCGTTGGGAGGCAACGCCAAAGCGGCGGCACTCTCCGGAGTAAAGGTGGACAAGATGATGTTTATTGTGTACGCCAACTGCGGATTTATGGCGGCGCTGGGAGGTATTCTTGTGGCAGCCCGGCTGAACGCGGCATCCACTACCGCCGGGAGCGGAAATGAACTTGACGCTATTGCGTCCTGCTACATAGGCGGGTGCGCAGCGGCCGGAGGAGAAGGAAAAATATTAGGCGTAGTTGTCGGAGCTCTGGTCATGGGTGTCCTCAACAATGGTATGTCGATGATGGGGATCGGCACGGATATCCAGAAGATCGTAAAAGGTCTGATCCTGCTTCTGGCGGTTACGTTTGATATATATTCAAAATCTAAATCATCATCGAATTAAAGGAGGTAAAAAATGAAAAAGAAACTGCTTGCACTTTTATGTGCCGGAACAATGCTTGCAGCGCTCCTCGCAGGGTGTGGGAACAAGGCAGGAACCGACGGAGAAGAAGCTTCCGGCGGAGACGGCGACCGCCCGGTGATCGGAATATCCATGTCGACACAGACGCAGGCGCGTCAGCTCAAAGATGTAGAGTACCTGACAAAAGAGCTGGATGCCCTCGGCTATGATGTGACCGTACAGTATGCGGAAATGAAGCCGGTGGATCAGGCCGCACAGATCGATAATATGGTGGCCAGCGGCTGCGCGGGGATCATTATTTCCGCCTGGGACGCGGAGTCTCTTTCCACAAATGTGGACAATGCGGCGGCCATGGACATCCCGGTCCTGTGCTACGATATGTTGATTTCAAATACGGAAAATGTAGATTATTACGTTACAGACAACCTGTATGACTGCGGAAAACTTCAGGGTGAGTATGTGATCTCTGCGCTGGGGCTTGACGCGGGCGAGACAGGACCGTTCAACATCGAGATCTTCTCCGGGGATCCGGCTGACAGTAATGCGCCGTATTTCTACAACGGAGCCTACGATGCGCTGAAACCGTACCTTGACGATGGATCACTGGTAGTACAGAGCGGCCAGGTGGACCGGACCGTGACAGCCATAGAAGGCTGGAAGGGTCTGAAGGCCCAGGAAAGGATGGACACGATCCTTTCCGCGAACTACGGGGACAAACGTGTGGACGCGGTGCTGTGCAACAACGACGCGCTGGCGCTGGGCGTGCTGGCATCTCTTGAGAACGCGGGTTACGGGACAGAAGAACTGCCATACCCGGTGATCACAGGAATGGACTGTGATATTGCCAACATCAAAGCAATCATTGCCGGAAAGATCAGTATGACGGTATTTAAGGATAACAGGCTCATCGCCGCGAAAGCAGCAGAAGTCATGGACTGTATGATCAAAGGTGAGACGCCGGAGGCGGGAGACGCTTACGAGACTACCTTCAACAACGGAGTGAAAGATGTAACTGCGTTCCTGATCGCTCCGGAAGTGATCGATGCGAACAATTATCAGGAAGTCCTGTTTGACAGCGGATACTATACCGAAGACATGCTCGACGAATAATTAATAAACTGTACGGAAGGATGGAAATGATGAGTGCACTCATGGATCGCTTTGCGGCGATGAATATGGTCTACCAGAAATATTCTCTGGATTACTTTTTTGAATCCATGAAGCGCCTGGATGTAAAAAACTTTGAACTGTGGACAGGCAGCCCCCATCTGTTCTGTATGACGCCGTCTCTGGCGGATGTCAGCGCCATCAGAAAAAAAGTGAAAGAATACGGGATGCACATTGTCTGTGTCACACCGGAGCAGGTGATGTACCCGTACAATATCGCAAGTCCGGATGCGCAGTTCCGCCGTGAAAGTATCGAGTATTTTATCCGGTACATACACAATACGGCAGAGCTCGGCGCGGATAAACTGTTATGCTGCGCGGGCTGGGGAAATTACGATGAGGATAAAGAGGAAGCGTGGAAACGTTCCGTGGAGAGCCTTCAGATCATGACGGCATGCGCGGAGAACGAGGGCGTCAGGCTGGCGTTTGAAATCCTGGGGCCGCAGGAAAGCAACCTGGTACATGACTTTGAGGGCACCAGAAGGATGATGTCGGAAATCCGGTCAGAGAATTTCACGCTTTGTGTCGATACAGTACCGGTCCGTGTGGAAGGGAGAAGACTGGAAGACTATTTTGAAGAATTTGGCAGCAGGATCTCCCATTTCCATCTGACGGACGGGACCCCGGCAGGGCATGTACCCTGCGGGACCGGAGAACATCCGGTATCGGAATATCTGGATGTTCTGCAGCGGTACGGCTACAGTGGGTATATCACCCTGGAAATCGGGGATACCGGCTGCTGCATAGATCCGGAGAAGGCAACACGTACCGGGTTTGAAACAGTGAGAAATCTATGCAGATAAACAGCAGCGCGCCGCACTGCAGGTCCTCACCGGCGGCGCGCTGTGAATGAAGAAAATGAGGGAGCAGTAATGGACTATGATATTTTAACAGTTGGATTTCCCATGGTGGAGATCATGAGAAAGCAGCGGGGCGTGACTTTTCGGGAAACAGCAGATTTTATCGGCCCATATCCCAGTGCCGACACCTGCATCGTCCTGGATGTAGCATCCAGGCTGGGTAAGAAATGCTGTCTGCTCGGAGTGGCCGGGGCAGACGTGTTCGGCGATCTGGTCCTGGAAAGGCTCGAAGCAGACGGGACAGATGTCTCGTCTGTACGGAGAGTGAAAGGATACCCGACGGCTGTTGTTTTTGTCAGGTACGAGCAGAACGGAAAAAGAGAATATCTGGATCTGGCAGCCCACTCTGCCTGCACGCAGCTTATGTCAGAAGATATTGTGGAAGAAAAGGTAAAGAGCGCAAAATGGATCCATTTCAGTGGCGAGGTGCTGGGACTGTGTATGGAAGGCGAGGCAAGAGAGGCCGTGCTGCGGATGCTGGAACTGATTCCTGAGAGTAGCCGGGTGAGCCTGGATCCTAATTTTACTGGAACGGCGTCTGACGTATATCAGGTGCTGAAACCCTTTATAGACCGGGCGGATCTGATCTTGCCCAGCGAAGGGGAGGCAGCGGTGATGCTCGGAAGCGGATCGGATGAAGAGGCCTGCATGAGTCTTGCCGACAGGGGGAAGATCGTCGCGTTGAAGAGAGGATCTGAAGGCTGCGAAATCTTTTTCGGGAAAGAGCGCATAAAAGTGCCGTCATACCAGGTGGAGGAGATCGATCCGACAGGGTGCGGCGATTCCTTCTGCGCGGGCTTCCTCTGTGGACTGATCGACGGGATGCCAGTGGAAAAGGCGGCCGATTTTGCCAATGCCGCAGGCGCTCTGCAGGCTTCCGGTTTCGGCCCCATGGAAGGGATACATAGTCTGAAAGAATTGAAAGATTTCATGAAAAATAAGGAGGAACTATGGTAATAGACGTACATTATCATCCGGCGTTTTTTGAAGAGGTGTGCGGAAGCGAAGAGCTTGCTGAAAAGAGAAGGGACAGCATGGCGTATTACAAGACTCCGAGGGCTTCGGTCGAAAGGATCTTTGAGCGCATGACTTCATCGGGTGTCGACAGGTGTTTCCTGCTTCCCCATGATTATTCTTCCGAGGACGGGGACCGGATTTCCAATGAGGAAGTGTCTGCTCTTGTAAATCTTGGAAATGGAAGGTTTTATGGCTTTGCGTCAGTGGATCCAAACCTGGAGGACGCGGCCGCGCAGGTAGAGCACGCATTTCGGGATCTGCGGCTGTCCGGACTGAAGCTTCATCCGTCCAGGCAGAAATTTTACCCGGCAGATCCTAAAATGTATCCCATCTATGAGGTGTGCCGGAAATACAATAAGCCGATCATGTTCCATGCCGGTTTTACATGGCAGCCGGGAACGCTGGCAAAGTATTCTCATCCGCTGAATTTTGAGCAGGTTGCCATGGATTTCCCGGATCTGAGAATGTGCCTTGCGCATATGGGTTTTCCGTGGATCAAAGAGACGGCGATGCTGCTGCTGAAATATCCAAACCTGTACGCCGATACAGCTGTCCTGTATTTTGACAGCGCATATGAATTTTATGATTTTATGTTCAAGCAGGAAATGCCGCTTACATGGCTGGACCGGAGCATCCGGCACCAGGTGATGTTCGGGTCGAACATGCCCAGGTTTGAGGAAATGCGGATGCTTACCGCGCTAAGACGGCTGGGACTCCGGGAAGAGACCGTTTCCCTGATAACAGAGCACAACGCGAAAGTTTTCCTGGGAGAGGAGGAACAGCCATGGTTAGGATAGACCATTTTGTATTACATACTGTAAAGTACCAGGATTTTATCAATATTACAGAACAGATCGAGAATATCGTAGAAGGATCGGGGGTTCGCGAGGGGATAGCCTTTGTGATAACAGAACACACGACGACAGGGATCACAGTAAATGAGGCCCTGGAATGCCTCCAGAGCGATATGCATGAAATGTTTTCACGCATGCTGCCTGAAGACGCGCCGTATGCGCATGGGAGGATGCTGCATTCTTACGGAACGACAGCTGGAAATCCCACCGGGCATCTTCGGGCGATGCTGACCGGGAACCACAGTGTATTTCCGGTACAGGACGGCCGGCTGGTGCGGGGCGGAGCCCAGGAAATCTTTTTCTGTGAATACGACGGCGCTCAGAGCCGCACGGTTTATGTCGTAACAATGGGTGAGAAATAAAAAAAGAAAAGAGGCAGTCAAAATGAAGGAGTACAGAAAAGAAATTTTAACAACTGACGACATCGCGTACATGATGGATCCGAGTGTTCTGAAACTGGACACCACGCTGGAGGATGTGGAGGCAATGGTAGAGCTCTGTAAGAAATACGGATGCGGTTCCTGTTTCTGCTGGCCCTGCTATTATCCTCAGCTTGTAGAGCTTCTGAAGGGAACGAACACAAAATTCGGGACCTCCCTCGCATTTCCCAGCGGACAGGAAGCAACGTCCACAAAGGTTGCGATGGCAGAGTATTTTATGACAATGGATCCCGCAGAAAATGATATGGTCATGAATGTGGGCTGGCTGAAATCAGGCCGCTATGACCTGGTGCTCCAGGACATTCAGGCAGTGCGGGAAGCGACAAAGGGAACTTCCCTGAAGGTCATTATCGAGGCGATGCTGCTCACAGATGACGAGATCCGCAAGGCGTGCGAGCTGGTCATCGAGGGCGGCGCGGACTATGTGAAGACCGGAACCGGTTTTTCACAGGCTCCGTCTACAGTCCACCACGTAAAGGTAATAAAAGATGAGGTGGGCGACCGCATCAAGATCAAAGTAGCGGGCGGCGTGCGCAATCTGGACACGCTCCTGAAGATGTACAAGATGGGGGCGTGCCGGTTCGGGATCGGATGCGGCTCTGCCGAGCGGATTCTGAAAGAGGCGGAAGACCGGGGCGGAAAATTCGACCTGAAGGATGTAGTGATAGAGGAAAGTGAACTGTAAAAGGATCAGACAAGGTAGCAATAAAAATTTAAAAATAAATATTTCAATCACAGGAGGATGAAACATGTTTAACTTTGATGTGCCACGTTACGAGAAGGTAGTAAATGACGCGATCGCCCTCAGGCCGCAGATCGAGAAAGCAGTAGACGAGATCTGTGCCCAGGGTTATTCCAACATCTTTTTCATTGGGTGCGGCGGGACATACGCTCATTCACTTCCTATGAAGTACTGGTTTGACACTACCTCGGATATTGACACCTATTCCGTGATCGCGGCGGAGTTCCTTGCTTCCGGACACAGGAAATTCTCAAAGGATTCCGTGTGTGTCTTCTCCACAAGGAGCGGAAACACAAAGGAGATCGTTGCGGCGATCAAGTACTGCCATGAGGCAGGAGCTCGCACGATGGTCTATGTGTCCAATGACAACACGCCGGCCTGCGAGTACGCGGATTACAAGTTTTTCAGCTTCGCGGAGGACGACTGCCTGTGCGAGGCGATCTATACATACATGATCACGCTGCTGGCCAGATTTAAAAAGAATGCCGGTGAACTTAACAGCTATGATGAATTTATGGATCAGTATGGAGCGATCACGCCGTATCTTCTCAAGGCGAAGGAGCAGGTAGAAGACAAATGTGCGAAGATGGCTGCCGAGCACAAGGATACAGACTATCACATGGTGATCGGATCCGGAATGCTTTGGGGCGAAGCATATGATTATGCGATGTGCATCCTGGAGGAGATGCAGTGGATCAAGACAAAGTCCATCCACGCGGCAGAATTTTTCCATGGCACTCTGGAGCTGGTAGAGGAAGATACCAGCCTGATCCTGTTCTACGGCGAAGACAAGACCCGGCCGTTGATGGACCGTGTTATGAACTTCAGTAAGAATATCACAAAGGTGATCAATGTATTCGACACCCAAGAGGTGGAGCTTCCGTTTACAGACGCAGAGTACCGCAAGATCGTGTCCCCGATGATCATCTACGCCATGACAGAACGGCTGAGCTGTCATCTTGAGAAAGAGAGAAACCATCCTCTGACGACAAGAAGATACTACCGCCAGATGGAATACTAAAATTTCAAATAGGCAGGATAGAAAATCCCCGGGAGCATGCGGTGTCTCCCGGGGATTACTTAATTCATCAAGCATGACATTTATCCTGTGAGCGTAATCAGCAATATTTACTTTGCCTTGATATTGAAACAAAACAGGATATTTTTTCGACTGCCGGATATCTGGAATGGTTTCATCCGTTTCCCTTAGTTAAAGATATTGTTGAGTATCTTAAGATGTGTCTGCCGATAAAGCGGTAGAAGATTTCTACCTCCTGTTCCCGGCTTCCGTCCTCACTTTTGACCGCTTCATGGACAAGGATTTTTTCAATCAGCATATTCAGAAGTGCAGCCGTCATTCTGTTTTCAAGGTGCTGTCCATCGATGAACTACCTTAAGTCTACACGAAAAAATGTAATCTCCGGAATTTTGCGAGAATTGCATTTTGATGAAGTCTACACTTTGGAAATTACATTTTTGCAATCATGCTGTATAATGGAAGTATGCGGAGGAGGTGCGTATCTATGGCTTTACCCGGAACACCCGGACAGCGGATTTCCGATTTATGCAACGGGAACCATACCACACAAAAGGAACTTGCGGAGAAAATCGGCGTTTCTGCTTCCCAGTTGAGCCGCATTGTCAGCGGCGAAACGAGAACGGTCAGCAGTGATATTCTCATAGGTGTGGCAAAGGAATTTATGGTATCGACAGACTACATACTGGGCTTGTCCACCGTGAGTGTCCGTAAAAGCTACGATATTTCTGAATTAGGCTTGTCCGAGGGAGCCGTGAAAGGGCTTGTAACGGGTGCTGTTGATGTGCAAATCCTCAACCGCCTGTTGGAACACAGGAATTTTCCTAAGCTGATAGATTTGATACGGATTTATTTTCAGGATACGGCGGCAAAGGGGATAATGGCACGAAACCAGCTTGTCGAGATAGCAACGGCTTCCCTGTCCGACCTGATGAAAGAACACCCGGAACACCGGGCGGAAGAAAAGCAGGATTTACAGCTTTTGAACGCCCAGAAGATGGGGGAACATGAAGCGGAGATTGAGAAAATCAAAAATGTATTCCTTGCAATCCTGCGGGACATTAAGAAAGACATTGACAACGGGGAACAGCCGGGAGAAGCTGTGACCGCCGCGATGTTCCAAGCCATGCGGGACGCTCTGGCGGAGCAAAAGCAAAACCCGCTTTCCATTGACGATGTAGCGGCGATGGTTGCCGGACAGATCGGACAACTTGCGCCAATGAATAAAGAAATCGTTGAACTGTTCCAGCAGTTTGCGAAAAAGATGATTGAGCAGGTGGGAAAAGAAACTGATTGAGATGAAATTTGCTGTGTCATAGGTAAAAAAGGATAAATTTTTGTTTATGGAGGTGTCTTATTGAAACATACTATTGGCTGTTCCACTATATGGACTGTTATGATTTTATTCATCCTTGTTTTAGTACCGTGTACAGCTTTCGCATATAATATGCCGGATTTTGATACAATTAACGAACAGCTCGAAGCAGATGTCGAGGCGTGTCATATTCCAGGAATGGCAGTGATTGTGGTCAATAAAGATGAAGTATTATTTGCCGAAGCTCATGGTAATTGCGAGAGTATTGATACGCCCTTTATCATAGGCTCTATGAGCAAATCTTTTACGGCATTGGCAATCATGCAGCTTGTTGAGCAAGGCAAGATTGATTTGGACACACCAATTTCAGACTACATTGATGTGTCACTATATCTAAAGAACTCTTTGGATGGCAACAGGATTACAGTTAGACAGTTGCTTAATCATACAAGTGGGCTTGGTACTTACCAAAGATTTGGGTCCGCACAAATTACCGACAGCTATGGTAAATATGAATATGCAAATGTAAATTACGGTTTGCTCGGAAAGATTATAGAATCAGTAAGTGGTAAAAGTTATTCAGATTATGTAGAGCAGTATATCTTTTCTCCACTTGACATGGAGCATTCATCAGCTACATTCGATAACAGTAAGGCTGACGGGCTTATTGCCGGATATAGAAATTATTTCGGCATACCTATCGCAGGAGAACCCGACTATCCCGATGACCGTTCATGGTCAACCGTCCCTGCTGGATACATAAGTTCTTGTGCCTCGGACATGGGAAATTATTTGCAGATGTATCTGAATAACGGTAGCGGCATTATCAGCCAGGACAGCCTTGATACTATGTTTTATGATAATGTGCCGCAAGATGAAAACAATCTGTATTTCTATGGAATGGGTTGGGTCTTATCCAATGACTTTGATGAACCAGTTCTCAATCATGCTGGATTAGTCGAAAATTACACATCTAATATGTTTATTTTTCCTGAAAGCGGAATTGGTATCGCAGTTTTGGTGAATATGAACGACTATCTTGTGGGAAACAATCTAATTAACAATATTATTATGCATCTTCTTGGAGAAGAAATGACAGAAGTTTCAGGTAATCTTTACGTTAATTACCACATGCTGCTCAATCTGTGCTATCTTTTGGTAATATTAATTGCTGTATTCCCGATACTCTTTATTAGGAGATGGAGAAAAAAGAACCATACAAAGGAACAAATTGTTATAGATATTTTTACACATGTCATTTTGCCTATAATCCTATTACTTTTGCCCTATTTAGTGGGGGTTCCTCTTTGGGTGGTGTGGTACTTTGTGAAAGATCTGTTCTTTGTTTTAGTTGTAAGTGCGTTCTTGTTGCTCAGCACTGGGATATATAAAGCTTTTGTAGTATTGGGATCGAAAAGTACTGAAGATTAATTTGAAGGATAATATCAAAGCTAATCAGTGCTGTCATTTCATATAAATGCGCCGCTATTGACAGTCCCATCCGTCTTTGCTAAAGGGCAATCAAGGCGGGAAAGCAAAAATGTCTTTCCACCCATTTCAAATTTGAGAGAAAAACGCTCCAAAATCAGAAAGAGAGCGGCCAAGCAATTTGAGGGATTGGTTGCCTTGTCCACCCATTCAGCGGTACGGCGTGAGCGGGCAGGGCCAGGACGGCCGTGACTTTCTGGGGATTTTATACGGACTGGGCGCGGCTGTATTTTACGCGGTGGTGATCCTGATGAATAAATTTATCAAAACCACAGTGGGGATACACCGGACATTTCTGCAATTTATTGCGTCTGTCGTGATCCTGGAGCCCTATGTGGCGTGTACAGGAGGAATGAGCCTGGGCAGGCTGGATATGACGGGATGGATCTGCCTGCTGACGGTAGGACTGATACATACAGGAGTTACCTACTGTATGTACTTTTCTGCACTGAAGGATCTTCCCGGCCAGGAAGCGGCGATCCTGAGCTATATCGATCCTCTGACGGCGGTACTTGTATCAGCAGTGTTCCTGGGAGAACAAATGACGCTCCGGCAGCTGGCGGGAGGATTGATAATCCTCGGTTTTACGCTCTGGAACGAGAAAGATTCCGGGAGGAAAGAAAAAGCAGAGAGCCGGGATCCGGAATAGTGAATATTTATTGTAGAAGGAACAAATGACCGGATCGAGTGAACAGATCAAATGGAGGACAAACAGATATGAAGGACAAAAAATCAGATATACAGCTAGAACAGCAGTTTGAATTCAGGAACATTTTTCCCGGAGAAGCGGATCAGGCCGCCCGGATCGAGGAGATCTGCTTTCCGCCCAATGAGGCATGCTCAGAGGAAATGATGAAGGAGAGGGTGCTTTTGGTGCCGGAACTTTTTTTAGTTGCGGTAGACCGTAAGACCGGCCGGATCGTTGGATTTTTGAACGGGGTGGCGACGAAAGAGCGGACGTTTCGAGATGAGTTTTTCATTGATGCGGGCCTGCATGATCCGAATGGGGATGTAGTCATGCTGCTTGGCCTGGATGTGCTTCCAAAGTACCGTGGACGGGGACTGGCAAGAAAGCTTATGTCTGTGTATGCCGCCAGGGAGCGCCAGAACGGCAGGGAAGCCCTGCTTCTGACCTGTCTGGAATCAAAGGTCAGAATGTATGAAAAAATGGGGTTTCAGGACAAGGGCTTATCAGGATCTTCCTGGGGCGGCGAAACCTGGCATGAATGTGTTCTTTTTCTGAATGACGGCCGGAGCACTGGTGCTGCGGCTGATCTCCATCGTGGGAGTGAGGAACGATAGATGAATTTTGGTTAATTTTATTTACCGGAAACATAACGTTCATTCAGTTGTGGGAATACTTCCTGTCTGTTAAGCTTAATTACAGCAGAGGCCGATGCTGGATAATCCAAAAAGGAGGCATTTATCATGCAGATAGGAGAAACGATACGGAAATTCCGGAAAGAGAGAAATATGACGCAGGAGGAAATGGCCAGGCGGCTGGGCGTAACACCTCCCGCTGTAAACAAGTGGGAGAACGGGATATCACTTAGATAAAGATACCACACCATTCCCACGCTGACTTTTGCTCAACCGATACAGCCGGAGGGCTGGATAACAAGAAAAGGCGGTATGCGCCCCGTGGAGGGGTAGCATATCGCCTTTTCTTGTGGGGGTTTCCAAAGGGGGCAACGCCCCCATTTGGCACACGACTTTGCTTGCAAAGTGTAGTGTGTTATACGCTCTGTCGGCGTTGCCGTGAAAATGCCGTTGCCGCCGGGGAGGGCAAGGGCATTTGAAGCGGCAGGAAAACAGGGCTGTGCTTGCGTGGCGTGGAGCCGTAAGCGCAGGTCTGGTTTCAACAGCAGACTGGGCGTATATGAAAGCCCCCGTCCCTCGTCCTACGCTCCGACTTGTGGACAAAGTGTCCAGAAGTTGTGGCAACACTCCCGGAAAAGTAGCAGGACAGCGGGCAACCATCAAGGCTGATATGAACGGGTTTACACCCGGCCTTGACCGCCGCCCGCCGTCCCGCTGAATGGGTGGACAAGGCGGCCAATCCCTCAAAGTGTTTGGCCGCTCTCTTTCTGATTTTGGAGCGTTTCCTTTCTAAAAATTGAAATGGGCGGGAAGCCATTTTAGGGCTTTCCCGCCTTGATTGCCTATCAGCAAAGACGGGCGGGACTGTCAACGGCGGCGCATGAAATGCGCCGTTCATCTTGACCGTTGACTGGCTCGGCTGGCTTTGCTATTTATAAAATTGTTCAACAAAATCCGTATCCTTTAGTTTGTCTTGTACATCATTTCTCCACTTCTCCTGTTCAAGCAGATTTGACAAAGGAGTGCCGAATACATCTTCGATTTGCGTTCGTTCAAAGGAATAACTATCACCGGAAAAGTTATAGGTTATCCCCGACAAATTATCAATCGCTGCCATAGCAGCTACCGAGTTATAAATCAAATCACGCTGCACCTTTTCTTCCCCGATATTCCAAACGGTATCAAGGTAATTTACCGTTAAAGTGCAGGCTTCTGAATCGATTTCAAACTTCATATCGACATTGTTCAGTGGCAAATTCCAAAACAAATTGCCGACATTACTTGCGTTCCCGATATAGGGGTTTTTGTAATCCTCAATGCTCGTTATGTCATGCGTCAAAGCGTCTGTCTGATTTTTTGCATACTCTACTTGTTTTTCCTGATCAGCAGGAATGATCCCAAATTGGATAATGCAAAACAGGATTACAGCAATAGCTAAAAGGCCGATAATCATTTTATTTTTCTTATTCATCTTCATACTCCCTTCTGCTTTTCAGCAGGATTTTTGAAAAGTTGCTGATTGTAATAGGAATGATAATAGTCAATAGTGGCAGATAAAACCGTACTGCGATATTCGCCATTTGACAAGGACCGTCAATGTTTAGCGGTCTGCCAAACCAAATATCACTTCCAAATGTTAATGCTGCCATTGTTCCAACAATTACAAGGAAGAACATCCCCCAAATACCCCATGCTATTTTGCTTCGCCGTTTACTCGCTGTAATTGAGAGAAATGCAACGGTATTTTCTTTTTTGTCTTTCCTCAAAATGTAGGCGCAGCCGGAAATAATAACAAGCGCAAGCCCTGTATAACTGAATAGCGCATAATGGGTAAAGAGCAGCGGCAAAGAAAAAATCCAAAAAACAATACAGTTGAGCAATAGCGTTTGCATACATTCCAGATGATATTTGCTAACATCGGTAAGCTGATTTCCGTCTATCAGATAATCAATCGCTGACAAACTTTCCTTTGCTTTCTCGGTTGCGTTCTCTGCGCTCAATCCCTGTGCAAGCAGATCGTCCCGCTTTGCAATCATATTGCTCAATATTTCTTCCTTTAAGTCTTGTACCTCCGGCGTTAAACGCTGGTGCCGGAATAACCCGTCAACATATTTTTGTAAATCTATCATTCGTCTTTACCCCCTTGCAGAAGCATAGTAATAATGTTTTTTGCGTGCAGCCATTCTGAAAGTGCTTTTTCATAGGCGGCGTTACCGCTATCTGTAATATGATAATATTTTCGTCGCCCGCCTTGCGATTGGTCGCCCCAATAGCTAACAATATGGCCTTGTTTTTCAAGTCGTTTTAGGCTTGTATATAAAGATGGCTCTTTCAACTCATATTCATTATTGCTGTTCATGGATACAGCTTTCATAATTTCATAACCGTAATTGTCGCCATCTCTTAATATTTTAAGAATGATGGTGTCAATATGACCACGGATTAAATCGCTGTTGATGTTCTGCTCTGGCATCCGCTTCACCTCCATGCCCATTATATCTGATATTACTATGTGTGTCAAGGTACTATGTTACAAATTATGTTGGTGTCCAAAAATAGCGGCAGATAAATTTCTGCCGCCAGAATTGGCTATATGTGTTCAGCTTTTCATTTTCGTTTTTTTCCCCGCTGCGGGATATGCGATTTCATAAAATCCGACTTTGAGCCTATCCGTATCAGACTTTGCTTTTCCTCTTCCGTTAAGCGGTTATAGGGTATGCGGTTTTGCTTGCAGTAAATCAACAGCCATTGCTCCAAACGGCTCCCCTTAAAGTTTGCTACCTCGTCCAAATCCTTTTTCAGTTCGGCAGCAACGGATTTCTCCGGCGCACTCTCTGCCCGCCCCTTGTGGGCTTCCTTTATGTCCTCCATGATACCGTCTATATCGTCATGTACCCGGCGGCTGAAATACTCGCCCTCCTGCACATGGATTGCGTTCAACAGATAAGCGGTCTTGTCATGCTCCCCCGGCTGGTATTTCTCCATGATTTCCGCCCTCGCCACATCAACCCATGCGTTTAGATTTTGGATTTGCCCGGTGGCGATACCGTTCACATAGATTTCAATATCCGCCAGCAACTTCACAAAATCCTTGTGTGTGGCCAACTCGCAAAACAGGGCTGTGTCAATCCGCCCGTTTTTCAACAGGTCTATCAACTCGTCACTCAAATGCAGGTCTGCAAGATCAGCGTTTGGGTGATTTTTTGTTTCGGTCAATCCCAGCAGATAGTCAGCGGTCACGCCGTAAAACTTCGCCAGCTTGATAAGGGCATAGTGGCTGATGTCCTTATACTCGTCAGCTTCATAACTGCCCAGCGCAGATTTGGAGAGGTGCGTCTGCTCCGCAAGCTGTTCCAGCGTCAAGCCACGCTCCACACGCAGGTCTTTTAGGCGTTCTTGAATGGTTAAGGCCACTATCAAGCCCCCCTTTTCTCTATGATAATCCCATTTTATCACAATTCCGAGAGCGTGGATATAGCCTGTTTTTCAAGCTGATTTCCTACCTTTCGGATATACGGGACGGACGGTCATTTAGGTGTAGACTTAGGGTAGTTCATCGATGAACGGCACCTTGAAAACAGAATGACCGTCCGAAAAGGAATACCCCGGCTGGGGAAGCACCGCAAGGAACCGGACTTCGGGACAGAATGTCCCGAAGCTGTGGGGAGCGTGCCAACGCTGGAACACGCCGCAGAAATGGGGCAGGAAGCCTTTTCGGGGAGAACGGCAACGGAATGAAAAATGGAGGGAACACATGACAGATAACCCCTATAAAGATTTGCCGCCGCTGGAACGCAGGCCGGACGGTTCCCTTTACCGCATGACACCGGCGCAGAGAAAACAGGCGGCCAGCCTGATACGCCGGGAGTGCTGTTGTTGTGAGAACGGCAACTGCATTGTCCTTGACGATGGGGACACCTGCACTTGCCCGCAGACGGTTTCTTTCTCGGTCTGCTGTAAGTGGTTCCGCTGGGCGGTCTTACCGCTGGACGAGACGCTGGAAGCGGGGATTTTCCGAGATAAGGACTTGAAACGCTGTGCGGTCTGCGGCGGAGTGTTCGCCCCCAAATCCAACCGGGCAAAATACTGCCCCGGCTGTGCCGCCAGAGTTCACAGGCGGCAGAAAACAGAAAGTGAACGGAAAAGGAGGTCTGCTGTGGACAGTTAGGAGCGAAAAAAGCCTTGATTTATCAGGCTCCGCAAGCACCAAACCGGGGCTGGTGGTATAAAGTATCGCCCGCCCCGGAAAATGGGCTTCTAACCGTCCACAAAACGCACTATGACAAATACCATTTATATCCATCAGCCGGAAAAGGCGTTCAGCTTCACCCAGCTCCCGAATTTTCTCTTTGAAGCCCCCACATTCAAGCCCCTGTCCAACGAGGCAAAGGTGCTGTACGCCTTTATCCTGCGCCGGACAGAGTTATCCCGCAAGAATGGGTGGGCGGACGAGTGCGGGCGGATTTACCTGTACTATCCCATCTGCGAGGTGGTTGACCTGCTCCATTGTGGGCGGCAGAAAGCGGTGAACACCCTGCGGGAACTGCAATACGCCGGACTGGTGGAGATCCAGAAGCAGGGCTGTGGAAAACCCAACCGCATTTTTCCAAAATCCTATGAAGCGGTTCCAAACACCGACTTCAAGAAATCCCGTTCTGGTACGCCAGAGGACTGAAAACCGCACCCATGAAGTACGGAAATCGCTCCTGAGAAGTACGAAAACCGGACGGTATATAGAAATACAAAGATAAAAAGATTGATTTATATTCTATCCATTCCAATCCTATCCGAGCTGTTTTCTGCGGGATTTCCCTGTGGAATCCCCCGGATGGGAAAGGAATGGGGAAAGGAGCAGAATGGCACAACACGCAATCTTGCGGTTTGAGAAGCACAAGGGCAACCCGGCAAGGCCGCTGGAAGCCCATCACGAAAGACAGAAAGAACAATACGCCAGCAACCCCGACATTGACACCAGCCGTAGTAAATACAACTTCCATATCGTCAAGCCGGAGGGACGCTATTACCACTTCATTCAGAGCCGGATTGAGCAGGCTGGGTGCCGAACCCGCAAGGACAGTACCCGGTTTGTCGATACGCTCATCACCGCCAGCCCGGAGTTTTTCAAGGGGAAATCTCCAAAGGAGATACAGGCGTTTTTCCAAAGGGCGGCGGCTTTCCTCATTGGACGAGTAGGACGGGAAAATATCGTGTCGGCGGTGGTACACATGGACGAGAAAACGCCCCACCTGCATTTGACCTTTGTTCCGCTGACAAAGGACAACCGCCTGTGCGCTAAAGAGATTATCGGCAACCGGGCAAACCTGACGAAGTGGCAGGATGATTTTCACGCCTATATGGTGGAGAAATATCCTGACTTGGAGCGTGGAGAGAGTGCCAGCAAGACAGGCCGGAAGCATATCCCCACCCGGCTTTTCAAACAGGCGGTTTCCCTCTCCAAACAGGCCAGAGCCATTGAAGCCACTCTTGACGGCATTAACCCGCTGAACGCCGGAAAGAAAAAAGAAGAAGCCCTCTCCATGCTGAAAAAGTGGTTCCCGCAGATGGAGAATTTCTCCGGGCAGTTGAAAAAGTACAAGGTCACAATCAATGACCTGCTGGCGGAGAATGAGAAGTTGGAAGCAAGGGCAAAGGCCAGCGAAAAAGGAAAGATGAAAGATACGATGGAACGGGCAAAGCTAAAAAGCGAACTGGACAATTTACAGCGGCTGGTTGACCGTATCCCGCCGGATATACTGGCGGAACTGAAACGGCAGCAGCGGCACACGGTAAAGGAAAGGTGATAGATATAAGCAGAAGTTTTCGCCGTCCCTGTGCGGCATTGTACCTTGAAAACTGAATATGGAGGACACTGGATGGCAAAAAGCGAAAGCGATACTTTTACACCCCGGACAGGGCAGGTCATACAAGCAGAGAACGGCACGCAGTATTTTGTATGTGGGAACAACCGTATAAAAATCTCCGAACACTTCGCCGCAGGCGGGAAGCCCCTCGGTGATCTGATTGTAGATGTGGTGCGGCACGCCGCAGAAAAAGCCGCTTCAACCTGATAGCCCATCATTGATAACACGCCCACGCTTATGATATAATTGCCATAGAGCAAAAGTATTGTAAGCGTGGGTTGTTTCTTTAGAAGGAGGATTTTTAACGGTGAAACAACCTTACAATACTACGATTTACAACACGGCGCTTTATATGAGATTGAGCCGGGACGATGAACTGCAAGGAGAAAGCGGGAGTATTCAGACACAACGCATGATGCTCCGGCAATATGCCGCCGAGCATGGCCTGAATGTCATAGATGAATATATCGACGATGGATGGTCTGGAACGAACTTTGACAGGCCGGATTTTCAGAGAATGATTGATGACATTGAGGACGGGAAAATCAACTGCGTTGTTACGAAGGATTTATCCCGCTTAGGCAGAAACTACATTCTGACCGGCCAGTACACGGAAATCTACTTTCCCAGCAAAGGCGTCCGCTATATCGCTGTCAATGACAATGTGGACACCATCAACGGAGAGAATGAGCTTGCCCCATTCCTCAACATTCTGAATGAAATGCACGCCCGCCAGACCAGCAAAAAGGTAAAAGCGGCCATGCGGACACGGTTTGCAAATGGCGCACACTATGGAGCCTATGCCCCGCTGGGCTATGTCAAAGACCCGGATAAGAAAGGTCATCTTTTGGTTGACCCGGAAACAAGGTGGATTATCGAAAAGATTTTTGACCTTGCCGTTCATGGCCGGGGAGCCGCCAGCATTACACGGATTTTGGTCGAAGAAAAAGTACCTACTCCCGGCTGGCTGAATTTCCAGAGATACGGCACTTTCGCAAATATCTATGCCGGAGCGCCGGAGGAAAAAGCCTATGCGTGGACGATAGCGCAGGTGAAAAGTATTCTGAAAGAGGAAACCTATATCGGACACAGCGTCCACAATAAGCAGACCAACATTTCATTCAAAAACAAGAAGAAAGTACGCAAGCCAAAAGAGGAATGGTATCGTGTGGAGAACACCCACGAAGCGATTATTTCCGAAGATGTGTTCCGGCAAGTACAGGAGCAGATTTGCAACAGGCGCAGACGGCAGAAGAATGGCACAACGCAGATATTTTCCGGGCTGGTAAAATGTGCGGACTGCGGCTGGTCGCTGGCCTATGGGGAGAACAGGCAGAACAGCAAGCCTTACGGCCATTATCATTGTAGCAAGTACGGGCAAGGATTGCACCAGTGTTCCATGCACTATATCCGCTATGATGTGCTTTATGCCTATGTCCTTTCCCGTCTGCAATACTGGTCTGTGCTGGCACAGCAGGACGGGGACAAACTTCTGAAACGGCTACTTAACGCCAGCGACAAGGAACGCAATACCGCAAGGAAGCGGCAGACAGCCGAACTGAAAAAGGCGGAAAAGCGCAAAGCAGAAGTAGACACCCTGTTTGCAAAAATGTATGAGGACTGGTCTGCCAGACGCATTACAGAATACAATTTCAATATGCTGTCCGAAAAGTATCAGGGCGAACAGCGAGAATTGGACGCAAAAATTGAACGGCTTCACGAAGCGATGGAGACCGCCGCCCAGACAGCGGTTGACGCTGAAAAGTGGATAGGTCTGATGAAACAGTATGTCAATCCCACAGAATTGACGGCTGAACTTCTGAATACGCTGATTGAAAAAATCCTTGTCCATGAAGCGGTCAAAAGTGAGGACGGAAGCCGGGAACAGGAAGTGGAAATCTTCTACCGCTTTATCGGCAAAATCGAATGACACATCTTGAGATACCCAACAATATCTTTAACTAAGGGAAACGGGGAATTCTTATCCGGACATCCTGCTTTTGGCCCCGATTGCCAGACTGCTGGATATTTCACTGGATACCCTTCTGTCCTTCCACGGAGAACTGACACAAGAAGAAATCCGGGATATAGTTGTCCGGGTAGATGAAAAATTTAAAGAACAACCATATGAAGAAGTGTTTCTGTGCGCAAAAAGAGAACTGGAAAAATATCCGGGCAGCGACCAGCTGACATGGCAGCTGGCAGTGATACTCGATGCCCACCGTCTTTTAAAAGAAGTTCCGGAGCCGGAGAAATATGATTCCTTTATTACAGAGTGTTATACAAGGGCAATGAAAAGTGAAGATGAGAGTATCCGATACAGCGCCGCGGAGTCTCTGTACAATTTATACCTGAGAAAAGAGCAGTATGAAGAAGCGGAGAAGTGCCTGGAACATTTTTCTATGCAGAATCCGGAGAAGAAGAGGAGACAGGCGCTTATTTTCAGCAGGACGGGACGGCCGGAAGAGGCGTATAAAGCATATGAGGAGCTGTTGTTTTCCGATTACCAGATGATCAGCATGATCTTCAACGGTCTTTATATGATGGCAATTCAGGAAGGAGATCTGGAGAAAGCGAGTTATTTTGTTGATAAACAGCGAGCGCTGGCCCGGATCTTTGAGATGGGGGAGTACTATGAGGTTTCCCCCGGACTTGAGCTGGCGGCCATGGAAATGGACGAAGAGGCCACAATCGGAATTGCGGAGAAAATGCTGTCTTGTATTGAGCAGATCCAGTCATTTACCAGAGCGCCCCTCTACAGTCATATGACATTCAAGCATACGGATGGGGAATTTCTGGCGGAGATGAAACAGGATCTGCTGAAAAGTTTCCGGACGGAAGAGACCTATGGATTTCTGAAGGGAAATGAAAGATGGGAAAAACTCCTGGGAGGAAGCTGATCTGAAAGAATACTGGCGGCAGATCGAGCTCCGTGACAGAAAGGCCCGGGAAGTCCCTGAGGAGATATTTTCTCTCGATTATCACATCTACGAGATGGAGGATCCGGAACAAAACGGCATACAGATAGAAACAGAGGATCAGTGGGGGTTCCTGGGGGTGTCTTTTGGCGGCAGCAAGAAAGCCATGAAAAGATTCCGGCAGACCGCGAGGGAAATCTATCTGTACTATGGCGTCAGCGCGGAGGATATCCGGACAAGATCCGACAGATACCGGGAGCTGGTGACAGAGCTCTGTCTATGAACCGGGCCTCAGGATTTTCGTCTGCCGTCTGACCTCATCAATGACGCGGACGGTATCCAGCGAATAGTCCAGGTATTTATGGGAGATCTCGCCGGAGCTGATGAGCCGGAGAAATTCCCGGATTTCATAGATCATATTATTTTTTGCCGGGGTGAAGGGGAGTTTTTCCGTAATCCCTCCGTTCACGGCGTCTCTGCTGCCCTCCCGCAGGCGCAGCTCAATGGTTTCCGGTCTGCTGATGTAGTCGATCAGGATGGAGCCGTCCTCTCCCTGGATCACGCTGCGGTTTACGGAGACAGAGATCTTGGAATAAACAGCTTCTGCGATCATATCGTCATATTCCATGAGGACGATTCCGCTGCCGTCGAATCCGTTGTCCAGCTTTGTAGAAAGGGCCCTGACGCTTTTCGGCATGCCGAAGAAACGGACGAGAGAGTGGATACAGTACACGCCGATGTCCATGATCGCGGCGTTTCCCAGTTCCGGATTAAAGGCATTCTGTATAACTCCCTCGCGGTAACTGTCGTAGCGGCTGGAATACTGACAGAACTCAAAAGTGGCCCGGCGCAGTTTCCCGATGCGGGGCAGGTTTTTTTCTGTCAGATCAAACGCCGGATCAAAATCCGGACGCATGGCCTCCAGAAGAACCGCGTGATTCCGGTGGGCACATTCGATCATGGAACGCACTTCCTGCTCACTGTTTCCCATAATTTTTTCACAGAGAACATGTTTTCCACATTCCAGAGCCCGGATCGTCTGGGAGCAGTGCATGAAATTGGGAGAGGCCACATAGACCGCGTCCAGCCCGGAATCGAGAAATTTTTCAAAGTCTGTATATACAAGAGGAATGTCATGTTTTGCCGCAAAGGCATCGCCCGTCTCCTGTTTTCTTGAATAGACAGAGTACAGTTCGATTCCGGGGACCTGGAGAGCAGCCTCGCAGAAATCATCACTGATAAAATTTGTCCCGATGATGCCGATCTTGATCGTCATGAGAAAAGCCTCCTTTTATTTCATTCTTTATTGTCCTTATTGATGATCATCCGACTGCCGGAGAAAGCCCGCAGTGGATTGGAAATCAGCAGTAAAATTTCTCTGCCGCCCGGATCAGATATTCGGTATCCTCTATACCGGCCGTCTCATAGGGAGAATGCATGGCCAGCTGCGGGAGGCCGATGTCGGCGGTATTGAGGGCTACCTGCGTATTGGAGATATTTCCCAGAGTGGAACCGCCCGGCATGTCTGACCGGTTGACGAATGTCTGCACCGGTACGCCGGCTTCCCTGCAGAGATCCCGGAACATGGCGGCGGAGATCCCGTCCGTACAGTATTTTTGATTGGCGTTGAATTTGAGGACAATGCCGCCGTTCAGATAAGGGCGGTTGGAGGGATCAGCCTTGTCGGGATGATTGGGGTGGACCGCATGGGCGTTGTCCGCGGAGAGCATGAAGCTGTCCGACAGGTGGATCAGATACTCTTCCTGCGTGCAGCCGAGACTGCTGTGGACTCTTGTCAGTGTATCATAGAGGAAGGTGGATGCCGCGCCCTGTTTTGTGCTGCTTCCCACTTCTTCATTGTCCAGAATACAGCAGACTGCCATATTCTCTGATTTCTCTCCCGACAGGAAGCCTTTCAGGGAGGCAAAGGCACACTGAAGGTCGTCCAGACGCCCGGAGGAGATAAATTCGCCGGAGGCGCCCCAGATGCTGGGCTTCTGCCGGTTATACAGGAACAGGTCATGGCCGAGGATCTCTTCTTCCGGGATACCGGCCGCTTCCGCGACAATTTTCATGAACGTGCCCTTTGCGGCCAGACTTCCATAGAGAGGGAGCATATCCCTCTGTGCATTGTATTTATATCCATCATTGGCCTCCCGGTTCATGTGGATAGCCAGATTCGGGATCAGCACAAGATCCCGGTCTACGTTGACCATACGGGAGACATAGCGCCCGGAGCTGTCTTTGACGATAACGCGTCCCGCCACAGAAAGCGGCCGGTCCAGCCAGGGAGCGCAGAGCATTCCTCCGTACGGCTCTACGTTGAGCCGGATATAATGACCATCTGTCTCCAGTTCCGGATTTTCTTTGATCCGGAAAGAAGGAGAGTCACTGTGGCTGGCAATGATGCGCATTCCGGTCATGTCTTTTTCAGGGATCGTAAAAGCAATGAGTGAAGAATCATTGCGGGTTACAAAATACCTGCCCTTCCGGCGCAGGCTCCACTTTTCATTCTCCTGTAATTGAACGAATTGTTCCTTAAGAAGGATATTTTTGATATTGTCTATGGCCTGGAAACAAGAAGGACTGCTTTCCAGGAAATGCGTAAGTTCTTTCAGAATTGTACAGTCCATGCCGATCAGTTCACTCCTTTGTGTGAAGATTTCGGTAACGGGGGTCAGGCCCCTTTTAAAAGGGGCCTGACCCCCGTTACCACTGTTTTCAGAATATAGCCCCCATGTAACTCTGTCAAGCTGAATTTTCAGTCTTCTTCAATCCTTTACATTCTGTTTTTTCTTTCGTATACTGGACACCAGAAGGAGTTGAGTATATGCGGATATTGATCGCGGAAGACGAGAAAGATTTAAATCAGATTCTGACAGCACGGCTGACGGCAGAGCATTACAGTGTGGATTCATGCTACGATGGGCAGGAAGCGCTGGACTATCTGGCAAGCGCGGAATATGACGCGGCAGTTCTGGATATTATGATGCCGGCCGTGGACGGACTGACGGTATTGCGAAGGATGCGGCAGAGAAATGACAGAACGCCGGTGATCCTTCTGACAGCAAAGGACAGCATTGAGGACAGAGTGAAGGGACTGGATGCGGGTGCCAATGATTATCTTGTAAAGCCGTTTGCGTTTGAAGAACTTCTGGCCCGGATCCGGGTGCTGCTGCGCAGGCCGGAGGAGACTCCGAAAACTTGTTATCGGATCGCAGATCTGGAGGTGCATCTGGATACAATGCAGGTGACGCGTGGGGGGAAAGAGATAAAATTGTCCGGAAAGGAATTTGCCCTTCTTCGGTATATGGTGCAGAATGAGGGAATCGTCCTGTCAAGAGACCGGCTGGAGGAACATTTGTGGAATTTTGATTATGCAGGCGGTTCCAATGTGATCGATGTATATATCCGGTATTTGAGAAAAAAGATTGATGAAGGGCACGAGCCGAAACTGCTCCATACTGTCCGCGGGGCGGGTTATGTATTGAAAGTGGAGGGATAAGATACGGATTTATGAAACGGATATCTCTGAAATTTAAACTGACGTTATTATATACATTCTTTATGGCGCTCTTAACCTGCGCGGCGCTGGCTATTCTGTTTTCTCTGAGCAGCCGGGAGATTCTTTCTTCAACCCAGAATAAGCTGGAACAGAGAGTGCAGAACAGTGTCGACGACCTGGATTATAAGGACGGAGAGCTGCAGGTGGATTCGGATTTTTATTCAGTAAACCGGGATGTCTATCTGTCACTGTATGACAGCGACATGTATTTTCTGTATGGGAAGGTGCCCTATGGATTTAATCAGAGTCCGGAGATTTCAGACGGCGAGACAAGGACGATCCGGGATGGGAATAAAGAGTGGTATGTGTATGATATGTCTTTCCGTCTGACCTCGGATTACACGGTCTATGTCCGGGGGATAACTTCTGTGACGGAAGCAGAGGAGAGTTTTACTGTCACACTGCGGTTCGCGCTGATCCTTTTGCCGTTGATGGTACTGGCGACAGCGTTCATCGGATACCGTTTTACCCGAAGGACACTCCTGCCGGTCCGGCGGATCACAAAGACAGTTCAGAAGATACGGTCAGACGCGGATCTTTCCAGGCGGATCGGCCTGACAGATAACACAAAACCAGAGGAAGGAAAAGAACGGGATGAGATTTATGTCCTTGCGGGGACGTTTGATGATATGCTTTCAGAGCTGGAAGAGGTGTTTGACCGGGAAAAACAGTTTACATCGGATGTTTCTCATGAACTGAGGACGCCGGTCAGTGTGATTCTGGCACAATGCGGCGCTCTTCTGAAAGACAGGTCTTTGACAGAGGAACAGAAGAGACAGATCGAGTTGATTGAAAGAAAAGCAAAGGGAATGTCAGAAATGATTTCCCAGCTGCTGTTTTTATCCAGAGCAGATCAGGGACGGCAGCCTTTGAGCAAAGAGTGGCTGAACCTGAGCGAACTTACGGAGATGACAGTGGAGGAGCAGCAGATACTTTCGGATGAAGATGGCAGAGGCATCAGGATCGAGACGCAGATCCGCCCGGATATTTATGCGTGGGTGGATGAGACATTCTATATCAGAATCTTTACAAATCTGATCTCAAACGCCCGCCGTTACAGCAGGGACCACGGCCGGGTGGAGGTTATGCTTGCTTCCGATAAAAAAGAAGTGACAGGCGTGGTGCAGGATTACGGGACTGGGATTTCGGAAGAGGCTCTCCCCCATATCTGGGAACGTTTTTACCGGGCAGACTCTTCCAGGGCAGAGGGAAGCCGGGAGGGACATTCAGGCCTGGGGCTGTCCATGGTGAAATGGATGGTGGAAGCCCACGGAGGAAATGTAGAGGTCCAGAGCAGAGAAGGGGAGGGAAGTCGTTTTGTGGTCCGTATCCCGGTCGGCAGCGAATAAGGATGGAGAAAGCAAAGGCTGCAACTGAAATTTTGATTTTATATAAAAAAATTTTTCTCTTTAATGTTTCTTTAATCTTTGCCCGGTATATTGATATCAGCAAAAGCAAATCAATAGAAATATATAAAAAAGAAATGAAGGGAGAAATCAAAATGAAAAAATTAGCGGCAGCGATAATCGCAGTGGCAGCAGCAGGTATGTTTACAGGGTGTGGTATTTTCGGGGGAAATGATATTGGAAGAGACGAAGCTCTTCAAGTGGCACTTGATGATGCAGGCGTGGATGAGGCCGACACCACCAGGCTGAAAGTATCCGAAGACCGGGATGACGGCAGAAAAGTTTACGAGATTCAGTTTGACGCCGGAGACAGAGAATATGATTATGAGATCCAGGCATCCGACGGAAGAATTTTAAGCGCGGATACAGAGATGATCGCACAGGGACAGAATTCCGGTTCCCAGAATAATACTTCCGGCGGACAGAGCACGGATACGGCGCAGGATTCCGGAAGTACGCAGAACAGCACCCAGGATCAGTCAGGGAGCGGGAATGCACAGAGTACACAGAATAATGCAGGTACAAATACCGCGAATGTAGCGATTACGCTTGAGCAGGCGACTGCTATCGCTCTTGAAAGGGTACCGGGAGCTACGGACCAGGATATCCGCATCAGTCTTGATAACGATGACGGCATACAGAAATACGAGGGGGATATCATATACGATCAGAAGGAATATGATTTTGAGATTGACGCCAATACAGGAACTATTCTCGAGTGGAGCGAAGAACGGGTATAAAGTACAAAATTAAAGGGCAGCAGGCGGATACTGATACCCGGAAAGGGGTGGCAGATATAAGAAAATATTTGACGTATCAGGGGAATTTTGGTATAATCCCATTTTTGACAGTTGAAAAGAAAAAATGAGTGCCACAATCCTTGAAAATACTGGGGTTGTGGCACTTTTTGCTCTATACTTGAAATATAGTAATGTTTTATCTTCGCTTACTTTTTTTCTGGATCTCTTTCATTTTGCGTTTTGTTATAAATTGATAGTCTGTACGGAAGCCACATACATCATGAAGGTCATCCGTGATCCTTTGACGTTCATATACCGGCATAAAACCTTGTTCTTCTATATCGGCAAACTTCATGCTGCGCAGTACGTGCAGCAGCTGCTCTGTAGTACAGGGATTTTTTAATGTCTTTTTCAGCATCCGGAAATGCAGCAAAGCTAAAAAGCAGATGAGGAAATGGGCTTTTATCCGATCTTCACGGCTTACATAAACAGGCCTTGCGTCAAAGTCTGTTTTCATGGTCCGAAAGCAGTCTTCAATCTGCCATCTGCCTTCACTGACTTTCAGGATGTCTGCTACATCATCATCTAACAGGTCGGTACAGACGGCATAAAGCCCGTCATACTTTTCTTCTTCTGCGATCTTCTCGGGATCAAGATAGTAATGGATTTCCGCTTTTTCTCCTTCTTTTGTTGTTGCGATCTTATTTACGAACCTTGCAGGATCGTTGGGATTTTTTCGCTGCCTTTTCAAAGAGCCGCTGGCAACCATTTTTTCAGCACGGCTGACCTGCTCGGCACGGACAGCCTTCTGGTATGCGGCATATTTGGGGGAATAGGTTATGATCAGACGCTGATGGAGTTTCTTTGTAGTGTACGGTTCATCTTTATAAAAAAGGCCTTGTTTATCATCATCAGAAAGCTTCGTGATATCAACAGGGGAATCATCTGACAGACGTTTAAATCCTTTGGTGTCCAGGGCCCATTCCCGATCCTCTGCCGGAAGTTTTTTGATAGACTGTGTCACAATAAATGCACGCTGTCCAAGATGGTTGAAGGCTCGATTATCTTCAGAAGCCAGTCCGGCATCGCTGCAATAGATAAATTTCTGACAGCCGAACTGCTGAAGGATCTTTGTTTCCAGGGGCTTTAAGGACTTCTGCTCATTCTGATTGCCTGGGAAAAGAGAAAAAGCTAATGGAAGCCCATCTCCATCGGTAAACAGTCCCATCTGAATGATAGGATTGGGTCTGTGTTCTTTGCTCTTTCCATACTTTTTATCACCGTCTTCCTGCTCGGTTTCGAAATAGTAGTTTGTACAATCATAATAAAGCACTTTATCGTTTCTGTTCCCCATGAAAAAACTGTTCTTGTAAACTTCGGCCTGAATAAAATCGCTTTCTTTTGCGAGAACAGAAAGCGCGCGGTAGACATCATGAAGTTCATAAGTTGGTGCCTCCAGGAATTGCTGTGCAGCCTTGAAAGAAGAAGTTTTGCTGGAAGGCTCCAGGACTCTGGTATAGATCAGATCCGAGAGAATCGCATTCAGGTCATATTTAAATTTGTAACGATATCTGATCTTTCGGCAGATGGAATCCATCTTCAGACCATAATAAACAGACTGGAGGAAGAGATAACCGCCGGTAAAAAGTTTTTTTCTGTTATAGTCCATGAGCCTGTTAGAATGGAAAGGGATCGTAACAACTGCATCTTCCGTTTCTTTTTTATATTTTTCTGTTTCGATTCTTGCCTGTTCTTTTGCCCACGCCATGACGCCATCCCGGTCGGTGCCAAGACGTTCCGATAATTCGGCCAGGGTACCCAGTTTTTTAATTGTGGTAGAAGTGCTCTTACCCTGGGCATTTGTATAGGATTTTGTAATGTAAAAGGATTCGGAATTTTTTGATTTAGATGTAGTAACACGCATTGAAATCACCTCTATAATAATTATATCATATATCACTATATATTACTAGATAGTAAAACAAAAAATTTGACAAAAAAAGTACAGGCTCTATGCGGCCTGTAAGCACTTTTTTAATTATGCAACTGTCAAACTCCCGTGGAGCGAAGAACGGGTATAAAGTACAAAATTAAAGGGCAGCAGGCGGATACTGATACCCGGAAAGGGGTGGCAGATATAAGAAAATATTTGACGTATCAGGGGAATTTTGGTATAATTCAGAGGATGCACGAATAGAATACTTAATGCATCAATGTCAGTGCCTGGAGACCAGGCGCTGAGTGCCCGCTGCATGGCGCAGTAGCCAAGTGGTAAGGCGTGGGTCTGCAACACCCTGATTCACCGGTTCAAATCCGGTCTGCGCCTCTTAGTAACCTGGGAAACGCTGTTTTCCAGGTTATTTTTTGTATAAAGAAAACCACGCGATAGTCGCGTGGTTCCATAAAAGCTTTAGCGGTGTATTCAGAAATAAAACTCCTAATGTGTATAATAAAAACGTGACCTGCCAGTTACGTAAATAAAAACACATTAGGAGGACCGTATAATGTCAGAACAAAATACAGACGTAAAAAGCTTAGCACATACAAAATGGAATTGCAAATATCATGTGGTGTTTGCTCCGAAATATCGAAGGAAAGTATTTTTTAATGAAAAGAAAGAAGCAATTCGGGAAATTATTAGAACACTGTGTCAATGGAAGGGCGTTGAGATAATCGAAGGAGAAATCTGTCCGGACCATATCCATTTACTTCTGAGTATCCCGCCCAAAATGAGCGTTTCGGGATTCATGGGATATTTAAAGGGAAAGAGCAGTCTCATGATATTTCAAAGATTCGGAAATATGAAATTTGCATACCGAAACCGCGAGTTTTGGTGCAAGGGATACTATGTCGATACAGTAGGAAAGAACACTGCAGCAATAAGAAGTTATATAGCCAACCAACTAAAGCAAGATAGGGAAATGGACCAGATTAGTCTATTTGATCCGAGAGACCCGTTTACGGGTAGCAAGTAATCCTGCGCGTGGCTGGCAGGCCAATAGAGAACGCACTTGTGCGTGGCTAGTAGTATTAGGGCTATGCCCGAAAATGAAAAACCACCCGCTGTGGTGTGCTACCCGTCAAGAGGACAATGAAAAATAATAAATTTTTCTCCGTCAGCCTATTAACCGGCTGGCGGTATTTTTATGCTGCCTTCAATGTAAGTTCATGAAAGGCCATTGGTGTCATTATATGTAACTTGCGCTGCAGGCGTCGGTTGTTATAGTATTCAATATAGTCTTGGATGCTTTGGATCAATTCTTCTCTTGATGTAAAGCGTTTTCCATAATACATTTCCCGTTTTATGATTCCCCAAAATCCTTCCATTGGTCCATTGTCAATACAGTGTGCAACTCTGGACATGCTTTGTTTCATATGACGTTTCTTCAGCCGACTATAAAATGCCTGACTGGTATATTGGAATCCCCGGTCCGAATGAAAAAGCGGATGCGCATCAGGCTCTGCTTTTATCGCCTGATCAAAGGTATCCATAACAAGAGCAGTATCATTGTGAGCACTGATCTTATACGAGACAATCCTGCGATCGCACAGATCAAGGATTGCACTTAAATAAATTTTGTGTACTTCTACCCCTATATAATATTTGAACTCTGTTACATCTGTCAGCCATTTTTCATTCGGTCTGTCCGCATGAAATTCCCGATGAAGAAAGTTTTTCGCAATATGGGCAGGATTCCGGTCTGCTTTCGTACAGCTCTTCGGCTTCCATTTGATAGATGACTGTATTCCGATTTTGCGGCAGATTCTCAAGATTCTCTTATCATTGGCAGGAATTCCATAATATACAGCCAGTTCATCTCGGATCCGTCGATAGCCCATATCTGGATGCAGCCGGTGTATTTCCCTGATCATATCGGCAATCTGTTCATTCCTGATCTCATTGTCGCTTTTGGGATGTCTCAGCCAGCGATAATAGGCAGAACGAGTGATTCCAAGGTATCGACACATTTGTTTGACTGGATATCCTTTTGATTCGGACAGTTCCCTGATTGCCTGATATTCACATAATTTATGTATTAAAGAAAGCGATCCCTCCTTTCTAATTCCCTTACTTTTTTTAACAGGTCATTCTCCATCTGTAAGTCTTTATTTTTACGTTCCAGCTCTGCGATACGGTCTCGTAATTCTTCTTCCGGAGTGCGGCTTGGCTTAGAGCCGATGCGCCTGCCTCTCCTGTCTTCCAAACCGGCACTTCCCATCTTTTCATACCGCTCCACCCAATTTCGGACCTGCTGATAGGAGCAATCATACTTCAAGGCCATTGCTCCATAATTCCGGTCATGGTCAAGACAGTCTTTTACAATGCAGATCCGTTCCTCCAGTGTTGTTTTTCTTGCTTTCTTCATAGCGCTACCTCCGGTAAGTTCTTTTAATTCCTTACCTTCATTATACGCCTTGATCCAACTTAATAGTTGAGGATGCTGTCGGATTCTGAACCTTGCACATATTTCATCTAACGATCCCTCTCCGGAGAGGTACGCATGAACTGCCTGCAATTTCAATTCTTTTGAGTACCGTTTATTTGTTTGAAGGGCCAGGAAACCTTCTGGTCCTTCTGTCTTATAGATTCTGATCCAATCCTGAACACTCCGCTTATTTACACCGCACATTTTTGCAGCGCCTTTTTGGCTAAGTTCTCCGTTCAGGTACTGTTCTACGATTTCTACCTTTTTTGCTGCATCAATTTTACTTTTTCTGGACATAAAATACCCCCAAGTAGGTTTTTTTATTTTTGTGTCCTACTTGAGGGTATCATATCACTGTGCGGGTGGATGTTTATTGCTGTTTTACATAATAGGCAGAAAAAAAGGAGGAAAATGTCAATGATACTCGAGACAGAACGGCTGTATCTGAGAGAACTGACACAGGCGGATTATAAAGATCTGTGTAAGATCCTGCAGGATGAGGAGACCATGTATGCCTATGAAGGAGCGTTCAGTGACCGGGAGGTCAGGGAATGGCTGGACCGGCAGATATCCCGTTATCGGCGATGGGGTTTCGGCCTGTGGGCGGTGGTATTAAAAGAATCAGGAGAGGTGATCGGTCAGTGCGGCCTGACCATGCAGCCATGGAAGGGGAGAGAAGTACTTGAAATCGGATATCTTTTTCAAAGAGCGTACTGGCATCAGGGCTACGCGACGGAAGCTGCCCGGGCCTGCAGGAAATATGCTTTTGAGGAGCTGGATGCCGGAGAGGTCTGTTCAATTATCAGAGATACCAATACTGCCTCTCAGAAGGTGGCGCTCCGAAACGGCATGACGGCAGCCGACCGATGGACAAAACATTACCGGGGTGTGGATATGCCCCATGACCGTTATGTAGCGGTCAGAGAGGAGGACGCTTGATTTCCGGGCAGGATAGAGTATAATGAAAAAGGAACTTCGTAGAAGATAATGAGGAAGGCAGTACATTATGGGAATATTGGATAATCTTACATCATCGGTCAATAAAGGGATCGCGGCGACGAACCGCGCGACGACTACAATGAAGCTGAAAGCACAGATGAACGACGCGCTTAAGAGGCGCCAGAACCTGGCCGCTCAGCTGGGAGCCAGCCTGTATGAGGCAACGAAAGATGACGAGAATCTTCGCAGGGGCCGGGAGGCGCTGTATGACGGTATTGCGGCGTGTGACGAAGAGAGGGCGGCATATCAGGAAGAGATCGCCCGTATTGAAAGTGAGGCGCAGTCAGCGGCAGCGTCTGCGGCAACGACGTCCTGTCCGTTCTGCGGAGCGAAGATCGGAGTCAGTGATATGTTCTGCTCCGGATGTGGAAAATCTATGGATGAGATCCGCGCGGCAGGGGCTGACCGGCAGGCGGCACCGGATGAACACACAGGGGCGGTCTGTCCGTCCTGCGGAGCGCCGGTGCTGGAGGAAGATATTTTCTGCATGAACTGCGGGAATAAATTAAAGTAGTAACAGAGTGCCATTTTTATGTGGGAACCGGTAAGGGGAGGACAGGAAGTTAAGCCTATCCTCCTCTTTTCTCGGCGCTGTGTATGAAATTTTTGCTGTTTTAATCTTAGTAGAGCCCGGGACCAGGGACTTTAGTACTGGGAATACGGATTGGGCAGGAGGTAACATTATGTTCGCGGATTATCATATCCATACAGAGTTCAGCGATGATTCCGACTATCCTATGGAAGAGACAGTAAAAGACGCGGTCCGGATGGGATTGGAGGAGATCTGTTTTACCGACCATGTGGATTACGGGATTAAAAGAGACATCGATGATCCCCGGGGGATACTGTGCCGTAACGGAGGACCGGGAGAACCCGGGCGGACAGAGCTGAAAACGTAGACTACCCTGAATATTATGCACTGATAAAGAAGCTGCAGGATCAGTACAAAGAACAGATTACATTGAAAATGGGTCTTGAATTCGGGATGGAAATTTCAACAATCCCGGAATATGAGGCATTGTATCAGAAATATCCGTTTGATTTTATTATTTTGTCTGTCCATCAGATTAATGGAAAAGAGCTGTGGACTCAGGAGTTTCAGAAAGGATTCACGCAGAAACAATATAATGACCGCTATTATGAAGAAATTCTCTCCCTGGTCCGACAGTATCACGATTACAGTGTGCTGGGCCATCTGGATCTGATCAGCCGTTATGACTTGGCAGGTTATTACCCATTTGAAAAGATCCGGCCGGTCATTACAGAAATTTTAAAAACTGTGATCGCAGACGGAAAAGGGATTGAAGTCAACACTTCAAGTCATCGATATGGACTGCCGGATCTTACTCCATCCCGGGATATCCTAAGATTGTACAGAAAGCTTGGCGGAGAAATCATAACGATAGGCAGTGACTGCCACAGGAAAGAGGATCTGGGAATATATATCGAAGAGACAAAGCAGGAACTGAGGGATATGGGCTATACACACTTCTGTACGTTTGACAGGATGGCGCCAGTGTTCCACAATTTATAGCAGAATAAAAACAGGGAATAATAAAATTTATATATGAACGGGGGATTTACAGTGAAAACCGGTAAATACGAAATCGATATGTGCAACGGATCCATTATGGATAAACTGATTTCGTTCTCAGTTCCTCTGATGCTTTCCAGCATTCTTCAGCTGATGTTCAACGCAGTGGACATTATAGTTGTGGGAAGATTCAGCGGCAGCCAGGCCCTGGCGGCGGTGGGCTCCACGACTGCTTTGATTAATATATTCACCAATCTTTTTATCGGGATCTCCATGGGTGCTAATGTCCTGGCTGCCCGGTACTTCGCGGCCGGGCAGGAAAAAGAGATGTCAGAGTCAGTCCATACGTCGATCACTCTGGCGCTGATCAGCGGCATCCTTATGTTATTTGTAGGAGTGGGAGCGTCCAGATTTACGCTGGAGATGATGGCCACGCCCGCGAATGTGATCGATCTGTCCGTGATTTATATGAGGATCTACTTTATGGGAATGCCGTTCTTTATGCTGTACAATTATGGGGCGGCAATTTTGCGGGCGGTGGGAGACACAAAACGGCCGCTGCTCTTCCTGACCATTTCCGGCATGGCCAATGTGGCGCTGGACCTTCTCCTGGTCATTGTCATTCCGCTGAATGTGGCGGGAGTGGCGATCGGGACAGTGGCTTCTCAGATGATCTCCAGCATCCTTGTTCTCAGATGCCTTTACAAATCGGAGGGAAGCTACCGGTTGCGTTTTTCAAAACTGATGGTCCGGGGAGTCTATCTGAAACGGATCTTTCAGGTGGGGATACCGGCCGGGATCCAGAGTACGGTGATCAATTTTTCCAACGCCCTGCTCCAGTCATCTGTCAATTCTTTCGGCGATACGGCCATGGCGGGCTACACGGCGGCAAATAATATACTGGGATTTTTATATGTTTCAGTGAATGCGGTGACACAGGCCTGCATGAGCTTTACCAGTCAGAATTACAGTGTGGGAAAGACAAAGCGTATGGACCGGGTGTTCCTGGACTGTATCCTTTTGTCAGCCGGTGCCGCGGCAGTCCTGGGAGTGTCTGCCTGGGTATTCGGCTCTCATATACTGAGGATCTATACAGCAGATGCGGAGGTCATCCGGTGCGGTCTGGAGATCCTGTCCATCACTACAGTCCCGTATTTTCTCTGCGGAATTATGGATCTGATTCCGGGAGCCTTGCGGGGAATGGGACATTCGGCGGTGCCGATGATCCTGTCCGTGATCGGGACGGTGGGGACCAGAATCTTGTGGATCTACGTATTTTTCCCGCAGCACAGATCGCTGTATTTTCTGTTTATTTCCTATCCGGGATCCTGGATCGCTACGATCCTGATGCAGGCAGTGTGTTTCTATTTTGTGCGGAAGAAATGTGTGCGCCAGCTGCAGGCGGCGGGAGCTGAAAAACTGGCAGGAGGCTGATGCGGATGAAGAACATACTGGATTACTTTACAATAGAAGGGGCTGTGGGCGGCAGCCAGGAGTGGTTTAAAAACGTGGTTATGTACATCGGGGGATGTGCGGCAGCGACGGCCTGTGACTGCTGCATCTATCTGGCCCTCAGCCGGGGGATGACGAAGCTGTACCCCTATGATGTCCATGCCCTGACAAAGAAGGACTATATTGATTTTTCCATGAAAATGAAACCGTATCTGAAGCCAAGGGTGAACGGGGTAAATAAACTGTATATGTTCACGGAGGGCTTTGGCCGGTATCTGGAAGATGTGGGAGAACAGCGGATCGAGATGGATGAACTCCCGGGCACCAGGAGTGTCCGGGAAGCGGAAGAATTTGTCCGGGCACACATCGACGGAGGCTGCCCAGTTCCCTGGCTGATGCTGCGGCATAAAAAAGCGCGCTATAAAGACTTTGTCTGGCATTGGTTTCTGTGCTACGGCTATGAAGAGAGCGCGGACGGACTCCGGATCACCGTGGCGACCTATGGTGCGTCACATACGCTGCCGCTGAGAGACCTGTGGGATACCGGATATGAAGAAAAAGGCGGCCTGATCGGGCTGAGGATGAAAAAGAAAAAGATCCCAGGAACTGATATGAGTGTAAAGGAGTGACCGAATGATATTATATGTCGATGGAACTGTCAGAAAAGAATCCAGAACCCGGGAATTATCCGATTATCTTCTGAAGAAGATGAACGGACAGGTAGAGTATGTAAAGCTGGAGAAGGAGAAGCCGCTTCCGATGGATGCTCAGACTCTTACGATGAGAAGTGATCTGACAAAAAACAAGGATTTCAGCGCTCCTTATTTCAGATATGCCCGACAGTTCGCAAGAGCTGATGAGATCATACTGTCCGCGCCTTACTGGGATCTGTCCTTTCCCGCGTCGGTGAAAGCCTATCTTGAAAGTATCTGCATAACGGGCCTTACATTTTATTATTCTGACGCAGGGATACCTGTGGGAATGTGCAGGGCAGAGCGGCTGTACTATGTTACAACGGCCGGCGGAACGATCACGGAGGAAGCCTATGGATATGGCTACGTAAAGGCGCTGGCACAGGAGATGTTCGGAATAAAAGAGGTCATTTTGATCAAGGCAGAAAATTTTGATATCATAGGAAACGACCAGGCGGGAATCCTGTCAGAGGCAAAAAGGGAAATAGACAAGTTGTTTTTTATATAAAATCTATTATTTACCTTATCTCCGGGCAGTGTTATACTGTTATGAGAATACAGAGAAGGAGTTATTTTGATATGGAACTGACAACGATCCGTGAGATATTTAAGAACAGGGAGGCGTATCTCGACAGGCAGGTGACTGTCGGCGGCTGGGTGCGCAGCATCCGGGATTCCAAAACATTTGGGTTTATCGTCGTCAATGACGGATCCTATTTCGAGCCTCTTCAGGTCGTATACCATGATAAAATGGAAAACTTTGCGGAAATTTCAAGATTAAACGTAGGAGCGGCGGTTATTGTGACCGGCACGCTGGTTGCCACGCCCCAGGCCAAGCAGCCATTTGAGATCCAGGCGGATGAAGTGCAGGTAGAGGGAGCTTCCGCGCCGGATTACCCGCTCCAGAAGAAACGGCACAGTTTTGAGTATCTGAGGACGATTTCCCACCTGAGACCGCGGACAAATACATTTCAGGCCGTGTTCCGCGTAAGGTCACTGGCAGCTTACGCTATCCATAAATTTTTCCAGGAGAGAGGGTTTGTGTATGTACACACGCCGCTGATCACCGGGAGCGACTGCGAGGGCGCGGGAGAAATGTTCCGGGTGACGACTCTGGACATGGAAAATGTCCCGAAGACGAAGGACGGGACAGTGGACTATACACGGGATTTCTTTGGAAAAGAGACCAATCTTACTGTGAGCGGACAGCTGAACGGTGAGACTTACGCCCAGGCGTTCCGCAGCATTTATACATTTGGGCCCACGTTCCGGGCTGAGAATTCAAATACTACCCGGCATGCGGCGGAATTCTGGATGATCGAACCGGAGATCGCGTTCGCAGATCTGGAGGATGATATGGATCTGGCGGAAGCAATGCTGAAATATGTGATCAATTATGTGCTGGAAAACGCGCCGGAGGAGATGGATTTCTTTAATTCATTTGTGGACAAGGGGCTTCTGGACCGTCTCCACAACGTGGCAAATTCTGATTTCGCCCGTGTGACCTATACGGAGGCCATCCAGATCCTGGAAAAGAATAATGACAAGTTTGAGTATAAAGTTTCCTGGGGATGTGACCTGCAGACAGAGCATGAGCGCTATCTGACCGAGCAGGTGTATCAGCGGCCGGTGTTTGTGACAGATTATCCGAAGGAGATCAAGGCTTTCTATATGAAGCAGAACGAGGACGGAAAGACGGTTGCCGCAGTGGACTGTCTTGTGCCGGGGATCGGAGAGATCATCGGCGGGAGCCAGAGAGAGGATGACTACGACAAACTCCTGAACCGCATGAGAGAGCTGGGACTCAGAGAGGAAGACTACGGGTTCTATCTTGATCTGAGAAAGTACGGTTCCACCAGACACGCGGGATTCGGGCTGGGATTTGAGCGGTGCGTGATGTACCTGACGGGAATGTCCAATATCCGTGACGTGATTCCGTTCCCGAGGACAGTAAACAACTGCGAATTATAGACCGGATGACGGCAGCAGAGGCGCGGCATTTCAGATGTGGCGCCTTTTCTGTATTTCTGTATATCCGCAGCGAGATATGACATTTATGATATTCAGGGAGGCAGTATGAAATTTATCCATATCGCGGACGTGCATCTGGGCGCGAATCCGGACGCAGGACCGCAGCGGGCAGGGGAACTGTGGGATACGTTTGAGCGTGTACTTCAGATCTGTGAGGAGGAGCAGACAGACCTGCTGCTCATCGCGGGAGATCTGTTTCACCGGCAGCCTCTGCAAAGAGAGCTGAAAGAAGTGGATTATCTTTTTTCGGAGCTGAGCCATACAAAAGTGGTTTTAATTGCGGGAAATCATGATTACATCAGAAGAGAGTCCTATTATCGGACATTCGAGTGGAGCGGAAACGTATATCCCCTTTTCGGGGAAACGCTGGAGTATGTGGATTTTCCGGAGCTGCAGACGGCGGTATACGGACTCAGCTATCACAGCAGGGAGATCCGGGAACCTCTGTATGACGGCCTGCGGGCACGGGGGCTGGAGCCGGTGGAGATCCTGCTGGTCCACGGCGGCGATGAGAAGCATATCCCCATTGACAGAAAGGCGCTGGAACGTTCCGGATTCTCCTATGTGGCGCTGGGACATATCCATAAGCCACAGGCGCTGCACAAAGACCGGATCGTGTACGCCGGGGCGCTGGAACCGATTGACCGGAACGATACAGGCCCTCATGGATTTGTCAGAGGAGAGGTTACAGAAAAGGACGTCAAAGTCCGGCGGGTCCCATGCGCCCTGCGAGAATATGTCCGACTGGATATTCAGGTGAATCCGGAGGATACCCAGGGGAGCGTGCGAAGAAAGATCCGACAGTGTCTGGAGGAATCCGGAGATAGGAATATTTATCAGGTAATCTTAAAGGGAAAGCGGGATGCAGACCTTTCCTTTGACCTGAAACGGCTGGCAGGAGAAGGGAATATTCTGGAAGTGGCGGATGAGACAGCTCCGGCCCTTGATTTCCGGAAGTTATATGAAGAGAATCAGGAGAACCTGCTGGGAAAATATATCGGGCGTTTTTCTGAATGTGGGGAGGGCAGCCAGGAGTATCTGGCACTCTGCGAAGGCGTGGAGGCACTGCTTCAGAGCCGGAAGTGACAGGAGCGTGTCAGCCAAAAACCAGGGAGAGACTGAAATACAGGGGAAAATACAGGGATTTTACGGGGAGGTTCCGGAATGATCATCAGAGAACTTTATATCAAGAATTTCGGAAAATTTTCAGAAGAACATTTCTATTTTCATGAAGGACTCCAGACAGTGACCGGAGAAAATGAATTCGGGAAATCGACTCTCCATGCCTTTATCCGGGCCATGCTTTTCGGTTTGGAGCGGGGAAGAGGAAGAGCTGCGGCGAAGGATGATTTTACCCGGTATGAACCCTGGGATAATCCGGGATATTATGCGGGGGTGATGCGCTTTTCCTGCGGAGGAAAGACATTCCGGCTGGAGAGGAACTTTCATCCGGCCTCAAAGCGTGCTTCTTTGATCTGTGAAGATGACGGGGAGGAGCTGTCCGTGGAGCACGGTGATCTGGAGATGCTCCTGGGCGGCATGACCCGGGAGATTTTTGACAGTACAGTGTCTGTAGGGCAGCTGGCGGCAAAGCCGGGGCAGAGTCTTTCAGAGGCATTGGAGAACTATGCGGCCAATTATTTTACTTCCGGCGGCGGTGGGTTTGACCTGGCCCATGCATTTCAGATCCTGCAGGACCGGAAGAAGGAGGCTGCCCGGGCACTCCGGGAGGAAGAAGAGGCCCTGGAGAAAGTCCGGGGCGGACTGGACCAGGAATGTGGTTATCTGGAGCGGGACATGGACCGGCTTAAGGAGAACCTGAAGGAGAAACAGGCGAGGCTTGCCTATGTCCGGGAGAATTGCAGAAAAGAATCGAAAAAAGAACCGAAAAAAGGGCGGGGAAGGGGACTGCTTCTATCCGGGATAACCGGGGCGCTGGCGGGGGCCGCGGGGCTGCTCTGGAGTCTGCTGGCCGGCAGACAGAGCCTGTCTTCGGCATTTTTCCCTGTGATAGTGACCGCCTGCTGTCTTCTGGCGGCGGGCCTCCTGCTGCTGGCGGCAGGAGCTGCGATATCCCGCCGGGAGAGGAAGAAAACAGCCCCAGAAAGCCGGGGGCAGAATGGCAGCCCGGCCGCAGAAGCGGACGGCACGGAAGAAGAGAACCGGCTGCTCTGGGACATGGAACGGATCCGGGCAGAGCGGAAGGAGAAAGAGATCCGCCGGAACAATCTTCGGGAACAGTGGGAGGAATCTGGGAAGAGCGGGCTACAGATAAAGCTGGAGGACCGGATCCGGGCACTGACGACGGCGGAGGAAGAGCTGAAAAAAGCGGCCGAGGAAACAGGAGAACACACGTCAGAAATGGTGGACCGGAAAGTCTCAAAGATCGTGTCCGCTGTAACAGAGGGCCGGTATCCAAGGACAGAGTTTGGAAGAAACGGTCGGATTTCTGTGTGGGACAAGGAGAGGAAGATTCCCGCGGACCGTCTGAGCCGGGGAACAGTGGAACAGATTTATTTCGCGGTCCGCATGGCGGCGGCGGACATGCTTTTGGAGGAGCCTATGCCTGTCATCCTGGATGACGTATTTGCGTTTTATGATGACAAAAGACTGGAATCTGCGTTAAAATGGTTGAGCAGTCAGAAGAAGCAGGTTATAATATTTACCTGCCATAAAAGAGAAGAAGAGTTGTTAAGAGGGAAGACTTTTAGATGAAGATAGAATTGCCACAAAAAGTAACGATGATCATTCAGAATCTGCAGCTTCACGGGTATGAGGCCTATGCGGTGGGGGGATGTGTCAGAGACTCCATTCTTGCCCGAAGACCGGAAGACTGGGATATTACTACGTCCGCGCGGCCGGATGAGATCAAAAAGCTTTTTAACAGAACAGTGGATACCGGGATCGAACATGGAACAGTCACAGTGCTGATCGGAAAAGACAGCTATGAGGTCACCACATACCGGATCGACGGAGCATATGAAGACGGCAGGCATCCGAAGGAAGTGCGGTTTACAAGGTCTTTGAAGGAAGACCTGCGGCGCAGGGATTTTACGATCAATGCCATGGCATATAACGATGAGGTCCGTCTGGTGGATATATTCGGAGGAATGCAGGACCTGAACCACCATCTGATCCGCTGTGTGGGAGATCCAAAAGAGAGGTTTTCCGAAGACGCCCTCCGGATTCTGAGAGCGGTAAGATTTTCCTCCCAGCTGAATTTTCCCATTGAGTCAAAGACGGCGGAAGCTGTAAAAGAGCTGGCCCCTACTTTGAAAAATATCAGCGCGGAGCGGATCCAGGCGGAACTGGTGAAACTTCTGGTATCTCCCCATCCGGAACGGATCCGGGACGCGTATGAGCTGGGGATCACAAAAGTGATCCTGCCAGAATGGGACGCAATGGAGGGAGTGGAGCAGAATACGCCCCATCACCAGTACGATGTGGCAGAACACACGATCCACGCGTTGAAAAATGTAAAGCGCGACAAGATTTTACGGCTTACCATGCTGTTCCATGACATGGGAAAGCCGGAAATGAAGACTACCGATGAGAAAGGCAGAGACCACTTCAAGGGCCATGCCCTGGTCAGTGAGGAGATTGCCCGAAAGGTGATGCGCAGGCTGAAATTTGATAATGACACAGTTAAAAAAGTCACCAGGCTTGTGTGCTATCACGACTACCGGGCTGAGGCGACGCCGAAGAATGTCCGCCGGGCTATGAATCGGATCGGCGTGGAATTATTTCCTTACTACCTTGCGGTGCGTATGGCGGACGCAAAAGCCCAGAGCTCTTACCGGCGCCGCGAGAAAATAGAAAATATCATCGAAACGCGCAGGCTCTATCAGAAGGCGCTCCTTACCGGCGAGTGCGTCACACTGCGTCAGCTGGCGGTTGGAGGCCGGGATCTGATGGAACTGGGCATGAGGCCGGGCCGGGAGATCGGTTCCATGTTAAGTGAGCTTCTGGAGTATGTCATCGATGATCCGAAAAGAAATAAGAAAGAGATCCTTTGCGATTATGTAAAAGAAAAACTCGGTTTATAAGAATACTTGGGCTGTCCCCTTCATAGATTAGAGAGAGTCGGAATACGCAGTTGACAGGGGGCAGCCATGAGGGAAGAGTATGAACTGGAAGTATTGGAGCATTATGATATAGAAGTGAAAGGCACCCGAAGGATGAGGGGTGCGTTTTTTTGCGATACAGATAAAGGCACAATGCTGCTGAAGGAGACGAAGATATCAGGGCGGCGGGCCCTTCTGCTGTATACTGTGCTCAGCTGCCTGGAAGAGCGGGAAAATGTCAAAGTCGACACTCCGGTATTTACAAGGGACAAAGAGCTGCTGGTCACATCCCGGGAAGGCACAAAATATATGCTCAAGAAATGGTATCAGGGGAGGGAATGCGACATACGGCAGGAGGAAGAACTTTTCAGATCGGCACGGACCCTGGCTCTCCTTCACGGGGAAATGGAGCAGGCCGTTCCGCAAAAGGAAAGGGTCCCATCTGTATTTCCCGCGGGGAAGGACCCGGCGGAAGAGATCGGGCGCCATAACAGAGAATTAAAGAAAGTCCGCTCTTTTATCCGGGGGCGGGTAGTAAAAAATGAATTTGAATATCTGTTTCTCGACAGTTTTGATAAAATGTATCAGATGGCGGAAAAGGTAAGCGATCGGTTGGAAAGATCCGGGTGTGCCGGGCTGTACAGGGAGAGCATGGAGCAAAAAAGTATGATCCATGGGGACTACAATTATCACAATCTTCTGGTATTTCGAGAAGACGGGGATATGGCAGTGACGAATTTTGAGCACATGCGTGTAGATATTCAGGTCCGTGATCTTTGCTATTTTTTGAGAAAAGCAATGGAAAAACATCGGTGGAAACAGAAAACAGGACGCGGGATTCTTGAAGCGTATGAGTCCGTCCGTGTTCTCAGGCCGGAAGAACGGGAGTATATCGGGCTCAGCCTTGCTTATCCGGAGAAATTCTGGAAGACAGCCAGCAGCTATTATCATTCAAACAAAGCATGGCTGCCGGAAAAATGTGTAGAAAAACTGGAATTGTCTGTACGGCAGTCGGAAGAAAAATATGACTTCCTGGAAACGATATTTTCTTTAAATTTATAACGGGATGATGTATAATAAGGACAGCGCCGGCTTAAACCGACGCTGTCCTCGTCTGATCCGGGTGAATGTCCGAAAGCGGGGATGTCCATTGAAAAGAAAATATTTTCAGGAGGTATTGATCTATGGATTACAGAGAGAGGTATAAAGAGTGGGTGTCCGGATCTTACTTTGATAAGGATACCAGAGCAGAGCTGGAAAGTATCAGTGATAATGAGAAAGAGATCAAGGAACGTTTTTATAAAGACCTGGAGTTTGGCACAGCGGGACTGAGAGGGATCATCGGCGCGGGGACCAACCGTATGAATATCTACACGGTCCGCAAGGCGACCCAGGGACTGGCTAATTACATCTTGAAAAATGATAAAGCGGCGCAAGGTGTGGCGATTGCGTATGACTCCCGTCATATGTCCCCGGAATTCGCGCGGGAAGCAGCATGCTGCCTGGCAGCCAACGGGATCAGAGCCTATGTGTTCGAGTCTCTGCGTCCCACGCCTGAATTGTCCTACGCGGTGAGAAAGCTGGGATGTATCGCCGGGATCAATATCACGGCCAGCCACAATCCGCCGGAATATAACGGATACAAAGTATACTGGGAGGACGGCGCCCAGATCACTCCGCCCCACGATAAGGGGATCATGGATGAAGTCAATGCCCTGGAGGATTATACTACGTTGAAGAGCATGTCTGTGGAAGACGCGAAGATCGCCGGACTTTATGAAGTGATCGGAGCAGAAGTGGACGATGCCTATATCGCGGAACTGAAGAAACAGGTTCTTCACCAGGATGCCATTGACGCGGTTGGAAAAGAGCTTAAAATTGTATATACACCGCTGCATGGGACAGGCAATATTCCGGCCCGCCGGATTTTGAAGGAGCTGGGATTTGAGAATGTATATGTGGTGAAGGAGCAGGAGCTTCCGGACGGGGACTTCCCTACTGTATCCTATCCGAATCCGGAGGCGGAAGAGGCTTTTGACCTGGGCCTTAAGATGGCGAAAGAGCTGGACGCGGATATTGTTCTGGCCACAGATCCGGACGCGGACAGGCTTGGCGTACGTGTGAAGGATAAGGACGGCGTATATCATACACTGACCGGCAATATGTCAGGATGCCTTCTGGCAGATTATGAGATCGGTCAGAGAAAAGCGCTTAAAGGACTGCCGGAAGACGGATATCTGATCAAGACCATTGTGACCTCCAATATGGCTGATGCCATCGCGGACTATTATCACGTGGGACTGATCGAGTGCCTGACCGGATTTAAGTATATCGGACAGCAGATCCTTGGTTTTGAGACCACAGGCAAAGGTCAGTATCTGTTTGGGTTTGAGGAGAGCTACGGCTGCCTGATCGGGACATATGCGAGAGACAAGGACGCGATCGTGGCCACAATGGCGCTGTGTGAGGCGGCGGCGTACTACAGGACCAAAGGAATGACTCTCTGGGATGCCATGATCGATATGTATGAGCGTTACGGCTATTACAAGGATGATATCCAGTCCATAACGCTGAAAGGGATTGAAGGACTGGCAAAGATCCAGGAGATCCTGGATACACTTCGGAAGAATCCGCCTTCTGAGATCGCGGGATATAAGGTACTCAAAGTGCGGGATTACCAGGCCGGCACGATCCGTGATATGGAATCAGGAGAGACCGTTCCCACAGGGCTTCCGGTATCCAATGTGCTCTATTATGATCTCCCGGACGGAGCATGGCTGTGCGTAAGGCCATCCGGAACAGAGCCTAAGGTTAAGTTCTATTATGGAGTAAAGGGGACCTCTCTTCCGGATGCGGATGAGAAGTCAGAGAGTCTTGGAAAAGAAGTCCTGGAAATGATAAACAAGATGATGTAAAAACAGCAAAAAATCTTGACAAAGCCCGAGGAAACCGTTATAACAGTACTTAAAGGCGGAAATGTGCGGACGGTCAGGCATTTTCCCCTTTATGAGAATAATTGTATGCAGGTACAATAAAGAGGAGGATTTACCTATGAACAAAACAGAATTGATCGCGGCGATTGCGGAAAAAGCAGAGATTTCCAAAAAGGATTCTGAAAAAGCTTTAAAGGCTTTTATTGACGTAGTGACAGATCAGCTTAAGAAAGATGACAAGGTTCAGCTTGTTGGATTCGGAACATTTGAAGTCAGCAAGAGAGCTGCAAGAGAAGGAAGAAACCCGCAGACAGGCAAGACAATGAAGATCGCGGCTTGCAAGGCTCCGAAGTTTAAAGCAGGAAAAGCTTTAAAGGATGCCATCAACTAATCTTATTGCAAAAGAGATCAGATAAAAGAGCGGACAGGCACTTACGATGCAGAGACATTGTAAGTGCCTTTTCTTGAGAAAGGAAAGAACAGATGCGTCTGGATAAATTTTTAAAGGTGTCAAGACTGATCAAGAGGCGGACTGTGGCAAATGAAGCCTGCGATGCCGGCCGCGTGACGGTCAACGGCCGGCCGGCCAAAGCGTCGGTGCAGGTAAAGCCTTCGGATGTGATTGAGATTCAGTTCGGAACAAGGAATGTAAAAGTGGAAGTGCTGAAACTGCAGGATACGACGAAAAAGGAAGATGCCGCGGAGCTGTTCCGGTATTTATAGTCATAAAAGGAAACAACCTCTCATATATTTAAAAGCAGAGTGGGAGGGAGTACTATGGAAGAACAGCGGATCGCAAAAACGCATAAACTCGTAGTGAACAACAGGAAAACAAGCATGGTAACAGGTGTGCTGGACGTCCTTTCCTTTGACTTAAATGAGATCCTCCTGGAGACAGAGCAGGGGATGCTCATGGTAAAGGGGACGGATCTGCACGTCAACCGCCTGAGCGTGGAGAAGGGAGAGGTAGACTTGTCCGGGAATATCGACAGCATCGCCTATTCCAGTGTTTCTCAGGCAGGAAAACAGGGAGAAAATTTCCTGTCAAAACTTTTTAAATAGAGGCGGCTATGATACTTGGGATCGGTGTGGAAGCCGGGGTCTTTCTGTATGCGGGACTTACCGGGATGACGGTTTGGTTTTTCTATGGGATACTTATCTGCCTGAGAAAGATCATTCCCCATACTTCTCTTTTTGTGGGCGTGGAAGATTTTCTGTTCTGGATCGGGACCAGCATTTATATTTTTCGGAAAATGTATGACACCACATATGGCAGTATCCGCTGGTTTTTTGTGCTGGGAGTCGTGTGCGGAGGCGCCATGGGATGGCTTTTGTGGCGCACCGCAAAAGGAATTTGCGGCAGGATGAAGAAAAGGCTTGAAAAGTACAGAAAAAACAGATAAAATATGAGAAATAGGGAGTGTTAATACAGTTTCATAAGCGGGTGAGTATTTGATGAATAAGGAAAGGCGGCCGGAGGCTTCCCGGCAGCAGAGAAGGAAGAAGGCTTCCAGGCTCCGGCGTTATAAAAGGAGCATCCTGATGATCTGTATGGTCCTTGTATTTCTTTCAGGAGTTCTTGCGGTGAGTTCTCTAAAGCTTCAGGCAAAGAACGCGCAGTACAAGGCTCAGGAGGAAGAACTGCAGGCTCAGATCAAGGAAGAGGAGAAGCGTTCAGAAGAAGTAAAAGAATATGAGGAATATGTAAAGACGGATGATTACATCAAGGAGACCGCGGAACAGAAGCTTGGACTTGTGGATCCGAATGAGATCATCTTTAAGCCGTCCAGATAACGGGCGCTGGGATAAAAGAATAAGAATAGCAAAGATATTTACCAATGAAGACTCCGGGAGAAAGACTCCCGGAGTTTTTGCTGCTGACAGGGCGGCTATCATGGCGAAGGGAGACATAAATATGGACGGGGGACAGGCATTGCACGGGAGTCCTTATGTAGAACAGATAGAAAAATTCGCTCATTCATTAAAGCAGCTTTCCCAGACATTTCTGGGGCTTGAGGAAAAAAGACAGTCTTTTTCTACAGAAGAGATTGAGGAGATGTTTGCCAGAGTCAGAGAAAGAGTGTGTGGGAAATGTGAGAAATGCGGATGGTGCTGGGGCGAAAACTTCGTCCACACCTATCAGATGGGATATGAAGTACTCTCCGCCGTAGATCAGTATGGAAACGAGCTCAACACGGAAACCAAGAGAAAATTGATGCAGAGATGCATAATGGCACCCAGGTTCCTGCGGGAGATGCTCGCAGGTTTTCATGATGCCAGGCAGAATATTATATGGGTAAACCGTATGGCCAGGAGCAGAGAGAGCTGTGCCATTCAGATGGACACATTCGCGGACATGATACAGACCACAGCAAAAGAACTGGAGAACAGTATATTTACAGATGACCGGCTGGAGAAAAAAATCATGGCGGCGCTGAAAAAGAAAGGGATCCGCGTGTTGTATACCCATTTTTTCATGAACGGAGAAGGCAAATACGAGATTCATGTGACAGCCCGGAGCATGAGAAAACAGAAAGTACCCGTCCGGGAGGTGGTAAAAGCAGTCTCGGAATGTGCGGGCCGGAAGTTTATCCTGCCCGGCGGAAGTATCCAGATGATCGGGCCCAGTTATATGACGGTCATATGCCAGGAAGGTCCGTCCTACTACACGATGCAGGGAACCGCCCGGATCGGGAAGGGCTGTTCTCATATATCGGGAGATAATTTTTCACTCATGGAAATACCGGGCGGAAGACAGGCAGTGGCCCTTTCAGACGGAATGGGTTCCGGAGAGGAGGCATGCCGGGAGAGTACTCTCGTGATCGAACTTCTGGAAGAACTTCTAAGTGCGGGGTTCCCGGAGAAGACGGCGATCCAGATGATCAATACGACTCTTGTCATGGGCCGTGAGGAAATCCACTATTCTACGGTAGATATGACAGTATTCGATCTGTATACAGGAGAGTGCGAGATCATTAAGGCGGGGGCGTCCTCCACGTTTATAAAGAAAAAGGACAGCGTGGAACATTTAAGCTCCACCAGTCTTCCCATCGGAGTGACCAGCCATATGGAGCTGGATTCAGTGAAACGTGCTCTGGAGGACGGTGATTTTGTCATTATGGTCACAGATGGTGTTCTGGACGCGCTTCCGGTCGGAGAGCAGGATATCCTGCTGGAGACGATCATACAGGGAAGCACCATATCGAATCCCCGGGAAATGGCACATCACGTACTTGAGCAGGTACTGGCCTGGACAGGGAAAGAGCCCGCAGATGATATGACTGTGCTGGCCATCGGCATATGGGAGGAATGATCTGGCTTACGCTCTTTACTTTTATGAGTGGATTGGTTATAGTTTACATATGATGAAAGAGGTGGAAACAGAGAAGAAGATAGAGGCATTCATAAAAAGACACGGCATGATCGAAAAGGGTGATGTAGTGGTCACAGGCGTATCGGGCGGAGCAGATTCGGTATGCCTGCTTTTTGTGCTCTTCGCGCTGCAAAAGAAGATGGGGTTTCAGATTCTGGTATGCCATGTCAATCACGGGCTGCGGGGCGCCGCCGCAGACAGGGATGAGGAGTATGTGAAAAAACTGTGCCGGCACCTCAACGTTCCGTGCCGTATATTTCATAAAAATGTGGAATTAATTGCCGGAAAATGGAAACAATCTCTTGAGGAAGCTGGGCGCGCCGTGCGCAGGGAGGCTTTCGAGACTGTATGTCAGGAGAACGGCGGGACGAAGATCGCGACGGCCCATCACAGGGATGACAACGCGGAGACCGTTCTCCTGAATCTTGCCAGAGGTACGGGACTGAAAGGTCTGTGCGGAATCCATCCGGTCCGGGGGAAATGGATCCGACCGCTTCTGGCACTCTCCCGACAGCAGATTGAGGAGTACCTGGACAGAAAAAAGATCAGCTGGCAGGAGGATGCCACAAACGGAGAAGATGATTATACGAGAAACCGGATCCGGCACAACGTGATCCCGGTGCTGGAGGAACAGATCAATTCCTGTTCAGTTCAGCACATAGATGAGCTGTCACGGCAGGCGCAGGAGATCTGGGAATATCTTGAGTATGGGACAGAACAGGCATGGGAGCGCTGCGTGACTGTAAAGTCAGATCCGGAAGAAATCACGGGTGCCAAAGCGACCCCGGCACTTGAGATAGCCGCTCTTTCTTTCCGGCAGGAGATGCCGGCTGTTCGGAAGCAGCTGTTGAGAAAATGCCTTGCCTTTGTGAAAGGCGGGGAAAAGGATATCGCGGCTGTGAACATCGCGGATTTGATGCTGCTCTTTGACCGGCAGACCGGCAGAAGACTGGACCTGCCGGGAGAGATCAGAGCAGAGCGGACCGGAAACGGTGTCCGGCTGGGAAAAAGGATACTGGAAACAGTCTCCCGGACACCGGAAGAGACCTTGCTGAACATTCCGGGGGTGACGCAGATCCCTGGGACAGATCTAAGGATTATCTGCAGTTTTGTGGAAGGAGCAGATATTTCTCGGGCAAAAGAGATGCCACAAAAAAGCTACACGAAATGGCTTGATTATGATATAATAAAATACACTGTTTCCGTCAGGACAAGGCAGAGCGGTGACTATTTTGTCATGGATACGGAAGGGAACCGGCAGAAGCTGAAGTCCTATTTTGTCAATGAAAAGATACCCCGCAGTGAGCGGGATAAGATGCTTTTAATTGCTGACGGGCATCATATCATCTGGATCCCGGGCAGGAGGATGAGCCGGGCATATCAGATCGGAAGCGGGACAAAGAGAGTTCTTGAGATAAAGATATTGGATGAAAGAAAAACGGAGGATAAGGAAAATGTCAGAGACAATCAGGGTGCTGATCCCGGAGGAGAAAGTTGATAAAAGGATCAGGGAACTGGGGCGTATCATCAGTGAAGATTACGCCGGGAAACAGATCCATCTAATCTGCGTATTAAAAGGAGGAGTCTTCTTTATGTGCGAACTGGCGAAGCGGATCAGCTGCCCGGTGACTATGGATTTTATGTGTGTCGGCAGCTACGGCGACGGGACCGCTTCCAGCGGAGTTGTCCGCATCGCCAAGGATCTGGATGAGTCTATCGAGAATAAGGAAGTATTGATCGTTGAAGATATCATTGATTCAGGGAATACTTTGTACTATCTTATTGATGTGCTGAAGAAGAGAAATCCCGCCAGCATCCGGCTGTGTACGCTGCTGGATAAACCGGAGCGCAGAGTGAAAGACGTGAAGGTGGATTACTGTGGTTTTGAGATTCCGGATGAATTTGTTGTGGGATACGGACTTGACTATGCGCAGAAATATAGAAATCTTCCCTATATCGGAGTAGTGGAAGGGCTGGAATAAGACTGAGACAGGAGGAACAGAAAATTTGGACAACAACAGAAAATACAGAGGCCTGAATGGTTCCGCGATTCTGATGTTCATCGTGATCGTGGTAGCCGCGCTTTGGATGGCCAGCCGGCTGCAGGTACACCGGCAGGAAATGAGTTATACAGATTTTGTCTCTGAGGTAGAGAGTGGAAATGTAACGGAGGTCTATATTGACCTGAACAGTGCCGTGCCCACGGGTACGGTCTCCTTTATGCTGAAGGATGAGCAGACCGCGAGATCGACCAATGTCTCTGACGTGGAAGAGGTAAAGGATCTGCTGGATGAGCATGATATCAACTATGGAATGTCCGCCATTCCTGAGGAATCCATGCTTACATCTATCCTGCTTCCGCTGCTGATCACGCTGGGCGGAATCTTCCTGATCTTTTATCTGATGAACCGCCAGGGCGGAGGGGCCAATGCCAAGGCAATGAATTTCGGGAAAAGCCGCGCCAGGATGACCGGACAAGATGAGATGAAGGTAACATTTGCTGATGTGGCAGGTCTGAAGGAAGAAAAGGAAGAGCTGGAAGAGATCGTAGATTTCCTGCGGGCCCCGAAGAAATACGTACAGGTTGGCGCAAGGATCCCCAAAGGAGTCCTTCTGGAGGGACCTCCGGGAACCGGTAAGACTCTCCTTGCCAAAGCTGTGGCAGGGGAGGCCGGAGTGCCGTTTTTCAGCATTTCCGGTTCAGATTTTGTGGAAATGTTTGTCGGTGTGGGCGCCTCCCGTGTCCGGGATCTGTTTCAGGACGCGAAGAAGAATGCTCCCTGCATCGTGTTCATTGACGAGATCGATGCTGTCGCAAGGCGCAGAGGAAGCGGTCTTGGAGGCGGGCACGACGAGAGAGAACAGACGCTGAACCAGCTGCTGGTAGAGATGGACGGATTTGGAGTCAATGAAGGAATCATCGTCATGGCGGCCACAAACCGGAAAGACATCCTTGATCCCGCTATTTTAAGGCCAGGCAGATTTGACCGCAATGTGGTAGTAGGGCGCCCGGATGTAGGCGGAAGAGAGGAGATCCTTCGGGTACACGCGAAGAATAAACCGCTGGGAGATGACGTAGACTTAAGGCAGATCGCGCAGACGACCTCCGGTTTTACCGGGGCAGATCTGGAGAATCTGCTTAATGAGGCTGCGATCCTGGCGGCAAAGGGCAATCGTATCTATATACAACAGCAGGATATCCGGCACGCTTTTGTGAAAGTAGGGATCGGCGCGGAGAAGAAGAGCCGTATTGTATCCGAGAAAGAGCGTCGGATCACGGCTTATCATGAGTCGGGGCATGCCATTCTTTTTCATGTGCTTCCGGATGTGGGACCAGTGTACAGTGTTTCCATCATCCCCACAGGCGGGGCAGGAGGCTATACGATGCCGCTGCCCGAAAAAGACGAGATGTTTAATACAAAGGGCCATATGCTTCAGGAAATTACAGTGGCTTTGGGAGGACGCGTGGCAGAAGAAGAGATTTTCGACGACATTACGACCGGCGCGTCCCAGGATATCAAGCAGGCTACAGCTATCGCCAAGTCCATGATCACGAAATTCGGCATGTCTGAGAAGCTGGGGCTGATCAACTATGACAATGACAGCGACGAGGTATTCATCGGCCGTGATTTCGGGCACACATCCCGGGGGTACGGTGAGAAAGTGGCGGGCACTATTGATGAAGAAGTCAAGAGGATCATTGATGAGTGCTATGTGAAAGCGCGGGCTATCATCCAGGAACATCATGATGTTCTGGATAAATGCGCAGCGCTGCTCCTTGAGAAGGAAAAGATAACGAGGGACGAGTTTGAAGCATTATTTGGGGACAGCGGGGTAGAGGAGGCCTGACAATATGAACAGAGACGCGCTGTTCTGTGACGGCACGCAGGATTACGTGATCCCTGCGGAGCCGAAAGCGAATGAGAGGATCCGGCTGAGGTTCCGCACGGCGCACAACGACGTGGAGGAAGTAATGATCCTCACCGAGAACTTCAGCCATGCCATGTGGAAGGTCTGTTCCGGCGATGACTTCGATATCTATGAGATCGAATGGCAGCTGGGGACAGAGCCCTTCCGTTATTCTTTTGAGATAAAAAAAGGTGAGCAGATCTGGTATTATAACCGCTATGGCGTTTCAGACCACAGGGAGGATTACTATGCGTTTGTGATCGTTCCCGGCTTCTCCACACCGGAGTGGGCGAAAGGCGCGGTCATGTACCAGATTTTTGTGGACCGTTTCTATAACGGGGATCCGTCTAATGACGTGGAAGACAGAGAATATATCTATATCGGGGAGCCCAGCTCAAAGATCCGTGACTGGGATCAGGTGCCGGCGGCCAGGGACATCCATAACTTTTACGGGGGCGATCTCCAGGGAGTTCTGGATAAACTGGACTATCTCCAGGATCTGGGCATCGAAGTTGTCTATTTTAATCCCCTGTTTGTATCCCCGTCCAACCACAAATATGACATCCAGGATTATGATTATATTGATCCCCATTATGGGAAGATCGTGGCAGACGGGGGTGATGTGCTGCCTCAGGGCGCGCAGGACAATACCGGCGCCACGAAATATCAGAAGAGGACGGGAGATATCCTCAACCTTGAGGCGAGCAACCAACTGTTTGCACGTCTTGTGGAAGAAATGCACAGGAGAGGCATGCGGGTGATCATAGACGGCGTGTTCAATCATTGCGGGTCTTTTAATAAATGGATGGACCGGGAACGGATCTACGAACAGCAGCCGGAATATCCGAAAGGTGCCTTTGTCAGTGCGGACAGTCCATACCGGGAATTCTTTCATTTTTTTGACAACCGCGATGAGGCGTGGCCTTACAACGGAAGTTACGACGGATGGTGGGGACATGATACCCTCCCCAAACTTTCCTATGAGGACTCCCCGGAACTGGAACAGTATATCATGGATATTGGGAAAAAATGGGTCTCCCCGCCGTACAACGCCGACGGCTGGCGGCTTGATGTGGCGGCTGATCTGGGTTGCAGCAACGAATATAACCATATGTTCTGGAAACGTTTCCGGAAAGAAGTCAAAGAGGCCAACCCGGAGGCGCTGATCCTGGCGGAGCATTATGGAGATCCTATCGAATGGCTCCAGGGCGACGAGTGGGACAGTGTGATGAACTATGACGCGTTTATGGAACCTCTTACTTGGTTCCTGACAGGTATGGAGAAACACAGTGATGAGCGGCGTACCGATTTGTGGGGAAATCCTGACAGTTTTGCGGGGGCAATGCGCCATTTTATGGCCAGTATGCTGACTCCATCCCTCCAGGTGGCAATGAATGAATTGTCGAATCATGATCATTCCAGATTCCTGACCCGTACCAATCACATTGTCGGAAGAGCAGAGCATGTGGGAGCAAAAGCTGCGGAAGAGGGCGTTAATCGCGCTGTCATGCGTGAGGCCGTGACAGTTCAGATGACCTGGGTGGGAGCGCCTACTATTTATTATGGAGACGAAGCGGGACTCTGCGGTTTTACAGATCCGGACAACAGACGGACTTACCCGTGGGGGAAGGAAGATCAGGAAATGATCGCATTCCACAGGGAGATGATCCGCATCCACAAAGAAGAAAAGCCGCTCCGCAAGGGCTCCATCAAGCTCCTGACAGCATCTCACAATATTCTCTCATATGCCAGATTCCAGGGAGATGAGCAGATCGTGGTCGTCCTTAATAACAGCAAAGAGCTGAAAGAAGTGACTGTGCCGGTCTGGCTTTCCGGTGTGGCGAAAGAAGGGCGGATGAAACGTCTGATCTATACATATGAAGAAGGTTATACAACAGTGTATGATGAATATATCGTGGAGAAAGGCGAGATCGTGATAAACATGGGGCGGCATTCCGCTGTTGTGCTGAAACCTTTGAAAACAGAGAAAAGATAAGGGCCGGAGAAAGGAATTTTGATATGACAAAAAAGATAGCAGTCGTCAATGATCTCTCCGGTTTTGGGAGGTGCTCTCTCACTGCGGCGATCTCCGTGATCGCCGCAATGGGAGTACAGCCGTGCCCGGTTCCCACAGCGGTCTTAAGCGCCCAGACGGGATATCCCAGCTATTTCTGTAAAGATCTTACGGATGAAATGGAGCTGTTCCGCAGAGAGTGGGAGAAGATGGATGTCCGGTTTGACGGGATTTATACGGGATTCATGTCGGGAGAACGCCAGATAGAGAAAGCCATGGATTTTCTCAGGGCATTCAAAAGAAAAGACACCTTCCTTCTGGTAGATCCGATCATGGGTGACGGAGGAAAGAGATTTTCTATCTTCACACCTCAGTTCCAGGCCAGGATGACAGAACTGGCAGAACAGGCAGATATTATCACACCCAACCTTACGGAACTCTGTCTTCTGGCAGATACAGACGGTCTGACGGCGGCAGAACTGACCGGGCAGGGCGGGATCCTTCCCGATCAGGAGAAAGCAGCGGCTTCGGCAGAACAGATGGCCCGCAGAGTGATGAGCCGGGGCCCGAAGGAAGTGGTAGTTACCGGCCTGCGTTTTTCTGATCGTCAGACCGGTAAAGAAAAAATGGCAAATCTTACCGTTACAGAAAAAGCGGCGATTCTGTCCTCACGGACATTTATCGGAGAAAGTTATTCCGGAACCGGAGATTTGATGGCGTCTGTGATCGCGGGCGGAAAGGCACGGGGAGACTCTGTTGAAGACACGGTAGAACTGGCTGGAGAGATGATCGCCAGGGCGATCAAAGATTCCGTGCGGGATAAAGTGCAAAGGAACGAAGGAGTCGAGTATGAAAAATACCTCTGGATGCTGACAAATCTGAGTTTGCCGGAGTGATGGATGTAATGCCGGGGAAGGAAGAGGATATCCATCTCGGGCACGCTTTCGCTCGGGGCTGCAACGCAGCGGCACATAAGGGCGCAAAAAACGCGCCCCAAATGCCGGCGTTGCTGCACGGCCCTCGACGGACATCTCTTCCTTCCCCGGCTTCTCATCCTCTCCCCTCAGCAATCTCGCGATTTAGAAGTAATTGTGAAAGCAAAACGTTATCGACACCCAGGCGGAGTAAGCAGCATCCTGCCGCTTACTCCGTCATAATAACCTTTGGTCTCGTAAATGTCTTTTTCTCCAATACGGCTCCCATCCCCTACTACTTTCAAATCGCGGGTTTGCTGCGGGGGATGAATCATGACGCCGGAGGGAATAAATAAAGTGCAGAAAAGGGAAAGAGCGGCAATCGGAAGAACCTTTCTGCGGCGGCAGATGGGTGGACCGGCGACTTTGGAGGAATCCGACGGAAAAACTTAAGGGACTTAGGATCCGCCGTTAAGCAATCCGATGAGATTGTCTGAGCGAACGCGAGTTGCTCATCGGATTGCTTTGTATTTAGGCGGGTTCTAAGTCCCTTTATGTTTTCCCGGATTCCGGAACGGAGACGGGGCACCCATTCTGTTGCCGCAGAATACGGTTCTCGATACCGGCGTTTTTCTGTTCTCTAAGCTTTATCCATTCTCCCCGGCGTCTCCTGAATCACTCCGGCAAACTCAGATTTTCTATTTTGTCAGGACTTCTATCCCGTCTTCTTTTACGAGTACCATATACTCAATCTGTGCGGAGAGGCCGTCATCGATCGTATACACGGTCCATCCATTATCTTCATCTACAAAGAATTCAGGGCTTCCTTCATTGATCATGGGTTCAATTGTGAACATCATTCCCGGTACGAGGAGCATTTCACTGCCTTTTGGCGTTACATAACTGACAAAGGGATCTTCGTGGAACGCCAGCCCGATACCGTGTCCGCCGATCTCTTCTACCACGGAGTAGCCGTTCGCCCGGGCATGGGTATTGATGGCATCGGCTATATCACCCAGATGCCCCCACGGTTTTGCCGCGGCGAGACCGAGTTCTACGCACTCCTCCGTTACGCGGATCAGACGCTCTGCGCGGGAAGAGATCTTTCCCATTTTGAACATACGGGAGGCGTCGGAAAAATATCCGTCTACAATGGTGGATACATCTACGTTGATGATGTCGCCTTCTTTGAGAACGATATCCTTATCGGGTATGCCGTGGCAGATCTCATTGTTGAGCGAAGTACACACGCTTTTCGGGAATCCCTGGTAATTCAGGGGCGCCGGGATGCCTCCGTGTTCTGTGGTAAAGTGGTATACGATCTCGTCGATCTCAGCGGTGCTCATACCGATATGGATCTTCTTGGCCACTTCATCCAGTACAGCGGTATTCAGGGCAGCGCTTTCCTTGATCTTTTCGATTTGAGCCGGAGTTTTGAGGAGCTTCCGGGTGGGGACGATCTCTCCCTTTTCCTGATGGAGAAGCATCTGTTCCTCGATAGGCATGTGACATTTTTTATATTTCTTCCCGCTGCCGCACCAGCAAAGATCATTTCGTTCCATGTAAAATACATCTCCTTTAGAATGATATCTTTTTATTTTCGCTTTTAAAAGCGGTGGATAAACAGCCCGCTCCGGAGTTTGGGCTCAAACCATGTAGATTTTGGAGGCATGAGCATTCCGGCGTCAGCGACGCGCAGCAATTCTTCCATAGACGTCGGATACATGGCAAATGCCATCCCGCCGGAAGAATCTGCAGCCTGCTCCAGGGCAGAAAGTCCGCGTATCCCGCCGATGAAACGGATGCGGGGATCAGTCTTGGGATCCCGTATGCCAAAAACCGGATCCAGGACATTGTCCTGAAGGATAGAAACATCCAGGCTTTTTACCGGATCATCGGAAAACAGGACAGGACGCGCTTTCATCCGATACCAGGTTTTCCGGCAGTACAGCCCGATCTCTCCTTTGGTTTTCGGATGATACGGGGCGGAGCCGATCTGTGTGATCTCAAATCCATCCTTTATCTTATCAAGAAATGTATCAAATGTATAGCTGTTTTTGTCAGTGACGACACGGTTGTAATCATAGATCTTTAATTCGTCCGCCGGGAACAGTACTGAAAGAAAATAATTGTACTCCTCAGTGCCTGAAAAGCCCGGATCTTCTGTCCTCCGCTTCAGAGCGGCCTTTACCGCGGAAGCTGCTCTGTGGTGCCCGTCCGCGATGTAGAGATGAGGGATATTCTTGAAAAGTTGAGAAATATTATCAATTGTTTCGGCAACATCGATACGCCACACCTGATGACGGATCTGGTCCTCACTTACAAAATCATAGAGGGGCGCGCTGTTTTTTGCCGCATCTGTGATATGCCGGACAGTTTCGTCAGGACGGTAAGAAAGGAAGATAGGGCCGGTCTGGGCGCTGCAGGCATCTACATGGCGGATCCGGTCCTCTTCTTTTGCGGCAAGAGTATTTTCATGTTTGAGGATGATCCCGTTCAGATAGTCATCAACAGAAGCGCAGCATACGAGACCGGTCTGTGTCCTTCCTTCCATAGTAAGCGCATATACATAGAAGCAGGGAGTCTCATCCTGGACGAAAGATCCTTCCTTTATCATCTGGTCCAGTGTCCTTCGGGCCGTCTGGTAGACTTCAGGGGCATACATGTCTGTTCCTTCGGGAAGCTGTGTCTCGGCTCTGTCAATTTTCAGAAATGACAGTGGATTTTTCTGTACTACGGATCTTGCTTCAACGCTGTCATATACGTCATAAGGGAGAGCGGCTATAGATGAAGCCAGGCCGCAGGCCGGGCGGATCGCTCGGAAAGGATGGATAGTACTCATGGAAACCTCCTTTTTATCATGGTTGCTGTATGGTAGTACTTAGGACATTCTAACACAGATAACTGTGATTTTCTACCGCGCGGTTCGACAAAAACCTGCATTTCTACTTGCCCGAAGCAAAAAAGTATAGTAGTATTAAAATTCAGAGGAGTGATGATCATTATGTGGTACTGGATTCTGATATTCGTGCTCGCTATTGGCTGTATTGCCATGTTGGGAGTATCGTTTGCCAGTATAAAAAGAGATAAAGAGGCCGCGGCAAGGTACCAGACCCGGAGGAACGAAAGCCACAGGTATGATGACGATGATGATGACGAGTATGAAAGATCGGGCAGAAGGCGCAGGGAAGCTTTGTCCGGGAGAAAGTCATCGGAGGAACGGCCTGACGGCAGTGACAGAAGGCGATGGAAGATTATTCTTGAAGACATTGACAGCTGGGACAAATACAGCTTTACTTTTTATGATACAGTGGGCATTGGCAGGGGAAAAGACGGGAGTATGTATGAAAAGTTCCTCTCACTTCCCAAGGATGGAAGAATTTCCAAGATGCATTGTGTGATTATCCACAGAGGGGATAAACTGTATCTGAAAGATGAGGGATCCAGAAACGGAACTTATCTGAACGGTCAGCGCATCGACAGACCGGAGATGTTGCAGAGGGACGATATAATCGGGGTCGGCGAGACCCGGCTGGAGGTACAGCGGGTACTGAGGGAGACTCTGTAACAGTAGATAAACAGTTAAATAAGGAATTTTGAAAGAGGGCCGTCTCCCCGCAGAATATTTCTGACCGGGGGACGGCCCTTTCGCACTCATCCGCAGAAACAGCATATATTATAGATATAATGTGTGTCTTGGAGTGGTGAGCATGAACGAAAAAATGCCTTACTATATGGCCTATCCGATGCCGTTTTCCTATGAGGATGAAAGGACGGAGCGGATGGATCTTGAATATCTGAGGAGTATGTATCCGGATCTTCCTAAACGGATCCTTCCATATGTAGAGGAAGAATGTGATCGGATGGAGTATGAGAACAGTATGATTTATGATCAGTATCCGGATAAACTTCAGCTGAAGCTGATGTGCGGCCGGGTGTGTGATAATGTAAGGAAACACGAGAGGATGCTGGCAGATGAGCTGGAAGAGGTAAACGCAAGTGAGCGAGATCGGAATACTTCCGTGGGGAAAAGAGGGATGGAAAGATCAGGGACATTGAGGGATCTTATCGAGGTGATGCTCTTCCAGGAGCTCTACAGGCGCAGATGTAACCATCGGAGGAGATGCAGGAGATTTTATTAAAGAGAATTTTACTAAATGAGAAATTCGTGGTATACTTACGTCCGGAAAGGAGCTGTTTTTAGCGTGGACCCTTTCCGGAATATATAAAACACAGAGAGAAAAATATGAAGAAAAATCTTATTTTTATCGGGATGCCGGCAGTGGGGAAGAGTACGGTTGGCATTGTAGTGGCAAAACGCCTGAGAATGGGGTTTATAGATACGGATCTGCTGATACAGGATCAGGAAAAAAAACTTCTCAGAGAGATCATAGAGGATGTCGGGCAGGACGGATTTCTCAAAATCGAGAATCAGGTAAATGCCTCTGTCGAGGCGGAAAATTCTGTCATCTCACCGGGCGGGAGCGTGGTTTACTGCAGAGAGGCAATGGAACATTATAAAAAAATCGGAACCATTGTATATTTAAAGGTATCTTATCAGACAATAAAAAGGCGGATACGTAATCCGAAAAAGAGAGGTGTTGTACTCAGAGAGGGGCAGACTCTGCGGGACCTTTATTATGAGCGTGTTCCGTATTTCGAAAAATATGCGGATATTACGGTCTGCGGGGATGGATGCCGTATAGAGGAAACGATAAAAAATGTAATTAAAGCGGTGAGAAAATATGTAAAAAGTGACAGAAAGGGGAAAAAACCTTGACAATATGCATGGGTTCCACCTAAAATGTTGCTTTGGCCGGGTCCGTTTCCACAGAGGTGGAACAGGACAAAAAAGAATTCAAAAAATACAGACATTGTGATATAATGGACACGGCATACTGGGAATAGAATACTGGAAGATATGTGATTAGGCAGCAGATAGTATAGAGTACAAATACGATAATAGAATTTAAGTCGAGGTGCGAAATGGAGCAATATATCATTAAAGGCGGGAATCCGCTCGTTGGAGAGGTAGAGATTGGAGGCGCCAAAAATGCAGCTCTTGCAATCCTGGCGGCAGCGATCATGACGGATGAGACTGTCCTGATTGAGAATATGCCCGATGTCAATGATGTCAATGTTATGCTGGAAGCCATTGCCGGGATCGGAGCCACAGTGCAGCGTGTGGACCGGCATACAGTGAAGATCAATGGAAGCGCGATCAGTGCTTTGAATATAGAATATGACTATATAAAAAAAATAAGAGCGTCTTATTATCTTTTGGGTGCCCTCCTGGGGAAATACAAACGTGCGGAAGTGGCACTGCCCGGGGGATGCAATATTGGCAGCAGGCCGATCGATCAGCACCTGAAAGGATTCCGCGCCCTGGGAGCGGATGTAGACATTGAGCACGGAAAGATTGTCGCGGAGGCTGAAAGGCTGAAAGGGACCCATCTGTATTTCGATGTGGTCACGGTAGGAGCCACCATTAATGTCATGATGGCGGCGGCTATGTCAGAAGGCCTTACCATTATGGAGAATGTGGCGAAAGAGCCCCATGTAGTGGACGTGGCCAACTTTCTGAACAGTATGGGAGCAAATATCAGAGGCGCGGGAACAGACGTGATCAAGATCAGAGGGGTGCGTTCTCTTCATAAGACGGAGTATTCCATTATTCCGGATCAGATCGAAGCAGGAACGTTTATGTTCGCGGCGGCAGTGACAAAGGGAGATGTCACAGTGTTGAATGTGATCCCGAAGCATCTTGACGCCACGATTTCCAAACTGGTAGATATCGGGTGCGAGGTGGAGGAATTTGACGACGCCGTCCGGGTTGTGGCAAAAGGGCGCCTTAAGAGCACCCAGGTTAAAACGCTGCCTTATCCGGGTTATCCGACGGATATGCAGCCACAGATCGGCGTGGCGCTCGCGCTTGCGAATGGTACCAGCACGATTACGGAAAGCATATTTGAAAATCGTTTTAAATATCTGGGTGAACTGGCCCGGATGGGAGCTCAGGTCAAGGTAGAAGGCAATTCCGCCACGATAGAAGGGGTTGAGAAATTTTCGGCCGCCAGAGTGAGCGCGCCGGACCTCAGGGCGGGAGCTGCCCTGTGTATCGCGGGGCTTGCCGCGGAAGGGATCACGATCGTAGATGATATTGTTTATATTCAGAGGGGATATGAACGGTTTGAGGAAAAACTCAGAAGTCTCGGCGGTATGATCGAGAAGGTGTCAAGTGAGAAAGATATTCAGAAATTCAGGCTTAAAGTTGGATAAAGAGCGGATTCAGGCCAGAACCGGAAAGCGGTTCCGGCCTTTTTTAGACCCTGTCGGGAGGAAAGATGTAAGACTCTTTTCCTGACAATGAGCGGACTACATTGCAGTAAAGATCCACAGATTATCAATCTGGTATTCCAGGGTATTGTAATCCCACAGTCTATTGCTTCGTACGCGGCTGTTGGGATCATTTACTCGGATCTTGCCGTTTTCTACCTGAGTCAGTACGATAAAATGGCCTGTGGTCGTAAAATCTCCCGGCCGCATACTGCATATGATCGGATGGCCATTTTCCAGAGCGGAGAAGATGTCATTTTCATTCAAGGATGCTTCTTCCCCATAAATGCCGAAGTGCGTTGCGCCTTCTGTCATCAGAGACCAGCTGGTTCCGGAATCACCGGCATAATATCCGGCTCCTGCCGCAAACTGAGCTACTTTATACGGAGTGATGGAAGGATCTCCGGTCAGCCCTGCCGCGACCATTGCGAGCGCGGTGGGACCACAGCCGTTCACGGCGATCATATTATCTCCGTATATTGCATATCCCCAGCGTTCATCCCACTGGAGAAGAAGGGGAATTTCTCCCTGGATGACATCTCCCACTGTTTCGGCAGGCGGGATATCTTTCTTTTCCGGATAATCCAGGATGAAATCCACTGTTTCACTGTTGTTCTCCAACAGCTCCAGAAGTTCCTTCGGATACTGGTTCTTATTTGTCATCACCTCCCGGACCTTTCCGTTTGTCAGAGCCGCCATGGCGAGACTCTCTTTACCGCTGATCTTATCTTTTGCCCACAGGACCGCCAGGATCATGGGAATGATCAGAGCGATACAGAGCATTCCTTTTACAATGGCCCGGCGTTTTTTTCGTCTTTTATAATATATTGTTTTTTTCACCATGAGGAGATTATAGCCAATATTTCCGATAAATATTTGGAAAGGATTCTTAATTTTTATTGGCAGAATTTTTAAGAAATATTAAGCGCCGGCATCTGACGGCGCTTAATTTGTGATATGATTTTATTCTTCTCTGTCATTGGTCAGACGGAGTTTGTCAAAGATATAGAACATCAATCCCATCAGCATGCCGACCACACAGGCCAGCACCATTCCCGAGAGCTGGATGCTTCCGAACTGTACGGTGATCCCGGACAGCCCGACGACGAAGATGACGGAAGTCATTGCCATGTTTCTGGACTTATTATAGTCTACCTGGGATTCTACCAGAATACGAATACCGGATGTCCCGATCATTCCATACAGCAAAAAGGAGATACCGCCAATGACCGGTCCGGGGATTGTATTGATGAGTGTCGTCATCTTTCCGATAAAGGAACAGATGATAGACAGGACCGCTGCGCCTCCGATGACATACACGCTGTAGACTTTCGTCATTGCCATGACGCCGATATTTTCTCCGTAGGTGGTTGTCGGAACGGAGCCGATCAGTCCGGAGAGCATGCTGGAGAAGTTATCAGCGAAGAGAGAGCGGTGAAGCCCCGGATCTTTCAGAAGATCTCTTCCCACGATCTTGCTGGTGACGATCTGATGTCCGATATGCTCCGATGTAATAACGAGAAGCACGGGGATGATGATCACGATCGCCTCCCATTTGAATTTCGGTATGGAAAAGTTCGGGATTGAAAAGAAAGATGCCGCGGCCACTTCTGAGAAATCCACGATTCCACATGCCAGGGCCGCTATGTATCCGGCAATAATGGCGATCAGGATCGGAATAACTGACAGAAATCCGCGGAATACGACGGAACCGATTACTGCCGTCAGAAGCGTGACAAGGAATACGATCACATTTTTTACATCGATCACTTCATCCAGCAGTCCTGCGTTGGATGCTGCTGTTCCTGCAAGCTCCAGACCGATCAGGGCAACTACAGGCCCCATCGCGGCGGGCGGAAGAACTACGTCGATCCAGTCGGACCCGAATTTGTATATGATAAGTGCCAGTATGCAGCCGAGGAAACCGACTACAACGAAGCCGCCCAGCGCATATTCATATCCCCATTCTGAAATTACGATTCCTGCCGGTGCCAGAAACGCGAAGCTGGATCCAAGATATGCGGGCGCGCGTCCTTTTGTGATCAGGATGAAGAGCAGAGTGCCGACCCCGTTCATGAACAGTACGACCGCCGGATTAATGCCGAATACAAACGGCACAAGCACCGAGGCGCCGAACATTGCGAACATATGCTGGATGCTCAAGGGTACCAGCAGTTTAAATGGTACTTTCTCTTCTACCTGGATGATTCTTTTGTTTTCCATGTAAATCTCCATTCCGCCGCCTTTCAGTTGGCGGCACAAATAGTAATGAAAGTTTCGACTTCCTCTGTCTTTTGCTTTATATTGAAAGCGAGAAGCTATACTACAAAGCACGGGAGGAGGAGTCGTAAAAACTCCCTCGTTTTAGACAGCATGTAAATCAGTGTAAGTTCCACCTTGCAAGCACAAATAAGTGGCTCTGTTAGACCGTACACTAAGAATTGTTTTAACTCTTGTTAAATGTGTGGTGGTTCAGTCAATGGCTTCTCTCTATTTTTCAGAAAGGAGCTTTTGTCTATGAAAGTTGTTTATCAAACCTGCTGTGGCGTCGATGTCCACAAATCTTTTCTCGTTGCCACCATCATCAAAACTACTTCCGGAGTTCAGCCTTCTTATCAGAAGAAACGCTTCTCCACCTTCAACAACTCCATTCTTGAGTTTAAAAAGTGGCTGTTGGATAATTCCTGCCGTGATGTCTGTATGGAATCTACCGGTAAATATTGGATTCCTGTGTTTAACCTTCTGGAAGACGAATTAAACGTCACTATCGCCAACCCCAAATGGGTCAAAGCTGTCAAAGGGAACAAGGATGATACCAAGGATTCCAAATGGATTGGGGATCTGTTCAGACTGGGGCTTGTGCCGGGAAGTTACATACCGTGTAAACCCATCCGTATTCTCAGAGAGTTTACGAGATACCGGTATAAACTGACTTCCTGCAGGAGCAGTGAGAAAAATCGGTTTCAGAATGCGCTTACCGTCTGTAATGTCGCATTAGATTCGGTTGTTTCCGATATTTTCGGGAAATCAGCCACCTCTGTGATTGATTACCTTCTCGAACAGTCCGACAATTCCATCAACCACGAAGAAATATCCTCCAGACTGCTTCGTTCGCTTAAGAAGAAGTCCGAGAGTGTCATTGAGTCCATCGAAGGTTATCAGATGACTGACGCCCAAAAATATCGCATGCGCCTCGTCCACGCACACATGGATTATATCACATCCACGATTTCAGATATAGACTCTATGATTGATTCGTTGGTTGAACCTTATGAAAATGCTGTCCAGTTACTGTGTACCCTCCCCGGAGTAGACCGCAGCAGCGCGATCACGATTATCTCTGAGATTGGTACGGATATGACACAGTTTTCAAACTCCAAACGTTTATGCTGCTGGGCTGGCCTGACTCCCGGTAATCATGAGTCAGCCGGTAAGAAGAAATCTGTCCGGATTACACGTGCCGGCGTCTACCTTAAACCTGCATTGGTACAAGTTGCCCATGCAGCCGTGAAATCCAACAAATCTCCTTATTACAAAGCCAAATATGAACACATCATGAAACGTCGGGGTAAGAAGCGTGCCATTATTGCGGTCGCCCGGATGATCCTCACGGCTATCTACCATATGCTGTCTACAGGAGAAGCCTGGAATCCAACCGACCTTTACCAGATTGATATGCCTGAGCCTCTGAAAAACAAACAGAAGGAAAAGGCTGTCAAACAGGCTATGAAACTTTTAATTGCTGAGGGACTTATAAAAGAGTCGCAGCTTGTTTCTTAGCGTATTTCAACAAAATCAACCCTGTTTCAAATGGCTATTTTTCAATAGCTTGTTTCAGTGCGCCATTTTTCGGCTGTTCTCTACTTTCTTTCACACTAGTCCTCCTGTTCTCTCATTCTCTACAGTTTGTCATCAGTAGCTGCACCTTTTACATTCTATCACACTATCCGGATAAAAGGAACGGGAAACTGTCTTTTCAGACCGTGATATTTTTGCGGGAATGAGCCGAACTTTTAAAAAAATTACGCGCATTCCTGAAAAAAGTCTAAAGTGTATTGACATTTGCCGGAACAGAGGGTAAAGTCATTTACTGGAACAATACAATAAAACAGACAGACTTTCTCTTATTCAGAGCAGTGGAGATACAAAGGATCTGTGAAGCTGCGGCAACCCCTTGTAAGGAAGGTGCCAACCTGAGCGAGTGATCGAACAATAAGAGGATTGTTACGACAGATTAACAGTCCGCTTGTGCGGGCTGTTTTTTGTACTGGCGACGAGACAAAGTCCGGGCCTGCCCGAGGCCTTGGCGACCGCTTACAATCCCGGAATGTGTCTTTTGGCACTTCCGGTGATTATCAATAAGGCTGACAGAGCGATCCGGGAGAGAAAGTTATTCCGGGAGAAAATGTCCCGGGTGAAAGAAAGGAGATACTATGGCAGAAGAAAAGATTTTATTTACATCGGAATCAGTTACAGAGGGACATCCGGACAAGATGTGCGACCAGATATCTGACGCAATACTGGACGCTTTAATGGAGCAGGATCCCATGAGCAGAGTGGCCTGCGAGACATGCTGTACGACCGGGATGGTAATGGTTATGGGAGAGATCACGACAAACGCATATGTGGATATTCCGAAGATCGTGCGGGATACGGTGCGGGAGATCGGGTATACAAGGGGGAAATACGGATTTGACGCAGATACCTGCGGCGTGATTACTACCATCGATGAACAGTCCGCGGACATTGCGCTGGGAGTTGATCAGTCGCTGGAGGCAAAAGAACACAGGTCGGAAGAAGATGCTATTGAGTCCATCGGCGCCGGAGACCAGGGGATGATGTTTGGGTATGCTTCTGACGAGACGGAGGAGTACATGCCTTATCCCATCGCTATGGCTCATAAGCTGGCCCGCCGGCTGGCTGAGGTAAGAAAAGACGGGACACTGCCTTATCTTAGGCCGGACGGGAAGACGCAGGTAACAGTGGAGTATGACGAAGACGGGACACCGAAACGGCTGGACGCAGTGGTGCTTTCTACCCAGCATGATCCGGATGTAACTCAGGAGCAGATCCATGAAGATATCCGGAAATATGTGTTTGACCAGATCCTTCCGAAGGATATGGTGGATGCAGATACAAAATTCTTTATCAATCCCACCGGACGCTTTGTGATCGGAGGACCCCATGGCGACAGCGGTCTGACCGGACGAAAGATCATTGTAGACACATACGGCGGCATGGCACGCCACGGCGGCGGTGCCTTTTCCGGGAAGGACTGCACGAAGGTGGACCGGTCGGCTGCTTACGCAGCCCGTTATGCCGCGAAAAATATCGTGGCAGCAGGCCTGGCAAAACGCTGCGAGATCCAGCTTGCCTATGCGATCGGCGTGGCAGAGCCGACTTCTGTGTCCGTTGATACATTCGGGACAGGAAAACTTCCGGATACAAAACTGGTAGAGATCGTACGGGAGAATTTCGATCTGAGGCCGGCGGGCATCATCCGCATGCTGGATCTGCGCAGGCCCATCTATAAACAGACTGCGGCATACGGACACTTTGGACGCCATGACTTGGATCTGCCGTGGGAGCGGCTGGATAAGGTTGACGAATTGAAAAAATATTTGTAAAATATTCAGAAAATGGTGCCAAAAGGGGACAGGCACTTTTTAAAAAGTGCCTGTCCCCTTTTTACAGAATTTACAGAATAGTCTAACGAAAGGGAGCCGCATATGAAGCTGAGGACGAAACTGATTATTGTATTTATGGCAGTTATGATCCTGCCAACGATTTTTATGAACGTGGCGGTAAATACATTTGCTTCACGGGAAGTAGGAGAGATACAGCAGCTTTATATGATTCTTGTCTTTATTACGACAGGACTCCTGATCTACTGGATCTATCGTTCTGTTTCGGTACCTCTGGCTAAGCTGCGGAAAGCGGCGATCAATATAAAAGAGGGAAATCTGGAATTTGAGATCCGGCAGGAGTCAGATGATGAGATCGGACAGCTCTGCCAGGATTTTGAAGAGATGCGTCTGCGCCTGAAAGCCAATGCGGAGGAAAAGGTGGAGTTTGACAGGGAGAACAAGGAACTGATCAGCAATATCTCCCATGATCTGAAGACTCCTATCACTGCCATCAAGGGATATGTGGAAGGGATCATGGATGGTGTGGCAGATACGCCGGAAAAGATGGACAGATATATCAAGACAATATATAATAAAGCTAATGAGATGGACCTTCTGATCAACGAACTGACACTGTATTCCAAGATCGACACGAACAGGATCCCTTATAATTTCACCACGATCTCCGCCAGAGATTATTTTGAGGACTGTGCGGAGGATCTGCACATGGAGCTGGAGGCAAAAGGAGCATCGTTTTCCTACCGCAACGATATGGCGGAGGACTGTAAGGTGATCGTGGATCCGGAGCAGCTGCGGAGGGTCATCAATAATATCGTATCCAATTCCCTGAAATATATGGACAAGCCAAAGGGAAGGATCACGATGGAAGTGAAGGATGTGGGAGACTTCATCCAGGTCGAGCTGGGTGACAACGGGAAAGGGATCGCGGCCCGGGACCTGCCGTATATTTTTGACAGGTTCTACCGTACAGATGCCTCCAGAAACTCGTCCAAGGGCGGGAGCGGCATTGGTCTTTCGATCGTAAAGAAGATCGTGGAGGAGCACGGAGGAAATATCTGGGCCACCAGTGAAGAGGGCGCTGGTACGACAATGTATTTTGTAATAAGAAAATATCAGGAGGTACCGATTGATGAGTAAGCGTATTTTGATCGTGGAAGACGAAGAGAGCATTGCTGATCTGGAGAAAGACTATCTGGAACTGAGCAACTTCGAGGTGGAGGTGGCCAATGATGGAGAGATCGGGCTGCAGAAAGGACTTGGGGAAGATTTTGATCTGATCATCCTGGATCTTATGCTTCCGGGCGTAGATGGGTTTGAGATCTGCCGCCAGATCAGGGACAAGAAAAATACTCCGATCATTATGGTGTCAGCGAAAAAGGATGATATTGACAAGATCAGGGGTCTGGGTCTGGGCGCTGATGATTATATGACGAAACCTTTCAGCCCCAGTGAGCTGGTTGCCCGTGTAAAAGCTCATCTTGCCCGCTATGACCGTCTGATCGGCAGCAATGTGGAGGAGAATCAGGTGATCGAGATCCGGGGCCTGAAGATTGACACCACCGCGCGGCGTGTCTGGGTCGGCGGAGAGGAGCGTTCCTTTACTACAAAGGAGTTTGACCTGCTGACATTTCTGGCCAGTCATCCGAATCATGTATATACGAAGGAGGAACTGTTCCGGGAGATCTGGGATATGGAATCTATCGGGGATATCGCCACGGTAACGGTGCATATCAAGAAGATCCGTGAGAAGATCGAGTATGATACGTCCCATCCGCAGTACATTGAGACGATCTGGGGCGTAGGATACCGGTTTAAAGTATAAACAGATATAGATACAGAGCGGAACCTCGCTGCAGATCCGGGTGTAGCCGGCATCGCGGCGGGGTTTTTATTCTATAAATATTCAGGAAGACAGCTTTGTTGGCTGCATGAACCGATGTAAGGAATTTTATAAAATCTTTAGCTCTTTCTTTACATATCCTTCCCTTGTCAAGCTATATACGTCGTGCTATATTAGATGGGAAATGACTCCCGTGCCGGTATACGGATCAGGCAGCGGGAAGGGAATAAGGGAGATAGAAGTACATATGGACGAACAGAAAAAAAGTGCAAGGCGTGTGCGTCTGAATACGATGCAGCTCATTGCACTTGGATTTTTTGGAGTGATTTTTCTGGGAGGAGTGCTGTTATGGCTTCCATTCAGCAATCAGCAGCCGATCGAGTTCATCGACGCGCTTTTCACATCTGTGACCAGCGTATGTGTGACCGGGCTTGTGACGATTGTTCCGGCAGAACAGTTTACGCTGATCGGAAAAGTCATTCTGATGTTGCTGATCCAGATCGGAGGACTGGGGATCATTGCCTGCATGTCCGCTTTTTTTCTGATCCTTGGCAAAAGGATTTCTATGAAGAGAAGAATCACGATTCAGCAGGCATATGGGCTGGATACACTTTCCGGTCTGGTAAAATTTATTATACGAATCTTGAAAGGAACATTTCTTGTGGAGGGGATCGGCGCGGCCCTGTTTGCGTTTAAATTTGTTCCGGAATTCGGGTTTATAAAAGGGATTGGCTACGGCATATTTCATTCGATATCGGCCTTCTGTAACGCCGGGATTGATATTATAGGAAGCACCAGTTTTCAGCAATATGCCGGATCGCCGTTAATTAATTTTACGACTATGTTTTTGATTGTTATGGGAGGTCTGGGTTTTCCGGTCTGGCATGACATTGCCGTCAATGTGAGAAAGGGTGTAAAGGGACACAAGCGGCCGTTGAAATGGCTGTTTACGCGTCTGAAGCTGCAGAGCAAGATTGTGATCATGATGACAGCAGGACTTATTATTTTTGGGACGCTGTGCTTTTTCCTGATCGAGTTTGACAATCCGGCTACAATGAAGGATATGAATGTTTTTGAAAAACTGATGGCTTCCATGTTCCAGTCTGTTACTACGAGAACAGCCGGATATGCTACTATCCCACAGTCCGGTTTGGAGGAGAGCTCCAAGCTGATCGGATGTATCCTCATGTTTGTGGGCGGATCCCCGGCGGGAACGGCCGGCGGTATAAAAACGACTACAGCGGCCATGCTCCTGCTGACAGTGATCTGCGTGCTGAAAAGCCGCAGAGATACGGAGTGTTTCGAAAGAAAAATTGATAACGACATTGTAAAATCAGGTATCACGATCGCGCTGATCACATTTCTGGCACTCTTTACGGGAATCGCGGCTTTGACCCTGTTTGAGCCAAATGTAGATTTTCTGGATCTTATGTATGAGGCCGCGTCCGCCATGGGCACAGTAGGACTTTCAGCTGACCTGACGCCTCATCTTTGCAGAGGAAGCCATATCGTGCTCATGCTATTGATGTATATAGGCCGTATCGGCCCTCTGACCATGGCACTGGTGTTTGCGGGAAAGAGTGACAAGAGCAAGCAGTTCAGGGAACTGCCGGAAGAAAATGTAATGCTCGGCTAAAAGAAAAAGAAGGAAATATTGGAGGAAAAATCAATGATGGAAAAACAATACGCAGTTCTGGGGCTTGGAAGTTTCGGTTACAGCGTTGCTCTGACACTGGAAAATATGGGATGTGATGTGCTGGTTATGGACGCGTCCTATGAGAAGATACAGGATATTTCTGATAAGGTATCCTATGCAATGAAAGCGGATATCGCGGATCCGGATGCCCTGCAGGCTCTGGGCGGGCGGAATCTGGATGGTGTTGTGATCGCTGTGTCTGAGAGCCTTGAGGCCAGCATTATGGCGACAATGATCTGCAAAGAGATGGGAATTCCGCTGGTACTCGCGAAGGCGAAAGATAAGCTGCAGGGAGCTATCCTGGAAAGAGTCGGCGCGGACCGGATCGTGTATCCTGAGATCGAGATGGGAAGCCGAGTGGCAAAAAGTCTGGTAGCGCGGGAGTTCATGGACTGGATCTCTCTGTCGAATGACTACAGTATGGTGGAGATTGCCGTACCGGACAAGTGGATCGGAAAGAGTCTGACGGAATTAAGCGTCCGCGAACGTCTTGGAATCAACGTAGTGGGGATTATCGTGAACGGAAAGATCGATGTGACGCTGGATCCTCAGAAACCTCTTCCGCAGGGCGGTATCCTGATCGTTATCGGGGCTAATGATATTTTGGAAAAATTTGATTCTGCAAAAAAATAATCCGAAAATGAGGCTTATGCCCCGGATGACAGGAGAGGATATTCTTGTCATCCGGGGCTTATTTATGCGAAAGAATCTTTCGCTCTGTGAGCAGAAAGCGGATTTACATTGAAAGAAAAGTGGAAATATTGTAACATAAAGCATACAGGAACAAGAGAAGTTATAGTCACAGGAGGCCGGAAACATGATCACGAGTACATCGAATCCACAGGTGAAAGAGCTGTCAAGGCTGATGAAGAAAAGACGGGCCCGTGATGAGGCAGGAGTATTTCTTGTGGAAGGTCCGCGGATGATCGGTGAGCTTATAGCGGACGATCACTGGCGGAGTCAGATCTTAAAGATCTGCATGTCTGAGAGTTTTGCGTCCGGGCATGAGGAAAAAGCCACTGCCCTGGTACAGCGGGGCAACCGGTATCAATCAGAAATTTTTTCTGACGCTGCCTTTGTCCGTATATCAGATACCAGGACGCCTCAGGGAATCCTGGCAGTCGTGAAGCGCCGGTCGTATGACATAGAGACAGTGATAAACGGAATGTACGGGGAAAAACCGCAAGCCGAAAGGCAGCCCCATATTCTGGTGCTGGATAATCTTCAGGATCCGGGGAATCTGGGAACGGTCTTCCGGACGGCAGAAGCGGCCGGAGCCACAGGGATCATACTGAGCAGTGACTGTGTGGATATTTACAATCCCAAGGTAGTACGGTCCACCATGGGCGCAGTATTTCGGATGCCTTTTCTGTATGTGGATGATCTGCCTGGAACCATCGGCGAATTAAAGAAGGCGGGCATTAGGATATATGCCGCTCATCTGGAAGGGATAAACGCCTATGACAGGGAAGATTACAGGGAAGGATGTGCCTTTCTTATTGGAAATGAGGGAAATGGCCTTAGAAACGAAATAGCAGAATGCGCGGATTGCCGGATCCGGATCCCGATGGAGGGAAAGGCGGAGTCTCTGAACGCGGCAGTGGCAGCATCAGTGCTGATGTTTGAGGTGAGCCGGCAGAGGAGAGAACATACAGGATAAGTTCGGTTTCATGTGGATGTACTGATCCGCGGCAGATTGAAATAAGTGCAAAAATATGCATTTATATTGAATTTTTATACATAAATGTAGTATACTAACCTTTGATCCGTACAAATTCGGATTTGAGACGAAATATCGACGCAGTCAATATTTAAGAGATTTTACAAACATATTGTAGTAGAAAGGACAAGGATCATGGATTTAAAAGGAAGAAATTTTCTGACGCTGAAAGATTTTACGCCGGAGGAGATCACCTATCTTCTGGATCTGTCGGCTGAAGTCAAAGAAAAGAAGAAAAAGGGAATCCCTGTGGATCATTACCGGGGAAAGAATGTAGCTCTGCTTTTTGAAAAGGACAGTACCCGTACACGCTGCTCTTTCGAGGTGGCGGCCCATGACATGGGTATGGGAACTACATACCTGGGTCCTACAGGATCCCAGATGGGAAAGAAGGAGAGCATCGAGGATACTGCGAGAGTTCTGGGCAGGATGTACGATGGTATTGAATACCGGGGATTTGGTCAGGAGATCGTGGAGGAACTGGCAAAATACGCAGGTGTTCCGGTGTGGAACGGACTGACCAATGAATATCACCCCACACAGATGCTGGCGGATATGCTGACGATTCGGGAGAACTTCGGAAAGCTGAAAGGACTGAAACTGGTATATATGGGAGACGCCAGGTACAACATGGGAAATTCTCTGATGATCGCGTGCGCGAAGCTGGGGCTTCATTTTGTGGCGTGTACGACAGAGGAGTATTTTCCCAATGAGCAGCTGGTAGAAGAGTGCCGTGCCTATGCCCGGGAGTCAGGCGCTACGATCACACTGACTTCTGACGTGAAAGCAGGGACAAAGGACGCGGATGTGATCTATACGGATGTGTGGGTATCTATGGGAGAACCGGACGACGTGTGGGAGAAAAGGATCCGGGAACTGTCCCCGTATAAAGTGACCAGGGCTGTGATGGAGAATGCAGGCGAAAATGCCATTTTCCTCCATTGTCTGCCTGCGTTCCACGATCTGAAGACAAAGATCGGCAAAGAAATGGGAGACAGGTTCGGCATCCGGGATATGGAAGTGACAGATGAGGTGTTCGAATCAGAACAGTCGAAAGTATTTGACGAGGCGGAGAACCGGATGCATACGATCAAGGCAGTGATGATGGCTACCCTGGGAGTGGAGTAAGAACAGTCAGTTCTGCCGGATGAAATACTGATCCGGATAAATGGTCAAGAGGAGTACCTATGAGAGAAGACATGAAAAAACAGATCGCGGATACATTTTCCGGTCTGCTGGAAAAAGAAAATATTGACAAGATCACGGTGACTCGTCTGATCGAGGAATGCCACATCTCCCGCCAGACATTTTACTATCATTTCCATGATATCATGGATGTACTGCAGTGGTCTTTTACCCAGGCAGCTCAGGAGATGGCAGCACACAGTCTGGAGATGGAGGATAGAAAGGACGTGCTCCGTCTTTTTATCACTTTTATAGAGCAGCATCGGAAAAAGCTGGAACGATTGCTGTATTCGAAAAACTGGGTCCAGATCGAACAGATTCTTGTAGATGCTCTGACTGTCTATTTAAGACAGATGATCCGTGGCGAGGCATCGGATATTATGGTCAACTATGACGATATGGAAGTGCTGCTCCGGTTTTTTGCCTGCGGGCTTTCCGGAGTCCTTCTTCAGTATGGGAGGGAAAGCCATGTCAATGAGGAGAAGCTGATCCGACAGCTTGAGAAGATCATTACAGGAGAAATGTTTCCGGGAAAACGGAAAGAGGATTCTGACTGACCGGTAAATAAGAAAATCCGGGAGCGGGGGATTTCCCCCGCTCCCGGTATATTTTTAACAGATGTCAGCGAGGAGTCTGTCCGTCAGTGCCATGTAATGTTTATAAAGGATGCCGAACCTGTGGATATATCCTTTCTGCCATGGTTTGGATTTCCCGCAGAAATGGAGAATGGCTGTATGCTTCATAACATGGTCCATATCATAGATCCCGCCGCTGCGGAGAAGATAATTGTTGTAGTTCCGGGCATCATAATTCCAGGCCGCATCCTCGATCTCCAGTGTCCGATGTCCATACAGCGCATTTAAAATATCCTGGTCGGGAAGAAAAAGTTCTTTTCCATGCTCCATTGTGTATTTGAAAATATCCCGGGCATGCACTTCTGATCTGGCCCTGTCCAGATCGATCAAAAGAACTCCGGAATTTAAATAATTACAGTTTGTCCCCAGCCGAAGTTGATTGATATTGTTGGCGAATTCTGTTTTCCCGGTATGGGAAGCGGCAGCGAAGAGATTTCCGGCCAGATCCAATTCCCAGAGGGGACGCAGTGGATTGATAACCAGAATATCCGGGTCCAGATATAAGATCCGGCGCAGACTTTCCGGCAGGAACTGTGCCGCCAGCAGGCGGTAATACATTTCATGAGGATACTGTTCACTGGACGGAGCGTCTTCAAATACGGAACCATCAATTAGAACAGGATGGAACCGGAAACCCAGCAGGTCGCACTGACGATTGACCAGGCGAAGGGCATCTTCCGGTATTCTGCTGTGCAAGAGCCAGATATCCAGGGTTTCCTCCGGCTGATTGATACGGATCGAGGTGAGCAGTACCTTAAGCCGGGGAAGGTAGTTCTGATCGAGAGTGGCCAGAATCTGTATTGGATCTTTGTCATGTTTATCCTGCTGATACATCAGAGGTTCTCCTTTTTCTATAGATGACGGGATGTTCGGTCACAGACTGATCTTATGCATGCCGGCAGCCTCCACGAACAGCGCGATCCCCGAGATGATCAGGTAAGCGGCCAGTATATAGTTCAGCGTCAAAGCCGAAGCAAATGGCAGCAGGAGGAAGACGACCGCCAGAATAATATTGAGGATCCCGCTGAAGGTCAGAGAACCTGTGTGGGGGATGCGGTAATACTTCAGCCGTGAGGCAAAAGAAATCTTTTGGGCGCCGGTTATGATGAGAAGGAAAGACAGCATGAAAGTAATGATCTGGACAGTCAGCGTTACCGGCATGATCAGAAGCATGATACCGATCAGAATATTCAGGACACCGTTAATGATCAGCATACTGTCTTTAAAATAATAGGTCATGGAGGCATAGGAAACAAAATGATAGATTCCTATGGTGATCACAGCCGCTGCTGACAGGTACTGGATCACCGAGAAAATCCTGATGGGAAATACAGCAGTCAGGATTCCGGCGGCGATTAGAATTACGGCAATGATAAAATAAGCTGTCCGGATCCGTTTCCTTCCGCTATTCCATCTGTCTATGAGTTCCTGTACATAATCAAAATCTGAATCAAACCATCTCATAAGTCATTTCTCCTTTCGTACATTCAATATAGCCGATGAAAATTCTTTTCACCACTTATAATTTTCCCTTCCTGTCTTTACAAAATCCCATATTTGTCAGTTTTCTTTACAAAATCCCGTTTTTGTAAGTACAGATCTTTAAAATTGAGAGTCGTAATCATTTTCTTCTTTTGCTATATAAAAGGTGTAAGGCAAACAATACAGAAGGGAGGGCGACTTACTATGAATATGGATGACAGTATATTTGCGGTAAAACTGTATGAGATGGAAGAACAGTATGGAAAGCTGCAGTGCAGGATCTGGATCTGTGAGCGGGAAAGTAAAGACGCGATCAGAAGAGAACTGGAAAAGGCAGAACAAGAATATAAGGAAAATACGCTGCTTCTGGAGAAGAAAATCAGGTCCTGCCGGTCCCGGGCTGTGGAAAAGCTTGCGCGGGCCCAGCTTGAATACAGGAGAAAGACCCGGGGATTGTTAAGACAGATCCCGGAGGATGTCCATTCAGACGACAATAGTCGTGATGAGGACCAAAGTGAGGCAGAGCTTCTATATGCGGAGTATGCCATGGATTTCGCGACGCTTACCATGCAGCAGGCGCTGATATCCGCGCTGACGGCCCTTTCCGTACAAAAAGATCCGGGGAATATAAAAACAGAAAAAGGGGAGAAAAAGGAGGATATGTAATGCAGGAAGAAAAAAAGCCAAGAAGACCACTGATTTTTTATTATGTGATCGTTCTCCTGATCCTTCTTCTCTTTAACCTGCTGTTTGTGCCGTATGTGGCTGAACGTCAGATCAGGGAAGTAGGGTATGAAACATTTATGGGAATGATCGAGAAGAAAGATATCGGAAAGGTTCAGATCGATCGGCAGGACAATGAGATCGTATTTACGGATAAAGACGAGACAGCGATCTACAAGACCGGCATGGTGGAGGATTCAGATCTGACGCAGCGCCTTTACGAATCGGGGGCACAGTTTTCCGGCCAGATCATAGAGCAGACATCTCCGTTTCTGACCATTATCCTGTCCTGGATCCTGCCAATTGTAGTTTTCATCGCGATTGGACACTATATGTCAAAGAGACTGACCAACAAAGCAAACGGAGGGCCCAATTCCATGATCTTCGGAATGGGGAAGAGCAGCGCGAAAGTCTATGTGAAATCTTCCGAAGGGATCCGTTTTTCCGATGTGGCGGGAGAGGACGAGGCCAAGGAAAATTTGTCAGAGATTGTGGAGTATCTTCACAATCCGGCGAAATACAGGGAGATCGGAGCCTCCATGCCAAAGGGTATCCTTCTCGTGGGACCTCCCGGGACCGGGAAGACGATGCTGGCAAAGGCAGTGGCAGGAGAATCAAATGTACCTTTCTTTTCCATGTCAGGATCTGAGTTTGTAGAAATGTTCGTCGGCATGGGTGCTTCAAAGGTGCGGGATCTGTTCCGGCAGGCCAAAGAGAAAGCGCCCTGTATCGTATTTATTGATGAGATAGACGCCATCGGACAAAAACGTGACGGACGCGCGGGAGGGAATGACGAAAGAGAGCAGACCCTGAACCAGCTGCTCACAGAGATGGACGGTTTTGAGACGAACAACGGGGTTATTATCCTGGCGGCCACAAACCGTCCGGAGTCCCTGGATCCGGCACTGACAAGACCGGGAAGATTTGACCGGAGAGTTCCGGTAGAGCTGCCGGACCTGAAAGGACGGGAAGAGATCCTGAAGGTTCACGCGAAGAAAGTGAAACTGGATCAGTCTGTTGATTTTAATAAGATCGCGCGGATGGCGTCCGGCGCTTCCGGAGCGGAGCTTTCCAATATTGTAAATGAGGCGGCGCTGCGGGCTGTCAGAGAAAACCGCCGGTATGTGACACAGTCAGATCTGGAGGAGAGTATAGAAGTAGTCATCGCCGGGTATCAAAAGAAGAACGCGATCCTGACGGACCAGGAGAAAAAAGTGGTGTCCTATCATGAGATCGGGCATGCGCTGGTAGCCGCGAAGCAGACCAATTCCGCTCCGGTCCAGAAGATTACTATCGTACCCCGTACCTCCGGCGCGCTGGGATATACCATGCAGGTGGAGGAAGGAAATCATTACCTGATGAGCCAGGAAGAACTGGAGAATAAGATTGCCACACTGACTGGCGGAAGAGCTGCGGAAGAGCTTGTCTTTCACTCCGCTTCCACAGGAGCGTCCAATGATATTGAACAGGCCACAAAACTGGCCCGGGCAATGATCACCCGGTATGGTATGAGTGAGGACTTTGATATGGTGGCCATGGAGACCGTCAATAACCAGTATCTGGGAGGCGACACCTCTCTGAGCTGCTCCGCACAGACACAGGCGGAAATCGACCGGCAGGTGGTAGAACTGGTAAAGAGGCAGCATGAAAAAGCAGCGAAGATCCTTGCCGATAACAGGGAAAAGCTGGATCAACTGGCAGATTACCTGTATGAAAGGGAGACCATTACCGGAGAAGAATTTATGGACATCTTAAATTCATAATTTGGATGCGGAATGAACCCGCAGAACAAATCATAAAGATACAAAAGAAAAGGTGGAGACAGAAATGGGAAAATCAATAAAAGAGACGATGCAGGAATTTACAGTCAATCAGGCGCTGAAATATCTGGAGGGTAATCCGGAAGAGAATATTCCAAAGCTGATGGCGTGGGTGGACCGTCTGATGCCGAAAGACTGGTACACCAGTCAGAGAAACGCGATCCGCAGATCCATAGAAGAGAAAAACAACTGGTATCAGCTGATCTTACGGCTCTATGAGCTGGATCCGGGAGTGCGCAGGGCGTTTTTCCAGAATTTCATTACCAATGCAAGCCTGAAAGGCAGCGCCACACAGGATGAGTGTTCAGAAAAATATAATTGTAATATTCCATGGGCGATCCTGCTGGATCCGACGACAGCCTGTAATTTAAACTGTACCGGATGCTGGGCGGCGGAGTATGGACATCAGTTTAATCTGAGTCTGGAAGATATTGATTCTATCATCCGGCAGGGAAAAGAACTCGGAACTTATATGTACATCTACACCGGGGGAGAACCAACCGTACGGTGGAAAGATCTTATGAAGATATGTGAGATGCATCCGGACTGTGAATTCCTGGCATTTACAAATGGGACAATGATTAATGATGCATCCTGCCAGGATATGCTCCGGGTGAAGAACTTTGTACCGGCGATCAGCCTGGAAGGTTTTGAAGAGGCAAATGACGGACGCAGAGGCGGCGGTGTATACCAAAAGGTACGTCACGCGATGGAACTGATGAAGAAAAACAGACTGCCTTTCGGAATCTCCGTATGCTACACGAGTCAGAATTTTGAGGATGTCAGCAGCGAGAAATTCTACGATATGATGATAGAAAGCGGAGCCCTGTTCGTGTGGTACTTCCACTATATGCCGGTTGGACACGGTGCGGTAACCGGGCTGCTTCCGACACCGGAACAGAGAGTGGAAATGTATCACAGGATCCGGAATTTCCGGCAGACAAAACCAATTTTCGGAATGGATTTTCAGAACGATGGAGAATATGTAGGCGGCTGTATCGCGGGAGGCAGGAGATATCTGCATATTAACGCGAAAGGGGATGTAGAGCCATGTGTATTTATCCATTATTCGAATGTAAATATTCATGACTGTTCCCTGCTGGACGCGCTGAGAAGCCCGATCTTCCAGGCTTATCATGATAATCAGCCGTTTAATGAGAACCATCTGCGGCCCTGTCCTATGCTGGAAAATCCGGAACGGCTGAGGCAGCTGGTAAAGGAGACCGGCGCTGTTAATACAGATTATCAGGAACCGGAAAATGTAGACGATCTGTGTGACAGGTGTGAACCATACGCAGAGAACTGGAAGCCGGAAGCAGATAAACTGTGGAACGAAAGTCACCCTCGGTAAAAACGCGGGCAGGTATTTTTCCCAGACGATAATAGAGAAGGCAGATCACTCAGGAGATAATCTCACGGCACAGGCTCAGAAATCGTTTCTGCACGGGATGATCGTTATCGTATCGGTGATAGACGCCGAACACGGCGCCGGGGAGATCTGTGACAGGGATATAACAAAGACCGGGCTCCCGCGCGGGAGCAACGTCCGGATACAGGGTATAGCCGACATTGGCTTTTGCCAGAGTCAGAGCGCTCTCAATGTTTTCAGTAAAGTAGCACTGCTCTGCGGGAAGCCGGGTCAGGATGACATTCTGAGCGGTAAAAACAGCGCCGGAGATCTGCCGCGGGGGACAGGCGATCAGATTGCCGGAAAGCTGTTTTTTCGTAAGGGTCCTATATTGCGCCATCGGATGTTCCGGAGCGCAGATACAGGCGACAGGAGCGCAGGACAGCTCCGTGAAAGAAAGGGCAGAATATTTCTGCTCTTCTTTTATGCCAAAAGAGGCATGGATCTGCTTATTTTCAATGAGATTTAAAAGGGAAGGAAAGGGCATCAGGCGCACGGAAGGACGCAGCAGAGGAAATTCCCGGGTCAGTTTTTGCAGGATCGGGGGAAGGAGATTGATTTCCATCCGGTTATGGCAGCCGATTTCAAAGGGCAGGAATCCTTCCCGCCGGCAGAGCCGTTCTTTCGCAGAGACGGCAGTCTTTAAGATCAGTTCTGCGTCGGGGAGAAAGCGGATGCCTTCCGGGGTAAGAGACACCGTTTTGCTGGTACGGTTAAAAAGTCTGACATCCAGCTCCTCTTCCAGGGACTGGATCTGGTGGCTCACGGCGGGCTGCGTGATCCTGAGTACTTCTGATGCCCGTGAAAAATTCAGATATTCTGCAACGGTAATAAAACATTCCAGCTGTATGGTATTCATCTTAGGCCTCCTTTGGACGCTGCGGATCTCTTTCCCGAAATACATGGGAAACGGGATTTTTGATGTATTAAAAAAATAATAAATTGTTATCAATAAAAATATTTTATAGATTATAACATTTTTGAATTTCACATTCAAGAGGATGTGAGCTAATATATCATATGTGGAAATTGTAAGGACACGAACAGTTCGCATGCGAACAATTCCGGATAAGATCAGAACGGATCAATTTATTTCATACAGAGAGACAGGAGGTGTGACAGACTATGAAAATTGATTTTCAGGATGAACGTTTGATCATGCTCTTGAAAAAGATCAATATCGAACTGGAAACGCGGCAGGAGCGGACTCTGACAAATCAGGAAATAAGCGGAACGCAGGTCTATTTTGCCGTCTATCTGCTCCGGCACCATCCCCGGGGAACTTATATTACAGAATTGTCGCGGGAAACGGGAATTTCAAAAGCCACACTGTCCGTTCTGGTAAAGAAGCTCAGAGAAAAGGGATATCTCTATTTTCAGCAGCATCCCGGCGATATACGGCGAAAAAGAGTAATGCCTGCCGGGAAACTGAAGAAAGAAGGAAATACATTCCTGAAAAAGGTAAAAGAAATGGAGGAAGAAATATGCAGCGTACTTGACAGCAGGGAAAAAGAACAGCTGTATGTTCTGGAACAGAAGATTCTACAACAACTTGAGGAGGTAACAGTATGAAAACAGTTTTGGCACAGCTGAAGCAATATAAAAAAGATACATTCCTCACTATGGGGTTTACGACCCTGGAAGTGATCATGGAGGTCCTGCTTCCTTTTATAACCGCGCTTATCATTGACAACGGGCTGGAGCAGTCCGACATGTCGGCGATCCTGCGGTATGGGATCCTGATGGTTGTCATGGCGGCAGTCAGTCTGTTTTCCGGCGCTATGGCGGGAAAATCCGCGGCCGGCGCGTCATCAGGTTTTGCCTGTAATCTGCGGGAGGCAATGTATATTAAGATCCAGGATTTTTCATTTTCCAATATCGATAAATTCAGCACAGCGGGTCTTGTGACAAGGATGACGACCGATGTCACTAACGTACAGAACGCGTTCCAGATGGTGATCCGCATTGCGGTGAGGGCTCCGCTGATGCTGGTATTCAGTATGATCATGTGTTTTGTGATCAACCGGAACTTAAGCTTTGTATTTCTCGCGGCGCTGTGTTTCCTGGCAGTTGTACTCTTTGTGATCATGAGAAAAGCGGCAGCTACTTTCCAGAAGGTCTTTGACCAGTATGACGACCTGAACGCTGACGTACAGGAAAATGTCTCGGCTATCCGTGTGGTAAAGGCATATGTGAGAGAGGATCATGAGAATAAGAAATTCGATAAAGCGGCGGGGATGCTCTACAACCTGTCTGTGAAGGCTGAAGGACTCCTTGCGCTGAACAATCCGGTTATGATGCTGGTCGTATACGGATGTATTACTGCGGTATCATGGTTCGGAGCGAGGTTTATCGTGGCAGGGGCGATGACCACCGGTGAGATCACATCCCTGTTCAGTTATATTATGGCAGTTATGATGTCATTGATGATGCTTTCCATGATTTTTGTCATGGGGACCATGAGTATCGCGAATATCCGCCGTATTTCAGAAGTGCTGAATGAAGAGCCGGATCTTCAAGATCCGAAGAATCCGGTCACTGAGGTGGCGGATGGCAGCATTGATTTTGGACATGTAAGCTTTGCGTATAAACACGGGAGCGGTGAGGATACGCTGGAGGACATCGATCTGCATATCAGATCCGGCGAGACTATCGGTATCATAGGAGGCACCGGATCGGGGAAGTCCAGTCTGGTCAACCTGATCAGCCGTCTCTATGACGCCACGGAGGGAACGGTAAAAGTCGGGGGACGGGATGTGCGGGAATACGATATGGAGGTGCTGAGAAACGAGGTGTCTGTCGTGCTCCAGAAGAATGTGCTCTTCTCCGGCACGATCCTTGACAATCTCCGCTGGGGGAATGAGAATGCTTCGGTGGAAGAGTGTGAGAGGGCATGCGAGGCAGCCTGCGCGGATGAATTTATCGAGCGCCTTCCGGACGGCTACGACACCTGGATCGAGCGGGGCGGCACCAACGTATCCGGCGGACAGAAACAGAGACTCTGTATCGCGAGAGCTCTTCTTAAGAAACCGAAGGTACTGATCCTGGATGATTCCACAAGCGCGGTAGATACAGCGACAGACGCGAAGATACGAAACGCGTTCAGGACCTATATCCCGGGGACAACGAAGATCATCATAGCCCAGAGAGTATCCAGCGTTCAGGACGCAGACCGGATCCTTGTTCTGGAAGACGGCAGGATCAACGGATTTGATACTCACGAACATCTGCTTGAGACAAATGAGATCTACCGTGATATCTATGAATCCCAGACTCAGGGCGGCGGAGATTTCGACCAGGCATGCTGAGGACAGAAAGGAGAGTGCTGAAAATGAAAGAAAAAAAGAAAATATCATCCCTGTATATCCTGAAACGGCTTCTGGCATATATGGTGAAGAACTATAAATTTTCCTTCTTTATCGTGGTAGTCTGTATCATTGTCGGCGCCTTTGCCACCATGCAGGGGATGCTGTTTGTACAGTCGCTGGTAGATGATTACATCATGCCTCTGGTCAATTCGGAAAATCCGGATTTCGGACCACTGGCACATGCTCTGGCGGGAATCATTGTATTCTACGTGATCGGGATCATCGCGGCATATTCATACAACAGGATCATGGTAAATGTAAGCCAGGGGACGATGAGAAAGTTCCGTAATGAGCTGTTTGCCAACATGGAATCCCTGCCGATCCGGTATTTTGACACCCATGCCCATGGTGATATCATGTCGGTATATACCAATGATGTGGATACGCTCAGACAGCTCTTCGGACAGAGTATCCCTCAGATCATCAATGCCGCCGCGACACTGATCGCGACGTTCATATCCATGATCGTTCTGAATATTCCTCTCACTGTTGTCACGCTCGTCATGGCCCTGGCAATGTTAAAAGTGACCTCTGTATTTACCGGACTTTCTGGCAAATATTTTCAGAAACAGCAGAAAGATCTGGGAAATGTGGACGGCTATATTGAAGAAATGATGGACGGGCAAAAAGTGGTGAAAGTATTCTGCCATGAAGAACAGGCGATCGATGATTTTAAAAGACTGAATGACCGGTTAAGAGACAGCGCGGATAAGGCGAACCGTTACGCCAACCTGCTGATGCCCATCAATGCCAACATCGGAAACTTAAGCTATGTGATCTGCGCGGTCGTGGGCGCTCTGCTGGCGCTTTCGGGCAGCGCGGGGACAACGGTCGGGACGGTGATCGCGTTTGTGGGCCTGAATAAGAATTTTAACCAGCCGATCACCCAGATCAGCCAGCAACTGAATTTTGTAGTTATGGCAGCTGCCGGCGCTCAGAGAGTATTTTCCCTTCTGGATGAGAAACCCGAAGAAGACCACGGCTATGTGGAACTGGTCAACGCCAGGGAAAATCCGGACGGAACGCTCTGCGAGTCACCGGCCCGCACCGGCATCTGGGCGTGGAAACACCCGCATAAAGCCGAAGGGACTGTCACCTACCATCGAATGGAGGGCGGCATTGTCTTTGACGGTGTGGACTTCGGCTATGATGAAGACAAAATGGTGCTCCATGATATCAAAATGTTCGCGAAGCCGGGGGAGAAGATCGCTCTCGTGGGATCGACCGGAGCCGGAAAGACGACGATTACCAATCTGATCAATCGGTTTTATGATATTCAGGACGGAAAGATCCGTTATGACGGCATTAATATTAATAAGATCCGAAAGCCGGATCTGCGCCGCTCTCTCGGAATGGTGCTTCAGGATACTCACCTTTTTACGGGAACGGTCATGGATAATATCCGGTACGGTAAACTGGACGCCACGGATGAGGAATGTATCTTGGCGGCAAAGCTTGCCAACGCGGACAGTTTCATCCGGAGGCTTCCGGACGGATATCAGACCGTTCTCACCGGTGATGGCAGCAACCTGAGCCAGGGGCAGAGGCAGCTGCTGGCCATCGCCAGAGCCGCGGTGGCCGATCCGCCGGTGCTGATCCTGGATGAGGCCACGTCCTCTATCGATACGAGGACAGAGGGGCTGGTCCAGGCCGGAATGGATGCTCTGATGAAAGGAAGGACTACATTTGTCATTGCCCACAGACTGTCTACCATTAAGAATTCGGACTGTATTATGGTCATGGAGCAGGGCCGGATCATCGAGAGAGGAAACCACGATGAACTGATTGCGGCGAAAGGGAAGTATTATCAGCTGTATACCGGGAATTTCGCGGCTTAAATATGATCGATGACACGGACGGTTTCATACAGGGCATATCCAGAAGCCGGACAGACCGTTTCCAGATCCGTAATGATTCAGGCTGTACCAGGAGAAAGATATCGTGTATAATAGAAAGGCCAGAGAGGTGGAAACCAGGCGGGAAATAACAGGTCACGGGGAGAAACAACATGCAGTTGAAAGCAGAAATATTGAAAATGCTCCGGGAGACGGACAGTTATGTGTCCGGACAGCAGATCAGCGGGAAATTCGGAGTTTCCCGGACCGCTGTGTGGAAGGTTATACGGCAGCTTGAGGAGCAGGGCTACCGGGTGGAGGCTGTGAGGAACAGGGGATATCATATTGTGGACAGCCCGGACGTGATGACAAAAGAAGAGCTGGACAGTCTGATGAAGACAGGCTGGGCAGGGAAGAATATCGTATATTATGAAGAGACAGATTCCACCAATCTTCGGATCCGGCAGCTGGGGGATGAAGGCGCGCCTCACGGTACGCTGGCGGTGGCGGATTTGCAGATTGCGGGGAGAGGAAGAAGAGGAAGAGCCTGGGATTCCCCGGCCGGTTCCAGTATCTACATGTCCATCCTGCTGCGCCCCGATATTCCTCCGGACAGAGCTCCCATGCTCACGCTTGTCATGGCGCTGAGCGTGGCGGAAGGGATCAGAAAGTGCGTTGAGCCGGGAAGCGGATGCGGCGTGCAGATCAAGTGGCCCAATGACATCATCATAAACGGAAAAAAGCTGGCGGGGATCCTTACAGAAATGAGCGCGCAGATCGACTACATCGATTATGTGACTGTAGGAGTGGGGATCAACGTCAATCTGACAAAATTCCCGGAAGAGATCGGGAAAACAGCCACATCTCTGCGTATAGAGTGCGGACATACCGTAAAGCGCTCGCCGCTGATCGTAGCTGTCATGGAACGGCTGGAAGAGAATTATGAGATCTTTCTGAAGACGCAGGACCTTTCCGGCCTGTTGGAAAGGTATATGTCGTTCCTGGTCAATAAGGACCGGGATGTGCTCATTTTGGGCGCGAAAGAGCAGTATCGGGCACATGCTCTCGGGATCAATCCGATGGGAGAACTGATCGTACGCCGGGAGGATGGGATGGAAGAAACGGTGTATGCCGGAGAGGTCTCCGTCCGGGGCGTATACGGATATGTATAATATGTAAATTGTCAGAAAATAGCGGAAAAAGGGGCCTGACCCCTTTTAAAAGGGGTCAGGCCCCTTTTTCCGCTATTTTCAGAATATTTGGACAGAAGGGAGAAAATATGGACAACGAACTGGTATTGTGTGCGGCGAGCGCCTATGAGCAGAAGTTTTATTTTAATCCGGAGTTTGACTCCCTGCCGGAGGAGATCAAAGAGGAACTCCGGGTCATGTGTGTATTGTATACGGCGGACGTGGGCGGGATCCTGATGCTTACATTCAGTGAAGACGGGAATCTGGAACTGAAGGTGGATCACGCCGAAGATGATTTTTCTTTCGATGAGATCGGAAGCGTGCTGAAGATCAAGGAACTGCAGCAGACGAAGAGGGAACTGTTCGAGTCGCTGGAGCTGTTCTTTAAGGTGTTTTATCTGGGAGAGAGCGCAGAATAAAGGCACTGCGCTATGTGAGCAGTGCCTGGCGAATCTCTCCTTCTATTTTTATGAGTTCCTGTTCAGCGGCCATACGTTTATCATGGCCTTCCTTCTGGATCCGGACCGCTTCGTTCATTGTGGAGATCAGATTTTCATTCGCGCGTTTCAGTGTCTCGATATCTACGATGCCACGCTCGGATTCCTTTGCAACATCAAGTGTGTTCTGCTTGAGGATCTCTGAATTTTTCAGCAGAAGCGCATTGGTTGTGTCCGCCACATCCCGCTGAAGTTTCAGGGCTTCCTGCTGCCGGTAGAGGCCTAGGGCCATGACCATCTGACTTTTCCAGAGGGGGATGGTCTCCTGGATCGCGGTCTGGATCTTGTCAGCCAGAAGTTTATCGTTGTTCTGGATGAGACGGATCTGAGGCGCGGTCTGGAGGGAGATAGTCTTGCTGGTCTTTAAGTCATGGACCTTTTTTTCAAACTGTGTGACAGTTTCCTCAAAGTCCCGTACTACCTGGGCATGCATGGGGTCTCCGCTTTTCTGTGCCTCGGCCCGGAGGGAGGGGATGGTCTTTTCTCGAAGTTCTGCGATCTTTTCTTCGCCGGCGGTAATATAGATCTGCAGCTGCTTAAAATAGTTCAGATTTTTCTCATAGAGAGAATCGAACATGCCGATATCCTTGAGCATTTCCATACGGGCTTCTTCCAGCTTTCCCTCAATGCGGTCTACCTGCACTTCCAGTTTTTCATACTGGGCGAGGAACCGTTTTACCTTTGCGCCTGCTTTCTGTAAAAATCCCAGGAATCCGGATTCTTTTCCGAAAGAATCAAAATCAAGGTCTTCTACGTTTGTGACAAGATCCTGCATCAGATCGCCGATATATCCGGTATCTTTTGAACGGATATTGCTCAGGATATTTGCAGAGAACTCTGCGATATTCTGTTTCGCGCCGGCTCCGTACTGCATGAGCATCTGGGAATCCCTGACATCGATCTGGGCCTTGATCTCATCGGCCTGCCGGCGTTCTTCCGGCGACAGGGTACTGATCTGTGTATTGAGCTGTTCTGCCGTGACAGCTGTGGTCTCCGGCGCTGTACGCGCCGGAGAAGACTGAATGAGATCGTCGAGTGTGATTTCTGGCATAGTGTGCCTCCTTTTCTGCTTTCCGGGAAAGCGTTTTATTGTAATTCTTCAATAATGACTTTCATTACGTCATAGGACGGAACCTGTGTTACCTGGGAGACAGTCTCTGCGACGCCTTCGGCCTTCAGCTGTTCATTTTCGGATACCGCGGTATAATTTCCTGTGCGGAATCCGTGCTTTTCCCATGCAAGCTTCTGGACTTCTTCATCCAGCAGGGCGTCAAGCAGCAGCTGCCCGTCTTCATCCAGGGCAATGAATACATGGGCAGACCACACAGTGGGCGCAGGGTACAGCATTACGATGTCGTCTTTTATATTTTCGTATTCGTCCGGATAGAGGGCAGCGTATTCGATGAGCTGACTCTCATATCCTGCAATGAGCGGTTTGGCGCCGATTCCCATGCGCAGGAACTGACTGAACAGATCAGAAGAGGAGGTCTCCATGTATCCGAGTTTTCCGAAAATCTCCTGCAGTTCGGGCAGGATTTCCGGGAGAGCTTCCTCTGTCAGGGTATTTCCGTCATTCAGCACATTGGCAAGGAGCGCGGCAAACATGTTCCCGGAATTTGACTTTGCCGGATCTGTTGTGTCTACCGAGATATTTCCGTATAATTCAGGGAGTCCGATATCCGCCCATTTTGTGTCCGCCTGGATAAGTTCCACCAGCTTCGGCATGTCAAGGAAATAAGAATTTCCGGAGACTGTGATAAGTCCCTGGCTGTCCAGCGCGTCCAGTACAGCTCTGTGCGTGTAGAGTACAATGGGAGTATTCAGGACAATCTCACTCTGGACCGGAGAACCGTGAAGATCCTCATAATATTCTCCGGCAATGCTGCTGGAAGGAAACAGATAGTCAATATCGGTCATATCTGCTGTCATCATATCAAGCGATCCGGCCCGCGCGTAATCTGCGCGTACTCCATATTTTTTCTCAAAGACAGCCTGTACTTCGGCATCCTCCAGGAGTTCAATCTTTTCGCCGCCTACATATCCGTCCACGGAAATGATCTCCGGAGCGTTTCCCTTCAGAAAATAAACGGCTCCGATCGCTGCCATAACTACGACCAGAAGCATAAGTCCTATGATCTTTTTCTTCATTGCTGTGTTTCCTGCCCTTTCTTCTCCGATGATTCTTTTGCCGGTTCTTGATATCCTTCTGATTTCAGCGTCTGTTTCAGAAGATTCAGATCAGCCTCCATATCCATCAGCTCGTTCTGCATAAGTTTTTCAAACTGAAGATCAAAAGCGGATTTCAGTGTGGCGATGCTCTCTCTGGTATTCCTGAGGACTTTTTCAGTTTCCCGCGTAGACAGCCCGGTTTTTTTGAGTTCAACATAATGTTCAAGAACATTGGCCGCTGTTTCCTGGTAATAGTCGATATAGCGGCGGGCGGCCGGGATCTTTTCCGGATTGTCTGTAAGATATTTTAAAATACCTGATGCAGTTTCCATAAGATTACGGCATTCGTCCAGGAGCGGCTGTTCTCGGATCTGTTGGACAGCCTTTTGCATCCGGGCATAATCAGAACCAGCCTCTGTAAGACGTTCATTGAGAAATTCTCCGTTGGCCAGAGATTCCACTTCGACTTTTCCTATCCGGGCCACGGGGCGCAGGATAAGGCTGAAGGCGATATAAGCGGCGGCTGCCGGCACCATGCACAGAATCAGGTTCCAGTGCAGGAAGAGCAGCAGTATGAGGAAGAGCGCGAGCGCCAGCAGAAAAGAGAGTACGAGGCTTACGAGTTCTTTCCATTTATCAGGTTTCATAAATAACAGGATCCTTTCTGTTTCTTATTCTTTGATCAATTATATCCTTTTACGCTGCGGAACGCGTCGGTCAGATCCTTTGTCCCGTCAAAAACACGGGCATTGGTCTGCTTTGCAAGTTTCTCCAGCTGAGAAGGATCCGCGTCTCCGAATGTAATAGAAAATACAGGAATCTCATTTCCATAGGAGGAAAGTGTATCCTCGAATACAGACTCATTGTGGATTGACTGACCGTCCGTCATCAGGATCACAGCCGGCGTGTACTGGCTCAGATCATATTCTGCCGCCAGCTGATAGGCCATGGACGCGGCGGTATAGATGTCAGTGCCTCCGTCCGGTTCCTGGGCCGCAATCTGGTCATAAAGATCCTGAAGCGCCGCGTCGCTGTCATCAGATGCCCGGAGTATGTTGATGATTCCATCGTCAAACAGGATGGCGATGTTGACTTCCCCCTCATTTGCCTGGAGAAAATTTTTCCGGGCGTTGTCCTGGATGAGGATTTGGGCCATCGCTTCTTTGAGCTGCTGGGATCCAGCGCCTGCCATGCTGCCGGAAAAATCCAGACAGTAAACATTTAGGGAAGGTTTCTTGAAATCTGTCTGATAGACGTTCAGCGCTTCCATAAGCACATCGGAGTCTGGCATCTGGATAGGAGATAGGATCCGTTTCGTATCGATTCCCCAGTCACTGTTGAATACAGCCCGGTTCTCATCGGAGACGCCGTTGACTGAGAGACGGCGCCCGGTGGCCTCGATCGCTTTCTGGCTCTCATCAGACATCAGTTGTTCCTGGAACGCGAGAAACCCTTTTTCTTTCGCGTCATCGTCATGATCAACGTATCCCAGAGGAGAGTCCGCGATGGAAAGCCCGTCGTAGGGATAGACCACATAGAGAGGTTCTTTTCCTTCTGATGTCAGCTGTTCGTTGGCGTCGATAATGAGACATTCATAATTTACCATAGCATCGTAGCTGCCGCTCAGAAACAGGTCTTTCAGCCAGTCTGAGCTGCCGGAGCTTCTGTCAACTCCGCTTAAAAGCGTACGGATCTCTGTTCTCAATTCCGGATTCTGGAGATCCTCGGATGTCATTCCGTCCTGTTTGCCGAGGAGGGCATAAAGGAATCCAATATAGGCGCTGGCTCCGGAGTTGGACTGAGTGGCGCTGGTCATGCAGAATGTCATTTTCCCTTCTGTGATGGCTGAGAGGATATCATTTACAGAGACGTCTGTTCCCACAAAACCAAGCTCTTCGGCAAGACTTTGGCGGATGCCGAACACCACCGGAGTGAGAGAGACAGACTTGCTGTGTTTTACAAGATGGTGCTCATCTCCAAGAGAGAGCCACATGCTGCTTGCAGGCCATATGGCGTCGTAGTCTTCCGCGCCGGCCTGCAGTTCCCTCATAATGTCAACAGAGCCCTTATAATCCATTTCTACCCGTATGCCCGCTCTGTCCGCGCAGTCTGTGATGATCTCCTCCAGCTCTTGGTTCTCCGAACCGGAAAGGACACGGAGTGTGGTCCCGTTTCCACCGGAAGTAAAACCGGAGGATGAACCGGGGGAGTTCCCCCCGCCTGGCAGAAGAGAGCATCCGGAGATAGTGAGTACAACGCATAAGGCGAGCAGAAATGCAGTCAGTTTTTTCTCCATGATCGTTTCTCCTTTGTCCTGTTCGTGCCGGAGAAGCCGGCACCATATGGTTATTTCTTATATTGTCCCGCATTTTGCAGGATCCTTCTATCTGTGCTCTGTAAAAACTGTGAAAAATCTGCGTGAAAAGAAGTAGAAAAGAAAGAACAAGGACCAGACATGCCCGGATACCGGGCATATCTGATCCTTGTTCTTAACATGGCCTGAAAGGCTATCCTTTTTTCTGTTTCATTCTCTTAATGACCTTCAGCCTTGTAAATTCTTCTCTGTCTTTCTCTTCCAGCGCGTTGGTGATGGTATAGACAAGGGAAGAATACATGGGGATCGTGATATTCTGGAGCGCGTTCGCGCGTTTCTGGGTTTTTTTGATATTGCTGGCCAGACGGTAAGCGGCGTTTTCCACCATGGAAAGCTTTACCGTCAGGTCTTTCACCTTCCGGAATGCCTCACGGGCCTTGTCAATGGACTCATGAGTGGTACTGAAGGAATAGGTCGGCTTTCCTGCGTCAGGGACATATTTGACATGAGGGATCTCTGTTCCCATGATGCTCCGGGTCTGTATTGTGATCGAATTTTCAATGGGAACTGTGTAGGCCAGCAGTTCCACATTGCTGATGCCGTTCTCGATGTTGGCGCGCTGCAGGCACTGATAGGCGTAAGTAAACGTCGTATCGATCTCTTCCTGGATGCTGCGGGCTTCATCGATCAGGTCCATCAGTTCCCGGATGAGGATATTCCGTTTCTTATCCATCAGGTCATAGCCCTGTTTTGCCAGCGCCAGCGAGTTTTTCGCCAGCATCAGGTTTCCTTTTGTCGGAAAGGTACGCGGATCCATGAAATGCCTCCTTATACAGTGATCTCGATCAGATTGCCCTCGATGCCGGCGACGCAGCTTTCATAATAACCGTCGCCGGTCGTCCGGGGGCCGCTGATGGTTTCATATCCATCCTCCTGCAGCCGGGCAGTCAGTGCATCTACATTGTCTTTGCTGCCCACGCTGAAGGCGATATGGATATAACCGGTCCTGGCAGGGGTTTTAATGCTGTCGTCCATCTGTGGACGGGACATGATCTCCAGCCGGGAACCGTCGGAAAAAGTCAGAAAATAGGAACGAAATTCAGTTGTCTTGTTGTGATAACCGTCATTAGAAGACGCCTCAAAGTATTTGACAAAAAATTCTTTCGCGGCTTCAAGGTCATTTACATACATGGCAATATGTTCTATCTTCATTCCGTTTCCTCCGGTTTATAATATTTATCAAGTATCCTGGTATCCACTCTGTCAAGCTCTTCTCTGGGCAGTTTTCCGAGCAGTTCCCAGCCAAGATCCAGAGTTTCTTCCATACTTCGGTTGTCATTGATCCCCTGACCGATATAGCGCTCTTCAAATGCTTTTCCGAATTCCAGATATTTCTTGTCGATCGGAGAGAGTTCGTCCTCTCCGATAACAGAGGCAAGATTTCTGGCGTCTCCCACCTTGGCATAGGCGGAGAAAAGCTGGTTGGCCAGGTCCTGATGGTCCTCCCTGGTGTATCCGGCGCCGATGCCGTCCTTCATCAGACGGGACAGAGACGGAAGGATATTGATGGGAGGATAGATGGACTGTCCGTGCAGCGGACGGTCAAGGACGATCTGCCCTTCTGTGATATACCCGGTCAGGTCCGGGATAGGATGCGTAATATCGTCATTGGGCATGGTGAGGATCGGCAGCTGTGTCACGGAACCTTCCACGCCCTGCACGATGCCCGCGCGCTCATAGATTGTCGCCAGTTCACTGTACAGATAACCCGGGTAACCTTTTCGGCTGGGAATCTCCCCTTTGGAAGAAGAGACTTCACGCATGGCCTCCGCGAAGGAGGTCATGTCCGTCAGGATGACAAGGATATGCATATTCTGTTCAAAAGCCAGATACTCCGCCACGGTGAGAGCTACCTTGGGAGTGATCAGACGCTCTACGACCGGATCGTTCGCCAGGTTCAGGAACATGGCCACGTGATCCGCAACACCGCTGTCCTCAAACGTATGACGGAAAAAGTCTGCCACGTCATGCTTGACGCCCATGGCGGCAAAGACGATCGCAAATTTTTCATCGGAATCGCCGCCGAGAGACGCCTGTTTTACGATCTGAGCGGCAAGCTGGTCGTGGGGAAGCCCGTTACCGGAAAAAATAGGCAGCTTCTGCCCGCGGATCAGAGTCGTCAGGCCGTCGATCGCCGAGATCCCGGTGTGGATATAGTTTCGGGGATATTCACGGCGCACCGGATTCAGGGGAAGACCGTTCACGTCCCGCTTCAGTGTGGAAACAATGGGGCCCAGGTCGTCGATGGGCTGCCCGATGCCGTTGAAGGTACGGCCCAGCATATCCGGAGAAAGCGCGATCTCCATAGGATGGCCGGTAAGTTTCGTGTGTGTATTTTTCAGGGACATATTTTCTGACCCTTCAAACACCTGAATGACAGCTTTGTCTTCGTAGATCTCTACAATACGTCCGATCCTGCGTTCTTTGCCGTTCACGACAAATTCCACGATCTCATCATAGAAAGCGTCCTCCACGCCTTCAAGAGCGATCAGAGGGCCGTTGATGCTGCTTAAGCCTAAATATTCAATTGACATGATATATGGACCTCCTTACGCGTTTTTCTCCAGCACTCTCTGATAGAATGCGTCGATATCCCGGTGATACTGGGCGAACATTTCCAGCCGGTCATTGGGCACATCGTATTTGATGGAAATGACACGGTCAAAAATATTTTCCGCTTTCAGTACGGACATCGGATGTCCCATTGTGACAAGGGTGCGGGCCTGCTTATAGAGATACAGGATCGTATCCATCATGAGATACTGTTTTTCCAGAGAAACACAGGTGTCCTCTTTGTGGAACGCGTTCTGCTGCAAAAACCCGAGACGGATGACACGGGCGATCTCCAGTATAAGCTTCTGATCATCAGGAAGCACATCGCTTCCGATCAGCTTTACGATCTCCAGAAGGCTGCTTTCCTGGTTCAAAAGGGCCATCAGCCGGTTCCGGTAATCTACGAATTTAGGAGAGACATTGTCCTGGTACCAGGGGCTTAGATCCGACAGATATTCACTGTAGCTGGTCAGCCAGTGGATGGCAGGGAAATGTCTGGAGTAGGCCAGGCTCTTGTCCAGTCCCCAGAAACAGCGCACGAAACGTTTTGTATTCTGCGTTACCGGTTCGGAGAAATCTCCTCCCTGGGGAGAGACAGCGCCGATGATCGTCACGGAACCATCGGTTCCGTTTAAATTGTGCATCATACCGGCTCTCTCATAGAACGCGGACAGACGGGATGCCAGATAGGCCGGGAAACCTTCCTCGGCGGGCATCTCCTCCAGACGGCCGGAAAGCTCACGCAGAGCTTCCGCCCAGCGGGAAGTGGAGTCTGCCATGATCGCCACATCATAGCCCATGTCCCGGTAATATTCCGCCAGAGTAAGACCGGTATAGATGCTGGCCTCACGGGCGGCAACGGGCATGTTGGAAGTGTTGGCGATCAGAGTGGTGCGGTCCATAAGAGGATTGCCCGTGCGGGGATCGGTCAGTTCACCGAATTCCTCCAGTACCTGGGTCATCTCATTTCCACGCTCTCCGCATCCGATATAGATGATGATATCCGCGTCCGCCCATTTGGCGATCTGATGCTGTGTCATCGTTTTTCCCGTACCGAATCCGCCGGGGATAGCCGCTGTTCCGCCTTTGGCGATAGGGAACATGGTGTCAATGATACGCTGCCCTGTGATCAGCGGAACCGACGCGGAAAAACGGTGATGAGTGGGACGCGGCACACGGATGGGCCAGCGCTGTGTCATGGTCAGTTCTTTTCTGGAACCGTCAGACAGTTCCAGTGTAACGAGTGTCTCATCGATCGTATATTCACCGTCGGGTACGATATCGGTGACCGTTCCTTCCACATCGGGGGGAACCATGCATTTGTGGACAATGGCGTGGGTTTCCGGCACTTCTGCTATAATATCGCCGCCGTGGAGATACTGTCCTTTTTCTACTGTAATATGGGTCTGCCATTTTTTCTGTCTGTCGAGGAAATCTACGCTGACACCCCGGGTGATAAACGCGCCTGCCGAATCCGCGATGCGTTCCAGCGGACGCTCGATCCCGTCGAAAATATTATTGAGGATCCCGGGAGCCAGTGTGACGGACACCGGGCTGCCGCTGGCAGTGACCTCCTCACCGGGACGAAGCCCGGATGTCTCCTCATACACCTGGATCGTCGTCAGATCTTTGTCAAGGGCGATCACTTCGCCTACAAGCTGCTGCTTTCCGACATAGACCATCTCGGACATGCTAAAGCCGGTATTGCCTTTTAAGTAGATGACAGGCCCGTTGATTCCATAAATTTTTCCGGTTTTAAGCAATGCCGTCACCTCCTAAAAATAAAAATTTGTCATATTCATTGCGAAGCTGCGTCTTAAATGAGTTGTCGATCAGGATGTTGCGGGCGCGGATGACCGCACGTACCCCGCCCAGAAAATCTTCTGCGCTGATAGTAAGATGCACGCCTGTCGCGTCTTCCAGATCAGATCGTTTCTGTTCGTCTGACGGATTGATGTAGATGATGACAGGGTCCTTTTCTGCAAAGCGCTCTGCCTGCCGGATGCATTTTACAAGAAAATCATCATAGGCCTCTGTCTTCATATAATCTTTGATCAGGCTGACAGCTTCCTCAAAAACTTTATCTTTCAGTTCCTGCTGGACTTTCCCCAGCCGGCGCTTGGTCTCAAGCTGAGCTTTGGCCGCCGCCTGGTTGTACATCAGTCTGGCGTTGGTCGTCTCTGCTTTGACGCGGGTCTCTGCCTGCCGCAGCGCCTCGGCTTTATGATCTTCAAACACTTTTTCAAGCGCGTCTCTGTGGGAATCTATGATCGCGTTTCCTTCCGCGCGGGCCTGTTCCATGGATGTGGCCTGCAGATGGCTGATTTTTTCTTCAAGAGTCAAGAGGGATCCCTCCTTTTCGTCTATATTGTTATAATTTCAGTCCGATCGCTTCCGTGATATAGGACGTGATAAAATCTTTTTTTCTTCCGGTGCCGTGACGGTCCGGTATCTCGACAAGAAGAGGCATCTTCCGTTCGAGGCGGAAAGTATCTATGATATCGGGGAACTCCCGGCCGAATTTCTCCGTCAGGAGCACGATGCCCACGGTTTTGTCTGTAAGCACATGTTCCAGAGCCGCGCGCAGTTCTTCCCGTTCATGGACCACGATCCCGTCAACACCGGCCAGGCGCATGCCTGTGTAGGTGTCTACATTGTCACTGATAAGATACATCTTCATGTTGCCTGCCTCCTGGTCTGTCTGTTTGATACTGAGATCCGGCGTCCGCCCTATGCCGGGGATTCTCCTGTCAGCCTTCCACAAGCCAGCTTGAGAAGTCCGCCAGGAAAACTTCCGGTGTACGGGGAAAACCGCCGTGCCATTCATCATCCGCCTGCGGCAGATGATTCATGTAAGGGCGTCCACCCTATGCCGGGGATTCTCCTGTCCGCCTTCCACAAGCCAGCTTGAGAAGTCCGCCAGGAGAATCCCCGGCGCACGGCGGGCTGGTGTCACAGGTTTCCGAGGATCATGAATGAGATGATGAGTCCGTAGAGGCAGACACCTTCGGCCAGACCTACGAAGATCAGAGATTTACCAAGTACACTGGAATCCTCGCTGATCGCTCCGAGAGCGGCGCTGGCAGCGCTTGCGACGGCGATACCTCCGCCGATACAGGAAAGTCCGGTGACCAGAGCGGCCGCGATGTATCCCAGTCCGGTAGCGAATCCGGCGTCAGAAGCAGCTGCCTCGGCCGCCTGCACATCCGGGCCGGCCAGAAGCATGATGGAGGCGATGGCAAATGCGCCAAAGAAGAAGAACGCGTTTGTCCCGATGGCCCGTTTATAGCGTTTTTTGCTCTTTTCTCCGAGCAGATAGTAGCCAAACGGAATGATAATGCTTACGATCAAAGCGACAATTAAAATAATTTTGGTTGCTAAAGTCATGGTAAAATCCTCCTGATTCTCTAATTTGTTTGTCTGTGGTCTGATTTTATTTTTTATTTTTTTTGACAGTTTTCTTTGTATATGGATCGAATGCATGGCCGCTGCCCTTATAGAAGCGGCTGAACATTTCGTAATATTCCAGACGCAGCACCTGGATGCCCACGATCAGTCCTTCAAATCCGCAGACGAACAGGTTGCCGAAGATAACGCCGATCCAGTTGGGATGGCCGCTTTCCGCTCCCGCAAGCTGCAGGACCACTTCCATGATCGCCGCGTGGCTGACCGCGAAAGCGCCGATACGGATGAAAGAGATCGTGTTGGAAAAATAACTCAGAAGCGTCTCAAACATCTCGAAAAATCCCTGTACGACAAACATGCCCTTGCCGGTTTCCATCTTGTCTGCCCGGTGCTGGATCGCTCTTGTAAGAGGTTCTCTGAAGAAGATCAGCAGCAGCGGGATGCCGAACATCACGGCCAGTACGATGCCGCCCGGAAGCGGATTGCCTGTCATGAAGAGGACGATCACGGCTACAACCGCGGCATAAAATACAAGTCCGGCGACTCCGTTGGGATCGAACCATACATTTTCAATATCCTTGCTTCTTATTCCGTTGATAATGTGCAGCACCATGGCTACCATGATCAGGAACATCCCAAAGGCCACCGCGACAATAAACACGGTATTCAGCTTTCCGAGGAAAGGAAGCGTGGTCATGTGGTCGATGGGTCTCATCCAGAGAGCGGGCAGCACATCTTCAAAACCGAAGATGCTTCCGAACAGGAAACCGAAGATCGTGGAAAATACGCCTGCTGTCGCAATGATCCCCGCCAGGGGAGCCCGTTTAAAATGATAGATAAGGGCGCCGCCGATGAGAAGGAGAAGGCCTTGCCCCACATCTCCGAACATGACGCCGAAAATGAAAGAATAGGTCAGTCCCACAAATACGGTAGGGTCCATCTCGTTATGCGCGGGAAGTCCGTACATCTGGACAAACATTTCAAAAGGTTTGAAAAGTTTGGGATTTTCCAGTTTGGTAGGAGGCTCTCCGAAGTAGGCGTCATGATCGTCTTCCACTACGACGAACACCTTGTCATCGTCCTTGACCTCTTCTACAAACTTCTCTACATCGTCTTCAGCCATCCAGCCGCAGAGGATGTAATAGTCTTCTTTATTATCCTCCATGCGGGCCGCGAGCTTTCGGACATCAAAATTATTGGACAGCTCTTCCAGCCGGTTCCTGGCAGCCACAAGCTGAGGCGCCCGGTCAGCCAGCATTTCTCCGGCCTGTCTGTCAAGGTCTTCATTTTCTAGATTCACGCGGGCGATCTCATTCTCCAGAGACTGATACGCGTGAGCCGGAGTCCCCTCGAACTCATCCTTAAGATCGATCCGCTCAAAGTGAAGAGAACGGAAGACCGCGTCTACCTTCTGAGCCTCGGCAGGAGACACAAAATAAGCTCCATAAACGAAACTTTCATCACGTTCTCCTTCCACAAAGATAGCCTTCAGATCATCCATAAGATATTTCTGCATCTTATGATAGAACTCAACCGCGATACGGCCAAACCGGTATGTGATGTAGTGGTACGACAGTACCTTGTGGATGTCGCAGTCAAGAGGGCGGAAGGGGGCGATCGTCTGCTGTTTCGCCCGAAGCTCTTCTATCCTTTTCTTTAGTTTTTCTTTCTTCTCCTGAAGATCCTGGTAATCTTCATTGGCCTTTCGCACGACCTCGAACATATCGTCAAGGCCCAGTGTTGTATCCGGTGTTACATCCTCCGCGTTGGGAAGATATCCGACGAACTGTGCCGCCTTGCTCAGAGCATCCTTGTAAGGGTTCAGTTCCACGAAAGGTCTTAAGTTATCCACAGTCTTCAGCTCAGACAGCGCGGATTCGAGCTGGATCTCATAGCGCGAGAGATACAGGTCGGTCACGCGGTCAATGTCCGTCCTCGGACCGGATATATTGATGAATTTCATTTTAACGATCATCGGGTTTTACCTCCAACGTATGCCAGCGTCTCGCCTGGATTTAATCTGTAGCGTACACATTCCATGGCGGTCGTCAGCTTTTTGATTTCCTCTTCCTTTGAAAAAAGATAAGTATTGATCACGGCGATGGAGTATGGATTGCGCCGGCGGTCAATCGTATAAAGATGCTGCAGGCATTCCGTGTACATCTGCTCAATGGTCAGATGCTGCCGGAAATTGTAATGGCGGGCGTAGGAAGTTCTTTCCACCACTGCCTCGAATTCTTCCAGCCCCGGAGCCTCCACCATCTCTTTGATCATGTCAGTTGAGATCTTGTAGTGGATCGGTATGAGCAGCAGATAAATATCGGCAGGCTTCATATTATAATATTTTTTGGCCCGGTAGATCCACTGCAGATTCAGCAGATCGATCTTGGAGCCCCGCTCCCGGATAAAGATTTCCAGATCATCTTTTTTCAGGACTTTTTTCTGTTCCTTCCAGGTAGAAGTGAAAAAGTAGAGATCCAGCGCCAGATTATAGTCATAAAGCGTGACATCCTGAGCATCTTTCAGCTTCTTTAGAGGAGCATAATATTCCGTCCCTTTTAAATTCTCCACCAGCTCATCCGTTGTCCGTGAAGTAATGAGCTTCTCGATGGATATCTGAGAGTACCGGTCAAAGAAAGCACGTTTATAGTTGAGGTCAAAAGGCTGCTTGTACCGGTTGATCACGATACGCAGGCAGTAGTTGATCAGATCGATCTCATAATTCTTAAGGATAAGCTTCATGAGCCGCCTCTGTTTTTGCCCGCTGAATCGATAGATTTTTGTATAATCATGATATAGAGACTGGGTCAGGAGTTTCTCCACATTGCCTCTGTGAATCTGATCATCTTCAAGTGTACTGAGGATACCGGCATAAGCGGTATTTTTCTTGAGATAATCTACAATGTCAGGAACGCTTCCCAGCCCCGCGATCTCCGTGAACTGTTCCGGCCTGAGGAGTTTGGCCTCCATGGCCCGGATCTTGGTCACGATGCCGCTGTATTCCAGTAAGTTTCCCATAGGTTACACCTCGGTGATTCTTTTTAATATCTCATGGGCATATTCAGTATGTTTTTCTTCGTATTCCTTCTGAAGCGCAAGAATGGTTTCCTCGCTGGCGTCATTCTGATTGCCCAGAATGCCGGAAGTCTTTTTCTCAAGCTCGTCCCGGATGGTGCTCAAACGGGCCTGGGTTTCCTTCTCAAGGTTTTCATCAAATTGTCTTCGCTTTTCATCATATTCTTTTTCCAGAGTCTTCTTCTGATCCTCGGCATGCTGCACTATGGCTGACGCAGCTTCCTCGATCTCAGTCAGTCTGTTAACGATTGAGTCCATCATTAGCCTCCTGTCTTCAGGTAAATATCAATAAGCTTATCATACACCTTTTCATGGAAAATGCAAGGAAAGAAATTGCATATATTTTTTTGAATTTTACGTACAATTTTGGAAATTTTGACCGGACTGAAAACTCATGTTATTATAGAAATGTGTACAATAATATTCGCGGCTGTTCGGGTAAAATATAATTAAATGCGGGTATCAGCTGACGGATAGAAAGGGAGGGCTTATGAGATTAAGAAATATACCCAGGGCAGAAGGCGTACTCCGGGAACATCCCGTGGTGATAAAGCGGCCTGAGGATCAGCGGGGATGCTGGCAGCAGGTCTTTGGAAACAGAAATCCGATTTATATCGAGATCGGGACAGGGAAAGGGCGTTTTATCCTGAATATGGCAGAGAGATATCCTGACATTAATTTTATCGGGATTGAACGGTATTCCAGCGTGCTTCTCAGGGCAGTAGAAAAATATGACACAGAAGAATTCAACAGACTGAAGAACGTCAGGTTTGTCTGTATGGACGCAAGAAATATCGAAGATGTATTCGCAGAGGAAGAAATCGGACGTATCTATCTGAATTTTTCTGATCCGTGGCCCAAGGCAAGACACGCAAAACGTCGTCTTACATCTTCCGAATTTCTGGAACGGTATGAGAAGGTTCTGGAGCCCGGCGGGGAGATCGAGTTTAAGACAGACAACACGGCGCTCTTTAATTTTTCCATCGAGCAGATCAAGGAGACCGGATGGACTTTGACCGGATTTACTTATGACCTTCATCATAATGAAGAAATGGCCAAAGACAATGTTATGACAGAATATGAAGAAAAATTTTCCCGAAACGGGAATCCGATCAATAAGCTGACGGCTATGAGAAAGTAGACAGATCCGCTTCTGCACAGTTACAGACCGCGGCGCATATAATAATCTATAATAATGAGTGGCAGACGAAAAAGAGAGTCGTCTGTGCAGGCAGGTGTATTATAGATATGAAGAAAAAGTGCTGGAAGACATGTGTAAGAGAGATGTTTTACTGCAGGCCGGGGCTGAACAGGCACCTGCTCTGTATACGGGATTCTATGGCAGAGGTATGCAGGATCCTGAATGCCGGGGCATGTCACGGCAATGACAAGAAGGACCAAAAAGGCAGGTGTCAGCCGTGATAAAGGAGATCAGACCAGAAGAGTTCAGAGGGGAAATAGAAAAATCTCTATTGCCCGCGCTTGTGGAATTTTATGCCGGGTGGTGCCCCAAATGTGCCATGATGGAAGACGTAGTGGCGCAGTTCGCGGCGGAGAATGCCGGGGCGGTCAGAGTATACCGGATCGACGCGGATCAGTCTGAAGAGCTGATGGAAAGCTATGGATTGAACAGAGTTCCTACATTTTTATCTTTTCGAGGGGGAAAGGTCAAAGGAGCCGTGACCGGAGTCGTGACGAAAAAAGTACTGGAAGGGCTGTTTTGAGTATTTTTTGGAAAGAAACAAAGAACAGGATCAAAAATGTGGTTAAAAATGAGCAAGAAAATATTAAAAAAGTCTTGCATTTTGCGGCGGGGTCATATATAATAGCTTTTGCGTTATCTGTTAGGCAGATGGCAGAAAGAGGAAAAGCGCGATTAGCTCAGCTGGCAGAGCACCTGACTCTTAATCAGGGTGTCCAGGGTTCGAACCCCTGATCGCGCACTTAGAAATCGCTGTTTTTGCGGACATTGCGAGCCGCGGGGACGGCGGTTTTTTTGCGTGAAGCAATGAGCAGCGCGGAGCGCGGAATCGAAGTGCGCGCTGCGAATGGAAGCAGAGAAAGAGCGCAGAGAAGATTTTCCCCGTAAATATCAGGAATGTCTTACGGAAAAGTCTGGATAGAACCCCCTCAGTGCGTTCATGATGAGCTTAAATGTAAGTTCGGCCATATGCTGGGGACTTACGGAAGATCCATCTGACAGCCAGGCCTTGACCAGGCCGATACAGCCGGAGAGACAGAAGGCGTAGTAGTATGTCAGATCATCCATTTTCTCCGGAAATGTTTCTTTCAGGGCGTTCAGGCTGTGCTCGGAGAGGATATTCTCAATCCGGTGCAGAAAAGAGATATCACCGTTGGGACCCAGGAGAGCGGCGCAGATATCCCGGTTTTCCGCGAGGATGGAAAAAATATCCTCGATGAACGGAAAGCTGTCTTCGTTGAACGGACTTACCGGATGGGTATGGATCAGATCTTCGATGTCTCCGGTCAGTTCGTTTTCAATCTTTTCCATCATGTCATAGATATCCGCATAGTGCAGATAGAAAGTGGAACGGTTGATGTCCACTTTTTCTACGAGTTCTTTGACCGTGATCTCTTTTAAACTCTTTTCTTTCAGAAGTTCGGCCAGTCCCTGACGGAGCTGGGCTCTTGTCTTGCGAACCCGCCGGTCCATATTTTTTGACATGAAACATTCCCTCCTTTAAAAATAATAGACACCACATTGTCTGATTATCCATTAACAGACAGAGCAGTGTTAGATTAATGGTTGTATCTTTTTTATGATTTTACTATAATTTAGGATGCTTAAAAAATCAACACGATATCTATTAATAGAATTAATGTTGCAAAAAGAAAGGGGACAGTAGACAATGCTGAGACAGGAATGGCACAGGCTGTTCAAAAATAAGATTTTACTGATTGTTACAGTAGCGGTCATCGCGATCCCGACAATCTATACCACACTTTTCCTTGGATCCATGTGGGATCCATACGGGAATATCGATAAACTTCCGGTGGCGGTCATCAACCATGACGTGCCGGTCACCTATGAAGATCAGAAGCTGGACATTGGCGGAACGTTGATGGAGGAACTGAAAAAGAACGATTCTCTGGACTTTCAGTTTCCGTCAGAGACGGAGGCGCGGAAGGGCCTTGAGGACGGCACGTACTATATGGTTATCACCATACCGGAGGACTTTTCGGCCCATGCCTCAACGCTGACAGACGCGCATCCGGAGAAGATGACGCTGGCTTATGAAACGAATCCGGGAACGAACTACATTGCGTCCAAGATGAGCGAGACGGCGATGAAAGAACTGGAGAGCTCGGTACGGGAAGAGGTTACAAAAACGTATACAGAAGTTCTGTTCGGCAGGCTTGCGGAATTGGGTGACGGAATGCAGGAAGCGGCGGATGGTTCGGGTGAACTGAAAACCGGAACGGATCAGCTGGCCGACGGAAATCAGACGATTACCGACAATCTGCAGGCCCTTTCAGACAGTGCCTTAGTATTTGTGGACGGAAGCCGGGAGCTGGAAGTGGGGATTGGCCGGTATACAGACGGAGCCAGTGCGGTTGCAGCAGGGGCAGAAGAGCTGCAAAGCGGTGCAAATGCACTGGACAGTGGTGTAAATGGTGCGCAGAAAGGAGGTGCTGATCTGGCAGCTGGCGCGGTGGATGTAGATGATAACATGACTATGCTCAATGCCGGACTGTCCGAACTGAATGCGGAGGCGGCGGCCCTTCCCGATGCGGCGGATGCGCTGAATGACGGCGCGGCTTCATTAGGTGACAGCGCGCAGCAGCTCTCGGACGGGATTGCATCTCTGTCTGAAGGGGCGGCCGGCCTGAAGACCGGTGCTGATGCGCTTAGTTCCGGCCTGCAGTCTGCTGCTTCCAGTTCCCAGTCGCTGCGCGACGGGGCGGCCGGGATCAGTCAGGCGCTTTCGGCACTCGCCGGAGAGGAAGGCGTGCCGGAGGAAGTGCGGGCACAGATCGCGGCAGTTCAGCAGCAGGCGGACACATTTTCTGCAAGTGTTTCCGCCTACACATATGGTGTCGATGAAGCGGCGGACGGGAGCGCGCAGATTGCAGCGGAGATCCCGGATCTTCAGAACGGCATTTCCGCGGTACAGAGTGGTGCAGATTCCCTTAAGAACGGGATAGGGCGGCTTCAGACCGGCACTTCCGCATTGGCGGAACAGGCGCCGGCGCTGGCGGGTGGAATTTCCAATGCTGCATCAGGGGCGGATCAGCTTCAGAAGCAGGGAACATCGGCGCTCCGGAAAGGAGCTGCGGATCTGGACAGCGGTCTGGGAGAGCTGGCACAGGGAAGCGCGAAGCTGAAAGATGGAACGGATACGCTTGTCTCCGGAACCGGGCAGCTTACCTCGAACAGCAAATCGTTGACGGAAGGCGCGGCGAAACTAACAGATGGAGCCGGCCAGATCAGCAGCGGTGCGGGACAACTCGCTGACGGCAGCGGAGAACTAGGCGATGGGATCAGGCAGGTTTCGGAAGGCGCGGAGACGCTGTCAAAGGAACTGGGAAGCGGAGCGGAGCAGATCCTGGAGACGAACACATCGGATCAGGCGGCGGATATGTTTGCCGCACCGATAGATGCGGAAGAGACACAGATTACGGAGGTGGCCGACAACGGCCATGCTATGGCGCCGTATATGATGTCCGTAGGCTTGTGGGTCGGCTGTATCGCGTTCAGTCTGATGTATCCGCTGACCAGTTATGCCGGGCAGATGAAATCCGGTTTCCGCTGGTGGATCAGCAAGGCGTCCGTGCTCTATCTGACGGCAGTGCTCCAGGCAGTAGTTATGATCGGCGCACTGCATATATTCGATGGTTTTATACCTGTGGAAATGGGAAAGACAGTCCTGACAGCGTGCGCGGCGTCCCTTGCATTCATGTCGGTGATGTACTTCTTCACCAGCCTGCTGGGGCGCGTTGGAAGCTTCCTGATGCTGATCTTCATGGTGATCCAGCTGGCAGGTTCCGTGGGGACATACCCTTATGAACTGTCAGGATCATTTGTGCCGTATCTTCACGGCTGGGTACCGTTTACCTATACGGTGAAAGCGTTCCGCAGCGCCATAAGCGGCGGGGGAAGTATCCGGGGCTGCCTCATTTTCCTGCTGATCCTGTTCCTCGTATTTACAGGACTTACGATCCTGGAGTTCACTGTGCGGGCACGGAAAATGCAGGAAGGGAAGAACACCTGGATGGTATGGCTGGAAGAGCACGGACTGGCATAATGGATGAAATGTCTCTTAATCAGGGTGTCCAGGGTTCGAACCCCTGATCGCGCACTTGAAATCGCTGTTTTTGGAGACGATGGAGCTCCGGGGACGGCGGTTTTTTTGTCTGCTAAGAATTTTTTAAGATTTGTATCGAGATTTTTTTAATCGTGGGCTATTATATTATGCAGTGTGGACCACACAGGAAGCCATGGCAGAAAGACACTGCCTGCGGAAATACGCGGCAGATCAGAGGAGGAAGATATGGGAGCAGAGAGAGGAGCCAAGACGGAATCAGAAGGTACGATCCTTGTAGTAGATGACAATAAGGAGATCGTCTATTCAATCAGCGAACTTTTAAAATATGAAGGTTATAAAGTAGTGCAGGCCTATGACGGAATGCAGGCTCTGGATGCGCTGGAGAGGGAGAGGATCGATCTGATCCTTCTGGATGTAATGATGCCGCGTCTGAACGGATTGTCAGCACTTATGAAACTTCGAGAAAATTATCGAATTCCGGTGATCATCCTTTCCGCGAAGACAGAGGAGAGCGACAAGGTATCCGGTCTTGTACTGGGAGCGGATGACTATGTGGAGAAACCGTATAACCCCGCGGAGCTTATAGCCCGGGTGAAAGCCCATCTGCGGAGATACCGGGCATGGGGCGGGGAAGCTCCGAGGGCAGAGGCAGATCAGATTGTAAACGGCGGCCTGGTGCTGGATAAGAAACAGCGCGTTGTCATAGTGGAAGGCGAGGAAGTGCGTCTGACAGCTACTGAATATAAGATATTGGAGCTTCTCATGGAACATCCGGGACAGGTGTTTCCCGCGGAACAGATTTATGAGAATGTATGGCAGGAGTCGGCGGACTATACGGTAGAAAATACAGTGATGGTGCATATCCGCCATATTCGCGAGAAGATCGAGATCGATACAAAAAAACCCAGATATGTAAAGGTGGTGTGGGGCATTGGCTATAAAATGGAAAAATACAGTTAAAAAACTTCCGATGATCGTAAAAAAGGAGTGGAAGATCATCAGCGGAGGAGCGGCGATTATTGCAGGACTTGTGTTTTTGTGGAATATAGTGGCGGACCGGACTTATCATCCGACAGAGGAGGCAATCTTTTTTGGTATCCTGGGGAATCTTTTTCTGGGAACAGGAATTGTACTTATTCTCAGGCGAATACTGGATATCAGATATGCAGAGTGGAATCCGGCAGATGAGGCGGGGTATGAAGCATGGCGCAGTGACGGCAGGATGTTTTCCCGCAGGCTCTCGGCCGCGGGGATCATCGCCGCGGCCGGGGCGGCATGGTATCTGTTCTATCTGATGGGCGGGGGAGTGTGGAATGGCGGCGGCTGGCACTGGAATTACGCTTCCGGATATATTCTGATCTTTACGGCATTGATCCAGTATATTCTCTGCCGGGCAGTCATCAGCAGATTCCGAGACGGACAGCTGGATCAGATCATGCAGTCCATGGCCCGGATCAACCAGAAACGCCTGGAAGAAGCTCTGGAGATCGAGAAAAAAAGCCTGGAAAAAGTATCAAGGAGTGATCAGCTGAGGATTGATCTGATCACGAATGTCTCTCATGATCTGAAGACACCGCTGACGTCCATGGTAGGATATCTGGAATTGATGAAAAAAGAGGATCTTGGCGGAGCGGCCCGCGATTATGTGGATGTGATATCTGACCGGGCAGAGAAATTAAAGGAAATGATCAACAGTCTGTTCAATCTGGCAAAGGCAAGCAGCGGAAACGTCGAACTTCATCCGGAAAGATTTGAAGTGAACCGGCTGATTGAACAGATACTGGCTGATATGGATGACCAGATCCGGGAGAGCGATCTTGAGTTCATTACCCGGTTTACGGAAGAGGACACAGAACTGGTGTCAGATAACAGTTATTTCTACAGGATCTGCCAGAATCTGATCGAGAACGCGCTGAAATATTCCGCCAAAGGGACCCGGGTGTTCATTAAGACCTATATAAAAAAGAAGAACGACAAAACTCCCGGGATAAGCAGACTGTGCGTTGAGATCACCAATACGGCCGGCTATCCCATGGATTTTACAAAAGAAGATATTGTGGAACGTTTTGCCAGAGGAGATAAGGCAAGGTCAAGTGAAGGAAACGGACTGGGACTGGCCATTGTGAGTACGTACGCAAAAGCTCTGGGCGGGGAGTTCGACATCCGGATCGACTGTGATCAGTTCAAGGCGTGTCTGGAATTTGCTCTGCCTGAAGAATCTTCATTTTCTTCATCTCCCTCATGATCAGGATCACTGTCACCGCGAACGCGATACTGTCTGCCGCGGGCCCCGCGAAAAGGATCCCGTCCAGACCGAAGAACAGCGGCAGGATCAATACCAGAGGGATCAGGAAGATTACCTGTCTGGTCATGGAGAGGACCAGTCCCTTGACCGGTTTTCCGATGGCGGCAAAGAAATTCGATGAGAGAAGCTGCACTCCGTTGATGATCACCATGAAAAGGAAGATCCGCATAAAACGTATGGAAAACTCGAAATATGCCGGTTCTCCCGTTCCGAACAGGGCGATGATATAATATGGAAAGAACTGGAACAAAATGAACCCTGCTGCTGATATGACCAGATTGGCCGAAACTGCCAGACGGTAAGTCTTCCTCACTCTGTCGTACTGCCGGGCGCCGTAGTTGAAGCCGATGATCGGCTGCGCGCCCTGCGAGATCCCGATGATGAAAGCCAGCAGGATGGCATTTGTTTTCATGACGATCCCACAGGCGGCCAGCGGGATCTCTTTTCCATATTCAGACAAGGCTCCATAATAAGTAAGGGAATTATTGAGTACGATCTGGACAAAGGTGATGGCGACTTGATTCAGACTGTTGCTCATTCCCAGAGACGCTGTCTGAGCACATTCTTTGAGCTGAAGGTAAAAGTCCGTCTTTTTCAGGCGGATGTTTTTGAATTTTTTAATGTACAGTACGGCGAAAATAAATGAGAAAAACTGACCGATGATGGTTGCCCAGGCCGCTCCGGCAACTCCAAGATGGAAGACAAAAATAAACAGGGGGTCCAGGATCGTATTGATCACAGCCCCGATCAGCATGCAGGTCATGGAATACCTGGGGCTTCCGTCTGCCCGGGCCAGGTTGCTCATACCGTTTGTGACGATAAGAAAAGGCATGCCGAGCGCGACGATACGTGAGTAGGTTACGGCATAGGGCATGACCTGCTCCGTAGCGCCGAAGGCAGTGAGCAGAGGAACCATGAAAATTTCTACCAGGACAGCATAGAGGATGCCGGATACCGCCATCATACTGATGCCGGTCCCGACTACTTTTTCGGCTTTCCCGGTTTCACCGGCGCCCAGGTAAAGGGAAAATCTGGACGCGCTTCCAATGCCGATCAAAAGGGCAATGGCGAGACAGACCGTTGTCAGAGGATAGGCTACATTGGTAGCGGCATTGCCCAGATATCCTACGCCCTGTCCGATAAAGATCTGATCCACGATATTGTAGAGGGAACTGACCAGCATGGCGATGATACTGGGAATGGCAAATCCTTTCAGAAGAGAGGGGATGCTCTTGTACCCCAGTGGATTCTGCGCGGTTTCTGTCTGCTGCAACTCGATCACTTCTTTCCAAATAAAATAAAGATATTGCGTTACTGACAAATATTATAAAACAAAATATGGACGGTTGACAAATTTTTTATTATATATTATTGTATTAATTAAATAATACAAAAGTGTGAGGCGATGGATCAAATGCTGGAAGGAGCGCTGGTAATCCTGGGGATTTTCCTGTTCATAGGTATCACAAGTCTGATTTCCCACAGGAGTATGAAACGCAGAAGAAAAATTTTTATCCATGAGAAATTCGGAAAAGCTCCCACACCGGGGGAATGGAATGAAAATGTCAGGACGTACTATGATGTAGTGGGCGGCGGAAGCGCAGACGATATTACATGGAACGATCTGTCCATGAATGAAGTGTTTCAGAGGATCGACGGGTGCGATACATCTGTAGGACAGGAAGTCCTTTACTGGAAAATGCGCAGGAATCAGATGTCTTTTGAAGAACGGCAGCTTTTTGAGCGGCGTGTGCGGACGTTCGGACAGAACGAGAAAGAACGGGAATCTCTGGAATATCTTCTGTGCGATATCGGAAAAAGTATGTCCTCCTATTATATCCCTTCCTATATGGACGCAGTGGAAGAATATATGTTGAAGAATCCGTGGATCTACAGAGTCCTTCAGGTCCTTCTGGGCCTTTCTTTTCTCTGTTTTCTGTTTCTGCGGGATGACAGGGCAGGACTTGCTTTTCTCGGAGTCTGCGCGGTGAATCTGGCTGTTTATATTATAATCAAAATGAAATATGAGGTGGAACTGTCCATGCTTGGAACGGTGATCAGTCTTTTGAGAAACGCCAGACAGATTGCCAGGAGAAAGGAAATACAGGCACTGTTCCCCAATCTGAAAAAAGCGCTGGCCGGGCTTGGTGATGTGCTCAGGGGAGACCATGTTCTCCGCATCCTGAGAGCTCCCGGTGAGTCCGGGGATATCTATGGAGTGATCGCGGACTATGTGCTGGGGGTCACTCTGTGGCAGATCACCACATATAACAAAGTGATGAACCGGCTGCGCAGAAACTCAGAGAGATATCTGGAAGTCTACCGGGAGATCGGGGAGCTGGATGTGGCGGTCAATACGGCATCTTTCCGAAAGAGTCTGCCATGGTACTGTGTCCCGGAATACACAGAAGAGAAAAAGCTTTACATGGAGGAATTGTATCATCCTCTTATCGATCATCCGGTAGCCAACAGTCTGGAGCTTGAAAAAAGCTGTCTGATCACCGGGTCAAATGCTTCGGGGAAATCTACCTTTATCAAGGCGGTGGCGGTAAACGCGGTCCTTGCCCAGTCTCTGAATACCTGCGCGGCAAAAAGATTTGTACTTCCCTCCTGCGAAGTCATTACTTCTATGGCTGTAAAGGATGATCTTATGGCGGGAGAGAGTTATTTTATCCGTGAGATCCGATATCTCAAGAGGATACTGGACAGCCTGAATGAGGAGCAGATGATTCTCTGCTCTATCGATGAGATCCTCAGGGGGACAAATACAGGAGAGAGGATCCGGGCGTCGAGAGCGATCCTGGATTATCTGGCAGATAAGAACTGTATCGCTCTGGTGGCAACTCATGACAAGGAATTGACAGAACTTCTAAGCGGTACTTATGTCAACTATCATTTCAGTGAGGAAATCGGAGAGAATGATATTCATTTCAGCTATGAACTCATAGAAGGTCCGGCCACCTCACAGAATGCCGTGAAACTTCTGGAGTTCGCGGGATTCCCGGAGGAGATCATCGCAGAATCCCAGAAAATATGATAAAATGAAGACCAGATTACAAGGGAAGTGAGTATAAAGTGAGAGAAGAGATTGAAAAGAAAATGAAAGACACTGCGGATGATATCTTCCGGCATCCGGAATTGTCTCTTGAAGAAAAGCAGTCTTCCCGGAAACTGGCAGAATTCCTTGAAAGCGAAGATTTTTCCGTCCAGTGGGGAACCGCGGGATTTGAGACGGCATTTACGGCGCAGTGGGGAAAAGGAAAGCCGGTCATCGGGTTTCTGGCAGAGTACGACGCTCTTCCCGGGCTGGGGCAGGCCTGTGTTCCAAAACAGCAGCCAGACGGGAAAGCCGGTCACGGCTGCGGCCACAATCTTCTGGGAGCAGCGTGCGCAGGCGCGGCCTGTGAACTGAAAGACAGGATGAGCCATGAAAGGCTGCAGGGAACGATACGGGTCTACGGCTGTCCGGCGGAGGAGATCGTTGTGGGCAAGATCCGGATGAACGAACAGGGTGTCTTTGACGACCTGTCTGTGGCTGTGACCTGGCATCCCTTTGACCGGAATCGGGTCAGTTATGATATCTGGCAGGCCCAGGATATTAAAAATTACAGGTTTTACGGGACGGCCGCCCATGCTTCAAAGCATCCGGAGATGGGGCGCAGCGCCCTGGATGCCGCGGAGCTGATGAATGTGGGAGTGAATTATCTCCGGGAACATGTGTCAGATGATGTGAGGATGCATTATACTTATACAAATACAGACGGACCGGCAAATATTGTTCCGCCTTTCGCCGCCACCAGTTACTTTATCCGGTCCAACAAGTGGGAGAGGACACAGGATGCATCCCGGCGGGTGGATGACTGCGCCCGGGGAGCGGCCCTTATGACCGGAACAAAAGTGGAGATCGAGCGGGTGACATGCAACCGGGAGATGAAGGTGAACCGGACGCTGGCAGAGATTTTCTATGAGGAAATGAAGAAAATTCCTGTGCCGGACTATACAGAAGAGGAGCTTCGATTTGCCGCTGAGATCTCAGAGGCGGCGGGTCTGGATAATGCGGCCGGAACCGGAAAGAATAGAGCCGGGAAGGACAGATATTTTGGCGGACTGGAACCCCTGGAAGATGAGCCGGTACCGCTGTCGATCGGGACGGATGTGTCGGACGTAAGCCATACGGTTCCTACGGTGATGCTGAGCGCGGCGTGTATGTGCAAGGGAACGCCCCTTCATCACTGGGCAGCCACCGCCCAGGCCGGAATGAGCATCGGACAAAAGGGGATGTTCTATGCCGCGGAATGTATGGCCGCCGGAGCTTACCGGCTGGTGACGGAACCAGGATCCCTTACAAAGGCATGGTCCGAGATGCAGTCTCAATAAACACATATTCTTCAGGCCGGGACAATTCCGGCCTGAATGTATATCCAAGTTCGTGAAATTCTTTCATATCTTCCACCCGTTCTATCTGCTGCTCTGCCATCCAGCGGACCATTTCGCCCCGGGCGATTTTGGCCTTGGTCCCTTTCATTTTTACTTTGCCATTCAGGAATTCTCCAAAGATACATGTGACACAGGGGACAGAAGAAGCTTCTGTTGATCTTAAACGTTGATCTTGCGCCAGATAAGGGAGGACTGCCCGGCTGTATTCTCCGGAGGCAAGATTGACAAGTTCAGTCATACCTTCTGTCATGAGCTGTCTGTACAGGCGATCACCCCAGAAATCGTACAGATCATTGCCCCGGGAAGTTTTCAGTTTTGCCTGCATTTCCAGCCGGTAGGGGATCACCCTGTCCGTGGGGGATAAAATGCCGTAAAAACCGGAAAGGATCCGGAGGTGCCTGCATACATAGTCCCACTGGGTGTCTGTAAACACCGAAGGCGCCATGTGCTGATACTGGATCCCTTCATAGGAAAGAAGAGCCGGAGATTCCGCCCTGTCAGGGGAAAATTCATGGAGACGTTCATAGTTCTGGAGAGCGAGCCTGTCACTGCATCCCCAGAGAGATTTCAGGGAAGAAAGCTCCATATCCTGCAATCTGTTGTACAGCTCTCTGGCATGGTCCAGCAGCACAGGCGTGGTCAGCGTACACGGGCAATCTGGAGTGAGATTCATCTTTTTGGCCGGTGAGATTATGATCTTCAGCATATCGGAATCCTTTCTGGAAATGATAGTATATCTGATTATATCACAGAACTAAGCAAGGACAAATGTAAGAGCAAATAAATTGTACAGGGATTCTTTTTCTGGTAAAATCGTGAAGAGGGAATATATTAAGAATACAGTTTATCAATACAGAACGATATAAGGAGAATATGATGAAAAAGATTATTTTAGGGTCGGCCTCGCCCCGAAGAAAGGAGATCCTTGCCCAGATCGGAGCGGAATTTACAGTCCGGGTCAGCGGAAAAGAAGAAGTATATCGCAGCAGCAGACCCGAGGATATTGTAAGGGAACTGGCGCTGATGAAAGCGGAAAATGTGGCATCCGATCTGTCAGAGGAACTTTCCGAGATGAAACATACCGTGATAAAAGATACTGTGATACTTGGTGCGGATACAGTGGTAGTGCTGGACGACCGGATACTGGGGAAACCTGGAGATAAAGCGGAGGCTTTTGAGATGCTTACCCGCCTTCAGGGAAGGACCCATGAGGTCTGTACCGGCGTGGCAGCTCTGGATTTTGACAGCACAGGAAGAAAACGAGTCACAGATCATGCGGTGGTGACGAAGGTTTTTGTCCATACAATGACAGAGAAAGAGATCCGGGACTATATCGCCACGGGAGAGCCAATGGATAAGGCGGGCGCCTATGGGATCCAGGGCCGGTTCGCGCCGTACATCGACCGGATCGAGGGCGATTATTATAATGTGGTGGGACTTCCAGCCTCTTATGTTTATCAGATGCTGAAAGGCCTGGGAGCGATTTAAAAGGATGGGAATTCAAACTTTGTTCCAGAGTGTCCCGCCATTGTCTCTCAGCCACTGGCGGGACGCCCGGTAATCCGGGAGAACAGACTCAACGATGGCGTAAAAGGCACTGGAATGGTTCATTTCCCTGCGGTGCGCCAGTTCATGGACGACCACATAGTCCAGCACATGCTCCGGAGCGAAGATGAGCCGCCAGTTGAAATTCAGATTTCCCTTCCCGCTGCAGCTTCCCCAACGGGTTTTTTGTTCCCGGATGGTGATCCGGCCGTAGGAGACCTGCAGGATCCGGGCATAATATTTCACTTTGCAGGTGAAAATATCCCGGGCAGTCTGCAGATATCTGGAACGGTCTTCTTCTGATAGAAGAGGCCGCTCCGGACCAGAGGATTTTCTTTGTTGTTCCGCCAGCTGGAGATGCTTTTGTATCCAGCCTTCTTTCTGCCGGACGAAATCATCCAGGCGGGAGCGGGGATATCCGTAAGAAGCGCGTACCCGCACCTTCCCGTCGGGAGTCACCTGGATAGCCACAGTGCGGCGGCCGCTGTATATGACTTCATATTGGAAAGGACATTTCATAAAATCACCTCGGTCGAGCTGATATCAGTGTAACAGAAAATAGCAGTGAAAGAAAGGTATGATAATCCATTGCACTGTCAGACATAATTATGCTATAATCATGTCAAAAGAAGAAAGGGGCCGGATACTATGCCAGTTATTATGCCAATCAAAGACCTTCGCAATACAAGCGAAATATCTGAATTGGCTCATAAAATTCAGGAACCGATTTTTATAACCAAAAACGGATATAGTGATTTAGTTGTTATGAGTAGTGAATTATACGATAAATTTGCCAAAATCAACCGTATTGATCAGGCGATCTATGAATCCGAAAGAGAAATGGAACAAGGTGGAGTTTCTATTGATCTCGATGAAGCATTTGAGAAATTAAATAGAAAATATTATGGACAGATATAAAGTTAAATTAAATCCACGGGCCTTTCGGGAAATGGATGATATTTTTGCGTATATTGCATTAGAAAAATTATCGCCGGAAAATGCGAAAGGACAGACAGACCGAATTTGGGCAGCGCTAAAGACATTAGACACTTTCCCTCAATCACATCAAGAACGGACCGAAGGACGCTATGCCGGAAAAGGGTACCGTCAATTACTTATAGATAATTATATTGCCATCTTCAGAATTGATGAGCCAAGTAAAACAGTCCATGTTGTGACCGTACAGTATCAGGGGCGGAATATATAAGAAAGGGCCAGACCATGACAACAGATCCGAAGAACAATCAGGAAAAGAATTATCAGGGGAAGAGGGTCGGAGAAAAGAGCGGGCGGTGGAAGGAATGGTTCCGAAATCTTGGAACTGCCCTGCACATGGAACTGCGTGAACATAGGAGTTCCTTTATCGTATACTTTACTCTGCGGCTCTTGGTTATCGCCATGCTGGTACTGCAGCTTTTGAACAGAAATTATGAGAATGCGTTCCTGTGTATCCTGACACTGCTTTTGCTGGTGATCCCCAGCCTTCTGCAGATCACGTTTAAAGTAGAACTGCCGACAACGCTGGAGATCATTATCCTTGTCTTTATCTTTGCGGCGGAGATCCTGGGGGAGATCAGCGAGTTTTATCTGGTATTTCCATTCTGGGATACTGTGCTGCATACAATTAACGGATTTCTGGCGGCGGCTATCGGATTCTCACTGGTGGATCTGCTGAACCGGGACAAGAGGACAGTTTTCAATCTGTCCCCGCTTTTCGCTGCCATCGTGGCATTCTGCTTCTCTATGACGATCGGCGTTGTGTGGGAGTTCTTTGAGTTTGGGATGGACCAGATCGTAGGCTATGATATGCAGAAAGATACTATCATTCATACGATCCGCTCGGTAACGTTGGATCCGGCGGGGCGCAATGTTCCCTATGTCATTGATAATATAACCAATGTTGCTGTAAACGGGCAGGAACTCGGACTTGGCGGCTATCTGGATATCGGGCTTCTGGATACGATGCAGGATCTGATCGTTAACTTTATCGGAGCTGCGGTATTCTCTGTGATCGGATTTTTCTACGTCAAGAACAGGGGAAAAGGATGGCTGGCAGGGCGTTTTATTCCCAGGAGGAAGGCAAAAGACAGAGATTTCCTGAAGATCGCGATGGAAGAGCAGGAGAGAGCAGCAAAAGACAGTCTGACAGAAGTTCCTTTAGGTGAAAAAGAGTCAGATGAGTCAGCGGCAGGACAAGAGCCGGTAAAGCATCCGCCATATCAGATATAGAAGGAAGGCTCCGAAGATACAGGCGGCAATATACAGAAAGATGGAGGCCGTGTTTCCGATAAAGGGTAACAGATCCCGGAAAACAATCTGCTGCATTTTATAATCCGGATTAATATAAAACATGTTGATCGTGCCGAAACGGTCCAGTGACAGGTTGAGTATTTCCGCGATGAGGCAGCAGGCCAGATAAATCAACGTGCTGTGCAGGAAAGGACTGAAGGGGAACGCACGGGTCAGGACACGGGAAAAGATGAACTTATCCCGGGAGCCTGCAGAAAGCCCGCGGCAGTATACAATGCCTGCGCTGATCCCGATCAGGATGAGCAGAATGTGCCACGTGTATGAGTGGATCGTTAATGACTCAAGAGGATATTGAAGGCCGCTTGTATCCGCGAATACCGCGATGCCTCCCATGAGGCCATAGCACATGAGGAAGGCAAGAAGCGCCTGACGTGCGAGCTCCCGTCTGATCCATGGATACGCCAGGAGCAGATACATGGGAATACTGCACAGCTGGAAAGGCAGATACCACCAGTTGTATGTCCCGTGTCCCAGCATGAAAGTCAGGGTAAGCTGTTTCCAGATCTCACTGATGAGCATGGCGACACCGCACAGAAAGAAAAGCCTGTCTGAAAAATGTGAAAAAGATTTTCGTATCCGTGAATATTCTGCGTTCGTTTTCAAATCCTCCTTCGTATTGGTTAATATTTTCGTTTTTTATAAACGCTAAGTATATAATAATATAATAACACGTATAAAAAACAAAGTCATATCAGTGGTATTATATGTATTTCCTTACAGGAATACTATTTTTTTGTGAAAAAACTGTGAACGGGGCCGTGTACCTTTTAAAAGGTACACGGCCCCAATTCGATTAGAGAAATTTATTTTGTGACAGAGATAGTATTTCATTTCATCTTGCATTTCAAGGGCAGGTATAATACAATATTTGTAGCTGTCTTTTTACTAAAAAGGCAGAATTTTTACAATCTAAGCACAGGGGAGAAGAATACATGAGTGAAAATTACAGACCTCGTTCACTGGTAGAAATTATGAACGATGTGCTGAGTACTGTTCGTGATTACTACGATTCAGAATATGTATATTATATTGAAAAAGAGCAGGGTGATATTGATACTATTTATGAATGGTGCGCGGAGAACGTAGAATGGCAGCGTGACAGACTTAAGATGCTTCCAGAAGAACAGCAGCCGAAATGGATGAAAGAAGAGATTACAGATACAACATCGGACACTTATAGTGTTTTTACTCAGCTTGATGAAGATACGACAGCGATTCTGGCGGTCTGCGGCGTGCACAGAGGCGGATGTACTCTGGATCTGATGCGTGCGCTTCTTCCATATATTCCTCAGGCGATTGCCCTTCAGAAGCTTCAGAAACAGCAGGAGTATCTCAGTTATCACGATGATCTGACCGGACTGTTGAACCGGAACAGTCTTGTAGATTATTTTTCCAGCGTAAAGGCAGAGGATCTGAAGTCACTGGGAGCGCTCTCTGTTGATATCAACGGTCTGAAGAATTTTAACAAAGAATTTGGACGGGAATACGGCGATGAGGTCGTGATCCGGGTTGGGGAAGTGCTGGCCGAGTATTTCCACAGCGGATCAGTGTACCGGCTTACAGGAGATGAGTATCTTGTCCTTGTGGAAAATACTTCTTATGAAGATTTTACAAAACAGATTTATGCCGTTCACACCAAGCTGGATAATATCAGTCTGGGTCTTGCCTCTATGGGATATGCCTGGGAAAAAGTCAGCATTGAAGTGGACAAGCTGGTCAACAATGCGGAAGTGATGATGCGGGAGGAGAAGAAGAAATATTACAAGAACCTGAAAAAGGGACACCACGAACCGATCATCAAACAGGATCTTCTGGAGGATATTGAAAACGGGAACTTTATTGTCTGCCTGGTGCCCAAGTTTGATATCAGTACAGACTCAGTGGCGGGAGCGGAGGCAGTGGTCCGTTATCACCACAAAGATCTTGGAATTGTTGATCCGGGGAAATATATCAACCTTCTGGAGGAGACGAAACTTTCTCATTATCTGGATCTGTATGTATTTGAAGAAGTGTGCAAGACACTGCACCGATGGGAGATGGAGGATCTTCCGCTGATCCCGGTATCCGTGAATTTCGCGGGGGCCACGCTGCGACAGGAAAGCATAGCGGACAGGATGCTCCGACTGATCGAGAAGTATCATGTACGGTGTGAGTACCTGGAAGTAGAGGTATCTGAATCTTCAAATGATATGAATCAGGAAATGCTGGCAGAGACCAGCAGCAAGATCCGTAAGGGAAATGTAAGAGTGATCCTGGATCATTTCGGGGCAAAAGATTCCAGCTTTTCTATCCTGTCACTGATGGAGTTTGACGGACTGAAACTGGACAAAAGCCTTATTACAAATATTGTAGGAAATACGCGCAGCCAGATCGTGGCCCGCGCGGTGATCGATATATGCAGACAGCTGGGAGCAACTGTTCAGGCAGCCGGGGTTGAGACCCAGGATCAGCTGAATGTCCTGCGGGAACTGGGATGCGATTACGCGCAGGGAGCGCTGTTTAACAAACCGATCACAGTTGACACTTTTGAAGTCAGATATCTGAAAGGATAGAAGATGGTCAGGACCTGGATCGCGGATATAGAGCCGCTTTATGAGAAAGAATGTTTTGAACGGTATTATCGGGCTCTTCCGGAGTTCCGCAGAAAAAAGGCGGATGCTCTGCAGAATCTGCAGATGAAGGCCCAGAGTGTGGGTGTGTGGAGTCTGTGGGAAAAGATCCGGAGAGAATATAAACTTTCGGAAGACTGTGCGTTCAATTTTTCTCATTCGGGTTCCTATGTCATGTGCGCTGTTGAGCTGACCGGACGAAGAGTGAGGGTCGGATGTGATATGGAAAAAATCGGCCCGCTGAAAATGAAAGTTGCCGGCCGTTTTTTCTGTCGGGAAGAATACGAAATGATTCTGGGAAAAGATACAGAAGAGGAACGTTCAGAGCTTTTTTACCGGTACTGGGTCCTCAAGGAAAGCTTCATGAAGGCCACAGGAAAGGGAATGGCGCTTCCGGTCAATTCTTTCTGTATCCGTTTAGGGGAACCTCCTGTACTGGTCAGACAGCCGGAGGAGTTTCCCGAGGATTATCATTATACGGAATATAAAAGTGAAGGACTTCCATATAAAATGGCAGTGTGTTCAACAGCTACAGACATTGACGCAAAACTGCATATGGAGTTGATTTTATGAAAAAAATAAAAGTTACTAAAAAAATGAAGATCATGTTCCTGCTGGGCGCGGTGATCGGAGCCATAGCGGGAATCTTATTTACGATACTGATTGCAAACGGCATCATATCCGACCACAAGGAAGTGTTTTCTTCGGATATAGCGGCCTTGACAGAAGAAAATGAAGAATATAAGCTGCAGATCAGCAAAAATGAGGCGGCGCATAACAATACCGAGGTCCTTGCCGGGGACACGGACGGCTGGTCACTGGTCCTGGTGAATGAAGAGCATCCGCTGGACACATCCTATGTGCCGGAGGAAATGGTGGAAGTGGAACCCGAACGCTCGGTAGACGTAAGGATCATGGATGATCTGCAGGCGATGCTGGATGACGCCAAAGCTCAGGGCCTGAGTATGTATGTGGCCTCTGCCTACCGTTCCTATGATGATCAGTGCAGGGTGTTTAACACTACGATGACTGAATGGATCAATCAGGGGTATACTCCTCTGGACGCCTACGCGGAGACAAAGAAATCTGTAGCCGTACCAGGTTCCAGCGAACATGCGACGGGGCTGGCGGTGGACATTATCGCGTCCGCGTATGAGGCTCTGGATGACCGTCAGGGAGATACACCGGAGCAGCAGTGGCTTATGGAACATTGCTGGGAATACGGGTTTATACTCAGATATCCGCCGGAGAAGGCGGAGATAACCGGCATTATATTTGAACCGTGGCATTACCGGTATGTGGGGAAGACAGCGGCGAAGGAGATCAAAGAGCAGAATATTACACTGGAAGAATATCTGGACCAATAGAAAATTACAGCAGAGAGATGCGTCAGATGGATACAGAAGGAGGAAGATCATGGAAGATTTAACATTTGGAGAACAGGTCAAGATCATTCTGGGTCGGAAGGGAATGACCATCAAACGTCTCGCTGAGCTGATCGAGGCGGAGACAGGGAAAAAAATGTCAAGACAGAATCTTACGCAGAGGCTCGGAAGAGATAATTTTCAGGAACAGGATATGCGTATGATCGCCGAAATTTTGGGATGCCCTTTTCAGCTGAGTATTTTGTCCGGAGAAACCCAGGTTCCGGTAAGGAGTGTGGCAGCTCCGGAAAACAACGCTCCGGAACAGACCGATGCCAAAGAGAACGATACCAGTGAGCGGGCACGGGATGAGGAACAAAAAATACAGCCGGAAGAGCGGGATATGACGATCGGAGAACTTTATGAGATTCACCGGGAACTGTCTGAACTGGAAGAAAATGTGAAGGCCGGAGAACCGGTGGAAGAGATAAAGAGGGAACTGGACAGGCCAAAGAACGAATCCGGCGCGCAGACAGAAGAGGCGGCGGCTGAACCGGAAGAGAAGAACCGTTTTGAGCCGGTAATTTCCCATGATGATACAGAGGAAGATACAGAGATTGGAGAAGTGAATCCATATACCGGGCGGGAATATCAGTCTAACAGTGTGCGCATGCATCCGAGCAGGATCGGCTATGTGCAGGTATATGACCGCCGGATCCACAAGTGGACAGATATGACAGAATGGGCGTTTCTCGGCCTGCAGGAACGGAAGAAAGCGCTGCTTGGAAAAGCGTACGAGCCGCCGATCTACCTGGACTGACCGGCAGGAACACAGCGGGATTCCGGGAGAGGAAGGGGTATATAGAGGAGATGGTCATATATGGAATGGAAGACACTGTTGTCCGCGGACAGAGAGCGGGGAAATTCAAATCGGCAGAAATCGACAGATTTAAGAAGTGAGTTCGAGAAAGATTATCACAGGATCATAGGAAGCGCCTCTTTTCGGAGACTTCAGGATAAGACCCAGGTATTCCCCCTGGACAAGAGCGATTTTATCCGCACAAGGCTGACGCATTCTCTTGAAGTTTCATCCCTGGGGAAATCCCTGGGGCAGAATATCGGTGAAAATATATTAAAATATCGGAGAAATTCAGGATTTACCCCGCAGATGAAGGAGGATATCTCTCATATCCTTGAATGTGCGGGGCTCATTCATGATATCGGAAATCCGCCTTTCGGACATTTCGGGGAGACTGCCATACGGGAATGGTTTCAGCGCCGGCTGCCGGAACTTACCTTTTGTGGGAAAAAGGTGGAGGATATGTTGAGCGGGCAGATGAAGCAGGATCTTTATCATTTTGAGGGAAACGCTCAGGCTCTGCGCCTTGTGACAAAGCTGCATTATCTGGTGGATGAGCACGGTATGAATCTGACCTATGCCCTGCTCAACACAATCGTGAAATACCCGGTGCCATCCACAGGCATCGATCCGGAAAGCGGGAATATCAAAGATAAAAAGATGGGGTACTATCTGGCAGATGAGAAGATCTTCCAGAGAGTGACACAGGCGACAGGAGCAGGAAATAACCGGCATCCCCTGACCTATATTCTGGAAGCTGCGGACGATCTTGCTTATAAGACAGCGGATATAGAGGACGCCTTTGTAAAAGGCTTTATTACTTACTACATTCTGGAAAAAGAGCTGGCTCCTCTGGAGGCAGAACTGCGTCAAAGCGAGAAAGAAGGAAGGATGGATTACTGGTTTAAGCCCCTGGAGAAGCTTCATCAGCTATACGAGCGTGGAAAAGCCAAAAATATCAGTAATCCCGAGTCATACGCAGTGAAAAACTGGATTGTGAGTGCACAGGGATTTCTGATCAGCTGTGCTACATTCGGATTTACGTCAAATTATGACAGGATCATGGCAGGTACGTTTCAGCATGATCTTTTCCATGGCACATTCGGCGAGAAACTGATGGATCTGCTGGGAGATATGGCATACCGTTATGTTTTTTCTTCTATGGCGATCTACAAGATGGAAGTGTCAGAGTCAGCTATTCTGGACTATCTGATGGAGAAACTTGTCCAGGCAGTGTTGTACTATGACACAGATATAAAGCAGAATACCATTGACACCCGTGTGGTGTCCTTCATATCTGATAACTATAAAAACGCTTATAAACTGCAGGCAAAAGGAAAGAAGGAAGAGGAGAAGCTATATCTCCGCCTCCTCCTTGTGACGGACTATGTGTGCGGCATGACCGACAGCTACGCAAAAAGGCTTTATCAGGAAATGAACGGGATCGTTTAGTATCTATTTTGAGCAGGGCCCCACGCAGCGGCACCAGTGCCCGAAGTCCGGGTTGTCACAGCGCTCTTCTTCTTCCAGTCCGATGCAGTCTGTGTAGGAACGGGTGAAGCGAGGAAAGCCAAAGAGGTCCGCGGCCCGTGCCTCGTGCTGGTCATAGATACCCGGGACCCCGAGCCACAGCCGTCCGTTCTCTTCAATGAGGATGAGATGGCTGTAATTGTGATAACCGTGCAGCAGGAAACTGTTGTTGGCCAGAGGCCAGAAGCGCCGGGAAAGAAGAGAGATATCTTCCCGACGGATCTTTCGGGCAGAGGGTGTTGAGTGTTTGTCAGAAGAATGCTCCTGTGCTTTGGGAGTTTCTTCGGTTTCCGGTTCCCCGGGATCGTTCTGGACAGATTCCGTGTCTGCCGTGATTTCACTGGAGGTTGCTTCCCCGGATACGGAGGAATCCGGGATATTCTGTTTGTCTTCCGGTGAGCGCAGTCTGTTGATATCAACGTCAAAAAAGACTGTAGAAGCCATCCAGAACAGTGGAGTGCTGTTTCCGGGAAGCCGGATAAGAAATCCGTCGATCTGGGCCAGTGTACGGGATTCCGGGAAACGGGCCTCCGGTATGGGAAGCCGCGCGGAGATGTTACGGCCAAAACAGTTCAGTTCCGCGATCTGAGTCCCCACGAGATCTTTGTTGTCACAATAAAATGCATACAGTTCCATGGACGCGCCATTCCCAGAGGGGATGCCCCGGGCGTGGATCTGAAGGATGCAGGAGCGGTAATGTCTGGAAATTTTGATAAATCCCACATTTCTCCTGCGTCTGTTATTTTCATATTCGTACAGATAAAAAGTACCTGGATTCATAGATATCGACTACCTCTGGTCTTGTCTTGCTTCAGTCTAGTGTATTCGGGAAAAGAGGGAAAAAGAACAAAAACAATGGAGGGGACTATGACGGATACAGATGAAAAATATATGAGGGAAGCTCTGCGGCAGGCAAAAAAGGCCTATGCTCTGGAAGAGACGCCCATCGGATGTGTGATCGTTCATGACGGAAAGGTCATCGGAAGAGGATATAACCGAAGGAATACTGAGAAGAGCCCGCTGGCTCACGCGGAGATAGCGGCCATCCGGAAAGCCAGCAGGAAGATCGGCGACTGGCGCCTGGAAGAATGCACCATGTATGTGACCCTGGAGCCCTGTCAGATGTGCGCCGGGGCGATCGTACAGTCCCGGATCCCGAGAGTGGTCATCGGATGTATGAACCCCAAGGCCGGGTGCGCGGGTTCGGTGCTGAATATCCTTCAGGTAAAAGAATTCAATCATCAGGCTGAAATAGAGTCAGGAGTACTTGGGGAAGAGTGCAGTGAACTGATGAAACAGTTTTTCAGAGAACTGAGGGATAAAAAAAAGAAACAGATTTGAGATTACTGTTCTTGCAGATCTATTGCGGAGAGGTATCGTAAATATACGGTGCCTCTTATTTTTCTTTTTACGTGCATTGCGCTTCGAACGCGGCCAACAGACGTTACCCCGGCAGTTAACTCAGCCCAGGCACCCTCACGGCACCCGGAAGGTCCTGCTTAGTGCTGCTCCGTTCCCGGCCTGACACGGTTCACAGGTTCCCGTCGCGTGAGACCCGGACATCAACGTCACTTACCGGGGGCAGCCCTGCCGGCTTTTGCCCTCTGCGCAATATCACCCCTGCTATAGCGGATTGCAGGTACAAGGTACCGCTAACACCCCGGCTGCACGTGTCTTAATTTACCATGGTTACCGGTGAAATGTCAACGGATGCGAGGGAAAGAAATTGCAGAAGGATATATTTAGTGTTAAAATAGGAGAGAATTTCAGATTTCGGAGAGAAAGACAGAAACGGAGCGTACAGATGAAAGTTCTTCTGGCAGCGGTGAATGCCAAGTATATTCATTCCAATCTGGCTGTGTACAGCCTGAGAGCTTACGCGCACAGATACAGGAAAGAAATCCGCATTGCGGAGTATACTATTAATCAGCAGGTCGATGAGATCCTGAAGGACATTTACAAGTGTCGTCCGGATGTGATCTGTTTTTCCTGTTATCTGTGGAATATCACCTGTGTGGAACAGCTTCTTGAAGAGGTGCCGAAGATCCTGCCGGATACGGAGATCTGGGTGGGAGGACCGGAGGTATCCTACGACGCGCAACAGGTATTGAGCAGGAATCCCGGTGTGTCCGGCGTCATGCGGGGGGAAGGAGAAGAAACCTTCCTGGAACTGATGGATGTCTGGCACCAAAAGATCTGTCGGCAGGACTTGGAAACGGAAGATCTGTACGCGGTTGTCCGGGGGATTACATACTGGGGGAAAGGCAGGGAGATTAAGGAGAATCTTGGCCGTCCGGCCATGGATCTTAGCAGGATCCCGTTTCCGTACAAAGACCTTGCGGATGACACCGGAGATGATGACAGTCCTTTTTCTGCGGAGGAGTCAGTCCCTTTTAGAAACCGTATCATCTACTATGAATCCAGCAGAGGATGTCCTTTTTCCTGCAGCTACTGTCTCTCTTCTGTGGATAAATGTCTGCGGTTCCGGGACATCCGCCTTGTGAAAAAGGAACTGCAGTTTTTTATCGACCATGAAGTGCCCCAGGTGAAATTTGTGGACCGGACCTTCAATTGCCGGCACGATCATGCGATGGCGGTGTGGGAGTATATCAAGGAACATGACAGAGGGATTACCAATTTTCACTTTGAAGTGGCAGCGGACCTTCTCAACGATGAGGAGATCGAATTGATCCGTTCCATGCGCCCGGGGCTGATCCAGCTGGAGATTGGCGTACAGTCGGCGAATGAGCAGACAATCCGGGAGATCTGCAGGAAGATGGATCTGGAGAAAGTAAGGGCTGTCGTGGGGAAGATCCGAAAACAGGGAAATATCCACCAGCATCTGGATCTGATTGCCGGTCTGCCCTATGAGGATTATGACAGTTTTGGCAGGTCCTTTGACACTGTGTATGCTATGCGGCCGGAACAGTTACAGCTGGGCTTTTTGAAGGTGCTGAAAGGTTCACAGATGTATGAGAAGGCCGGGGAATACGGGCTGCTTTATCAGACCAGGCCGCCCTACGAGGTTTTGTCTACGAAGTGGCTCTCTTACGCGGATGTTATCCGGCTGAAAGCCGTAGAGGAGATGGTCGAGGTTTATTATAACAGCGGACAGTTCCGGAATACGATGGAATATCTGGAACAGGATTTTCCATCGGCTTTTGCCATGTATGAGGCTCTGGCGGCATATTATGAGGAAAAAGGATTTTTCCGTGCAAGCCATTCCCGGATCGCCCGGTATGAAATACTGGACTGTTTTATAACAGACAGGGTTATGGGAGACGCCGGGCAGCCGGAAGACGTACAGATGCCTGTGGCGGAAAAGAGGCGGACTTTCCGCGAAAGGTTGACACTGGACCTGTATCTGAGGGATAATGTGAGAAACCGTCCCGCCTTTCTTGGGGCAGAAAGTGTAAGTTCAGATGAAGCTGCCGCCTTTTACAGAGAGGAAGATAGGGCGCGGAGGTATGTTAGAGATTATGAGGGATATGACCGAAGACAGATCCGCAGGATGACCCATCTTGAACGGATCGGCGGATTGCTGGTACTGTTTGATTACCGCCATCGGGATCCTCTGACGGGAAATGCCAGAGTGTACAGGATAGATGATTTGACGGAGGTAAATTCACAGAAAGGAAATGTGCGATGAATTTTTATGATAAACGGGTAAGGCGCATCATATCTATTATCATCATAGTGATTGTCGCGGCCATGGTTCTGACAATGGTCATACCTTATGTTTTATAGACAGGCCGGAATGGCCCACGGAGCTGATGAGATATGAAGAAAGCCGGGAAAAGAGCAGAAAGAAAACTGAAAAAAAGAGTCAGCAGGAAGACACTGGCGCTCATAGGCGGACTGGTGTTCTGTGCTCTTGCTGCCATCATAGCCGTAAATGTGATGTTCCGCGTCACCATCAACAAATATGACCCGGATATTATTATCAACGGCGTGTGGATCGGTGATACGGATGTGTCCGGAATGACGCGGCAGGAGGCTGTTGAAGCAGTAACGCGTGATACAGCGGGCTGCGCTCAGGAGACGGTCACAGCAAAACTGGACAGCGAACGAAAGGCGGAACTGACGTTATCTGAGCTGGGAATGGCTCCGAAAGATCTGGAGAAGCTTGTGGACAGCGCCGCAGATTACGGGAAAAAGGGAAATCCGGCGGCTTGTTATAAAATATTGAAGAATGCCGAGGAGAACAAGAATAAAAAAGTATTTTCCGTTGAATATGAGGTCACGGAAGATTCGGCTGGAAGCGTACTGGCGGAAAAGCTGACCGGGCTTCTCAGTCAGCCTTCTGACGCCAGGCTCACACAAGGTGAGGGTGGGACCAAGCTGATAGCGGATGTGCCCGGAGAGGCTCTTAATATTAAAAAAACAGTAGAGAATATCAACGCCCGGATCGGGGAAGGCTGGGATAAGAAGGCCTTTGACGTAGAAGCGGCGGTCACGGAAATCCAGGCGGATATCACCAGGGAAGATCTGGCTGATATTACAGATGTACTGGGTACGTTTACTACATATTATGGAAGCAGTGACGGGGGACGCACGATGAATGTGGAATCCGGCGCGGGACATATCAATGGAACACTGATGCAGCCGGGCGAGGAGGTGTCAGCGGACGATCTGATGGCGCCGTACACAGAGGAAAACGGGTATGCCATGGCGGCCTCCTATGAAAATAATGAGGTTGTGCAGTCTATGGGAGGAGGCATCTGCCAGGTGTCCACAACACTGTACAATGCCCTTCTGCTGGCGGAACTGGAGATTACGGAACGGTATGAACATTCCATGCTGGTTTCTTATGTGGAACCGTCAATGGATGCCGCGATCGCGGACGATGTGAAAGATTTAAAATTCCGCAACAATCTGCAGGATCCTGTCTATATTGAGGCAGTGCTCCAGGACGGGAACGTTACATTTAATATTTACGGAAAAGAAACTCGTCCCGGGGAGCGGACCGTCGAATATGTCAGTGAGACTCTGGAGACAACAGAATCGGATGAGACCAGATATGTGGCTACAGAGGATGCCATCGGCACAATGTACACTCAGAATGAGGGGCAGTCCGGGTTGACGGCACAGTTGTGGAAGATCGTATACGAAAATGGTACAGAGGTGAGCCGGGAAGCGGTCAACTACAGTACTTATCTGGCGTCAGGCAAAACCATAGCGGTGGGAACCTTTTCGGATAATGAAGAGGATTCCGCAAAGATTAATGCGGCAATTGAGACACAGGACGAGAAGCAGATCAATGCCGCTATCCAGGAGATCACAGGCGGAAAGGAAGAATAAAAGAAACCGGAAATGAGTATGAAATACGGAAGGATCGGCCAGACCGCATGGAACCGGTCGATCAGGAAACAACTGCATACAATAAGGGATGAAGTAATATTATCCCCCTCTCCTCAGAATGCTTGCGGCGGAATCCGGTATATGGCACCGGAAACAGACCACGGATCGTCTGAGGAAGAAACAGAAGAAACGGTTTTCCTGTGGGCGGATGTCCGTGTATCGGGAAACTCCCCGAATATCGGATATTATGCAATTCTTCAGGCAGCGGGAGAACTGGCTGCTCAGGGGATCTGTATGACCGGTGTTTCTGTGCGCGTCCTGCTTCCGCCCGGATCTGAGGAAGAGGATCTGAAAGAGCTGGCGGCGGGAATCGAGGAAGCCTGCCGGCGCATGGAGATCCAGGTATCTTCAATCCAGGGAGAAGTTACTTCTGCCGTAACGATCTGCACGGTGTTTGTATCCGGCGCAGGAGCCGGGGAAAAGAAGGCCCTGCCCGCTGCCTGTCCTTTGGATGGAGGAGAAATCCTGCTCTGCGGATATGTGGGACTGGAGGGGACGCTGCGGATATTGGATGAGGCAGAGGACGAGCTGGAGACGCGTTTTGTACCGTCTTTTCTTGCTCAGACCAAAGAGCTGCGCAGGGAACTGGTAATCCCGGATCAGCTTTTGCGGGCAACAGATGCGCGAGGAAGAATCCGGGCCATCCGGCAGATCGGAAGCGGAGGGATTCTGGCTGCGCTTTGGGATCTGGCAGAGGAGCTGGACACAGGATTCGAGGCAGATCTGTCCGCCATGGCGCTGCGGCAGGAGACGGTTGAGATCTGCGAGTTCTACAGACTGAATCCGTATCAGATGACTTCGGCCGGGAGTTTTCTGATTGTTACAGAGCATGGGGACGCGGTCCTGGATGTGCTGGAGAAGGCAGGCGCGCGAGCCGGAAGGCTTGGGGTCATAAAAGCGCACAGAGCGCGGGTGATCTCAAGCGGAGAAGAAATCAGATATCTGGACAGGCCTGCCCCGGATGAACTGGAAGTTTGGATGTCCGGACGGCAGTTTGGCAGAAAGTGACAGAGAAAATAAATATCAGATGTTCAGGAGGAAATGAAATGAACGACAAAAAAGAAGCTTTGAGAATTGAGATCTTAAAATACATTGAGAAACACAGCAGGGTGGATCTGGGAGAACTGGCGGTGCTCCTTGGCGTGGAGGAGACAGATGTAGCCAATGAGATGGCAGAAATGGAAAAAGAGAAGATCATCTGCGGGTACCATACTCTGATCGACTGGGATAAGGCCGGTGTAGAGATGGTAACGGCTCTGATCGAAGTGAGGGTCACACCGCAGAGAGACCGCGGGTTTGACCGTATCGCGGAGCGCCTGTACAATTATCCGGAGGTCTATGCGGTCTATCTGATCTCAGGAAGCTACGATCTGCTGGTTACACTGGAGGGCAAGACGCTCAAAGAAGTTTCCCGCTTTGTGTCCGAGAAACTCTCTCCTATCGACGGAGTCCTGAGTACGGCCACCCACTTTATTCTTAAAAAATATAAAGACCACGGCACCGTTATGGTACCAAGGAAAGAGTCGGAAAGGATCGCGGTGACACTGTAATGAGAAATCCATTATCGAAAAAAATCATTGATATACAGCCGTCAGGAATCCGCAAATTCTTCGATGTGGCAAATGAAATGGAAGACGCTATTTCTCTGGGCGTGGGAGAACCTGATTTTGATACCCCCTGGCGGATCCGGGAGGAAGGAATATTTTCGCTGGAGAAGGGAAAAACATTTTATACATCCAATGCGGGACTGAAAGAGCTGAGAAAAGAGATCAGCAAATATCTGGAGCGCAAGATCCATGTTTCTTATGATCCGGTAAAGGAAACCCTTGTGACAGTGGGAGGAAGTGAAGCCATTGATATAGGGCTGCGTTGTATGCTGGATCCGGGGGATGAAGTGCTGATCCCCCAGCCCAGTTATGTATCCTATCTGCCGTGTACGGTCATGGCGGATGGAGTTCCGGTAGTGGTTCCGCTTAAATATGAGAATCAGTTCAAGCTGACGAAGGAAGATCTTGAAAAATATACAACCGAAAAGACAAAGGTGCTGATCATGCCTTTCCCCAACAACCCCACAGGTTCTATCATGACGAAGGAGGACCTGGAATCGGTGGCCAGGTTTATTGTCGAGCATGATCTGTATGTCCTGTCAGATGAGATCTATTCTGAGCTGACCTATCAGACAGAACATGTATCCATTGCGAGCCTGCCCGGAATGCGGGAGAGGACTCTCGTGATCAATGGATTCTCCAAAGGATTCGCCATGACCGGATGGAGGCTTGGCTACTGCTGCGGTCCGGAAATAATCATCGAGCAGATGACCAAACTGCATCAGTTTGCCATCATGTGCGCGCCCACGAACAGTCAGTACGCGGCAGTGGAGGGCTTAAGAAATTGTGAGGATGAAGTAGAAGAGATGCGGAAGTCCTATAATCAGAGACGAAGATTTCTCATGCATGAGTTCGCCAGGATGGGGCTGGAGTGTTTTGAACCGTTCGGCGCGTTTTATGTATTCCCCAGTATCAAGGAGTTTGGTATGACATCGGAGGAATTCGCTACAAGACTTCTGGAGGAGGAGAAAGTGGCGGTGGTTCCGGGAACCGCGTTCGGTGAGTGCGGAGAAGGATTCTTGAGGATTTCCTATGCGTATTCACTGGAAGATCTGAAAGAGGCGCTGGGCCGTGTGGAAAATTTTATCCGGCGTCTGAGGGAAAAGGCCCATGCTTAACATTGTACTTCTTGAGCCGGAAATCCCGGCCAATACAGGAAACATCGGAAGGACCTGTGTGGCTACAGGCACAAGGCTCCATCTGATTGAACCGCTTGGTTTCAGCCTTTCAGAAAAGGCACTTAAGAGAGCGGGGATGGATTACTGGAAAGATCTGGATGTGAAGACTTATATCGATTATCAGGATTTTCTGGAAAAGAATCCGGGAGCCAGGATTTATATGGCGACCACCAAGGCGCGAAAAAATTATACAGAAGTTTCTTATGGATCGGACTGTTACATTATGTTCGGCAAGGAGAGCGCCGGTATTCCGGAAGAAATTCTTGTGAAAGATCCGGAAAATTGTATAAGGATCCCTATGATCGGCGGCATCCGATCACTGAACCTGGGAAATTCTGTAGCCATTGTACTGTATGAAGCACTGCGGCAGAACGGATTTGCGGGGATGCAGATACAGGGAGAACTGCACAGGCTAAGCTGGGAAGATGAAAGATAAATGTAGAAAACAGACCGGGAGGAAATTTTTTACGGTAGAAATGCCGTATGAAATTTCCTCCCGGTCTGTTTTTTAGAGGTATGGCTGCATCCATTTTGAAGCGGCATATTTGGGCGTAAAAGATAAAAATTTCTCAACACTGTTATTTAAATATTTTCCCTTTTTCCATATCAGGCCAATATCCTGCTCTATACAGGGAGAAATCGGGATCCCTACCAGATCCGGGTGTTGCGCAAGAACAGTAGAATACAAGATCGCGCCGCCCAGATGGCCAAGTATAAAGTTTTTAATCGTATAAAGCTGACTGGAATGCATGAGAATATTGGGTTTGGTGCCCAGTTTGTCGAAAAAGGAGAGAAGGGTCTGGTTTTGAACAGAATCCGTATTATATAGGATAAGTGGTTCCCGGCTCAGCTGTTCGATGGAAATTTCTTTTTTACATGCCAGAGGATGATCTCGGGATATACAGAATACAAGTCGATCCGTCAGGAGACGGAAGGAATTCATATTGGCAGAGTCCGGGAAATGCATATTAACAAGGGCCAGATCCAGTTCTTCATCCTGGATTAAAGAGGCTGCCCGGATGGAACCATACTCAAAAAGCTCGATGGGAATCGTCGGATATTTCTCCCGGAAGGCAAGAAGCATGTCCGGGAAAAAGATAATGCTGAGCAGCGGAGGAATCCCGATCCGTAATGGTGCGATCTCCATGCCCAGATCATGAAATTCCTGGGAAGTCTGATCAATCTGTCGGAGCAGTTCACTGGCTTTTCTGTAAAATACTTCCCCTTCTTTCGTAAGCGTAAGATGGTTTTTAGACCGTGTGAAAAGATTTACAGAAAATTCTTTCTCCAGTTCCCGTATAGCGCTGGATATAGCAGGCTGTGTAACATAAAGTTTCTGGGCCGCCTGCGTGATGCTGTGGTACCGGCTGACTGCGCAGAAATATTCCAACTGTGTGATCTTCATGATGTCCTCCTTGATGTGAGCAAGTTCCAGTATGTAAGAAGTATAGCATATTTTATCTGAGAAAATGAGCAAATATATAGACAGACTATAAAATTTTTTTATAAAGGCATCATTTTTACTGAATTTACAGATAAGACAGAGCGATTTTATAATTAGCTCAGCAAAATAAATTGACCCGGCCGGTCAGAATTTTATTGGAACAGGAGGGTTTTATGATCAAAACATGTGTGACAGAAGTTTTCCTGAAAGGAAACAGTTATGAACGCGGAGTGAGTTATGGGGAGCAGGCCGCGGACGCCATTAAACGATGTATTGACCATTATGCAGAGTACATTAAAAAGAGCACGGGAATGGACTGGGAGACAGCATGCGAAGGTGCGAAGATCTTTGAAGAGTCGATCCGGAATTTCCGGCCGGAATATATCGACGAGATGAAAGGCATCGCCCAGGGGGCAGGGGTTCCCTATGAAGAGATCCTGGCGATCAACTGCAGAAGTGAGCTTTATGCCATGAAAGGAGGGCTTCAGCAGGAATGCACAGCGTTTGCGATTATGCCATCCGCCAGCAGGAACGGCCATGTCCTGGCAGGGCAGAACTGGGATAATTGTTACGGCCAGAGAGACTGCATGGTGGTCGTGCATATTTATCAGGAGGACAAGCCGGATATAATCCTTTTTACAGAAGCAGGTTTCATTGGCGGAAAAGGGATGAACAGCAACGGACTTTCGTTGACTTTAAATGCTCTGGAGACAAATTTTAACAGCAAGGGAGTGCCGCTTCATATCAAGATGCGGGCCGCGCTGGATTCTTGCCATATAGCAAAGGCATATGAAAGCGTTGCCAAACCATTGTCAACTGTAGGAGCAAATCTTATCATTACCAGCGGGGATGGAGTAGCTTTAAGCGCAGAGCTGACGCCGGATGGAGTAGACGCCGTCCTGCCGGATCAGGGAGTGATCGCGCACACGAATCATCTGTTAAGTCCCATGCTGCAGCAGAAATCCCCGGACAACTGGAGATCCTGGGGAACCACGTTTGTCAGGCTTTGCCGGCTGAGAGAACTTTTGTACGGGCATCATGACATTGACAAAGAATATATGTTCCATGTGATGCGTGACCACGGAGGTTATCCGTATTCAATCTGTTACCATCCGGAAGAGAAAGAGCCATCCATTGAGACTATGGCGGGCAACTACAGCCTGGTGATGGATACGACAGAAAAGACGGCATATTTCTGCGCAGGGCAGCCCTGTGAGGGAGAGTTTAAAGAGTATCGTATTTAAAGGACAGAGTACAAAGGAGGGAATACATTATGTATGCAGTATTTATCGTAGTATTCAGTGTGGCGCTGCTGTCATTCCTTATCATGAAATGCAGGGTGCATGCATTTTTTTCTCTGGTCATTACGGCAGTTGTAGTCGGGGTTTTATCCGGGATGCCTCTGGCTGACTCTATTAGCCTGATGACAGAAAAGCTGGGCAGCAGTATCAGCAGTATTGCGGTTGTGATCGGTCTGGCAGTTGTTTCGGGACAGCTGATGGATGAATCAGGAGCGGCGGAGAAGATTGCCCGATCTATCCTGAAATTGACAGGAAACAACAAGGCTCCGCTTGCCATGGTGGGAACCGGATATGTACTATCCATCCCTCTGTTTTCAGACACAGCCTATTATCTGATGATCCCGATTGCGCGGGCACTGTCCCTTTCCAGCGGTGGAAGCTTCGTGGCAATGATCGTCGCCATGGGATGCGGAGCGCTGGCCACTCATTGTTTTGTGCCGCCTACCCCGGGGCCTCTTGCTATGGCAGAAACGTTGGGGATCGATCTTGGACTTACAATGCTGGTTGGTATGGTAGTGGCCGCTTTCGCGGCAATAGCAGGCGGATGGATCTGGGGACAGTTTATTTCAAAAAGAGTTGAGATCCCCAAGGAGCGATATGCGGCCGGAGAAGCGGACCAAGGTGCCCAGAGAGAACTTCCGAACTTGGGGGTATCACTGCTCCCGATCGTGGTGCCTGTTGTCCTGGTCGCGGGGAATACACTGACGAACGCTTTCCTGCCGGGAACAGCCGTGGCAGCATTCTTTGGCACATTCGGCGGCGTTCTGGTAGAATGTGGGATCGGAAGCGCAATAACCGGACTGTTCCACAGCACTGGTATTTCTCCGATCATCTTCGCGTATATCCTGGCAGTGATCTTTAAGACAAGTCAGGGATCCAGTGCGACATCGATGATCACAGTATCGGCCATGCTGGCGCCTCTTCTTCCGGAAATGGGACTTACTTTCCATCCGGTATATATCCTCACCGCGATCGCTGCCGGTTCCATGACCTTCTCGTGGATGAATGACAGTGGATTCTGGGTGATCACAAAGCTGTGCAACATGACAGAAAAAGAATCTCTGTCCACAGTCTCCATGGGAAGCCTGATCATGAGCGTAGTAGGACTTATTGTTACACTGATCATGTCGGTGATCCTTCCTATGGCATGATAATATTTGGTCGTGCAGAGTAAAACATAACAATGAACGAAACATATAAGGAGATAGTTTTAAAGATGAACAGAGAGCAGCAGACAGAGCAGCTGACCAGATATATGGCGGATTTTGTGTCCTATATCTCAAAGGTTCTGCCGGATGACATCGCAGAAAAGCTGGATGAGCTGGCACAGGAGGAGGATGGGGTGCTTCCCCGGATCATATATGATACGATGAAAAAGAATCAGGACCTGGCCAGACAGCTGGACCGCCCCAGCTGTCAGGACACAGGCGTACTGCAGTTCTGGGTAAAGTGCGGAACTTGTTTCCCGCTGATCGGAGAACTGGAGGCGCTCCTGAAAGAGGCTGTGGTGCGGGCCACAGCCGAAGCGCCCCTGCGCCACAACAGTGTAGAGACATTCGATGAATACAATACCGGAAAGAATGTGGGGAAGGGAACGCCTACGGTGTTCTGGGATATTGTTCCCGACAGCGATAAGTGTGAGATCTATGTCTACATGGCCGGGGGAGGATGCAGCCTGCCGGGCAGGGCCATGGTGCTGATGCCGGGAGAAGGGTATGAAGGGGTCGTACAATTTGTAATGGACGTAATGACTTCTTATGGCCTGAACGCATGCCCGCCGCTGCTGGTAGGAGTGGGAGTGGCCACCTCCGTGGAAACTGCGGCTCTGCTTTCAAAGAAAGCACTGATGCGGCCGCTGGGCAGTCATAATGAAAATGAACGCGCGGCGCTGATGGAACATCTGCTGGAGGAAGGGATCAACCAGATCGGCCTGGGCCCCCAGGGAGTCGGCGGAAGAAAATCTGTCCTGGGCGTCCATATCGAAAATACGGCAAGGCATCCCTCCGTCATAGGAGTGGCGGTCAATGTGGGATGCTGGTCACACAGGCGAGGACATATAATTTTCGACAGAGATCTGAATTACACGATTACGACGCATTCGGGGGTGAGGCTATAATGGTGGAGATAAAGGATGGGAAAAAGATTTTGACAACACCGATATCAGCGGAAGATCTGGAAGATATCCACATCGGTGAGATCATTTATTTAAACGGCAGCATGACCACCTGCCGGGATGTGGCCCACAGAAGAGTGGTAGAGGAAGGACGCAAACTTCCGGTAGATATCAGAAACGCCGCCATCTACCATGCAGGCCCCATTATACGTTCATCGGGAGACGGAAAATACGAAATGGTGTCTGTAGGGGCTACCACCAGTATGCGCATGGAGAAGTTTGAGAAAGAATTTGTGGAGCAGACGGGAGTGCGTCTTATCATCGGAAAAGGTGGAATGGGGCCGAATACAGAGTACGCCTGCAGAAACTACAAGGCGCTGCATTGTGTGTTCCCGGCAGGAAACGCTGTAGTTGCTGCCGTTGAGGTAGAAAAGATTGAAGATGCCCAATGGCTGGATCTGGGAATGCCGGAAACACTCTGGCATTGCCGGGTAAAAGAGTTCGGCCCGCTGATCGTATCTATAGACACAGAAGGAAGAAATCTTTTTGAGGAGAACAAAGCGCTCTTCAACCGGAGAAAAGAGGAAGCGCTGAGGCGGATCTGCAGTCAGGTGGGATTTATAAAGTAATATACCGGATCATACAATAATAGTTGTAGATATCTAAGATTAATTATGGAAGAGCAGAAGTCAAAGCTCCTTTACAGGGAACTTTGACTTCTTTTTTCACAATATTATAACTGACTAAGGATTTATTAGTATATATAATGTATATTTGTAAAAACAACTAATAAATATTTTGAATAATTGCTATAGCTGGTATATAATGGCTCTAGGTGTATGTGAGAAATAGACAAAAAACACTCTGTTCAGGAGGAACCGTCTGCATGAAGCGGGGCGGATTGGAAAAACTAAGGAAATAATAAGACAGGACAGGAAAGGTGGTGGATGGATATGGTCGAAGAGACAATCCGGACGATCCGGGAGACAGAAAAGCAGGCTGATGTGATCGTAGCAGAGGCGGAAGAAAAAGGCAGAGAGATTATAGAAAATGCCAAAGCGGAAGCACTGGCCAAATCAGAGGAGATCATCCGGAAAGCCAGGGAGAAAGCCCGTGAGACGCAAGAACGGGCAGAGCAGGCTGGACATGGGGAAGAAGAGAGAGCCTCAGAGGCCACAGAAAAAGAGATTCAGGCCTTGAAAGCGCTGGCCGCGGAGAAGGAAGAAAAGGCGGTTAGTCTTGTGATCTCCATGCTGGCTTAAAGAAGCAAAGATATCACATAAAACTGACAGTAAAGGAGGGATTAGTTAAATGGCGGTACTTAAGATGCAGAGGATCAGCATCTGTGCCTTAAAGAAAGACCGAAAAGCAATCCTGGAGAAGCTGCAGAGACTGGGTGTTCTGGAAATCAGGCATGTCATCGATGAGGACGATGATTTCAGAAAGATGGACACTTCGGGACAGAGAACGGAATATGAAAAGGCTGCCGCGTCTTTGGACCAGGCCATCTTGCTTCTGGACAAATATGCACCGGAAAACAAGTCTATGTTTGCTGCTCTGGAGGGAAAGAAGCTGATCGGTCCGGATACGGAGCAAAAGGTACAGGAAAAGAGCGGAGAACTTCTGCAGACCGCGGAGGAGATCTACAGCCTGGATCATGAACGCTCAGAACAGCTGGGAATGATCACGAAATTTAAGAACAGTATTGAGACACTTACACCCTGGCTTTCTCTTGATGTATCGATGAAGGCGGCGGAAACGCAGAGGACAGTATTATTTCTGGGAACGATGCCCTCGGGGACGACATTGGAATCTGCATATGAAATATTGGCAGAAAAGGCTCCGAACACAGAAAGCGCGGACATTCATATTATCTCCTCAGAGCAGAGTATGGTCTATCTTGCGGTGATCTGCCTGAAAGAAGAGTCATCTGCGGTGGAGGATGCTTTAAGATCTGCGGGATTTGCGCGGCCGTCTCAGTCCTGGGACAGAACTCCGGCTAAGGAAAAGGAAGAGCTGGAACAGCAGATGGTCCTCTGCGAGGATAAAATCAGGGAGATCGAGCAAAGGCTTCAGGAACTCTCGGCGCAGAGAGAGGATCTCAAAATCGCGGCGGATTATTTTCGTGTCCGGGCGGAGAAATATGCGGTCCTGGGACAGATCCCCCAGTCAAACCGCACGTTTGTGATCAGCGGATATATTCCGCAGCGCGAGGCGGATCATGTGGCAAAGGATCTCTCCGGGAAATATGACTGTACAGTCGATGTGGAGGATCTGAAGGAGGGGGAAGAGGCTCCGGTCATTTTAAAGAACAATCCCTTTTCCGCCAATATGGAAGGAGTCGTGGAATCTTACGGCCTTCCCCATAAAGGAGAGATCGATCCGACAACGATTATGTCGTTCTTTTATGTATTCTTTTTCGGAATGATGTTGTCTGACGCGGCATATGGCGCGATCGTGGCAATCGTCTGCGGAGTGCTTGTTCATAAGTTCCCGCGGATGTCAACGGGAATGCGGAAATCACTGCGGCTGTTTTTTTACTGCGGTCTTTCCACGCTGGTATGGGGAATTCTGTTTGGCGGATATTTTGGGAATGTTGTGGATATCGTATCAGAGAAGTTTTTTGGGAAAATGGTGACGGTACCTGCGCTTTGGTTCATTCCTCTCAATGACCCGATGAAGCTTCTGGTGTTCTCGCTCCTCTTCGGTGTGATCCACTTGTTCGTGGGGCTGGGAATCAAAGGGTACCTGTGTCTGAAAGACGGTCAGGTCCTGGATTTTTTCTGTGACGTGGTACTCTGGTATATGCTGGTCACAGGACTGATCCTGATGCTTCTTCCCAGCGATGTTTTCGCGTCCATCGCACAGACAAATATCGTATTTCCTGAATGGCTGAATATGACGGCGAAGATCCTGGCCGCCGCGGGTGCCATCGGGATCGTGCTCATGTCCGGGCGGGGAAGAAAGAACCCGGTGCTGCGGCTGGCCCTGGGAGCATATGATCTGTACAATATCACAGGCTGGCTCAGCGATGTGCTTTCCTATTCCCGACTGTTGGCTCTGGGGCTTGCCACAGGAGTTATCGCTTCCGTTATCAATCAGATGGGAAGCATGGTGCCAAGCAATGTGATCGGAGTGATCATTTTTGCCGTGATTTTCGTGGTCGGCCATGCGCTGAATCTGGCTATTAACCTATTGGGAGCGTATGTGCATACAAACCGTCTGCAGTTTGTAGAGTTTTTTGGAAAGTTTTATGAGGGGGGCGGACAGCCGTTTAACCCTTTCAAAGAAAATACAAAATATACAGATGTTAAGGAGGAAACTATATCATGAATATTGCAGAAAATCTGGGAATCGTTTTTGCGTTGTTGGGAGCGGCTTCGGCTGTACTGTTTGCGGGAATCGGATCTGCGATCGGAGTCGGTATCGCCGGTCAGGCGGCATCCGGTGTTGTCACTGAGGATCCGAGTAAATTTGCGAAAGTGCTGGTTATCCAGCTTCTTCCGGGTACACAGGGCCTGTACGGACTGCTGGTAGGTTTTATCACATTGTCCAAGATAGGAATCCTTGGCGGTGAAGTGGCAGATATCTCTGTGATTACCGGGCTTCTCATTCTGGCGGCATGCCTGCCCATTGCCGTGGTAGGACTTCTTTCCGCTATCTCACAGGGAAAGACGGCAGTAGCCGCTATCGGTATTGTGGCAAAGAAACCGGATCAGTTTGGTAAAGCCATGCTGTTTCCCGCCATGGTCGAGACATACGCAATCCTTGCTCTTCTTGTTTCATTCCTGGCAGTAAACGGAATTCCGGTATAGGAAATAGCACGCAGGTTATAAGAGACAGAATCCGATATAAAAGGAGAAGAAGGCAATGAGTGGACTGGATAAAATGAGATCCCGGATCCTTGAAGAAGCGGACCACTCTGCACAGGAGATCATCGCGAAGGCAGAAGCGGACGGCGCGGAAACGGTCAGGGCAGCTGTGGAACAGGCACAGGAAGAAGCTGCCAGGATCGAGGAAAAGGCAGAAAAGGATGCCGCTGACTATGGAAAACGCGTGGCGTCTTCCACGGATATGCACAGAAAGCAGGCATACCTGGCCGCGAAGCAGGAAGTGATCAGCGGTGTGCTTGAGAAAGCATATGCTGCTGTGATGGATCTGGAAGTGAAAGAGTATTTTGGCATGCTTGAGAAACTGCTTGAGAAATATACGCTCCCAGAATCGGGAGAGATCCGTTTCTCAAAGAAGGATCTTGGGCGGATGCCTGAAGGATTTACCGGAAGAATAAAAACAATCGCCGCAGAGAAAGGCGGAAGCCTGACACTCTCGGACAAAGCGGAGGACATCGACGGAGGTTTCCTTCTTGTTTACGGCGGTATTGAAGAAAACTGTACGATAAAGGCAGTGTTTGACTCGAAGAGAGAAGAACTGTCAGACCAGGTGAACAGGCTGTTGTTCCAGTGATCATGACCGCAAGGAGGGTTGAACTTGAGTAATACAAAATATACGTACGCGGTCGCGCGGATCCGTGCGCTGGAAGTCTCTCTGTTTTCTGACGCGGTCATTGAGCAGCTGCTGGCATGCAGGACAGCCGAACAGGCACTGCAGTTTGTCCGGGAGAAAGGCTGGGGTGACGTGTCGGCAGACGGGGATATGGACGCAGTTCTGAAGTGCGAGGAAGAAAAGGCGTGGCAGGTCATCCGTGAAGTGGCACCGGATATGCATGTATTTGATGTGTTGTCTTATCCCAAGCTGTACCATAACTTAAAGGCAGCGGTCAAAGAGGTCTGTACACAGATGCAGACTCCGGGCATTTTCTATGACGACTGTGACATTCCAGGCAGTGAAATGCTGCAGATCATTGAAAATAAAGAATTTTCAAAGCTGCCGGACGGCATGAGACAGGTGGCGGAAGAGGCCCTTGAGACAATGCTCCACACAGGAGACGGACAGCTGTGTGACATCATGATAGATAAGGCTGCTTTGGAGGCGATATATAAGGCAGGGAAAGCCTCCGGGGAAACTGTTATCGAGAATTATGCGGATACTACAGTGGCGATCGCGGATATCAAGATTGCGGTGCGCTCCCAGAAAACGGGAAAGAGTGCGGATTTTATGCGCAGGGCCATGGCCGGGTGCCGCAGCGTGGATATTGAGCGCCTGATCGGCGCCGCCCTTTCAGGTCCGGATGGAATTGCCGGATATCTGGAGGGAACTTCTTACGCAGGCGGCGCGGATGCATTGAGAGAGTCTCCGTCCGCGTTTGAACGCTGGTGTGACGACCGCATGACAGAGACACTGAAAGCACAGAAGTATGATAATTTTTCCGTGGGGCCGTTGCTGGGGTATCTGCTGGCACGGGAAAATGAGATTAAGACAGTTCGGATCATTCTGACCGGGAAGCAGAACGGTTTTCCGGATGACGCGATCCGGGAAAGGATAAGGGAGATGTATGTATAAGATTGCGGTGATCGGCGACTACGACAGTATCTACGGATTCGCCACATTGGGACTTGGCATCTTCCCTGTGAAGGATCGGGAGGAGACGCGGGATACACTCAGGCGCCTGGCGGAAAGTGATTATGGGATCATCTATATTACTGAAAAAGCGGCGGCTGAACTTGGAAGCGGACTCGAGGAGTACCGGGAAAGGACGCTTCCGGCTATTATACAGATCCCGGGCGTGTCCGGCAATACAGGAGCCGGTGTAGAAGGCGTGAAGAAGACCGTGGAGCAGGCGGTCGGGTCAGATATTCTGTTTGGAGGAGTAAACGAATGAGCACAGGAGTTATCAAGAAAGTCGCAGGCCCCCTCGTGATCGCGGAGGGAATGCGGGATGCAAATATGTATGACGTGGTCCGTGTGTCTAAACAGCGGTTGATCGGTGAGATCATCGAGATGCACGGAGATCAGGCGTCGATCCAGGTATATGAAGAGACTTCGGGGCTTGGACCGGGAGAGCCGGTGGAATCCATGGACGTGCCTCTGTCTGTGGAACTGGGCCCTGGACTGATTGCCAGTATTTACGACGGGATTCAGAGACCGCTGGACGACATTATGAAAATTTCAGGAAACAATTTAAAGCGCGGGGTGGAAGTTCCGTCTTTGAAACGGGATCTGAAATGGGAGTTTGTCCCTACAGTGAAGACAGGCGATCAGGTGGAAGAAGGGGACGTGATCGGTACAGTTCAGGAGACCGTGCTCGTTCAGCAGAAGATCATGGTTCCCTATGGAGTGAAAGGCACCATTAAGGAGATCAAAGCCGGAGAATTTACGGTAGAAGAAACGATAGCGGTAGTGGAGACGGAGAAAGGCGACAAAGAGCTGACTCTTATGCAGAGATGGCCGGTACGCCGGGGACGTCCCTATAAGAAGAAACTCCCTCCGGAGATGCCCCTTGTTACAGGACAGAGAGTCATCGATACATTTTTCCCCATCGCGAAAGGCGGTGTAGCGGCAGTGCCCGGGCCATTCGGAAGTGGGAAGACGGTGATCCAGCATCAGCTGGCAAAGTGGGCGGAAGCGGATATCGTAGTTTATATCGGATGCGGCGAGCGTGGGAATGAGATGACCGACGTGCTCAACGAGTTCCCGGAACTGAAGGATCCAAAGACAGGACAGCCGCTGATGCAGAGGACCGTTCTGATCGCCAATACTTCAGACATGCCGGTGGCCGCCCGTGAGGCGTCCATCTACACCGGAATCACGATCGCGGAATATTTCCGGGACATGGGATATTCCGTGGCGCTGATGGCAGATTCTACATCCAGATGGGCGGAGGCGCTCCGGGAGATGTCCGGGCGTCTGGAAGAAATGCCGGGAGAGGAAGGATATCCGGCATATCTGGGAAGCCGTCTGGCACAGTTTTACGAGCGCGCGGGACATGTGATCTCCCTGGGAAAAGAAGGACGCGAGGGAGCATTGTCCGTGATCGGAGCCGTGTCTCCTCCGGGCGGAGATACGTCGGAGCCCGTTTCGCAGGCCACGCTGCGTATCGTAAAGGTGTTCTGGGGCCTGGATTCGGCCCTTGCCTACAAGAGACATTTCCCGGCGATCAACTGGCTGAACAGTTACTCGCTGTATCTGGATGATATGGAGAAATGGTTTAACGCAAATGTAGCGGAGGACTGGATGGAAGGCCGGCAGAAGATGATGACTCTGCTCCAGGAAGAGGCAGAGCTGGAGGAGATCGTGAAGATGGTCGGAATGGATGCGCTTTCACCGGGCGACCGGCTGAAGATGGAAGCGGCGCGGTCTATCCGTGAAGATTTCCTGCATCAGAACTCCTTCCATGAGATCGATACGTATACGTCGCTGAAGAAGCAGCATATGATCATGCTCCTTGTCAATGCATTCTATGACAGGGCATCGGAGGCGTTATCCCAGGGCGCGTCTCTCCAGAAGCTGATCTCCATGCCGGTGAGAGAGCAGATCGGACGTTTTAAATATGTGCATGAGGACGCGCTGGATGAGGAATATAAGAAAGTAGATGAGGAACTGAGCGCGCAGATCGCCAGTGCATTTGTAAAGGAGGAACGGTAAATGCCTAAAGAGTACAGAACCATACAGGAAGTAGCCGGGCCGCTGATGCTGGTGCGCGGCGTGGAAGGCGTGACATATGATGAGCTGGGAGAGATCGAGCTGGCAGGCGGAGAGACAAGACGCTGCAAGGTGCTGGAGGTTGACGGAAGCGATGTGCTCGTACAGCTTTTTGAGAGTTCCACCGGCATCAATCTGTCCAACAGTAAGGTGCGTTTCCTTGGAAGGAGCATGGAGCTGGGGGTATCGGAAGATATGCTGGGGCGTGTCTTTGACGGCCTGGGACGTCCCATCGATGACGGTCCGGAGATCCTTCCGGACGCCCGCATGGATATCAACGGACTTCCCATGAACCCGGCGGCCAGAAGCTACCCGGAGGAGTTCATTCAGACAGGAGTGTCGGCGATTGACGGACTGAATACCCTGGTCCGCGGGCAGAAGCTTCCGATCTTCTCCGCGTCGGGACTTCCCCACGCACAGCTTGCCGCACAGATCGCGAGACAGGCGAAAGTGCTGGGAACAGACGAGAATTTTGCCGTTGTATTTGCGGCGATGGGTATCACCTTTGAAGAGTCCAACTTCTTTATCGAGAGTTTTCGAGAGACAGGCGCTCTGGACCGTACGGTGCTGTTTGTCAATCTTGCCAACGACCCGGCCATCGAGCGTATCGCCACGCCGAAGATGGCGCTGACTGCCGCGGAATACCTTGCGTTTGAAAAGGATATGCACGTTCTGGTCATCCTGACAGATATCACCAACTACGCGGACGCGCTCCGTGAAGTGTCCGCGGCCCGCAAGGAAGTGCCGGGACGCCGCGGATATCCCGGATATATGTACACAGACCTGGCTTCGATCTATGAGAGAGCCGGCCGTCAGAACGGGAAGAAGGGAAGTATCACCATGATCCCGATCCTGACCATGCCCGAGGATGACAAGACCCATCCGATCCCGGACCTGACCGGATATATCACCGAGGGACAGATCATATTGAGCCGTGAGCTTTACCGGAAAGGTGTGACACCACCTATCGATGTCCTTCCTTCTCTGTCCCGTCTGAAAGACAAAGGGATCGGAGAAGGCAAGACCCGCGCGGATCATTCCAACACCATGAATCAGCTTTTCGCCGCGTATGCCCGCGGCAAAGACGCAAAAGAACTCATGGTCATCCTGGGAGAGGCGGCGCTGACGGAAATCGACCTCATGTACGCAAAATTTGCAGACGCGTTTGAACAGGAATACGTATCCCAGGGATACAATACCGACCGCAGCATTGAAGAAACACTGGATATCGGCTGGAAACTGCTGCGTATGCTGCCAAGGAATGAATTAAAACGTATCGATGACAAATTCCTGGATCAGTACTACGGGACTGACCCCGAAGAGTAAGCGCAGCGGGTCTGCAAAATATTCTGAAAATATCGTAAAAAGGGGACAGGCCCCTTTTAAAAAGTGCCTGTCCCTTTTTAAGAGAATATTCAGACAATTATGAAGGAGGTGGCGTTTTGGCGGCAAAGCAGGTGAATCCGACCCGGATGGAACTGACCCGATTGAAAAAGAAGCGGATTACAGCAATCCGGGGCCACAAGCTTTTAAAAGATAAACGAGATGAACTGATGCGTCAGTATCTGGATCTTGTGCGTGAGAATATGGAAGTCCGCAAAAGAGTGGAAGCCGGTATTAAATCTGCAAATCGGAATTTTGTCATCGCAAAAGCGGGAATGTCGGAGGCGGCGCTTAATACAGCGCTCATGGCCCCCAAACAGGAAGTAAGCCTGGAAGCGGGGGAAAAGAATGTTATGAGTGTGGATATCCCGACATTTGAGTATAAGACTCGGACAGCGGATGAGAACGATATCTATTCTTATGGATTTGCGTTTACATCCAGTGATCTGGACGGCGCGGTGAAGTCACTGGCAGACGTGCTGCCGGATATGATCCATCTGGCTGAGACAGAGAAGGCATGCCAGCTCATGGCGGCAGAGATAGAGAAAACGAGAAGGCGGGTGAACGCGCTGGAGCACGTCATTATTCCGGAGACAGAAGAGAGCATAAAATATATTACGATGAAACTGGATGAAAATGAAAGGAGTACGCAGATCCGTCTGATGAAGGTAAAGGATATGATGCTGGAGGATGCGCATCATTACAGCGAAAAGCATGCGTGATCTGAAAGAAGCTTTGAGGAGGAACTGGATATGGATGCGCAGGAAGTGCTGAAAATAGTAGATCATACGGCGCTTAAAGCGATTACAACCTGGAAGGAGATAGAGAATCTGTGTGAAGAAGCGGTCCGATATAAGACCGCTTCTGTGTGTATCCCGCCCTCATATGTAAAACGGGTATCCGAAAAATACGGCAGAGATCTGGTCATCTGTACGGTGATTGGGTTTCCTTTGGGATACAGTACAAAGGAGACAAAGATCTTTGAGGCGGAAGACGCAGTCAGAAACGGAGCTTCGGAAATCGATATGGTTGTAAATCTTGGCGATGTAAAGGACAAGAGATATGACAGGATTACTGAAGAGATAAGAGAAATAAAACAGGCTATCGGAACACATATTCTGAAAGTGATCATAGAGACCTGCTATCTGACTGTAGAGGAGAAGGTGGAATTGTGCAGATGTGTTACCGATGCCGGTGCGGATTTTATTAAAACTTCCACGGGGTTCGGTACTGCCGGTGCCCAGTTGTCAGATATTGAGCTTTTTAGAAGCCATGTCGGATCCAATGTGCGGATCAAGGCGGCTGGTGGAATACGGACAAAAGAAGATCTGGAGGCGTTCTGCCAGGCAGGGACAGACCGGATCGGAGCGTCGGGAGCAGTGAAGGCGGTGGGGTGCCTGTGAGAAGATTTAAGCGTATTTTTGTCATTGTGATAGACTCTCTTGGTATTGGCGCAATGCCGGATGCGAAGGAGTATGGAGATGAAGGCGCGGATACACTGGGGCATATCGATGCGGTGGCAGAGCAACTGAGGCTGCCTGAGCTGGAAAAACTTGGCCTTGGAAACTTGTGTACACTAAGACATTTGCATCCCGTCTTTCATCCGCTTGGATATTTTGCAAAACTGAATGAGACCAGTGTCGGAAAAGATACGATGACCGGACACTGGGAGATGATGGGACTGCGTACGACAAAACCGCTCCGGACATTCACAGATACAGGATTCCCCGAAGAACTTATTGCCGAACTGGAGAAAAGAACAGGACACTTGGTCGTGGGAAACAAAGCAGCCAGCGGAACAGCAATTCTGGATGAACTCGGAGAACATCAGATCGCAACGGGAGATATGATTGTTTATACTTCAGCTGATTCCGTTCTGCAGATTGCGGGTAATGAAGAGACATTCGGCCTGGAAGAGCTGTACAGATGCTGCAGGATTGCCAGGGAGATTACCATGAAAGATGAATGGAAGGTAGGGCGGGTCATTGCCAGGCCATACATCGGAAGGAAAAAAGGGCAGTTCGTCCGGACAGCAAACCGGCATGATTATGCGGTCAGTCCATCAGGCACAACAGCTCTGGACGTGTTAAAAGAGGCCGGATATGATGTGATCGGTATTGGAAAGATATCTGACATCTTTAATGGACAGGGGATTACCGAGAAATATACATCAAAGAGCAGCGTACACGGGATGGAACAGACGATTCGTCTGGCAGAAAGAAAGTTCTGCGGGCTTGCATATATTAACCTTGTTGACTTTGATGCTCTCTGGGGCCATCGGAGAGATCCGGAGGGTTATGGAGCTGAACTGGAGAGATTTGATAAGAAACTGGGAGAGCTGTTGCCCCTGATCCGTGAAAATGATTTGCTGATGATCACGGCAGACCATGGAAATGATCCTACTTTTCACGGGACGGATCATACAAGAGAGCAGGTCCCTCTTCTTATTTATTCGCCGGGGCTGGAGGGAGGAAAAATACCGGACCAGTCTTCTTTTGGAGTAACAGGATGCACTGTGCTTGAGAATTTTGCACTGCATCTTGTCCCGGGGATGATAGGGAAACCTTTAAATCATCTGATAAAATAGAGACAAATTAAAAATACCTGCAGAGATTATGTAAACTCTGCAGGTATTTTCGTTATAGATGTTTTGCGGGATTACGAATACATTTAAATTTTATTCCAGATTTGCATGGCGGCTCATCAATTGTTCATTTGTTTCCGAAATAGACATAGAGTCTGTTAATCTTATAATGAGCGCATCACAAATGAGCAAGACACTCTGCTCAAAAGTATTGCCGCCAGGCTGGACAGAGCTTCTTGTGTTATCACTGTTCTTTGTTGTTGCAGCAGGGACTTCAATAATATAGTCTGCCAGCTGGCCAATAGGAGAATCTGGAACTGTTGTTAACAGTGCCAGAGATGCCCCGAACTTTTTGCATTTTTGGGCCATAGCTACAAGAGAAGATGTAGATCCGCTGCCGGAGGCGATGATAAGAAGATCTCCCGGCTGTATGGCAGGCGTGATCGTCTCTCCCACGACATAAGACTTCAGGCCGATATGCATAAGGCGCATAGCGAATCCACGGATCATCAAAAGGGATCTTCCGGCTCCTGCGACGAATATACGATCTGCGTTTAAAATCTGCTTTTGAAGTCCATCCAGTTCTGACGGATGCAGCTCTGAGAACGTATGCTGCAGTTCCTGCGTGATCTCTGACAGTATTTCCTGTGTAGTCATAAAGGTTTCCCTCCTTTCTCTATAAACGGTCTTTGCTTGTCGGGAAAACAATTTACGATACCATTCATTGTTATTATATTTTTATACGATTACGGTTTCTCTGATTGAGCCATTGCATGTTTCATAAGAATCACGGCTTCGCGGATGTCAGGCGCATTGTACAGGGCACCTCCCGCAATAATTATCTCAGGGTTAAGGTGGCAGTAATCTGAAATAGTCTGCAGATTGACTCCCCCTGCAACTGCCGCGTGTTTTGCGGGAATGGCAGAGACCAGCTCTTTTAGATCTCCCAGTGGTGTTTTTCCGTTTTTCTGCATATCGACTCCGGTATGTACACCGATGAGATCGACTCCGAGCGATAAAAGTTCCGGTGCGCGGGCTGCAATATCAGAGACGCAGATTAGATCCGCCAGGACTTTCCGCCCATACTTATGTGCCGTATTTACTACTTCTGTTATTGTGGCGTTATCTGAAAGTGCCAGAACGGTGACGATATCCGCGCCGTTTTTACAGATGTCCTCACATTCCAGAGCGCCTCCGTCAACGATTTTACTGTCTGCCAGAACGGTGAGTTCCGGATATTTTTCTTTTAAGGCTCGAACAGGGACCATTCCTTCCTTCATGATCACGGGAGTCCCCACCTCGTAAATGTCGATGATATCATGGATCTGTCCGGCAATCTCAAGCACTCTGTCAGTATCCGCCACATCAACTGCTATCTGTAAATTCATGCTTTGCCTCCTTCGGGTTTTGTCATTTCTTCCATTTCGGCGATATATTTTTCGGGATGGAGAAGAAAATCATATTTTTCAGGATTCTTCACGAAATTTTGGTAACAGGGAGTCCCAAATTCAATTCCCAGCTTTTTATTTTCCCTGGGGCGTACAATTTCAGCTGCAGGAAGATTATCGTAACGGGAATTCTGCCTTAAACAAAACTGACCGTCATTTTTTGTTACATAAACTGCCAGGCCGCCTTTTTTTTGTATTGGTTCATAAAACAGGGGGCAAGATACCACAGCTATATTGGAGAACATAGAGATTCCCTCTGTAGGATTAATGGAACAATGTCCGTAAAACGGAGGGATAATGACAGACTCTCCTTCCTTAGCGTGTACAATGCGGATTTCGTCGATTACATGAGATTTGTCAGACTGAAAATCCAGACATTTTTGAAGTACAAAAATGATTTCACCACAGATGACCTCATATACTTCAGGATAGGGACAGGATCCATTTTCGACAAAGCCGTGATAATGACCTGAGGTTTTTTTAAACTCATTATTTACCGTACCGGGTTCAATCGCAGTAATGTCATAACGAAAATCATATTTTGCGAACAGGCTGGCATGTTCCGGAAAAACAATATCTCTATATGCGGTATAGAATAATTCATCCGTAGTTATATCGTTTGCATTCATTAAAAGTCCGGTCATCTGAGATGTATATTTTTTCGTACTGCCAGCGCAGGTGAGCTCGTCGGTAAACTGCAGTTCCCTTGTATCTTTGTCAAAATAGATTGGAAGCCCCGAATATATTATTTTCATATTCTCACCTACTTTCCTTTTGCTTTATAAGACCGATTTTCTGAGCCGCAAGTATGCAGGCACCCAGCGAACCGGCATCACTCCCAAGCTGTCCGGTCACAATCTCACAGTGCTGGACAGGATGCATCAGTTTTTCCTCAACAAGATCACGGACCGGGCGGAGGATCCGGTCACCGGCAGCAGAAACGCCTCCGCTAAGAATGATCATATCCGGATTTAACAGATTGATCAGATTCATAAGACCGATGCTTAGTTTTTCATTAAAAATCCGGAGGGCATTTTGGCTTGCTGGGTCACCGCTGTCACTACCTTTACAGATCATTGGACCGTCGATGGCAAAAATGTCGCCCTTGGCATATTGCATAAGAATACAGTCGGGGTATTCCAGGACAGCTCTTCTCGCATAACGCATTAGAGCCGTTGCACTGCAGCAGCTTTCAAAGCAGCCTCTCCTGCCACATGCACAGAGATCTCCTTCAGGATCAATTGTCATATGTCCTGTTTCTGCCGCCACGCCGTCACGGCCCCGCAATAATCTGCCGTCTGAGACAATCCCACATCCCAGACCTGTGCCCAGAGTGAGCAGGATCACATTTTGCTTTCCCTTTCCGGCTCCAAGATAGCATTCGCCCAGTGCATTGACAGCACCATCGTTTTCAGCTATGACAGGAACCCCAAAAGCATGGGAAAACGGAGTTATTACATCTATATTTCGCCAACGGAGAAATTTGACCTCGTAGGCCAATCCTTTCCTGCTGTCTGTCAGCCCGGGAATTCCGATTCCAATCCCTAAAAGGGAGAGCGGAGTAAGTGCATTTTCTTGTAGAAGAGACTGTAGTCCGTTTATCATAGCCTGAAATACTGTTTCCGGTGATCCGCGAAAAGGAGTAGGAATGCTTTTTTTATATACGGTGCCCATGTGTTCATTCATCAGGGCAAATTTGATATTTGTTCCTCCCAGATCTATTCCAGCCAGATATTTCACTTTGTAATCCTCCGTTAAAGTTTTACCCACGCTTTTTTTCTTGCACTTTCAAGAATCTTGTCACAAAGAAGTATTTCATGACGTCCTGTTTTAAAATCTGCATAAGGCGGATTGTCTGAGGGATTCCCGATACCCGCGTACATTGCCCGGAAACTGTTTTTAAAAGCGTCGGGAAATCCTTCTCCGTGTCCGCCCGGATATCCTGCATTGATCTGGACAGATTCACTGAGCATGCCGGGATCTTTCTCAAAGGTGCAGTTATAATCGCCTCTTTGGCCCAGCCAGATTTCATTGCAGGTGTCGCAGCACCAGGTAGCTGACTGCTTTATTCCCGCAATATTTATTTTGAGTTCCGCTTTGCGGCCCGGGATGATCTGGCTGAATACGGCACACCCGAGAATATTATTGTCAAGGCGGAACATAAGATTCGCGTGATCTTCTGTGGTGACGGAGATGTTTTCATATTCTTCAGAAAGCTGGCCGTTTCCTCCAAAAGTATCTGCGGCTTTTTTCGGCTTTTTTCTGGTTTCGTGTAAGATTAGAAAATCTGCGCAGACATCTGTTACTTTTGCTCCGGTAATATTTTCAATTAGATCAAGCCAGTGTGTTCCTATATCAGAGACTGCTCTGGTACTGCCTGATTCGGAAGACTCTACACGCCAGTTATAATCTGTGTCATAGAGCAGCCAGTCCTGAGCAAATTCTCCGTATACCGCATGGATCTTTCCGAATTCTCCGTTTTGTACCATCTCTTTTAACTGAGCGGTCATGGGATACCAGCGGTTATGATAGTTCACTCCGTTCATAAGACCTTTTTCTTTCGCTTTGGCGATCATGCGATCTGCTTCTTCCAGGGTGCAGCACATTGGCTTTTCGCAGATGACATTGATATTGTGATCCATTGCGTACAGGGCAATTTCGCAGTGCGTAAAATTGGGAGTGCAGATATGTACTACATCCAGGGACTCTTTTTCGATCATATCTTTATAATTAGAATATCCCCTCGGGACTCCAAGTGAGTTAGCCTTTTCGCTGGCTCCTGCAGAATCTGCCAGAGCTACAACTTCAACGTTCGGAAGCCTTCTGAGCGCTTCGATATGGGCGGCTCCGATAAAACCAACTCCAACGATCCCGGCTCTGTATTTTTTCATAAAAACATACTCCTTTCCTAAATGATGTTTAAAAGATTATGATTGGGAGGCGAGAGTTTCCATACGCCTATAGGCCTCCGCAATCTCGCTGACAACTTCTTCAGGCGACATTTTTGCAAATCGTTCATAAGTAGGCTTTATGGGTTCGCAGAGCACTGGGCCGTCATATCCATAATCACGGAACAGTTTCCAGGGAGTGACAGAATCGATGACCCCGGTAGTCATAGGCATTGCCCGGGTCAGATCTTTTTGTTCAAACATCTTCCTGCCGGCAATTCCGTCATTAATATGGAAACAGACCATACGGTCGTTATGGACTGCTGCGTACATCAGATCCTCGCGTCTGGCGCCCATACAGGACCAGTGGAATGTGTCAAAGAGAAAGCCGATTTCATTGCTGATGGAATCAGCAAGAGAGAGAACACCAGCGATCGTTCTCATAAAAGGATTGCGAAAACTGCAGAACAGATCCCAGGGCCCGAGAAATTCCAGACCATAATGGATACCATAGGCAGACAAGATGTTGTATACTTGGGTAATCCGGTTTATGTGCCATTCAAAATTTTCCTGGAACTCACGGACATTACTGCCTGGGAAAATATGATTATAAGCCAGGGTCACTCCCATTTTTTCTGCATTTTTTGCCCAGATCTGTAATTTAGCCAGTCCCTCCCGGAACATTTCGTCTGTCGTATTCTCCCAGTAAGAGTCCATTGGCATGGGGAGAAGTCCCCATTTCAGTCCCAGATCATCCAGGAGCTTTCGGGCTTCTGTAGCAGCATTTTCATCTTCCAGAAGTTCTTCTGTCGGAGCAATACCGCCGATACCATATTTTTTGACCAATGGAGCGAGCTCTTTTATGGTTCCCGGAACCTGATAAAAAACCGGGCCAGCATCAAATAGTGTGTACATTAGAATACCTCCTTGTTTGAATATTTGCATATGAAGTGGTGAAAGTTATTGAAACAATAATAAAAAATATTGAAATACTAGTTATTATTATATTTACAATGATTTATGCGAAATGTCAATAGAAAAACAGAATTAAGATATGTGATTTATAAAAATAATTATTAAATTGACAAAAAGTTCTTTTGCAAGAAAAATTTTTATGATATGATAGGACACAAGTATATAAGGAGGAATGGGCGTAATGGAGCAAAGTAAAGTAGAGAAAAGACATAATGAGATATTAAAGATGCTCAACAGCAACGACTCTGTAACAGTCGCGGAGTTCTGTGAAAATCTGAAATGCAGCGAGTCCACTATCCGGAATGACCTCGCATTTTTGGAAAAAAACGGGCAGTTGCTGAGGACTTTTGGAGGAGCTGTCAAGACGGGGATTACTCCGTATAATCTTCTGGATGTGAAATTGCGCAAATCGATATACTTGCAGGAAAAGACGGAGATTGCGAGATGCGTAGTTGAAAAACTGATCGCTCCTCACATGACAGTGATACTGGATGCCGGAACTACCTGTCAGGAGATTGCAGTAGAAATGGCAAGACAACGAATACCGGGAACAGTCATTACAAATTCCTTTTACGCGGCAGCCGCATTAGTACAGGCAGCGGATACAATCGATCTTTATATGTTCGGAGGTCTGTTTGATTCCTCGCGGGGGAGGTTTTATGATGTTTATCTGCCCAATGCTTTTGATCATATGAGGGCGGATCTATATCTGATGGGTGTTGACGGGATCAATGCAGATTCGGGAGTTTCGATCACAGGAGTGGATGAGATACAGACAAAAAGGCAGTTTATGGGGATTTCCCAGAAAACAGTGGCTGTGGCGGATCACTCGAAAATGGGGCGTAATTCGCTGCGCCTCCTGGCATCTTTTGACGAGCTTGACGCAGTTGTGGTCGATAAAAAGACTCCCGCTGCGGATGTGAGCAGGCTTCTTGAAAAAGGAGTGAAAGTTCTCGGCGCGGAGTGAGGACTTTTATTATTGGTAAGAAAACGATGATTGGGTAAGGGCAGAAAGCAAAGAAATGCTTCTGCTCTTATTTTTTGTGAAAAATGATGCAATATAAAATAATTATTATTGACATTTTATCATATATGTGTAAAATGAAATTAAAAGTTATTGAAACAACATAAAAAATGTTGTTTTAGCAATTATTGGAAGCGAAAAAGGAGGATGTAAGATGAAAAAAAGAAAAATTGCGGTATTGTTGTGTTCATGCCTGCTGGCCGGACTTCTTGCAGGCTGTTCTGGAGGAAATAGTGAGACGGAAGATACTGGCTCAGATAGCGGCAGCCAGGGCGGAACGATTTATGTAATGACCCCTGCGCCTGATCACGGATTTACTGGCCAGGTCGGTTCATATGCTGAAGAAATGGTAGATGAGATCAAAGCAGAAGGAAAATATAATGCGTATCTGTATACGGCAAGTGACGGTTCTACCCAGAATGACCAGGTGGATGAGATCATCGCGAACGGAGATGCGGCTGGTGTGGTATTTTTTGCACAGGATGATTCTGCCGCGGCCGGAGAAGAGGCGCTGACAGCAGAAGGAATTCCGTGGCTGTCTTTTGACCGTATTATCGAGAGTACTCAGGACGATTCGATTCTGGCGTATTCAGGGAATAACTGGTATGTGGGGGCAGCGTGCGCTTATTGGTGTGTGGCAAACGGGATGACACCGGACAGCACACTGGTACAGTTCACAGGGGATACTTCTTCTGCCTGCCAGTATCGTACAGAAGGCTTCCAGAACTTCCTTCTGGGAGAACAGGACTATTATGATTCTGAAAACGATGTTACATATTCGATAACAGATGTTGCGGATGCGGCATGGACACAGGAAGAGGTGGACGCCCTGTTTGGCGGAAACGCATATTTTGAATATGAGTGTGCATGGTCCAATGACAATGCGAAGCAATACATTGAATCGGACCTGTCTTCGTGGATCGAAAGCGCACAGGCAAGCGGCAGCATGTATGTCTTTTCCATGGATGATGAGATGACCATGGCATTTCTCGAGATCCTGAATGATAATACATTTAGTGATGATATAAAGCAGTCACTTGCGGATCTGAATGTATATGCGACAGCTGTTGGCGGAATGGAAGAACTGTATACAGTCTTAAGAGGAGAGGATGAGGCGCTGAGTCCGATTGCTGATGAGTATTTTGATGGATTGATGTCAGCCGACTTCAATCCGAATATGATTAATTCAGCTATTCAGTATATGGTAGATTACCTTGATGGAAACTGGGAGTTCCAAAATGGCGATACGGCATATGAGGATACATTTATTGTTGATTCCAGCAATGCATCCGAGTATGAAGGATTCCTTGGCCGTTAAATACAAGACTGAAGAAATAAGCGCCCTGAATGGTTGTCCCTTTGGGGCGCTTTTCAAAACCGGAAAAGGAGAACATCTATATGGACCTATTAGAAATGAAAAATATTTCAAAATCGTTTTATACGACACAGGTTCTCTTTGATGTGGATTTTTCAGTGAAAGAGGGAGAGGTCCATGCGCTTCTGGGAGAGAACGGAGCGGGAAAGTCTACGCTTATGAACATTCTGGGCGGTGTACTTTCACTGGATCTGGGCGAAATAAAATTTAACGGAGAACGTGTCATCAGCCCTACGATCAAAACAATGGAAAAGCTGGGAATCGCTTTTGTGCATCAGGAGTTAAACGTGATCAATGATCTGCGCGTTTATGAAAATATTTTTCTTGGAAAAGAAAAAACAGCAAAACTGGGAAAGCTCAAGAAAAAGGAGATGATAGAGGAAAGCGCGAAGCTGTTTGAAATGCTGGGGCTGGAAATGGATCCGGCGGCAGTTGTGGAAGAACTGAAAACATCTGAAAAACAACTGCTGGAAATATGCAAGGCGTTATATTTTAACGCAAAACTTCTGATACTGGACGAACCGACTACGGCATTAAGCACAGAGGAGATAAAACACTTGTTTGCTATAATAAACAGGTTAAAGGAACAGGGGAAATCCTTTATTTTTATTTCTCATAAAATGCCGGAGATTTTTGAGATAGCCGACCGCTATACGGTGCTCCGTAACGGAAAAGTAACAGCTGCCGGAAAAATTTCCGAAACATCTCCGGAAGAAGTAACAAAATACATGGTGGGTGTATCGGCGGATGCAGGTGATACATATATAAAAAGAGAGCTGAGAGATGAGATCCTGCAGTTAAAAAATCTTTCCGGACCTGGATTTGACAATCTGTCTTTTACAGTAAGGAAAGGTGAGATCCTTGCGCTTACCGGGCTGGCAGGCTGCGGAGCCAGCGAAGTTCTGGAGTGCATTTTCGGAGCAGTGCCGATTTACAGCGGTATGCTGACAATCCAGGGAAAGAAGGAGAAAAGAGCAGGGATCAAGAACCGGATGAAGAGAGGAGTGGCCATGCTCCCTTCAAACCGGAAGGAAAATTCTGTGATCCCTGATATGACGATTCTGGAGAATTTTTACTGCGCAGAGCATATTTTATCCAACTTTATGCAGCATATATTTAAAAAACGCGAACAGAAAAAATTTTCACAGATGAAAGATGTACTGAATATAAAGGCGGAATCATCCGGCTATTCTATTAATGCTCTTTCTGGCGGGAATCAGCAGAAAGTCTTTATTGCCAGGTGGCTGAATACAAACGCGGATATCCTGCTTTTTGATAATCCGACTCAGGGAGTTGATGTGGGGGCCAAGGAAGAAATTTATAAATTGATCCTGAAGTTTGCGGAAGAAGGAAAGACGATCCTGGTAAATACGCTGGAAATACCGGAAATTAAAAAAATCGCAGATCGTTGTCTGGTTCTCTATGAAGGGCGCCTTATCGGCGAATTTACACATGAAGAGATCGACGAGCACAGGCTCATGCAGTACGCGACGAATGCGATCAATGTATAGAGGAGCAGACAGATTATGAAAGAGAACAATGTAAAAGCAGGCAAAAAGGGTGGACGGTATATAAAAAATTTTATATATGAATATAGTTTTATTCTTGTCCTTCTGGTAATTTTGGTGATCTATTCTCTTGTAGTCAGCAACAGAGGATATACTTTTAACTGGAATCATATCGCCGCGATACTCAGCAGTACGACCGGAGCTGTGGTGGGTATAATAGCCCTTGGCATGGCATTTATCATTATAACGGGACAGATTGACCTTTCCGTTGGCTCTATGCTTGTACTGGTAGGAAGTTTTTCGGTGATCGTTTACAATATAACAGAGAGCATTCTTTTAACAGTCCTTTTCGCTGTTGCTGCAGGAGCATTATGCGGATTTATCAATGGCGCTCTTGTAGGATGGGGAAAGATGCCGCCGTTTATCGTTACCCTGGGGACAATGTTGATCTATCGCTCGATCGCAGAATACTGTGTGACGATTATAAATATTGATTATACAGGAAGTTCCTATAAATATCAGCTTTTGGACACTGCAGCCGGATATGATGTGCTTCGTACGATCGGTTCGGGAAGGATCTCCATTGGAGGTATTACGATTCCGTATATCACGCTTGTATTTCTGGTGTTGGTCGCGATTATGGTCTATATTAGTTCCTATACAAAATATGGAAAACGAGTCTATGCAATTGGAAGCAATGAAAAAGCATCACGTCTGACCGGGATCAATGTAGACTGGATCAAGATATCGGTTTTTGTCATCTGTGGTATTCTGACTGGTATCGCGTCCTTGATCCAGGCATGGAAAAATACGTCGATAACGCCGGCTTCTTCCGGGACAAGTTATGAAATGTATGCGATTGCAGCAGTTGTGCTTGGCGGAGTATCCATGTCCGGAGGCAAGGGAAAAGTGATCGGTATACTGTTCGGCGCACTATCTTATGCCACAATTGACCGTATTATTTCTGCCAGCGGTCTGGATATTTATATCCAGGGGACATTCCAGGGCATTGTCCTCATCTTGGTAGTTTTGGTCCAGACTCTTGCGCCTGTGATCAGCGGTAAGATTAAAACGATGAAACAGAGCAGAAAGAATGAAAAGTTGATTCAGAACATGGAAGAATAGGTCAAGAGAAAAGCTTCCATCCAGTAAAAACAATGTTTTATTATAATCGGTTCTGGGTTTTTCGAGGAGAAAGATCCAGGACCATTTTCGTTTCTGATATTTTGGAAATATGTGGTTGCCTTTCCGTTCTAGCCGTGTTATCCTAAGTCTACACAAACTAAGGCATGTTTTCTGTCATGCCGGATAAATCTATTAACTATGCCGCATGGCGGCAGAGAGTCTCATTTTCGGTGCCTGAGTTCCAGGCGTTGACCCGGCGATGAAACAGATGAAACACAGGATCACAGAGAAAACAGGTTACGCCTTTACACAGCATAAAGATATGTTAAAATCCCATTTTTGACAGTTGAAAAGAAAAAATGAGTGCCACAATCCTTGAAAATACTGGGGTTGTGGCACTTTTTGCTCTATACTTGAAATATAGTAATGTTTTATCTTCGCTTACTTTTTTTCTGGATCTCTTTCATTTTGCGTTTTGTTATAAATTGATAGTCTGTACGGAAGCCACATACATCATGAAGGTCATCCGTGATCCTTTGACGTTCATATACCGGCATAAAACCTTGTTCTTCTATATCGGCAAACTTCATGCTGCGCAGTACGTGCAGCAGCTGCTCTGTAGTACAGGGATTTTTTAATGTCTTTTTCAGCATCCGGAAATGCAGCAAAGCTAAAAAGCAGATGAGGAAATGGGCTTTTATCCGATCTTCACGGCTTACATAAACAGGCCTTGCGTCAAAGTCTGTTTTCATGGTCCGAAAGCAGTCTTCAATCTGCCATCTGCCTTCACTGACTTTCAGGATGTCTGCTACATCATCATCTAACAGGTCGGTACAGACGGCATAAAGCCCGTCATACTTTTCTTCTTCTGCGATCTTCTCGGGATCAAGATAGTAATGGATTTCCGCTTTTTCTCCTTCTTTTGTTGTTGCGATCTTATTTACGAACCTTGCAGGATCGTTGGGATTTTTTCGCTGCCTTTTCAAAGAGCCGCTGGCAACCATTTTTTCAGCACGGCTGACCTGCTCGGCACGGACAGCCTTCTGGTATGCGGCATATTTGGGGGAATAGGTTATGATCAGACGCTGATGGAGTTTCTTTGTAGTGTACGGTTCATCTTTATAAAAAAGGCCTTGTTTATCATCATCAGAAAGCTTCGTGATATCAACAGGGGAATCATCTGACAGACGTTTAAATCCTTTGGTGTCCAGGGCCCATTCCCGATCCTCTGCCGGAAGTTTTTTGATAGACTGTGTCACAATAAATGCACGCTGTCCAAGATGGTTGAAGGCTCGATTATCTTCAGAAGCCAGTCCGGCATCGCTGCAATAGATAAATTTCTGACAGCCGAACTGCTGAAGGATCTTTGTTTCCAGGGGCTTTAAGGACTTCTGCTCATTCTGATTGCCTGGGAAAAGAGAAAAAGCTAATGGAAGCCCATCTCCATCGGTAAACAGTCCCATCTGAATGATAGGATTGGGTCTGTGTTCTTTGCTCTTTCCATACTTTTTATCACCGTCTTCCTGCTCGGTTTCGAAATAGTAGTTTGTACAATCATAATAAAGCACTTTATCGTTTCTGTTCCCCATGAAAAAACTGTTCTTGTAAACTTCGGCCTGAATAAAATCGCTTTCTTTTGCGAGAACAGAAAGCGCGCGGTAGACATCATGAAGTTCATAAGTTGGTGCCTCCAGGAATTGCTGTGCAGCCTTGAAAGAAGAAGTTTTGCTGGAAGGCTCCAGGACTCTGGTATAGATCAGATCCGAGAGAATCGCATTCAGGTCATATTTAAATTTGTAACGATATCTGATCTTTCGGCAGATGGAATCCATCTTCAGACCATAATAAACAGACTGGAGGAAGAGATAACCGCCGGTAAAAAGTTTTTTTCTGTTATAGTCCATGAGCCTGTTAGAATGGAAAGGGATCGTAACAACTGCATCTTCCGTTTCTTTTTTATATTTTTCTGTTTCGATTCTTGCCTGTTCTTTTGCCCACGCCATGACGCCATCCCGGTCGGTGCCAAGACGTTCCGATAATTCGGCCAGGGTACCCAGTTTTTTAATTGTGGTAGAAGTGCTCTTACCCTGGGCATTTGTATAGGATTTTGTAATGTAAAAGGATTCGGAATTTTTTGATTTAGATGTAGTAACACGCATTGAAATCACCTCTATAATAATTATATCATATATCACTATATATTACTAGATAGTAAAACAAAAAATTTGACAAAAAAAGTACAGGCTCTATGCGGCCTGTAAGCACTTTTTTAATTATGCAACTGTCAAACTCCCGACCCGGCGATGAAACAGATGAAACACAGGATCACAGAGAAAACAGGTTACGCCTTTACACAGCATAAAGATATGTTAAAATAGAGATGTACATAGACGGCCTTTCCTGCAGGATCCTTTGTTTCCAGGAGGAAAGGAGAGAATCTATGGTACAGACAAACGACAATTTCATAATGCTTCCTACGGTGGATTTCTGCTTTAAAGAACTGATGCAGAATGAAAAGGTAAGAAAAGGATTTATTGCGGCTCTGCTGGAATTGCACATATTAGAGCTTGGAAAGCTTCCGGAGAAAGTGAGAAATGAAGAAGGGGTCATTCGGTGGATGCGCTTTTTTAACGGAAAGACCAGAGAGGATTTCAAAGAGATGGCGAAAACAGATAAATATATTGAAGAAGCATATAGTGAGTTGGAGAAGCTGAGCGCAGATGAGCAGAAACGACTGGAATATGAAGCCAGGGAAAAAGCTGTCAGAGATTATAATACTCTAATGGACAGCGCTGTGAAAGAGGGGCTCAGGCAGGGGGTGCAGCAAGGGCTTCAACAAGGGATTCAACAAGGGATCCAACAAGGAGTTCAACAGGGAATCCAGAGGGGGCGTCTAAGTGAAAGACAGGCTCTCATCAGACAAATGCTGGAAAATGGTATGAAGGCGGAGGACATTGTAAGATTTACAGGTATTACTCCGGAAGAGATTAAGACAGCGGAAAACTGTGGCATCAAACAGGAGGAACTATGAATTTAGACAGAGATAATATGCGGAAACTGAAGGAACTGATCCTGTTTACGATCGTGATCCTGATCGCTCTTTGGAACTACAGGATCCTTTTTGAATGGCTTGGATTTGCGGTGGGCATCATCACACCGTTTCTTCTTGGCGGAGGAATTGCGTTTATAGTGAATATACCCATGAGCTTTCTGGAGGAGAAGATTTTTGGTAATAAGTATCTGAAGGACAAAAAGTTCGCGCAGCGGATTGCCCGGCCTGTAAGTCTGGTTCTGACGATTTTTATCGTGATCGGTATTGTAGTGTTGGTAATGTTTGTCGTGATTCCGGAACTGACAAGGACGGTCCTTTCCCTTGGTAAAACGATCCAGGCATTTATCCCCCAGGCGCAGAGGTTTATAGAAGAACTGTTTACGGACAACAGCGAGATGAGAGCCTGGCTTGACAATCTGAATCTCGATGTGGGCAGATTAATGGACAGTGTAATGGCCTTCTTCCAGAACGGGGCAGGAAATGTTCTCAATTCGACGGTTTCCGCTATCGGATCTATTGTAAGCGGAGTGGCGACTTTTGTGATCGCATTTGTGTTCGCCTGCTATGTACTGCTCCAGAAAGAGAAGCTGGGGGTACAGGTGCAGAAAGTCATGCGGGCGTTTCTCCAGGAGAAAAGAGTAGACTGGTGTTTTGAAGTATTCGGACTGGCTTCCAAAGCTTTTTCCAGTTTTTTTACAGGGCAGTGTGTAGAGGCGCTTATCCTGGGAACTATGTTTTTTATTGTCATGAATATCCTGAACATGCCATATGCGCTTTTAGTAAGTGTGCTTATAGCATTTACGGCACTGATCCCTATTTTCGGGGCGTTTATCGGATGTTTTGTGGGCGCGTTTTTGATCTTGATGGTGGCTCCTCTGAAGGCTCTTATATTCGTCATTGTATTTCTGGTCCTCCAGCAGATCGAGGGAAACCTGATCTATCCGAAAGTGGTGGGGAGTTCTGTAGGTCTTCCCTCTATCTGGGTTCTGGCGGCAGTGACGATCGGAGGGAATCTGATGGGTGTTGTGGGAATGCTCATATTTATTCCAATTACATCTGTTGTGTACACTCTGTTCCGGGCAAGTGTATATAAGAGGCTGAGGAAAAAGCGTAATTCATAACGAAGTCATTCCCTCGGATGTCAGTGTGGCGTCTGTGTTTTGCCTTTTCTGATCAAGGCATCTGTGACACAGACGCTCTTTATATGTTATAATATTTTTAATCTGGGAAATTTCTTCCATTGCGAAGGCTGAATGTTCCGGTAAATACGGGCAGACAGCCGTTCTGTAAAAAGAAAGGATTTAGAATGTGAAAACATTGGGGATAGATATTGGCACTACCACGATCAGTATCATTTTATCAGATACCGATGACCGGCACTGCAGTAAGGCGTTGACAGTCCAGAATAAAAGCCGGATCAGGACACAGTACAGATGGGAAAAGGTTCAGGATGTGACAGGGATCATTGACTGTGCGGTTGAGGCTGCAGATGGGTATCTTAGGCGGTTCCCGGATATCAAGGCGATCGGGCTGACAGGGCAGATGCACGGGATTCTCTATCTCAACAGGGAAGGGAAATGCATCAGCCCATTGTATACGTGGCAGGATGGAAGAGGAAATATTCCCCGCCGGGATGGAAGGACGATGGTGGAGGCAGTTTATGAGAAATGTGGACTATATGTCCCGTCTGGATACGGGCTACTTACACATTTATTTAATATAGAAAATGGGATCGCTCCAGATCAGGCGGTATCGGTCTGTACGATCATGGATTACCTGGGTATGGTGCTGACCGGGAGAAGGACGCCTGTGGTTCATGTCACCAATGCGGCGGGCCTTGGTTTTTTTGATACGAGGAAGAAAAAATTCCTGACAGAATTACTGGAACAGCTAAAGTTAGATCCGGCGATTCTTCCGGAAGTGACAGAAGAGCCATATATACTGGGTGAGCACAGAGGAATTCCCGTTATGGCTGCCCTAGGGGATAACCAGGCCAGTTTTCTCGGAGCCGCGGGAGAGGCACCGAATACCTATCTCGTCAATATAGGAACCGGAGGACAGATTTCTGTGATTTCTGACAGGTATTATGAGATTGAAGGGATTGAGACAAGACCATTTGTGGGAGGGAAGTATTTGCTGGCCGGGTCATCGCTTTGTGGGGGAAGAGCATATGCGGTTCTGGAGAATTTTTTCCGGTCATATGTAAAGGCGGCAGGGTATGGAAATATTTCTCAGTATGAGATCATGGAAAAACTGGCCCGGGAGGCATATGGTGAGCACAGCGGGTTGGAGATAGTGACGACATTTAACGGAACCAGGTCAAAGCCGGAACTAAGAGGAAGTATTGCCGGTATCAGTGAGGATAATTTTACTCCGGGTGGTGTGATTTGCGGAGTTCTTAAGGGGATTGTACGGGAACTTTATGATATGTATATAGAGATACGCAGCTATACGGAGATCGGGATGGACCGCCTGGCTGCGTCAGGAAATGCTGTCCGGAAGAACAAAGTCCTTCAGAAGATTATTAAGGAAATGTTCCTTGCAGACCCTGTTCTTCCGGAAACGCTGGAAGAGGCAGCATATGGAGCTGCGGTATATGCGGGGAATATTTTGAAAAATACAGAACTAGAGGGAAGAACCGTATGATTAAAGTGATTGCAAGTGATATGGACGGGACGCTCCTGGGAGAGGACCACAGGATTGCGCCGGAAACGCTGGAGGCGGTAAAAGACGCGTGTGATGCGGGAATCCGTTTTATCATAACAACAGGGAGAGAATTTAAAGGTGCGATGCAGCAGCTGGAAGGGACAGGAATCGTGTGTGATTACATCGTGAGCAGTGGAGCGGAAGTCCGCAATCCCCGGAAGGAGATCGTGGCGTTACACCCCATGAACAGGGAGCTGTGCAGGCGGGTTTACGGGGAAATAAAGGAGTATCCTATTTCGGCAGTATTCTGTACAAGTGGCTGCAACTACTTTGTAGGAACACCGGAAGAGGGAGAGGAAAGCCTGATCCGTCAGATCCAGCTCTTTCATATGAATATGTGTCGTGACGAAGTGACAAAAACGGATCTCTACCGGGAAATGAAGGAACGCTCTGATGTGATCCCAAGCCTGGAAGAACTGGAAAAGACGGAAGTTCCAGTGTATAAGATTTTTCTGTTTACCGGAGATCTGGAAATGCTGGATCAGATCAGGCGAAGCCAGGAAAAGAATCCGGATATCGCGGTCTCTTCTTCTTTTATGACAAATCTGGAGATTACAGATATAAAAGCTCAGAAGGGACCTGTCCTGAAAGAGTATATCGAGTCTCTCGGATATACCATGGACGAGGTGATGGCTATCGGAGACAGCTTAAATGACCTGTCCATGCTTTCTATGGACTTTGGCGCTACAGTGGCAATGGGGAATGCGGACTGGAAGATAAAACGGGCGGCAAAATATGTAACGCGCTCGAACACAGAACAGGGGGTTGCCTGGGCGATACAGGAACTTTTGAAACGGCAGAATTAGCGGTTGCCGCCCTTGTTTTATGAAGGGATTTTCAGTATAATACCTCTGAATGTAACAGACAGTGAATGAAACGGGCATCGAAGCTGATTGGAATGATGCCGGGATACCAGAGATTGAGATGGATGAAACGATGAGATTAAGAAGTAAATTTGCTGTGAAGTGTGCAAAAGCCACGAGCAGCCTGATCAAAAAACTAAATAGAGGGAGCGGGGTTACACTGCCGGGTTATGTGGCCCGTCTGATCGATCCCAATATTCTGCGGGAGATGGCTTCCCAGGTGAGAGAAAAGACGATCGTTACAATGGGAACTAACGGAAAGACGACGACCAATGCCATCCTGAGCAGAGCTCTGGAGAGCGAAGGAAAGAAAGTCATTATCAACCGCACCGGGGCAAACATGTTAAACGGGATTATTTCGGCGTTTGTTCTGGAGACAGATAAGAAAGGAAATCTGGACGCGGACTACGCCTGCATCGAGGTGGATGAGATCGCTTCCGTGGGTGTTCTGCCCAAGCTTCTGCCGGACTGTGCCCTGCTGACCAATATATCAAGGGACCAGCTGGACCGTTTCGGGGAAGTGGACATTACGTACAATAAGCTGATGAACGCTGTAAAAAGTGTACCGGAGACAACGCTGGTTATCAACTGTGATGATATCCTGTCCTATTCTCTTGCGGAAAACAGCGGGAATCCATATGTGACCTATGGAATCAGCGAACAGATCTTTGACGATAGATCCCGTTCCGAGATCAGAGAAAGTATTTTTTGCCGAAAGTGCGGGAAAAAGCTGGAGTATGAATTCTTCCATTATGGACAGCTGGGAATCTATCACTGCCCGAACTGTGGATGGAAACGGCCGGATCCGGATTATACGGCGGAACATATTCAGTTTTCGGACGAATTTTATTCTTTTGATATAAACGAGCTGCATCTGGATCCCGCCGTACGTACTCCGTACAATATCTACAACACGCTGGCTGCTTACACTGCCCTCAGGACACTGGGCGCGGGATTTGCCGGTTTTAAACAGATGATCGAAGCGTTTGATTATGGAAATAACAGGGAAAGCATCTTTCAGATCGAAGGTGCCCGCGTTCAGCTTCATTTGGCAAAAAATCCGATCGGGTTCCAGCAGAAGGTATCTCTTGTGCTCAAAGATCCAAAGCCGAAGGATATCATTATACAGATCAATGACACCTATCAGGACGGAGAAGATATCTCCTGGCTGTGGGATGTGGATTTTCAGTATCTGGCTGACAGTAATGCCGGCAGAATCATTACGGCGGGAACACGCCGGCACGACATGGGGCTGCGCCTGAAATATGAAGATATTCCCTGTGACTCTACGACAGATATGAAAACAGCGGTTTTGGACTGCGCCAGGAATGGGACAAAGAATCTTTATGTAATTGTAAATTATTCCGGTCTGTACTGCACGAACCATCTGTTGTCAGAGCTGGAGAAAAGCGAAAATGTAGACGGATCGGGGAACGGTGGACAGGTTGAAACGAATACAAGAGGAATGGAAGGAGGTACGGAAGAATGATGAAACTGACGATCGGACATCTGTACCCGGACCTTTTGAACCTGTACGGCGACCGGGGAAATATTCAGTGTTTTCGTAAACGCCTTGAGTGGCGTGGTATTGAGGCGGATGTGGTTCCGTTTCTCTCAGGGGATAAGATCGATTTTACAAAACTGGATATCGTGCTCCTGGGAGGGGGATCCGACCGGGAGCAGGAACTGGTCTGCGGTTTTTTGAAGGATATACGGGAAGATTTCAAGACTTATGTAGAAGAGGGCGGTGTCGTCCTGGCAGTATGCGGCGGCTATCAGCTTCTCGGGAAATATTACAGGACGGACAAGAAGACGATCGAGGGCCTTTCCATCCTGGACATTACCACCGAGTGGCAGCCTGAGCGTCTTATCCGGAATATCGTACTCAACAGCCCGCTGTTTGAACAGCCGGTAGTAGGATTTGAAAATCATGGAGGAAGGACTTATATCGGGGATCATACACCGTTTGGAAAAGTGTTTTACGGGCTTGGAAATACGGGGAAGTCAGGATATGAGGGTGTTGTGTACAAAAATGTGATCGCCACATATCTGCATGGGCCTCTGCTTCCCAAGAACCCTCAAGTGTGCGATTATCTCCTGGAGAAAGCTCTGAAGAAAAAATATGGGCCGGAAGCGGAGCTTGCACCCCTGGAAGATGAGCTGGAGCGCAAGGCGAATCAATATATCGTGAGCAGATACAGCGACAAAAAATATATTCTGAAAGAAACCATCAAACGATACACTTAAAAATATGCTATACTGTTCTCAGAATAAAATAGTATCAGCAATCAGTTGTAAGTTTAAGAAAGTGAGGTCGATCAGATGGATGTCAGGCAGAAGAGAAATAAAGCATTGGGAGAGCGTGTGGTAAAGGCGTTGGAGTCCAGGAATATGGAGGCGTACTATGCGTCTACAAAGGAAGAAGCAGTGAAGAAGGCACTGGAGCTGATCCCGAAAGGAAGCAGTATCAATATGGGAGGATCTAAATCCGTCCAGGAGGTAGGGTTTCGGGACGCGATCTGTTCTGGCGACTATGATTTTTGTGACAGAGACAAAGCTTCCAGCCGGGAAGAAAAGGATGAGATGGCACTGAAAGCGTTTACCAGCGACTGGTATCTGGGCAGTGTCAATGCCATGAGCGAGGACGGCGTGTTCATAAATGTAGACGGGAATGCCAACCGTGTGGCAGCGTATGCGTTCGGTCCGAAAAATGTCCTCCTGATCGTGGGGATGAACAAGATCGTGAAGACAGAGGAAGACGCCATGCACAGGGCCAGGAATGAGGCGGCGCCAATCAACACTCAGAGATTCGGCATCGATACTCCCTGTGTGAAAAACGGCAGCTGTTTTGACTGCAAGAGTCCGGATTGTATCTGCTGTCAGATTATGATTACAAGGTTCAGCAGAATACCGAAACGGTTCAAGATTATCCTTGTGGATGAGAATCTGGGATTTTAAAGTGATCCGTTTCAAGAATAATAAGTAATTTTAGAAAGGACAGCCGGGATGGGCAGAAATAGAAAAAGAAATCCTCGGAATAAAAAAGAAAGACAGAGAAGACGGACAGCGTTCAATATCCTTTCCGGGACCGTGCTGATCGCTGCGGTCTGTGTATTCGTCTTTTCTCTTTATCAGCTTGTTATTATACTGGTGCCCTACTATACAGGAGAAAAGGAATATGATGAAATCAGGGATATCGCGCTTACGGCGGATGAGGACGGGAGCGGATTCAGTGTGGATTTTGACGCTCTGATGAAAGAAAACAGGGATACTGTGGCCTGGATACGATTTGATGAGCCTTCTGTTATAAATTATCCGGTTGTACAGGGAGAGGATAATGAGGAATATCTGACAAGAACCTTTTCCGCTAATGACAATAAACTGGGAGCAATTTTTATGGATGAGCGCAATACCCCGGATTTTTCTGACCGAAATACATTTATTTACGGACATCATCTTAATACAGGCGGGGAAATGTTTTCACAGCTTTTTGAGTATGAAGACGAATCTTTCTGTAAAGAGCACCCGGATTTCTATATCTATACGCCGGACGGTAAGGTAAGGACCTATACCGTATTTTCGGTGGGCGTGGTCAAAGATGACGCCGACAATTACGATCTTGAATTTAATTCTGACGAGGAATTTGAGCAGTATATCCAGCTCTGCAGAGAGTCTTCCAATTATCAGGTGGATGTGGAGGTGAATGCTCAGTCCCAGATCGTGAGCCTGTCTACCTGTACAAATGTAAGGGATGATGAACGCTTTCTCGTGCAGGGAGTGCTGACGGCGACGGATTAAACAGCGGACACGGGGAAAAGAAAGGAACAGAACATATGGCGGACAGATTTGATGTGGGAGATATTATCAGAATGAAGAAGCCTCATCCCTGCGGGAGCCAGGAGTGGGAGGTGCTGCGTACCGGAGCTGATTTCCGTCTCAAATGTATGGGATGCGGACATCAGATCATGGTCCCCCGCAGGCTGGTGGAAAAAAATACAAGGAAGATCACAAAAAAAGCTTGAAAGAATGGACTTCTTATGGTAAGATGAATAACCGTGACATACTGTCGGATCAAATCCGGTCAGTACCATAATTCCTTGCTCCCGGAGTGAAGCCGGGGGCCAGAGACCATAAGGAGGTGCAAGAACATGAATAAGTATGAATTAGCTGTTGTTGTGAGCGCAAAACTCGAAGACGAAGCGAGAGCGGACGTGATCGAGAAAGTGAAAGCTCTGATCACACGTTTCGGCGGCAATGTGACTGACGTAGACGAGTGGGGCAAGAGAAGATTCGCTTATGAGATCCAGAAGATGACAGAAGGATATTACTACTTCGTACACTTCGAGGCTGAGCCTACAGTTCCGGGAGAAGTGGAACAGCGTATCCGCATCATGGACAACGTGCTCAGGTATTTATGCGTGAAGCAGGAAGCATAAGCGGAAAGAGGTATATATGAATAAGGTAGTTTTAGTAGGACGGTTGACAAGAGATCCTGAAGTCAGATATTCACAGGGAGAGAACGCGACAGCGGTAGCGAGATATACACTTGCCGTAGACCGCAGGTTCAAGAGAGACGGAGAGCCTACGGCGGATTTCATACCGTGCGTCGTCTTCGGTCGTTCCGGAGAATTCGCGGAGAAATATTTCCGCCAGGGAATGCGTGTCTCCATATCCGGACGTATCCAGACAGGAAGCTACACAAACAAGGACGGCGTGAAAGTATACACGACGGAAGTGATTGTGGAGGAGCAGGAATTCGCGGAGAGCCGGGCAGAGAGTGAAGCCAACAGAGCATCATCCTACCAGCAGCCGGCACCGGCACCCAGTGCGCCGGCAGGCGACGGATTTATGAATATCCCTGATGGCATTGATGAGGAGCTGCCGTTCAACTGACCTTCATTGTAGATGAAAGGAGATAACCATCATGGCTTACGAAAAGGGAAGCAGACCAGAGGGCGGTTTTAAAAGGAGAGGCCCGGCGCGCAGAAGAAAGAAAGTGTGCGTATTCTGCGGAAAAGAAAATAACGAGATCGATTACAAGGACGTTGCGAAATTAAAGAAATATGTCTCTGAAAGAGGCAAGATCCTTCCCAGAAGGATCACTGGAAACTGCGCGAAGCACCAGAGAGCGCTTACAGTAGCGATCAAAAGAGCAAGACATATTTCTCTGATGCCGTACGTTCAGGACTGATAGATCCACAAGATAAGGAATATGATAAAAAGAGCCGCCCGGGCAGGAATAAATGCCCGGGCGGCTCTTTTCGCAGGGAAGGAGATGATGCAGTGTTGCGAGACTCTGTCGGTTCCCCTTTCCCTGGATTTTTATACAGAATCAATCAAGAGCAAATAACTGTACATAATATGTATAGGTCATTCCATTTATGGTCTGTGTAAACGCACCGATTCCCACAGTAGTTGAATAAGTGTTCAGCATGTTGGCATTATGTCCCGGCGAGTTTATCCAGCCGTACATCGCAAGATCGGGTGAAAAGACAAAGCCGCCATATCCGTATCCGGATGCGATGTTCTCTGCGTTTGAATACGGATATACAGAAAAGCAGGACTGCCCGTTGGGACGATCGTGAGAGTACAGGTATGCCAGCTCACAGGCACGGATATTGGCTGCGGCCTGAAGATGTGAGTTAGCCTGTTTAAGGGGAGCAAGCCCGTTCTGTATCCGGTATTGATTCAGCATATTGAAAATCTGCTGTGAAGCTGAGGTGTTAATCTGACCGACTACTGTCGTCGTGTTTCCTCCGGGCAGCTCGATTGTGTAGGAGGCGACCCCGGAAGGAGGAGTGGTCTGTCTGCCGTCGGAACCATAATATTCTCCATTGTACCAGGTTGACGCCAGCATCCTGCCGCTGCTATTGAATGCATATTTGTAGCCGCCGATGGTCATTGTACAGTCGGACACCAGATGGCCGTTGCTGTCATAATAATACCAGTCAGAACCTTTTTGCCTCCAGCCGGTCAGCATTTTGCCGCTGCTGGAGAAATAATACCAGTAGCCGTCGATTTTCAGTCCGATATTTACAGCCAGCCGGCCGTCTGACTGATAATAATATTTTCCTCCATCTTTTGTTCTCCACCAGTCTGTCATCAAACTTCCGGTACTGTCAAAATAATACCAGTAGCTGCCGATCTTGACTCCCTCTTCGATCGCGCGGCTGCCGTCTTCGGTATAATAATATGTGCCGGAGGATGTGTTGTCCCATCCTTTGTATGCGGCGCCGCTGCTCAGGAACTTATAATGTTCACCGTTGATATCCAGCTCGATATTTTTTACCAGCCAGCCGTTTTCATCATAATAAAATCTGTCGGTTCCTTTTTGGCGGAATTCGTTCTGCAGCCGTCTACCGCTTGATGTCAGATAATACCATTTATTATCGATTTTTATGCCCAATCCTGACAGGAGATGTCCCTGCTCATCATAGTAATAGTAACCGCCTTCTTTTTCCCGCCAGCCAGTGAGCATCTGACCGTCGCTTTCAAAGTAATACCAGTAGCCGTTGATCTTCAGGCCTTCTTCGGCCGCGCGGCTGCCGTCCTCGGTATAATAGTATGTGCCGGAGGATGTGTTGTCCCATCCTTTGTATGCGGCGCCGCTGCTCAGGAACTTATAATGTTCACCGTTGATATCCAGCTCGATATTTTTTACCAGCCAGCCGTTTTCATCATAATAAAATCTGTCGGTTCCTTTTTGGCGGAATTCGTTCTGCAGCCGTCTACCGCTTGATGTCAGATAATACCATTTATTATCGATTTTTATGCCCAATCCTGACAGAAGATGTCCTTGCTCATCATAGTAATAGTAACCACCTTCTTTTTCCCGCCAGCCAGTGAGCATCTGACCGTCACTTTCAAAGTAATACCAGTAGCCGTTGATCTTCAGGCCTTCTCCGGCCGCGCGGCTGCCGTCCTCGGTATAATAGTATGTGCCGGAGGATGTATTGTCCCAGCCTTTGTAAGCTGCACCGCTGCTCAGGAATTTGTAGTGCTTTCCGTTGATATCTAATTCAGTATTGGCTACAAGCCAGCCATTTTCATCATAATAGAATCTGTCCGTGCCCTTCTGGCGGAACCAGTTGCGCATCGAGACGCCATCCTCATTAAAATAGTACCATTTGTCCTCGATTTTGTATCCCCGGTTGACGATCTCGGTACCATTGATGTAATAGTGCATACCATCGCTTTCTTCAACCCATCCATCCAGTGCCCTGTTTGCCTGGATAGTCTCGGTCGGCGCTGTTGATGCCTGCCTGTCCGTATCGGAAACCTCTTCCTGCAGGTCCGCATTTTTTGGGCTTTCAGAAGTGCTGCCGGATTCTTCTTGTGTGCTGCTATCTCCGGAAAAGTGGTCTTCTCCCACCGGAGTTTCCCCGGCAGTTATATCGCTTTCATTTTCCGGTACAACATTTTCTTTCAAGTTTTCGCCGCTGGCTGTGTCCTGCGGCATGTTCCCCGCTGATTCGACAGCGAATGCATATCCCGGATTTGTTATGAAAACACATCCGGCGCATATACATCCTAAGATGAGCCTCTTTTTTTTCATAAACCTTACCTCCTTGTGTAATAGAATCATGTGATACGGGAAAAAGTTTATATCCTCGTTTCAAATATAACAAAAGTTTTTGTCAATTACAATCATTCCTCAGTAACATGCAGTAAATATCTGAATTTGGCAGAGTGAGAATAAAAGAATTGTTGCTATATCTATTCAAAGAGGTATACTTATAAACAGGAGTACATTTACCATGAAACGGATGCGCACAGGATGAGGGAAGATATCCTGCCGCGGGAAGGAAGGACGATTATGAAGGTGCTGATTATCGGAGGAGTTGCCGCCGGGACGAAAGCAGCGGCAAAATTAAAGAGAGAGGACAGGAGCCTTGAGGTGACCGTGATCACAAAGGATAAGGACATCTCCTACGCAGGATGTGGGCTTCCATACTATGTAGGAGGGCTGATTGAAAGCAGGGATGAACTGATCGTAAATACTCCGCAGAAATATTCCGGACTGACAGGAGTACAGGTGCTGACCGGAAAAGAGGCTGTGGCGCTGGATGCGGGAAAAAACGAAGTGACAGTCAGGGATGCAGACACAGGGGATATAGAAGCCTGTTCCTATGACAGACTGGTGATCGCGACAGGAGCGTCTCCGGCCAAGCTGCCGGTCAAAGGCACTGATCTGCAGGGAGTATTTACGATGCGTACACCCGATGACGCAGAAGGTATTCGCAGATACATAGAAGAAAATCAAGTCAGAAGAGCGGTAGTGATCGGAGCAGGATTTATTGGCCTGGAGGCTGCCGACAACCTGAAAGAACAGGGTATCGGTGTAACGGTGATCGATTTCGCATCCCAGATACTTCCCAATATCCTTGATCCAGAGATGGCAGCATATGCCAGGAAACATTTACTCGGACAGGGCATCCGCGTGATTACAGGGACAAAAGCAGAAGAAATACTGGGAGACTTTCGGGTGACGGGAATCAGGACATCAGCCGGTACATTGCCCTGCGAGGTCCTGATCATGGCAGCCGGGATCCGTCCCAATACAGATTTCCTGAAAGACAGCGGGATAGAGATGTACAGAGGGACTATCCTGGTAGATGATCAGATGAAGACAAATCTGAAAGATGTGTATGCAGCCGGAGACTGCGTAATGGTGAAGAACCGGATCACGGGTAAGAGACAATGGTCTCCAATGGGTTCTTCGGCAAATATGGAAGCGCGCACGCTGGCTCAGGTCCTGACGGGAACGAATAAGAATTATCCAGGCGTACTGGGAACCGGGGTCGTGAAGCTGCCGGGACTGAATATCGGACGCACGGGCCTGACAGAAGAGCAGGCAAAGGCAGCCGGATATGATGTTATCACAGCCCTTGTGCCGACGGACGATAAAGCTCATTATTACCCGGATGCTTCTTTCTTTATCACAAAACTGATTGCTGACCGCCAGACGCGGAAACTTCTGGGAATCCAGGTGTTTGGTCCCGGAGCTGTGGATAAGATGGTGGATATTGCGGTGACAGGCATCAATATGGGAGCGGTCCTGGAGGATTTTGAAAATGCGGATTTCGCCTATGCGCCTCCTTTCTCCACGGCGATCCATCCTTTTGTACAGGCAGTATACGTACTGATGAACAAGCTGGACGGCGGGATTGTAAGCATGACACCGGCTGAGTATGCGGCGGGAAAAGCAGACGGTTTCCGGATTGTGGATGTGGGACCGGAACCTGCGATCCGTGGAGCTTTCTATGTGAATCTGGCAGAGGTAACAGGAGAAATCGAGGGACTTGGAAAAGATGAGAAACTTCTGCTTGTCTGCGCAAGGGGAAAACGGGCATATTTTCTGCAAAACCGGATGCGCTATTATGGATATACGAATACGGTCGTCCTGGAGGGCTCTACATTTTTTAATGATGTAAAGGTGAAAAATACTGACGCTGAAGTATCAAAAGAAGAAGAGACAAGGGTAAAGGCGCTTGGATTCCTGAAAGACAAAAGAACACCAGATAAGTTTAATGGGCGAGTCATTACCAGAAACGGAAAGATTACAGCAGATGAGGCACGGACGATTGCCGAGGCCGCAGAGCTGTATGGCAGCGGTGAGGTGACGATGACTTCCCGGCTGACGATGGAGATCCAGGGCGTGCCTTTTGAAAATATAGAACCCCTTCGGGAGTATCTGATGCGCTCAGGCCTTGAGACAGGTGGAACTGGATCTAAAGTACGCCCGGTAGTGTCCTGCAAAGGGACGACATGTCAGTATGGCCTGATCGACACATTTGCTCTTTCTGAGGAGATCCATGAGCGCTTTTATCACGGATATCGGGAGGTGAAGCTGCCGCATAAATTTAAGATCGCGGTGGGCGGATGTCCGAATAACTGTGTGAAACCAGATCTCAATGACCTGGGGATCATTGGACAGAGAATTCCCCGGATCGATCTGGAGAAATGCCGCGGATGTAAAGTCTGCCAGGTGGAGCAGAATTGTCCGATCCATGTGGCGAAGCTGTCGGACGGCAAACTGTTTATTGATGAAAAATACTGCAACCACTGTGGACGTTGTGTGGGAAAATGTCCGTTCCACGCAGTGGAAGACTACATAAACGGCTACCGCATTTATATCGGAGGCCGCTGGGGAAAGAAAGTGGCTCAGGGAAGATATCTGGATCAAGTGTTTACGGATAAAGAAGAGGTACTTTCTGTCGTCGAAAAAGCGATTTTGTTGTTCCGCGAACAGGGAATTACAGGAGAGCGGTTTGCAGACACTGTAGCGAGAATCGGGTTTGAAAATGTTCAGGAACAACTGCTCTCAGACGATCTCCTGGCAAGGAAGGAAGAGAACATCAGAGCGCAGAAGCACCTGAAAGGCGGAGCAACCTGCTAGAAAAAAGCATAGGGATGCCGGAACAAAAAGCAAAATAGCCGGAAGTATGATGCCTGAACAGGCAGTATACTTCCGGTTCTTTTTTATTTGTCTCCCTTTTTAACTGTAAAAGTCCCTGGACAGATCTGGATGATTAACAGCCCGTCGATTTTAATTTCAGTCTTCGGAATGCGCATAATTATGGGGTTTTGAGGAGACGATACCGATATGGGAATCTTCAAAAATAAGGAGGAATACGGTTATGATATTTGAGAAGATCAGAGTTGTTCAGTACGGGTGTGGCAAGATGGCGAAATATACGCTGCGTTACCTGTATGAGAAGGGGGCTGAGATTGTGGGAGCCATTGATGTGGATCCAAAGGTCGTGGGTATGGATGTAGGAGACTACGCGGAACTGGGAATAAAGACCGGAATTATCATCTCGGACAATGCAGATAAGGTTCTGGACGAATGCGATGCGGATGTAGCTGTAGTTACACTTTTTAGTTTTGTAAAAGACTGTTATAAGATGTTCGAGGACTGTGTGAAACGAGGGATCAGTGTCATCACCACATGTGAAGAGGCAGTTTATCCGTGGACAACGGCAGCGCCAGAGACAAATCGATTGGACCGGCTCGCGAAGGAAACAGGATGTACAATTGCAGGAAGCGGCATGCAGGACATCTTTTGGATCAATATGGTCGCACAGGTGGCAGCAGGCTGTCATCTGATCAGAAAGATAGAAGGTGCCGTAAGCTATAATGTGGAGGATTACGGCCTGGCACTGGCAAAGGCACATGGAGCGGGCTTTACACCTGAACAGTTTGAGGCCGAGGTGGCACACCCGGAGGAGATCGTTCCCTCCTATGTATGGAATTCTAACGAAGCACTGGCAAACAGGCTGGGACTGACCGTCAGGGCAAACACTCAGAAATGTGTCCCATATTTCTACGACACAGACCTGTATTCCCAGACACTGGGTGAGACGATACCAAAGGGAAACTGTATTGGCATGAGTGCTGTGGTGACAACAGAGACGAGCCAGGGCATTATTCTGGAGACCCAGTGTATTGGAAAGGTTTATGGGCCAGATGACGGAGATATGTGCGACTGGAAAATCTGCGGGGAGCCGGATACGGAATTTCATGTGATAAAACCAGCTACAGTAGAGCACACCTGCGCTACGATCGTAAACCGGATCCCAAGTCTTTTGAGAGCTCCGGCAGGATATATTACTGTAGATAAACTGGAGTCTGTGGAATATATGGCATATCCTTTGAACCTGTATGTATAGGACGGATAGGAGAGAGGAGGAAGATTCCTGATCTTCCCGGGAAATGTGGGGAAGAAAGATACATTAAAAAGGATTCTTACAAGGCTGTTGGACTTTTACCGATAGGTGAAGTCCGGCCGGAATAAAAACAAGGGAACCGGCAGTATGATGTCCCAAGAGACAGCATGCTTCCGGTTCCTTTTATAAATAGTGGAATAAAATCAAAAAAGATGCTATAATAATACGGCGTAACAAAAAAGAGGGGAAATTTTGTGAGATAGCATTGTGCGTGTCTGAAGGACAGACGCGGATGGAGTGATATCATTATGAAAAAGAAAAATAAAATGCGTCTGAAGGGACAGCTCAGAATGTATATGAACTGGCCGCTTATTATGACGATCCTGCTGGCGGCCATGGATGTCTGGGTCTATATGACCGACAAGAAAGCCGGATTTATTATGACGGTATTCATTCTGATATATCTTGCCATTGCCGGAGGCCTGTATTTTTATAACCGATCTTTGATCCTGGCAGATCTGATCCAGTTTTCTGCGCAGTACAAAGGAATAGAAAACACGCTTCTCAAAGAGCTTGCGGTCCCGTATGCGATTGCCCTGGAAGATGGTCGTATTCTGTGGAAGAATGACGCTTTTTCAGAGTTGATGACAGGCGCGAGGAAAGAGAAATTTTTAAATCATATGCTCCCGGAGCTTCATCCCGGTGTGTTTCCGAAAGATGACATGGAGCATGTAGAGCTGGAAGTAGTTTATAATGAAAGAAATTATCAGGCAGAGCTGCGGAGAGTGTCACTGAAGGGCTTCAGCCAGAAGGAGAAGCTGGTGCAGATACCGGCGGAGGAAGAATATTTTGTGGCCATTTCCCTGCAGGATGTGACAGAGCTGAACGCGTATATCCGTGAAAATGAAGAACAGCGGATGGTAGCGGGCCTTATTTATATAGACAACTACGACGAGGTCATGGAGAGTGTGGAGGAAGTCCGGCAGTCTCTCCTTGTGGCCCTGATTGACCGGAAGATCAATAAATATATCGGCGACGTGGACGGCATCGTTAAGAAAATGGAGAAGGATAAATATTTTATCGTTCTCAGAAAAGAAAGCTACAAAAAGATCGCGGATGATAAATTCTCACTGTTGGAGGAAGTAAAGCAGGTCAATATCGGAAACGCCCGGTCAGCCACGCTGAGTATCGGGCTCGGGCTGAATACGGCAACCTACGCGCTCAGTTATCAGTATGCGCGAGTGGCCATTGACCTGGCGCTGGCCCGGGGTGGAGACCAGGCAGTTATCAAAGACTGCAACGGGATCACCTATTTTGGAGGCAAGAAGGAACAGACTGCCAGGAATACCCGTGTAAAGGCCCGTGTAAAGGCAGAGGCTCTTCGGGAATTTATTGTGACGAAGGATCAGGTCATTGTTATGGGCCACAAGATCGCTGACCCGGACTCTTTCGGTGCATGCATGGGCATTTACAGAGCTGCGGTAAGTCTGGAGAAGAAGGCCCATATTGTGATAAATACAGTGACAGAGTCTCTTCGTCCTCTGTATGATGAGATCGCGGAGAGCCCGGCTTACGAAGATGATATTTTCCTTACTTCAGACCAGGCCATGGACTATATTACGGATAATACGATGATCATTGTGGTAGATACGAACAAGCCCCAGATTACAGAATGTCCGGAGCTTCTGAAGCGTTCCCGCATGATCGCGGTTCTGGACCATCACCGGCAGAGCAGCAATGTGATCGAGAACGCGGTCCTGTCCTATGTAGAGCCCTACTCTTCCTCTACCTGTGAGATGGTGGCGGAAGTGCTGCAATATATTGTGGATGATATTAAATTTCCATCCGTGGAGGCAGACTGTCTGTATGCGGGTATCATGATCGATACAAGGAATTTTATGAACCGCACAGGCGTCCGTACATTTGAGGCCGCGGCTTTTCTGAGGAGGTGCGGCGCTGATATCACGCGGGTGCGGAAGATGTTCCGGGATGACATAGAGTCTTACCGGGCAAAGGCCGAGGCGGTGCGTAAAGCGGAAGTCTATCGCAAAGAATATGCCATTGCGCAGTGCCCCAGCGATATTGACAGCCCAACGGTCCTGGCAGCCCAGACAGCCAATGAACTGCTGGATATCAGCGGAATCAAAGCATCTTTCGTGCTTACAGTATATGAAGGGAAGATTTATTTAAGCGCGCGCTCCATCGATGAGGTGAATGTGCAGATCATCGCGGAAAAATTAGGCGGCGGCGGACATATTAATTCCGCCGGGGCACAGTTCGATCATACAGATATCGATGAAGCTATCAGCGCGCTGAAAGATACCATAGACCAGATGATCGAGGAAGGAGATATATAAAATGAAAGTGATTTTATTACAGGATGTGAAATCTCTCGGAAAGAAAGGAGAGATTGTAAATGTAAATGACGGTTATGCCAGAAATTTTATTCTGCCGAAAAAACTCGGGGCAGAAGCAACGGGAAAGAATCTGAATGATCTGAAGCTTCAAAAGCAGAATGAAGAAAAGATGGCTCAGGAAAATCTGGAAGCGGCCAGGAAACTGGCGGCGCAGCTGGCGGAAGGAGAGGTAGAGCTTTCAATTAAAGTGGGAGAAGGCGGAAGAACATTCGGCTCTGTCTCCAGCAAGGAGATTGCGGCAGCCGTGAAGGATCAGATGAGTCTGGATGTAGATAAGAAGAAGATCCAGTTGAAAGAAGCGATCAAGTCGCTGGGTACCCATATTGTGAGTGTAAAGCTGCATCCGGAAGTAACAGCGGAGCTGAAAGTTGTTGTAAAGGAAGAAGCATAAGGAGATTTCTTCATGGATATAGAATCGGCAATGAAACGCATACCGCCCCACAGCATTGAAGCAGAACAGGCAGTGCTGGGGGCGATGCTGATGAGCAAAGATGCGGTCATGACTGCGTCGGAGATACTTACCGGAGAGGATTTCTATCAGACGGCATATGGAATTTTGTTTGACTCGGCGGTAGACCTTTTTAAAGCAGGACGCCCTGTGGATCTGATTACTCTGCAGGAACATTTAAAAGAGAAGGATGTGCCTCCGGAGATCAGTAGTATGGAATTTGCCAGAGAACTGCTGGTAGGAACCCAGACTTCCGCAAACGTGAAGTATTACGCGGAGATTGTGCGTGAAAAGGCGATCCTGCGCAGGCTGATCAAGGTAAGCGAAGAGACAGCGAATACATGTTATCTGGAAAACCGGCCCCTGGAGGACATTCTGGAGCAGACGGAAAAACAGGTTTTTGAACTTGTGGAATACGGGAATTCCCAGGAGTATATTCCGATCAGGCAGGTGGTGCTCAACGCGCTTGATGTAATTGAAAGGGCGTCGAAGACAAAGGGGAATGTGACAGGGATCCCCACCGGATTTATCGATCTTGATTATAAGCTGTCCGGGCTGCAGAAATCAGATCTTGTTCTGATCGCGGCCCGGCCGTCTATGGGGAAAACAGCCTTTGTACTGAATATCGCTCAGCATGTGGCATTTCGGCAGAATCTGGCTGTAGCGATCTTTAGTCTGGAGATGTCAAAAGAGCAGCTTATGAACCGGCTTTTTTCCCTGGAGTCCCATGTGGATGCCCAGGTGCTGAGGACGGGAAATCTGTCAGATACAGACTGGGAAAAACTGATCGAGGGGGCGGGAGTCATCGGGAATTCCCGGATGATCATTGATGATACGCCGGGTATCACGATTTCAGAAATGCGGTCCAAATGCAGAAAGTATAAACTGGAGCTGGGGCTGGATCTGATCATAATCGATTATCTTCAGCTGATGAGCGGGAGCAACAGTCGGAAGAATGAAAGCCGGCAACAGGAAATATCTGAAATTTCCCGTTCACTGAAGGGGCTGGCGAGGGAACTGAATGTGCCGGTGGTGGCTTTGTCCCAGCTGAGCCGTGCCGTAGAGCAGCGTACGGACAAGCGGCCGATGCTTTCTGATCTCCGCGAGTCAGGGGCAATCGAACAGGATGCCGATGTGTGTATGTTTATCTACAGGGACGACTATTATAATCCGGATACGGAAGATAAGAACATCGCGGAGATCATTATAGCAAAACAGAGAAACGGTCCCATCGGAACAGTGCGTCTTGCCTGGATGCCGCAGTACACACGTTTTGGAAATGAACTGCGGCAGCAGTAGTAATATCTGTCTGATGCAGGATGATTGTTCAGTCGCTGTTTCAGAGGTTTATGCACAGAAATTATGTAAAAATTTTCCTGAGTTTCATGATAGGTCCGCCCTTGGCAGTTTCCTTTCGGGAGGACTGCTGCTGGCGGATAAGCGTGTCCAATTTCCGGAAGTGCTCTTCCTGCTGGCGTTCCTTTGCCTGAAGAAGAAAATCCATTTCATGAATGACATCAGTGGCAACAGTGCTGCTGATGTCTTTTTTCAGTATCCCGTTGTTTTCATTCAGAATTTCCCGGAATACACTGCCGATCAAGGAACGCATCTGGTCAACGCTGTTCAGAGGGATCATGATATCACCTCTGGAGGAGGGGGGTGTTTCGGAAAGTTTTCCCTTGACGTTTTTAACATCTCTTTCCGGGCTGACTGTCAGACCGGAAGCCGTACAAGCTTCAGATCCGGCTTTATGATCTGCGGCTTTTAGCTTCAGCCGTGTTTCTTCCAGTTCTTTGATAAGAGGTTTCAGATCCCTTAAGAGCATCCCTTCATCTTTGAGTTTTTTTATACAGCGGAAAAGCTGGATATCATCATCTGTATAATATCGATGGCCCATTTCCGTACGCCGGATATTCAGGCTGAGCTCTTCTTCCCAATATCTCAGGACATGGGCTTCCACGTCAACCTGCTTGGCGGCTTCGGAAATCATAAATCTGACCTGACCCATTAATATTTATACCTCCTTATTCTAACCTCTTAAGTTCAGACATGCCATTACATATCTCAGCTTTAAGAACATTATAGCATAAGCCATTCCCCCATACAGACACAATCGTTCGTCAAATTGTTACAATTCCACTCATGCGCAGGAGAGCAGCCCGGCTGTTATGCAAGCTTGCTTGCAGATAACAGCCGGGCTGCTCTCCTGCATATGGCGGAAGCCATCAGCGAGAGTCTGCGGGAGCAGAGTCGAGCTGGCATGAGTGGAAAGAAGAGGCGGAAGCCATCAGCGAGAGACTGCGATAGCAGAGTCGAGCTGGCATGAGTGGAGAGAAGAGGCGGAAGCCATCAGCGAGAGACTGCGACAGCAGAGTCGAGCTGGCATGAGAGGAAGGTAGGGAGAACGCGGAAGAAGAAAAACACCGTCCCTCTGTGGGACGGTGCCTTCTGCGTGTGATCACTTTGCGATTTTATATCATTACTCTGCTGAAATAGCACCTGTAGGACAGGCAGCTTCACATGCTCCGCAGTCTACGCAGGCATCAGCATCGATTTCATATTTGCCATCGCCTTCGGAGATAGCGCCTACCGGACATTCACCTTCGCAAGAACCACAGCTTACGCATTCATCACTAATTACGTGTGCCATAGTATGTATCCTCCTTTTATAATTTCCGAAAGAGGGTCTGTCCTCTTCGTATTCCTATTTTAATACATTAAAACGCATTATACAAGGGATTTTCATGCTCAAAATTTAGTACATTTTTGAAATTTCAAGAAAAATTCACTGTCTTTTTCCTGAATTTGGTGTATGATTAAAAATAATGTAAAAATATCTACAGGGAGGCAGAGCCGGCCCTGTATATTATGGAGGCATAAATAAAATGGATAAGAAATTTGCGGCAGGACTGTCCCTTTTTCTTTGTGTGTCTATGGGGGTATGTGCCTGCAGTTCTCCGGAAGAAGACAGTGTATTTACCGGCGAAGCGACCGAGGTACCGGCATATCAGGCGAATCTTGACGCTGTATCTCCGGCGGTTTATACCAGTATAGATGACCTTGATCTTGAGCCGGGAACCTATATTTCCGTTATCGGTAAAGAAGAAGGATCAGCCTACTGGGAACAGGTTAAAGCGGGTGTACAGCAGGCGGCGGATGATATCAATGAGAAACTCGGATATACCGGAGAAGACAAAATTAAAGTGCTGTTCAATGCGCCGTCCGACGGGGAGGATATTGATGAACAGGTAAATATTCTTGATGAGGAGCTGGCCCGGTATCCGGATGTGATCGCTATTGCCAGTATCGACGAAAATGCTTCTGCAGTGCAGTTTGATCTTGCTACAGAGAATGATATTGCTATTGTTGCGTTTGATTCGGGAAACAGCTATCAGGGCATTCAGTGTACGTGTATGACGGACAATGCAGAGGCAGCGGCCACCGGGGCTCAAAAGCTTTGCTCTGCCATGGGAGAAAGCGGTGAGGTCGCTCTTATAGTTCAGGATTCAGTGTCCGGAAACGCGGCAGATCGGGCAGAAGCATTTCGGGAGGAAATTGAATCCGGACATCCTCAGGTAACTATTGTTGAGACAATCTACATGGATCAGCTTGAAGAGGCGAAACGGGAAGCAGCGGCAGAGGAACTGGGAGTCTCTCAGGAAGATCTTGAAGCATGGACAGCAGCGGCAGCGGGGGAGGGAGATGCTTCCGGAACGGAAGAAGGAACCGAAGCCGGAGAACTTTCTGAAGAAGCCAGGACTAAGCTGGAAGATATCGCTTCACTTGCCGAGAGTATGAGCGATGAAGACGCGGTAGCATATCGCCTGGAAAAGCATCCGGAACTGAGAGGATGTTTTGGAACAAACGCAGATGCTGTCATGCTTGGTACAAAAGTGCTCAGCAACATGGATAAGACAGATGACGATATTGTTCTGATGGGATTTGACGCTGGAAAAGATCAGATAAAAGCGCTTAAGGACGGCGAGATCGACGGCTTGGTAGTCCAGAATCCGTTTGGAATGGGATATGCTGCAGTTGTCGCCGCGGCCCGTACAGTTCTCGAGATTGGGAATGAAGCGGAAGTAGACACGGGATATGTGTGGGTGGACCAGGAAAATATGGAAGAAGAATCTGTGCAGTCTATGCTGTATGAGTAAGAGCAATATCGCTGGTGTCGCAGCAGAATTTAAATAACGGGTAAAAAATAATAACAGGAGCAGAAAGAAGTCCTCAGACTTTTTCCTGCTCCTGATATATTATATATACCTTCTCCGATATGGGTTTACCATGTAAGCCGTTACCAGCTCTGGAAGAAAAGATTTCCGCCTATATTGATTCCCGGTCTGTTGGTAGATCCGGCATAAAGAAAGAAGTAACAGTCAGCAACCGCGGCGAGACGGGCCCCGTTGATCGCGTCTTGCGCGACCTGATAAGAAAGATCCGTAGGACCGCTGTTGATCACTGCCTGAAGACGACCGGTCCATACAGGTTCAAACTGTCCGTTGGCATAGATAACTCCGCTGATGGAGTTGGGGAAACGTGGGCTCTCTACACGATTCATGATGACTGTCGCCACTGCCAGAAGAGAATCATAGTCCTGACGAGCCTCGCACTGAATGATGGCAGCCAGCAGAGTTAAATCGTCAGCGGAGACTTCGATCCCGCCGCCGTTAATGATAGAATTATCGTATCCGCCGGAACCGTTATTTATGGAAGCTGCTTCTTCTGCCAGACGGGCGGCTTCTTCAGCTCTCGCCTGTTCCAGGCGGGCCCGTACATCGGCCAGATCCGTGGACGTTGCTTCGGCTTCTGCCTGAAGCGCAGCCTGTTTTGCGGTCAGCTCTTCCTGAAGATCTGTAAGAGAAGCCTGCTGAGTTTCGAGGGTCGCGTTCTGGTCCTCAATTTGCTGATGAATCTCTTTTAAACTGTCAAGGGCAGATCTGTCATATTCACTCAGATTTTCGATGAAGTCAGCTTTGTTCAGAAAATCTGTCATATCTTCCGCGGAAAACAACATCTCAAGCAGTGTTGCATTTCCGTGTTCATACATATATTTAATACGGGTCTTCATAGCCTCGTATTGTTCTTGCTCATTTGCCTCAGCTTCCGCGAGAGCGTCAGAAGTACGCGCGATCTCTCCGTTAAGGATTTCCACCTGCATTTGGGTGGTAGAAATTTCTTCACTCAGGGCAACAATTTCTTCGTTGATCCCCTGAAGTTCGATTTCCAGGTCAGAACTCTGCCCTTCGAGGCTTTCAATGTCATCTGCGGATGAAGGAAAAACAGAGAGCATGATCGCGAGAGAACAGATCAAAACGATACTTGACTGGATCCACCGCTTTTTGTAGATTCTCATATTTTTAATTCCTTTCTCTGTGCAATAATAAACTGTCAGTAGAATGTCGGGTAATCATTATACTATAAATTGCGTTATTTGGCAAACTCTGTTAGAATAAATTCAGTAATTTTTAAAAACGGGCAGACAGCTGGAGGACTTACGGGTGATGAGACATAGAATAAGAATGATCGGACTGGATCTGGATGGTACGCTGTTAAATGATAAAAAAGAATTGACACCCCGGACAAAAAGAGCGCTGGAGCTTGCCATCTCAGAGGGAATTACTGTTCTTGTGGCTACCGGACGCCCGTGGAAGGGTGTGCCGGAAGAACTGAGAAATTTCCCGGGCATGCGATATGCGCTGACATCAAACGGGGCACGTATTATAGACACCTCTGACGAAAGCTTGGTTGAAGAACATCTCCTGCCGCCGGAAGACGCGAAAAAAGCGTTGGAAATATGCAGAAAATATGATACATTACAAGAGATCTATTTTGATGGACAGGGTTACGCGCCGGCCGATAAGATGCAGCAGGTGCAGAAATATCACAAAAATCCTAATATGTGGGAATATATGAGGAAAACCAGGATTCCCGTGGATGATATATTTGCCTTGCTGGATCAGGAAAACAGAGGACTTGATAAAGTTCAGGCCCTGTTCGCGGATATGGAAGAACGGAAGAAGGCATGGAAGGATCTGGAAGTTGCAGGCGGTCTGGAACTGGCCGGATCGCTCAGCTATAATATCGAGATTAACGCGGCAGGAGTAAATAAGGGTACCGGGTTGGTAAGGCTGGGAAAGAGACTGGGAATCACACGGGAAGAGATTATGGCATTTGGAGACGGAGACAATGACACCGCTATGCTGCGGAAGGTCGGAGTGGGCATTGCTATGGGCAATTCCGAGGAACAGGCTAAAGCGGCAGCGGATTATATCACGTTGACAAATGAAGAAGAGGGCGTGGCGCATGTGATAGAAAAATTGGTTCTCAGAGGAGGAAGAGCATGTTAGAGATCTTAAAGGCAATAATATTTGGTATTGTAGAAGGAATTACAGAATGGCTGCCGATCAGCAGCACCGGGCATATTATTCTTCTTGACCAGCTCCTGAAGCTGGATCAGGGAGACGCGTTTATGGAAATGTTTGAAGTGGTCATACAGCTGGGGGCCATCCTGGCGGTGATTGTGATCTACTTCCATAAGCTGAATCCTTTCTCGCCCAGGAAGACACAGAAACAGAAGATGATGACTGTGCAGATCTGGATCAAGGTGCTGATCGGATGCGTCCCGGCAGGGATCATCGGACTTTTGTTCAATGATATAATAGATGAAAAACTATACCACTGGTATGTTGTGGCACTAATGCTTATTCTCTATGGTATCCTTTTTATCGTGATCGAGAATTACCAGAAAGGAAAGGAACCCAAGGTAACCCGGATCTCTCAGCTCACAGTGCCTATGCTTCTCATTATCGGAGTTTTTCAGATGCTGGCTCTGATACCGGGAACTTCCCGTTCCGGAGCGACCATCGTAGGCGCGCTGCTTCTCGGAGTGTCCAGAAGTGTAGCGGCGGAATTTACCTTTTTCCTTGCAATTCCGGTTATGTTCGGTGCCAGTGCTTTGAAACTGTTTAAGTTTGGCTTCCATTTCACCGGAATGCAGGTTGCCGTGCTTTTAGTGGGAATGGCAGTATCGTTCCTTGTATCAGTGGTTGCTATCAAGTTTTTAATGAAATACATAAGGAATCATGACTTTAAAGTTTTCGGATATTACCGGATTATACTCGGAGTGATCGTAATACTGTTTTTCGGTATCCGGGCGTTGCTCGCATAAAGCGTCCGTTCTGCTGACGGTGCAGGGAGAAGGGATTCCAGTTCCCGGAGCGCCATTCGCAAAGCCGCACTTACGTGCTGATTGCGGCTGCGCCGCGACTTTGCTCATGAAGAGGCGCTCCCGTCACCGTCAGAGTCCGTCCGCTTCTTATGCAAGCATAAAGCGTCCGTTCTGCTGACGGTGCGGGGAGAAGGGATTCCAGTTCCCGGAGCGCCATTCGCAAAGCCGCACTTACGTGCTGATTGCGGCTGCGCCGCGACTTTGCTCATGAAGAGGCGCTCCCGTCACCGTCAGAGTCCGTCCGCTTCTTATGCAAGCATAAAGCGTCCGTTCTGCTGACGGTGCGGGAACTGGAAGATGCAAGAAACAGTTGCAATTTGTGTAAAACGTGTTAAAATTATAAAGAAATTCTGTATGATTATGCAAAACGAGAGAGAAACGGAGGAATCGAATTATGAAAAAGTTCTTAGCGGTGGCTTTAAGTGCGGTTCTTGCTGCGGGCGTGCTTGCAGGATGCGGCGGAAACAGCGATGAAGAGGGCGGCAGCGGAAGTAAAACAGCAAAGGTGATCGATATTGATCTTACCGAAGAGGAGTATGCGTTCGGCGTGGACAAAGATCAGCCGGAGCTTTTGGAGAAGGTAAATTCCTTTATTGGCAAGATCAAAGAAGATGGAACCCTGGATGAGATTTGTGACAAATATTTTGGCGGCGGGGAGCCGGAGGCGGTAGAGTCCGCGGCTTTGGACGAGTCAAAGGACCAGCTTGTAGTAGCTACGAACGCGGCGTTTGAGCCTTTTGAATATACAGAAGGAGAGGCTTTTGTGGGTATCGATATGGAAATTGCCGCGCTTCTGGCAGAGGAGCTTGGACAGGAACTGGTGATCCAAAATATGGATTTTGATGCGGTATGCCTGTCTGTCGGCCAGCATAAATGTGATATTGCGATGGCAGGACTGACGATCAATGCGGAGAGGGAAGAGTATGTGACATTTTCTGATCCTTACTATGAGGCTTCTCAGCGCCTGGTAGTTCCCAGCGATGATACAACATTTGATGACTGCACGACTGCGGATGAGGTTGTGGAGAAGCTGAATGAACTTACTGAGGATGATCAGATCGGCGTACAGCAGGGAACAACAGCCAACTATTATATTGAAGGCGACGAAGACTGGGGCTTCCCGGGACTTCCTGCAACATGTACGACTTACAAGAACGGTTCTCTTGCGGTCCAGGATATGCTCAACGGGAACATTAAATATGTGATCATCGACGCTGCTCCGGCAGAAGCGATCACAGAGTCTATCAATGAGATGCAGTAATCAGTAGACAGATAAAAGCAGAATTCAGACAGAGGAGGAAAATGCGGGCATCAGTGGGAAAAAGAAAAACCTGTCAAGGATGCCCGCATTTTCCACTTTCATGAGAAGGGAAGACAATGGGCGATTTTAGTCGAAAGGTAGATAAATTTATAGAGATATTCGTGGATCAGAACGGATATGTAAGAGTGGTGGAGGGACTCCAGAATACACTGCTTATCGCGGTCTGTGGTCTGATCATCGGTATCCTGATCGGTACGGTCATCGCGACAGTGCGGGTTCTGCCCAAATATAAAAGGCTCCCGAGAGTATTGAACGGCATCTGCAGCTTTTATGTCGCTTTGTTCCGCGGAACACCGATGGTGGTACAGCTTCTTGTATTTTATTATGTACTTCTTCCCATCATCGGATGGAATATTACAGGGGTACAGGTGGCCATGCTTGTCTTCGGACTCAACAGCGGCGCCTATATTTCTGAAATCATGCGGAGCGGGATCCAGTCTGTAGATCCTGGGCAGATGGAAGCGGGAAGAGCAGTGGGGCTGAGTTTTGGTGCCAGTATGACTAAGATTGTGATCCCTCAGGCCGTAAAAAATATTCTTCCGACGCTGGGAAATGAGTTCATATCTCTGATCAAAGAAACGTCAGTGGTAAGTTTCGTAGGAGCGGCGGATCTGTACGTGGCGTTCAATTACATAGGAAGCAACAGTTATGAGTTTATGGTGCCGTATCTGGTGATGGCGTTGATCTATATTGCGCTTGTACTGTTGATTACCCTGCTTATAAAACTGTTGGAAAGGAGCCTGAAGAAGAGTGATAGACGTAATTAATCTTAGGAAAAGCTTCGGTGACCTTGAGATATTAAAGGGCATCAACATCACGATTAATAAGGGCGATATCCTGGCTGTGCTGGGGCCCTCCGGCTCCGGAAAGAGTACCTTCCTGCGCTGTCTGAACTGTATGGAAGATCCTACAGAGGGGAGCATTATCTTCAAAGGTGTGGATATTGCGGATATGAAAGTGGATATCAACCTGCACAGACGTCATATGGGGATGGTATTCCAGCATTTCAATCTGTTCAATAATAAAACAGTTCTACAGAATGTGATGATGGCTCCGGCATACTTAAGATGCCAGGATCTCAAGAAGGCAAAAAGGAAAAACAGGGCCATACGTTTTAAAAATATGTTCCGCAGTAATAAGGAAGAACTGATCCCTGTTACTGTGACCAAGGAGCAGATCAGAAGTGAAGCAAAACAGCAGGCTCTGGATCTTCTGGAACGGATCGGTCTGGATGACAAGGCGGACGCATATCCGTCTACATTGTCCGGCGGTCAGAAGCAGAGAGTCGCGATCATCCGTTCCCTTGCCATGAATCCGGATGTGATCCTGTTTGACGAACCCACTTCAGCACTGGATCCCGAAATGGTCGGCGAGGTGCTGGAACTGATGAAGAAGCTGGCTATGGAAGGGATGACGATGGTGGTCGTAACCCATGAGATGGGATTTGCCCGGGAGGTTGCAACAAGGGTAATCTTTATGGATGACGGACAGATCCTGGAGGAAGCTCCTCCGGAGGAATTTTTCGATCACCCGAAGGATGAGAGGCTGAAAGAGTTTCTGTCAAAGATCCTGTAAGGGAAAAGAAAGAACAAGTATACGCCGGAACTGTATCGCAGGCCGGCGTATTTGTCTGTTTTGGAGAAGTGCTGCCACAGGGAAGACGGAAGACAGGAGAAAAAGTAAGATGAACTATGAACGAATCAGAAAAGCTTTGTTTCTTGAGCGGCCAAACCGCTTTATCGCCTATGCCGATGTAGATGGAAGGAGAGAGACTGTCCATGTAAAGAATACGGGACGGTGCGCGGAGCTTCTCATACCGGGAGCTGTGATCTATATCCAGGAGAGCGCAAATCCTGCCAGAAAGACAAAGTGGGACTTGATAGCCGTGGAGAAGGGGGACCGTCTGATCAATATGGACTCCCAGGTTCCAAATCTGATTGTCCGGGAATGGATCGAGAAAGGGAATCTGTTCCGGGATATCACCTTGATCCGTCCGGAGACAACCTTTGGAAACTCCCGGTTTGATCTGTATGTGGAGGCGGACGAGAAAAAGGTATTTATCGAGGTAAAAGGAGTCACTCTGGAGGAAAATGGAGTCTGCCGTTTCCCCGACGCGCCCAGCGACCGGGCAGTCAAGCATCTGGAAGAGCTGATCCGAGCCAGGAAGGAAGGATACGAGACCTATGTTTTCTTTGTAATCCAGATGCAGGGTGTAAAATATTTTACCCCGAATACGGACACTCATCCCGCATTCGCGGAAGCGCTTCGGAAAGCAAAAGAGGCAGGGGTGAATATCCTGGCGTATGACTGCCAGGCAGAACCGGAGCGGATTACGGTAAGAGAACCTGTTGATGTGGTCCTTCTCAGTCCCCGTATGAAAGAGGCTGTCAGGCCTGTTGTCGAATGGTTTCGGATATACAAAAGAGATCTGCCGTGGAGGCGCAGGATGAACGCCTATGAAGTGTGGATATCGGAGATCATGCTGCAGCAGACCCGGGTGGAAGCGGTGAAACCCTATTACGAACGTTTCTTAAAAGAACTTCCCGATGTCAGGGCGCTGGCAGAGGTTCCGGAGGACCGCCTACTCAAGCTGTGGGAAGGACTGGGATATTATAACCGGGCGAGAAATTTAAAGGAAGCTGCCGGCCAGATTATGGAGAAATACGGGGGAAAATTTCCTGAAACATATGAGGAAATCTTAACTCTGAAGGGGATCGGTACGTATACTGCAGGAGCCATCAGCTCATTTGTTTATGGGATACGCAGGCCTGCTGTGGACGGGAATGTACTGCGTGTGGTAACCAGGATTACTGCGGACGGAGATGATATTGCAAAATCTGGGACAAAGACCAGGATAGAGCAAATGGTGGAAGAAGTGATCCCTGAGGATTCTCCCGGAGATTTCAATCAGGGCCTGATCGAACTGGGAGCTGTTGTGTGTGTGCCAAACGGAGAACCCAGATGTGGGGAATGCCCTGTGAGCGGGATCTGTCTGGCGCACCGGCAGGGGAGAGAGACGGACTTCCCTGTGAAGTCAAAGGGCAGGGAAAGGCGTGTTGAACAGCGTACGATCTTTATTTTCCGGGACAACGAAAAGACCGCGATACAAAAACGGCCCGATTGCGGAATGCTGGCAGGGCTGTATGAATTCCCGGGAGTGGAAGGCTGCCTGACTCAGTCCGAGGCAGTGGATTACGCGAAATCACTTGGACTCATGCCGGTCCGGGTTAAGAGACTTGGGAGCGCGAAACATATTTTCAGCCATGTAGAATGGCATATGATCGGCTATGAGATCATGGTGGACGAGCTGGAACGCAATATGGCGCAGGATACGCTTATATTTGCGGATATCAGGGAACTGGAAGAACATTATCCTATGCCGTCCGCGTTTGAAGCATATCGGCCGGTCTGAACCGAAGGATTATTCATCCGGCTTTACGGCCTGGATGTAATGGGAGATGATCTGCTCCAGATGTTCCAGTTTTGAAGGAGGGCAGGTGGTCAGAAGGCGGATGGCGGGATAATATCTGCCCTCTTTTTCCTGGGTCCCAAAGAGAAGATAATCGGCGGAGACATTGAGAGAAGAGGACAGCCGCGCGTGTGGCCAGAGACATACTTTTTAAACCCAGCTCCAGATCATAACAGAAGCGTGGAGTGATACCGGCCATTTCTGCCAGGGTTTCCCGGGAGTATCCGTTTAGAAGGCGCTGCTTTTTAATCCGTTCACCGATCAGGACATTATCTGTTACTGCCATAGTTGTAGTCATTCCTTTCATTAATGACTCAGAGAAACTGTCAGGAACGTTGTTTCTCTGAGTTTTTTGTTATATTCTGGAATATTAAAACCCGGATATGAAAAGAGATATGAACCAACAGGGGTTAAAAAATATCTGAGGAGCTCATAACGGTTACGTGATGCCAGGAATTATAATTGATTAGAAAAGATGAAAATATTGGAAATATATAATTGAGGAGGTTACATAAATAATGAAGACAGCAGGTCTGAGAAAAGGAATCGCGCTGTTCCTGGCAGTTGTGATGATGCTGGGAATAGGCGGGATGTCAGTACCGACAGCACAGGCAGCGGAATATCCGGACAGTGGGATAACATTTACGGTCACAACTGACAAAAAAGAAGTTAAGCCGGGAGATATTATCACGCTGACCGTGGATATGAAAGGAACCCAGGGGTACAGCGGCATCTATGGCATTGTATTTAAGATTAATTATGATGCGGATGTTGTCGAGCCCGTGAGAAACGAAAGGGGAGACTGGGCCTTTACCACCGGAAGCGCCGTCCCGACGGGAATGTCCGCGGGAGCAGGAGAAGTTGAAGGGGTAAGAGTCACCGCGTCAATCATGGATCTTTTCCAGACACTTGAATTTACAGACGGGACGCTGCTCACGGGGCAGTTCAAAGTGAAAGAAGATGCTGTGGGTGGAGCGTTTGGTTTTCAGTTCCTGGATGGCCCGGAAGATATTCAGGTCGGACATAAGGATCTGGGGATGATGAGCTTTGCGATCGATGACCGGACAGAGGGAATGCAGGTGGCAAGGCCGGTAACAGGTATTACACTGGACCAGACGTCTATGACACTGGACAAAGGGACAACAGGGAAATTAACCGCTACCCTTTCTCCGGAGGGAAGCACCGGCACCATTCAGTGGACAAGCAGTAACGACAATGTGGCTTCAATAGAACAGGACGGAACGGTTACCGCAAAAGGGACGGGTACTGCAACGATAACGGCATCTATAAATGGATTGAGCGCTGCCTGTGAGGTCCGGGTGATCAATCCACTGAAGGGGATAACGATTACTGCTCCGGAAGATCGCCATACACTGAAAAAAGGACAGGCTCTGCAGCTGACAATTGTACCGGAGCCGGAGGACGCGGAAGGAGATCTGACAGCAGAATGGGAAAGCCTTGATCCAGATATAGCAGAAGTAGACGGAAACGGACTGGTCACGGCAAAGGCAGACGGCAGTACAACAATCCGGGCAACTGTCGGAGAACTGACCGCTGATTATGAGATACGGGTGCAGGAAATCAAACTGACAGATTTTGTGCTGAACAAGACAGAAACAACACTTCACCGGGGCGCATCCGACAAGCTGACGGCGACTCCGATCCCCGCTGATACTACGGATGATACCCGTGTAAAATGGGAATCTTCTGATCCGGACAGCGTGACTGTGGACGGAGACGGCAATATTACAGCAGTTGCTCTGGGCGGAGCGACGATCACCGCGACCATGGGGAATTTTGTGAAACAGTGTATTGTAAAGGTAGATGCGCCTCTGGAAGCGATTATACCGGACCAGAAAGAAATACATATGCTCAAAGGGCAGTCTGCACAGCTTGGCTACACACTGGACCCGTCAGATACGACAGATGACAGGACAGTGACAATGACATCCTCTGACGATGAAGTTGTTTCGGTAGATTCTCTGACCGGGACACTGACCGCGAAGAAGAAAGGCACAGCAAATATTACTTTGACCGGGGCAAATGACATTACAGCAGTAGTGGCAGTCAGTGTAGAGGAAATACCTGTGGAAGGCGTAGTACTTGACAAGGCTTCGGCAGAGATTGAAAAGGGAGAGGCAATCACCCTGATGGCAAAGGTCATGCCGGAAAATACGACAGACAGCGACAAGAGCATTACCTGGAGCAGTTCTGATGAAAGTATCGTTACAGTATCTCCGGATAAAACGGCATCCGGAGAGAGCGTTACCGTGACAGCGACAGGCAAAGGCGGCAGAGCCGTGATCACAGCGGAAAGCGCCAACGGAAAAACAGCGGAATGTCAGATTCACGTGCCGATCCATATCGAAAGCATAGAGATGAAGGATGTGGAGATCCTGAGAGGCAAGACTACCTCCATGCCGGAAAATGTGTCCTTTATTCCGGAAAATACGGATGACGACCGCACGCTTACATGGACCAGTTCTGACCCGTCAGTTGCTTCTATCGACTCTCAGACAGGTGTAGTAACAGCGCTGAGAGAGGGGACTGCGACGATCACGGCGACCACAACTGGGACGAAAGTACCTGTTATGACAACAGCGGAAGTGACAGTAAAAGAAAATCATCTGACGCAGGAATTTGGGGATAAGATTAAATTTGATGAATTGAAAGACGCTGTCCTGAAGGGACAGAGCGTGTATATGAATGAACTTCTGAACTTTAACTCACTGGTGGAGGAAGCGCAGATCACGGATGACTTTGCACTGCTGTGGAGTGTCAGTGACGACACCGTCGCTTCCATTGACCAGAATGGATGTCTCACCGGATTAAAGGAAGGAAAGACTATGGTAATGGTCCAGATCCGCGCGACAGATGGAAACGGTGATCTGACAGCAGAATACTCTGTTGAAACAGAAGTAAACGTAAAAGAGATTCCATTGAATTCTATCGCATTTGACAAAATGATCCGTGAGATGACAGTGGGAGAGAAAGCTGTATTAAATATCCTCTACAATCCGGTTGACACGACAGATTCAAAAGATGTTGAATGGTCCACGTCGGATCCGTCGGTTCTTTCAGTGACGAATGGACAGGTTACAGCGCTGAAAGCCGGAAAAGCCACGATCACCGCAAAGGTTGGAAAAGCAGAACCCATCCACATGGAAATCACAGTAAAAGACGTACAGACCTCGGATAAAACCACGGATACAGGTGGAGCTGTACAGACAGGGGATACCGTCAATGCCGGATGGTATATAACAGTACTTCTTCTGGCGGCAGCGGCGTTGACTGTAACAGTGGTGATAAGGAGGAGAAAACGTTTCTGATCACCCGGGTAACAGGAAAGGCGGGACAGCGGATGGCTGTTCCGCTTTTATACTAAATAGAAGGAGCCAAGTACAAGGGAGAAGGAGGAAGAAGAAATTGAGAAAGAAAAACAGATGGGTGAAAGCCGCGGCGGCTGTAACGGCAGCAATGTTGGTGACTGTAAGCCCGGTGTCAGTATATGGGGAGGAACTTTTGGTGGATCAGCCTTCAGATCAGATGCAGGCATCCGAGCATTCTGTCGGTCAGGAGGATATGCCGGAAGCGGAAGAGCAGGCGGATACAGATGATATGAATCTGCCGGAACAGCTGCAGATCGGAGGAAAAGAGATCGTAAACTGGCAGGGGCTGACAGGTGAAAGTTATCCGGGTGTTACATATGCCCCGGAGACGAATACGCTGACATTTAATAATGCGGAAATCAAAGGATCTACAGAATATGATGAAGCTGCTGTATTTATCAGAGGAAACAGTTCTATACAAGACGAGGTTACGATCGAGCTGATTGGAGACAATACGATCTCTTATGAAGAGGATTTGCCGGATGGTAATCCCTGGGCTCTGATGGGCTTTTTATCGTATGCCAAAGTCACGTTTAAAGGAAGCGGAACGCTGAATCTTGTAGGAAGTGCAAATCTTAGAAACGGGATGATCTTTTCGAGACTGCAAGCTGATGTAGGCGACAGGACAGAAGTTATCCTGGATGGCTGTATAATAAATATCGATTCGGGTGATATGGATGCGGACGACTGGTTCATGGCAGTCCATGGCAGCGATGGAATGGATCTTGAGTTGAAGTCAGCGGAACTGAACATTACTGCGGACAGCGAAGAGATGGGGCAGTTCCAGGGAATCCTTGGAGACGCGGCTCATGAAGTGGGTATGGATGTAAATATAAAAACAGAGGACAGCAAACTGTATATTACTGCACCGGGAGAAGGGAGATATGGCATCGACACTCTGGCGGGAGCCGAATTTATCAAATCCGATATCAGACTGGAATTTCCTGCGCAAAATTCTTTTCCAATGTTTGCCGCCACAGACAAAGAGTGTGCTGTTACGATAGATGACTCAACTACATTTACGTGGATTCAGACAGACGGACGATCTTATTATCTTGACAATATTATATTTGATGTCAAAGGCAGCCCGTATATCTATATCGGGAATTATGCGGACGGACCTTGGAATCTGACGGACAAATTGGAAAACGCGTTCGGGAAAGATGAAGAAGGACTAATGAATGTCTGGAGCAATTTTATCATTACTCCTGAGAAATTAGGCGGAGATGCCAGAGGTGACATTAACGGAGACGGATATGTGAACCTGAATGACGCGACGCTTAGCCTGAAACATATAGCAGATCAGGAAAAGCTGACAGGAGAGCGTTTTAAAGCAGCGGATCTGAGTGGCGATGGGATCGTGAATATGACGGACCTGACACAGTTGCTCGATCTTGTGAACAATAATTAGATTTTTAAGGAGACGGCGGCCCGGATGGGAGCCGTCTTTTTGTATAAAGAAAACCACGCGATAGTCGCGTGGTTCCATAAAAGCTTTAGCGGTGTATTCAGAAATAAAACTCCTAATGTGTATAATAAAAACGTGACCTGCCAGTTACGTAAATAAAAACACATTAGGAGGACCGTATAATGTCAGAACAAAATACAGACGTAAAAAGCTTAGCACATACAAAATGGAATTGCAAATATCATGTGGTGTTTGCTCCGAAATATCGAAGGAAAGTATTTTTTAATGAAAAGAAAGAAGCAATTCGGGAAATTATTAGAACACTGTGTCAATGGAAGGGCGTTGAGATAATCGAAGGAGAAATCTGTCCGGACCATATCCATTTACTTCTGAGTATCCCGCCCAAAATGAGCGTTTCGGGATTCATGGGATATTTAAAGGGAAAGAGCAGTCTCATGATATTTCAAAGATTCGGAAATATGAAATTTGCATACCGAAACCGCGAGTTTTGGTGCAAGGGATACTATGTCGATACAGTAGGAAAGAACACTGCAGCAATAAGAAGTTATATAGCCAACCAACTAAAGCAAGATAGGGAAATGGACCAGATTAGTCTATTTGATCCGAGAGACCCGTTTACGGGTAGCAAGTAATCCTGCGCGTGGCTGGCAGGCCAATAGAGAACGCACTTGTGCGTGGCTAGTAGTATTAGGGCTATGCCCGAAAATGAAAAACCACCCGCTGTGGTGTGCTACCCGTCAAGAGGACAATGAAAAATAATAAATTTTTCTCCGTCAGCCTATTAACCGGCTGGCGGTATTTTTATGCTGCCTTCAATGTAAGTTCATGAAAGGCCATTGGTGTCATTATATGTAACTTGCGCTGCAGGCGTCGGTTGTTATAGTATTCAATATAGTCTTGGATGCTTTGGATCAATTCTTCTCTTGATGTAAAGCGTTTTCCATAATACATTTCCCGTTTTATGATTCCCCAAAATCCTTCCATTGGTCCATTGTCAATACAGTGTGCAACTCTGGACATGCTTTGTTTCATATGACGTTTCTTCAGCCGACTATAAAATGCCTGACTGGTATATTGGAATCCCCGGTCCGAATGAAAAAGCGGATGCGCATCAGGCTCTGCTTTTATCGCCTGATCAAAGGTATCCATAACAAGAGCAGTATCATTGTGAGCACTGATCTTATACGAGACAATCCTGCGATCGCACAGATCAAGGATTGCACTTAAATAAATTTTGTGTACTTCTACCCCTATATAATATTTGAACTCTGTTACATCTGTCAGCCATTTTTCATTCGGTCTGTCCGCATGAAATTCCCGATGAAGAAAGTTTTTCGCAATATGGGCAGGATTCCGGTCTGCTTTCGTACAGCTCTTCGGCTTCCATTTGATAGATGACTGTATTCCGATTTTGCGGCAGATTCTCAAGATTCTCTTATCATTGGCAGGAATTCCATAATATACAGCCAGTTCATCTCGGATCCGTCGATAGCCCATATCTGGATGCAGCCGGTGTATTTCCCTGATCATATCGGCAATCTGTTCATTCCTGATCTCATTGTCGCTTTTGGGATGTCTCAGCCAGCGATAATAGGCAGAACGAGTGATTCCAAGGTATCGACACATTTGTTTGACTGGATATCCTTTTGATTCGGACAGTTCCCTGATTGCCTGATATTCACATAATTTATGTATTAAAGAAAGCGATCCCTCCTTTCTAATTCCCTTACTTTTTTTAACAGGTCATTCTCCATCTGTAAGTCTTTATTTTTACGTTCCAGCTCTGCGATACGGTCTCGTAATTCTTCTTCCGGAGTGCGGCTTGGCTTAGAGCCGATGCGCCTGCCTCTCCTGTCTTCCAAACCGGCACTTCCCATCTTTTCATACCGCTCCACCCAATTTCGGACCTGCTGATAGGAGCAATCATACTTCAAGGCCATTGCTCCATAATTCCGGTCATGGTCAAGACAGTCTTTTACAATGCAGATCCGTTCCTCCAGTGTTGTTTTTCTTGCTTTCTTCATAGCGCTACCTCCGGTAAGTTCTTTTAATTCCTTACCTTCATTATACGCCTTGATCCAACTTAATAGTTGAGGATGCTGTCGGATTCTGAACCTTGCACATATTTCATCTAACGATCCCTCTCCGGAGAGGTACGCATGAACTGCCTGCAATTTCAATTCTTTTGAGTACCGTTTATTTGTTTGAAGGGCCAGGAAACCTTCTGGTCCTTCTGTCTTATAGATTCTGATCCAATCCTGAACACTCCGCTTATTTACACCGCACATTTTTGCAGCGCCTTTTTGGCTAAGTTCTCCGTTCAGGTACTGTTCTACGATTTCTACCTTTTTTGCTGCATCAATTTTACTTTTTCTGGACATAAAATACCCCCAAGTAGGTTTTTTTATTTTTGTGTCCTACTTGAGGGTATCATATCACTGTGCGGGTGGATGTTTATTGCAGGTTTACAGACCGATATTTCTTCTCTGTTATATGACAATAATCTTAGAGTATAATTATCATTGGCAAAAATAAAGGGAAGAGATCGAAACCTCTTCCCAATCATACAGATTTGTCTTATTGTTTAATTGCCAGAAAAAACATAAGGAGTCTGTATGATGAATTCAATGATAAAGGAAAACGGCGTAACATTCAAGGAATTAGAGCAAAATATTTATGCATGGATCTGTCAGATTGGAAGAGAGTTCACAAAAGAATTCCTGGAGCGGTATGACCGGATACTGATGGAGGACAGGGACAAAAAGAAGTACCGGAATAAGGGTGCCAGACAGACAACTGTAAAAACCGTGTATGGAGAAGTAACCTATCAGAGGACTGTCTATGAAGTGACCGAGGAAGACGGGACCAGACACTTTGTATATCTGCTGGATGAAACACTGGATCTGGACCATGTCGGTCTGATCTCAACGAACCTGGCGGAACTGTTAGTAAAAGGGATCACGGAACTCTCTTACAGAGAATGCGCCCGGCAGGTCAGTGAGATGACCGGACAGACCATCAGTGCGATGGGCGTGTGGAACGTCATCCAGGTGTTAGGGGAAAAGGTCTGTGAGGACGAAGCTGAGTTAACAGAAGCATATAAGAAAGGCCAAGTGAAAGGGAAAAGAGAGGTTCCTGTTCTGTTTGAAGAAGCAGACGGAGTTTATATCAAGCTACAGGGAAAAGACAGAAAAAAGGAAAAACAGGATAAATCAGAGATCAAGATCGGAATTGCTTATGACGGGTGGAGGAAAACCGGTCCGGATCGTTATGCACTGGAAAATAAAGTGGTAGCTGCGGGATTTTCCAAAGCAAAAGAGTTTCAGGAATACCGGGAAGCGGCAATCGCGCAGGAGTTTGATCTGGATGAGGTAAGCCAGAGGATCTTAAATGCAGACGGGGCGTCGTGGATCAAGAAAGTAAAAGATAAAAGTACCTGTTTTCAGTTAGACCCATTTCACCGCAATAAAGCTGTGAAAGAAAAGATCCATGAAGAGGCTGCACGGGAAGCGATCTTGGAACTCCTGAGAGAAGAAGAGATCGAAGAATTATTCCGGTATCTGGAGATCTACCGAAACAGTCTGAGCGAAGAGGATGAGATTGAAGATGTAGAAGACTTGATCCGATACTATGAAAACAACCGGGAAGGGCTCCTGCCCTATCAGTCCCAGGATCTGGAGCTGCCAGATCCGCCGGAGGGGCTGGAATACCGGAACATGGGGACAATGGAAAACCATGTGTGGAGTGTGATTGCGAAACGGATGAAGCATGGGCACAGAAGCTGGAGCCGGCGAGGCGGGAACCATCTGGCAAAGATACTGGCAAAAAAATGCAGCGGAAAGCTGTATGAAGTGACAGAACGTCTGAGGAAACCGGTATTTGAAGAAGAAAAAGTAGAAGAATTATACGGGGAGATCCTGATGTCAGCGAAGGCGCCAAAAAAAGACGGAAAGGGATATCAATATCCGGCAATAGGGCATGTGGTTGGATTGGAAGGAAAGATACAAGGAGAGAGAAAACGCCTGCTGTACATGGCTGGATATTAGAAGCCAGAAAAAGGACTGTTTGAGCAAAAAGATAAATCGGAAAGAAAGTTGCCAACGATTACTTGACAGTAACGACAATAATAGAGCGGACTCTGTTTTCTTGAAACATATGAGGAGTCGTGGTATAATGAACGCATAGCCACGAGAGCGCCCGTATATAGAGACGCACTGGATGCTTGCATCCAAGCGGGACTCTATATGAGGGTATGTGAGTGCAGCGAACGCCTCAAGGCGTGATGGGCTGTGCGGATGATCAGGAGAATACCGTAAAATGAGTGAAAAAACAGAGATTTCCAGGCAACAGCAAAAGTCCAGGGAAACAAAGGAGAAAATATTTCAGGCGGCAAAGCGTATTCTGGGGAAGAAAGGATATGAGGAACTGTCTATCAAAAACATATGTGAGGAGGCGGGAGTTTCTAACGGAAGCTTTTACCATCATTTTAAGACAAAAGACGATCTGCTTTCCTACTACATTGAAGATCAGCCTAAGATTGAACCGGATTTGCTCGAGCTTCCCGCGGACGTGGAAGGTGTCAAGAGGGGCATCATCCAGGTTTACATGAATTATGTAGAATACTGCCGGGAGCTGGGGGTAGAGTTTATGTCAGAATACTATGACACAAAGAACCAGGCGCTCAACGCCGCGATCCGCACGGAGCGGCCGTATCCGATCGTGACAGTGCAGGCATATGTGGAGAAGGCGATCGCGGCAGGGATCGTGAAGCTTAACGTGAAGATCGAGGAGTTCACAACGGATATCCGTATGATCGTTATAGGCAATGTGTTTGAATGGTGTGTTAAGAGCGGCAAAGCGGATTTTGAAGGAAATATGAGGCGGTCGCTTGGGAAGTACCTTGACGCGGTATTATGTAAGATGTAATACGTAAGGAAATGCAGATCGGAAGTGAAAGAAAATACAAAGGGGATAAATCCATGGGAACGGAATATGATTTTATTATAAATCCGAAAGCGCGCTCCGGTCTGGGAGAGATGGTCTGGAACAGACTGGCTCCGGAACTGAAGAAGAAAAAAGTTCATTATCGGGCACATCTTACAGAAGGTCCAAAACATGCCAGGCGAATCGCGGAACACTGTACATCAGACGGTCAGAGCCGCACGATCGTGGTCCTGGGCGGAGATGGAACGGTAAATGAGGTGGTAAACGGGATCTGTGATCTGGGGAAAGTAACGCTGGGATATATTCCTGTGGGGTCCGGCAACGATTTCGCCAGGGGTCTGGGACTGCCGTCAACTCCGGAAGAAGCTCTCAGGGTGGTATTGTGTCCTGGAAAGATCATCTCAATGGATGTAGGGAAACTTACATGGAATGGAGATCCCGGACGGACGAGAAGGTTTTTGGTAAGCGCCGGAATCGGATTCGATGCCGCGGTCTGTCATGAGGTTTGTGTGTCACGGTGGAAGAAAATACTGAACAAGATAGGTCTTGGCAAGCTTAGTTATGCGGCGGTGGCTCTGGACCGGCTCAGAAAAGACCGTCCGGTTCATATGAGCCTGTCTCTGCCGGATGGGAGTCAGAAGATATTTAAGGATACATATTTTGCGGCATTTATGAATCTGAAATATGAGGGAGGCGGTTTTGCGTTCTGCCCGGATGCGTCACCTGAGGATGGCCTTCTGGATATACTCGTGGCCCATGATTTGAGCCGTCTTAAGATTTTGTTTCTTTTGCCGCTGGCTTTCTGGGGGAAGCACGTGGGGGCACGGGGAGTTACAATTTTAAAGTGCAGAACAGCGCTGGCGGAGACAGACCGTCCCCTGGTACTGCATACAGACGGAGAGCCTTCATTTCCTCGGAAAAAGATAGAGGTGGGGATCATGGAAGAAAAGCTGCGGGTGATCACAGGGGAGAAATGAAAGAATTCCTAAATGTTTTATGAAGACAGTTGTTGTCTATTTTAAATCGTGATATAATCGATGCGAATTGAGAAAATTTAATGAAATACAGGAGAGAAAATACGGGGATCTGAAAAATAAATTTCATCATTAAAAGGGGTATCAATAATGAAGCGGAGAGAAAGATTCGCGGAATGGATCGGAAAATATAAACATTCATGGGTATTCTTATATATTTTTATATATATGCCATGGTTTCTTTATCTGGAAAAACATGTTACAACAGATTATCATGTGATCGAGATCAGGCTGGATCATTATATTCCGTTTATCGAATATTTTATTATTCCATATCTGATGTGGTTCGCCTTTATTGCCGTGGTATTTCTTTATTTTTTCTTTACAGATGTGCCGGGATTTTACAGGATGGCAAAGTTTATGTTTACGGGGATGACGGTTTTTCTTATTATATCTACGGTGTTCCCCAACGGGCAGGACTTAAGGCCGGTAGTATTTGAAAGAGACAATATCTTTGTTGACGCGGTTCGTATGCTGTATCGGGCAGATACCTGTACAAATATATTTCCAAGTCTGCATGTGTTTAACTCACTGAGCGCATGCATAGCTATCCATGAGAGCAGCGCGCTTAAAAAACGTCCGGGAATCTGCTGGGGCGCATATGTGCTGGCGGGAATGATCATTCTTGCTACAGTATTTTTAAAACAGCATTCCATGTTGGATGTTCTCGGAGCATTTTTTATGGCCTATGCTCTGTACCTGATCATATACGCGCCGGAAAGAAGAAAAAGTCTGGAAAAGCGAGGAGCTGTGCGTTATGCGAAGCAGAAACATGCATTGTTTCCTAATAAGTAAATGTACTGGTTATGATATCGGGAAAGAGAGAAAGACAGGCTGCTGATGCCGGAATGAGGGAAGGAACAGGAGGAAGACGATTATGAAGAAGATCATGCTTACCGGAGACCGTCCGACAGGAAAGCTCCATGTGGGGCATTATGTCGGGTCTTTGCGGAGGAGAGTAGAGCTACAGAATACAGGCGATTTTGATGACATATTTATAATGATAGCAGACGCTCAGGCACTGACGGATAATGCGGACAATCCGGAGAAAGTACGTCAGAATATTATCGAGGTGGCCCTTGATTATCTGGCATGCGGGCTGGATCCGGAGAAGTCTACCCTGTTTATCCAGTCACAGGTTCCTCAGCTCTGCGAACTGTCCTTTTATTATATGAATCTGGTTACTGTATCCAGACTGCAGCGCAATCCTACCGTAAAGGCGGAGATACAGATGAGGAACTTTGAGGCCAGCATTCCGGTAGGATTTTTTACCTATCCTATCAGCCAGGCTGCGGATATTACCGCATTTAAGGCGACGACAGTTCCGGTGGGAGAGGACCAGATGCCAATGCTGGAACAGACGAAGGAGATCGTCCACAAATTTAATTCCGTGTATGGAGAAACCCTGGTGGATCCCAAGATCCTGCTGCCGGAGAATGAGGCGTGCATGCGGCTGCCGGGAATTGACGGCAAGGCAAAGATGAGTAAATCCCTCGGGAACTGTATCTATCTGTCAGAGGAACCGGAGGACATCAAGAAAAAAGTGTTCAGCATGTTTACAGATCCCACCCATATCAGGATCGAAGATCCCGGGAAGCTGGAAGGAAATACTGTGTTCACTTATCTGGACGCATTCTGCAGGCCAGAATATTTCCCGGAGTTTTTGCCGGAGTACAAAGATCTGGATGAACTGAAAGCCCACTATAAACGGGGCGGCCTTGGGGATATGAAGGTGAAGCGTTTCCTGAATAACGTGCTGCAGGCAGAGCTGGAACCGATCAGGAATCGGAGAAAAGAATTCCAGAAAGATATCCCGGCAGTGTATGAGATCCTGAAAAAGGGAAGCGAAAAAGCCGAGGCTGTGGCGGCACAGACACTGAAAGAAGTGAAGGCTGCAATGAAGATCAACTATTTTGACGATGAAGAACTGATCAGAGAACAGGCAGAACAGTTCACGAAAAAAATCTGAATATGATAAAAAAAGATGCTGCATATGCGGCATCTTTTTTATACGTGCGATAGAAGATTCGAACTCCCGACCTTCTGGTCCGTAGCCAGACGCTCTATCCAGCTGAGCTAATCGCACATAGTATTTAACTACTGTTCTTGTAACAGCAGAAATAATTATATAATAATTTTCAGAGGGTGTCAATCTTTTTTATGAAGAATTTGACCGGGGCCGTGTACCTGTTAAAAGGGGCCTGACCCCTTTTAACAGGTACACGGCCCCTTTTAGCGAAAAAGTCAGAATATTCTTACCATATCTTCCGGCAGCTCTGCCGTAAACTCCATATCTTCTCCCGTGATCGGATGCCGGAACGCCAGGCGCCAGGAATGGAGAGCCTGGCGCTGGATTTTTTCCATATCGGGATTATACAGGTAATCTCCGATAAGCGGATATCCGATATGCTTCATGTGGACGCGGATCTGATGAGTGCGACCTGTCTCCAGGATAAGGGAGACAAGGCTGAAGCCGTTCTTTTCTTCCAGGACACGATAGTGAGTAACCGCGGGTTCTCCGGATTCTTCATCGATCCGTCGTTCGATCAGAGATGTGCCTGCGCGTCCGATAGGCGCGTCTATCGTGCCGTAAGGCGGAACAACGCTTCCCCGGACAACAGCCAGATATTCCCGGCGGATTTCATGGCGTACTGCCATTTTGGACAGGATGCCGGAACAGACCATATGTTTGGCGATCACCGTCAGCCCGGAGGTATCCCGGTCCAGACGGTTTGTACAACGAAAGACGAAGGGCTTTCCCTGTTTCTGATAATAGTACATCAGTCCGTTGGCCAGAGTGTTCCGGTAATTGTTCAGTGACGGATGCATGGGCATGCCGGCAGGCTTATTGATTACGATGAGGTCCTCATCTTCATAGAGAATATGAAGGGGAAGCTCCACAGGAGGAATGTTGGGGGAAGATTCTGACTCTCTGATAGAAACAAAGAGAATGTCCCCTGTTTTTAAAGTGGTGCGCATATACGAAGGGACTCCGTTTATCCGGATGCTGTCAGGTACCTTTTTCAACTGTGCAAGACTGTGGTATGAATATCCCAGCCGGCGGAGATACTGTTCTGCCCGGATCCCGTTTGAGGATTCTTTTATCTGGTATGTGATCGTACGTTCCATAAACCAGTTTCCTTTCTTTTGTCAGGCATGCTTCAGCTCCGCGGCTGTCTTGTCTTTGACTGACATCATACAGAGCTGCCGCATTATCTACATAATGATAGCAGAAATGGATAAAAAATAACAGAAGAAGAAATCACTGGAAGGATAAGTCGGGAATATGGTACAATATTACAGATAAATTTTGACAGAGAGGACAACCTGTATGGATATTAATCAAAAGCTGGCGGAAGAGCTCGGCGTAAAACGCTGGCAGACAGACGCAGCGGTAAATCTCATCGATGAGGGAAACACGATTCCTTTTATTTCACGGTACCGGAAAGAGACCACGGGTTCTCTGAATGACGAGCAGCTTAGGAAACTTCATGAGAGGCTGTTGTATCTGAGAAATCTGGAAGAAAAAAAGGAGCAGGTCATCGCGAGCATTGGCGAGCAGGGGAAGCTGACAGAAGAATTGAGAGACCAGATCCTGGCGGCGGAAGCGCTGGTGACGGTGGAAGATCTGTACCGGCCCTACCGTCCGAAGCGAAGGACCCGCGCAATGATCGCGAAGGAGAAGGGACTGGAGCCTCTGGCTGCGTTTATGCTTGCGCAGGATACCGATATTCCATTGGAAGAAGAGGCAAGAAAGTATATATCGGAAGAAAAGGAGGTCCCCAATCCCGGGGAAGCTATTGAAGGCGCAAGGGATATCATTGCGGAAACTTTATCCGACAATGCAGAGTACAGAAGTTATATCCGCAGAATTACTGCGCAAAAAGGCAGAGTGACATCAGCGGCAAAGGATGCAAAGGCAGAATCTGTATATGAGATGTACTATGATTTTGAAGAACCCGTATCCAGACTGGCGGGGCATCGCATTCTGGCCCTGAACCGGGGCGAAAAGGAGAAATTTCTGACAGTGAAGGTAGAAGCTCCGGAGGAAGAGATCATACAGTATCTGGAGAAACACACAATCCATTCGGATAATCCCTATACGACTCCGGTGCTGAAGGAAGCAGTGGCAGACAGTTACCGAAGACTGATTGCTCCGGCCATTGAGCGTGAGATCAGAAGCGAGCTGACAGAGAGAGCGGAGGACGGAGCGATTGAAGTGTTCGGGAAGAATCTGCATCAGCTTCTGATGCAGCCGCCGATTGCCGGGAGAGTGGTCCTTGGATGGGATCCGGCGTTCCGTACGGGCTGTAAGCTGGCCGTAGTGGATCCCACCGGAAAGGTGATCGGCACGACAGTGATCTATCCTACCGCGCCGACTACGCCGCAGAAGATCAAAGCCAGTAAGGACCTGTTAAAAAAGATCATCCCGAAGTATCACATTTCTCTGATCTCTCTGGGAAACGGGACGGCTTCCAGGGAGTCAGAGCAGTTTATTGTAGAGCTTCTGAAAGAAATGCCAGATCAGAACGTGCAGTATGTGATTGTGAATGAAGCCGGCGCGTCTGTATATTCTGCCAGCAAGCTGGCCAGTGAAGAATTCCCCAAATTTGACGTGGGACAGAGGAGCGCGGCCTCCATTGCCCGGCGGCTGCAGGATCCCCTTGCGGAACTGGTGAAAATCGATCCCAAATCCATCGGGGTGGGACAGTATCAGCATGATATGAACCAGAAGAAACTGGACAGCTCTTTAAACGGTGTGGTAGAAGACTGTGTGAATAAAGTAGGAGTAGACCTGAATACCGCCTCGGCTCCGCTTCTGTCATATATTTCCGGTATCAGCGGAACTGTGGCAAAAAATATCGTAGCTTACAGGGAAGAGAATGGCAGATTTACAGATCGCCGCGACTTGCTGAAGGTGCCCAAGCTGGGCCCCAAGGCATTTGAGCAGTGTGCCGGCTTCCTGCGGATCCAGAACGGGAAAAATCCGCTGGACTCTACCGGTGTTCACCCGGAATCCTACGAGGCTGCGGACAAGCTGCTGAGAAAGCAGGGCTATACAACAGAGGATGTGGCGCAGCACAAGCTGACAGGCTTGTCCCTTACAATCAGAGATTACAGGAAACTCGCGGAGGAACTGGGGATAGGAGAAATTACCCTACGGGATATTGTAAAAGAACTTGAAAAGCCGGGCCGCGATCCCCGGGATGAGATGCCCAGACCAATTCTCAGGACGGATGTCCTTGAAATGAAGGATCTGAAAGAAGGCATGATCTTGAAAGGGACAGTGCGAAACGTGATCGATTTTGGGGTTTTTGTTGATATAGGCGTTCATCAGGACGGCCTGGTCCATATTTCTCAGATCACGGATAAATATATCAGACATCCGCTGGAAGCTGTCAGTGTAGGGGATATTGTGGATGTAAAGGTTATGAGTGTGGATCTAAAAAGAAAAAGGATTCAGCTTACTATGAGAGGAGTGAGCTAAAGGCATTGCCTGCGGATGAGTTTGTGATGCGGGATTCTTGACATTGTAAAAAATAATTGTTATATTACAGATAGAACAAAATGCAATAATATGTCCATATACTGGATATTCTGAATATACAGGTACAACAGCAGGTAAGGCAGGAGGGTGGTTACAATGTCAGGAAAAAGAGATTATTATGAAGTGCTGGGCGTTGGAAGGAACGCTGATGCAGCACAGATAAAGAAAGCATACCGTAAGCTCGCGAAGAAATATCATCCGGACACAAACGCGGGAAATGCGGAAGCGGAACAGAAGTTCAAGGAAGTTACAGAGGCATATGATGTCCTGGGCGATGAAGAGAAACGTAAGATGTATGATCAGTTCGGACATGCCGCTTTTGATCAGTCAGGCGCCGGTCCTTATAAAAATTATAATGGTGCGGGAAGCAGAGAGAATTTTTACCGGTCTTATGGCGGTCCGGGAGGATTTGAGGAATACCACTTTGAAGGAGGAAACATGGATGATATGTTCCGGGACATTTTCGGAGATATTTTTCATCATGGAAATTCCAGTGATTTTGGTGGTTTTAGAAGCGGCAGTTACAGAGAAAAAGGTTCTGATATCAGAGCAGACGTGTCGGTAAGTTTTGATGAAGCTGTGTTTGGCTGTGATAAAGTGATCCGCCTCAGAGATCCGTCCGTCCAGGGAGGAAAAGAGTTGTCGTTTAAGGTGCGTATTCCGGCCGGGATCGATACAGGAAAGCTGGTGCGTCTGAAGGGCAGAGGAATGCCGGGTATAAACGGCGGGGAAAACGGGGATCTTCTGCTGAAGGTAAAAGTAGGAGAAAAGGCCGGATATGAACGGAGGGGCGCCGATGTATATACTACAGTCCGGATCCCCTACACAACAGCGGTATTTGGCGGGGAGATCCAGGTAAGGACACTTTATGGCGATGTTCTGTGTAAGGTAAAGGAGGGGACTCAGTCAGGAACAAAGATCCGTCTTAGAGGGAAAGGAATCGTCTCTATGAAGGATCCGTCTGTACGGGGTGATCAGTATGTTACCGTGCAGATCGATGTGCCGGCACGGCTGAGCCCGGCGGCCCGTCAGAAACTGAAAGAGTTTGAAGCGCTTTGCGCGGGACGCGCGAAAAGCGCATGATTTTCAAGATGATCATCGGCGGAACAGGACTGCCGGCAGCAGACCGGCAGTCCTGTTCCGCCGATTTTTTTGTTCCGGGCATAGCCGGGAGATATCTAAGACTTTGTTTTCATATTTCTATGACAGACATTTTCCGATGGCTTTGTTGCACTTGTCCGGTGTATTTGATATGATAGAGAAAACGCTGAAGAAAGAATTTAAGTCAGAAGAGAAAGGGAAGAAGTGAAGATGAAGATCGGAATAGGAAATGATCATTCAGCTTTGGAACTGAAAGCTGAGATTATACAGTTCCTGAAAGAAAAAGGACATGAGATCGTAGACTACGGGACGAACTCGGCAGAGAGCTGTGATTACCCGGTTTATGGAGAAATAGTGGCCCGCGCGGTAGCAGCCGGAGAGGTGGACCAGGGGATACTGATCTGCGGGACCGGGCTGGGCATTTCTCTTGCCGCCAATAAAGTTAGGGGGATCCGGGCCGCAGTGTGCAGTGAGCCTTTTACGGCAAAGATGGCCAGAGCCCACAATAACTGTAATATTCTTGCTTTTGGAGCGAGAGTAGTCGGGGCAGAACTGGCGAAGATGATCGTCGGAACATGGCTCGACACAGAATTTGAAAGCGGCAGCGAGAGACACCGCAGGAGAGTCGACATGATCATGTCCATCGAAGAAAAGGAGCAGTAATGCATTCTTATGACCTGACCCAGTGGGTATTGTTTTTCTTCATATACAGTTTTATCGGATGGGTGTGGGAAAGCTGTTATGTCTCCCTCCGGAAACGACGCTGGGTAAACCGCGGGTTCATGCATGGCCCCATGCTTCCCCTCTACGGGAGCGGAGCGCTGGTTGTCCTGGTCAGTACGATTGGTGTCCGGGACAATGTAGTACTGATATTTGTCCTCGGAATGTCGGCGGCGACGATCCTGGAATATTTTACAGGAGCGGTCATGGAATCGCTGTTCCATGTGAGATATTGGGATTACAGCAGCCAGAAGCTGAATCTGAAGGGATATATCTGCGTGACATCCTCCTTGTGCTGGGGATGCTTTTCGGTTCTGCTGGTCCGTGTAGTACATCTTCCCATTGAGGCAGCAGTACTCAGACTTCCTTCCGCCGCAGCTACGTGGATTTCCATGATTCTGGCGGTAACGGCTGCTGTGGATCTTACTCAGTCCTTCAATGAGGCTATGGATATGAGAAGGCTTCTGGCTCAGTTGGAGGAAAGCAAAAAGCAGATCCGTAAGATGCAGGATAAGCTCAGGGTTACTACGGAAGAAGTACGGGAAGATTACAGAAAATATTTGCAGGAACGTTCAGAAAAGAAGCTTACGAGGAGAAAAGCTTATCTGGAGCGTATCAATATGAAGCGGATTGAAACCCAGGATCTTCTGTCTGATCTGTACGAGCGGACAGATCAGCTGCTTCGTGAAGAACTGCCATCTAAAGTAAACAGTCTGATCGGAGAAGAGCGCAGGGCAGATCTGCTGACGCTTAAACAGAATATAAAAGAGGAGCTGAGAAAAATGAGTTCCAGAACAGACCGGGGGTATCTGCGGGTGGCAGAGCACCTCAGGAGAAATCCTACAGCGGTGTCTGAGAGGTTTAAAGAAGCGCTCGAAGAGATCCGCCGGATCATGGGCGGCTGATATAGAACCGTAGAAAGATAAGGAGACAGACGAATGACAAAAAAGCAGCGTGCTCTGGAAGTGATCGAACGGCTGAAAAAAGAATATCCGGATGCCGGATGTACCCTGGACTATGACCAGGCATGGAAACTGCTGGTCAGTGTCAGACTGGCCGCGCAATGTACAGACGCAAGAGTGAATGTGGTAGTGGAGGGCCTCTATGAAAAATACCCGGACGTCAATGCTCTTGCTGACGCGGATGTGAACGATATCGAAGAGATCGTGCGCCCCTGCGGACTTGGAAAGAGCAAGGCCCGTGATATCAGTGCCTGCATGAAGATACTGAGAGATGAATATGACGGGAAGGTGCCGGATGATTTTAATGCGCTTTTGAAACTCCCGGGAGTGGGAAGAAAGAGCGCAAATCTGATCATGGGAGATGTATTCGGGAAACCGGCTATTGTGACAGACACCCATTGTATCCGTCTTGTTAACCGTATCGGACTGGTGGACGGTATTAAAGAGCCCAAGAAAGTAGAAATGGCGCTGTGGAAGATCATTCCTCCGGAGGAGGGGAGTGATTTCTGCCACAGACTGGTGTATCATGGGAGGGATATCTGTACTGCGCGGACAAAACCGTATTGTGACAAATGTTGTCTAAGTGATATCTGTAAAAAGGCCGGAGTATAAAAGAGTGAAAAAAATATAAAATAACGAAAAAGGAGGAAGATATGAAAAGTATAAAATTGAGAGAGGATTTCTATTGGACAGGGATTATCGACGACAAACTGAGAGTATTTGACATTATCATGTATACAGAGTTTGGGACCACATATAACTCTTATGTGATGAAAGCAGGAGATAAGACGGTACTTTTCGAGACAGCGAAGGCAAAATTTTTCGACGAGTACCTGGAAAAACTGCAGGAAGTCACAGATGTCCATAAAATCGATTACCTTGTGGTGAGCCATACCGAGCCGGACCATGCCGGAAGTGTGGAGATGCTGCTGGATCAGAGTCCGCAGATGAAGATTATCGCGACCGGGTGCGCTCTTGGATTTTTAAAAGAGATCGTGAACCGTGACTTCGTAGGTATCCCGGTGAAAGACGAAGAAAAAATGACCATCGGCAACCGGACCCTTCACTTTATGCTGGTGCCCAACCTGCACTGGCCGGATACGATGTATACATTTATCGAGGAAGAACAGATTCTTGTTACATGTGATTCTTTCGGTTCTCATTACTGCCTGCCGGAGGTAGTTTCTTCCGAGATTAAAAACGAGGCGGATTATCAGAGCGCTCTGAAATATTATTATGACTGCATCATCGGTCCTTTCAAGCCATTTATGCTCAAAGCTCTGGACCGGGTGGAGAATATGGATATCTCCATGGTCTGTACCGGACACGGGCCCGTGCTGGTAGGAGATCGGATCAAGGCTGTGATGAAACAGTACAGAGAATGGTCCACTGTGGTGAACCCCAACCAGAAAAAGACAGTTATCATCCCTTATGTAAGCGCTTATGGATATACAAAGACGCTGGCGGAGAAGATCGCGGAAGGGGTCAAAGACAGCGGAGATGTAGATGTGCGGTCTTATGATATGGTGGAAGCCGACGTGGCAAAAGTCAATGAAGAGCTTCTCTTTGCAGACGGAATCCTTCTTGGAACTCCGACAATCGTCGGGGAGGCCCTGAAGCCTGTCTGGGATCTGACGCTGGCCATGTTTCCCGGAACTCACGGCGGGAAATACGCCGGAGCTTTCGGTAGTTATGGGTGGAGCGGAGAGGGAGTTCCCCATATCACAGAACGCCTGAAACAGCTGAAAATGAAAGTCTCAGAGGGCTTCCGCGTCCGGTTCAAACCGTCGGAGGCAGATCTTGTGAGCGCATATGAATATGGTTATCAGTTCGGCTGCCTTGTGCAGGATAAAGAGCCTGTTAAACCGAAGAAAAAGGGCTCAAAGAGCCTCGTGAAATGTCTGGTGTGCGGAGAGATCTTTGACGCGTCTCTGGATATCTGTCCGGTATGCGGAGTGGGACGGGAAAACTTCGTGCCTGTTGAAGTGGAAGAAAGCGGATTTATGAATAATACGGAGGAATATTATGTAATCCTGGGAAATGGCGCGGCCGGGTTCAATGCGGCGAAAGCGATCCGGGAGAGGGATAAGACAGGCGCTGTTGTCCTGATCTCCAATGAACCATATCCGTCCTACAACCGTCCCATGCTGACGAAATCCATCGTAGCGGGACTTAGCGCGGAACAGATCGCCATCGAGGGGCCGTCCTGGTATGAAGAAAACCAGGTTTACCAGATGCTTGGAAAGCAGATCGAGTCCATTGATACAGATGCGAAGGAAGTCCTTCTGACCAGTGGGGAAAAAGTGCATTATACGAAACTCATCTATGCCCTTGGCAGCGAGTGTTTTATTCCGCCGATCCAGGGCAGTGATCTTCCGGAAGTGGCAGCGATCCGCAGACTCTCTGATGTGGAGAAGGTGGAAGGCCTTATGGAAAACGCGTCAAAGGCGGTTGTGATCGGCGGCGGCGTCCTGGGTCTGGAAGCGGCATGGGAACTGAAAAAAGCCGGGCTTGACGTGCAGGTGCTGGAGGCGGCGCCGGTGCTTATGGGAAGGCAGCTGGATGCCGGTTCTGCTGAGATTCTCAAAGAGACGGCGTCAGAGAGAGGAATCCAGATCCATACAGGCGTGACTGTGGAAGCAATTGAAGGAACCGACCATGTTTCTGGTGTGCGGCTGGCGGATGGAAAAGTAATCCCGGCAGAAGTGGTTATTATTTCCGCCGGAGTGAGAGCCAACACTTCCATCGCTCAGGATATCGGGCTGGAGATCGGACGGGCTGTAAAAGTAAACAGCCGGATGGAGACCTCTGCCGCAGGGATCTATGCCTGTGGAGACTGCGCGGAATATGATGGGGCGAATTATGCGATCTGGCCGGAAGCTGTGGAGCAGGGCAGGATTGCCGGAGCAAACGCGGCCGGAGAAGGGATGGAGTATGAGCCGGTGCCGGCGGCGCTTACTTTCCACGGAATGAATACAGCGCTGTTCGCAGCCGGTGACAACGGTAAAAATCCAAATCTGCTGTACAAAACTGTTGAGTTCAGGGATATGGGCAAAGGGCAGTATCGGAAATATTATTTCCTCAACAACAGGCTGTCTGGTGTGATCCTGATAGGAGATCTTTCAGAAATGGCTAAGATGACCGAGGCACTGCAGAAACATGCGCCGTATCAGGAAGTAATCGTATAAGGTCATGGCGTATAGTATTTATCAACTGCTGTGGATATTTTTCTTTTATTCCTTCATCGGATGGTGCGGAGAGGCTGTGCAGGCCGCTGTCCACAGGCATAAGTTTGTAAACCGGGGATTTGTCAGCGGCCCACTGTGTCCGGTCTATGGATTCGGCGCGGTGGCCGTGGCTGTTTTCCTTCCTGAACTGGAGGATAACCTGTTCTTCCTGTTCCTGGGCGGACTGATCGTAACTACCTTTGTAGAATATTTGACCGGGCGTGTTCTGGAACTGATTTTTCATAAAAAGTGGTGGGACTATTCGGATCAGCGATTCCAGATCGACGGGTATGTGTGCCTGAAGACTTCTTTTCTATGGGGTCTGGGATCTGTATTGATGATCTGTGTACTGGATCCGGTCCTCTTAAGGCTGATAGGGTTGATCCCGCGGCTGATCGGTGAGATCCTGCTGTGGGTGGCCGGGATCCTGCTCGTGATCGACGCGGCAGGTTCCGGATTTGCGGTCCTCGGATTAAAAAGGAAAGAAGGGCGGATCAGCCAGATCACAGAAGAGCTCCATCGGACCTCAAAAGTGCTGGAAAATGCTCTGACCCGCAGGATCCAGCGCCGTATGGTGGGAGCATTTCCCAATATCGGGGAAGGGACTCCTGTAAAAAAAGAAGAAAAAAAGAAAGAAATATTCGCGGCGGGATGCGGCTTTTTTAAACTGGCAAGTCTGTTCATCATCGGCGCCTTTCTGGGAGATATCGTAGAGACGGTGTTCTGTCTGGTGACAACAGGGCGTTTGATGAGCAGGAGCAGTCTGGTATTTGGTCCGTTCAGTATCGTCTGGGGACTTGCCTGCGCGCTGCTTACATGGATCCTGTACCGATACCGGGACAGGAGCGACCGGTATATATTCATTTTTGGCACAGTGCTCGGAGGAGCGTACGAATACATATGCAGCGTGTTTACAGAGATTGCCTTCGGAACCGTTTTCTGGGATTACAGTGAGATCCCGTTTAATCTGGGTGGAAGGATTAATCTGCTGTACTGTTTCTTCTGGGGAATTGCCGCTGTTGTCTGGATGAAGGGAATCTATCCGTTTCTCTCACATCATCTGGAGAAAATTCCGGCTCGGGCCGGAAAGACCATCTGCACGGCACTGGTGGTTTTTCTTGCCGCAGATATGCTGATCTCGGGGATGGCTCTGAACAGATACTCGGAAAGACAGTCGGGAAATCCGGAGCATACGGCGATCGGTGAAGCGCTGGATGCATATTTCCCTGATGAATTTATCGAACAGAGATACGAGAATCTGAAGCTGACCGGGACTGCAGGAAATAGAAGGTAAGATAAAGGGCGAGAAACAAGAGAAAGAAAATCGGGAAAAAACTTGCATTTTACGGGAACATGTGGTAAGATATCACTCGTGTCAGAGATGATGCGGGTGTAGTTCAATGGTAGAACACCAGCCTTCCAAGCTGGATACGTGGGTTCGATTCCCATCACCCGCTCTATTTTTTTACCATTTACCCCAAAACTGTACGGTGGATAAGGAGGATGAGATGAATTTTTTAGAGGAGCGGATCTTAAAAGATGGTATCGTAAAAGAAGGAAATGTACTTAAAGTGGACAGTTTTCTCAATCACCAGATGGACATTGATCTGCTGGATGAAATGGGAGCTGAGTTTAAGAGGCGTTTTGAAGGAAAGCCGATCAACAAGATCCTGACGATAGAGGCGTCCGGCATCGGCATTGCATGTATCACCGCACAGCATTTTGATGTTCCCGTTGTATTTGCTAAGAAGTCTGAGAGCATCAACCTTGACGGTGATATGTATGTCGCAGAGGTGGAGTCTTTTACGCACAAATGCAAGAATCATGTGATCGTGGCTCAGAAATTTCTGACACCTAAAGATCATGTACTTATTATCGATGATTTTCTGGCAAACGGCTGCGCTCTTCAGGGGCTCATCCAGATCGTGCAGTCATCGGGAGCTACGGTGGAAGGAATCGGGATCGCCATTGAAAAAGGATTTCAGCCGGGCGGGCAGATCATCCGAAATCTGGGATTTCAGCTGGAATCATTAGCTATCGTAGACGGAATGGACGCGTCTACCGGACAGATCTGGTTCCGGGAACAGCCGGCGGCAGACAGAGACAAAGCAGAATCCCGGGAAGAGACAACAGCAGAAAAAACCTGTGGAGATTTCTGCAGGAGTTCGACACTTGACTGAAAAAAGACCAGTCTCTGTAAAGGGGCTGGTTTTTGATATGGACGGTCTTCTTCTGGATTCCGAAAGACTGGTAAAGCGCTCCTGGGATCATGTGGGAAATCTGCTGGGGTATAAAGAGTTTGGGAATCACATTTATAATACTGTGGGGTTTAATCTGAAACGGAGAACAGAATATTTCAGAACCCATGTGGATCCGGATTTCCCGATGGATTTCTTTGCGGACGCAACAAGAAAAAAGTATCATCAGATAGCAGAATCAGAAGGAGTGGACGTCAAACCCGGCGCAAGAGAACTTCTTGAATGGGCGAAAAACCAGGGGTATCGGCTCGGACTGGCGACTTCCTCCAGAAAGATTCATGCAGAACAGTCCTTAAAACGTGCGGGACTGTACGGGTATTTTCATGGAATGGTGTTTGGGGATACTGTAAATGAAGGGAAACCTTCTCCTGAGATTTATCTGAAGGCATGCCGTGCCATTCATACAGAGCCTCAACATGCCGTTGCTCTGGAGGATGCCCCGTCCGGGGTGGTGTCTGCCTCAGCGGCCGGTATGCGTGTCATTGTGGTGCCAGATCTGGTAGAACCTCCGGAAGAATTATATGACAGAATATGGTACAGACTTGACAGTCTCAAAGAAGTAATTTCTATTTTGGAAAATCTGAGTTTGTCAGGTTGATGGATGTGGCCGCCGGGAAGAAAGAGGATATCCATCTCGGGCACGCTTTCGCTCGGGGCTGCAACGCAGCGGCACATAGGGGCGCAAAGGACGCGCCCCAAATGCCGGCGTTGCTGCACGGCCCTCGATGGACACCTCTCCCTTTCCCTGCTTAACATCCCCTCCCCTCAGCAATCTCGCAATTTAAAAGTGATTGTGAAAGCGGAATGTTATCGACTGTATAGTCTGCTTTCGAAGTTTGCTACGGGGGATGAATCATGACACCGGAGTGGATGGATAAAGTTTAGAGTAGAGAAAGAACAGTGATCGGAAGAACCTTTCTGCGGCCGCAGAATACGTTTTTTCGATACCAGCTTTTTCTATTCCCTAAACTTTATCCATCCCCTCCGGCGGCCACATCCATCACCTCGGCAAACTCAGATTATACGCAACGACTCCCTGGCATATGGTCATTTGGACTCTTCCATACAGTTCCCATCCGGTGAAAGGTGTATTAGATGACAGGGAAGCATAGGTCTGAGGAGTCCATTTTTCTTCCGGATCGAACAGGACCAGATCGGCAGGCGCACCCTCCGTGATCCGGCCGGCCGGAAGATGATACAGACTGGCGGGATTCACTGTCATTTTTTCAAGAAGCTGCATAAGCGACAGATGCCCTGGCCGGACCAGAGAGGTAATCCCGAGAGCAAGGGATGTCTCCAGACCTGTTATGCCGCTTGGAGATGCGGTAATGGAGCGGTCTTTTTCTTCTTTGCTGTGAGGCGCGTGGTCCGTTGCAATGATGTCTATGGTTCCGTCCGCCAGTCCCCGTATGATTTCCAGGCGGTCTTTTTCTGTACGCAGCGGAGGATTCATTTTCGCAAGAGTTCCGTATTTGAGAACCGCCTTATCGGTCAGTGTAAAGTGATGAGGGGTAGCCTCTGCATGGATTTTGGCTCCCAGTGATTTGAACATCCGTACCAGCTGCACAGAACGGCCGGAACTGATGTGCTGGATGACAACATGGGCGCCGGTATCCAGGGCAAGCATACAGTCTCTTGCCACCAGCGATTCTTCAGCAATGGAAGGAGAACCGTAAATACCCAGTTCCTCTGAGACCGGACCGTGATTGATCCCGTTATTTTTGATAAAGGCCGGGTCTTCTTCATGGAGGCTGAGAGGGACATTCAGTTCTTTTGCGGCTTTCATGGCCTGTCGCAGAAACGCGGCGTCGCGCAGAGGAATTCCGTCGTCTGTAAAACCACAGGCCCCTGCTGCTTTGAGACTTTCCATATCTGTCATCTCTTCCCCCTTGAGGGAGCGGGACACGGACGCGGCCTGATAAATATGGATTTTTTCATCTGCGGCCCGCTTCAGAATATTTTCAAGGACGGGAATGCTGTCCACTACAGGTGAGGTGTTGGCCATACAGATGACAGAAGTAAAACCACCCTTTGCCGCGGCAAGGGATCCGGTGTGAAGTGTTTCTTTGTAGGTGAATCCCGGGTCCCGGAAATGGACATGGGTGTCGATCAGGCCGGGGGAGACTGTCAGCCCCTGTGCGTCAATGACTTTTTCTGAAGGGACAGCCGGGATATCCGGAGAGATCAACTGTATCATACCGTCTTCGATGCGGATATCAGATTTATAAGATCTATGTGTCGCAGGATCTGCGATAATCCCATTTTTGATAAGCATAAATACCTCCTGAACAGATGTGCTGAGAGTTCATTTTATTGTTTTAGTATACCTTATGGATGCTGACGTTGACAAGGTATGTAGTGACAGAAAACCTGAAACGCAAAGGAGGTCATAGATATAAAAATGCCGGGAGAACAGCCGCCATTGCAGGACAGGCTGTCCTCCCGGCAGACATCCGGGCGTTCTGCAGTATCTCCGAACCGGCCGAAAAGGCTTCGGATGACAGATCCGGCCAGGCCGGTTTCCTGTACGGATACAGGGTCAGATCTGGCGGTAGAGATGACGCGGTATACCGTCGACCATTACAGGAGATACATCGCCCTGGATGAGCGGGCGTACATAGCTGACGAACTCGTCGGTCACATAGGAACCGTCTTTTGTGACCCATTCGCGGGGCACCAGTTTTTCGTCATTGGCAATCTTGTGAACATCTTTTACTTCTGTTCCGCTCTGATACGGATCATCTGAAAGCCGCTGCAGGACAACCATCTTGCCGGAATCTCCTTCGTCCGCGGCTTTGACCGCCGCTCCGCCTACCTGGTATGCTTCCAGGATATCCACGCGGGAAGCGCAATGGGACGCGGAGCGCTGAAGAGAACTCAGTTCAATGGAACGTGTTTTACAGCCGATTTCCCCGGCAATATAGCTGGCCAGATAATTGGCTGTTCCGGAAAGCTGTTTGTGTCCGAACGCGTCTACAAAATCAATGCTTTGTCCCAGCTCGCAGACATAGCGGCCGTCCGCCAGGCGTATTCCCTCTGATACTGCGACTACAACAGAAGGCTTTTTGGCGAGGAGCTTTTTAACTTTGGCTCCAAAAGCCTCAATGTCAAAAGGAAGTTCGGGAAGATAGATCAGATCCGGACCGGCACAGTCCTCGCCTTTTGCCAGAGCTGCCGCGCCGGTAAGCCATCCGGCATTCCGTCCCATGATTTCTACAATGGAAACAAGCCCTTTTTCGTATTCCAGACAGAAGCTGTCACGGATGATTTCTTTCACAGATGTTCCGATATATTTTGCGGCGCTGCCGTATCCCGGAGTGTGGTCCGTCAGTGCCAGGTCATTGTCTATGGTTTTGGGGCATCCGATAAAACGGGTTGGATGACCGGTGACAATCGCATAGTCCGAAAGCTTTTTGATCGTATCCATAGAATCATTTCCACCGATATAGATAAAAGCTTCTATGTTCAGTTTGTCCAGGATGGCAAAAATCTTTTCATAGACTTCTCTGTTTTCATGGATTTCAGGCAGTTTGAAGCGGCATGAGCCCAAAAACGCTGCCGGTGTTCTTTTTAAAAGCTCAGCGTCAAGTTCATTTGTAATATACTCAGACAGGTCGATATAGCGTTCCTGCATCAGGCCCTGGATGCCGTGCAGCATTCCGTATACTTTCACGGCGCCGCGGTCCTTGGCTGTGCGATATACGCCCGCTAGACTTGAATTGATAGCCGCTGTGGGGCCGCCCGACTGTCCGACGATCACGTTTCCTTTCATTATAAGGTACCTCCGTTCTGAAATGTTTAATTTGAGAAGATGTTCTCAAAAACGTTCATATTAACAGTTTAGTGCATAATAACAAATTTGTAAATGAAAAAATAAAATATATATGCAAATTAACGAAAAAGATGAGAACCATGGGAAGCAGGCGAGAAAAATGGTATTATGATAAAAATAGTAGAACAGGTTCAATATTTGTTGTAAGAGAGGTGTCAAATGAAAAAATATGATTATCTGATCGTCGGCGCGGGACTGTACGGCGCGGTCATGGCATACGAACTGGGGAAAAAGGGCAGAAAATGTCTTGTGATCGACCGGCGTCACCATATTGCGGGCAATATTTACTGCGAAGATGTGGAAGGAATTCATGTCCATAAATACGGCGCGCATATTTTTCATACATCAGATAAAAAGATATGGGATTATGTCAATCAGTTCGCGGAATTCAATAACTATATTAATTCCCCTGTCGCAATTTATAAAGATGAGCTCTATAATCTCCCCTTTAATATGAATACATTCAGCAGGATGTGGGGTGTACGTACACCGGAGGAGGCAAAAGAGATCATAGAACGCCAGCGGCGGGAGGCGGGGATCACTGAGCCAAAAAATCTGGAAGAGCAGGCATTGTTCCTGGTAGGCCGGGACATTTATGAGAAGCTGGTCAAAGGGTATACAGAAAAACAGTGGGGCAGAAAATGTACGGAACTTCCGGCATTTATCATCAAACGCCTTCCCTGTCGGTTTGTCTATGATAATAATTATTTTAATGACAGGTATCAGGGAATCCCTGTTGGCGGATATACGCCGATCGTAGAGAAAATGCTGGCCTTTGCGGATGTGTGGACAGACACGGACTATTTCAGTTTCCGAAAAGAAAATCCGGATATCGCAGAGAAAACGATTTTTACAGGTATGATCGATGAGTATTTTGATTACTGTCTTGGGGCTTTGGAATACCGGTCTGTCAGGTTTGAGACGGAGGTGCTGGACTGCGAGAATTATCAGGGAAATGCGGTAGTCAATTATACGGACAGAGAAGTTCCATATACTCGTGTGATCGAGCATAAGCATTTTGAGTCTGGCAGGCAGAAAAAGACGGTTATTTCAAGAGAATATTCTTCTGAGTGGAAAGTAGGCATGGATCCGTATTATCCGGTTAATGACGGGAGGAACAATGCTCTTTTTGAAGAATACAGGAAGCTGGCAAAGAAAGAAGAAAATGTGATCTTCGGCGGCAGACTGGGCGACTATAAATATTATGATATGGATAAAGTGATCGCGGCGGCGCTGCAGCGGCTTGAAGAGGATCCCATGATCTTTTAGAAAAGAACTTGCTTTTTGAGGAAAGTTCAAGTATGATACTAATATTCAGACAGATCTGATCTGTTCGACAGATTCTTTTTTCAGCATCAGTTTCTGATAGATTTCATCAGGGAAATGTAAGAAGATGGATGTATGAGACTCACCCGGCAGAGGGGGACTGCCGGGGAGTCTCTAAACGCAGCCGAAGAAAATTGTATATGGAAAGAATGTATGAAGTACTGAGATTTATCGAACACGGGCCCCTCTGCAGGCAGTGTATGGATTGTGTGAGCGGTGCTTTGCTCCTTGATTATCTGAAAGTGCATTCGCAGATGGAGAAGCAGACGATTCTGACATGGTTTCGTCAGCTGTCTGTCTGTGTGGACCAGTATCAGAGATCCGGAAATGGGCAGAACTACCGGTATCTGAATCCGTGCAGTATCGTTGTGTCAAAAGAGGGGGAGCTTCTTCTGCTTGATCTAGAGTCGGCGGGAAATGAGGAGGCGATCAAGCGGATGCAGAAGAGAGGGCTGCGGGCGCGATTCGTTAAGCCGGTCTATGAAATGGGAGTCAGCAGAAACAGTGAGGCAGATCTCTTTTCCTATGGCAAGACGCTTCAGTTTATTCTGGCCTGCACTGAGGTGTCTCCCCCGCTGTCCGGTCGGGAAGAGAGGCGCCTGTCCAGGGTGATCGACCGGTGTACAGGCGCGTCAGGAAAAAGGTATGAAGATTTCACTCAGGTGTTGAAAGCTCTTCCTTCCGTTGGGACAGGGCGAAAAAACCGTTCCGGGCGGCAGTGGGAGAGGATCCTGGGCGCGGCAGCTGCCACCGGAGTGTGCAGTCTGTTGTGCATTGTTCTGGCCCTTGGCCGGAAGGGGGCTGCAGCAGGGCGGGAACAGCCGGAGACAGTCAATATTGTTCAGGAAGAAACGTCGGTCAGGGAAGATGTGACGGAAGAAGAGACTAAAATAAGATCGGATACAAAAGAGCAGCGTACAGATGAAGAGATAATAGAAGATACACTTTTGGCATATGGGCGTTTGATCGAAATAGAGGATGAACCCGGAAGGATCGAACAGGCAGGTATAAAGAAAATGGAGCTGGAGGCAGAGAAAGGAGATTATGGACGGGCAGTAGCCACGGGGATGCAGGTTCTGGAAAAACTGGAGAGTTCAGAAAAAATTTCTTCCCTGATCGAAGAGTACAGGGAAAAGAGCAAAAAATCTCCCTGAAAAGGGAGGATGCCGGGCAACCGATCGGCTCGGTCCCCGGCATGTATTATGAAAAAGTTTATTCAAAATAACTTGTCAGCGTCTCATTTATACTTATCTTTCGATGATTATAGTATATGGGAGAGAAATGAAGAAAACATGATAATAAGATGAAAGATTTTTAAATGATAAATGAACAAATTATGAACAGTTATGAGCATGGTAAAAGACCGATGGGGGAGCCATCGGTCTTTTGAGGGGAGTATAAATAATTAATAAGGGGTTGTAGAAAGTAACCTTTCTACAATAGACAGTATAATATACGGAATTGGAAAAAGCAAGAAAAAAATGAAAAATTATAAAAATATAAAATCAGGAATAAAAATTCTGTAATAAGAGATACTAACACTGAACAAAAAAACAGGAGGGATACTCATGGCAAAGAATTACAGCAATACAAACAATTCCAACAAAAATGCGAATAACAGTTCTTATTCATCCTATGGGGATACACAGAGCAAAAATAAAAACTCTAATAAGAACAGCACAAACGCCGGATCCAATGCTTCTGACAGCAAAAACTGCGGCAGAGGAACAGATGCCTATGACGAGTCCGACCGGTATTAGAAACGGCGGGCAAACAACTGACAGGGCAGAGTAAAGTTCAACTTTACTCTGCCTTTGTTTTATAGTAATATGGATAGAGATAAAAAATAAGGATGGGACGTTTATGGACAGGATGGAATGGATCGCGCCCTGCCATTTTGGCCTGGAAGCTGTACTGAAAAGGGAGATACAGAAGCTTGGATATGAGATCGTACAGGTGGAGGACGGAAGGGTAACTTTTACCGGAGGGATCGAAGCAGTCTGCAGAGCCAATATTTTTTTGCGTACTGCGGAGCGGATCCTGCTGAAGGTGGGGAGTTTCAGGGCGACCACCTTTGAGGAGCTGTTTGAGGGGACAAAGTCTATTCCCTGGGAAGAATATGTCCCGGAGGATGGCAGGTTCTGGGTGACCAAAGCTGCTTCTGTCAAAAGCAGACTGTTCAGTCCGTCAGATATTCAGTCGATCATGAAAAAGGCCATGGTAGAGCGGATGAAATCCCGCTATCATATACAATGGTTCCAGGAGACAGGCGCCTCGTATCCAGTCAGAGTTTTTTTGATGAAAGATATCGTGACTGTCGGTCTTGATACAACAGGAGTCTCTCTTCATAAAAGAGGATACCGGCCTGCGGCGGGGCTCGCTCCGATCGCGGAAAACCTTGCGGCGGCTCTTATTATGCTGACGCCGTGGAGGAAAGACAGGATTCTGGTAGATCCATTCTGCGGGAGCGGTACATTTCCCATCGAGGCGGCCATGATAGCGGCCGGGATCGCTCCGGGACTCTACCGGTCATTTACCGGGGAAGCCTGGACAAACCTGATTCCCAGGAAGAACTGGTATGAGGCTGTCGATGAGGCGCAGGATCTGACAGACACGAATATAGAGACAGATATACAGGGATATGACGCGGATGCGGAAGTAATCCGTACCGCGCGCAGCAACGCGGAAAAAGCAGGAGTCAGTCATTTGATCCACTTTCAGCAGAGGGAAGTGAAAGCACTGAGCCATCCGAAAAAATATGGGTTTATTATTACGAATCCACCATATGGTGAGCGGCTTGAAGATAAAAAGGCACTGCCGGGAATCTATCGGGAGTTTGGAGAAGCCTTTAACCGTCTTGACAGCTGGTCCGCGTATATGATCACGAGCTATGAGGACGCAGAGCGGTATTTCGGGCGGAAGGCAGAGAAAAACAGAAAGATATACAATGGCATGATCCGGACCTATTTTTATCAGTTTCCGGGTCCGAAACCGCCCAAACAAATGAAATAGAAGGTACATGTCAAGATGAAAAAGAGAATCGTATTTGCCACAGGCAACGAAAACAAAATGAAAGAGATCCGGATGATCCTGCAGGATCTGGGACTGGAGATCGTATCCATGAAGGAGGCCGGAGTCGATATCGATATTGTCGAGGATGGAGCGACTTTCGAAGAAAATGCCGAAATCAAAGCCAGAGCTGTAGCCCGGATCCTGACGCGGGATATTGTGCTTGCCGATGATTCGGGGCTGGAGATCGATTATCTGGATAAGGCTCCGGGAATATATTCTGCCCGCTTTGCCGGAGAGGATACCTCTTACGATATAAAGAACCGGATCCTTCTGGACCGGCTGGAAGGAGTAAAAGACGGGGACAGGACTGCCAGATTTGTCTGTGCAGTGGCGGCAGTATTTCCTGACGGGACTGCCTCAACGGTAAGGAAAAGCATCGAAGGGCGTATTGCCCATGACGCTGCCGGAAATAATGGTTTTGGCTATGATCCTATCTTTTATGTTCCCCAGTACGGGTGTACAACGGCGGAGATGACTCCGGAGCAGAAAAATGAGCTGAGTCACAGAGGAAAAGCGCTGCGCGCGATGAAGGAAATATTAAAAGGAAAAGTAAGAGAGGGACAGTAAAATTATGAGGGTTATGATCGTCAGTGATACACATGGAAGACATGCCAGGCTGGACCGGGCGCTGGAGGAAGCGGGTCATATTGATATGTTCATCCATCTTGGAGATGTGGAAGGCGGAGAAGATTATATAAATGCGGTAATCAGCTGCGAAAAACACATGGTCAGAGGGAATAATGACTTTTTTTCCGAGCTTCCGAGAGAAGAAGAGTTCTGTATAGGAAAATACAGAGTATTTATAACGCATGGCCATTCTTATTATGTATCTTTGGATCCGGAACATATCAGAGAAGAGGGAGAGGCCAGAAATGTAGATATTGTTATGTTTGGACATACACATAAGCCGTATTTTGATCAAAAGGATGGGATGATCCTTTTGAATCCCGGCAGCCTTTCGTTCCCCCGGCAGGAAGGCAGAAAGGGCAGCTATGTGCTCCTGGAGACTGACGGACAGGACAAGCTGAAGTTTGAGGAAAAATATCTGGATTGATCCGTCAGGAAGACTCTTGCTGAAACGGGTGGAGCCGGAGGATTCTGCAAAAAAACAGTTGACATTGGAAATGGCTTATAATATAATAGTCAGTGCGCTACGGGTAAGACAGGAAACGCAGCGATTTTACCGGGGTGTGGCTCAGCTTGGCTAGAGCGCCTGGTTTGGGACCAGGAGGTCGCAGGTTCGAATCCTGTCACCCCGATATTTGTGCGGGTGTAGTTCAATGGTAGAACACCAGCCTTCCAAGCTGGATACGTGGGTTCGATTCCCATCACCCGCTTTCCTGTGTCAGAGAGCCGGACATGCCGGTGGCAGATGCAGGGAGCCTTACAAGGGGATATTTGCATATGAGTCTGTAGCTCAGCTGGATAGAGCAACGGCCTTCTAAGCCGTAGGTCGAGGGTTCGAATCCCCCCAGGCTCGTTATGGTGGGTATGGTGCAGTTGGTTAGCGCGCCAGATTGTGGTTCTGGATATCGTGGGTTCGAGTCCCACTACCCACCTTCTTCTTTTATATTCAGACTGGCAGGCAGTGTCAGATATAAAGTCTGTAATGGGCTATCGCCAAGCGGTAAGGCACAGGACTTTGACTCCTGCATTCGCTGGTTCGAATCCAGCTAGCCCAGTTTACCTGGGAGAGCAGGTAGAAAGATAGGGGCGTGTAGCTCAGGTGGTAGAGCACTTGACTTTTAATCAAGTTGTCCGGGGTTCGAATCCCCGCACGCTCACTGGATAAACTGGCGGAAATCTTGGGGAATCACAAGATTTCCATTTTTTTATCCGTGCAGCGGCAATGCAGCCGCAGAACTGTTGAACATGCGGATATGGCGGAATTGGCAGACGCGCCAGATTTAGGATCTGGTGTCTACGACGTGCAGGTTCAAGTCCTGTTATCCGCACTATACTTTTTCCCGGAAATGCTGTAGATACGGCGTTCCCGGGATATTTTTAATGTGCATTAAAATCAGGGACAAAATGGGCAGATTCCTCCGGTTTTGTGTCTTGGCCGGCTACAGTATCCCGAGATGTTCCAGCAGGATCTTTACGCCCAGCAGGATCAGTATGATCCCTCCTGCCAGTTCTGCCTTCGACTTATATTTTGTTCCGAACACATTGCCGATCTTGACTCCGGCGGCAGAAATGACAAAGGTGGTAATGCCGATAAAAGTGACGGCGGCTCCGATATGTACCTTAAGAAAGGCAAAAGTGATCCCGACAGCAAGGGCATCGATGCTGGTTGCCACAGCAAGGAGGAACATTGTCCGGATATCCAGGGAATCGCTTTCCCGTTCACATTCTTTGGAACAGGCCTCCCGTATCATATTAATTCCGATGATGCCGAGCAACACAAAGGCGATCCAGTGGTCGATGGCTGTGATCTTATCCTGAAACTGGATCCCCAGAAAATATCCCAGAGCAGGCATCAGGGCCTGGAAACCGCCAAACCACGCACCGACAATAAATATTTTTTTCAGTGAGATTTTTGGCATGGCCAGCCCCTTACAGACAGAAACAGCGAATGCGTCCATTGAGAGCCCTACAGCAAGAATAAACAGTTCGATCAATCCCATATTTTTTCTCCTTTGGATTTTTCTGCCGGTCCGGCAGATCTTATCGCTCTTTGCGGCCGGAAACTGTATAAAGCGGCGCAAAAAAAGCAGGCGCTTTGCTGCACCTGTCAGATAAAAACATGTACAGCAGATACACACTGTACATGAGTCTCATTATTTACACACAGACAGAAACCGGACAGAAGATATAGGAATATTCGCCTGAAGCAGCTGTCTGTGAGGGCGGGACCGCGCTGATATGTGGAGATATCAAGAGATCCTGCCTAGATAAGCCAGGCTTTTGGCCAGTATGTTGACTTACCGCGTAATAAATACGCCAATTACTCCCTCACGAACTGATAACATATTATCATCAGAGGCAGGAATTTGCAAGAGGGAAATAAACTTATGTTCACAGGATTGACATATTTGTCTGATAGACTTACAGTAATGTTAAAAACGGCGTAATCTCGGATGTTTCGCGGTAAAAAATCTGCCGTTCAGGAAAACGGTAAATGAAAAAAGGAGAAACAGAGATGGAAAAAATAAAAATACTTGTAGTAGATGATGAGAGCAGGATGCGTAAACTGGTGAAAGATTTCCTGACGCGTGAAGGATATACGGTCCTGGAGGCTGAGGATGGCATAGAGGCAATGGATATTTTTTATGAGGATAAAGAGATATCTCTCATTATCCTTGATGTGATGATGCCGAAGATGGATGGCTGGCAGGTGTGCAGAGAGATCAGAGAATCATCGAAAGTTCCGATCATCATGCTGACTGCCCGCTCGGAAGAACGGGATGAGCTTCAGGGGTTTGAACTGGGTGTGGATGAATATATTTCCAAACCGTTCAGTCCCAAAATCCTTGTGGCAAGAGTAAACGCGATCCTGCGGAGAACATGTGGAAATACAGACGGAGATGTGATGGAGGCAGGCGGCATTGTTCTGGACAAGGCAGCGCATATTGTAAAGATTGACGGAGAGCCGGCTGAACTCAGCTATAAAGAATTTGAACTCCTGTCTTATTTTATGGAAAATCAGGGAATCGCTCTGTCCAGGGAAAGAATTTTGAACAATGTGTGGAATTATGATTATTTTGGTGATGCCAGGACGATTGATACCCATGTAAAAAAGTTGAGGAGCAAGCTGGGAGATAAGGGAGAGTATATCAAGACGATCTGGGGAATGGGATACAAATTTGAGGCGGACTGAATCTGAGGTGAAATTTTATGAAATATTCAGTCAGAAAGCAGATGACAGTTGTCTTTATCGGGCTGTTTGTGTTTATCCTTGGCGCAGTGCTGATCATCAATACGGGATTTTTGGGGAGTTATTATCTTTCTCATAAGTCAAAGGATTTGATCAGGACCTATAATGAGATCGACCGGCTGATCCAGGAGGATGGTCTGACAGATGAAGAGGCGATGGAGGGGATTCTTCTCCGGACAGAAAGGTCGAATACGGATCTTGTCGTAGTTAACACAAGCGGCAATGCGATCTTGTCTACTCTAAGCAGAGATGATCCACGATTTAAAGAGATGATGATCAGAGGACTTCTTGGTTTATCTGTGATAAGTCCGGAAAAGGTGATCAGTGAAAATGACAATTATACGATATACTGGACGGACAATCAGGGAGACAGCGGAAATGTGGAATATCTGAAAATGTGGGGACGTTTTTCGGACGGTTCCTGGTTTGTTATGCAGAGCCCTCTGGCGAGTATCCGGGAGAGCGCTTCTCTGGCAAACAGATTTCTGATTTATCTTGGCGGGCTCGGGATCATTCTCGGGGGAGTCCTCGTATGGCTCTTTTCCCGCCGTTTTACCCGGCCGGTCATGGAACTGGCACGATTGTCGCAGGAGATGGCAAACCTGAATTTTGACGCTAAATATAAGGGAAGAGGATGCGACGAAATCGGGATCCTGGGGAGCAATTTTAACAGAATGTCAGCACAGCTGGAAAAGACAATATCCGAGCTGAAGAGTGCCAATAATGAACTTCAGAAGGATATTGAGCAAAAGGAAAAGGTAGAAAAAATGAGAAATGAGTTCCTGGGGAACGTTTCCCATGAACTGAAGACACCGATTGCTTTGATCCAGGGGTATGCGGAGGGCCTGAAGGAAGGAATCAACGATGATCCGGAAAGCCGGGAATTTTACTGCGATGTGATCATGGATGAAGCGGGGAAAATGAATCAGATGGTCAAGAACCTTCTGACGCTGAATCAGCTGGAATTCGGTTCAGATGAAGTGCAGTTTGAAAGATTTGATATTGTAAGACTTGTCCGGGGGGTGATCGCCAGCTGCGATATACTTGTGCAGCAGGTGGAAGCTGAAGTCGACCTGATTTCAGATGAATGTGTTTATGTATGGGCGGATGAATTCAAGACAGAGCAGGTAGTGAGAAATTATTTGACCAACGCGATCCATCATGTAGAAAATGAAAAGAGGATCGAAGTAAGGATCATAAAGAAAGAAGATACCGTCCGTGTATCTGTATTCAACAGCGGGAAACCCATTCCTGAAGAAGATATTCCCAGATTGTGGGATAAGTTCTATAAAGTGGACAAAGCGCATACAAGAGAATATGGAGGAAATGGAATCGGGCTGTCCATCGTAAAGGCGATCATGGAATCTTTCCGGCAAAAATACGGAGTGGAAAATTTTGACAACGGAGTGTCTTTCTGGTTTGAACTTGACGCTAAAACAGATAACATTCTTGGAGCGGCAGAGGGACAGGCGTGAGTCTGCGTAGGAATTACTTCTTTACATTAACGCGAAAATACGGTAAAATTCAACTATTATAAACTAGTCTGAAGGCATACGGCATGCCGGCTGGCAGCAGCGGCTGTTGCGTATGCCTTATATGTGTATACGCTCTTGGGAAAGCGCCGGTTGCAGTCCGGGAAGAAGAAAAAGGATGGGAGGAAGAAGGAATGTATGAAAAAATTTTTGCGGTCGTACAGTCTGTGGACGATTTTGTCTGGGGTTGGGGGATGATCTGTCTCCTCCTGGGTACACATCTGTTTCTGACGATTCGCACCGGCTTTATCCAGAAAAAGACGATTACAAAAGGGATTCCCCTTTCTGTAGCTAAAGAAGAAGGAGCAGAAGGGGAAGTCAGTCAGTTTGGCGCTCTGACGACAGCGCTCGCCTCCACGATCGGTACGGGGAATATCATTGGTGTGGGCACAGCGATCGCCCTTGGGGGTCCCGGGGCAGTGCTGTGGTGCTGGCTGACCGGAGTGTTCGGTATTGCGACCAAATATGCGGAGTCTCTGATTGCTGTGAAATATCGTGTGAAGACGGAAGACGGACGTATGCAGGGGGGAGCGATGTATGCTCTGGAACGAGGCCTGAATATGAAATGGCTGGGGATTATTTTCGCCGTTTTTGCCGGGTTTGCTTCCTTTGGGATCGGATGCGCCACCCAGGTGAACGCGATTGCCGAGGTCTGTAATAAGAATCTGGGGATACAGCCCTGGATCGTGGGGATCATCATTGCCGTATTAACGGCGTTTGTCATATTCGGCGGGATTAAAACGATCGCCAGTGTGTGTGAGAGGCTGGTGCCTTTTATGGCGGTTTTTTATGTGGCAGGCTGTCTGATCATTCTGTTTATGAACCGCGATTTTGTTATTCCTGCCGTTACGACGATCTGTAAGCTTGCATTTGCCGATGAGAAGGCGGTTGTAGGAGGTCTTATCGGCGGAGGCCTTAGAGCCGCGATCCAGTATGGAGTGGCCAGAGGGCTCTTTTCCAATGAATCCGGAATGGGTTCGGCACCTATCGCGGCAGCCGCGGCGAAGACAAGAAATCCGGTGCGTCAGGCGCTGGTATCCTCTACCGGGACTTTTTGGGACACAGTGGTAGTCTGTCTGATGACAGGACTTGTCCTTGTCACTACTATGATGAAGAATCCACAGATCGCAGCAGCCCAGATCACGGACGGAGGAGAATTGACAACTCTCGCGTTTGATCAGATCCCATATCTGGGGCCGCTTATTCTTGTTGTGGGTATTATTTCCTTTGCCTATTCCACGATTCTTGGCTGGGCATATTATGGAGAACGCTGCGTCGAGTATTTCGCGGGGAAAAAGGGACTGTTTCCCTACAGGGTGCTGTATGTGGCAGTGGCGCTGATCGCTCCGGTTCTTGCGCTGGATCTGGTCTGGAAGATCGCGGATATTCTTAATGCCTTGATGGCAATCCCTAATCTCATCGCGGTACTCCTTTTATCACCGGTCATTGTAAAAGAGACAAGGAAATATATACATAATCTGGATGCTGTGGATGATACGCCGGTTCCGGTTGTAAAGACAGGCGTAAGAAAATAACAGAACGGGCCGGGAGGCAGTGACAATAGGAGCAGGGATAAAGATGATAGCAATAATTGATTATGATGCCGGAAATATTAAAAGTGTGGAGAAAGCTCTTCTGCTGTTGGGACAGGATGTGAAGATCACCGGGGATGGCAACGAGATCTTAAAGGCAGATAAAGTTGTACTTCCGGGAGTGGGAGCTTTTGGCGACGCGATGAGGAATATAAAAGACAGGGGCCTGGAGAGAGTGATCCGGGAAGTTGCGGAGAAGGGGACTCCTTTTCTGGGGATCTGCTTAGGGCTCCAGCTGCTTTTTGAGTGCAGCGCTGAGGCTCCGGGGGTGAAAGGCCTGGGAATTCTAAAAGGAGAAATTTTAAAAATACCGGAACAAAAAGGACTTAAGATTCCTCATATGGGGTGGAATTCACTGCATCTGGAAAATAGTGGAAGACTTTTTCAGGGAATAAAAGAAGGATCATATGTATATTTTGTTCATTCATATTATCTGAAAGCGGCGGATGAAAAAATTGTAAAAGCATCTACAGAATACGGGACACACATTCATGCGTCTGTGGAGCAGGGCAATGTATTTGCCTGTCAGTTTCATCCTGAAAAAAGCAGTGATGTGGGACTGGCGATACTACGTAATTTTGTGGAGCTGTAAGAAGAGTTCTGAGGAGAAACGTTATGCTGACAAAGAGAATTATCCCCTGTCTGGATGTAAATGACGGCAGAGTGGTTAAGGGTGTCAATTTTGTGGACTTAAAGGACGCCGGCGATCCTGTAGCGATCGCAAAAGCCTATGATAAAGCCGGGGCGGATGAACTGGTGTTTTTGGATATTACGGCTTCTTCGGATAACAGAAGGACCGTGGCCGATATGGTGAGAAAAGTTGCGGAGTGCGTGTTTATCCCGTTTACTGTGGGTGGGGGAATCCGTACGGTGGATGATTTCCGGGCCATCCTGAGAGAAGGAGCGGACAAAGTTTCCATTAATTCATCCGCGATCAATACACCAGAACTGATCCGACAGGCGGCGGACAAGTTTGGGAGCCAGTGTGTTGTGGTTGCCATTGACGCAAAGAGGAGAGCGGACGGATCAGGATGGAATATCTATAAAAATGGCGGACGGATCGACACAGGACTGGACGCTGTAGAGTGGGCCAGACACGTGGAGAAGCTGGGAGCCGGGGAAATACTGCTTACCAGCATGGACTGCGATGGGACAAAGGCAGGGTACGACCTGGAACTGACCCGGGAGATCGCAGAGAACATCTCTATTCCCGTAATCGCCTCCGGCGGTGCCGGACGACTCGAACATTTTAAAGATGCCCTGACGGTGGGAAAGGCGGATGCGGCGCTGGCTGCATCCCTGTTCCACTATAAAGAACTGGAGATCCGACAGGTGAAAGAGTATCTGCGAGAAGAAGGCGTGGCAGTTAGAATGTGAAAAAAGTGTGAACGGGGACGTGTACCTTTTAAAAAGTGCCTGTCCCCTTTTTAAAGAATATTCAGACAATAAAGGAGATCAGCGATGGCCGGGTTAGATGGAGACTGGTATGAGGCCCTGAAGGGTGAATTTTCGAAATCTTATTACAGGAAACTTTTTGAGACGGTAAATCAGGAATACAGGACAAGGAGGATTTTCCCTCCGGCGGAGGATATTTTTAATGCTTTTCATCTGACGCCGCTTAAGGATGTGAAGGTAGTGATCCTGGGACAGGATCCGTATCATAACAACGGGCAGGCGCACGGGCTGTGTTTTTCTGTCAGGAAGGGCGTAGAGATCCCGCCTTCCCTTGTAAATATTTATCAGGAACTTCATGATGATCTGGGCTGTACGATCCCGAGTCATGGATGCCTGACAAAATGGGCGGAGCAGGGGGTGCTCCTGTTGAATACGGTCCTTACGGTGAGGGCTCACCAGGCAAATTCGCATCGTGAGATCGGCTGGGAAGAGTTTACAGACGCGGCGATCAAGGTTTTGAATGAGCAGGACAGGCCTATCGTGTTTATTCTGTGGGGCGGCCCCGCGCAGAGGAAGAGATTTATGCTGAATAATCCCAAACATTTAATCCTTATGGCTCCGCACCCTAGCCCGCTGTCCGCTTTCCGGGGATTTTTCGGCAGCAGGCCGTTCAGCCAGACAAATGAATTCTTGGAAAGCCATGGGGTCAGCCCGATCGACTGGCAGATTGAATAGCAATGGTGTCATAAGAAATATTCGAACGGTACAGAAAAATTTCTTGCATTTTGATAAAAACAGCGGTATAATCTTTTCGTGCCGAATGCAGATGTAGTTCATCGGTAGAACACCAGCTTCCCAAGCTGGGGAGGCGGGTTCGATTCCCGTCATCTGCTTGTGATTTTCCCGGAAATGCTGAAAACACAGCATTTCCGGGTATTTTTTATTCAAAAGAGAAGGGAAAACTTTATGATTCTTTTTGGTACGGAGCACCTGGAACTGTTCAATTATATCATTCACCATTTCCTTCAGATAGAAATATTCGAGGGAAGACAGGATGCCTCAGAGGCAGATGATATGGCGGTTGGGGATGCCATCGAGGTTTTCATGCCTAAATATTTGTTCCGGGAACAGTATGCCAGATGTGTGCAGGTCTTCCGTCAGTTGTTTTACTGGACAGAGGATGAGTTCTGCCATGAGATGGGAGCGCTTCATGAAGTGGCATTATATGGATTTTTGAAATATATGTCCGATCTAAGGGAAGATACAGAAGATTTCGACAGTATTTATTTTGACGAGAAAAGCCGCAGACTTATCCAGGAAGCAGCCCGGTGGGATGTCCGGGAGGACGGTGAGGCTACGTTGGAAGAAGCAATGGAGCTTTATTACAATATATGGAACTATCCGGATCTGATCCTGGAAGATGAAGACTTTCAGGTAATACCGGCTCTGTATAACAGAAGGATCAAAGGAGATCCTTCTATGGAAAACTTTCTGGGGATCAACATAGACTATTTTTTTGATATTCTTCCTGTGGATATCCAGAAAAAATACAGGACCGGATGCATTACACTGACCGGAGAGATAGAGAGGCTGCTTGCTTATATTCAGGACCGGATCAGCCATGGGAGCCTTTACCGGCTGTTCTGGGAAAACGGGAAACCTGTAAATGAAGGGAAGATTCAGGTGATCCTGGAAAATATCATGGATGCTTATTTTCACGGTCAGGAGATCGACATCACAAGAGAAGCTCTGCTGGGGACCGGACAGGTAGATTTTAAACTTTACCGGGATCACGGGGAAGACGGGAAGATACTGATCGAGATCAAAAAGGCGGACAGCCCCGCTCTGAGAAAAGGCTATGAGAAGCAGCTGACAGAATATATGCTTTCGTCCAGATATAAAAATTCATTTTATCTGATCGCGTGTTTCACGGATGAAGAATATGAACGGGCGGACCGGTTTATCAGAGAGCACATTTATACGGACACAGTCCAGCTGTACATCAATATAGCCGTGCTAGACCTGCGTATCCGGAAGACGGCGTCAAAAATGTAAGCAGGGCCGTCTCCGGGACATTTCTGTAAATATGCGCATCACTGTTTATTCCTCGATCACCTGGATCTCCAGATAATCAAAATCGATGGAATCAACGAAATTGTCCTGGTAGAACCTGGCTTTGGCATGCCTTTTGAATTCGGCAATAGTGGAATCAAGCCAGATGGGCTTGCTTAGATCAAATTCATAGCAGATCTGATCCAGCGCATTAAATATTTTATGGGTGCGGGTATCATCCGTGCTGTCACAGATGACGGTGTCCCTGAGCATCCGATTGTCCTTAAATTCTTTACCCCATAAACGAAACATAGGTCTACTCCTTTCCATGCAGCTATTCTAACACAGAAGAGAAAAAGGGAAAAGTGATTTCTTCCATTGCCGGGAAAGACACTTTTTGATATAGTGTTAAAGGACGGGAGGTAGATGGGAAATGATCAGACTTTGTACAGAGGCAGACAAAGAGCCCCTGACAGACTATTTGAAGGATGAGCCATATGGCAGGGCGATCGCGGCAGCTATAGAAGAATTTGGCCTGGACGTCCGGTTTCAGACAGTGTATTTGGATGAAGCCCTCAAGGAAGAAGGCGAATGTGAGAAGGAGATCCGCGGGGTCTATCTTTGGATGTACAATAACCTTCTCCTCTATTCGAAAGAAAATCAGATTGAGATTGATTTCCTGGAACAGATGATGGGGATACAGGCGCCGGAAAGGGTGGCGGGCAGGAAAGATAATGTGGATATTGTCAGCTGGCTTCTTACGGATTATCATATGGAAACAGGGAATACACTGCCGGAGATCACCGGGGAAAACGGAAAAACGGTGGAGTGCCTGGACAGGCGGGAACACGAAGGAGAATGGGCAGTACTAACCAGATAAAGGGGAAAATATTATGAAAAAGTTTTTGGACAGGATATTTATTGAGGGATTAAGTGGTATGGCGCAGGGCCTTTTTGCCACATTGATCATCGGTACAATTATTCAGCAGATCGGTACTTTTATCGGAGGAAACGCCGGGGATCTGATCTATACTCTGGGGAAAGTGGCCGCCGGACTGACCGGCGCGGGCATCGGCGTTGGAGTGGGAAGAAAGCTTGACGCCGGGCATCTTGTGATCGTATCCGCCGCGGTGGTCGGGATCGTGGGAGCATTCGCGGGTGATCTTCTGTCAGGGGACATCCTTGTAGATGGAAATCTTGTTCTGTCGGGCCCGGGAGAACCTCTGGGAGCTTTTGTGGCCGCTTATATTGCCATTGAAATCGGAATCCTGATATCCGGCAGGACGAAACTGGATATTATACTGACCCCGCTTGTATGTATCGGGATCGGCTCTGCGGTAGGACTGCTGGTAGGCCCTCCGATATCGGGATTTATGACATGGCTGGGGTCACTGATCAACTGGGGGACAGAGCAGCAGCCTTTCCTGATGGGGATTGTTGTATCTGTGCTGATGGGAATGATCCTCACGCTTCCGATCAGTTCGGCGGCTCTGGGCGTGATCCTGAATCTGTCAGGTCTGGCGGCAGGAGCGGCAACGGTAGGGTGCTGCTGCAACATGATCGGGTTCGCCGTGGCCAGCTGGCGTGAGAATAAATTCGGCGGATTTCTGGCTCAGGGGATTGGGACGTCTATGCTGCAGGTGCCCAATATCGTGCGGCATCCTCAGATCTGGCTTCCGGCGATCCTGTCCAGCGCCATTTTGGGACCGTTAGGCACGATGGTGTTCCATATGACCAACAATGCCACCGGCTCCGGGATGGGAACCGCGGGCTTGGTCGGCCCTCTGATGACATGGCAGGTTATGACCCAGACGGAACCCGGGACAATCGTACTGCTCAAGATTATTCTGATCCAGTTTGTACTTCCGGCGGTGGTGACACTTCTTATTTCAGAATTTATGAGAAAGAAGAGATGGATCCATCCTGGAGATATGAAACTGGAACTGTAAAAAATCATAAAAAAAGAGTGAACTCTGTGACAGAGTACACAAAAAATGATATACTAAACAAAACGAAACAACCAATGGGGGATATCCGCGATGAAAGGTGAACAACAGGTGGAGGCTGCATTGAAGAGCTACGAGGATGTCGACAGTTGGAAAACAGTTATATTTCTATATAATGCAGCTTTAAAAGAGGTTGGCACAAAGCTGGAGATCCTGAATGACGAATTCCAGCATGTGCATCAGTATAACCCGATCGAGCATATCAAGACAAGGATCAAGACGCCGGAGAGTATTGTAAAGAAGCTGAAACGATATGGTTATGAGGCTTCTATTGAAAATATGGTACGTTACATAAATGATATCGCCGGGGTACGCCTGATCTGCTCTTTCACGTCAGATATCTATCGTCTGGCTGAAATGATAGGAAATCAGAGCGACCTGAAAGTGATCTCCATCAAGGATTATATAAAGAATCCCAAGGAAAGCGGCTATAAAAGTTATCATATGCTCGTATCTGTTCCGATTTTTTTGTCTGACAGTGTAGTTGATACAAAGGTAGAGATACAGATACGGACCATTGCCATGGATTTCTGGGCAAGCCTGGAACATAAGATTTATTACAAGTTCGAAGGGAACGCGCCGGATTATATCAGCAGGGATCTACAGGAGTGTGCCAAGATGGTGTCTGAACTGGATGAGAAGATGCTGTCACTTAATGAGGCGATCCAGGAGTGTATCATTCACGACGAAAGACAGGATAATATGGATGATGTTCTGGATAATGTGATCGGGAACAGAAAAGAACAAAATCAGTTACAGAAGATAAAATAGAAAATGGGGACAGGTACCTTTTAAAAAGTACCTGTCCCTTTTTGCCATCTCCCGGAAGCGCCACATGGAAGCACAAGCCCGGATGATGTTACGGGAAGGCCGATCTCCTGGGAGTCCACGTGGCCTCCCCAGGGTTTCAGTTCAGTGGCGATCATATAGGTGAGCACAGCGGGAGCCAGTCCTGTTGTGTACGAATTTACAAGGAAAAACAGAGCATCTCTGGACAGGATTTTTGTACACAGCCTGATCAGAGGATGGATCATATCTTCGATCTTCCAGATTTCGCCTTTGGGGCCTCTGCCGTAAGAAGGTGGATCCATAATGATAGCGTCGTAAGTATTTCCTCTCCGGATCTCCCGTTCTACATATTTCACACAGTCGTCTACAAGCCAGCGGATAGGAGCGTCTTTCAGGCCGGAAGATACGGCATTTTCCTTCGCCCACGCCACCATTCCTTTTGAGGCATCAACGTGAGTGACGGAAGCGCCGGCCGCGGCGGCAGAAAGTGTGGCTCCGCCGGTGTAGGCAAACAGATTGAGTACTTTCACCGGCCGGCCGGCACCACGGATGATCCCGGAGAACCAGTCCCAGTTAGCCGCCTGCTCCGGGAAAAGACCTGTGTGTTTGAAACTAAACGGCTTCAGATTAAAAGTGAGGTTTCCATAATGGATCTGCCACTGTTTGGGAAGGCTGAAGAATTCCCATTCACCTCCACCCTTCTTGCTGCGGTGGTAATGTCCGTTTCTGTTCTCCCAGCCTTTATTTTTACGGGGTGTATCCCAGATTACCTGTGGATCCGGGCGCACGAGGATATATTTTCCCCACCGTTCCAGTTTCTCCCCTTTCGAGCAGTCAATGATTTCATAATCTTTCCAGTTCTTTGCGATCCACATAAAACGAATCCTTTCTATGACAATATTTCTGCGGTATGATTCCTATAAATGAAGTGTATCTGGTTTATTATAACATAGATCTTGGAAGCGGGCATGTTTTCTTTCAAATGCCGGAGGAAGGATTAGAAACGTGTATCCAGGCATATGAAATCATGTTATAATGTACTCAGTTATAAAAAGGAGGAATGTGCCATGATCACGGTGAATGCGGTAGGAGATATCTGTCCGATCCCGGTCGTTAAGACCAAGAAAGCACTGGGAGAGCTGAATGGGCCGGGGCAGATCGAAGTCTTTGTGGATAATGAAACAGCGATGAAGAATGTAACCAAAATGGCAAAAAATTCCGGCGCCAAGACAGAGCAGGAAGTGCTGGAAGAAGGCCGGTACAGGATATTGATCACAGTTGGAGAAAGTGTACAGAATACCCGCACCAATGAAGGGGACGGCAGGATGGAGCAGACAAAAGTCCCGGCTTTGGTATCGGACCGGGATCCGGTGTGCAGGACCTGTGTCGGCACAGTTGTGTCTGTCGGCTCGGACCGGATGGGGGACGGAAGTGATGAACTGGGCCATATTCTCATGAAGAGTTTTATATTTGCAGTGACCCAGCTCGATGAGCTGCCGGACAAGATGATCTTCTACAACGGCGGCGCCAGGCTGACAGTGGAAGGGTCAGAGAGTCTGGAGGATCTGAGAAACCTTGAGGAACAGGGAGTGGAGATCCTGACATGCGGCACATGTCTCGATTACTATGGCCTGAAGGAAAAACTGGCCGTAGGGGGAGTGACCAACATGTACAGTATTGTGGAGATCCTGCAGAGTTCAGTCAGCGTGATACGCCCCTAAGTGACCTGCAAGAGCTTCAGACGGCACGAAAGAGGCCGCAGAAGGAAAAGGGAGAAGAAGCATGAACGAAAAAATTCGGTTAACACAGTTCGCAAAACATGGAGGATGCGCGGCGAAGATCGGACCCGATACCCTTTCCAAAGTGCTTGGAAAGCTGCCGCGGTTCAGTGACCCGGAACTCCTCGTCGGTTTTGAGACATCGGATGATGCGGCAGTCTATAAGATAAGCGACGATACAGCGGTGATCCAGACTCTGGATTTCTTTACTCCGGTAGTGGATGACCCTTATACATTCGGCCAGGTGGCTGCCTCCAACGCGCTCAGCGATGTGTACGCTATGGGAGGAGACCCCCGGATTGCGCTGAACATCGTATGCTTTCCGGAAGATCTGGATCCGGATGTGCTGGGTGAGATCCTGCGGGGCGGTGCAGATAAGGTGAGGGAAGCCGGCGCAGTGCTTGTGGGAGGGCACTCCATACAGGACGACGTCCCAAAATACGGGCTGTCGGTGATGGGAGTGGCCCATCCTGAAAAGATTTATAAAAATTTCGGGTGCCGGGAAGGGGATGTGCTCATCCTGACCAAACAGATCGGAAGCGGAATCGTAAATACAGCGGTGAAGGCGCAGATGGCGTCCGCGGACGCAGAACAGGAAGCAGTCCGAGTTATGACATCACTGAACCGCAGAGCAAAGGAAACGATCCAAAACTATACGGTCCATGCCTGTACAGATGTAACCGGGTTCGGACTTCTCGGGCATTGTTCCGAGATGGCCTCAGCCAGCGGGGCGGTTCTCGAGATCCATGTAAGAGATATCGCTTATATCCGCGGAGCAAAGGAATATGCCCAGATGGGCCTGATCCCCGGCGGAGCGTACCGGAATCAGAGGTACGCCGAAGATCTGCTGGATCCCGGGGATGTGGAAGAAGTGTACGTGGACCTGGTCAGTGATCCGCAGACATCCGGGGGGCTTTTGCTGGCGGTGCCGGAGGATGAGGCGGGCTCACTGCTTAAGGATCTTGGAAAAGCGGGCCTGGGTACGGAAGTTTCTGTGGTCGGCCGGGTGGCCGGATGCGGGGCCAGACCTGCGATACGCCTGAGATAAAGGAGCAAAACAGATGAATTTGAAACAACTGGAAGCATTTGTCAGAGTGGCAGAGACAAAAAGCTTTTCGGCTGCCGCGCGGCAGCTGTATCTGACGCAGCCCACGGTCAGCTCCCATATCTCCGCCCTGGAACAGGAACTGAACGCCTGTCTGCTGATAAGGAATACAAAGGGCGCCGCATTGTCTGAAGAAGGGAAAAAGCTTTATGCATATGCAGAGCAGATGCTGGAGTTAGAGCAGAAGATCCGGGAACAGTTCGGGCTGGAGGGAGGACGGAAAGGCTGTGTTCTGCGGATTGCCGCGTCTACAGTTCCGTCTCAGTATCTTCTTCCGGAAATCCTTGCAGAGTTTCATTCCAGGTATCCGGAAGAACAGCTGAAAGTGCTGGAGACTGACAGCGAAGGTGTGATCGATCAGATCTTGTCTCATAAGGCGGATATCGGTTTCACCGGAACCGTTCTGGAAAAAGGAAACTGTACATATCTTCCGTTCTACCAGGATGAACTGGTCCTCATTACGCCGGCTTCGGAACGGTTTCAGGAAAGAGTGGGACAGGACATATGGTCCTGGGTTGCGAAGGAGCCTGTTATCCTGAGAGAAGAAGGATCGGGAACCAGGAAAGAAGCGGAACGGATATTTGCCCGGATGGGGATCCCCATGGAGAGTTTCCGGACAGCGGCTGTCATAGAGAATCCGGAGACGATCAAACGCACAGTGGCAAACGGCACCGGAATCTCTGTATTGTCCCGCCTTGCCGCGGCAGAAGAGATCAGCAGCGGGAAACTGCTGGCATTTCCTCTGGGAAGCGGAGGGGGAAAACGCAGCATCAATCTGGTCTATGATTCCGGATATCCTGTCCTTCCGGCAGCAGATAAATTCATTGAAACTGTAAGAGCGATGTATGAAAAGACAGGTTGTCTTTAAAGGAGAAGGCAGAATAAAACAGCCTCTCTTATAGATTTTTTCTATAAGAGAGGCTGTTTTATTCTGCCTTTTGATTGGACGAAAAAACAGAAGGAACCTATACTGAAATTACAGCAGTATGTACCCGGCGTCACGAAAGGAGCGGTCAGGAAATGATCTACATGGATAACGCGGCGACAAGTCTGCAAAAACCGGCTGAAGTCAGCCAGGCTGTACTGAAGGCGTTTGAAACCATAGGAAATGCCGGACGGGGAGTTTCAGAGACTGCCCTGTGCGCGGCACGGATCATCTATGGGACACGGGAAAAACTGGCCCGTTTTTTTCACGCGGAATCCCCGAACCGGATTGCTTTCACGGCCAATTCGACGGAAAGTCTGAACATGGCGATCAAGGGAACGATTGCTCCGGGAGACCATGTGATCACTACCGTGCTGGAACATAATTCTGTTCTGCGTCCCCTCTATGAATGTCAGAGGCAGGGAGCAGAACTCACGATAATTGGCTGCGATGAGAAGGGGAATGTCTCCTGCCGTGAGATGGAGGCTGCCATCCGCGGAAATACGAAGGCCATTGTCTGCACTCATGCATCGAATCTGACCGGGAACATGATCAATATAGAAGCTGTGGGCAGCATGGCAGAAAAGCACCGTCTTCTTTTTATCGTCGACGCCTCTCAGACGGCGGGGGTGTATCCGATCGATGTCAGTAGAATTGGGATTGACATCCTCTGTTTTACCGGGCATAAGAGCCTGCTGGGGCCCCAGGGGACCGGAGGCATATATGTCAGGCCGGGAGTTGAGGTCCGGCCGCTGCTGAGCGGGGGAAGCGGGGTGGATACCTATAACCGGCACCACCCTTCCCAGATGCCGACTGCTCTTGAGGCAGGCACTCTGAACGGACACGGGATCGCGGGGCTGGGAGCGGCGCTGGACTATCTGGAGTCTGTCGGTCTGGAGCAGATCCGGAAAAGAGAGCTGGCATTGATGTGGCGGTTTTATGAGGGAGTTTCCCAGATCCCCGGGATTAAAGTGTACGGAGATTTTGACACGGAAGACCGTGCCCCTATCGTTGCTCTCAATATCCGGGATTATGATTCTTCCCAAGTCAGTGACGAGCTGGATACAGAATACGGCATTGTTACCCGCCCGGGCGCACACTGCGCGCCTTTGATGCACCAGGCATTGGGAACAGAGGGACAGGGTGCCGTGCGGTTCAGTTTCTCCCATTATAATACGGAGGAAGAAGTTGATAAGGCTGTAAAGGCAGTAGCAGAACTGGCGTGCGGGTAAAGTGCAGGTGGAAAAGAAAAAGGAACAAAAGGAAAACAGGAGGGAAACATGAATTTATCTGATTCAAAGAAAAAACTGGCGCTGGCCGGTATTATATGCGGTCTTGTGGCTGCATGTCTGGCTTATTTCGGGAATCCGGCCAATATGGCTTTCTGTATCGCGTGTTTTATACGGGATACGGCCGGTTCTCTGGGACTTCATTCTGCGGAGACTGTACAGTATGCAAGGCCGGAGATCATAGGACTTGTGCTGGGCGCATTCCTGATCTCCGTGGCGACAAAAGAATACCGCTCCATGGCAGGATCTTCTCCGGCAGTACGTTTTGTGCTGGGAATGATCATCGTCATCGGCTCCCTGGTATTTTTGGGCTGCCCGCTTCGGATGATCATCCGTATGTCCGCGGGAGATCTGAATGCCTGGATCGCGCTGATCGGATTTATACTGGGAGTGGGAACAGGCGTGTTTGCGCTTAAGAAGGGATTCAGCCTGGGACGGGCGCATATGACGAACCGGATGAGCGGAGCCGTACTTCCGGTACTCATGGCGGGCATCCTGGTTCTCGCGCTGGCCACGACTCTGCTGAAGAGCAGTCAGAGCGGCCCCGGGAGTATACATGCCCCGATCATTATTTCTCTGGCAGGGGGACTGATTTTCGGCGCTGCCGCGCAGAAATCAAGGATGTGTTTTGCGGGAAGCATCCGGGATGTAATCCTGATGAAGAATTTTGATCTGCTGACGATCATCGGGGCCTTCTTCGTGGTGATGCTGATCTTTAATATTGCCACCGGAAGATTCATCCTGGCTTTTGATACGCCGGGGATCATCGCCCATTCAGATCATCTCTGGAATATTCTTGGCATGTACGCGGTGGGGTTTGCCGCAGTGCTGGCAGGAGGATGCCCGCTGCGTCAGCTTATACTGGCAGGCCAGGGATCCTCGGATTCTGCGGTGACCGTGATCGGCATGTTTGTAGGAGCGGCGCTGGCCCACAATCTGGGACTTGCAGGCAGCGCTACAGCAGTAAATGCAGAGACGCAGGAGATCACGGCCGGAAGTGTGCCGTTTAATGGAAAAGTGGCAGTGATCATCTGCATTATCGTATGTTTTATCATTGCATTCGGCAATAAGAGAAGCGAAGGAAAGTAAGGAAGAAATATTTCTTTCATATGAAAAAGGAGGAAAGGATCATGAGGGAAGTAGACGCCAGGGGGCTTTCGTGCCCGGAACCGGTCATGCTTACAGAAGAGGCGATCAGAGAGGAGAAAGGCCCTGTCCGGGTTCTGGTATCAGAGCCTCATCAGAAAATGAACATCGAAAAATGCGCGAAGGATCACGGAAGGAAGACTGTGACTACAGAGACCGAAGACGGATTTGCCGTGACGATCGAGCCTTAATATGGTAAAATATGATCCATGAGGAAAAAGGAATTAAAACTTGTTGTAACATTTCATACGACAGCAGATGCCATGGCAATGGAGGAAGCCTGCCGCAGGGAGAAGATCCCCGGCAGGCTGATTCCCGTGCCAAGGAGCATATCCGCGGGATGCGGGATGGCCTGGTGCGCGCCGCCGGATCAGAGGGATGCTCTGGCCGGTGTAATGCAAAGACACGGGCTCGGGCAGGAGGGAATCCATGAGTGTATGTTGTAGAAGCTGTGCGGCAGCAGGCCGCAGTGCATGAGGAACACAAGAGTTTATCACATTTATAACACAAAAGATTCACACTATTTTGTTACCGTCTTCCATATACTGTAATATATTCAGGAGGGTAAAACATTGATCGAAGTGAGGAATCTGGTAAAGAAATATGGGACTCATCTGGCCGTAGACCACCTGAGCTTCAAGATTGAAGCCGGGCGGATCTACGGTCTTTTAGGTCCGAACGGAGCCGGGAAATCTACGACCATGAATATCATGACAGGATATCTGGGCGCCACCGAAGGTGAAGTGATCATTGACGGACATGACATTTTGAAGGAACCGGAAGAGGCGAAAAAGCATATCGGATATCTCCCGGAACAGCCGCCGCTGTACATGGATATGACTGTGAGGGAATATCTGGAGTTCGCGGCTGAGCTGAAAGGGATTTCCAGGGGGAAACGGCAGGAAACGATTGAAGAGGCAGAGCGTCTGGTGAAGATCCAGGATGTGGAACACCGGCTTCTCAAAAATCTTTCCAAAGGATACCGGCAGAGAGCGGGCCTTGCGCAGGCTGTACTGGGGTTTCCCGAGATCATTATCCTGGATGAGCCCAGTGTGGGACTGGATCCGAAACAGATCATTGAGATCCGGGAGCTGATCCGCAAGCTGGCAAAACAGCATACGGTTATTTTAAGTTCCCATATCCTTGCGGAAGTGAGAGAGGTATGTGATCATATCCTGATCATTTCCAGAGGAAAACTGGTGGCCAGCGATACGCCGGAAAATCTGGAGAAACAGCTGGGCGAACATAATGAGATAGAGATCGAGACGGAAGGATCTCTGGCAGAGATCCGGAATATTCTTAAAAATGTGCCTGGTATCGAAAGGATTGAAGGCAGGGGAAACAAAGACGGTCTTACCTGCGCGTCAGTCACCGAAAAAAAAGGAGAGGACGTCAGACGCCAGGTCTTCACGGCGTTCGCTTCGGCAGGGGTTCCCCTCCTTACGCTGAAATTGTCGGGAACCAGTCTGGAAGATGTGTTTATGGAACTGACACAGAATGATACGGTGCCGGACGCGTTTTCAAAGCATATCAGGGATCGAGAGAACGCAGATAGGCCCGCAGGAGAAGAGGAACAGGATACTTCTGAACAAGATGCTGCTGAGCCGGACATAGGAGAGGAGGATGAGGACAATGCTGGCGATCTATAAAAGAGAACTGAGATCTTATTTTCAGTCCATGGTAGGGTGCGTGTTCGTGGCATTTCTCGTGGCGTTTACAGGGATCTATTTTATGGCGTACAACATGACCATGGGATATCCGTACTTTTCCTATACATTGTCCGGGTCGCTGATCGTATTTCTGGTGGGGATCCCCCTGATCACGATGCGGAGTTTTTCGGAGGAGAGAAAGAACAAGACAGATCAGATGCTCCTGACAGCTCCGGTCAGTCTGGGTAAGATCGTAGCCGGAAAATATCTGGCGATGGCCACAGTGATCGCAATTCCCAATGTGATCTTCTGTATTTTTCCACTGATCATAAAGGCACAGGGGACGGCATATCTTGCGGTGGATTATATTTCCATCGGAATTTTCTTCCTTCTCGGGTGTGTGTATGCCGCCATCGGAATGTTCCTGTCCTCTCTTACGGAGAGCCAGATCATCGCGTTTATCAGTACATTCGGCATTCTCCTTGTCTTATATTTATGGGACGGGATCCTGTCCCTGCTTCCCGCTTCGTCAGTCAGTGGGCTGGTGGGGATCCTGATCCTGCTGGCGGCGATCGTGGTATATGTATGGCAGATGACGGGAAATTCCGTTCTGACGGGAGAGATCGGTATTATCGGAGCGACGGCAGCGATCATCGTTTATATCGTCAGATCAGAAGTGTATGAAAATCTGCTGACCAGACTTCTTGGCAGACTGGCGCTGGCCAATGTGTTTACGGATGTTACTGCCAACAGCATTTTAGATGTATCTGGTATAGTCCTGTATCTGTCAGTGATTGCCGTGTTTCTGTTCCTTACTGTTCAGGCGATCCAGAAAAGACGCTGGAGTTAGGAGGGTCGGACTGTGAAGAAACTATTAAAGACAATAAACAGCAACAGCGAAAAAGGTGGAGCCAGAGAGGGCAGGAGTATCAAGGAGAGATTCCGCACAGCGGGAACAAAGCATGGGACTTACAGCGTAGGGATTACCGTTCTGGTGATCGCGGTGGTGATCATCGCGAATCTGATCGTGGGCCAGTTCCCCGAGGCATTCCGCAGCATTGATGTGAGCAGCACAGGGATCTATGATATTTCCGATACGTCAGTGGAGCTTCTGGAAGGGCTTGACCGGGAGATCGACATGAAGGTACTGGCGGTAAAGGATGAAACAGATGAGCGCATCACTACGTTCCTGAATAAATACGCGGCGCTTTCCGACAGGATTACAGTGGAATGGATTGATCCGGTACTTCATCCGTCAGCGCTGACGGAATACGATACCACAGAAAATACGATTGTGGTTTCCTGTGAGGAAACAGGTAAGACAACTACAGTCTCGTTCGGGGATATCCTTGTGATGGATGAGTATTCTTACTATTATTACGGAACTACTTCCTATACAGAGTTTGACGGCGAGGGGCAGCTTACCAGTGCCATAAACTATGTGGCCAATGATGTAGAGAAGACGATTTATCAGACAACAGGCCACGGAGAGTCACAGCTGTCTGCGACGATCACAGACCTGATGGAGAAAAATAATTATAATCTGTCAGAATTAAATCTTCTGATGACGACGGAAATGCCGGAAGACTGCGATCTGCTGCTGATGTACGCTCCGACGGCGGATCTGTCAGAGGAAGAGACTCAGATGCTGACAGATTATCTGTCAGGCGGCGGGAAAGTCATGATCCTCCTGGGAGATACCAATGCCACAGAGCTTCCGAACCTGGAGGGAATCCTGGAAGAATACGGGATAACGGCGGCCGATGGATACATTGCGGATCCGGAAAGAGCTTACCAGGGAAATTATTACTATATTTTTCCGGAACTCTCCGTTTCAGGCGATCTGGCGGAGGGAATCTCTTCCCAGATGGTGCTGCTTACCAATACACATGGCATGAACCTGACAGATCCGGCCAGAGACACCATTTCCACCACGCCGTTCATGACGTCCTCGGATCAGGCATATGCCGTTACGGAGAATTCTCAGGAGCAGGGAACCTACACTCTGGGCGCAGTGGCGGAGGAAACGGTCGGCGGCGAAGAGAGTGAAGATACAGAATCAACGGAATCCGGGACAGAAGATACAGAAGACGCAGACTCAGAAGAGACAGACTCAGAAGATTCTGAAGGCGGAAGTGAAGAATCAGCGCAGAGCAGGCTTACCGTTATCTCTGCCGGCAGCCTGATCAGCCAGGAGATCACGGATACATTCCCCCAGCTTGAGAACACCCAGCTGTTTATGAATGCGGTGACAGCAAATTTTGAAGGGGTTCAGAATCTGTCTATTGAAGCCAAAAGCCTGAGTGTGGAATATAATACGGTACAGCACGGAGGACTGTTCAGTCTGCTGATGATCTTCGGGATCCCGGCCGCCATTCTGATCTCAGGATTTGTCGTATGGTTCAGGAGGAGGAAAGCATGAAAAAGAAGCAGAGAAGGATCCTGGCGCTGAGCGTGGTCCTTGTGGTCCTGGTGGCAGTATATCTGGGAATGGATGCATGGAACAGGAAAAAAGAACAGACGGCAGAAGAGGAAGAAAAAGCCTCCGTGATCCATGTGACAGATACTGAGGCAGAAGAGATTACAGGGATCAAACTGAACGTAACGAACGGAGAACTGGAATTTATAAAAGAGGACGGAACATGGTACTATGCCCCGGACAGAGATTTCCCGCTGGATCAGAGCTATCCTGAAGAGATCGCTGCCGTCGTCGGAAATATTACGGCAGACCGGCAGCTGGAAGATGGCGACACCATGGAAGATTACGGATTGGATGAGCCGGTATATACCGTAGAATATACAGACAGCGGGGGAAATACTACAGAGGTGTATTTCGGGGATCAGACCGGAGACTGGTATTATGTGACGGTGGGGGATACCGGTGTTGTATATACGGTAGAAAACACGGTCATTGACGGGCTGGATTATTCATTGGACGAGGTAGCACTCCTGGATGATTATCCCAGTATCGGAAGCGGAAATCTGGTGAGAGAAGTTATCACACAGAACGGACAGACCACCACATATGACAGTGAAGATGAAGACCAGTCAGAAGATATCGCGGCGATAGCCGGCGGGCTTGGCGCAGTGACACTTTCCGAGGCTGCGGACTATTCTGTTGAAGATGAAGATCTGGGCGACTACGGCCTGGATGAAGCGTCACGGATCACCGTGGAGGCAGTATATACGAATGATGGCGAAGAAGAGGTGCTTACGCTGTATATTGGCGGCGAAGACGGAAACGGCGACAGATATGTGATGATCAATGACTCACAGATCGTGTATCTGATCTCAGATGAGATATGTCAGAATATTCTGAACAATTGATCAATCGGGGTCAGGCACCTTTTAAAAGGTGCCTGACCCCGATTCCCAGAATATTCTGAACATTTAATTTAATATGAATTTTATTGACTTTCCGGGGAAAACGGTGGAAAATATATCCCATAGTATTTTTCGACAATTTTTGAAAGGTGAAGACAATATGAAAGAAAAACTGATACGTTTTATGCAGGGAAGATATGGAGTGGATCAGCTTTCTAAATTTCTTCTTATTGTGGGCCTGGCTATCATACTGATATCTGCTTTTTTTGGAGGACATGTGGCCGGGATGATCTGTTATGTACTGGGATGGGTGGTCCTTATATACTGTTATTTCAGGACTTTTTCCAGAAATGTGTCCAAACGTTACGCGGAGAATCAGACGTTCCTGACGAGGACATACCGGGTCCGAAGCTTTTTTCAGAGACAGAAGAGCCTTTGGGCACAGAGGAAGAATTATCATATTTATACATGCCCGTCATGTAAGCAGAAAATACGTATCCCGAGAGGAAAAGGCAGGATCGAGGTACGCTGCCCGAAATGCGGGACAACATTTATAAAAAAGAGCTGAGTGTATGACAGTTTGTATAAAAAGAGTGCAGGCAGAATGTCGGCCGCCGGCTTGAAGAAAATCTGGGAGGGAATATACGGGAAATGTCAGATCCATACAGTGTGCTGGGGGTAGACAGGAGCGCGTCGGATGAGGAGATTAAGAAAGCTTATCGGCGTTTGAGCAGGAAGTATCATCCGGATGCCAATATTAACAATCCTCATAAAGAAGCGGCTGAGGCAAAATTCAAGGAAGTTCAGCAGGCATACCAGCAGATCATGGATGAGAGACAATACGGTTATGATGCTGGCGGTGCCGGGGAGAATGAATACGGTCCATTCGGGTACGGCCCATTCGGGGGATTCGGAGATTCCTGGACCAACAGCAGACAGAACCGACAGGAGACAGAAGAGGATGTTCATATGCGCGCGGCTGCGAATTATATCCGCAGCGGACATTATAAAGAAGCCTTGAATGTACTGGATGGCATCAAAGAAAAAAGTGCGCTCTGGTATTTCTACAGCGCTTCTGCAAATTCAGGACTCGGTAATAATGTAACAGCAATGGAACAGGCCAGGGAGGCCGTGAGGCTGGAACCGGAGAATATGCAGTATCAGATGCTGCTTCAACGCCTGCAGAACGGAGGGACATGGTATGAGCAAAGGCAGCAGTCTTTCTTTGGCTATGGAGGGACATTTGATACGAGCTGCTGCGCGAAGCTCTGTGTGGCAAATCTTCTGTGTAATTTATGCTGCAGTGGAAGTGGATTGTGCTGCGGAGGCTATGGAGGCGGCCGCTACATCTGAGCGGGGCAGAAAATATTGCGGCAACAGTCATGATATGCCACATTTTCAGCCTGGGGCGCAGTGGTAACGGGATTTTAGCGGGAACGGACAGCGCCGATGCCCAGAGCACCCGGGCCCGTATGAGTTCCGATGCTCATAGTGAGGGGAAAATAAATCAGTTCCATATCGGGGAAATTCTGTTTTAATTCTGTTTTAAATCTCTCCAGTTTTTCGGGATCCATTTGTGTGTTGGCAATCCCGATTTTTAAATTCCCTTGTTTTTTGACGGGATATAATCGGGTTTCCACGTCCGTTTTAAGGGCATCAAGCATGATCTGAAAAGCGGATTTCATTCCTCTTGCTTTTGCGTAAGAATCCAGCTTGTCCCCCTGGATAGTGAGGACAGGCTTTAATTTAAGAACGGTACCGATCGCGGCCGCGGCTGGTGTGATCCGTCCGCCTTTTTTAAGATATTCGAGAGTATCCACCGCAATATAAATGGTGGCATCCAGTGACTGCTGTTCTAAAATGTTTCGGATTTCTTCTCCGGTCTTGCCTTCACGGGCGAGACTAACCGCGTCCAGGACGGCCAGAGCCTGAGTGACAGAAATACGGTGATTGTCCACCACAAATACTTTTCCTTTATAGGGTTCTTCATCAGCAAGGGAAAGCGCTGTCTGGCAGGTGTTGCTGAGTCCCGATGACATAGGGATGAAGACGATCTCCTTATGAGATTCCAGAAGACTGTCCCACATGGCTTCCACATCTCCCGGTGAAGGCTGAGAAGTAGTGATAGAAGCACCCTCAGTCTGCTTTTTATAAAAAGTTTCCGGGTCAATGTCTAGTCCTTCGTAGTATGTCCTGCCGTCTATAATAACTGGCATTGGCAGGATATGGATACCATAAGTTTCTTCTTCTGAAGGCATGATTCCGCAGTTGCTGTCTGTCATAATAGCAATTTCCGGCATATTGTTCCCTCCTGATCTGTTGACCGTTACTTTAACAGGTGTTAAAATTATAGCAAACTCACGTATGTTTCTCAATGTACAATAATCAGAAATTGTAAAGTATTTATACAAGAAAGGATAAATGTTAAGAAATGGAAGACAGACGTATCATGAAAACTAAGCGCAGTCTGAAGTCTGCCATGATCGCCATGCTGGCCGCAGAAGATTTTGAACATATTTCTGTCACAGAGCTGTGCAGGGCTGCGGAGATCAGCAGGATCACATTTTATTCTCATTATAATGACAAGTATGCTCTCCTTGATGATATATTTAATGACATGCTCCGCACAGGAACGGAGGATTATTACAGGAGACAGAGGGAAGGAAATCCCGCGAACGGTCTGGCGGCCGGTTATGTAAATATGCTGGACAGTATTCTGGAGCTGTATTATGACAGATTTGATTTTTTCCAGTATACAAATCCGGAGAAAAATCCATATCTGGCTTCCCGCCTTTACAGTATTATCCTGGAAACAGTGGAGATGCACACAACACATGTAAAACAGAGGCTGAAACTGCGCTATTCACCCAAAAAGATCGCAGGATTCGTTTGTTTTGGCATGTTGGGATTTGTAAATGAGTCCCACGAAGAGAAAATCCCTCTGGAGCAAATCAAAAAAGAGGCCAGGATGCTCCTTACTGACCTGCTGAAGTCAGGTATATTAACGGAAAATGACAGTTGAGCCGTAAGGTAGTACGGATTTGTTTCCCATGATGGTAAATAAATTAAAATCTGTATATAAATCCGGGGGAGACTGTACAGAAGATCTGAGACTTAAAATAAAAAAGAGCCTGAAAAATGGAAGCAATGGGGCTCGAACCCATGACCTCTCGCGTGTGAGGCGAACGCTCATCCCAGCTGAGCTATGCTTCCATGTGCATTATTATAACACTCTGTGGGGGAAAATCAATACTTGTTTTTCCTAAAAATAAAATCCCGCAATCGCATGGATTACGGGATATATGCGGAAGAAGAGACTTGAACTCTCACAGGATTAACTCCCACTAGAACCTGAATCTAGCGCGTCTGCCATTCCGCCACTTCCGCTCGACAAATGGTATTCTACCATAACAGGCACTGTTTGTAAACCCCTAAATTTAATTTGTGACCTCATGTCTACGGTCCGTAGACATAAGGAAAAGGAGCGTGTATTGTAAAATTTCCCGGGTTTGTTATGATAGTTAAGGAAACTGGATCAATCATTACGAACCATAAAGGAGGAGTATGGATAATATGACGGGAGAATTTATTGCCCGGCGCAGAAAAGAACTGGGGCTGACTCAGAGAGAACTGGCAGAACAGCTGGGCGTTACCAATAAAGCTGTATCAAAATGGGAGACCGGGCAGGGAATGCCGGACGTAGGAACCCTCCTGGAATTAAGCAGGGTCTTACAGGTAAGTGTAGATGAGATCCTGGCGGGGGAAGCTGCAGGAAGCAAGGGACAACAGGACTCTTCTAAAGATTATGAAGGAAGACTTCTGGATCTTGCGGTGGACAGGGCGGAGAAAAAGATTTCGGAACTGCATATGGGATTTCTGGATGTATTCGGCGTGGTCCTTTTTCTTCTGGCACTGGCGGTGATCTTTATTCAGATATGGTATTTGGTGAAGGGAAGAGGCGGGGGACTGGTATATCTTTCAGTCTGGATTCCATGCGTGTTGTGTGGTATGGCAGTCTTGCTCATCTGGTCTGCCGGGATCTGTATTAAGAGGACGCGCTCAGTCTGTCTGAAACCAGTTGTCATGATCATAGCTGTTGTTCTGTTTGTCGGCGGGATAGCTGCGAATGCGGTACTTTTTTCAGCGGGGAAAGAGATCCTCAGCATGTCTCCGGACTTTTCTCAGGTAATGTGCCTGAAAACAGATGAAAGCGGGAGAGCGGTATTATACAGACAGAGGGCAGTTATCTTTGCTGCCCAGGCAGATGTATTTCCTTTTACTGTAAAGAATGAGATAAAAGTTCAGTGGCTGGAGGATGATGTATGCGCGATGACCTATGAATCTCCGGACGACGGAGAGACGCATCAGTATGTAGCCACATATGGCGACAGAAATGAAGGAGTATCCTATTATTATGTATTCAATGCGGTTGAAGGAACATGGCGGGCAGAAGGAAATTATGAGGATTGCACCATTGAAGTACGGATGGGGGCGAATGCGGGAATCTATCTCAGTACACCGGAGGGAACGGAATTTTATTCTGCAGAGGAGTGTCTCCAGTATGGGACGCTTGCTATGGTATTTCCAAATGACGGGCCCAGATGGACCCTGGTGTTGAATAAAGACTGTGTCATAAAACCAGGAGAATCCGCTGTAGCAGAGGGAGGAACGCTCACACTGTGCCGGGTTGATATGGACAGAACGGCTCCGCTGATCATGCGTAGATAATCAACAGAGGGAATGACAGATATGGGAAACAGGACAGAGAATAAAAACAGGAAGAAAAGACGGATCATTTTTACTGCGGGACTTATTGCCGCAGTCTTTGGAGCTGTCATGCTGGCAGTTTTTGCAGGAACGGGTATCTGCCGGGCACTGAAAGACTATTTCCGGTATTCCTCCATGCAGGGAACAGGAGTGATTCTGGAAGAACAGGGACTGAATGGGCTTTTTGAATGGATCAGAGAACAAAACGATGTGCCGGAGGTCGTTAATATCTCTTATCTGGAACTGGATCTGGCAGAAAGCGGAGAAATTTATGATTTTACTTTATCTCTTCAGGAATTTGACGCAGAAAAGGAATATATACAGGATGTGCGTTTCTGGTATGACAGCACAACAGGAGAACTGGGGCGGCAGGAAGAGACGGTTACAGCTCTTGCGGCAGTGTATGATCCCAACGCAGAGCCCGGGTATCTGGATCAGCAGATAAAACAGATCCCGTTTAACCGGGAAATGGATGTGCTTTATTTCGACCAGTATGTTGTAAGATTTATGAAAGACAGCAAGCCGGAAGCCGGCGCTCCGGTCATTGACGGCACAGATGGAATGGGATTTCCCGTGCTGACATGGGAAGAGTACCGGCAGGGGGCCGGGGGTGTGAGCGACGGAAGTTCCCAGGTGATCCTTTCTCTGACAGACGGAACCGGTACGACGGGAAGAAGTGTTGACTATTCCTCCCCTCCTGCAGATGAAGATGCCCTGGCCGGAAGTCCGGAGACTGTCATGCAGACAGATTATAAATTTGAAGGGGAAGATCTGATGCTGACGGATGACCAGGGAGAAACCTGGGTTTCTGCCGGACTTACGTCTGCACAAATTCAGGAGACGCTGGATACATACCAGAAAGGACAGATCCTGCCGGAAGAGAGTTTCTGTTCGGACGGGAACGGCATGTTTGCAGTATTTTACGGACAGGATCCTGTGCTTCATCTGTCCCGTGACGGCGGAGATACATGGGAGGATATTTCTTTTTCGCTGGAATTTCCCCGTGCCTGCATTGCCAGGACGATTGAATTCCTGGACAGTGAGAACTGGTACGCGGGACTGGGGACAGACTGGTCCATGGGAACCGGAGGCGCTGCCTATGTGTGCTGGACTCATGACGGAGGCGCCACATGGACGACAGTTTCTGTCGGGGATACGGACGGAAAGATCCTGAACGGTCTTGTGTTTACAGATACAGAAAACGGGCTGATGTCAATGGAAGATCTTTATGGAGACGGGCAGTGGCCTCATATCTATGTCACGGGAGACGGGGGAAAAAGCTATACAGAGATCGGACTTCCCTGGGACACACTGCCGGATGATGTGACATTTTTAAATAAAATCGACAGTCTTGTCTATGAGAATGGGATGTATACTCTGACGCTGGGACAGGGAGAATATGGAAACAAAAAGGCAGAATTTACAAGCAGTTCCCCGGGAGAGGGATGGACATATCAAGACAGCTATACGGGAACCACACATACATGGGGATAAAACAAAAGAAAACCACAGAGAACCGCAGAACAGATCTGTACGGTTCTCTGCATCCGGTGTTTCAGGTACAGACATCAGCGGTACCGGAGGATTTTATGGAAGCTTATAGCAGGCCATCCCATAGGGAATGAAATATCCCTGTTCATGCCGGCATACCGGACATATCTTCGGAGCCTGTTTCCCTTCATGGATGTATCCGCAGTTGGTGCACATCCACCGGGCAACGTCCTCGGATGCATAATAAGTGCCGGATTCAAGCATGTCGGCAAGACCTTTAAACCTCTCTTCATGAATGTGTTCAATCTCCGCGATCTGGAAGAACGCTGAGGCGGCCTCAAGAAAGCCTTCTTCTTCTGCCATTTTCCCGAATGCCTGGTAGACATCCGCGAATTCTTCATGTTCATTGTGCTCTGCGGCCCTCAGCAGGCCTGCCAGGGAATCCTGTTGGTCTACAGGGTATGCGCCGTCAATGTGTATGGTCTCTCCCGACAGTTCTTTTAAGAGATCATAAAACCGTTCCGCATGGGCGCGCTCCTGATCTGCGGTGTATCTGAAAACTGACGCGATCGTAATCATTCCCAGGTTTTCTGCGCGCTCAGCGGCGATTGTATATCGGTTCCTTGCCTGACTTTCCCCGGCGAATGCCCGCATCAGATTTTCTTTTGTCTTACTTTCCGAAAAATGAACAGCCATAATATATTGCACACTCCTTTTTGATAAAAAGTATGTGCCAGAACCTGTGGGATTATTCCAAAATAAGGGCCGGTACAGTAATTTTTATTTTTGATGTTTTAAGAAGAGAAAATGACATGATATAATAAATTAAAATGATTTTTCTGGGAGGGAAAAATGGACGAGAGGATCCTGCAGTTTTTTGACGGGCACGAAGAGGCTCTGCCGCTGTATGAGAAATTTGAATCAGAAGTTCTCTTTCGGATACCCGAAACAGAGATTAAAGTGCAGAAAACACAGATTTCATTTTATAATAAGCATATGTTTTCCTGTGTTTCTTTTGCCAGAGTAAGGAGAAAAAAGGAATGTCCCGACAGTTATATTGTTATTACCTTCGGACTGAGCCGCAGGGAAGAGTCACCTCGGGTCGATGTTGCCACAGAGCCTTACCCCGGAAGGTGGACGCACCATATACTTGTCTCAGAAGCCGGGGAGATCAATGACGAACTTATGGGATGGATCGAAGAGGCGGCTCTCTTTTCCGCCGGGAAATAATTTCGGAAACAGCCGGTCCCATTGCGGACCGGCCGTTTTTGTCAGTTAAATCCGATCAGTCTTCTTGCCACGGTGTATGCAAGAGAGGATACTTTCCGCCCCGACCGTCCCGGAAGGTTCATGGTCTGCCCGAGAATACCGTAGCGGATCTTCAGATAAGTTTTATAATCTTTTCGTTTGAGATAATTCCACAATTCTTTTTTCTTGCCAAGGTTTTCCTGCTTTTTTGAACGGATGCACAGGATAGAGGATACCGTCATCATGATAGCCAGATAGTTGATCATATATTTCCGCAGCTTCTTGCTGGTAATCATGCGGAGTTCATACATGGCGATCATCGTTTTCGTGACAAACAGCTGCTGATCGATCCGGCTGATCATGACTTTCTCATTGACGGACTGATCTTCTCTTCCGATAAAATATCTGTAAAAATCTACGTTCAGATAATACAGCGTCCGCACGTGGGGCAGAGGATAATATACATAGATATTATCTACGTAAAATGTATGTTTGGGAAGCTCCAGCTGGCACAGCTTGAGCATTTCCGTACGGTAGATGACCGAGTGCATAAGAATGTACTGATCCAGGCGGAAATGGCCGATATCGTCCCAGCGGAAAATCTGGTTCTCCGGAAGTACATTATCATAGCGGATGACTTTTTTATGGGCCATGCCGACTTTCTCATACACATAATTGGAGATCACCATATCTACCGGAGAATCCGCATCCACAAATCCTTTGACTGCCTCAAGGATCTTGAAGAGGGAATCTCTGTCTACCCAGTCGTCGCTGTCGACGACTTTAAAATATTTACCGGTAGCGTGGGCCAGGCCGCTGTTGACAGCGTCACCGTGCCCGCCGTTTTCCTTATTGACGGCTTTCACTATGGTCGGGTATTTTCTGGCATACTGTTCGGCGATCTCCTGTGTATTGTCGCTGGAGCCGTCATTAACGATGATGATTTCCACATCCTCTCCACCCGCCAGTATGGAATGGATTGCTTTTTCCATATAAGCTTCTGAATTATAACATGGAATGGCAAATGAAATATATTTCATAATCTTTCTCCCTGTCTGAATTTTAAAATATTTGTTATTCTGCATTATACCATTGTTCTTTCTGAGTTGTAAAATTTATTTTTTTTCGATATAGTATGTATATTGGCTGAATCAAGAGTGTTTTATGTATATATTTGTAACCGCCGGGAAGATTGTGTACCCGTAAGCCAAAAAGACTGAAGGAGGAGACAAATGAAAAAAAATGTGATCGTAGGGCAGTCCGGAGGTCCTACAGCAGTAATCAACGCCAGCCTGTACGGAGTGGTGCGGGCTGCTCTTGAAAGAAAAGATTCTATTGGTTCGGTGTATGGGATGATCAACGGGATCGAGGGATTTTTAAACGGGCAGATCATGGACATGGAGCCGCTGGAGATTTCAGGAGAGCTGAAGCTGATCCGGACTACCCCCGGTTCTTATCTGGGATCGTGCAGATACAAGCTTCCGGAGGATCTGACAGATCCCGTCTATGAGAAATTGTTTCAAAGATTCGGGCAGTACGGGATCGGGTATTTCTTTTATATAGGAGGTAACGATTCCATGGACACGGTGAGCAAGCTTTCCCGGTATGCCGACAAGGCCGGAAGCGAAATCCGGTTTATCGGGATCCCAAAGACCATCGACAATGATCTTATGTATACAGATCATACGCCGGGGTTTGGGAGCGCGGCAAAGTATGTGGCTTCTACGGTCCGGGAGATCGCAGTGGACGCCGCCGTCTATGATAATAAAAGTTCTGTTACGATCGTAGAGATTATGGGCAGGCATGCGGGATGGCTTACGGCAGCGGCGGCTCTGGCCAGAAAATGCGAAGGGGACAATCCGGTATTGATTTATCTGCCGGAAACCGCATTTGATGAAGAGCAGTTTGTACGTGATGTTAAAAGGTCTCTGGAAACGGTCCCCAACCTGGTGGTGTGTATCTCGGAAGGGATCAATGACGGAAACGGGACATTTATCTGTGAGCGCTCCAGCAGTGTGGGAGTGGATACCTTTGGTCATAAGATGCTTACAGGTTCCGGAAAATATCTGGAAGAGCTTGTGAAGGAACAGCTGGGAGTCAAAGTCCGGTCCATTGAGCTGAATGTATGCCAGAGGTGTTCCTCCGCTATGCTGTCAGGCACGGATCAGGCCGAAGCCGAAGCGTCCGGCGCCCGGGGAGTTGAGCGGGCTCTTGAGGGAGAGACAGGAAAGATGATCGCGCTTGAGAGGCTTCCGGGAGAAGGATATCAGATCGAGTATAGGACAGAAGACGTGGATCTGATCTGCAATCAGGAAAAGACGGTGCCGAAAGAGTGGATCTCAGAAAATGGATCTGATGTAAGGAGGGAATTTATTGACTATGCGCTGCCCTTAATCCAGGGAGAGGTATCAGTGCCCCGGGAAAACGGCCTTCCACTTTTTGCCTGGAGAAAGTAGAGGTCGGCGACCGCATAATCAGGTTTTCTGCGCATAAATATATACAGTATGCAGAATGTCTGTGTATGGATGCCGGGGAAAACGGCAGGAAATTATGAGTATGCGGGAGGAAGAGATAATGAGCCAGAAGATGGAAAATATTTTAAATCTGGCCCTTGAAGCGACCCCTGAGGAACGAGAGCGCTCAGGAGAACTTGAAGTAGGGTATAATCCTGATACAAACGCCTGGGAAGTGATTGTCAAGTATTCCGGTTCTCTCGAAGAAGTGCGCGGCATTGCGGTGTCAGTGACCGAACTTCTGAACGGTTACGCAGTAGTCGTTATAGAGGAAGAACGTCTGGAAGATCTGGCAGGACTGCCCCAGGTTGAATTTATCGAGAAGCCAAAGAGCCTGTATTTTCAGGCAGATGTGGGAAGAAGGGTATCCTGTATCGATTCGGCACAGGCGCCTCCTTTCTCTCTGAGAGGAGAGGGAGTACTCATCGGTGTTGTGGACAGCGGGATCGATTATGAAAACGCGGCGTTTCGGAATAATGACGGATCGACCCGTATTGTATCTCTGTGGGACCAGACGATCCAGGGCAGGCCCCCCGAAGGATACGCCTCCGGTACGGAATATACCAGGGAAGAAATCGACAGAGCGTTGTCAGAACCGGTACCCGAGGCGCGTTTCCGCGTAGTGCCCAGCAGAGACATCAGTGGGCACGGAACGGCAGTTGCCGGGATCGCGGCCGGAAACGGGGCAGGGAGCGCCGGAGGGCAGTACCGGGGGACAGCCCCGGAATCAGAATTGATCATAGTAAAACTGGGGGCTCCCCGCACCGAAGGATTTCCAAGGACAACAGAGTTGATGCAGGGAGTGGATTACGTCATCCGCAAGGCGCTTGAGCTGAAAAAACCTGTGGCTGTTAATATCAGCTTCGGAAATACGTATGGTTCCCATGACGGGACTTCCCTGCTGGAGCGATTCCTCGATGATATATCAGATTCATGGAAAAATGTAATCTGCGTGGGCAGCGGAAACGAGGGAACAAGCGCGGGACACGCGGCCGGGACCATCCGCAGCGAAGAAGAGGAGACAGTCCAGTTTGCGGTCCAGAGTATGGAGCCGGCATTAAATATTCAAATATGGAAATCCTATGTGGATGAAATAGATATTTCTATTGTCAGTCCTTCCGGTATGCGGACAGGACCGTTCCAGGAGATTCTTGGTCCTCAGAGATTTATTATGGGTGGCACAGAGCTTCTGATCTACTATGGAGAGCCAAAGCCGTACAGCGTCAAACAGGAGATTTATCTGTCGTTTATCCCGCGCGGATCCTATGTAGAAAGTGGTGTATGGAGGATCATCCTGACTCCCCGCAGGATCGTGGACGGCAGATATCAGATGTGGCTTCCCGCCCAGGCCGCTTTAAATACAGGCACCGCGTTTCTGCTGCCGTCCAGCTCTTCCACACTGACGATCCCATCCACGGCGTCTCTTGTAGTGACCGTGGCGGCTTATGATGCCCGGACGTTTTCTTATGCGGACTTTTCCGGCAGGGGGCCGGCTTCAGGGTATGAAGGGACTGGCGTTCCGAAGCCGGATCTGGCCGCGCCGGGAGTGGCAGTGACAGCTCCGGTTCCGGGAGGAAGCTACCGGGAGTTCAGCGGGACTTCATTTGCCACGCCCTTTGTGACCGGAAGTGCGGCACTTTTGATGGAGTGGGGGATCATCAGGGGAAACGATCCGTATCTCTATGGTGAAAAAGTGAAGGCATATCTGCGCCGGGGCGCCCGTGAACTTCCCGGATATGAAGGATGGCCCAATGCTTTGCTGGGATATGGGACACTTTGTGTTCAGGACAGTATTCCATGAAAAACGATCATTTCCCCTGACAGTGGGGATGCGCGCCGGACAAATTTTTATTCCTGCGTGCTTTTATATGTGGTAGAATGAATAGGAAAAACGGGAGTGAAGAATTCAGGGAAAGCAGGACATAACGTGGGATCACTTTTTATCTATCTTAAGGATTATAAAAAAGAAACCATATTGGCGCCTCTGTTCAAAATGTTAGAGGCATCTTTTGAGCTGATGGTACCTCTTGTCATGGCTGCGGTCATAGACGTGGGGATTGCCGGGAAGGACAGGCTCTATATCATAAAAATGTGCCTGGTGTTAATCGCGCTGGGGCTGATCGGACTTGTCTGTTCCATTACAGCACAGTATTTTTCGGCAAGGGCGGCGGCAGGGTTCGGTACGGGAGTCCGCCATGCTCTGTTTGTCCATATTCAGGAACTGACATTTACGGATATGGATACTCTGGGAAGTTCCACTCTGATCACCCGTATGACCAGTGATATCAATCAGGCTCAGTCAGGAGTCAATCTGATGCTTCGTCTGTTTTTGCGGTCACCTTTCATTGTATTCGGAGCTATGATCATGGCATTTACTGTGGATGCTGAGGCAGCGCTGATTTTTGTAGTGGTAATTCCGCTTCTCTCGGTGGTGGTATTCGGGCTCATGTTGATCACCATGCCTCTGTACCGAAAGGTGCAGTCAAATTTGGACAAGATACTGCTTACAACCCGGGAAAATCTTTCAGGCGTACGCGTGATACGGGCATTCAACAAACAAGAACCAGAAACCGAACGGTTTGAGCGGGAGAATAGGACACTGACAGACGCTCAGAAATTTGCAGGGCGTATTTCCGGGCTGATGAATCCTTTGACGTATGTGATTGTCAATGGGGGGATCATAGCGCTGATCTATGCGGGAGCGATCCGGGTGGATGCGGGAAATCTGAGCCAGGGGCAGGTGGTGGCGCTGATCAACTATATGTCGCAGATCCTGGTGGAACTGGTGAAGCTCGCGAATCTGATCATTACCGTCACAAAAGCGGCGGCCTGCGCAAAGCGGATCCAGAGTGTGCTGAGCGTCCGTCCGGATATGGAATGTGGCAGTCGTACATGGACAGAAGCCGGGGAGGAGAGCAGAACAGGCATCGACAGAACCGCAGCGGTTTCATCACAGGCTGCCGTGGAATTCTCTCATGTGTCTCTGACTTACAGGGGAGCAGGAGGAGAGTCTCTGTCAGACATTAACTTCCGGGCAGAAAAGGGACAGATCATCGGTGTGATCGGAGGTACCGGTTCCGGGAAGTCGTCCCTGGTAAATCTGATCCCCAGGTTTTACGACGCGACCCGGGGAGAGATCAGGATCTTCGGAGCAGGGATCAAGGAATATGAGCCGGACAGTCTGAGAAGTCATATCGGAGTAGTGCCGCAGAAAGCGGTGCTCTTTAAAGGGACGATCCGGGAAAATCTGCGATGGGGAAATGAAGACGCGACAGAAGAAGAACTGGAAGAAGCGCTTTGCCTTTCCCAGGCAAAAGAGTTCGTGGACGCAAAAGCAGAAGGCCTGGATTTCCAGATTGAGCAGGGGGGACAAAACCTGTCCGGGGGACAGAAACAAAGACTTACCATTGCCCGCGCGCTTGTCAGAAAACCGGAGATCCTGATCCTGGACGACAGTGCTTCTGCTCTGGATTACGCCACGGACGCGGCGCTCAGAGAGGCTATTGTGGGGATGAGAAAGAGACCTACGGTGTTTCTAGTCTCTCAAAGAGCGGCATCTGTGCAGTACGCAGATCAGATCATTGTACTGGATGACGGAAGAATGGCGGGGATTGGGACCCATGACCATCTGATCAAAACCTGTCCGGAATACCAGGAGATCTATTACTCACAGTTCCCGGAGGAGGAGGTGTCAAATGGCTGAGATTAAACAGAATTCCGGACAAACAGAAGAGAACAAGAGGCAGGGCCAGACACTTCGAAAAGTATTCCGCAGACTTGGCAGGTACAGGATCTTTGTTGTATTTTCAGTTCTTCTGGCTGCGGTATCTGTGGCATTGACTCTCTATATACCGAAGCTGACCGGGTATGCGGTAGATGAGATCGTGGGACCGGGAAAGGTAGATTTCCCGGGGGTGTTCCGCGTTCTGATCCAGATTGGAGTGTGTACGCTGATCACTGCGCTGGCCCAGTGGCTTATGAATGTATGCAATAATAAGATGACATATCAGATCGTACAGGATATCCGAAATGAAGCTTTCAGGAAAATCCAGATCCTGCCGCTGAAATATATCGACGGGCACCCCTATGGAGAAGTGGTCAGTAAAGTAATCGCCGACGTAGATCAGTTCGCTGACGGACTTCTGATGGGATTTACCCAGCTTTTTACCGGAATCGCGACGATCGCGGGGACTTTCGGATTTATGCTGTCAGTAAATGGGAAGATTACTTTTGTAGTGGTACTGATCACACCGGTTTCTTTCTTTGTGGCAAATTTTATTGCAAAACGGACATTTGCGATGTTCCGGCTGCAGTCTGAAGTCAGAGGAGAACAGACAGGGCTTATTGATGAAATGATCGGCAATCAGAAAATTGTGCAGGCGTTCGGTCGTAGGAAACAGGTGACGGAGCAGTTTGATGAGATCAACGAGAGGCTTGGAAAAGCTTATTTAAGAGCCACATTTTTCTCGTCGATCACAAATCCGTCCACACGGTTTGTCAACAGTCTGGTTTATACAGGAGTGGGGATCACAGGCGCTCTGGCAGTCATTAATGGATCGCTGACCGTGGGACAGCTCTCCAGTTTTTTGAGCTATGCAAACCAGTACACCAAGCCTTTTAACGAAATATCGGGAGTCGTTACAGAGTTTCAGAACGCAGTGGCCTGTGCCGGCAGGATCTTTGACTTGATCGAGGAAGAACCTCAGACACCGGAGCCGGAAGGAGCAGTGGATCAAAGGAATATCAGTGGAACTGTAGACGCAAGAGATGTGTATTTTTCATATATTCCGGGACAGAGTCTGATCGAAAAATTCAATCTCAGTGTCCTGCCCGGACAGAGGATCGCCATTGTGGGCCCTACCGGGTGCGGCAAGACTACACTGATCAACCTGCTGATGCGTTTCTATGATGTAAATGCCGGAAGTATCTCGGTGGACGGGATCGATATCAGGGAAATGACCCGCAGGAGCCTGCGGGCTGGATTTGGGATGGTACTGCAGGATACCTGGCTGAAGACAGGGACGATCCGTGAGAATATTGTGATGGGAAAACCAGATGCCACGGAAGAAGAAATGATCGAGGCAGCGAAAGCCGCCCATATCCACAGCTTTATCCGGCGGCTTCCTGACGGGTATGACACCTGGATTACAGAGGACGGCGGAGGTCTGTCGCAGGGGCAGAAACAGCTTCTGTGTATCGCCAGAGTTATGTTGTTAAGACCACCTATGCTGATTCTGGATGAGGCCACTTCTTCTATTGATACCAGGACTGAACTGAAGGTGCAGGAGGCATTTGCCAGGCTGATGGAGGGCAGGACTACATTTATTGTAGCACACCGTCTGTCCACGATACGGGAGGCAGACCGGATCCTGGTAATGAAAGACGGAAAGGTGATTGAACAGGGCACCCATGACTGTCTGCTCAAAGAGGGAGGCTTTTACCGGCATCTGTATGAGAGCCAGTGGAGCCATATTTCCGGATAAATCGAACCGGCGGCAGAGTAGTTATGCCATTGTGGGAGCGGAAGCACAGGAGGAAAGAAAGATATGGAAAAACTCAGTACATTGTGCTATATCGAGCGGGATGATAAATATCTCATGCTTCACCGCACGGTGAAAGAAAATGACGTAAACGAAGGAAAATGGATCGGTGTAGGAGGACATTTTGAATATGGAGAAAGTCCGGAAGAATGCCTGCTCAGGGAAGTGAAGGAGGAGACCGGATACACGCTGACTTCATGGAAATACCGGGGAATAGTGACTTTTGTATACGGCGATGACATTGTGGAGTATATGTCCCTGTACACAGCGGATGAGTTTACCGGGGAACCGATTCCGTGCGACGAAGGAGAACTGGCATGGGTGGACAAGTCAGCGATCGGGGACCTGGAGTTATGGGAGGGAGACAGGATCTTTTTTCATCTGCTGGATGAGAGAAGAGACTTTTTTTCTCTGAAACTGGTTTATGACACACAGGATGAGCTCAAATATGCGGCTGTTGACGGGAAGTCTGTAAAACTTCCCTGGAGCCGGCCCGGCAGGCAGAAAGGAATCAGGTGAAGACATAGTTATGACAGAGACGGGAGTAATACATGGAAGATTTCAGGTACTTCATTTAAAACATATGGAATATGTCCTGGCGGCAAAAATGAGATGCAAAATCCTGTATGTAGGGATTACACATCCGGATATCGTAACATATCCTGCGGCATCTCCTCTGGATCAGCACGGAACAGAGGACAGGGATAATCCTCTGTCATATTTTGAACGTTATGAGATCATACGGGACGCGCTCCTTGATTTCGGGCTGAAGAGAACGGAGTTTGAGATTATACCGTTCCCGGTGAGCAGGCCGGATGTTCTGTTGAAGTATGTTCCACGGAACGGGGTGTATTATATGAGTATCTGCGGAGAATGGGATGAAGAAAAATACCGGATCCTGACCTCTTTGGGGCTGAAAGTTGAAGTGCTCTGGAGGAGGAATGAAGAGGAGAAAGGTATTACAGGTACCCGGCTCAGAGAGATGATCGCCAGAGACGATAACTGGCAGCAGTATGTGCCGAAAACAGCCGTGTCTTATATTACAGAGCACGAGATTGATCAGAGGATAAAACAATTGTATTATGTCGGATAAAACAAAAAACGCCGCAGGTATTTTCTGCGGCGTTCGGTAACTTCAGGGAAGAAGAAAGGCATACATTACTACGAAATGGCAGACACTTCCGCCCATAACAAACAGGTGAAAGATCTCGTGACTGCCGAAGTTTTTGTGTCTGCTGTTGAAAATGGGAAGCTTCAGAGCGTATATTACGCCTCCCACGGTGTAGATGATACCTCCGGCCAGCAGCCAGCCGAAAGCGGCCGGAGACATATTGTTCAGGATCTGAGTAAAGGCCAGAACACAGGTCCATCCCATCCCGATATAAAGAACAGAAGAGATCCATTTCGGGCAATAGACCCAGAATGCTTTGATCAGGATGCCGGCGATGGCAATGCCCCATACGACAGAAAGAAGGATGATGCCGGTTCTGCCTTTCAGTACGATAAGGCACACAGGAGTATAACTTCCCGCGATCAGGACAGAGATCATCATGTGATCGATCTTTTTCAGGATGGTATTAACTTTTTTCGAAATATCAAATGTATGGTAAGTTGTGCTTGCCGCATATAATAAAATCAGGCTTGCCGCGTAGATCGTCAGAGAGATAATGTAGACTCTGCTCGGTTCATGGGCTGCTTTTATCAACAGAGGAACTGCCGCGAATATTGCCATGAGCATTCCGATAAAATGAGTAATGGCACTTCCGGGTTCCTTGATATGTGTTTTTTTCTCCATAATATACGCACCTCCATGATGTCTGGAAAATAACAAGTAGTTTTTAAAACTATATTAAGCATATGCATATATTACATCAAGAATTCATAAAAATCAATATGAAATTGAGTTTTCATAAAAAAGGATGGGGGATACCCCCCATCCTAACGGATCACAGTTCCGGTCTTTCCTTTCAGAGCGTCTTTTACTTTGTCAAAAGAAGTGATAAAAGCACATCGCCCCTTCCGTTTTTCAATAAATTCCACAGCTGCCCGAAATTTGGGAAGCATATTGTAAATGCCGAAATGGCCTTCTTCCATATAAGCTCTGGCCTGATCCACGGTGATCTCTCCAAGAGGCTCCTGGCCTTCCTTCCCCAGATTCAGATATACTTTTTCCACATTGGTCAGGATGATGAGCATGTCAGCATTGATGCCTTCTGCAAGTTTCCCCGCGGCCAGATCCTTTTCTATAACAGCGCTGGCACCCTTCAGATGATTGTCCTGTTCCATTACGGGAATCCCGCCGCCTCCCGCGGCAACGACGATCTGATCCGCGTCCAGGAGAGCGTTGACAGCATCCAGTTCAACGATCCTGACCGGATTCGGAGCGGATACTACACGGCGAAAGCCTCTGCCCGGTTCCTCGATCACATAGTTACCTTTCTTCCGTTCTTCATTCGCTTCTTCCGCGTTCATGTAGCGTCCCAGGACTTTGGTCGGTGTATAGAACGCGTCGTCATAGGGATCTACGATCACCTGAGTAAGTATGGTGCTGACAGTCCGGTAGATCCCCCGGTCCAGCAGTTCCTCCCGGATGCCGTTCTGAAGGTCGTATCCGATATAACCCTGGCTCATGGCAGAGCAGACAGACATAGGCGCCGGAGTATATTCCGGATGGGCCTTTGCGAATTCATTCATGGCTGTGTGGATCATACCTACTTGAGGAGCATTGCTGTGTGTAATGGCAACCTGATACCCTTCTTCGATCAGATCAGCAATACATTTCGCGGTATGTTTTACAGCGACTTTCTGCTCCGGAAGCGTGGTCCCCAGAGCACGGTGTCCAAGTGCTACAACAACTCGTTTTTTCATGATGATCTCCAATCCGCCGCACAGGCGGCACAGTAATAAAGTAACTTACTAGAAAGTTTACTATTATTTCTATAAAAAATCAACGAAAAAGATCGAGACACATATATCAGCAAGAAAGAGCAGTGACAGGATCACACTTACGAGGATCCGTCTTGAACGGCCCAATTTCATATAAGTCTCTGTCCATCTGGGCGCCAGATAATAAAGAAAGGCGCATCCCAGCAGGGCGAAAGAAACAGAACCTCCCAGATAGATCCGGCCGTTGAGATTCAGGAAAAATTCACTGTAATCTCGCAGAGGACTTCCGTACACCAGCTCAGAGACAAAATTTACACTGTATTCGAGCGCGGTGTAAACCCCAAAGTTCAGTAAGAAGACAAGAACAGGGTTCTGGCAGAAACGTTTGGCTAGAAAAAGGATCAGCAGGCCATAAATTCCATAAAGAGGGATCCAGGGTCCGGGCAATAAGGCAGAAATTTCCGGACTGCCGCTGCGCATGAGATGGATCAGTGTTTCCAGTATCCAGCCAAAGATAGAGAATGCGTGGAACAGAAAAACGCAGGAAAAGATATCATATTTTCGATCGGTTTTTACCTGGGCTTTCACCGCTTTTACCGGCGGCTGTACGGAAAAGAGAAATACAGGATACTGTTCAGGCGCAAAATACGAGATCTTTGTATAGGGGCCCTGGGAATCATCGTAAAGCGCCTTGCTGATGAGCAGTTCATCCTCTGAAAGAACGTGTTCCAGATAGGAATCATTCAGCAGCTCATATCTCTGCGAGCGTGACAGAACATAATTTCTTCTCAGAGTGAGATAAAGCTCTGCCTGGCTGGCCATGCGGTAGGGATTTGTAAAAATAAAATCAGCCAGACCCAGGGTCAGAAGAGAGAGGATCTCCCAGCCCAGAAAAGAAACATCAAGGAAAAACAGCTTGCGTTTGTTGCGGCGCATCAGCTGCCGGGAGAGAAAGAAAGCGTCCTTTCTGGAGAGCTTGGGATTTTCAGCCAGGATAAACGGGATCATACGGTATTCATAGTGTTTGATGATTCCCCCGATGACGGTAAGATTCCAGAGCAGCTGAAAAAGTGTCCGACAGAACATGACCCATGCGGGATGTATGACGCAGCGCAGTTTATAAAGGAAAAATATTTTAGAGACAGCTGTTTTGTGATAATTCCGATTTTCCAAAAAAAATCTTTTTTCTCCGATCACCAGGATATTGTTGACAAAAATAAGATACAGAAAAGCCAGCAGGATGCCGATCAGAGGAAAGATTATGGCAGACCATGGATGTTCGGCAGAAAAAATATTAATGGATCGTAATATCGCGAAAAATACGGAGACACCGGTTGAATAAAAGTCGATGACAAGAGAACTGACCCGGGCGATTGGCCCCCGGAACAGGCTGATCAGCGGAGTATTTTCAAGAAATCGGTCCACGATGTCCTTGAGGACTTCTGAGTTGGGTATCCCTGTGGTATAAGACGCGTCGGAATAGTAGGGTCCCGGAGAAAGCCGGAGATTAAAGAATGTGGTGGAGACTGCGTAAGATGCAGTGAGCATGGCAATGAGAAAGCAGACAGAGATCATTCTCCAGTAGCTCTGCTTCATCGCTGCGCGTGCTTTTTTCTTCAGTACCCTTCTTTTCCACATGGCTCTCTCTCCCATAGAATGAATTTCGGTGTGCGGAGGATTTTCCGTATGCCCAGGCATTAATGATAGTTTATTTATTATAAGTTATCAGTCAGAGATTTGCAAGCCGGCCGCCATTGACAGCCGGCTTCCATTGGGAGAGCCGATAAAGTCAAAAAAATTTTATATAAGATATGTTAAAAATGTAAAGTATGCTTGACAGGACATGTAAAGTAAACTATACTTAAAATGTAAAGTTAACTATACAAAACAGAAAGGAGCTGGAGTCGTGGAGAACCGGATCCATGAGCTCCGCAGAAAGCGGGGGATCACGCAGAGTGAACTGGCAGACGCGGTGGAGGTAACCCGTCAGACGATTATTTCTCTGGAAAGCGGAAAATATAATGCGTCATTAATTCTGGCGCATAAGATCGCCCAGTATTTTGGACTTGCGATTGAAGAAATTTTTATTTTTGACAAGGAGGAAGAGAACATATGATGATAAAAACAGTGTTTCAGGGGGCAAAGACAGATGAGGAATTCAGGGAAAAACTGGGGGCAAGGCAGAAGATCACGGGACTGGCCGCTGCCATGGGAGCAACCGGGATCATATGTGGGATACTGATGGTGTGCCTTTTGCCTGATACACGCCAGAATGCCTTTATGTCAGGAGTATACTGCGGAGTAGGAGCAGCGGCAGTGGTTATGGGGATCATGGAATTGAGAAAGATCAGAAAAATGCTGAAGGACAGTACGATACTGCGCAGAGAGCGGATCAAAGAAGGCGATGAGCGGTCCGCGGAGATCGGCAGGATGGCGTCAGGACGAGCAGCTCTGATATTTTTATTTGCCATGATGTTCGCGCTGCTGATATCGGGCTTCTTCAGTATGGAAGTATTCTGGACGCTTTGGTGTTCCGTGTTGGGATACAGTGTGATCTGCAAACTGTCAGAAATATATTATAGAAAGAAAATATAAATAATGGTATCTGCTCAAAAACAGCGGAATATGCGGTATCGGGAGAGGCTGTGCATACTTACGGATGCATAGCCTCATGTTCTTTTTTGATCTCGGAAAAACAGTCTGCTGCGGTCCACGAACTGTTAGTTGGGGTGAGGATGGCTTTGTAGGGAAAGGGACCTGCGCCGGACTTCCTCAGAGCGGCAAGCGCCAGATTGAGGCGGTTGTCTTCAAAGAAGCAGAAAACGAACATTGTGTCCGGAAGTTCCGACCCGGTATAAGAACCGTCCACAGGCTGCATGTCTTTGATCCCGGCGAGTACGCCCAAAGGCTGGTTGTAGTCGGACAGCCGGACACGTTTCAACCTGACATGCAGAGGGAACAGAGCCATCTCGATCTTCAAAAGCTGATCCCTCTGCGGCGGGTTAAAGAGTAAGATTGTTTCTTTCATAATCATAAGCTCCTGATTCTGTATTTGAAATACAGCCAGTGTATTTCTTTATTATTGTAGTATAGGAAAAGGAGAAAGGGAAGGGGGATTGTTACAATTTTATGAAGGGGGACGTGTACCTGTTAAAAGGTGCCTGTCCCCTTTTAACAGGTACACGTCCCCCTTCATACAATAGTAACAGAAAATATCAGGGAGGGGCAGGTATGCGGATCTGTGAACTGAGGGACAAGGAAGTTATCAATATATGCAGCGGAAGACGTCTGGGATGTATCGTAGATGTAGAGATCAATATCTGCACCGGCGAGGTGGAAGCGGTCATTATTCCGGGGCCGGGAAAGATCTGTGGATTTCTCGGGACAGACTGTGAGTATGTCATCCCCTTTGCCTGTATCCGAAAGATAGGTCCGGATATCATCATTGTGGAAATCCAGGAAGAAAAATTTTTGCAAAAGTTCTGACGGTCGTGTATAATAAACGCAGATTGCAGAATCGGGACGAAACATGTTCCGGAGAAAGGCGGATAACATTATGAGATGTCCATATTGCGGCAACCCGGACACAAGAGTCATTGATTCCAGACCGGCGGAGGACAAGAGCTCCATTCGAAGGAGACGTTCCTGTGATGAGTGTGGAAGAAGGTTTACTACCTATGAGAAAGTGGAGACGATTCCACTGATCGTTATTAAAAAAGACAACAACCGTGAGCAGTATGAGAGGGCAAAGATTGAACATGGGGTGTTAAGCGCATGTTATAAGCGGCCGGTTCCGGCGGAAGCGATACAGAAAACTATTGACGCCATAGAGTTAGAGATCTTTAACCGGGAAGAAAAGGAAGTTTCCAGCAGCGTGATCGGTGAGATCGTTATGGAGAAGCTTAAAGATCTGGATCCTGTGGCGTATGTGAGATTTGCCTCAGTTTACCGGGAGTTCAAGGATGTGAATACATTTATGGACGAGCTGAAAAAGTTCCTGCAGTAATGGCTTGAAAGTGGCTTGACAGAAGGAGAAGCTGACATGAAACTGATATCATGGAATGTGAATGGCATACGGGCATGTGTCCAGAAGGGATTTCTGGACTTTTTTCACGAGTCGGACGCGGACATCTTCTGCATCCAGGAGACTAAAATGCAGGAAGGACAGCTTATGCTGGATCTTCCGGGATATTTTCAGTACTGGAATTATGCTGTGAAAAAAGGGTATTCCGGCACAGCGGTATTTACCAGGAAAGAGCCTCTCTCAGTGTCCTATGGGATCGGGATAGAGGAACATGATCAGGAAGGACGGGTCATTACCTGTGAATTTGACGATTTTTATTTCGTTACGGTGTATACGCCCAATTCTCAGAATGAGCTGGCTCGTCTGGATTACCGCATGAAGTGGGAGGATGACTTCAGGACCTATCTGAAGAAACTGGAAGAGAAACGGCCGGTCATTGTTACAGGAGACATGAACGTGGCCCATCAGGAGATCGATCTTAAGAATCCGAAGACGAACCGGAAAAATGCGGGATTTACAGATGAAGAACGGCAGAAATTTACCGAACTTCTGGATGCGGGATTTATCGATACATTCCGCTATTTTTATCCTGACCGGGAGGGAATATACTCCTGGTGGTCTTATCGGTTCAGCGCCCGTGCCAAAAACGCGGGCTGGCGCATCGACTATTTCTGTGTCTCCCAGTGCCTGAAGGACAGGCTGGAAGATGCGAAGATATTGACCAATGTAATGGGATCAGATCACTGTCCCGTAGAACTGGATCTGAAATAGAGCAGAGCCGGGCAGAAGCGTCCGGACATTCAGTCATCATATCAAGGAAGGTGGAGCAATATGACAAAAATAGACATTATTTCAGGATTCCTCGGCGCCGGGAAAACGACGCTGATCAAGAAACTGCTCGCAGAGGCTTTTGCAGAGGAGCAGGTTGTGCTCATTGAGAATGAGTTTGGAGAGATCGGCATTGACAGTGGATTTCTGAAAGAATCCGGGATCGAGATCAGAGAAATGAATTCAGGCTGTATCTGCTGTTCCCTGGTGGGAGATTTCGGAAAATCTCTCCGGGAAGTGGTGGACACATATCATCCTGACCGGATCCTGATCGAGCCGTCGGGGGTGGGAAAGCTTTCAGATGTGATCAAAGCGGTGCAGGATGTGCAGGGAGATATCGACGCGCGGCTTAACAGCTTCAGCACAGTTGTAGATGTGACGAAATGCAGGATCTACCGGAAAAATTTTGGTGAGTTCTTCAGCAATCAGATCGAGTATGCGGGCGCGGTCATTCTGAGCCGGACAGACAGGGCGAAGCCGGAGAAGATCGAGGAGAGCGTGAATCTTCTGAGGGAACTGAATGCAAAAGCTCCGTTTATCACTACTCCTATCGCTCAGCTGTCTGGGAAGAAGATACTGGAGACGATGGAGGAGAGCAGATCTCTGGAAGAAGAACTTTTAGGGGAGATTACATGCCCGGAGTGCGGACATGTCCACGATCATGATGGGCACTGTGGCCATTCGGAACATGATCACCATGAGGGCCACGATCACGACCATCATAAAGCGCACGATCACGGTCATGACCATGATCATGACCATCATGAAGCCCACGGCCATGATCACGCCCATCATCACCATCACGAGGGCCATCATCATGCGGATGAATTGTTTGTCAGCTGGGGGCGGGAGACGATCCACCAATATACAAAAGAACAGATGAATGAGATATTAAAGCGTCTGGAAACAGAAGATATCTACGGAAATGTACTTCGCGCCAAGGGGATGGTAGCCGGAACGGACGGCCAGTGGATTTATTTTGATATGGTACCGGAGGAATATGAAGTTCGCGAGGGCACACCTGAATATACCGGCCGCATCTGCGTGATAGGGGCGGAACTGAAAGAGGACAGGCTGGCCGAACTGTTTGGGCTTTCCTGAAAAGCGGGATCAGAACAGGAGAGGATAAGAATGAATGAACCAAGAGTAATGGTCTATCTGATGACCGGATTTCTGGACAGCGGAAAGACGCAGTTTCTGGATTTTACACTGAAGCAGGATTATTTCCAGATTGACGGAAAGACCCTTCTGATCCTTTGCGAGGAGGGAGGGGAAGAATATGATCCCGCAGAGATGCTGAAGTACGGCGTGGTGATCGAGAAAATAGAGGATCAGGCGGATCTGACGGAAGAGTGGCTGGAGGAGATGGAGACTAAACACCAGCCGGAGCGGGTCGTGATAGAGTACAATGGGATGTGGAAGGTGAGCGATTTTGAGAGACTCCGTCTGCCGGAAGGATGGGGGATCGAGCAGAAGCTGACTACTGTAGATGCCAGTACTTTTCAGATGTATCTGACGAATTTAAAGCCTCTTTTTGTGGAAATGGTGCGGGACGCCGAGATGGTTCTGTTCAACCGGTGCGGGGATATCGGGCCTCTGGCAGGTTACAGGCGCAGCGTAAAAGTGGTAAGCCCGCAGGCAGAGGTGATTTTTGAGGATGAGAACGGAGAGATTGAAAATATATTCGGGGATGACGTGCCCTATGATCTGGAAGCTCCTGTCATAGAGATCCTGAAAGAAGATTATGGGATATGGTATGTCGATATGATGGAGAATCCGGACCGCTACAGAGGAAAAGTTGTAGAGTTTACGGCAAGAGTGCTCAAGCCGAGAGGATTCCCGGATAAAGTGTTTCTTCCGGGGCGCATGGCAATGACCTGCTGCGCGGATGATACAACATTTTTAGGATATGTCTGCAGGAGCTCGTACGCACCGAAGCTGAAGCCAGGCGACTGGATTACGGTGAGGGCGAAAGTGAGATTCGCCAATCTGTCGGTATACCGCGGAGAAGGTCCCATCCTGGAAGCGGAAAATATCACGCCGGCCGATCCCATCAAGGAGCTGGTATATTTTAACTGACAGCCAGATACAACTGACAACCGGATACAGCAGGCCGGGGCATCCGGCCGCATCGAAGGAGAAAAAAATGGAGAAAGAATATGATGTGATCGCTCTGGGAGAGCTTTTGATCGATTTCGCCGCAAGCGGACAGAGTGAACAGGGAAACAGCCTGTTTGAAGCGTGCCCGGGCGGCGCGCCCTGCAATGTTCTGGCCCTTCTGAATAAAATGGGAAAGAGGACGGCATTTGTCGGAAAGGTCGGGGAAGACCATTTCGGAATACTGCTCAGAAATACGATAACGGAAGCGGGTATCGATGCGTCCTGTCTTGTGACAGACAGCACGGTAAATACAACATTGGCTTTTGTCCATACTTATCCGGACGGAGACAGAGAATTTTCCTTTTATCGTGATCCGGGCGCGGATATGATGCTGCGAGCGGAGGAAGTAGATCCGGATTTTATCCGGCAGGCAAAGATCTTTCACTTTGGCACGTTATCCATGACTCACGACGGAGTCCGGGCAGCTACGAAGAAGGCGGTCCGCGCCGCTAAAGACGGGGGATGCCTGATCTCGTTTGACCCGAATCTGCGCCCGCCGCTTTGGACATCCCTTGATCTGGCGAGAGAGCAGATGGAATATGGGTTTGGAGTCTGCGATATCCTGAAGATTTCTGACAATGAGATCCAGTTTGTGTCCGGAAAGGAAGATTTTGATGAAGGAATCGCGTATCTTCAGGGAAAATATAAAATACCGCTCATCCTTCTGACAATGGGAAAAGACGGAAGCCGGGCTTACTACAGAGGGATGCGTGTGGAACATCCGGGATTTTCCGTGCGTACGATCGAGACTACCGGCGCCGGCGACACTTTTTGCGGAAGTGTTCTGACCTATATCCTGGAACATGATTTGGAATCGCTGACCGGGGAACAGCTGGGCGAGATGCTTACATTCTCAAACGCGGCGGCGGCCATCGTGACGACAAAGAAAGGTGCCATCAAGGCTATGCCGGACCGGAAGGATGTTTTAAAACTGGCCGCGACACAATGATCCGGAGTTTTTGCGATTGAATTTGACAACCAGATGTGGAGCAGATATAATGGAAAAATGAAACAAGGGCGTTTCTCACAGGAGGAGAACGCCCTTTTGTCTTAAAGGAGGGTTCGATTATGCATGACTACACAAGAGAAGATATCCTGCGGCTCGTAGAAGAGGAGGATGTAGCTTTTATCCGGCTACAGTTTACTGATATCTTCGGATCCATGAAGAACATGGCGGTGACGGGCAGTCAGCTGGAAAAGGCTCTGGACAACAGATGTATGTTTGACGCGTCCTCTGTTGAGGGATTGGAAGGAGAGGAGGATGCGGACATGTACCTGTATCCGGATCTGAGTACGTTCGAGATCTTTCCCTGGAGGCCCCAGCAGGGGAAAGTGGCAAGGATGATCTGCGATGTATACCGGCAGGACGGTACGCCCTATGAGGGAGATCCCCGGTATGTCCTGAAGAAAACAACGGCACAGGCGAAAGAGATGGGATATACTCTGAACGCGGGACCGGAGTGCGAATTTTTCCTGTTCCATATGGATGAAGATGGACTGCCTACGACACTGACTCACGAGAAAGGCGGTTACTTCGATGTAAGTCCTGTGGATTTCGGAGAGAACGCCAGGAGAGATATGGTGTTGACTCTGGAGGAAATGGGGTTTGAGATCATGTCATCCCACCATGAGATCGCGCCCGCTCAGCACGAGATTGATTTCCGCTATGATGAGGCCCTGGTGACGGCAGATAATCTTATGACCTTTAAGATGGTGGTCAAGACCATTGCAAAACGGCATGGACTGCATGCTACATTTATGCCGAAACCAAAGGCAGGGACATATGGTTCGGGAATGCATATCAATCTGTCTCTGAGCCGGGATGGTGTGAATGTATTTCAGAGCGCGGAAGATAAAAACGGGCTGAGCCGGGAAGGATATTATTTCATCGGGGGACTGATGAAGCATATGAAGGCGATCACCTGTATCACGAATCCGACCGTAAATTCTTATAAAAGATTTGTGCCGGGCTATGAAGCGCCGGTTTACATGGGATGGTCCGGAAAGACAAGAGGTCCCCTTATCCGTGTGCCTTCCGGAAGAGGAGAGAATACAAGGATCGAGCTGAGAAGTCCTGACGCGGCGGCCAATCCATATCTTGCGCTGGCTGTGCTTCTGGCAGCGGGATTGGACGGGATCCGAGATCAGATCATGCCGCCGCCAAGTATCGATGAAAACATTCAGAAAATGAGTCCCGGACAGAGGGAGGCGCTTGGAGTTCAGGAACTGCCCCGGTCTCTGGAAGAAGCACTGGATGAACTGGAAAAGGATGACCTGATCATCCGGGTTCTTGGCAGGGAGCTGACAGATAAGATCATCCGGGCGCGCCGGAAAGAATACAAAGATTACTGTATGCAGGTCACTGACTGGGAGATCGAGAATTATCTGTACCGGCTGTAAAACAGACTGGGGGAGCGAAACATCGCGAATAAGTGGTATGTACCGGAATGTGCCGTGCAGGCTCCAAGATCATGGCAGATGAAAGACGACGGGAGGCGGGACGGATTTGATCAATATAATAGTTGCGTTTTCAAAACGGGAAAATGCAGTGAATATTCGCAATATACTGGCTAAATCCGGATTCCAGGTGTCTGCGGTATGCCAGACCGGCTCTCAGGTGCTGCAGTATGCCGGCATGTGGGAAGAAGGGATCGTAATTTGCGGCGTACGGCTGCAGGATATGCATTATACCCAGCTGAGGGGATTGCTTGCCGCCGGGTTTGAGATGCTTCTGGCCGGTTCCCCTGCCAAATGGATGGATGATGGACTGCCCGACGGCGTGATCGGACTGCCTGCTCCAATAAAAGTTTATGATCTTGTGAATACAGTGGAGATGCTGTATGAGAATAAAAGAAGAAGGCATACCGCGAAGAGGCAGATCCGACACCAGAGGAACGAGGGAGAACGCCGAGAGATCGAACGGGCAAAAGCTCTGCTGATGGAGCGAAATCATATGACTGAGGAAGAGGCTCACAGATATCTGCAGAAAACCAGCATGGAGAGTGGGACCAATATGACAGAGACAGCGCAGATGGTGCTGACAGTGATGGGGGATTAAAGAAAAAGAGAGGGTTTTAAGATGAGATTTACGAAAATGCAGGGACTTGGAAATGATTATGTGTATGTCAACTGTCTGAAAGAGAAGGTCAAAGATCCGGCGGTGCTGGCAAAAAAGATCAGTGACCGGCATTTTGGCGTCGGTTCGGACGGCCTGATCATGATCAATCCCTCCGACTGTGCCGACTTTGAAATGGAAATGTATAATGCCGACGGATCCCGGGGAGAGATGTGTGGTAACGGGATCCGCTGTGTAGGGAAATACGTATATGACTATGGGCTCACAGATAAGAAACATATTTCTGTCGACACACTGGGCGGGATCAAATTTCTCGACCTTACGACAGAGGACGGGAAAGTGAAGCTGGTAAAGGTGGATATGGGGAGGCCGGAGCTTCAGCCGGAACTGGTGCCGGTGACAGCAGACGGGAAAGAGGTTGTTAACGCGCCGATCACGGTGGACGGGGACGAATACCGTATGACCTGTGTTTCCATGGGAAATCCCCATGCTGTCGTCTTTGTGGACTGTGATGTGAGAGAACTGCCGCTGGAAAAGATCGGTCCAAAGTTCGAGAACCATGAAAGATTTCCCCAAAGAGTGAATACGGAATTTGTTAGAGTAACAGACCGCCATACAGCAGAGATGCGGGTGTGGGAGCGGGGCTCCGGAGAGACCCTCGCCTGTGGGACAGGAGCATGCGCTGTGGCGGTGGCCTGTGTGCTGAACGGTCTGACAGAAGATGAGGTAACAGTAAAGCTCCTGGGAGGCGATCTGTTCATCCACTGGGACCGTAAGAAACATACAGTCTATATGACCGGTCCTGCGGAAACAGTGTTTGACGGAGAGTGGCCGGAGTAGAAAGCCTGATATGGAATGTCTTTCTTAAAGCATAAAAAACGCAGAGTCTATAGACCAGACTCTGCGGTATCTTATAATAATCGGAGTGACAGGATTCGAACCTGCGGCCTCTACGTCCCGAACAATTCAGGAGCATTTTTCTTTAATGTCATTGAATGTCCTGTAGGTGCCTGAAAGTGCCTAGATTACGGCACTTTCGGCAGGAGAGAGCAGTAACAAATGAATTCCTGCACTTCATCAATAATAGTAACTGTTAGAATAAGTGTTAGAACGGGCAGATATCATTATAACCAAATGCGAAATGAATATTTTCTTCATATTTACATATAATCTAGTATTAAGGAAGGAGTGTATTAAGTGCTCAAGTTTTTTTCAAATACTATATTAGCGTATTTAGAAACTGATATAAATAACTTTATAAATCAAAATAATTGCACTGTAATAAGTCTGTACTATACTCCTCTAGTATATGAGGGTGAAATTATGCATAATATAGTATTGTACTATACAATTCCCACAGAATAAGTAGCAATTTCTTTGTATATGATAGTAAGCCAATTAATAAAAATCGGATTTAAGGCCTCAAAAATATCCCGTTTATCGTAACTTGTGTCATAAAAATTATCTCCACCCTTTCCAATTAGCATGTGAAAAAAATGATTTCTGATAGTTATTATAAGATCAATAACATTAGCAAAGCCAATATGCATAGTATTACCATCGAACGAATAATAATTTTCTTTAATAACTCTTTGAAATTCAGCTTCAATTAAAAGTTCTGTTCCATTCATAAAAAACACGTCAAACTTATATCTCTCATATATATCATTATCTTTAAATAACACTTTCAAAAATCTTTTAAAAAATTTCAGTTCTCCCTCTGATTCTCCTCCCATAAAGTCCTTTAAGTGCTTATATGATCCTCTATAATCCATAGATTTAGACGCATATATCAACGGGAAAGAATAGCTCATAAATTCCAAAGCTCTATATATATGAACAAAAGATTCAATTGGTGAATCTTTTATGGTAATTAATGCATTTGTTAACTCCGCTAATAGTTGTCTGTGAACAAAATTATTTCTCCTATTTATTTGTATATATTTATTTATCGCTTTTTTTTCCGTTTGTCCATAGTGATCCAAAGAGAAAAAATCTTGAATTATTTTCTTCTTAAAAGTTGTATTATCATCTCTTCCTGGAATAGCATAATTTGTCAGTTGCAAACGTTCTGAATATTCTCCATGTACAGGATATGTAACTTTTAAAGTTCCAGATAATAATCTTATTAATAATGCTTCATGAGCTATTTCATCACGAATCAGCAATTCTGTAGGCATGTTCGTACTACTAATTCCATCTAAACCATCTTCAAATATAAACAGATCTTTCTGAACAGAACACATATTATAACTCCTGAGAAATAGCATCTAATAAGTCTGAATAGCTATATTGAGAAAATTTAACAATATTTTCAAAATAGTATTTTACCATTCTTCGTCTAGATAAACCGAGTTTTATCTTAGAAACATCAATCGCAGAAAATACATCCTCAAACATTTCTATTAAATTTTTTAACTCATCTTTGTTCAATTCGCATACTTCAGAAAAAACAGTATTCATTGCTGCTGAAAATCCAATAAAATTATTAGCAATTTTAAACCAACTATTCAAATATTCATCCTCTAGCATAGTAGAAATATAGTCAATCACATCCTTAAACTCACCATTTTTAGATGCTATATTTGAATTCAAAATTTTATCAGCAATTAATTCATTCATTTTTTCTTCTATTATCTTTTGATTATCAATGTTCACAGAATTACTAATATAGGCCAAATATCCCTTAATCAGGTTTTCTTTGTTCATACTTTCATCTTCACTTTTTCTTCTTGTTTTTTTAGCCTTCTCTGTAACACTTAGTATTGGCAACGAATCAAAATCAAATATATTTCCTGCTAATATTTCTATTTGATGGCGCGCAGACATTGGCTTTTGACCATTATTTAGCGTGATCATTCTATAAAGCAATCTATCCATAGAATCGCATATCAGAATATTACAATATAACATTCTTGATAGATCCAACTTAGACCGATCGATTCTGTTTAAAGTAGTCAGCCTTTGGATACCATCTAAAATAAATGCGTTTTTCATATTTTTATTGATATACACATCACTTATTTCTTCTTCTTCTGGCATTTTATCGTCAACTTTAATAGCAACAGTGATATTCGGCATAATACATCCCGTTTGAATATCCTCTTCTAACCTTTTATAAAAAGAAGCTCTCAAAGGATTTCTTTGAAATTCCAATTTATTAATTAACGGAACTAATTTTTCGATAGCATATTCATAATCTACACCTGTTGTTAAATAAAAACTTCTTATCACCTTGTCATACTGTATATCATATAATTTTAAATCCATTACTTTTCCTTCTTTCTAAAGCATACGTTCTAACTGTTATATGTTTTCATGCAAAGTTTTCGAATAATTTGATTAGGCGAATTAGGGCTACCCTCCACCTCAATTTTTAACTGTTTTCGCAAACCATTTATTGCATTACGAATGGTTGTAACTTGATAACCTTCATTAGTTAAAGTGTCTCTTAATTTTTTTCGGGTTATTTGGTCAGTATTTTCTAATTCTACTAAAATACGCTTGGTACAAGGCAGACCTCCCTGGGGTCTGTTTTTCTTTATAGCACCTGCTGGTTTATCACCTGCCCATTTAGATAATATATTATATCCTTTTTTATGCTTAGCATCTCTATTTTTTGCTGCCGGGATGCATATCTTAGCGCTATTGTCTCCAAAATCATGTCTGCCAGAGCATTTTACTGTTTCAGTAGCCAATTTATAACTAATATATCCATAAAGCGAATAACCTGATTGCCCTTTTTTTACACCACCAGATATATTATCCCACATAACACCTTCTATTTCTGAAATAGGCACTTCACTACAGATATAGTCCGAAGGAGTTCTACTAATCACAACATATAATTCATCATCCATCTTTAATTATCCTTTTCCAAATATTTCTTCACTGCATCTACAAATTTTTCCGCTTTTTCATACTGTTCCACAGCATCATTTCTGGACACCAGAAAGAAATCAGCATAGTCACAGTTGTTCCTGATCTGGAAAGCGCTACTTATGTATTTGGAATATTCTTTATCAAATTTTCCAGTCTTTACATATTCCTTCTGGAAATAAGCTATTACCCCTGCATGTTTAGAGAAGTCCACTTTATCCAATGCAAGTATAGCTCTGATAGCTGAAAACATGGCATAGTAAGATCTTCCGATCGAATCTTTATATTCTCCGGCATCAAGCAGGATCTTAGCAGAGTGAAGTTTTTCCTGCGCAGTCTCTAAACGATATTCAACAAGTTCCTTTTGATAGTCAGGCACTCAGCTTCACTCCTTCCCGCGCGATATTTCTATAATAAGGGAGTATATCTTTATAAGTTTCAAATTCACTATATGGAATTACAGTTGGGGAAATGATCACCTCATAATCTAATTCCAGATCTGAAACAACGTCCCATATTTTCTTTAACTGATTTTGCAGTTCCCGTCTTTCGCCTTTTACGATCGCCACAATATCAATATCTGACTCTGTATTATAGTCTCCCCTGGCATATGATCCATACAAATAGATATCACACAAATTCTGATTATAGATACTGCGGTATATTATAACGATTTTCTTCAATAATTTTTCGAGATCGTTCTGTGTACACATATCATATGATCTCCTTCCCAAAACTAAAAAGCTACAAGTTTATATGTTTGAAATTTCTTATATAATTATTATACCTGCAACTTATATTTTAAACAATTACTTTCTTTGGAAGCGTAGAATACGTATCAGAATATCTTCTGCAAGATTCCGAAACGTATTCTACACATTGTTTTTTGCTGCATAAATTCTGAGCGGCTCACAGGAGTCCTGATGCCCCATAATTCAGCTTTGCCGGGGGAAGTGTTAGAACAGGTGTTAGAACAACCTCAAAAAGATGATGATTTCCATACAAAAGCAGCAGGATAGAAAAGTAAAAGAAAAACCGCAAAGCCCATAACTCAAGGCTTTGCGGTATCGCAATAAAAAAATCGGAGTGACAGGATTCGAACCTGCGGCCTCTACGTCCCGAACGTAGCGCTCTACCAAGCTGAGCCACACTCCGGAAATATAACAGGAAATAAATTTTAAAAATTCCCATTATGATGAAATAAGGAATCTGCCCCAGGCAAATTCCCAGCTACGGAAAAGGGACTTGAACCCCTACTAACAGAGTCAGAGTCTGCTGTGCTGCCAATTACACCATTCCGCATCATTGTCGCCGGCTGTCGCAGGCAACACGATTATTATAACAGACTTTTCAAAAAAATCAAGCATTTTTTAAAAAATCTTTTCTGACCCTTGAATGAAAAACTAAATTCCACTTACATGCTGAATTTAGTCTTACAATGCCATGACTGTTCTTAGGCTCCTGAGCCAGAGGTTTCATATACAAGCCATCCCGTGAGGGACTTGCTCTTGATGGGACGAAAAAGAAATGCTATACTACCCCAAACACGACGAGCGAATTTGACTGTTCTTGAGTTCTTCGCCGTCGGTAATAGTCTAAATGCATTTCTTTTTTGGGCTGTCAAGAGTGGCGTAGCTAGATACAGAATTTAGTCTTGCAAGACATTCCTGCTACGTCCTATTTGTGGTATACATTTTTCTATAGCTGCATTTTTTTCACCTAATTGTCGTTTATTTTGTAAGACTTAATTCCACAATAAAGAGTAAATTCCGTTCAAATATGGCTTTTAGTCTTCAGTATGGAATTTGCCTTTACATGCGGAATTTACTTTTTCACTCAACCAATCTTTTCTGACTGACGGGCAGGGAATATTTCCCCGTCGGTGGGGAATATAATATGGCAGGAACAGCAGGATGGCAGGAAGAGGATGAAGATCAACATAAACTGGAAGGATAACAGGATAAAACTATATATAGAAGCGGGACTGGCAGTTCTGCTTATCCTCACTTTAACTTTGGCGGGCGCGTCAGGGATGTTATCTTCCCGCGAAAACGGACAGGAGACGCAAAGCGCGGAAGGGACGCATGCAGAGAGCGTGCAGCAGGCGGCGGGAGAAGATACAGAAGAAGCACAGACGGCGCAGGCCGAAGAGGCCATTGCAAACGGACAGTATCCCATCATGGGAAGCAGTTCAGTGACAGTTCAGGAGATGGTGGATTATTTTCATTCTTCCGGGGAGGAATATCCGGCCGAGGAGCTTGCGGAAGGCGGCGCGGCCACCATAGAGACATTTTGCCAGATGTATTATGACGAAGCGGCGGCGGAGGGGGTGCGCCCGGAGGTGGCCTTTGCGCAGACGATGAAGGAGACCGGATTTCTGCAGTACGGAGGCGATGCCAGCATCGAACAGTTTAATTTCGCGGGACTGGGGACGACCGGGGGAGGCGTGCCGGGCAATTCCTATCCGGATGTGCGCACCGGGATCCGGGCACAGATCCAGCACCTGAAAGCCTATGCCACGGCAGACGCCCTGAATCAGGAGTGCGTGGACGACCGGTATGAATATGTTAAGAAGGGGGCAGCTCCTTATGTGGAGTGGCTGGGTCAGCAGGAAAATCCGGAGGGACTTGGCTGGGCCACGGGTGACAATTACGGATATGATATTGTGAGTATGATCCAGGATATGATGGGATAAATCAGGGGCCAGGGGCTTTCTTAAGATTCTCTAAATATCTTGACAAATCGGCATCTTACGGATATAGTAGGTGATAGTTTTTAAAGTAGCCAAAAGGCAAAAGGTGTCGAGGAAGAGGAGTACACCATTCCTTCCGACAGAGAGGACTGCCCGGGTGAGTGTCTTATTAAAGAGGCGACTTTCCGGCTGGAAGGCAGTTCGGGATAAAGGATGGTGGAAGGTAGCTTCTGAACCGGATAACTGAATGGCGCGGCAATAAGCAGACGCAGGTAAGATATCCCGGAGTTGTCCACGTTACAGGACTTTAGAGAGATAAAATAAGGTGGTACCGCGGAATTTTCGCCCTTTACGTTTTTGGTAAAGGGCGATTTTTTAACTGTGAAGATTCCGTGAACAGGGGAAAACAGTGACAAGGAGAAGAAGATGAGTAAAGAACTGGCAAAGACCTATGATCCGAAAGCAATTGAAGAAAAACTTTATGACAAGTGGTGCGAGAAGAAATATTTTCATGCGGAGGTAGACCGAAGCAGAAAGCCTTTTACTACGGTAATGCCGCCTCCGAACATTACGGGAAAGCTGCATATGGGGCATGCCCTTGACAATACCCTGCAGGATATCCTGATCCGGTATAAGAGGATGGAAGGGTACAATGCCCTCTGGATTCCCGGGACAGATCATGCTGCCATCTCCACAGAGGTGAAGGTGACGAACCAGCTGAAAGAAGAAGGTATCGATAAAAAGGAGCTGGGCCGCGAGGGATTTTTAAAGAGGACCTGGCAGTGGAAGGAAGAGTACGCCGGTACCATAGAAGGTCAGCTTAAGAAACTGGGTGTGTCCTGTGACTGGGACAGAGAGCGGTTCACCATGGATGAGGGATGTTCCAAGGCCGTAGAAGAAGTATTCATTAATTTATATAAGAAGGGATACATTTACAAAGGATCCAGGATCATCAACTGGTGTCCTAAGTGCAAGACTTCTCTTTCCGACGCGGAAGTTGAGCATGAGGATCAGGAAGGACATTTCTGGCATATCAAATATCCGATCGTGGGAACAGACCGGTTTCTTGAGATCGCGACCACACGTCCGGAGACGATGCTGGGCGATACCGCCATCGCGGTTCATCCCGACGATGAGAGATACAGAGATATCGTGGGGAAACAGGTGATCCTGCCGCTGGTAGGACGGGAAATTCCGATCGTGGCTGACTCCTATGTAGACAAAGAGTTCGGAACCGGCGCGGTTAAGATCACGCCGGCTCATGACCCGAATGACTTTGAAGTAGGAAAAAGACACGGTCTGGAAGAAATCAATATTATGAACGATGATGCTACCATCAATGCCAACGGTGGGAAATATGAGGGCATGGACCGCTATGAGGCGAGGGAGGCCATCGTAAAAGATCTGGAAGAACAGGGCTACCTGGTAAAAGTGGCGCCGCACAGCCATGCGGTGGGAACCCATGATCGCTGTGGGACGACAGTGGAGCCGCTGATCAAACAGCAGTGGTTCGTAAAGATGGAAGAACTGGCGAAACCGGCCATCAATGCGCTGAAGACCGGGGAGCTGAAGTTTGTTCCGGAGCGTTTTGACAAGATCTATCTCCACTGGCTGGAAAATATCAAGGACTGGTGTATTTCCCGGCAGATCTGGTGGGGGCACCGGATTCCGGCATACTATTGTGACGAGTGCGGGGAGCTGATCGTGGACCGTCACGCTCCAAAGAAGTGTCCGCACTGTGGCTGCGTTCATTTTACACAGGATGAGGATACACTGGATACATGGTTTTCATCTGCCCTGTGGCCCTTCTCCACACTTGGATGGCCGGAGAAAACGGAAGATCTGGACTATTTTTATCCGACGGACGTACTGGTGACCGGGTACGATATTATCTTTTTCTGGGTGATCCGCATGGTATTTTCCGGGCTGGAGCATACCGGGAAGTCACCGTTCCACACCGTGCTCATTCACGGGCTGGTGCGGGATGCCCAGGGACGCAAGATGAGCAAATCGCTGGGCAACGGGATTGATCCTCTTGAGATTATCGACAAGTACGGAGCAGACGCTTTGAGACTGACGCTGGTGACAGGAAATGCGCCCGGAAATGACATGCGCTTCTATAACGAGAGAGTAGAGTCCAGCCGGAATTTTGCCAACAAGGTATGGAACGCTTCCCGTTTCATCCTTATGAATATGAAGGAAAACGTGACGGAGAAGCCGGATGACGCGCTTCTTACCTCCGCAGACAGATGGATCCTGTCAAAAGTCAATACCCTGGCGGCTGACGTGACAGAAAATATGGACAAATATGAGCTGGGCATCGCGGTGCAGAAAGTCTATGATTTTATCTGGGATGAGTTCTGCGACTGGTATGTGGAGCTGGCAAAATACCGGATCTATCATGCGGAGGAAGATCCGGCCGCGGCAAACTGTGTGCTCTGGGTATTGAAAACAGTGCTGGGACAGGCTCTGAAGCTTTTGCATCCGTTTATGCCGTTCATCACGGAGGAGATTTACAGCGCCTTGGTTCCGGAAGAAGAGTCTCTGATGATGTCCTGTTGGCCGGAGTATAGAGAGGAGTGGGCATTCTCGAGGGACGAAAATGTGATGGAACACGTAAAAGCGGTGACAAAAGGCATCCGGAATATCCGTTCAGAGATGGATGTGGCAAACAGCCGTAAGACGAAAGTGTATATCATCAGTGAGGATCCGGAGATCTGTGATGGGATCGCGGCTCTCAGCGAGTCTGTAAAGTCCCTCATGATGGCAAATGAAATCCTGATCCAGAAAACGAAAGAAGGGGTCGCGGACAACGCAGTGTCTGTGGTGGTTCCGGACGCGGTGGTGTATCTTCCTCTGGAAGATCTGGTGGACCTGGAACAGGAGAAGAAACGGCTGGAAAAGGAAGAAGAGCGGCTGGGGAAAGAGATCAGAAGAGCTGAGGGCATGCTTGCCAATGAAAAATTTGTGAGCAAGGCACCCGCGGCGAAAGTTCAGGAAGAGAGGGAAAAGCTGGAAAAATACAGACAGATGCTCGCCCAGGTAAAAGAGCGGATGGCGGGACTCAGGAAATAAAAGGAAGAGGTCACAGATGAAGCATTTCCATATCAGAAAGCCGAAAATTAAATTTAAAAAACCGGATATCAAAGGTTTTTTTACAAAACTGAAAAATTTGAAAAAAGAAGATATTAAACGGCATTTTAAAGAGAGGAAGGAGCGCAGACAGCGCATTTTGGAGAAACGGCGCAACAGCAGGTTTGCCCGCAGGATGCAGCCGGTATACAAGTGGATGAACCGGTTTTCCCTGCCGCTCCAGTTCCTCCTGGCATGTGTCATCAACTTTCTGATCGAAGTGGTTTCCCGTCTCTCTTTGTTTGAGGCATGGGATTATCTGGTGGGAACGCCCCTGGTATTTTTGTATAACGCGTTCATGATATTTGTGACATTTTCCATCGTATATCTGGTGCGCAGAAGAGTATTCGCGCGGATTCTGCTGAGCGTATTCTGGCTGTTTCTGGGGATCTGTAACGGATATCTTCTGACAAAGCGGGTGACGCCTTTTAACGCTCAGGATCTGAAGGTGCTGTCTGACGCGTTGGAACTGACAGGCAATTATTTTAATACATTTGAGCTGGTCATGATCATTATCGGTGTTGTGGCTCTTGTGTTCTGGGTGGTATCTATGTGGCGCCGGGGCGGTCAGTTTACCGGGAAAATGCACAGATTTCTTGCTTTGGGAGGAGTGGTCGTGTCCTTTGCGGCGTGCCTGTTTCTGACAGATGTGGCGATTGACAAGAGAGTCATATCTAATTATTTCGGGAATATTGCGTTTGCCTATGAGGATTATGGATTTCCCTACTGTTTTTCTGCCAGCCTGTTTAATACCGGTATCAACAGACCGGCAGGCTACAGTGAAGAGACCATGGATGAGATCAGCAATAACGGGGAGATCACGAAGAATGAAACCGGACGTTCGGAGGACGAACTGCCCAATATTATCGTGGTCCAGCTGGAGTCTTTCTTTGATCCCACGGAGGTAGAGTGGCTCCGCTTTTCAGAGGATCCGATCCCCAATCTGAGAAAACTGTTCAGTGAATATTCCACGGGATACTTCAAAGTCCCGTCTGTGGGAGCAGGAACGGCAAATACAGAGTTTGAGGTACTTACGGGGATGAGTATGCGTTTCTTTGGCCCCGGGGAGTATCCATATAAAACTTATGCAAAGTTCAATACTTTGGAGAGCGCGGCCAGTGCGCTGAAAGCATTGGGATATGGCGCGGAAGCTCTCCACAATAATGGCGGAAATTTCTACAGCCGTGCCCAGGTGTTCAACAACATGGGATTTGACCACTATACAAGCAAGGAATTTATGAATATCCTGCAGACGACTCCAAAGGGCTGGGCGACAGATGATATTCTTGTGCCTAATATCATGGAATCTATGGATACAACGGAAGGTCAGGACTTTGTCTTTACGATCAGTGTGGAAGGTCATGGAGAATATCCGACAGAAAAAGTGCTGGAAAATCCTGAGATCGTTGTCAGCGGGGTAGAGGACGAAGGCGAGAGGAATGCCTGGGAATACTATGTAAATCTTGTACATGAGATGGACAAATTCGCCGGGGAGCTGATCAGCGCGGTGGAAGCCAGAAATGAACCTTCCGTGATTGTGTTCTATGGAGACCATCTCCCGACCATGGATCTGGAGGCAAAAGATTTAAAGAGCAAATATTTGTATAATACCAATTATGTAATCTGGGACAACATCGGACTGGAGAAAGAGGACGGTAATATTGCCGCGTATCAGCTGATCGCGGACGTGTTTGAACGGCTGGATATCCATTCCGGAACAGTGTTTAATTATCATCAGGAACGGCGTCAGACAAAAAATTATCTGGCAGATCTGGAGCTTTTGCAGTACGATATTATGTACGGAGAGCAGTATGTCTATAAAGAGAGCGGAGAACCCGTGACAGAAGGACATATGGTCATGGGCGTAAAAGACGCGGTTATTTCGGGCATTGTGACCCAGTCTGACGGCGTGTACAGTATTTACGGAGAGAATTTTACGAAACAAAGTAAAGTCTATATTAACGGAGAAAAGCAGACGACGAAATTCCTGAATAATACAAGGCTGGATCTGAAGGAATCCCGACTTGAGGACGGAGATACCATCATGGTAGCTCAGGTGGGGTCCAGCAACACGATATTCAGGACATCGAAGACTTATGAATACAGAGACGGGACACTGACAGAGCTGCCGGAGGAAGAGGATGCAGTGGAGAATGGAAGGCAGGCTTTCGTTTCCCAGGAAGAAGAGGAAGAATGACATACAGCGAGGCTGAGAGATATATACTGGAGATTCCCAAATTTACGAAAAAGAATGATCTGGGACAGACAAAAAAGTTCTTGGAATACCTGGGAGATCCCCAGAAAGGGATGAAAATCATCCATGTAGCCGGTACCAATGGAAAGGGTTCGGTATGCGCCTATATCGACAGCATGCTTCGCTCCGAGGGCAGAAAAACCGGACTTTTCACATCACCTCATCTGGTAAAGCTCAACGAAAGGATTACTGTCAGCGGGAAGAATATAGACGACAGGACTTTCTGCAGGGCATTTACTGAAGTGCGGCGTGCAGTGGACAGGATGGGAGAAGACGGCCTGTCCCACCCTACGTTTTTCGAGTTCCTGTTCGGAATGGCTATGGCGGTGTTTCGGGAAGCCGGAGTAGAATACGTGGTGCTGGAAACAGGACTGGGCGGCAGGCTGGACGCCACCAGTGCGGTGGAACCGGACATATGCGTCATCACTTCCATCGGTATGGATCACATGCAGTACCTGGGGAATACCATTGCCGAGATCGCGGGAGAAAAGGCCGGGATCATCCGGCCTGGTGTTCCGGTATTTTTTGCCGGGACAGACCCTAAAAGCGACGAGGTGATCCGGCGGACAGCGGAGGAAAACAACAGTTTCTGTAAAAAAATCGGGAAAGATGCGTACGAAATTCTCGGAATCCGGGACAAACATATTGCATTTTCGTGTTCCAGTGCTTATTATGGAAATACCACGTGGAAACTGAATAATACAGCGGTCTGTCAGCCAGGCAACGCGGTGCTTGCTATGGAGGTGATGCGCTGTCTGTTCGGAAGGAACGGACATCCGGACAGGTGGAGAGAGGCTCTGTCCACACTGAAGTGGGAGGGACGGATGGAAGAAGTTCTGCCTGATGTGTATATTGACGGGGCTCATAATATCAGCGCTGTAGAAGCGTTAGTGCAGAGCGTTCCCAAAGACGGGAAAGGAAATATTGTATTATTCTCCGCGGTAAAGGATAAAGACTATGAAAAAATGGCAGCCTGCCTGTGCTGTGAAATGGAGGCGGATCTGTTTGTGATGACACAGATCCGGGATTCCAGAGGCGCGGACGCGGGGGAGCTGGCAGATATTTTCAGGAAATATACAAAGCGCCCTGTTGTGGTAAAAACGTCTGTCAGGGAAGCGCTTGATTTTGTGATCAGCCGGCGGCAGGGACGAAAAGTCTACTGCCTGGGTTCTTTTTATCTGGCAGGGGAGATAAAGGAGTTGCTTCAAGGAGGTTATACAGATGCTGGACTATGAAGAAGAACTGAAAAAATTTAAGCCCAGTCTTGAGGTGGAGGAGATCGAGGACGCGGTCTACCAGGAGGACCTGTCGGATATGACAGATCTTCTGAAACAGGTTATGGATCAGAAGAAGTAGGGCATAGGATACGGAAGTTAAGAAAGACAGATAGTGGGGATATAGATGGATTATACGAAGAAGATCGTGTATCAGTCTAACTACTGGTACAATGATGGCCTGAGGAAAGCGCAGATCCGGGATATGTCAGGAGCGATCACATCTCTCCGGAGGAGTCTGCAGTTTAACAGAGAAAATATTGCGGCCAGAAATCTTCTGGGGCTTGTCTATTATGGGATCGGGGAGGTCCCTGAAGCGCTGGTAGAGTGGATCATAAGTAAGAATCTCAGGCGGCGGGACAATATTGCGGACTATTATATCAAGAATGTCCAGGCATCCGCGAAGGAACTGGAATCGATCAATCTGGCGATCAGAAAATATAATCAGTGCCTCGGGTACTGTCAGCAGAACGGAGAAGATCTGGCGGTGATCCAGCTCAAGCAGGTGATATCCGCGCATCCTTCGTTCCTGAAAGCATATCAGCTGCTGGCACTGATCTATCTGCATACAGAGCAGTACGCCAGCGCCAGGGAGATGCTCCGGACCGCCAGAAAACTGGATACTACCAATGAGATCACTCTGAAATACATGCATGAGCTGATGCAGAACAGGAAACGCCGCAGGCGCAGAGCCGAGAAGAAGGAAGAAGCGGTTGAGTACAGCCTCGGAAATGAGACGATCATACAGCCGAAACATTCCAGGCTGAAAGAGATGGCAGGGCAGCTGGCGGTAGCGAATATCTTTATCGGGGCAGCGATCGGAGCAGCCATCATATGGTTTTTGGTGGCTCCGGCGGTGAATCAGTCAAGATCTGACCGGATGAACGATCAGATGAGGGAATACAGCGACGAGATCAAAGCGCTGGAAGCGCAGGTGAGCGCGCAGACCAGGACACTGGACAATTACCGGGCAACTGAGGTGGACACCCAGCAGGCCCAGACAACGCAGAGCAGCTATGAGAATCTGGTAACAGTGGCGGATCAGTACAGTTCCGGTGAATATAGTTACACGAGCATGGCAGATCTTCTGCTGGGGGTCAGCAGAGACACTCTCGGAACATGGGGACAGTCACAGTATGACTCGCTGGCGGCCTCAATTTATCCCAGTGCCTGTGAGTCTTACTTTGCTGCCGGCGTTGAGGCCTTAAACGCGGCCAACTATTCGGGAGCCGTGGAGGCGCTGGACAAAGTGGTGCGTATGGATGAAGGATACAGCGGAGGACAGGCCCTGTACTGTCTGGGACAGGCGTATATGGGAAATGGCGATAATGAGAATGCGTCTGTTTATTTGCAGAAGATCGTGGACAGCTACGGCGATTCAGAATACGCGGCGGATGCCCAGACGAATCTGGATACTATCAGTCAGGCGGCAGACGCGGCCGGGGAAGAAGAGGAATAGTAATACAAAAGAAAAATAGTACGTCAATTTGCAAAAGAAAAGGGTATGCTCAGAGGCATATCCTTTTTTGTGCGTACAATTCAGAAAATATTGAAAAAAGGGGCCGTGTACCTGTTAACAGGTACACGGCCCCGGAGGAGGAGTATCACATGAAATATCAGGTGCAGGAAAACTGTCTGACAATTTATCTGCCCGCGGAAGTGGATCACCACAACGCGGAGGAGATCAAGCGGGAAGCTGACGCGGTGATCGACAGAAACCATATTAAATATGTCATCTTTGACTTCGAGAAAACAGACTTTATGGACAGTTCCGGAATAGGGGTTATCATGGGACGGTATAAGACGATCTGCCTGATCGGGGGAGAGGTCTGGGCAGTCCACGCGAACATGAGGATCAGGAAGATATTGACACTTTCAGGTGTGACAAAAATAATGCAGATATATGAGGAGGATGAGGTATGAAAAATACGAATGAAATGGAGATCAGATTTGAGAGCAGATCCACGAATGAGGGGTTTGCCAGAGTAGCCGTGGCGTCATTTATGACCCAGCTTAACCCTACCGTGGAGGAGGTGGCGGATGTCAAGACCGCGGTGTCAGAAGCGGTGACCAACGCGATCATCCACGGATATGAGAACGAGATACATAAAGTGTATATCCGCTGCCGGATCGAGGAAAATGTGTTTATGGTGGAAGTATGTGACAAGGGCAAGGGCATCGAAGATGTTGAAGAAGCAATGCGGCCTATGTACACGACAAAACCGGAACAGGACCGCTCCGGCATGGGGTTTGCCTTTATGGAAGCCTTCATGGACAGCGTGGAGGTAGAGTCTGAGCCTGGCAGGGGAACAAAGGTGAAGATGAAAAAGGCCATAGGAAAAGGAAGGGAGATATGGACCACACAATCGCTTTGATCAGAAAATCACACGATGGAGATAAAGAAGCGAGAGAACAGTTAGTTGAAGAAAATGTAGGTCTTGTCTGGTGTGTTGTGAAACGTTTCTACGGGAGAGGAACAGAGGCGGAGGATCTGTTTCAAATCGGGAGCATCGGTCTGCTGAAAGCCATCGATAAATTTGATATTTCTTATGATGTCAAATTCTCTACTTATGCGGTTCCCATGATCTCCGGGGAGATCAAACGCTTTCTCCGGGATGACGGTATGATCAAAGTCAGCCGTTCTCTGAAAGAACTTTCATACAAAAGTCTTCAGGCCAGAGAAAGAATGACGGCAGAGATGGGGAGAGAGCCGACAATCGAAGAGCTGTCTGAAGAGATGGGAATTGAGAAAGAAGAATTGGTGCAGGCGATGGAAGCAGGAGGAGAAGTAGAATCTCTATATCGGCCGATCCATCAAAATGAAGGGACAGAGATCCGTCTTCTGGACAAGATCGAAGAAAAAGAGAAGCGGGAAGAGAAGATCCTGGACCGGCTTGTATTAAAACAGCTTCTGGAAACGCTGGACGCACAGGAACGGCAGCTCATTTACCTGAGATATTTTGCGGATCGGACTCAATCTGACGTGGGAAGGATCATGGGGATATCACAGGTCCAGGTTTCGCGTATGGAGAAGAGGATCATTGAAAATTTAAGAAAGATAAGCTCCTGAAAATCTATGCATAATTTCATCAAAATCCAGGATACTATGGATATAATGCAGCGGATATGACCGGAAGCGACATGGAAAGACCGCGTGAGTTGAAGCTGCGCCCAGGGTGGAAAGGAGCGGTGAATGGTATGGAAAATGGGAGGAAAAAAATTTGGATCTGTCTTCTGACGGTTGTTCTGGCGGCTGTGGTCATCGGGATACTCTGGTATCTGAGCGTGCCTCAGGAACAGAACGGGGAAGGCTTTTTGATCCGGACATCCCGGCAGGAAGAATATACGGCGAGTGTTCAGCCGGGGTGTGCGGACAGCTCTTTAGAGGAGGGATATGATGTCCTCTGAAAATACAACACTGTACATCAAAGGGGACCGGAATGTAGAAATCACAAAACCGGATGTGACACTTGGCGATATTCTGTCTGTAGAATGTTCGGACAAGACGGTCCTGCCGAAGATAAAGACGCTGAAGATTTACAAGTTTAAAAAGACAGGCCGGCAGAGATGCGTGATATCCATACTGGAAATCATTGCGTGCGTCCATGAAAAATATCCGGATCTCGAGATCCAGAATCTGGGAGAAACAGATATCATCCTGACATATGAGGATCAGAAGACTCCGCCCATGTTATGGCATATTCTGAAAGCAGTATTTGTTGTGGCAGTCACTTTCTGCGGAGCAGCATTTTCCATCATGGCTTTCAATAATGATGTAAATGTGACAAAACTGTTCGGACAGATATATGAGTTTGTGACAGGACAAAAAACCAGCGGATTTACGATACTGGAGATCACTTATTCTGTTGGTCTGACCGCGGGGATATTGATCTTTTTTAATCATTTTGGCAAGAAAAGGTTCACTGTGGATCCCACGCCTATGGAAGTTCAGATGCGGCTGTACGAGAATGATATCCAGACAACGTTGATCGAGGACTCAGCCAGAAAGGGGGATGAGATCGATGTGGGCGGAAGCGGCAAGGCAGCTTCTTCTGGCAGCCATAGGACTTAGCGCGGGAGTGGCTGTAGCGGGAGGGTTGTTCTCATTTATTGTGGAGCTGGGAGTAGTAGCGGATTTCGCGGACAGGACGCATACCGGAGATAAGATCCTGCTGTACGAGAGCAGTGTGGCGCTGGGAGGGATCCTGGGAAATGTTCTTTATGTATATCAGATCGGATTTCCCGGGGGACCGGCCCAGATATCTCTCGGGCCATGGATACTTGGTATATTCGGTATCTTCGCGGGTATCTTTGTGGGATGCTGGGCCATGGCTCTGGCAGAGATCTTAAATGTCTTTCCTGTATTTATGAGAAGGGCAAGGATCGTCAGGTATCTCACAGCGTTTATATTGAGTGTAGCGATCGGGAAAGGCCTGGGAGCATGTCTGTTCTTTTTCAGAGGATGGTAGGAGAAAGAAAAAACGAGCAATATGCATTATGTGATTGTTTTGTGACTTAGAGTATAATTATCATTGGCAAAAATAAAGGGAAGAGATCGAAACCTCTTCCCAATCATACAGATTTATCTTATTGTTTAATTGACGAAAAAAAACATAAGGAGTCTGTATGATGAGTTTAATGATAAAGGAAAACGGCGTAACATTCAAGGAGTTGGAGAAAAATATTTATGCATGGATCTGCCAGATCGGAAGAGAGTTCACAAAAGAGTTCCTGGAGCGGTATGACAGGATGCTGATGGAGGGCAGGGACAAGAAGAAATACAGAAATAAAGGTGCCAGACAGACAACCGTAAAAACCGTGTATGGGGAAGTAACCTATCAGAGGACTGTTTATGAAGTGACCGAAGAAGACGGGACCAGACGTTTTGTATATCTGCTGGACGAGACACTGGAGTTGGATCAAGTAGGCTTGATCTCAACGAACATGGCGGAACTGCTGGTAAAAGGGATCACAGAACTGTCTTACAGGGAGTGCGCCTTACAGGTCAGTGAAATGACAGGACAGACCATCAGTGCGATGGGGGTATGGAACGTCATCCAGGCGTTAGGGAAAAAGGTCTGCGAGGACGAAGCTGAGTTGACAGAAGCATATAAGAAAGGCCATGTGAAAGGGAAACGAGAGGTTCCTGTTCTGTTTGAAGAAGCAGACGGAGTTTATATCAAACTGCAGGGAAAGGACAGAAAAGAGGAAAAACAGGATAAATCAGAGATCAAGATCGGGATTGCTTATGCCGGGTGGCGGAAAACCGGTCCGGATCGTTATGCGCTGGAAAATAAAGTGGTAGTTGCCGGATTTGCCAAAGCAAAAGAGTTCCAGGAATACCGGGAGGCGGCAATCGCACAGGAGTTTAACCTGGATGAGGTAGACCAGAGGATCTTAAATGCGGACGGAGCGTCCTGGATCAAGAAAGTGAAAGATAAAAGCACCTGTTTTCAGTTAGACCCGTTTCACCGGAACAAAGCTGTGAAAGAAAAAATTCATGAACCGGCTGCGAGGGATGCTGTTTTAGAACTGATAAAAGAAGAAGAGATCGAAGAAGTATTCCGGTATCTGGAGAACTATCGGAATAGCCTGAGTGATGAAGCTGAGATTGAAGATGTAGAAGACCTGATCCGTTATTATGAGAACAACCGTGAAGGGCTTGTGCCTTACCAATCCCAGGATCTGGAGCTGCCAGATCCGCCGGAGGGGCTGGAATACCGGAACATGGGGACAATGGAAAATCATGTGTGGAGTGTGATCGCGAAACGGATGAAACACGGGCACAGAAGTTGGAGCCGGCAAGGCGGGAACCATCTGGCGAAGATCCTGGCCAAAAAATGCAGCGGAAAGCTGCATGAAGTGACAGAAGGTCTGAGAAAACCGGTATTTGAAGAAGAAAAAGTAGAAGAGTTATACGGCGAGATCCTGATGTCAGCGAAGGCACCAAAGAAAGACGGAAAGGGCTATCAATATCCAGCAGTAGGACATGTAGTTGGATTGGATGGAAAGATACAGGGAGAGAGAAAGCGACTGCTGTACATGGCTGGATATTAGAAACCAGAAAAAGGACTGTTTGAACAAAAAAGATAAATCGAAAAGGAAGTTGCCAACGATTACTTGACAGTAACGTTTTGTGAAAAGAATATGGCCTGCGGTGGTGAAATCTGCTCAAGTATGTTAAAATACCTTCATCTGGCGCCGGACGAAAAAGGTCCCGGCCGGATGAGGGCATTTTTATTTATGCAGAAGGGAAACACGGGTATGCTACAGATCAGGAATATCTGCAAGGAGTACCGGACCGGGAGTCTGGTACAAAAAGCACTCGATCATGTGAGCCTGAACTTAAGAGACAATGAGTTCGTTGCGATCCTGGGGCCAAGCGGGTCGGGAAAGACGACTCTTTTAAATATTATCGGAGGACTGGACCGGTACGACAGCGGGGATCTGATCATCAATGGGGTTTCTACAAAAAAATATAAAGACAGAGACTGGGACTCCTACAGAAATCATACGATCGGATTCGTATTTCAGAGTTATAATCTGATCCCGCATCAGACGGTCCTGGCAAATGTGGAGCTTGCGCTTACCATTTCCGGCGTGGGGAAAGATAAGCGGCGAGAGCGTGCCAGGAAAGCTTTGGAGAGCGTGGGGCTGGGAGACCAGATCCACAAAAGGCCCAATCAGCTCTCCGGAGGGCAGATGCAGAGGGTGGCCATCGCCAGGGCTCTTGTGAATGATCCTGACATTCTTCTGGCAGATGAGCCTACCGGGGCTCTGGACAGTGAGACCAGCGTGCAGGTCATGGAACTTCTGAAAGAGGTCGCAAGGGACCGTCTGGTCGTGATGGTTACTCACAACCCGGAACTGGCCTATGAGTACGCTACACGTATCGTAAATCTGAAAGACGGACATATCATATCGGACAGTGACGCTTTCTCAGTGGATGAGGCAGTGATGGAGAAAACAGAACACCGGAACATGGGAAAATCCTCTATGTCATTCCTGACTGCGCTGGCTTTAAGCTTTAACAATCTGCGCACGAAGAAAGCCCGGACACTTCTGACAGCTTTCGCGGGTTCTATCGGGATCATAGGGATCGCGCTTATCCTTTCTCTGTCTACGGGAGTCAATGAATATATTGAAGATATTGAAGAAGAGACCCTGTCCGAGTATCCGCTCCAGATACAGAGTACAGGGTTCGATTTCAGTTCGGTCATGGGCGTTGACAGCGGATCGCCCGGAAATGCCGGCGGCCAGGAAGAGGGAGACATTCACGTGATCGAGATGGTCTCAGATATGTTTTCCACGATGGATTCCAACGACCTGAAATCTCTGAAAGAATATCTGGACAGCAAAGAGAGCGGTATCGAACAATATACAAATGCGGTTGAGTATTCCTACAACGTGACTCCACAGATCTATCGTCAGGATGGAGATGAGATCCGGCAGGTGCATCCGGATCAGTCGTTTAACGCGCTGGGTCTGGGTTCGACGTCCGCGTCCAACAGCCTGATGTCTAATATGATGAGTACAGATGTGTTCTATGAAATGCCAGAGAACGCTCAGCTCTATGAAGATCAGTATGAGGTAAAGGCAGGAAGGTGGCCGGAAGCTTACAACGAGTGTGTGCTTGTACTGACTTCAGGGGGCGGCATCAGTGATTTTATGCTGTATACGCTCGGGCTTAGGGACACCGCGGAACTTGATGATATGATCCGGCAATTTGCCAATGAGGAGAATGTAGAGACTCCGGAAAACATGGGAGAGTATTCCTATGAAGATATTCTGGGCATAACATTCCGGCTGGTAAACAGCGCAGATCTTTACGAGTATGACAGTCAGTATCAGGTATGGACAGACAAATCAGGTGACCAGGAATATATGAAAGATCTGGTGGAGAGTGGCGAAGAGCTTACCATCGTGGGTATTGTACAGCCTGCCCGGGACGCGAATGCCGCCGCGCTCACCGCGGGAATCAATTATCCGGCATCTCTGACAGAGCATGTCGCGCAGTACGCGGCCGGCAGCGAGATCGTTCAGCAGCAGATGGAAGATCCGTCTGTCAACGTATTCACAGGGGAAGCATTCGGGGAACAGAGTAAAGGCGATGAGTTCGACATGGCGAGTCTCGTGACAGTAGATGAGGAGAAGCTGGACGAAGCCTTCGGATTTGACGAAAATGCGTTTTCGGGCCTGGCAGATACTTTTGATTTTTCCAGTGTTTTTGGAAGCGCGGGGAATTCTGTTGATCTTTCGGAAATGCTTGATCTCAGCGGAATAAGCATCGAACTGCCGGATATGGGAGACATGGATTTAGGCGATATAATGGGGGAGATCGAGATTTCTCTCTCTTCTGAAGATTTTGCGCGGATCGCCGGAAGCCTGATGGACGGATATCAGGAGTACGCGAAGGAGCATCCCGAAGCAGATTACTCCGGGCTGCTGCAAAGTTTTCAAGAGTACTTAGGGACATCCGGAGCGCAGGATATTATGAGAGCGACGATCGTGGATATCATTCAGCAGAATGGCGGGATCACGGTAGAGAGCGGACAGATAAATGAACTGATGGAGGCGCTCAGGGAGGGCTTCCGGGATTATATTGCAGACAGAGATACTTCCGGATGGACATTAGATGAGTTTTACAATGAGCTTGAAAACTATATGGCTACGGATATGGCGCGCCAGACAGTAAATGCATGGACAAACGGAATTTTCACCTCCGGACTTCAAAATCTTACAATCAGTGACGACTCGCTGGCTGCAATGGCAGTTGGACTGGCGGAAGGGTACCGTCAGTATGCTCAGGAAGGAAACGGACCGGATCCGTCTCAGATGGGACAGCATTTTATGGAGTATCTCCAGACAGAAGAGGCCCGGCAGATACTGTCGGACGGTCTGTCATCGGCGGTGGATATGGACAGTGTGGAAGAGCAGCTAGCGTCAGCGGTAGAGAGCTATGTGCAGAGTGCCATGGCTTCGTACGGAAACGCGCTTGGTCAGGCTATGGAGGAGCAGATATCCTCGGCAATGCAGCAGATGATGAGCCGTCTTGCGTCGGGAATGAGCGATGCCATGAGCCGTGCGATGACCAATGCGGGAAACAGTCTTTCGAATGCGGTGAACATTGATGCGGACGCGTTTGCGGACGCGTTTCAGATGAACATGACCGGGGAGGAACTGTCGGAGCTTCTTATGTCAATGAACTCATCCGAAAACGCGTCTTACGAGAATAATCTGAGGACTCTTGGTTATGTAGATTTTGATACTCCGGGCAGCATTGATATCTATCCGAAAGATTTTGAAAGCAAAGAGGAAGTTGTAAGGATACTGGACGAGTACAACAGCAGGATGGAGTCGGAAGGGAAGGAAGAGCAGATCATCACCTATACAGATATGGTAGGTACACTGATGTCATCTGTGACGGATATCATCGATACGATCAGCTATGTACTGATTGCGTTTGTTGCCATTTCCCTGATTGTATCTTCGATCATGATCGGCGTGATCACATATATCAGTGTTCTCGAGAGAAAGAAGGAGATCGGGATCCTGCGCGCGATCGGGGCATCCAGGGGGAATATCTCGCAGGTGTTCAATGCGGAGACATTTATCATCGGGCTGTGCGCGGGCCTGATCGGCATCGGCCTTACACTCCTGATCCTGATCCCGGGAAATATGCTGATCCATTATCTGGCAGGCACGAGCGATATCAGTGCCGTACTCCCGGTACTTCCGGCTGTTGTGCTGATTGTCCTCAGCGTGATCCTGACTCTGACAGGGGGGCTTATTCCATCCCGGAAGGCGGCAAAGAGTGATCCGGTGACAGCACTTAGGACAGAATAAAAGAATCAGAAAAGATGAATTATACAATGGTATCCCATGTCTAAAAAATGACGGGATCAACAGACAAAAAAGGGCAATTTGGCTCGCATTAAGCGTCTGAGCCTGCCCTTTTTTGTGTTTTTGCATAAAAATAACAGCAATTTTTCAAAACTTTAAAGCAAATTTTTGAAACATGAAAAATCAGATACAGGATATAATCTGGTTATATTAAAGATTGACTGGAAAAACCAAAAAGGAGGATGTAACAAATGAAAAAGAAAGTACTTGGAACTTTACTGGCGGCAATGATGGTAGGAGCGATGCTCACAGGCTGTGTGACTGACGGAAGCTCATCCGGAAGTGATACGGCGGATAAGACTGCCGATGAGGGCAGCAGCGACGGCGCTAAAAAGTTCGCCGCGTTTGTTCCGACAATGACAAACCCGTACTGGGTAAGCGAGCTTGGACAGCTGGAATCAGATATTGAGGCTGACGGCGGCACACTGGATATCTTTGACGCGCAGAGCGATCAGTCCAAGCAGATCTCACAGGTTGAGGACGCGATCTCAGCAGGATATGACCTTTTCTTTATCAGTGCTTTTGACGCGGACGGTGTAAGGCCGGCTCTGGAGGCGGCAAATAAGGCAGATATCCCGGTTGTCGCGATCGATACTTCTGTGACAGATGTAGATCTGGTGCAGTGCCAGGTGACAGCGGACAATGCTGAGGCCGGAAGACTTGCGGGCGAAGCGCTTGGTAAAGAACTTGGCGAAAACGCACAGGTAGGTATCATCGGTCTCTCCGTAAACATGGACTGCCGGGCGCGTTCCGATAACTTTAAAGAAGGACTTGCAGAGACCTGCCCGACGGCTGAAATCGTATTTGAACAGGAAGGAAACGGAACAACAGATACAGCTCTTACGATCATGGACAATATGATCCAGAGTTATCCGGATCTGGACGCAGTCTTCTGTATCAATGATCCCTCCTCTCTCGGAGCGGTCGCTGCTCTTGAGTCAGCCGGTATGCTTGAAAATGTGCTGGTGGCTTCTGTAGACGGATCTTCTGACGGCGTAAACGCTGTAAAAGAGGGCAAAATGATCGGTACAGCGGCACAGTTCCCGATCGAGGTGGCAAAGACCTGTCTTGAGAACGCGTACAAGCTTCTCGACGGCGAAGAGATCACGGACAAGGAAGTTATGGTTCCGTCTCTGTGGATCAACGCGGACAACTGCGAGGAGAACCCGGGATATTAATTCGGGAAATTCTGAACTGAAAGAAGAGATGTCATGAGTGAACAAGTTCTACTGAAAATGAAAAACGTCACAAAGAAATTTCCGGGCGTTGTGGCTCTCGATGATGTCAGCCTGACTCTGAACAGAGGGGAAGTACATGCCCTTCTGGGAGAAAACGGCGCCGGAAAGTCCACCCTGATCAAGGTGCTTGGAGGAATCTACATTCCTGATGAGGGTGAGATCGAGATTGACGGTGAAAAGAAAAATATCAACAGTGTCGCCGTTTCACAGGAATGCGGCATCGGTATCATCCATCAGGAGATTTCCCTGGTGCCGGAGATGACGGTGGCCCAGAACATCTATCTGGGAAGAGAGAATGGAAAAGTATTCATCAACCAGAAAGAAAATGTAAAAAAGGTCACAGAACTGCTCGAGTATCTTGAGTTTGACATCAATGCCAACGACGTTGTATCAAAGCTGAGCATAGCGAAACAGCAGATCGTGGAGATCGCGAAGGCTCTGAGTATGAATTCAAGGATCATCGTCATGGACGAGCCGACCGCGGCAATTACGGACAACGACACCCGGAAGCTCTTCAAGATTATAGAAAGACTGAAAAATGACGGTATCGGCATTATCTATATTTCTCACAGAATGGACGAGCTGTTCGAGATCGCGGATAATATCACGATCCTCAGAGATGGTAAATATATCGGCACAGTTAAGACTTCAGAGACAGACCGTAATGAGCTGATTTCCATGATGGTGGGACGACAGCTGGAAGAGATCTACAACTATGATCAGGGAAGCCTGTCGGAGAATGTGCTCGAGGTGGAGCATCTGACCAGCAAGTATGTATCTGATATTAATATCAACCTGAGAAAAGGCGAGATCCTGGGATTTTCCGGACTGGTAGGCGCCGGGCGGACCGAGTTTGCCAGAGCGCTGTTCGGGATCGATCCGATCCAGTCGGGGACGGTGAAGATCAAAGGAAAAGAAGTTAAGATCACCTGTCCGAAAGACGCGATCAAAAACGGCCTCGCGCTTGTCCCGGAAGACAGGAAAGGGCAGGGGCTGGTGCTGGGGAATACCGTGCAGTTCAATACACTTTTAGTCGTTCTTGACAAATTCATCAAAGGCTGTATCGTCAACAAAAAGAAAGCCAATGAGATCGTATCCGAGGAAGTGTCTTCCATGAGGATCAAGACACCTTCTTTCACAACGCTGGTCTCCTCCCTGTCGGGAGGAAACCAGCAGAAGATCGTGCTGGCCAAATGGCTGGAAACTACACCGGATATCATCATACTTGACGAGCCCACGAGAGGGATCGATGTGGGAGCCAAAATGGAAATATATGACCTGATCTTCCAACTGGCCAAAAAAGACGTGAGTATCATACTGATCTCATCCGACATGTCAGAGATCATAAATCTGTCTACAAGGGTAGTCGTCATGAGAGAAGGCAAGATCGCGGGGACTCTGGGCAGAGATGAACTGACACAGGAAAAAATTATGGCATACGCAATGAGAGGAAGTGAAGAAAATGAATCTGTCTAATACGAAAAAAATAGTGACCTCCATAACCAGTAAACTGAGCAGTATCATGGCGCTTCTGATCGTATCGTTGATCGTTGCCGTCATTATACCGGAGGCTTTCCTGACAAGCAGCAATATGATAAATATTGTCCGTCAGATGTCCACCAACGGCATCCTGACCATCGGTATGACGATCGTCCTGATCTCCGGAGGGATCGATCTTTCTGTAGGTTCTGTGCTGGCCGTATCCGGTGTTATCAGCTGCGGACTTGTGAGTGACGGAGTGAATGTATGGGTGGCGGTGCTTCTCGCACTTCTGACCGGACCGGTGTTTGGTATATTTAACGGATTTTTTGTGGCCAAGCTGAATATACCGCCTTTTATCGTTACCCTGGCGTCCATGCAGATAGGAAGAGGTATCGCCTATGTCTATTCATCAGGACTGCCGATCCGTTCTTCCAATGAGACATATAACCTGATCGGTAACGGATATCTGTCATTCGGTCTGTTTGAAGTACCGATCCCGATTATCATTTTGATCCTGGTTGTGGTAATATCTTATCTGCTGCTTCATAAGACGAAGTTTGGAAATTATGTGTTCGCGGTAGGCGGTAACAGCGAAGCGGCAAGATATTCAGGAATCAGCGTGGCAAAGACGACATTTCTCTGCTATGTGTACTCAGGAACACTGTCCGCGCTGGTCGGCATCATCCTGGCGTCACGTATGTATTCCGGACAGCCCACAGCGGGAGAAGGATATGAGATGGACGCTGTGGCAGCGGCTGTGCTGGGAGGTACAAGCTTCTCCGGAGGTGTAGGAAATATCATCGGCGTGCTGTTCGGCGCTCTGACGATCGGTGTGATCAATAACGCGCTGAACCTTTTGAACATTCCCTTCTATTTCCAGGATATTGTGAAAGGTTCGGTCATCCTGATCGCCGTCCTGCTCGACACACTTAAGAAACGTGGCAAAGGAAAATGAAAACGGACGCAGCAGATGTGACAGACGAGTAAGAAAAGAGGTAAGTGAGAATGAAAAACATGATAGCGAAAAATATCGCCAGAGTCGTTCCTATGAGATTCGAAGGAACGAATATGGAAGAATTTGATAAAGTTCTTGGAAAGTTAAAAGAAATCTATGCGGAAGAGATGGAAGTGGGAGAGACTGTCATGCTCGGGGAAGAGATTCCGGATGATGTGGACGCGGTCCTGATTCCGGTCATGTGGGTGGATACCTACACAAATCTGGAACTGTTCAAGAAGACGGTACATAAACCGATTCTGGTGATCACCACGGTATTCGGTGTATCGCTGATGTTTGACTGGGAGTCTGTCGCTTATCTGAAATCGAAAGGATTTGAAGTGTATAACCCCCACAGCATTGAGCTGGGGAAAACGATCCTGAAAGCACTGGCATTAAAACGTGTGATGAAGGGACAGAAGTTCCTGATCTTCCAGGATACTCCGGGAGACGGACTGATACCGGAACAGTTCAAGATCTTTTACTGGTGGAACGACGAATGTACAAACGACATTAAGGAAAAATTCGGGATCGAGATCGTGCGCAAGCCGTACAAAGCTCTCTGCGAGTATGCGAAATCCATTTCTGATGAGGATGCGAAGAAAGAGCTGGAGCGCTGGGATTTTGACAGCGAAGGCGTAAACGACCGGGCAATGTACGAGACGATCAAAATGTTCATGGCTCTCCGGGAAGAAGTGGACAAGACGGGAAACGTAGCGGCGTGTGGAGTGAACTGCATCAATGAGGCTTATGACACCAATGTGACCCCCTGCCTGGCATGGAATCTTCTGTACCGCGACCGGGGCGTGATGTGGGGCTGCGAGGGAGATACATCCTCACTGCTGACCCAGTATATCATGGGCTCCGTAATCGACACCGCAATTTTTACAACAAATATTTATCCTTTCCTTTCCGGAATGCCGGCGCTCTCTCATGAGAAGATCCAGAGCTTCCCGGATGTGGAGGATCCGGACAATCACGCGCTGCTTGTGCACTGCGGATATCTGGGATGCAGCATTGCCCAGAAATACGCTACAAAGTGGAGCTTAAAACCGTCTGTGCTGGCATGGCTGTTTGGTGAGCATTCTACGGCAATTGACGCTGAGGTGGAAAAAGGCAACATCACAATGTGCAAGCTTCATTCCAATTTCAAGAGCCTGATGGTAGAAAAGGCAGTGTTGGAAGAGTATGTGCAGTATCCGGGATCAGACTGCAGAAACGGCGGACTTATCAAAGTGGAGGACGGATATCGCCTGATGGAAAAGATTTATTCCCATCATGTTATCGTTCTTACCGGAAAGAGAAGCAATCAGATGCGTGCCGTATGTTCCGTATTTGGCATCGAGTACGACGAGATATAGGAGGCGGAACCAATGGCAGATATGGCGAAAGGATTTGCTCACATCGGTGTTCCGTGCACGGATCTGGAGAAAGCAGTTTCCTTTTATGAGGAGTTCGGCTTTCATCCGGCGGCAAAGGCAAGAGACCTGAACGGTTATCATGTGGCGATGATGGAAAATTCCGGATGTATCATTGAACTGTATGAGAGCGTGGATCCGGAAGAAAGAGATGCGGCCGGCCGCAGAAATGACGGACATGTGGATCACATTGCCCTTAAAACCGAAGATCTGGATGGTGTTTATGCGTACTGCGTGAAAAAAAACTATCCCGTTGTGACAGACGGGATAGAATCGACAGATATTTGGAGCCCGAAAAAATGCAGATATTTTACAATTACGGGCCCCAACAGAGAACGTGTTGAGTTCTCACAGACAGAAGAATAGTGTGACTTATTTTCCTGAATTGCGGTAAGAGAGAGGCGTGCTGCCCATAACGCGTTTAAAAGTGGTGCAGAAGCTGCTCTCATCCGCGAAACCGCATTTTATGGCAATATTCTTAATGGAAAATGCAGTCGATTTTAAAAGGAAGGCGGCGAAGTTCACACGAGATACAACGATGTACTCGTGGGGCGTGTAACCGACTTCCTTTTTGAATAGGCGGATAAAATAATACTTGCTTAAAAATATGCGTTCGGCCAGTTCATCCACGGTAAGGGGGCTGTCCAGATTTTCGGAGATATAGGAAAGGGTATCACCGAGGGAACGGGCAGGGGTCCGGGATGGATCCTCTGATCGTTCTGTTGTGGGCCCGTTGAAAAACATGCACAGAAAGTTGCTGATCATGCAGGACAGCGCAGGCTCACTCTGATCCCGGTGGAGATTATATACATCATAGACCGCTTTCAACGCCTTGTAGGCGGCGGGGATATCTGTCGGGGGAAGAATCAGCGATTTTCCGGTCAGTTCCTCGAAGAAACTTCTGGCCATGGGTCCGTCGAAATGGAGCCACAGAAGTTCCCAGCCTGTTTCCGTGTAATAATGATGAGGCTGATAACAGTCTACCAGTACAAAATCTCCTTCTTTCAGAGAGATGACCTGGTTGTCGACTTCAAGAAAGCCTGTGCCGTGTACGATGTGCATGACAAGAAAACTGTCGTAGCTGGTGCGCCGCAGGTCATAGTCACCGTCGCAGATAAAGTGGCCGGTGCACAGCGGATAGAAGAACAATTTTTTCGCCCTGGGGCTGGCTGTGTGAAAGTACAGGTTTGATGAGGAAAGTACACCTTTTTCCTGAGCGCGCATGGATAACCTCCTTTTGAGACATGGCCGGAAGTGAAAAAATTACAGGAGCAATTATTCAAAAAAAATCAGCAATAAACAACAACAGAAATCATATTTATGATGATATTATAATGGCAAAACTAAGCCAGTTCAACCTTTAATATGAAAAATGTAAGATCAGCAGAATAAGAAGGAGACAGACAAATGGGAAATAACATCAGGGAAGTCCATGTGTGGGAAGAGCAGATCACGATCCCCACATATGAAGTCGGAACGCCGGATAAAAACCCGATGTTCTTTGAAAAAAGAGTGTATCAGGGCAGTTCGGGCAAGGTATATCCGCTTCCGGTGATCGATAAGATCTATGACGAGAAAAAAGACAAAGAATACAAAGCGGTATGGCTTGAAAACGAGTATCTGAAAATTATGATCCTGCCTGAGCTTGGCGGCCGGATCCAGCGTGCCTATGACAAGACGAACGGGTATGACTTCGTATATTATAATGAAGTGATCAAACCGGCGCTGGTAGGACTGACCGGTCCCTGGATCAGTGGAGGGATCGAATTCAACTGGCCCCAGCATCATCGGCCGACCACTTTTTCTCCGGTAGATTATGTGCTTCAGGAGAACAAGGACGGAAGTAAAACCGTGTTCGTAAGTGAAGTTGACCGCATGTATGGCACAAAGGGAATGGCGGGCTTTACCCTGTATCCGGGAAAAGCATATCTGGAGATCCGGGGGCAGCTGTATAACCGTACAGAACTTCCCCAGACATTCCTGTGGTGGGCAAACCCGGCAGTGGCAGTTAACGACAACACCCAGTCTATCTTCCCGCCGGACGTGCATGCGGTCATGGACCACGGAAAACGGGATGTATCAAGATTCCCGATCGCGAGAGGTGTTTATTACAAACATAATTATGGAGAAGGCGTTGACATCTCACGATACAAAAATATTCCGGTGCCTACTTCCTACATGGCGTACCATTCGGATTATAATTTCGTGGGAGGGTACGATTACGGAAAAAAGGCCGGGATCCTTCATATAGCCGATCATCATGTATCTCCCGGGAAAAAGCAGTGGACATGGGGCTGTGGTGATTTCGGCCAGGCGTGGGACAGAAACCTGACAGACGAAAACGGTCCGTACATAGAGCTGATGACAGGCGTATATACAGATAACCAGCCTGATTTTACCTGGCTGAAACCGTTTGAGGAAAAGACGTTTGTGCAGTACTTTATGCCTTATAAAGAGGCAGGTAATGTAAAGAACGCCACGAAAGAGCTGATCCTCAACATTGAAAAAACAGAGGATGACAGAGCGGAAGTTACGATCTATGCCTCAGGTGAGACAGAAGATGTCCGGATCTGCGTGACATATAATGGAAGAGTGCTTTTGGATGAGGTAAGCAATATCTCTCCTGTCAATGTATTCCAGAAGAAATGCGGCGCTGACATCGCGGAGGAAAGCGGACTGGAGGCATCTCTGTATGACAGAGATGGAAATCTGCTTCTTCAGTATAAGGCGGAGCCGGAAGAAATCGTGCAGATCCCGGAGCCTGCGAAGGCAGCGGAAGATCCGGAAAAGATCGCGACAAACGAGGAACTGTATCTGACAGGTATGCATATCGAACAGTACCGTCACGCTACATACAGGCCGGATCCATATTATTTGGAAGGCCTGAAAAGAGACCCGGGAGACATCCGGATCAATACAAGTTATGGTCTGCTCCTGCTCAGAAGAGGTCTGTTCAAAGAGAGCGAGCCTTACTTCAGGAAAGCGGTGGAGAGAAGTATTTCAAAGAATCCCAATCCATATATCAGCGAAGCATACTATGATCTGGGACTCTCTCTGTTCCACCAGGAAAGATATGAGGAAGCGTTTGACGCGTTTTATAAGGCAACATGGAGCAACGAGCAGCAGGAAATGTCCTATTATTATCTGGCTGTGATCGCGTCAAGAAAACAGGAGTATGAAGAGGCCCTTGGATATGTGGAGAAGGGACTTGTCAAGAATATGCATAATATCAAGGCAAGGGGCCTTAAGGCCGTGCTTCTCAGAAAACTGGGCAGAGAAGAGGAACGCCGGGAGTGGCTGAAAGCAAACATCAGCCTGGATCCCTTTGACTATATGAGCCGGACAGAAGCAGATCCCGAGAAGAAACAGGAAGTCTTCGGCATGATGAGATATAATCCGAATGCCATCCTTCTGCTGGCGTCGGACTACGCGGAGAGCGGATTCTGGACGGAAGCGGCAGAGGTGCTGGAAGACAGCAAAGCAGCCGGCCCTATGATCAACTATTATCTGGCGTACTACAGAACAAAGCTGGGTGATGAAAAAGCTGCAGCTGAGGCACTTCGCGCCGCGGCCGCGGATCCGGGTGACTACTGCTTCCCGAACAGACTGGAGGATATCACCGTTCTGGAATGGGCGGCAGACCAGAATGATAAGGACGCAAAAGCAAGATATTACCTGGGCAATCTGTGGTATGACAAATACCAGTATGAAAAGGCAAGAAAGCTCTGGGAGTGCTCTTCCGAGATTGATCCAGAGTTCCCCACTGTATGGAGGAATCTGTCCCTTGTCTACTTTAACAAGACACAGGAGCCAGAGAAAGCAAGAACAGCGATGGAAAAAGCGTTCCATCTGGATGAGACGGATGCCAGAATCCTTCTTGAACTGGATCAACTCTACAAGAAGATGAATGTGCCGGTAAAAGAGAGATTTGAGCTGCTGGACAGTCATGTGGACCTGGCCCGCACGAGAGATGATCTCTATACAGAATATATCGGCCTTCTGAATCTGCAGGGAAGACATGAGGACGCATACCGCCTTATTATGGAGCATAAATTCCATCCGTGGGAAGGCGGAGAAGGCAAGATTACCATGCAGTACCGTACAGCTTTGATCGAGATGGCAAAAGAGCGTATGGCAGATTCTGACATGAAGACGGCGGAAGAGTATCTGAAGCAGGCTATGGTATACCCGGTCAATCTGGGAGAAGGAAAACTGGAAGGCGTAAGCGATAATGACATCTACTATTATCTGGGTGTTATCAGCAGCGGCAGAGGTGACAACGAGACAGCCCGCGAGATGTGGGAAAAAGGGACCAAAGGGCTGGGAGAGATCGCCGGAATGATGTACTACAATGACCAGCCGGCGGATATGATCTTCTATCAGGGCAAATGTTATGAGGCTCTGGGCGAGAAAAAGACAGCAGCCACGCTGTACAACAGGCTTCTGGAATACGGTGAAACCCACATGTTTGACGAGGTCCGCATCGACTATTTTGCCGTATCACTGCCTGATCTTCAGCTTTTCGATGAAGACCTGACGAGCAAGAACAAAGTTCACTGTCACTATCTGCTGGCTCTTGGCCATATGGGACTTGATGATATGGAGAAGGCAAAGAAGGAGTTTGATACAGTGACAGAAATGAATGACTCCCATGAGAAAGCGTTCTTTTACAGAAGAATGTGCATCAGCAAAGCAGATGCGCATGAAAAAGACAATAAAGTGTGTCAGTCCAGGACCGCGTAAAAATCTGACGGATAAATAACCTGTGAACTTGCCTGAAGCTGGCGTGAATTTCTGTATGCCGGGAAACATGAAAAGAGTTTCCCGGCATAAATTTATGCAGATTTACCAGAAAGGCGCGCACAATAATCTTTACAAAAAATTGACAGGAAATACATTGACCTGAGAAATAATATGTGCTAATATAAACATATCGAATTATTGTCGACAATAAATAGACAAAATAGTGTCCAAGAAATGGAGGAGAATCATGTTAAATATTAGACAAAATGTACCATTACTGGACAAGGAGTTTCTGGCGGAATTTAAGGAGCAGGCGGCGGCTACCGTACATGAAGCAATGGGACGCAGAGGCGCGCTTGACCCGGCGATCAAGCCGATCTCCCGCTCAATGAAGGTCTGCGGGCAGGCCCTTACGGTCAGCTGCCACACGGGAGATAACCTGATGCTGATCAAAGCCATCAGCATGGCTCGTCCCGGTGATGTGATCATCGCGGATATGGGAGCTGCGGTAGACTCCGGTCCTTTTGGTGAGGTGCTGGCTGTGGACTGTATGACAAGAGGCGCGGCCGGACTTGTTGTTTCATGTTCTGTGAGGGACAGCCTGGAGATTGAGAAACTCGGATTTCCGGTATTTTCCAACGGGCTCTGCATCAAAGGGACCGCGAAGGCGACTCTGGGTACGATCAATCATACGATCAGCTGCGGCGGACAGATCGTGCATCCGGGAGATATAGTGCTGGGTGACGCTGATGGAGTGGTTATTGTTCCGAGAGAGGAAGGGCCTGAGGTACTTAAGGCGGCTCAGGAGAGAACGGCAAAAGAGGAGCGTGTGATGGAGCGGCTCAGGGCCGGAGAATGTCTTTTCGATATCTACGGATATCAGAAAGTATTCGACGCTCTTAACTGCACGGAGGAATAGATACGCGCAGGCCGGCATAAAGATTGTTATATGAATCTCATCATTTCAGATGAGGAATTTCGCCATCTCCGATATGACAATGTTGCTTGGCGTAATCTGCAATTTGTATTATAATGATTTCAACTTACAAAGATGCAAAGTTACGGGAATTACAGGTTGCATTAAGAACGGAAAATATTGGAGGAAAAGGTTATGGCAAACAAATCGAACGGCGCCATCGGAAAGGCATATCAGTACCTTCGCGAAGGTATTCTGTCCGGCGAACTGGCGCTGGGGTCCCCCATCTCCGAGATGGAGATCAGCGAAAAATTAAAGATCAGCCGCTCCCCGATCAGGGAAGCGCTGCGGCGGATGGAGTCTGAGGGGCTCGTATACCGTTATCCGGGCAGGGGGACTTTTGTAACAAATATTACGCAGAGAGATCTGGAAGAAATTTTTGAACTGCGTATCATGTTCGAGGTTCAGGCGTTGAATACCGCGTGTCAGCATTTTGACCCTGAATTCTTAGATGCGTTAGAGAGGGATTTTACATATTTAAATCCAGATTCTCATCCGCAGCAGTATTACGATGCCAATGCGAGGCTGCACAGAGGGATCATCGCTTATGCGGGAAATGAACGCATGGCTAAATTTTACAGACAGCTTCAGGCGCAGATCGCGATCGTTAACCGCATTTCCGCAAGAGACCCGGAACATTTCGTCCTTTCCAGGGAAAAGCATCTTGCTATTGTCAGAGCTCTTAAGACACATGATCTGGAAGAGGCCAGAAAACAGCTCCAAAAGCATCTGGAGGAGGTAAGAGACAGGACGATCAAGGAATACGTGGAATCGATCCCGTTAGAGAGGAATCCTTTGCTGCGGAACAGTCGGTAAATGGAGGAAAATAAATGAAAATTGGAATGATCGGCCTGGGGGCAATGGGGTTCCCCATAACAAAATGCCTTTTGAAAGCCGGATTTGAAGTCTACGCGTTTGACGTAGCGGAGAAAGCGCTGGAAGAAGCGGCAGCAAACGGAGCGCATCCGTGCGCTGATGTGGCAAAAGTAGGAGCTGAAGCGGAGATCATACTTTGTTCCCTGCCCAACGCGGCTATTGTAGAATCTGTAATGCAAGAGGCTCTGTCCGGGAAAGAACTGAAAGTACAGGTATGGGTAGATCTAAGCAGTATCGCGCCGGAGTCCGCGAAAAAATTTGCCCGTATGGCGGCCGGCCGGGAGATAGAATACATGGACTGCCCGGTGAGCGGCGGTGTGCATGGGGCAGAGGCGGGAACTCTGACGATCATGGTGGGAGGTCCGGAGGAAACCCTGGAAAAAGCACGTCCGGTACTGGAGGCTATCGGCAAGAAAATCTATCATGTGGGCGGCGTAGGAGCCGGATCCGGAATGAAGATGGTAAATAATTTTATGCTTGGATGTAATATGGCCGCGGCCGCCGAGGCACTGGTATTGGGAAGCAAGATCGGACTTGATCTGGACACCATGTACGAGATCGTAAAAAACAGTTCCGGCAGAAGTTTTATCATTGAAAATAAAATTCCGAATTTTATTAAAAAACGTGAATTTGACGGCGGGTTTGCTATTAATCTTGCATATAAGGATCTGGGCCTTGCGATGGAGACGGCAAAGCATCTTTCCATGCCGGTATGCATGGGAAGTATGGCTGTCCAGATGTTTGAGGCGGCAAGGGCGAAAGGTTACGGAAGAGAAGATATCACAGCCCTGCTGAAAGTGGAAGAAGAGCTTATGGATGTGGAAGTAAAGTAAGGAGGGCTTTGAGAGATGTCAGTAAGAAAGAGGGCGCAGGAAGCTGGATTTAATTACGGACATATGACGCTGGGCGAATGCATTTCCATAGCCGGGAAAGAGAATCTTCCCGTCGGCGAGGTCATATTGACAGAAGCGCAGGAAACTACAGGAAAAACCCGTGAAGAAGTAATTGAGTGTATGGAAGAAGCGTTCCGGCACAATCTCTGTGCCGCGCAGATCGGTACCGAGACCGGGAAAAGTTTTCTCCTGGGTACGGTGGGACAGGATCTGACAGGCGCAGACGCGGTCTCTGTAGTGGGAGACGTGTTTGTAGACAAGATCGTTGCATATACACTGGCCGCGCAGGTGGGAAATCATACGATAGGACTGTGCCCATGCGCGGGGACAGGGGATTCCTGCCCTTATACCGGGTTTGTGAAGGCGATGAAGGAAGTATACAGCGATCCGGACAAGATCGCGAGAGCAATGGCGGTGATCTTAAAAGTGGGCGGCATTTTCCGTGTGGGAAAACGGACTACCGGCTGCAATATGGAAGGGATCGGTGCCGGGGCGGCTGCCACGGCAGCGGCGTTTGTAGAACTGCAGGACGGCACACCCGAGCAGATGGAGAAAGCGGTAGTTCTCGCGCTTTCGCCTACGATCAGTGTTCCCTGTACACCCAGGGTGCTGGTTCCGGGGTTGTGCGCCACCCATATCGGAGGCGGTGTGCTGATCGCCAGGCTGGCCAGCCAGCTGGCAATGCATACTTCTATTCCGTCCACGGTTCCCGTAGATGTAATGATCGCTATGGCGGCGCAGTGCCATCTGGCATCCGCCAAGCATGTGGTCCCGGTTACGATCGAATATATGGAGCCCTTCTTCAAACATGATGAAAGAGTCGACTCCTATGTGGATCCGCAAGTTCTGGAAGACGAGCGCTCCCGCCAGGAAGAATTGATCAAGAAAGCTGCGGTGGAGATCCGTGAGCTGGCGGCAAAGGCCAATCCCATTACCCGCCCGTTCGCGGAGGCGGTTGTAGGCGGAAGCAGTCAGGGTGTGGGATCACCTACTAATTGCGCAAGAATCGCGCATTTCCTGGCGAAAGGTGAGGTGCGAAAAGTGAAGATCGAACTTTATTCTGAGCTGTTCGCGCGCAGGGCGATCAATGTACCGGGTATCCTGATGGCTGCGGTCGACGGCGCCGGGACCAGTGATGCCGAGGCTTACAAAGCCAGTCTTGACAAAGTAAAGAGCAAAGGGATTGAAGTGGAGATTATAGAAGTCAATGAACCGTCTGTACAGAGAGTGACTGTAGAGGCAACCGAAGGCAATGGAATGGTGGACTCCCTGAACAGAGGCGGAGCAAGGCTTGTTCTAAGGGACGCGTATCCCAGTGTAGAGCAGGCGCGTAAGATCGCGGAAAAATTAGACATTGTTCTTATAGATAATTAACAGACCGCGTGTTTCGACTTCATTAGTCGACAATTAATCGACACTTTGAATAATATTTAACAATCAACAGAATTTCTGTAGAAAAACGGAAAAAGACATGAGCATTATTACAGATATTATCAGTCGGATTGAACTGCCTCAAATGGCGCCGGCGTCTCAGAAATTTGACAGTCAGCATGTGGATGATCCAAGGGCAGAACTCAGGTACAGGCTGAGAGAAAAAGGTATTAACAGGACCTTAAGGCCGGGGATGAAAGTCGCGATCACTGCGGGAAGCAGAGGGATCCGGAATATCCCGATACTTTTGCAGACTCTTGTCAGTGAAGTGAAGGCCGCAGGGGCGGTCCCCTTTCTGGTTCCGGCCATGGGAAGCCATGGAGGAGCCACCGCAAAAGGGCAGAAGGAAATGCTGAAAGGTCTGGGGATTACCGAAGAAAGCATGGGATGTCCGATCTGCTCCTCCATGGAAGTGGTAAAGATCGGTAAAACGGCAGACGGGAAAGATGTATTTCTGGATTCTAACGCTGCCCATGCGGATGGAATCATCGTCATGAACCGGGTGAAGGCACATACTTCTTTCACAGGACAGTATGAGAGCGGCCTGCTGAAAATGATGTCTGTAGGACTCGGGAAACAGGTCGGGGCTCAGGCATGCCATCGGGAAGGCCATGGGAAAATGGCAGAATATGTAAAAGAATTTGGAACGGCAGTCCTGAAGAACGCCAACATTCTGTTCGGCGTGGCGATCCTGGAAAACGCCTATGACGAGACGAGACGTCTGGAGGTCCTGTTTCCCGGAGAATTTCTGGACAGAGAGCCTGAACTTCTGGCAGAAGCAAAGGCGCATATGCCGAAGATCCATCTGACAGATCTGGATGTACTGATCGTTGACCGTATGGGGAAAGATATCAGCGGGTTGGGCATGGATCCACACGTGACAGGATCTTTTGTGAGCGAATATGCCAGAGGGCCGAAACGGCCGGGCAGCATCGCGGTCCTGGATATGACCGAGGCGGCTCACGGGAACGGTACAGGGATCGGAGTGGCGGATGTGACCACAGAAAGGCTGTACAGGAAGATTGATTTTGAAGCCACTTATGCCAATGTAATGACGGCGTGCATGCCGGCGGCAGCGAGAGTGCCGCTGGTAATGAAAAATCAGAAGCAGGCTGTTCAGGCGGCCATACAGGTAAGCCGGTGCGCGGACAGGAAGAAAATACGCGTCGTTCGGATCAGTGATACACTGCATCTGGAAAAGATATGGGTATCTGAGGCATTGCTCGAAGAAGTGGACGGTCATCCGCAGATGACAGTCCTTGGAGAGAAAAGCCCCCTTGCATTTAATGGAAGCGGAGATCTGTTCTGAAGGCAGAAAACGCGGAGAAAGGAGGACGGAACAGGTAAGTGCGGAGGGTTAGTATATATGCTTTATACAAAGACTTTATTTTGAAGGAGGAGAATTATGAGTACAAATCAGGAAGTACAAGACGTGAACCTTTCGGCAGCTGAAGAAGAAGCGGCAGCCAAAGAAGAATTTGCTACTGCCCGGGTGCCGTGGTCAAGACGTCGCGGACCCTGGGGACTTTTGATGGTGTGGATGGGATATGTATTTGTAGTTACCACGATGCAGGTCGGAGGTACGATGGCTGTAGGCCTTACCTTCACTGAATTCATTTCAGCGTCACTCCTGGCAGGTGTAATGCTGACAGTCATCGCGGCTTTCATGGCTTACATCTCCTGTAAAGAAGGATTGACCTTTACGCTGATGTGCAGGTATTCATTCGGAAGAGTGGGCATCTGGATCCCTGTTTTCCTTATTATCATCACCTGCGTGTCATGGTTTTCGATCGACGCGTGGCTGATCGGAGAGACAGTCAACACACTGTTCCCGTCTATTCCGATCGTGCCGGTAGTTATTATAGCAGGACTTGGCATCATCGCGACAGGATTTGTCGGGATCAAGGCGATGTCCATCTTAAGTGACATCGCGGTACCGCTGATCATTATCTTTGGTATCGTTTCCATCGTGTTCTCGTTTGACAGCGTAGGCGGAGTTGACGCTCTGATGCAGGTAAAACCGGAGACCGGAGTTGCCATTTCCTTTACGACAGCGCTTGCTCTTGGCGTAGGTTCCTTCAGCCATGGAGCTGTCGCCAATACAGCGGAAGTAATGCGTTATTCCAAGAGCCCGAAACAGGCGATTCTGATCATGGTCGTCGCCATGATGATCGGCAACACATTTATGCTGGTATTCGGCGGTGTCGGTATGCTTGCGACAGGTGAGTATGACATGGCTCTGATCCTGAAAGCCCAGAATCTGCTGGCTCCCGCGTTCCTGGTCGTGCTTTTGAATATCTGGTCCACAGCGCAGGGACTTGTGTATACATCCACAAACGCCATCGCCGGAGCATTCAAAGTAAAGAGAATTTATATCGCCATCGGTATCGCTGTTGTCGGACTGACAATGTCACTGATGCACTTTATCGATTACTTTGGATCCTGGATCGATCTGAACGCGAAGTTTATCCCGCCGTTCGCCGGAATCATCATCGCGGATTACTTCTTCGTATACAAGAGGCATTTCCCGGATGTGAAGAAGTTTGAAAGGATCATGCCGAGGGCAAACTGGGCAGGTCTGATCACATGGGGAGTCGGTTCTGTGCTTGCAGGATTCGGCGTTCTGGAGTTCGGTCTTCCGACGATCAATTACATTGTTGTCTGCGTGATCGTTAAGATCATCCTTTCCAAGTTTGTCTTCAAACAGGAAGAGGAAAGTATCGCGAAATGCGAGGCACAGTAAAGCGGATCACGATGCGGTAACGGAATCGTGATATTTAAAGAAGAGAGGTGACCAGATATGGCAGAGGGTATGATGAAAGCGGTAGTGTATAAAGGAGATGGAGTGCTGGCCCTGGAAGAACGTCCGGTACCGGTAATCCAGAAACCGACAGATGCCATTGTGAAAGTAACAATGGTGGCGATCTGCTCCAGTGATCTTCATATCAAACACGGCGCGGTGCCCAGAGCCAAACCGGGTACGGTCCTGGGCCACGAGATCATCGGGGTCATAGAGGAAACGGGCAGTGACGTACGGGGACTGAAACCCGGAGACAGAGTGACGGTCAACTGCGAGACGTTCTGCGGGGAATGCTTTTTCTGTAAGCGGGGTTATGTGAATAACTGTATCGCTCCGGGCGGAGGCTGGACGCTGGGGTGTTCCGCGGACGGCGGGCAGGCTGAATATGTAAGGGTACCTTTCGCGGAGAACTGTCTGGATATCATTCCAGACAGTGTATCCGATGATCAGGCGATGCTGGTAGGAGACGTTCTGGCTACCGGGTACTGGGCAGCTCAGATCACGGAGATCCAGCCGGCAGAGACCGTTGTTGTCATCGGCGCCGGTCCGAATGGAATGAGCACCGCGATGTGCGCGAAACTTTATTCGCCGGCATGCCTGATCATGATCGATGTTTCCCAGGAAAGGCTGGAATTCGCGAAAGCACACGGCATGGCAGATGTTATCATAAATCCGCTGAAAGAAGACGCGGTGGAGATCGTAAAGAATCTGACAGAAGGCCGGGGGGCTGACCGGGTATTTGAAGTGGCCGGCGGGAAAAATACATTTGAGATGGCATGGCAGGTGGCCCGGTGCAGCGGAGTAGTATGTATAGTGGCAATGTATGAAGGGGCCCAGACCCTCCCATTACATGAGATGTATGGTAAAAACCTTACCTTTAAGACCGGAGGTGTACATGCCAGTTCCTGTAAAGAAATACTGAAGCTGGTAGAATGTGGAAAGCTTGACGCAAGCGCGATGATCACACACCGGGTTTCGCTGGATAACGCGATGGAAGGATATCGGATTTTTGAAGGTAAGGAAGATGGTGTCCTGAAGGTGGTTATCATTCCATAGGCAGGGCATGATGGACAGGAGGCAGATAATATGGCAAAAGAACCTGAAATTCGCAAACTGGTTGTATTTCGGGAGACCATTCGCAGCGAAGGTGGAAGAGAGCTTGAGAAACCTCTGAAAAAGTGTGCGGTGGCCGCGGTGATCAAGAACCCGTTCGCGGGAAAATATGAAGAAGATTTAAGTTTACTGATGGAATATGGTGAATATCTTGGAGATTACCTGACACGTACCGCGATCAAAAAGCTGGGCGTGTCTCCGGATGAAGTTGAGACTTTCGGTAAGGCATGTATTGTCGGTCTTAACGGAGAGCATGAACATGCGGCGGCCCTGATGCATCCTAAGCTGGGAGCGCCCATGAGGAATGCCCTCGGAGCAGGAAAGGCGGTCATCCCGTCAGCGAAGAAGATCGCGGCGGCAGGCTCGACTCTGGATGTCCCGCTTCTCTATAAGGACGCGATGATGGTACGTTCTCATTATGACGCGATCACCATACGGATCCCGGATGCTCCGCATGCCGACGAAGTGGTGGTAGTGAACGCGTTTTCTACCGGCCCCAGGCCGCACGCGAGGATTGGCGGACTGTCTGTAGAAGAGATTCATAACTGGAACGGAATGGACTAGAGATAGGAGGGATCAAGCATGATGAAGCCATATATAAGGAAAGAAGTTGTCATCATTGACGAAGTCCGCGAGGAAATCGGCAAAAAGCTGGAACATCCGCTGCAGAAATGCGCGTCGATCGCCATTGTAGAGAATGTATTTGCCGGAACCCACACAGAGGATCTCTCCCTGTACAAGGAGTACGGCGAATACCTGGGGAAACTGCTTCTGGAAAACGCGCTGGAGGCATTGGACGCGAAGCCGGAAGATATCCAGAGCTACGGCAAAGCGGCAGTCACAGGCATCAAAGGAGAACAGGAACACGGATCCGCTCTGCTGCATATGGGATTTGACGCTCCTATTCGCGAGATTTTAAAAGAAACTTATTCGATCGTTCCATCGTCAGAGAAATGCGCTCCCGCAGGACATTCTATTGATGTGCCTCTGCACAGCAAGATGGCTGTCAAAGTGCGTACTCATTATGACGCGATGGAAGTATATGTAGAAGACGCTCCACATCCGGATGAGATCATGATCGTTCTGTGCGTGACGACCGGACCGCGTCCGTTTGCCCGTGTGGGCGGACTGCTGCTGGATCAGGTGAAAAACATGGACGGAATCAATTAGAGGAGGCGCAGAGGATGGAACTTTTGATCACAAATATTGGAAAACTGGTAAGCGGAGATATTAACAATCCACTGCTGGACGCTGATACGATTTACATCAAGGATGGAAAATTCGCGGAGATCGGGAAGAAAGAGGTCGCTGACGCGCATCCCGGAGTACAGACTCTGGACGCGAAGGGAGTTACAGTTGCTCCCGGACTTATTGATTCTCACTGCCATCCCTGTGCAGGTGACTATACATTTCGTCAGAAAGCCGCAGATTTTTTGGAGAGTGAGATCCACGGAGGATGTACGACACTGATCTCCGCGGGAGAACCGCATTTCCCGGGACGTCCGACAGATCCGGCAGGAGCGAAAGCTCAGGCGATCTTTCTTTCAAAATCATTTCGTAATAAGTCACCGCTGGGAGCGAAAGTACACGGCGGAGCGCTTATTCTGGAAAAAGGACTGACAGAAAAAGACTTTGAAGAGATGGAGAAAGAAGGCGTATGGCTTGTAGGTGAGATCGGACTGGGCAGTGTGAAATCACCGGACGACGCGGCTCCCCTCGTAGAAATCGCGAAACGGCACGGGTTTAAAGTGCATATGCATACAGGTGGGACATCCATTCCGGGAAGTTCAACTGTTACAGCGGACGATGTGATCCGGACGAATCCTACAGTAGCTTCACACTGTAACGGCGGACCGACGGCTGTATCTGTCAAAGAAGTGGACCGCATCATCAGCGAGTCGGATATCGCGGTAGAGATTGTACAGTGTGGAAATTACAGAGTGGCGAAACATATTTATGAACGTGTGCTGGAACTGGGAAAAGAGGACAGGATTATTTTCGGAAACGACGCTCCGTCTGGGACAGGTTTTGTTTCCCTTGGAATTCTTCGGAATGTGTGTTATGCAAGCCTTTGCGGCGTAGTGCCGGAGAAAGCGCTGGCGATGGCAAGCGGAAATACAGCACGGACATTCGGTCTGAATACCGGGATCATCGCTGTAGGCAAAGAGGCAGATCTGATCTGTCTGGACGCTCCGATGGGATCTGTCGGGAGCGACGCTCTTGAAGCGATCGACGCAGGTGATATACCGGCTGTAACTTACATTATCGTGGACGGAAAAGTGATCGTTACAAAGAGCCGCAACACACCGCCGGGCAACCGTATGCCGGAATTTGTACAGTAAAAATCAATATAAAAACTTTGGAGGCAGTAAAATGGCTGCCTCTGAGATAAAATTCAACAAATATGAAAGGAGCAATACCATGACAGGCTTTAGTGAACACTACACAAATTTAAAGAAGGAACTTGACCTGAAAAAAACAGCGATCTTGATCGTAGACATGATGAACGATTTCTGCAAACCGGGCGGAAAAATGGTGCTCGATGACGGATATGTTGTAATTGAGCCGATCCAGAAACTTGTGGAAGCCGGAAGAAAACATGGGATTCCGATCGTGTGGATCTGCCAGCAGTACCGTAAGGACAAATATGATAAAGTTACAGAGAAACGTGAAGGAACCTGCTATGAAGGAACCTGGGGCGGGGAACAGATCGATGAGCTGCCGATCCTTCCTGAAGACTATGTAGTTCATAAGAGAAGATACAGTGGATTCTTCCAGACAGATCTTGACCTTGTACTCAGAGATATGGGATGCGAGAAGGTTATCGTAGGCGGTGTTGTTACAAATATCTGTGTCCGTGGCACAGTTGCTGACGCGTTCCAGCTGAATTACGAAGTATTCGTTCCAAAGGACGCAGTACGCGCGACAAGCGACAGAGAGCAGGAATCTCAGCTGTGGGATATCGAGACTCATTTTGGAACAGTCACAACAGTGGATGAACTGGTAGAAGCTATGGAAGGCCTGAAACCGGAGGACGCGTGCCGGATCCATTAATCCAGAATCCCGGGTCCGGGCAGTCTCTGCCCGGGCCTGAGTGCATAAAAATGTTTCTACAAAACCTTAATAAGATAATATTTTATTATACAAGGAGGAATTTATTATGGGAGTTTTAACACAGGAACTGAGGGAACGTCTTGACAAACTTTCTACGACAAATGTTTCAGACGCTCTGGATGCTCTCGGACTGAAGGGATCCACATATGGTGTCAACAAGATGTATGACGGATGCAAGAAGATCATCGGAGAAGCGGTAACCATGAAAGTTGTTGCTGCCGGACTTACGAAATCCACTACCCATATGGGCGTAAACGCAATCGAAGCGGCGAAAGAAGGCGATGTGATCGTTATTGATAATGGCGGACGCATTGACGTGAACTGCTGGGGAGGCGTATTGAGCACAGGGGCGAAGTTTAAAGGTGTATCCGGAGTAGTTATCGATGGAGCATGCCGTGATCTGGATGAGTGCATGGAGCTGGATTTTCCGGTATATGCCCGTTCTACGATCTGCGCGACAGCCCGCGGCCGTGTGATGGAAGAGGCGACAAATGTAATGGTATCTTTCCACGGTGTACAGGTGCGGCCTGGTGATGTAGTCATGGGAGATATTACAGGCGTAGTATTTATCCCTCAGGAGAGAGTGGAAGATGTGGTTACAAAGGCTGAGGCTCTTCATGAAAAAGAAGAAGCCATGTGCCGTGACATTAAGTCCGGTATGTCCATGAAGGAAGTGGATACAAAATACAATTATGAGAATATGCTGAAATAACGGTGAACAGGGAGGATCATATGAGTATTCCAAAATTAGACCCACAGATAATAGAAGCTTATAAAAATTTGGACTCTACAAGTATTTCTGACGCGATGGACCGTCTCGGGATTCCTTCCGGGCTGTATAAGCTGAAACCGATCACGCCCGGAAAAGTGATGTGCGGACAGGCATTTACCGTACGTTATGTTCCCTGCGGCGAAGTGAAAGGTACCGTAGGAGATTTCCTGGATGACGTAGAGCCCGGACAAGTGTGCGTGCTGGACAACGGTGGAAGAGACTACTGCACCGTCTGGGGAGATATCATGGCGTTGTACGCGTCTATGCGCGGCGTCGCAGGGACAGTGATCTACGGTGTATGCCGGGATGTGAAAGATGTCAGGAAGATCGGGTATCCTATTTTCTCTCTGGATTATTATATGGTTACCGGGAAAGACCGGGTAGAAGTTGCCGAGATCAACGGACCTGTGACAGTAGCAGGGATCAAGGTGTGCCCGGGCGATCTGATCTTCGGAGATGATACGGGCGTGCTGTGCGTTCCCTACGACAGGGCAGAGCAGGTGCTTGGCATCGCAAAGGAGATCGAGGAAAAAGAAGAGCGTATCCGTCAGGCTCTGCACCAGGGCGTTTCTCTGCGCGAGGCGAGGGCTCAGACAGGATATCATCATTTGCAGACAAGAGAAGAATCATAGAATGGAGGGGCAGCAGTGGGCATTAATGTACTGTATTTGGACAAAATGAATGAACCTATGGAGAGGATGATCCTGGATATGTGTCCGCCGGATGTAGATCTGCGTTTCCTGCAGCCGAACATAGGGAAAAAAGGGACACTTGAGGAGGCGGAGTGCCTCTTCGATACGACATTTCAGGTGACGCGTGAGGTCATTGACCAGGTGCCGAAACTGAAGCTGATCCAGAGGACCGGTGTAGGAGTGGACATGGTGGATGTGGCGTACGCGAAGGAAAAGAATATCCCTGTGTCTATCTGCCGGGGATTCAACTCCTCTTCAGTGGCAGAGCTGGCTGTACTGGATATGCTGGCGCTGTACCGTTATATTGTAGATCTGACCTGCTTAAGCAGAAAGAAAGAATGGCATACCTGGACATTCCGTCATGAGAGCTATGAGCTGCTTGGAAAGACGATCGGTATCATCGGTGGCGGCGCGATCGGCCGTGAAGTGATGAAGAGGGTATCCGCCTTCGGAACCCATCTGATCTATAATGATGTGGTACGTATGGATGAAAAGATGGAAAAAGAACTGGGATGCGAGTACGTAAGTTTTGACGAACTGATAGAGAGATCGGATATTATCTCCCTTCATGTTCCGCTTCTTGACAGTACCCGGGGAATGATCGGGGCCAAACAGTTCGCTCAGATGAAAGATACGGCACTACTGATCAATACAGCGCGCGGCCAGCTGGTAGACGCGCCGGCCCTTGTGGACGCTCTGAAGAGCAAAAAGATCCGTGGCGCGGCAGTGGATGTTTTTGAGCCGGAAGATCCGCTGTTCGGACTTGAGATCGATAATCTCATCACAACTCCTCACGTAGGAGCCGCTACTTACGACAACTATTACAGAGTCTATAAATTTGGACTGGAAAACGCGCAGCGTGTCGCGGCGGGTAAAGAACCTCTGGGATGTTTATAGGATAGGGGCTTGTTTTCCTTCTTGACACATTTGGAAAAAGAAGGCAGAATATAAGAGCGTAAGAGCTGATAAGAGCTGATACCCTCAGCTGACGGGAAAGCGTGTGTTCCTGCCGGCTGGGGGTTCATGCGGTAAAAGAAAGAAGTATGACGGGAAACGGAGAGTGGATAACATGGATAATCTGATCTTCAGTCTGAACGCTACCGCCCCGGTGTTCATTATGATGCTGCTGGGACTGGCATTCAAAAAGATAGGATGGATAGATGACAGTTTTGCGGATAAGATGAATAAATTTGTATATATGGTGCCCCTTCCGGTCCTTGTTTTTGAAGATCTGGCGACGGTGGATTTTTCTCAGGTCTGGGATCTGAAATTTCTGCTGTACTGCTTTGGCGCGACTCTTATCAGCATCATAATTGCTGTAGCTGCCTCCTTTTTCTGCCGGGACAGGAGCATGCAGGGAGAATTTATCCAGGCCTCCTACCGGAGCAGCTCCGCTCTTCTGGGGATCGCGTTTATCCAGAATATCTATGGGGAATCCGGTTTGGCTCCTCTGATGATCCTTGGAAGCGTGCCGCTTTATAATGTGATGGCAGTAGTTATTCTTTCCGTGTTCGGACCGGAAAAACACCGGATGGGGAAGGGCCTGATCAGGAAAACACTGGCCGGCATTATTACGAATCCTACCGTGCTGGGAATCGCGGCAGGATTTTTGTGGTCGGCACTCAGACTTCCCATGCCTCCGATCCTGGAAAAGACTGTGGCCAATGTCAGCGCGGTGGCAACGCCTCTTGGGCTGATGGCCATGGGAGCCACTTTTGATATCCGCAAAGCATTTGCCAGAGTAAGGCCCGCCATAGGAGTGACTCTCCTGAAACTTGTGGGCTTCGCGGCTCTTTTCCTTCCTGTGGCTGTTATGCTGGGATTTCGCAGAGAAGAGCTGGTGGCGTCTCTTGTTATGCTGGGATCCGCGACAACAGTGAGCTGCTTTGTTATGGCAAAAAATATGGGGCATGAAGGGATACTGACTTCCAGCGTGGTGATGCTGACGACGATGGTCAGCGCGTTTACACTGACAGGATGGCTGTACATACTGAGAAGCCTGGCGTTAATCTGATCCTGCCGGGAAGTATTTATTTAATGTAATTGAATCGCAATTCAGACATTCTTTTTACGGGAGTCGGATCTGTTTCGACTTTCCGTAGTCTGCGCATAATTAACAGCGTTGTCTGCTGTTGTAAATCCCATGTTTATAATTGTAAAGTTCTTCTGCCGCCTGTCATCAGAGGTGTCAGAATTCTCAGGAAAATCCTGCGTTTTAACAGATTTTCAAGAGATTGAAACAGGATGGAATAAATAGTCGGAATTGTCAAAAAAATTTATTGACAGTGTAATTTAATCTGATATAATTTAGATATAGAATTCTTATTGTATACAATCGGAACACAATGAGTATTCTCAAAGATCGCGACAGGAATACTCAAAAAATGCAACTAATCAACAAATGGCCATTTTATTCAGAAAGGACAGGGGATGCGTGTTTTGGAAAAGAAAAAAGTAGCGATCATCACAGGGGCTACACGAGGGATTGGAAACGCCATAGCGAACAGACTGGCAGATGACGGATTTGCGGTCGTAGCATGCGGGACGATGCCCTGGGAGCGCGCGGAAGGGCATCTTAAAGACGTAATGGAAAAGACCGATTTTTTATACGTCAGAACAGACGTATCTAAACAGGAAGACCGTGAGAATCTTATCTCCAGTACGATTAAGAAGTTCGGGCGTATTGACGCGCTGATCAATAATGCGGGAGTGGGTTCAGCGAAACAGGAAAACATCCTTGATGTTTCAGAGGAGAGTCTTGACAGAGTGATGGACATTAATCTGAAAGGGTACCTGTTTACGGCACAGCTGGCCGCAAAGCAGATGATCAAGCAAGTACAGGAGAATCCTGAGGAGGACAGGCCTGTAATTGTCAATATGTCTTCCATTTCTGCTTATACGCTTTCACTTATGAGAGGCGAGTACTGTATGTCTAAAGCCGCGATAACCATGCTTACGAAACTGCTGGCATTCGCGTTGGCGGACTACGAAATAAACGTGTATGAGATACGCCCGGGAAATATATTGAGCGATATGACTTTGCCGGTAAAAGAAAAATTCGATAAATATATCGCTGATGGTCTTCATCCTCTGCGCAGATGGGGAACAGGTGAAGATGTGGCAAAGGCGGTATCAGCGATCTGTCTGGGATATCTCCCGTACACTACCGGGTCAGCGATTGATGTTGACGGCGGCTTCCATATGAAATGGATCGACTGATGACCGGCTGATTTTACTCTCAGTTTGAGAATAGGAGGAATATTATGATGAAAAGAAACAGGTTTTTGGCACTGTTGCTGGCACTTATGCTGACAGTCGCGCTTGTAGCGGGATGTTCAAACTCTTCCGATTCATCAGATTCAGGGGAAACTACAGAATCTGATGACGGAGCAAAGGCTGACGGAGATTTTACTGTTCTGTCTTCTACAAAAGGTATGGATAATGAATACTATGCCGAGCTGAACAGAGGAGGACAGGAATTTGCGGATCAGATGGGATTTGAGTACATTACCCTTTCTTCCGAAGATAATGAGCAGAAACAGGTATCGGATCTGGAGACCGGTCTGGTCACATATGATCCCGATCTTGTTATCATCATGCCGACAAGTTCCAGTGTGATCCCGCCGTTGGCGGATCTGTGTGAAAATGCTCAGGTGCCGTTCGTGACCCTTTTCGATTATCCCGACGGTTTTGATTTTACACAGTATGAATATCATATCGCGCACATCCTGACAGACATGCGTCTGGAAGGATATACGATGGCTACATATCTGTTTGACGCAATGGGCGGTTCCGGAAGCATCGTCGCGATCGACGGCCTTCTTGGAAGCACAACAGCAGTTCAGAGGCATGAAGGTCTGGAGCAGGCTCTGGAAGAGTATCCGGACATTACACTGCTTGAATCTCAGCCGGGTGACTGGAACAGGTTTACGGCTGCTCCGGTATTTGAAGATATGCTGATCAAGTACGGTGATGAGATCGAAGGCGTATGGTGTGGAAATGACGATATGGCGCTCGGAGTTTACGAGATCCTTCAGGGCGCAGGGAAGACCGGCGGAGCGGTCAAACTTGTCGGGCTTGACTGTCTGAGTGATACGCTTGAACTGATCCGCGACGGCGAATACGTAATGTCCATGTCAGGCGACGCGCCCGGCATGCAGGCTCTGGCAATGTGTATCGGCTACGATTATGTAAAAGGCGATATCCTTCCGGAGCGGGGCGACAATCACTTTGTTACATGGGATCCTCCGATCATCACACAGGAAAACGCGGAAGAGTATCTGGATCTCTGGTATGGCGACGGAGCGGCTGAACGTGACTGGACAGAGGACAGTGTACTTTTAAGCGGCGAAGAATGATTGTTTCATACAAAATAATATATGACTGATTCCGGACCCTGCGTGTGGACGAAAGTTTTTGCCCGGACGGGCAGGGACTCACCGCAGGGTCCGATCAGGAAATGACTGAATAATTTTATAAGATCCAAGATCTAAGAGGGAGAGTGAAACAATGCAAGAAACCGCCAATAGGCAAGCAATTCTGAAAATGGACGGCATATATAAACGCTTCTACAGCGTACAGGCGCTTAAAGGCGTCTCTCTGGAACTCTTCCCCGGAGAAATCCTTGCCCTTATAGGAGAAAACGGAGCAGGGAAAAGTACATTGATGCGTGTCCTGATGGGGATCGAAAAGAAGGACGCAGGCGCGATCTACTTAAACGGTGAAGAGATCAATCCGACGATGCCGGTTGAAGCAGAACATTACGGTATCGGTATGGTATTTCAGGAGCAGGCACTTTTTCCGAACCTAAGCGTCGCGGAAAATATTTTTCTCGGCCGGGAAGGCAATATGATAACCGCGAATTTCCTGCACTGGAAAAAAATGTACAGTGAGGCGGAAATGATACTGGATAAAGTAAATCTGGGTCATATCAGCCCGAAAACAAGAGTAGAGAAACTGAGTTTTTCCGAAAGACAGATGGTGGAACTTGCCCGTGTCTTATATCCGGCAGTACGCAATCAGAGAAAAGGCATCATTATCCTCGATGAACCGACAGCAGTCCTGTCGCCGGGTGAGGTGGAAAAACTCTTTGAAGTAGTTAATTCACTGAGGGAACATGCATCATTCGTTTTTATTTCCCATCAGCTGGAAGAAGTAGTGCAGTACACAGACCGGGTCGAGGTGATGCGGGACGGAGAAAATGTCGGAGGTCTGCAGACCAAAGATGCCACGGTCAAGAAGCTTCAGGAAATGATGGTTGGACGTGAGTTCTCACATGATTTTTACCTGGCAAGCGATTTAAGAGAGCCGGAAGAGGAAACGGTCCTTGAGCTGAACGATGTCTCTTCAGATGCAGTCAACCATGTCACGTTCAGGCTAAGAAAAGGAGAAATCCTCGGGATCGCGGGCCTGATGGGCTGCGGGAAAGAGAATCTGGCAAAAGTGATCTTTGGCGATGAGCCGGTGACAGGCGGAACAATTACTGCGGGAAACAAGGTTGTAAACAGCAGTATAAAGAAAGCGGTGGAGGCCGGGATCGGCTATCTGCCCAGCGACCGCCGAAGCGAAGGAATCCTTGATACGATGTCGGTAGGCCAGAATATTACAGTGGCAAATCTGGATCATTTTATCACAGGAGTATTCTTAAGCAAATCAAAAGAAAATGACTGTGTCAATGAATATATTGAACGATTGAAGATAAAAACCACTTCCGGGAAGACACCGATCATAAATCTGTCAGGAGGAAATCAGCAGAAAGCGATCCTGGCAAGATGGCTTTCGAGAAAGCCGGATATCATTATTATGGAACAGCCGACCAGGGGCATTGACGTCGGCGCCAAGCAGGAGATATACAGGATCATGCGTGATCTTGCGGACGAGGGGGTTTCGATCCTTGTCATCTCTGACGAGATGCCTGAGCTCATTGGGCTGTCAAACCGCATACTGACTATGCGAAAAGGCGTTATTACCGGAGAAATTGATTGCAAGGAGGATATACCGAATGAAAACGACATCATCCAACACATCACCTGACACAGTACAGAAGAAAGGAAAAAGAGATATCGATTATTCTCTGTTTATCGCTCCTGTACTGCTTATAATATGCGTTGTATTTTTTACGATCATCAATCCGAGATTTATATCTCTGGCTAATATTATGAATATCCTGCGCCAGGGCGGACCTCTTTTCATTGTTTCGTTTGGTCTGTGCGCGGTCATCCTGACCGGAAGTATTGATATTTCTTCCGACGGTATGATGAGTCTCTGCGGAATCTGTTCGGTTATGCTGGCGAACATTTATACAGGCGGCGGCGGATGGGTCAGCCTGCTGTTCGGAGTGGGCATAGGACTGGTATTCGGGATTTTTATGGGGGTTCTTGTATCTTATGTAAGGCTTCCATCGTTTCTTGTGACGTATGGTACTTCTACGATATGTCGGGGAATTGCTCTGATTATATCAGGCGGAGTCGCGCAGAGTACAGCGTTTAATGCGTTTAAGAAAATGGGGAACGGAAATGTATTCGGATTTTTCCCGACAATGGCAATATTCGCGATCGTGATTTTCGTTCTGATGCATATACTCACGAAAAAAACAAAATACGGCCGTTCTCTGTATGCGATCGGATCTAATGAGAGGGTCGCGGGGCTCTGCGGACTGCCGACAAGAAAATATAAACTGATATCGTTTATGATAGCCGGAGCGTGTACCGGTCTGGCCGGAGTACTTATGAGCGCGCGTCTCGGCGCCGGAACACATGCGCAGGGCGAAGGAATGTCTCTGGATGCCATCGCGGCGGTTGTTATGGGCGGGACGTCTCTTTCCGGAGGAAAGGGAAGCGTGGCCAGATGTATTACAGGTGTATTTGTTATCCTGATGCTGAATAACGGACTCAACCTTATGGGGGTGTCTCCTCATGTACAGGTGCTGGTCAAAGGTATCGTAGTCATACTTGCGGTCGCTGCGTCTAAAGACTGGAAGAGCAAGGAAATTGTCAAATAAGGAGGCTCTCTTATGGGGAATACTATGAAGGCTGTCGTATTCAGTAAACTGGGCGAGATCAGACTGGAAGAACGCCCGGTTCCGGTTATCAGACATCCGAAAGACGCGATCGTGCGAGTGACCATGGCGGCAATCTGCTCCAGTGATATACATATTAAGCACGGTATGATAGCGCGCGCCAAAGAAGGCGTAATCCTTGGACACGAGATCGTAGGCGAGGTTGTGGAGACCGGGCCGGATGTATGTAAGTTAAAAAAGGGAGACCGTGTAACTGTCAATAACGAGACTTTTTGCGGAGAGTGCTTTTACTGCAAAAGAGGATATGTAAATAACTGTGTAAACGGCGGATGGATGCTGGGATGTGTGGAAGACGGCGGCCAGGCGGAATATGTACGGGTGGCTTACGCGGATAATTGCTGCGACCTGATCCCTGACGGTGTTTCCGATGAGCAGGCAATGCTCGTGGGGGATGTTCTGGCCACAGGATTCTGGGCAGCGGAGATCGGTGAGCTGCATCCGGGAGATACTGCCGTTGTCCTGGGGGCCGGTCCAACCGGGCTGTGCACTTCTATCTGCGCGAGACTGTACAGTCCCGCAAGGCTGATTTCTGTCGATATTTCCGACGAGAGGCTTGCGTTCGCGAAACGGCACGGATACGCGGATATAACGATCAATTCATCCAGAGAAGATGTGGAAGAAATTGTAAAAAGTCTTACAGACGGAAGGGGAGCCGACCGTTTATTTGAATGCGCGGGAGGAAAAAATACATTTGGGATGGCGTGGCAGACCACGCGTCCCAGCGGTATCGTATGTCTTGTGGCGCATTATGAAGAGGATCCTCAGAAACTTCCGCTGCGCAGGATGTACGGGAAAAATTTAGTTTTTAAAACCGGCGGCGTACATGCCAATGCCTGCGCGAAAACACTTGACCTGATCAAGGAAGGAAAACTGGATACCGCTCCGCTGATCACACACCGCTACGCGCTGAAGGACGCGCTGGAAGGGTACCGTTTGTTTGAAAATCAGGAAGACGGCGTGATCAAAGTTGTATTGACACCCTGATTTGGGCATTAATTATTATGAAGGAGACAGATTATGAATATACCGAAAATTGATAAAGCGGTAATAGAAGAATATAAAAAACTTGACTCTACCAGTATCTCAGACGCGATGGACAAGATCGGGCTTCCCGCAGGACTGTATGGAATCAAGCCGATCGTTCCGGGAACTGTTATGTGTGGGCAGGCTTTTACGGTCAGATATGTTCCGTGCGGCGAGGTCAAGGGAACGGTAGGAGATTTTCTTGATGATGTGGAGCCGGGGCAGGTATGTGTCCTGGATAACGGCGGCAGAGATTATTGTACTGTCTGGGGAGACATTATGGCAATGGCCGCTTCTTTGAAAGGGATTGAAGGGACGTTGATCTACGGTGTATGCCGCGACATTAAGGACATCCGGAATATCAGATATCCGATCTTTTCTAACGGCTACTATATGGTGACTGGAAAAGACAGAGTAGAGGTGGCAGCAGTGAATGAACCGGTGACTGTCGCGGGACTAAAGGTGTGCCCGGGGGATCTCATTTTCGGTGATGACACAGGGGCGCTGGTGATCCCGTTTGACAAGGTGGAGCAGGTGCTGGGGATCGCGAAAGAAATAGAAAAGAAAGAAGAAATGATCCGTCAGTATGTAAAAGGAGGAATGTCCCTGAGGGAGGCACGGGCCCAGACAGGGTACCATCATCTGCAGACAAAAGAGGCAGAATAATAAGATCATCAAAAAAAGAGCCGCGGTTCTGTCAGGCATCCCCCCTGTCTGACGGAGTCGTGGTTCTTTTTAAATACGCCATTTTAGTCTATGAAATTCTTTTTCTGCTGTCTTGCCTTCTTGATGGCGGCAAGAGGCTTGCTGTACTCACGGATCGTCTGTTCTTCCACCTGATTTAAATGTTCCCCAAGCAGCTTTTTGGCCCGTTCAACATCTCGGTCTTTCATTGCTTTGACAATGTTCAGATGAATGGATTTCGACCGGTTAAAATGTTCGGGATCCCGCGCGGAAATGCGGTTTACAATAGCGAACTGGGCAAGAAGCATATTGTAAAATTTCTCAAGCCGTAAATTGTTCCCATAGGAAATAATAGAAGAATGCAGAAGTTTATTCGCGTCAAAATATTCCTGCGCGGATGATCTCTCATTCAGGTTCTCAAAAGCATCCTGTAATTTATCCAGCGTATCGTCATCGATATACATACAGGCAGAAGAAAGAGAGTGGAGCTCGAACATCCTGCGGAGTTCAAAAATTTCTTCCAGATCCCGGACTGTAATGTCAGTTACGAAAGTCCCTCTGCCCAGATAATGTGATACCAGTCCGTTGGCTTCCATACGTTTCAGGGCTTCCCGTACAGGGGAACGGCTCAGACCAAGTTTTTTTCCTACGTCCTGTTCAGCGATCGGGGAGCCGAGTGGAATTTCTCCGGAAAGGATCCCCTCATACAGATAATCGTAAACTTTATTGACTGCTGCGGATGTACCGCCAGACATATAACCGCCTCCAAACTATGCGCCGAACTATGCGGAACGCGCAAATTTCTTCTTTCATTATAAAGGACGGAAAATACATTTGCAATTGAAATATTCGATTTGAAGAATGTACCAAAAACAGATCCTTGCTTTTCCATGGTAGGGGAGTTACGATAACTGTTATGGAAGAAGAAAAGTGATCAAAACGATTGTAGACGGAAAGGAGCATAGCATGACAGAACGTGAAAAATCGGAAAAAGGATTCTGGTACGACGCAAATAATGATGATGAATTGGCAGAATTAAGAGAGAACGCAGATGTACTGTGCCATCAGCTCAATTATATGTCTCCCGCGGCGGCGGAGAAAAGAGAAGAGATCCTGAAGGCTCTTCTGCCAAACCGGGGGAAGAATACTACTATATTAACGCCTTTCTATACAGATTACGGATATAACTGTTTTATCGGAGACAATACATTTATCAACCACAATGCGTATCTTATGGACGGCGCTCCGGTGAGAATAGGTGCCTTCTGTTTTATCGGTCCGAATTGTGGAATGTATACGGCGGCACACCCCCTGCTTGCGGAGGAACGGGATCAGGGCTTTGAAAAGGCAATGCCGATCGTGATCGGGGATCATGTATGGATCGGAGCGGATGTCACGATACTTCCCGGGGTAACTATCGGAGAAAATGCGGTGATCGGAGCAGGAAGTGTCGTTACAAAAGATATCCCGGCGCAAGTGATCGCTGTGGGCAATCCTTGCCGTATCCTCCGGAAAATCACGGAAAAGGACAGTATAAAACGGGATATGGAAAAGGAAAAGCAGAAAGATTAAGCAGGACATTGACATTTTAAATATTTGTGCATACAATAGTTGTATATACAACTATTGTATGCGGCAAGGATAACGGAGCTGTCGTCTCCGTTATTTTTTCTGCCGGGTAAAAAAGGAAAGGCGGGAAGAAGACAGGATGATCCGACGTATTTTTTCTTATGCGGGACAATATAAAAAATACCTGGTCCTGGCGGCATTGTGCGTGGCCGCGGAATCCATGTTTGAACTGTTGATCCCTCTGATCATGGCAAATATTGTCGATATCGGAGTGGCGGAAGGAAACAGAGCCTATATCTTTGAACAGGGAGGCTGGATGATCCTGTGCGCAGTCCTGGCCCTTCTGCTCGGAATCGGAAGCGCGAAATTTTCCGCCATTGCCGGGCAGGGACTGGGCGCCAATCTGCGGGAGGCAGAGTACGGGAAGCTTCAGCAGTTTTCTTTTGCCAACATTGATCATTTTCAGCTGTCCTCACTTGTCACCAGGATGACAAGTGATGTGACAAATATCCAGAACAGCATCTCTGCGGGAATGCGGCCCGCTTGCAGGGGTCCTGTCATGCTGGTGGCGGCCACGGCGGTGGCATTTTCTATTAATACAAAGCTGGCGGTGGTCTTCCTTGTAGCACTTCCGACTCTGGGGATCTGCCTGTATCTGATCATAAAGAACGTGCGGCCTTTGTACGCCAGGATGCAGAACGCAATTGATCTGGTCAACAGGATTATACAGGAAAATCTTACTGCCATCCGGGTCGTCAAGGCTTATGTGCGGGGAGAGTATGAGATCAGGAAATTCGGGGAAGTGAACAGCAATCTTCAGACCCAGTCAGAACGGGCTTTCCGGCTGGCCACTACAAATATGGCGGCGATGCAGTTTGTTATGTATGGCACGATCCTGAGCATCCTCTGGTTTGGCGGAGGTATGATCCGGGTCGGTTCCATGCAGATGGGAGAACTGACCGGATTCTTAAGCTATGTGCTGCAGATCTTGAATTCCCTGATGATGATCTCCAATATTTTTCTTATGCTGACCCGTTCGCTGGCTTCGGGGAAGAGGATCACAGAGGTGCTGGACGAGGAAATTGATATCAGGGAAGACAGGGCAGAGGATATCGAAGTAACTGCCGGAGAGATTGAATTCAAACATGTCTACTTTAAATATAAAGAAGAGGCGGCGGAGTATGTCCTCTCAGACATCGATCTTCATATCCGGGCAGGCCAGACTGTGGGGATTGTCGGGCAGACCGGATCAGCCAAGACGACCCTGGTCCAGCTGATCCCCAGGCTGTATGACATATCTTCAGGAGAACTTCTGATCGACGGGATCCCGGTATGGCAGTATCCATTGAAACACTTAAGAGACGCCGTCGCGGTGGTCCTTCAGAAGAACACCCTGTTTTCCGGAACACTGCGGGAAAATCTTCTATGGGGCGATAAGGACGCGTCTCAGGAAGAGATCGAGGAGGCGTGCAGGATCGCGGGAGCAGACGAGTTTATCGGTCGTCTGGAGAATGGATATGACACAGAGATGGGGCAGGGAGGCGTAAATGTTTCCGGAGGACAGAAACAGAGACTCTGTATCGCGCGGGCGATTTTAAAGAAACCAAAAGTACTGATCCTTGACGACTCTACCAGCGCGGTGGATACGGCGACAGAATCCCGGATACGCAAGATGCTTTCAGAAAAGCTTCCCCATATGACGAAGATCGTGATCGCGCAGCGCATATCTTCCGTCCGTCACGCGGACCAGATCGTGGTATTGGAAGACGGAAAGATCTGTGGTGTCGGAACCCATGAAGAACTGCTGGCGCACAATCAGATCTATCAGGAGATCTATGATTCTCAGAAGGAAGGGGCTGATCTGTAATGGCGAGATACACGGGATATAAACGGCCGAAAAATATAAGAAAAGCACTCAGAGAGCTGTTCCGGTATATGGGATATCACAAGTGGCTTCTGGCAGTTGTAGCCGTTCTTGTATTCATAAGTACCGGAGCCAGCGTGATGGGAACCTATCTTCTCAAGCCGGTGATCAATGAATACATCCTTCCGGGAAATGTGCGGGGACTGGCGCGCGCCCTGGCCGGCATGGGAATCATGTATCTGTGCGGGGCGCTCTCTACATTCGGCTATAACCGTCTGATGGTGAAAACATCCCAGAAGGTAGTAGGCGATATCCGGAGGGATCTTTTTGCTCATGTACAGACACTGCCATTGAAATACTTTGATGCCCACACACACGGAGAACTGATGAGCCGGTTTACCAATGATGTGGATACGATCCAGGAAGCGCTCAACAACAGCTTTACAATGGTGATCCAGAGCGCGCTGACACTGGCCGGAACTGTGATAATGCTTCTGGTCCTGAATGTGGAGATGTCGTTCATTGTGATCCTGTTCTTATGCATCATGTTTTTCTTTATTAAGTGGAACGGGAAACGGAGCAAGGAATTCTACGACAGGCAGCAGGCATCCCTGGCACAGATCAATGGGTTTGTAGAGGAAATGGTGGCAGGCCAGAAGGTAGAGAAGGTATTCAATCATGAAGAGGAAGATATGAAAGTCTTTCGGAAAAAGAATGAGGAATTGCGGAAAGCGTCCACAAAGGCGCTGGCCTATTCCGGAATGATGGTACCCAGCATTGTCAGCCTGTCTTACGCGAACTACGCTGTGTCCGCCTGTGCCGGAGGACTGCTGGCCCTGTCAGGACTGATGGATCTGGGAAGCCTGGCGGCATACTTGGTTTATGTCAGACAGAGCGCCATGCCGCTGAACCAGTTTACGCAGCAGGTGAATTTTATCCTGTCCGCTCTGGCCGGCGCGGAGAGGATTTTTGAGATGATGCATGAAGAGCCGGAGCCGGACAATGGAACCGTAACTCTTGTACATGGAAAGGACGGGTATTCGTGGCGCCGGGATGACGGAACTCTGATCCCGTTAAAAGGGGATGTGAGGTTTGAAAATGTTACATTCGGATATGTCCCGGGCAAGAAAGTACTGGAAGGGATCAGCCTGTATGCGAAACCCGGGCAGAAGATCGCCTTTGTAGGTTCTACCGGGGCAGGTAAGACAACGATCATTAATCTGATCAACCGGTTTTATGAGATCCAGGGAGGAAGGATCCTGTATGACGGGATCGATATAAAGGATATTAAAAAGAATGACCTAAGACGTTCTCTGGCGATGGTCATCCAGGATACTCACCTGTTTACCGGAACCATTGCCGATAATATCCGCTACGGAAACTTAAACGCCACTGACGCTGAGGTGGAAGAAGCCGCCAGGCTGGCAAATGCGGATTCATTTATCCGCAGGCTTCCGGAAGGATACCGGACAATGCTTCACAGCGATGGCAGCAATCTTTCGCAGGGGCAGAGGCAGCTGCTGGCTATCGCCAGGGCGGCGGTGGCGCATCCGCCTGTGCTGATTCTGGATGAAGCCACCTCCTCCATTGACACCAGAACCGAGAGAATTATTGAAAAAGGGATGGACGCCATCATGGAAGGCAGGACGGTGTTTGTGATCGCCCACCGACTTTCTACTGTGCGGAATTCCAAAGCCATCATGGTGCTGGAGCATGGCACGGTTATTGAGAGGGGCAGCCATGAAGAACTGCTGGAACAGAAGGGAAGATATTATCAGCTTTATACAGGAATGTATGAACTGGAATAAAAAACAGAGAGGTTTACGGATCATGAAACAAGATCTTGAAAATAAAAAAGAGAAAAAAGAAAAACAGTTAAGGGAAATTTTACTCCGGATCGAGCTGATCAAGAGGAGAAAAGTACAGGCGTTCCTTCTTTCCATCGGGCTGACTCCCGGGCAGGGGCAGGCCAGGATACTGGCTTTTCTAAGCAGTAATTCCCCCGTCACCCAGAGAGAGCTGGCGGACGCGTGTATGCTTGACGTGACGACCATGTCGCGGACACTGGACAAAATGGAAAAACAGGAAGTGATCCGGCGGACACGGGATTCTAAAAGCCGCCGCTCCTATCAGATCAGCCTTACCCGGAAAGGAGAGGAAAAGGCGGCTCAGGTCAACAGGGCCTTTTCCAGGCTGGAAGAGATCCTGAAAAGAAATCTGGACGGGCAGGAGGTTTCAACTCTGCAGTCACTGTTGGGGAAAGTAGAGAAAAATCTGGAAGAAATGAATGAAACAGACATGGAAATTTCAAAATAAGCATGCAATATCTATAAATCACATTAAATAAGTAGAAAAAATGCAAGAAAGCATTGACGAACCATCATAAATTATATACAATATCAAGAGCGAATAAAGAAGTGGAGGAGCCCTGCAATGACTGCGTACAAAGATTTAAGCAAAGAAGAACTGTTAGAACTTAAAAACGAGCTGGAAGCTCAGTTTGCCGAGATAAAGGCAAAAGGTCTGAAGCTGGATATGTCCAGAGGGAAACCGTCTGCCGAGCAGCTGAACTTGTCCATGGGGATGATGGATGTGCTCAACAGCAGCGCAGACATGATCTGCGAGGACGGCGTGGACTGCAGAAACTACGGCGGCCTTGACGGGATCGCCGAGGCAAAGCAGCTTCTGGCCGATATGATGGAGGTGCCGAAGGACAATGTGATCATTTTCGGAAACTCCAGTCTGAATGTTATGTATGATACAGTCGCCCGTGCCATGACACACGGGATCATGGGAAGCACACCCTGGTGCAGGCTGGATAAGGTGAAATTCCTGTGTCCGGTTCCGGGTTATGACAGACATTTTGCGATTACAGAGCATTTCGGGATCGAGATGATCAATATCCCAATGACTCCGACGGGACCGGATATGGATATGGTAGAGAAGCTTGTCAGCGAAGATCCGGCAGTAAAGGGGATCTGGTGCGTGCCCAAATACTCAAATCCTCAGGGTATCACATATTCGGATGAGACGGTCTTCCGTTTCGCGAACCTGAAACCTGCGGCAGAGGATTTCCGTATCTTCTGGGACAATGCATACGGAGTGCATCATCTTTATGAAGACAAACAGGATTATCTGACGGAACTTCTTATGGAATGTAAAAAGGCCGGCAGCCCGGATATGGTATATAAATTTGCCTCAACATCCAAGATCAGCTTCCCGGGTTCAGGGATCGCGGCGATCGCGGCATCAGAAGCAAATCTGAAGGATATCAGGGACATGCTGAAGTATCAGACGATCGGACATGACAAGGTGAACCAGCTTCGGCATGTGCGTTTCTTCAAAGATATCCACGGCATTGTAGAACACATGAAGAAACAGGCTGACATCATCCGGCCGAAGTTCGAGGCTGTCATCGATGTGTTTGAAAGAGAACTGTCCGGTCTGGAGATCGGTTCCTGGATCAAGCCTCTTGGCGGGTATTTCATTTCATTTGATTCCATGGAAGGATGCGCGAAAGCCATCGTAGCCAAAGCGAAAGAAGCAGGGCTGGTAATGACCGGAGCCGGCGCGACCTATCCCTATGGAAAAGATCCGCACGACAGCAATATCCGTATCGCGCCTACCTATCCGACACCGGAAGAACTTTCAATCGCGACAGATATCTTCGTGCTCAGCGTGAAACTCGTCAGCATCGATAAACTGCTGGGTAACCTGTAAGCGGCAAATCTGAGTTTGCCGGGGTGATTTAGAAGACGCCGGATAGGACGCTAAGTGAAAGAAATTGAAAGGATCACACGTCCGAAAGACATATTCTGCGGAGACAGAACAAGTGTCCCCGGCTCCGTTCCGGAATCCGGGAAAAATATAAAGGGACTTCAGTTCCGCCTAAATACAAAGCAATCCGATGAGCAACTCGCGTTCGCTCAGACAATCTCATCGGATTGCTTAACGGCGGATCGTAAGTCCCTTAATTTTTTCCTGCGGATTCCTCCAAAGTCGCCGGTCCACCTGCCTGTCTCCGCAGAAAGGTTCTACCGGTCTCTGCTCTTTCCCTGTCCTACACTTTATCGATTCTCTCCGACGTCACGATTCATCTCCCGCCAATCTCGCGATTTGAAAGTAATGCGAGAAGGGGACTGGCTTTGACATCCACGGATTTTTGGCGTATGTCTTCTGACTTTTTGAAGACAGGCATATAGTCGATAACGTTCCACTTTCACAATCACTTTTAAATCGCGAGATTGTTGAGGAGGTAGGATAGGGAGCCGGGGAAGGAAGAGGTGTCCATCGAGGGCCGTGCGGCAACGCCGGCATTTGGGGCGCGTTCTTTGCGCCCTTATGTGCCGCTGCGTTGCAGCTCCGAGCGAAAGCGTGCCCGAGATGGATATCCTCTTCCTCCCATGGCGGCCATATCCAACACCCTAACAAACTCAGATTTCACCCGATGAGGGTCCACACCCAGTATAAAAGCCCCAGTACCCAGCTAGTGAAGATGCCATAGAGGATTACCGGTCCCGCAATGGTAAAGATCTTGCACCCGATGCCGAAGACCTGCCCTTCTTTTTTATATTCGATAGACGGAGCCGCCACGGAGTTGGCAAAGCCGGTGATCGGCACGAGGGCTCCGGCGCCTCCCCATTTGGCCAGCTTCGGATAGAGGCCGGTTCCGGTGAGGAGGACGCTGATCAGGACAAGGAGCATCGAGGTCCAGCTGCTGCAGTCGTCTGAGCTGAGATTCTGTAATTCGCAGTAGTGGAAGATGACCTGTCCGAGAAAACAGATAGTCCCTCCCAGCAGAAAGGCCTTGAGCATGTTGAGCCATACGTTGTGCCGTGGTGTTTTCTGTTTTACATATTTTTCATACTCTTTTTCCTGTTTGAGTTTCTGTATTTTATCCATAATAAATATCTCCTGTTATCTGGTTTGTTGACATTTTCTGTTAGTATCTGAAGATTTCCCGATATTATACGTGTGCCTGCCGCATATTTCTGATAAAGATGCGGACAATAGACGGTAGACACAAAATGGATCAATGGAAAAGTGAGGACAAGATATGGATCAGATAAAAGGAAAGCAGAGTCTGATATTTCAGAATGCTCCGCTAATCGTGAGCGCGGCGTCAGTGGTTGGCAGTAAGGAGGCAGAAGGCCCTCTGGGCAAACTTTTCGACATGACGAACGAAGATGATCTGTTTGGAGCGCAGACGTGGGAAGAGGCAGAAAGTACAATGCAGAAGGAGGCCTGTGTCCTTGCCGTTGGAAAAGCTCATTTAAAGGCCGGGGATATCCGCTGCCTGTTCGGGGGAGATCTGCTGCGGCAGGGAATTGCTACTTCCATGGGTGTAGAAGAGCTTAAGATCCCTATGTTCGGTCTGTATGGAGCCTGTTCGACTTCCGGAGAAGCGCTGGCTCTGGCGGCGATGAGCGCCGCGGCCGGATACGGGGAATATATGCTTGCCGTTACGTCAAGCCATTTCGGAAGCGCCGAAAAGGAATTTCGATTTCCGCTGGGATATGCCTCCCAGAGACCGCTGTCGGCTCACTGGACCGTAACAGGCAGCGGAGCTTTTGTGGTAAAGGCAGGGGACTGCGGTGAGAACGAATACTTTTCTCACGTGCGGATTGCCGGGGTGACAGTGGGAAAGATCGTGGACTACGGACTCAAAGATTCCCAGAATATGGGAGCGTGTATGGCGCCTGCGGCCATGGATACCATTGTACAGAATTTTTCCGATCTGGGAAGAAAAGAGTCGGACTATGACCGGATCATTACCGGAGATCTGGGATATGTAGGCCAGTCGATCTTGTTTGATCTTGTACGGGAAAAAGGATATGATATCCGGAAACGTCATCTGGACTGTGGTATGACTATATTTGACCAGGAGACTCAGGACACCCATGCGGGTGGAAGCGGCTGTGGCTGCGCGGCGGTGACCCTGGCGTCATTTATCCTGCCCCGGCTGGAAAGCGGAGAATGGAAACGGGTGCTGTTTGTTCCTACCGGAGCGCTTATGTCTACTGTAAGCTACAATGAAGGAGCCAGCGTGCCGGGGATTGCGCATGGGATTGTGCTGGAACATTGCTGAAAAACGGTACAGAGGACTCTGTATAAAGAAAGGTGGAGAAAGATCATGGAGTATATCACAGCGTTTGTAGTGGGAGGGCTGATCTGCGCGGCAGTGCAGATCCTGCTGGACCGGACAAAAATGATGCCCGGCCGGGTCATGGTGCTGCTTGTATGTACCGGGGCCGTACTGGGATTTATTGGAGTTTACGGACCCTTCCAGGACTTTGCGGGTTCCGGTGCCAGCGTCCCTCTTCTGGGCTTTGGGAATGTGCTCTGGCAGGGTGTGAAAGAAGCTGTGGACAAGAACGGTTTTATCGGGATCTTTATGGGCGGATTTACGGCCAGCGCGGTGGGGATCTCGGCAGCTCTTATTTTCGGGTATATTGCCTCATTTATTTTTGAGCCCAGGATGAAAAAGTAAAATGAATGTTAAGATTCCGTTAAGATTCTGTTGTTTTTTTGAACTGATAATGTTATCGTAAATTATGAAAAACATAGGAAAAAACTCTTTTATCTGGAGGAAGATATGAATTACGCAGGCATTATCATTCCCTTCGCGGGGGGACTAGGGATGTTTATTTACGGAATGCAGATCATGGCTCAGGGCCTGGAGAATGCGGCCGGAAGCAGGATGAAGTCACTTCTTGAGGTTCTGACAAAAAACAGGTTCTTCGGAGTGGTACTTGGCGCAGTCATCACGGCGGTGATCCAGAGCTCCTCGGCAACTACGGTCATGGTCGTAGGTTTTGTCAACGCGGGGATCATGAATCTGTCCCAGGCTATGGGCGTGATCATGGGGGCAAATATCGGTACGACGGTGACAGGATGGCTCGTATCAAGCGTAGAATGGGCAAAGTTCCTCAGTCCGGGCAATCTTGCGCCCATCGCGGTAATGGCCGGCGTGATCGTCATGCTGACAGGAAAGCGCCGCTCTACAAAAGATATTTCCAGTATTATCATCGGATTCGGGCTGCTGTTTATGGGGATCACAACCATGTCTTCCGCGGTATCTCCGCTGGAAGAGTCGGAAGCGTTCCGCAATATTTTTGTGACGCTGGGGCATAATCCATTCCTTGGGATCATTGCGGGTACAGTCGTCACAGCGGTGATCCAGAGCTCCTCCGCGTCTGTGGGCATTCTCCAGAGTCTGGCGGCAGCAGGACTGGTGCCATTCAACGCGGCAGTATACATTATAATGGGACAGAATATCGGAACCTGTGTGACAGCCATCATGTCCAGTATCGGCGCCAGAAAGACAGCAAAAACAGCGGCGATCATGCATCTGCTTTTCAATATTATCGGGACTATTATATTCAGTATCGCGGCCATTCTGTTTTTCAAAGTGATCAATCCTCAGATGGGCATGGGCATGATTACTCAGACGGAAATCAGTTCTGTGCATACGATCTTTAATGTGGGGACGACGCTCCTTCTGTTTCCGGTATCTGACTGGATTATCCGACTGGCCAAAAAACTTCAGAGGGAAGATGAGGAGAAGGTGGACGAGAGCAGCGTTCTGCTTGACGAGAGGATGCTGGAGACTCCGGCAATCGCGCTTCAGTCGGCATTCAGCGAAGTGTGCAGGATGGGCGATGTGGTGAAAGAGACAATGAAAAAGGCAGAACAGGTACTGTTCACACTGGACAGTGAGACCATCCGGGGGATCAGAGAGGAAGAGAACACCGCGGACAGACTGTGCAGGGGGATAACAGAGTACCTGATCCGGATCAGTTCCCTTTCTATTAATGAGAAAGAACACCAGAGAGTAGCCAGTCTGCTCCAGATCGTATCAGATATGGAACGGGTCAGCGATTACTGTGAAAATATATCGGAATACGCGGAAGAGCTGAAGGCACAGAATGTCTCATTCTCCGGGGAGGGCGCCGCGGAGCTGAAGGAAATGCTCCGGGTCTGTTCAGACAGCTTCACCTGGGCGGTGGACGCGCTGGCAGAAGAGAGCAGAGAAAAAGCCCTGAAGGTCATTGAGAAAGAGAGCCGGGCAGATGAACTGGAGATCAGCCTGCGGAGCAGGCATATGAAAAGGCTGGCGGACAAGCAGTGCAGCACAGAGGCCGGGATCGTGTTCCTGGATACATTGGTAGGTCTGGAAAGAATATCTGATCATTCCAGAAACATCGCAGAGGAGATACTGGCCGGATAAATAACCGGGATGAGGGCGTGATCCGGGCCGTCAGACAATGGGAAGAAGGCATCGTCAAATGCACAGGAAAGCGAGGGAAAAGGCTCAGATATATTGACAAGACAAAGCCTCTGATGGTATGATAGACGGCGGAATCAATAGAAGATTTTGGTGATTGGAGACAGGATAATGATGGCAATAAAATTTTTCGGCGGAGGAGGGAAAGATTTTATTGCCTTTTTTTGGACTGCACTTTGTAAAATGACAGAGATAGAAAAGACATAATTATGGAGAAGGAGGATTACAGAATATGTGTGGAATTGTAGGGTTTGTAGGAGAAGAGCCGGCTGCTCCGATCCTTTTATCCGGACTGGCAAAACTGGAATACAGAGGCTATGACTCGGCCGGCATCGCCGTGCTCAATGAAAGTACCGGAAAGATCGCGGTAGTCAAAGCGAAAGGCCGGCTGAAGATTCTGGCGGAGAAGACAGACGAAGGCGCGGCTGTTCCCGGATCATGCGGTATCGGGCATACCCGCTGGGCCACACATGGGGAACCTTCTGAGAATAACGCTCATCCTCACTGTACAGATGATAAATCTGTGGTCCTGGTCCATAACGGAATTATAGAGAATTATCAGGAACTGAAAGAGAAACTTCTGAAATCCGGGTATATGTTCTATTCTCAGACAGATACTGAGATCGCGGTAAAATTGGTAGACTATTATTATAAGAAGACAGGAACGCCCCTGGAGGCTATGGCCCGGGCCATGCTCCGTATCCGGGGGTCCTATGCGTTCGGAGTCATGTTCCACGATTATCCGGGGAAACTGTTCGCCGCAAGGAAGGACAGCCCGCTTATAATCGGGAAAAGCGAGAATGGATGTCTGATCGCGTCCGATGTTCCGGCCATCCTGGACAAGACAAGGAATGTTTACTATATAGGGAATCTTGAAATTGCCGAACTGAGCAAGGATGAAATCCATTTCTACAATATAGACCGGGAAGAGATCCATAAGGACATGGTGGAGATCAAATGGGATGCCGAGTCCGCGGAAAAAGGCGGTTACGAGCATTTCATGCTGAAAGAGATCCACGAACAGCCTAAAGCAGTCCAGGATACTGTGGGAGCCTATATTAAGGACGGGCAGATCGACTTTTCCGAGGTGGGTCTTGCCAGTGAGATCCTGGGAAATCTGGAAAGATTGTATATTGTTGCCTGTGGTTCTGCATATCATGTGGGAATGGTGGCAAAATATGTAATGGAAGAGCTTGCGAATCTTCCGGTAGAAGTAGATCTGGCGTCAGAGTTCCGGTACAGGAATCCGATCCTGGTGAAGAACTCTATGGTAGTCGTTATTTCTCAGTCAGGGGAGACGGCGGACAGCCTTGCGGCGCTCCGCCTTGCGAAAGAAAAAGGCGTGCCGGTCCTGGGGATCGTTAATGTGTTAGGCTCCAGCATTGCCCGTGAGAGTGACCATATCCTTTACACTTACGCGGGTCCGGAGATATCCGTGGCCACCACAAAGGCTTACAGTACACAGCTGATCGCGGTCTATCTCCTGGCGATCCAGACAGCTCTTGTAAAAGGACTGATCAGTGAGGAACGGTATGGGGAGCTGCTTGCAGAACTGGAGCGTCTTCCGGAAAAGATCCAGAAGACACTGGATGATAAAGAGCGGATCCAGTGGTTCGCAAGCAAGTATGCCAATGCCAGAGATATCTTTTTCATCGGACGGGGAATCGACTATGCCATCAGCATGGAAGGCAGCCTGAAGATGAAAGAGATCAGCTATATTCATTCCGAGGCGTATGCGGCGGGAGAACTGAAGCACGGGACCATCAGCCTGGTGGAAGACGGGATCCTGGTGGTAGGTGTCATGACCCAGCAGGCTCTGTTTGAGAAGACCCGCAGCAATATGGTGGAAGTGAAGAGCAGGGGAGCCTATCTGATGGGATTGACTCTCTATGGAAACTACAGTATTGAGGATACCGCTGATTTTTCGGTGTATGTGCCAAAGACAGAACAATACTTTACAACCAGTCTGGCTATTGTGCCGCTGCAGCTGATGGGATACTATGTCAGCGTGGCAAAAGGACTGGATGTGGATAAACCAAGAAATCTGGCAAAATCTGTTACAGTTGAATAAAAATGTCGGTTAAAACAAAGGTTTACCTGTAAAATCGCCAAAAATACCGGGGGGGGGGTAAATATTGACAAACAATTTAGCTGAGTGTATAGTATTAGCGGGAGAGAGCGCGCATGGAACGATTTGTTGACGCACATTGTCATATTCTTCCGGAAGTGGATGACGGATCCCATAGTATAGAAGAAACACGGAAGATGCTTCAGACGGCTTATGCCGAAGGAATACATTTTATCATAGCGACCCCTCACCATCATCCTTACCGGGGAAGAAAGAGTCCCAGGACTCTGCGGCGGCAGCTGAAGCTGGTCCGTGAAGAGGCGGAAAAGATCAGTGACAGACTCCGGGTTTACCTGGGAACCGAGATCTATTTCGGGCAGGATATACCGGAGAAACTGAAAGAAGAAAAGATCCTGACCATGAACAGGACTCAGTATATACTGGTGGAATTTTCCCCTATGGACACATTTGATCATATCTGCCAGGGAATCCAGCAGTTGCAGATGAAAGGATATGAAGTGATACTGGCCCATGTCGAGAGATACCGCTATGTGACCGAGAGTATCGAACATGCAGAACATCTGGCGGATATGGGTGTCAGAATACAGGTAAACGCGGACAGTATTACAGGGAAAAACGGCCGCAGGATCAAAAAATATATTAAAGAGCTTATGGAACGCCGGCTGGTGTTCTGCGTCGGGACGGATGCCCACAATGCGGGCAGCAGATCCCCGCATATGAAAAAAGCGGCAGAATATGTGAAAAAGAAATATGGCGAAGATTATATGAGGAGGATATTTTTCAGTAATGCCATGACAATGCTGAGGAAGAAGAGGAAAGAAGAGAAATGAATCAGGACAGATTAACCCATGAAATTGAAAATGAGGAAATGACGATTGATCTGGCAGAGTTGTTCAGTGTACTGTGGAGCAGGATACATCTGATCATTCTGGCAGGTCTTTTAGTAGCTCTGGCGGCTTTCGCGGGGACGAAGCTGCTGATCACGCCGAAGTATACATCATCTACCAGCATGTATATGTTGACCAGATCAGACAGCGGAGCCGGAGTGACGAGCAGCGATCTGCAGACAGGCACCCAGCTGACTCAGGATTATATGGAACTTGTACAGAGCCGTTCCGTGCTGGAACAGGTTATTTCTGTGCTGAACCTGGACATGTCGGTGGAAGAACTGTCAGAGTCCATTACCACGGAGAATAAGACCAACACCCGTATCCTGACGATCTATGTTGAAAACGAGGATCCGGAGCAGGCGCAGGAAATCGCTGACGCGGTCCGGGAATCTGTCAGCATTAAGATACAGGAAATCATGGAGATCGATGCTGTGAATACCATTGAGGAGGCAAATCTGCCCACAGCGCCATCTTCCCCGAATGTGATAAAAAATACGGCTATCGGAGGAATCCTTGGCATTCTTCTGGCCATCGCCATCATCGTGCTTATCTACATTTTCGATGATACGATTAAGACACCGGATGACGTGGAATATCATCTTGGGCTGAATGTCCTTACTTCTATTCCGATCCAGGAGGGCGAAAAAAGGACCAAATCCAGGAAAACGAAAAGGCGTGGTTCGCGCAGGGCAGAAAAGCGGGGCAAACGGTAGGAGGAAGAGAAGATGCAGGAAGTCGTATTAAAGAATATATATAAAGATTACCGAAGCAGTGAGGCATATAAGACGCTGCGTACCAATATTGAGTTCTCCGGCGCGGAAAACCGGACTATCGTCCTTACCAGCAGTACGCCGGACGAAGGGAAGAGTACCGTATCTCTGGGCCTGGCCATGGCCCTGTGCGAGAGCGGGAAAAAGGTGCTGTTTATAGACGCCGATCTCCGGAAATCGGTCCTTGTGGGAAGACACCGGGTGACGGAAGAGCTGAAAGGACTGAGCCATTATCTGTCCGGTCAGGCGGAGATGACAGAGATCGTCTGTAAGACACAGGAACCGAACCTGTTCGTGGTCTTCGCGGGAGTGGTGCCGCCCAATCCCTCCGAGCTGCTCGGGCAGGAGAGGTTTGAAACCCTGCTGAAACGGTCAAAAGATGCCTATGATTATATCATTATCGACGCGCCTCCGCTGGGGAGTGTAATCGACGCCGCGGTGATCGCGCGGGTGTGCGACGCCTCTGTCCTGGTGGTGGCAGCAAATACCGTGAGTTATAAGTTTGTGCGCACAGTAAAGGATCAGCTGGAGAAGACGGGGTGTCCGATCCTGGGCGTGGTTCTTAACAAAGTAGATATGAAGAAAAACAAATATTACGGGAAATATTACGGAAATTACGGGGAAAAATAGTCAGGATAAAGGAGACGGGATCCAATGAGTACACACGGACATTCCCGGCATGGAAAATCAGGGAATCATTCACACAGTCACAGAAAAAGTAAAACGAAAAATCTGGCCGGAAAGCTGATCGTTCTTGTCCAGCTTCTGATGACCGTGGTATTTATCGCGGTGGTCTGGAACAGTGGGATGGTGCCGGGTAAATATCTGGCAGCGCTGTCGGTGGTGTTGCTGGTTCTGTTCGGGATCCTGTTCGGCATGCAGTTCATTAAAAAGAAGATCTATATTCTGGGGATCGTGATCAGTGTACTCATCAGTATCGCGCTGGCCGCCGGCAGTTATTATATGCGGAAGGCAGACCGTATGCTGGCGGACGTGGGAGGAGCTACCTACAAGACAGACAACATGATCGTGGTAGTCCGCGAGGATGACAAGGCCGAAAATATTCTCGACGCGAAAAATTACAAATATGGGATCCAGACGACAGCAGATCAGGAAAATAACCAGAAGATGCTGGATGATATAGAAAAAGTGCTGGGGATGGCACCGGATCTGACAGAGTATGAGACCGTGCAGGAAGAGGCGCAGGCTCTTCTGGACGGAGAAGTCGGCGCGGCTATTTATAATGAAGCGTTTACCGGGCTCATCGAGGACTCTATCGAAGGCTACTCCGACCAGGTACGGATTCTTTACCAGTACGGGATCGATACCGTGATCGAACAGGATGAGGAAAAGTCGGTGGAGGAACCGTTTAATATCTATATCAGCGGTATCGACGTTTCCGGACCGATCACGACCAACAGCCGGAGTGATGTGAATATTATCATGACAGTGAATCCTAATACGCATAAGATCCTGCTGACGACTACGCCCAGAGATTATTATGTGACTCTCCCCGGCGTGTCGGGAGAATCCAGAGATAAACTGACCCATGCGGGGATTTATGGTGTAGACGTTTCCATGAGCACGCTGGAGAATCTGTATGGGATCGATATCACGTACTATGCGAGAGTGAATTTTACCTCACTTATCACGATCGTGGACGCGCTGGGCGGTGTGGATGTAAATTCAGAGTATGCCTTCTCCAGTGGAGGATATCAGTTCCAGCAGGGGATCAACCATCTGGACGGAGCGGCGGCCCTGGCATTTTCAAGAGAAAGATACAGCTTTGAGAGCGGGGACAATCAGAGGGGAAAGAATCAGGAAGCGGTCCTGACCGCGATCCTGCAGAAGGCCATGTCACCGGCACTTCTTACCAGGGCGAGCGAGATCATCACCAGTGTCAGCGACAGTGTGGAGACGAATATGACACGGACAGAGATGGCCGGATTTATCAACCAGCAGCTGGCGGACGGAACAGACTGGACGATCGAATCTGTTGCCGCGACCGGAAGCGGAGATCAGCAGGCCTGCTTCTCCTCGGGATCTCAGCTGTTGTATGTGATGTGGCCGGATGAAGCGTCCGTGGCGGAAATCAGCGCAAAGATGCAGCAGATACTGAATGGTGAGTAACAAGGAGGATATGTGAAATGCATGTGGATCAGACGATGGCGATTGTATGTACAGTGGCGGCGCTGCTGGCCGGAGTTATTATCTTTGCGAAAAGGAACTGGATACACAGCCATAATACAAAATAAGTAACGATTGAGGAAAAGGAATTCAGGGGAAATGGAAGAACGGCAGAAAAAGAAGAGCGACACTGTATGGCTCAGACGGGCATTTACATTGTTGTTCCTGGATGTTTTGTCTATATTTGTCTCATATCTGGCAGCGCTGGTGATGAGGTTTGACTTTATATTTTCACATATTCCAAGAGTTTATCTGATCGGATATATGTGGTCAATGCCTTTCTGGGCGGCTATAACTATAGTGGTATTCTACGGATTCCGTCTGTATCACAGCATCTGGAGGTTCGCCGGGTTTGACGAGGCGAAGAGAATCGTACAGGCATATATCCTTCTGCCGTTTCTCTATGCGGCAGGAGCACTGGTTATGGAGCTGCGGATGCCCAGATCCTACTATCTGATGGGATATATATTGAGCCTGGCAATGACTACGGGGTTGAGATTTTCCTACCGGCTGATCCGGTCATATCTCAGAAAAAATGACGCTGACAGGGATAAGACCAGAGAACGGGTGATGGTCATCGGCGCGGGGGAAGCAGGGCGTACCCTGCTCCGGGAAATGCAGAATAATACGCATCTGCATCCTGAGGTCTGTTGTATTATTGATGACAATCCCAATAAGAAAGGGCGGCTGCTGGAAGGAGTACCAATCGTAGGGGATCGGTACGATATCGAGGAAAAAGTGAAAGATTACGGGATCACCCGTATTATATATGCCATTCCAGCGACGACCGGAGAAAACAGGAAGGCGATTCTGAATATCTGTAAAAACACAGGATGTAAGCTGCAGACGGTCCCTGGTATCTATCAGATCCTGAATGAGGAAGTCAGTGTTACAAAGCTGAGAGATGTGGAGATCACGGATCTTCTGGGCCGCGCGCAGGTAAAGGTAAATAGCGCGGAGATCCTGCATACCTTAAAGGATAAGGTCATCATGGTGACCGGGGGCGGCGGATCTATCGGAAGCGAACTGTGCCGTCAGATCGCCAGGTCAAAGCCAAAGCAGCTGATCATATTTGATATATATGAAAACAATGCTTATTCGATTCAACAGGAGTTGAAACGGCGCCATCCGGATTTGGATGTGGAGACTCTGATCGGATCTGTCCGGAATACGCGGCGGATTGATACAGTGATTGAAAAATACCGTCCGGACATTATTTTCCATGCGGCAGCGCATAAGCATGTACCGCTGATGGAAGAAAGCCCCAACGAGGCAATCAAAAATAATGTGGAAGGAACCTATAAGACTGCTCAGGCAGCGGCAAAATGGGGCGTAAAGAAGTTTGTTCTGATCTCAACGGATAAGGCGGTCAATCCGACCAATATCATGGGAGCTTCCAAGCGTTTGTGCGAGATGATCGTGCAGATGATGAACCGCCAGTCTGAGACAGACTTTGTGGCAGTGCGTTTCGGAAACGTACTGGGGAGCAACGGAAGCGTGATCCCGCTCTTTAAGAAGCAGATCGAAGAGGGCGGACCGGTGACAGTGACCGATAAAAGGATCATCCGCTATTTTATGACGATAACAGAGGCAGTGTCTCTGGTGCTTCAGGCGTCTTATTACGCCCATGGCGGCGAGATCTTTGTGCTGGATATGGGAGAGCCTGTGAAGATTGATGACATGGCGAGGAACCTGATCCGTCTGTCGGGATATGTGCCGGATGAAGACATCAAGATCGTGTATACGGGATTACGTCCCGGGGAAAAATTATACGAGGAGCTTTTGATGGATGAAGAAGGAATGACCGAGACGGAAAATGAGCTGATCTTTATCGGCAAGCCAATAGAGATGGATGATGAGGACTTTAAAAAGAAGCTGGATCTATTAGACAGAGAAAGCAGGAATGAGTCGGATAAGATCAAGGAGATTGTAGCGGAAATCGTGCCGACGTATCATCCGGATATCGTCCGGAAGTAATGGAAAGATAATTTTTCATGAAGGCATGGAGATAGCAGACAAACATAGAGGTGGCTAAAATATGCAACATATCAGTTTGGAAAACAAGAAAATACTGATTACCGGGGCAGCAGGATTCATCGGTTCCTATCTGGCAAAAGAAATAATGGAAACAGTTTCTCCCGTTACGGTGATCGGCATCGATAATATGAACGACTACTATGATGTTTCGATCAAGGAGTATCGTTTGAAGGAAATCGAAAAAAAAGCAGCTGAACATCCAGAATCTTCCTGGATGTTTATCAAAGCGGATATTTCTGATAAGTCTGTGATTAGTGTTCTGTTCCAGATTTACAAACCAGAAATCGTGGTGAACATGGCAGCACAGGCAGGTGTACGTTACAGTATTACAAATCCAGATGTTTATGTCAGTTCTAATTTGAATGGATTCTATAACATTCTGGAGGCCTGCCGTCATTCCTATGATGGTGGGGCAAAAGGAGTGGAGCATCTGGTGTATGCTTCATCTTCCTCTGTGTATGGAGGGAATAAAAAGGTTCCCTTTTCTACAAATGATAAAGTAGATCATCCTGTCAGTCTTTACGCTGCCACCAAGAAAAGTAATGAATTACTGGCTCATGCTTACAGCAAACTCTATAATATTCCTTCCACGGGCCTCCGCTTTTTTACGGTCTATGGCCCTGCTGGCAGGCCGGATATGGCTTATTTTGGTTTCACCAACAAATTACTGAAAGGTGAGAAAATCCAGATTTTTAATTATGGAAACTGTAAACGTGATTTTACTTATGTAGAAGATATTGTGCATGGCGTGAAATTAGTGATGCAGGCTCCCCCAGAGAAGAAAGTAGGAGAAGATGGGCTTCCTGTTCCTCCATATGCTCTGTACAACATTGGAAATAGTAACCCCGAAAATCTGTTGGATTTTGTAGACATTCTTCAACAGGAATTGATCCGGGCGAAAGTGTTGCCGGAGGATTATGACTTTGAAGCGCGCAAGGAATTAGTTCCTATGCAGGCCGGAGATGTTCCAGTTACTTATGCGGATACTAGTCCACTTGAGAAAGATTTCGGCTATAAACCAGATACCAGACTGCGGGAAGGACTGCGACGTTTCGCAGAGTGGTATAAAGAGTTTTATCGAATATAAGTTATAGAAATTTTGGTGTAAAAATCAGTGGATGGCAAGAATATCGGGATTGGGCAATATGGAGGTAGTAGCGCTATGGACAGAAGGATTGCAGTCGCCGGAACGGGATATGTCGGTTTGTCGTTAGCGGTGCTGCTGGCACAGCACAACAAAGTGACCGCAGTTGACATTGTTACGGAGAAGGTGGAACTGCTTAATAATAAAAAGTCTCCCATACAGGATGATTATATTGAAAAATATCTGGCAGAGAAGAAGCTGAATTTAACTGCGACATTGGATGCAGAAGAGGCGTACAGGGATGCTGAATATGTGATTATTGCTGCTCCAACAAACTATGATGGCAAGAAAAATTATTTTGATACTTCAGCGGTAGAATCAGTAATCGATTTGGTGATGCGTTCAAATCCAGATGCAATTATGGTCATAAAGTCTACCATTCCTGTGGGGTATACAGAAAGTATCCGAAAAAAGACAGGAAGCAAAAATATCCTGTTTAGCCCAGAATTTCTTCGGGAATCTAAGGCTCTTTACGATAATTTATATCCCAGCAGGATTATTGTAGGAGTGGATCAGGGAGATTCACGCCTTGTAGAAGCGGCACGTGAATTTGCTGCGTTATTGCAGGAAGGAGCGATCAAAGAGAATATTGATACGCTTTTTATGGGCTTTACTGAGGCAGAGGCCGTGAAGTTGTTTGCCAACACATATCTGGCTCTTCGTGTCAGTTACTTTAATGAGCTGGATACCTATGCAGAAATGAAAGGGCTGGATACACGGCAGATCATCAATGGAGTATGTCTCGATCCAAGGATCGGCAGTCACTATAATAATCCTTCTTTTGGTTATGGAGGTTATTGTCTGCCGAAGGATACGAAACAGCTTTTGGCCAACTATGCCGACGTACCGGAAAATTTAATTCAGGCGATTGTGGAAAGCAATCGGACAAGAAAGGACTTTATCGCGGATCGGGTGTTGGAAATGGCTGGAGCTTATGAAGCTAATGACAGTTGGAATGCGGATAAAGAGAAAGAAGTAATCGTCGGCGTATACCGTCTTACCATGAAGAGCAACTCTGACAACTTCCGCCAAAGTAGTATCCAAGGTGTTATGAAACGTATCAAAGCAAAAGGCGCTACGGTGATTATTTATGAGCCGACACTAGAGGATGGAAGCACCTTTTTTGGCAGCAGAGTTGTTAATGATCTGAATAAATTTAAAAAACAGAGCAAAGCGATCATCGCAAACAGATATGATAACTGCTTGGAGGACGTGATTGAGAAAGTCTATACTCGGGATGTGTACCGGCGGGATTGATTTTGTAGATGAGAGTTAGATGTTTATTTCTGTGGGAAATCATATAGAGAGAATTAAAGAAAAAGGGAATAATTATGAAAAAGAGAACTATCAGTTTTAGTCCACCCGATATTTCTGAACTAGAGATTGCAGAAGTTGCAGAGGTACTCCGCTCCGGTTGGATAACAACCGGTCCGCGTACGAAGATGTTAGAGCGTCGCCTTGCTGCCTATATAGAGACTGGAAAGACCGATGTCGATTGCAGGACAAAAGATGCGGTTACCAAGTATAGCCAAAGGGTAGTGTGCTTAAATTCAGCAACGGCAGCAGAGGAACTAAATTTGCGCATCCTCGGTATTGGCCCGGGTGATGAAGTGATTGTTCCGGCATATTCCTACTCAGCCTCCGCATCTGCTGTTATCCATTGTGGGGCCACAGTGAAGTTTGTAGACATCCAGAAGGACGGGGATGTGAGGTCGCATTGCCCGGAGATGGATTACGATGCTATGGAGAAAGCTATTGGCCCGAAGACCAAGGCAATTATTACAGTTGATCTCGGCGGTATTGTTTGTGACTATGACCGAATATTTGAAATTGTGGAGAAAAAGAGAGCTCTATTTCAACCTCTGGATGACCACAGCAATCCTTTGGCAGATCTTGGATCCCGTATCCAGCATACACTAGGTCGTATAGCAATTGTGGCTGATTGTGCCCACAGTTTGGGCGCTTCCCGTATTGTTTCTTATACAGGAGCAGGACAAGTTGAAAGGAAGAGAAGATATTGTGGAGCTATTGCTGATATGAGCAGCTTCAGCTTTCATGCGGTAAAAAATTTTACGACTGCAGAAGGAGGTGCTTCAACATGGCTGCCATTGGAGGGAATTGAGAATGATGAAATCTATAAAATGTATCAGCTCCTGTCTCTCCATGGGCAGAATAAGGACGCATTGAGCAAGACGAAACTGGGGGCTTGGGATTATGACATCATTGGACCGTGGTATAAATACAATATGACGGACATTATGGCAGCGATTGGTCTTCGGCAGCTTGACAGGTATACTACTCTTCTTAACCGCCGTGCAGAAATAATGAAAGCGTATAATTCTATTTGTGAAGAATTAGGTATTAGTTATCTTATGCACCACATAAAGGGGATGGATTCTTCAAATCATCTTTATTTAATTCGCATACCGGGCATTAATATCGAGCAGCGCAATGAAATCATAGAAAAGATGGCAGAGAAAGGCGTGGCAACGAATGTTCATTATAAACCGATGCCTATGATGACGGCATATAAAGAACTCGGATGGGATATTAAAGACTTCCCTAACGCATATGATTATTATCAAAACTTGATCTCTCTTCCGTTCCATACATTGTTAAGTGATACTGATGTTGAATATGTATGTGAAGTGTTAAAAGAGATTGTTAGAGCGTATGAAACATGATGTTAAAGAAATTGGAAGACCTGCCGGAATTTATGCGGGTGGACGAAATTCGGCCGTACTGGGAAATACTGAATAGAAAAAAGGGGACAACTGTTACTGAAAAGAGTATTTTATTTATTCCAATGGTAGCTATATCAGTATGCGTAAAAATGGAGAGTGTGGGTCCGGCTTTCTATAGACAAGAACGGATTACGATTTGCGGGCATCTCTATCTCACAAGAATTCCGGGGGCTACTGATGAAGTTAAATGAGAAATCGTTGTTAAGCTGGCTGAGCGTGGTGAGAATACGAATGTACACTATAAGCCACTTCCGATGATGACTGAATATAAAGAGATGGGATGGGATATTAAAGATTTCCCGAATGCCTATGACTACTATGTGAACTTTATTATGCTACCGTTACATACGAAGCTTACGGATGAAGATGTAGATTACATCATCACCAATTTTAGGGAAGTGGTCAGCAAATATATTTGAGGAAGGACACCGCAAGAATGAGACTTCGGAAATGGGAGGACTTGCCTGCATTCATGCAATGCGAAGAAGTCAGAGAATATTATGACATCCTTGCTAAGAAAAAAGGCGTTCTTGGCCTGAAGAGAGGATTTGACGTGGTTGTGGCCACAATCATGTTGGCGATTCTGGCAATCCCGATGCTGATCATAGCCATTATGATTAAGCTGGATTCTCCTGGCCCGGTATTTTACCGTCAGGAGAGAGTGACTTCATATGGAAAGAAATTCCGGATCCATAAATTCAGAACTATGGTGAACAATGCGGATAAGATTGGATCTGTCGTTACCGTGGATGGTGATGCGAGAATTACTAAGGTAGGCAGTAAACTCCGAAACCTGCGCATCGATGAGATTCCGCAGCTCATTGATGTTCTGACTGGTGATATGAGCTTTGTGGGCACAAGACCGGAAGCAATAAAATATGTGAAGAAATACAGTAAAGAAATGTGTGCTACGTTGCTGCTTCCGGCAGGTATCACATCGGAAGCAAGTATCCGGTATAAGGATGAAGCCGCACTCTTGGATGCTGCGGATAATGTGGATAGGGTGTATGTGAAAGAGGTGCTTCCGGGAAAGATGAAGTATAACCTTCAGAGTATTCGTAAATTTGGCTTTTGGAGTGAAATTACAACAATGATAAGGACAGTCTTTGCTGTTCTTGGGAAAAAATATAACTGATAGTAACTATAAGGCGGTTCTGATTTTAATCCTGTTCCGCCAGGTGGTTCCTTTATTTGAAAAGTAAATAGGAAAAAGAACAAGAGGAAGATATAATGCATGTACTTTTTTTAGCTGCGTACTATCCGCCTGAAAAAACTGCTGATACACATCTTGAGCAGGATTTGATTGAAGGTATGGTAAAAAGAGGATGGAAAGTTGATATATTATGTCCGACACCTACAAGAGGATGTTCAAAAGAAGATATTGAAGTTTATAAAAAAATCAAAGAGGAAAAACAATTTGATGGAAATGTAATTGTTCATCGCTTTTGGGCTCCTCAAGAGAGGACTAAGGCGGTAGCAAGAGCATTACGATATTTGTGGTGTTGTATAAGGCAAATACACATTGGAAAAAGAATAGATAACGTAGATGTTATATATTGCAACAGTACGCCCCCTATTCAGGGGCTTACAGCAAAAGCAATTAAAAAAAAGGTTGGAAGTTCTTTCGTTTATTCTCTTCAGGATTTATTTCCGGATTCATTAGTGACAGCGGGAATAGCAACAAAAGATTCTATTTCATATCGAATAGGTTTAAAAATAGAGAAAAAAACATATGAAGCATGTAACGCTATAATAACACTTTCGGAAAGCTTTAGAAAACTATTATTAGGGAAAGGTGTAGCACCTAAACAAATAGATGTTGTTTATAATTGGATAAATACTGAAGACGTATATCCGATAAAAAAGGAAGATAATAAACTGTTTGATGAATTGGGGATAAAAAGAGATAAATTTACTATCCTTTATGCAGGAAATTTTGGGAAATCTCAAAATATTGATTATTTAGTAGATGCTGCAAAAGCAGTTATTGATATTGACATATATCAGTTTGTGTTATTTGGAGCAGGATCAGAGTTTGACAGAATCAAACAAAGAGTTGCAACTGAGAATATTTCGAATTGTTCAGTATTTCCCTTGATGCCTTTAAATAGGGTAGGAGAAGTTTATAGCATGGGTGATATTGACATAGTTTGTAATGCTCTTGGTATAAGTATGGTTGGTATGCCTAGCAAGACGTGGACAATAATGTCTACGGGAACCCCGGTAGTAGCGATAGTTGACTCTAATAGCGAATTAGCAGATATAATCAAACAGTCTAACTCTGGTTGGATTTGTGATCCATCAAATACTTCCGATTTTGTGAATGTATTAAAACATATTACTAACCAACCGAGTGAATTGGTGCGGTATGGGATTGGCGCAAGAATCTTGGCAGTGAATAGATTTGGTAAGCAACAAGCCGTCAATGCTTATTTAGATATCATTTCATCTGCATCATCGAAGCATTGATGAATGGGTAATATAGAGAGGCAGGATAGTGATTGTGGAATTTACCGAAGTTATTAGAATATTCACTGACGGAATAGATAATATTTTAGCAACAGACATAAAAGAAATTGAAAAAGCGAATTATAAACTTCGGACCCTCAAGATGATTTTGTTCTATATCATAACTGCTTTGTTTTCTAAGAAGAAAGATCTTACAAATCAGATATACTTTATAGGCAGACCTGATAAAGAACATGTTTTTAGTCAGAATTATTCGGGATCAAAAATATATAGGCAAAGATGTATAAATAATTTTAAGGATATTAGAAACAAAACAACGACTATTTCAGTGTTCAAAAGAAATGAAAGGCTTAAGCTGATTTTTCAATCTATAAATATTGGGAGGAAACTAATTAAACAATCAATTATTAAGAAAGAATACCTTTCCTACTGGGTAGATTTTTATATAATGTGGAGGTTTTTAGAAGCTGAGCGTCCTGATCTAGTCATTCATAGATTTCACTATGATGAAAAGGCTACATGGATTGGAGAATTAAAAAAGGGACTCAAATATGACGTATATATTTACCAACATGGAGTTGTAACTGGGGAGTTAAATCTTCCGCACAGAATTTTAGCGGATCGATTTTTTTGCTTTGATCAATATTCTATGAACTATTTTAAAAAAGAAGTTTTAGATGATGATATTCAAGAAGTTACGGTTTATGATTTTCCGGACACTATTGAGTTTACCGTTACTTCAGAGGTTACAAAATATAAACATATAATCGGTATTGCTGAACAGTGTGATGAAAAGTGGACAACTAATTTAGTTAGAGGAATAATAGAAAAAAACAATGATTGCATGGTGTATATAATGTTGCACCCACAGTCACGCGCTGATTATAGCTGTTTTGATAAATATTCAAATATTAAGGCAACAACAAAGAAGATTGAGAATTTGGATATTATAGTGACATATAATTCAACATTAATAATTGATTATTATCGTCATAACAATAGTTATACAATCTTTTTTATGTCGGAAAAGGATAGAGAAATGTATCAAGATTATCCATTTATATATACGAAAAATATTGATGATATTGTACATTATGTTTAACCTCTGGAGTTAAGAAGTGGATTTTAGAATCAAATGGGTTGTCCGTGTGAACAGAGCGGAATGATTTATTTGGGATCAATGAGGATGCAGAAACTAATGGGAAGTAGAAGTCTTAACTCATCAAGAAATGCAGTAAGTGGTATCATAAAAGTTATCGTTAAAATAGCTTTACCTTTTATTATTCGTACTTCATTGCTGTATTATTTAGGAAAAGAATATTTAGGATTAAACAGCCTGTTTTCTTCTATTCTGTCTGTACTGAATCTTGCGGAATTAGGGTTTTCAAGTGCGGTGGTATATAGACTGTATAAACCATTCGCTGATAATGACAAAAGGACAGTTGGCGCTTATTTAGGTTATTTAAAGAAAATCTATCGAATAATAGGCTGTATAGTGTTTGGCGCTGGTATAATTTTGACACCGTTTTTGCCAAAACTAATAAATGGTTCATATCCAAGTGATGTCAACCTATATTTTTTGTACTTTTTATATTTGCTCAATACAAGTGTTAGTTATTTCTTTTCGGGCTATAAGCGCACTTTAATAATTGCGGCTCAAAGAATGGATTATATTAATATAATCGAAACTGGATTGCTTTGCCTACAATATATAGCTCAAATTGCCACTATAGTTGCTTTTAGGAATTATGTTGCCTATATAATTGTTATGCCTGTTGCAACTGTGATGGTTAATATTGCAGTTTCCTTATTATGTCAAAAGGAATATCCTGAATACTTCACCAAAGGCCTTTTGACTGTTGAGCAAAAAAAGGAAATGGCTTCAGATGTAAAATGGGTATCCGTTTATCGTATTAGTGAGGTAACACGAAATTCTTTTGATAGTATTGTTATTTCGAGTATAATAGGCCTTACGGCAGTTGGTATATATAACAATTATTATTATATATTTAGCGCGCTGTATAGCTTTATGGTAATAATTAATGAAAGTTTACAGGCAAGTATCGGGAATAGTATAGCTAAAGAAACAAGAGAAAAAAATGAGGACGATATTTATAAGTTTTCGCTTTTTTCTTTGTGGATAATTCTTTTTTGTTGTACCGGCTTAATTTGTTTTTACCAACCGGTAATGACCCTTTGGATGGGGGCGGATATGTTACTACCTGACAAGGATATGATCTTATTTGTGGTGTACTTTTATGTACTTAACATGAATAACATCAGAAATCTATATTTTAATGGAAACGGATTGTGGAAGTCGGGTGCCAAATCATATATTATAGAATCTTTATTTAATCTTTTGCTTAATATAGTTTTGGGCAGATTATTTGGAATAACTGGTGTCATTATAGCGACAATTTTAACAATGTTTTTCTGCAGTTTTATTTGGAGAAGCCAAATTCTGTTTCATAGATATTTTCAAAAAAGTCCGAAGTGTTTTTATATAATGCATGGAAAAATGATCTTAATATCTTCGATAGTCTTGGCAACCTGCTTATATCTTTGTGAACTGATTGGAAATGATGGAATACTCTCATTTGTTGGAAGAGCTATTATTTGTTTGATTATTCCAAACATCATTATGCTGATTTATTTAAGAAATAATAAATATTTCAAAGAAGGAATAAGTCAAATAAGTGCTGTGTTCCATATGATTAAAAGAAAGCATAATCCTTAAATTATAAGATATGGAGGGAAAAATGTTTAACTTAGACCGTTTTATAGAAAACAATGTGATAATGCGCTCACAGTCGATGTTTAAAACAGACATTGTGAAAAATTGGGACGCACTTTCACAAAAGATTAAAGGTAAAACTGTTCTTGTTATTGGTGGTGCGGGTTCAATAGGTTCGTCCTTTGTCAAGGCTGTTCTTCCTTTTCAGCCGGCATCTCTGGTAGTAGTTGATTATAATGAGAATGCTTTAGCAGAACTCACTCGTGATCTACGCGCTACTAAAGGAATGTATGTTCCTGAAGACTACATTACGTATCCTATGGACTTCGCATCTCCTGTGTTTGAGAAAATGTTTCGTAAGCGTGGAGGCTTTCATATTGTAGGAAATTTCTCAGCTCACAAGCATGTAAGGTCAGAGAAAGATATCTATTCAGTAGAAGCGCTGATTCAAAATAATGTACTACATGCTAAGTTACTTCTAGATCTACTTGTTGAATATCCCCCAGAAGAATACTTCTGCGTGTCAACAGATAAAGCTGCTAATCCTGTTAATATTATGGGGGCAAGTAAGCGTATCATGGAGGATGTTATCTTCAGTTACTCAGATTGCTTCCCTGTAAAAACAGCAAGATTTGCTAACGTGGCATTTTCGAACGGATCACTTCCAGCGGGCTTTCTTACCAGGATACAAAAACTACAGCCCCTTTCTGCTCCAAGTGATGTACGTCGTTACTTTGTGAGTCCGGAAGAGTCTGGCCAGATTTGTCTCTTGGCGTGCATTTTGGGTGAAAATCGATCAATTTTCTTTCCGAAGCTTGCAGAGGCACAGATGATGACATTTGACGGGATTGCCAGGTCTTTACTTGTGGAGCATGGTTATCAAGTTCTGGAATGTAATTCTGATGCAGAGGCAATAGATAAGGCAGAAGACTTGAAGAATGGCAGCAATTTATATCCTGTTCATTTCTCAATATCTGATACTTCAGGAGAAAAGGCATTTGAAGAGTTTGTTACGGATACTGAAACTGCTGATTGTAATCAGTTTCAATCTTTAGGCGTGATTACTGGAAAAGCAATTCCTGATAAGAGAAGAGTCGACAGATTGTTTGCCGATTTAAGTGCAGCCTTTGTTAAGGAGGAAGCAACCAAGGAAGAGATAGTAACAATTTTGAAAACGTATTTACCAAATTTTGAGCATATTGAAACTGGAAAGTCTTTGGATAGTAAGATGTAATACTGCTGATAGGTGAGCTGAAAGAGAAGGTATATGAAATGAACAAGTTTATTCCTCTGTCTATTCCTAACTTTGAAGGGAATGAAAGAAAGTACGTAGATGACGCTATTGATCAGGGATGGGTTTCTACCGGGGGTGCGTATATAATCGAATTGGAGAAGAGATTAGCAACATATTTGCACACAGATAATGTTGCGGCATGTCAGTCTGGTACATCTGCTCTTCATCTATCGCTGGTAGAAGCGGGTGTTGTTCCTGGCGATATAGTACTTGTTCCACCGGTAACATTTATCGCTGCAGTCAACCCTGTAAAGTATCAATTTGCTGAACCTGTGTTTATTGATTGTGATGACAGCCTTTGTATGGATCCAATCAAACTACGGCGTTTTTGTGATGAACAGTGCAAGTTTAAAGATGGACAACTGGTCCATGATGGAAAGATAGTTAAAGCGTTAGTGGTCGTTCATGTTTTTGGTAATATGGCCGATATGGAATCTATTATGGATACTGCCGATAAATATAACATCAAGGTTATTGAAGATGCCACTGAGGCACTCGGTACAAGATATACTGAAGGTAGATATGCCGGGAAATATGCCGGAACAATTGGTGATTTCGGTGCATTTTCATTTAATGGCAATAAGATTATTACAACCGGTGGAGGAGGAGCAGTTACAGCTAATAAAAAAGAAGTTGTAGAGCATATCAGATTCCTGTCAACTCAGGCCAAAACGGATCCGCATTATTATATACACGATGAGATTGGCTATAATTATCGTATGACAAATCTTCAAGCTGCTCTTGGTGTGGCTCAAATGGAAGAGTTGCCAGAGTTCGTAGAACGTAAGCACCGAAATTATGATCTGTATTGTGAATTGTTTAGAAATTTTGAACTAGCATATCTTCTGGGATACAGAAAAGGAACTTATTCAAATCAATGGTTCTATTCTTTAGTAATTGATCGTTCTAAAGTTAAAGCAACGATGCGTGCCATAATTACAAAGCTGCAGACAGAGTATGGGATAGAGACAAGAGCGATATGGGGCCTTATTAATGAACAATTACCATATGTTAAAGAAGAGTGTTTTGAGCTAGAGTGTGGACCATATTATTCGGAGAGAGTCCTAAATATACCTTCAAGTACTCAGCTTAAAGAAGATGATATATACTATGCTGCTGAAAAAATTATGGCAGTTCTTAAGGAACTAGAGGAATGATTGATAGTAAAAACCAATTAATCAATGTTATAAATACTAGAGCAAGATAGTATGAGTTGTGCTTGGTGTATTCATGCAATCCATTTTCTTGTAAGAATCCAATGGTGGCTTTTGCAAAAAAGAAAGGGGATAATAGATGAATAATACTATAAACGTTAGATTTACAGCTACAAGAATTTCACCACTGGGATTTTTTATTCTCATTGGTTTATTTGTGACAATTATAGAATATAGCATTGGCATCTTTAGTGAGGATGAAGCACTTACAAACCTGTATGTGATCCAGTTGAGTATAATATTTATAGTGTCATATGCAGAAAGTGTTAGGAGATTAGGTTGGTTGCATTTATTCTCATTACTGCATTTTAGTACCTTTGTATTTATGATAAGTGCAATGATCTTAAGTCTTTTTAATAGTGGGTATTTAATCAGGGAATTTGTAAGTCCTTCCCGCATAACATTTTCTGAGGTAACAGTGCAACATGTTGCTTTAATTTTCTCTGCCTATATAGCAACATGCAACTTAGTGTTTTTTTCAATCTACAAGAATAATCGTTCGGAAATTGATCTGGATCAAATTTGCATAAACAAAGACGGCTATTTGAGTGTTGGACGTACATTGCTAATTATTGGATTGCCATTTTCACTGTACGTAAATTTATATTATCTACTTAACGTTAATAGGGCTGCCGAATATTTAGCAGGAAATAGAGGTGCAATTGGATTGCCATTATGGGCAAGACTGCTTGACACATTGACAATAGTTGGTTTTTTATTAATTGTCGCAAGCAAGCCGCCATACAAAAAATTTGTCTTATACACCATATTGTATTCGATTCCTATGATACCTTTGTTATTATATGGTGAACGTGGCCAACCTCTCATGGTTGTACTGTTTTTCTTTTGGTACCGATATAGATTTTATAACAAAAAAGTAAAATTCGTTTATTTGGTAGTTATTGGGGTTTCTACTATTTTAGTTGCCTATTTTATACAGGAAGTCAGACAAGGAATCATGTTTAGCGGAGGTAATGTTTTTAAATTACTCATTAGCTTCTTCGGAGGAAGTTCAACGACCGTAAAGCTTACATCTTATTATGTTGAATATGCCGATAAACTACCACATAATTATCCATTCTTCCTAGATCAGGCCATATCAGGTTTATTTGGTTTGTTCGGAGAATCATATACCGGGCAAAGTCTTCATACATTAGCAGGAAGGTCTGCGTTAGGGCATCAGCTGACATACTATGTTAATCCGAATTATTATCTTGCCGGAGCTTCCATGGGAACGGCCTGGGTGACTGAATGTTATGAATTTGGATTAATTGGAGTAATGATAGGCGGTGCAGTTCTGGCAAAGTTTTGTCAATTATTAGACACTCGAATTATTTATAGTAGATATTGGTCAGTTTTTATATTTGAGTTTTTTTCTATTATAATATTGAGCCCACGAGGAAGTCTTTTGCCAAGTATTTATTTGCTTCTAAAATACACTATAGTCGTTTTTATTGCGATGGGAGCTTATGATTTGGTAAAGAGTAGGAAAAGACGATAAGAAGTAGTTGTAAAGAGCTAAATGTTATGAGTTTAGCAAATAATTATACCCATACAGCTACTAAGATACAGATAAAAATAATCAAGGAGTAGATGACGAAATGTTGAAAGTAGATGTGATATCATCAATGTCTTTGACATCCGGTATAGGGCCAGTACAAACTATAAAACGCATTATTAATAGCAAGGATTTCTTTAATGAACGCGGCTATGATTTGGGGGTCTTCACTGCTGATAAATTAAATGCCACACTGGAACAAAGCTTTAAGTCAAAAAATACTGTTTTGTTACGTTTAGCCAAGAAAGCCGCAAAATACTTTTCTAGACATACCAAATTCTATGCAAAGAATAGAATAAATAATTTGAATAATGGTTCTAAAAGAATTCTTGATTATTATGATACGCTGGATCGTACTCCGGATATCATAGTTTTTCATGGGTGGCAGGACTGTTATGAGTATCTGATGAATCATAGAAAAGATGGTGTGAAGATTTGTTTGTTTATTCACTCAGATGGTTCACCAGACGGAAATAAAATGATTTTGTCTTACTATCCTAAATTAAAGGGAACAGATGTTGAGAAGGAAATGGACAGGCAGTTGGAATATACATTACAGAATGTAGATGCCATGGCTTGTATTACTAAGATTGAAGAAAAAAATCTATTATCACAATATCCGTTCCTCCAAGGGAAGACAGTTCCTGTTATCAATGGTATATCTGATTTGACTGAGAATCAATTGAAAGAGACAAACAGGATACGATCAGAATGTGCTCAGAAAAAGTATCGATTCATTAGCGTAGGGTCGATGAATGGAAGAAAAGGACACTTGGAAGTTATAGAAGCCTTACATCAAACGAGGCCTAAATTATTAAAAGATATTCAAGTCCTTTTTGTAGGTGATGGACAAGAAAAATCGAGATTAATGTCATTGGTTGAAAAATATGGTTTAACAGATTGTGTAAAATTTGTAGGTGCTGTTCCAAACAATGATGTGTATAAATATCAAGCACAATCAAACATCAGTATTCTAATATCAAAATTGGAGGGACTTCCATTAGCATTGCTTGAAGGATTGCGTAGTGGAACAGCGTTGATTTCAACAAATGTTTCAGGAATTCCTGAAGTGGTGCACAACGGCGAAAATGGCATACTTATTAACTATTCGCAGAAAGAACTGAACGAAGTGTTCAATAATCTTGACAAATACGATTGGGATTCCATGGGAAAAGTTTCCAGAAAGATGTTTGAAGATTATTATAATTTTCCTAGAATGCGTGAAGATTATATAAGGATGCTACAGAAGGCTTTTGGATAATACTATTTATAGCTGGCTATAAAGGCCATAAGATCATATATGCCTTTTATGAGGCTATATGTTGAAAGACATAGAGGGTTTGATTATGGATAATATAGAACAATTTATTGGGAGCAAATCTCTCTCAGTATCCGAAGCTATGCAGCAGATTGACAAAAATGGTTCGGGTATTTTATTCCTTGTAGATGATGAAAAAAAACTTCTTGGGTGCGTAACAGACGGAGATGTACGTCGATTTCTTCTTGGTGGCGGTAGGATGGATGGCCGTGCTCTTGATGCAGCCAACATGCATCCTAGATACGCAAAGACAGTAGAGGAGGCACGAACTCTTTATCACAAAAAGAATTTTATTGTAATACCAATTCTGAACGATGAAGGCATTGTTGTTGATTTGTATAACGGAGAATCAGGTGTTCAAAAAAAACCAAGGAATCCTTTGAATATTCCTGTTGTCATTAACGCAGGAGGAAAAGGAACACGCTTGGATCCGCTTACGAGAGTACTGCCAAAACCATTGATTCCTGTAGGAGAACTTCCAATCATTGAATTGATCATGCAAGAATATCAGAGTTATGCCTGTGATGAGTTTCATATTATTGTTAATTATAAGAAGGAACTGATGAAGGCTTATTTTAATGATAGTGAGAGAAACTATAATATCACCTGGTATGATGAAGAACAGCCACTTGGTACTGGTGGAGGCCTCAGTCTTTTGAAGGGAAAGTTTAATTCCACCTTTTTCTTTGCAAACTGCGATGCACTTCTCACTGCGAATTATGAATCGATGGTGAAGTTTCATAAGGAAAGTGGAAACGTCATAACAATGATCTGCGCTTATAAAAATCTAAATATTCCTTACGGCGTTGTGGAGACGGGGGAGAAGGGCGTTATCGAATCCATGAAAGAAAAACCGCTGGTGTCTTTCCTGACCAACACGGGGATATATATAGTTGAACCTGAAGTTGTAGATGATATGGTTGAAGGGGAATCAATTGGTTTCCCGGATGTAGTTGAAAGACAAAAACAAAAGGGAAGAAAAGTTGCAGCTTTTCCTGTATCTGAAAATGACTGGATGGATATGGGGCAGATTAGCGAACTTGAAAAGATGAGAATTAAACTGTACGGAGAGTAAATTTGATGGAGACAGGAAAAAGGCTGTTGCTGATTGGCGGTGGCGGGCATTGTAAATCGGTTCTGGACTGCGCTTTATCAATGGCTTGTTTTGATGAAATTGGAATAGTTGATCGCGACTTATTAGTATCAGCTTTAGGAATCCACGTGGTCGGAAGTGATGATGACCTTCCAAGATTGAAAAATGAGGGGTGGACAGATGCGTTTGTTTCTGTTGGCAGCATTGGGGATACAAATCTCAGACGTAGATTATATCAAATAATAAAAGATCTGGATTTTGTTATCCCAACTATTATTGATCCTTCAGCTGTTGTTGGTAGAAAAACTGAAATAGGCGAAGGTGTGTTTATTGGCAAACAGGCAGTAATAAATGCGGGATCATCTATAGGTGTTTGTGCCATTATTAATACCGGAGCAATCATTGAGCATGACTGCAGGATTGGGGCATTTTCGCATATAAGTCCAGGTGGAATACTTTGCGGACAAGTTATTGTAGGAGATGATTCTCATATTGGCGCCGGAACAGTTGTCCGTCAAAGTATATCGATAGGTGACAATACTTTGATTGGCGCAGGGAGCGTTGTGATTAAGGATGTTCCGAATAATTCAAAAGCATATGGCAATCCTTGTAAGGTGGTAGTGTAGATGGGTGTGTATATAATAGCCGAAGCGGGTGTAAATCATAATGGAAGTTTTGAATTGGCGTGCAAATTGGTTGATGCTGCAAAAACTGCAGGTGTAGATTGTATTAAATTTCAGACTTTTAAGTCGAAGAATCTAGTATCTCGGAATGCTCAAAAAGCCGATTACCAGAAGAAAACTACAGGAGAGGGTTCTCAAATTGATATGCTAAAAAAAATTGAGTTGTCTTTTGATGAATTTTTAGCATTAAGAGAATACTGTAATGAGGTTGGAATTTGTTTTTTATCTACGCCATTTGATTTTGAGAGTATTGATTTCTTAAATTCCATTGATATGCCGTTCTGGAAAATCCCATCTGGGGAGATTACAAATTATCCTTATTTGGTTGCTCTGGCGAGGACAGGGAAACCTGTGGTTATGTCCACAGGCATGTGTGACATAAAAGAAATTAGAGCTGCAATAAATGTTCTGAACGCAAATGGAACAAAAGAAATAAAACTTCTTCATTGCAATACAGAATATCCAACACCATTTGAGGATGTGAATCTGCGAGCTATGCAGACCATGAGAGAGACATTTAACCTGGAAGTCGGATATTCCGATCATACAAAAGGAATGGAAGTACCTGTTGCTGCGGTTGCATTGGGGGCTACCATAATCGAGAAACACTTTACACTTGACAAAAATATGGAAGGGCCAGATCATAAGGCAAGTCTTGAACCAAACGAATTGGCTGCTATGGTATCCAGTATCAGGAATATAGAGCAGGCACTTGGTAGCGGGGACAAAACCCCGTCGCCATCAGAGAAAAAAAATATTCCTATAGCAAGAAAAAGCATCGTAGCAAAAAAATATATCAAAGCAGGTGAAGAACTAAGTGAGGATAATATTACGGTAAAAAGGCCAGGGTGTGGAATCAGTCCAATGAGATGGCTGGATGTTCTCGGAACAAAAGCAATTCGGGATTTTGAAGAGGATGAATTGATAGAGTTATGAAAAAGATAGCCGTAATAACAGCCACAAGAGCGGAGTACGGGTTATTGGCACCTGTTATTAGAGAACTCCGTAAATATGAGAATACAGATTTTAGAATTGATCTGATTGTAACGGGGACACATTTAAGTGAGAACTACGGAATGACAATCAATGATATTCATGAGCGGATTGACCACAAAATTCCAATCTTGTTGAAGTCAGATACAGAGATAGATATCTCTGAGAATCAGGCGGATACCCTTGTGAAATTTACACATCTGTTTTGTAAGGAGAAATATACAGCAATCCTTATACTTGGAGATCGATACGAAATACTTTCTGTAGCGATTGCTGCCGGTAATACAAGAACTCCAATTTTTCACCTCTGCGGAGGAGATACTACTGAAGGTGCATTGGATGAATGGATTCGTCATTCTATTACAAAAATCAGTTATCTGCATTTTGTTACAAATAAAGAAAGCCAGAAGCGTGTTATCCAGCTTGGAGAGGATCCGAATCGTGTGTTTAACTATGGTTCTACCAGCATAGACAATGTTTTGACTGTTGCAGATATGAGTAAGCTTGAAGTTTTGAAAAGTGTCGGGCTTGAAGATTGTTCTTACGCAGTTTGTACTTATCACCCTGTAACGATGGAAGGCGGTAGTGTTGATAAACAGATAGCGCATTTCTTAGGTGCAATCAAGTCTTTCCCTGAGATTAAGTTCATAGTTACGAAATCAAATGCAGATCAAGGTGGAGCAAGAATAAATGAATTGCTGGACAAAGCAAATGAAGAGATTGATAATATACATGTCTTTTCTTCGCTAGGCGTTAGACGGTATCTATCTTTGATGAGATATGCAGAGTTTGTACTTGGAAATTCTTCTAGCGGCATCATCGAAACTCCGGCATTTCATATTCCTACAGTAAATATTGGTGATAGGCAAAGAGGAAGATTGCAGTCAGAAAGCATTATAAATTGTGGAACTGATAAGGATTCAATTATAAATGCAATTTTAGTTGCTTTATCTGATAAACATCGAGCTGTTTGCAAGGAAGTAATAAGTCCTTACGGTGACGGAAATGCTGCGCAGCAAATAGCAAAAAAAACAATTGAAAAAGTAATAAATGGGAGGATAGATCTCAAGAAGAAGTTCTATGATCTTTAAATTAATATGGGTAATCTGGCAATCATCCCTGCAAGAAGCGGATCAAAAGGGATAAAAGACAAGAATATAAAAGAGTTACACGGAAAGCCGTTAATGGCCTACACAATAGAAGCAGCAATAAATTCGGGGTGCTTCGATGAGATAATGGTATCAACTGATTCCGATAAATACGCTGAAATCGCGAAAAAGTTTGGAGCAAAGGTTCCGTTTTTGAGAAGTAATACAACAGCGACAGATACAGCCAGTACATGGGATATGGTCGAAGAGGTTCTGGGAGAATACCGAAATATAGGTTTACAATTTGATTCTTTTTGCATATTGCAACCAACATCCCCATTGCGGGTAGCCTGTGATATACAGGAAGCATATAGAATATTTGAAAAGAAGGCTAATTTTGCTGTAGTCTCAGTTTGTGAGGCTGAGCATTCGCCTTTGTGGTGTGGACACCTACCAGAAAATCATGAATTCTTAGACTTTATTGATATAGAAAATATAAAACAGCGTCAAGCTGGTGAGAAGTATTATCGGTTAAATGGAGCGATTTATATTGTAGACACAGAACATTTTTATAAAGATCGCTTTTTATATCAAAAAGGGAGTTTTGCATATATTATGCCACAGAGTAGAAGTATCGATATTGACACGGAAATTGATTTTAAACTCGCTGAAATAATTTCGGGGGGGGGACTGGCAACTAATTTATTTAAAGCGTTTTTGCGAAATGTTCAATTGCACAATTCAAGACGTATCTCCGAAAAGGAGGTGTGCATAGCATGAAGATTGTTGTAATTGGACTGGGATCCATGGGAAAAAGAAGGATTCGTTTAATAGAAGAAATATACCCAGAATATGAAATTTTTGGTATTGATGGAAGAGAGGACAGGCGGCAGGAAACTTCGAAGCTGTTTAATATTAAATGTTTTAATTCTACCGAGGAAATAGAAGAAAAAATAGATTGCGTATTTATCTGTACTTCGCCCCTCTCACATGCATCGATTATTGCAGATTGCTTGAATAAAGGGTGGCATGTATTTACAGAACTGAATCTCGTGCCTGATAAGTATAAGGAAAACATGGCGCTTGCGAAGGAGAAAAGATGTACCCTGTTCTTATCGTCTTCTTTCTTTTATCGTGAAGAGATTAAATATATACGTTCTAAAATTGAAGCAGAGAAGAAATGGATCTATATTTATCATATTGGACAGTATCTACCAGATTGGCATCCTTGGGAGAACTATAAGGATTTCTTTATAGGTGATAAAAGAACAAATGGCTGTAGAGAAATCATGGCAATCGAATTGCCGTGGCTGACAAGAACTTTTGGAGATATTGAGTCAGTGAATGTCTTAGCAGACAAGGTAACAGAATTGAATATTGGCTTTGAAGATAACTACATGATTCAGTTTCAACACAAAAATGGCAATAAGGGAACGCTAATCGTAGATGTTGTCTCTCCGGTTGCTGTAAGAAAATTGGAAGTGTATGCGGAGCGGTCCTATCTATGTTGGAATGGAACTCCAGATAGCATTCAAGAATTTAATTTAGAAACGGGTAAATTAGAAAAGGTTGTCTTAACCGAAGAGGCAGAGCATAAAGAAGGGTATAGTGCCTTCATAGTTGAGAACATGTATAAAAATGAAATACGTGAGTTCTTTGATGTTGTACTTAATGGGAGGAAACCCCAGTATGGATTTGAGCAAGATATGGAAATTCTCGAACTGATCGATAGTGTGGGGGCGTGAGATGAATAAATTAAAAGTATGCTTTATTGGCATAGGCTCAATTGCGAGGCGGCATATTAGGAATTTAGAAGCCATCTGTACAGAGCGAGGCATTGGATTACAGATTGACGCTGTTAGAAGAGATGGAAAATGTTCTTCAATTAAATTAATTAATAATATTTACTCCAAAGTGGAACAAGTGCCAGATGATTACGATGTGATTTTTATTACAAATCCGACAGATCAACATCTAGAATCATTGAAAATATACCATACGAAGGGAAGAAATTTTTTTATAGAGAAACCTGTTGTATCGTTAAGACAGTTAGAAGATGCAGAATCTTTCATAACGAGAGATAACGTAATCTACTATGTTGCGGCACCACTTCGTTATAATGCTGTAATCCAATGGATAAAGAAAAATGTAGACACTTCTAATGTCATTTCTGTACGTAGTATTTCTTCCAGCTATCTGCCGGCTTGGAGACCAGGGCAAGACTATAGAGAATCATACAGTGCACATAAAGATATGGGTGGTGGTGTCAGCATTGATTTAATTCATGAATGGGATTATCTTACTTATCTTTTTGGGTGGCCAGAGAAAGTACAAAGTCTGATAGGAAAGAAATCGAATTTAGAAATAGATAGTGATGACTATGCGATTTATATTGCAGAGTTTAATGACAAAATAGCAGAGCTTCATCTAGATTACTTTGGCAGGAAGACGATTCGAGAGATTTTACTGTTGACTAAAGAAGAAAGTATAGTTGGAGATATTGCAAATAATAAGCTCCATTTTTTAGCCAGCGGGGAAGAAATTGATTTTCATGAGGAGCGAGATGACTATCAGAGAAGAGAGTTAATCCATTTCATAGATATGATTTCGGGTATGTGCGAAGTAGAGGATGGGTTCCATCATGGGGTTGATATACTAAAGTTAACACAGGGGATTATACAATGAAAATATTAGTTGATAACTTAGAAAACCTTTTATTACGCCAATTATATAATTACTGGCTGGAAATAGATGAAAATGCTATTTTACGCCACATTCCAGAAGCATTAGATTTGATCGAGAAGAATTATTCGGGGATGCCAAATCGAAGATTATGCGATGGAAAAGAGGTTATATTCTCTCCATATATGAGTGTTCAGTGGATGAATTTCCTTTACAGACTTTCACACGTTCTTTTTTTAAATGGAGAGGACACATCGGCAGATCAAGTTTATTATTTGAATAAAATCATGCACGGCAATGATTGGTTTTATGCGATTGAGCTTCCTGTGCATTTTCACTGCGAACATCCTTTATGTAGTGTGCTTGGAAGAGCTCAGTATGGTGATTATTTCTTTATCTATCAAGGAACAACAGTGGGCGGTAATCGTAAGAAAGGTCAATTATATTATCCTAAAATTGGCGAGAACGTTTTATTATATGCAAATGCTACTGTTTTAGGTGATACTCATATTGGAAACAATGTTATTATTGCCGCTGATACTTTTTTAATAAACGAAATTGTTCCGGATAATTGTATTGTTTTTGGAAAGTCGCCTGATATTAGAATAAAGGTTAAATCGGAAAAAGAAATTAAGGAATATACCCAGCATATTTGGGGGGAGATGGTGATGATGAATATTCTTTTTACAATATGTGGAAGAGCTGGATCTAAAGGATTTAGAAATAAAAATCTAAAAAAAATGAATTCAGTCCCACTTGCGTTTTATACTCTTGCTGCTGTCAAAGGGTATGCCGATAAGCATTCGGAAAATATTATTAGAGTTGCGGTAAATACAGATAGCGAGCCATTAAAGGAACTATTTCAAGCACAAACACAAGTTGAAATAGAATTTGTAGATCGCAAGGAAGAACTTGCAGGTGATGTTGTTCCCAAAGTGGCAGTTATACAAGATACTTATCGTCAGATGAAATCAACAAATCCTGATGTAGTTGTTGATTTAGACATAACATCCCCATATAGAAGAATTTGTGACATTGAAAATATTGTTTCGGGATTCGTATCTGGTGATTATGATATAATCTTTAGCGTGGTTGAATCTAGACGTAGCCCATATTTTAATATGGTAGAAAGGAAACCGAATGGATATTACAAAAAGATATGTAAATCCAATTTTACCGCTAGGCAGCAAGCCCCAAAATGTTATGAATTAAATGCGAGTATTTACGCATATAATCCTTCCTTCTTGGATAGAAGTATTGAAAAGACAATTTTGGATTATAATTGTGGCGTTTCAATAATGCCTGATTATTTGGTGTTAGATATTGATTCAGAAGAAGATTTTGAAATGATGCAATATTTACATGAAGTCTATTGTAAGAGAGATGCAGGATTGAATGAAGTATATCTTATTGCAAAAAAAATATTGCGCTCCATATGAATGATATGATTCATGTGTGGGCTAACTTTAAAAAGTTAGAACATTGAAGAGAAATGGAAAGAGAGGTAAAATTATGCAAATAAATGATGCTTTTAAAGGAAGAACACTGGTAATCACAGGGGGAACAGGTTCATTCGGGTCAACAGTGCTGAAGCATTTCTTGACTACAGATATTGGAGAAATCCGTATCATATCTCGTGATGAGAAGAAACAAGATTGGATGCGGCATACTCTACAAGCTTCTTATCCCGATTATTGTGGAAAAGTTCAATTCTATGTTGGCGATGTTCGTAATATAGATTCAGTTCGTGATGTGATGTTTGGAGCTGATTACGTATTCCATGCCGCGGCGTTGAAAGAGGTTCCTTCTTGTGAATTTTTTCCAATGGAGGCAGTGAGAACAAACATCATTGGTACTGATAATGTGATTACTGCTGCAGTTGAAGCCAAAGTCCGGCGAGTTGTATTCCTTTCAACCGATAAAGCGGCTTATCCGATAAATACAATGGGCATGACTAAAGCTGTAGGCGAAAAGGTGGTCCAGGCCAGAGCACAAAAGGCATATGACAGATCAGGTACAGTTCTTGCTTGTACCCGCTACGGTAATGTTATGTGTTCTCGTGGATCAGTTATTCCTCTCTTTATTGATCAGATTAAGAGAAAAGCACCAATTACTATAACAGATCCTAATATGACACGCTTCCTGATGAATCTGGATGAGGCAGTGGATCTGGTTGCCTTCGCGTTTGAGAATGCGGAACCTGGGGATCTGTTTGTTCAGAAAGCAGATGCATCGACTATTGGAGATTTGGCTGATGGTGTAATGAAAGTGTTCGGAGAAACTGAAAAGAAAATTATTGGATCTCGTCATGGTGAGAAGCTCTATGAGACTTTGGTAACCTGTGAGGAGATGCTGAGAAGCGTGGATATGGGACATTACTATCGTATTGCCCCTGATGCGCGAGGCCTAAATTACGATAAGTTTTATGTTCAGGGCACAGTCCACACTGAAGGCGATGAGGCTTACACGAGCTATAACACAAATCGTCTCGATGTTGATGGTGTGGTAAAAAAAATCATGGGTACAGACTACGTGAAAGAAGAGTTGGAAGGACGTCCTCATGCTGTTGAAGCTTGACAGAAATCTTATAATAGAGAATACATACCCCTTATAGGTGGGTGGGAAGAAGGAAAAAACTATGCAATATCCAAATTGGAAAAAGAATGGAAAGATTAAGTTAATGATAATTGTTGGCACACGCCCGGAGATCATCAGACTTGCCGCAGTTATAAAGAAGTGTAGGAAATATTTCGATACGATTCTGGTTCATACCGGCCAGAATTATGATTATAGTCTGAATGGGGTGTTCTTTAAGGATCTTGGTCTTGCGGATCCAGAATTGTATCTGGATGCTGTCGGAGCCAATCTTGGAGAAACGATGGGTAACATCATTGCAGCGTCTTATAAAGCCATGGTAGAGCTTAAGCCGGAGGCTGTGCTTGTTCTGGGCGATACAAATTCCTGTCTTTCTGTAATAGGAGCTAAGCGTCTTCATATTCCTATTTTCCACATGGAAGCAGGAAATAGGTGTAAAGATGAATGCCTTCCGGAAGAAACAAATCGAAGAATAGTAGATATAATTTCCGATGTAAATCTGGCATATTCTGAACATGCAAGACGGTATCTCGCTGACTGTGGACTTCCGAAGGAAAGAACCTATGTCACCGGATCTCCGATGGCTGAAGTGTTGACGGAGAATCTGGATGCAATAAAAGTTTCTGATGTGCATCAGAGATTAGGTTTGAAAAAAGGAAAGTACATTCTTTTATCGGCTCATAGAGAAGAGAATATTGATACAGAAAAGAACTTTACCAGTCTCTTTACTGCGATCAATAAGATGGCAGAAAAATATGATATGCCTATTCTGTACTCATGCCATCCTAGATCAAGGAAGAGGTTGGAGGCTTCAGGGTTTAAATTAGATCCGAGAGTAATACAGCATGAGCCGCTGGGATTCCATGACTATAACTGTCTGCAGATGAATGCATTTGCGGTTGTATCTGATTCCGGCACACTTCCGGAGGAGAGTAGCTTTTTTACTTCAATAGGAAATCCAATCGCGGCTGTTTGCATTAGGACATCTACAGAGCGTCCGGAGGCCTTAGATAAGGCATGTTTTATCCTGTCTGGTATAGATACCAAAGGTTTACTTCAGGCAGTCGATACAGCGGTTGAAATGGTTAAAGATGAAAAGAATGGCGGTGCCATTCCGGTGCAGGATTATACAGATACCAATGTGTCAGATAAGGTTGTTAAGATTATTCAATCATACGTTGGTGTTGTGAATAAGATGGTTTGGAGAAAGGACGTATAGGGAGGTGTGTAATGAATATACTTGTGACGGGTGCCAAGGGCATGGTGGGTACTGCTCTTGTAAATAATCTTAAGAATATTAGGGATGGAAAGAATCAGACCAGACCGGAAATTAAGATTGATGAGATATATGAATATGATCTGAATTCAACTAGAGAAGAGTTAGAAAAGTATTGCGAGAAAGCAGACTTTGTTTTTAATCTTGCAGGCGTAAATAGACCGGAGGACCCGGAAGATTTCATGAAGGGAAATTTCGGATTCGCGAGCGATTTGTTGAATACGCTTAAGGCTAATGGAAATAAAGTAACTATCATGTTGAGCTCTTCTATACAGGCGACACTTTCAGGTCGTTTTGGAGATTCTGAATATGGTCGTAGTAAGAAAGCTGGTGAGGATCTGTTCTTTGATTATGCAGAAGAGACTGGTGCTAAGGTGGCAGTTTACCGTTTTCCTAATTTAATGGGGCATTCTAGACCAAAGTATAATTCGGCAGTATCTACTTTCTGTTGGGCGGTAGCAAATGATGAATCTTTTACGGTCAATGATCGTAGTACAGAACTGGAGCTTCTGTATATTGATGATCTTGTAGAGGGGATGTTTGATCTTCTGGAAGGGAAGGAGCAGCATTGTGAGTTTGATGGGGTGGAGACCGTAATTAAGGAAGATGGAAAATATTGCTGCGTTCCTGTGACTCATAAGGTGACTTTGGGAGAAATTGTAGATCTTCTGGAACAGTTCAAGGCTCAACCGAGCACATTGATGATGCCGAAGATGCCGGAAGGATCCTTTGCAAAGAAATTGTATAGCCTCTATTTAACATACCTTCCCAAAGAAAAATTCAAGTATGCAATGAAGATGAGCATAGATGATCGCGGTTCATTTACAGAATTAGTACATATGGAAGATTGCGGACAGGTATCCATTAATATCAGCAAGCCTGGCATTACAAAGGGCCAGCATTGGCATAATTCCAAGTGGGAACTTTTTATAGTAGTGGCTGGGCATGGGCTTATCCAGGAAAGAAATATAAATACTGGAGAAATAGTAGAATTTGAAGTTTCAGGGGATAAGATCGAAGCTGTACATATGATTCCAGGTTGGACGCACAACATTATCAATTTGTCTGATACGGAAAATCTGGTAACTGTAATGACTTGTAATGAAATCTTTAATCCGGATAGACCCGACACCTATTACGAGCCGGTTTGATATGCCTCTTGTGTGATTGAGACCGTTTCAAGTTTTGTGTAAACTCAAAAAAACTGATATAAGATATGTTATTAGTTACTCTAGGCAGAGCCATTTGGCGCTTACGGAACACAAGATTCAAAAAGCGCAGGAGCAGGTAAGTAAAACAAAGAAGCAGTACGATGCGGCTTTGGCTGCGCTGAGCGATCTGTTGGATAAAAAGGAAGCCATCCAGAGAAATGAGCTGGTAAAAGCCATAATGAAGAGCGACAGGACATAAATGACGCCGGATTCCGGAAAGAATATGAATCTTTACAACCGGAATTAATCAGGCTGATATCAGTAAATTGGAGAATGGTACAAGAAATCCATCTTTAAGATTATTAAAAAAACTGGCAGATGGAAAGGGAATGCAGTTACAGATATCATTTGTGCCTAAACGGGCAGCAAAATAGATTGCGCTGATCCTGTCCAGCTGGTTTTTGTGAAGTTATTATCTCATGGAGTGAGGAAACTAGCACGGTACTAGTGATTTACTGCGTACAATCAGATAATATACCCGATTGACATATACATGTAAATCGGGTATAATTTAATTATGATAAAGAGCTTTGCAGATAAAGAAACAGAGAAGATTTATCACCAGATCTTTTCTAAAAAGCTTCCACAGTCGATACAACGAGTCGCATTACGAAAACTGATCATGATAGATAATGCAGGATGTTTGGAGGATCTGCGTGTGCCGCCGGGGAATCGTCTGGAGCCTTTACAGGGTGAACGGGCGGGACAATACAGCATTAGAATCAATGACCAGTATCGGGTGTGTTTCAATGTTGAAGGAAATGATTACTTTAACGTTGAAATCGTTGATTACCATTAAAGGAAGTCAGACATACTGTTAAGAAATACCTTATAGTTTGAGCAGAGAGGAGGTTTCCGATGACTGATTATATTAATGTTCCTACAATAGGTGAGATTTTACAGGAAGAATTTATGGAGCCGATGAGCATTTCGGCGTATAAGCTGGCGAAGGAAATCCATGTTCCGGTGTCAAGGATTCAGGATATTTTGCATAATCGCAGAAAGATTACTGCGGATACATCCTTGCGGCTGGCTAAGTTTTTTGGGGTTTCTGATAAGTACTTTTTGGATATGCAAAATGATATTGATATTAGGAAGCTGAAGGTGAGTCTGGCAGATGATATCGCTAAAATCAGAGATTGCGAGGTCGTATATTCTTCGGCTGCAGAGCCGCCTGATTATGTAAGATAGAGCCTCAGGATTTTTTATCAGGGGGCTGTCAGGAAATAGATAGTCTTAAACAGGGGCAGGGTACACGGTAAATCCCCAGTACCGTGTACCTTGAGGATTGGGAAATCCGCAGGAATATTTGGCGCTTACTTTGCTTAAAAAAATGGAACGTAATTGATATTCAAATTACTTTTGACGCACAGATTTGGAATAATGTCCGCATATAGTTATTTCGATTTTCAAAACTGTATGGTATAATAATTGCGTACATTATTTATTTTTTGCGTGCGGAAAGTTGGTGTCTGCTTGAGTAAAAAAGAAATTTTAAAAACGGTAATTGAAAATAACGGCGGCATTGCAAAAACTTCAGATTTTGCCGCTAACGGGATAAATAAATACGAGGTAGCGGCTTTTTGTAAAGAAGGAGTCATTGAAAGAATTCGCAGAGGATTTTATCAGCTCCCCCAAAGTAAAAGTATTACAGAAGAGCAGCTTATACGGGAGCTTCTTCCACAGGGAATTATTTGTGTGGAGTCCGCTTTGTTTCACTACGGATATAGTGATTTTTCCCCCCGTGAATGGTCGATTGCTGTGCCGAGAACAGCATCCCGTGTAGTAAAGAACATAGAAGAATTTCCGATGAAAGCTTACTATATTCAAAAGGAATTTTTAGATATAGGTAAGTCCACAAGCAATTTTAACGGTGTAATATTGCCTGTATATGACCGTGAACGAACAATATGCGATTGTTTTAAGTACCGCACAAAACTTGACAACGAAATTTTTAATAAGGCTGTCAATGTCTATGCTGCTGATGAAAAAAAGAACCTTGCAAATTTGTCTAAATACGCAAAGGAAATGAAGCTTTATACAAAGGTTATGAATGTAATGGAGGTACTGCTTAATGGCTGATATTGCTGCATCTGTGCTTGCACGACTGAAAAATAAGGCAGCCGAAAGTGGAAGAAGTTATCAGCTTTGTCTGCAGCTCTTTTGCCAAGAGGAATTTCTGCGCCGTTTGGAAAAATCCAAATATGCAGAGAATCTTGTGTTGAAAGGCGGCTTGTTTATCTACTCTCTTACTGACTTTGACAGCCGAGTGACGGTTGATGTGGACTTTTTGCTCCGCCAAATGCCAAATACGCCGGAACAGTTAAAAACCATGTTGGAGGAAATTATTGCAACACCTGCCGGAAATGACTTTATCACTTTTGAGATTAAAGATGTTGCTCCTATTGCTGTTGCCAAAAAGTATGCAGGAATCGGCGCATCGGTGGTCGCCCGCATTAAAAACACCAAAACACCGTTCAGTATTGATTTCGGTGTGGGGGATATCATCGTACCGAAACAGGAAAAACGAAAAATCCCGACACAGCTTTCCGACTTTGACGCTCCAACGGTAAATACATACTCCCTTGAAACGACTATTGCCGAGAAGATTGACGCAATCCTCAGCCTGATGGAATTTTCAAGCCGAATGAAGGATTATTACGATATTTACTATCTTGCCAATAAATTTGATTTTGACGGCATAACGCTGGCGGAAGCTATGAAAAAGACCTTTGATAATCGTGGGCATAGCTTTACTGTTGAACAATTTGAGCAGGTAATGAGATTTGACGATGACGCCGCAATGCAAAAGAAATGGAAAGCCTTTGTCCGTAAAATTGATACTAAAACGGATGATTACAGCACCGTACTGAAAACAATAAAAGCATTTCTTACAGAATCGTTTGTGGCTGTGGTGGCTGAAAAAGAATTTGCTAAAAAGTGGTCTGGACAAGACAAGGTATGGAGGGAGAACTAATGGCAGGAAATATAAAAGCAGAAGAAGCAATGAAGGAATTAACGCTAATACTGTTATACCTCTCCAGATTTGCGCAGGGAGAGAAGTTTCACGAAGCAACCGATTTTTATGCGTGGAAAGGCTATGATTTCGATATACTGAACGAGCTGGATGATGCGGACTATATCCGTCAGGGGAAACATCCATCCCGTTCCAAGTCGGTATATATTACGGAAAGCGGCATGGAACTGGCAAAAAAGCTTTTATCCAAGTACGGCATAAACGATTGGAAACAGGGGTAAAAATCGAAACAATCGTGTGATGAATCCGATCCGCCTTTGCAGGCACTGCACGAAAGCATTTGCCGCAAGCCGGATCTGTTCCGCCATCGGAACACGGGTTTTGCGAGTATCTGCCATAACCTATCCTCCATAATTGCAGTAAAATAGTCTAAATATCTATCGACTACAATTATTATAGATAAAACTCGGAGATCAGAAAATCTGCGGGAATATTTGATGCTTACGAAATGACAGGCGGGTGCAGGAGTTTGGACTCTTGCACCTGTTTTGTTTTTTTAATCTTATGATAAATTAGTCAATCATAATTTACCTAAACATACTTGACTAAATTTGATTTTATATTATACTGTATTTAGTTATATTATAAATAATGTATGTTGCTGAGATAGGAGGATGTAATCCATGTTTATCGGCAGAGAGCATGAACTTGCGACGCTGAATAAGTTATACGCATCGGACAAGCTTGAATTTGTAGTAATATATGGCCGCCGCCGTGTCGGTAAAACGGCGCTGATCAGCCAGTTTATTGATGACAAGAACGCCATCTATTTTATGGGCGTTGAGAGTAACGCCAAGCAGAATCTTGAAAATTTCAGCAAGAGCATTATGAGCTATCATACCGGCATGGATGCCGAAACCTCCTTCCTGTCCTTTCAGGCGGCTTTGGAATATGTGTTCAAGCTCTCTGAAAAAGAACGGATCATTCTTGCAATCGACGAATACCCTTATGTCGCCCGTTCGTCGAAAAGTCTCGCTTCCACCATTCAGTTTTTGATAGATCAATACAAGGACTCATCCAGACTGATGCTGATCCTTTGCGGTTCGTCGATGTCCTATATGGAAGATCATGTCCTCGCCTACAAAGCGCCTCTTTACGGCAGACGGACAGCGCAGATGAAAATTCTTCCCTTTAACTTTGAAGAGACTTGCCATTATTTCAAAAATTTCACCGATGAAGAGAAAGCCTATGTGTACGGAATCGTAGGTGGAACACCGCAGTATCTGCTTCAGATGAACGACAAACTGAGCATAGAAGACAATATTAAAAACACATTTTTGAATCCAAATTCCGCACTGTTTGAAGAGCCTGAGAATCTGCTTAAGCAGGAGGTGCGGGAACCGGCGCTCTATAATGCGATCATCACGGCGATTGCCACTGGCGCTTCCCGTATGTCGGAGATTTCCGGAAAGGTCGGGGAAAACACAAATATTTGTTCCGTTTATATAAAAAATCTGATTTCCCTCGGTATTATCAAAAAAGAAACGCCATACGGTGAAAAAGCGTCCCGGAAAGCAATTTACACAATTGCGGACAATATGTTCCGCTTTTGGTATCGTTTTGTGCCGGAAAACAATTCGATCATTGCCCGTGGTGCTGCCGGCTTGGCATACAAACGCATCGAGCCGTATCTGTCCGACTATATGGGCAAGGTGTTTGAGGAGATTTGCAGGCAATATCTCTGGAATCTGCTGCTCTTTGGCAAATGTCCGGTGGAGTTTTCTTCTCTCGGCCGCTGGTGGGGCAACGATCCCAAAGAAAAGAGCCGGGCGGAAATCGATATTCTTGCGGAACAGGATAAAAACACAGCTCTTTTCGGTGAGTGCAAATGGACGAATGAGAAAGTCGGTCTTGGTGTTTTAGAAACACTTGTAAAGCGAAGCGAACTCTTTTCCTATCAAAATGTTCACTACTATCTCTTTGCGAAAACAGGTTTTACCAAGGGCTGCACCGATCAGGCAAATGAGATGGGGAACGTGACGCTGGTAAGTTATACGGATATTGTGAGCAAGCTGTAAGGAAAGACTGCCCCATCTTTACAAACATTTAACACTCCCTGCCATACCCGTCTCTTTCCTTCTCTGATATAATAATCTTTGTGTTTCAAAGAGCGGAAGGAAAGGAAGTTTTGTAGACAATCTACAAACCGGCGCAGGAATATGGATAATGAGAATCAGGTAAATAAACAGATCAAAGCAGGCTATGCGGATCTGAGAAGATCCGAGAAACTGGCCGCGGATTATATTCTTGAACATACAGATCAGGTCCCGGAGCTGTCGATCGACCGGCTGGCCGGGAATGCGGGAGTCAGTCAGCCGACGGTGCTCCGGATGCTGAAGTCTCTGGGATTTTCCGGATACAGAGACTTCCGATACCAGCTGGTGGCGGAACTGGCCAAGGCAGAAACAAAGCAGCCCCGGGACCGGGATGACCAACTTATGTACGGATATACACTGAATCCAAACGGGAGGCTCGAAGACATTCCGGCGAACATGGCATCAACTGCTTCTCTGATGATCGAAGAAACATTGAAGAACCTACCTGGGAAGATCTATAAAAAGGCGATAGAGACGCTGAAAAATGCCAGGATGATCGACATTTACAGCGTGGAGAACTCGGAAGTCACAGCGGCGGATCTTCTGACAAAGCTCCTTTATCTGGGGCTCCCCTGCCGGCATTTCAGCGATTGTTATCTCCAGCGGATCTCGGCAGGAAGCCTGGGAGAAGGGGATGTGGCGGTGGGGATCTCCTATTCTGGAGAGTCGAAAGACACCGTGGATGCAATGCGCACGGCGAAGAGAGCCGGAGCAGTTACAATTGTGATCACCAATTTCCGGGACTCCACCATTGGAAAATACGCGGATATCCTGATCTGCACCAGCCAGGATCAATATTTTTACGGTGATGCCATCTTCTCCAGGATGACCCAGCTTTTGATCGTGGATATGCTCTATATGGGGATCATAGCTTCTGACTATGATCATTATGCCTCCCGTCTCAAAAAATGCGAGAAGGTAGTGAGAGAGAAAGCGTACGAAGATATAAAGAAACCGTAGATTTTCTACAATTTTAAATAAGTTAAGCCTCTGTAAAGTTTACATTCCCTTTACAGAGGCTTTATTTTTCCTTGATAGAAAACGGTCAAAGATTCCGGGTATAATTGCTCTGCGGATTTTGAGAACGCACTGCAAAAGACAGATACATATTCCACACAGGATTCAATGTGCGGTATCTAAAATGAAGCATATGGTCAACTGCAGAGATGCAGATTTACATGCTGGCGCAAGATCAAAAAGGAGTGAAGGTATAACATGCTTGAGCTGAAGAATGTGAAGAAAAGTTATGACGGGACAGTCGTGCTGAAAGATATCAATCTTAATATTGAAGACGGGGAGATCGTTTCGATCCTCGGGCCCTCGGGATGCGGCAAGACGACGCTGCTGAACATGATCCTGGGAATTGTGGACGCGGACGGCGGCCGGATCATTTTCAACGGGGAAGATATTACAGATGTACCTATGGAAAAAAGAGGGTTTAATATCGTGTTTCAGGATTACGCTCTGTTCCCGAATCTGAATGTGTATCAGAACATTACATACGGTCTGAGGAACAAACCGGAAATCTCTTCAAAGGAAGAAGTGGAAGAGCTGATCAGTCTTCTGGGCCTTGAAGAACATTTAAACAAGCGGATCGGACAGCTTTCCGGCGGGCAGAAGCAGAGAGTGGCTCTGGCAAGAACCATGGTGATGAAGCCGAAGATCTTGTTGCTGGATGAGCCTTTGAGCGCTCTGGATGGAGTGATCAAGGAATCCATCAAAGACCGGATCAAGACCATCGCTCAGGAGTATAATCTGACGACCATCATTGTGACCCACGATCCGGAGGAAGCGCTGACGCTTTCAGACCGGGTTATGATCATCAATGAAGGAGTGATCGCTCAGTACGGAAAACCGGAAGAGATCATCCAGAGGCCGGAAAACGGGTTTGTCAGGAAATTTATCTTAAATCAGCTTGAGATCAAGAGGAACAATATCTACACGCTGTTTGCGGGACAGCTCCGGGAACAGGCACAGGTGTGCTGAAGGGGTGGAAGTCATGAGAAAGAACAGAGAGATCAAGCTTATTTTTACGCTGCTGGCCGTATTTTTCCTGGGCTTCCTGGCGGTGCCCATGATCAGCGTGCTGGTGAGATCTTTTACCGGGGACGGGAGCAGCGTTTCGCTCAGCCACTATGTGGAAGTGCTTACCGGGAGGGGATTTTTGCAGGCTCTGGGGAACAGTCTTCTGATCTCTGTCTGCAGTGCTCTGATCACCACGGTCCTGGCATTTATCCTGGCGTATACAATTCATTATACAAATCTGGGGAAACGATATAAATGGTTCATCAGCAAGGCGGCGATCCTGCCCATGCTGCTTCCCACCATTACCTATGGGTTCGCGATCATTTATTCGTTTGGAAAGCAGGGACTTCTGACCCGGCTCTTCGGACGGCAGCTTTTTGACATTTACGGATTCAACGGACTTTTACTGGGATATGTGGTGTATACGCTGCCTGTAGCGTTCACGTTGATTAACAATGCTATGGGCTATATCGACAAGCGGTTTATGATTGTATCCAGGCTGATGGGAGATTCTCCTTTCCAGACGTTTCGGATGACCATCGCCATCCCGCTGATGGGAACTCTGGCGACGGCGTTTATCCAGACCTTCTTCCTCTGTTTCACAGACTTCGGGATCCCGGCTTCCGTGGGAGGACAGTTTGAAGTGATCGCCAGTGTGCTGTATACAGAGATGCTGGGAAGCGTGCCGAATTTCGGAAACGGCGCGGTTGTGGCTCTGGTCATGATCATCCCGTCGGTGGTCAGCATTACAGTGCTGCATATTCTGGAGAAATACAATGTGCGCTATAACCGGATCTCACCCATCGAGCTGAAGAAGGGTGTGAAGAGGGATGCGGCTTTCGGGATGCTGAGCGGGGTGATCCTGATCTGCACATTGAGCATGTTTCTGGTCATGTTTATCGTGCCCTTTATCGAGGAATGGCCTTACCGGATGAATTTTACGCTGGAACATGTGCAGGCGGTGTTTGAGGACAGCCAGCTGTTCGGCGTGTATATCAATTCGCTGATGGTGGCAGCGCTGACAGCGTTGGCCGGGACACTTTTATCCTACGGAGGAGCGCTGGTGACGGCCAGGAGCACGGTCAGCGGGAAACTGAAGAAGGTGATCGACAGCATCGCTCTGGTGACAAACACGATCCCCGGCATGGTCATCGGTCTTGCCTATCTGTTCGTATTTACCGGGACGCCGCTGCAGAATACATTTCCGCTCATCATCATGTGCAACATCGTGCATTTCTTTTCCACGCCGTACCTGATGATGAAGAATTCACTGTCCAAGATGAACGCGTCCTGGGAGACTACAGCCATGCTCATGGGCGATAACTGGCTTAAGACCATTGCCAGGGTGGTGACGCCCAACGCGCTGTCCACTTTGCTGGAAGTGTTCAGCTACTATTTTGTGAATGCCATGGTAACGGTGAGCGCTGTGATCTTTATCGCCGGCGCCCGGACGATGGTCATCACCACCAAGATCAAGGAATTACAGTATTTCAATGAATTTAATGAGATCTTTGTCCTGTCGCTTCTGATCTTATTTACCAATCTGATCGCCAGGACACTGTTTCAGAAACTGGCCGCGAAGAGCAGAAAGAACACTGCGAAGGTGTATCGGTTTTCAGCGAAAAAAGCGGCGTAAAAGAAGAAAGGAGACAAGGAAAATTATGAAAAAGGTGAGAAAAATGAATTTCAAGAGGGCGGCAGCATTTACACTGGCAGCAGCAGTAACGGTCACAGGTTTTGGTCTGACCGGCTGCGGAGGGGGATCTTCCGACGACCAGATCATCATCTATTCCAACGCAGATGAAGAGGCGATCACGGCCATGGAGAACGCGCTGGACAACAACGGATATGAAGGGAAATATATGTTCCAGACATTTGGAACGTCCGAGCTGGGCGGCAAGCTGCTGGCAGAAGGCAAGGACATTGAGGCGGATATGGTCACCATGAGTACTTTCTATGTAGAGAGCGCTCAGGAGCAGAATACGATGTTCATGGATCTGGATTTTGATGTGGATACGATCGATGAGTTCGAGGCATACTGCGCGCCGATCACTTCTCAGGAAGGAACCATCATCGTGAACACGGAGATGATGGAAGAAAATGATCTGCCCATGCCGGAGTCACTGGAAGACCTGGCAGATCCGGTATACAAGGGATTCATTTCTGTGACGGATATTTCCGCTTCCTCCACAGCATGGCTGCTGGTGCAGGCTCTGATCTCCGAGTACGGGGAAGATGGAGCGAAGGAAGTACTGACAGGGATCTATGAGAATGTAGGGGATCATCTGGAGGATTCCGGATCTGCTCCGCTTAAGAAGGTGCGCGCCGGTGAGGTTGCCATCGGGTTCGGACTGAGGCAGCAGGCAGTGGCTGACAAGGAAGAAGGGCTTCCCATCGACTATATCGATCCGGCAGAGGGCAATTTCAGCCTGACAGAGTCTGTAGCCATCATTGACAAGGGCGATGACACCAATCCGCTGGCCATGGAGATGGCACAGTGCATCATCGAGAACGGAAGAGAGGAGCTTCAGTCCTACTATCCGAATGCTCTGTACAACGGTGAGACGACAGATGCAGCGAACAAGTCCGAGAATCCCAAGGTATTCCCGGAGAAACTGACTGTTGACCTTCTGGAGCAGCATCAGGCTCTGTCCGAGGAGTGCAAGGAAGCGGCAGGACTGTAAAAGACCGGAAGATTTTAAGAGGAAAGATTTTCAGAGAAAAGAGAAACAGACAGGAAAAGAGGATGAATCATGAGATCATATAAACTTCTGACACCGGGGCCGCTGACCACTACGGAGACGGTGAAGAAAGAGATGATGTTCGACCACTGTACATGGGACGACGACTACAAACAGATCACCCAGGAGATCCGGAAAGGCCTCCTGGAACTGGCCCATGTGACTCCGGACGAGTACACGGCGGTCCTGATGCAGGGCAGCGGGACATTCGGGGTGGAATCTGTGCTGACCAGCGTCATCGGGACGGCGGATGAGCTTCTGATCTGCGCCAACGGGGCATACGGAGAGCGGATGGTGGATATTGCGGACCATGCGGGGATTACCAGGCACGTGTACAGCGAACATTATGATCAGGTGCCCAATGCGCACAGGATCGGGGAAATGCTGGACGCGGATCCTGCCATCACCCATGTGGCGATGGTCCACAGTGAGACAACTTCCGGCATCCTCAATGATATTGAAGCAGTGGGCAGGGTTGTGAAGGAAAAAGGAAGAGTGTTTATCGTGGATGCCATGAGCAGCTTCGGCGGTGTGGACATCCCGGTAAAGGACTGGGGCATTGATTTTCTTGTGAGCAGCGCAAACAAATGCATCCAGGGCGTTCCCGGATTCTCCTTCGTCATCGCCAGAAAGGATCTGCTTGAGGCCAGCAAGGGGAAGGCAAGGAGCCTGTCACTGGACCTGTATGATCAGTGGAAGACCATGGAGGCCGACGGGAAATGGCGGTTTACTTCCCCCACCCACGTGGTGCTGGCGTTTGCCCGGGCCATGAAGGAACTTGCCATGGAAGGCGGCATTGAGGCCAGGAACCGCCGCTATACGGAAAATAACCGGCTGCTTATCGAGAAGATGGGGGAGATGGGGATCCGCCCGTATATTGACAGCACCCATCAGGGGCCGATCATTACGACGTTTTTCTATCCCGAGGACCGGCATTTTACATTCGCTCAGATGTATGAGTACATCAAGGAGAGGGGATATGCGATTTATCCGGGCAAGGTGACGGAGGCTGATACGTTCCGTATCGGAAATATCGGGGAGATCTACAGCGAAGACATTGAGAAGGTATGCGGGATCATGAAAGAATTTCTGGAGGAGTACAATCATGAAGAAAATTAAAGCGGTGATCTTTGACTGGGCCGGGACAACGGTAGACTTTGGATGTATGGCTCCCGTTCAGGCATTTCTGGAGGTGTTCAGACAGTACGGTGTCGAGCCCACCATGGAGGAAGTGCGGGAACCTATGGGGATGCTGAAGATCGATCATATCCGCACCATGCTGAAAATGCCCAGGATCAGGGAATGCTGGGAAAAGCAGCACGGGACTGAGCCGGGAGAAGAGGAGGCACAGCAGCTCTACAGCATTTTCGAGGAAAAGCTTCTGAGTATTCTTTCCTTCTATTCCGATCCGAAGCCGGGGGTTGTAGAGGCTGTGGCCAAACTCAGGAGGAGCGGTCTGAAGATCGGATCCACGACCGGATATACAGATAAGATGATGGAAATCGTCGTTCCTGCCGCGGCCGGGAAGGGATACGCGCCGGATGTCTGGTTCAGTCCGGACTCCACCGGGCAGAAAGGGCGGCCGTACCCGTACATGATCTTCCGTAATATGGAAGCCCTTGGGATCAAAAAAGTAAACAGGGTGCTGAAAGTCGGAGATACGGTCTCTGATATCAAAGAAGGAAGAAACGCCGGAGTCTGGTCTGCGGGGATCGTAGTGGGAAGTTCTGAGATGGGACTGACTCTGGAAGAGTACGAGGCTCTGTCTCCGGAAGAGAGAGCGGAAAAATGTGATGAGACAGCCCAGAAATTTCTTGACGCCGGAGCTGACAAAGTATTTTATACGATCGAGGATCTGACAGAATATCTCCTCGGATAAGCAGAAAATAAGACGAAAAAGGCCCGGACCGGAAAGAAAAGAATCGGTGCCGATTTTACATGAAGGACGCCATATCAGCGGGAAAATGCCGAAAAAGCCCGCAGATACGGCGTTTTTTATTTTACATAGATTTAACATACTGATGATTTTACATTTTACATTGCTTCTATATGATGGATAGCGTCGACGGACGAAAGACGTCGCCGGGATGTGGCGGAAAGTAAAAACAGTAAACATACATCCTGATACATAGAAAGATAGTCTGAAACCAAAAAGGAGATTATGAGACAATGAAAATGAAAAAGTTTATCGCAGTATTGGCAACTGTAAGTATGGTAGCAGCATTGGCAGTCGGATGTGGCGGCGGAAACGATGATACATCAGCAGAAGGCGACGCGGCGTCAACAGAAGAAGGCGGATCAGGCGAGTGGGACAGCACACAGACGATCTCTGTAGTATCCCGTGAGGAAGGATCCGGTACAAGAGGAGCTTTCACAGAGCTGTTCGGAGTGGTAGATGAAGATGACAATGATATGACGACACTGGACGCTCAGGTTACAAATAACACATCTGTCATGATGACCACAGTTTCCGAGAATGAATATGCTATCGGTTACATCTCACTGGGATCTCTTGACGAGTCTCTTGTAAAAGCGCTCAAGATCGACGGAGCAGAGGCTACAGCTGAGAACATCGAAAACGGTTCTTATAAAGTGTCCAGACCGTTCAACGTAGCAGTAAAGAAAGGTGCTGACAACCCGGTAGCAACAGATTTCATGAGCTTCATCATGAGCACAGAAGGACAGGAAGTTGTATCCGCAGAAGGTTATATCCCGGTAGCTGATGTTACGGCTTATTCAGGAAGTGCTCCGGAAGGAAGCTGCGTGGTAGGAGGATCTTCTTCTGTATCACCGCTGATGGAGAAACTGATCGAGGCTTATGCAGAGGTGAACCCGAACGCTGATATTGAACTGCAGACAACAGACTCTACAACAGGTATGACATCTGCGATCGAAGGAAGCTATGATATTGGTATGGCATCCAGAGAGCTGAAAGAGGAAGAGGCTGCAGAGCTTGACGGAACCGTGATCGCAACAGACGGTATCGCAGTAATCGTAAACCTGAACAACCCGACAGAAGATATGACAGTTGACCAGGTGAAATCCATCTATGTGGGCGATGTCACCACATGGGACGCAATCTAAGGTCTGAGGTTCAGGGATAAACGATAATTACAGATAGAGACAGATAGAGCTTGAATTGAAAGGCTTTCCGCTTTAAGTTCATGAGCCGGGCAGATGTAAGGTATGTCTTCCCGGCTCATTTGGAGGGAAAAATGAAATCAAAAGCATGGACTGAGAAATTCATGCAGGGAGTATTTTTTGTCGCCGCGTGCGCGTCGGTGCTGGCGGTGATCCTCATTTGTGTATTCCTGTTCGCAAATGGGATCCCTGCAATGAGAGAGATAGGATTTGTAAAATTTATCACAGGAGAGATCTGGCGTCCGGGCAGTGACCAGTTCGGGATCCTCCCGATGATCGTGGGAAGTCTCTATGTGACTGCGGGAGCGATCATTTTCGGAGTGCCGATCGGAATCCTGACTTCTGTATTCATGGCAATGTACTGCCCGAAACGGATCTATAAGCCGCTGAAGGCGGCTACCGAGCTTCTTGCCGGGATACCTTCGGTCATATACGGCTTTTTCGGGATCGTGGTGGTAGTTCCGATCATCCGGGATTTTGGACAGACACTCCGGTCCGCGGGGATCGTAAAGACCGCGGGAGACGGAAACAGTATCCTGACCGCGTCTCTGATCCTGGGTATGATGATCCTGCCCACCATCATCGGGACAACAGAGAGCGCCATGCGCGCCGTTCCTGCCCATTATTATGAAGGCTCACTGGCCCTTGGCGCGACGAAGGAGAGAAGTATCTTCCGGGTCATCATTCCGGCAGCAAAATCCGGTGTGATCGCGGGGATCGTGCTTGGGATCGGCCGTGCCATCGGCGAGACCATGGCGGTTATTATGATCGTCGGAAATCAGGCCCGTCTTACCGGAAGCATCCTCCAGGGGATCCGTACCCTCACCGGTAATATCGTAATTGAGATGGGATATGCCACCGGTCTCCACCGGGAAGCGCTGATCGCGACAGGTGTGGTACTGTTTGTATTTATCCTGATCATAAATTTCAGCGTAGCATTATTGAAGAGGGGGGCAGATCATGAGTAATAAGACAACAATCGGCGACAAGTTCAGGACATATCTGAAACATCCGGGTTCATTTATCGTGATGCTGCTCGTGATGCTGGCGGCGATCATCACATTCGCGGTGCTGATTTTCCTGATCGCGTATATTTTGGTCAACGGGCTGCCTCATATCAAGCCATCGCTCTTCTCCTGGGAATATACCTCTGAGAACGCATCGGTGGTGCCCGCGTTGATCAATACAATCATTATGACATTTTTATCCCTGCTGATCGCGGTGCCCTTCGGGATCTTTTCGGCGATCTTCCTTGTGGAATACGCGGGGAGGGGAAATAAATTTGTAGAGGTTATCCGTCTGACGACAGAGACACTCTCCGGTATCCCGTCTATCGTGTACGGACTTTTCGGAATGCTGTTCTTCGTCAATGCCCTGGGGTGGGGATTCTCCCTTCTGGCAGGTGCGTTTACACTGGCGATCATGATCTTACCGCTGATCATGAGGACAACAGAAGAGGCCTTAAAAGCGGTTCCGGACTCCTACCGGGAAGGCAGTTTCGGACTGGGCGCCGGCAAGCTGCGGACCGTGTTCCGTATCGTACTTCCGTCAGCCATTCCCGGCGTCCTGGCAGGCGTGATCCTGGCGATCGGCCGTATCGTCGGAGAGACTGCCGCTCTGATGTACACATCAGGAACCGTGGCTCAGATCCCGGATAGCATCATGGGATCCGGACGTACACTGGCACTGCATATGTATAACCTGTCCAGCGAGGGACTTTACATGGACCAGGCGTATGCGACTGCGGTCATCCTTCTAGTTCTGGTAGTAGGGATCAACGCGCTGTCAAGCGTGATCGCAAGAAAACTTACAAAAGCATAAATGTGACGAAACTGTGAAAGGGGACACCGTAAAGTTGAATTGGGGACGTAGTCAAATTCAATTTTACTACGTCCCGGAATAGAAGAGGTAGAAGAAATGTCAAAGATTAGTATCAAGAATCTTGATTTATATTATGGGGATTTTAAAGCCCTCAAGGATGTAAATCTCGAGATCGAAGCGAATAAGATCACTGCGTTTATCGGGCCATCCGGCTGTGGTAAATCGACTCTTTTAAAGTCTATCAACCGCATGAACGACCTGGTAGAGGGATGCCGCATTGAAGGGGAGATCCTCCTGGACGGGCAGAATATTTTTAAAGGTATGGATGTGAATATGCTTAGGAAACGTGTGGGTATGGTATTCCAGAAACCCAATCCGTTCCCGATGAGCATTTATGACAATATCGCGTTCGGACCGCGAACCCACGGAGTCCATTCTAAGGCGAAGCTGGATGACATTGTGGAGAAGTCCCTGCGGAACGCCGCCATCTGGGATGAATGCAAAGACCGTCTGAAAACCAGTGCTCTGGGTATGTCAGGCGGGCAGCAACAGAGACTCTGTATTGCCAGAGCACTGGCAGTGGAGCCGGAAGTCCTGCTCATGGATGAGCCGACTTCAGCGCTGGATCCCATCTCCACGTCTAAGATCGAAGACCTTGCGATGGAGTTGAAAAAAGACTATACTATTGTCATGGTAACTCATAATATGCAGCAGGCAGTGCGTGTTTCGGACAATACAGCCTTCTTCCTGCTGGGAGAAGTTGTAGAATACAATGACACGGAAAAATTATTCTCAATACCGGCAGATAAAAGAACAGAAGACTATATCACAGGGAGGTTTGGTTAAATTATGCGGAACAGATTTGATATGCAGCTTCATCTTCTGGATGAGCAGCTTACACATATGGGAGAACTCTGTGAGACGGCCATCGCGAAAGCGACACAGGCCCTCAAGGAAGGCAGTATTGAGCAGGCAAAGATCGTCATCCGGGAAGATGAGGAGATCGATCAGTGCGAGAAAGATATTGAGAGACTGTGCTTAAAGCTTCTTCTCCAGCAGCAGCCGGTGGCAAAAGATCTGAGAAGGATTTCGGCGGCTCTTAAGATGATCACGGACATGGAGCGTATCGGTGATCAGACGGCTGATATCGCGGAGATCATTATTTCCTCTAAAGGGGTGGCAGCTACGGATGAGATCCATGTGATCGGAACCATGGCTTCGGAGGTCAGCAAAATGGTGCGTAACAGTGTGACCGCCTATGTAAACCGGGATCTGGAGCTTGCCCGTGACGTGATGAAGGCAGACGATGCCATTGATCAGTATTTTGATGAAGTCCGGGATGAGATGATCGAGTTTATTAAGGAAGAGAAAGGCAAGAATGGAAGCAGGATTTTTGATCTGATCATGGTTACAAAATATCTTGAGCGTATCGGTGACCATGCTACAAATATTGCGGAGTGGGTAGAGTTTTCTATTACAGGTGTGCATAAAGACAGCGCGATCGTGCACGAGGATTAGCGAGAGGTTCAGCAGTGTCCGCGGGACTGTGCGGCAGAAACAACGGAGTCCCGGTACCGGGCCGGCTGAAGGAGAATAGAGTAAGGAGAATCAAATAAGATGATCTATTGTGTGGAAGACGACGACAACATTCGAGAACTTGTGATATATACACTGGAGACCACCGGGCTTAAGGCCAGGGGATTTGCGGACGGCGCTGCTTTTATGGAGGCGCTCGCATTTGACACGCCGGAACTGATCCTGCTGGATATCATGCTCCCTGGTGACGATGGTCTTGAATTGCTCAAAAAGTTGAAATCATCTTCTAAGACAAAGGATATCCCGGTAATCATGGTAACGGCCAAGGGCTCGGAATATGACAAAGTCGTAGGTCTGGATTCCGGGGCGGATGACTATGTGACCAAGCCGTTCGGGATGATGGAGCTGGTCTCCAGGATCAAGGCTGTCTTAAGGCGCAGCGGCAAGGCGGAAGACAGGATGGATATGGAGACAGCAGGCGTTCATGTAAATGTGAAAAAACATGAGGTTACTGTAGACGGAAAAGAGATCACACTTACGCTGAAAGAGTTTGAGCTGCTGGAGAAACTGATGCGTAATCAGGGGATCGTCCTTACAAGAGATCAGCTCCTGACAGAGATATGGGGCTATGATTTTGACGGTGAGACCAGAACGGTGGATGTTCATATCAGAACACTGCGGCAGAAACTGGGAGCAAAAGGTGATATCATCCAGACGGTCCGGGGCGTAGGGTACCGCATGGGCGGAGCAGCCTGATAAGTCCGGAGCCGGAAACAGGAAAGAAAAGAAACGAGTACAGGATATTCGGGCATGAAAAAGACAGAGTTGAAAAAACCCAAAAGTATGAAATGGAAGATACAGAAGAGCATGATGGCTATCCTTGCGGTGACATTTGTGCTCTTCTATGTCATTTTGTCACTTCTCCTCTACAGCCGCAATCTGTCTGTTCTGCAGACGGAGCTGAAGCAGGAAGCAAGATATATCCAGACGGCTATCAATATATCCGGAGCAGAATATTTAAAGCAGATGGACGAAGTGGATATAGAGACAAGAGTGACACAGATCGCAGAAGACGGAGAGGTACTGTACGATTCCAGGCGGGACACAGACAGTCTGGAAAATCATAGTGGACGAAGAGAGGTTATAAGTGCCCTGGAGAATGGATCGGGAGAGGATATACGGAGGTCTGTCACAGTGGGACAGGATATGTATTATTATGCTCTTTTGCTGAATGACGGTACGGTCCTGCGGGTGGCCAGGTCCATGGACAATCTGGTCAGTACTGCAGTTGCCCTGCTCCCGGTGATGGGTTCTCTGGCGATTCTGTTAGTCCTGCTGGCCATGCTCCTTGCGGCATGGCAGACAAGACGGCTGATCAAACCCATCAATGCGCTGGATCTGGAACATCCCCTGGAGAATGAGGTGTATGAGGAACTGAATCCTCTGCTGACGGCTATGGACAGACAGAATAAAGAAAAAGAAGCTGTAGCAAATATGAGGAAAGAATTTTCCGCCAATGTATCTCATGAACTGAAGACGCCACTTACTTCTATTTCCGGATATGCGGAGATCATGAAGAACGGGATGGTCCGTCCGTCAGATATCCCGGTGTTTTCTGAGCGTATCTATAAAGAGGCCCGGAGGCTGATCACTTTAGTGGAAGATATTATTAAACTGTCCAAACTGGATGAAGAGTCGGTGGAAGTAGAGAAAGAAAACGTCGACCTGTTCGATCTGACCCGGGAGATTATCAGCAGGCTTTCACCGCAGGCCGCTCAGAAGAATATTTATATGGAACTGACCGGGGAACCGGTGACATATTTCGGTATCCGCCAGATCCTTGATGAAATGATCTATAATGTATGTGAAAACGCAGTGAAATACAACAATGACTACGGACGGGTTTCCGTCTGGGTCGGAAATACGCTGGAAGGCCCCAAGGTGAGCGTGTCTGACACAGGGATCGGAATTCCCAAAGAACATCATGAACGTATTTTTGAGCGCTTTTACAGGGTCGACAAGAGCCACTCAAAAGAGAGAGGCGGAACAGGTCTGGGATTGTCTATCGTAAAACACGGAGCTTTGCTCCACGGAGCAAAGGTCAGTGTGGACAGTGCTCCGGGACGCGGGACCAAGATTGGGATTCAGTTTCCTAAGAATTCTTCCTCTTCGGATAATACTGAGAAAGAGTTAAAAGAAATTGACGGATAAGTGGAAATCCGCTACAATAACAACTGTGTTTAAGGAGGACATAGATATGGCAAATCCAGTGGTAACATTTGAAATGGAAAACGGGGATATTATGAAAGCGGAGCTCTATCCGGAGATTGCCCCGAACACAGTAAGGAACTTTATTTCTCTGGTCAATAAAGGATTTTATGACGGGCTGATCTTTCACCGGGTCATCCGGGGGTTTATGATCCAGGGCGGGTGTCCAGACGGAACTGGCATGGGAGGCCCGGGATATACGATTAAAGGGGAGTTCGCTCAGAACGGTTTTGTGAACGACCTTGCCCACGATCCGGGCGTGCTTTCCATGGCCCGCGCCATGCATCCTGATTCTGCGGGAAGCCAGTTTTTCATCATGCATGAAAAATCGCCTCATCTGGACGGAGCATACGCTGCGTTCGGCAGGATTACAGAAGGTATGGATGTGGTAAACCGGATTGCGGAGACGCCTACAGATTATGGCGATCGTCCGCTTGAGCCACAGGTGATGAAAAAAGTTACGGTTGAGCTGTTCGGCGAAGAGTATCCTGAGCCGGAGACAGTATAAAAAGATAAAAAAGGACAGACCCCAGTTTGCGGGCTCTGTCTTTTTTTAATGGGGGCCGTGTACCTTTTAAAAAGTGCCTGTCCCCTTTTAAAAGGTACACGGCCCCGTTCACAGAATTTTCACAAAACCTGATACTCCATAATGTAATCATCCATGATAAATCCTCCTCCGATATCTGCTTCCTGAGTGTCAATGGTCTGAAACCCCAGATGGCGGTAAATACCGAGAGAATTGTTGTTATGTTTATTGCAGGTGAGCCAGACTGCGGAATATCCCCGCTCCCGGCAGAGATCTGTCAGGAAATCAAATACACGGGTGGCCAGATGACGCCCCCGGTGGTCCTTCCTTATGTACAGTTTGCTCAGGAACAGTCTGCCGTCTTCACCCGGATGGATCCCGGTGTAGCCGCAGAACTCCCCGCTGTCAAAGATCTGGTAGTATTCATACCCGTCGTCCAGCTGTTTTTTTAAGGCAGGATAGGACTGAAATTTTTCCACCATGTAGTCCACCTGATCTTTCCCGATAATGGGAGTGAAGTGTTCATTCCAGATGATACGGGCCAGATCAGCGATCTGACGGATCTGTTCATCCGTATCAGCTTTTTTTATCATCAATACTGTATCCATAGTAATACTTTACCTCCTGTCAGAAGTGAAAATCTGTTTTTGAAAACAACAAGATAAGTATATCATGTTTTTGCTGTCGGAGAAAGAACGGAAAACAGGTTGTTAGCACTCTGATAAAAAGAGTGCTAATTTTCTATTGACTTTTAAATCCTGCTGTACTAGAATATTTTTTAAGCGAAAGGAGTGTTCTATATGGCAGTAAAAAAAGGGAACTTATCTATTGACAGTGAGAATATATTTCCGATTATAAAGAAATGGGTATATTCTGATCATGATATTTTTGTGCGTGAATTGATTTCCAACGGGTGCGATGCGATCACAAAGCTGAAAAAGCTGGATATAATGGGAGAATATGAGCTTCCGGACGGATATAAACCGAAGATCGAAGTGATCGTCAACCCGGAAGAAAAGACGATGAAATTTATCGACAACGGACTTGGCATGACTGCGGAGGAAGTAGAGGAGTATATTACGCAGATTGCTTTTTCCGGAGCAACTCAGTTCCTTGAGAAATACAAAGACAAGACGACTGAGGATGATATGATCGGCCACTTCGGGCTGGGATTCTATTCAGCGTTTATGGTGGCGGATGAAGTTCAGATCGACACCCTCTCCTACAAAGAGGGGGCGATTCCGGTGCACTGGGCCAGCCAGGGCGGAACAGAGTATGAGATGCAGGATGGCAGCAAGACAACGGTTGGAACAGAGATCACGCTGTTCCTGAATGAGGACAGTCTTGCGTTCGCCAATGAATACCGGGCAAGGGAAGTGCTGGAGAAATACTGTTCTTTCATGCCTGTAGAGATCTTCCTTTCCAGGGCGAATGCAGAGCCGGAGTATGAAACGATCGATGAAGGGGAACTGCTGGATACAGATAAAGTGGTGGAACACATCACCGAAGAGCCGAAAGAAGGAGAAGAGGGAGAGCCGAAGAAGAAAGCTAAGATTGTGAAACGTCCGGTTTCCATCAGCGATACTCATCCGCTGTGGGGAAAGAATCCAAGCGAGTGCACCAGGGAAGAGTATATTGAATTTTACCGCAAGGTATTTATGGATTATAAGGAGCCTCTGTTCTGGATCCATCTGAACATGGACTATCCGTTTAACCTGAAAGGGATCCTGTATTTCCCGAAGATCAATACCGAATATGAGTCGATCGAGGGGACCATCAAGCTGTACAACAATCAGGTATTTATCGCGGACAATATCAAAGAAGTGATCCCGGAGTTCCTGATGGTATTAAAGGGTGTCATCGACTGCCCGGACCTGCCCCTGAACGTATCAAGAAGCGCCCTTCAGAATGATGGATTTGTCAATAAAGTGGCGGATTATATATCCAAGAAAGTGGCGGACAAACTGACGGGGATGTTCAAGACAGACCGGGAGAATTATGAAAAATACTGGGATGATATCAGTCCGTTTATCAAGTTCGGCTGCCTGAAAGATGAGAAATTCGGCGAGAAGATGAAAGATTCCATGATTTACAAAAATCTGGACCATAAATACCTGACGCTGGAAGATCTTCTGAAGGAGAGCGGAAACGAAGCGGAAGAAACCTCAGAAAAAGATGGAGACACTGAGGCGGAAAATGCAGATACAACGCCGGAAAACACAGAGGAAAAAGAAGAGCAGACGTCCGGCGAAGAAGAAAAGGAAAAGACCCGTATCTATTATGTGACGGATGAAGTCCAGCAGAGCCAGTATGTGAATATGTTTAAGGCGCAGGGACAGGACGCGGTTATCCTGACACATAATATTGACTCTGCTTTTGTGACCTATCTGGAGCAGAAACATCCTGACATCCAGTTCCTGCGCATTGACGCAGATGTCCATGAGTCTCTGAAGGATGAAGTCGCGGAGGAAGAGAAAGAGTCTTTCCAGAAGACGACGGACAGCCTTGTGGCTATCTTCCGTAAAGAACTGGGGAATGACAAGCTTGATGTGAAGGTAGAGAAGCTTAAGGACGACAATGTAGCTGCCATGGCAGTCCTGTCCGAACAGAACAGAAGGATGGAAGAGATGATGAAGATGTACGGCATGAGCGGTATGGATCCTTCCATGTTCGGCAGTCAGGCGACTTTGGTGCTCAATGCAAATCATCCGCTTGTACAATTCCTGGTGGAGCATAAGCGGAGCAAAAATGTGCCGATCATCTGTAAACAGCTGTATGACCTGGCGATGCTGGCACATAAACCTCTGAGTCCGGAGGAGATGACTGCGTTTGTGCAGCGGAGCAATGAGATCATGATGCTTTTAACAAAATGATAATGCCATGAATCCTGGCGCAGGGCGGCGGAAACGCGGCCCTGCGTTTTGCGTATTCCATAGATCGATTACCGGTTCAATGTTTTTCAAATCATTAGTGATCAAAAATTAACAATAATTAATGAAATAATAGCAATTCCTTAAAGAGTACTCTATATAATTTAAGACAGGGGTTGTGAAGATATAAATTTTAAACAAAAGATAATGGGAGTTCTTTGGAATGCGAAAGAGGAAAAGAAAATATAACATAAACGGTATCATACTGTGTGCGCTGGTATTTTTTGCGATCGGCTCCACCATTTTCTGTATGGCGGCAGAAAGTAAGGAGGCTGAAGGAAAACAGGCCGCTGCAGAGAGGGCAAAAGCGGAAAAAGAAGCAAAAACCGCTGCAGAGGCAGAGCAGGCAGTAAAACGGATGAAAGAGTTTTCAGTGCAGCCGGGTGTACCGGTGGGGACAGAGGAACCGACAGAGGGAGAGAAGATCGTATATCTCACATTTGACGACGGACCGTCTGAAAATACGCGGAAGATCCTGGATATACTGGAAGAATATGACGCAAAGGCGACATTTTTTATCACAGGTTCCAATGAGGCATACCGCCCTCTGATTAAAAAGGCCTATGACGCAGGGCATACGATCGGACTGCATACCTATACTCATGACTATGCGGAAGTATATTCTTCTGAGGAAGCCTATTTCAGCGATCTGGAACAGATTGGAAAGGTGGCCAGGGAGCAGATCGGATATGTCCCGTGTTTTATCCGATTTCCGGGAGGGTCCTCGAATGAGGTCTCGCAGAAATACAGCCAGGGACTTATGTCGAAACTTGCTGCTGATGTCCAGGAAAAAGGATATCAGTATTATGACTGGAATATAGACAGCGGCGATGGGGCGGGATGCAAAAAAGATGAGATCGTGGCACGATCGGCCACTGACAGATACAGCCATGCAGTAATACTTTTTCATGATTCTGCTGCAAAGGATGAGACGGTAGAGGCACTGCCGGAGGTGATGGAATATTATAAGGGACAGGGATATGAATTCCGTGCCATTGACAGGGAGAGTTTTGTGCCCCATCATAATATTTAATCTGATCGGTATTGGTGAGCAGGCAGCGGAGCTCCGGATATATACAGCATCAGGAAGAACAAAGGACGCAGATACAGATTAAAGTAAGTAACTGTTCAGACCGTGCCAATCGCGGAAAATAATGCTTTATCGACTTATACCTCTTTCTGTGCTATGATTATGAAGGCATAAACATAGCACAGAAAGGGGTATTTTCTATGGGAAATACGTCTGAGAATAAAGAAAACAAGGCAGCCGGGCAGCGGCAGAGACGACTCAACGTCGGCATCCTCGCCCATGTAGATGCGGGAAAGACCACTCTTTCCGAGGGAATGCTCTATCTGAGCGGCAGACTGAGAAACATGGGGCGTGTGGATCACGGGAATGCATTTCTTGATACATATGAACTGGAGCGGGAGCGGGGGATCACCATTTTTTCCAAACAGGCTGTGATTTCCTGGAACGATACAGAAATCACCCTTCTTGATACTCCGGGGCACGTAGATTTTTCGGCGGAGATGGAGCGGGTCCTTCAGGTGCTGGACTGTGCAGTGCTTGTGATCAGCGCGGCAGACGGAGTGCAGAGCCATACAGTCACATTGTGGCGCCTGCTGAAGCGCTATGGAGTTCCGGTCTTTCTTTTTGTAAATAAAATGGACCGGGAAGACGCAGATCAGGAGCGGATCTTGGCGGAGCTTAAGGAAAGACTCAGTGAGAACTGTGTGGACATGAGCGGGCTTATCTGCCGTGCGGCAGAAGATGGGGAAGGCCCGTCTGTCAGAGCGGAGAGTTCCGGAACGGCCGGGACAGAGCAGGAGCTGCCTGCAGAGACCCGAAAGGAACATCTGGAAAATCTTGCGGCCTGTGATGAACGGATGATGGAGGAATATTTCGAGAACGGGACCATCAGCCGGGAAGCCGTAAGAGGAGCAGTTGCCGCAAGAAACGTTTTCCCCTGCTGGTTTGGATCAGCTCTGAAGGCCAGGGGGATTACCGGACTTCTGGACGGCCTGACAGAGTATGTGCCGGTTCCTTTGTATCCGGCAGAGTTCGGGGCCAAAGTGTACAAGATTTCCAGAGACGGACAGGGGGAAAGACTGACCTGGCTGAAAGTGACGGGAGGACGTCTGCGTGTAAAAGAGACTCTGCCCGGGATCGAGGGAAAAGTAAATCAGATCAGGATCTATTCGGGAGAGAAATACCAGATGTTTCCCGAGGTGGAGGCAGGAAGAGTCTGCGTGGTCACCGGTCTGGAAGGAACCAGTCCGGGACAGGGGATTGGCGTGGAGAAGGCATCCGGGATTCCTGTTCTGGAGCCGGTCCTTACTTATTGTGTAGAATTGCCGCAAGGCTGTGATGCTCATGTGATGCTGCAGAATCTTCGCCAGCTGGAAGAAGAGGAGCCAGAACTTCATGTGGAGTGGGAAGAGGAGCTGGCTGAGATCCATATCCAGCTTATGGGCGAAGTACAGACGGAAGTACTGCAGCGCCTTGTAAAAGAGCGTTTTGGAGTTCTCATCGAGTTTGGCGAGGGGAATATCGTATATAAGGAAACCATAGAAGCTCCGACTGAGGGAGCAGGACATTTTGAACCACTCCGCCACTATGCGGAAGTCCATCTTCTTCTGGAACCGGGCGAACGCGGCTCCGGCATGCAGTTCGCTGCGGACTGCAGAGAAGACGTATTGGATCGGAACTGGCAGAGGCTGATCCTTACCCATCTGGAAGAGCGGGACCATAAAGGCGCGCTGACCGGGTCCACGGTGACGGATTTGAAGATCACGTTGCTGAGTGGACGGGCTCATCAAAAGCATACCGAAGGCGGCGATTTCCGTCAGGCGGCGTACCGCGCGGTGCGGCAGGGACTGCGTAAAGCGAAAGGAGTCCTGCTGGAGCCATATTACGAATTCCGGATGGAACTGCCACTGGAGTCCGTGGGGCGGGCCATGACAGATGTTCAGAAGATGTGCGGACAATTCCGTGGGCCGGAGACCGAGAACGGGCTGGCTGTACTGACCGGTCAGGCGCCGGTGTCTGAGATGCGGGGATATCAGAAAGAATTTGCGGCGTATACCGGCGGTTTTGGCAGAATGTTCTGTACTTTGAAAGGATATGATGTATGTCATAATCCGGAGGAAGTCATTGCCAGGATCAACTATGATGCGGACGCGGATGTGGAAAATACTGCAGATTCTGTATTCTGCGCGCATGGAGCGGGTTTTATCGTACCGTGGTATGAAGCGGATGAATATATGCATGTGGAAAGCGGAAGGAAAGAAGAGATGTCCGGAACGGGAGAGAAGGAGTATTTACAATTCCGGCCTGCCAGAAAGACGATCCAACTTACACAGGAGGAACTGGATGCGATCTATGTGCGCACCCCGGATCCGGTAAAACAAAAAATACAAAACAGTCCGGTAACTGTATACGCGAAAACAGAGAGCAAGACGGAGGCGGACAGAGACGGAAAATGGAAGTCAGACGAGAGGCAAAAAGAGAAGAAAAAGGAAGAGTTTCTGCTGGTAGACGGATACAATATCATTTTTGCCTGGGAAGAACTGCGCAGACTGTCAGAGATCGACATAGCAGCGGCGAGGGGAAAACTGGCGGACATTCTTTGTAATTATCAGGGCTGTAAAAAGTGTGCGGTGATCCTTGTATTTGATGCATATAAAGTAGAGGGCGGGACAGGAGAGACGATAAAATATCACAATATTTATATTGTATATACGAAAGAAGCAGAAACCGCGGATCAGTATATCGAAAAGACAGTCCGGAAAATATCCAGACATAAAGACGTTACCGTTGCCACTTCCGACGCGTTGGAGCAGATCATTATCCTTGGACATGGGGCCAGGCGGATGTCCGCGGCGGGGCTGAAAGACGAAGTAGAAACGGCCCTGAAGGAACTGAGAGGAGAGTATCTTGGCCGGGGGAACAATCTTAAGAATTATCTTTTTGACTATCTCGAAGAGGAAGATGCCAGAAAAATGGAACAGGTACGGCTGGGGGAGGATAACTGGACTGTATAAAAATATATTAACTGGACATTTTAAAATGACCAGTACGGTGCTACCATACCTGTATTGAACAGGAAAAGAGGCAGCATACTATGAAAAACAGAAAAGAAAATATTATTAAACTTGCTCAGACAGCGCTAATGGCAGCTCTTTGTTTTGTATCATTTACATTTTTGCAGATCAAGATCCCCATGCCGGGCGGTGATGCCACTTCGCTGCACATTGGCAACGCCTTCTGCGTACTTGGCGCACTGATCCTCGGAGGATGGTATGGCGGACTTGCCGGCGCGGTGGGGATGACGATGGCAGATATCCTGGATCCGGTTTATATTACAGGGGCACCAAAGACATTTGTACTAAAATTGTGTATTGGATTGATCGTGGGATTTGTGGCTCACCGTATTGCCAGGATCAATGAGAGCACGGATAAAAAATATATTTTTCGGTGGAGTACGGTCGCCTCTGTGGCAGGGCTGGGGTTTAATGTGGTCGCAGATCCTCTGGCGGGCTATTTTTACAAACAGTATGTTCTGGGACAACCGCAGCAGATGGCGGAGGTTCTGGCCAAATGGAGTGCTGCGACGACATTTGTCAATGCAGTGGTGTCTGTTATTCTTGTGGGGATTCTGTATAACGCGCTCAGGCCGGTTCTTTTAAGGGCAGGGATGATACGACCGGCAAAGGTGAAAACAATACAGGCAGGCTGCTCAACAAAAAATACAATTTTTTTACTTTTGTGATGACTTTTTGCCTCATTTAATGGTATTATTTAATGGAGTGTTATAATATTATTTTACGATGATGAGAGCGAGGTATGAAAATGAACTGTATTAAGTGTTATCAGGAGATCCCGGAAGGGTCCAGGTTCTGCCCGCACTGCGGGGCACAGCAGCCGGATCCTCAGAATTCCGGCTCAGAATCTGTGAATATGGAGCCACAGCCGGATGTTAATATCGGACCGGAAGCAGGCGCGCAGACTGCTCAGGAAAATCCATACCAGGAAAATTCATATCAGGAAGGGCAGAATGATAGTTCTCCCTATCAGAATCAGTCATATTATGGCGGGTATCAGAACAATAATTCGTCCTATCAGACACCGCCGTCCTATCAGACGGGCGGGCAGCAGCCGTCGGTCAACTGGGTGCCATATCTGGTATTGTCCATTATTTCAACTGTCTGCTGCTGCATACCGTTTGGTATTGTGGCGATCGTATATGCCGTTAAGATCAACAGCGCTGTGACAGCAGGAGATATAGAAGAGGCAAACAGAGCTGCGAGAACAGCGAAAATATGGATTATCCTTGCGTTTGTGATCGGTCTGATCGTGAATATTCTTCTGTTTATGCTATATGGAAGGCTTATATATGAATTCGGCGGAGACTGGTACTATTATTATTAATTCGTAAAATCGCAGAAAGAACGTAGGACTACATGATTCAAATCATTCAAAAAAGCAGAAAAATCCGGATCATGCTTGTAGTATGCGCAGGGGCAGTGGCAGCTGCAGGGGCGGTGTATCTATACTTTCATAACCCGTACAGTTATCCGCTGCCCTGTCTTTTTTATCTGGTGACAGGTCTGTACTGTCCGGGGTGTGGTGCCGGGCGGGCCTGTTATTCCATTCTGCATGGACGTTTTCTGGATGCATTCTGTTATAATCCGCTTATGACCTTGCTGCTTCCATTGATCGGGATTTACATCGCTGCGCGTACGACAGATTGGGCTATTACCGGAGGAAATCATATTGACAGGCTGATTAGTGTAAAACTTCTTCTAGGAGTGCTGATAGCTGTACTTGTATATGGCATCCTCAGGAACATTCCTGTATTTCCATTCACATTGCTGGCACCGGGCGGATTTGCGCAGATTTTGTGAAAATTCTGTGAACGGGGCCGTGTACCTTTTAAAAGGTACCTGTCCCCTTTTGAAGAAGTTGTATCAATTTTCAATAAAATGGAGGAAATTTAAATGATTAACAAACTGGTGGAAAAGATCAGAAAGACCGGTGCGCCGATTGTCGCAGGACTTGATCCCATGTTGAGTTATATTCCGTCTCACATTCTTGACAGAGCATTTGCGGAATACGGTGAAACGCTTGAGGGAGCGGCGGAAGCGGTTTGGCAGTTCAACAAAGCGATTATCGATAATATCTATGATCTGATCCCGGCAGTGAAGCCCCAGATCGCTATGTATGAGCAGTTCGGGATTCCGGGTCTGTCAGCTTTTAAAAAGACTGTGGATTACTGTAAGGCAAAAGATCTTGTTGTGATAGGAGATATCAAGAGAGGAGACATTGGTTCCACCTCGGCGGCATATGCGGCAGGACATCTGGGAAAGGTAAAAGTAGGCACTAAGGAGTATGTTCCGTTTGATGAGGATTTTGTTACTGTAAATCCCTATCTTGGCTCGGATGGAGTTAAGCCTTTTGTAGAAGTATGCAAAGAAGAGAAAAAGGGACTTTTTATCCTTGTAAAAACGTCAAATCCATCCAGCGGTGAATTTCAGGACCAGCTGATCGACGGCCGGCCTCTGTATGAGCTGGTAGGCGAAAAAGTGGCAGAGTGGGGTTCTGAGTGTATGGGTGATGAGTACAGCTATATTGGGGCTGTCGTAGGAGCTACCTATCCTGAAATGGGGAAGGTACTTAGAAAGATCATGCCGAAGAGCTATATTCTCGTACCAGGATATGGCGCTCAGGGAGGTCAAGGAAAAGATCTCGTTCATTTCTTTAATGAGGACGGACTTGGAGCGATTGTAAATTCCTCCCGTGGGATAATCGCGGCGTATAAGCAGGAGAATTATGCAGAGTTCGGGGAAGAAAATTTTGCAGATGCTTCCAGAGCAGCTGTGGAAGCAATGATCGCAGATATCAGAAGAGCCCTGGAAACAAAGTAAGAAAAAATAAATATATAGAATATTCTGATAATGGTGAAAAAAAGGGGTCAGGTACCTTTTAGAAAGTACCTGACCCCTTTTGAAAGAGTTATCAGAATATTCTAAAAGGAGTATATATGACAGTAATGAAAAAGGAAGCCGCGGCGGTTATTTTTCAGGAGAGAATCGCCAGGGATATTTACAGTATGTGGATTGAAACGAATGGAGCTCAGCAGGCGAAGCCCGGACAGTTTGTTTCTATGTATACAGATGATGGAACAAAGCTTCTTCCAAGGCCGATCAGTATCTGTGAGATCGACGGGGAGAATAAGAGGCTCAGGCTAGTATATCGAGTAACCGGGGAAAACACCGGTACGGAACAATTTTCTAAAATGAAACAAGGGGACAGAATTGCGGTTATCGGTCCGCTGGGAAATGGATTCCCGATCGAGAGAGCAAAAGGCCGGAGGGCGTTTCTCATAGGTGGAGGTATTGGCGTGCCGCCCATCCTGGAACTTGCAAAACAGATAAAATGTGAAAAGAAGCAGATCATCGTCGGATACAGAGACAGTGAGACATTTTTGAAGGAGGAGTTTGAGGCAAACGGTGAAGTTTATATTTCTACCGAAGATGGAAGTGTGGGTATCCGGGGAAATGTACTGGATGCCATTCGGGAGAATGGTCTGAAGGCGGATATTATTTATGCATGCGGCCCGACACCGATGTTGCGAGCTATAAAAGCCTATGCCAAAGAGAACGAAATCGAATGTTACCTGTCGCTGGAGGAGCGCATGGCCTGCGGTATTGGCGCATGTCTGGCCTGCGTCTGCCAGACGAAGGAGAAAGATCATCACAGTAATGTAAACAATAAAAGGATCTGTAAAGACGGACCGGTATTTTTGTCTACGGAGGTGGAGATCTGATGGATACGAGAATTAATATTGCCGGAGTAGAGTGGAAAAACCCGGTGACTGTTGCTTCCGGAACTTTTGGCTCCGGAGCTGAATTTGCGGATTATATGGATCTGAACAGACTTGGAGCGGTGACTACAAAGGGAGTGGCGAATATTCCGTGGTCCGGCAACCCGACACCACGGGTGGCGGAGACGTACGGCGGGATGATGAATGCTGTGGGCCTGCAGAATCCGGGGATCGATGTGTTCTGCCAGAGGGATATTCCTTTTCTGAAACAATATGATACCAGGATCATTATCAATGTCTGCGGGAGATCCACCGAAGATTACTGCGAGGTGGTGGAGCGCCTGGCAGACGAGGATGTGGATATGTTAGAGATCAATATCTCTTGCCCAAATGTAAAAGAAGGCGGTATAGCTTTCGGTCAGGATCCGCAAGCTGCCGAGGCAATTACAAAAGCTGTGAAGAAATATGCGAAGCAGCCGGTGATCATGAAGCTGAGTCCTAACGTTACCAGTATTTCGGAAATGGCGAAGGCAGTAGAGGCGGGCGGCGCGGACGCGGTTTCGCTGATCAATACGATCACGGGGATGAAGATCGATATTCACAGGAAGACCTTCGTGCTGGCCAACAGGACCGGAGGTGTGTCCGGACCGGCAATTCATCCGATTGCGGTACGAATGGTATATGAGGCGGCAAATGCAGTAAATGTTCCGGTTATCGGCATGGGTGGCATTGCCAGTGCAGAGGATGCGATTGAAATGTTGCTGGCAGGGGCCAGTGCGGTGTCTGTGGGAACGGCGAATTTTCATGATCCTGCAGTAACAGTCAAGATCATAGAAGGTATAGAGCAGTATATGAAAGATCAGGGATTTAAAAATGTAAAAGAAATGATCGGGATTGTCAGATAAGACAGACTGCCTCCTGGCAGTTGGAGATGAAGAACTGATCAAGATTCATTTTCATACAAATGAGCCCTGGAAAGTATTGGAGTACTGCGCCTCTCTTGGTGAGATTTATGATATTGTGGTAGAAGACATGGACAGACAGGCAAGAGGATTAAAAGGATAATGCGAGACAGCGGAGATGGATGAGACAAATTGGTGAATTGAAAAACACTATTGATTGTGGTAGAATTGAAAAGAATAAAACGCCGGGATCAGGAAGTATAAAAGTCCCGTATATGCGGAGGTTTTAAGAGCTATGGAACAATATAAGAAGGAATTTATCGAATTTATGGTGGAAAGCAATGTACTTAAATTCGGAGAGTTCACGTTAAAAAGCGGCAGGAAATCTCCGTTTTTCATGAATGCAGGCGCATATGTAACCGGATCTCAGTTAAAAAAGCTGGGGGAATACTATGCCAAAGCGATTCATCACAAATACGGTGATGACTTTGATGTACTGTTCGGACCGGCCTACAAGGGGATCCCACTCAGCGTAGTGACTGCTATTGCATACAGCGAACTGTACGGGAAAGAGGTCCGTTATTGTTCTGATCGAAAGGAAGAGAAGGACCACGGAGCGGATAAGGGAAATTTCCTGGGCAGCAGTCTGAAAGACGGGGACAGAATTATTATGATTGAAGACGTGACCACATCCGGAAAGTCCATGGAGGAGACCGTGCCGAAGGTAAAAGGGGCGGCGGATGTAGAGATTGTCGGACTCATGGTATCTCTGGATCGTATGGAAGTCGGCAAGGGAGGAGAAAAGTGTGCTCTCGCTGAAGTGAAGGATCTGTATGGATTTGACACGGCTGCCATTGTTTCAATGAAAGAAGTTGTCGAGTGCCTGTACAATAAAGAATATAAAGGAAAAGTTGTCATTGATGATACATTAAAAGCAGCGATCGATACATACTATGAAACATATGGGGTAAAATAGGAGGCGCGTCTTATGGAAAAAGCATACCTTGCGATGAAAAACAGCGGTGCGGGAAGTATCGTAGTCGGGATTGTCGTTTTAGTGGTCGGGATCACGGCGGGAGTGCTTTCCATTATTAGTGGAGCAAGCCTGCTGAAACATAAAAGAGAGATCACATTCTGACAGAAGGACAACTTTTAAGGGGACAGACCGGGAACGGGTCAGTCCCCTTTTGAACGAGAATTGTGAACGGGGTCGTCCACTTTTTAAAAGGTGCCTGACCCCTTTTAAATGAATATTCAGATAATTTTGTTAAAAGGTGCCTGTCCCTTTTTATTAAAGTTATCTGACAATTCATGAAGGAGTATTATTTTGAGCACTAAGAAAGCCAGAAGGATCAGAGGACTTGGTAAGGTCCTGTTTGTATTGTATATTCTATTTTTGATCTATTTTTTATGCCTTGCGGAATGGTATGGAAGGGAGGGAACCTGGGAGGAATTCCACTATAATCTGGAATTGTTCCGGGAGATTAAAAGATTTGTAACCTATCGGGAGCAGCTTGGCACGGCTGCCGTGTTCGCCAACCTGGCGGGGAATATCCTGATCTTTGTCCCCTACGGATTTTTTGTCTCGATGGCCAGCAGAACAAGAGGATTTTTTAAAACATTGTTCTACAGCATGGGACTGAGTCTGGCGGTGGAGATTGTACAGCTGTTTTCGAGAGTCGGAAGCTTTGATGTAGACGATATCCTCCTGAATACAATCGGAGGAGTCGCAGGATATATTATTTTTTCAATATGCAATCAAATAAGGAGAAGATATCATGGGCGGAATCGGAAGAAACGCTGATAAAAGGAATGGGAAAAGGAAAGAGAAGAGAACATACGCCAGGAATGGATTTAAGCATTCTCATATGGGGATACTTTCCTGCTGGTGCGCGGCAGGCGCATTTGCGATTCTGCTGGGCTGCATCGCATGGGCGTTTGTATCCGGAGGCGAGGCGGCGGGCATTATAGGAGGGCTGGCGATCGTCTCTGTTATCCTGGCCGGTTTTGGACTGAGGTGGGCGATCCGGGGATTCCGGGAGCGGGAGAAAAATTATCTGACCTGCAAGATCGGACTTCCGTCCAATGCGGTCGCTCTGATTTTCTTTCTTGCAATTTTTATAGGAGGCCTGAGCTGATGCGTGCAGAAGAAATCCAGAAAAAAAAGAATGAACAATACAGGGAACGTCATGAACTGGCAGTAGAACGGCTGGAACAGATTGGGACGGAAAGGACCGTCCCGGAAGAGTATCTGGACTATTTTCAGAAAACGGCCGCCTTCCTTCTGAAACTGGAAAATGTAAGACAGATGATCGTAAGCGGCCAGTGGGAGCAGCTCTCCCTGGAAGAAATGCAGAAGATCAATCGGGATCTCTACAGCGATATCACCGGGGCGGATTATAAAAAAAGCTACGGGAATCCGGCATATGCCGCCGGCCGGTTCGGCCTGGAGACAGGCCGGCTCCTGAGCCTTCTCTATGCGGAGGCGCGCGCAGGCATTCCCTGGTCTTTTGAAAACAGGATCGATTATCTGACGATCCTCAGTGAACTGTTTATAGAGGTATACAATTATTTTGAAAACTGTCTGGAAGAGGGGAACGGACCTGAGAAAGACCGGATCAGGCACATCATTTACTGGTATGCCAGCGACTACTGCGACGTGTTCCTGGCGGACCGGGTGCTGGAGCAGATCGATCCGGAATACACGTTCGCCGCAGAGCTGATCGAAAACAGCGACCTGGACGATGACAGGTATCTGTACCGTTTCGGGGAATCTATTACGGAGAATGAGCTTGGGACGGCTCGCCATCTGCGGACGCTGCCGGAGGAAACGCTTCAGAAGATGGCCGATGTCTACACGGAAGGCTACCGGATCGGTTTTATCAACACCGGAAAAGACCTTTCCAGGAAATCAGTGGTTAACATCCGGTATTCCCTCGGATTTGAAAAGGTGATCCGGCTGGCTATTGAGAATTTCCGGAAAATGGGACTGAAGCCGGTCATTTACCGGGCAGCTTCCAGTGTGATCACAAAGCGGGAACATCACCGGATCGGATACTGTGGGGCGGCGGCCAACCCGCAGTATGACTATGACCACCGGCAGGATCAGGCTCTGTTTATGGACAAACGATATATTGAGCGCAGACTGGAAGTCATGCGGACCGTCTATGAGCAGAATCGGGAGCTGACGGCGCAGTTTGCCGGACCTGCGGTGATGGAGACGTTCGGGGAAGCCCCCTTCTCGCCTAAAACCGTGAAGGAAGCTCCTGCATATACACCGGAGCTAAGAAAGCTGGCACTGGAGTATGACAGCCGGTCGGGGCAGCTGACAAATGAATATATCAAAGGAGAAGAGCGCAGCTTTACCATCGTGGCTTATCCGGTACCGGAGATCGGACCGGATTACCCGGAGATATTCAATCAGGTGATCCGCATCAATACTCTGGACGCAAAGCTGTACGAAAGGGTCCAGCAGACCATGATCGATGCCCTAGATCAGGGAGAATACGTTCATATCAAAGGGGCAGGACCAAACCGTACAGACATGAAAGTGATGCTGCATCCGCTGAATGATCCGGCCAGAGAGACAAAGTTTGAAAACTGTGTGGCGGACGTAAATATTCCGGTGGGAGAAGTGTTCACTTCCCCGGTGCTGGAAGGGACTTCCGGCACGCTCCATGTGACCCGGGTGTATCTGGAGGGCCTGCAGTACCGGGATCTGGAACTGGTCTTTGAAGACGGGCGGATCACGGACTACAGGTGCGGCAATTTTGACAGCGAAGAAGAAGGACGCAGGTATCTTTCTGACAATGTCCTGAAGAATCACAGCTCTTTGCCGCTGGGCGAGTTTGCCATCGGGACCAACACAACGGCATATGTGACGGCAAAGAAGTTCGGCATTGAGGACAAGATGCCGATCCTGATCGCGGAGAAGACAGGCCCTCACTTCGCCGTGGGAGACACGTGCTATTCCTGGAGCGAGGATATCCGCGTGTACAACCCCAACGGAAAAGAGATCATAGCCAGGGACAACTCCGTCTCCCTGCAGAGAAAGACCGACATATCGAAAGCCTATTTCCACTGCCACACAGATATAACCATACCTTATGAAGAGTTAGAAGAAATAAGTGTAGTGACAAAAGAAGGCAAACACATTATACTAATAAAAGACGGGAAATTCGTACTTCCGGGGACGGAGGTCCTCAATGAACCATTGAACAGAATGTCCTGATTATCCAATTACTATGGTTTATTACGATAAACGCTTCAAAGGAGGAAATGAAATGCCAAAAGTAGGAATCGTCATGGGCAGCGACTCAGATCTGAAAGTGATGAGCAAGGCGGCTTCCATGCTGGAAAAACTCGGGATCGACTATGAGATGACTATCATCTCTGCCCACCGGATGCCGGATGTCTTTTTCGACTGGGCGAAGTCGGCAGAGGGAAAAGGGATCAAGGTGATCATCGCCGGAGCAGGAATGGCGGCCCATCTTCCGGGAATGTGCGCTGCGCTGTTCCCGATGCCGGTGATCGGTGTGCCCATGTCAGGCAAGAACCTGGACGGCATGGACGCGCTTTATTCTATCGTACAGATGCCCCCGGGAATCCCGGTAGCCACAGTCGCCATCGACGGCGGGATGAACGCTGCCATCCTCGCGGCCAGGATCCTGGCTGTGTCGGATGAAGAAGTACTGAAGAAGCTGAAGGATTATTCCAGAGAGATGAAAGATACGGTGCAGGCGAAAGCGGACCGTTTAAATGAGATCGGATACGAGGCGTATCTGAACAACTGACCAGTAACTGTCCCCCGGCGGCACGAAAGTCCGGCAAGGGGAAGGATAAGGAGAAAAGAGTATGGATTATAAAAATGCAGGTGTGGATATCGAAGCCGGATACCGGTCTGTAGAGCTGATGAAAGAGCATGTAAAAAAGACCATGCGCCCGGAAGTCCTGGGCGGGCTGGGAGGATTTTCCGGCGCGTTTTCCCTGGCAAAGATCAAGGAAATGGAAGAGCCGGTGCTGCTCTCCGGTACGGACGGATGCGGGACAAAGGTGAAACTGGCGATGATCCTGGACAGACATGACACCATCGGCATTGACGCTGTGGCCATGTGTGTGAACGATATTGCGTGCGCCGGCGGAGAGCCTTTATTTTTCCTGGATTACATTGCCTGCGGGAAGAATGAGCCGGAGAAGATCGCGGCCATCGTAAGCGGGGTGGCGGAAGGCTGTCTTCAGTCCGGCGCGGCTCTGATCGGCGGCGAGACGGCGGAGCATCCCGGTCTGATGGAAGAGGATGAATACGATCTGGCAGGGTTTGCCGTAGGCGTCTGCGACAGAAAGGATATGATCACCGGAGAGGATCTGAAAGCCGGGGACGTGCTGATCGGAATGGCCTCTTCCGGCATACACAGCAACGGATTTTCTCTTGTGAGAAAAGTATTTAATATGAAGCGGGAAGCTCTGGATACATACTATGACAGTCTGGGGTGCTCTCTGGGTGAAGCGCTGCTGGTGCCTACCCGGATCTATGTAAGGGCGCTGAAAAGCATCCGCAGGGCGGGCGTGACGGTGAAGGCCTGCAGCCATATCACAGGCGGAGGCTTCTATGAAAATGTGCCCCGTATGCTGAAAGAAGGTACCAGGGCAGTGATCCACAAAGACAGTTATCCGATCCCGCCGATCTTCCAGATGCTCTCGGTAGACGGAGACATCAAGGAACAGATGATGTACAACACGTTCAACATGGGGCTGGGAATGGTGCTGGCTGTGGATGAATCCGATGTGGACCGCACCATGGAAGCAATCCGGGGAGCGGGCGAGATGCCTTATGTGGTCGGAAAGATCGTGGCAGGAGAAAAGGGAGTGGACTTATGCTGAACATCGTGGTGATGGTGTCCGGCGGCGGGACGAACCTTCAGGCCATCATCGACGGCGTGGCCGGTGGGACCATTACAAATACAAAGATCGCGGGAGTGATCAGCAACAATAAAAATGCATATGCCCTGGAGCGGGCGGAGCAGAACAATATTCCCGCCCGGTGTGTTTCCCCGAAAGATTTTGAAGACAGGGAGGCGTTCAACAGGGCGCTTCTCGAGACGGTAAACAGTTTTCATCCGGACCTGGTGGTGCTGGCGGGATTCCTTGTAGTGATCCCGGCCACGATGATCGAAGCATACCGGAACCGTATGATCAACGTTCATCCGTCCCTGATCCCGTCGTTCTGCGGGAAAGGATATTACGGGCTGAAAGTCCATGAGGCGGCTCTGGAGAGAGGAGTGAAGGTGACGGGCGCTACCGTCCACTTTGTGGATGAGGGGACAGATACCGGACCGATCATCCTTCAGAAAGCGGTGGAGACAGAACCGGGGGATACGCCACAGATCCTTCAGAGAAGGGTGATGGAGCAGGCAGAGTGGAAGATCCTGCCCCGGGCCATTGACCTGATCGCCAATGGCAAGGTACATGTGGAAGACGGCAAAGCAGTAGTTGAGCCATAGACACACGGTCTTTGGACCGTGAGATACAGTGGAGGGATTGAAACATTATGAAAGTACTGATCGTAGGAAGCGGAGGAAGAGAGCATGCCATCGCGGCCAGCGTGGCAAAGAGCCCCCGGGCGGACAAGATCTACTGTGCCCCCGGAAACGCGGGCATCGCGGAGTTTGCGGAGTGTGTGGACATCGGTGCCATGGAGTTTGACAGACTGGCTGCCTTCGCGAAGGAGAAGGAGATCGACCTGTGCATTGTGGGGATGGATGATCCCCTTGTAGGCGGACTGGTAGATGTCCTGGAAGAGGCGGGGATCCGCACTTTCGGCCCCAGGAAAAACGCTGCCATCCTGGAAGGATCCAAGGCGTTTTCCAAAGACCTGATGAAGAAATATCATATTCCCACAGCCGGGTATGAGAACTTTACTGATCCGGACAAGGCGCTTGCCTACTTGGAGACAGCTTCCTTTCCTATCGTTCTGAAAGCGGACGGGCTGGCTCTGGGTAAGGGCGTGCTTATCTGCCAGAACCTGGAAGAAGCCAGAGAAGGTGTCCGTACGATCATGCTGGATAAAAAATTCGGCTCAGCCGGAAATGAGATGGTCATAGAAGAATTTATGACCGGCCGGGAAGTCTCGGTGCTTTCTTTTGTGGACGGAAAGACCATCAAGACCATGACAAGCGCGCAGGATCACAAGCGGGCGGGAGACGGGGACACCGGCCTGAACACCGGCGGCATGGGGACGTTTTCTCCCAGCCCCTTCTATACAAAAGAGGTGGAAGAATTCTGCGAAAAGAACATCTATCAGCCGACGGTAGACGCTATGGCGGCGGAAGGACGGCCTTTCAAGGGCGTGATCTTTTTCGGCCTGATGCTGACGGCCGACGGCCCGAAAGTGCTGGAGTATAATGCCCGTTTCGGGGATCCGGAAGCGCAGGTGGTGCTGCCCCGTATGAAGAACGATATCATTGATGTGGCGGAGGCGTGCATTGACGGAACGTTGGATCAGATCGACCTGCAGTTCGAGGACAACGCGGCGGTCTGCGTGGTGCTGGCGTCCGACGGATATCCGGTAAAATATGAGAAGGGATACCCCATCACAGGACTGGATGAGTTTCAGAAGCACGAGGGGTATTACTGCTTCCATGCCGGGACAAAATTTGAAAACGGTCAGATCGTGACAAATGGAGGCCGAGTTCTGGGTGTTACCGCAAAGGGAAAAGATCTGAAAGAAGCAAGAAAAAACGCATACGCGGCTACAGAGTGGGTGCAGTTTGAGAATAAATATATGCGTCATGATATCGGAAAGGCTATTGACGAGGCGTAAAAATCAGAGGGACAGATAAAAAGATATGAAATAAGCCGGGAAACGGGGAATTGTTCCCCACTTCCCGGTTTGTTTATTCCGCTATTCATTTCCATCCAGGATCATCGGCAGACGCCGCAGGTTAAGGATGTCCCGGACAAATGCGTGGGCGGACAGTTCGCTGACCGCGTAGAACGGCTTTCGAACGGTGAAGCCCAGGACTTTCCGGATGACAGGAAAGTCTTTTCCCACCATACCGATCCTGCGGAACTCCAGAGCGTGGAAGAATTCGTGCCAGAGAAGCATGTCCCGCACAGCTTCATGATTGCAGGGAAGGCCAAGCTCTTCCAGACGGCCGGAGGAGAGAATCTGATTCAGCCCGTCTTCGTACACAGTGATAGATCTTACAGAATCATCATAATGCGCCCGCATGAGGCGGGTCCCGACGAGACCTCCTTTTTCGATCTGCATGGAGATCTTCAGCTCTTCCGCCAGTCCGGCAAGGTCCTTCCCTTTATAATCCACAGCTGTTTTCTCGCCGATGGAAAGAGCCTGCTCCGCAATGGACAACAGTTCATCATCGGTGAAAGAGCCGGCTTCTTTCCGGCCTTTTAAAAAGTTTACACAAAGTGTGAGGTCTCGGGGGTCAGTCATACATTCTCTCCTTTTTTAAAAATTGGCTGATCAGGAATTTCATCCCAGATAGGCATTTTGAGCGCGCAGCTGATCCTGCAGCTGTTTGACGTCCAATTCATAAAAAGGAACGTCCTTCGGACGCAGGGCCGCTGCCAGTCCGGCGGCATGCCCCAGGCCCATGGGGCAGGGCGTTGACCGCATGCTGCTGTTGGCCTCCATGGTAGCAGAGACGCACCGGCCGGCTACCAGGAGATTGTCGATCTCAAAGGGAAGCATTGTCCGGTAGGGGATGCCGTAGGCGGGAACTTCAAACTGCGTGAAACCGGCGCCGTCAGCCTGATGGAAATCAATGGTATATCCATATACCATGATATTATCGTCAAACATACGGCCTTCCTTCAGATCTTCTGCCGTCAGAATGTAACGTCCCTGTAAACGGCGTGTTTCACGGATGCCGATCACACTGCCGACCCGGAACAGGCGGGCGTTTTCAAATCCCGGTATATAGCGCCGCATCAGCTCGCTGACCTGGAAAACCTGGCGCAGTCCTTCGGTTTCGGCATATGAGAGATCATCAGTGCTGGTTCCGTCGATCCCGATCAGTCGGGTGGTGTTGACAGTTGCAATATCATCCCGGAATCCCCGGAAGAACAGGAGACGGTCTCTCTGGATATCCAGGCCCATTTCCTTTTTTCCTTTTTCCCACAGGGAGAAGAAACCGGAAATACACCAGGGAAGTTTATCCAGCAGTTCAAAATGAGTCCGGAAGTGGAATTCTTCGTGGTGTTCCTGCATATATTTACGGATCTGTTCAAAATCTACATTTTCCATACTGAAACACATGGTAGCCGGCTGCATTTTTCCGTTTCCGTCTTTCCCTTTTTCATATGCGCAGCCGGAGTAGGTCATAAGATCGCCGTCGCCGGTAGCGTCGATAAAAGAGTCTGCCGTGATACGGATTTCACCGTCTTTGCCGGCAGCCCGAAGGGCAGTGATCTGCCGGTTGTCCTGTTCTGTTCCGAAGATGAATGTATGGAACAGGAGGCGCACGCCGGCTTCCCGGCACATCTCTGCCAGCAGAAGTTTGAGATATTCAGAGTCAAAGGGAGTGACGGTAGCGGTCTCTCCCATGGTATCTGTGACATGGCCGGGGGAGCGCCCTGCCTCTACAAGCCGGTCCACGATCTCCTGCGCGATCCCGTATACAAGCTGTTTTCCGTCGGCTTCGTGGAACGTCATCCAGGGAGTGACGAGGGCAGATGCGGACATGCCGCCCAGACATCCATACTGTTCCACCAGGAGGACGTCCTTTCCGGCGCGGCCCGCGGCAATGGCGGCACAGACGCCAGCCGGCCCGCCGCCGGCAACAACGATTTCAGCGTGGTATTCTTTCATGATAGTTCCCTCCTTCTGATTTGTTTCTCTGTTCTGTTTCTGCTAATTTTTCGGGCGGACGATCAGGATCACCGTCTCATCGGAAGCCAGAGCTTTGGCCTCCACTTCTGTCAGAGCGGCCAGCTGACGTACTTCGCCGATCCCCTTCAGATCGATGAGCTTGCTGCCTGCCAGGAGAAATACGTCCGGAGCCCGTTCTCCGCTTTCGTCATATACGGCATATTCCCGTATGATATCGTACGCGGAACTTAGCAGTTCTCCGGCGGCAGCGTTGCGTACTTTCGCGTTTTTCAGGTTCAGCTTTATTACGCCTTTGTTGTCGATGACGCATGCCGGCTCACTGGATCCTTTCAGGAAAGAGAAAAATCCCCGTTTTTTTGGTTTTGACGTATAAATATGGAAAAAGCGGTTGTGAGCGGTCTCGGATACGTCGGACGCGTCGCAGGAGAGGGCGGCGGCCGCAGTCTGTGCCAGCTCCTCCGGGGATAGATCCTGCTGATCCAGATCTTTGCGGACCAGTTCTGTGGTTCCCATGGCGATGGCTCTTACCCGGTTCAGCGCGGCATCGATTTCTACGTCTACTTCGATGGTTTCCGGGTTGGCACCGGACTCGATCGCGCGGTTCTCCGCCTCTGAGCGGATGCGCAGCAGATCTTCTTCTGTAGGATTGATAATGGTACGTTCCACTACGTCCCGGACCATTGCCAGCGCGGCTCCGATGGTTGAGATGACAGGAGCGTTCTTTGCCAGCTGGCACTTTACCTTCATGTGTTTCGCCAGGGCATAGATTACTGTGGAAGCGCCCCCGCCGCCTCCTGTCAGCGTCAGGATGGACGGATCCAGATCATAGTCTTTCATTAAAGAACGGACGACCTGTTCATTTTTGGCAGAAGCCAGGGAAAGGATATCCTCCGCGGCTTTTTTCGGATCCATATTCAAAAATTCACCCAGCTTTTCAAACCCTGCCCGGGCAGCTTCCTGATTGCCGTAAGCATAGTCGCCTTCCTTCACATAGCCCAGGTAATTGGCGGCGCAGCTCATGGTGATGGCATATTTCTTTCCGTCTGTTCCGCGGATGACCACATATTCCGGCTGGTCTTCCGGAAGCGGGCGGATCAGTTCGACGGTTCCGCCGCGGAGCACGTCAGGGCTGGTATAGACACAGTAGCCGCAGTTCGCGATATGGGCGCTTCGGGGACCGACATCCGTGATCCGGTCTTTTCCCACACGCACCATACTTCCTCCTCCGATGCCCACCGTGCGGACGTCCAGGGAGGTTACATAAGTCTTGTGTCCTCCGATCTCCGCGTAGCTGACCATAACTTTGCCGTTTTTTACGGCGGAGATGTCTGTGCTGGTGCCTCCGACTTCCAGAAAGATCCCGTCGGAGACTCTTTCATACATCAGAGCGCCGGCCACCCCGGCGGCAGGACCGGACAGGATGGTGAGGATGGGTCTTTTTTTCATTTCGTCCACCTTCATGACACCGCCGTCGCAGCGCATGATCATAAGTGGAGTGGATATTTTCGCGTCGATGACGGACTGTTTTGTCATCTCTGCGGTGCTGACCATTTTCGGAAGGATGCTGGCATTGATGGCGGCTGTCCGGGTACGGGCCTTCAAGCCGTACAGTTTGGAGATTTCATGTCCGCCGGTGGATTCGATTCCTTTTTCTTCGCACAGTTTCTGGATGGCCAGCTCATTGTCCGGATTGTCTACGGAAAAGGCCTCGCTTGCCACGATAACTCTGGAGCCTGCGCTCAGGAGGCGGGTGAGAAGAGAAGCAGCCTCTCCGGCATCGACTCCCTTTGAAGTGTCAAGAAACACAGATTCGGTATGTATGGCCTTGCCTGCGCTGACCGGGATCTCTCCTAAAACAGTGTCAGATTTTGCCTTGACGCCTTCTACACCTGCACCCATTCCTATGATGCCTACAGGGGCTACGTCGCCTTCCAGGAGAGCGTTGGTGGCCTGGGTCGTTCCATGGGCGATAAAGCTGATCTCTTCCGGAGCGATCTTCCCTTCCTCCATAATGCGCAGCAGGGAGTCGACGACGCCCTTCGCCACACCTTCTTTCGCGCTGTGGGTCGTGGGGATCTTGATGGAGCTGATGATGGAATGGTCAGCTGAATCAATAGCGACGGCATCCGTAAAGGTGCCGCCCACATCAATTCCGATTCGGATTTTCCTGAGTTTTTCCATATTTATGATACCTCTTTCTTCATGCCATTTTTCATTCTGCAGTGGAGGCAGAGCTCTGTTTTCCGGCAGATCCGGCCTGGAACAGCGCCAGCGGCCGGATCTGCCGGACAAATCATTTTACTATTTAAATACAGGGAATACAATGGTTCCCAGTATAACGCCGATCAGAGCGGTCAGCCATGTAAACGGCAGTGTTCCGAGCTGGATCCTGACCGGACTGGTGTTGGCGGCGCCGGCTGTCCATACCACCTGCGAAGATGTGGCGTCTGAAACGCCGGTCACATAGTCATAGGCCATGAAGGATGACATCAGTACCGGGACGGAAAGCGTGCTGGCTGCCATGACTTTTGCCAGAGCAGCCCCCATTCCCCATGGGTTCATAGGACCGCGGTACTGGGTGAGGACCGGGCCGAATACACCGAACAGAAGGATGAAGCCGAACACGGAAGTCGGCGTGATCGCTCCGATGATCTGGCCGATCGGTTCGGAGAGTTCCGGACGCTGTGTGACTGTGACCAGGATACCTACGCCGAACATCAGGACGACTGTGAGCGCGGTGGACTGGAACCCGTCGTAGCATGCGCTGGTGACGATGCTGAATCCGCCTTTGAATTTTGTCTTGTACTGGGTCGTTACGATCGCGTATACGATCCCGATAAAGAAAGCGATGGAAACCTGCTGCAGCTGGAAGACCAGTACGAGTACTACCGGGATTACCGGAGTCAGAAGGGAGATAAGAGGAACTTTCTTATACTCCTTTTTCGCGCTGTCCGGAGCGTCCGCGGCCCAGCAAAGCATTTTTGGTTTCTTTGTACATCCGATCAGGATAAATATGACTGCGATGATGATAGCCGGGATCACGAACTTCCATGCGAAGGAAGAAACCGTCTGCATGGTGATCAGAGATTCCTCACCGTCAAATGCGAACAGGTTGACGAAGAAGGTCCATCTTGCCGCGTTGAACGCGTATCCGATAAAGCATCCCATGAGGAGAATGCCGCTGGCCACGACCTTTGGCACGCCCACTGAGAGGAGGATCGGGATGATGATCATACCGATCATGATGATCGCGCCGGTTCCGGTCATTCCCATAAAACATACGGCAGTGACGGCCAGGCATACGAGAGCCACTACGATCCGGTTTTCGCCGGCCAGTTCTACGGCGCGGCGGACAATATTTTCCGCGATTCCGGTCTTTTTAATAACATCGCCGAAGATTCCGGCAATGATGATCGGAACATAGGATCCGCTCAGAAGAAGCAGTCCGCTTTCTATAACCTGGGGAAGTTCTCCCAGCGGGATGCCGCCGACGATCGCGAGGAGAATTCCCATGAGGGGCAGCGCGATCAGCGTGGGAATCTTGTTGGCCACCATGAGGGCCACCATAATAATAAAGAGTACAATAATAGCAACAACGATAAAACTCATAAAGTTCACCTCGATTTTGAATAGTTCATTTCCTTTATGCTGCAGTAAAAATTATTCAACAACGTCTACTTCCCGGCCTTCTTTAATGGAGCGCTCGATGGCGTCTACCACACAGAGCGCCTGATAGGCTTCATATGCGGAGATCACAGGTTTTTTGCCTGTCTCGATGCAGGAGACGAAACTGCTGATCTCTTCTTTGAGATCTCCTGCGGGAGCGCCGTTTACATAAGGCCAGTGGCGGGAATCCGGATATAGGACATGTTCAGCTGTTACAAGACGTACGCCTTTGTCGCAGGCATCGATATAGGCTGTCCCCTTTGTCCCTACCAGTTCCATCTGATCGTCGATAATGGTCGGAGAAGTCTTCGGCAGTGTCCAGCAGGCCTCCATACATGCGACTACTCCGTTTTCGTAAGTAACGAGAGCATAGATCACATCATTCATGCCATATTGTTTCAGCGCTACGCTGCGGCTTTTGGCATAGACTTTTACCGGCCGGCTCTGGAGGAACCAGTTAATGTAATCAATATCATGGATCATGACATGCATGCTCAGATCAGAAGCGCCGATGTAACGCATGGGGCCCGTGATGGGACTGTTGCGGCGGCAGTAGAGGTGGATGAGATCTCCAAGCTCTTTATTCTCGATCGCTTCTTTTACTGCGCAGAAGCGCGGATCAAACCGAAGCAGATGTCCTACCGTGAATACTTTTGGATACTCTTTTGTTAATTCATAGAGTTCCCGTCCCTCTGACAGCTCCTTTGCGATAGGCTTTTCCAGAAGAATGTGTTTCTGGTGCTCGACAGCAGTTTTTACCACGTCCAAATGCATGTTGTCAGGAAGAGTGATGCTTACTGCGTCGATCTTCGGATCCGCCAGAAGCTCGTGATAATCCGCATAGCCGGCGCACTGGAATTCCCGGCAGGCCGCTTCTCTGCGATCCTGGTCTGCCTCACAGACAGCGCTAAGCTTCACACCGGGCAGACTCGCGTAGATCCTGGCATGATGCGTTCCCATCTGGCCAAGACCGATGACTGCTATGTTCAGCATAATCAATTTCTCCTTTTCTTGTTTGATTTGTAAAACATGTTTCTTTTCGCAGATCCAAAAGATCTGTTTCTGATTTCCGCCTTCTGATCTGATATTATCATACGAGGTATGAAGATTCAATAGATTTGAGAAAAATTATTTTAAAATATTAAAATAAAAAGAAAATTTTTTTAATATGAAATAAAAAAGAGCAGACAACTAAAAGATTTGTCTGCTGATCTGGCAATTAGTATATTTTATCTGTCACCGCAGAAGAAGTCTTTTCTTTATTAGCGGCTGACAGACTGTACTGACGTTTGAAGAACTCGACATAGAGCATATCCAGAAGATACAGAAGGGAGATCTGCGCGGTGACCGATCCGCCCTGAAGAGGTCCTTCATTTGATCCGCAGATAAGGACTACGTCAGCATAATTTGTCAGCGGAGATTTCACATAGCGGGTCAGAGCAATGACAAAAGCCCCTCCTTCTTTTGCCAGCCTCGCGCATTCTACAGAGTCCTTCGTAGAACCGGAAAAGGAGATGATGACGGCCACATCCCCGCTCCCGAGGAGAGAGGCCTCCATTGCCTGCATATGTGCGTCCAGCGGGCATTTGGTTTTTGGAGTGATACGAAGAAAGCGGTTGTATGCTTCCAGAGCGGACAACAGTGAGGAACCGACGCCGAGGAAAAGGATCTGACGGGCATAGATCAGTGCGTCCACGGCTTTTTCAAGATGTTTGATATTCAGGAGACTGTAGGTTTCATTCAGACTGCTGATGTTTGTGGTGAGCAGTTTGTTCGTAACATCCGTCAGACTGTCTGATATATTGATCTCGCTGTTGATGCTCCAGTTCTCCTCTGATCCGCTGTTGGAAAGAGCGCGGACGACCGCCATTTTAAAATCCTGATAACCTTTGAATTTCAGCGTTTTACAGAAGCGGAACACACTTGTGTCCCCGACACCGCATTTCTCTGCCAGGTCAGAGATAGAAGTATTCAAAACTTCCCTTGGATATTTTAGTACGTATTCAGCCACTTTTTTCTCAGCCTTTGTAAAGCTGTTATTCAGAGTCCTTATTTTCGAAAAAACATCAGCTTCAGCCATGAGGAGTTCCTCCTTTTGGTCAGGTTACTATCATAATATTATCATGAATTGTTTCCAAAGTATATGTTACTTTATCATTTTGCGGGCCAGTTCAGCGGATCCGTAGAGCCCGGCACTGTTTCCCAGCATGGCGGGAACAGCCCGGACGCCGCGATAGCTGGGGATAACGGCATTCTGCAGCCTGGATTCGATTTCCGGAGCCAGCCAGGGCACACTCATGACACCTCCGCCAAGGATGATCCTTTCCGGATCAAACAGATGGGTGAGAGAGACAAGACCGAGAACGATCTCATCCAGCCAGTGAGATATAATCTTCTGAAGATCCGGGTGAGCGTTTTCCTGTGCGGCGAATATCTTCCGGCCGTCGGTCAGCTCCGGCATGATCTGTGACACCGCCCTGACAAGCGCGCTTGTAGACGCGTACTGCTCATAACATCCTTTTCTTCCGCAGGTACAGACAAGGCCGTCCGGATGTGTGATGAGATGGCCGAATTCTCCCGCCCGGTAACCGCATCCGGTGATCAGATGTCCGTCGGAAAAGACCGCGCCTCCGATCCCTGTCCCCACTGTCATACAGAGAAAATCGGAAACGCCCTTTCCGGCGCCATAAAAGGCCTCACCGATGGCAGCGCAGCAGACATCATTTTCTACGGCCGCGGGAACATGGAAACGTTCTTCCAGCAGGCGCCGCAGCGGAGTGCCTGTATAACCGGGAATATTTTCATTGGCATAGATTATAGTTCCGGATCTTGGATCCACCTGACCCGCAGTACTGATTCCGATGCAGTCAAAGTGAGGAAACTGTTCGATCTGCGTGAAAAGACATTCCAGCAGGATATCGGCACCCTGCTTTCCATCCAGAGACAATTCCCTCCGGTCGATACAGAGATCGTCCTTCCAGTATGCGAATTTTGTAGCGGTCCCTCCGATATCTGCTGAGAGTATATTCATGACAGAAAATTCCTCCTGAAAGTTTTCTATGATAAAATTCTAGCACACACAGGAGACAGTTACAATAAAAAATGAAAATTTCTTTTTTTATATTGAAAATAAAAGAAATCTTGTTATAATAAAAAACAAACAGTGCCTCTTTTCGAAAATTCATTGAAAACCGCCTTCTGATATATGAAATGAATTTGATTTCCGTCTGATAATAATTATTTGAGGTGCTTTTATGAGGAAACAAGACAACAAAACTATACTGCAGCATCTTCAGGGACGCCTGATCGTATCCTGTCAGGCACTGGACTTTGAACCGCTGCACAGTTCGTTCATTATGTCCAGAATGGCATATGCGGCGGAACTTGGGGGAGCAGGGGGGATACGGGCAAATACGGTGCCGGATATTCAGGCGATAAAAAAAGAAACTTCTCTTCCCATCATCGGGATCATAAAAAAGGATTACCCCGATACGGATGTCGTGATCACGACAACAGAACGTGAAGTGGACGCCCTGGCAGAAGAAGGTGTTGATATTATCGCGATGGACGCGACCTTCCGGACAAGACATGACGGGGAAACACTGGAGCATCTGTTCCAAAGAGTCCGTGAAAAATATCCCCGGCAGCTTTTTATGGCAGACTGTTCTACGTATGAAGAGGGGGTCAACGCGGAAAATCTGGGATTTGACATTGTCTCTACAACTCTTTGCGGATACACAGATTATACACAGGGAAGAGAACTGCCGGATTATCAGACCGTGGAGAAATTTGTGAAAGAACTCCACTGTCCCGTTATAGCGGAGGGAGGGATCTGGACGCCGGAGCAGCTGAGAAAGATTATGGATTTCGGGGTCCTGGCGGTTGTGATCGGAACGGCGATCACAAGGCCGATGGAAATCACCCGGCATTTTGTGTCCGCGTTAGATATGACTGAATAATTTATAACAGCAGATACGGACGCCGAAACGGCTGCCGGGACGACTGCCTATGCAGGCCTGGCAGCTTTTTCGCGTGCGGAAACAAAAGGAAAATACAGGACCCGAGGTCCGTTCAGATGCGTTCCGCGTCGATCCCTTTCCGGAGGAAAAATTTTTCTACCATTTCATCCCATGCGTGTTCTAATGATTTATCCATGGTAAATGTCTGAAAAGAGGTACCTGTTACACAGGATAACTGCCTGCCGTCATAATGAATATTCAGGTATAACCCCTGTACGTCCTCCGGACGGACAGCCGGGGAAGAACGGAGTACCAGCTGTTCTATGCTTTTTCGGGAAAGGCTGAAGACAAACCGGAAGCTTAAAGGTGTCCTCCTGCCTTTTATGATGGAAAAACAGTATTCCCGCACATTTTTCCAGGGAGAATATTCCGGAAGATCCATTCCCGTATCAAAGAAATCTTTTTGAATCAGCCCATCTATGTGAAAGGTGTTGAACGTCACGATCTCTGCTTCTATGAAGGAGAAACTGTCAAAAGTCTCTGAAAGAAGCAGCTGTGACATGAATCCTTTTATGCTGGTAAGTGAAAATGCGATCATACTTATGCTCCTTATGCGGACAGATCTTACGTCATTCTATTGTATCATAAAATGAAAGTGGCGTCATTGACTTTTAAGTACAAAAAAAGTATTATTATAAACGTATAGTGGCGGAATATTGCCACATGCTGATAACAGCAGATAAGATGACAGTCCCTTTACAGAGGATAACAGAGAGATGGATATATAGATGAGAAAAAAGATAAATAACAGCATCAGGAGACAGGTCCTGGTCCTCGTGTGTGTCGTGGCTATTGTCGTGATCCTTGTTTTTTTCGTCCGCTGGATCGGCGGCCTGCTGGGCGGAAGGGCCGATACTTCGGCGGGGCTGGAGTATATCAGGCAGGAAGAGGCAGGAGATGTTTCCGCGATTGAAGAGAAGATAGATCTTCTTGAGGAACAGGACAATAATGGCGAGGATACCCGGAGCCTGAAGGAAAAATTTACAGGAGCGGTGGTGGTTGGAGACTCCATCGCCGAAGGACTATCCGTGTATGATGTGCTGAACGCTTCCAGTGTAGTTTCAAAGATCGGTGTGCATCTTGATGAGCTGGATGATCAGATCAGTCGGTTAAAAGAGTTAAAACCGGGCGTTATTTTTTTGGCTCTGGGTATGAATGACGTGCCGGCTACAAACGGAGATACAGAAGCGTTTGTGGAAGAATACGGGGCTGTACTGGAAAAGATCCGGGAAGAAGTCCCAGACGCCCATATTTTTGTGAATTCGATCTTCCCGGTCCAGGACAAGGCAGTGGAAGAAGAACCGGCTCTGGAGAAAATTTCGGATTATAACAGCGCTCTGGCAGAACTGTGTGATAGAGAGCGTATCGGATTTATCGACAACAGCAGCCTTGTGGCAGACGGGTATTATGAGGAAGACGGCATCCATTTTAAGGCTGATTTCTATCCTGTCTGGGCGGAACATATGGCGGAGGTGGCGGCGTTATGAGCAGACGCGATTTCAGGGGAGAAAGCGGGCCGGTGGTCATCCGGATCATGAAGTATGTGATCCTGCTTCTGATCCTGGCTTTTATTGTCCTTCTTCTGCTGTACGCCAGCGGGAGCAGCAAACCTTTTCAGGAAGTGGAGGCCGCGGTCAGCCAGGCTTTGGATAAGAGTGAACTGACGGAACAGGAGCCTTCTTCATTTAAGAGAAATTTCGGGTTGAACGCTGCGGATTATTCGGGAGTCATGTACTATTCCTCCGAGGCAGCGATCTCGGCGGAGGAAGTTCTTCTGGTCCGGGTGAACAGTGAGGATCAGATTCAGGAGGTCAGAGACGCCATCGAGGAGCGGATTCAGTCAAAGAAGGAAGATTTTGACGGATACGCGCCGGAAGAGGTGAAATTGTTGGAAGATGCCAGGCAGAGTGTGAGAGGGAAGTACATTTTCTTTGCGGCATCATCGAAAGCGGACGAGTATCTGGATGTTTTTAACAGGAATCTTTAAAGTCCACCGGGTACTTCTGAAAAAAGGTCTGTGAATAGAGAGGGAAGAGACAGATGTTATTTAGCAGTATTACATTTTTATTTCTGTTTCTGCCGGTGGTGCTGGCAGTTTACTATATTGTTCCGGACAAAATAAAAAATATTGTCCTGCTGATCGCCAGCCTTTTCTTTTATGCGTGGGGAGAACCGGTCTATGTTGTTCTTATGATCCTGTCCATTCTCTTTAATTATTTCTGTGGGCGGGATATTAAAAACAAAGAAGACGATCCCAGAAGAGCGAAGCTCAGTGTGGTTTTTGCCATAGTGGTAAATGTTCTGATCCTCGGATTTTTTAAATATTATGGATTTCTGGTAGAGACATTGAACGGCCTTTTGCCGGTAGACATACCATATCGGGAACTTTCTCTGCCCATCGGGATTTCTTTCTATACTTTTCAGGCGATATCCTATGTACTGGATGTATATTGGAAAAAGGCGCAGGCCCAGAAAAATATTCTGTATTTTGCGCTTTATATCAGTATGTTCCCGCAGTTGATCGCAGGTCCCATTGTGCGGTATGCGGATATTGAGACCCAGCTCAGGCACAGGAAAGTTACTTCTCGCCGGCTGGGGCTGGGGGCTGTGTATTTTATCACAGGACTGGGCAAGAAAGTTATCATCGCCAATACAATAGGAAGCGTGTTTGAACAGATTTCCTCTGTGCCGGCCGGGAGTCTCTCGATCCTGACAGCGTGGCTGGGAGTATTTTCTTACGCGTTTCAGATCTATTTTGATTTCAGCGGATATTCTGATATGGCCATCGGACTGGGACATATGTTTGGATTTACGTTCAAAAAGAATTTTGATCATCCGTATATTTCCAGGAGCGTGACGGAATTCTGGAGAAGGTGGCACATTTCTTTGAGTACCTGGTTCCGGGAGTATGTCTACATTCCGCTGGGTGGAAACCGATGCTCTGTCTCCAGGAATATCTTCAATCTGATGGTAGTCTGGACGCTGACCGGTATGTGGCACGGAGCAGCGTGGAATTTTATTGCCTGGGGCGTGTATTACGGAGTGATCCTTGTTTTGGAGAAATATGTATGGGGAGCGGCTGTGGACCAGATGCCGGGTGTTGTGAGACATATATATGCAGGAATCCTGGTTCTGGTGGGATGGGTATTTTTCTTCAGCCCCAGCCTTGGATATTCCCTGCGTTATCTGGGGGCCATGATCGGCGGCGGAGCGGGGGTCGTGGATTCGGAAGGAATCTTCCTCCTGCTGACACACTGGCTGCTATATGTAATTGCTGTGCTGGGATGCTCGATGACCGGTTCCCGGCTGATCGACCGCATGATCCGTCTCTTTCGGGGGCAGAGAGCACAGGCTGTTGCTACGGCTGCAGTCTATATGGGAATCTTTATTATATCCGTCGCATTCCTCGTGACAGATACATTTAATCCGTTTTTATATTTCAGATTTTAGGTGAAAGTTATGGAGCGCAGAAAAAGAAGAAGGAGAACAGAGAGCCTGGTCGGAATCCTGTTTATACTGTGTCTGTTCCTGGGGCTTGTCGTAAATATTTTAGTTCCTGACAAGGAGAAATCCGAGGAGGAGAACCGCATGCTCGAAACAAAGCCGGGATTGAGCATGAGCACAGTCATGTCCGGAGATTTTATGGAACAGTGGGAAGAATATATGAGTGATCAGTTCGCCGGGCGGAATCTGTGGCGCAGTTTTAAAGTGGGGCTGGACCGGCTGGGCGGAAGCAGGATGGAGAACGGTGTCTATATTGGAAAAGACGGCCAGCTTCTGGAAGATATACAGGTGCCGGATCAGGATCAGCTTTCGGAAAACCTGGACGCGATCAAAAGCTTTGTGGAAAAGTATCCGGATATCCCGGCCAGGATGATGCTGGTGCCTGATGCCGCCTGTGTCCTTGGTGACAGCCTGCCTGCCTTCGCTTCGGTGGAAGACCAGCGGCAGATGTTCAGCCTGGTCCAGAGGGGGCTGGGAGATTCTGTGACATGGATCGACGCCTTTTCAACATTGAATAAATATAAAAATGAGAAGATATACTATAAAACAGATCATCACTGGACGACTCAGGGAGCCTTCTATGTGTTTCGGGAAAGCGCTCAGGCATTGGGGATTGACGGGGATGTATCCGATGATTTCGTATCTTATACGGTGACGGACAGCTTTAACGGAGCGCTGGCCTCCAAGAGCGGTGTCGGGCTCGGTGAAAAAGAGCAGATCGATATCTATGTACCCGCGGAGGGGGACGATGATGTGATCGTTAATTATGTGGATGAGGCCAGAAAGACAACGTCTCTTTATGACTCATCCAAGCTGGAGACAAGGGATAAATATGGAGTCTTTCTGGGAGGAAATACATCTGTCTTAGATATAAAGACCGTATCTACCAGTCAGAAGCGTCTCCTGGTGGTGAAAGATTCATTCGCGGACTGCTTTATCCCCTTCCTCGCGCCTTATTACAGGGAGATCATTGTTGTAGATCCCCGGTACTACAGCGGTACGATGGATGACATCATGGAGACATACAGGATCACGGAAACGCTGATCCTGTACAGTGGGAATACATTTCTTTCAGATAATAATATAAGCGGAGTGTTTGCGGGTGAGTAACCGGATAAGGGAAGAATTTTTGCAGAAAAAAGAACCAATACGACTGAATAAATACTTAAGTGAGGCGGGCGTTTGTTCCAGAAGGGAGGCGGACCGCCTCATTGAGAGCGGACGTGTCACAGTGGATAATGAGCGGGCTACAACAGGAATGCGCGTACTGCCGGGACAGATTGTGCGGGTTGGCAAACGAGTCATATCCAGACAGGACGAAATGATCCTGCTGGCGGTAAATAAGCCAAAAGGCATCGTATGTACAGAGGAAAGGCGGGAGAGGAACAGCATTGTCAGATTTCTGGATTATCCGGTGCGTGTTACCTATGTGGGACGTCTGGACAAGGATTCCCGGGGATTGCTCCTTATGACCAACAACGGTGATATCATCAATCGGATGATGCGTGCCGCCAATTATCATGAAAAAGAGTACCGGGTGACTGTGGACCGGGAGATCACGGAGGAGTTTCTAAGACAGATGTCTCAGGGTGTCCCCATCCTGGATACCGTGACCAGGCCCTGCAGAGTGAATAAACTGGGGAAATATACCTTTTCGATTATCCTGACCCAGGGGCTGAACCGCCAGATCCGGAGAATGTGTGAGACTCTGGGGTATGAAGTGAGAGACCTGGTGCGGGTCCGGATCATGAATATCCGGCTGGGAAGCCTGAAGGAAGGACAGTACCGGAAAGTGACGGATGAAGAGCTGGAAGAGCTGTATGAGATGTTGAAAGAATCGCCGGGAGGATATGGACAGGATGGCAGAAAATAGTAAGATGAAACGAATGAAAGAGCTGGTGGATATCCTGAACCGGGCCCGCCGCGCCTATGAGCAGGAAGACCAGGAGATCATGAGCAACTATGAATATGACCGGCTCTATGATGAGCTTCTGGATCTGGAGCGGGAACTGGGGACAACACTGGCCGCAAGCCCCACCGCCAATGTGGGATATGAGGTCTTAAGCGAGCTCCCGAAAGAGCGGCATGAGAGTCCCATGCTCTCCCTGGACAAGACCAAGGATGTGGAACGTTTAAAGGAATTCCTGGGGGTCCAGAAAGCTATGATTTCCTGGAAACTGGACGGACTTACGATTGTACTTACCTATCAGGGCGGAACTCTTGCCAAGGCAGTTACCCGGGGCAACGGTGAGGTGGGCGAGGTGGTCACCAACAATGCCAGGGTGTTTCGCAATATCCCCCTGCATATTCCTTATCAGGGGGAACTTGTGCTGCGGGGAGAAGCTGTGATCTCCTACAAAGATTTTAAGAAGATCAACGAAGAGATGGGGGATGCAGACGCAAAGTACAAAAATCCCAGAAATCTTTGCAGCGGTTCTGTACGTCAGCTCAACAATGAGATCACCGCCAGGAGAAATGTACGGTTCTATGCGTTCAGCCTGGTAAGTGCGGAAAATGTGGATTTTCATAATTCCAGACTGTACCAGATGCAGTGGCTGAAAGAGCAGGGATTTGACGTGGTGGAGAATCATCCGGTGACCCGGGATACGATTGAGGATGAAGTTTCCTGGTTTGCCGCCCATATCGAGAAGAATGAAGTGCCCTCAGACGGACTGGTGCTGGTCTATGACGATATTGCCTACGGACAGTCTCTCGGGACGACGGCAAAGTTTCCGAGAGATTCCTTTGCGTTCAAGTGGGCAGATGAAGTGAAGGAGACAACCCTTCTGGAGATGGAGTGGAGTCCGTCCAGGACCGGGCTGATCAACCCGGTGGCTATCTTTGAGCCGGTGGAGCTGGAGGGAACTACGGTGAGCCGGGCCAGCGTCCACAACATCAGCATCATGGAAGAGCTGGAGCTGGGCGTGGGGGACAGGATCACCGTGTACAAGGCAAATATGATCATCCCCCAGATCGCGGAAAACCTGACCAGGAGCGGGGTCAGGGATATCCCGGGGACCTGTCCGGTGTGCGGGGGAGCTACCCGCATTTCCATGGAGAACGAGACGAAGACGCTGTACTGTACGAATCCCAGATGTCAGGCAAAGCATGTGAAGGCGTTTGCCCTGTTTGCAAGCCGGGACGCCATGAACATAGAAGGGCTTTCCGAGGCCACTCTGGAGAAATTTATCATGAACGGCTATGTGAAGGATTTCACCGATATCTTCCATCTGGACCGGTATGCGGATGAGATCCGGAATATGGAAGGGTTTGGGGAAAAGTCCTACGAAAACCTTCAGGGCAGTATCCGAAATGCCCGGAACACCACTTTGCCGCGGCTTGTATACAGCCTGGGTATCCCCAACATCGGGATTGCCAACGCAAGGCTGATCTGCCGTGCTTTTGACAATGATCCGGAGCGTGTCATGAACGCCAGGACAGAAGAACTGGATGAGATATCCGGTATAGGGGAAGTGATCGCCAGAACTTTTGCAGATTATTTTGCTGACGAAGAACACAGGGAAATCTTCCGCCGTCTGCTTGATGAGGTAGAGATACCGAAAGAAGGGATCACCGAGGACAGCGCAAAATTCCAGGGCGTGAATTTTGTTATTACGGGCAGTGTGGAACATTTTGCGAACCGGGCAGAGGTGAAGGAAGAGATCGAGAAGCGGGGCGGCAAGGTGACAGGAAGTGTGACTTCCAAAACCAGCTATCTCATCAACAATGATGTGAATTCCACTTCCTCCAAGAACAGAAAGGCCAGAGAACTGGGAATCCCTATTATATCTGAAGATGAATTTATCCGGATGCTTAAGTGATGAACGCTGTTTTCATAGAAAGTTCATTTGTATAAGCAGTGTAAGTGTACTATAATGAGGAAGTAAATATTATGCAGAGAAGGGATGAATTTATGTCAGACCATGATTTTATTATATTAGACGAAGAAGAAAAAAAGGACGCCGGCGGAAATGCCGGAGCGCCGGAATCTCAGGACCCGGATGAAAAAAAAGAAGTCGCTCCTGTGGAACATGACGAAAAGGATGACGGGGAGGATGAGTATGAGAAGATCTGTTTTATCTGCCATCGTCCGGAGAGCGTTACAGGGAAGATGATCGATCTTCCAAACAATATCACTGTCTGTCCCGAGTGCATGCAGAAGAGTTTTGATGCCATGACCAGCGGCGCGGTGGATCTGAACCGGCTGATGAACATGCCTGGGGTACAGTTCCTTAACATGTCTGATCTGGAGAATATGCAGCCAAAACAGCAGAAGATAAAGAAGAAAAAGGAGAAGCCTAAAGAGTTCCATCAGATCAATATCCGGGATATCCCGGCTCCTCACAGGATCAAGGCGAGACTGGATGACTATGTAGTCGGACAGGAGTACGCCAAGAAAGCAATGTCGGTGGCAGTTTACAATCACTATAAACGGGTTGCCACAGATACGATGGACGATATTGAGATTGAAAAGTCGAATATGCTGATGATCGGTCCTACGGGAAGTGGAAAGACTTATCTGGTCAAGACCCTGGCCAGGCTGCTGGATGTACCTTTGGCCATTACGGATGCCACGTCTTTGACGGAGGCGGGATACATAGGCGATGATATTGAGAGCGTAGTATCCAAACTGCTGGCCGCGGCGGACAATGATGTAGAGCGGGCGGAACAGGGGATCATCTTTATTGATGAGATCGATAAGATCGCGAAGAAGCATAATTCCAACCAAAGAGACGTAAGCGGGGAGTCTGTACAGCAGGGAATGTTAAAGCTTCTCGAAGGCAGTGAGGTGGAGGTCCCGGTGGGGGCAAACAGCAAGAATGCCATGGTGCCTCTTACGACGGTGAATACAAAGAATATTCTGTTTATCTGCGCGGGAGCATTCCCGGATCTGGAAGATATTATCCGGGAGAGACTGAAGAAAAAGACATCTATGGGATTCAACGCGGAGCTGAGAGATAAGTACGAGCATGACAAGGATCTTCTCTCCAAGGTGACAGTGGAAGACCTTCGGAAATTCGGCATGATCCCGGAATTTCTGGGAAGACTTCCGATCATCTTTACCCTGAAGGGGCTGGATAAGGATATGCTGGTAAAGATTCTTAAGGAGCCGAAAAACGCGATCCTGAAACAGTATCAGAAGCTTCTTGCCCTTGACGAGGTAAGACTGGAGTTTGATGACGGTGCCCTGGAGTCCATTGCGGAGAAAGCGATGCAGAAAGACACAGGGGCCCGGGCGCTGCGCGCGATCATCGAAGAATTTATGCTGGATATCATGTATGAGATCCCGAAAGATGACAGTATCGGTGAGGTGATCATAACCCGTGAATATATCGAAGGGACAGGAGGGCCGGTTATCCGGCTCAGAGGGCAGGAAGTCCCGATGTTGGGATAGAATGTCTGCAAGAGTACAGGAACGCTGATCTGTTCCTATACTCTTTTAACGGCAGCCTGCAGTTTTGGACCCAGAACTGCGGCTGCTATAATTTTGACTGTGTCGCCCGGAAGATATGGGATTACTCCCGCGGAAAGAGCGGCAGAAAATGGAAGTCCGGACTGTACTCCCAGCCATACAGTGCCGAATATATAGCAGACAGCGGTGCCCAGTATCATACCGGCGACTGCCGCCAGTGAGCTTCCAGGGCGCGATTTCATCAGAAATCCCTGGATGAGGGCAAGAAAAATAAAACCGACCAGATATCCTCCTGTGGGACCGGCAAGTTTACCCAGGCCTCCGCTGAAAGAGGAAAAAATGGGAAGTCCCACTGCCCCCAGGATAAGATAGGTGACGCAGCTTACAGTCGCCAGTTTCATACCCAGTATATAGACTGCCATATAGATGACAAGATTTGACAGAGTCAAAGGCACCGGACTGACCGGGACCGGGATAGAGAACGGGGCTGCGATACAGATAGCTGCAGTCATCAGTCCCATCAGAGTAAGTTGTTGCGTGCGTGATATCTTTCCTGCGGCAGCAGGCGTCTGATCTGTCATTGCAAGGACCTCCATGAAATAAACTTTTCACAGGATTGAGTATACTTCTTAGAAGACAAATTGTCAACTTTATCTTGATTAAAGTTGACAATTTGGACGCCAGTTAATAAATATAATTCTGTATTCACAAAAAAATAATAAACAGTCTGTGCCATGCGTGTTATAATAGCACCACGACACGAGTGGTCTGATGTTGACAGGAGAGACAGTATGTTTGGCTATGTGACGATCTGTGAACCGGAGCTGAAAGTAAAAGATCTGAAAAAATACAGAGGATACTATTGCGGATTATGCCGGACGCTCAGGGAAGAATACGGCTTTATGGGACAGATGACGCTGACATATGACATGACATTTGCAGTGATCCTGCTCACGTCTCTTTATGAATCTTCTGTAGATACAGAGCTTCACCGGTGCAAAGTTCATCCCGTAAAGCGTCAGATGATGCTGAGAAGTGAGATGACTTCGTACGCGGCGGCTATGAATGTTCTGCTTGCGTATTATCATATGAAAGATGACTGGGAGGACGAGAGAAAGGTATCCAGCTTTTTGACGAAGGGGATGATCCACAGGAAAGCTGAAAAAATCATCAGACAATATCCGCGGCAGAGCAGAGTCATCCAGGACGCGCTCAGGGAGCTGGCTGTCTGTGAAAAGGAAGAAAGCACGGATCTGGACAGGACGGCGGGATGTACCGGAAGACTGATGGAGGAACTTTTCGTATATCGGGAGGATATATGGGAGAAAAATCTGAGAAAAATGGGATTTTTTTTAGGGAAGTTTATCTATCTTATGGATGCCTATGAAGACCTTTCCGAAGATATCGAGAAGGGAAGATACAATCCGCTGAAGCAGATATGCAAGGAGGATGGCTATGAAGAGAAGATAAGGCAGATCCTGTGTATGATGATCGCTGAGAGCACGGCGGAATTTGAGCGCCTTCCGTGTCTTATGGATATAGACATTTTACGGAATATATTGTATGATGGTGTCTGGAATCGTTATAATAAGATACAGATGAAGAAAAGAGAGGAACAGAAACAATGAATAAGAATCCATATGAGGTGCTCGGTGTATCTCCGAACGCGTCAGATGATGATATAAAAAAAGCGTACCGTGATCTTACGAGAAAATACCATCCGGACGCGAATGTAGATAATCCGCTGGCTGATCTGGCAGAGGAAAAATTCAAGGAAGTGCAGGAAGCCTATGACACGATCATGAAGGAGAGGTCTTCAGGAGGCGGATATTCGTATGGCGGGTCCTCCTATGGAAATTCGGGAGGCTACGGCGGGACAGGCGGATATACACAGAGCGGACAGATTGATCCCCGTCTTCAGGCAGCGGCCAATTATATCAACAGCCGGCGTTTCAGGGAAGCGCTCAACACGCTGGACCAGGTTTCAGAGAGATCTGCTCTGTGGTACTATTTAAGCGGGTGCGCCAATGCCGGGATGGGAAATAATGTACTGGCAAGAGATCATGCGGCCCAGGCGGTTAATATGGAGCCGGGCAATATGCAGTACAGACAGCTTCTGAATCAGCTGGAGTTCAGCAGCAGGAGGTACCAGAACAGTCCTTATGGAGCCGGATACGGTATGGGCGGCGGCTCTTCCTGCGGCACCGGAAATATGTGCTGTGATCTCTGTATCGCAGATCAGCTTTGTGAATGTATGGGAGGAGATCTTTGTTCATGCATGTAAAGGCAAAGACACTGGCGTTCAGCGGTCTGCTCCTGGCGCTGACAATCGTATTTATGGCTCTGGGCAGCATCATAGAAACGAGCACACTGTTCCTGCTGGCAGCGGCTTCCTTTTTTGTGGGGATCGTTATCCGGGAATTCGGTCTGAAGACAGGAGCGGCATTTTATATCGCCGCAGTCCTTCTCGGTTTTATTACAGCCCCCAATAAATTTTATGTCTTTACTTTTGCGGCGATGGGGTTCTATATCTGGGGGATCGAGGCTGTTTGGAGGCTGCTGGAAAAGCGGCCACAGATGCCGAACCGGCGGATCATTTTCTGGATATCCAAATATATCATTTTTAATATTGTATATATTCCAGTCGTACTGATTTTTCGTAATCTGCTCTTTTCCATGTCAGTATCGGGCGTGGTCCTACTGGGAGTGATCGCGGGAGGACAGATCGGCCTGCTTATCTATGACAGAGCCTACGAATATGTTCAGGGACATATGTGGGGGAAAATGAGAGGAAGATTGTTGGGATAATTGTGAAAAAACTGTGAACGGGGCCGTGTACCTTTTAAAAGGTACACGGCCCCGTTCACAGTTTTTTCACAAGTCTGCAAAAGGAAAGAGCCACGTCGCCGTGGCTCAAAGGGGGAAAAAGTTTATGAAAAAGTGTTCTTCATTTAAGAACAAGTATAGTATAAATAATAGTTGTGTAAAAAATGTGATGAACTTTTGAATGGAATATGAACAATTCGGCAAGAAAATGTAAAATGGCTATCGCGGTTCCCGGGAAATGTCAGAACATAATGAAAAGCCCTTGAAATCTGACTGGCGAGGAGTTATAGTAGTATATAGAAAAGGAATAGATCTTCGGGGTCGGGTGCAAGTCCCAACCGGCGGTATAGTCCGCGACCCGCCTGACAGGCGGCTGAACCGGTGACTTTCCGTATCTTCCAGGCAGAGAATCCTGAGAAGATACCACAAAGGAAAGAATTCCGGTACCGACAGTATAGTCTGGATGAGAGAAGAGATATACTTATCGAAATGTAAAGTTTCATAAGCGGTGTCACAAAAGATCGTAATACAGCCCCGGACTTCAGTGTCCGGGGTTTTTTTGTGGCCGGCTCTCCTGGAAGGCTTCCTTTTTAAAGACTTGATTAAAAAAGGAGAAAGAAAAATGACAGAACGAACAGAACAGAAAAATGTAACATCTGGAAAAACTATCAGGCTTGTGAAAATGGGAGTTATGGTGGCAATCTCGGTTGCCCTGGTATATCTTATACATTTTCCTATCTTTCCGGTAGTTTCTTTTCTGGAATATGATCCGGCGGACATTCCGATCCTGATCGGAACTTTTGCGTTCGGACCGCTGGCGGGGATCGTGCTGACAGTGGTGACGTCAGTGATCCAGGGACTTACAGTAAGCGCAGGAAGCGGGCTGTACGGTATCATCATGCATGTGATTGCCACAGGTGTGCTGGTTGTGGTATCAGGACTGATTTATAAGAGAAAGAAAACGAAAAAAATGGCAGTAGCAGGTCTGCTGGCCGGAATGGCTGCTATGGCGGTTGTCATGATGGGTGCGAATATGATCATTACACCGATTTTCATGGGTGTACCTGCGAGTGCCGTCTGGGGGCTTATGCCGTTTATTGTCGGATTTAATGTGATCAAAGCGGGGATCAATGGGGCAGTTACATTTATCTTATATAAAAGGATCGCGAATTTCCTTCGGAAATAAGGCGGACAGGTGAAAAACGGCGGTGTGAAATAAAAAAGTTGACAAACGGATATACTTATATTACAATGGCTGCTGTAACATTTTTGTAATATCTGTAATAAATATGAAAATAAGGACATATATTTTAAAAGATGTCTGTAAAGATATTGCAATAATTATCAGGAGGAATATAAGTATATGAACCAAAAACAGAATAAGCGATTTGTTTTCTGTCTGTATGCATCTGCGGCAAGTATTATGGTGTTGACAGGTTTTAAAGGGATCGACAGAGAGCCCTATGCCGATGCCGCTCCTGCTGTCCAGATGGTTTCCGACAATACGCCGGAGTGGGAGTTCCCTCAAATTGTGGACGAGATCCACGGAGGTGTGCTGGAAGATGTAAAGTCAGCGGCTAAAGATGCCCATGCGGCATATCTTGAAAAGATAGAAGAGGAAAAAGCCGTGGCCGAAGCACAGCGGATCGCAGAGGAAAAAGCGGCGGCCGAGGCCCGGGCACTGGCAGAATCCCAGGCGGCACAGGCCGCCTCTTCAGAGAGCGTTTCCGTTTCAGACCAGGAACTTCTTGCCGCACTGATCTTCTGTGAAGCAGGTAATCAGCCATATGAAGGCCAGGTGGCCGTGGGAGCGGTTGTCATGAACCGGGTTAAAAGCGGTCTGTATCCAAACACAATTTCTGAAGTTATCTACCAGTCAGGACAGTTTACTCCGGCGATGACCGGCTGGCTGGATTCTGTACTGGCAAACGGCGGATATACCGATTCTGCCATGCAGGCGGCAGCAGACGCTATCGCGGGCAGCAATCCGGTTGAGGGATGTCTTTATTTCAATACCGGTGGCGGTGGACTTCAGATCGGAGACCACTATTTTCATTGATATTATCAAAAGTGCAGAGGAGAAATTATGGCAATCAGGATCAGAGAGTATGAGCGGGCAGATGCGGAAGCTGCATCTGCACTTTGGGATCAGGTCGTGGAGGATGGAAATGCGTTCCCTCAGACAGAACTGCTGACGGAAAAGACCGGGGACATTTTTTTCAGGGAACAGTCTTTTACCGGTATCGCTTATCAGGAAGAGGATGGCGGCATCGTCGGGCTGTATATCCTTCATCCCAACAATATAGGACGATGCGGACATATATGTAATGCCAGCTATGCAGTCAGGAGAGACAAGAGGGGGCAGCACATCGGAGAACTTCTGGTAAAGGACTGTATGAGCAGAGCAAAAGAACTGGGATTTCGGATTCTTCAGTTTAACGCTGTGGTCAGCAGCAACACATATGCCCTGCGTCTTTATAAAAAACTGGGCTTTGTGCAGCTGGGGACGATACCGGATGGGTTTTTAATGAAAGATGGACATTACGAAGATATTATCCCCCACTACAAAGTGCTGTAAATCCGAGTTTGCCGGGGTGATTCAGAAAACACCGGAGAGGGTGGATAAAGTTTAGGAAATAGGAAAATGCCGGTATCGGAAAACCGTATTCTGCGGCAACAGAATGGGTGTCCACGCCTCCGTTCCGGAATCCGGGAAAACATAAAGGGACTTAAGCTCCACCTAAAAGCAAGACAGGCCGATGGGCAACTCACTTTGTTCAGACAATCCCATCGGCCTGTCTGACGGCGGAGACTTAGTCCCTTAAGTTTTTCCTGCGGATTCCTCCAAAGTCGTCGGTCCACCTATCTGCCGCCGCAGAAAGGTTCTCCCGACCGGTACTCTTTCCCCCTGCGCTTCGTCCATCCCTTCCGGTGTTACGATTCATCCCCCGCCAATCTCGCGATTAGAAAGTAAGACGAAAGAGGAACGATAACGTTCCCTCTTCACATTTCCGTTCAAATCGCGAAATTGTTGAGGGGAAGGAGCGCGGAGCCGGGGGAAGGAAGAGGTGTCCATCGAGGGCCGTGCAGCAACGCCGGCATTTTGGGCGCGTTTTTTGCGCCCTTATGTGCCGCTGCGTTGCAGCCCCGAGCGAAAGCGTGCCCGAGATGGATATCCTCTTCCTTCCCCCGGCGGCCACATCCATCACCCCAACAATCTCAGATTTCCTGCCTCACAGCCGCCTCATAGTTTCAAAGGTGTTATAGAGATTAAGCTGTCCATATCCCCATTCCCGGTTGGGATACTCCATTATTTCCGGCCGTATCGCCCCGAGGATCAGAAGGCTTTTGATCTGGAAAGAGTCCACACCCGGAACTTCCTGAATATAGATCAGCCACTCCAGCATAAGGGCCACTGCGCCCGAGGTGATCGCGGCAGATACACAGGAGCCGGAACGGGAGGAGAACCGGCTGCCGGGAAGAGCACCTGTGACATCAATGCCGGGGGCGGTGATATCCGGATTCATACGCTGTGTGCGTGTGTATCCCCGGCCTGACGCGGAAGCCAGTCCGTCGGTATTTCCATTATAGTAAGAAACAATGACAGGGCTGTCGGTGTTGGCCGGATTTGTTAATGTATAGTAAGGATCCGATTCCAGAAAATATACTTCCCCACTGAGAAATTCTGTAAGAGGCAGCCACATATGAAAGTTTCCGTCAATAACAGTCAGAGGCTCAACAATAATTTTCCATATGCCGGCCGCCGGAGTGTCGAAACGGAAAAAGATCAGTTCGGAAGTACTCTTTTCTACCAGAAGCCGATAATCTACAGAAACTTTCGTGCGCTCAAACAGAAAATCGATTTCTGCGCTGGCACCTGCCCGGAAGGGTATCCGGGAAGTATTTTCACCAGACGGAGAGATAAGAGAAATGGACAGGATATTGGGGATTTCTGTCCAAAGCTCAAGAGAAAATCCGGGCACATTATCACCCACACGTAGTTCCACTGTCTTTGTGTCATTTTCATTTTCGATGACATTATAGTAATGATGCCGTTTGTCTGCTTCATTTCCTACTCCGATCACGGTAATATGGTTTGCACGTGTACTGTAACCTTCAATAAGGAACGAAAAAGGCAGCGTTCCGATGTGTCCTCCCATACTGGAGCCGACGGTGACACACAAGACCAGGGGGAGATCAAGAGAGTCGGCAAGGTCATTCAGATATTTGAGCGCCAGGATCAGATCTGTTTCCTGGTAACATACAGCATCCTCGGAGATAAAATAATAATCTCTGAGATATTTTTTTGCCTGCTTTAATTTAACCATGGCGATCGCGGCTTCCGGCGCGGCTCCCAGAAACTGTTCACCGGGCTCGCCGGATCCGGCGGCCAGACTGGCTACGTATGTGCCGTGTCCGGTATCATCGACGGACGGTAAGATCGAAAGAGGATCTTCAGATTTCAGAGCAGTATTGATCTGCGCTTCTGTAAATTCAGAGCCATAAGAAAAATTTTGCGGGGGCGTGCCGGACTGGACAGTCTGATCCCAGATTGATACAATGCGGGTCGTGCCGTCGAGATTGCGGAAGATGCTGCTGGTATAGTCTATGCCGCTGTCCATAAATCCGATGAGGACCCCTTTTCCCTTAAGTTGAAGGGTAGGATAATTCTGGATAGGCAGGATACCGGTCTGATTCAGTGTTTCCATGCTGATAGGGGCGAAACATTTCGGGACGGAATTGTAGGAATATCTGGAAAGGCTGATCGGATCGGCGGCTTCGGCGGGAAGATAGATACACTTGTATCCGAAGCCGGCATCCTGTTCACAGCGTTCACTCTGCATGATACTGTCAAAAAACGGGGTTCTTACATGGTTTCCTATAAAATCCCGGTAATCTTCAGACAAGATCTGTGCCCGGCATATATTTAGATCGGTCATTTTGTTATCCTGATAAGAGTTTTAATAATATTATGAAAAAAACAGAAGAAGTATGCACAGCTAAAAAAAGTATAAACTTGTTCCGCGCAAGGTTGAAGTTGCGGGATAAACGGGTATAATGAAAATATGTCAGAATATCGGAAAGGGACAGCAGACGCCCCGTCCGGTGCTCCATATGTCCAAAGAGGACAAAAGAAGAAGGGAGAATGATAAGATGAAAGAATTTTTTGAAGATTTGGGAAAGCGTCTTGGCGAAACAGCGGAGACAGTGACCAGCAGGGCAGGGGATGCCATTGAGATTCAGCGCCTGAAATCCCAGATCCGGGGACTGGCAAGAGAAAATGCCGTAGATCTCATGGAGCTGGGCCGTGCAGTTTATAACAAATATAAAGCGGGAGAAAAAGTGGAAGAGCAGGCGCAGGGTCTCTGTGACGCGATCCGGGACCGGGAGGAAAGTATCCGGGGATATGAGAAAAAGATCGCCGGTATCAAAGGCGCCTCTGAATGTTCGGGCTGCGGGAAGATGGTGGCGAAAGATATGTCCTACTGTCCGTACTGTGGAGAGAAGGTTGCCGACGCAGATACTGCGGGAGAGCAGGATCGGGAAGAAGCAGAGGAGGAAACTGCCGGAGAGTATGCGGACAGCGTAAAAGAGAAAATGGCTGACGCGGCGGAAGATATGGCGGAAAAGGCCTCTGAAGCAGCGAAGAAAATGGGAAAAGCCGCGCAGAAAGCTGCACGGAAGACGGGCGAGATGGCCGGAAAAGCCGCGGAAAAGACCGGAGAAGCAATGGAGAAAGCCGCGGAAAAAACCGGGGAAGCAATGGAAAAGGCTGCCGAAAAAATCGGAGACATGGCTGATAAGGCTTCAGAAAAATTGAATAAAAACGGATAAAATCCGTCAAAAGTTATGAAAAGCCGCCTTAGATCAGAAGTCTATGGCGGCTTTTATTTCGTCTGTACTGCCTGTAAATATGATGCCGTCCATGCCCAGGGCCCGGCCTCCTTCGATATTTTCCTCAAGATCATCGACAAAGAAGCATTCTTTTGGATTCAGGGAATATGTTTCAAAAAGATATCTGTAGATTCCCGGTTCAGGTTTTACCATTTTCAGCGGTCCCGAGAACACGACTCCGCTGAAATCTTTCAGAATATCTTTCCATGCGGGCCATTCGGCAAAATATGTGGAGGCATTTGAGAGAAGATAGACGGGAATGTTTTTCCCGTGCAGTTCGTCGATGAAATCCAGTGTATCCTGCATAAGTACCATATGTTCCGGCCAGCATCGGAAAAAGCGCTGTACAGTGTCTCTTAAACGCTCCGGAACAAGGGAGGTGATCCGTCTGGCATTTTTCTCATAGTCAAGGCCTCTGTCCAGATCTGCCCAGTTCGCGTATATGAGAGGATAGAGAAGATCGCAGTCCTTTTTTGAAGGACAAAACTGTTCCAGCATATATCTTCCGTCAAATTTTCCGATCACATTTCCGAAATCAAAGACTATATTTTTATATTTCATGATATTCTCCTCCTACCATCTGATGTCGTGTTTTGAAATACAGATGTCGAAAGCACTGTCCTTTTTCAAAAAACTGCAGAGGACCTGTTTGTATACAGGCACTGAGACAGGGATCCGCTTTGTGGCCGGTGACAGGATAACACTCTGGATCTCACCGGACAATAGAGCATCGGATCCGGAACCGAACCGACATTCTGTAAAGGGCTTGACAAAAGCTCCAAAGTCATAGCTGACAGTCGAAAACTGTTCTTCCGCCCTCTGGTCTACATCATAGTGAAAAAATACGATCCTTGTTTCTGATTCATTTTCAAATGTCCTGGGCTTATATCTGGCGGACAGAATGAGCATAAAAAGGTCGATGTCAGCCTTGAATTTCAGAGAACTGTTTGTGATCAGCTCTCTGTTGCGGATAAAGATTGTCCTGTAAAAATCGTTATCAGAAGAGATCTTATAATACTCTTCAAAAGTTTCTCCGGCTGCTTTCGGGGAACGGAGAAGGTAATTGACCGTCACCACATAGCTCTCTATGTATGAATCCACGAAAGATTCCAGATCCACTTTCCCGTCTTTTCTGTTCTCGTGGAGATATGTACTGTACGGAGTCCCTTCATTGTTGGCTGAGGCAAACAGCCGGATATCAGACAGAGAATCCAGGGGAAGGGTGTTCAGATTTTCCTCCAGGTCGATATAGTCGATTTTCGTATACGCAAGGAAATCATAAGCTTTCTGACATAAATTTCCCGCCATTGCATGGAGCAGAGAATCCTGATCGAAACCCAGACAAATGCCATTGTTTCCATAGTAATTCCACATGGGCAGAGAATCTCTGGCATCGGTAAGAGAAAATACATACAGCGGAATATGATCATATACATACTGAAGGTAATCGGCAAGAGGATATTTTTTTATCAGTGCTTCCACATCTTCCGGATAGCGGTTGGAAAAGCTTTTCACATTGCCAAGATAATGCTCTACATCCAGATGGAAGGTCTTTGTCTCAATGTACTTTTTGACGATGCCGTAAAATGCCCTGCAGTCATGCGGATCATTCATAAAATCTGAACGAGTCATGCGGATACACTGATTTTTAATGATCGATTCAAAGCTTTGAACACTTGTATAATGATACAGACTGCCCATATCTGCCACCTCATCATATGTACCGGAAAAGTTCCGGAGGGTTGATAAATTCTAATTATTTCCTTTCAAATTGTAAGCGATTATACAGGGAAAATCAAGTCCGGTGCAGGGAGAAGATGGCTTTCATCATTTTTCGCTATTTTGTTTATTTTGTCTATACATTTCGGATAATTTGTGTTATAATAATACCCGGTCGCGGAAACATAGCTCAGCTGGGAGAGCGCTCGCCTGACTAGCGGGAGGTCATGGGTTCGAGCCCCGTTGTTTCCATTTTGATCGTGGGGTATTAGCGCAGTTGGGAGCGCGCAACATTCGCATTGTTGAGGCCACGGGTTCGAATCCCGTATACTCCATTACAGGCTCCGTTGTGACGGAGCTTTTTTGATACAAAAAAACCGCGTCTGCAGGACAATGCAGACGCGGTTTTCTTGATCTTAGAGGGCACTGTCGGAAACCGACTTGAAAAACTATCAGATGATCCTCGAGTTTAAATTTCCATAGTTTGACATAATATCAGCCATCTCCTCCTTGGTGAACTTTACAATTGTGTAAGGTTCGCTGTTTCGGCGGTATGTATAGTAAAATTATACTGACAGCGGCTGGGTATTAGCCTGACGCCGCGGTTCCCGGCAGGGAAAGGACTACGGCCCGGACGGGCTCCGGGTGGAAGGCAAAGGAGGAAGTATGCGCTCAAGGAAAAGAATTGCACTCAGGCTGCTCTGCATGCTGGCGACGCTGGGTATGCTCAGCGGCTGCGGCAGAGAGGCGGAACGCGAACTTGATATGGACGACTGGCAGTCCTGGAGAATAGGAACGCCTCTGGCCTGGAGCTCGGATTACTACCTGTCTGAGCAGGTGCGCGTTCCAAACCTGTACCTCTACGACAGCATCGGTGACAGCATTATGGCGCTGCGCTTCGGCTATGTGGACGCCATAGCTGTGGACGCCCTGTACGCCTACAGCATGGTGGCAGAGTACTCTGACCTCAGGATTCAGCCGGAGCCGATAGGAGAGGACTCGCTGGTGGCCTATATCACCAATGGACGCCGGGACATTCTAGAGCAGATGAACGGATACATACCGAAGTTCAAGGCCAGCGAGGCCTATGCCGATCTTGTCGGGCGGGCCAACGCCGAAGAGTTCGTTCCCGATACGGATATACCCGAGATAACGGACGGCGAGGTGCTGCGCGTAGCTATAAACACGGGCGGCAGCGGCTATCCCTACACCTACTACGACTTTGTAAGCGGTGAGCCGCAGGGAGTGGACATAGAGTTCATAAAACACTTCGCCGCGGAGTACGGCTACACGATAGAGTGGTTCGACAGCAGCTGGGACGCCTGTTCCCTGGCCATAGCAAACGGTGACGTAGACGTCTTTGTGTACGCCATTTCCCTGTACTACGCCGGGGAGGTGGAGGCTATGGGTACCTGCCTGCACTCGGATCCCTATTTTAACCTGGATTTGGTACTGGTAACACAGAACAAAACGTGAGACGGGAGGGGAATACACAATGGAACTGATTGAATACCTGAAAAGATCCATCTACATGAATCTCATCTACGAGGACCGGTATATGCTGATACTGTCCGGATTGTGGGTCACACTGCTGCTGACCATATCCTCTTTTGTGCTGGGCACCATGCTGGGTATGGCTTTTTGCGCGGGAAAGGGGAGCCGGAACAGGGTGATCCGGGGCATTTGCAACACGGTCACTGCCCTCATGGTGAAGCTGCCGCCGCTCGTGCTGCTGATGGTCTTCGCCTACCTGATACTGGCCGATACCAGCTTCAGCGCTGAGACGATCGCCATTATTACCTTTACGCTCAAATGTGCGGCCCACCTCTCGGAGATGTTCCGCTCGGCGGTGGACTCTGTGGGCGTGGGGGAAATCGAGGCGGCGCGGACCCTGGGCTATTCCAAGTGGCAGGCGTTTTTCCGGGTAGTGTTTCCGCAGGCCCGGCACCAGGTGATGCCATTGTACAGGACACAGTTCGTACTGACCATGCAGGACACATCCGTGGTGAGCCTGCTGGCGGTCCAGGATATGACCAGGGCGGTCACGGTCATAACCTCACGCACCATGGATCCTATAATTTCCCTTGTGATAACCTCGGTTGTCTATCTGCTGCTGGGCTATATCGCCAACCGCATGCTGAGTCTGGCAGACCGCAGCAAGCATCTCACATACAAGGAGGTGGCGTGATGTCAGTCATACATATTGAGGGCCTTGCCAAGAGCTTCGGCAGCAACCTGGTGTTTCAGGACATAAATGTGGACATTGAAAAGGGAGACTGTATCTCCGTTATCGGTCCATCCGGCTGCGGGAAGAGTACTTTCCTGCGCTGCATCAACCTGCTGGAGCGCCCCAGCGCGGGCAGAGTGTACATAGACGGTCAGGAGATTACCGCCAGGGGTGCGCCGCTGGACCAGATACGGCGCAAGATGGGAATGGTGTACCAGACCTTCAATCTCTTTTCTCACAAGACTGTGCTGGAGAATGTCATGATGGCCCCCATGCACCTCCGGGGCCTGTCCAGGCAGGAGGCCATGGAGCTGGCGATGGACTGCCTGGGCCAGGTGGGCATGGTGGAACGGGCCGACTACATGCCATCCCAGCTCTCCGGCGGTCAGAAGCAGCGCGCCGCCATAGCCCGCTGCATCGCCATGAAGCCGGAGATTATCCTCTTTGACGAGCCTACCTCGGCCCTGGATCCCACTATGGTGGACGAGGTGCTGGCGGTCATCCGGCGGCTGGTGAACCGGGGCATGACCTGTATCATAGTCACGCACGAGATGAATTTCGCCCGGGCCATCAGTTCCGGGGTCATATACATGGACGAAAAGGGCATCTACGAGATGGGCCCGCCGTCACAGGTTTTCGACGCGCCCAAGCGGGAGCGGACGAAGGCCTTCATAAACCGGCTCAAGACCTACCGGCAGACTGTCACCGAGCGTGACTTCGATATCTACGGCCTCAACGGCGCCGTTGTAGAGTTCTGCCGTCGGCAGTTCGCTTCAGAAAAGCAGATTTACCGGGTGCAGCTTGTGCTCGAGGAGCTGCTTATAAACATCATGCTCCCACAAATGAAGGGCGAGCGCATCGCCATAGACGTGACCGTGGAGTACAGCATGAAGGACAGCACCCTGTCGGTAACCGCTTTCGCGGACCAGGACTTCTCCATGGAGCTGCAGGGGGAGGACAGCCTTTCGCTGGACATGCTCAAGGCGGTCTGCACGAATATCGTCCGCGAGGGAAACAGCGTACGGCTCTGCCTGTAAGCAAGCTGGCTCCGCCACAAGCTGGCTCCGCCTGTTGAAAAGCGGAGGATGAAAAGCTATAATTGTCTCATACAGCGCCGGCGCGTGCCTGGCACAAGCGCCGGTGGAGACAGATGGAAGGAGGTGCGCGCCAGGTGCGGAAGGACAAAGCCCAAAGGCGTTGCTTGCAGTGGCTTATCCCGGCGGCCACCGTGGGGCTGGTCGTGATGATGATGCAGCTCTTCCTCGGCAGGATGCCGGGGCAGCTCCGCACGCTCAGCCCGGTCGACGGCGTTCTGGACATCACCGGCGTGGATTTGTCCCGGGAGGTCGTAAATGTCCAGAACAACTGGGACTTTTACCCCGGCGTCCTTTACACCTCCGAGGACTTCGCCGCCGGAGAGGCGACAGCAGACTCCGGGGACGGGAGCAACTCCCAGTACGGTACATACCGCCTCGTCATCAAGGCTTTGCCGGAGCAGTATTACACCCTCTGTTCCTACTCCATCGACTATAGTACCCGGGTGTTTGTAAACGGCGTGGAGGCCGCTTCTTTCGGCACAGTGGCAGACAACGCCGATGGGAGCGTGCCCCGCATTGGCTATATGACCATCCCGCTCTACTCCGGGGAGACGGGGGAGATAGAGATAATATATCAGTTTTCCAACTTCGTCCACCGGGATGGCGGCTTCATACAGCCTACCTACCTCTCCGCGCCCCAGAACATGGAGGAGTTCAAGGCGGGGAATGCTCTGGTTTCGCTGAGCATCAGCGGCGGGCTGTTGGTGCTTTTCATGTACTTCCTGCTTTGTGCCGCGGTACAGAGGCGCATTTCTTTTCTGCTTCTGGCCGTCTGCTGTATGATGATGGCGCTGCGGGATCAGAATTTTCTGGTTGTCCACGCCCTGTCGCCGGACACCTCCTGGTATTTTGCCTATCGTGTTTTCATGGGCGTGACGAGCCTGCTGCCGGGGCTGGTGCTCTTGCTGCTTGGGAGCATGTACCGCGGCGCGGTCAAAAAGCTCCCGGCTCTTGTACACACGGCTGTCATGGTAATCGAGGCGGTTCTTATCGCCGTCGTGCCCACGATATGGCTGGTTACGGTGTGCGCGGCCGCGTGGTGTTGTGCCCTGTTTTACCTTTTGTACCTTGCGTGGAGCATCGTCAGATATTATATTCGCCGGAAGACGTTTGATGCCGCAGACGTGCTGACGGTGTGCGGTGCGGCGGTCATTATCATCTCCATATTGCTGGAAGCACTTTTCGTAAACAGCAGCTCGGCTGTCAGCCGCTATGGGATAATGCCCTGGGGCATGCTGGTGTTTGACCTGCTCATGGCGGCGGCAATCAGCCTGAGGGTCAGAGCGCAGGAGATTGCCCTGGCCGAGAGCCGGAGCCACGGCGAGATGCTCGAGAGTATGAACGCCATGAATCTGGACTTCCTGCACCAGGTCGCCCACGAGCTGAAGACGCCTTTAACAGTGATTTCCGGCTATGCTCAATTGACTGGCCTGCAGATGTCCAGCGGCAATATCAGCAGCGAAACGCCGGAGAATCTGAGGGTCATACGCAACGAGGCACTGAGACTGTCGGACATGGTCACCAAGCTGCTGGAGTTCTCCTACGGCAGGACGAGCGAGGCCAAGTTCGCTGCGGTCGAGGTGGGACCTTTGCTCGACAGCATCCGGGCCATCTGTACGCCCATGTGCCTGAAAAACAACAACAGCCTGGAGATAAAAGGCAAAAACTGCCCGGACATATACGGCAGCGCGGAGATGCTGCTGCAAATCTTTATAAACCTGGTGACCAACGCCAGCCGCCACACACAGGACGGACTGATAACCATCAGTGCCACGGACCGGGAGCGCCAGGATTGCGTGGTATTCCGGGTGGAGGACACGGGCAGCGGCATAGATCCGGAGACACTGCCGCATATATTTGAAAAGGGCTACAGCGGAGACGGAAGGAGCGGACTGGGCCTGGCCATCTGCCGGGAGGCGGTGGAGTCCCACGGCGGAAGACTGGAGGTGGAGCGCACCGGTCTGGAGGGTACGGTGTTCGCATTCACAGTGATGAAGAGGGAGGCGCAGACATGAGTACGATTCTCCTGGTAGAGGACAACCCCCATATTATGAAGATAAACGCCGAGACACTTACCATGTACGGTTATGAGATCCTCCAGGCCGCCACGGCGCGGGAGTGCCGTCAGGCTCTGCGCTGGCACCCTGTGGATCTGGTGGTACTGGACATAATGCTGCCCGATGGGGATGGCGTGGAGCTGTGCCGGGAGCTGAAGGAGCAGTATCACGTCCCGATCCTGTTCCTGAGCGCTCTGGGTGAGAGCCGTGACGTGGTGGAGGGCCTGAGAGCGGGCGGTGACGACTACCTGACAAAGCCCTACGACTTGGAGGTACTGGTCGCGCGGGTTGAGGCCCGGCTGAGGCAGGAGAGTATGAAGAACCGGTACATCAAATATGGCAGCCTTCGGCTGGACACCTTTTCCGGCTGCGGATACCTGGGGGACACGGATTTGCAGCTGACGCAGAAGGAATTCGCCGTGCTCCTTCTGCTCGTGCGCAATGCGGAGAAGACCGTCTCCAAGCAGCAGGTGCTGCGTGAGGTATGGAACATAGACTCGGAGGATGACAACCGCGCTCTATGGACGCTTATTTCCAGGCTGCGGCGCAAGCTTAACAGCGAGGAGTCGCGCATCGAGATCTCCTCCAAACGCGGGGATGGCTACACGATTGAACAGATATGATGCCCGGGCGGCAACTACTTGATAAACGCGCTGTATGCCGAACGGCACGTCCGGTGGCGCACGAGGGGAGAGAAAATCTCCCCTGTTCGATGTCTGCTGAGGGAAAGGACGCGGCGCCTATCCCTTTTTCCGCAGGGTCAGGATGTTTTGCCCGTTGCGGTACTCGTATTCTATCTCGTCCATCAGCTGCTTCGCCATGTATATGCCCAGTCCTCCAATTTGGCGCTGCCCGGCGGGAAGCGTCACGTCCGGGTCTTTGCGCTCGAGAGGGTTGAAGGGGCGCCCGCGGTCGGCGAAGCCGACTGTTATCCTGAACGGTTCGCTTCCGGCTTCGCAGTAGACACTGACGTTTCCCTCCTCCGGATGGTAGGCGTAGCGCACTATGTTGACGAAGATCTCCTCTACAGCCATGTCCACCTGCGTCATGAGCTTTGCGGTGCATCCGGCGAGCTCCATCTGTCCGTCCACAAACGCGAGCACTTTATCAAGGCTGTCCAGAGTTGCTGTCACGGTGATCTCAGCCATTTTCGTCCCTCCTATAGTCCGTGTTTATCCTGAGCAGCAGCATAGTGATGTCGTCAGCTTGCTCTGCCCCGCCGGCGAAGGCGGCAATATCCTGATGCAGGAGCGCAAGCTGCTCGTCGAGCGGCCCATCTTCCGGTTCTGATTCGTTGAAGAAGGCTTTGAGCCGGGCCTCGGAGTAGAGCCTGCCTGTTGGATCAAGCGCCTCGGTGATGCCGTCGGTGTAAAGAAAGACGCGGTCACCCGGCCGGAGTACAATCTCCTGCTGCCTGTAGCGCATGTCCTCCAAGCCTGCGAGGACGAAGCCGCGTTTGCTGGGCAGCCAGTCGTAGAGCTGCCCGTCCAGGGCGGCCAGCGGCGGGTTGTGGCCCGCATTGACGTAAGTAAAACGCCCTGTGGAGAGCTCCAGAATGCCGAGAAAGGCGGTGACGAACATGCCGGCCTCGTTGTTCTCACAAAGCTGGTTGTTCACAGTCTCAAAGACTTTGCCGGGCTCCATGCCGGTCTGAGCGTGGTTTTTGATGAGCGTCTTGGCTATGACCATGAAGAGCGCTGCCGGAACTCCCTTTCCCGACACGTCGGCGATGACGACGGCCAGATGGTCAGCGTCCACGAGAAAGAAGTCGTAGAAATCGCCGCCCACCTCGCGCGCCGGGGTCATGGTGGCGTAGATGTCGAACTCGTCACGCTCAGGGAAGGGCGGGAAGATGCGCGGCAGCATGTCGGCCTGAATCTGGGTAGCCACGTTCAGCTCTGCGCCTATGCGTTCTTTCTCTGCGGTGACGGCGGTGAGGTTTTCCACATACTGCACGATGTCCGTCTCCATCTTGCCTATCGCCCGGGCCAGAGTGCCTATCTCGTCTTTCTTGCGGATCTGTTCCAGCAGGTCCAGCCGCGCCACGTTGTCTACGGCGAAGCGCCGGGCTTCACCGGCGATGGTGAGGATAGGGGATACCACCTGGCGGCGCAGGAAGAAGATGTAGGCCAGCAGGAAAAGCACCACGGCCAGAGCCGTTATCCCCATGACGTTCCAGACATAGGTGCTTCGGGCGTTCTCAAGGGCGGTCATGGCCTTTTCCACACCCAGGAGCGCTACAATTTTCCCAGAGGAGTCCGCGATGGGTATGGCGGCGGTAGTATGCGCGCCGGAGGCCTCGGTGTAGGAGTAGAAGTAGACCGCGCTGCGCTCGCCGGTAGTCATCATTTTCTCCACTTCCTCCTGGTAGTTCGGGTCCATGTCCTTAGCAGTGTAGCCCAGTTCGTAGCGTGTAAAGCCCGTGTCCGGGTGTACAGAGTCGAAGATGTAGGTGCTGGTGGTGTAATCGTTTGAGAGCCGGGTCACATAGATGATATAGCTGTCGGTGGAGACCACCAGGGCGTCCAGCCGGGTCTGGATTTCCAGATAGGCCTCGTCAATGTTTCCCGTCTCCAGGTAGTATTCCAGCCGGTCGGAGTCCAGATAGGACTTGGCAGTTTCCGCGATCTCATAGGCAGAGCGGTTATACTCGTCTTCCAGCACCGTGGTGAACTCCCGGTATCCCATGTAGCTGATGGCGGCGCACAGCAGCATGCACAGCAGCAGCACGCCGGTGATAAGCTTTATGGAGAGTCCTGTGAGCTTTTCTTTCATGTTTCCATCATTCCCTCGAATTTATCTGCTTCAGCGGCAAAATATTTCCTGGCCGCCTCGTCATGCAGTATCTGCACGGGCTTGTACTGTACCATTGTCCGGCCGCTGCGTGCCAGAGACTCCTCATAGCGCTGAAAGCTGCCAAACGACAGAGAACGCACGCGTGGCGGCGCTATGTCTCCCATGGAGCGGCAGCCTCGATAGCCGGGGCTCACCGCCTGCAGGCAGTTGTCCAGCAGGCTTTCCGCTCCCGGCTGCAGGGGCCCTTCGATGTAAAAGAGGTACCTGCCCGGCCGGGCGGAGTAGTCCTCCTGGACACAGAATGCGGCCTGCTTGCCTGTACGTTTTTGAAAGAGTTCCATAGCCGAGCGCAGATGTTCGGTGTTGAGCTTCTCGTCAGCCACGTTCAGGGCCTGGTTGAGCCTGTAGCAGAAGCGCACTACCGGGGCTTCGGCGAAAAAGCCCACGATTTCCAGTACGTCCCGCATACGATAGCGGTAAAGCCCGGAGTGGTTGGTAAAGACCAGCTCGTAGCGCTTGCCGGCCTCCACCTGCTCTATAGTCAGGGCCGTGCCTGCCTCGTCTGAGACGGGCAAAAACTCGAAGAAGCCGGCTTCCGGCAGCAATATGTAGGCGTCCGGGACGCCGACCCCTGCCGCTATGCTGAGAAAACCCTCCGAGGCGCCGTAGATGAAGTGGTGTATGGGTACGGATCCGGCGTAGAACTCCATGGCGCGGGTGTATACGGGGAAATTTTGTCCGCCGATGCCCAGAATGTAGCGGATGTCCGGCCAGATACGCCGTACCATGTCCCCGGGCTGCCGGTTTATACTGAGGGGGCGCAGCTCCGCGGCCCGCTGCGGATTGGGCGGCAGCCAGAGCCGCAACTTATGCCGCCAGGGCTCGGAGAGAGGGATGCCCCCGTCTACGGTGCCCTCTGCCATGTCCCGCAGCAGCAGCTCCCAGTGTTCCCTGATGTAGTCCAGAACACCCACCACGCGGTGGAGAAAGACACTGTGTATGGCGGTCAGCCTGCGTTCGGCCAGGGCGAAGCGCACCTTTAAATATGTCAGATCCTCCACTCGCTCCGGGAAGAGGACTTCTTTGGGCACACAGTAATCCGAGACGTCAAAGCCGCCGTCACGGTCCAGCCACTGGTACAGAGAGGCAGAGCGCACGCCGCAGAGCTGTCCGCCGGGAAGCTGCGTCCTGGCGAACTCGCCCACATGTAATATCTTGCCAAAAAGAGCTTCCGGGGGCAGCTGAGGGAAGTGATCCCTCACCATGCCGTAAACGCCCCAGTGTATATAATCACGGTGGACGGCCATGTCCGTCTCGGTCACTGGAACGTATTTGGGCGTGCCGGTGCTTCCGGAGGTGATGGCAAAGTAGACCGGATCCTCGGCCGTTAACTGGCACTTTTCGCCGGAAAGGATGGCCTCAATGTAGGGCTCGTAGTCCTGATACAGGGAGAGCGGTACTCTCGACTGAAAGTCAGACGTGGAGCGTATCTCAGAGAAGCCGAAGCGCTCTCCGTATGCTGTGCCGCTGTTTTGACGCAATATATCCAGCAGCTGCTCGCGCTGAATCTGCCGGGCTTTATCCGCAGCCCGACGCAGCCTTTTCATGGCTGCTGTTCCCTGAGAAATATAGTCCATGTTCATGTGGTTCTCCCGTAACTCAGAACAAAAGCTGTAATGTATTTACACCGAAGGTACGCTGGTACACTGCCTGCGCCATCATGCCGGAGATGAGCTGTATACCCAGATACTCCTCATCGCGTGAGCCGCGCATGTCGAAGGGGTTGTAGGGCCGGCCGTCATAGCGGATGCGGATCCCCATGTTTCCCTGCACAGAGAAAGCGCGCACGTCGAAGCGGACGGCGCTGCCGGTGTTGGCGCGGACAATCATGGTCATGACCTCCTCGATCGCCAGAGCGAAGCGCATGACCTGACGCGGTTCCATGCGGTTATCCCTGCAAAATCCGGCTATCTTATCGCTTGCTGTGCAGATATCCTCGTCGTTGCCGGACACAGAGAAATTCAGCACCCGCCCGCTTCGCTCCAGTGAGCGGTCCATCAGAAGGCAGCGGGTCCGCTCCGGGTGCCACGCATGGTACAGGGACACGGCGAGGTACCACGCACCCAGCGTGAACAGTTCACTGAAAAGAAGAAACCACCACGGACTCATGCCGAGATCAAGGGCCGCGTACAGGCTCACAGCGGCTGCCAGGAACACGCGGCAGAAGATGATGGCGTTGGCCCAGCGCACATGCCCGGAGATGTTGTAATACCCTGAGAGGACGCTGCATCCCAGGGCCGGGAACATGCCGACAGCGAGACAGGCCATGGCAAAGCTCAGCGAGCCGGACGGCAGGCCGTAGGCCAGCGCGACGGCATCCGCTCCGGGGATGATTACAGCCGCGCCGGCTGCGCAGCACAAAAGTCCTGTGTGCACCTCACGCCTTATAAGCAGCGAGGTACTGTCGTTGTCGCGCTCCCCGGCGTATATTCCCAGCATGGCCGAGGCGGCCTGCGGCACGCCGTCTACAACCGCCATGGAGAAGGCACTGATACAGTTGACAGCGGTGAACACTGCCACGAGCTCGCTGCCGCCTGCGCGCATCAGCAGGGCGTTCACCGTCAGTACGCGCAGGGTCTGCAGGAGGTTGTTCAGCGCGGAGGGGCTCCCGGCCGCGGCAATATCCCGCCATTCGCTCCGGCCTCTGATGCAGGCGCAGCCCAGATGAAAGCCGCTTCCCGGCCCGCACAGCCAGAAAAAGCCCAGAGCGCAGGCTGCAGCCGTGGCTATAACACTGGCCCAGGCAGCGCCCGCGACGCCCATGTCCAGCAGGTACAGAAAGACGAGGTCGAGCGCCACATTCCCTGCGCTCATCACCAGCATCATCCGGGCCACCAGCTTTGCCCGGCCGTCCATGCGCAGAAACCAGAACGGGATGTAGATGAGTATCTTCGGCAGTGAACCTATAAGTGTGACGGAGGTGTACTCCCACACCAATGGCCGTATGTCCGCGTCCGGGCACAGCAGCGCGGAGAGCGGACGGCTGAACAACAGGCCCGCCGCCGTCATCAGGCCCGCCGCCGAGAGGCAGGTCCAGAATGCCGTGTGGTAGAGCCGCTGGCTGCGCTGCTGCTGGTGGCGGCCTATGGCTTTGGAGGACTGAATAGCGGCGCCGGAGACCAGAAAGGAGCCTATCACACACAATATGAGGTACACAGGCACGCACAAACTTATCGCGGACAGGCCGTCTGTACCTATCCGCTGGCCTACCAGTATGCCGTCCACCAGTATATTGATATTCTCACTGAGAATGGACAGAACACAGGGCGCAAGCGCGCGATGAAAGGCCCGGCGCAGAAACGCCTCGTCCTGCCTCAGGCCGCCGCCGGCCTGTACCGCCGTGCCGTCCATGGGTGCTGCTTTCCGCATATCAGACGATAGTCAGAATGTCCACAAAGCCGGTTATTTCAAAGACTTCCATTATGGTCTCACCGACGTTATGTATGGTCATCCTTCCCTGTCTGTTCATGGCCTTCTGTGCCGCCAGCAGGACCCTCAGCCCGGCAGAGGATATGTACTCCAGACCGGATAAGTCAAGGTCCAGTTCCGTGACGCCGGAGAGTGAGTTCTTGAGCTCGGCCTCCAGCTGAGGGGCCGTGTTGGTATCCAAACGTCCCTCAAGGGCAATGTTCAGCACGCCGTTTTCCGCAGTTTTTGTAATGGTCATGACTGTTTCCTCCCATCAATTTTTCTGACAGCGGACCGGGACGTTTCTCGTGGATCTCTGGCCGGTCCGATGGATTTTTCGCAGAATATACCGCCTCTATCTTATCATTGAAATGCCAAACGCCACGGCAACCTTACAAAATTGTAAAGTAAGCGGCCTTGCGTAGCGGGTATGGTATATTCTTTCTGTATGGCTCTCGAAACGTCGCTGACGTTTTGAACCGAAAACACATGACGCCGCTCGCGGCTTTACAGTAGGAAAGGAGCAATCAGCTTGAAATTTGACAGCACCTGGAAAAAAAGAACCCTTGGCGCACTGCTCGGCGCTCTGTGCCTGACCCTGACCGCGTGTGGCAGCGGCGGCGAAGACTCCGGCACGGAAAGCAGCGGGACTCTGGACCTGAATTTCTCGGACGTCATAATCGCCGCCGAGGTGGGCACAACCACCGAAAGCGACGCCCGCAGCGCATATCCGGAGGCACAGATCGTGTATGTAAACAGCGCCACTGACGGGCTGCTGACCGTCACCTCGGGGAAGGCAGACGCTTATGCCATGAACCTGACGGCCTATGAGAGCAGCGTCGAGCCGCAGAGGAGCGACGTGACGCTCCACCCCGACGGTGTCGTAGGCGAGGGCGGAGACGTGGTGGTAGGCATCAGCCCGGTGACGGAGCTTCCGAACGCGGCAGAGCTCATAAACGGCTTTATCGCCGAGATAAAGGCCGACGGTACACTCGACGACATGAACCGCCGCTGGGAGACGGAGCACGACTATACCATGCCGGATATCCCCGCTCCGGAGAACCCGGAGTTCACAATAAAGGTGGGTACTACCGGTGCCGCGGAGCCCTACTCCTTCTATCAGGACAACGAACTGATGGGTTTCGACCTGGAGCTCATGTACCGCTTCGCACTCTGGTGCAACGCTGAGCTGGTCATCGAGGTCTATGACTGGTACGGCATCATGCCCGCCTGTACCTCGGGCAAAGTGGACTATATCATGTCAAACCTCTTTGCCACGGAGGAGCGGCGCGAGGCCATGGACTTCTCGGACCCGTATAAGGAGGTACGCACCGTCATGGTCGTCGCCAGCGCCGGTACAGCAGAGGAAGAGAGCTTTTGGGACGGGATCGTGTCCAACTTTGAAAAGACCTTCATCCGTGAAAACCGCTGGCAGATGATACTCAGCGGCCTGTTGGTGACGCTGGAGATTTCCGTGCTGTCGGGGATTTTCGGTACGGCCCTGGGCTTCGGACTGTGTCTGCTGCTGCGCAGCCGCCGACGGGCGGTGTCCGGCACGGCCGAGGTGTTCTGCAGGATCATGGAGGGCGTGCCGAATCTGGTGGTGCTGCTCATCGTGAACTTTGTCATCTTTGCCTCCAGCAATATAGCGCCGGTAGCCGTGGCGGTTATCTCCTTCTCGGTGATTTTCGCCGTGTCCGTGGCGGGTACGCTCAATACCGGCATTAACGCCGTGGGCGGCGGGCAGTGGGAGGCGGCGTCTGCCCTGGGCTTCGGCAGGGCCGCAAGTTTTGTCCGCGTGATTCTGCCCCAGGCCGTCCGTCATGTACTGCCGATATACAAGAGCGAGGTCGTGGCCCTGATAAAGATGACTTCCATCGTCGGCTACATCTCCATCCAGGACCTTGCCCGCGCCGGGGACCTCATACGCAGCCGTACCTTCGAGGCCTTTTTCCCGCTGATAGCCACGGCCGTTATTTACTTTGCAATATCCTCGGTCGTTGCGGCGGCCATCGGGCGGATTGAAGTGCACGTCGATCCGCGCTGTATGCCGCGGAGGCTGCCCAGAGGCGTGACCGAGGTTGAGAGTACGGCCGTCTCGACTGCCCCGGAGAGGAGCTTTGAGAGCGGCGAGCTGATAAGCATAGCACATCTCAAGAAAGTTTTCCCCAACGTCACTCCGCTTACGGATGTGAACGCCTCCATACACCGGGGTGAAGTCATCACCATCATCGGCCCCTCCGGCACAGGCAAGTCCACTCTGCTGCGGTGCATGAACCGGCTGGAGGATCCCACCGAGGGCGCCATATTCGTTCACGGAGAAAATATCTGCGATAAAAAGGCAGATCTCAACTCGCTCCGGCGAGGTATGGGCATGGTGTTCCAGCAGTTCAATCTCTTCGATCACCTGACCGTCATTGAGAATATCATGCTCGCGCCCACCCTGATCCGGAAGGTGCCGAAGCAGGAGGCCTATGAGAAGGCTATGGGGCTGCTGAAGGCCGTAGGCATGGCAGAGAAAGCGCTCAGTTATCCCGACGAACTCTCGGGAGGTCAGAAGCAGCGCGCGGCAATCGCCAGAACCTTGGCCATGGAACCGGAGATCGTGCTCTTCGACGAGCCCACCAGCGCCCTGGATCCCACGATGGTGGGAGAAGTACTCACTGTCATCCGGCAGCTTGCGGCCCAGGGCCTCACAATGGTGATAGTCACGCACGAGATGAAGTTCGCGCGGGACGTCTCCACCCGGGTCTTTTACATGGACCAGGGCGTAATCTACGAGGACGGAACTCCGGAACAGGTTTTCGAGCATCCGCGTCAGGACCGTACGCGTGCCTTTGTCCAGCGGTTGAAGGTATTCTCGATAACGATCACCAGCCCGGACTACGATTTCATCGCTGTCACGGAGCAGCTCCAGCAGTTCGGCGAGAAGCAGCTCATGCCACGGCGGCGCCTGGACAGCATGCGCCGCGCCTTCGAGGAGATTTGCGCTACCAATATCATCCCGCGCAGCGCGGGCGAATACGAGCTGCGCATTACCGCCGAATACTCCGAGGAGACCGGTAAGGCCAGGATGCGCTTCGTCTGGGGAGGGGAGCCGTTCAATCCGCTGGAAGAGGGCGAAGAGCTCTCCGTGAAGCTGCTGCGGGGTTACTTTACCGAGACGGAGTACCGATACGAAAACGGTGAAAACTTCCTGAGCGTCTGCCTGTAAAACAGTCTGGTCTCAGAGCTGCTGTCTTAACCGAAAAAGCGCGGCAAGCCGGCTTTTAATGGCTTGCCGCGCACATTTTGCCACCTGGCGCGGTTCCATCACCGCTTTTAGGAGATTATCAACAACTTTTGCCCAGCTGCACACAAAAAAATCAGCATCAAATTTCTCAGATGCTGATCTTCCCTGTAAATCCACGTTTATGAAAACTTACTCGAACCCATCGAGTTTTTGCCAAACAGTCCAAGTAAGGCGCTTTTTGTGGAGTTAAGCCGTCAATATCCGAACACCCGGTGTTCGGATAGCGCCTCGTTAATGGACCTGGCGGGAATCGAACCCGCGTCCAAAAACCTATCCCATGTACTTCTACTATCATAGTCAGTTCTTTTTCATTCCCTCTGCCGCGTGAAAACTGACATCCCTGCGGTTTCAGTAGCTTCATAATACGCCTGACAGCTCAAAGCTTTGCTGTCATCGTTTCTCACATGGATGATGCCGGAACTTTGAGGTGTGAGTGCCCCAGAGGCGGCATGCAGCATTTAGGCTGCAGCTAATTCGTAATTATCGTTAGCGTTTAATTTTAGGTTCGCGATTTGACGCATCAGCCTGCGGATAGCTTCTCCATCTTCAAGATTCCTGTCGAAACCAGTACAAGCCCGGAATATAAATGCAGCAAAGCTGCCCGGATGATAGAATGCGTATATCCTGAAAGCAGATATCCACACAACATATAATATATGCCGGGACGATGAAAAAGTCAATGGTTTTACCAAAGAAATTTCTGACGATTTTATAGAAAATTTAACAAAATCTACAGAAATTTAACATTCAAAGCATCCATATATCTGGATTTTTTGTGTCTGTTGTGTGATAATAAATAGCTGAGAGAAAATACTGCCCTTTTTGCAGGGCCTGGAAAAGAGGAGTATATATGCCGACAACATACGCACATTACAAATTTGGCAAAGAAGTTATAGGCGCCCTTCCCCGTCCGCTTAAAAGTTCCATAGAGAATAACCGGGAACTTTTTGATATCGGGGTACACGGACCGGACATTCTTTTTTATTATAATGCGCTGAAGAAAAATCCGGTTAACAGTCAGGGATATGATCTGCACGAAAAGATGGCAGATGAATTTTTTCGTCATTCCAAAGAAGTCGTGCGCAAAGCGGATGACGCTGCCGCGGCGAGAGCGTATGTATACGGATTTATCTGTCATTTTGCTCTGGACAGTGAATGTCATCCCTATATAGAGAAAATGATGCGGGAGGGAGGCCTCAGCCATTCAGAGATCGAGATGGAATTTGACCGTCTTCTTTTGAAGGAAGATTACATTAATCCGGTGCGTTATCTGTCTACGGGTCATATCCATCCGACCATGGAGAACGGAAAAGTTATTGCTCCCTTTTTTGAGGATGTGACACCGGAGATTGTGGTAAAATCTCTGAGATCCATGATCCGTATCCATAAGCTGCTCCTGGCACCGGGCAAGGCAAAACGCCGTCTGATCTTCGGAGGAATGAAACTGGCCGGACAGTATCAGTCCATGCACGGAATGGTCATGAGCCTGGAGCCGAATCCCGCCTGCCGTGATTACTGTCAGATCCTGAAAAAGCTGTATGCCGGAGCGGTTCCGCTGGCAGCAGGGCTGATCATACGGTACCAGAAAGCATTGTTTGAGGGAGAAGAACTGCCGGAGAGATTCCATCGGACATTCGGCGCAGGAGATGACTGGGAGAGTCTGAGACTGTAAAAATCCGGGAAATCGGAAAATAATAAGGAAAGAGAGAACAGAAAATGAAATTTAAACTGACACCGCTGGAAAAGAAATGGGTCCTCTATGATGTGGGAAATTCCGCGTTTACTCTGATGGTCTCTACGATTTTTCCAATCTATTTTAATTATCTTGCCGAAAATGTGGGAATAATCGAGGAAAATTATCTTGCTTACTGGGGATATGCCACTTCTGTCTGTACGCTGATCGTTGCGCTTCTGGGGCCTACCCTGGGAGCGATCGCTGATACAAGAAATTTTAAGAAAGCGATTTTTACCATTGCGATGGCTGTAGGCGTTCTGGGATGTGTTGTTTTGGGATTTTTATCGTCATGGATATGGTTTCTTGTCGTATTTGTGATCGCCAAGACAGGATATTCGGCCAGCCTGGTATTTTATGATTCTATGCTCACAGATGTAACGGAGCCGGAACGGATGGATACGGTATCATCGCACGGGTATGCGTGGGGGTATATCGGCAGCTGTATTCCTTTTGTGGCATGCCTGGGTATCGTGCTGGGCGCGGGAAGTCTGGGGATCAGTATGCAGACGTCCATGATTCTGGCCTTTATTGTCACAGCAGCCTGGTGGCTGTGTTCCTCCATGCCCCTGCTTTTTTCCTACCGGCAGAAATATTTCGCCGAGGCCGGAACACATGTGGTAAGAAACAGCTTTAAGCGGCTTGGACATACTTTCGCAGAATTGACGAAAGAGAAAAGAATTTTTGTTTTTCTGCTGGCATTTTTCTTCTATATCGACGGTGTGTATACTGTCATTGATATGGCTACGGCGTACGGAACGGCTCTTGGGCTGGACACCACCGGTCTGCTTCTGGCGTTGCTCCTGACCCAGATCGTGGCATTTCCCTGTGTGCTGATCTTCAGCCGGCTGGTGAAGAAGGTGACTCCCGAAAAGATCATCACGATCTGTATCGCGGCGTATTTCTGCATCGCAGTGTATGCCTACTGGCTGGACACACAGGCAGATTTTTGGATCCTGGCCGTACTGGTGGGGATGTTCCAGGGGACAATACAGGCGCTCTCAAGATCCTATTTCGCGAAGATCATACCCGCTGAAAAATCCGGAGAGTATTTTGGTATTTACGACATTTGCGGAAAAGGGGCATCTGTACTGGGGACATTTCTGGTATCTGTCTTAAGTCAGCTGACCGGAAGTATGAATATCGGGGTCAGCGCCCTTTCTGTGATGTTTCTGATCGGACTTGTTCTGTTCCGGTATTCGGCAAGGCTGAACGCAAAACAGGAGCATATCTAAAAAAAGTGTGAAAATAGCGGGAAATCTCTCAAATTGTAAGAAATCCATGATATAATACAATACAGACAGATCAGTCGGAGCGGATACGTGGTATCCGCTTCGCTTGCATGGAGAAAGGCGCGTCAGGAGAACACACTATGGATGAATTTGTTAAACTGGAAGATATCACGAAGATTTACAAGATGGGAGAGGTCGAGATCCGGGCGGTAAACAGTATCAGCTTTTCTATCAATAAAGGAGAATTTGTGGTTATTGTCGGGCCAAGCGGGGCGGGAAAAACAACAGTCCTGAATATTCTGGGAGGAATGGATACGGCCACTGACGGGACGCTTCTTGTAGATGGCAATGACATTACGGCATACACGGAGCGGCAGCTTACCGGATACCGGAGGAATGATATTGGATTCGTGTTTCAGTTTTATAATCTTGTCCCGAATCTGACCGCGCTGGAAAATGTGGAGCTGGCTCTCCAGATCTGCAGAAACCCTCTGGATGCCAGAGAAGTTCTGGAGGAGGTAGGGCTGGGTGACCGGCTGGACAACTTTCCGGCACAGCTCTCAGGCGGAGAACAGCAGCGAGTCTCTATTGCCAGGGCGCTGGCAAAAAATCCCAAACTTCTTCTCTGTGACGAGCCTACCGGCGCGCTGGATTATAATACAGGAAAGGCAATCCTGAAGCTTCTGCAGAATATGTGCAGGCAGAGGGGAATGACGGTGATTGTTATCACCCATAACCAGGCCATCTCACCTATGGCGGACCGCCTGATACATATTAAAAACGGACAGGTTTCCCATATGGAGATGAATCCGCATCCGACGTCCATTGACGAGATAGAGTGGTAGGAGAGACAGATGAAGAAAAAGGCGTTGAGAAAAGATTTTTATATGGAAATCCGGCGCAGTCTCGGGCGGTTCCTCTCCATCTTTTTTATCGTAGCCATCGGGTGCGCATTCTTCTCGGGGATCAGGGCCTCGGAACCGGACATGCGATATTCCGGAGACGCGTATTTTGACAGTAAGAATCTGATGGATATCCAGGTGATCAGTACACTGGGGCTGACGGAAGATGATGTTAAGGCTATACAGGAAGTGGAAGGGATCGAGAAAGCAGAGGGCGGATATTCCGCGGATGCTCTCTGTACAGAAGGAGATAATCAGATCGTGGTCCACGTGATGTCTATGCTCCCGTCTATGAATCAGGTTCAGCTTGAGGACGGGAGACTTCCCGAGTCGGCGGATGAGTGCGCGGTAGATGTGGATTTTCTGGCAGAAAGTACTCTCAAGATCGGGGATACCATTACTTTTTCCAGCGGGACAGAGGATGATATCACAGATACCCTCAAGACAGATACTTTTACGATCGTGGGGGCAGTGAGCAGTCCTCAGTATATCAGTTTTCAGAGGGGAAGTTCTACGGTTGGGAACGGAAGCGTTTCCGCGTTTGTCTGTGTACCGGAGGAAAGTTTTGCGCTGGATGTTTATACCGAGATTTATGCGCAGGTAGAAGGCGCAAAGGAACTGACTGCTTTTACTGACGCCTATGATGAACGTGTGGCAGAAGTGATAGACAATGTGGAAGCCATTCGGACAGAGCGGCAGGACGCCCGATATAATGAGATCCTAGAAGAAGCGGAACAGGAGATCGGGGACGCCGAGCAGAAATTGGCCGACGCGGAAGAGGAGCTGGAATCCGGGCGGGCAGAGGCTCAGAACGAACTGGACGATGCCAGAGAGCAGCTTACAGATGCCCAGGCGGAACTGGACAGCGGGAACAGCCAGATCGAGTCGTTAAGATCACAGATAGAATCTTCCAGGCAGGAACTGGAGAACAGGCAGGCCGAGCTGGATCAGGCTGCCGCGGAGTTGAATGGAAATATTGACAGCCTGAATACTCAGATCGATCAGTTGAATGAGGCAAAGGAGCAGTATAATGCACTTGCCGCCAGCGGAAAGACAGACGACGTTACCATGGCCGCGATGGAGGCATTGTATCAACAGATCCAGAGCGGAGAATCAGCGGTTGCTCAGGCACAGGCTCAGATCGATACGGCACGGGCCCAGCTGGAATCCGGGCAGGCTCAGATCAACAGCGGATGGGAGCAGATCTCTTTGGCGGAACAGCAGCTGGCTGACGCCCAGGCGCAGTCCCAGTCCGGCGCCCAGGAGATTGCCGATGGATGGGAAGCGTATTATGAGGGAGAGGAACAGGCACGGACAGAGATCGAGGATGGAGAACAGCAGATCGAAGATGCCAGAGCGCAGCTGGCCGACGCGGAAGAAGCGCTCGGCGATCTGGAGAAGCCAGAATGGTATATCTATGACAGGAACAATCTCCCGGATCATACAGGCTATGGGGAGAACGCTGACCGTATGAGGGCTATCGGACAGGTGTTCCCGGTAATCTTCTTCCTGGTGGCAGCGCTGATCAGTCTGACTACCATGACCAGAATGGTAGAGGAACAGAGAATCCAGATCGGAACCTTGAAGGCTCTGGGTTATGACAGACATTCTATAGCAGGAAAATATCTGGGGTACGCTCTTCTCGCTACCGTGACAGGAAGTACGGCCGGTATCCTTTTTGGCGAGAAAGTATTTCCCTATATTATTATTAATGCATATGGTATCATGTACCAGCATATGAATGAGATCTTGCTGCCCTATAATCTTCAGTATGGAATCGGAGCTGCCGCCGCGGCTCTTGCCAGTACATTGATCGCCACGTTTATGGCATGCTTTGGAGAGCTTAGGGAACAGGCCGCGGAGCTGATGCGCCCGCCCGCTCCAAAGCAGGGACAGAGAGTGCTGTTGGAGCGGATTCCGCTTATCTGGAAAAAGCTTAATTTTTCATGGAAGGCAAGCGTGCGGAATCTGGTGCGCTATAAGAAACGGTTTTTCATGACTATTTTCGGGATCGGGGGTTGTATGGCCCTGATGCTTGTGGGATTCGGTCTGAAAGATTCGATTTTTGCCATTGTGGATATTCAGTACGGAGAGATCCAGCTTTACGACGGCAATATTATTTTGGAGGACGGGATTTCTGACAAAGAAAGGGCAGATATCCTTGCCGATCTGGAGGAAAACCAGCAGGTGGACGGTTCAGCAGAAGGGCTGCTTTCTCAGATCACTCTGGGAAACGGCGAAGAGTGGTATGATACTGTCTATCTGGATGTGCCGAAAGATGTGGAGCAGTTTCCGGAGTTTAATGTGCTGCAGGACCGGATTACGAATGATAAGTATCTTCTGGATGATGAAGGAGCGGTACTTACCGAAAAGATGGCAAAGGATCTGGGTGTAAAAGCGGGAGATACGGTTATCATCCGAGATGAAGACAAAGGAGATCTGGAAGTTAAGATCAGCGCGGTATGCGAGAATTATATGGGACACTATCTGTATATGACGCCCTCCTTTTATGAGAAGGTATACGGGGAAGCACCGGATTATAACAGTATTGTATACAAAACTTTGGACAGGAGCACCGGTGAAGCGGAAGAAGTAGGAGAAGAAGTCCTGAAGCTTCCGGGAACCCTGAGTGTCAGCTATACGACAGACCTCAGACAGCAGGTGGATCATATGCTGGGCGCTCTGGACCTGGTTATCGTTGTGCTGATCATATCTGCGGGAGCTCTTGCGTTTGTTGTCCTGTACAATTTGAATAATATCAGCATTACAGAGAGAAAGAGAGAACTGGCAACCCTGAAAGTGCTGGGATTTTATAACAAAGAGGTAACGGCTTATGTATATCGGGAAAATATCGTTCTGACGATCCTGGGCTCGGTGTTTGGCATGGTACTGGGGTGGATCCTGCACCGGTTTGTAATCGTGACAGTAGAGATCGAGTCTGTTATGTTCGGGAGGAATATTGACGTGAGCAGCTTTGTGTTTGCCTTTCTCCTGACAGCGGCATTCTCGCTTCTGGTCAATGGAGCGATGTACTTTAAACTGAAGAAGATAGACATGGTGGAATCTTTAAAGAGTGTGGAGTAAAAAACGCGCGGGAATAGAAAGAGGTGGAAAAGAAAACAGAACAAAATCTGCCGGGCATGAGCCCGGCAGATTTTGTATATGTCAGAGAAGGCGTTCCGCGGTCATTACGACCAGGGGAATTGTGACCATGGACAGAACAGTGGAGAAAGCAAATATTTCTGAGGCATATGTATAATTCTGCCGGTACCGGATCGCGAACATGGTTCCGGAAGTAGCGGCAGGACATGCTGTGGCGATGAGCATGGAAATGGACACATCCTGCGGCAGGCGCATGAGCATCAGGAACGGAATCATAAGGATCGGTATAATCAGCAGTTTAATAACGGATACAAAATACAGGCGCGCCCTGCGCAGCATTTTCCAAAGATCAGACTGAGCCACCGAGAAACCGGCCACCATCATGGCAAGGGGCGTGTTCATATCCGCCACGTAGTCCATGGCGTCCACCAGTACCCCGGGGATACGTATCTGCAGAAAAAAGAGGATCACAGCAGCGAGTGTAGCGATAAACATAGGAGAGAGCAGACCCTCCTTCAGTCCTTTTACAGAGAATTTTTTCTCCATCAGAATGATGCCGTGGGTCCATGAAAAAAGATTAAACATGACAATATATGCTGTCAGGTAGAAGATCCCGTTGTCCCCCAGTACGCTGCCGATCAGCGGTATGCCGATAAAACCACAGTTAGAATAAATCGCGCTGAACCGTTCAATTGAGTAGTCCGGATGTCCGCCGGAACGGATCAGAAGAGTGGAAACGACGATGGCCAGGACGTGAGAGACCGCCGCTGCCGCGAAAGCCAGAAGCAGTCCACGGACCAGCTGAGGGTCATATTCAGTCTGGTAAACGGTGAGGATCACGCAGGGATTGACTACCATAAGGAGAAGATTTGAGACGGAACGGTTTCCTTCCTGATTTACGATCTTCACCCTGTAACATAAAAATGCGAGCAGCATGATAAAGAACATTTTTACCAACTGCTCAAAGATCAGTATAAACATGAGTTTGTTTTCCTTTCTTCATTACATGACAGGAACAGCCAGAACATACGGACAACCGGTAAACTGTGTCGTCTCCTGAAACTTATCGGTGGATCCCGGCCTCGAGTTCTTCTGCCCAGGACTGGAGGCTGTAGGTATGTCCGTTGAACAGTTTGAGGATGACTCCCGTAGGATTGTCCTCGTTGGCAAAAGCGTTGGCCTCGTCCGTATCTACATGCATGGCAAGGGAGTAGGAGGGGCTGACCCGTACGACCACGTCAGAAAAAATAAGAGATCGCTCATAGCTTGTAGTAATGACAAAGACGATATCATTATCTTTGACATGGGCGCGGATCGCGTCCACAGGAGTCATATGGATATGCCGTTTCGCGACAATTACTCCCCGTTGGAGTTCCAGTCTGCCTTTGGGGCCGATCAGGGTACATCCGGGTGTGCCTTCCAGGTCTCCGGACTGGCGTATGACGCTTTTGATTCCCAGTCTCCTGGCGTCAGTCACGGAAATTTCCACCTGAGTTTCTTTCCGGCAGGGGCCCAGGATGACTACTTTTTCGAACCTTCCTTTCGGTCCCTCGACCGTCAGGCGTTCTTTGCACGCGTACTGACCGGGCTGGCTTAATTCTTTCGCGAAAGTAGGCTTTGCGCCAGGGCCGAATAGTGTTTCAAAGTCTTTCTCTGTAATGTGGATATGTCTGGCTGATGTCTCAATCGGTATTTTTAAACTCATAGTCCGTTCCACTCCTTACAGACTAGATTTTAGCAGAATAAAGTGGGCATTTCAATGCATTTCTCTCCGAAATCACCCGTTTGAGGACAGGCGCGTTAAGAAAACGTAAAAATCATGTAAAATTTTGTTGACATGCTATAAAGACGCATGATAATTTTAGAATAGTGCGTTAATAATATGCAAAGGAGAAAAAGGGATGGGAATAACAGATATACTCTCATTATTTGGAGGGCTGGCGCTGTTTTTGTACGGGATGCAGATGATGAGCACAGGACTGGAAGCCGCTGCCGGAGACAAGATGAAGTCCGTTCTGGAAAAGCTCACCTCCAACCGAATAAAAGGAGTGCTTGTGGGGGCGGGCATCACGGCGGTGATCCAGTCTTCGTCCGCCACGACAGTCATGGTTGTAGGCTTTGTTAATTCCGGGCTTATGACACTGCGGCAGGCGGTGTGGGTGATTATGGGAGCCAACATAGGGACGACCATTACCGGGCAGCTGATTGCCCTTGATATTGGAGCGATAGCCCCGGTATTCGCGATCCTTGGCGTGGCCGCGATGATGTTTGTTAAAAATGAGAAAGTTCATCATGTCAGCAGTATCCTGGCAGGACTTGGCATCCTGTTTATGGGAATGGATATGATGGGAGCCGCAATGGAGCCGCTTCAGGAATCCGAGACGTTCATCCATCTAATGACACAGTTCAGCAATCCGCTTCTGGGGATTCTGGTGGGTGCTGTGTTTACAGCCATTATCCAGTCTTCTTCGGCGTCGGTGGGAATCCTTCAGGCACTGGCCGCCACAGGTATGATCCCGCTGTCAAGCGCGGTGTATGTGCTGTTTGGCCAGAATATCGGAACATGTATCACCGCGGTGCTGGCTTCTATCGGTACAAAGGTCAACGCCAAACGTACGACTATCATCCATCTGATGTTTAATATTATCGGAACAATGTTGTTTACAACGATCTGTATGCTCACGCCTTACGTGACCTGGGTAGAGGCCCTGACTCCGGGAGATCCGGTGGCTCAGATCGCCAACGCGCATACGATATTTAATATTGTGACAACACTGATCCTTCTGCCTTTCGGGACTTACATGGCAAAGGCAGCGGTACATATCCTGCCGGACAGCAAGAAGAAAGACGAAGAAGAACTTCAGATGAAATATATCCGGCCCTTCGAGTCTTCTTATGCCATCGGCCACAGCGCGGTAGCTGTCTCACAGGTAAAAGATGAAGTGGCAAGAATGCGGGAAATGGTAGAGAAGAATATCGCAGACGCGTTTGACACACTGATCAAATATAATGAAAAATCACGGAAAAAGATCGCGGAGCGGGAAGAATATATTGACTATCTGAACAAGGGAATATCCGAATATATCGTTTCTCTTATGGCAGGGGAGACCAATGCGGCTGATTCAAGAAAGATCAACGGATATTACTCGATCATTACCAATCTGGAACGGATCGGCGATCATGCCACTAACCTGGCGGAGTATGCGGATGATATGAAGAAATGGAATCTCGAATTTTCCGACACTGTGCTGGAGGAACTGGCGGAGATGAAACAGCAGTGTATCGCGTCTCTGGATAATCTGAAGGATGTAACAGCCGAGAACGCGGAGAGAGTTTTAAGTGACGCGGCGGTCATCGAACAGAAGACAGACGACATGCGGGACAAATATTTTAAGAAACAGATGCAGCGGCTGAAGAAAGGGAAGTGTAATCCTCAGAGCGGGATCGTATTTTCTGAGATACTGACAGACTTTGAGCGTATGGGAGATCACGCGCTGAATATCGCGCAGGAATACAGAGAGATGGTACAGTAGGAATACAGATAAATGAATAAAATCCTCTGTTTTACAGATACTACATTTACTGACAGAAATAACGAGTTTATGCAGATATTTGTAAAACGGAGGAATTTTTTTATGAAAGCGACAGGAATAGTCAGACGGATCGACGACCTTGGACGTGTCGTCATCCCGAAAGAGATCAGAAGAACGCTCCGCATCCGGGAGGGAGATCCTCTGGAGATCTTTACAGACCGCGAGGGGGAGATCATCCTGAAAAAATATTCTCCCATCGGGGAGCTGGGAACGCTGGCCAAATTGTATGCGGAAAGTTTATCTCAGACGCTGGGATGTACGGTGTGCATCACAGACACGGACCAGGTGGTGGCCGCGTCAGGAAGCGGGAAAAAGGAACTTCAGGACCAGTTTATCGTAAGAGAGCTTGAAACTATACTGAAAGACCGGAAGCAGATCCTGGCAAAAAAAGGCGGGGAAGAATATATCCGGATCACGGCAGAGATGAAAGAGTATGAAGATGAGGCGATCTGTCCCATAATCTGCGAAGGGGATGTGATCGGAGCCGTGATACTTTTAAATAAAGATGAAAAAAAGAAATTCGGAGAAGTAGAGCAGAGAGTAGCTTACAGCGCGGCTGATTTTCTGGGAAGACAGATGGGATAAAGTACAAGTTCCCGGAATCTGTCATAAATCCTTCCGGACAAACATAGTATTTACAACCGGGACAACGTCCGAAAAGACGATCTCAAATTGGATTCGGGAGGATAGAAATATGGAGAAAAACGCAGGCGGCAGGCAGGAAATTGAACAGATCGTTCTCAGGATGATCAAATCGCTCCTCTGTGCTTATATCGTAACCGGGATCATGCTCCTTGTACTGACGGTACTGCTCTACAAAGTGGGGCTCAGCGAAGAAAACGTAAATGCCGGCATTATCCTTATTTATGTGATTTCTACATTTGCAGGCGGATTCGTCATAGGAAAGATGACCGGAACGAGAAAATTCCTGTGGGGCCTGCTTACCGGGATCCTATATTTTGTTCTTTTGCTCCTTATCTCGCTCGGTGTGTACCATTCCCTGCAGTCAGAGCCGGTCAGTCTGCTGACTACATTCCTCCTGTGCGCGGGAGGCGGCATGCTGGGAGGCATGATCGCCTGAGAAAAAAGGGCTTTTAAAACGAGGGATGTTGTGCTATAATATCACAAGTGCAATGTTCAGAAGAGTAGGAGGACAGGACATGAAACACATTAAGACATTAAATACACAGACTTTGAACAATACAGTGAAAAAGGGCGGATGCGGAGAGTGCCAGACCTCATGTCAGTCAGCATGCAAGACATCCTGCACTGTAGGAAATCAGACCTGCGAGAACAGAAAATAACAGACTCGCATCTACAAGAAAACAAGGGGAAAAGGCAGCGGTCATGAAAGCCGCTGCCTTATGCTTGTCTGACCGGACAGGCGAAAATCCCTGCTTTTACGTCTGGAAAACGAAAGAGAGGTATTTTTGTGATACATTTGTATCAGAACAATGGATATAACATCGTACTCGATGTCAACAGTGGTTCCGTGCATGTAGTGGACAAGGCCGCGTATGATGTGATCGGGGCCCTGGAAAGACAGAATGAGTTCCATACGCCGGACACACTTAAGGATCCTCAGACAGCGGCTTATCTGTCGGAAGAACTGGGGGATACATACAGCGAAGAGGATGTCCGGGATATCCTGGAGGCTGTCATTGAGCTGGCAGAGCAGGGCCGTCTGTTTGCCAGGGATGTCTATGAGGACTATATCGATGAGGTAAAGCAGAGAAAAACTGTTGTGAAGGCGTTGTGCCTTCACATTGCCCACGACTGTAATCTGGCCTGCAGATACTGTTTCGCGGAGGAGGGAGAGTATCATGGGCGGCGCGCGTTGATGACCTTTGAAATAGGAAGGAAGGCGCTGGATTTCCTGATCGCGAATTCAGGAAACCGGAGGAACCTGGAAGTGGATTTCTTCGGGGGAGAGCCTCTGATGAACTGGCAGACCGTCAAAGATCTGGTGGCCTATGGCCGGGAACAGGAGAAGATCCATGACAAACATTTCCGTTTTACACTGACCACCAACGGCGTGCTGCTGAATGAGGAAGTTCAGGAGTTTTTAAACCGGGAGATGGACAATGTGGTCTTAAGTCTTGACGGGAGGAAAGAAGTCAATGACCGGATGCGGCCCTTCCGGAACGGAAAAGGAAGCTATGATCTGATCGTACCTAAATTTCAGAAGCTGGCCGAGAGCAGGAACCAGCAGAAATATTACATACGAGGGACATTTACAAGAGAGAATCTTGATTTTTCCAATGATGTGCTGCATTTTGCTGATCTGGGATTTGAGCAGATATCGATAGAGCCGGTAGTGGGAGAGGATACAGATCCTTATTCCATCAGGAAAGAAGACCTGCCGAAAATTTTTGAAGAGTATGACAGGCTGGCCAGGATCATGGTGGACAGGGAAAAGAGCGGGAGAGGCTTTACTTTCTTCCATTTTATGATCGATCTGGAAGGCGGGCCATGCGTGTCAAAACGTCTGTCCGGGTGCGGATCCGGCACGGAGTATCTGGCTGTGACACCCTGGGGGGATCTCTATCCGTGCCATCAGTTTGTAGGCCAGGAAGAGTTCCTTATGGGGAATGTAGATGAGGGGATCACCCGGCCGGAGATCGCCGATGAATTCCGGGCCTGCAGCGTATATTCCAAAGAGAGCTGCCGAAGATGTTTCGCGAAGTTCTACTGCAGCGGAGGCTGTATGGCGAACGCTTACAAATTTCATCACACCATCAATGACACCTATGAAGTGAGCTGTGAGATGGAGCGCAAACGCGTCGAATGCGCGATAATGATAAAAGCTGCCCTGGCGGACCGGTAAAACGGATCCCGGCAGAGACAGAAGAGCAGAAAGGAATGTTAATGTCATGAAAAAGAGCAGAGGTATACTGAGCCTGATCCTGGTGGCGGCATTTATGGCGCTGCTGGGAGTGACTACGATCCGGGGCCTGAATTCCTACGGTATGGGGGCGGCCAGAAACATCAATCTGGGTCTGGATCTGGAAGGAGGAGTCAGCATCACCTACCGGGTGAAAGGCGATACTCCGTCGCAGGAGGACATGGATGATACGGTCTACAAGATGCAGCGCCGCGTGGAACAGTACAGTACGGAGGCGCAGGCATACCAGGAAGGTGACGACCGCATCAACATCGAGATCCCGGGAGTGGAGGATGCCAACGAAATCCTGGAGGAACTGGGACAGCCGGGTTCTCTGTACTTTATCAAACATTATGACAGTGACGGAAATGAAAACTATACACTGGGCTCTGACGGATATGTGCTGAATAAGACGATAGAGGAGCTGCAGGAGAGTGATTCTATTGTTCTGACCGGTTCAGAAGTGGAGAATGCGTCCGCGGGCGCCACGACAGCCCAGCAGACAGAGAAGACAGAGTATGTTGTGGAGCTGACCCTCAATGACGAAGGGACAGAAGCCTTTGCGGCGGCTACACAGGAAGCGGTGGAAGCGGGAAATGACAGCATTGCCATTTACTATGACGGGGATCTCATCAGTGTGCCCAACGTAGAAGAGGCGATCAGCGATGGCAGGGCCCAGATATCCAGTTCTGATATGACCTATGAAGAGGCCTCCAATATCGCGTCTACTATTCGTATCGGCGGTCTCAATGTGGAACTGGAAGAAATCAGCTCGAAAGTAGTCGGAGCTCAGCTGGGAGAGGAAGCTATCAGCACCAGTCTTATGGCCGGAGCCATCGGGCTCGCGCTTGTGTGCGTATTCATGTGCTTCGTCTACCTGCTTCCCGGATTTGCTTCCAGCATAGCTTTAGTATTCTATACAGGCCTGATCCTTGTGCTGCTGAATGCTTATGATATCACTCTGACCTTGCCGGGTATCGCCGGTATCATCCTGGGTATCGGGATGGCGGTAGACGCCAATGTCATCATATTCGCCCGGGTAAGAGAAGAACTGTCCGCCGGGGCATCAGTGCAGGCATCCCTGAAGGCAGGGTTCCACAAGGCGATGTCAGCCATCCTGGACGGCAATATTACGACCCTGATCGCGGCGGCAGTGCTGTGGTTCCGGGGCAGCGGCCCGGTCCGCGGCTTTGCCCAGACCCTGGCTCTGGGTATCGTGGTGTCCATGTTCACGGCTCTTGTGGTGACCAGACTGGTCATCTATTCCTTCTATGCGATCGGGATCCGGAATCCAAAAGTATACGGCAAGATCCGGCCTCAGAGGAGGCCCATCGATTTCCTCGGGAAGAGAAGGGTATTCTTTATCATTTCCATTATTGCCTGCCTCAGCGGCTTTGTGGGGATGGGGATCAACAGTGCCCGCGGCGTCGGGGCCATGAACTACAGCCTGGATTTTGCCGGAGGTTCTACAACTACAGTGACATTTGACAAAGCCTATACTCTGGATGAGATTGACACCGAAATGGTGCCTGATCTGGAAGAAATTACCGGGGACAATAATATCCAGGTACAGACAGTGGAGGGGACAAACCAGGTCGTGTTTAAGACCCAGACACTGGATTTGGAGAAGAGAACGGCGTTTGAGACTTATATGCAGGATGAGTACGGTGTGACAGAAGAGATCACAACGGAAAATATCAGCGCTACGGTAAGCTCCGAGATGAGAACAGACGCGATCGTGGCAGTTATCCTGGCTACTCTGTGTATGCTGCTCTATATCTGGTTTCGGTTTAAAGATATCCGGTTCGCTACCAGCGCGGTGCTGGCTCTCGTACATGATGTGCTGGTAGTTCTGGCCTTTTATGTAATTGCCAGAGTTTCGGTGGGAAATACGTTCATCGCCTGTATGCTCACCATTGTCGGTTACTCCATCAACGCGACCATCGTCATCTTTGACCGGATCCGTGAGGAGCTGAAGGTAAAGGGAGGGACAGAAGACCTGAAAGCACTGGTAAACCGGTGCATTACCCAGACACTTACAAGAAGTATCTATACATCTTTGACAACCTTTATCACGATAGCGGTACTCTATGTAATGGGCGTAAGTTCCATCAAAGAATTCGCCCTTCCCTTGATGGTGGGTATTGTATGCGGAGCTTATTCATCGGTATGTATCACCGGGGCGCTCTGGTATGTGATGAAGACAAAAGGCCGGAAGGAAGCTGCCACTGTGGATGCAGCCCCAGCCCGTATCCCGTCCGACGCTGTAAAGGAGAAGGTGGAAGAACAGTCTGAGCCGTCTGACCAGAATGCCCGGGGAGGACAGACGAAAGGAAAGGAACGTGGCGGAAAGCGTTATACAAAGAATGTAAAAAAGAACAGCTGATACAAATCTCCTTCAACAGAGAGAGAAGAGACGATAAAATGGGCGCCCGTACCGGGAACGGTACGGGCGCTCTGTCTGCATCATCTTTACTTTTGCCGGGATTGATGGTATACATAAAAGATATAGGAGGAACACGAGATGGAACGATGGTATATCACCATGAAAAAGGCGGATTTCAACGCAATCGCGGAAACATATCACATATCTCCGATCCTGGCCCGTCTGATCCGCAACCGGGACATCATCGGCAATGAAGCTGTAGATTTTTATCTGAACGGGACGATCGCTGATCTGTATGACGGGATGCTCATGAAGGATATGGACCGGGCTGTGGAGATCCTGTCCGAGAAGATACGGGAAGAAAAAAGGATCCGTGTTATCGGAGATTATGATATCGACGGAGTTAACGCCACCTATATCCTCCAGGAAGGGCTCTCCGGTCTGGGAGCGGATGTGGATACAGATATTCCGGATCGGATAAAGGATGGATACGGCCTGAACCGGGCTCTGATCGACCGGGCCATCGATGACGGCATTGATACAATCATTACCTGCGATAATGGGATCGCGGCCACAGATGAGATCGCCTATGGGAAGGCCCACGGACTGACCATCATCGTCACAGATCATCACGAAGTCCCCTATATTGATATGGACGGAGAAAAAGAATATCTGATCCCTCAGGCGGACGCGGTGGTGGATGTCCACAGGCCTGACTGCGGATATCCTTTCAAAGGGCTGTGCGGGGCAGCTGTGGCGTACAAGCTGGTGGAAGCGCTCTTTAATGTAATGCAGCGGGATCCGGAGGATGTGGACTACCTTATGGAAAATGTAGCCATTGCCACAGTAGGTGATGTAATGGATCTGACAGGGGAGAACCGGATCTTTGTAAAACAGGGTCTGGAGATGCTCAAACGGACCCAGAATCCAGGTCTGCAGGCGCTTATAGAATGTACCGGAATCGATGTGGAGCGGCTGAACGCCTATCACATCGGATTCATCCTGGGCCCGTGCATCAATGCCAGCGGCCGGCTTGATACGGCAAAGCGGGCTTTGGAGCTGCTGAATGCCCGGACGCGGCGGGACGCGGTGATGCTGGCGGAGGATCTGAAAGCGCTCAATGACAGCCGGAAAGAGATGACAGAGCGCGGCGTGGCCAAGGCCGTGGAGCTGATCGAGACTACGTCTCTGAAGGATGACCGGGTGCTGGTCATTTATCTTCCGGACTGCCATGAGAGTATCGCGGGTATCATCGCGGGCAGGATCCGGGAGAGATACTATCGTCCGGTCTTTGTTCTTACGAAGGCAGAAGAAGGCGTAAAGGGATCCGGACGGTCCATCGAGGCCTATGACATGTTCGGGCAGATGTGCAGATGCAGGGCGCTGTTCACAAAGTTCGGAGGCCACAGGCTGGCAGCAGGCCTGTCTCTGGAAGAGGAAAATGTCCGGCGTTTCCGGGAAACCATCAATGCGCTCTGTGACCTGACGGAGGAAGACCTTCAGGAGAAAGTGTCCATCGATATGCGGCTCCCGTTTCCCTACATCACAGAAGAACTGATCCGGGAACTGGAACTTCTGGAACCCTTTGGGAAAGGAAATCCCAGGCCACTGTTCGCGGAGCGGAATCTGCGGGTGATCTGTCCGCAGATCTTCGGAAAGAACCGGAACGTCCTGAAATGCAGGCTGGAGGATGAACAGGGCAGCCAGATGGAAGCGGTATATTTCGGAGATGTGGAAACCTGTCTGAAGGCTATGAAGGAAAAGAAGATCATGTCCTTTACATATTATCCCTCCATCAATGAATATATGGGACAAAGAACGCTGCAGCTGACCATTGTGAATTATCAGTGAGGAACATGGCAGAAAGACAGGAGGTATAACATATATGGAGAAAAACGAGCGGTGGCTTCAGTGGGCGGTGGAGCTTCAGAGCATCGCCCAGGCCGGGTTGTTTTATGTAAAGGATGATTTTGACCGGGAGCGGTTTCAGAGGATCCGGGACATCGCAGCGGAGATGCTCGCGTATAAAACAGAGATCCCTCTGGATAAGGTGAAGGATCTGTTCTGCTGTGAGATCGGATATCAGACGCCGAAGATTGATACCAGAGCCGCGATCTTTCAGGAGGATAAGATCCTGCTTGTGAAAGAGAAAAACGGGAAATGGTCGCTTCCCGGCGGCTGGGTGGATGTGGATCTGTCGGTAAAGGAAAATGTCATCAAGGAGGTCCGGGAAGAGGCAGGGCTAAAAGTATCTGCTGACCGGGTGATCGCGGTGGAGGACAGAGAAAAGCACAATCAGCCGGTGTATGCTTATAAAGTGTGCAAGATCTTTGTTCTCTGTACTGTTCTGGGAGGATCCTTTCAGGAAAATACAGAAACTGTAGAAAGCCGGTATTTTGGACTGGAGGAACTGCCGGAGCTGTCGGAGGAGAAAAATAACCGGGAACAGATCGAGATGTGTTTTGAGGCATACCGGAGCGAGAACTGGGAGCCGTTTTTTGACTGACAGACAGTTCAGACGGCGAAATTTTGGGAAGAAGGAGAGACAGCATGAAACTTGCGGTTATTTTTCCGGGTATCGGGTATCACACAGACAAACCCCTTCTGTATTATGGGAAAAAGCTGGCAAAGTCCCACGGGTATGAGATCGTGGAAGCAGCCTACGGCAATTTCCCGAAAGGAGTCAAAGGTTCCAGAGAAAAAATGGAGTCATCCTTTTTCAGCGCCCTTGAGCAGACAGAGGAACTGCTCAAGGACGTTGAGTTTTCAGAATATGAAGAGATTCTCTTTATCTCGAAGAGTGTGGGAACCGCTGTGGCTTCTGCCTATGCGGGAAAGCACGGGATTAAAACAAGGAATGTATATTACACGCCGGTGGCGGCATCCTTTCAGTTTATGAAACAGCCGGGGATCGTCTTTCACGGCACGTCGGATTCCTGGGTTGCGACAGAAGAAGTCCGGGAAGGATGCCGGAAGGGAGGATTCCCCCTGTACCTGACCGAAGGGGCGGATCACTCTATGGAGACAGGGGACGTCCGGAAGGATCTGGAGAACCTGGAAGAGATCATGAGGATCACGGATGCCTATATCGGGCGGCATGTATGAATGAAAAAGGAGAATGACAGATGGAATACCGTATCAATCAGAGGACAAAGGACAGGATCAGTGTGATCGGCATCGGTTCCAGCTATCTGTCTGACGCGACGGAGTCGGAAGCGGTGCAGGCGCTGGAACTGGCTTATGAAAAAGGAGTCAACTATATCGATATGGCCGCGGGGGGCTGCAGAATGTTTCGGCTATTATGGAAAAGTGTTTGAAAAAGTGCGCAGGGATATGCTCTACCAGATCCACTTCGGAGCGGACTACTCTACCGGGAAATATGGATGGAGCCTGGATCCGGACCGCGTGAAGCGCTCGGTGGACTGGCAGCTGGGACAGCTCAGGACGGATTATATTGACTATGGGTTTATTCACTGTATGGACGAAGAAGGAGACTGGAAGACGTACCGGAAAAACGGCGTGCTGGATAAGCTGCTCCGGCTGAAAGAAGAAGGAGTTGTGCGTCATATCGGTCTGTCTTCCCACACGCCCCGGCTTGTCAACCGGGTACTGGATGAAGGGATCGTGGATATGCTGATGTTTTCCATCAATCCCGGCTATGACTATCAGGAGGGGGAATATGCCAACGGAAGTGTAAATGAGCGGGACTATTCCGTGATCGGGACATTTGCTCCCGCTGACGCCGCCGGGAAATGTGTGTACTGCAGCCACTGTGACAGCCGCTGCCCGTTCGGGGTGGAACAGTCAAAGCGGATGGAGCAGATCGCCGGATATTTTGGGTGTTAGATGCTCAGGACAGCCGCAGAAATTCTTCAATCTGTCCCGCGATGATCTGCATCAGCCGCTGTCTGGACTCGACGGCGGCCCATGCAATGTGAGGCGTGATGAGCAGCCGGTCCTTATCCTTTACCGACAGGAAGGGGCTGTCCGCCGCCATTGGCTCCAAGTCCAGTACATCCAGGCCGGCCGCCTGGATCTCTCCGGCATTGAGAGCTTCCGCCAGATCTGCTTCCCGGACGATGGGGCCTCTGCCCAGATTGAGAAGGATCGCTTGCGGCTTCATCTTCCGGAAAGCCTCCATGTTCATGATCCCCTGTGTATATTCATTGAGGGGCGCGTGGATGGAGAGAATGTCAGATCTTGACAGAAGAGTGTCAAAATCTGTCTGGGTATAACCCTTCTGGGCCGGCGCCCCTGACGCGGAATAGTAGATAACTTCTGCGCCGAAGGCAGTGGCAATATCCGCAACTCTCCGGCCGATGGCCCCAAGTCCCAGGATGCCCCAGGTCATGCCCTTAAGTTCGTGGAATGTCCTTGCGAAGTGGGTGAAGATCCGGTCATTGATATACCGGCCGTCTCTTGTATAATCGTCATAATACCGGAGGTGCTCCAGAAGATAGAACAGCATGGCAAAGGTGTGCTGGGCCACACATTCTGTAGAATATCCGGCAACATTGCGCCACTGGATCCCCCGTTTCGCCAGGTAGTCCTTGTCCAGGTTGTTGGTGCCTGTGGCCGTGACGCAGACCAGCTTCAGGCTGCCGGCCGTGGATATGGTGGCTTCATTTACCGGTACTTTATTCACGACAAGTATATCCGCTTCCCTGGCCCGGTCCGGGACTTCTTCCGGGGAGGTGAAGGGATATCTCACCACTTTTCCCAGACGTTCAAACTGAGAATAGTCAATGTCATCGCCCAGTGTTTTGGCGTCTAAAAATACGATTTTCATACGAGCATCTCCTCTGATCTTTTTCTGTTTTTTTATCCGGCCTTTTATCTGTGGACGGATAAAATCCGGATTCAGTATAGCATATTTTTACAGAATTTCGCAGAATTTCTGTATAATTTGTAAAATACAGGGAGAAAAATATTTGAAAATCACGAAAATGATGCTATACTTAAACACATCGGGATGCCCACTGCTGCAGGCGGCATCCCTTTCACGTAAAAAGGTTTTTATACATAGGATACAATGTCAGCAAAGCCGGCATGTGCTCTGTATTGCCGCTGCGGGCTGCGCTGTGTGACAGAAAGGGGGATCGGTATGGCAGGAACACTGGAATATGAACAGCTGAATAAAAATCTTGAAGTCGTGGACGGCCATGCCGTGAAAGCGCCGGAAGACTATCAGGATCCGGAACAGCTTTACCAGGCTTTGATTGCCCGGGTCAGAAAATACCATCCGTCGGCGGATATCTCCATGATCGAGAAGGCATACAATCTGGGAAAAGAGGCCCACAAAGATCAGGTAAGAAAATCCGGGGAACCATATATCATCCATCCTCTCTGGGTGGGGATCATTCTGGTGGATCTTGAAATGGATAAAGAGACCATCGTAGCGGGAATGCTCCACGACGCGGTGGAGGATACCGAGATGACGCTGGATGACGTCACCAGAGAATTCGGGGAAGAGGTCGCCCTCCTGGTAGACGGCGTCACCAAGCTGGGACAGCTCAGCTATTCTCAGGATAAGCTGGAGGTGCAGGCAGAGAATCTGCGAAAGATGTTCCTGGCTATGGCAAAGGATATCCGGGTCATCATCATCAAGCTGGCAGACCGGCTCCACAACATGCGCACACTGGAGTTCATGACTCCGGAGAAGCAGCAGGAGAAGGCCCGGGAAACGATGGATATTTATGCCCCTATTGCCCAGAGGCTCGGTATTTCCAAGATCAAGACGGAACTTGACGATCTGTCTTTGAAATACTGGAAACCGGATGTGTATTATCAGCTGGTCCGGGATTTAAACGCCCGGAAGACCGAGCGGGAGGAATTCGTCCAGCAGATCGTGGCGGAAGTGTCGGCACACATGAAAAATGCCCATATCAAGGCCAAAGTGTACGGCCGCGTGAAGCATTTTTTCAGTATCTATAAAAAAATGGTAAACCAGAACAAGACACTGGATCAGGTTTATGACCTGTTCGCGGTGCGTATTATCGTGGATTCCGTCAAGGACTGCTACGCGGCGCTGGGCGTGATCCATGAGATGTATACGCCCATTCCGGGGCGCTTCAAAGACTATATCGCCATGCCCAAGCCGAACATGTACCAGTCACTCCACACCACATTGATGGGGCCGTCGGGACAGCCCTTCGAGATCCAGATCCGGACCGAAGAGATGCACAAGACAGCGGAATATGGTATCGCGGCCCACTGGAAGTACAAGGAGGGCGCGGACGCGGCCAAGAGCATGGAGTCTCAGGAGGCCAAGTTAAACTGGCTGCGGCAGATCCTGGAATGGCAGCGGGACATGTCCGATAACCGGGAGTTTTTAAGCCTGCTCAAAGGCGACCTGGATCTGTTCGCGGAGGATGTCTACTGCTTTACGCCCAATGGAGATGTGAAGAACCTGCCCAACGGTTCCACACCGGTGGATTTCGCCTACGCGATCCACAGCGCGGTAGGGAATAAGATGGTGGGCGCCCGGGTCAACGGCAAGCTGGTCAACATTGACTATAAGATACAGAACGGAGACAGGATCGAGATCCTGACTTCCCAGAATTCCAAGGGACCCAGCCGGGACTGGCTGAACATCGTCAAAAGCACCCAGGCGAAGAACAAGATCAATCAGTGGTTCAAAAAGGAATTCAAGGAAGACAATATTATCCGCGGGAAGGAACTGATCGTGTCTTACTGCCGTGGGAAATCCATTAACTTACAGGATATTCTGAAGCCCAGATATCTGCAGATCGTACAGAAGAAATACGGATTCCGGGACTGGGACGCGGTTCTGGCCGCCATCGGGCACGGCGGGCTGAAAGAAGGCCAGGTGGTGAACCGCCTTGTGGAAGAGTATGAGAAGGACCACAAGAAAGAGATCACTGACGAGACGATCCTGGAGAAGATCTCCGAGGCTAACAGTAAGAAAGTCCACATTGCCAAGTCCAAGAGCGGTATCGTGGTAAAAGGCATCAATGATATGGCGGTACGTTTTTCCAAGTGCTGCAATCCGGTCCCAGGCGATGAGATCGTAGGATTCGTTACCCGGGGCAGAGGGATGTCCATCCACCGGACAGACTGTGTAAACATGCTGCATCTGTCCGACGCGGAGCGGGAGCGGCTCATTGACGCGGAGTGGGAGGATTCTGTGGAGACAGAAGGAGGAGGACAGTATCTGGCCGAGCTGAAGATGTATGCCGGCGACCGGCAGGGACTGCTTATGGATATTACCAGGGTGTTTACAGAGGCGAAGATCGATGTGAAGTCTATGAACATCCGCACGAATAAAAGGGGAACCGCGACGATCGACATGGGATTTATCGTACAGGGACGGGAGGAACTTAACAGCGTGATCGAGAAGCTGCGCCAGGTGGAAAGCGTGATCGACATCGAGCGGACAACGGGTTAAATGAGAATATCAGACAGGAGCAGTGGCATGAAGACAGAGAAATTTGTGCTGGGGCCGGTGGGCACCAACTGTTATATCGTGAGAAATGAAGAGTCTGGGGAGTGTTTCCTGGTAGATCCGGCGGCGTGTCCCCCGGAGCTGCCGGGACATATCCGGAGAGAAGGGCTTACAGTGAAGGCGGTTCTCCTGACTCACGGACATTTTGACCATATCATGGGGCTGGACGGATTTTTGAAGGAATTTCCGGTTCCGGTCTATGCGTATGAGACGGAGAAGGCGCTGCTGGAAGACGCAGAGCTGAACGCGTCCCTGTCCATGCTTGGGAAGGCATATACCTTTTCCGGGGCAGAGTATCTTAAGGACGCGCAGTCGCTGGAGATCGCGGGAATGACCATTCAGGTGCTGCACACCCCGGGGCATACCGCCGGATGCTGCTGTTACTATCTGGAAAAGGAGAATGCCCTGTTCAGCGGGGATACGCTGTTCTGCGCCTCTGTGGGGCGCACGGATCTTCCCACAGGGGACGGTGCTCAGATCGTCCGGTCCATCCGGGAGAAGTTGTTTGTGCTTCCGGATGAGACGAAAGTGTATCCGGGACATATGGAAGAGACGACCATCGGATACGAGAAGAAATATAACCCCTTTGTGTAAACCGGGGAGATCAGGTTGGGAGATCATGATTCAGATCACATGCAAAAGGAATAAGTTTACTTACAATGTATACCATATTACGAAAGCGTTTTTTCCGGCCGAGGAAATCCAGCAGAAGGTAGATGAGAAGCAAGAACCTCTTGTAGTACTGACACTTCCGGGAGGGTCTTGCTTCTCCCTTGCAGAGGAAGAGCTGGCAGAGAGCGGGAATCCCGCGTTTTCCGGATTCGGGACGCTGACTTTGGAGGAACGGGCCCAGGAGGAGAAACGGGAAGTGACCCGACGGGTTTACCGGTTTCTTTCAGAAGCAGCAGGCCGGGGCCTGGCCTGGGGCACGCTCACCGGCGTCAGGCCGACCAAGCTGGCTACACGGATGCTGGAACAGGGAAAGAGCAAAAAAGAGATCACACAGTTCCTTCAGGAGGAATATTTTGTCAGCGAAGAGAAGGCGGAACTCAGCTATGCGGTAGCGCTGAGAGAAAACGCGCTTCTCTCCCGGATGAATCCCCGGGGCGGATTCAGTCTCTATGTGGGGATCCCTTTCTGCCCGAGTGTATGTTCTTACTGCTCCTTCAGCTCCTCCCCGATTGATCAGTGGAGGGACCAGGTGGATGCCTATCTGGACGCACTGGTGAGGGAGCTGGAGGAACTGGGGAGGCTGGCAGCCGGCTGGGGGCCGGATGCGGTCTACATCGGCGGCGGCACTCCTACGGTCCTTGAGCCGGAACAGATCCGGCGGGTGCTGGAGGCGGTGACCGGCAGTTTTGACCTTAGAAGCACACTGGAATTTACCGTGGAAGCAGGCCGGCCGGACAGCATTACAGAGGAGAAGCTGGCGGTTCTGAAAGAATTTCCAGTGACGAGGATCTCCATCAATCCCCAGACCATGCAGCAGAAAACGCTGGATCTGGTAGGACGCCGTCATACGCCAGACGACGTAAGAGAGGCATTTGCTCTTGCCCGGAGCCTGGGATTTGACAATATCAATATGGATCTGATCGCCGGACTTCCCGGGGAGACGGTGGCGGACATGCAGGATACACTGCGGCAGATCGAAGCCATGAGGCCGGACAGCCTGACGGTCCATTCCCTTGCCATCAAGCGTGCCGCCCGGTTCGGACAGGAAGGGCGGACCATGGATCTGCACACCGACATCTCAAGGATGGTGGACGACGCGGCGGACAGCGCCGCGCGGATGGGACTGGCGCCGTATTACCTGTACCGGCAGAAGAATATCGCCGGGAATTTTGAGAATGTGGGCTACGCGGAACTTGACAAAGCGGGAATATACAATATACTGATTATGGAAGAAAAGCAGACGATCCTCGGGGCAGGCGCAGGCGCGTCCACGAAGATCCTGCTGAAAGATCCTGTCCGGACAGAACAGGGGAAGCAGATCGACATTGTCCATGTGGAAAATGTGAAGAATATTCTGGAGTATATCAGCCGGGTGGACGAAATGACAGAGCGGAAGCACCGCGCCGGATTCCCGGCATGTCTTGGAAACACGGCGGAAGAGATGAGAGGAGAACAGTTATGGCACTGAAAAAGAAGCCGGTCACCGGCATGAAGGATATGATGCCCGCTGAAATGGAGATCCGGGATTATGTCATCGGACTGATCAAAGAGACCTACAAGTCTTTCGGATTCTGTTCCATTGAAACTCCCTGTGTGGAGCATATTGAGAATCTCTGCAGCAAGCAGGGCGGGGACAACGAGAAGCTGATCTTCAAGATCTTAAAGCGGGGAGAGAAGCTGAAGATCGATCAGGCCCGGGAGGAGGCAGATCTGGTGGACGGAGGTCTGCGCTATGACCTGACAGTTCCACTCTCCCGTTATTACGCCAATCATGCCAATGAGCTTCCCTCTCCGTTCAAGGCGCTGCAGATGGGAAATGTATGGCGCGCGGACCGGCCTCAGAGAGGGCGTTTCCGTCAGTTCATGCAGTGTGACATCGACATTCTGGGTGAACCCTCCAATCTGGCAGAGATCGAGCTGATCCTGGCCACCACATCCCTTCTGGGAAAACTGGATTTTCAGAACTTTACCATCCGCATCAATGACCGGCGGATCCTGAAGGCAATGGCGGCTTTCAGCGGTTTTCAAGAGGAAGATTACGACAGCGTGTTCATCACCCTGGACAAGATGGACAAGATCGGTATGGACGGCGTGGCGGCAGAGTTAAAGGAGAACGGCTATGCGGAAAAATCGGTGGAAACGTATCTGGAGCTTTTTCAGGAGATCACGGACGATGTGGCGGGCGTGCGCCTGTGTAAAGAGAAACTGGAGGGCTTTCTCGCGCCTGAGGCGGCGGATTCACTGGAAATGATCATCTCCTGTGTGGAGCAGGAAAAAGAGGCAGAGTTCCGGATGAGTTTTGATCCCACGCTTGTGCGCGGCATGTCCTATTATACGGGGACCATCTTTGAGATCTCCATGGATGAGTTCGGCGGCAGTGTAGGCGGCGGCGGACGCTACGACCGGATGATCGGGAAGTTTACCGGACAGGACACCCCTGCGGTAGGATTTTCCATCGGCTTCGAGCGTATCGTGATGCTCCTTCTTGAGCGGGGCTATCAGGTGCCCACAAGCAGGCCGAAGAGAGCCTTCCTGCTGGAAAAGAAACTCTCCCGGGATAAGCTGCTTTCCGTGCTGGAAGAAGCGCGCAGGGAGCGTGCGTCCGGCAATCAGGTCATGATCGTGAATATGAAAAAGAACAAGAAGTTCCAGAAGGAACAGCTTGCGGAACAGGGATATACAGAGATTACGGAGGTGTACAATGGCTGAATCAATGCAGGGCCTGAAACGGACCCACCGCTGCGGGGAACTCTCGGCGGCGGATATCGGCAGGAACGTGACCATCATGGGATGGGTACAGAAGAACAGAAATAAGGGAGGTCTGGTGTTTACGGACGTACGCGACCGCTCCGGGATCATACAGGTCGTGTGTGAGGAAGGAAAGACCGATCCGGCTCTTCTGGAAAAAGCGGCGTCCCTGCGCTCAGAGTATACCGTGGCAGTGACAGGAGAAGTGTGCAGGCGTTCCGGGGCGGTCAATGACAAGATCGCCACAGGAGAGATCGAGATCATCCCGACTGGACTGCGCGTTCTTTCTGAGGCGCTGACGCCTCCCTTCCCCATTGAGGAGAATTCCAGGACGAAAGAGGAAGTGCGTCTGAAATACCGCTATCTGGATCTGAGGAGACCGGATCTTCAGCGCAATCTTATGCTGAAAAGCCAGGTCATGACGCTGACCCGCCAGTTCTTTTCTGAGGAAGGCTTCCTTGAAATCGAGACTCCGATGCTGGGCAAGACGACCCCGGAGGGAGCGAGAGATTATCTGGTGCCCAGCCGTGTGCATCCCGGGTGCTTCTACGGGCTGCCCCAGTCTCCGCAGCTCTACAAGCAGCTGCTGATGTGTTCCGGATTTGACCGCTATATCCAGATCGCCAGATGTTTCCGCGATGAGGACTTAAGAGCGGACCGCCAGCCGGAATTCACACAGATCGATATGGAGCTGTCTTTTGTGGATGTGGATGACGTGATTGACGTTAATGAGAGATACCTTGCAAAGCTTTTCAAAGAGGTGCTGGACGTGGATGTACAGCTTCCGATCCAGCGTATGACATGGCAGGAGGCCATGGACCGTTTCGGTTCCGACAAGCCGGATCTGCGTTTTGGAATGGAACTTACTGATGTGACAGATACAGTAAAAGGCTGCGGGTTCGGAGTCTTTACAGGCGCCATTGAAAATGGCGGAACTGTGCGCGGCATTAACGCCAAAGGCCAGGGCTCCATGCCCAGGAAAAAGATCGATAAGCTGACCGCTTTCGTAAAAGATTACGGCGCAAAAGGACTTGCCTATATCGCCCTTCAGGAGGACGGCACGGTGAAGTCATCCTTTGCCAAGTTCATGAGCGAGGAGGGGATGTCCGCGCTGATCAGCGCTATGGACGGGCAGCCGGGAGACCTGCTTCTCTTTGCGGCTGACAAGAATAAAGTGGTATGGGATTCTCTGGGAGCGCTCCGCGTGGAGCTGGCAAAAGAGCTGGATCTTTTAGATAAAAATGAATTCCGTTTTGTGTGGATCACAGAGTTCCCGCAGTTTGAGTGGAGTGAGGAGCAGGGACGTTATCTCGCGATGCATCATCCGTTTACCATGCCCATGGAAGAGGATCTGCCTCTTCTCGAGCAGGGCAGACTCGGGGAGGTGCGCGCGAAAGCCTACGATATCGTGCTCAATGGAAACGAGATCGGCGGCGGAAGTGTCAGGATCCATCAGAACGACATTCAGGAGAAAATGTTCGAGGCGCTCGGATTTACAAAAGAACAGGCACATACTCAGTTCGGATTCCTGCTCGAGGCGTTTAAGTATGGAGTACCGCCCCACGCAGGGCTTGCCTACGGTTTGGACCGCCTTGTCATGCTGATGGCGAAACAGGACAGCATCCGCGACGTGATCGCTTTCCCGAAGATCAAAGACGCGTCCTGTCTGATGACAGAGGCACCTACTCCGGCAGATGAGAAACAGCTGGAAGAACTGGGACTGGAAGTCGCGGCGGAGAAATAGAAAACAGGAGATGGGATGAGTTTTTACTCATCCCATCCTTCATAAAAGCGGATATTTACAGAAATATTTCTGACGATGTCGCCTTCCTCTGTCTCAATATCACTGATATCAGACACATAGGGAAGGTTCGGTTCGTCTTCTTCCAGTTCTACGGTGATCCAGGTCCGTGCTGCCTCATTGGCGTTGTCAATGGCGTCATCCAGTGTGTCACCGGCCGCCTCGCAGCATTCAAGATCCGGGAAAAACGCCCGGTAAGCTCCATCTTCTGTCTTGCGGAATACCGCGGGATATATGAATTTCATAACAGATTCTCCTTGTCTGGCAGCATGGTTCTGTATGCTGCTTTTTTGCGTTTCCCGGGACGGGATCATGTGAAGAAAGTCATTGTCCCGGCAGGATGTAGTATAGTATAAAATTACGAACTTGGCAAGCCGTAGATCCGGTTCCATTCTTCTTCTGTAAGCCGGGGCGAATGCCACTTTCCGCTGATCCCCTCTTTTGTCTCAATCACGTGATTGGACACATACTGGAATCCTCCGTCTTCCAGAGGACGGACGACTAGTTCGCTGGTGATGGCCTGGTCGTCAAATTCTGTGATCCAGACAGCGGCAACCGTCAGTTTCAGAGTGCCGTCCGGCTGTTCCTCCCAGGAGGTGACTTCCGGATAAGGCCCGTACAGACCCTCCGCGTCGTCCAGCCCCCTGGGACGGTACTGATAGGTGCCGCTGTCGGCATGGTATACGGTTTTCGCCCGGATGGTGTCCGGTCCGGCAGAGAGATACGTCTGAAGAACGTCTTCAAACTCCTGCTCCGGGATCTCGTATTCCGAGCCGGTGTACGTGTACGGATATGGCGGGACCGTCCCGTATTTCATCTCGTACATGATATCATACATATCGTAGAAATTAAGGGCTCCGTATCCGTCTGCTTCACTCCAGTCCGTGATCAGCATGTTATTGAGGCTGTAGCCCACAGGAGCCGCGTATTTCCGGGTCAGTTCCCGGCAGTCCCGGCTAAGTGAGATGATCCGGATACCGGTCTCCCTGGGCGGACCGTCAAAGCCGGGCATACGGTACTGAGAGAAAAAGAAATAGCCCCGTTGTGTAAAGCTCCAGTCCTCTGCTGTAAATGCCTCATAATATCCCGCTTTCGGATCGGTGTTCTGGCTGAAGGTGCACCGTTGGACGTCCACCGCGCCATCCTGGGTCTGGAATCGATAGTAGACAAAACTTCCGGCATCCATGACAAGGATCACGTCCGCCTGTCCGGACTCCCCATTTCCGGCTGCCTGGCAGAATGCCTCCATTGGGTCTGAGTTGACCATGTTGATCTGATTCTCTGTGTCAGCGGCGCAGAAGCCGTTTTGCCCAAGGCAGGATACTACTGCCTCTCTGGCTTTCAGTGTGTCCGCAGTGCCGTTTTTCAGAGCCTCTGAAGCGATATCTTCACACAGGCTGCCGGCTTCCAGGGCAGCGGAACAAAGTTCCTCTTCATCGGAGGAAGCTGTCCGGGCCTCCCGGGTGATTTCGGAATTTTCATCCAAAGTATCTACAGAATGCGGCGCGCATCCCGGCAGGAGGAATACGATGCCTGCCAGGATGGCGGCAGATATATTTTTTGAAAGTTTCATTGCCTTCTCCTTGTATGCGGCAGATTGAAGCAAGTCCGCACATACACGATATACCATTTGCCGCCGGATGGCAAGAGGCGGGATTTTCTGTCCACGGAAAGTAGACAGGTACAGGATTTCCGGACACAGGAGACGGAGAAAATCAAAAAGAAATCTTGACAGTCGAAATAAAAGTTATATAATGATAACAACAGAACCCACCACGCCTCTGATTTTCATGCGCAACCCGGTGGGACTTTTCATTTATGGGGGGTGTTTTATGTATCAATATCCAAAACAAATATTAACAATAACACAGCAGGTACAATCATATATTGACGCGGGAATGACAATTACCTGCCGTGAAGAGGTAGAAAAAACATTAAAATCCGTTGGCTTTTATCGCTTACGGGGATATTCGTTTCAGCTATATGATAATGCTGCAAAACAGTATGTTCCAGGGACCAGATTTGAAGATATTTTAAAGCTGTATCAGTTCGATCAGGAATTATCTGTGTTGATTTTTTCAATGATTTCTAAAATTGAAGTGGCTTTGAGAGTACGATTGGTGGAAGCGTTACTTGTACATGGAGATGCGCTGATTTTACAAGATTCTTCAATCTTTAAGGAGAAAAAACTGTATTGGAAGAATGTGTCTGCAATGGCATCAGAAATTGCCCGTTCTAATGATGTGTTTATCAAACACAATTTTGACAATCATGATGGTGAAGTTCCTGTATGGGCAGCGGTAGAAGTTCTTTCTTTTGGGACATTATCAAAGATAATCAAGAATTTGAAAACAGGCATTGGCAGTTCATATTCTATATTGGCAGCTAATTACCGGTATAGATCGAAAAAAGGGAATTTAGTAAATCCATCTCAAAAAATGTTTGCGTCATGGGTACAGGGCGTTTCTGTATTGCGTAATATGTGTGCTCATAATTCCCGTATTTATAATCGGACAATACATACTGCACCGGAAATCCTCGATGTGGATAAAATCACACCTCCGCCGACACATAACGGGTTATATCAAATTTTACTGGCAATGAAATATCTGAGATCATCAGATCAGGAATGGACAATATTTGCAGACGAATTTGATAAACTGATTCAAAAGAATAGCAGCGTAATCTGTCCTACAGCAATGAATTTGCCGACAGACTGGAAAGTGCATTTAAGTGTTTAAAATCGATTATACTGAATATAGTAATAAAGCAGACCTGACCAAGCATTTATGCTCAAACCGGTTAGGCTTTCGGCGGAGTGCTGCGATAAGCACTTCGCCATTTTTAAAAACAAAAATAAAAAAATTATAAAAAATTTATTGACAAAAGATAAATACAGTGATAAAGTAAACGCCAGAAGACGAAGATGTTTTCCATCGCGGAAGCATCTTCGTCTTTTTGTTTTTCTCTGGAGGAGGCATAGAAATAAAGCAGACTGGGAGGGATATTATGGATTATACAATGATCATCGATACTTTTTGGGTTTTGCTGGCAGCGATCCTTGTTTTCTGGATGAACCTCGGATTCGCGGCGGTAGAGTCAGGATTCGCGCGGGCGAAGAATACGGTAAACATCCTGTCCAAGAACTTTATTGTTTTTGCCGTGTCATCTCTTGGCTTCATGCTCCTTGGATGGGGCCTGATGTTCGGCGGGGACAATCCGTTCATCGGCACGGAGAACCTGTTTATCCTGGGAGGCGCTGATCTGTCATACTATGCGGATACGCTCACATCCAACGTACCGTTCTGGGGGAAATTTTTCTTCCAGCTTGTGTTCTGCGGTACAGCCGCAACGATCGTGTCAGGGGCGGTGGCAGAGAGGATCAAATATGTTTCCTTTATCATTTTTTCCTTTGTTCTGACCCTGTTCATCTATCCGGTAGTAGGACACTGGATCTGGGGCGGCGGCTGGCTGGCAGATATCGGATTCATGGATTTCGCGGGAGACACCGTCGTGCATTCCCTGGGCGGCTGGGGGGCCCTGTCGGGAGCGCTCATCCTGGGGCCCCGTATCGGGAAATACGGAAAAGACGGAAAAGCGAAGGCTATCCCGGGACACAATATGTCTCTGGCAGTGATCGGCCTGTTTGTTCTCTGGCTGGGATGGTTCGGGTTCAACCCGGGTTCCACGATGAGTTTCCAGAACCCGTCTGACGTCGTATATATTCTTGTCACCACAAATACATCCGCCATTGCCGCGGTGCTGACTTCCACGATCACATCCTGGATCTGTCTGGGAAAACCGGATCTGGGCATGACCATCAACGGATGTCTTGCCGGACTGGTTGGAATTACCGGCGGCTGTGCATATGTCAGCGTGGAGAGCTCTCTGCTGATCGGCGCCATCGCCGGGATCATCGTGGTATTCGCGGTAGTATTCTTTGACAAGATCAAGATCGACGATCCGGTGGGAGCGACGTCTGTGCATCTGTGCTGCGGTATCTTCGGAACCATCTGTATCGGGCTCTTTGCCCAGGAGGGAGTTACAACTCTTTCCACGAGAAACGGACTGTTCTTCGGCGGTGGATGGAGCCTGCTTGGGACTCAGCTGATCGGAATCCTGGCAGTGGCAGTGTTTGGATTCTGCACGACGGCCATTGTATGGCTGGCGCTTAAGAAGACCGTCGGTATCCGCGTATCCCGGGAGGAAGAACTGCAGGGCCTGGATATCGGCGAGCACGGCAACATCGCGTACCCGGATTTCGCGCCTGCGGCAGAGACATCCGGACTTTCAGACGGCAGGACGCCGCTGGAGATCCCTGCAGCTGCCGGGCATGCTGCTGAGACTGCTGCGGCAGACAGCGCGGCGCCGTCAGCAGGAGCGTCATCATCCACAGGAGCCGCGGCCGGCTCTGCATCGGCGGAAGAGGCGGTTCCGGTGGTCCATCTGGAGCGCCAGGGGCAGAAGATGACGAAAGTTACCGTAGTGACAAATCAGTCCCGGTTCTCAGAGCTTGAAAGCGCCCTGGAGAAGCTGGGCGTGACAGGACTTACGATCACCAATGTATTCGGATACGGCATGCAGAAAGGTCACACCACATATTTCCGCGGAGCTCCGGTAGAGACCAGGCTTCTGCCAAAGGTCAAGATCGATGTGGTCGTATGTAAGATCCCCACGGACACTGTGGTGGATACCGTTCAGAAGGTCCTGTATACAGGCAATGTAGGAGACGGCAAGATTTTCGTCTATGATGTGGAGGACGTGGTGAAGATCCGTACGAACGAGCACGGATACGATGCCCTTCAGGATGAAGAATGATCCGATCCGGAAGGAAGAATAAAAATTAAGAAACATCTCAAATACCAGGGAAAGCACGGCAGGAATCCGATCCGGCCGTGCTTTTTCTGTACACGCGCCGGAATCTTCTATATAATCAGTAGTGAGAAAAGATTTACAAGATAAGAGGAGACAGACATGAAAGGTATACTGATCTTTGCGGGAACGACCGAAGGAAGGAGACTGGCAGAACAGGCATCAAAGCTGAAAGTCCCCTGTTTTGTGAGTGCGGCTACGGAATATGGCGCAAGTATCCTGAAAGATCTGCCGGGGATCACTGTTCTCTCCGGAAGAATGGATCAGGAACAGATCCGGTCGTTTGCGGCGCGGTACCAGATCGGACTGGTGATTGACGCCACTCATCCCTTTGCTGAAGAGGCCACCAGAAATATAGCAGACGCCTGCCGGGAAGAACAGATCCCGTATGTGCGCTGCCTGCGGGAGAGAGAGCCAGAAGAGGAAGCACAGATGCAGGCGGCAGAGAAAAATGGCAGGATCCGTCGGGTCTGTTCTGTAGAAAAAGCGGTGGAATATCTCAAAGAGACCAAAGGCAGTATTCTGATCGCCACAGGGGGGAAAGAGCTGTACCGGTACCGGGAGATCGACGGATGGCAAAAGCGGTGCTATGCCCGCGTCTTATCCACAGAAGAGGCGGTGTGTGAAGCGGCGCGTCTGGGATTCCGGGGAAGGCACCTGATCGCCATGCAGGGGCCCTTTACCGCAGAAATGAACGCGGCGCTCCTCCGTCACACAGAGGCAGAATATTTTGTGACAAAAGAGTCCGGAAAAGAAGGGGGATTTCCGGAGAAACTTCAGGCAGCGCGGCAGACCGGGGCAGAGCTGGTCGTGGTATCCAGACCGGAAGAAGAGGGATGCAGCCTGGAGGAAGTGATGAAAAAGATGGAAGACTATGAAGCAGCAGCTGATCACAGATTATGTCAGGAGTAAAACAGAGGCAGAACCGGCATCCCCGGGATACCATGCTTCCAAAGCATGCTGATTGATGCAGATAAAGTATTTGCAAGCCTGCTGACATTGTGTCAGAATAAGACCGTAAGAAAACTGACATTATGTCAGAAGAAAAAGGAGGGACAGACCATGTCAAGGAGTTCGGAAGAACTGGCCCATGCCCGCAGGGAGGAGATCATCAATGCCTGCGCACGGCTCTATGAAAAAAAGAGCTTCAAGGAGATCACCTTAAAGGAGATCGGAGAGGCCACTTCTTTTACAAGAACTTCCATATACAATTATTTCCAGACAAAGGAAGAAATTTTTCTGGCATTGCTGCAGAGAGAATATCGTTTATGGGATGACAGGCTCCGCCAGATACGGAGTACACGCAGTTCTATGACCCGCACAGAATTTGCGGATACCATAGCCCACTCTCTGGAAGAAAGAAAAAATCTTCTGAAGCTGCTGTCCATGAATCACTATGACCTTGAGGAAAACAGCCGTACAGAGCGGCTGGTGGAATTCAAATTGACCTACAAAGAGACTCTGGAAGAGATCCGGAACTGCCTGGAGCAGTATTTCCCGGATATGACAGAGGCAGCGATACAGGAGTTTATCTTTTCCTTTTTCCCGTTTATGTTCGGTATTTACCCGTATACATTTGTGACGGAGAAACAAAGGACAGCAATGGAGGCGGCAGAGGTAGACTATGTTTATCTGACAGTCTATGACATTACCTTTGCCCATGTAAAGAAACTGCTGGGTGTTTTTTGAAACTGAAAGGAGAGACAGACATGAACAAAATGCTGGTAACTTATTTTTCGGCGAGCGGAGTGACAAGGAAGGCTGCGGAGAAGCTCTCGGAGGCCGCGGGAGCGGACCTGTATGAGATCAGGCCGGCCGTCCCCTATACAGCGGCGGATCTGGACTGGATGGATGCTTCTTCCAGAAGTTCAAAAGAAATGAAAGGCAAAGCGCCGTATCCGGAACTGGCAGATACATCCGCAGATATCGAGAATCGGGACGTGATCGCGGTGTGCTTCCCGATCTGGTGGTATACGGCTCCCACGATCATCAACCGGTTCCTGGAGAGCTATGATTTCTCCGGGAAAAAGATCTTCCTGTTCGCCACTTCAGGGGGCAGCGGATTCGGAAAGACCGCGAAAGATCTGAAGAAGAGCGCTCCGGGCGCGGAGATCGTGGAAGGCAGGATGCTGAACGGAAATCCGACTGTAGAAGAACTGGCGGCGTGGATAGAGAAAGCAAAATAAGGAGGACGTTAACATGTTAGGAAATTTCAGTTATTCAAACCCGACGAAATTATATTTTGGAGAGGATTCTCTTAAGTTTCTCAACGAAGAGCTTCCCAAATACGGAAAGAACATCATGCTCACATACGGCGGGGGCTCCATCAAGAAAAACGGGATCTATGACCAGGTGGTGGAGATCCTGAAAGCCAACGGGAAAAATATTTTTGAAGATCCGGGCGTTATGCCCAACCCGACAGTGCAGAAGCTGTATGAGGGCTGCCGGATCGCGAAGGAGAACAAGGTCGATCTGATCCTTGCGGTAGGCGGCGGATCTACCATCGATTATTCTAAGGCAGTGTCTGTCTCTGCATACTGCGAAGACGATCCGTGGGAGAAATATTACCTGCGTTTTGAGGATGTAGACAATCCGATCATTCCGGTAGGCGCGGTGCTGACCATGGTAGGAACAGGTTCCGAGATGAACGGCGGGGCGGTCATCACGAATCGGGAATCCAAACTGAAGATCGGGCATGTATTTGGCGAGAATGTATTTCCAAAATTCGCCATCCTGAATCCGACGTTCACATTCACACTGCCGGATTATCAGATGAAAGCGGGCTTCTTTGATATCATGAGCCATATACTGGAGCAGTATTTCTCAGGGGAGGATGACAATACATCGGATTACATCTCAGAAGGACTGCTGAGATCCCTGATCCACAGCACACGGATCGCCGTGAAAAATCCACGGGACTATGAGGCCCGGAGCAATATCATGTGGATCGCCACATGGGCGCTCAATACCCTGATCGCGCAGGGAAAGGCCACAGACTGGGAGGTTCATATGCTGGGGCAGGCAGTAGGAGCCCACACAAACGCGACCCACGGTATGACATTGTCGGCAGTATCCATGCCATATTACCGCCATATCATGAAATACGGACTTCAGAAATTCAGAAGGTACGCAGTCAATGTATGGAACGTTGATCCGGAAGGAAAGACTGCCGGGCAGGTAGCGGAAGAAGGACTTGCGGCAATGGAAGACTACATGAAAGAGATCGGGGTCGTTATGAATCTGACAGAACTGGGCGTGACAGAAGACATGATCCCGGGACTTGTGGAGAGTACGCTGATCATGGAAGGCGGCTACAAGGTCCTTACCAAAGACGAGATCGCGGAGATCTTCCGTCAGAGCCTGTAAGATCCGGAAACAAAAACACATTGAAAACTTGCTCCCGCAACTGTATAATAACAGCGGAATACTTCCCGAAGTATAAGAAAAAGCAAACAGTAAAGGAGTAGATGCGCAAATGAGTATCAGAATTGGTATTTTAGGCTATGGAAATCTTGGGAGAGGCGTAGAGTGCGCCGTCCGTCAGAATCCGGATATGGAGCTGGCGGCGGTATTTACACGCAGGTCTCCCGAAAATGTAGATATACTGACCGAAGGAGTTCCTGTATGCCATGTGAAAGACGCGGCAGACTGGCAGGATAAGATCGATGTCATGATCCTCTGCGGCGGAAGCGCCACAGACCTGCCGGAGCAGACCCCGCAGTTCGCGCGGATGTTCAATGTGATCGACAGCTTTGACACCCACGCCAGGATCCCGGAGCACTATGCCAATGTAGACGCGGCTGCCAGAGAAGGGAACAAGGTGGGGATCATCTCTGTAGGCTGGGATCCGGGCATGTTCTCTCTGAACCGGCTGTATGCCAACGCGCTGCTTCCGGAGGGGAAAGACTATACATTCTGGGGCAAGGGCGTAAGCCAGGGACATTCCGACGCCATCCGGAGAGTAGAAGGAGTCAAAGACGCCAAACAGTACACGATCCCGGTAGAGGCCGCTCTGGAAGCTGTTAGAAACGGAGAAAACCCGGATCTGACAACAAGGCAGAAACACACAAGGGAATGCTTTGTAGTTCTTGAAGAAGGAGCGGACGCGGCAAAGGTGGAAGAAGAGATCAAGACGATGCCGAACTACTTCTCCGATTATGACACAACCGTACACTTCATCAGTGAAGAAGAGCTGAAGAGAGACCACAGCGGGATCCCTCACGGAGGATTTGTCCTCCGCAGCGGACATACCGGATGGAACGGGGAGAACAGCCATCTGATCGAGTACAGCCTGAAACTGGACTCCAATCCGGAATTTACCTCCTCCGTTCTGGTGGCATACGCAAGAGCCGCTTACCGGCTGTCACGGGAAGGCGTGTCAGGATGCAGGACAGTGTTCGATATCGCGCCGGCATATCTGAGCGCGAAAGACGGAGAAGAACTGCGCAGAACAATGTTGTAAAATCTGAGTTTGCCGGGAGATGGGTGATACGTCCGGCAGGAACAGAAAATGATATAATCAGAAAAGGACGCCGGGGGAAAGGATCAGCTGCAGCGCCGTTTTAGCCCGCTCTACCTCATCCCCTGGAGTCCTTGTAACAGAAACCGAAGTGATCGTCCAGAGGGACTCCCACTTCGGTTTCTTAACAAGGAGCGCCAGGTGTATTCGGAACGCTCCATGCCGATACACGGCTTCTGCAGCCGTCCCTTTCCCCGGCTGCCCCTCCCGATCAGAACATTCTCTGCCCCTGCGGGCATCATCCCCTCATCCCCCGAACAATCCCAGGATTTAAGGACCCCGTGCAAGGGGAACTCCACTGGAGAAAATAACATTTCAGGGCACCGGACATATGCCATCCGCCTTCTGGTAGATACCTTTCCTGGGGGTGATCGCTGATATAGCCGAGGGCGTTCCCCTTACATACTGCTCATAAATCCTGGGATTGTTGTGGGGATGAATCATGACGCCGGAGGGGATGGATAAAGTGGAGGGTTAGGGAAGAGTGCCGGCTGGAGGGGTCTTTCTGCGGCGCCAGGCAGGTGGACCGGCGACTTTGGAGGAATCCGCGGGAAAAACTTAAGGGACTTTAGTCTCCGCCGTCAGGGAGGCCGATGGGATTGTCTGAGCGAATGCGAGTTGCCCATCGGCCTCCCTTACTTTTAGGCGGAGCTGAAGTCCCTTTATGTTTTCCCGGATTCCGGAACGGAGCAAGGGACACCTGTTCTGTCGCCGCAGAATACGTTTTCCAACGTATTACTCTTTCGGTTCCCTCCGTTTTGCCGATCCCCCCGGCGGCTTCTGAATCCCCCTGGTAAACTCAGATTTCTTACCAGAGGTGGAGAATGTGCTGCATTCCCAGGCTGACCAGTGAGATGCCGATCCAGCAGCAGAAGCCCGTGAAGATCGGTTTTCCTCCTGTTTTGATCAGTTTTACGATATTTGTGTTAAGCCCGATGGCGGCCATGGCCATGACGATCAGGAATTTACTCAGTTCTTTGAGCGGGCCGGTCACCCCTGCGGGAAGATGGAATGCCGTGGTAATTACAGAGGCCAGAACAAAAAACAGAACAAAAAACGGGAAGGACCTTTTCAGACTGAAGGAGGAGCCTTCCATATTTTTTTCTTTTCTTCCGCGACAGACGGCAAGAACCAGTGTGATCGGAATGATGGCAAGGGTTCTTGTCATTTTTACAATTGCGGCGGCCTCCAGCGTATTACTGCCGTGGATGCCGTCCCAGGCCGTGGCGGAGGCTGTGACGGAAGAAGTATCATTGACGGCTGTGCCGGCAAACAGGCCGAACCCTTCATTGCTGAGGCCGAGCGCGGCGCCGAGAGCGGGGAAGATCAGCGCTGCGGCCACATTGAAGAGAAAGATGACAGAGATGGACTGGGCCACCTCCTCATCGGACGCGCCGATCACCGGAGCGGTCGCGGCTATGGCGCTGCCTCCGCATATGGAAGAGCCGACGCCTACCAGAATGGCATTGTTGGGCTGCAGCCGGAGAGCCTTATACAGAAGAAAGGCGATGACCAGGGAAGTTGTGATCGTTGAGAGGATGATGGGAAGAGACTGCCTCCCTTTCGCAAGGATTTCTGTCAGATTCATCCCGAATCCGAGAAATACAACGGCCGCCTGAAGGATCTTTTTGGATGTATAGTTGATCCCGGCAGAGAACGCTTCTCTGTTTCCGGGAAGCAGTGTGACCGTCATGCCGATGAGAATGGCAAATACAGGGCCGCCGATGACGGGGAGCGTCTGACCCAGAAACCATGCCGGGACTGCGATGGCCAGACAGAGGATCAGTCCCTTTCCGTTTGTTTTTATAAAGTCCATGTGCAGAGCCTCCTGAAAGAAAGATAATGGATGGATACAGGATCCCGGAGATCTGGAAAGCAATTCCAGTTCCGGGATCTACAATAACATAAAAAAATCATAAAATAAAATTATTAATATTTATTTTATGATAAATATATGTTATAGTATAGTACAGGGAGTAATTTCTTATATATCTGGGCGGAGTTTTTCGCATGGAGAAAACTCCGCCCATTTTATCAAGACGGGGGCGGCTTTTCAGTTTTCGGGAGTATCGGGCCGCAGCCCTGTCTTTTGTGATAAGGGGAAGAGACATGCTGGATTTCAGGATGGAGACATTTCTGGCAGTTTGCCAGTGCATGAATTTTACAAGGGCGTCTGAAAAACTGAATATCACACAGCCTGCGGTTTCACAGCATATCCGTTTTCTGGAAAAGCACTATAATACAAAGCTTTTTCAATATGAAGGGAAAAAGCTGAAGCTGACAGGGGCAGGAGAGATCCTCAGAAATGCGTCTCTGACCATGATGCATGATGAACTGTCGATGCAGAGCGAGATGCAAAAGACTGACGGCGGAGAGAAGCTGTGTTTCGGAGCTACACGGACAGTAGGAGATGTCCTGATGGGAGGGGTCCTGAAGCGGTATCTGGATCAGGATCCCGAAGCGGATATTCATATGATCGTAGGGAATACGCAGGAGCTTCTCCGTCGACTGGACGCAGGGGAAATCGACTTCGCTCTTGTGGAAGGCTTTTTTCAGAAGAGCGAATATGATTTCCAGAAATATTCGGATGAAAAATATATTGCGGTGTGCAGTCCGGAGTATCCCTTCCGGGAAAAACCGGATAAAATTGAGAATCTTTTTCAGGAACGGCTGCTGATCAGAGAAGAGGGATCGGGGACCCGGGAGGTGCTTGAACGCTGGATGGACTCGCAGAATCTGAGCATCCATGATTTTGAAAAGACGACGGAAGTGGGGAGTCTGCAGACGATCCGGGAGTTGACAAAAGCCGGGTGCGGTATTACATTTTTATATGAGACTGCTGTGAAAGAAGATCTGGAGAAAGGCCTTCTGAAACGAATTCCCTTAAAGGATGTACGCATATCCCATGAATTTATGTTTATCTGGAGGAAGGGGAGCATATATGCGGACAGATACCGGGAGATCTTCCGGAGATTTTCTTCATAGAGTCCGGGAAACAGTCCGCCGCCGGCGTACGGACGGGGCGGATGAAATACGATATATCATAATAATATAGAAGGAAGTGAACTTCAGATATGCTGCAGGTAGAACATTTATCATATGATGTCATAGAGGAGGGAAAACCCTCTGAGATCCTGTCTGATGTAAGCTTTACGGTAAATGACGGAGAGATGCTTGTCATCACGGGGCCCAACGGCGGCGGCAAATCAACGCTGGCCAAGGTTCTCATGGGCATTAATAAGGCAACAGGAGGAAAGGTTTATCTGGACGGTCAGGACATCACAGACTATACAATTGACGAGAGAGCGAAAGCAGGGATCGGATTTGCGTTCCAGCAGCCGCCCCGTTTCAAGGGGATGACGGTGAGACGTCTCCTCTCTCTGGCGGCGGGGGAAACTCTGGACGAGAAGACATGCTGCGGTCTTTTAAGCAGTGTGGGCCTGTGTGCCAGAGAATATATCGACCGGGAAGTAGATACGACGCTGTCCGGCGGAGAGACCAAGCGGATCGAGATCGCCACGGTTCTTGCCAAACACCATAAACTCTGTATATTTGATGAGCCGGAGGCCGGCATCGACCTGTGGAGTTTTTCCATGCTGATCAAACGGTTTGAGCAGCTTCACAAAATGAAGAATGAGAGTCTGATCCTGATCTCCCATCAGGAGAGGATCATCCAGATGGCAGACCGGATCATGGTGATCTCTGACGGAAAAGTAGAGTCCATCGGAGCGGCACAGGAGATCATGCCGTCCCTGTTCGGACAGGAGCTGGATTCGTGCGAGTGCAGAAGGCAAAAGGGAGGTGAGCTCTATGGAGCTTAAAGATACGAAAGCGCAGGAAGCCGGAACGCAGACAGAAGAGAAGAAGATCGATCTGGACAGAGCGGTGCAGGATGTCCTGAACATGATCGATTCCTACGGGTTTAAGCAGGAGGGAGCATATAACCTGCGTCTCAACGGGATGGCCGTATGCCATGGAGACAGCCGCCATATCCATATTGTGAAAAAAGAGGACAAGCCGGGGATCGATATCCACATCAGCGGTGAGGCAAAGGAAGAGCAGGTCCATATACCGGTGGTCATGTCAAAAGAAGGCGTGGACATTGTATACAACGATTTCTATATTGAGGACGGAGCGGATGTGACGATCATCGCCGGATGCGGCATCCACGGGGAGGGCTGCTCCGAGACAAGGCATGACGGGATCCACTCGTTCCATGTGGGGAAAGGCTGCAATGTCAAATATGTTGAAAATCACTATGCGGAAGGAGACGGCACCGGGCAGAAGGTACTCAATCCCGTGACCAAGATCTATGTAGGCGAGGATTCCGTCTTTACACTGGAAACCACTCAGATCCGGGGTGTGGATTCCACGGAGCGGGAGAATTACATTGAGCTGGCGGACAACGCGAAGCTTTTTGTGACGGAGAAGCTGATGACGGATGAAGGGCAGACGGCGGTGTCCAACATGGATGTAGAGCTCAGCGGAGAGAACAGTTCAGCCAGGATCGTGTCCCGGTCTGTGGGGAAAGGAACATCCAAGCAGGTGTTCCATCCGAAAGCGATCGGAAACAACCGCTGTCACGCGCATATCCAGTGCGATTCCATCATCATGGACAAGGCGGAGATCAGTTCGATCCCCGAGATCGACGCAAGGCATGTGGACGCCCAGATCATCCATGAGGCGGCCATCGGACGGATCAATGATGAGCAGCTGGTGAAGCTGCGGACATTCGGGCTCAGCGAAGAAGAGGCCGAATCGGTGATCATCGAAAGTTTTTTGAAATAAGAATCAAACACAGAAAAGCGGCGGATTCCCGTCGCTTTTCATTTTCAATGTCCCTGCATACATAACTGAATCTTTAATTCGTCCAGCAACAGTTCGGCAATGGGAGAAAACACCTGATACTTTTTCCAGATCACATACATTTTCGTTTCCAGAGGCGGTTCCAATGGCCGAAAACACAGGCCGCTGCCGGGACTTGTATCGACCAGACGGTCAAACATCAGCAGATAGCCCAGCCCTTCCTTCACAAAAACAGAGCCGTTATAGGCAAGATTTACCGTGCCGGAAAGGTTCAGCATATCTGCTTTTTCACCGCACCATCTGGAAATATCGAATTTCATGCCCTGTGCGGAGCAGATCAGGGGAAGCCCGATGAGATCATCAACGCGGATACACTCTTTTTTGGAAAGCGGATCGTTCTCTTTCATTACAAGCCCCCAGCAGTCAACCCCGGGTATTTCTAAATAATTGTATTTGGAAAGATTCGGCGGTTCGGCAATTACTGCAAAATCAATCAGTCCCCGGTCCAGCCGTTCTGCAACCTGCTCGGTATTTCCGCTGGTAAGATGATAACGGAATAACGGATATTTTTTCTTAAATTCCTGAATTGTCTGTGCCAGATATTTGATTTGATAAGATTCGGCACATCCGATATGCACTTCACCGCCGGTTATATCATCCAGAGCCTGAAACTCATCCGCCGTTTTATCCACCATATCCAGAATGTCCTCTGCCCGTTTTCGCAGAAGCATCCCTTCATCTGTCAGGCTGAGGCCGGCGCTGCCCCGGCGGAAGAGCTTCCTCCCAAGCTCCAGCTCAAGTTCCTTTATTTGCTTGGACAGAGTGGGCTGGGAGACATGGAGGGCGTCTGCCGCCCGTGACATATTTCCGGTTCTTGCAATTTCTAAAAAATATCGTAAAACACGGATTTCCACAGGTATATTCTCCTTATATAGTTTTTGTATCAAGTTACAGGTCCAGTATAGATTAATTGAAAAATTAATGGCAACATAGGTTGTTGCAGTTAGAATTACAAGGCATATGAGCCATGGAGTTGCAGTTGTAACTTCATGGTTTCTTTTTGCCTTTTTCCCAGTATACTATCCTTGTCCTGTCTTCGGATTGGAGGTAACCATGAGTAATAAACACCTTACATATGATGACAGGCTTACTATCCAGGCAGGTCTGCAGCAGGGATTGAAGATCGCACAGATCGCCAAAAACATTGGAAAGGATCGGTCTACTGTCGGCAGAGAGATCAAAGCACACAGGAGACTGGTTGCCACTTCCAAAGGGAACAACTGTATCCACCATCGTACCTGTACCAGAATCCCGAACTGTCGTTCAGGCTGCTTCCATGGAAAGAAGCAGTGCCAGACAGCATGTGGACGATGCCAGGAAGGATGCCCTGATTATCGGGAAGAATTCTGTACAGACTATGAAAAGTCACCGTTTGTATGTAATGCCTGTGACCACCGGCTTCGCTGCCGTCTGCGCAGGATGCTCTATGATGCCAAGTATGCTCAGCAGCAGTATGAACAGATGCTCTCGGAGTCCCGGAAAGGAATCTCCCTCACAGAGCAGGAATTAAATCGGATCAATGATACGATTACACCACTGCTAAAAAAAGGACAGTCACTTCCTGTTATCTGTGAACGTTACAGAGATGAGTTGCCAGTATCGAACCGGACAATCTATTCCTATATTGACGCAGGTCTTCTGGATGCCAGAAATATAGATCTGAGAAGGAAACTACGCAGGTCGGAACGTAAAAAGAGCGGTCCGGTTCTCAGGGTAGATCGAAAATGCCATATCGGACGCAGCTATGAAGAATGCGAGGAATATATGCGCCAAAATCCAGATGCCATAGTCAGCCAGATGGACAGTGTGGTCATACACAAAGGCGGCCAGACACTGCTGACAATCTTGTTTACCAACTGTGACGTACAGCTCATGTTCCTGAGAGAGCGCAACACAGCGGGATCAGTAACAGAAATATTCTGCCGGCTGCGGGAAGCACTTGGAGATGAGAAATTCCGGATGCTTTTTCAGGTTATTATTACCGATCGGGGAAGCGAATTCAGCGATCCCGAAAAAATCGAAGCAGATATGGAGACCGGAGAGATCCAGTGCCGGGTATTCTATTGTGACCCGATGAATACAAATCAGAAGAGCAACTGTGAACGGAACCATGAATTGATCCGTTATCTCATACCTAAAAATCATGCAAAGGATGAATATACGGAAGAAGAGATCAGGGAAATGATGAACCACATCAATTCCTATCCACGAAAAAAGTGGAACGGACAGGCTCCTATAGATCTTTTTATCAAGATCTACGGCCAGGAGACTGCGAACCTCCTGGGCCTTGAAAAGATCCCATCCGATTCCATAACCCTTACACCGGCTTTGTTTAAGAAGTAAACCGGAATTTTAGAGAAGACAGGACACGGTAAAAAAGGAAACACAAACAGGGTGCATTTACAACTTCTGCGAAAAGTAAAAAATGCAGTCTGTGTTTTGTCATGCCTTCCTTTAAGAAATTTTACAAGGAAAATCGGAAAAAGGCAATCCAAAGCCAGAAAAACAGCTTAAAACAGTTGCAGTTACTCATGATCTTATGCAGTTACAACTTCATAAAGTTTTCAATGTGCAGTTACAACTTCAATGTTGCATTTAGAATTTCAATTAACCCAGGTCCAGTATAGGTATTCATGATATTCCTGTCAAGAATATCATGATATGAAATATAAATATTAGACATATCGCTTCTGTGCATTTATGATAAAAGCACAGGAGGTGCAGCAGAATGGCAGATGCATTCGATACGCCCGCTTTGATCTATCAGAATCTAAAGGACGCCGGCTGTGACATACAGACAACAGAGAATTGCATGTCTTTTGTAAAAGCCGGAAATTTAAAAGGAATGTTGCCGATTCTTCAGCAGTATCGAAAGGCGCTGCTCGGCACAGTACGGACAGGTCAAAAGAAAATCGACTGTCTGGATTATCTGATCTATAAAATTCAAAAAGAAATGAATGGAGGACTTTGATATGGAAGAAAAATTGATTTTGACAGAGGGATGGGACAAGACTTTTCCCCGGAGTGACAAGGCAGATCACAGCAAGGTGATATTCCATAACCGTTACGGAATTACTCTGGCAGCGGATCTGTATAAGCCGAAGAATGCCGGAGGCAGGCTGGCGGCCATCGCCGTATGCGGGCCCTTTGGTGCGGTAAAAGAGCAGGCTGCAGGTCTGTATGCACAGACGATGGCGGAGCGTGGATTTCTGACCATCGCATTCGATCCGTCTTTCACCGGTGAGAGCGGCGGCCAGCCCCGGTATATGGCATCCCCGGATATCAATACGGAGGATTTTCAGGCGGCTGTGGACTATCTGTCGCTGCGGGAAGATGTAGACCCGGAGAAGATCGGAATTATCGGTATCTGCGGCTGGGGAGGCATGGCGCTGAACGCCGCGGCCCTGGACACCCGGATTAAAGCGGCTGTGGCCTCTACGATGTACGACATGGCCCGTGTGAACGCGAATGGCTACTTTGATGCAGAGGACAGCGAAGCTGCCCGCTTCGAAAGGAAAAAAGCCCTTAATGCACAGCGGACCGAAGATTACAAAAACGGTTCTTATGCCCTGGGCGGCGGTGTGGCAGAGCAGGTTCCGGAGGACGCGCCCTTTTATGTAAAAGATTATCACGACTACTACAAGACCCGGCGGGGATATCATGCCCGTTCGCTTAATTCCAACGGCGGCTGGAATGTAACCGGCACCATGTCTTTTATGAACCAGCCCATTCTGCGGTACAGCAATGAGATCCGCTCTGCCGTGCTGATCATCCACGGTGAAAAAGCCCATTCCTGCTATTTCAGCCGTGACGCTTATGCCAATATGATGAAAGACAATCCGAATCCGGAGAACAAGGAACTGCTGATCATTCCCGGCGCGGTGCATACGGATTTGTATGACAAACTGGATGTGATTCCCTTTGACAAAATGGCGGCATTTTTTCAGAATGCCATGAACTAAAAGGTTATTTTCAGCAGATAACCGGAGGGCAGGAGGCAACGATATTTATGAAACAAAAACCGATTTCGCTTCTGATTACAGTCGTGGTTTTGATCAGCTGCCTGACAGTATCGTGGTAAACGGGTACTCTCCTTTTGGCGGCAGGGCTTGGGACCTATGCCCTTCATGGAAGGATCTGCACAAATGCAGTGTGCGAAGCCATACAAAGCGGATAGCGCCTCATTGATACCGCATCCTTTTACGGAAACGAGAGGGAAGTGGGTGAAGGCGTCCGTAAATCCGGCGTGCCGAGAGAGAAAATCTTCGTGCAGACCAAGCTGTATCCAAATCAGTACAGCCATGCTGCAAAAGCCATTGATGAAGCGCTGAAGAAGCTGGACATTGGCTATATTGATATGCTGCTGCATCATCCGGCCCCAGACGATGTAACGGCGTATGCGGCAATCGAAAAGGCCATACAGGACGGGAAAGTGCGCACTGCCGGTATTTCCTGCTACTATATCCGGGAGACAGATCCTTTCCTGCCGGAAGTATCCATAAAACCGGCGCTGATTCAAAATGAGATCCATCCGTATTATCAGGACAGCCCGGTGGTGGAGTATATTCAGAATAAAGGAATTGCTGTCCAGGCCTGGTATCCACTGGGCGGGCGGGGATACACCGGGGCAATGCTGGACGATCCTGTACTGCAGGAGATCGCGGCAGCACACAGAAAATCCGCAGCCCAGGTAATCCTCCGGTGGGATTTGCAAAAGGGGGTGGCGGTCATTCCGGGATCAGGCAATCCCGATCACATCAGGGACAATATCTCCATTTTTGATTTTGAGCTGTCAGCAGAGGAAATGAAGCAGATTGCCGCATTGGAGAAGAGGGAAAAGCACGACTGGTATTAAATCACGGAGAATATAAAAATATTGTCAAAAATGAAGGCAGACAACGGGATCGCGAAGATACTTGTTGTCTGCCTTATTCGGCCTTGCATCCACAGCAGAACCTTTATGTGGTTTTAATCTTCCTTTGCCCAGCCGTAGGAATATTTTACGGCTTTCTCCCATCCTTTGATCCGGGCGGCTCTTTCTGCATCGGTGATGGCCGGAGTAAACGTCCGGTCAATGGCCCAGTTCCGGATGACTTCATCCTTATTCTTCCAGTAGCCCACGGCCAGCCCGGCCAGATAGGCCGCTCCCATGGCTGTTGTCTCTACGCAGACGGGACGGTTGACCGGCGCGTTTATGATATCTGCCTGAGTCTGCATGAGGAAATTGTTGGCGCTGGCGCCGCCGTCTACTTTCAGGGCGCAAAGGTCGATCCCGGAGTCTGCCTTCATGGCGGTCAGGACGTCATTTACCTGATAGGCCAGCGACTCCAGAGTGGCGCGGATGATGTGATATTTGTTTACTCCCCGGGTAATGCCCACGATAGTGCCTCTCGCATACTGATCCCAGTAAGGCGCGCCCAGGCCGGTGAAGGCCGGGACCACATAGCAGCCGTTGGTATCCTTTACTTTCTGCGCCATATATTCCGAATCCTCCGCCGAGTCGATCAGGCGCATTTCATCCCGGAGCCACTGGACAGCTGCTCCGGCTACAAAGATAGAACCTTCCAGCGCGTAATCCACTTTCCCGTCCAGCCCCCAGGCGATGGTAGTCACAAGACCGTTGTCTGAAAATACAGGTTTCTCCCCGGTATTCATCAACAGAAAACAACCGGTCCCATATGTGTTCTTTGCCTCGCCCGGCCGGAAGCAGGTCTGTCCGAAAAGAGCGGCCTGCTGGTCTCCGGCAGCCCCCGCGATGGGGATGGGTCCGCCCAGGAAAGAAGGATCTGTCTCCCCGTAAATACAGCTGGAGGGTTTCACTTCGGGCAGCATGCATCCGGGAATATCCAGTTCTGCAAGTATTTCGTCGTCCCACTGCAGAGTATTGATGTTGAACAGCATGGTACGGGAAGCGTTGGAATAGTCTGTCACATGGACTTTTCCTTTTGTCATCTTCCAGATCAGCCAGGTCTCCACTGTCCCGAACAGGATCTCTCCCTGTTCGGCTCTCTGACGTACGCCCGGAACATGATCCAGGATCCATTTGATCTTTGTGCCGGAGAAATAGGCGTCGATGACCAGGCCGGTTTTTTCCCGGAATTGGTCTGTCAGTCCTTTTTCCTTGAGAGAATCGCAGTATTCTGAGGTCCGGCGGCACTGCCACACGATCGCGTGGTACACAGGCTCTCCTGTATTTTTATCCCATACGATGGCCGTCTCTCTCTGATTCGTGATCCCGATCGCGGCGATGTCAGCCGCGGCCGCGCCGATCTTGTTCATGGCCTCCACGGCGACTCCCAGCTGGCTTGCCCAGATCTCGTCGGCGTCGTGCTCCACCCATCCCGGCTGGGGGAAATATTGAGTAAATTCCCGCTGCGCGGAACTGCATACTTCCCCTTTCTCATTAAAAAGGATGCATCTGTTGCTGGTGGTCCCGGCATCCAGAGCCATCACATATTTTGCCATTTCGGTCTTCCTCCTTCCGTTTTTGTTTCCCGCCAGAAGAAGCCTGTATCTGCGGGAAAATCTCACATATACGATATATTTTTCTCATTATAACATACCCCGGAGAAAAAAGGGGATCACAGCGAAGAACAGATTTCAAAAAAATACTTGACGTATCTAAAATAATAGTGTACTATGTAACTATAGCACTAATACACATGAGATCATCACACTGAAGGAGGGATGACATGGAATATAATGCAGGCACTCCGATCTATCTCCAGGTCATACATGAGCTGAAGAAGAGAATGGTCAAAGGAGAATTAAAACCGGGAGACAAGATGCCCTCCAGCCGGGACCTGGCGGTAGAGTTCAAAGTCAATCAGAATACGGCTGCCAGGATCTACCGGGAGATGGAAATGGCAGGATACTGCTTTACAAGACGAGGCATCGGTACCTTTGTATCAGAGGAGGAGAATATGTTTGAGACATTAAAAAAAGAGATGGCAGGGAAACTGCTGGGAGATTTTATGCATGAGATGGAAGATCTGGGCTTCCGGAAGGATGATATTATCACCCAGATCGAAGAATATGAGGAGGACAAGGAGGACGGAGACAATGATGCTTGAATGTAGAGACCTGACAAAATGGTATGGCGGCACAGAGGCTGTGGCGGATCTTACACTGAATCTGGACGAGGGGAAACTGTATGGGCTTCTGGGAGAGAACGGGAGCGGCAAGACAACATGGATGAAGATGGCGGCGGGGCTGGCGAAGCCAAGCCACGGTGAGATCATCTACAAGGGACATCCGCTCACTTACAGGGATAAAGGGGAGATCGCATACATGGCGACAGAGCCGTTTTTCTATGATTTTATGAAAGTGGCGGATGTGGGGCTCTATTATGAAGATTTTTTCAAGGACTTTGACCGCGGAAGGTTTACAGACCTGATGATAAAGATGGGAATTCCGGACACGCGGAAAGTCAGGGATCTGTCCAGCGGCATGGCCGCAAAGGTCAAACTGGCGGCGACGCTGTCCAGAAATGCGGAACTGTATCTTCTGGATGAACCTTTAAACGGTGTCGATTATAAGGCAAGGGAAGAGATCGTGGATCTGATCCTGGAAGAGGCAGACGGGAAGAAGACCTTTGTGATCTCCACGCATCTGCTGGAAGAAGTGGAAAGTTTTATTGAGTATGCTATCTTTATCAGATCAGGTCAGCTGGTGGACAAGATCAACCTGGAGTCGGAACGAATGAAGAGCGGCCGGTCTCTCGGTGAGATCTATATGGATATCATGTGAGGAGGAACGTGGAGATGGGAAAACTGATTAAATATGAATGGAAGAAACAGAAAACTTCAAGGCTGATCATTCTTGCCGCGCTGGTGCTGGGAGCCGCGGTATTCGGATGGGCGCTGTTGTTTGGACATGACACATTGGCGGGGCTTACCATGGCACTGATGTTTTTCGTCGCGTTTCTGGTACTTTTATATACGGGGATCGAAAGTGTCATTGTCCTGAACCGGGATCTGAGGACGAAACAGAGCTATATGCTCTGGATGGTCCCGAAACCGATCTGGGAGATCCTGGGGGCGAAATTTATTTCTGCCATACTGCAGATGCTTTTTGTATTTGCCCTGTTCTTTACGGCAGGCTGCATATGCCTGGCATTCAGTGTGATCGACATCGGCGGCGTAAGAGCGATCGTCGAAGGGGTGAGAAAGGTGCTGCAGATCACCGCGGAAGGCGGGATCAAGTGGGCGGACATCCGGGTGATCCTGATATTTGCCGTCTATCTCTTCCTTTTCTGGATGGCTGTGATCTTTATCGGGTTTTTCTCCGTGATCCTGGCCCGTACCGTTCTGGTCAGATCCAGGTTTGCCGGACTGCTGGCGGTGATCCTGTTCTTTGTCCTGAACGTTCTGATGGAGATCGGTCTGGTGGCCCTGTATTCCGTTCCGGGCATCCAGGGTATGGCGGCATCCGGAGGCTGGAATATATGGGATATCGGATATTTTGCGGCGGTGTCTCTGCTCCTGTTCGGAGCGTCCGGATGGCTGGCAGACAGGAAGCTGAGTGTATAGATGGTGAAGTGTACAGTCAGGAAAAGCGCTGCCATGTGCGGCACCGGTCCGGGATGGGCCGGCACAGCCGCGGCAGCGCCTTTGCCGTGCAGAACAGTGAATAGATATTTCCGGGCCGCGGGATCATTTACATACATCGATCCATTCTTTCGCCCGGGCATATGTTTCCAGCTCATCGCAGGTCATCTCCACAGCTGAACTGGAACTTCCGGCAGCCGGAAATACTGTGTCAAACCGTTTCATGGATACATCCAGATAAGTGGTCACGGAATCCGGGTTACCGAAGGGGCAGACACCGCCGACGGCATGACCGGTCATATGCTCCACATCTTCCGGAGCGAGCATCCTGGCCTTCATCCCGAAGAATTGTTTGAACTTGCTGTTGTCGATCTTCTTGTCCCCGGCTGTTACGATCAGGATCGCGGCGTCTTTTTCCCTTGTGTAAAAGGACAGTGTTTTTGCGATCCTTGCCGGCTCCACGCCGACGGCCTGGGCCGCCAGGTCTACGGTGGCGCTGGATACCTGGAATTCAAGGATCTCCTTGTTAATATTGTTTTCTTTAAAATAGTTTCTGACGATTTTTACAGACATAATATTAAGGAACCTTCTTTCGTAATATAGCAGTTAAGCGCTGATATTATAACATGTGGTTAATAAAAATACAATCTGCAGCGGCATGACTTTGTACAGGTTTGAGAACAGGACATCTATCTTATTGATTTTCTTTCCCGGACGTGGTAAGATGAATCCCGTACAATCGAATAAAAAGTTTTCCCGGACGGGGAGCGCCGCTCCGGGTTTTTACTGTACACAGGAGCGTTAAGCATCTTTTCCCTGACGGATCTCAAAGTCAGGGAATGTACAAAAACACATGCGAGGGAATCCGTGTTCCGGAGTGAGAGGGCGCCAGTAAGCGCCGACCGTTAAGTGCCGGCTGTGCGGTTGTCAGACTGCGCCAGGGACAAAAAGCATGGCGGTACGTGTACAGGAGGTTGAGAGATGAAAAATGTCAATGTAAGGAAACTTGCTCTTGCGGGTATTCTGGTAGCAGTCGGCATCGTATGTTCGCCATTGTCGATCCCGGTGGGAGCATCAAAGTGCGCTCCGGTCCAGCATTTTATCAACATACTTGGCGGTGTGTTCCTGGGACCAGGTTATGCAGTGGGAATGGCGTTTGTCACAAGTCTTTTCAGAAACCTGATGGCTACGGGAACACTGCTTGCGTTTCCGGGATCCATGTGTGGAGCTTTTTTGTGCGGAATGCTGTACAAATATGGAAAGCATCTTCCACTGGCGTATCTGGGAGAGCTGTTTGGAACATCCGTTATCGGCGGGCTGCTGAGTTATCCTGTCGCTACGCTTATCATGGGGAGTGAAAGCGCGGTATTCGGATTTGTCCTTCCGTTTTTTGTATCCAGTTTCGGGGGGACCATCATCGCAGTGATTCTGGTGACAGCGATGAAAAAGATGAAAGTGTTTGACATTTATCTGGGTAATCTGGATAAAGCAGCGCAGACAGTTAAGAAAAAGAAGTAACAAGACGTGATTTTATGCCAGATAAAAAATCAGATTTATAAAAGAAAAACGGGGAGCTTGCGCCGGAAGCAGGCTGAGAGTAAGCTGGAACGCTTTGACCCGCAACCTGATTTGGGTAATGCCAACGTAGGGAGATACAGAATATTTACGACGTGGGTATCTTTTAATCAGGTTCCCCGTTTTTTTATTATATGGAAAGACAGGTGATTTTTTGTACGGCAGGAGGACAACATCATGATGAAAGAGTATCTGGAAAATGTGAGAAATAAAACACCGCTGGTGCACAATATTACGAACTACGTGACAGTAAATGATGTGGCCAATATGATCCTGGCCTGTGGTGGAAGCCCCATTATGTCAGATGAGGCAGAGGATGTGGAGGACATTACCTCTATCTGCGGCGGATTGAATATCAATATCGGTACGCTTCACAAGACAAGCATTGAGGGGATGTTCCGGGCAGGGAAGAAAGCCAATGAGCTGGGACATCCGGTGCTTTTGGATCCAGTGGGGGCAGGAGCCAGCGCGCTTAGGACCAACACGGCGCTGGAGCTTATGAAACAACTGAAGATCACCGTGATCCGGGGGAATATTTCCGAGATCAAGACACTGGCGGAAGGCAGTGGGACGACGAAAGGTGTCGACGCTGACTCCGCTGACGCGGTGACGGAAGAGACTCTGGACAGATCCGTGGCATTTGTGAAAGCATTCGCGAAGGAAGCGGGAAGTATTATTGCTGTGACAGGCGCAGTCGATCTGGTGACCGATGGAGCTACGTGTTACGTGATACGTAACGGCCGGCCGGAGATGGGGAAAATCACAGGAACGGGCTGTCAGCTGTCCGGAATGATGACGGCCTATGTGACAGCGGATCCGGAACATCCGCTGGAGGCCGCGGCCGCGGCGGTGTGCGTCATGGGACTTGCCGGAGAGATCGGATGGACCCGGATGCAGGAAGGAGACGGAAATTCTACTTACCGGAACCGGATCATAGACGCTGTTTATAATTTGACGGGCGAAGAGCTTGAGAAAGGGGCAAAATATGAATTGCGGTAATCTGGACGGCGGAAATTGCCGCAGAAAGGATCTGCTTCTCTATGCAGTGACGGACAGGAGCTGGCTGGGCGCCCAGACTCTTTATGAACAGGTAGAGAGCGCTCTGAAGGGCGGAGTTACTTTTGTCCAGTTAAGAGAAAAAAATCTTGATACAGACACGTTTCTCAGAGAAGCAAAAGAGATACAAAAATTGTGTGCCCGGTATAAAGTGCCATTTGTGATCAACGATAATGTGGATATTGCTGTCTTGTGCGGGGCAGACGGAGTCCATGTGGGGCAGAGCGATATGGAGGCGCTGGATGTGCGCAGAAAGATGGGGTCGGATAAGATCATCGGAGTGTCTGCCCAGACTGTGGAACAGGCATTGAAGGCCCAGGAGCACGGCGCGGATTATCTGGGTGTGGGAGCTGTATTTCCTACCGGGTCCAAGGCGGACGCTGTGGAGGTGGACCATCAAGTGCTGAAAGAAATATGCAGAGCCGTCCACATTCCGGTCGTTGCCATCGGCGGGATAACGAAAGAGAATGTGACAGAACTTAGAGGCAGCGGGATCTGCGGAATTGCCGTGATCAGCGCGATCTTCGCGCAGAACCATATTGAAGACGCGGCCCGGGCGCTTCGGAGGAAAACAGAGGAAATGCTCGCGGGCTGACAGAAAAGGGGAAAAAGATGATCAGAGGAGCTATATTTGACGTGGATGGTGTCCTGCTTAATTCTATGCCAGTGTGGGAAAATCTGGGGGAACTTTATCTTCGCAGACTTGGGATAGAGGCAGAGAAAGACCTGGGAACCCGCTTGTATACCATGAGTCTGGAAGAAAGCGCGAAGTATCTGATCGGTCAGTATCGTCTGGACAAGACTCCGGAACAGGTGATAGCGGAAGTGAATCTGGAGGTCAAAGATTTTTATAAGAACCGGGTCCCGCTCAAAGAAGGAGCGCGCCAGTATCTGAGTGAACTTAAAGAGAGAGGCGTGCCCATGGTGATCGCGACTACCGGAGACAGAAAAAACGCGGAAGCAGCGCTTAAGAGACTGAAAGTATTTCAGTTTTTTCAGGGGATTTTTACGTGCTCAGAGATCGGAAGCGGGAAGAATGAGCCGGATATCTATTATACAGCGGCTCTTCAGATGGATACAGAACCCTCTCAGACATGGGTGTTTGAGGACGCATTTCACGCAATCCGTACTGCGAAACAGGCCGGATTCCGGACGGTGGGTGTGTATGATAAGGCGAATGACCGGGACCTGGCACGGATCTGGAATACGGCGGACATCTATCTGCCGGAATTTAAAAACTTTGAACTGTTCTGGAAAAGAGCGTCCCGGGAATAGTGGACACTTTTCAGCGGTAGATTGGGGGCACCACCTTCTGCCGCTATATAAAATTAGTGCTGAAAACGTGTGTATGAGAAAGCGTACACAAAAGAAGAAAGGATGGGAAAATATGAAAACAGCATTAACAATCGCTGGGACAGACCCAAGCGGAGGCGCCGGGATTCAGGCAGATATCAAGACGATGACCGCGAATGGCGTGTTTGCCATGAGCGCGGTAACGGCATTGGTTGCACAGAATACGACCGGCGTAGCAGGGATTATGGAGGTATCTCCTGGATTTTTAAAACAGCAGATCGACTGCGTATTTACGGATATCCGTCCCGACGCGGTGAAGATCGGTATGGTTTCATCCACGGTTCTGATCAGGGCGATCGCGGAGGAACTGGCACTGTACAAAGCGGAAAATATTGTAGTGGATCCTGTCATGGTCGCGACAAACGGGGCCAGGCTGATCAGTGAAGACGCCATCGATACTCTGAAGGAGAGGCTTCTCCCTATGGCGGACATTCTTACGCCGAATATTCCGGAGGCAGAAGTACTTTCGGATATGAAGATCAAGACAGAGGAAGATATGATGAAGGCAGCGGAGAAGATCGGCGCCAATTATCGTTGCGATGTGCTTCTGAAAGGAGGGCATCAGATCAATGACGCAAATGATTTCCTCTACAGGAAAGAGGGCAGCCGCTGGTTTTACGGAAAACGGATCGATAATCCCAACACGCATGGCACAGGATGTACGCTGTCAAGCGCCATTGCCTCAAATCTGGCAAAAGGCTTTCCGATGGATGAGGCAGTAGAACGGGCCAAAGCGTATATTTCCGGGGCGCTGGGAGCCATGCTTGACCTGGGGAAGGGCAGAGGTCCTATGAATCATGCGTTTGCCATTACCGGAGAATATGCCAGGGAAGCGGTTTTAAAGACAGACGACAGCACAGCGCGCCACAGCAAAGGGGAGGTGCGGTGAGATGGCAGATAAGGCAGTAATGAAAAAAGGAACGTCTGTATTTGAGAACGGACTGATATGGTTTGGAGCGGGAGTTTCTATCGCGGAAATTCTGACAGGAACTTATCTGGCGCCTCTTGGTTTTGGAAAAGGTCTTGCGGCAATCCTGCTGGGACATCTGATCGGATGCTGCATGATGTTTTTCGCCGGACTCATCGGAGGAAAGATGAGGAAGAGCGCCATGGAGACGGTAAAGTTCAGTTTCGGGCAGAAAGGAGGGATCCTTTTTGCTGTTCTGAACGTGCTCCAGCTGGTGGGATGGACAGCGATCATGATCTATGATGGGGCCCTGGCGGCCAACGGAACATTTAATACAGGTTCCTGGGTGTGGTGCATCGTGATCGGAGCGCTTATCATCCTGTGGATTGCTGTGGGTGTGACGAATCTTGGAAAGATCAATACGGTTGCGATGGCAGCGCTGTTTATCCTGACTCTGATCCTGTGCGGGGTTATTTTCTTCGGAGGAGGAGAATCGGGGATCCTGAGCGGAGAGGCGATGAGTTTCGGGGCGGCGGTGGAACTGTCCGTGGCCATGCCGCTTTCCTGGCTCCCGGTGATCAGCGACTATACCCGGGAGGCGGAGAAGCCGGTAAAGGCTACGGCGGCCAGTGTCGTGGTCTACGGACTGGTAAGCTGCTGGATGTATGTGATCGGAATGGGCGCGGCGATCTATACCGGAGAGACAGATATTGCCGCGATCATGGTAAAGGCAGGACTGGGAATCGCGGCTCTTCTGATCGTGATCTTTTCCACGGTGACTACTACTTTCCTGGACGCATATTCAGCAGGTGTCTCCTCTGAGTCCATTTTTTCAAAATTAAAGGGCAATCATGTGGGAATCGCGGTTACTGTGATCGGCACTCTGGCGGCTATCCTCTTCCCGATGGATGATATTACGGATTTCCTCTATCTCATCGGATCTGTATTTGCTCCGATGATCGCAGTGCAGATCGCTGATGTATTTCTTCTGAAAAAAGATCGGAAGGCTTCAGAGTTTAACTGGAGGAATCTTGTGATCTGGCTGGTCGGATTTATCGTATACCGGTGGTTGATGACTGTTGACATTCCTCTGGGCAACACCCTGCCGGATATGGTAGTGGTGATTATTTTGTGTCTGGTCATAGACGCGGCCGCCGGCAGAAAACAGTGAATGTTGTTGTTAGAAAACCAGGACAGCCGGATCGGCGTTCCCGCAGGAAAGGATGGCTATGCTATGAGCTCTGATAAAAGAGGTCTTTTCTTCTGCCGGGGCGTATGCTATAATCTTTCTTTAGTAATCAGATAATAGGCAGATTGGGCTCAAAGAAGCCGGCCTGACTAAAGATAAGAGATGTGCAGGAGAGGAACATATGAAAAAATTTATTGAAGAGTTTAAAGCATTTGCCCTTCGGGGAAACATGATGGATATGGCAGTCGGTGTTATCATCGGCGGAGGATTTACAGGGATCGTGACGTCACTGACGGACAATTTTATCAATCCGATCCTGAATTTTGTGACAGGGGCTCAGACATATACATTACAGAATATAGCGGGATTTGCGTCAAAGTTCATATCAGATCTTGTGAATTTTCTGATCCTGGCTTTTGTTTTATTCTGCCTGTTGAAAGGGATCAATAAATTTATAACGCTCGGACAGAAAAAGGAAGAACCGGCGGCCCCGGAAACGAAACAGTGTCCGTATTGTTTAAGCGAGATCCCGGCCGCGGCTGTACGGTGCGCGCACTGTACTTCAGTGCTTGATGAACAGGTGTAGACCGCGGGAGATTTTGTGCGGATCAGGGAGCCGCATAATTTGACAGGAATGGAGAGTGAAATATGGACGGATCAATGTTTATAGGGACATGGTGGGCTCTTGTGCCGCCGCTTCTGGCGATTTTGCTCGCTTTTATTACAAAGGAAGTGTACAGCTCCCTCTTTATCGGCGTGGCTGTGGGAGCCATGCTTTTCAGTGGATTTCATCCGTGGGAGTCTTTCGTCAACTTCTTTGATATCATGAAGAACAGCATGAATCTGAATATTCTGATTTTTGATGTGCTGCTGGGAATGATCATTGTCCTCATGGCAAAGTCAGGAGGATCTGCTGCTTACGGGAAATGGGCGGGGACCAAGATCAGGTCAAAACGGAGTGCTCTTCTGGCTACGGCAGGTCTCGGAGTCCTGATTTTCGTGGATGATTATTTCAACTGTCTTACTGTAGGTTCGGTAATGCGCCCCGTGACTGACCGATACAAAGTGTCCAGAGCGAAACTGGCGTACATCATCGACGCCACCGCGGCGCCGGTCTGCATTATCGCTCCGGTTTCCAGCTGGGCGGCGGCAGTCAATTCCTATGTGCCTGATGACGCGGGGATCAGTGGTTTCCAGCTTTTTCTGAATACGATCCCATACAATCTGTACGCCATCCTTACACTGGTGATGGTATTTTATATCGCGATCACGGCGTTTGACTTCGGGCTTATGAAGAAACATGAGGACAACGCGGCCAAGGGAGACCTTTTTACCAGTGGCGGAGAAGAATTCGAACAGGTCTCTGAAGATGAAGTTAATCCCAACGGAAAGGTGATCGATCTGGTACTTCCCGTGGCGGTGCTCATTGTGTCGGCGATCGGAGCCATGATCTATACCGGATATCTGGGAGGAGCCACGGATATCATCACGGCATTCTCCGGATGTGACGCGGAAACCAGCCTGATCTTCGCAACGATGGTCACCGTGTTCTTCATGCTCTTTCTTTATCTTCCGAGAAAAGTGGTGACGTTCAAAGGCTTCATGGACAGCCTCGTAGACGGATTCAAGCTGATGATCCCGGCGGTCACGATCCTTATTTTCGCATGGTCCCTGAAAGGGGTGGGGGATGCCCTCGGGCTTGCGGATTTTGTGGGACACGTGGTGGGAGACAACGCTTCCGCCAGCATTTTCATCCCGGCAGTCCTTTTTGCGGCGGCAGTGTTTCTGTCCTTTTCCACAGGAACATCCTGGGGGACATTCGCGATCCTGGTACCTATCGCCACGGCTATGTTTCCCGGAGGAACAAATATGCAGATGATGATCATTTCAGTATCGGCAGTCCTGGCGGGAGCAGTGTGCGGCGATCACATTTCACCTATTTCGGACACGACGGTCATGTCTTCGGCAGGCGCTCAGAGTAATCATATCAATCACGTGACCACTCAGATGCAGTATGCGGCTGTCGTGACGGTTATCAGTTTCGCGGGATATATTCTGGCAGGATTCGTACATATCTGGTGGGTAGTGCTGGGAGTGAGTCTGATCGTGCTTCTGGGAGTGCTTACGGGAATGAGAGTGTTCCTGGGCAGAAAGCAGGGCCGGGCAGATGGATGATCCAGGAAGATCCCGGTCAGATGGGAGCGTGTGCATCCGTGCTCCCTATATCGACCAGAGCGGGGCGTATCCTACGGGATGCGAGAGTGTATCCGCGGTGATGCTCCTTCAGTTCCTGGGAGTGGATATCACAGTAGATGAATTTATAGAGAACTGTCTGGAAAAGAAGGAATTCGAGGAGAGAGACGGGGAGCTCTTCGGACCTGACCCGCGGAAATATTTCTGCGGCAGTCCTTATGATGAGGACTCTTTCGGCTGTTACGCCCCGGTGCTCGTGGATGCTCTGAGGAAGACGCTGGGGGACGGGTACGATATCGTGGATGAGACGGGAACTCCCACGGAAGAGCTGATCATGCGTTATATTGAGAAAGGGATGCCGGTCATCTACTGGGCCTGCATCAATATGCGGGAGCCGGTGACAGGTCCCTGCTGGCATCTGTATGACACAGGTGAAATGTTCACCTGGATCTCCAATGAACACTGTATGCTTCTTGTGGGATATGATGAAGAGGGGTACTATTTTAATGATCCTTATGAGAACAATGGGCGGATTCATTATCCGAAAGAAATAACAGAAGACCGCCACCGGGCCCAGCATATGCAGGCGGTGGCGGTCAGGAAAAAAGATTAGAGCAGCTGGATGCCGTTTTCAGCTGCTTTTGTTATGACTTCTTCAGGCCACAGAGAGGACTGGACTTCTCCGATATGAGCCTTTCTCAGATAGTACATGCAGATACGGGACTGGCCCACGCCTCCTCCGACGGTATAGGGCAGTTCTCTGTTCAGCAGCGATTTCTGAAATGGAAGGTCGGCGCGATCCTCACAACCGGCGGTCTTGAGCTGGCTTCTGAGGGAATCTTCATCTACCCGGATCCCCATGGAAGAAAGCTCCAGGCCGATATCCAGCACCGGGTAATAAACGATGATGTCTCCGTTTAAATCCCAGTCATCATAGTCCGGAGAGCGGCCGTCATGCTTTTCTCCAGATGCGAGCACTTTCCCGATCTGGGAAATGAATACAGCGCCTTTTGCCTTGGCGATACGACGTTCTCTCTCTTTGGGAGGACAGTCCGGGAACATATCTTCCAGCTCCTGGGAGGTGATAAAGAAAATGTCATCCGGGAGAAGTGGTTCAATGTAATTATATCTTCTGGATATGTAATCTTCTGTATCCTTAAGCGCACTGTAGACTTTCCGTACGGTATATTCCAGCGTTTCCATGTTCCGCTCTTCTTTGGAGATGATCTTTTCCCAGTCCCACTGATCAACATAGAGAGAATGGATATTGTCTGTATCTTCATCTCTGCGGATGGCGCTCATGTCTGTATAAAGCCCCTCACCAGAGTGAAATCCGTATTTTTTTAAAGCATATCTTTTCCATTTGGCAAGAGAGTGGACGATTTCCGCTGTTGCCTCGTTCTGTTCCCTGATCCCGAATGTGACCGGCCGCTCCACGCCGTTTAGATTGTCGTTCATGCCCGTCTCGGGAAAGACGAACAGGGGGGCGGATACCCGGGTCAGATGGAGAGATTTGGCAAGTGCCCGCTCAAAATGGTCCTTGATCTCTTTGATGGCTACTTCTGTCTCGCGGATCGTGAGAGGAGAAGAGTAACCCTCAGGTATTTTCAGCTGTTCCATTGTCTGGTCTCCTTTAAAACTGCTTAAATTAAAAAGTTCCATTCTATTTTAAAGGGTGCGCGGACAGAAGTCAACAGCAGGGACATGTCAGCGTGTGGAGATAAGAAAGATGTGTGAGAATAAAAGTTTGGAAAGTAATTTTATAAAAAAGTAATTAACAGATAATTTATATAAAAAATTATGAAATAACTAAAAATAGATTGACAATATAAAAAAAGAGTGATATTATAAACACAACAAATAAAACACCTGACGGACAGGGAAACGAAAGCTCAGATGACTGGATACAGAGAAAGATCATAATGACGAGAAAGTTATGAGAGAAGAAAAATCTGTATCAGACAGATATGTCATCGAAGGATCCGGCAGGAATCCAGGAAAAGGAGGTACAGACCACCGGGAACGTAGGTCACTCTATCTGCAAGGGATAGAAATCAAAAAAATAATAAAATGGAATTACCACACTGAAGATGGATGTTGATCAGCACAGTTTGATTGGCATCCATCTTCTCTGTCTTGTGTTTGGAAGAAAAAATTGATAAAATAACTCTATGGCAAAAACAAGGAATCAAAAAGCAAAAATCTTATATTTACTGAAGCTGTTCCGGGAAGAGACAGATGAAGAACATCCTATTTCCCGTAAGGAGATCGAGGAAAGGCTGGCGGATATGGGGATCCGCGCGGAACGGAAAAGTCTTTATGACGATATTGAGACTCTGAAAAATTTTGGCCTGGATATCGCATACAGAAAAGAGCGCCCTGAGGGATACTATCTTGCGGGGAGAGAGTTTGAGCTGCCGGAGCTGAAGCTGCTGGTGGACGCTGTGCAGGCATCCCGGTTTATCACGGAAAAAAAGTCAGATATCCTGATCCGGAAGATCGAGAAGCTGACAAGCAGATATGAGGCCGGAAAACTTCAGCGTCAGGTAGTAGTCGCGGACCGTATCAAAGCCATGAATGAAAGCATATACTATAATGTGGACAAGCTGCATACGGCTATCGCGCAGAACCGGCAGATCACCTTCCGTTATTTTGAGTGGACAGTATCCAGAGAGATCCGCATGAAAAAGAACGGAGGAAATTACAGGGTGAGTCCGTGGGCGTTGACCTGGGACAATGAGAACTATTATCTCATCGGCTACGATATGGACGCGGATCTGATCAAACATTTCCGGGTAGACCGGATGCTCCATATTGAGCTGCTGGAGCTTAAGAGAGAGGGAAGAGAAGAGTTTGGCCGGTTCGATCTGGCCCGTTATACGAAGCGTACATTCGGGATGTTCGGAGGAAATGAAGAGACTGTCCGCATCCGGTTCCATAACAGGTACGTGGGAGTTGTAATGGACCGTTTCGGTAAGAATGTGTCTTTACGGCCGGACGGGGAAGAGCACTTTATCGTCCGCGCGGAAGTTGCTGTCAGTGAGCAGTTTTATGGATGGCTTACCGGACTGGGACGGGATGTCCGCCTGCTTTCTCCGCAGTCCGTAGTAGAAGAGTACAAAAGCCTTCTGGAGGACCTGGGCACAATCTATCAGAGGGACGATGGCGGGAGTGCCGGCACTTTTATGGAGAAATAATAATAAATAAGAGATAAGGTGGGTATTATGAATTTAAATGAAATCTTTCAGAGTATACAGGAGTTTGATCTGAATGCGGTGGTATCTGAGATCAGCGGAAACGGGCATGTACTGACTGGGACAGAGATCACGGTTTTGGCAGTGACAGCGGTCTCAGGTCTGCTTTTGTGTCTGCTGGGGCTTAAGATCATACGGATTTGGGCCGCGCTTATGGGGCTGGCACTTGGGTTTGCCGGTGTGTGTACGGCAGCAGCGGCAGCGGGGCTGGACGGAACAGTGGCTTTGATCGGAGGGCTGGCAGCGGGGATCATACTTGCGGCGCTGGGAGCGGTTCTATACCGGGCCGGTGTGTTTGTGGTGGTATTTTTTTCTGCAGGATTTTTTTGTATCCAGGTGATCAGTCCGGAGAATCAGGCGATGCTGGCGGTTTGTCTGGTCATCGCTCTTGTGGCGGCGATCCTCTCCGTGAAGTTCCTTGTGATTATTACGATACTTGCCACATCGGTCTGCGGCGGAGCGGCGTGCGGAACAGCGGTCAGTTTTCTTCTGTCAGTGAACAACGGACTTATAAGGCTCCTTTTGTGCGTTGTTATCAGTGTTGCCGGTGTGCTTGTTCAGCTTCTTCTGGAATCCAAGAAGCAGAAGCGGAAAAATCTGGAGAAAGCGGCGGAGATCCGGGAAGAATCCTCTACGGCAAATGAGGTAGAACGGGCCCGGGCCGTAATGGAGGATATTGATAAGTAAAGTCCGTTTTATGACACACCTGATCTGATAGGATGGTTTCAGACAAAGAAAATCGTATCAGAGAAAGGTGTGTTTTATTATGTATATCAGAAAGTCGGTTTTAGGAATGATGGTAGCGGCAGGAGGAGCGGCTGTTCTGGCTGTACTGGCGGTGCTGTTCTGTTTCACTGAGATCCGGATCCCGACGGCTGTGTATGGGGCGGCATGGTTTGGATGCCTGTATGCAATGCTGGCTGCCACATCCAGGATCTACAGGTAAATGGAAGACACAGAGCGTCAAAAAGTCAGAGTTCTTTCGGTTGTCACCGGATGATCATATGATGTATAATGGAGTACGGACAATAAAGAAAGGGGGCTCTGCGTATGAAGATCGATATGCACTGCCACGTCAAAGAAGGTTCCATTGACAGCAAAGTAGGGCTTGAGGAGTATATTACGATCCTGAAGAAACATGGCTTCCAGGGAATGGTCATCACGGACCATGACACCTATAATGGGTACAGGTACTGGAAAGATCATATAAAAGGAAAGAAACATTCGGATTTTGTCGTCCTGAAGGGAATCGAGTACGATACCAGGGACGCCGGGCATATCCTTGTGATCATGCCGGAAGGTGTAAAGATGCGTCTTCTGGAGATGCGCGGGATGCCTCTGGCGCTGCTTATTGATCTGGTGCACCGAAACGGAGGCGTCCTGGGACCGGCTCATCCGTGTGGGGAAAAATATATGAGTTTTACCAATGCCAGACGGTTTTATCAGTCACCGGAGATCGTGAAGAGGTTTGATTTTGTGGAAACCTTTAACAGCTGTGAGTCTGTCCGTTCCAACGCGGGAGCGGAAAAACTGGCCCGGAAGTACGGAAAAGTGATGACCGGAGGGAGTGATTCCCACAAGCCTGACTGTGTGGGCAGAGGTTATACGATTCTGCCGGAGCCGGTGACCTGTGAGACGGAACTGATCTCGCTGATCCACAAAAAGACAGTGTTCCGGGCCGGCGGTACGCTTTATGAGAAGACCACGAAGGAGAGGATCGGGAAGATCAACAAGCTGCTGGTCTATTCATTCTGGATATATAACAAGAGCGGCGAGCTCATGAAACGGCGGGGCAGGAATAAAAAGATGGTAGAAGAACATCCATTTGATCCCATCGATCCGGTTGAGCTCTATTATCATTCGTGACAGGACAAGTATGGGAGGACAGGCTGTTTGGAGGCATACACGAGTTTCGCGTCAGTATATGACACATTTATGGACAATGTCCCTTATGAAGAATGGGGAGGATATATACACGGACTGCTCTTAAAATACGGGGCAGAAGACGGGATCGTCCTTGATCTGGGCTGCGGGACTGGGACAATGACAGAGATTCTGGCTGGCTTCGGGTATGATATGATCGGTGTGGACAACTCAGAAGATATGCTGGAGCTGGCCATGGAAAAACGGCTGAGATCCGGCCGGGATATCCTGTATCTGCTGCAGGATATGCGGGAGTTTGAGCTGTACGGAACAGTGCGCGCGGTGGTGAGCGTGTGCGATTCTGTCAATTATATCACAGAGCCGGAAGAGCTTGGTGAAGTGTTCCGTCTGGTCAATAACTATCTGGATCCGGAGGGCATCTTTCTTTTTGACTTCAATACAGAGTATAAATACAGAGAGATTCTGGGAGACCGGATATTTGCCGAGGACAGGGGCGCGTGCAGTTTCATCTGGGACAATTATTATTACGAAGATGAACGGATCAACGAATACGATCTGACATTATTTATACAGGAAAGCGGCAGATCAAAGAGACAGGATCCCGACGGCGGGGAACTGTACCGGAAGTATCGGGAAACCCATTACCAGCGAGGATATACACTGGAAGAGATCCGGTCCCTGTTGAGGGAAGCGGGGCTTGTTTTCGTGGAGGCATATGACATGGATACGCACGAAAGGCCGTCTGGAACCAGTGAACGGATCTGCGTGATCGCCCGGGAGCACGGCAAGCAGATGGAAAACACGACAGGAAGAGGAGAAAGGAAGAGATGAAAGATTATATTGTAAGAGCGTCGGCAGCTGACACACAGATCCGCGCTTTTGCCGCGGTGACGACGGAGCTGGTGGAAGAGGCGAGGACGCGTCACGGGACCAGTCCGGTAGCCACAGCCGCCCTGGGGCGTCTTCTCACCGGGGGAGTCATGATGGGAAGCATGATGAAGAATCCGGAGGATATCCTGACCATCCAGATCCAGTGCTCCGGTCCCATCGGGGGACTTACCGTGACAGCGGACAGCCAGGGAAATGCAAAAGGGTATGTATACGATCCGGGCGTGATGCTGCCCCCGAAGAACGGGAAGCTGGATGTGGGCGGCGCGCTGGGACAGGGTATAATGACTGTAGTTAAAGATATGGGACTGAAAGAGCCATATTCCGGACAGACCATTCTCCAGACCGGAGAGATCGCGGAGGACCTGACCTATTATTTTGCCACTTCGGAGCAGGTGCCGTCCTCCGTGGGACTGGGCGTACTCATGGAGAAGGATAATACCGTCCGCTGCGCCGGAGGATTTATCATACAGGTGATGCCCTTTGTCCAGGACGCGGTGCTGGACCGGCTGGAGGAAAATGTCCGGAATGTCTGCTCCGTGACTTCCATGCTGGATAACGGTCATACGCCGGAGGAGATGCTCTCCCAGGTACTGGAGGGGCTGGATGTCGAGATCACGGACACGATGCCGGCAAGGTTTTTCTGCAACTGTTCCAGAGAGCGGATCGAGAAGGCGATCATCAGTATCGGAAAAAAGGACATCCAGTCTATGATCCGGGACGGGGAGGATATTGAAGTGAAATGCCATTTCTGCAACAGGGCATACAATTTTACGGTAGAAGATTTAAAGGAACTGCTGAAGAAGAGCAGATAGAAAGGCGGGAACAGGATGAGACACGGATTTGTCAGAGTGGCGGCGGCCACACCGGATATCCGGGTGGCAGATGTAGAATTTAATACAGAGAAGATCTGCGAAGAGATCAAAAAGGCCTGCGAAAACAGGGCAAAGATCCTTGCATTTCCCGAGCTTTGCGTGACAGGATATACCTGTGGGGATCTGTTTACCCAGGATGTGCTCCTGCGGGCGGCCAGGGACGGTCTGTTAAAGATCGCGCGGTACACGGCAGACAAGGATATCCTTGTATTTGTGGGTGTGCCTCTCTGTGTAGAAGGCAAGCTGTACAATACGGCGGCGGCTGTCAACCGTGGCAGGGTCATCGGGATCACGACCAAGACTTTTCTCCCTAATTACGGGGAGTTCTATGAAATGCGCCAGTTTACGCCGGGCCCGGACAGAGCAGGATATATCAGTTTTGAAGGGGAGCAGGTGCCTTTCGGTCCGCAGATTTTGTTTAGGGCAGAGGGGATGGAAGACCTTGTGGTCTCTGCCGAGATCTGCGAGGATGTCTGGTCTCCGGTGCCGCCCAGCATCCGGGCCGCGGTAGAGGGAGCCACGGTGATCGTGAACTGTTCGGCCAGCGACGAGACCATCGGGAAGGACGCATACCGCCGGGAGCTGATCGGGGGGCAGTCCGCCCGTCTGATCGCGGGATATGTGTATGCCAATGCCGGTGAGGGAGAATCTACCACAGACGTGGTGTTCGGCGGTCATAATATTATTGCGGAAAACGGCGCTCTCTTAAAAGAATCCCGCCGGTATCACAATGAGATGATCTGTTCGGAACTGGATATCCAGAGGATCGTCAGCGAACGGCGGAAAAATACGACATTTAAGGCAGAGATGGAACATACTCTGATCCAGGTGCCCTTTACTATAGAGAACGAAGAGACGGAACTGTCCAGAGTCTTCCCGAAAAAGCCTTTTGTGCCTTCGGATGAGGGGCTGCGCGCGCAGCGCTGCGAGGAGATCCTCACGATCCAGGCGATGGGACTTAAAAAGCGGCTGGCTCATACCCATGCCAGGACAGCGGTGGTGGGAATCTCAGGCGGACTGGATTCCACCCTGGCGCTGCTGGTCACCGCCCGGGCATTTGAAATGCTGGGCAAAGACAAGAAAGAGATTATCGCGGTGACCATGCCCTGTTTCGGGACGACGGACCGGACATACCGCAACGCATGCGATATGGCCCGCAAGACAGGGGCATCTTTGAAGGAGGTTCCCATCGGCGAGGCGGTGGAGATCCATTTCCGGGATATCGGACAGGATCCGGAGGACCATGATGTAACCTATGAAAACGCGCAGGCCAGAGAACGGACTCAGGTACTGATGGACATTGCCAACCGGACAGGCGGCATGGTGATCGGTACCGGCGACATGTCGGAGCTGGCTCTGGGATGGGCCACCTATAACGGGGATCACATGTCCATGTACGGGGTGAACGCGTCCGTGCCGAAGACGCTGGTGCGCCATCTGGTGAAATACGCGGCGGATGAGACGACAGATGAAGAGCTGAAGCAGGTGCTCTATGATGTGCTGGACACACCGGTCAGCCCGGAACTGCTTCCGCCCAAAGACGGAGATATCGCCCAGAGGACAGAAGATCTGGTGGGGCCCTATGAGCTTCATGACTTTTTCCTCTATTACATGCTCCGTTTCGGCTACGGGCCGGCAAAGATCTTCCGGCTGGCAGAGGCGGCGTTTGACGGAGATTATGAGAAAACCACGATACGCAAATGGCTGGAGACCTTCTGCAGAAGATTTTTTTCCCAGCAGTTTAAGCGGTCCTGTCTGCCGGACGGCCCCAAGGTGGGGACTGTGGCTCTTTCGCCCAGGGGAGACCTGCGGATGCCCAGTGATGCCTGCGCGTCGGCATGGCTGAAGGAACTGGAAGAGATCACAGTAGAGGAGGAACAGAAATGAAACTGATCCGGACACAAGACGCGGTGGGAAGTGTGCTCTGCCATGATATTACGCAGATCATCCCCGGGGTGGTAAAAGGCCCGGTATTCCGCAAGGGACATGTGGTGACCAAGGAGGATATCCCGGTGCTCCTTTCCGTTGGGAAGGAACATCTGTATGTGTGGGAGAAGCAGGAAGGAATGCTCCATGAGGATGAGGCTGCGGAAGTGCTCCGCCAGGTCTGTCAGGGAGACAATATGACGGCCTCTGACCCGAAGGAAGGAAAGATCGAGCTGACCGCCAAGATGGACGGTCTGCTGAAGATCGATCACGAAAAGCTGAATGCCGTGAACGGGATGGGACAGATGGTGATCGCTTCCCGGCATGGCAATTTTCCGGTGAAGAAGGGTGACAAGATCGCGGGTATGCGGGTTGTCCCACTTGTCATAGAAAAGGAAAAGATGGACCGCGTAAAAGAGATCTGCGCCGGCGGGCCGCTCTTCAGGCTCCTTCCGTACCGGAAGATGAAAGCCGGGATCGTGACAACAGGGAGCGAGGTTTTTCACGGGAGGATCGAAGATCAGTTTACTCCTGTGGTCATTGAGAAACTGAAAGAATTTGGCGTGGAGACAATGGGAAATACTCTGTGCAGTGATGACTCTGATATGGCAGCGGACGCAGTCCGCTCGTGGATCGCCCAGGGCGCGGATATGGTCGTCTGCACCGGAGGGATGAGCGTGGATCCGGACGACCGGACTCCTCTTGCCATCCGGAAAGCAGCGGATGAGATCATTACATACGGGGCTCCGGTGCTGCCCGGGGCCATGTTCATGCTGGCTTACAAAGGTGAGATCCCTGTACTGGGCCTGCCGGGCTGCGTCATGTACGCGAAACGCACGATTTTTGATCTGGCCCTGCCCCGCATTGTAGCGGGAGAGCGGCTTAAGGCCGAAGATTTTACCGTGCTGGGCGAGGGAGGGCTGTGTCTGAACTGTCCGGTCTGTACCTTCCCCAACTGCGGGTTTGGAAAGTAAGTTTCAGAAGGGAGACAAAACGTGTTATGAATATTCAGGAAAAAACTGAAGCATATCTGGGAAAGGCAGTTTCCGAGGCATCCGGTGAAGAGATCTACGCCGCCCTGTTCTCTATTGTCCAGGAGATGGCGGCGGAGAAGGAGCGCACGGACGGAAAGAAGAAGCTGTACTATATCTCCGCGGAATTCCTGATCGGGAAACTGCTGTCAAATAACCTGATCAATCTCGGCATTTACCAGGAAGTGAAAGAGATGCTGGAGAAAAACGGCAGGAGTCTCGGTGAGATCGAGGAGATCGAGCCGGAGCCTTCTCTTGGAAACGGCGGGCTGGGAAGGCTGGCGGCGTGTTTCCTGGACTCTGTGGCCACACTGGGCCTGGCCGGGGACGGCATCGGACTGAACTATCATCTGGGCCTCTTCCGGCAGGTGTTTGAGGATCATCTGCAGAAGGAGACGCCTAATCCCTGGATCGAGGACAGATCCTGGCTGAAACGGACGGATGTGGTGTACCCGGTGGAGTTCGGAGGACGGAAGGTCAATGCCAGGATGTACGACATTGAAGTGACTGGGTACAACAATAAGACGAATAAACTTCATCTTTTTGACCTTGACTCCGTGGACGAGTCCATTGTGGGAGAGGGGATCGATTTTGACAAAGAGGACATTGAGCGGAATCTGACGCTCTTCCTGTATCCGGACGACAGTGATGAAAAGGGAAGACTGCTGCGCATCTACCAGCAGTATTTCATGGTGAGCAGCGCGGCTCAGCTGATCCTGGACGAATGTACGGCAAAGGGCTGTGATCTCTATGACTTGCCGGATTACGCGGTTATCCAGATCAATGACACGCATCCGACCCTGGTGATCCCGGAGCTGATCCGGCTCCTGACCGGAAGGGGGCTGGACATGGACGACGCCATCGACGTGGTGTCCCGCACATGTGCCTACACCAACCACACGATCCTGGCGGAGGCGCTGGAGAAATGGCCCCTGGCCTATCTGAAAAAAGTCGTGCCTCACCTGGTCCCGATCATCGAGATCCTGGATGACAAAGTCCGGAGAAAATTTGACGATGAGAGTGTCGCTGTCATCGACCGCAGTGACACGGTACATATGGCCCATCTGGATATTCACTACGGCTTCAGCGTAAACGGAGTTGCGGCTCTGCATACGGAGATCCTCAAAGAGTCGGAGCTGAACAACTTCTATAAGATCTATCCGGAAAAATTTAACAACAAAACTAACGGCATTACTTTCCGCCGCTGGCTTATCCACTGCAATCCGCTTCTTACGGAATTTCTGGATGAGACCATCGGAGACGGGTACCGACAGGACGCGGATGAGCTGGAACGTCTGCTGGACTATCAGGAGGATGACCGGGCGCTGGAGCGCCTGCTGGCCATCAAGCAGGAGAACAAGACGGCGCTGGCCGCTTATCTGAAGGAGACCCAGGGAGTGGAGATCCGTCCGGATTCTATCTTCGATATCCAGGCAAAACGGCTCCATGAGTACAAACGGCAGCAGCTCAATGCGCTTTACATTATTGATAAATATCTGGAGATCAAATCCGGGAAGATCCCGCCTGCTCCGGTGACGGCGATCTTCGGGGCAAAGGCGGCGCCGGCCTACGTGATCGCCAAGGACATCATCCATCTGATCCTCTGCCTGCAGGAGATCATCAACAATGACCCGGAAGTCAGTCCCTGGCTGAAAGTGATCATGGTGGAAAACTATAACGTGACCAAAGCTGAGAAACTGATCCCGGCCTGTGATATCTCCGAGCAGATCTCTCTCGCGTCCAAGGAGGCCAGCGGCACCGGCAACATGAAGTTCATGCTCAACGGCGCGGTGACGCTCGGGACAGAGGACGGCGCGAATGTGGAGATCCACCAGGCAGTGGGCGATGACAATATCTTCGTATTCGGCGCGTCCAGCGATGAAGTGATCCGCCATTATGCAGAGGCCGATTATAAGGCGAAAGACTATTACGAGAAAGATCCGGCCCTGAAGGCTGCTGTGGACTTCATCACCGGGCCGCAGATGCTGAAGGCCGGCCGCAGGGAGAACCTGGAGCGGCTTCAGAAAGAGCTGATCAATAAAGACTGGTTTATGACATTTCTGGATTTTGACGCCTACAAAAAGGCCAGGGAGAAGGCGCTGAAAGCCTACGAAGACAGAAAGTCCTGGGCAAAGATGATGCTGGTCAATATCGCGAAAGCCGGGTACTTTTCCTCTGACAGGACCATCCGGGAGTATAACCGGGATATCTGGAAACTGTGACCGTGCCGGAAAAACTGATATCTGGAGGAAGTAAGAGATGAAACGATCAGGCGGGATTTTACTGCCGGTATTTTCCCTTCCGTCGAAATACGGGATCGGATGTTTTTCAAAAGACGCATATAAATTTATAGATCTGCTGGAGGAGGCCGGGCAGTCCTTCTGGCAGATCCTGCCCCTTGGGCCCACCGGGTATGGCGATTCTCCCTATCAGTCATTCTCCACCTTTGCGGGCAATCCCTATTTTATCGATCCCGGGACTCTGGTCCGGGAAGGGCTGCTGACAAAAAAAGAATGTAAGTCCTATGATTTTGGCGGAACCCCCGGCTGCATCGATTATGAAAAAATCTATCAGTCCAGATTCCGCCTGCTGAGAAAGGCATACTCACGTTTTGAGAAGAATAAGGACTATGAGGAATTTACGGAGAAGAACCGGTTCTGGCTGGATGACTACAGCCTGTATATGGCCATTAAGGACAAAAATGAAGGGACAGCCTGGACCCGATGGGAGGCACCTCTGAAGAACCGGAAGGAAGAAGCGCTGGACCGGATCCGCAGGGAACTGACTGAAGAGATCGATTTCTACCGGTTCCAGCAGTATGAGTTTGACAGACAATGGAGAAAGCTCCATGCCTATGCCAATAAAAAAGGCATCCGGATCATCGGGGACATCCCCATTTATGTCGCCTTTGACAGCGCGGATACATGGGCGGCCCCGGAACTGTTCCAGTTCAACGAAAACAAGGAGCCTACAGGTGTGGCAGGATGCCCGCCGGACGCGTTCTGCGAGACAGGACAGTTGTGGGGCAATCCCCTCTATGACTGGGAATATCATAAAAAGACAGACTACCGGTGGTGGATCCGGCGAATCCAGTACAGCCTGCGGATGTACGATATTGTACGGATCGATCATTTCCGTGGGTTTGATGAGTACTATTCCGTGCCCTACGGGGAGAAGACCGCGGTAAACGGGAAATGGATGCCGGGACCCGGCATGGACCTGTTCCGTGCCGTTGAGAAAAAGCTGGGACAGCCGAAGATCATTGCCGAAGATCTGGGCTACCTGACGCCCAGTGTGCTCCGGCTGCTGAAAGACAGCGGCTTCCCCGGCATGAAGGTGATACAGTTTGCCTTCGATTCCAGGGAATCCTCCGATTATCTGCCCCATACTTATCCGAGAAACTGCGTGGTCTATACCGGGACCCATGACAATGACACGACCCGGGGCTGGTATCACACCGTGGGGAAAGAAGCCAGAGACTTCGCGAAAGAATATATGTGCAAACAGAGACTGGACGAAGATACACTGGCGAAAGATTTTATCTCCCTGGCCATGGGAAGCGTGGCTGATCTGTGTATCATCCCTCTGCAGGACTATCTCGGACTGGGAAGCGAAGCCCGCATCAATACTCCGTCCACGCTGGGCGGGAACTGGGCATGGCGGCTGACGAAAGGGCAGTTCAATAAAAAAACAGCAAAAGAAATAAAACGGATTACAAAACTCTATGGGAGAATCTGAGTTTGTTGAGGGAGGAGGATGCCAAGCTGGGAAAGGAAGAGGATATCCATCTCGGGCACGCTTTCGCTCGGGGCTGCAACGCAGCGGCATATAAGGGCACAAAAGACGCGCCCTAAATGCCGGCGTTGCTGCACGGCCCTCGACGGACACCTCTTTCTTTCCCGGCTTCCTATCCTACCGTCTCAACAATCTCGCGATTTAGAAGTGATTGAGAAAGTGGAACGTTATCGACTATATGGTCTGCCTTCAAGAAAGTCAGAAAACATATGCCAGAGATCCGTGGATGTCAAGGCCAATCCGCATTACGGGCGGTGCTTCGCAGCCCTGATATCTACGGATCTCTGGCATAAAGAATACCCAGGCGGAGTAAGCAGCATCCTGCCGCTTACTCCGCCATAATAATACCTGGAGCCTAAATGTTTCTTTTTCCAATATAGTACCTGTCTCGTGTTACTTTCAAATCGCGGGTTTGCTGCGGGGGGGATGAATCATGACGCCGGAGAGGCTGGATAAAGTGCAGGAAAGGGAAAGAGCCGCGGGTGGAAGAACCTTTCTGCGGCGGCAGATGGGTGAACCGGTGACTTTGGAGGAATCCGATGGAAAAACTTAAGGGACTTAGAATCCGCCGTTAAGCAATCCGATGAGATTGTCTGAGCGAATGCGAGTTGCTCATCGGATTGCTTTGTATTTAGGCGGGGTCTAAGTCCCTTTATGTTTTTCCCGGATTCCGGAACGGAGACGGGGACACCCATCTGTTGCCGCAGAATACGTTTTTCGATACCAGCTTTTTTCTGTTTTCTACGCTTTCTCCATCCTTCCCGGTGGCCACATCCACCAACCCAACAAACTCAGATTTGTTCATTTTTTGTTACGTTTTATCAGCAGCCAGTAAGTGAATATGATCATCGCGATAACGCATAGTATGCTATCTATTTTTACCCCTCCTTTCAGAATTCTTTCCGGTTTATGATGGATATGCTGATCTTCATGGAGATCAGCCAGAGTATGATGGCCACAGTGATCGCGAGAGCGGCCCCCGCTCCGATACCCAGGGCGGGAAGTCGGTTAATGATGCCCGCAGGATCCATGTTCAGGGATTCGGATACCTTAACGATAACGACGCCTATGACAAACAGCAGACCGATGGAAGCGATGATGGCGATCCGGCCCTTTTCTCCTCCGAATTTAATCTGGAACGGCAGCATGACGGCCTGGATCAGAAACATCAGGATCAGTATGATCAGAGCGGATACTATGACATCGTGCAGTGACACCGTGCCCTTCAGCATGCCGGTGATGCCCGCCAGGATCCCGGCTGCTATCCAGGCACCCAGTCCCAGGATCAGACCAAGACAGTATTTTTCTATGATATAGGTCGGGCGGGTGACAGGCAGGCTGAATAAAAAGGGATAGCCGTTGTCAAATTCGTCATAGCTGACTGTGCTCAGTGTAAACAGAGAGACGATGAAGGTAAGGAATCCCAGTGGAAATACGATGTCGTCTGAAAAAAACATCATTCCGATCACGACAGCGATAATGATCAGGAAGAAATTCTTTTGTCCTTTCATCAGTTTAAAGTCTTTGATCAGTAATCCTTTCATAATTTTTCACGTATAATCCAATCATATTAGATAGTGATTGGATTTTCTCCTTTCTCCCAGGTTCTACTGGGTAATTCAATCCTAATCTGATATATTTACTTAAGCACTGTGGATCTGTATCTATACTTTTACAGCTTTGACTGTTCCGAGGTGACTCAGACCACAGCTTTTCGTCTATTACTGTTAATCAGTTTGTTAACGCTTGACGTTTCTATTTACGTGATTACACAGCCGAATTCCCTGTGGAAGACAACAGTGCTAAATACATATCAGGAGGTATTTTTTATGTCCATGTACTTTGTTGGAATTGATATTTCCAAGTACAAACACGATTGCTGCATCCTCTCCGCAGTTGATCAAAACGTCGTTACGAAATTTGCTATCAAAAATGATAACTCTGGATTTCAACAGCTTATCAAAACTTTACATTCGCTCTCCAATTCCGAGGATATAAAAATAGGGTTTGAATCTACTGCCCACTATGCCCTCAATCTGAAACTTTTCCTTGAGAATGCCCACCACAGCTTCATGGAAATCAATCCACTCCTCATCAAGGAATATAAGAAATCCACTTCTCTCAGGCGTACCAAAACCGACTCCGTTGACTGCGAATCAATAGCCCGCTGGTTAATGACAGTAGAGTACAAACCCCATTCAAAAGGATTTTACCATGCTTACTCTTTAAAGTCACTAACTCGTTTAAGAGACAGGCTGGTTCGGCAGCGCTCTTTCTATCTTGTGAAAATCACAAACGTTCTGGATCACACTTTTCCTGAGTTTAAGCCATTCTTTCATGAGCGCTTATCTAAAACTGCTCTGTATCTGCTCGAAAACTACGGTTCTGCTGAAAAAATGGCACGAATGAATGCCGCTTCTTATGAAAAACTCCGCTCCTTATCAAGAGGACGTTTCTCCCCACAGCAGTTCCTTCAGCTAAAAGAACTTGCTGCCAATACGGTCGGCATAAATAATTCTATCTTTGATGTGGAACTCAACAGCCTTCTTACGTTATACAAATCTCTTGTAAAGGAGATTGGCACACTGGAAGCAGAAATCAACAAGTTGATCGAGGAGGTCCATCCTCACTATATGTCCGTTCCCGGAATCGGTCCCATATCTGCCGCTGTCATCTACTCTGAATACGGAGATCTGTCAAATTTTTCTACACCGGCTCAGATGCTCGCCTTTGCCGGTATTGAACCTGGCATAAACCAATCTGGAACAGAATCTCACGGAGGGCGGATGGTAAAACACGGCTCATCACAGCTCCGGTATACTCTCATCAACTGCTGTCTTCCATTAATCCGTTTTGATATGACATTCGCGGCTTACTACGCTAAGAAGCGCGCGGAAGGCAAACCCCACAGAGTCGCGATCACTCATGTTGCCAAAAAGCTTGTTAGAGTCATCTATGCATTGGAGAGGCAGGGAACAGACTTTAACGTCCAAAAGCTCAGATAGCTGTTTAAATCAATAAACTTTGTTCCATCTGAAATACGCTGTATTCAGATGGTCTGTTAAAGTTACCCTTTTTTATACATCAAAAAACTTCCAAAATCCTCTTGACTATTTATAGTTTGTCACCTCGTATCATCATCGTGATCACTTCGTCGATGGTTCCTTTTTCGATGACCGCAGCAGGATAGTTATCCACATAATACTGTTTCTGGTCTGTCAGGCAGCAGTAACCGTATCCCTCTTTCCTGACCCGTAAAAGAAAGCGTTTGTCCAGGGCTTCATACTGGGCGTCACTGACTTTCAGCAGCGCATAGCCGCTCAGAAGGATATCCGTATCCTCGTGCAAAATGATCTTGCCTTCGTGGATCATGTACAGGTCATCGCACAGTGTCTCCAGATCGCTGGAAATGTGGGAACTTATCAGGATCGAACCATTTTCATTCCTTTCCATGAAATCTCTCAGGATATCCAGGAGTTCATCTCTTGCGATGACGTCCAGTCCTGCGGTAGGCTCGTCGAGCAGAAGCAGTTCGGCGCGATGGGAGACTGCCGCCAGTACTTTCAGCTTGGCCTTCATGCCTGTGGAAAATTCTTTGATCCGTTTGTCCAGAGGCAGCTGAAATTTCATGGTCTGTTTCATGAAATATGACTGGTCAAAATTCCGGTACAGATTTTTCATGACCGGCAGGATATCCCGGATGGTCAAGTATCCGCTGAAACCGGAGTCAGAAAGGACTACGCCCAGTTTCTCCTTGTCACGGGCAGTAAAATCCCGGAGATCCTTTCCAAGAATTGTAACAGTCCCGCTCTCCGGCGAGATCAGTCCCAGGACTGCCTTGAATGTGGTGCTCTTTCCGGCGCCGTTCTGGCCGATGAGGCCGGTCACGCAGCCAGGTTTAACTTCCAGGGTGCAGTCCAGCGTAAAATTGGCATAGTGCTTTTGCAGTTGTTGGATCTTTAACATATATCAGCCCTCCATAATCAAGTCAAATAAACTTTTTATATCATCGTCGCTGATGCCGTAGCGTCTGCCCTTCTGGACAGCCTGTTCCAGGTCTGCCTCCAGTTCTTTCTTCTGCTCTTCCAGCAAAAGTTCTGTATTGACCGAGGCTACATAGGTTCCCTTTCCGTGTACAGTCACCGCGAACCCTTCGTCTTCCAGGCTGTCGTACGCCTTTTTGACAGTCAGAGCACTGATCTTCAGCTCTTTGGAAAGGGTGCGGACCGACGGAAGGATATCATTTTCTTTCAGTCCGCCGTTGCGGATGAGGGTTTTTACCTGATCTATGATCTGCTCGTATATCGGCACCATTGAGGTCGTGTTGATTATAATTTTTATCACCGGTGGTTCCTCCTTTTATGTATAACAGCATATAACAGTGATTAACTGTTGTCAAGTGTTATATACTGTTTATTTCTATTTTTTGAATATTTTTTAAAAATCTGTTGACATATATCCGAAATCGGATATAATAAGAATGTACGAAATCGGACAAGGAGTTGAAAATATGCATTATCTGAAAACGGGCAGACAGTATACATATCTGGCAGGGGAGATCAATGCACTGTACCATGAAGCTGCTGTTAAAGCGGGCGTTTCGGACAGTGTCCAGAATATTTTATATGTGTTGTGTGAAAATGGAGAGGAATGCCGGCAGAGTGAAATAAGCAGACTGACCGGCATCAGCCGTCAGACGATTAATTCGGCCATCCGGCGGCTGGAAAAGGACGGGATCGTTTATCTGAAACAGGGAAAAGGAAGAAATACGATCGTCTGTCTGACTGAGAAGGGCAGGGAATTTTCATCTGAAAAAATCAGTCCTTTACTGGAAGCGGAAAATAAAATCTGGGAAGAATGGACAGCTGACGAACAGCAGCAGTATTTAACGCTCACGCAAAAATACCGTGACGCGCTGGAGAAGTATCTGAAAACTGTTTTCTGAAGCGGTCCTTATGAAGGAGCGATCGAACATGAACAGAGAAAATAAACGAAAATTATACGAGAAAGGCTATTATAAAACCCATGGATGCAGCGACAGTTTTACATGTAAAGTATGCGGACGCCCGGTTGTGCCGGCCGGAGCCGGAAGCTCACACCGCAATCATTGTCCCAATTGTCTCAGCAGCCTGCATCTGGATATCGAGCCGGGAGACCGGGAGGCTGACTGCGGAGGCATCATGGATCCGGTGGGCGTCTGGATCCGAAAAGACGGGGAGTGGGCGGTCATACACCGATGCCGCAGATGCGGACATTTCAGTTCCAATCGGATCGCGGCGGATGACAATCCGATGAAACTGATGTCCATCGCGATGAAACCGCTGACTCAGCCGCCGTTCCCTCTGGAGCGCATCGAGGAGATGACGGCGCTTATGGGAGGAGACGGGTGCCTGTACAGGAAGTGACAGGATGGATTAAAACGAGGAAGGAATCAGAATTTTCTGGTTCCTTTTCTTACTTTACTGTGATAAAATACAAAAGTAATGCGTCCTGCACACCGGGCCGCATTTGCCTCAGTTGATTTTAATTATGAAAGGAAGTACATATATGGCATATGAGAAGATCCTGGCGATGGGGAATGAGGCGATCGCCCTGGGAGCGATCCGGGCAGGAGTCCGCATGGCGGCGGGGTACCCGGGCACTCCGTCCACAGAGATCCTGGAGACCATCGCAAAGCATAACGACGGCCATATCCATGTGGAATGGTCGGTAAATGAGAAAGCAGCCATGGAAGTGGGAGCCGGCGCGGCCTACGCGGGAGCCCGCACGCTGGTCACGATGAAGCAGGTGGGGCTGAACGTGGCCTCAGATCCGCTGATGAGCCTTGCTTATATGGGGGTGAAAGGCGGCATGGTGATCGTGTCCGCGGATGATCCGGGTCCGATCTCTTCCCAGACCGAGCAGGATACAAGGACATTCGCCCAGTTTTCCAAGCTGCCTGTGTTTGATCCTTCCTCTCCGGAAGAGGCTTATGAGATGATCGGAGAAGCATTTGAATTTTCGGAGAAATACAGTACACCGGTACTGTTCCGTCCTACCACAAGAGTCTGTCACTCCTGCGCCAGCATCACGCTCCTGCCGGATATGGAAGTGCAGGAACCGGAAGGGTTTGTCAAAGATACAATGCGGTGGGTCATTTTCCCCCGTACATCTTATCTGAATCATATCCGGATCGAGAAGCGGAACCGGGAACTGTCAGACATACTTTCTGATTATCCCCGGAATTTTGTCCAAAATGGAACGGGAGCCGGAGGGAATATCGTCAGAGGCGTGGCGGCGTCCGGCGTGAGCTTTGCCTACACGATGGAAGTGCTTCCGGAGACAGTGCCTCTCCTGAAGATCTCCACACCCCATCCGTTTCCGGAACGGCTGGCAAAGGAATTCCTGGAATCTCTGGATGAAGTGCTGGTGCTGGAAGAACTGGATCCGATGGTGGAGAGAGAGCTTCTCCGGATCGCGGGGAAATATCATCTGCCGGTAAACATATACGGCAAGCTGACCGGGCATACGAAAAATGCCGGGGAGAACAGTGCAGAGAGTATCCGCGAGGATCTCAGGAAATTTCTGGGAGAGGCCGGAGAAGAAAAAGAAGCTGCACTGGGGAAACGGACAGAACCCTCTGCTCCGGAACTGCCGGTACGGCCTCCGGTACTCTGCGCGGGCTGTCCCCACAGAGCATCCTTCTATGCGGTGAAGAAGGCGATGAAGGGGAAAAAGGCAGTATTCTGCGGTGACATCGGATGCTATACCCTTGGAAATGCAAAGCCTCTTGACATGGTGGACACCTGCCTGTGTATGGGTGCCGGCGTGACCATCGCCCAGGGACTCTCCGCCATTGAGCCGGATGTGGTGAATTTTGCCTTTATCGGAGATTCTACCTTTTTTGCGTCAGGGATCACAGGCGTGGTGAACGCGGTATATAATGGAAATGATATCGTGCTTGTCGTGCTGGATAACTCTACTACGGCTATGACCGGCCATCAGCCCCACCCCGGAACAGGCAGGAATATCATGGGGGATGTGGCGGCAAAGGTGAGCATCCGGAAGATCCTGGAAGGAATCGGTGTGGAACAGATCTATGAGTCAGATCCGCTCAAGTTGGATGAGGCAGCAGAGACCGTCCGAAAGGCGGCGGAAGGAGACGGTGTGCGCGCGATTATTTTCAAATCCCCGTGTATCGCGGTGACAAAACCGCAGACCGGTTATGAAGTCAGACAGGATCTGTGCCGTCAGTGCAGGGCCTGTGTAAGAGAACTGGGATGTCCGGCAATCATTATGGAGGGAGAAATGGTTAAGATCGATCCGTCTCTTTGTTATGGCTGCGGCATCTGTGCGTCAGTCTGCCCGTTTGATGCGATCACGGAAAGAAAAGAACAGGGGGTGACAGGCGATGAATAAGAATTGTCTGCTGTGCGGAGTCGGCGGCCAGGGAGTGGTACTGGCGTCCCGTCTGATCGCCTTCGCGGCTATGGAAAAGGGGAATTTTGTGCGGACGACAGAGACCATCGGCATGGCTCAGCGGGGAGGCTCTGTGGTCAGTCATGTAAGGATGGGAGATCAGGTACATTCGCCTCTGATCCCTGAGGGAGAGGCAGACGTGATCCTGGCGTTTGAACCGGGCGAGGCAGTCCGCTGTCTTCCCTATTTAAAAAAGGGAGGACTTGTGATCACCAACCACCGGATCGTGAAGCCGGTGACTGCCAGCCTTGGCGGGAGCAGTTACCGTGCGGAAGAAATGCTGAGCTTCCTGAATGAAAAAGCCGGGCGTCTGATCGTGATCGACGGTGGGGAACTCTGCCGCAGGGCAGGATCGCCGAAAGTGCTGAACACGGTGCTGCTGGGAGCAGCCTCTGAGTGCGGCGCGCTCGGCATTACAACAGAAGAGATGAAGGAAGCGGTCCGGGCGAATGTGAAAGAAAGATTTGTCAGTCTGAACGAAAAAGCTCTGGATCTGGGCAGCGGCGCGGTAAAGGAATCTTCAGAAGACCGGGATTATAAGGCAGGAGGAGAACAGCCATGAAAATGACAGAACTTCAGTTTGAAATGATCAAAGAAAATCTCCGTCAGCTTACATCAAAGGAGTGTTTTTACAAAGAAAAATTAAAGGAATTTGATATTGAAGCGATACAGTCCCAGGAGGATTTTGAGAAGCTTCCCTTTACATGGAAGGGAGATCTAAGAGAGGCTTATCCTCTGGGACTGCAGGCGGTGCCTGACGAAGAGGTGGTGCGTATTCATTCCTCCTCGGGGACAACCGGGATTCCGGTGATCATTCCCTATACAAAAAAAGACGTGGAAGACTGGGCAAAAATGTTTGCCCGCTGCTATGAGATGGCAGGGATCACAGCCCTGGACCGGATCCAGATCACGCCGGGGTACGGACTGTGGACCGCCGGGATCGGGTTCCAGGCAGGAGCAGAATACCTGGGGGCCATGACGATCCCTATGGGACCGGGAAATACAGAAAAGCAGCTGCGGATGATGCAGGATATGAAATCAACGGTACTCTGCGCGACATCTTCTTATGCGCTGCTTCTGGCGGAGGAGATCGGCAGACGGGGGCTGACCGATAAAATCTGTCTGCGCAAGGGAGTTATCGGTTCAGAGAGATGGGGCAGCAAGATGAGGGCCCGCATCGCGGCCGAGCTGGGTGTACAGCTCTATGACATTTACGGGCTGACAGAAGTGTACGGGCCGGGGATCGCCATGAGCTGTGAGTACGAGTGCGGCATGCATTACTGGGACGATTATCTCTATTTTGAGATTGTAGACCCTAAGACCGGGGAGAACCTGCCGGACGGAGAAGTAGGAGAGCTGGTGATCACAACTCTCAGGAAACAGGGAGCGCCGCTGATCCGTTACCGTACCCATGATCTGACCAGATTCATTCCGGGAGAATGTCAGTGCGGTTCAAAATTCCCGCGGATCGATACACTGATCGGGCGGACAGATGACATGGTAAAGGTGAAAGGAGTCAATATATTCCCGAGCCAGATCGAGGAAATGCTGAAGAATGTCCCTGAAGCTTCCAGCGAATATCAGTTTATGCTGGACCATCTGTTCGGGAAAGATGAGTGTACGCTCTTTGTGGAAGTGAATAAGGGTGTGGACAAAAAGCAGGCAGAGACAGCGATCCAGAAGGCGTTTAAGGATAAGATCGGTATCCTGGTGCATGTAAAGCCGGTCTCCATCGGAGACCTTCCGAGAAGTGAGAAGAAGTCCACAAGGATATTTGACAACCGGTATTGATAAGAAATTTTAGAGTGCGTTCGGTTTTTCTCTTGACAAATGTTTTTGATAAGGGTACCATAAAAGCATTAGAAATTCAGCGAGGAGGATATGATTATGAAAATTTTGAAGAAGGCAGCAAGCGTGGCGCTTGCGTCCGCCCTTGTATTTTCGCTGGCAGCCTGCGGAAACGGGGGAGGAGACGAGGGCTCATCCGATGCGGATACATTTAAGATCGGCGGCATCGGACCCACGACAGGAGACAACGCGATCTATGGAACGGCCGTAGAAAACGGGATCCAGCTTGCGGTGGACGAGATCAACGAGGCAGGCGGCATCAACGGATATCAGATCGAGTACCAGTTTGAAGACGACCAGTCTGATTCCGAGAAGTCCGTCAACGCGTACAATACGCTGAAAGACTGGGGAATGCAGATGCTGGTGGGAACCGTGACATCCACACCGTGTACGGCAGTGGTGGAGGAGACCCATGCGGACAATATGTTCCAGCTGACACCGTCCGCGACAGCTGTGGAGAGTATTCAGTATGACAATGCGTTCCGTATGTGTTTCTCTGATCCGAACCAGGGTGTTGCGTCCGCAGATTATATCTCAGAAAACGGGCTTGCTACAAAGGTGGCAGTGATCTATAACAGCTCTGACACATATTCTACGGGAATTTATCAGAGATTTGTAGAAGAGGCACAGACGAAAGGCCTGGAGGTCGTAGCGGCAGAGGCATTTACCGCTGACAGCAAGACAGATTTCTCCGTCCAGCTTCAGAAAGCAAAGGACGAGGGAGCAGAGCTGGTATTCCTTCCGATCTACTATCAGGAGGCTTCCCTGATCCTGGCACAGGCAGACAAGATGGGATTCGCACCGGAATGGTTCGGCTGCGATGGAATGGACGGCCTGCTGGCGCTGGAAGGATTTGACGCAAGTCTGGCCGAGGGACTGATGTTCCTGACGCCATTTACCGCGAATGCGGAAGATGAAGCGACACAGACATTTGTAGCTGATTATGAGGCGGCTTTCGATGAGACGCCGAATCAGTTCGCGGCAGATGCTTATGACTGTCTCTATGTGATCAAAGAGGCGGCTGAAAAAGCAGAACTCACGCCGGATATGAGTATTCCTGACATGTGCGATGCCATGAAGACAGCTATGACAGAGATCACGATCGACGGTCTTACTGGAAAACAGATCACATGGGGCGAGGATGGCGAGCCGTCCAAGCAGCCTACAGTTGTAGTTGTAAAAGAAGGAGAATATCAGGTTCTTCAGGCAGAGTAGTACAGGAGCGGAGGTACACACAATGGAGAAAAAAAATCTTGACTGGGAAAATATTGGATTCAATTATATCCAGACCGATAAACGGTATGTGGCAAATTACAAAGACGGGAAATGGGACAGCGGCGCACTGATCGATGATGCCAATATCGTCATGAATGAATGCGCGGGAGCGCTGCAGTACGCTCAGACTGTTTTTGAGGGAATGAAGGCATATACGACAGAAGATGGACGTATTGTTACTTTCCGCCCGGACCTGAACGCGGCCCGTATGGTGGATTCAGCAAAACGTCTTGAAATGCCGCCGTTTCCGGAGGACAGGTTTGTAGACGCGGTGGTTTCCGTAGTAAAAGCCAACGCGGCATATGTTCCTCCTTATGGATCCGGAGCCACACTGTATATCCGGCCGTATATGTTTGGAATCAACCCGGTGATCGGGGTGAAGCCGGCAGATGAGTACCAGTTCAGGATTTTTACGACCCCGGTAGGGCCGTACTTTAAAGGCGGCGCGAAGCCGATCACGATCTGTGTGTCTGACTTTGACCGGGCAGCGCCTCATGGCACAGGACATATTAAGGCAGGACTGAACTACGCCATGAGTCTTCATGCGATTGTGTCTGCCCATGCAGACGGATTTGATGAGAACATGTATCTGGATTCTGCTACAAGGACAAAAGTAGAGGAGACAGGCGGTGCCAACTTCATTTTCGTCACCAGGGATAATAAGGTTGTGACGCCTCATTCTACCACGATCCTTCCGTCTATCACACGCAGATCGATCATGTATGTGGCAGAGCATTATCTGGGACTGGAAGTCGAGGAGAGAGATGTCTACTTTGACGAGGTGAAAGATTTCGCGGAGTGCGGACTCTGCGGGACAGCAGCCGTCATCTCCCCGGTAGGAAAAGTGGTGGATCATGGCCAGGAGATCTGCTTCCCCAGCGGGATGGAGAAGATGGGGCCGGTGACACAGAAACTGTACGACACTCTGACAGGCATCCAGATGGGGCATATCGAGGCTCCAAAAGGGTGGATCAAAGTCATCGAATAATAAGAAAATAGTGATAAGAGGGCCATTGCCAGATAGATACGTAATGATCTATGGAGCAATGGCCCTCTTTTTCTGATTCAGAGCTGAAACAGGATTGTCGCGATATTAAAATAGATCAGGATGGAGAAGGTATCCACCAATGTAGTGATCAGCGGTGACGCCATGATAGCCGGGTCCAGATGCACCTTGCTGGCAAACAGAGGAAGCATGCATCCGATGAGTTTGGACATGACCGTGGTGCCGATCAGGGAAAGCGCGATCACAAGGGCCAGAGCGGGATCCTCGTACTGGATCAATATGCGGATCCCGTTGGCCAGTGCCAGTACAATCCCTACAATAAGGGAGATGCGGAATTCCTTGAAGACCACTCGGAAAATATCCCGGAACTGAATCTGCGAAAGCGCCAGCCCCCGGATGACCAGAGTAGAGCTCTGGGAACCGCAGTTCCCGCCGGTATCCATCAGCATGGGGATGAAGGAGACCAGCAGGGGAATAGCGGCAAAGGCATCTTCATACTTTGTAATGATGGTCCCGGTAATGATGGAGGCAAACATCAGGATCAGAAGCCAGGGGATCCGATTCTTTGCGTGCGTAAATACGGAAGTCTCAAAATAAGTCTTCTCGCTGGGATTCATGGCCGCCATTTTTGTGATATCTTCCGTGGCTTCATCTACCATGACATCCATAGCGTCATCGAATGTGACGATGCCCACCATCCGGCCGTCCTGATCCAGGACAGGAAGCGCCAGAAGATCATATTTCGTGAAAATCCGGGCCACTTCTTCCTGGTCAGTATGGGTATTGACGGAGATGATCTCTTTCTCCATCAGATCCCGGATCAGCATATCATCATCGGAGGTCATCAGATCTTTGGCACTGACGATGCCGATCAGTCGTCTCCTGTCCGTGACATAACAGGTATAGATGGTCTCTTTATGGATGCCGGTCGCCTTGATGTGCGCCATGGCCTGGGATACGGTCATCGTCTCCCGGATATCCACATATTCTGTGGTCATAATGCTCCCGGCGCTGTCTTCCGGATAATCCAGGAGCTGATTGATCAGCGCCCTGTCCGAAACACTGACCGTATCCAGGATCCGGTTTACCAGATTGGCGGGAAGCTCCTCCAGAAGATCTACGGTGTCATCCATATACAGGTCATCCAGGAGCTCTTTCAGCTCTTTTTCAGAAAAGATTTCCACAAGGTAAGTCTGCATGGAAGTCTCCATGTTGGAGAATACTTCCGCTGCCTTATCCTTCGGGATGAGACGGAAGGCAAGGGCCAGCTCTCTGTCATCCAGCTCTGAGAGCAGGGAGGCTATGTCCACTTCGTTCATCACATCCAGGATACTTCTGACAGCCTTGAACTGACGTTGTTTCAGGAGTTTTACAAAAATGTCCTTGTTCATGATAAGTACCTCTCTTTCTGTGATTTTCTTTATTTAAGCCGCACAAGTGACAACCGGCGCCAGAGTCCATAACCTCACCTCCTTTATCAGCAAAAATCAATGAAAGACAAACAGAAAACTCCGCCACTGCCTGAACAATGACGGAGCTTAATATTTCATCACATAACATGACCAGCATGCATCGTTCAAGCTTTAGCATCACAGGGCATATCAATTGCATTAGGTTGCGCCTTCACGACACAGCCTGCTGACCAGCTCATCGTGTCTCCACGATCCCGCGGCAGCAATCTTCGGGATAAACCCAATCCCTGTGGTAACCTCACCTACCGAAATGACGTATTCTGTTTTTATCTGCCGTCTTATTGTAGTCCGGCAGCAGCCATCTGTCAAGTAGAAATTATCTTGTTATCCATGGAAAAAGGGCGTATACTTCTAAATGGCATAAACAGCGGCATAAGAACATAGAAAAAATCATGGAGAAATGGCACAGAAAAACGAGATGTAATAGATGGAGGACGCGATGGAATATAAGATCACAGGGTACAGACCGGAAAAACTGTTTCATTTTTTTGAGGAAATCAGCGCCATCCCCAGGGGATCCGGCAATGAGAAAGAGATCAGTGACTATCTTGTGAGATTTGCGAAGGAACGGGGACTGTGGGTCTGGCAGGATGATGTGTATAATGTCATTATCCGGAAAGAGGCCAGCCCCGGTGATGAGGCCAGGCCGCCGGTTATGCTCCAGGGGCACCTGGACATGGTCTGCGACAATCAAGCCGGAACCGTCCATGATTTTGAAAAGGAAGGGATCCATCTGGCAGTAAAGGACGGCATCCTTTCCGCGGACGAAACTACGCTGGGAGCGGATAACGGTGTGGCAGTGGCAATGATGATGGCAGTGCTTGACAGCTCAGACCTCAGGCATCCTCCGCTGGAGTGTGTCTTTACCACAGAGGAAGAGACCGGGCTTGGGGGAGCGAAAGCTCTGGACAAATCTCTGCTCCGTGCCCGGACTATGATCAATCTGGATTCGGAAGAGGAGGATACCGCCACTGTAAGCTGCGCGGGAGGTCTCCGCATCCGCTTCGCGAAACCGGTCAGGAGAAAGAAGGCAAAGGGAACGCTTCTGGAGGTCAGAATAGAAGGGCTCTTAGGCGGGCACTCAGGCTCAGATATCGACAAAGAGCGCCAGAACGCGGCTCTGCTGATGGCCCGTATGGCAGATGAGCTGATCCGGAATACAGGAGCAGAACTGGTCACCTTTGAAGGCGGGACAAAAGACAATGCCATCCCGCGAGAATGCACGGCAGTATTTCTCTGCAGGGACAGAGACCAGGCAAAGGAAGCCGAAGAACGGGCCAGGTTTCTGGCACGGCAGATGGCGGAAGAAGTGTGTACAGCGGAGCCGGATTTTACCTGCAGAGTCAGAACCGGAGAAGAGGCTGCGATCCGGGTGCTTTCACAGGAAGATACCGCAGCATTTACAGGAGTTCTGCGTCTTGCGCCCAATGGAGTGCTGAGGAGAAAAGCCGGGGCAGACGGATTTGTTATTGCCTCGTCCAATCTGGGAATCGTCCGGACTGAGGAGGACAGGCTGGAAATCCTGTTCGCGCCTCGTTCTTCATCGGCATCCATCCAGAGCGATACAAAAGAACGGTTCCGGCTGCTGGCGGATACATTCGGCTTTGAAGCAGTGTATAGCGGAGAATATCCGGGATGGGATTACAGGGAACACTCCAGAGTGCGGGAGATCTTTCAGGAAAGCTATCGTAAGCTGACCGGGAAAGAGCTGAAGATCGAGGCCATCCATGCGGGTCTGGAATGTGGGATCTTCGTGGGAGCGCTTCCGGATCTGGACGCAATTTCTGTAGGTCCGACGCTTTATAATGTCCATACACCGGATGAGTGTATGCCGCTGGATTCCCTGGAGCGCTTCTACCGGCTGCTGACGGACGTACTTGAGAGGCTGGCGGAAGAATAAAGGCTTTGTAACAGGAGAACCGCAGATTGTATTTGACAGGAAGAAAGGAGAGCAAAAGTGGATCCATTCTACAGAGAACTGGAACAGGCGCTGGAGAGCGCGGAGGGGGACATCTGGACAGAGACTGTGCTGGAGGGAGAACACAGAGGAGAAAAACGACTGCTTTCTGCTGCGCCGGATGAAGAAATAACTGTACCGAAAGAAAACCAGGATGTGACCGGTACAGACGGGACCGGCTGCCGGGTATTCCGGGAGCGGATAGGCCGGACGCCGAAGTTGATTGTCTGCGGCGGCGGGCACGTGTCCGTCCCAATCATCCAGATCGGGAAGATGCTGGGATTTACTGTGACTGTACTGGAAGACCGGCCGAAATTCGCAGATCATGCCAGGGCAGCGGGAGCAGATACTGTGATCTGCCAGGAATTTGGGGACGGACTTGCCCAGATAAAAGGTGACTGGGATTCTTGGTTCGTGATCGTGACACGAGGGCATCGGTATGATGCCGAGTGCCTGGAAAAAATCCTGAGAAAAGATTATGCCTATGTGGGAATGATGGGCAGCAGGCGGAGAGTATCCATCGTAAAGGAACAGCTGGAGCAGAAAGGTGTGAATCGGGAGAGGCTGGACGGGGTACATACCCCCATCGGACTGAAGATCAAAGCGCAGACGCCGGAAGAGATCGCGGTATCTGTTATGGCAGAGATCATAGAGATCAAGAACAGCAGAGGGATGTCAGGAGGATATTCCGCTGAACTGCTGGAAGCGCTTCTGGACGGACAGAACCCGCAGAAGAGAGTGCTGGCTACGATCATCTCGAGGAAAGGATCTGCTCCCCGGGGCGTGGGGACAAAGATGCTGATCCTGGAAGACGGAAACACCATTGATACGATCGGGGGAGGCTGTGTGGAGAGCGAGATCATACAGACCGCTCTGTTAATGATGCGCACAGGGGAGCCTGTTTTTCAGATCCGCCGGGTGGATATGACCACCGATGTCGCAGAGGAGGAAGGCATGGTCTGCGGCGGAGTAGTGGAAGTCATGCTTGAAGTATTATTTTAACTGGAAATCAGAAGGTGGATATGATAGGATATAAACAAAGCATTTACAGCATTTCCAGTATGATTCATTCTCAGACGGCAGACGCCGTGTCAAAATTCTGACAACAGATCCAGGAAAGAAAACTCAATGCTTTTAATTCCCAATCAATATGGCAGAGAGGCTTTCCCGGAAACAGAAGAGGACTAAGCCTCCTGCGAGTTAATTAAAAAAGGAGGATGTCCATGAAAAACACGAGAGAAACCATCGACAACTATGGAACGAGTGTAAACCGGACCTATAAGTCCACGGTATTTGCCATGCTGTTTACAGAGAAGGAGAACCTGCTGGAACTGTATAATGCCATCAGCGGGAAGCATTACACAGATCCGGAACTGCTGGAAGTAAATACCCTGGAGAACGCCATCTATATGTCCATGAGGAATGACATTTCCTTTGTGGTGGACGGAAGACTTTCCCTGTATGAGCATCAGTCCACTTACAGCCCGAACCTGCCCCTGCGGTTTCTGTTCTACATCTCGAACCTGTATTCGGGGATGACCCGGGAGGTGAACCTGTACGGGACGCGGACAGTGAAGATCCCGGGGCCGGAGTTTCTGATCTTCTATAACGGGAGAGAGGAGATGCCGGAGCGGCAGGTGCTGCGGCTGTCGGATATGTTTACCGCAAAGGGAGAGCAATGCGGACTGGAGCTGGAAGCGGTGATGCTGAACCTGTGCGGGGAGCACAACCGGAAGCTGAAGGAAGCATGCCGGAGCCTGCGGGATTATGCAGAGTATACGGACCGGATCCGGAAGTATGTCAGGGAGATGGAACTGGAGGACGCGGTGGAACGGGCGATCCGGGAATGCATCGGGGAAGGGATCCTGAAGGAATTTCTGGAGAAACACAGAGCGGAGGCGAAGAGCATGAGCATATTTGAATATGATCAGGAGAAGCACATGCGGATGGAGCGGGAAGAGGCCTGGGAGGAAGGCCATGCAGAGGGTCATGCCCAAGGCCATGCGGAAGGATTTGCCGAAGGACGGGCTCAGCTTTTTGGGATCATAGAAAAGAAGCGAAAGAAAGGTGAGACCGCCGAACAGATTGCCGCGGATCTGGACGAGGAGGTGTCTGTGATCGAGGAGCTCTTAAAAGAGCAGGGATTACATAAGTAGCTATCTATGTGCCGCGTATGAGCTATTGACACTCTATTCCGGAGATGCTACGATAATTACAGATGAATACTGCGTGCTTATATAGGTTCATAATCGGTTGAACGTCTCTACCAGCCGCCGGAACGGCTGACTATAGGTATGCGGGATACAGCATGCGCTGTACCGCATATGTTATGGAGAGGAGTCAGGCCGATGAATGAACCTGTTTTTATTTTAAAAGGAAATATCATATATAGTAAAAGTGTGAAAGAATTTGCCGTTTACGAGCACAGCTATCTTGTCTGTGAAGAGGGCAAGGTCAAAGGAGTATATCAGACACTGCCTTTCCGGCTTGGCGGAAGGCCCATCCAGGATTTCGGGGACTGTCTGATTATCCCGGGTCTGGTGGATCTGCATACCCACGCGCCTCAGTATTCCTTCCGGGGGCTGGGCATGGATCTGGAACTGCTGGACTGGCTTGAGACAAATACATTTCCCGAGGAAGCCAGGTATGGATCTTCGGAGTATGCCGGGACCGCCTACCGTATCTTTGCGGACAGTATGAGGAAAAGCGCTGTCACGAGAGCCTGTGTTTTTGCCACGGTTCACCGGGATTCCACTCTGATTCTTATGGATCTGCTGGAAAAGACCGGGCTGGACACTTTTGTGGGAAAGGTAAACATGGACTGGAATGCTCCGGAGTATCTGCGGGAGGAGACGGAGGAGTCGGCAGAAGAGACGCTGGAATGGATCCGGGATGTGGAACACCGTAAATATGCCAATACCCGGCCTATCCTGACGCCCCGGTTCATTCCCAGCTGTACGGACGGACTTCTGGAGGAGCTGAAAAAGCTTCAGATGCGTTTCGGACTGCCGGTGCAGTCCCACCTGTCAGAAAATCTCGATGAGGTGGCATGGGTAAAGGAACTGTGCCCCCGGGCAGAGTTTTATGGAGACGCTTATGACCGGTTCGGTCTGTTCGGAGCGGACTGTCCCACTGTTATGGCCCACTGTGTGTACAGCGATGACAGAGAGATCGGACGGATGAAAGAAAACGGCGTATTTATCGCCCACTGTCCGGAGTCCAACATGAATGTGTCTTCCGGCATCGCGCCGGTGCGGAAATTTCTGGAAGAAGAGCTTCATGTAGGACTTGGCAGCGATGTGGCGGGAGGCAGCACGGAGAATCTGTTCCGGGCCATGGCCCATGCGGTACAGGCCTCCAAGCTGAGGTGGCGCCTTCTGGATAACAGTCTGGCGCCGCTGACAGCGGAGGAAGTTTTCTATCTGGCTACAAAAGGCGGCGGAAAATTCTTCGGGAAGGTCGGAAGTTTTGAGCCGGGTTATGAGTTTGACGCGGTGGTCCTGGACGATGGCAGACTGGCCCATCCCCAGGCGCTTGATATCAGAAGCAGGCTGGAACGGATGATCTATCTGGCAGACGAGAGGGAGATCCGGGCGAAGTATGTAAAGGGACGAAAGATCGATCTCTCCTGAACCGAGAACGGAGGTGAGCGGAAACGATGAGTATCATGAAGAATACTGCGAAAGAACGGGAACATGTAACAGGGAAAAGCGTAAACCGGGTGGATGCCTTTGAGAAGGTTACCGGCCGGGCGAAATATGTTGATGATCTCTGCGACCGCAACGCATATGTCGCGAAAGTGCTGCACTCCACGATTGCTCACGGGTATGTGAGATCAGTGGACACATCCCAGGCAGAGAAGATCCCCGGAGTGGTGAAGATCGTGACCTGTTTTGACGTGCCGAAGAATTATTTTCCTACAGCCGGACATCCCTGGTCCACAGAGCCGGCCCATCAGGATGTGGCGGACCGCCTGCTCCTGACAGATCATGTGCGCTTCTACGGGGACGATGTAGCCGCTGTGGTGGCGGAAAATGAAGTGGCCGCGGCACAGGCTGTGCGGGCGCTGAAGGTGGAGTATGAGGAGTTTCCTTTTGTGCTGGATGTCCATCAGGCCATGGAGGAAGGAGCGCCTCAGCTTCATGAGAAATATCCTGGAAATGTGCTGGCCCATACGTCCATCCGAAATGGAGATTATGAGAAGGCGATACGGGAACCGGGGCTGACAAAAGTGGAGGGCTGGTACCAGACTCCGACAGTACAGCACTGCCATATCGAGAACGTGATCTGCTATGCATATATGGAGCAGGGAAGATATGTGGTTGTTTCTGCCACTCAGATCCCTCATATCTGCCGCCGGGTGGTGGGGCAGGCCCTGGGAGTGCCCTGGGGGCAGGTGCGGATCATCAAGCCTTATATCGGCGGCGGGTTCGGGAACCGGCAGGATGTCCTGTATGAACCGTTGTGCGCGTATCTGAGCGCTCAGGTTGGAGGAAGAACCGTGAAGCTGGAAACATCCAGGGAGGAAACCTTCGCCTCCACAAGAGTCCGGCATGCCATCCATTTTCATATTGTATCCTATGTCAGGCCGGATGGGACCTACGCGGCGCGGAAGTTCGAGAGCTTCTCAGACCAGGGTGCCTATGCATCCCACGGACACAGTATTGCGGCCAAAGGGATGGGATGCTTTCCTCAGCTCTATCCGTGTCCCAACATTGAGGCGGACACTTATACGGTTTTTACAAATAAATCTGTGTCCGGAGCTATGAGAGGATACGGCATTCCTCAGGCTATGTTCGCCATGGAAAGTCATACCGAAGACGTGGCCCGGGCCATGGGAATTCCTCCTTATGAATTCCGGATGAAAAATGTGATGCCGAAAGGATTTACAGACGGATTTTCTAAAAATGTTAATTATTATGATACGTTCCGGGAATGTATGGAAAAGGGGCGGAAAGAATTTGACTATGACCGGAGATTAAAGGAATATGAGGGACAGACCGGAGATGTCCGGCGGGGCGTGGGCATGTCCGTGTTCTGGTACAATACCGGCGTATGGCCCATCTCTCTTGAGACATCTGCCTGCCGCATGGTGCTCAATCAGGACGGAAGCATCCAGGTCCAGGTGGGAGAGACGGAGATCGGGCAGGGGGCGGATACCGCCTTTGCCCAGATGGCGGCAGAGACGCTGGGCATCCCGCTTGAGATGGTCCATGTGATCTCCACGCAGGATACAGATGTAACGCCTTTCGGGACGGGGGCTTACGCCTCCAGGCAGACCTATATGGCGGGGTTCTCCATCCGGCAGACCGGGGAGCTGTTGAAAGAAAAGATTCTGAAAACCGCCTGCGACCTGACCCGGCAGATGGAGGAAAATCTGGATATTATCAATGGCGATATTATCCGGACGACGGACGGGGAAGTGCTGATGTCACTGGGAGAGCTGGCCACGGAGAAACTTTACAGCCTGACGGACAACGGCCATCTCACGGCGGAGAGCAGCTATCAGATTAAGAATAATGCCTATTCGTTCGGCTGTACTTTTGTCGAGGTAGAGGTGGATATTCCTGCCTGCAAAGTACAGGTGACGGATATCCTTAACGTTCACGACTGCGGAAGACTGATCAATCCGGCTCTGGCTGAGGCACAGGTCCACGGCGGCATGAGCATGGCGATCGGATATGCCCTGTCGGAGAAGCTGCTGTATGATGAGAAGACAGGAAGGCCGCTGAACAACAACCTGCTGGATTACAAGCTGTCGACCTTTCTGGATCACCCGGACTTAAGAGCCTCCTTTATTGAAAATTACGAGCCCACCAGCGCATACGGAACAAAGGCGCTGGGAGAGCCTCCTGCGTGTTCTCCGGCTCCGGCGATCCGGAACGCAGTCCTGCAGGCCATAGGAGTGGCGGTAAATGAGATTCCCATGCGACCGCATATCCTGTTTGAGGAATTTAAGAAGGCCGGACTGATCTGACGGCTGTCGGCCGGGTGGATTTATAAACGCAAGATTTAAGACTGTAAAAGGCAGAAAAGAGGTGGAATCATGTATGACATGAAGGCATTGTACGAGGCCGGGAGTGTGGATCACGCGATCTGGCTTCTCAAGGAACATCCCGGAGCTCAGATCATCGCGGGAGGAAGCGACGTGCTGGTCCAGATGCGGGAGGGAAAACGCTCCGGCGCGGAGCTGGTCAGCATTCATGGCCTGGATGAACTGCGGGGTGTGAAGATGGAGAAGGACGGTACACTGCGCATCGGTTCTCTCACCAGCTTTTCTCATATTACAAAGGATCCGCTGATCCGGGAATATTTTCATGTGCTGGGAGAAGCAGTAGACATGGCAGGCGGACCTCAGATCCGGAATATCGCCACTATAGGGGGAAACACCTGCAACGGGGTGACCTCGGCAGATTCAGCATCCACCCTGTTTGCCTGGGACGCGGTCGTGGAGCTGACCGGAGCGGAAGGGATAAGACGGATCCCGATCGCAGATTTTTACCTGGGTCCGGGGAAGGTGGACCTTCGTCCCGCAGAGCTGCAGACAGGGATTTTGATCCGGAAAGAATCCTATGAAGGATACAAAGGACATTACATAAAATATGCGATGAGAAATGCAATGGATATTGCGACTTTGGGATGTTCTGTAAATGTAAAACTTTCTGAAGACAAAAAAATATTTACAGATATTCGTATTGCATATGGGGTGGCAGGCCCTGTACCCCTGCGGGCAGTTCACGCGGAACAGGCAGGAAGAGGTCTGGATGTAACGGAAGAAAACATAGAAAAGATCGGGGATGCCGTTCTGGAAGATATCAGGCCCCGGGACAGCTGGCGAGCCAGCAAAGCCTTCCGGGAGCATATTTCCAGGGTTTTGTGTAAGCGGGCTCTGCGGGAGGCAGCCGGAAAGGCAGGTGGCAGGACAGATGAGTGAAAACGGGAGAAAACAGTATAAGCTTGTGAGGTGCCGGATCAATGGAGTGGAGCGGGAGACGATGGTGGATGTCAGGGCTTCGCTGACGGATATGCTGCGGAATGATTATTCCCTGACCAGCGTTAAGAAGGGCTGCGAGGTAGGTGAGTGCGGCGCCTGCAATGTAATCATCGACGGAGAATGTTATAATTCCTGTATATATCTTGCAGTCTGGGCGGACGGAAAAGAGATCCGTACTTTGGAAGGCCTGATGGGTCCGGCCGGAGAGCTGTCCGATATCCAGCAGGCATTTATCGACGAAGCGGCTGTCCAGTGCGGATTCTGTACTCCGGGCATGATCATGAGCGCGGTGGAGATCCTGGAAAGCGGGAGGGAATACACACGGGAAGAACTCAGAAAACTGCTCTCCGGACATCTGTGCAGATGTACCGGGTATGAAAATATTCTGAACGCAGTGGAAAAGACCATGCGGAAGCGGCTGGAAAACGCGAGAAGGCAGTAATGCCGTTGAAAGATTCCCAAAACATAAAATAAGGAAAAAGGAAAAAAACACCGGGAGACCGATACATGCTCTGAAAGCATGGATCTGGCTCAGGTGTTTTTTTTTCGTCCGGCCGGAAGCTCTTCTTTGAAGTCAAAGAAGTAGTATACAGGGATTTCAAGAGCATCCGCAATATTGAATAATGTCTCAAGGGAAATAGAAGTGGGAACATTAGGCGCTTCGATATTGCTTAAATGTGTCCGGCTTACGTCGATGCGTTCTGCAAGCTGCATTTGAGTCAGTCCCCGCAGTTTGCGGTAATAGGCTATGTTCAGTCCAAGTTTGATATATCGTTCTTCGTGATTCAATGTCGTATTTTTCATAGTCCTCCTGTTCCGTGACATGTATATATTATACACGAAAATAACACTTATTAAAATATTATGCTATTTACACATATTTTTCAATGGGTTTTTGGGGGCAGATGTGCATTTATATTATTTGCTGGATTCGGGGAATCATTCCGATTACGGTGGATAAATTAAAGACATCCTAATTTTACAACATAATAATAAGTGCATAAACAATATATTTATATGCTATTGCAATACTAAATTTTGCAAAACTGTTGAAATTTAAACAGAGGTGTGCTATATTTAAAAATCAAAAGGGGTGGATTCGAGTTAAAGAAAGGATGTGAGGGCTCCGTGTTGGGAAAAAAAGGACATAAGATACTGACCTTTAAAAGAGCGGCGGCATTTTTAATGAGTATGTGCCTTCTTCTGGGAAGCTCTGATTTTGGGTTGACCCTGGAGGCGGCAGAGAATGTCAGCGCGACTTTTTCAGAGAAACTTTCGGAGGACGGGACATCTTCAGAAATAACTATGTCTGTGTCCGCGGCGGATCAGAATACAGAGATACTTCAGATAGAAAATCCGGACGGGACGGTGTCCGGGGATGCCTCAGTGACTACATACAGCGTGGCGGAGAACGGCACGTATGAGTTTACTGTGACTTATCAGGTGAATGGGGAAGATGAGTCGAAAGAAACGTTCAGCTATATTGTCAGCGGGATTGGAAAGACGGAAGAAGGAACAGCGGTTACGGATGAGAATAGTGAGGCCGGAAACGCAACAGAGGAAGAAAATATTCCGGACGTAGCCGGAGAGGCGGGAGATGGAAAAGATACAAATGAAGCAGCCGAGACAGAAACCGGGAATACAGGCGGCGTAACCGCAGCGGTGAACGGACCGGCGAAGGCGCCGAGAGCAGTCGGAGATGTGGAAGTAAATGCTGATAATTTTCCAGATGCAAATTTTAGGGAATATATCCGTACTCAATTGCCATGTGCAGAGGATGGGGTAATTTCAGCTAGTGAGTTGTCCTCTGTGACAACCATAGACTGCAGCACTATGGGAATCGGAAGCCTGGAAGGAATTAAGACATTTACCTATTTAAATACTCTCAGATGTAATGGAAATAGTCTAACGGAACTGGATCTCAGCAATATGCGTATGCTGAAAACTTTACAGTGCATGGAGAACAATATCCGCAGTCTGAATCTGACAGGAGTTCAGATAGACTCCGGTTTTATCTACGATAACTGTCTTACCAGGGTGGAGTGCAGTGCTCAGGCATTCAGTACAAGCAGACAGTTTTCCGGTGGCAGCCAGAAGGTTGAAGTAGTGATGGTACCGTCTGACAGCGGCTGGAAGAGCCAGAACAGTGTGTTCAATTATATGCAGAATCCGACCTTAAGCACGGGAAATGTGGATACAAGTGGATTTATCACACTTTCATCAGGGCAGAAACCGAGTACGTGTACATTTGATGCCAGTGCTTCCAGGTATGATCTGGACTGCCGACTGAGTGGAACGATCAGCTTTGTTTACCAGGAAGAAGTCGGCCTCCCGATCAATGAAGAAAACTTCCCGGATACGGTCTTCCGCCAGTATATATCAGAAAATTTTGATACCGATGGGAATGGAACCCTTTCAGAGGAAGAAATCAGAAAAATTAAGGTGGTAAATGTCCAGAATCTTTCGGAAGGGAAAATAAAAACTCTGAAAGGGATTGAGTATTTTTCGGAGCTACAAGGATTATTTGCCAATGAGAATGAACTGACAAGCCTGGATCTGAGCAGTAATCAAAAATTGATGACTTTGATGTGTGATAATAACGCTCTTACCGAACTGACACTTGCGACTTCCGTTGATATAATCCTGATCGGTTTTCAGAATAACAAATTAACGCATGTGACAGGGGAATACAATGTGACGGGAATGACTGGAGAAGCTGCAGGAAGCAACCAGAAACCAGAGCTTCCGGTGACCTATGACAGTGTGGAAAAGGTATGGCGGACTGCTGATAATTCATTTGGAGACGGCACAAGTATCACGACACCGGGAGTTACCTTTGTGGAAGACGGAAACTACGTGACCTTTTCTGATATAAACATTAAAGAGTCAAATTTTGAATGGCAGGGAAATGGAACATTGAAGGTCATGGGGGCCGTTACTTTTGTCTTGCCGGAGGGTATACCTATAACAGAAGAGTATTTTCCTGATGAGTATTTTAGAGCTTATTTGAAGCGACAGGACTTTGGACAGGATGAGTTTATAGATGCAGAAGAAATTTCTGGAATTACTGAATTGCGTATACCAAGTGGACAAAATAATTACAGGATTGTAACTTTTGAAGGAATTCAATATTTTACTGCGTTGGAGACTCTTGAATGTAATGAAATTACGTATGCTCAAACGTTAGACGTGAGTCAGAATAAAGCGCTTAAATATCTGGACTGTGCTAGATGTACGTCTCTGACAGGATTGGACGTGAGTCAGAATTTACAGCTAGAGTATCTAGACTGTACTGCAACTAGGACTCAACATTTGGATGTATCCAAGAATATTGCTCTAAAAGAATTGCGGTGTAATTCATGCAACCTTAAAGAGTTAGACTTAAGTAATAATGAAAATTTAATTTATCTGAACTGTGGCCTTAATTCTTTAACGGAGTTGGATATCAGCCATAATACTAAACTGGAAGTGTTGCACTGTTTCCATAATAATTTAAATAGTCTGGATGTATCTAATAATATTTTATTAAAAGAGTTGCATTGTTGGAGTAATGACGAATTACATAGTTTAGATTTGTCAAACAATATTTCGTTAACAACCGTAGAAGCTCGTATAGCTGCTTTGACTTATATTATTAGCGGCGATAATAATTATGAGAATTTAGTAACTGCTAATAACAACAGACAGTCAGTTGAGCTGCCGGTTACGTATGATGCTGCAGAAGGAGTATGGCGGACAAAGGATAATACGTTTATGTCAGATACTCAATTTACAGCTTCGGGAATTAGTTTTGTTGCCGAGGGGAATTATATAACATTCCCGGATGAGATCGCTGAAACAGAATTTACATGGACGTTGCCGGCAAATTCTAAAATGACAGTAAGTGGAACTGTTACTTTTAAATATTTGTATGATTATTTCCGGAATGGATATATCAGTGCCGATGAAGCCCAGTCAGTAGAAGACTTAAATGATGTTTTGGCGTTTGAATTGTATAGTAAACTTACAGAGACTGAGATAGCGAGTATAAATGTAACAACTATAGATAATTTTGAGGCATTTAAATCAGGAGAATTAGGAACCTATAATGTGACATATAGTTGGCTGAAAGATGATGGTACTCCTATGCAGGAGACTAGAGAGATTACAGTCGTACACTCTGGGAGCGTATTTACAAGTAACCGGGATTCTTATATGAGCCTGCCGCTTGAGGTTGAGATATCGCTTGATAGAGGAAAAGATCTGGCTGCAAATGGCGTGATGGTAGATTGGCTGTTTTTCCTCAAGAATACCGCTGAAAAAAGTGAAAAATGGGGATATTCTTTTGGAAGTTATAATCCCTTATATGAAGATATAAGTCTGAATGATTTGTTACTACAAGAAAATAGAATAGAAGGGTTGGAGCGCCTTACCACATATGGAGATTTTCCGGTAGTTTATAATTTAGTGCTTCCGCAGGGCAATGGCGGAATAAGTCTGACCCAGATTATCCATATACAGATGCCGGAGGAACCTACATCTCTTGTGATTATACCAAGTGAGATCGAACTAGAAGAGATAAAAGACAGCCAGACAATAGAAGCTTCTCAGACAAGCGAAGTGAGTTTGGTTCCAGAAGCTCAGGGTGAGTATATGCGAGATGTTAATGTCAGTGTAGATCCTGCGTTCCAAATCACCAATGAGGATCAGGAATCGCTGGAATGTGTAGTCTATGTTAATGGAAGCAAATATGACGGTTCGGGACCGCTGGCGGTACTGAACAAGAAGAAGGATACAGTGTCCCAGCAGTTTGAGATCCGGGCCCTGAAGGGTGAAGAAGCGTACGTCGGCCAGTTCAGCGGAACTATGAATTTCACTGTGAGTTATGAGGAGTAGAAGAATATGAAGAGGATATTAAAAGCATTTACCGGTATTCTTGCTGTCTGCTCCTTCACCGTACTCACCGTATTTACGGCCGGAGCGGCAGAGAGAAGCCAGGAGACGAAAGTCAGTTTTACTGTATCACAGGAAGGCAAGTATGAGTTGAGTGTGGAGGCCTCTGGGAACGGCGAGATCCGTGATGGGGCCAAGACCATCCGGAACGGAGCTGTAGAGTACCAGCTTTCCGTGGGAGAGACGAAGACCTTCCGTATCATGCCCGATGAAGGATATAAGATTGGCAGCGTGATTTATGAACAGCCGGAGATTTCGAGGATCCAGGACTTTACAGAGCAGGCGCTTACCGGAGAAATCGAGATTTCTATGGAGAGTACCAGCGGCATCCTAAGGATTGAGTTTGTTGTTGATACTTCTGCCGGCGGGGGCTCTCAAGGAGCCGGGACAGGAGGTTCCGGGGGCGGACAGGATGCGGTCAAGACAGGGGACAGCACCCATGTGGCAGGCTACGCGGCGGCCGTGATCGGAGCAGGAGCAGTCTTTGCTTATCTGTACAGGAGAAAGAAAAAAGCAGACAGCGGGGAAGCAGAAAGTTAAAGATGCATGCCGGCCTGAGGAAAGAGGCCGGGCAAAAGAATGCATATGTATGCGCGAAAGCGTATTTTACATATGACGCCGATAGATTTACCGGCGGAACAAAATTAAATTTTTCATTTAAGGAGGAGAAAAAATGAAAAAAAGAATTTTAAGTGGGATCCTTGTAGCGGCAATGGCTACAACAATGTTCGCGACAACAGCGTTTGCAGCAGAAGCAGAGGGAACAACAAAGGTAATTTATGACAACAGGAAGCAGATAACTGATCCCGATAATGGGAACAATCCGCAGTGGGCAGTAAATATTCCCAGTACGATCATATTTACGGACGATGATAAGGAAATTGCGACAGATGTTGAGCTGACAGCGCTGAATGGTTCCAATATTGAGGCTACGACCGTTGCAGTTACAGTAACATCTACGAATAATTATGTTATGGGCCTTGGCGAGGATAAGACAGATGACCCGGTAGCATATTCCCTGCTGTATAATGACACAGTAATGTCAGGCGAGAAAGCAAGTGTCGGATCTCTGACAGGTGATGGCGATACAATATCAGGTGTGGCAAGAATGACAGGAACAGCTACAAAAGCTGGCGAGCATACTGATATACTTACATATTACGCATCAGCAAACTAATCTGAAAGATAAAATTTCATGAGAGGGACTGCAGAGCAGTCCGCCTTTCACCGGGGAAGGGGCGTCCGCCCCTTCCCCGGAATTTATTTTGACAAGAAAGCAGGTGATCTGCATTGGACCTTTCTTACAACAGACGAAAAGGTTATGACAAAGAATTAAAAACAGCAGATGGTTCTGTTATCGGATATTACAGCAAAACCCGGATGAAGAAGAAATTCCCAAAAGGCGGTTATATTCTGGCGGGAGGGATCGGGAGCGGGATGGGGACATCCATTGGGGACCTTCTGACAGAAGAGGGCAGCATCCCATACTATACACTTCAGTATTCCAGGTTTATATATGGCGTTGACGGGTATATCGACTGTGGAGACAGACAGTATCTGGCAGTGGTGAAAAACCGGCTTCCGAGGAATCTCGTAGTTCTGGTCCTCGTCCTTGCTGTTCTGGCAGGACTTGGTGTATGGATCTATCATCTGGCCGGGAACGGAAATGGCCTAGATCCCAATGCGGAGGATTATGAGCCGTCATTTGACTTCCAGGAAACGGCTGATCCGAACCACATTGCCCTGCCGGGATACGAGGAGATCACGATAACAGCCGGGACGGATACGGCTTATGTGGCGCTGTGGAATCCACCCTCCAACCCCTGCTATTTTCAGTTTCAGATGGTCTATGACGATGAAGTGCTTTATGAGAGCGGATTGATCGAGCCGGGGAAAGCTGTAACGGAAGTGCCCCTGGGGCGAACCTTTGATGCCGGTATCTATGATCTAAATATCGTGATCAACACCTTTTCCCTGGAGGACGGGGAGACTCCGATGAACGGTGGAAATATTGAGTGTAGTCTGGTGGCTGTCGAGGCGCCACAGGGGGATTGACATATCCAGACAGCGAAGTAGCAGCAAGGAGGAGAAAGCGTATGGAATACCGCCTGAGGCAGAGAAAGGACTGTGATAGAGGGTGGACAGTCAGAGAGGGGAAGAAAGCAGAGGGATACTCACTTCGTGCTTTTCGGGAACGCTATCCGAAGGAAGCCGGAGGGTATCAGGTAATCGGAGCCGTCGGGGCAGGCTGCAGGAAAGAGACAGGGGAATGGCTTCTGGGAGAAGAGGTAGAAAAATATTATGAACTGTCCGGCAGCCGTTTCCTGTATAGGACGGCAGGATATATCGAAGTAGGGGAGAATATTTATCTGGCTGTGAGAAAGAGCAGGCTGGCGGAGAGGATTGCAGAGATCCTTCTGATCCTGGCCGTCATTGGCGGGATCAGTGCCGGGATATGGTATCTGTTCTTCGGACCGGAGGGACCGGATATTGACCCGGGGGCCGGAAAGTATACGGCGGATGTTGAGCTTCCAGAAAATATAGATCCAGATCGGATCAGTTTGCCGGGATATGATCAGATTATGATGGCTGCAGGGACGGATACAGCTTATGTGGCGCTGTGGAACCCGGATCGGAATCCGTGCTATTTCCAGTTTGAGGTTGTGTTGGATGAGACCGGAGAGGTGATCTATGAGAGCCGGTTGATCCCGCCCGGGAATGCGGTAACAGAGGTGCAGTTTGACCGGATATTTGACAGGGGGATCTATCCGATCACGATCCGAATCAATACCTTCAATCTGGAGGACTATGAGCAGCCGATGAATGGAGGAGAAATAGCGGCCGAGCTTGTAGCTGTGGAACAGGGATAACAGAATATGGAGATATACAGATACCGGGGGCAAAATGCTTCCGGTTTCTTTTCTGTTTTTTGTTCTTTTCTGTGTGGAAGTTTCTTTTTTTTGGTGGAAATTCTGAGACAGATATGTTAGTATAAACACAAAGCATTTCCTACATTTCCAACATGGTTTATTCTCAGACGGCATGTGCCGTGTCAAAGTTCTGACAACAGATCCAGGAAAGAAAACTCAATGCTTTTAATTCCCAATCAATATGGCAGAGAGGCTTTCCCGGAAACAGAAGAGGACTAAGCCTCCTGCATCAGTTTTACAACAAGAGGAGGGTGCCTATGAAGGACACGAAAGACACCAATGAGACCCGTGTGAACCGGACCTATAAGTCCACGGTATTTGCCATGCTGTTTACAGAGAAGGAGAACCTGCTGGAGCTGTATAATGCCATCAGCGGGAAGCATTACACAGATCCGGAACTGCTGGAAGTGAATACCCTGGAGAACGCCATCTATATGTCCATGAGGAATGACATTTCCTTTGTGGTGGACGGAAGGCTTTCCCTGTATGAGCATCAGTCCACTTACAGCCCGAACCTGCCCCTGCGGTTCCTGTTCTACATCTCGAACCTGTATTCGGGGATGACCCGGGAGGCAAACCTGTACGGGACGCGGACAGTGAAGATCCCGGGGCCGGAGTTTCTGATCTTCTATAACGGGAGAGAGGAGATGCCGGAGCGGCAGGTGCTGCGGCTGTCAGATATGTTTACCGCAAAGGGAGAGCGATGCGGACTGGAGCTGGAAGCGGTGATGCTGAACCTGTGCGGGGAGCACAACCGGAAGCTGAAAGAAGCATGCCGGAGCCTGCGGGATTATGCAGAGTATACGGACCGGATCCGGAAGTATGTCAGGGAGATGGAACTGGAGGACGCGGTGGAACGGGCGATCCGGGAATGCATCGGGGAAGGGATCCTGAAGGAATTTCTGGAGAAACACAGAGCGGAGGCGAAGAGCATGAGCATATTTGAATATGATCAGGAGAAGCACATGCGGATGGAGCGGGAAGAGGCCTGGGAAGAAGGTCATGCCCAAGGCCATGCAGAAGGCCATGCGGAAGGATTTGCCGAAGGACAGACTGAGCTGTTGCAGAATATCATCCGAAAGAAGCTGAAAAAAGGTGAAAACGTATCCCGGATCGCAACAGATCTGGAGGCGGATGAAGCTGTGATCAGAAAATTTGTGAAAGAAATAGAAGAGGCAGAAAAACAAAATACGTAATGAAATTTTAAAATTTTAAAATGGAAATAAGAACAGGTCTCTTGCCCGTTAACAGGGTAAGAGACCGTTTTATGTATAAGGGTTCTGTATCGAAAACGAAAACTGTAAAGAGAAAATATGAAAGTTTCGGAAAAGTGCTCTGATAGTTTTGTGTATGCTTCACCGGATTATGAAGAAGTGATATTCAGCCCGGCAATCCAGTCAGAGACTTCGCTCTGGGCATCTGGCACATTGTTCCTGGAAATAGAAAGGCCGCTTTCTACAACAGCCGCATCCGGCTGCAGCTCCTGTATTGTCTGGACGGTCCTGGAAAGGCCGCTTCCGCCATGGGTCGTGAAGGGAATGATGGTTTTCCCGCTGAAATCATATTCTTCCAGAAACGTGTAGAGGGGCATAGGCAGGTCGGAATTCCAGTTAGGGTATCCCAGGAAGATGACATCATAGTTGTCGGGATTTTCAATCTGGGAGGCAAGTTCAGGCCTTGCGTTTTCAGAGAGTTCATTGTAGGCATAATCCAGAAGCGCGTCATGGCTGCCGGGATATTCCTGCACTGTTTCAATGCGGAACAGATCCCCGCCTGTTTCCTGGTGGATCAGCTGCGCAATATACTGGGTATTGCCTAAAACCTCCCCGTCCACTACAACACGGCTGGCTCCGCTGACAGTGTCAACCCCGTCTGTCTCGGGAACAGAGAAGTAGGCGACCAGTACATTTCCGTCTTCAGTGGATATAGTGGGCGAGTCAGCTCCGTATGAACTGCCGCCGCTTTGACTTCTGCTGCCGCAGGCAGACAGGCTAAGGATCATAATGGCTGAAAGAAGCATTGCCATAGTTTTTTTCATAGTAAGGTCCTCCTTTATTTCTACGATATTTATCATGAAATGTCATATTGATCATCGGTCCGGACGTCCCGGCCCGGGTAAAGGCCGGGATACTGCCGTATGGCAGTTCCGGATCAAGCCCGCCGGATTAAGTCCGTTGGGAGTTTAAATATTCCAGTATGTACTCTGTCGCTTTCTGAGCGTCTTCCCTGTAAAATCCATGACCGCCGCCTTCTATTATTTTCAGTTCCGCAGACGGATAGATTTCCAGTGCCCGCTGGGAGAAGGAGAGTGGAACAACACTGTCCGCGCTGCCATGGATCAGCAGTACGTCCCGGTCATAGGAGGCGATGTGTTCGTAAATATCATACCCGATCAGCGGTTCAAAATAGGCGCGGCCTACATCCATCCACATAAAATAGAGGGAATCGGGGATCTCTTCCGTGCTCCGGAACATTTGGTTGGCGCGTTCCGAAAGGATAAAAGCAGGGTAAAGGAGCACCATGCCGCGGATGTCTTCAGGATGAGACGCACCGGTCAGGGCCGACACGACGCCGCCCTGGCTGGTACCGATCAGAAAGAGGTTGTCACTGTCCACATAGTCGAGTCCTTTTACCCTGGTGATCACAGCTTCCAGATCAGCCTGTTCTGTAAAAACGGACATCTCCAGTGTTGAACCGTCGCTTCTGCTTTCGGGGCTTCCGCCGCAAAAGTCGAAGCAATATACAACATATCCATTTTGCGCCAGTTTTTCAGCATATGAAGTTCCTGCTCGATAGCTGCCGCCAAATCCGTGGGAAAAAATCACGGCAGGCATTTTTTCTCTGGCCTCCTGTGGGATGTAGATGATCCCGTAAATCTGACGGCCATCGTCCTGAATCCAGAGTTCCTGCGTTTCATATTCAAAAACAGCGGCGTCTTCTGGCTCGTCGGTCTCTGTTCCGCTGGTCGGACTGCAGCCGGCCAGCGTCAGGGGAAGAAGCAGAGCAGTACAAAATAATAATAAGGATAATCTTTTTTTCATTTTTCACCTGTGCAGAGTTTGGGCAGTCTGTTTTTATGGGATCAGGCCATTATCCGAGAGATAGTCGTCGATGGCTTCTGTATCGGAAGGTCTTGCGAATAACCCGTCATTTACTGTGGCTCCGGCAGAATTGTCGCGTACAAATTCGATGGAATTGTCAAACTGTTCCGTATCCATGGAAGCAGACTGAGTAAAGGGAAACACTTCTTTACCGTTCAGGTCATAGCTTTCTAAAAAAGTACCGATGATCATAGGCGCGGTGTGCCACCAGATCGGATAACCGATCAGAATGGTATCATATTCATCAATAGATTCAGGCAAATCCGCGATCGCCGGCCGCGCGTTGCTGTCCCGCTCTTCCAGTGCTACATCGCCGCATTCGTTGTAATCTTCTGGATAGGGAGTTTCCGGCTGGATTTCCAGAAGATCTCCGCCTGTCTGTTCCGCGATGTAGGAGGCCATTTCTTCTGAATTTCCGGACCAAGAGAAATAGGCCACCAGTATATTCCTCTCCCTGGGAGTCTGAGCGCAGGTGGACAGAGAGAAGCAGCAGGCCAGTGCCAGCAGCAGACTTATGAGTTTTTTCATAGCAACCTCCTTTGTTTTTTTATAGGGGCAGTCCTTCTACATACATTCACAGAGAATTTCATAGATCTCTTCTCTGTCCAGTTCTCTGGGGTTACATTTTATAATGTTGCAGGTGTCTGCCACGTGTCGGAGCAGCTCCGGTGTGATCCGGGCTTTTGACCGGAGTTCTCTGAGTTTCGTGGGAAGTCCGCATTTTTTAATAAATCCGGCCAGGGCATCCAGCCCTTCTTTGGCTGTATCCACACCGAAAACCTCTTTTGCGAACCGGGCGAACTTGTCTTCTGCATCCGGCAGAATATGACGGTAATAGACGGGGTGGATGACAGCCAGCCCCTGCCCGTGATTACAGTCCGTATAAGCGCCGAGCTGGTGCTCGATCTGATGAGCCTGGAAATCGGTGAGGCGTCCTACCTTCAGGATCCCGTTTTCCGCCATGGCCGAGTCCCACATAAGATTGCCGCGGGCCTGCATATCATTGATATCCAGGAGCAGGCGGTTCATATTGGCAACGGTGTTGCGCATGATAGCCAGCGCTACGTCGTCAGATACATTATCCTGGTCAGAATTTCCCAGATAGGTCTCCATAGCGTGGCTGAGCGTGTCGAAAGCTCCGGAAAGCACCTGCATGGGAGGGACCGTCGCGGTACAGGCCGGATCGAGGATCGCGAAAGCAGCGGCTGTTCCCAGGATCGGGCCTTTCCAGACTTTTTCTTCATAGGTGATGACCGCTCCGGAATTCATCTCCGCGCCCGTGCCTGAGGCAGTGACGACTGCTCCCATGGGAATTCCGTCTGTGGGGAATTTGCCGGAGGAATATTCCATTTCCCAGATATCTTCCTCTATGACGGCCTGGGCAGACACGACCTTGCAGCAGTCGATGACACTGCCGCCCCCTGCGGCCAGAATGAAGTCTACATGGCGCTCCCTGGCAAGACGGGCCCCTTCCTGCACCTTGGCATAGGTGGGATTGGGCATGATCTGGTCAAAATCTACCACTTCTTTTCCGGCCTGGAGAAGCAGGCCCTTCAGCTCATCATAGATTCCGCTTTTTTTCAGGGAGCCTCCGCCGTATGCAAGCATGACGGTTTTCCCCATTCCGGAAAGTTCCTGTCGCAGTGATCCCGCCAGGGTCCCTTCACCGAAATAGACTTTTGTAGGATAAGAATAAGTAAAATGATTCATCGTCGAATACCTCCTTGCAGTTTTCAATGTTTTCCGGACCGTTCTGCTGTTTCTTCGATACATCCTCTGTGGTGTACCCTGTTGTACGGTATCTTGGGACACCTTGGAGTGAAGGTGACGTCTTGAAACAACTCCGGATCCATGCTATAATCCGATGGAAACTATCGGTTCACACAACCGATTATATTATCCGGTAGTAACAACCGGTCAAGAGCTTTTTGAAAAAAATTTTATTTTTTAGGAGGATATTTCAGGTGTACACGATGATGCAGGTTTGCAGAGAGACGGACATGACGTACCAGGCGTTAAAATATTACTGTAATGAAGGATTGATTCCGAATGTGAAGCGGGACAGAAACAACCGGCGTGTATTCGATGAAAAGGATGTGAAATGGATCAAAGATCTTGTGTGCCTGAAAAAATGCGGCATGAGCATCCAGGAGATGAAAGAATATCTGGATCTGTGTCTTCAGGGAGTGGATACGATCCCTCGGAGAAAGAAGATGTTGGAGAAAAAGCAGAAAGTTCTGCGGGCTTCGATCCGGGAACTGGAGGACAGCGTGGCCTATATTGACTGGAAACAGGAATTTTATGATGATGTGCTCTCCGGAAAACGGCCCTATGTCAGCAATCTGATCCGGACAGAAGACTGAGCCGGGAGAGAAGAGCCGATTGCCGGTTATGGGGCAAAAATTCCTTGCAAACCCTGTATTTCTGTGCTATACTACGAATGTTGCAAAAAAACACGTATGCGGATTTCCCGGAAGGTGCCTAAGCCGGATTCCGGACGGTCTCGGAGAAGAACAAAGCATGCGGAAGTACAAAACCAAATGGAGGAAAGAAACATGAGTGTTATTTCAATGAAACAGCTTTTAGAAGCGGGTGTCCATTTCGGACATCAGACAAGAAGATGGAACCCGAAAATGGCTCCGTACATTTACACAGAGAGAAACGGGATCTACATCATTGACCTGCAGAAATCTGTAGGCATGGTAGACGACGCATATAATGCCGTTTCTGATATCGCGGCAGAGGGCGGCACCATCCTGTTCGTCGGGACGAAGAAACAGGCGCAGGACGCCATCAAGACAGAGGCAGAGCGCTGCGGCATGTTCTATGTGAACGAGAGATGGCTGGGCGGTATGCTCACAAACTTCAAGACGATCCAGAGCCGTGTGAAACGTCTCAAAGAGATCGAGGCAATGTCAGAAGACGGAACATTTGATGTTCTTCCGAAAAAAGAAGTCATCGCGCTGAAGAAAGAGTGGGCGAAGCTGGAGAAGAACCTTGGCGGTATCAAAGATATGAAGAGACTGCCGGACGCGATCTTCGTTGTTGATCCGAAAAAGGAGAGGATCTGCGTTCAGGAAGCACATACACTGGGCATTACACTGATCGGTATCTGTGATACAAACTGTGATCCGGAAGAGCTGGATTATGTGATCCCGGGCAATGACGACGCGATCCGCGCGGTCAAGCTGATCGTATCCAAGATGGCGGACGCTGTCATCGAGGCAAATCAGGGAGCGACAGGCGAGGATGGATACGCGGACGAAGAGTATTATGAAGAGGGAGCTGCTTACGAGGAAGAAGCTTACGATGAGACAGAGGCAGCTGAAGTAGAAGAAGCTGCGGAGGAGTAAGAATTTATCCGGGCAAGAACAGTATCTGATCAACGAAGTTAATGGAGGAATTTATCATGGCAATCACAGCGGGAATGGTAAAAGAATTAAGGGAAATGACAGGCGCCGGCATGATGGACTGCAAGAAAGCCCTGACAGAGACAAACGGCGACATGGACGCGGCTGTTGAGTTTTTAAGAAAGAACGGCCAGGCAAAGGCTGAGAAGAAGGCTGGAAGGATCGCGGCAGAGGGTATCGTCAAGACAGTTGTCAGAGATGATAAAGTGGCAGCGATCGTGGAAGTCAATTCAGAGACTGACTTTGTGGCAAAGAACGATGAGTTCCAGGGATTTGTAGAGAATGTTGTGAATCAGGTTGTTGATTCCGACGCTGCGGATATGGACGCGTTCATGGCGCAGGCATGGGCAGCAGATCCTTCCAAGACAGTGAAAGACGCACTGGTAGAGAAGATCGCGGTGATCGGCGAGAACCTGAATATCAGAAGATTTGAGAAGGTTACAGCAGAGAACGGATGCATCGTATCCTATATTCACGGCGGCGGACGTATCGGTGTTCTTGTAGTGGCTGATACAGATGTTGTAAATGATGAGATCAAGACCTGCCTGAAGAATGTGGCTATGCAGGTGGCGGCAATGTCTCCGAAGTATGTCTCCAGAGATGAAGTGTCTCAGGAGTATATGGATCATGAGAAAGAGATCCTGCTTGCTCAGGCAAAGAAAGAAAATCCGGAGAAGCCGGACAATATCATTGAGAAGATGATCATCGGACGTCTCAACAAAGAGATGAAAGAGATCTGCCTGCTGGATCAGGTATACGTTCAGGACAGCGACCTTACAGTTGCGAAATATGTTGACAAGGTAGCGAAAGAGAACGGAGCGAAGCTGGCAGTGAAGAAATTCATCCGTTATGAGACAGGTGAAGGAATTGAGAAAAAGCAGGAGAACTTCGCGGAAGAAGTAGCTGCACAGATGGGAATGTAATCTCATAAGTTAAAAGGTGCTTGAAGCCCTTGAAAATCCCGTAAAACGGGCATTTTCAAGGGCTTTTTTCTGGATTGAAAAGGAGGAACTGGCTGACTGGATAAATAATGGTTCTGCCGAAGGGAAATATCCCCCTTATATTAGCGGAAATCACTTGATATTAGGAAAAGGCATGTGATATATTATTGCTATATGGACGTAGTATGATTCAGAAAAAGTATTTATGAAAAAGAGAATGGCAATAACGACACGGAACACGATAATTCATGACTTGACAGACAGAATCAATCTGCCTGCATTTGGAGTGGAAAAATTGAAATCTGTTTTCGCTGATATGGGCTGAAGACAGAGTTTTTTTGCGTTGAAAAACAGGGGGAGGAAGCAGCGGACTGCATGGAAAGGACGGAGGAAGAAGAATGAAAAGAAAAAGCAGGAAATTATTGGCGCTGATACTCTGCGCGGGAATGCTGATGCCGTTATTCAGCGGCGTTGCCTCTGCAGAGGAAGGCGGTGCGCAGGGAGTCGATGAATCGACGGATCCGGCAAACCCGGGCGGGAGTGCAGTGGTGCAGAACGCGGACCCGGTACCGCAGAATGTAACGCTGGCAGAAACTCCGGTGATCGACGAGGCAACTCTCCTTGAAGCATTGACTGCCGGCGGAACGGTAACTCTGGGAGAAAGTTTCGCTTTGACCGCAGATGCGACAATCGGAACCGACGTTGTGCTGGATTTAAACGGAAAGACGCTGACGACCGGAAGCTACAGTTTGAAAATAGCCGGCGGAGACCTTACGATCCAGGATACTGCCGGAAACGGCAAAATTACGGGAACAGACTATATCGTCGATATGATGACAGCCGGCGGAGATACGGTAACACTGGAAAGCGGGATACTGGAAGGCACCGGATGGACTGCGGCCGTGCGTATCGCGAGCGAAGACCTCTTTTACATGACGGGCGGAACCGTGCGGCAAATGCAGAGCAATGTCCAGAGCGTTCTGGCAGTAAACGCAGGCGGCACTGCGGAAGTGACCGGAGGACGGATCGAAGGCGGGATCCGCGGGATTTCGGCCGCCGCCGCTTCATCAAAGATCATTGTAGGAGAAGTGCCTGCCGGTGCAGCGCAGACAGAGGAAGAAGCCGGTAAAGTATATGTTTCCAGCGTATACGCCAGCAATGCCGGCGCCGGAGTGACACTCAACAGCGGCACAGTCGGCAGGGTGTTTGGCAATGTGGGCACAGGCTTTGTATTAAACTGCTGGTTTGAACAGGATGTGTCCGGTTATTTGCCGGCAGGAATGACGTGTTCCAATGTAGACGGGCATTGGGTAGTAGAACAGTTAAACGAGCAGAACGCCGCGGCAAGGATCGGGGATGTCTATTACGCTTCTCCGGTTAAAGCAGCCGCAGAATTGCAGGACGGAGAAACGCTCGTGCTCCTCAGGGATTATGTCGGCACCGGGAGTGTAAAGATTCAGGCAGATACTGCTGTGATAGATTTAAACGGATATGACATTACCAACACCGCATCGGGAGGATACGGTTTGGAGATTACATCTGACAGTGATCTGGCTGCAGGAGAAACAGGCATTGTGATATGCAATAGTGGGGCGGATACGGCGGCGATTACGGCGGCGGTTCCTGTTCATGCGCATTCCGGGAACAGTCTGAAGGCACTGCCGATCACCTTGGAAGACGGCATCATGCTGGTTTCCACGGAGGAGGGCGGAACGCAGATCGAGCTGGGTACAGCCGCGTATATCGAATACAGCGAAGAAACTGCAGGTTATATTACGGTTGGAGGATTTCTTTCCACTCACAGCGACGGAAAACAGTATATCCATGGCAGTTTTACACAGGCGGCGGAAAACGATGTAAATAAAACGGCGGTCTTATTGAATGATTATACAGGAAGCATTTCGCTGAGCTCGGAGGACAGCCTGACGCTTGACTTAAATAAGAATACCGTGACTAGCAGCGGCACTGCGGTCATCCGTGTAAATGCAGACAACGCTTCCCTGACCATAAAAAACGGAACAATGATTACCGAAAATGGCTCCGGCGCCGAGGTGGGAATACCGGCCGACGGGGGCATAGGCGGTCTTGTTATCTATAATAATGTGACCTTGAATTTAGAAAATGTGGATTTGACAGCGAACGGAACGGAAGCAGATGATTACGGGATTGTCTGTAATGGGCAAAGCTCGGGGATCAATATTAATCTTAAGGGCGGTTCTGTGGCTGCGCCGAATGTAGTCGGAATATACTTCCCCGCAAAGGACAGCACACTGAATATTGACGGAACGAAAATAGCCGGAACCATGGGCGTAGCGGTGAAAGGCGGAACCGTAACCGTTAAAAACGGTACGGAAATCAGCGGCACCGGCGCAGAAAATATCCCGGATGCGGGCGTTTCAAGCGGCGTAAATAATACTGGCGCGGCGCTCTATGTAGAAGGGAATTATACGGATCGTGAAATCAAAGTAAACATCCTGGGCGGTACATTCCAGAGCGAGCATGGCGAAGCTGTACAGATGCTTTTTGCGGAAGAGACTGGCGCCGGCAGGGAGATCACTGTTACAGGCGGTACCTTCAGCGACGACAGTGCGGAGCCATATCTGGCCCCGGGCGCTTCTCTTGGCGAACCGGACGGAGACGGAAATTATACTGTAACAGCACATTATGTTGCGGAAATCGACGGACAGCAGTATGTAAACCTGGCAGATGCCATCGCTGACGCGGATGGCAGGACCGTCAGACTGCTGGATAATATCGAGACTGCCGAAACAATCGAGATCACAGGGACGGACATTACCCTGGATCTGAACGGCAGGACGATCAGCGGGGAAATCCGGTCCGACGGACTGATCAAAGCGATGCCGGGGACGAGCCTCACGATTACAGACAGCGCCCGGGATAAAGGCAGAATCGTGAACAGCGCCGCGTCGCTCCCCTATGGGGTCTATGTGGACGAAAACGCAAGTGTGATCCTTGACGGCGGTGTGATCCTGAACGATGAGGGCGGAAGCACTTCCGGTGCGGCCGTATATATGGATTCAAACGATACTGCTCCGCCGCGTCTCACGGTAAAAGACGCGACGCTGACCTCCGCGAAAGGATATGCCGTTAGGCTGAGATCCAGTTTCTACAGCGGGTATGTCACCATTGAGGGCGGCAGATTCGAAACGCCGGGGAAAACAGAAACAACTTCTGTAATCAATGGCTCAAATACTCCCGTAGCCGATTATATCACCATCTCCGGCGGTACTTTCACAAACTGGAACGCTACCACAAGCAATGCGTGTCTGGCGGAAGGGTGCAGCATCAGCGTGGACGAAAACAACAGTGTAAGCATTGTAAAAGAAGCTCCGGCATCAGCTGCTGCGTCGGCCACCAGGGGCGACGTTACGGGATATCTGACGGGCGGTGATCTTTATAACCTGATCCAGCGCCTGGGCATTATCTCGCAGGATTCTTCTTTTGAGATTTTCAGTGATGTAACGCTGACCTATCCGGAAGACAGCGGGTTCGGTCTTGACAATGAAACGGCGGCCATACCGATGGTGACGCTGAACATTGCTCCCGGAGCAGAGCTTTCCGGCAATATGTATCTTAAGGTGGCTGATGTCGCTGTTACGGGCGAAGGAGCGGTTGCGGATGATTTCTTCCTGCCCGTGAATGAGGATTTCACAGTGGGACAGACCGGAAACATCATTCAGGGACGCCTGGCAGACAGCGCTGTCGTGGCCACTGCCGCGGTTGATGGGAACACCTACCGCTACACAGATTTCACAAGCGCCTGGAGCCTTGTCAGCGGTTCCGGGACTTCGGACTGTGTGATCACGCTGTATCAGGATATCAGCGCCAGTTACGGACGCAGCATTTCAACAGCGAACCTGACGCTTGACCTGAATGGACACACGTATACCTTTACCAGCAGGAGCAGCTCCGGCAACGCGTTCACGGTCAATTATGATAAAACATTTACCATTGTGGATCATTCGGAAAACGGCGGCGGCAGGATTACTTCTACATACGACAACATAAATTCTCTGCTGCTGACGGGAAGAACATCTGACGGCGCGGTCATCAGCATTGCAGAGGGCGTAACAGTGGAAGGCCCTGTTCTCATCCTGGGGAAAAATGCGACACTGGACGTCTATGGCACGATAAATACGGAAAACCGCGGGAGCGCGGCTGTCTATAACAACGGAGCCGATACAGAGAACAGCATCATGAACCTGTACGATGGCGCAGTGGTAAAAGGCGATCATCACGGCATCTATCACCCCGGAACCGGCACGCTGAACGTATATGGCGGTTCGGCGGTCGAGGCGGACAGTGTAGGTATTGAGATCCGCAAAGGCACATTGAACGTGTACGAGGAAGCGGTAATTACCGGCGGCAGCGACGGTGAAACTACATCCACTCCGAACGGAAGCGGCACAACAACGCAGAACGCGGCTGTTGCGGTAGCACAGCACGGGAACTCCACAGATCCCGTCGTTGTCAATGTCTACGGCGGCACACTCACCGGTGCATCCTCGGTGTATGAATCAAACCCGCATCAAAATGAAACGCAGTATACCGACCTGATCGAACTGAACCTGCGCGACGGGAATTATGTGGGCAGCGTTTACAGCGAAACACAGACAGGATTTATCTCCGGAGGTACATTTACAGAAGAGCCGGAGAACGGGGATATCTATCCGGGCCTTCAGGCGGTTCAGGAAGGCGGCAGCGGTAATTTTATCATAGAGCGCCTGCAGGATGTTTATGTAAACGGTATATCCGGCGACGATACCAATAATGGCACGGACGCCGAAAACGCGGTACAGACACTGGAACGCGCCTTGAAGCTGGCAGCCGATGACGGCACGATTTACGTCTGCGGGACTGTAACGGTGGATTCCGGTCTCACGGTAGACGGCGCGAAGATCGAGCGGGCGGATGGTTTTGATGGTGTACTTATTTCCGTGGATGGAGCAAACGCGGTGATGACGCTTAAAAATACATCAATAGACGGGAAGGACGAAACCGTCTCTTATGGCAGCTATCTGGTCTTCATTACAAACGGCGGCACGCTGAACATTGAAAGCGGAACAGAGATCATCAACAACAAAACAACCGCCGTATATGTAAATAACAGGAGCTATCTCTATATGGCCGGCGGCGCAATCAGGGATAATGAGAGAATAAACCCAACGGCAGACGGATTTTATGATGGCGGCGCGGGCATTTATAACTGCGGTACTACGGAAATATCGGGCGGTGAGATCTCCGGCAACACCGTAACGGAATATGGCGGCGGAGGTATCTTGAATGGAAGAGGCACCGTAACACTGAGAGGCTCTGCGGTCGTGAAAGGAAACAGCGCGAGCTGGGGCGGCGGCATCGCCACGCTGGGAGCGCAGACGATTCTCAGTGAAAACGCCTCGATTGAAGGAAATATATCGCAGCATAATGGCGCGGGTGTATATTTGGAGGGATACAGTAATTTCGAAAATACTCCGTCGGTCTTTGAGATGACGGGCGGTTCCATCACCGGAAATGAGGTAACGGCAAACGGATGGGGCGCAGGGATCTTCGGATACCATGTCGAAGGGGAAACGGTGGTCCGGATTTCCGGCGGCACAATTGCGAACAATCAGTCTTCTTATGACGGCAAGGCCATAGCCCTGGGAGGAGACTTTGAACCCTATGCAGGGCTGGAGCTGAGCGGCACGCCTTCCATCTCCGGTGACGTCTACCTGATAGACACCGAAAACGCGAGCCCCATCATTACGGTAAAGGAGGACTTTAACCCGGCGGCGCCGATCGCCGTAAATGCACTTAACGGAAAGAACGGAATGGTGGCAGTGTCCTATCCCGCCAGCATGACGGCTGCCGAAGCAGAGGCGCTTTTTGCCTCCACAAATGAAAGCAGGATACTGACAGAGACCGGATCGGACAATACGCTTGAATGGTTTGATCTGGTAAAGGTGAGCTTCATGGCGGCGGATGGAACAACTACATACAAGACCGTCTATGTACGTCCGGGCGCGCGGATCAATGCGTCGGATGCGCCTGCCGAAAGTGAAATTACGGCGCCTGCAGGCTACGAATTCTCACACTGGAGACAGGATGGGCAGACGGCGGCCTGGAACTTCGAGACGGATTCTGTTCCGGCGGATACAACAGAAATGGAACTGTATGTAGCCTGGAACCTGAAAGCCCCGACTGTGGAAGTTAAGGCTGAAACTACGACGCTGCAGGGCGGTGCGAGCATAACGCTTACGGCAGTCCCATCCCACGATCTCAGTACGGTTACTTATACTTATCAGTGGTATAAGGACGGGACACCGATTGAGGGAGCAGTCGGAGCGACATTAACTGTATCTGAAAGCGGAAGCTATACGGTCAGGGTAAAAGCAGGCGATGGCGTGGAGGAATCTGCGGAATCTGAAAGCGCGCCAGTGGTCATCACGGCAGGGGGACAAGTTTCTGAGCCCGCAGGAACTTCGCCGACTGATACTCCGCCGACCGGGGACAACAGCAGTATGCTGCTCTGGCTTATCCTGTGCATTGCGGCAGCGGGTACAATGGCCGGCACTTTCGCCTGTAAAAGATACGCGCGGAAAGAAAAATAAAAAACATACACGATAACATAATTTCATGAAAGGAGCTATTGCAAAATGGATGAAGAATCATCTATGGAGCAATGGCTCCTTTGATAATGCTTTTTAGTAGGTCATTGAAAGTAGGATCATTATTGACATTTGTTAAAAGAAACGATATGATTAAATTACCTGAAAGGTAATTTATATATTGGGAGGGGCGGTTTGGAACTGATATACTCGTCTGAGAAACTCAAAAGACAATGTACAAATATAAAAGCGGCCAGGAAACTGTTTCATGGAGATGCCGGCTTATCAATAAGTTTGTTAGGCCGTATCAATGCTCTTGAAAATGCTTATAATCTGAAAGATATTATTGTTCAGCCGTCATTTCATTTTCATAAATTAGCAAATAAAAAGGGAAGAAATTTCGGAGGTAAGCAAACATTATGAGTAACTATGTTGAATATCACGGCACTGTTGCATTTCATCCGGGTTATTATCTCAAGGAAATAGTAGATGAAAGTGGGCTGACACAGGAGGATTTTGCTAAAAGGCTGGATACAACACCTAAGAATCTTAGCCTTTTGATCAGGGGCGAACAGAACCTGTCAGTTGATATTGCTTTGAAACTTTCCCGAATGCTTGGAACGAGCGTAATGTATTGGCTTAATTTACAAAATTCGTACGATGCACTGATCACGGAGTTTAAATCAGATGAGGAACTCGAAATTGAGCGTAAGGTTTTTAAAAGTCTGGATTACAGATATTTCAGGGATAACTTTGGTCTGCCGGATCTTCCCAGAAAAACAGATGAGCAGATTAAAGAGATAAGAAATTTTTTAAATGTGTCGACACTGAAAGTATTCACAAAAAAGGATATGGCCGTCAGCTTCAGAAGTTCTGCAAAAGAATTGACGGAGGCTAATATAATCAAGGCGAATACAATGGTTCAGATTGCGACAAACAAAGCTTTAAAAGTGGATGCACCCAAGTTTAACAGGCATAAATTTGAGGATGCAGCAAGATATGCACTGACTTTAACAAAAGATCATGATAAGTTTTATCCTCTGTTATATAAGGCTTTTTTGAATGCAGGTGTGATATTTATTATTCTGCCGAATCTCACGGGGTCAAAGATTAATGGTGCCACGAAAAAGATCGGAGACAACATTATGTTGATGGTAAATGATCGAAGATTGAATGCTGATTCTTTTTGGTTTACTCTTTTCCATGAAATCGGACATATTATTAACGGCGACTATGGAATCTCTTTTGAGAAAGAGACCGGAGAGCAGGAAGAACTCGCAAACAAATATGCCGAAGACTCTTTAATTCCTGAAAAACTGTATAAAGAGTTCAGAGAAAAAGGTCAATTTGATCTTCAGGCAATTCGCCTTTTTGCTGATCAGATCAACCGTGATCCGGGGATTGTTTTGGGGAGATTGCAGAAGGAGGAAATTGTCAGCTATGACGATTGGAGGATGAAATCCCTCAGACATAAGTATAAGGTTCAGACAGTGATCTGATAGTTTAGTGATCATAAAAATACCCCCTCGAAAGAGCTGGATCCGCAGTCTTTCAAGGGGGTATTTTAGCAGTTATTTATTTTCCTAAAGATGGATCCTTGTCCCGGTCTTCCCGAGGATGCCGTCCTTGGCTTTTTCCAGCAGGGTGATCAGGGCCTGTCTGCCGGGTTTGGACTCGGCAAATTCTACCGCGGCCTGCACTTTCGGGAGCATGGAGCCGGGGGCGAAATGTCCTTCTTCTATGTACTGCTTCGCCTCGTCGACGGTAATGTCGTCCAGCCATTTTTCATCCGGCTTCCCGTAGTTTATGGCGGCCTTTTCTACAGCCGTCAGGATGATCAGGAAATCCGCGTCCAGCTCTTTCGCCAGAAGGCAGCTTGCGAAATCTTTGTCGATTACGGCGCTGGCGCCTTTTAAGTGGTTCCCCTGTCTTGTGACCGGGATGCCGCCTCCTCCACAGGCGATGACCAGATCGCCGGAATTTACCATCGTGCGGATGGTGCCGATCTCGACGATCTCCTGCGGCTTCGGGGACGCGACGACACGGCGGTAGCCGCGGCCTGCGTCTTCTTTCATGATGTAGTCATATTTCTCGGCCATCACGTCGGCCTGTTCTTTTGTCAGGAACCGTCCGATCGGTTTGGAGGGATGGTCAAACGCCGGATCATCCGCGTCCACCCGGACCTGGGTGATCATCGTGGCGACAGGAATATCCGTGATGCCCCGGTTCAGCAGCTCTTCCCTCAGAGCGTTCTGCAGGTCATAGCCGATGTAGGCCTGGCTCATGGCCACGCATACAGAGAGCGGGGTATTGGGCTGCTGTGGATCCTCGTGGGTGAGGGCGATCATGGCATTGTTTACCATGCCTACCTGCGGACCGTTCCCGTGGGCCACTACCACTTCGCAGCCTTCCTGGATGAGATCCACGATAGCCCGGGAAGTGATCTTTACAGCCTTCATCTGTTCCGGCAGAGTATTGCCGAGGGCGTTCCCGCCCAGGGCAATGACGATACGTTTTTTCTTTTCCATAAACCTGCCTCCTGTGCGTTTAAGCCTCTTTCACGGCGGCGATGGTCTCCACTTCGCAGAGTACGCCCTTGGGGAGGGCTTTTACAGCCACGCAGGAGCGGGCCGGATTCCCTGTAAAATATCTGGCGTACACTTCGTTGAAGGCCGCGAAATCCCCCATATCAGCGAGGAAACAGGTGGTTTTCACGACGTCCGCGAAGGAAGCGCCCTGGCTTTCCAGGAGAGCCCGGACATTTTTCATGACCTGCTCAGCCTGCTCTGTGATGTCACTGCCTACTACTTCGCCGGTCTCCGGAGAGAGCGGGATCTGGCCCGAGAAAAAGGCGATCCCGTTGTAAATGATCCCCTGGGAGTAAGGTCCGATAGCTGCCGGCGCGTTTTTTGTTTCTACATATTTTAACATGATGTGATGCCTCCTTGATGTTTTTGTCTGGCCGAATGATCGGCGGGTTGTTTTCAGATTTTTTATTTGAAGATCCTCGGCGCTGCTTTCTCTTCCAGCTTTTTCAGGATATCGGCTGGATCCGCGAATTTTGCCAGGAAGATCATGGCTGCGATGATGTACGGCTTATAGCTTGCCTCTTTGTACAGCGGAGTTCTGTAGCGGTCGAATACGCTGGCGTCCACCTCTCCGGTCTCACAGCTTACGCCTGTGATGTCCGCCGGCAGGCAGTGCATGTAGAGTGCCTTTCCATTTCTGGTAGTTTTCATCAGTTCTTCTGTACAAGCCCAGTCTTTGTGCTGTGCGTTCTGTGCCAGCAGTTCTTTCTCCAGCGCCTGGATGCCTTCGGTGTCGCCGTTTCCGTACAGCTCGGTACGTTTCTCCATGGCGGCGAAGGGAGCCCAGCTCTTCGGATATACGATGTCCGCGTCCTTGAATGCTTCTGCCATGCTGTTTGTCTTTGTGAAGGTGCCGCCGGATTTCTTCGCGTTTTCGGCAGCTACGGCCTCGACCTCCGGGAAAACTTCATATCCTTCCGGGTGAGCCAGGACGACGTCCATTCCGAAGCGGGACATCAGGCCGATGATCCCCTGGGGAACGGAGAGCGGTTTGCCGTAGGACGGAGAGTAAGCCCATGTCATGGCGATCTTCTTGCCTTTCAGATTCTCGACGCCGCCGAACTCATGGATGATGTGGAGCATATCCGCCATGGCCTGTGTAGGGTGGTCGATGTCGCACTGCAGATTGACAAGGGTAGGTTTCTGTTCCAGGATGCCGTCTTTGTTTCCCTGTGTCACAGCGTCAACGACTTCATGCATATATTTGTTTCCCTTGCCGATGTACATATCATCACGGATACCGATGACATCTGCCATGAAAGAGATCATGTTGGCTGTCTCGCGCACAGTCTCTCCGTGGGCTACCTGGGATTTTCCCTCATCCAGATCCTGTACTTCAAGCCCCAGCAGGTTGCAGGCGGAAGCGAAAGAGAAACGTGTTCTGGTGGAGTTGTCACGGAAGAGGGAGATGCCCAGGCCGCTCTCAAACACCTTAGTGGAAATATTGTTCTCCCGCATGTAGCGCAGAGCGTCGGCAACGGTAAATACCGCCTCCAGCTCATCGTCTGTCTTCTCCCATGTCAGGAAAAAGTCTCCATTGTACATGTCCTTGAAATTCAGTTTATTCAGCTTGTCAATATAGTCCTGCAATGTTTTCATATTTGTTGATCCTCCTTAATATTATTGAAAAGATTTTGAAACGCAAATTTATTCACAGTAAGTTTCCGGAAGCGCCGCGTACACAGCTGCGCAGGTTACCAGATCCTGTTTCCATGTTTTCTCGTTGGGAGCATGTGCCTGAGCCTCGGCTCCCGGACCGAATCCGATGCAGGGGATGCCGTTTCTTCCCATGATAGAGACTCCGTTTGTGGAGAAGGTCCACTTGTCTGTCAGCGGACGGCTCTGGCGCATTTCCAGAGTCTCGGGAGCGCCGATCCTCTTGTCACCGTAAAGGGAGGTATATGCTTTCTCCAGCGCCTTCGTGACCTTGTGATCCTTCGGGATCGCCCAGGTGGGGAAGTAGCACTCGATCTCATAAACACATCCTGTATAGGACGGACGGTCGTAGTTGTACATGGATACGACTACGTCGTCTCCGTATTTCTTGACACTGGGCAGCGCTCGGATCTCATCCAGGCAGCTCTCCCATGTCTCGCCGAATGTCATGCGGCGGTCAAGGGATACCGCGCAGGAGTCCGCCACCGCGCAGCGGCTGGGTGATGTATAGAAGATCTGGGATACAGTGACGGTGCCCCGGCCAAGGAAACGGGCCTCTTCCCAGTCGGGGTTGTATTTCGGGTTCAGCATTTTCACAAGGCCCTTGATCTCGGTGGCGTCTTCGTCATCATTTTCATTAAGGGCACGTACGTCCTGGAGGATATCGGCCATCTTGTAGATGGCATTGTCACCCCGCTCCGGAGCGGAGCCGTGGCAGGAGACTCCTTTGACGTCGATGCGGATCTCCATACGACCTCTCTGTCCGCGGTAGATCCCGCCGTCTGTAGGTTCTGTGGACACGACAAATTCCGGCCGGATCTTGTCTTCATTGATAATGTACTGCCAGCAGAGACCGTCGCAGTCTTCCTCCTGAACTGTTCCTACGACCATGATCTTATACCCGTCCGGGATCAGATCCATGTCTTTCATGATCTTTGCTCCGTATACAGCGGATACGAGGCCGCCGCACTGGTCGGATACGCCGCGCCCGCCGATCTCGGTGTCATTTTCATAGCCTTCATAGGGATCGAAGGTCCAGTTGTCGATATTGCCGATGCCGACGGTGTCGATGTGCGCGTCAAAAGCGATGATCTTGTCGCCGGTCCCCATATAGCCGATGACATTTCCCTGGGGATCGATGACCACTTCGTCGAAGTCCAGCTTCTTCATCTCAGCGGCGATGGTGTCGATGTGGGCCTTCTCATCGCAGCTTTCGCCCGGATTTCTGACGATGGCGCGCAGGAAGGCGGTCATGTCTGTCTGATAGTTTTGAGCAGCTTCTTTGATTTTGTTGAAATCCATAATCTTTCTCTCCTTTTCCCCGGCGGCCGCAGCCTTATGGATTGCCGCGCGGCCGGAATGTATTGAATTGATTTGTTACTTTCGTTTTACATTTATTTCTCGTTTCCGCCCCAGACGATGGACTCATAACGCTCTGGGTCTGTGTCCCCTTCTGTGGAGAAGAGGAGAACTCTGGAGTTTTCATCCAGCCCCAGGTGATCCCGCAGCGGTCTGTATTCCTCCATTGTCATGATACATGAGAGCACTCCGAAGGGAGCCGCGCCGGATTCTCCGGAGGTGACAGGCTGATCTCCTTTGATGGGGGCGGCCAGCATGCGCATTCCCCGGGCTGCTACCCAGTCAGGCGCTGCGGTAAAGGTATCTACGTGGTTTTTCAGGATATCCCAGGAGATCGTGTTCGGTTCTCCACACGCGAGTCCCGCCATGATGGTTACCATATCTCCGTCTACGATACGGATGTCTCCATCGCCTGCGGAAGCTCCTTTGTACAGACAGGCAGCTGCCTCGGCTTCTACAACGATCACTTTCGGAGGATTGTCGGGATAACGGTTCGCGAAATATCCCTGAACTGCTCCGGCCAGAGATCCGACGCCGGCCTGGATGAAGACGTGGGTCGGGCGATCGCAGCCGTAGCCGTGCAGCTGTTCATCTGCCTCCATAGCCATGGTGCCGTAGCCCTGCATGATCCAGGACGGGATCTCTTCATATCCGTCCCAGGCGGTATCCTGTACCATGACACCGTTCTCTGTCTTTTCGGCCATGGCGTTTGCCATGCGCACACACTCGTCATAATTGTACTCTTCAATGGTCGCCTGGGCCCCTTCAGCCAGAATGTTGTTCAGCCTTGTCTGTGTGGACCCTTTGGGCATGAGGACGACAGCCTTCTGTCCCAGTTTATTCGCGGCCCACGCCACCCCGCGGCCATGATTTCCGTCCGTCGCGGTAAAGAATGTGGCCTGGCCGAATTCTTCTTTCAGCGCTTCGGATGTAAGTACGTTGTAGGGAAGCTCGGAAACATCCTTTCCGGTCTGTTTCGCGATATAGCGCGCCATGGCGAAGGACCCTCCCAGCACTTTAAACGCGTTCAGTCCGAAACGGTAGGACTCATCCTTTATGTATACTTCTTTCAGCCCGAGATGAGCCGCCATATGGTCAAGTTTCACAAGAGGAGTGACGGTGTACTGGGGAAAGCTTTCGTGGAAAGCGCGTGCTTTTTGTACCTCGTCAAGCCCCATGACCTTCAGATTGGCATCGTCGGTTTTTGGCATTTTGTTTACTGCCCATTTGATCGCTTCCATTGTGGAACCTCCTTTAGATTGATTTTCAGACGGACATATACCCATGTTCAGTGTTTGTCCATGTAACTGTATAATGTGAATTTTGAAATTCCAAGCAGGGAGGAGATTTTGTCTCCGGACTTGGTGATCAGGAACGCCCCGGCATTATTCAGATACTGTACCACGGCGATCTTATCGTCTTTATTCATGAGAGCCACGGGTTTTCCGACTCTGTCTACAGCCTGTTCGATGAGAAGATCCAGGAGTTCCGTCACATTGTGGGTGATCTTCTGGGGAGAGTCAGAGCTCTTCGCATCAGAATGTGTCTGAGGATCCGTCTCTACCAGGGCACGGATGGAGTTCTCCGCGGCGACAAGAGTCGTGATATCATAATTGATAGAAAAGATATAAACGATCCTGCCTTTGTCATCCCGGATGTAAAGTGTACTGGATTTCAGGATCCTGCCGTCATCTGTCCTGGTAAGGTAGCAGAGACGGTCGTGGATCTTTCCCGGGTCAGACCGGAGGGTCTCCAGTACAATACCGGAAGGCCCGTCGCCGGTATGGCGGTTGGATACATGGCCATTTTCGATATAGACGATGGACTGCTCCAGATCCTGCCGTGTCAGATCGTGGATCACTACTTCACAGGAACTGCCGAACTGAGCGGCAAGACCATGCGCAAGCTGCTTTAAAAAATCAAGCTTGTGGTTCATGTTTTCACCTGCCCTTTTTCGAAATAATGTCAGAGAGAAGAAGTTGTTTTGATGTGTGTCTTTAAACTCATCATAGCATAAAAAAATGCAGAGTCAATAGTTTTTCTAAAAATTTTTTAGGTAATCTAAAAATTATTTAGGATTTGTCTTGCATTTATACATTTTTAATGGTATTCTATAAAAAGTAAAAGGTATTTGTATGCGAAATGCACAGGATATGGAGAGAAGATACAAATGCCGGTGTGTGTAATATCAATAAAAAAGGAGAAAGATGTATGCTTGTTTTAGACAACGGAAAAGTGATCACAAGAGACAAGGCCTGTCCTTTTATTGAAGACGGCGCGGTGGCCATTGACGGCAGGACGATCGTCCGGGTCGGCACTTCACAGGAGATCCGAGAGGCGTATCCTGACGCAGAGCATATTGACGCCGGAGGCGGACTGATCATGCCGGCCTTTATCAATACACATGAACATATCTACAGTTCGTTTGCCAGAGGGCTCTCCATAGAGGGGTATGATCCGAAAGGCTTTCTGGATATCCTGGATGGGATGTGGTGGACCATTGACCGGAATCTTACGCTTCATGACACCTATCTGAGCGCTATGGCGACTTACATTGACTGCATTCGAAACGGAGTCACAACGATTTTTGACCATCATGCCAGTTTCGGGTCTGTAGGCGGGTCCCTGTTTGAGATCGAAAGGGCTGCGAAAGAGACAGGAGTACGGTCCTGCCTGTGTTATGAGATTTCTGACAGAGACGGCATGGATAAGGCCAGGGCATCCGTGATGGAGAACGCGGAATTTATCCGGCATGCTCTGAAGGACGACAGCGGGATGATCGCCGGAATGATGGGAATGCACGCGCAGTTTACGATCTCGGATGAGACCTTTGATCTGGCGGCTTCAAACAAACCGGATGAGGTGGGATATCATATCCATGTGGCCGAGGGGATCGAAGATCTTCACCATTGTCTGAAGCATTACGGGAAACGGATCGTGGACCGTCTGATGGATCATGGGGTTCTGGGAGAAAAGACTTTACTGGGGCACTGCATTTATATTAATCCGCATGAAATGGATCTGATCAGGGAAACAGATACTATGGTCGTACATAATCCGGAGTCGAATATGGGCAATGCCTGCGGATGCCCGCCCACAATGGAGCTGGTACACAGGGGGATCCTGACCGGGCTGGGGACAGACGGATATACCCATGACATGATGGAATCCTACAAGGTGGCAAATGTACTGCACAAGCATCATCTTTGTGATCCCAACGCAGCATGGGCAGAAGTGCCGCAGATGCTGTTTGAGAACAACGCGAAGATCGCGGCAAGATATTTTAAGCCTGAGCTTGGCGTTTTAAAAGAGGGGGCGGCAGGAGACGTGATTGTTGTAGACTACAATCCTCTGACTCCGATGAATGCCGGGAACATTAACAGCCATCTGGTGTTCGGTGTTACGGGACATGATGTGGTCACGACGGTAGCGGACGGAAAAGTTCTGATGAAGGACAGGGAACTCGCAGATCTTGACGCGGAAAAGATCATGGCGGACTGCAGACAGGCGGCGGCAGAGCTGGCCGGTCGGATCAACAGCAAATAGAAAGGAAGAAAGAGATGAGTGACAGAAAACAGAAACGGGATAATTCAGAATTATTTAAATGGGATGGCAACCCATCTGTGGGACAGATCCTTCCTCTTGCCGCGCAGCATGTGCTTGCCGCGGTCGTCGGATGTGTTACGCCGGCGATCCTTGTAGCGAACGCCGCGAACAACGCGGGAGGAAATGTAAATATGGGGCTGCTGATCCAGGTATCTCTTGTGTTCGCGGCGCTCTCCACTTTGCTGCAGCTGTATGGGAGCAAGATCAGACTCGGGTCGGGACTTCCGGTCATTATCGGAGTGAGTTTTGCCTATGTGCCAACGATGACAGCCATCGCGGCACAGGCAAAGGATGTCAATACAATTTTCGGCGCCATAGTCGTAGGCGGTGTCATAGCGATCATTGTAGGACTTTTTATCAGGCAGATCAGAAAGGCATTTCCACCTCTGGTGATCGGGACAGTGATCTTCGCTATCGGTCTTTCCCTTTATACGACGGCGATCAACTATATGGCAGGAAATTCTTCTAATACATATGAAGTGATCGTAGAGCAGCAGGGAAAGACAGAAGCCCTTGTCTATGGTTCCTGGCAGAACTGGCTGGTGGCGTTTATCACACTGGGGATCGTTGTCCTTCTGAATCATTATGGGAAGGGCCTGTTCAAACTGGCATCTATCCTGATCGGGCTGATCTGTGGATACGTAGTAGCGCTGTTCTTTGGAATGGTGGACTTTTCTGCTCTTGCAAGCGCCGGATGGTTCCAGGTGCCCATGCCCCTGGAGTTTGGAATAAAATTCGATATCTCGGCCATTATTCCGCTTGGGATATTATTCCTTGTGAATTCGATCCAGGCGATGGGTGATTTTTCCGCTACGACTACCGGCGGCATGGACAGGCTGCCCACCAACGCCGAACTTAATGGAGGAATCATCGGATATGGGGTGAGCAATATCGTGGGCGCGGTTTTCGGATGCCCGCCCACCGCGACATACAGCCAGAACGTAGGAATCGTCGGCTCTACAAGGGTCGTGAGCAGAAAAGTCTTTTCTGCGGCGGCGGTACTCCTGCTGATCGCGGGCCTGATCCCGAAGTTTTCCGCCCTGCTCCGTACGATACCTCAGTGTGTGCTGGGCGGCGCCGTGGCATCGGTATTCGCCTCCATCGCGATGACAGGGATCAAGCTGTTTGTAACAGAGAAACTGACGTACCGCAATACGACGGTCGCGGGACTTTCTATTGCCATCGGGATGGGTGTGTATTTAAATGACGGATGCCTGAATCAGATGACGCAGAGCATCCACAGCGCTCTGGATATGAGCATGAGTCTGGAGAGCTTCCAGTCCATCATCAACAATACATTCGCGTCATCACCGGTAGTGCTGGCCACGATCTTCGCGGTGATCCTGAACCTGATCCTGCCCAAGGACAAACCGGAGGCGGAGGCCTGATACAACCTTATAACAGGAGGTAAAAACAATGAGTGATATTATGAGACCAATGTCTTTTGCCCAGCTGCTGGACTGGACACTGACAGAATATAAAAAGAGCGGCACCGTGTTTGGAGCGCATCACCCTTATCACGCGGATGCCAGATTTGTAAGAAACATCTTTGAGCGGCCCCTGGAGACTCCTGTGGGACCGGCCGCGGGACCGCATACACAGCTGGCGCAGAACATTGTGGCGGCATATTATACGGGCAGCCGTTTCTTTGAGCTTAAGACAGTGCAGATCATGGACGGCGAAGAGCTTTCCGCGTGTGTGAACAAGCCATGTATTAAAGCGGATGATGAGTGCTATAACTGCGAGTGGTCCACAGAACTGTATGTGCCGGAGGCCATGGAAGAGTATATCAAGGCATGGTTTTTGTGCAAGATCGCTGCCAAAGAGTTCGGCCTTGGCAGCATGGACGGATTTCAGTTTAACATCAGTGTAGGATATGATCTGGCCGGGATAAAATCTGAGAAGATCGATCATTTTCTGAATACGATGAAGCGGGCGCAGGACTCAGAAGTATTCCAGTCCTGCAAGTCGTATCTTCTGAAACACGCAGACATGTTTGAAAAGGTGACAAAGGAAGATATCGATAACATTTCCGGAGATATCTGTAACTCTGTGACCATATCCACTCTGCATGGATGTCCGCCGCAGGAGATCGAGAAGATCGCGATGTATCTGATAGAGGAGAAGGGATTCCATACCTTTATTAAATGCAATCCCACGCTTCTTGGCTATGAGTTTGCCAGAAAGACGATGGACGACATGGGGTATGACTATGTAGCGTTCGGAGATTTCCATTTTAAAGACGACCTTCAGTGGGAAGACGCGGTTCCTATGCTGAACAGACTGATGAAGGTCTGCTCAGAGCGGGGGCTGGAATTTGGCGTAAAGATCACCAATACGTTCCCTGTGGATGTGAAGCAGAATGAACTTCCCAGCGAGGAGATGTACATGTCGGGGAAATCTCTTTATCCTCTGTCCATTTCTCTGGCCGCGAAACTGGCGAGAGAGTTTGACGGGAAGCTGCGGATCTCCTATTCAGGAGGAGCGGATTTCCATAACATCAAAGAGATCGTAGAGGCAGGTATCTGGCCGGTCACAGTGGCGACGACGCTGTTAAAGCCCGGCGGTTATGACAGAATGTCTCAGATGGCCGCGCTTCTGGAGAAAGAGAATGCTGTGTTTACGGGGGTCAGCGCAGATGCCACGGCGAAGCTGGCGGAAGAAGCCAGGGTCAGCCCGTACCATGTAAAGGCATTGAAACCGCTGCCTTCAAGAAAGATGAAAAAGCAGGTCCCGCTGCTGGACTGCTTTACCGCTCCCTGCAGGGAAGGCTGTCCGATCCATCAGGATATCCCGGCCTATCTGCAGCTTGTAAAAGAAGAAAAATATGAGGAAGCGCTGAGGGTGATCACAGAGAAGAACCCGCTCCCATTTATCACGGGGACCATCTGCGCACATCCGTGTATGAGTAAATGCACCCGTAATTTCTATGAAGAATCTGTTTATATCCGTGGCATGAAGCTGATCGCGGCAGAGAAAGGCTATGACGCCCTGCTTCAGAAGATCCAAGCGCCTGCTGTGACAAAGCCTGGAAAGGCCGCGGTGATCGGAGGCGGGCCTGCGGGTATGGCTGCGGCATATTTTCTCAGGAGAGCAGGTATGGAAGTGACACTTTTTGAGAAAAGCAGCGCTCTGGGCGGAGTGGTGCGCCAGGTAATCCCGGAATTCAGGATCCCGTCAGATGCCATTGACAAGGATGCGGCTCTGCTTGAGAAGATGGGAGTGAATATTTTCCTGAACTCTGAGATCACGGATATTTCGATGTTGAAGAACGCGGGATATACCGCGGTGATCCTGGCGGTAGGAGCGTCTGAGCCGGGCGTCCTTCGGCTGGAAGAAGGGAAAACAGTCAATGCCCTGGAATTCCTGGAAGATTACAAGAAGACGGACGGGAATCTCGATATTGGGAAACAGGTGGCTATCATCGGCGGAGGAAACACGGCGATGGATACTGCCAGAGCCGCAAAGCGCACAAAGGGCGTGGAGCATGTTTATCTTGTATACAGGAGAACAAGGAGATACATGCCGGCGGATGAGGAAGAGCTTGAGATGGCCATGGAGGACGGCGTGGAATTCATGGAACTTCTGGCACCATTGAAGCTGGAAAATGGAAAGCTGCTCTGTAAAGTGATGAAACTTGGTGATACGGATGCTTCCGGCAGAAGGAGTGTTGTGGAGACGGATGAAGAGAAGGAGATTCCGGCAGATACAGTGATCGCGGCAGTAGGCGAAAAAGTACCTACCGCGTTTTATCAGAAAAACGGGATCCATGTAAATGACAGAGGCCGTGTCATTGTAAATGAGGAGACCTGCGAGACAAATCTGGCGGGTGTCTATGTGGCGGGCGACGGGCTTGGAGGACCTGCTACAGTGGTAGAGGCGATCCGTGACGGGCTGAAAGCCGCAGAGGCTGTGGCAGAAGGCACACTGGTGAAGGATCACGAGGCAGTTACGGAGGAAACGGTCCTCTATAGCAGAAAAGGCAGACTGGCCGACCTTGAAGAAGGAAAAGAAGAGAGCGGACGATGTCTTGGATGCTCCGGTATCTGTGAGAACTGTGTGGAAGTCTGTCCGAACAGGGCAAATATATCGATCCGTGTGCCGGGCATGGAGAAGCATCAGATCATTCATGTAGATTATCTGTGCAATGAATGTGGAAACTGCAGGAGCTTCTGTCCTTATGACAGCGCTCCGTACCTGGACAAATTTACTCTGTTTGCCGATGAGAAAGATATGGAAGACAGCAAAAATCAGGGATTTGTCGTGCTTGACCGCAAAGCGGTGAAGTGTAAAGTCCGGTTCTTCGGCGAGACTTCTGTGTGGACAAAAGGCGAAGAGACACGGATACCTGAAGGACTGTTAAGACTGATGGAGACTGTCATAGAGGACTATGGCTATCTTTTAAGACAGTAACAGGGAAACCAGTAAATACGTACCGTTTTGGCCTTATAACGGCCAAAACGGGCTATCCGGAAAGAAGGGGTCAGCGATGAAACGGTTATTCAAAGGCGGAACAATTGTCAACGGAGAGGGTATGGAGAAACTGGATCTGCTTGTGAAAGGAGAGAAGATCCTGGCGGTAGGCAAGGATCTGGATTTTCCGGATGCCGAGATTGTGGACGTGAGGGGTAAACTTTTATTTCCCGGATTTATTGACGCGCACACCCATATGGCGCTGGAAGTGAGCAATACAGTCACGGCGGACAAGTTTGACACCGGGACGAAGGCAGAACTGGCGGGCGGCACCACCTGTATTATTGATTACGCCACCCAGTACCCGGGAGAGAGTCTGCGGCAGGGACTGGACAACTGGCACAAAAAGGCAGACGGCCATTCATCCTGTGACTATGCGTTCCATCTGGCCGTGACGGACTGGAATGAGGAGATCAGCCGGGAGCTGGAGGAGATCACAAAGAAAGAGACCATGTCTTTCAAATTGTATATGACCTATGACACCAGGGTGGATGACGAGGAGATGTACCAGATTCTTGCCCGGTTGAAAGAACTGGGAGGTATTGCCGGAGTGCACTGTGAGAATCACGGGATCATCCAGGCCAGGCTGAAAGAGACGGAAAAGACAAAGGGGAACAGGATGGATGTCTCAGATTACCCCTGGACCCGTCCGAAGGAAGCTGAAGCTGAGGCAGTGAACCGCCTTCTGAAGATCGCGAAGTGTGTGGACACGCCGGTCATCGTTGTGCATCTGAGCACGGCAGCAGGTTACCGGGAGATCTTAAGAGCGAGGGAGGCGGGACAGACTGTTTATGTAGAGACCTGTCCACAGTACCTTGTGATGGATGAAGAAAAATATTCACTTCCGGCAGAAGAGGCAAGGCGATACATGATCGCGCCGCCTCTGCGGAAGAAGAAAAATCAGGAAGTGCTGTGGCAGGCACTGCGGGAAGGGCGGATCCAGACGATCGCCACGGACCACTGCAGCTTTACGCAGGAACAGAAAGACGCAGGGGCAGAAGATTTCTCGAGAACGCCCTGCGGAATGCCAGGGGCGGAAGAGCGCCCGGCTCTGATCTGGCAGTTCGGGGTGCAGGAAAAGAGGATCACTCCGGAGCAGATGTGTCTGTATCTGGCGGAGAATCCGGCAAAGCTTTACCGTCTTTACCCCTGGAAGGGGGCTCTTGTCCCGGGGGCTGACGCCGATATTGTTGTCTGGGATCCCCATACAGAGTGGACGCTGTCCGCAAAGTCCCAGCAGTCAGCCTGTGATTACTGCCCCATGGAGGGAACGAAGATCCACGGGCGGGCAGAACAGGTTTATCTGAGGGGAACGCTGGCGGCGGAGAACGGAAAGATCCTTTTAGAGAACGCCGGCACCTATATCCGCCACGGGGCAGAATGAGATGGTCGGATATTATCGGAACGGATCTCTGCAGGAGGCAGAATCTCTGGTGAAGGCCGCGGGGCTGGGAACGGCTCCGGTAGTCTCTGTGGTAGGGGCAGGAGGAAAGACTTCTCTGCTCCGCCGGCTCGCGGAGGAGTATGCAAAGTCCGGGCAGAAAGCAATCGTCACGACTACGACGCACGTCTTGAAGGAGGAGCACCCTTATTTTCTCACTGATCCTTCGCCGGATCAGATCCGGGAATGCCTCGAAGCATACAGGCAGGCGTGGGCAGGCGGTTCTTCGTCCGGCGGCAGGCTGAAGGGCCTTCCGGAAGAACATCTGAAACAGATGATCGGGTGGGGAATCCCTGTGCTGATCGAGGCGGACGGAGCGAAACGGATGCCGCTGAAAGTCCCGGCAGACCATGAACCGGTGATCCTTCCGCAGACAACGCATGTCCTGTCAGTGTATGGCCTTGACGCGGTGGGGCGGCCCCTGGAAGAGGTCTGTTTTCGTCAGAAGAAAGCAGAAGCCCTGCTGGAGAAGAAAGGGACCGAACAGGTGACGCCGGGGGATATCGCATTCCTTGCGGCCTCAGAGCAGGGAGGAAGGAAGGGCTGTCCTTCGAAGGCATTGTACACCGTCATTCTGAATAAAGCGGATACACCAGGCAGAAGGGAAACTGCCCTTGCGATATGCGGGCTGCTGAAAGTAAAAGGGGTAGACCGGGTGTTGGTTACATCCTGTCTAGAGGAAAAGTGGAGCAGACAGTTATGAAGATTTTGATAAAAGGCGCGGGAGACCTGGCCACGGGAATTGCCTCCCGCCTGTATGGAGCCGGGCATCAGATCCTGATGACGGAGATCGCGGTTCCCCTGACAGTGCGCAGGACGGTTGCGCTGTCCAGAGCAGTCTATGAGGGAAAAGCAGAGGTGGAAGAACTTTGCGGTTTCCTTGCGGACAGCCGGGAGAAAGCACAAGAGATCATGGGCAGAGGCGATATTGCCGTTATAGTGGATCCGGAAGCGGAAAGCAGGAAGTGGTACGGTCCGGACGTCATCGTCGACGCCATCCTGGCAAAGAGAAATCTGGGCACGCAGATCACAGACGCGCCTTTTGTGGTCGGCGTCGGCCCGGGATTTGAAGCAGGAAGGGACTGCCACTGCGTGATCGAGACAAAAAGAGGGCATACTCTGGGAAATATTATCTGGAAAGGCAGCGCCATCCCGAATACCGGAATACCGGGAAATGTAGGAGGGTATACTCTGGAAAGGCTGATCCGGGCATCCGCGGACGGGGTGATGGAGCCCAAAGCCTGTATCGGGGAATGTGTGGAGAAGGGACAGATTGTCGCGCTGACGGGAGGAAAGCCCGTGTACGCCCAGATGAGCGGGATCGTCCGGGGAATGCTCCAGGAAGGAGCGCCGGTAACGAAAGACCTGAAAGTGGGCGACATTGACGCCAGAGCAGAGTTATCTCACTGCTATACCATATCTGACAAAGCCAGGGCCATCGGAGGAGGAGTTCTGGAAGCTGTGAGCCGGTTTGAGAAGATGAAAGGCGGGTACGCGATCGTGGTGCTTGCCGCGGGAGCCGGAACAAGATTCGGCGGGAACAAGCTCAGAGCAATCATCAACGGGCGGACACTGTATGAGCACATGCTGGATAAGATGCAGGCGTTTTCCGCGTTTTCCGCGTTTATTGTCACCGGTGACGAAATGATTGCCCGTGAGGCGCGAAGACGGGGCATAACCCCGGTATGGAACGGGGAACCGGAGAGGGGAATCTCAAGATCACTCCAGCTGGGGCTCGAGGCGGCTCTTCAGGGAAGAAGCGGGAGTCGTCCTCTGAAGGGAGTTCTCTTTTCTGTATGTGACCAGCCGGGGCTGAAAATTTCAACGATACAGAGGATATTTAATGAGGCCGTGCTGCATCCGGGAAGCATCGTCTGTGCCGGGAGCAGCGCCAGAAAAGGAAATCCCGCTCTGTGGGATCCGGCATATTTTTCCGAACTGAGAGGACTCTCCGGTGATGTGGGAGGCAGACAGCTGATGGAGAAGTACCGGGACAGAGTGCGGATCGTGGAAGCAGAGACTGAAGAACTGGAGGACGTTGACCTGAGAGAGGATCTGCCGTCAGAGAGAACAATGCAGGCAGGAGGACAGTTAGAATGAGCGAAATTTATTCCTTTACAGTAAACGGAGTTGAAAGAAGTACAGATCAGGAGAAACCGCTTCTGCGGTATCTGAGAGAAGATCTGCATCTGCATTCCGTCAAAGACGGATGCAGTGAAGGCGCCTGCGGAACCTGTACGATCATCGTGGACGGCAGGGCAGTCAAGTCCTGCGTGCTCACCACAAAACGGGCGGCGGGGAAGAACATCCTGACGACAGAGGGACTCAGCGAGGAGGAGAAAGAGGCGTTTGTGTATGCTTTCGGCGCCTGCGGTTCCGTACAGTGCGGCTTCTGCATCCCGGGGATGGTGATGGCGGGAAAGGCGCTCATCGATAAAGTGCCGGATCCCACAGAAGACGAGATCAAGGCGGCTCTGAAAGGAAATATCTGCCGCTGCACCGGATATAAGAAGATCATTGAAGGAATCCAGCTTACGGCAGCGATCCTCCGGGGAGACGCGCAGATAGAGGAAGACCTGGAAAAAGGTGACAACTATGGAGTAGGACAGCGGGCCTTCCGTCTGGACGTCAGAGAGAAGGTGCTGGGATACGGCGAATATACGGATGATGTTGAGATGGAGGGCATGGTGTACGCATCAGCCGTAAGGTCGAAATATCCCCGTGCCCGGGTGCTGGATATCCGTGCCGACAAAGCGCTGGCTCTTCCCGGCGTGCTTGCCGTGCTGACGGCGGAGGACGTGCCCCATAACAAAGTGGGACATCTCCAGCAGGACTGGGATGTGATGATCGCGAAAGGATCAGTGACCCGCTGCGTTGGCGATGCTATCTGTCTGGTGGTGGCGGAGACAAAGGATATCTTAAAAGAGGCCAAAGAGCTGGTGGAGATCGACTATGAAGAGCTGAAGCCGGTGACTTCCATTCAGGAGGCCATGGCCGAGGATGCCCCCAAAGTACATTCTGCCGGCAATCTCTGCCAGAAGCGCCACGTGACCAGGGGAGACGCGAAAACGGCCCTGGCAAACTCAAAATATGTGGTGACGAAGACGTACCGGACGCCGTTTACAGAGCATGCGTTCCTGGAGCCGGAATGTGCGGTGGCATTCCCCTATAAGGACGGGATCAAGGTGTATTCTTCCGATCAGGGAGTGTACGATACCCGGCATGAGATCTCGATCATGTTCGGCTGGGACCCGGAGCGGATCGTGGTAGAAAACAAGCTGGTGGGCGGAGGATTCGGCGGCAAGGAAGACGTCTCCGCCCAGCATATCGCGGCGCTGGCCGCGTATAAAGTCCAGCGTCCTGTGAAGATCACATTCTCCAGACAGGAATCGATCAATTTCCATCCAAAGCGGCATGCCATGGAGGGCACATTTACGCTGGGCTGTGATGAAAACGGAATATTTACGGGACTGGACTGCGAGATTTACTTTGACACCGGGGCATATGCGTCCCTGTGCGGTCCTGTCCTGGAGCGGGCTTGTACCCATTCTGTAGGGCCATACTGTTATCAGAATACAGATATCCGCGGATATGGCTATTATACAAATAATCCTCCGGCAGGGGCGTTCCGAGGCTTCGGCGTGTGCCAGAGCGAGTTCGCTCTGGAATCCAATATCAACCTTCTGGCGGAGATGGTAGGAATTTCTCCCTGGGAGATCCGTTACCGGAATGCCATTGAGCCCGGAAAAGTGCTGCCGAACGGACAGATTGCGGACTGTTCCACCGCGCTCAAAGAGACGCTTCTGGCGGTGAAGGATGTGTATGAGAAGAATCCGGGAAGAGCCGGGATCGCCTGCGCCATGAAGAACGCGGGCGTGGGTGTGGGTCTTCCGGACAAAGGCCGGGCAAAACTGAAAGTACACAACGGAAAAGTAGAACTGTACAGCGCCGCCTCTGATATCGGGCAGGGATGCGCCACTGTGTTTGTTCAGATGGTGGCAGAGACCACCGGGCTAGGGAGAGACAGGATTGTGAATATGGGAGCCAATTCAGAGGTGGCGCCTGATTCCGGAACTACGTCCGGGTCCCGTCAGACCCTGATCACCGGCGAGGCAGTGCGGATGGCAGCGGCGGATCTTAATAAGGCGCTCAAAGAGGCGGGAGGAAGCCTGGAAAAGCTGGAGGGCTGGGAGACATTTGCCGAATTCTTTGACCCAACAGACAAACTGGGCGCAGATGTCCCGAATCCGAAGAGCCATGTGGCTTATGGATTTGCCACTCATGTGGTAATTCTTGATGATGACGGGAAGGTAAAAGAAGTGTATGCGGCCCACGATTCCGGAAAAGTCGTGAACCCGATCTCCATCCAGGGACAGATCGAAGGCGGGGTGCTGATGGGACTGGGATACGCCCTGACAGAGGATTTCCCGCTGAAAGATGGCGTGCCCCAGGCAAAATACGGGACACTGGGACTGATGCGCGCGCCTCAGATACCGGATATCCACGCCATCTATGTGGAGAAAGAAGAGCTGTTGCCCTTTGCCTATGGCGCGAAGGGAATCGGAGAGATCGCGACGATTCCGACAGCTCCCGCAGTCCAGGGAGCGTACTATGCGAAAGATCATGTGCTCCGGACGAAACTTCCAATGGAAGATACCTTCTATTCAAAGAAAAAGAAGCCTGCAAAATGACCGGCGGTGAGTTGACAGTAATCGGCAGCGGGAATGGATGAAATCCAGGAAACCGGTGGAACAGCTGTGAGAGAGGATGAGAAGATGAACGGGAAGGAGAACACAGCCGACCTGGGACAGAAAAAATTGAATATGCCGGACAACATCCGTCCCCGGCTGAAGGTACAGCTGGCCGGTATGGAATCTTTTTTTGGCCCGGGCGTCAGGACACTTCTCAAAGGGATAAGGCGGGAGGGATCCGTGCGCGAGGCATGCGAGAAGATGGGAATGTCTTACAGCAAAGGCAGGAGGATCATTGAGCGTGCGGAGCGAGAGCTGGGTTTTACGATCATAGAACGCAGCCATGGAGGAAAAAATGGAGGCGGCGCAATGCTCAGTGAAAAAGGAGCTCTGCTGCTGGAGCGTTATGAACAATTTGAACAGGAACTTGATCAGATCGCGGAGGAAAAATACAGAGAAATATTTGTGGATTTTTAAAATGGGGATGTAACGGTGTGGCAGGAGTGGAACAGGAAGACCGGTATCCTGCCACAATTTTTAAATTCGATTGCTTTTGAAAAAACAATCGAGTATACTTTAAGGTAACAGCAAAAAGGACAGAGAAGATGAAAAGAGAAAATGTAAAAGTCAAGGAGGAAAAGTAATGAAGAAACGAATTTTAGCGGCAATGACGGCGGCAGTCCTGGTATTTTCAATGGCGGGCTGTTCAGGCGGAAGCAGTGACGCCGGGGAGGACAGCGGCGGCACGACAGAGGAAAATGCCGCAGCAGAGGAAGAGGAGACAGAGATCCAGGTATTTATTGCTGCAAGTCTGAATACAGTGATGGAAGAGCTGGCAGAAATATATAATGAGGATCATCCGAATGTAAAGATCACTTACAATCCGGACAGTTCCGGAACGCTCCTGACGCAGATCCAGGAAGGATATGAGTGTGATATTTTCTTCTCCGCGGCCCAGAAACAGATGGATGACCTGGAAGCAGACGGCCTGATGGTAGAAGGAACAAGAGCAGATGTGGTGAATAATCAGGTTGTTGTCGTAACATTAAAAGACAGCGGAACCAAGGTGACAGGACTGGAGAATCTGGGAGATGCGGAGAGTATCGCCCTTGCGGGCGGCAGCGTGCCTGTGGGCAGGTATACCAGACAGGCTCTGATCAGTCTGGGGATTCTTCCGGAGACAGACGATCCCGCATCTATTACGACAGAGGAAATATCTGAGGCCCTCGGCGGCGTGGAGATCAGCGAACAGGACAATGTGAGCAAGGTTCTTTCAGCGGTAGTGGAAGGGTCCTGTGAGGTCGGCACCACCTATTATTCTGATACATATGGATATGAGGAAGATCTTCAGATCCTGCAGACGGTAAGTTATGATCTGACCGGCAACGTCATCTATCCCATCGCCCGTGTGATAAATGAGGAAGCGGATGATGCGCAGACAGCGGCGGCCGAGGATTTCCTTGCATTCATACTTTCCGATGAAGCGAAGGAGATATTTGAATCCTATTATTTTGACACAGACGTATAAGAACCGTACAGAGGAAGGTTATGGAAGAAGTTATACAGATTTTGAAGGAACTGGACTGGAGTCCCCTGGTTATTTCACTGAAAACAGGGGTCGTGGCCACGATTATTTCGTTCTTCCTGGGGATTTTTGCGGCCCGGAAAGTCGTGAAGGCATCGCCGGGGAAAAAGGCAGTCGTTGACGGCATACTTACGCTTCCCATGGTGCTTCCGCCCACAGTGGCGGGATTCTTCCTGCTTCTGCTGTTCAGCCGGAGAAGACCGCTGGGAGAATTTCTCTTCGACGAATTCGGGTTCAAAGTGGTGCAGACCTGGCTGGGATGTGTCATAGCGGCTACGGTGATCGCATTTCCGCTGATGTACAGAAATGCCAGGGCAGCCATGGAACAGATCGATATGAATCTGATCTATGCAGGGCGGACACTGGGAATGTCGGATACAAAGATTTTCTGGAAGATCATTGTGCCTACAGCCGGCCCGGGGATCGCGTCAGGGACGATCCTTACCTTTGCCAGAGCGCTGGGTGAATATGGCGCGACTTCTATGCTGGCCGGGAATATTCCGGGGAAAACAGGTACCATTTCCCAGAAGATCGCCATGGTCATTCAGGATGGAGATTATCTGACCGCGGGGATCTGGGTCGCGATCGTTATGGTTATCGCCTTTGTGATTATTTTCCTGATGAATCTGATTTCAGGCAGGAAGATGAAACATATCGGGAGGTGGTAGGCCATGTCTGTAAAGGTTGAGATCCGCCGGAAGCTGGACAGTTTCCGGCTGGATATCTGTTTTCAGAGTGATTCCCGGCGTATCGGCATACTGGGCGCGTCCGGGTGCGGAAAAAGCATGACCCTCAAAAGCATTGCCGGCATCGAGACGCCGGACGAAGGGCACATTGAGGTGGAAGGGCGCACATTGTTTGACAAAGCAGGAAAGATCAATCTAAAGCCTCAGAAGAGAAATGTGGGTTATCTGTTCCAGAATTATGCCCTGTTTCCTACCATGACGGTGGAGAAAAATATTGCGGCCGGTCTGAAGGGAGGCAAACAGGAGACAGAAACCAGAGTGAAGGAAATGGTGGAAAAATTCCAGCTGAACGGCCTGGAAAAACGCCTTCCGGGACAGCTTTCGGGAGGTCAGCAGCAGAGAGTGGCCCTTGCCCGGATCATGGCCTATGAACCGGACGTGATCCTCCTGGATGAACCGTTTTCTGCATTGGATATGCACCTGAAAGATCAGCTTCAGCAGCAGCTGATCCGGATGCTGGAAGGCTATGAAGGGACGGTTATCATGGTATCCCATAACCGGGATGAAGTATACCGGTTCAGCGAAGAACTGCTGATCATTGATCAGGGCAGCATTGCGGCAGCAGGACGGACAGAAGAGATTTTTGCGAATCCGGTAAGCCGGGAGGCTGCAAGACTGACCGGATGTAAAAATCTTTCCCGGGCAGTGCGCAGAGATGCCCATACAGTTGAGGCTGTGGACTGGGGGATCTGCCTGCATACTCATTCTGAGATCCCGGAGTATACAGAATGGCTCGGATACCGGGCCCATGATATTATCCCTGTATGGGGAAAACGGGGCGAGAATATGATCCGGTTTGATCTGGAGAGCAGCGCGGTGTTACCTTTTGAACAAAATTACTATATCAGACCTGAAATGACAGGTGAAGATGCACAGATGATCTGTTGGTTTGTGCAGCGGGAAAAGGGGGATGAACTGAAGAAGAAAGGAATGCCGGATTATCTTGAATTCAAGGAAGATAAAATACTGTTTCTGAAATAAAAACAAAATAAAAACAGAACCCGTATAAGGAGATCTGTTCAAAGCTTCTTAGGCGAAGTCCGATGGCTGTGCATGCAATAGCTGTATGTACAGCCATCGTCTTCTTATTATCATGTTTACAGGATAGCAGAGAAATGTGAATCGGCTGTGACAATATATGGAAGAAATCTTAAACATTCTTAAAATTAGATAAAGAGTCCGATTTCTCATTTTTTACTGTGCTCATCATTCCCTTCAAAGCAGTGTTCCATCGCTTCTGCTCAGAGGTATAATTCTCGACCAGCCATTCGATCGCCTGGTCCATTCCGTCCTCTGTGAGGGGAAATGTCGCGCTTTGCCGTTCTTCTGCCGGCGTCTGTTCAAAACACCATGGTTCGGGATAGATAAAAACTGTGAAGGTCGTACTGTTCTTTCCGTCATCCCCAAGGAATAAATAGCGCATGCCATTATGGCTCCCGGAGAAGGGTTCTTTTTTTAATCCGGCTACAGGGATCAGTCTTTTGTCGATCATACAGAATCTTCCTTTCGTATAAAAGGTACAGAAATATTATATCACTGCGCCGCGATCTCCGCAAATTCTGTTGTGACGAGATCTTCATAAGGCACCCGCTCTTCCAGCTCTCCTGCGGTTTCCAGGATATCCTGCAGCAGATCAAAGCTGCTTTCTTCAAAAATCAGGTCGCTCTTCCATGTTTCCTGGTCATAGTACCGTGTCACAATAGTAGTGATTGTTTCCAGATCTGTTTCCGGGAACTGGGGCTCAATGACAGCGGCAATCTCTTCCGGAGTATGAGACTGTACGTAATCCATCCCTTTCTGCAGCGCGTTGGTGAATCCCTGGATAATGTCAGGATTTTCGCCGATATAGCTTTCTTTTGCGCTGAACGCGGTGTAGGGGACAAAGCCGCTGTCCTCGCCCAGAGAGGCGACGACATAGCCCTTGCCCTCAGACTCCAGGGAAGTGGCGCCGGGTTCAAATTCAACTGAGCGCAATTAATTACCGCACCCAAAAGGCATAAAATTAATAGATTCTATTTTGTGGGTTTCTTTGTTCAGAACGATCTCCTTCACGACTTTTTTCCAGAAGGCATTTTTGTGTTCCGGATCAAGGGCATTATAAATGTCGATCCAATTTCCGGAGAGCATTTTGACAATATGCTCATAATCCGCGGCTGTTTCTTTTTGTCTCTGAAGCTCATCTCTGAGCTGCGTTTCCAAAGCCTCATACTGACGGTCATATTCCTGTTCAGATATACGTCCTTTCATGTAGATGTTGTTCAGCCGGTTCATTTCCGCCCGGATGCGAGGCTCCGGATCCTCTTTCTTTTTTGGATTTCCTCCGTTCCTGATGGTGTACATCTTCCGGTTGAGCTCCGACTTGATGTGATGGGTTATGTACTCTTCGACAGTAGACTCAGAGATGCATATTCCCCGGGGATGCTGATCGAACTTCCGGGAGCAGCGGTAACGCTTATACCGGGAGACAGATCCGTCTTTACATTTGTGGGTCTTTACAAATCCGGTCATCGTGGCGCCGCAGTAAGGACACTTCATGAGCTGGCTGAAGATATACGGCTCATTTGATGTGTGAAAGGTACGTGCGGAGGTAGTTTCCTGGATAAAGCGGAACTGCTCCGGTGTGATATATGGCTCGCAGTAATTGTGATCATCGCCGCGCCAGCCGCAGTACACCTCTTTTTTGGTAAACTTATCCATCGCTTGGGCGGATGGGGCGCGATCGCCATATACGTCCCGGATATAGTTGATCGCCTTGCGTTTCGACAGGCTTCCCAGGTACTGCCGAAAGTATTCCTCTACAATTTCGGATTCTTCCGGGTTCTTTTGAAGCTTCTTATTCACCGTCATGTATCCGAACGGAGGTTTCCCGGTGATCAGTTCCCCATTTCTCCGCTTATGCTCGAACACCACCTTGATACGCTCACTTGTCCGGTCTGACTCATTCTGGGCCACTGCCAGCATGATATTGATCTTAAGCTGGCCGTCCGCCGTGGACGTGTCGTAATCCTCCAAGATCGTCTTCCAGTTGCAATGATGCTGTTCCAGGATCGCCTGTGTGTTGTGGTAGTCCCGGACGTTCCGGAACCATCGATCCAGCTTTGTCACCAGGATCAGGTCTATTTTGTCTTTCTGGACATCTGAAAGAAGCCGCTGAAAGTCTTTCCGGTTCTGCAGCTTCTTCCGGGCAGTCAAACCCTCATCAGCATAATAATCGACGATCTCATATCCGTGGGAAGTGGCATACTCTGTCAGCAGTTCCTTCTGCGTATCCAGAGACAGACCATTTTCAACCTGGATATCCGTGGACACACGATCGTAAATGGCGCACCGGATCCTTTTTTCCATGCTATCATCTCCTTATTCATTTGTATGTTTCAAACCGTGTTCCTACGCAGGAAACGGCGATACAAAATAACAGCCGGACAATGAACGGATGTTCTGGATTGTGTCGGCTGCCCGAAGATGATACAATATTCCTGTCAAGAAGGTATCTCTTCGGAGATCATCTCCGTCCGATGTTGGCGCATCGGGCGGTTGACTTTTCGGGTACATTTGCTATAATGTACTTAACAGGATAGCCGGAAGATAGATGAAGCCTATCCGCTCCGGTGCAAAGTTAACAGTTACTAAAAAGCAAGCTGCCTACTCCGGCCAAGAGACAAGGCGGCTTGCTTATTTTCTATAATTCAGAATTGCTACAATGAGCGTTGACACGGTCAAAATTACCATGAATTCTTCATATGTAGTCATAGCATTTCACCCTTTCTACAGGATAAGAACGGATGACTGCACGCCTTCCCGGCTACCCGGGTAAATACATTATTCTGTTTGGGCACCCCGGCGGCTCTGGGAGTGCCGGGGCGGGTATATTATTTGGATTTGACCAATGAAACAATTGCCAGTATCGCACAGATTAAGCACCATGCTGACCAAATATATAAATCGCTGTAGCCGCCTGCCAGCGCAAATCCACAAAGCGCGCCAATACCGAAAAGTATAATCAAAGCAATGTTTCCGCCTTTTCCACCATTGCGGGTGGCGATAGAAACGATGCCGCCAACAAGAAGCATAAGAGCAACAATTATGCCGGCAGATCCTCCGACTTCTCCGTTAGCTTCCAGAGTATTTGCAACTCCCGCCGCACAAGACTGGAACGTTACAAATACGAACAGCACGATTGATAAAATACCAGATACCAGTTTCCAAGTTTTCATGTTACATTTCCTCTCTTTCTTCTCATTCCAAAAAACACCACATTTATATAATCCCTTCCGGGGTTATACCAATTTCCATACAGTCAGATTGGGAATGAACATAACATAGTACCCATCTATTTCAGTCCCAAGACCATACTTGCCGCGATATGTTTCGATACAATCCTGTAGAAATTCTTCTGTCACGTCCAGATACTCTGCCACTTCATGGCAATTTTGGCAGCCGGCTTCATAGGCCCGTATAATACCGGTCAGCCCGATCAGCTTGTTGTATCCCCAGAGCCGTGCCTGACGCTCCTGTTTGCGGTTCCCGGCATCCGATGTATCGAGGATATTCCCCATGCTGGTATGGTGGTGGCCCAGCTCTTCCGCGAGGACACAGGCTTTTTCAGTGGAAGTGTCGATATCTTTACGGATGGCGATACGTTTCCCTTTAATTCTACCGTTATTGTATTTAAGGGGCTTTTCCTTTACAATAAGCCCTTCCTGATATGCCTCATCCAAAAGTGCTTCATATATCATAGGTCATACCTCCAGTTTATAGTGTACTATAAATCTTGTCCTATAAACTGGACTTAGAAATTTTCATCATCCATAATATCATCATCGGATGTGTCTATGCCTTCTGGTATGTCTATGTCGGTACGGGCATGGGCGGCGTTGAGTTCTGTATCATTATCAAATATTTGTTCAGATGATTTTAATAATAACTTTTGTAAACGCTTTTTATAAAAGAGTTCTACGTCATTACAAAATGAATTATATTCCTTTATTGAAACATCAAATGAAAGAGTTCCATTGGAAAATTTATAATGAGGATGTCGATATACACAATTTTCGCATTTTGTATATCCTTTATTTGGAAGTGAACACCCTATGGGATGCCCCGTTCCTCCATCAACCATCTCGCCTTCATCATTTAATCCCATTCCGCCATTTTCAATTAATTCCCAATCATTACAGCCAAAATATTCACAAGTCCATCCTATGGCTTTTAACTGCGCTTCAAAAGCATCCGTTTTATTTATAGATTTTTTTATGTTTGCCCATTTGTTTTCCCTTTCCATAGGAACATCAAGCCCCATCAGCCAGGATTCAGATACATTTAAAGCCTTAGCGATTTTATATAAATTTTTTTGTTTCGGTTCGTAAGCTCCTGAGATATATGAGCTCAAAGCCCCTTTACTAATTTGGGTTTTTTCTACTAAGTCAGCTTGTTTCATATTACGAAGTTCTAATGCTTCTTTTATGCGTTGAGCTGTATTCATTTAATCACCTCCGTAAATTTACAATATCACAGTTGTTTATAAAATGCAACATAAAAGTTTTAATTTCTAAATAAGTTTAAAAAACTAAATTTTATGATTGACAAAGTGTTGAGGGAATGATATGCTAATGGTGTTCAGAAAACTAAACTAGGCAGATAGGAGGGAAAAACATGGCGTTTGACTACACCGAACTTGTAAGACTGATAAGATTTAAGTTTGATACTCAAGAAAATTTCGCAAAAGCATTAGGAATTGGACGTGTTTCATTAAATCAACGACTCAATAATAAATTAGACTTTTCTCAGGAAGAAATACTTAAGGCATCTGAGTTACTGGGTATCCAGACAAAGTTTATACCAAAATATTTTTTTAAAGAAAAAGTTTAGAAAACAAAACCGAAATGCGGATTTAAAATCATCAAAAAAGGAGAGCAGATGCAGGAGTTAGTAACGCTGAACGGAAATGATGTTTTTACAGATAGCCTAATTATTTCAAAAGGAACAGGAGTTACCCACAGAAAATTAAAGGAGACTATCCGAAAGCACCAAAAGGTAATGGAGCGGTTTGGAAAACTTTCTGCCCCATATCAGGCAGAAAGTACCGGAGGTAGACCAGAAGAGTATTACTCCTTGAATGAGGAGCAAGCAACGTTCCTTATAACTCTTTTGAAAAACACAGAAACGGTTGTTGAGTTCAAAGCCAGATTAGTTTCTGAATTTTATAAGATGCGTCGATTCATTCTCGAGCGGCAGACTCAGACATGGATTGAGACCAGACAAGCGGGCAAACTGACACGCAAGGCGGAGACGGACACGATCAAGAAACTCGTGGAATATGCCAAGAGTCAGGGGAGTACTCATGCGGATATGTTGTATATGACATATTCTAAGCTGGCAAATAAGATGGCCGGTATTCAGAAGAGAGACGAGGCCACGGTGATGCAGCTTAATAATCTGTCTTTAATGGAGAATATTATTCTTCATGTGATTGATACAGGAATCCTGACGGGTAAGCATTACAAGGAGATTTATAAGGACTGTAAGAAGCGACTTGAGACAGTTAGAGATTTGGCGTATCTGGAGGCAACAGCATAAGTCACTCGATTATTTATTTCAGACGGACGAGAAGGAGGTGAGGTGAGAATGCGGACAATCATTGGAAGTATCGTGGGAGCAATCATTGCATCAGTTATTACAACAAAAATATTAGCCACCCACTATTTTGAAATAGTAGATGGCTATGTAAAGGATATTGAACTTAACACAAAAGAATTTGTTGATTCTATGAAACGCAAACAGATATAAGGGAAAATTTATTTGTAGTTTCATCAGACATAAAATCATTCCTTTCATCATTTGATAGGAAGATTATACCAGATACCGGAAAACCGGACAATCCAGTCGACATAGATTTTATAGAGAGGCGGTGAATGTAATGGAAGAACCTAAAATCCGGAACGAGGCGGAAGAAAAAGAGTTTGCAGATCATTTCATGGAGGCATTGTTTGAAACATACCGCCATCAGTATGGTGACTGCACGATCACAGAAGTAACAGAAGAGAAGCCCGCGTGAGCGGGAGAGAGGAGGACAAGCATGAAAACCGAACTGAGCATAATCCCCGCATACCGGGAGCCTCCGGCATACAGAAGGAAACTAATCCAGCACAAACGGAAGAAGCGGGACTTTGCATCGGCGGTGGTGCTGGTGCTGGCATACATCGGGGCTGGATTCGTGGCCGGTATAACGTTTACAGGGATAGTTTTGCTGTATTGCCTGCAGGCCGGGCCAATATAAAAAATGAGCGCTTACATAATGGCTGGCAGGCCGGTAAGCACTCAGGAAATTATCCATCTAAATTATAACAGAAAGGAAAGAAAAATGGAAGATAAAAGCAAGATCTGTGATCTATTACTGCCGGCCCTGCAGGCGACAAGAAACCTGCACGACCTGGAAGACCTGGAGTATATCCCGGAGCAGGAGGCCGTGCTGGCCACATTTGCGTCCGGAGCTACCAAGAAGGCCAACGTATCCATGGATTCCGGAACAGCCATGATCCGGGACATTATTGCACAAATTGTATAGGAGGATGAATGAAAAATGAGTACGATCTATGAACTGACAGATGCATATAAGACAGTGGAAGACATGCTTTATGACGGCGAAACGGATGAACAGACCATCATGGACACGCTGGAAGCGATCGACGGGGAGATCGAGGAGAAGGCGGATAATTACGCAAAACTGATCAAGAACCTTCAGGCGGATGCCATGGCACTGAAAGCAGAAGAAGAGCGCATGTGTGCCAGGAGGAAGTCCCTGGAGAACAAGGCTCAGCGGTTAAAAGACCGTCTGCAGGCCAACCTTGAATTTATCGGGAAGACGAAATTCAAGACCCTGCTGTTTTCCTTCAGTATCGCGAAGAACGGAGGGAAGCAGCCCCTGTCTATTACAGACAACCTGGACGAGATCCCGGGCAAGTACCTGATCCCGCAGCCGCCGAAGGTGAACAATGATGCAATCCGGGAGCTCTTACAGGACAAGGAAGTGGAATGGGCACATCTGGAACCCTATGGGAAACACCTGAATATCCGGTGATGGACCATGGAAGAACGAAAAGAGATCACGCCTTATCGGATGGGACAGATCGCAAAGACAGCGGGGATCATAGCGGAACAGTTGACGCATGGGAAATACTTGTACAACCCGACCTTTCAGGAGTGCGAGATCATCCTGGAACTGATACAGGAGTCAATCAGGAAATGTAAAGGAGAATAGAAATGTTTTTGAATAAGACAATGTTTAAGAGATGGATCAAGGACGCTTTCCGGCACAATGGCCTGGTAGTAGGCAGGATTTATGGCGGCCTGGTGATCTCAGGCGGAGCCTGGGCCACATGGACCAAGGAAGGATATGTGCCGAACTGGCTGAAAGCGGCGATCATGGAACACACCGGGGAACTGCCGAATGAAGGCGAAGTATTTAAGGCAAAGAAGGATGAAGTACAGCAGTATGAGGTGTCAGAGAATCCGTATCTGGACCTTCCGAAGAGGTTCCAGGGAGCCCGGATCCCGTTTTCAGTGATCCCGGTCATCTACGCCACCCGCTGGGCGAGCTACCGGCTGATCCAGTGCCGGATGTCAGGCGAGGTCATTCCAATCCCCAGTGAGTATTATGACATCATAGATATCCGGGAGACGGAACATGATGGGACACCTGCGGGACCATCATCCAGGGATGAGACAGGGCGCGTGTTGATCTGGAAGAATGAGACATCTGCGCTGGCTGTAAGCAGATCGGAGATGTCAGAGGAAGGGTCACCGATCCTGAAGGTATTGAAGGGTCTGAAGTTTGAGGAGGTGCCGCTGTAATGGGAGTGCCGGTTTTGATCATAGGGAAGTCTGGGACCGGGAAAAGCCGGAGTATGAAGAACTGTGTCGGCAAAGATTTCGGAGTGATCCGGGTGCTGAACAAGCCGCTGCCATTCCGTGGGAAGCTTCCGGGGAATGTATGCAGCGATTATGGAAAGATCAAGAGCGCAGTAAAAAGTCCGCAGTGGCCGAAATCCATCGTGATCGACGATGCAGGGTATCTGATCACCGGTCAGTTCATGGATGGACACAGCACCACAGGAAAAGGGAATGCGGTGTTTGGCCTTTATAATCAGCTGGCAGATGACTTCTACCGGCTGATCCAGGCAATCTCCGAGGCCCCGGACGATCGGATTGTCTATGTGGTCATGCATGAGGATACGAATGAATTTGGAGATATCAAGCCGAAGACGATCGGGAAACTTCTGGATGAAAAAGTTTGCCTGGAAGGGATGTTTACCATTGTGCTCCGGGCGGTAAAGGGAGAGCGGTATGCGTTCGTGACCCAGTCAAAAGACGGGGCTGTGAGTAAGGCTCCGGATGATATGTTCCCCGAAGTCGAGATCGACAATGATCTTTTGTATGTGGATAACAAGATCCGGGAGTATTACGGGATAGAGAATCCGAAAAACAGAGAAAGAGAGGAAGATAAGAATGATCAGTAAACCGAAAGGATATGATGAGGCACCGGCGTATACAGGAGAATTTTCCCAGCTGCCGGCAGGACTGTATGTATGCGAGATTTTGGGCGCGAAGCAGGAGGAGGCCAATGGACGGGACCGTTTTGTGATGCAGTTTGATATCGCAGAAGGGGATCAGAAGGGGTTTTACCGGAAGCAGTATGATGCAGAGAAACAGGTGAATCAGAACGCCAAGTACAAGGGTGTACACCGGCAGTACATGGATGAGAGCGGACTCCCGTTCTTTAAGGGGCTGATGACCAGTGTGGAACGGTCCAATGAGGGCTTTCATTTCCCATGGGGGACCAAAGGAAATGAGAAAACTCTGGTCGGGAAGAGATTCGGCGCAGTGATGGGCCGGGAGGAATTCCTGACAGATGACGGCAGGAAGCGGATGGCAACGAAGATCGTGCAGATCCGCAGCATAGACGGATTAAAGGATGCCAGGATCCCGGAGGACAAGCTCCTGGAAGATCAGGCCGGGAGGGACGTGCCGGCGCCTGAAAACAGCCAGCCGGATGGAGACGGTTTTATGAGCGTCCCGGAGGGGATCGATGAAGAGCTCCCATTTATGTAAAGCGGACTATGAGGAGGTGAAGCAGAGGCTGGGCATGCGGACTGCCGCGGAGTGCTATGGCCTGCGGGTAAACCGGCAGGGGTTCTGCCTCTGCCCTTTTCATGCCGACAGCCATCCCAGCATGAAGATCTATCAGCATGACAAGGGGTATTACTGTTTCACCTGCCACAATGGCGGGGATGTGATCAGATTTACGGCCCAGCTGTTCGGGCTTTCCAATGAGGAGGCCTGCAAGAAGCTGATCGAGGATTTTTCGCTCCCGATCCGGCTGGAAGGGCTTACATACCGGGAGAAGCGGGAACGGCAGAAAGCGCAGGAGAAATATGAGGAACTGCGGAGATTCCAGAAAGAGGCGGGAGCCATCCTGAAAGAATACTGGAAGCTCTTGTGTGACGCCGCGCACTGCTTTTCTTCCCCGCACTTTACAGAGGCGATGCAGGAGCTGTCGATCGTGGAGTATCGGATGCAATGCATCAGGGAACATCCAGAAGAATACTACAGGGACAGGAAGGCGGTGAAGCGTCTTGGAGAGATCCAAAGAAGAATTGCTGGATGGGATGAATGAACTGACGCCGGCGGATCCATTCCCAGATGAGATTTTTTATCAGATCTTTGAGATCGATGACCACGTGGAGCGGACCCAGTTTGTGGAAGCGCTGCGGAACCGGGCCCGCCTTCTGAAGAGAAGCCGGGAGTTCTCGAATCTTCTCCAGTCCTTCTTCAAAGATTACCAGCAAAAAATGATGGAACGCGGGAATGTGACCCAGTTCACAGAGCAGCCGGTCGAGCTGCAGTGCGGCCCCTGGAGGGCGACAGATCTGGGCGTCACCATGCAGAAGTTTGACAGCCGCGGGATGCCGGTACAGATCACGGCGTGCATGCATCCGATCCTGCCGATGGAGATCCTGAAGAATGTAGATACCGGGGAGGAACGGGTCCGGCTGGCTTATTTTAAATATGGGGCATGGAATCAGGTGACAGTGAACCGGGAAGTCTGCGCGGATAACACGTTGATCGTCAAGGTCCTGAGCAAGATCGGGATCGAAGTGACGTCAGAAAACGCAAAGTACCTTGTGCGGTATATCAGCGACTGTATCGGAATGAACCCGGCTAAACTGGCGCCGACGCGGTCTATTAACCGCTTGGGCTGGTGCGGGAATGAGTTCATGCCATATGCTGATGATATTGTATATGACGGGAATAAGGAATATGACCCGATCTTCCAGAACGTCCGTGAAAGCGGTAGTTTCCAGATATGGAAGGATCATTGCAGCATCCTGCGGAAAAATAGGATCATCCGCCTGGCATTTGCGGCCAGCCTCGGCAGCGTTTTGATCGAAGCTTTGCGGATCCTGCCATTTGTCTTCCACATCTGGAGCGGGGAATCCGGTACCGGAAAAACTGTGGCCATCATGGCAGCCATGTCTATCTGGGGCAACCCGAAGATGGGCGGCCTGGTCAAGACCATGGATGCAACAAGCGTGAACGTGCGGCGCACAGCAGCTTTTTTATACAGTCTTCCCTATGCAGGGGATGAACTGCAGACGGTGAAAGACAATAAATATTTTACGAATTATGATAGGTTCATTTACCAGATCACGGAAGGGATCGACCGCGGTCGTGGAAAGGCTTCCGGTGGTGTGGAAGAGACGAAGACATGGCACAACAGCTACCTTTTTACCGGGGAAGAGCCGATCACAAAGTCCAACAGCCGGGCCGGATCCAAAAACCGCGTGATCGAGATCGAGGTCGAAGAGAAGCTGCTGGAAGATGGAAACGATACGGTATCGATCCTGACAGAGAATTACGGACATGCCGGGAAACTCCTGGTGGAGTACCTTCAGAACACAGAGACAAGGAAGCTGCAGGAGGAATACAAGAGATATTTTGACGCTATGTGCAAGCTGGATACGACAGAGAAGCAGGCCATGGCAATGGCGTGCATGCTGGTGGCGGACCGGATCCTGACGGACGTGATCTTTGAGGGAGAGGATCCGCTGACAGTCCAGGATGTGGCACCATATCTGCGCAGCGCGAAGGAAGTAGATATCGCGGAGCGCTCCTACCAGATGGTCCTGAACTGGATCGCGAGAAACCCGGTACGGTTCCAGAATCCGGATGATGCGGATTCCGCCAATAAGGGAGAAGTCTGGGGAAGGATCGACACGGATGAAGAACATCCGGAACGCCCGCCCGTAGCGGTGATCAATAAGGACGTTCTCTGCGACTTCCTGGAGAAGAGCGGATATGACTATGCCGCAGTAAGTAAGAAATGGGCGGCGAAAGACCGGGTGATCCGGAACTCCCAGGGCAAACTGGTCCATCAGACAAAGGTATATGGCGTAAAAGCGAGCTATATCAAACTGAACATGGAACCCGCCGCGGACAAGGATGGATTTACGGAAGCGGAAGATGAGCAGATAGAACTTCCGTTTGATTAGGGTCTTACCACCATTTTTTGGTAAGACAAAAGGTAAGACCGAAAAATGGCTTAAAATGGGGCTTTATTATATACAGTCTTACCGTCTTACCAGTCTTACCTTACCCCATATACGTTACGCGCGCGTAAATGGCAGTGCGAAAAATATGATAAAAAAATATGAGTGTATGGGGGGTATTTTAGGTAAGATGGTAAGACCCCACGTTTTTACTGGGTTTGCGGGCCGTTTTTTATGAAAAACAGGGTAAGCCAAAACTGGAAAAAGGTAAGACAACAGGGAAATGGAGTGAAAAAATGAGTAATAAGAGTAATGGGACGGCATTTGAGAGAAAGTTTGCAGAGCTCCTTTTTGCAGAAGGATTCTGGGTCCACTGCCTGAAGGATAATGCGAACGGGCAGCCGTTCGATGTGATCGCGGCCAAGAATGGAAGGACTTATGTGTTTGACTGCAAAGACTGCATGACAGAGAGATTTGTGATGAGCAGGATAGAGGAAAACCAGCGCAACGCTATGAAGCTTTGGGCAGAGACGGGGAACCAGCCCGGATTGTTTGCCATTAAGTTCTCCGGGAGGATCTACCTTCTGCCATGCAGGATGCTGGAGATCCTGGAAGAGAACGGTACAAAGAGCATCACGGAGATCGAGGCGAGAAGATACGGCAGGACATTTGAGCAATGGTGCTATTCTCAGCATAGATTGGACAAGAAGGCAAAGAAATGAAAGTAAAGATCAGCAACGAGATTTACATACAGCATCCATCCCCAGAATTGATCCACTGGGCAAGACAGAACCTGATCATCCCGAATCCGGAATATAGCAAAAAGCAGCGGATGGGGCTATGGGTTGGCAATACGGAAAGGCAGCTGTACCTGTTCTATGTTAATGGCGATACGCTGGCGCTGCCCTGCGGCACAGGAAAGTCGATCCGGAAATATCTTTCCGGGGATATAGAGATCCGGCAGGATCTGGCAGACAACGGGATGATCGAGTATCCTGGCCGGGTTCCGCTGTATGAATACCAAGAGCTGGCGGTCGAGGCGATGCGAAAGGCCGGATGCGGGATCCTGCAGAGTCCCTGCGGGTCCGGGAAGACACAGATGGGGATCGCGCTGGCGGCCAGGCTGAGAAGAAAAACGCTGTGGGTTACCCATACAGCAGATCTGCTGACCCAGTCCTATGAAAGGGCGGGGCAGTATTATCCAGATGGCCTGCTGGGGAAGATCACAGCGGGGAAGGTGCAGATCGGAAGCCATATGACATTTGCGACGGTTCAGACACTCTCAAAACTGGATCTGCAGAAATATAAATACACTTGGGATGTGATCATTGTGGATGAGTGTCACCGGGTGTCCGGCACGCCAGCCAGCATGAAGATGTTTTATCGGGTAATAAGCTCCCTGGCGGCCAGATATAAATACGGGCTGTCTGCAACTGTACACAGATCAGACGGCTTGATCCAGAGTACGTTCGCCGTCCTGGGGAATGTGCAGTACCAGGTGCCGGATGAGGCAGTGGCCGAGAAAACAATGCAGGTGAAGATCCTGCGCAGGGATACCGGGATCAAGATAAACCGTTGCTGTCTTGATACGGACGGGACCCTTGTTTACAGCAGGCTGATGGACTACCTGGTGGAAAATGTAAAACGGAATGATCAGATCCTGGAGGACCTGATCAAGAACCGGGACCATTCCAACCTGATCCTGTCGGACCGTCTCCTGCATCTGCAGCTTATCATGGCGACAATGCCGATCGAAGTCAGGCAGTGCGCAGTGATGATCGATGGGAGCATGACATCAAAAAAAGCGAAGGCGGATCGGATAAAGGCGATCGAGGACATGAAATCCGGCAAGAAACATTTCCTGTTTGCTTCCTACAGTCTGGCAAAGGAAGGGCTGGATATCCCAAGGCTGGATCGGCTGTACCTGGCGACGCCGAAAAAGGATTATGCGGTGGTAACACAAAGCATCGGGAGGATTGCGAGGACATTTGAAGGAAAAGCAGATGCGGTATGCTACGACTATGTGGATGAGATCCAGTTTTGCGAGAATCAATGGAAGCGGAGAAAAACCAGTTACCGGAAAGCGGGGTGCGAATTTTTATGAACACAGTGGAAGCGTTTGAGAGAGTAAGGAAGCTACAGGCCAGGCGAATAAGGAATGAGAGAAATCTATCTCCGGAAGATCTGAGCGGGAAGTATCGGGTGCCATATGAGAAGCTGCAAGAGGAAATCCGGCAGGCGCAGATGGAGTACCGCGCAGCGTGTACGAGAAGTATCCGGAAGGCCACGGAGTATCTTTCCCTGCTGATCCTGTGTGATCCCACGGATGAGGGAATAGATGATCGCAGTGAGACCGCCCGGAGAAAGTTCCGGGAAGGAGATGGGGATCCGCTGCTCTTAAAAATCCTGACAGAGATTGATAATCTACTGGATGAAAAACTGGTGAGATGAAGAAAGGAGAAAAGCAATGCTGACAGGAGTGAATTTTGAACAGGCGATTGATTACTGGAAAAAGGGGCGTGAAGTCATTGTGATCGACCGGAACTCGAAAACGGAAAGCGGCGGATATGATAACTTCCCGTTTGAGGAACTGTTCCGCAACGTAGAGCTGCTGGCGGATGTTCCGGCTGTTGAGAACCCGGAGTTCAAACAGGCGATCGAGGAGATGGTGCAGAACGGATCCGGCCATGATCACGGAAAGGAAGAGTCTTCTGTGGAGGGAAATGATCCCCTCCCTCGACGGGGCCGGAGGTGAGTAAGCTTCCGGCCGGCAAGAAGACAAAAGAGATCATTCTGGAACTGGCCGCGCAGGGGATGCCCGCTCCGGAGATCGCGCGGAAGACCGGAATTAAGTATAACACGGTGTACTTCCATCTGAATCCAGACAAGTGCGCGAAGAAGCCGCAAAAGAAGGAAACGGTGGAACGGCCTGCGGTGATCCCGGGATGGAACGAGGACCGGCATGCGTGTAAGACATGCAGGTATCGGACAACGAAGGTTCAGGAGAAGCAGAACTTCATGAAGTGTAATTATATATCTCTGGCAAAGCATAGCCGGGGATGTGCGGTAGAAGACTGCGACAAGTATGAGAAGGGTTAAAGGGAAGAAATGAAGAACGAGAAAGAACCGTCAGAAGTCTTAACTGACTTTCTGAACTACATAGACAAGTGCCGGCACGATTATCAGGCAGCCCATGATGCTGTCGGGATGGAGGACAAGCGCCTTCAGGATCTACTGCATGGGTTGGAGTTCGCGGCAGATGAGAACGAGAAGCGCCGGGCCGGGACGAAGCTTCAGCAGAGTCGACGGGAGCGGCGGCAGAAAAAGGACGAGGTCAAGCGTCTTGAGCTGATCGTGAGGTTCTTCGATGAACCGGGGAACAAGGGCACACTGAACAAGATGCGTCAGCTCCTGGGGAAGCAGAGGAAAGAAGAAGAGTATCTGAATGGGGAACGGCATTATTACAAGAGAGTGGACGAGTAAAACAAAACAAACGAAGGGAGAGCGGAGATGGCGAAATTATTAGATAGACCATTCACGACCGATGAAAAGAGGGAGATCCTTGATATGCTGCGCGGAAACATAAGCAGGATCTCGGTGTCGAACGACATCGAAGAGATTGTGTGCCAGTTGAATTTTGCAGTGGACAGATTATCTGCGGTGGCGTATTCAAGGATTAAGGAGTTGACTGAAAGGGAGGAATGACGATGCGAGAAATATTATTCCGTGCAAAGCGGATAGATAATGGCGAGTGGGTAGAGGGAAATTATGTCAAAGCAGAGCTTATACATGAAGATGGGTATGAGCATTATATCATTGAAACTATGCGGCGAGGGAAAACATATGAAATTGACCCGGAAACCCTCTGTCAGTACACCGGACTGAAAGACAAGAACGGTAATCGGATATGGGAGAATGATATTGTTTCGGGATATTTCAACCATAAAAAAATAACCGGATTTATCAAATATGGATCAAATGCTGTCTATTACATTGAAAGAGAGGGATCATATGGGATACATCTGGATAACTCAGAAGACTGGCTTGAAGTGATCGGCAATATCTTCGATAACCCGGAACTGCTGAAAGGAGAATGAGGATGCAGGAATTAGAGAAGATTCTGGAAGAGATAGATCAGGAAAAGAAGAATGCGGCATTATCGATTAGACATACAACAGGATATAAAGCAGGGCAAATTCGCATGGCAGAAAGAATCGAGAAAATCATCCGCAAGCACATGAATGACGGCTGGATCCCGGTGGAGGAAGCGCTGCCGGAAGAGGATGGATTTTACATAGCTACTATGGATGGAGAGATTGTTGATCAGCAAGAGCCATTTACCGGACTTGCTGAATTTGAAAACGGGAAATGGATTGATGACGAGGATGATTACAGATGTGTTATCGCCTGGCGTCCTCTTCCAGAGCCGTACCGCCCGGAAAGGAGCGAGGGAAAATGAGACTGATTGATGCAGATGAGTTTTGCAGATACACGGATGAACATTGCCAAGACGATTTTGCGGAATTATGGAAAGAGCTTATAAGGAGACAGCCGACAGCCTTTGACAAGGAAAAGGTAATGAATAAATTAACTGGGCTTCAGGAAGCTGAACGCAGCGACTCTGATGAAGAGCCGGAACTCATAGACGGAGAGGATATATATGATGAAGGCCGTTCGCAAGGAAGGTTTGAGGCCTATCATAATGCGATAAATATTGTCGAGAAAGGCGGGATTGAATGAGCAAATATCCAATATCTGAGTACAGCCATCCCCGAAAGCAGAGTATGGCCGCCGCGCTGATCCGGGCACAGGGGGAGCAGTTAAGGGAGACGCCGGCGGAGGAGTATTTGATAGACAAGATAGGGAGCGGAGAACATGATAAATCTTCTGAAATTTTTAATACTGATTTTCTGGATACTTGATATTACAAATATGCCATTCATGAAGATATTTGACACAACCTATCCGATGAATACAGCATTTTGGTGGCTGATATGGATTTTTGTTTTGGGGTTCAGTGTTGAGACAAAGAGAGAGGGGTGATGCGGATGGATCGGGAAAAACTACAGACAGACAACGATAGAAAGAAAGAATATCTGAAAAGCTACCGGAAGCATGTCCGAAGAATACACCGGATCAATGCAGAGATCGAGGAGCTCAGAATGATGAAGATGTGCCCGTCGATGAAACCTGACGATGGTATGCCGCACGGTAGCGGCGGCCAAGGGGATTTGTCGGGGTATGCTGGCGATCTGGATGAAATGATCCAGGAGCTGATAAATGAAAGGTATCTCAGGATTAAGACATACCAGCAGATTATACGGCAGATCAAAAGGCTTAAATCGGAGAATGAGAAGGATGTACTCTTCTACCGGTACATAAAGGGGATGGAATGGTATGAAATTGCAGAAATGATGGGGTATTCAGAAAGGCAAGTGCATCGCTTTCATGGAAAGGCTTTAGCGCATTTTGAACTACCGAAAGATGTCATAGAATGTCAGTAGTATATGTGATATTATGATATCATCGAGAAGAAGAAAAAAGAGGAGCACCTTGCCGGACGAAAAGGAGTCTTTCTCTTTAACAAAGCGCCCAGCGCGCACAACTATAGCACAATGCCTCTCGCAGGCCGAACTATTGCCCTCGCTACAATGCGGGGGCTTCTTCATGCGGGCATATCATCAACGGCAGATGTGCAGGGTCGCGCCCTGTGTCCCGGTTCGACTCCGGGTGCTCCGCTTAAATACAGATTAGATCGAGAGGTGGTGATGTGAACGATGTTAAAGCTCAGATCAAGTTAGATTATCTTTCTGGTGTTCCGCCGAAAAAGCTGGCGGAGAAATATGACACCAGCATGAATACAATAAAGTCATGGATCAAGCGGTATGGCTGGTCAAAAATGAAAAAGCAGGGTGCACCTTCCGGGAATGAGGGTGCACCCTCTGACGTTCGGGGTGCACCCCGAAAAAAGAAGCACGGCGGCCAGCCAGGCAATAAGAACGCCGTTGGCCACGGTGCACCGAAAGGAAATAAAAACGCAGAAAAATTCGGTTTTTTCTCGAAGTATCTTCCGGAAGAGACCGTTTCTATTATCCAGGAAATGCCGGAGGATCCGCTGGATATCCTGTGGGATCAAATCCAGATCGCCTACGCGGCCATCATCCGGGCCCAGAAGATCATGTATGTTGCAGACCAGAAGGACAAGACAGTCGAAAAGGTTGGCGACGGAAAAGGGAAAGTTATATCCCAAAAGTGGGAAGTCCAGCAGGCCTGGGATAAGCAGGCAAACTTCCTGCAGGCGCAGGCAAGGGCGCAGAAAGCGCTGGACGGTATGATCAACCGGTATGAGGAGTTGCTGCACAAGAACTGGAAGCTGGCGACCAGGGAACAGAAGGCAAGGATCCAACAAATGAAGGCAAATACGGAAAAGATCAGACGGGCATCTGATAAAGACGAAGAAGAGGATGGTGTTACAATTGTCAATGACGCGCCAGCAGGTGAAAATATCGGAGATCATCATTCAGAAATACCTTCCGATTTTTAACAATACATCAGTCCGACATATCATATTGACGTCTGGTCGGTCTAGTACAAAGTCCAGCTATGCTGCTATCCGGGCAGATTATCAGATCGTTTCTGATCCGAATGGCTCTGTTGTGGTCCTGCGTAAGCACCATAATAAGCTGAGAAAAACAGTATACAAAGAAATGCTCCGGGGGATAAACCGGCTGAAAATACCGAAAAGAAAATTTGACATTACGAAATCCCCTATGGAAATCACTTACAAGAAGACGGGAGCGACGATCTATTTTTCTGGATCTGATGGTATTGACGATACGAAAGGTATCATAGATGAGGATAAGCCGATCAAGCTGGTAATCCTTGATGAGCTGACGGAATTTTTTGATGACGGAGAAGGAGAAGATGAACTACAGAATATAGAAGCCACTTTTATCCGCGGCAATTCTTCCGGATTCCAGATGATCTATCTGTACAATCCGCCCAAAAATCCAAATGCAGCAGTTAATCAATGGTGCCGTAAGATGGAAAAACGTCCGGACTGCATACATATCCATACAGACTATCGGGATGTGCCGCCGGAATGGCTTGGGCCGGATCTGATAGAGTCTGCGGAGATGATGAAAGAACTGGATGAAAAACAGTTCCGCTGGGTATGGCTTGGGGAAAGCATAGGGGTGGATGAATTGATCTATTACATGTTTTCTGACAGGCATAAGACCAGACCGGTGAAGAAAACATATCGGCTGATCGGTATCGGAGTGGACTATGGACAGCAGAATGCGACGACATACCAGCCGTTCGGTCTGGATATTTATAACAAAAAACTGGAAGGACTCACAGAGTATTACTACTCCGGACGAGATGAAGGAAAACAAAAGTCTCCGTCAGAGTACGCTCAGGATTTTATAAAACTGACAGACACATTGCATGAACAATATTCCTGCAATGTTTTTTATGTGTTCATAGATCCTTCTGCGAAGGGATTATCTGAAGAAATCAAAAGGGCGGTGGCAAGACGGCATTATAGCATTTCTATCAAAGACGCAGACAATACAGTGGCTTTGGGGATTTCCCGTGTGCAGAAGTGCCTGACATACGGAATCATAACTGTATCACCGGATCAAGAAAACCTGATCGAAGAGTTTGGGTTGTATGAATATGACAAGGATATCCTGAATCGTGGGAAGGAACAGCCGGTGAAAACTAATGATCACTGCATGGATGCATTGAGGTACCTTGTAATGGGATTATGGAGCAAGATCAAATATTTCCTTCCTGCCGCAGAAAGAGAGGAGAAAGCTGGATGATCATTATAAAATATTTGAATAAGGCTGGATATGACACGGTTGACTCCAGCTTTTATACGTTAATTGACACATGGAAGAGTTGGTATAGAGGGAATGTGAAGAAATTTCACAAATATAAAATGTACAATGGAAAAACTCATATTTCTTGCAAAAGACTGAGCCTCCAGATGGCGAAAAAATTATCTGAAGATATAGCAGATCTTTTACTAAATGAAAAAGTACAGATCACAATACAGGATGAAGAGACGAGTAAATTTGTTATGCAGGTATTGAAGGAAAACTATTTTTCAGTTCTCGGAAATGATTACCAGGAGCGGAAAGCCTATACAGGGACCGTGGCATACGTGCCATATCTGGAAGGGATAGCTGTAGATCAGGACGGATCTGTGCTTCCCGGAGCAGGGGGGAAAGTAAAGATAAACTATGTCTCTGCCTCTAACATATATCCGCTGTCTTGGAATAATGGATACATTTCAGAGTGTGCGTTTGTATTTCCCAAAGTAATTGGGACAAAGAAATATGTTCATATCCAGATCCATAAATTGGAAAATAGGCAGTATGTTTTGGAAAATCATGTTGTTGAATGTACATCTGGTGCTGGTACGGAAATTCCGAAAGAGAAGTGGGGGAAATTAAAAGGATTCGAGACGATGACGGAACGGTTTTATACGGGGTCTGAAGAACGGCAGTTCGTAATAGATCGTCTGAATATTTCTAATAATTCGGACAAGGACAATCCTATGGGCGTTGCTATTTTCGCAAATAGTCTGGATGTCCTCAGGGGGTTAGATACAGCCTATGATTCTTATATTAATGAGTTCGTATTGGGGAAGAAGAGGATATTCGCTTCACCTGAATTGATAGGGACAGATCCACTTGGAAATCCGGTATTTGATCCAGATGATGTAGTGTTTTATCAGCTCCCGGAAGATTATCTTAAAGATGGGGGGAAGCCACTGGAAGAAGTCAATATGGCCATCCGGGCAGATGAGCATGAGAAGGCAATTAACGACAATCTGAATATCCTGTCTATGAAATGCGGATTCGGGCAGAATCACTATAAATTCGAGAACGGGAGCATCCAGACAGCAACGCAGGTGATTTCGGAAAACAGCGACATGTTCCGGTCTGTTAATAAGCACGAGATCATTCTTAGGGATGTTTTGGATGAGCTTGTACGGATCATAGCAAGGCTTGGCCGGGTAATCGGAGCGAATACAAATCCTGATACAGAGATCGTAGTCGCATTTGACGACTCAATTATAGAGGATAAGCAAGCGGAACGACAGAGTGATCGTCAGGATGTAAGTATGGGGGTCATGCGTTTGGAAGAATATCGGGCGAAGTGGTACGGCGAAACAAAGGAAGAAGCACTGGCTAATCTTCCAGAACAGAATACGGTTATGGATGAATCTATATCCATTCCTCAGTCGGGGGGGCAATAGCGGAAGTTCAGGGGAAAGCTCTTAACGGTGCGCAGACGCAGAGCCTTATCGCTATTATGTCTCAGTTTAGCGCTGGAAGTCTGACAGAAGGACAGGCAATCAATCTGATTTCTACCGCAATTGGTATTGAAAAGGAGGAGGCTCGTAAGATTTTGAATGGGGATGTGATGTAATTTGAACCGAGAGTATAAAGAAAAACTTTCCCGGCAGATCGAAAGGAATTACTCTAATCTGGAGATGCGGATTATGGAAGATATTGTGCGCCGCATCAAGAAGACAGGGAAGATTACCAGTACAGCGGACTGGCAGATTAATCGGCTGCAGATTCTTGGCAATTCTTCAGAAGACATCGAAAAGATGGTAAAAGAAACTTTAGACGTATCATATCCGAAGATGTTTGAGCTGTATGATAAGGTTATTGACTGGGAATATGTTAGAAACAAGGATATCTACGAGCAGATTAATGCGGAGTTTATTCCCTATGAGGAAAATGGTCAGCTTCAGCAGATCACCAACGCTCTGATTCAGCAGACAGATGCAGATTTGCGGAATATTACTCAAAGCCTAGGCTTTTATCTGGATTATGGTGATGGAAAACGGGTACTCACTCCGCTTTCACAGGTGTATCAGAAATACTTGGATGCAGCCTGCTTGGATATTGTGTCGGGGACTTTTGATTACAATAGTGTTCTGCGCCGGGTAGTGTCGCAGTTGACGAACAGCGGGCTTCGACAGATTGATTATGCATCCGGATGGGCGAATCGTGTGGATGTTGCTGCCAGAAGAGCGGTAATGACCGGAATTACACAGCTGACCGGACATATATCAGAATATAATGCTGAAAAACTGGGGACAGAATACTTTGAGGTCGCCTGGCATGCCGGGGCTCGCCCCACTCATGCTGTTTGGCAGGGGAAAGTGTGGAGCAAGGAGCAGCTTGTTACAGTATGTGGCCTTGGGTCTGTGACCGGGCTGGAAGGGATAAACTGCTATCATGAAAGATATCCTTTTATTCCCGGTATTTCTGAGCGCCAGTGGTCAGATGAGTGGCTGCAGCGTAAGAATCAGGAAGAGAGCACGCCGAAGGAATTTAAAGGCAAAGAATATACTGTTTACGGGGCAAAGCAGAGACAGAGGCAAATGGAAACAGCGATGCGGGCGCAAAGGGAGAAAGTTCAGCTTCTTGAAAAAGGCGGAGCGGATCCGGACGATATCATGCTTGCCCGGGCGAAGTACCAAGGGCAGCTGGATGAGTATTCCAGGTTCAGCCGGAAGATGGGACTGAAAGAAGAAAGAGAGCGGATTTACTACGATATGCGCGGCAGAATAGCCAGCAATACTTCAAGGCAGAACTCGAGATATTCTTCGGGAATGATCAAAAATGCTGCGAGAGACTCAAAGCAGTATAACAGATATAAGAATATTATCGGAGAAAATGTAGGAAGTCTTGCGGATTTCCGACAGATGAAGTACAATAACCCTAAAGAGTTTGGGCTACTGACAGATTATACAAATTCTGTTAAAAACGGAATGATATCTCCATTGTCCGGGTTTGAAAATTATAAAAAACTTTACGCAACAGTTGAAAAAGATGTTGTCGGGATGAAAACATCCACAGGAATAGAGATTACAGGACAGAGTAAGCATTTTATGGAGAGGGTAATCGGGACCAAAGAAGATCCGAAAACACACCGGCCAAGAAGCGGGGTTAGCATCGAAAATATCCAGGATGCGCTTCTTCATGGAACTCCACGGACTAGAGCGCAGGATCCAGACAGTATAAAATATGTAACCGATAAGTGTATCGTATCTGTAAATCCTAAGACAGGGGTTTTAATACAATGCAATCCAAGATAGGAGGCGACGAGCAATGACAATAAAACTGAATAGAGAAATGTCGGAACTCCTATTAAATGAAGTGGAGGATATAGATCCATTCGTTGTCAGTCAAAGAGAACTGGATGAAGGCATAGTGGAATTAGATGTTTCGGATATTGATGAAGTGCAATTGCTAATAAATGATGAAATTGTGTACAGAGGGCTCGATAAGCAGGACACAGTCAATGACCTTGGTAAGAGACTGTATGATTTATATGACGAGGTTTTGTATCAGAAGCATCATAGCTGAGGTGCATGATTAGATAAATAGTACCGCTCATTCAAAAAGAATGAACGGTATTTTTATACTTCTTTTTAGGAGGTGATGTGAGTGATACAGATATGTATCAGAGAAAGCGGAATACGAATGGCCGGACACGCAGGACGAACAGAGTCGGATGGTATTGACCGTGTGTGTGCTGCAGTATCTGCTCTGACATGCGCGTTGATCAACGGCTTGACAGACTTGACCGGTGATCGGATCAGAGCATATACAGACAGCGGAACAGCTATTGTTGAATGGGAAAACCTGACCGACGGCGGCAAACTTCTGGTTGATAACTGGATGCTCGGCATTACAGATATCAACCGAGAATATAACTGTATAATATTTCAATAGATAAGCACCCATTTAAGGGTGTTTTTCTTATGTCCAAAACGTGATGACGTGAAAAGCTCGGGAGCCTGTCGAGGCGAAACGGAGGAAAGAACATGAAAAAAAGAATGATATTGCAGCTCTTTGAAGACGGTGCGGGAGCTGGCTCTGCCGGAGGGCAGGAAAAAAATACCGGGGCTGGTAACGGCGGCCAGAGTGGAAACGCCGGGAGCGCTTCCGGAGCGCATGGAACCGGAACATACACCTATGAACAGTTGGAAGAAATTGCTTCAGTTCGTGTCAACAGGGCAGAGAGAAATGCTCTTACGAACTACTTCCGAAGTCAAGGGATGACTGAGGATGAGATAGCAGAGGCGATCCGCGATTTCAAAGAACAGAGAGCGAAGCGCCAGCCAAATGCGGAACAGCTTCAGCACGATCTGGCCGAAGCACAAAAAGAGAATGCCCGCATGAAGAATGAGAACATTCTTCGGGAGAAAGGCGTAAAGGCAGACGATCTGGACTATGTGATATTCAAGGTGGAAAAGATGGTCGATGACAAGACTGACTTCAAGAAAGCTGCTGAGAAATTTCTTAAGGAAAATCCCCGTTTTACTGGATCTACTTATCGAGTGAGCACAGGCTCTTCGTCAAGTGGGGCTGGAGGCGAGGGAAATCCCAATGATAGTATTAACGCTGCAATCAGAAGGGCGGCAGGAAGGTAGGAAAAATGAACAGAAACAGAATGAATCTCAGAATTTTTGAGAATGACGCAAATATTATTGACAGGACGGGGGCAGAAGCTCTGATTCCGGAAGAAAGAGCAAGGGAAATTATCCAGGGCGTTGTGGCGCAGTCAGCTGTGCTCACACAGGGACGCAAACTGGCCAACATGTCCAGTAAAACATATCGGATGCCTGTTTTGGATATGCTCCCGCTTGCGTATTTTGTGAACGGCGACAATGGAAGTAAAAAGACAACGAAGGTAGCTTGGGACAAGAAAATCATAACGGCAGAGGAAATTGCGGTTATTGTACCGATTCCAGAGGCTGTGCTTGATGATTCTGAATATGATATCTGGGCCGAGGTCCGTCCGCGTGTTGAAGAGGCTTTTGGAAAAGTGATTGACAGTGCAATTCTGTTTGGAACCGATGCTCCGGATTCCTGGAGAGATGATATCGTAAAAACAGCGACAGCTGCCTCCAGCGTAGTTACTCTCGGCGCCTCTGATGATCTCTACGACAAGATCATGAGTGAGGATGGGGTGATCGCAAAGGTGGAAAGCTCCGGCTTTTTCGTTACAGGCCATATGGCGGACATCTCTATGCGGGCAAAGCTCCGTGGTCTGAAGGACAGTACTGGTAATCCGATCTTTAAGAGCGATATGCAGAATGGGACACAGTATTCTCTGGATGGATCTGCAATCACGTTCCCCAATAACGGAGCATTTGACAAGTCCAAGGCTTTGATGATCTCCGGCGATTTTTCTCAGCTGGTGTATTCTATCCGTCAGGATATTACGTTCAAGCTGTTTACAGAGGGCGTAGTGCAGAATACGGACGGCACGATTGCATACAACCTTATGCAGCAGGATATGGTTGCACTGCGGGCAGTTATGAGACTCGGCTGGGAAATTCCGAACCCGATCAATGCGATCAAGAGCAATAAAACTCAGCGGTGCCCGTTCGCGGTACTGAAGGCAGGATCCTGATGGGAGGTGTGAGATATGCAGATTGTTGATGCGATCAAAAATCTTACAATTGCAATAAAAGGAAGCGGGTCCGTGGAAGATATTTCTACGGACCAGATCGCTGATGCGATTCAGTATATGGCAGACAATTGGGATACCATTTCTGCCGGAATAGGCGGCGGAGAAGCTTATGAACTTCCTGCGGCATCAGAGACTGCTTTAGGAGGAGTTAAAAAGGCTGCCACTGTTGCGGCTGTTTCGGCAGCAGATGCGACTGCTGCAGGTGAAGCTTATGACCAGACGGTGGCTCAGAGTGCAGTGGCACTGGCAAATGCTAATAAATCCGCTATCAATGCTATACTGACGAACCTTAAAGCCGCGGGCATCATGGCATAGGCGGTGATGGGATGCAAGGATATGCAGATTATACTTTCTATGTAGACACCTATCATGGAAGCATGGACGAGGCAGACTTTTCCCGGCATATCCTGTCGGCTACGCAATATATCCGGTATGTGACAGCAGGAAAATCTGACGCATATGCAGGAGATGAATTAAAGTATGCGTCCTGTGAGGCAGCAGATATGTATTATGTTGCTTCGCAGGCGGATTCTGGCGACAGAGGGCGAGTAAAAAGCGAAAATAACGACGGCTACTCCGTAAGTTATGCGTCCGAGGGAAAAGAGGGAGAGACCGACGAAGAGTTGATTTCAAGGAAGATATATGGAATCGTACGGCGTTGGCTGCTCCCAACGGGGCTGATGTATAGAAAGGTGAGATGCGGATGTGATTACGAATGCAGACATCACGATTTATAATCATTATTATGACAAGGAAACACGTCTTGATAAATGGCACAGGACCATTATCTACGGCGTGCATTTTTATGTGGATCATAAGGTTTCTGTAGGAGACAACGGCCTGAACAGTGCGGATATATATAAAATTCGGATTCCGGGAGACGCCCGGTGTATGAATCAGTACATTTCGGAAGATGACTGGATAGGGCGCGGATGTGACATTCTTGGCTGTTGGACGTTGCAGAATGACGATCTGGCGGTACTGGGTGTTTGTAGCGTAGATATTGAGAAGCCGGCTGATCTGAAGCTAATGGGGAAGAAATACTGTAAGATTACATCTTGGTCAGACAATCGGTTCGGCGGACTTCCGCATTGGCGGATCGGAGGCGAGTAGCGTGGCTCAAAAGAGAGATATCAAAATAGCGTCTCCCAGAGGGTTTATATACACTTCAACAAATAAAAACGGATCTGTGACAGCGAGGCTTCAGTGGGCCCCAGGTTTTCAAAGAAAAAAACAGGCATCATTTGTACGGGCACAGGAGTTTGTGGATTCTGAATGTTTGAGGTATATGAATCCTCTAACCCCACGCCGTACAGGTGCAATGATCAAATCCGCAACATTAGGAACTGTGATTGGAAGCGGAAGCATTGAGTATCTGGCCCCTTATGCAAGGCGTCAGTATTACGAGCACAAAGAAAAGTCACATTGGTTTGAGACTATGAAAGCCAGTAAGAAGGATGCCATTATGAAGGGAGCGAATCAAATTGCCGGGCAATAAACCCATTATAGAGAGTATAAGAGATTATATTTTATCCTGTGATTTTCTGAAGGAAGGAAAAGTAAATATTGATTACCTTCCGGACGAGATGGCTTATTCCATTGATCCAGTTGGAGCTGATCCGATTTATAAACGTTACGTCGACGGGGGATGCCTGAAACAGTTTCAGTTTTCTTTATTGAGCAAGGAAGCGTATGACGGAGATGCACGAACAGGGATTGCAAACAGTGGATTTTATCAGCTGTTTGAGGAATGGATCGAAAGAAATAATATGATGGATATCTACCCTAAATTGGATGGACACCAGGCGATACGAATTGATGTGCTGCAAAGCGGCTATCTGTTTTCAACAGAGGCCGATCTGGGCAGATATCAGATTATATGTAGATTGATTTACAAATAGGAGGTAAAAACTATGCCAGGAACTGTAAAAAAAGAATTGGTTGGCCGCCATAAACGGCTGGCATTTATGAATGTGTCAGGGACTGATGGAAGTTCTGTGACTTATACCAGGATGACCGGCTTCACATCTTTGTCAGAGGGAAAGGAAGCGACAGAATACAGTAGGCAGTACGTCGATGAAGCAACTGAACGGACAGACGTGGTCGGCTACGCAACTTCTATTGACTTTGAATTTGACCGGTATACCAATGACCCTGTCTGTGAAAAATTGGCGACTATCACTGACGATGAGATTGTAGGTACGGCCGCTCAGGTTGATATTGTATCCGTAGATGTATTTACAGAGGATTCAACAGGAAGAGCAATTGCCCGAAAACGTACTTACAGTGTTATTCCGGATACAGCAGGGGACAGTACAGATGCGCTGACATACAGCGGAAGCTTTTCTGCAGCATCTGAGATCACAAAAGGTTACTGTACCACAACAGATAAGTGGCAGACCTGTACGTTTACAGAGGGAGAGATTCCAGAAGAATAATTTGATAAGGAGATGATGAGCCAATGAGCCTGTGGAAATTTAACGACTTTGAAAGAGAAGTAGATTTTACGGATGCAGATTTTCTCGACCGACTTGAAGATGCAAAAAAGAACATGAATGATCAGTTGAGACTTGTACCGAAAACCGGGAAAAATTCTGATATTATCCGTTCGCAAGTAGCTTGTTATCGCGTGTTTTATGACACTTTATTCGGAGAAGGGGCAGGAGACGCGATAATGGGCGGTAAGACAAGCCTAAATATTTGCCTGGAAGCTACAGATTCCCTGCTTGCCTTTGAAGGGAGAACGAGTGATGAGCTGAACCGGAAATATGAGAAGTATATGGTGCAGAATCATGGGAACAGACAACAGCGTCGTAAGTATAATCAAACGCATAAAAATCAGAGGTGATCAGGGTGCTGAATGTGCTTTATGAGCAGTTCCCCAAAAGTGTAAGAGTATGTGGGATGTCTTATCCGATTGTTACAGATTTTCGAGAATGGATTCGATTTTCCGAGCTGATAGATGATGAATCAGTACCGTGGGAAGTAAAGTGTAGGTTGATGCTTCAATGGTATCAGAAGCGGTTTCCAGATGATCTGGAGGCCGCGATCTACGCCCTGGGGGATTTCCTTTCTGCGAGAAAACTGTATTTTGCAACCGAGGAAAACGACTCAAATGAAAAAGGGATCGATAAACCGGTATTTTCATTCTCTGATGATGCCGGTTGCATTTATTCAGCGTTTATTGACAGCTATGGGATTGATCTACAGACGGTTCCATATATGCATTGGTGGAAGTTCCGGATTCTGTTTGATGGACTTCCGGAAGATACAGAAATCAAACAGAGGATGATGTACCGGGGAATGAATCCGAAGACAATAAAAGATAAGGCGGAACGTAAGCGCGTTCAAAAGATTCAACAGCAGATTGCGTTGCGTAAGAGGATAAGAAAGGTAAATGACTATGATATAGGGGATATGTTTGCATGAAAAAGAAAGAAATACAGATTCCATTCGCAACAGAGCGAAAATGGTATTGCTGCCGGCATTGCGGTCAAAAGCTTTTGATCTATGATGATGCGGCAAAATGCCGAGGGGTCTATGTCAAATGCAAATCATGCGGAAGAGAAGTGGAGGTAAAAATATAAAGCGCTTGTGAGCCTGTGAGCCGTGCTGATCAGAAAGGACAGTGATCAACATGGCGGCAGACGGCCATCTGAATTTCGATACAAAAATAGATGAAAGCGGATTTAGCAACGGAATAAGTAAATTAAATAATCTGGCAAAGTCAGGTGTGGCAGCTGTAGGAAAAGCCCTCGCAGGAGTAACAGCAGCTCTGGGGGCAGGAGCGGTTGCGGGCGTGAAATATAATGCGACAATTGAGCAGTATCAGACCTCATTTGAGGTTATGACCGGTTCTGCAGAAAAGGCGGCTGAGGTCGTGCAGAAGCTAACGGAGATTGGAGCGAAAACGCCGTTTGAGATGACAGGGCTTGCAGAGACCACTCAGCTCCTAATGAATTATGGGTTCACCGCAGATGATGCGATGGACAAAATGATGATGCTGGGAGATATTTCTCAGGGATCTGCAGAAAAAATGAACCGTATTGCTATGGCATACGGGCAAATGTCTTCAGCAGGAAAGGTTCAGCTTGAAGATATCAAACAGATGATAGAGGCCGGGTTTAATCCGCTTCAGGAGATTTCTCAGACGACAGGTGAATCGATGGAGTCCCTATATGACAGGATATCCAAAGGGACGATTTCCGTAGACGAGATCACGGCGTCAATGGAGAGATCCACAAGCGTGGGTGGAAAATACTTCCAGTCAATGGAGAAGCAATCCCAGACAGTTTCCGGTCAGTTGTCAACACTTGCTGATAACATGAATCAGCTGCTCGGAAGCCTGACATCTGGATTATCAGAGGTGATTGGAGGAGATATTCTTCCGGCGATTAATGACATGCTCGGAAGGCTGAATGATGCTTTCGCTTTTGGCGGTTTTCAGAGTTTTTTGGATGAATTGGGAACAATTTCTCCAGTGGTAAAAAGCGCTACAGATGCAATAGGGGCGCTTGTTGAAAAATTACAGGGGATGTCCGCGGACGAACTGGAAAATCTCGGAAAGATCGCATTAGCAATCGGGGCCGCAGTGCCAACATTATCTGTATTTGGTGGCGGAATCGAGACTGTATCGACTGCAACAAAGGCATTTAATGGAATCTCAGATGGAGTCATATCCGGTTTGGGGAAACTTCCAAAATCGATCCAGGGCGCGGGGAAGTCCTTGTCAGGTCTTGGGAAAGATTTTGGAAATATTGGAAGCACTTTGATTATGCCATTTCAGGATCTTGCGGGAAAATTCCCGGGGATTACCGGGAAGGTATCTAAGATATGGTCCGCAACTGGTGGAAAACTTGCTTCAAGCACATCAAAGATAGTGTCGCAGGTGTCAGGTGCATTTGGAAACTTGGGTCCGGCGCTGACCAAAAAATTTCCTAAAATTACAAAGACCCTGTCTGGATTAACAGATTATATGGGGTCTTGGGGCAGCTTGATGGGAGAATCATTTTCTCCGATTCTGAAAAAAGCAGCAGGATTCGCACCTCAGTTTTTGAAATATATGAATATTGCCGGTGGCATCGGTATTGTAGTTGCGGGGCTAGGACTCCTGTATGATGCTTTTGGAGGAGAAATCTCTGAAATCATTTTTATGGTCCAGTCTAAGGGACCGGAGGTTATTACAAACTTTTGCAATGGAATCACATCGGCTCTACCGAACCTAATCGCTCAGGGAACAACGTTGCTCAACAGCCTTATGATGGCGATCACCGCAAATCTTCCGGCAATCGTCTCCGGAGGAATGAGCATCATTTCAGCGCTGGTATCTGGGATAGGAGCGCAGCTACCCACTCTGATCCCGACAGCACTGCAGATGATTTTGACGTTGGTAACCTCATTGCTCGGCAATATAGACCAGCTGGTAAGTGCAGGATTAGACCTGCTGACAGGATTGGTACGGGGAATTTTGAACGCAATTCCTCAACTGATCGCCGCGGTGCCTACTATTATTGGAAATCTGATAAGTGCAATCGTATCGAGCTTGCCACAGATCCTGCAGACAGGTATTGAGTTGTTAGGACAGCTTGCCGCAGGCTTGGTTCAGGCGATTCCAGAACTGCTGGCAAAAATCCCAGAGATCATATCTTCTATGATTGACGCTTTTACCAGTGTTGACTGGGGCGAAGTAGGCTTGAATATAATAAAGGGTATTGCTTCAGGTATCGCGGGGGCAGTCGGCTCTTTAATTGACGCAGCGAAAGATGCTGCAAGTAAAGCCCTTGGAGCCATAAAGAACTTTCTGGGGATTGAATCTCCGTCTAAGGTATTCCGGGATCAGGTTGGTAAGATGATGGCTCTTGGTATGGGAATCGGCTTCCAAAAGAATATACCGACAAAATCGATGAGCGCAGGTGTGGAAAAAGCTGTGAAAAGCCTGAAGAAGGATGTTGCATTTACTACATCCGCAAGAAGCGATAAGACTGTCGGCAGCATAAAACGTGATCCTGCCTACAGATCAGATTATGCATTTGATTATGACCGTTTCGAGCGCATCCAGCGCAAAGTAGCGAAAGAGCAGAGCAACAGACCAATCTATCTGAATACAGATCGGATAGACAGACCATTACCGAAAGGAGCAGTGCCACAGTTGACATGATAGTATATTATCAAAATTCAAAAGGAGAAATCCTGAACTTGATGAAGTCACCATTTCGGACGGTCGAAGCCGACTGGTTTGATGCAGATTGGACGGAATCGAGTCCAGGATATGAAAAAACAGTTGATATTGACGTGTTTGGCAATCGCGAGCAGTTCGCAGAGAATATGGAATACTTATATAGTATTATTGCTGTGGATGCGGAAGAAAATACATACGGTAGATTATATGTAAATGATACGTTCCTGCGTTGCCGGATACAGACATCAAAGAAAACAAACTGGAAGGGGTACATATACTCAGAGGTAGAGTTGACCTTCATTGCACCGGAGCTGGCATGGGTTGTAGAAATGAGAAGGAGGTTCTATCCGAGCCAAGAGTCAGAAGATGATACAGGCTTAAATTTTCCGTATGATCATCCATTTGATTTTTCGGCAGAGGATGCAGGTATGGCAGTATGGGAGATTGACCATGTTACTTCCAGTGATTTTCAGATGATCATCTACGGGCCATGTGCGAATCCATATGTGATCATTAATGATCACACATATGCCATCTATACGGATGTAGAAAATGGCGAATATATGGTTATAGACAGCCGAGACTGTACCGTGAAAAAGTATCTTATAAACGGAACTGTGCAAGACATGTTTCATGAACGAGGTCTTGCGGATTCGGTATTCGAGAAGATTCCTTCCGGTTTGCTGCGACTTAATTGGTCAGGAAGTTTCGGTTTTGACCTTACGTTATTCTTGGAAAGGAGGGAAGCACGGTGGTGATTCTGGCAAACAGTGACCTGCGGGAGCTGGGCGCTGTCAGAGATGTGAATCTGACGGTTGACCTGAACGGAAACCGAGACTTCTCTCTTCAGATTGCCCGGTCATATTGGCGACCTGAGCTGACATTTTCCAGTCTGATCTATATTCTGGGCACGGAATATGGCGGGATCATAGGAGAGGTTCTGACAGACACTGCTCTTGACTATGTGGAGTTGAAAGGACTGTCGTGGCGGGGACGTCTCGCAAAGAAGATCATCCAGCCTCCCGGCGGCGCTGATTATATGACAGTGTCTGGTGAATTACATTCAGTTATGAAGAGCCTGATCGAGCCGGAATTCGACGGGCTCTTTGTTGTGTCCCAGGAAGATACCGGGGTGACGGTCAGCAACTATCAATTTGACCGATACTGTACGCTATTGGATGGACTGAACAAAATGCTTAAAAGCAAGTGGTATCGGCTGAAGCTGTCGTTCCGGCGGGAACAGAACGAGCCAGGGTATCTCTATATTGAGGCGGTACCGATTGTGGATTATTCAAACAGGATCGAGCTGTCCAGAGACTGCCAGCTTAACTATACGATGGACGATAAGCGTGATGGCGTGAATCATTTGATTGTGACTGGGAAGGGAGAATTGCAGGACCGCAATATCCTGCATCTGTATGTGCAGGAGAATGGCGAAATCGGGACGGAGCGGTATTACACCGGACTTCAGGAAATTACGGAAGTATATGAGAATACCTCAACAGAGACAGAAGAGTTGATGACGGCTTCGGTAGAACGATTGCAGTCATTAATGGGAAAAAAGACATTCAAAATGGATATTGCAAAGTTGGGGCTGGATGTCTGTATTGGTGATATTGTCGGCGGTCGCGATTATCTGACGGGCATGTACATGGCAAAACCGGTAGAAAATATCACCTATGAACTTATAAATGATGAAGAATCAAAAACATATAAATTGGAAGGAGACAGTGAAACATGAAAATTGTATCAGGGAAAACCGGAACTCCTCATGTGACTTCGCAGCAGTTTCGTCAAATATTAGAAGGAACTATCGGACAGGACAGTTATATCCTTACAAGCGGTGAAAATCTGGAACCGGAATTGAGTACAAACAATCTGCTTAAGATTAAAAGCGGCATGATGTCGCATCACGGGAATGTATCAAGTGTTGAGTTGGGTACATATGACGAGGTGACAATAGCAAATGGAAGTCAGGGAATGAAGCGTATAGACCTGATTGTAAACAGGTACAGCCGGAATGAAGAGACTGGGGTAGAACAAAATTCCTGGGTAGTAATCCAAGGAACTCCAGCGGCTTCAAGCCCTGCCGTGCCATCCCATACTGTCGGAAATTTGCAAGAAGGGGATTTGGTGGATGATTGTCCAGTGTTTGAAGTGCATTTGGATGGGATAAATGTGACGGAAGTTAAGAAGTTGCTAAGTGTGACGGAGAACATGTCTACGCTAAATGCAGATTTGGCGGAGTTATCTTCCGTTGAAGTAGTAACACTTAAAAATGGGGTTAGACTGACCCGCTGCGGTAAATTAAGGATTCTTCAGTGTGTAAATGCCTCAAGTCCCGAAGCTGGAAATATCGTAGACGTTCCAGCCGCGGACGTGCCTGATACATACGTAATGGCGCCTGCCGCATATAAAGGGCAACAGCGTGGAGATTATTTCCTATCTTTATCTCCGACAAATAAAAAGGTGGGATTGTTCTATGGGGGAGACGATCCACAGGTCGTTACTGGAAATTATATAGTTGGACAGCTTGTGTGGTGCATTTAGTCCGCAGTCTTGATGTACTCCATTACTACAACTGCAGAATAATTTCCTGCATCAGACGGATGGTATATTTGGATATTTGTGTTATTGGCTTGGAGCGAAATATTAATCTGGGTGCTCGTAACTGCGGGATAAGGAAGCCCTACTGTAAAACGACTTTCTAGGCTTGTATTTCTGGCAGATCCGTATAGATGTATGGCTCTGTCAAAATTAGTAATTCCATGTTCTCTAGCGGTAGAAGTGCCAGATGATAGCTGGCCAACATTAAATACTTTGCGATATAAATTCCGTCCGTCTATCCATTTCCCAATTACAACCTCGTCGGTCGAGTATGTGTAACCGGATGTTTTTGTGGACAACTCCGCCAAATCTGCATTATTTAAATAGATCACAAAGAAAGGAATGATACTATGAAGATTATTTTCAACGACGCAACTGAAATTAATGTCCAGCAGGTAAACCCTTACGGGGATTATCTGCAAGTTCTGACCGTCGGAAATACCCCGGAACAGCTCCGGGTACTCTTTTCGGATCCGACCCGTACTGCTCACATGGTCGTGCAGGAACGCGGCCAGACAATCGCCGCCTATGATGGGTATACGGCTTTTTACCGCACGGAAATTTACACCGGACAGATCTACGGCGTAACAATGTATAAGCCGGAAAAGACACCGGAGGCCCAGGCGGAAGTCCAGGCTGCAGCGGTGGCTGTGGCACAGATCCAGGCGCAGAGCCTGACGGATGAACAGGCGCTTACAGTGAAAGCCATCTATCCTATATGGGATGGAAACGGCGTATCGTATCAAAAAGACTTTTATCTGACCTATAATGAAGAGTTGTATAAGGTTCTGCAGGCACATACATCACAGGCTGACTGGACGCCGGATGCAGCACCGTCACTCTTTGCAAAAGTGCTCCCGGGGCAGGACGGCACCGGAATAGGAGAGTGGGTACAACCTGGGTCCACGAATCCGTATATGACTGGTGACCAGGTGACGCACAACGGAAAGACGTGGGAGTCTCTGATCGACAACAATGTCTGGGAACCTGGTGCGCAAGGTTCAGAAGCCTTGTGGCAGGAAGTAACAGAAGCTGAATAAGAAAGGCGGGGAATCGGATGGAGATAAAAAACGTGCAGACGGACAAGACGACCGTGCAGGTGGGAGACCAAATCACGATCACTTTTGAGCTGTGGTACCCGGTAGATTTTCCATATGATTATCCTCACGACTATCCGATCCAAGCAGAAAGGAAGTAGAAAATGAGTGCAGTAACACAAGCTTATGTGATGTTGGACGGCGTAAAGATGCTGGCCACATATGACTCAGGGACTGGCCTGTGGACAGCCCAGGGCAGTGCGCCCGCTGAATCGTCCTGGGGCGAGCCAGACCATGTCTTTACCGCGGAAATCCACGCGATTGATGCGGCGGGCAATGAGGCCGTTATGGACCACACGGACGAAACCTATGGAGACCAGTTGGAATTCCGGGTATTGGAGAAGACGAAACCGACAGCGACGATTACATCCCCGACACAGGACAGTGTTCTTGGCAGTGCGTCCCAGGATATTGTTATGGAGCTCCAGGACGCCGGCGGCTCTGGACTGAACATGGCGTCCGTGGTATTCAAGATCAATAACGTACAGATTTTGGAAGGTCTGTCTTGGCAGGATTCCGGTGGAAAGAAGACCTGTACATACCATGCAACCAACCTGTCAGATGGCTCAAACTCAGTGTCTCTGCAGGTAAGTGACAACGATGGTAATGTATCCGACATTGACACCGTGACCTTTGTGATCAGCACATCTGCGCCAACACTAAACCTGACATCTCCGGTAGAAGGGCTTATAACTAACAGCAATACTGTAACGGTATCCGGTACCGCAGCAGCTGGCACAACAGCCGTTACATTGGAGGAAGTAACGATTAACGGTACGGCGGCAGATATTGGAGAGGGCGGAGCTTTTTCGGAACAGGTCACAGGATTGCCAGATGGACCGAATACGATTACTGTTGTTGCTAAGGACAGCCTTGGAAAGACAACGACCGTACAGAGGCATATCACAGTGGATACGCAGGCTCCGATCATCTCAGATGTCGTTGCAGAAGCAACTACTGTGGAAGCCGGTGGAACGATTAAGATAACGTTTAAGGTCGTGGATCCGGCGGACTAAGGAGGGACATATGATTATTAGAGTATGGGGCATTGTTAACTCTACTGAGGTGGAGTTCACGCCCATTCCGGACCGCCCCGGATACTGGGAGGGCTATGCCCCGAAAGCTCCGGGGCTCCAGGACATCGAGATCTGGGCAGAATCAGACAGCGGGCTCCGGGGACATTTAAAATGTGCGGTGCAGATCCTGTACCACACACACACGGTGGCACGGCTGGTGCTCCTGCCGTACATCGTGTCCCTGGTAACGCTGCACACGGCGGAAGTCCTGCCGGAGAAGTATATCCCGCAGTTTAAGTGCTGCAGAAAGGCGGCTAAATAGAATGGTAGAGACAGTTAATTTTGAGTTGGGCGAGAAGAAATACGTGTGCATTAGTGTCCGGAGTGCAGATCGGCACGTTTTCGAGGTCACATCCGCCAAGTATGTCCTGAAAAAGGGGGATGAGGTGGAAGCCAGCGGAGCATGCGAGATTACGCAAGTGTCGGACAGTGAAGTGACCCTGACCGCCTTAATCCAGCCGATGGCCAAGAGCGCCACTTACGTGCTGGAGTATACGTACGAGATCCCGCCGGAGGTGCTGATCCATGACATCCGGGTGGCAGTTTCATGAGGAGGGAGGGCCAATGGACGAATATGTAACAAAAGCAGAGCATGAAGAGTTTGTTCGTCGTATGCAGGACGAACACAAAAGGATTCATTACAGGATTTCAGACGCCGAAAAAGTGGCCAACAAAATCTATGACCTGACTTTGTCAGTTGAACGCTTGGCCACATCTATAGAGACTATGACAAAAGAGCAAAAGGAACATCAGGATCGTCTGGAGGCTCTTGAAAACAGGGACGGAGAAACCTGGAGAAAAGTAAAATGGTACATCTTAACGCTGGCGATCGGTGCGGTTGCCGGTGTTATATTTTCACAGATTGGGTTGTAAAAGGAGGAATAAGAATATGAATATGGAACAGTTAATGCAGTATGTAACTTTGGCGCTGATAGGGATCGGCGCGCTTGCCTTCTTGGTAAGTGTAATTACGCAAGTAATTAAGGAGATGCCGGGGCTTAAGAACATCCAGACCAATGCCGTGGCTCTGGTGATCTCTTTAATCCTTTGCCCGCTTACCGTGGTAATCCTGTGTATTTATTTGCAGATCAAGATTATATGGTATTATATTGTAGCGGCTGTGATTGCTGCGTTTATTGTTTATTTGGTAGCGACAGGAGGATGGGAGAAAGTGGCGGAAATGTGGCGGCGAACCCGATGGGAAGAAGTAGAGCCGGAAAATAATAATAATCCAGAGGACGTGTAAAAGCGTCCTCTTTTTTCATGTTGCGGCATAGCAACGGAAAGGAGAAGGAAATTCTATGCCAAACATAGAACAATTTGCACAGGCAATGGAACAGCTGTGCAATGATAACAGCCACGGTTACAGTCAGATAAATCGTTGGGGACCAGACTATGATTGCAGCAGTGCGATTATACACGCTCTGCAGATGGCTGGATTCGATACGGGAGCCGCTTCATATACCGGGAATCTGTCTTCAGAACTGACCAAAAGAGGATGGGTAAGATTGCCGGCATCTACGGCGAAACAGCGGGGTGACATTCTGCTAAACGATACAGATCATGTAGCCCTGTATCTGGGGAATAATCTACTTGCGGAGTTCTCCATATCTGAAAATGGGACTATCGATGGACAGGCGGGAGATCAGACGGGCCGGGAGGCTTATATCCACAATTATTATGATTATCCCTGGGATTGCGTATTGCGGTATACCGGATCCGGAGGTGGGACAGCTGAGGCGGACAACGGAGGCATCGATATCTATTACGCTGTTATGCTGGCAGATGGGGTAGTACTTCCAGAAATCAAGAACCTGGAACCGGACAGCTCAGGGGATAATTTTGCCGGAATCGTTGGCAAGGAAATATACGGGGTCGCCATTCGGGTCACGAAAGGGAGTATCAAATACCGCGTTAGGACCGTGGACGGCGTGTTGCACGAATTCGTAATGGGATGTGACTTCTCCGATTACTGGAACGGATATGCCGGAGACGGAGAACATGCGATCGCGACACTGGAAGCGTACCTGTACAGCCCGAACGGGGACAAGTATGTCTATTACCGCCTGTCTCCAGTTGGACAGGATTATTACCCGTACCAGAGGGACATGGACAAGAACAGACTCATGGACGGATATGCCGGAGAACCCGGAGTGGCCGTCGACAGACTACAGATGTATATTGCATAACAATACCCCGGGGCATCTGCTCCGGGGTGGGATATTGTACCATCTTCTATTTGCTATAATGGGTGTGGTAAATTATTATTTTCAACGGTGAAGTCCCCCTGTCCCTCCGCAAAAGCGGCAGCGGTAGAACCAAAGTCAATATTCTGGTTGATCTCCAGATCTGTTTCCGGATTAATACCGTTTTCTTTCAGAATATACTCAAATACCATCTCAGGCATGCCGCCTGTCGTTCGCTACATCATGTAAATCATGGGCATATATTGATCCATCATTATTTTTTGCCAGTTTTTCGTGGTAAAAATCATCCATTACCTTCTGTAATTCTTCTTTTGTTTTAACAATGGTATATGGTTTCAATGAGTTATCACTTGGTTCTACGATACCCATATCCATCATGAGTCCAATATAGGGCAATACACTTCTCTTGGATTTTGGATATCCTAAATCAGTAAGTGCCTTTGATAAATATTTTGCGGAGGTGTAACCTCTTTCATCTTCATAAATCAGTCTCATAGTATGGTAAATGATTTCGTTCTCACGACGATTCATTTCCTGTGCCGGACTATACTTGATCAGACCAGACAGACCATATTTTAATTCGATTTCAGGAAGCCCATCTTCATCCACTTCGATACGTTCGATTAGGATTTCAATATCCTTACGGTCAAGAATACCATTTTCAATAATTTTATCAACCACTTGTAATGCATTCTGGAGTTTATCTTTTACATCTTCATTCTCCAGACTGGTATCATTTAATTCACTTAATTGCATTTCCAGTCCATGAATCTGTGAAAGAATATCTTGCTGCAGTGCATCATAGGTTTCATTGACAATATCCTCATTCCCGTGAGCGTTGGATAAATCTCTAACTTTCTGAGTAAAAAGAACTTTCAGTTGTTTCTTTCGTTCGTCAATCTGATTTTGAATTTCGGAACGCTTTTCTTCAACCGTTCTTTTTTCAGAATCGAAATCCTTCATATCATAGGTGGCAATAACTTCGCAGAGTGAATCACGACAGAGCTTGATGTAAGTTACAACATCTTCCATCAGATCTTCTTCTTCGATAAGATGTGATTTTGAACAATAACGTTTGCCCTTGGTGTTGTATGTGGTACAGATATAATATTTGCGTTCTCTACTGGAAGTTGTTCTTCTGATTGGAGTCAAACGCCTTCCACAATCTTTACAAAAGAGGCAACTTCCAAATGGATTCGGTATCTCAGAACCAATCCATTGCCCACGACTGCCACGATAATTGTTCTTGACACGTTTTTCCTTCATATCCTGAATTAGATCAAAAGAAGCTTTGTCAATGATGGCTGGATGATGGTTTTCAAAAACATACTGTTCATCCTTTGGAACACGTTTGTCTTTCCCGTGAACAGTAGAACGAGCACGTTTTCGCAAACGTAAAGTTCCGATATAAAAATCATTTCCAAGCATATCTTTGACCATAGAGTCAGACCACACTGTTGCAATCTGACGTTTTGTGATTTTGCCTTCTTCCAGTTCACGCTCATGGCGAACCATAGAAGGTGTTGGAACTTTATTTTCAGTCAGATAATTGGCAATCATGCGATAGCCGGAGCCTTTCAGATAAAGGTCATAGACCATCTTCACATATTCTGCTTCTTTCGGTATGATTTCTATTTTGGATTTGTCTATTTCATTTCTTTTATATCCAAATGGTGGCTGTGTCATCAATATTCCCTCTTTTTGACGAGCTTCAAGAGCACGTTTGATTTTTCTGCTGATATCTTTTACATATTTTTCATTATACCACGTTGTGATACCGATTGTATCATCATCATCGGTTTCTGAATTATAATTTGTATCAACAACAATCAGTTCTTTTTTTCGCTCTTTAAAATCTTCCAAAAGAAGGAGCACTTTTGCATTGTGGCGTCCAACGCGTGAAAGGTCTTTTACAAACACTCGATCAATGTCTTTATCCAAATCATCCATTAACTGGTTAAGTCCAGGTCTATTAAAAATATAACCTGAAACGCCATCATCTTCATACCAGCGGTCGATAACCATGTTACATTCTGCCGCAAATTGGCTAATAATTAATTTCTGATTTTCGATAGAAACATAATTTCGTTTGTCATCATCTCTTGATAGACGTACATATCCAACATTCATAAACTCACTTCCTTTCTTTATATGAAATATATTAACATGAATAATGTAAATATAGAATATATTTAGGAAGAAAATTTATCAACTGCTCGTGTTACAGTAGTGATTTTTGATTACTGCCTTTAAGCCATCGTGAATATTCTTATCATTCTGCCCATCCAAATATGTGACAACTCGAAATCCCAGTTTCCTATATTTTTCCTTTGCTGTTTCAAAATCTTCTTGTGTAGAAAAATCATTTTTCCAAAGATAATAGGTTGGTTTACTCAAGTGTTATCACATCCTCTCTGCCTTATCGTTATTGTATGAATCCCTGTTCCTATTGGTGCAAGTCCCATTTGCAGCTTTATTGATTGAGCCGAGATTCCAGTTTCTTTGGTGAACGGTCTTTCACGTTCCTCTTATGGACTTATCCATAACTCGCCGTTTTAGTGCCGAGCCTCCCCGATCGTCTATCTTAGAAGTGAGTGTCATTATATGCTTACCGCCGATTCCGGTTTCTCTAATTGTCAAGGTGCGAAAGCAATTTCTGCTTTTGATAAGGTGAGGATAACACGAATTTTTGAAGTGCCTTGAATATTGACGGCGATTGCAATTTGGCAATGACGGAGGGATGAAAAATTGCAAATTTGCAATTGTGGTAGAGGGTTAGATGCGATATGATATAAGAAACTGAGTTATTGTTGAGGTAAGCAATTATGGAATTGAATTATAAAAAAGCGGTCCTTGAGGATATAGAAATACTAACGGAAACCAGAATTACCGTTCTTCGTGCTGCAAATCAGCTTAGTGATGATATGGATATGTCTTATGTTAAGGAACAATCGTATCTATATTATCAAAAATCTCTTTTGGAAAATAACCATGTGGCATACTTGGTTTTTGATGGTCACGAATTTGTTGGTGCAGGTGGGATAAGTTTTTTTCAGGTAATGCCTACGTTTCATAATCCAACAGGCAAAAAGGCATACATAATGAATATGTATACAAAGCCGGAATATCGAAGAAAAGGAATTGCTTATAAAACGTTGGATTTATTGGTCGCTGAAGCAAAACAGAGAGGAATACATGCAATCTCTCTTGAAGCAACAAATATGGGAAAACCATTATATGAGAAATATGGATTCACTAAGATGAATGATGAAATGGAATTGCAATAATAAGTTACATGGAAAGGATGATGTTATGAAATCATTGCCAGCGGATAACATTTATCAAAGATTATGTGATCTTCGTAACGGAACTGGGAAATCACAAAAAGAAGTTGCAGATGAATTAAATATCCAGGCATCGGTATTAAGTCGAATTGAACGTGGAGAAACAAAATCAGTCAGTCATGATTTGGTTATAAAATTTGCAGAATATTATAATGTGTCAACGGATTATTTACTTTGCATATCAGATGTTCGTATTAGAAGGAATGTAAGCGCCAAATATTCCTGCGGATTTCCTGATCCTCAAGTTTTACCTATAATTGTAGTCGAAAGATATTTAGACTATTTCACTACAATTATGGAGGATAGGTTATGGCAGGTACTCGCAAAGCCCGGGTTCCGATGGCGGAACAGATCCGGCTTATCAATGAATGCCGCCAGAGCGGCATGACAGATGCCGACTGGTGTCGTGAAAACGACATTGCAGTAAGCACCTTTTACAACTGGGTCAGCCGCTGTCGGAAAGCGGCAGCGGATCAGATCCCGGCTGCGAATTATGGTCATCTTGAGGTCCCCCGCCCGAAACAGGACGTGGTTCCCATTGACATTGTTCCGGATCATATTCCGGAACAGCATACAGCATCACAGATGCAAAACGCGTACCTTGACAATTCACATACGATTGAAGTTGCTATAAAGGATATCACAGTCCGCATCAGCAATGATGCAGATCCGGTCCTGCTCACCAGGACATTCCGACTGCTTCAGGAGCTCTCATGTTAGGGGATATCTCCGGACTTGAGAAGATCTACATTGTCTGCGGCTACACTGATATGCGGAAGTCCATTGACGGACTCTGCGCTGTTATCGAAGACCAGCTCAAGATGGATCCGTCGTCCAGTGCTCTCTTTCTTTTCTGTGGAAGAAGACGGGACAGGATCAAAGCCTTGTTCCGCGAACCGGACGGCTTCGTTCTGATCTACAAACGGTTGTCTGTCCGCGGCGGCTATCAATGGCCCAGGAAGCAGTCGGAGGTCCGGAATCTTTCCTGGCGGGAGTTTGACTGGCTGATGTCGGGGATCGATATCGACCAGCCCAAGGCCCTCAAAGCAGAGTGAAAAGCATCTGGATTTCTCAAAAAATCCTGCACAGAAAAATCCGGAAATTCCTTGTAGATTCGGCATTTTTCAGGAGCCATTTTCCTTTAGTAAAAGTCCCGTTTCTGGTATAATAAAGGTATCAAATCCGAGGAGAGAAACGATGGCTTCCAGTGCGAAAGATATCCAGCTTCGAGAGCTGAAAGATACAGTATCACAACTGAAAACAATGATATCTGAACAGACTGAGCTGATTAAATCTCTCCGTCTTATTATTGACGAAAAATCCAGTCACGAGAAAGCGCTGCAGGAACAGGTAGATTATCTGACCAAAAAGCTTTTCGGCTCATCCAGTGAAAAAAGATCCGATGACATTCCGGGACAACAGAATCTCTTCGATGAAGCGGAAATGGAACAAGATTCCTCTTTGCTGGAAGAAGAGACCGTGATCCGGGAGCATCCCCGTAAAAAGAAGGCAACCCATGAGGAACTTTTCAAAGGCCTGAAGGTTGAAAAAGTAGTGATCCCTCTTCCGGAAGAAGACCAGATCTGCCCGGTCTGCGGCACACAGATGGTCCTGATCGGCGAGGAGTATGTCCGCCGTGAACTGGAATTCATTCCTGCCACCTGTAAAGTGATCGAATACTACAGCCAGAGTTACGGATGCCCCTCCTGCAAGGACGGACTCGGCGATACGGAAAAGCCTGTGATCGTAAAGTCTCAGGTACCGGCGGCTCTGGTTGGGAAAGGTCCTGCCTCAGCATCCACTATTGCATGGACCATGTATCAGAAGTATGCTAATGGGCTTCCCCTTTACCGGCAGGAGAAAGACTGGAAACAGTATGGGGCTCAGATCAGCCGTACCACTCTTGCCAACTGGATCATCTACTGTTCACAGAACTATTTCCAGCCAATGTATGATTACTTCCACCGCGAGCTGCTGAAACGCAGCTTTGCGATGGCAGATGAAACCCGGGTTCAGGTATTGAACGAGGAAGGGCGCCGAGCCCAGACTCAATCATTCATGTGGCTGTTCCGAAGCGGCGAGGACGGGCTTCCGTCGATCATCTTGTATGGCTATTCTCCGACCAGGAGCGGCAGCCATGCAAGGGAGTTCCTGGAAGGCTACAGCGGATACCTGGAAACGGATGGATATCAGGGATACAACAATCTTCCAGGGATCAGACGCTGCTCTTGTTGGGCACATATCCGTCGATACTTTATCGATGCCGTCCCCAAAGGAAAACAGTATGACTACAGCCATCCGGCAGTGCAGGGAGTCCAGTACTGCAGCCGGTTATTCGCCATTGAGGACTCCATTAACAAAAAGTATCCTGGTGATTATGAAAAGCGGAAGCAGCTGCGTCTCGAGAAGGAAAAACCTGTTCTGGAGGCTTTCTGGTCGTGGCTCGATCAGCAGAAGCCAGTCCGGAATACCCGGATGGAGAAAGCGGTGAATTACGTTCTCAACCGGCGTGATACAGCAGAGACCTATCTGGAAGACGGACGATGCAGCTTTACCAACAATCTCAGCGAGAATGCGATCCGCCCATTTGCAGTGGGCCGGAAGAACTGGCTGTTCAGCAGTTCTGTGGACGGAGCGAATGCCAGCGCGGTAGTCTATACAATGGTTGAAATGGCAAAAGCACATGGGCTGAATATTTATGGATATCTTAAATTTCTGCTGGAACACCGGCCTGGTAAAGATATGACCGATGAACAGCTTGCAGAGCTGGCACCTTGGAATGAAAAACTCCAATCTATCAAAAATCGCATGTGAATTATAGTGAATTACTCCAACTCGCAAAGGGATGGAGTAATTTTATATTTTACCGCACTATTATTTGGCTCTTACGAAGGAATGTTGAGTTGGAAGAATTAGGACTGACCAATAAAGCGCTGCTTCAACTATTGCAAGGAAAAGTAAATGGAAGTTTACTAAGTAAAATGTTAGAACATCCATATTTTCCTGTACTTCTTGATATTGTTAATGCTTATTTTACAGAAGCTCATAACACTGGTTTTGCTAGTAGAAATGCAATTATAGATATAGGAACTGCAAATATAAAAGATTTTATAAAGGAACATCCGGAACATAGAATCGAAGGACAGCATGATATTCGTAGACTTAATGCAGAAAAGGTTACTGGAACCGAGGCTGATCTTGAAAAAATCAAAAGCATTTTCCTGTCCATGCTGAAAGATATTAAGAAAGAATATGATGTACCACAACAAGATATCAGTACAGAAGAATTAAAAAATCAAATAGTCACTATGAAAAAACAGGCAATATTTCAGAAAAAGAAGAAGCCAAGTTTTAACGAAAATGATATGTCAAGAATTGTTATGGGGATGTTTCAAAGTATGGGGATGGACTTGGATGAGTATGAACAGGAAATGTTTCACAAAATGATGGTGCATATGTTACAGAGGAAAAGATAGGAGATTTGAGATGGGAATATTTGATAAATTATTCAAGAAAAAAGCAATAGAATCACAACAGAGTATACCAGTAAAGCAAGATAAACAAGAAAAAACTACAGTGAATATGGTCACGCAAAAAGCGGAACCAACAGTAAAAGAACAATTGATAAGAGGATACGTTGGTACATATAAAAAGCAAGTGGATTACGCTACAGTTAAAGAATTGAAAAAACGTTATATTGCTTTCGATGTTGAAACGACAGGATTAAGTCCGATGAATGATAAGATAATCGAAGTTGCAGCTGTTTTATTTGAAAATGGAGAGATTATCAAAGGATATAGTTCATTGGTTAATCCAGAAGTCTTTATTCCATACAGTGCCACCGCTATTAATCACATTACAAATGAAATGGTAAAAGACGCACCGAAAGAATGTATTGTGTATGCAGAATTAGTAGACTTTCTAGGAGATGCTTTAAAACAGCAAACTACTATATGTGCACATAATGCGTCTTTTGATATGAATTTTCTTTCAGAAACATTAATGCGTCTTGGATATGATGGAAAAATTTCTTATGTAGATACACTTTCACTTTCGCGTAGTTTAATCAAAGGGTTGCATAACTATAAACAAGATACGGTTGCTATGTATTTTGACCTTGTAAATAATCAATCTCATAGAGCTGTTACAGATGCAGAAATATGTGGGAAAATTCTTTGGAACTTACTGCAAATAGAAGAAAAAGAGGAAGAAAAAAGATTAAGAAATTTAGAAAAAAGTAAACCATGTGACGAAGAAATGGAGATATGTGCTTACATTCAGAACTGCATCATGAAAAAAGGTGGTGATTCTAAATGGTTAGGGTTTTATAAAAACAGTAGCAATTACGTTGATGTAAGTTACCTATATTCTATTTTGAAATTTAAATGTGCCAAAAAGGGAAAATACATTATTGTTGAAAAGTCAAGTGTTGGAAAACTAAATTGTAATATAGAGCCATGTACAATGAGTGAAGGTGGTTCGGATTATGTAAGAGTATATTTCAATAGTCCGTTCGAATTGGAGCCGTTGGAATCATATTTATTTAGCATTTATGCGAAATGTCGTAAGTCAGCATTGGATTATTTTAAATTTAATAAGCGATATGAAGCAGAACATAAAAACAGTCCAGCTATGTTAAATCATCTTTCTGATATGGATGTTGCAGCGTTGCTTGAAAGTGCTGAAAAGAGAAAATTGACGGAGAAAGTTGTTTCGGAAACCATAAAGAATTCTAATGATAAATCTCGAATCTCTAGAGAAGATATCATTATTCAGCCTATTCATAATAGAGTTCCATTAGCTGGTATTCGCAATAAAAATAATTGGGAAAATGGCTATGATGAAGGATATCCATTCTGGGAAAAAGGAGATAATCTCCGTAAAGAGGGAAATGTAGAAGATGCAATCAAACTGTTTGATCAGGCAAGATATAATGGATATGATGCTCCGGTTCTTTATGACTCTTATGCAATGGCATATCATAAACTGAAAGACTATGCAAACGAAATAGATATTTTAGACGAAGGCATTGTGCGTGAAAGAAAAAATGGAATAAATGTTAGTCGTTTAGAAGCTCGACGAGATAAAGCAATACAATTGCTATACGAACAGCAAGAGGCTAAGAAAAAGAAATTAGAAAAAGAACAGATAAAAAATGAAAATATAAAAATTATTTCTGAGACTTCTACGAAAACAACTGGGCGTGCTATTTTGCAATTGACGGATGATATGACTTTAATCAAACGATATGATACTATTGCACAAGCTGTACGTGAAACCGGTGTAAATTCCAAGAGTATACGAGATGCTGCAAAAGGTGTTCAGAAGCATGCAGGTGGTTATGTTTGGAAGTATGCTGATGAAATTGGCGATTGAACTGTTGTTGCAAATACGTTTTAATTCGATATGGTTGTGCTATGGAATCTTGAGATGCCCATAGCCCATAGGAGTTCATGATTGGACTCCTTTTTTTGAAAAAACATTGTATATTGACTTTTTTGAATGATGGAAGTATGATTGTTCATATAAATCATACTTTGGGAGGCGCTTATGGAAGTTAATAACGGAAAATATGCATGGATGGTTAAAATTGGAGAAAAAGGTCAATTTGTTATCCCGAAAGAAGCAAGAAATTTATTTGATCTTCAGCCGGGAATGGAAATTTTAGTTTTAGGTGATGAAAAAAGAGGCTTGGCAATCTTACCAAAGGAAATGCAAAAAGAATATATTGTAAGGATTTTTTCAGAAATGGATTCCTAAAGGATGGTGAGATTCTATGAGTAAAATCGTTTTCTTTTGTATCCCAGCGCATGGGCATACAAATCCGACGTTAGGAGTTGTGCGTGAATTAATCAGTAGAGGGCATCAGGTTTTTTATTACTCCTACAATATGATGCGTGACAAAATCGAATCCACAGGTGCTGTTTTTGTATCTTGTGATGAATACGATCAGGAACAGCGATTAGATGCGAAAGACGGAGCCCGAATAGGAAAAGATTTGGCTTTTTCAACGCAGATATTGGTTGATACTACATTAGCTTTGGATGATGCGGTGTGCGAACATATGAAAGAATTAAATCCAGATTGTATCGTTGCGGATTCCATGGCTGTATGGGGAAAAGCTGTGGCACTAAAACTTGGGATTCCGTTTGTATCTTCAACGACAACCTTTGCTTTCAATCAGCATTCAGCAAAGATAATGAAGCAAAGTCCAGGACAAATATTTGGTATGATCTTCTCAATGTCGAAAATCAATAAAAACATCAAACGTTTACAAGATAAAGGTTATCCTGTAAAAAGCATTCTCGATATTATTCAAAATGACAACAATATAGATACGATTGTATATACATCTCCAGAATTTCAACCATGTTCCAAAACATTTTCGGATAAATATGTTTTTGTAGGACCATCAATACGACCTGTTGAAAATGTGATTGAGAAGAAGTCGGATAAATTAATTTATATATCAATGGGAACAGTCATTAATGATTCCGTAAAGTTTTACAAAAAATGTATAGAAGCATTTGCCAATACAAAGTATCAGGTTATTATGTCAGTTGGCAATTTGATAAATGTTGAAGACTTAGGTGCTATACCGGATAATATTACGATTTCGAGGTTTGTAGATCAGATAGCTGTATTAAGTCAGGCGGATGTATTCCTTACCCACTGTGGTATGAACAGTGTCAATGAAAGTTTATATTATAAGGTTCCACTCGTGATGTTTCCGCAAACATCTGAACAAGACGGCGTGGCTACAAGAGTAGAACAACTTGGTGCGGGTGTCAGGTTGAAGAATATAAATGCAAAATCTATTAGGGTGACAATTGAAAAGGTACTAAATACAAAATCTTATTATGAACATGCGTCAAAGATTTCTCAGGGATTCCGTAAATGTACTGGTGCAAAAGGTGCTGCAGATAAAATTGAAAAGATGTGCGAATGAATAAAAATCAACGCTCAAATGAGAAAAAAACGAATTTGAGTGTTGATTTTTTGCTTTAAATGGATATAATAGATTATGAAAGGAAGGGTTAAAACTATGTTGATACAATTTAATTTTAAAAATTTCAAATCATTTCGTGATGAGGCTACGCTGGATTTATCCGCAGCAAAAATGACAGAATTTTCAAATCGTGTTATATCCGTGGGTAACGAAAAAATATTGCCTGTAGCTGCTGTATATGGTGCGAATGCAAGTGGAAAATCTAATGTTTACGGTGCATTTGAATATATGAGCGAGTATGTAGTGAACTCTTTCAAATATGGAGATGAAGAAGATTTCGATGATGTCAGACCACTTCCATTTCTTTTTGACGTTTCTTCTGAAACAGCAGATACAAGTTTTGAAGTTTATTTTACCGTACCAGGTGACAAAACTGAAAAATGTTATAATTACGGATTTTGTATTGGGCAAACTGGCGTTACAGAAGAATGGTTAAATTACAAGGCAAAAACAGCTCGCAAATATTCTACTATTTTTTACAGAGATGAGGAAACGTTGGATCTTGCAGGTATTCCAAAAACAAGCAGAGAAAATATTGAAATTGCATTAGAGAAAGAAGTTCTGATTGTTTCATTAGGAGCAAAATTAAAAGTTGCTAAATGTAAACTTGTAAGGGACTGGTTTTTGAATAATGAATTTGCAGATTTTGGAGATGCTGTTACTAATTTCTTTATGTCTCGTGTTCTTCCTGCGGGATTTATTGATGATGAAAAAATCAGAGCAAACGTTGTAAAATACTTCTCTTCTTTTGACGAAACAATAAAAGGATTTGAAGTTACAAAACTTCCTGCCCAAGAAGATTCTAAAGAAGAAAAATATCTGATAGATGCACTTCATAAAAAAATCGGATCTGAAGACATGGCAAAAATTCCACTTGCTCATGAATCAGCAGGTACTTTAAAAATGTTTGCACTCTATCCGGAATTACAGGATGTATTGCAAAATGGTGGGGTATTCTTTATCGACGAGTTAAATGCTCGATTACACCCACTTCTTGTTCGCAACTTCATTCTTACTTTTCTTAACCCAGAAATCAATATAAATCATGCACAGCTCGTATTTACAACGCATGACACATGGCAGTTATCTAATCAGCTGTTACGTCGTGATGAAATTTGGTTTACAGAAAAAGATGATATGGGATTATCTGTATTATATTCCTTGGCTGATTTTATCGACGAGGATGGTTCCCGTATCCGTAAGGACGAAAGTTATGAAAAAAACTATCTGTTAGGAAAATATGGAGCTATTCCCTCCTTAAAGACAATCGATTTTTTTAAGGAGGGTTAGCTTATGGCACGTAAAGATAGAACAGGTAATAGAAAAACAAGAGAACGGCGTGCAGTACATCGTATCCCAGAAATGGGGTACTATCTTGTCGTGACCGACACAGAGGCTACTGAACGTTGTTTTTTTAATGGGTTACACGACAGTCTTCCGGAAGACGTAAAGAAAAAACTTGTTATTAAGGTTGTGGAAACAAAAACACAGAATATGATTGAGAAATGTCTTGAGATGACAGCTTATGAAGCACAATACCGTATACCATGGATTGTCTTCGATCGTGATCAGGTTCCAAATTTTGATCAGATTATCAAGGATGCAGAGAAAGCTGGAATTAACGTGGGTTGGTCCAATCCGTGTTTTGAAATCTGGATGTTTGCCTATTTTGGTAATATGCCGGCGATACAGGAATCTTGGATTTGTTGCTCAAGATTCGGTGAATTGTATAAAGTAAAAACTGGTCAAGACTATTCAAAAGCTGATTCTGATATGTACAAAAGACTCTGTGAAAACGGAGATGAAGATAAGGCGCTTCAGATTGCTGCTCAGAAATATGAGCAGTGTCTGAGAGAAGGTAAAATGGTTCCATCACATATGTGTCCGGCAACAACAGTGCATGAGCTGGTGGGTGAAATTAGAAGAAAGGTTAAAGGGTGATTATATGGCTAATTATATGACATTTTTCCCTGTAGGTAATGGGGATATGACACTGATTCAAACAAAGACAAATAAATACATCATGATAGATTGTAACATCAGAAATGCAGAGAATGATGATACAATTTATGATTGCAATGAATACTTGCAAGATAATCTGCCGATTGATGATGGTCAAATTTATTTGGATGCATTTTTCTTGACGCACTCAGATAATGATCATTGTCGTGGAATTAGAGATTACTTTAATTTGTGTGCTCCAGAAGATTCTGACGATGATAAAATCAGAATTGATGAATTGTATGTACCAGCAAAACTTATGATGGATGAGACTCATTACAATGACGATGCGGATGCCATTAGAGAAGAAGCACAAAGAAGACTTGACTTGTTAGGTACTGATGAAGCAGATACGCCAGGAAATCGTATTAAAATTGTTGGATATAGTAAGGAATTAAAAGACTACGCAGATGCTATTGTTCCAGCAGGAGAAACGATTTCTGATATAAATGGAAATACGGATTATGGCGCAGAAATATTTGTATTAAGACCGGTGAAGAAAGCAAACGATGAGGAAGAGTCTGACGTGAACGATTGTACCGCCTCTTTTAAAATTACTTTTGAGATTAATGGTGGTACATATGTTGCAATTATCGGTGGAGATCTCAAGTGTGAGAACTGGAAAGAAGTTATTGAACTAAATCCAGACATGACTTTTGATTTATTATTAGCACCACACCATTGCTCCTGGCATGCAGTTAGTTCTGAAGATACTCACACAGGAAAAGCAAACTCTGTTATTGAAGAATTTCTTGAAAAATCTAAAGAAAATGCATATGTGGTTTCTTCGAGCAAGGTCATTAAACGTGATGGTGACAATCCACCGAGTTACAGAGCTAAAAATGTCTATATTAAGCACCTGAAAAAGCAAGATAGATTTAAATGTACAGCAGAATATCCAAATGCTGATGATCCAAAACCATTAATATTTAAAATTACTGGTCAGGGATTTTCAATAAAATCTATTGCAACAGCAACAAGTCAATACAATTCCTTTACACAAAAATCTTATGGTGGAGAATAGTATGCCGGGTACAATTTTTGAACGTTATGAATTTCTTAAATTGGAAACTTGTTGTGAAAAATATATGCCGTTGATATCGGCCATAGATGAAAATTATAGTATGGAGAGATTGGGACTTTATGAGAGTTCGCTTTCTGATGGACTATTTATTCATTGCAGATTGGAACTTTCACTCCCCACTAACGGAGTATATAAAGAATTGGATGTTCGTTCTGATGAAGAAATATTAATTTTTGTCAAATCGGACTATCCATTCTTTGCACCAGCGGTTTTATTTGTAAGGAATGACTTTCCTACCAGCCGAATTCCACATCTAAATCTTGGCATTGCAAATAGCAATATTCATCTATTGAATCCTTGTTTATATAGAGGGGATGTTAACGAATGGTTTTTTCAGAATGGTCCTAGGGCGTTTTGTGATCGTGTGAATGATTGGTTTTCTGATTTAATTAATGGAGAACTTATGAATGGTGATGGATTTGAAACTGTTCGATATGAGAATACAGCAGGAATTGCAGAAATGGATTTTGATTATTTATGCAAGATAATCTCAACGTATGGAACTACTCATGGTGCTCAAATATTACAAATGAAACAAAAAGCGAACAGATATTTTCAGATTTTGAATCAAGAATATTCAAAAGAGTTAAGTGATGATATCCTGCCATGTATATTTGCATTTGATAGAGAAAATGTAGTTCATGATTTCATCAGTCAGGCTCTTTGTACTGAGAAAGATTTGAAAATTTTTCCGTGTGAATGTAGAATTCAACATGGAATTCGAAAAATCTCAAGAAGATACTATGAATCCCACAAAATTGATTCACTAAAAAATATCTTAGTTGTTCTTGCAGTGAAACGTCCAATGCAAGTTCTTGGTGGTTTTTCTGAGTATGAATTTATAGCGGTACTATTGTCGTATGATTTGAAATCTTCTCCAAATATTGAAAACTGTTCTATTAAGAAAGTTGTGCCAATACAAGCTTTAAACAATGCAATGGCAGAAAGATTATCAGGTACAGAAAATATTTCAAAGAAACCAGTTATTATGCTTGGCTGTGGTGCGTTGGGATCTAAAGTGTCAATGAATTTGGCTCGCATGGGATATACAGAACAACATTTTTATGATGAGGATGTTATTTTGCCACATAATTTAGTGAGACATTATGAAAACTGCAATTATGCAGTGGGTTTTCCAAAGGCAGAGGTAATGAAAATAGAGATGGATTGTATGTTCTCTGGTAATAAGAGTACAAGCCATACTGAAAATATTTTTTATGTTGATAGTTTGCCAGAAGGTCTTGTTATTGATTGCACTGCTTCAAGAAGAATTATGTTTTGGTCTATATTAACTGACAAGATAAAATCATCTATAATCAGGAGCGAAATATATGCTGGTGGAAAAATGGGGCTTACTGTAATAGAAGGAAAGAATAGAAATCCTGATATATATGACATGCAGATATCCTTATACAGAAAAGCGTTAGGTGAACCCGTTATTTCACAATGGCTTAACTATAAACAACCTAAAGATATGAGGTATCATATCGGATTTGGATGTAGTTCAGATACTACAATTTTGGATGATGGAACAATAAGCAATCATGCAAGTATGGTGCCACATTTAATTAATAAATACCAGGATACAGAAAATGGAATTGTGTGTGTGAATTATTTTGATAGAGATGATTTGACCAATAATGGTGTTTACATTTACGAAATGGAACCGATGGTATTTTTAGAAGAAGTAGATGGATGGTCTATTCACATTAGTTCTTCTCTTTATCAAAGAATTCAAAAGTATTCCAATGAAAAACTTGAGAATGCGGGTGTTTGGATTGGAAGCATTGAAAAAAAGATTAAGCGGATTACGATAGTGGATACATTTATTCCGGAAGACAATGAACGAAAAGATAATACTGTTGAGATGGGAAAAAAGGGTGTAAAAGAATATCTAAAATCATTGCGAACAAAAACAAATGGTCTGTTAAGATATATTGGCGAATGGCATACACATATTGCAGGCGATGCGTCACCGAGTCAGAAAGATTTGAAAACGTTTTGCGAAACACATCCTGCTGAAGATGTGTTTTTAATGACGATTTTATCACCTTCCAATACTCGAAATTATCTTATCAGAAGGGAGAAAAATGAATATAAAAGACTATAGAGAAAAAGAATTAAAAACGCTTGTTATAGCAAACATTTTAGTGATTTTATGTTTAAATGAACTGATTACCTTTGAGGGTATCTTGGAAGAAAATAGTTATATGAAATTACTTGTGTTGATTGTCAAGTAAAATTGACCCACTTTTTCGTTGAATCTTGACCCACCTTAGTAGCCGATAAAGCGGAGTACTAAGGTGGGTCAATTCTATCTGTCAATCCTGATTTTTACACTGTGAATTGACCCACCCTGTTAATGGGTTACCACCTGATATCCGTCTGCTGACAATGACGTCTGATCTATCAGGATCGTTCTCGTGGATGAATCCAGGGTAATGTAGCGGCTTAGTGTCAGAAGACGGTCACTGATCAGCTCGTGAACCAGTTTTTCCATCGCCACAGGCCGGGAGTCTGAAGCCGGATCGGGCTGACGGACCGCTGCAACTGCGGTTGTTCCGCATAACTCATCAAGATCCATAAAAACACCGTCAGCCACACTTGTGTCAATTCCGGAGAAATGATCCGTATCGGCATCGTATAAATACTTTCCGCATTCCTTGATCCGGTTTATCACAAAGTAAGGATGCTTGATCCCGTACTCGCTCCTAAGATAGTCATATGCTGCTGTTTTACCTCCGCTGTTGTATTGTTCAATGATTTTAGGGAATGTTTCTTCCCCAATGATTGTCTTGCCCATGCTGCGCCTCCTATTGTGCGATGTCCCAGTCGAACGGATCAAACGGCCATTCCTCATTGATATGTTTACGCACGTATTCGTATGCTTCCTCGCACAGATTGTTGGCGGCCAGAAACTCCCAATACAGGAAACATGTCCTGTAAAGCCGGTTTGCCTTCTCCTTCAATTCCTCATATGTAGGCGGCTCTGGTGTCGTAATACCATCACGGTCAATACCGTATTCTTCAAGAAGATATTTGCTCCCTTCCTCATAACTCATGGAATCAAGCGCACGCCGGATTTCTTCCTCCTCACGGTATACATCCAGAAAATCTGCCGGACTTCCGCTTTCATAGGAAGCCATAGAAGCATTTTCATGTACACTGTTGCCTGCAGCCACCCATTCATGCAAGGCTTCCCTTTCTTCTTCCGTCATGGGTGTGACTTTTTCGTATTCCCTGAGTTCCTGCTTAAGCAACTGCCTTTTTTCTTTGTTTATCTTCATTTCACTTATTCCTTTCATTTCGCACTCTGTTTTGACCCTTTGACACGGTAGCTGTCACCCGTTATACTAAGGATATGGCAGTGATGCACCAGGCGATCCAGGATCGCTGTGGCCGCAAGTTTGCCAGTAAACAGCTCGTCCCATCTGCCCATGGGCAGGTTGGTCGTGATAATGAGGGAGTTCTTTTCATACCGATGGCGGATCACCTGAAAGAAAAGGCTCTCTCTTTCTCTGTCCATTTTTAAATACGAAAGTTCATCAATGATAAGCAGCGGGATCCGATTCAATTCTTCCAATGTTTCCCGCAGCGTCCCTTCCTGCATTTTTTCATAGAGTCGGTCAACCAGATCCTTGGCATTGGCAAAAAGCACTCTATATCCTGCGCTGATCGCATTCATGCCGATCCCTGTGGCGATCATGCTTTTTCCAACACCGGGCGGACCGATAATGATAACATTTTCACCAGCATCAATGAAATCCAGCCCTCCAAGTTCCGTGATCTTATCCCGGTCCAGTGACTGGTTAAATCCGTAGTCAATGTCCTCAAGCCGTTTTTCGGCCTCAAAGCATGCTTCCCTGCGAAGCTTTTCCGTTCGGCGGTCACGTTTTCCTTCTTCCTCCACAGAAAGAAGCCTGACAAGAAAGGATTCATAATCCATAGCAGAAGATTCCGCCTCCAGGATCAGGTCCCGGTATTGCTCGCGCATATCCACCAGTTTAAACTGTTTCATCATGGATTCGATGTATTCCGCATTCGTCTGATATCCCTTCTGCTTCATCTTTGTACCTCCGATAACATCGCATTGGTCTCATAATAACTGCAGTCGCGCATCAGGGCAGGGTCATCATCCCGATAGCCCTTACTACAAACAGCCCCCACGTCTTCCAAAGATACTTCCGGCAGCGTCAGATTCCCCGCATTGTATTCTTTCAGTAGTCCCTTAAATGACGTGATATCCATCTTGTCTAAAGTGATACAGTAACCGATAAAGCGGTCAAGCGTGGAGTCATCATACAGTTCTCCCAGAAGCATGATCTTTCTTGCGTAATGCGTAGGCTGGTCAAATTTCCTGCCGGCAGCGTCAAGGTAACGCTGGCCGTTTGAGAAACGTCTGGCAAAGTCCCGCCGGATCTGTGGAATAGAAGTGCTGACCGGTGTTGCGATCGCGTCATAGTGTGAAGGGTCCGTCCGCACAGCATGCTTCTCTTCTGAAGCCTCCACCGTCAGTATCCGGTTCTCTTTCATGTCATAGATCTCAATCCGGAATCCGTAGATCATCCGAAACTGCAGTGTTTTATCCACATATTTCACGGGTACGCTGTACTTACTGCCGCCAACATTGATGTAGCTGTCGGGACTGATGATGCGCTTCTGGAGCCGTTTGGTCCGGTAGTGTGTTTTGGGGAGTGGGAGAAGCGCAGCTTTCTCCTCAATCAGATAGTGCTGGTTAGGGATCCGCTTTGTTGTCCCGTGGACTTCATCGCACCATCCGTTCACAAACTCCTTGCCGCGCCGGTTCAATTCTTCCATTGTAGCGAACTGGTTCCCTTTTATGAACTGTTCTTCGATATAGTGAAATGGAGCTTCGATCTTGCCTTTTTTACGGGGCCAGTAACAGGGACATGCATTCAGTTCAGTCCCCAGATGCTTCGCCATCATCAGAGCCTGGGGATTATATTGGATCTCGTCCTGACTCTTCGGATTGTTTTCAATGACCAGTGCTTTGGGGTTATCGATCAACAATTCCAGTGTTACACCGCCCAGATCATCGAACAGCTCCTGTATGGCCTCATAAATCGCGGGAGCATCCGCTTTCAGGGAAAAACAGACCGCCTTCTTCCTGGATGCGGCAAGGATCATTGCGAAGCAATACACTTTCTGTTCACGTCCTCCGATCACCATGGAGTACTCTGACCAGTCGAACTGTGCCTGGTCTCCGGGTGGTGTTTCGATCCGCACGGTAGCCTTGGAACTGATGAGCCCCACATCTTCGTCCACTCTCTGCAGGAACCTGTAAACAGGACCGATGCTGCCGGAATAGCCTTTTTTCTTTAGTTCTTTGAAGATCCGCGTACCGTTAAATTCATACGGTTCGCATCTCCACTCAATAATGAGTTCTTTATAATCATCCAGACAGGATTTATAGACTGTCCGTCTGTACGTCGGCTCTTCCTTCAACTCCAGCAGCTTTCTGACCGTATTCCGGGAGATCCCCAGGATCTTTGCTGTTTTACGTTTTGAATGGGTCTGCTTATAGACCCGTTGGACAGCTGCCCAATCTTGCAATCCGTACACCTTCTTTCGCCTCCTTTCCGTGACTGATTGCACACGGAAAGGATTCTACATTGTCTGATTGGGTGGGTCAATTCTAAGTGTTAAATTTTCAAGATGCAGTGTATCAGAATTCGGTGTTACTTACTCACGCCCCGCCATTAGGGTGGGTCAGTTTTCCTCGTAAAACCTGGGTCAGTTTTAATTATAAATCAATAACTTGTTACAATTATTAACTCTGGTTTATTTGCTGCCATCATTTATACTATGGTTACTGTGTTTGATTGTATGATTTCAAGTAAATTAAAAAGATACATTGTGTTTTGGTGGTTTCCAATGCCTGGGGAGACTATTTTTAGTGATATAAAAACAGATGCTAAAGATGAGCGTTTTACATCGGCAGAGGCTATTGAAGCATACCAAGACATATATAATAATTTACCGTCAGGAAAAAAGGCTTGCCACCAGTATGAAAACAGTAAGTGGCATGAATTATTACGTCAGCACGAATCAGAAACAAAAGTTTTGGTTGCGCATAGGGATTACTTAATGTGTCGTGATATGGCAACTGTAATAGGAGTGATGCTATTTTTGTATACGATTTTTTCTTTTGCAATGAAGTTAATCACTTTTGACAAAAAAGCGGTAATATATTTGGGGGCAGTATATTTCGTATGTATGATTGCCGCAAGAGCAAAATCAAAACGATTTGTAAAGACAGTCATTGTATGTGATTTACATCCCCAAAAATAAGAGACCGTTTCAAGTTTTGTGTAAATTCAAAAAACTGATATAAGATATGTCATTAGTTACTCTTGGGCAGAGCTGTTTTTTTGAGGTTCTGCCCTTGCTTGTATTATAATGCAGTTTCCGGACATGTCAAGCAGGGCTGGCCCAGCCAGCCCTGCCAGGCCAGAAACAGCTTATAATCCAGATAATCGTTCTTCGAAAAATATCTCCAGCTGCGAATGGATCTGCCCCCAATCCTGCCGGTGTCCAGTCCATTTTTTTGTGATATCCATCATGGCCAGATACAGCATTTTCAGAAGACTGTCATCAGAAGGAAATACCGTTTTGGATTTCGTGACTTTTCGGAGCTGACGGTTAAATCCTTCGATGGCATTGGTAGTATAGATCAGACGCCGAACCGCTTCGGGATACTTGAAATACGTTGAAAGATTCGCCCAGTTGTCCTTCCATGATTTTGCGATTTTGGGATATTTCCCGCTCCATTTCTCATCAAAGCCATCCAGTTCAGCCAGTGCGATTTCTTCTGTTGGGGCTGCATATACACGTTTCAGATCAGCCATCAGTGGTTTAAGCTCTTTGTAGGAAACAAACTTTGTCGTATTCCGGATCTGATGGATAATGCATTGCTGGATCTCCGTATCCGGAAAAACAGCTTCAATCGCCTGGGGAAAGCCTGTCAGACCGTCTACGCATGCGATCAAGATATCTTCTACGCCACGGTTCTTCAGTCCGTTCAAAATGGAAAGCCAGAACTTTGCACTCTCATTTTGTCCTACATACATGCCGAGCACGTCTTTATGCCCTTCCATGTCGATTCCTATAGCGATATAAACCGCACGTTTTACAATCCTGCCTTCATTGCGCACATGGTAATGAATGGCATCCATGAAAACGACCGCATAGATTTCCTCCAAAGGTCTTTCCTGCCATTCTTTTACGATGGGAAGGATCTTGTCCGTAATCCTGCTGATGGTACTGTCAGAAATCTCGATGTCATAGAGTTCCCGCATATGGCTTTCGATATCATTCGTGGTCATTCCTTTGGCATACATGGAGATGATCTTTTCTTCCATGTCTTGAGTGACCGTATTCTGATACTTTTTAACGATCTGTGGTTCAAACTCACCTTTCCTGTCTCTTGGGATATCAATCTCCATATCGCCGTAACTGGTGTGCATGGTCTTCTGGGAATGGCCATTTCTGGAATTATCCGTTTCCTTGTTCCGATAATCATACTTGGAATATCCCAGTTCCTCATCCATTTCCTGATCCAGGGCACCTTCCAGGATGATGGACATCATATCTCGCATGATGGAGTTGACATCCGTTCCATCTTTGACCTTTACATTGTTTTCTTTCAGGTAGTTGCCCATCATTTCCCGAAGGGCTGCTTTTTGTGGGGTATCTTTTTTCCTTGCCATAAAATAAACCTCCAAATGTTAGCGTCAGGCGATTTTCACCATTCAGAGTCGGATTAAAAACGCCAATCTTAGTCAATTTAAAATCGCCAATGCATCATGTATGTTATTAACAGTTACGCATTTTTAAACTCCGTATGCTTTGCGATACCAGCCTCAAGACCAAGTGTTTCCAGCTTGCGTCCCCGGTAGCTGTCACCTTTGATCATAAATACAGTGGCATCATCAAAGACACGGTCTAAAGAACAAAGCAGCGTATCATCTTCGCTGAAATATTCACCCCACTGGTTTGGTGTCTTATTGCTGGTAAAAATCATAGTACTAGGACCATCTTTATTGTAGCGGCGGTCAATCACATCAAAGAACATACGTGTGTTCTCTTTATCGAACACACACCTGCCAATCTCATCAATGATCAGGCAGGAAGGCTTTACCAGTCCGTTGATGACAGCGCCCTCCCGGCCGTGTTTTCTTGCATCCGTCAGCTTTTGGTTGAGTTCGCTTGCCCTTAAGAAATAGGTTTTATATCCTTTCAGGCAGCATTCCCGGCCAAAAGCCATAGCCAGATGGGTTTTGCCCACGCCCTGCGGTCCAATAAAGGCCAGATTTTTTCTTGCATACAGAGCGGACAGAGAAGAGATGTTCTTCAGTGACTGCACATGCTTCCCATGGAGCCGGCTGAAATCAAATCTTTCAAAGGTTTTCGGCTCGTTCATAGGAAGCTTGCTCAGTTTCAGCATCGTATGGACCATAGAGTCGTATTTTTTCTGCTCCAGGTATTCAAAAACTCCACAGACTGCATCCAGAGCTTCCGGCGTAAGTTCTTTTTCATCGGCATAGCTGGCCAGTTCTGCTGTATAAAGATCGATCTTCAGTGCCTTTGCACTGGACTGGATTCTTTCAAGTATTGATTCATTCATCCCATAGGCCCTCCTCAAAGTTGAATTTTTCAAATCCTGAGCGCTGTTTGGGAGGCTCTATCTGGAAGATCCGGGTTTTGACCGGCATCGATGGAACTTCTTCCGGCTGTTCTGTCACATACTGATCCCGGCAGAAACTGTCTCTTCTCATCCAGGTGACATCGTGTGTGGTCAGGACTTTGCTGAGATCGGATGCGTAAATATAGAGGGTAAAGGAATCTCTCCGGATCCTGCAGGTCTTCTGAGTGTACCAATACGGGACGCCGAAGCGCCGCCCTTCATAATGGACAAATCCATCGAAAGAAATCTTTCTTTCCGGGCAGAGATAAAAGGCAAGTGCCTGTGTTTTTGTTAATACGGAAGCAACAGCCATGCAGTCTTCCCGATGCTTTTCACAGGGGATGCAGTCAACTGCTTTATGATACATGCTGTTCTGACGGTTGCACCATCCGATGGCTTCCAGATTCAATTCTGTGATCGTACCAAAAACTCTGCCGGCAAGAAAGTTATCTTTTACAAAGCGGATCAGGCGCTCCACTTTGCCTTTAGTGAAAGGATGCTTTGGCTTGCAGAGTTTTGTCTGGAAACCGATTGTTTCCATGAACACTTTATAATCTTTCTGCCACAGCGGATGGCCTTCCGGATCCCGCCGGACTACGACGCTTTTCATGTTATCTGTCAGTATATAGCGTGGGATCCCCATATAAGTAAACGCATGGATCATCCCTATAAAGAGATTTTCCTGCCTGGCATTGGGAAAGAATTCAATATATCTTTCCCCGCAATGATGGCAGATCATGGCAAAACATGCAACCTTATAGGATGTACTAGTATCTGTATCTACCTGGACAAATCCCCAATCCATCTGATAGGATTCCCCAGGGTCAGTCTGATATCTGCGTCCCCGGTTCCCCTGAGGGGCAACGAGCTGACGTTTGGGCGGGACAAGATCCCGGTGATCAGCGATATAAGTTTTTACGGTTGTCAATCCGCCGGTATAGCCAGCCTCCTGTAGCCGCTCAAAGCATACTGAAGAATTCGTAACACCTTTTTGGAGCAGTCCATCAATGATACCGCTATATCCGGTCAGAATGGTAGCTGTTGCTTTTTGCCCTGTCCTGCCATGCGGAGTGACAATAAAGTTATTTTCTTTTAACCGCCTTAGCCTGGATCTGCTGAGTCCGGTCCGGCGTTCCAGTTCTGCAAGATTAATTTTGGAAAGGCTGAAATTTTCGCCTTGTTCCTGCTTTATTTCGTTGATTGCTTGTGTTATGATTTCTTGTAAGTCATTACATGTAGCATCTTCGTGCATAAATCCTCCTTTTCTGATGCATTGGCTTATCATCAGTATAAGAGGATGAAGACCTGTATGTAATGGCTTTTTTAATTTGACTAGGATTGGCTATTTTAGCCTGACACTAGATGGCTATTTTAACCCGACGCTAATACAAACTGGTAAGTCTATCTTACATCAGTTTGATATTGTCAAGATTAGTTGACACATTTATTTCAAGGATATCACTGACTATGCTACCAGTTCCAAATCCTCATAATACTGTCTGCGTTTTATCATGGGAGGAAGCCCGCCATTGGCAGAGCAGATCCTCCGGTTATTCCAGTAGCTGAGGAAGTATCTCCAAATGAGCGCCTTTAATTCCTCTACCGTCATCTGCCTTGTGTCATAGCGGTCATAAAGGAGCTCTGTCTTCATTCTGGCCCACATACTCTCACAGCGTGCATTATCATGGCAGCGTCCTCCTGCACTGTTCATGCTTTGGTGGATGTGGTGCTCCCGGATGGTCTGGCGGTAAGACTCACTGGTATACTGTGTCCCACGGTCACTGTGGATGATCGCTCCTTCCAATGCGGGATATGCAGTCCGAGCATTTTCCAGTGTTTGGATACACAGATCTGCTTTCATGTTTGTCCCCATTGACAGACCGAGGACGCTAAGATCAAAGCAGTCGAAAATCGCAGATACATACAGTTTCCCATTGCGCGCCGGGATCTCCGTGATATCTGTAATACATTTTTCTAATGGGGCATCTGAATGGAAATCCCGCTTCAACAGATCATCCGATTTCATGGCTTCCCGGTCTGCCTTTGTAAGTCCATTCGGCTTTCTCTTTGGCCGATGGCTCAGGCCGATCTGATCCATAACCCGGTATACGGTCCGTTCACTGGGGATATGTACGCCTTCCGGCTGCTTCAGCAACAGCGCCTGATACATCCGGATCCGTCCATAAGTATCGTTACATTCATCCTCGCTGATGATTTCTTTCATGGCATCCGCCAGATCCTGGTACTTCCATGGACGGTCTTTGTTTGCGAGATATTTATAGAAGCCCTGCCGGCTGATACCAAGCATCCGGCAATAAAATGAAATTTTTCCGGTAATCCTGCCGTCCTCTGTTTTCAAAGCGAGAAAGATCATTCTCTGGTTTTTGCTGACTTCCGACGGCTGGCGGCGAAAAAAGCGCTGGCTTCCTCCAGAAATTCATTTTCTTCCTTCAGGCGGCGGATTTCTTTATCCTGCTCCTTCACCCGCTTACGCAGCATGGTAATTTCTTCTGACAGGCTCATTGCACTGGCAGGGGTATGGGAACCTTCCCCAACATCCAGCTTACCAGCTCTTACAGCTTTCAGCCATGTATGGATGGTTCCTTCAGGGATTCCTAATTCTTTAGCAGCCTTAGCGCCGCCGATTTCTTTGGCAAGTTTCACTGCCTGTACTTTGTATTCATGGTCATATTTACGTGCCACTTTGAATACCTCCTTATTCTCTTGGTTTTATTATGAAATCCTTGAGAATAAGCTGTCAACTTTTTTTATACCACACCAAATTGAACGTATCAAAAGTCACAAAGGAGAGATTTTGCTATGGATAAATTCGTTTTAAAGGCCCCGTATCAGCCCACAGGTGATCAGCCGCAGGCAATCGAGGCGCTTGTAAAAGGGTTCAAGGAAGGCAATCAATGCCAGACTTTACTAGGGGTTACGGGTTCTGGAAAGACGTTTACGATGGCCAACGTGATCGAGCAGTTGCAGAAACCGACACTGGTCATTGCCCATAATAAAACACTGGCCGCTCAGTTGTACGGAGAATT
>NZ_LT635549.1:1353906-1582248 GCF_900120155.1 Clostridium sp. Marseille-P3244
TCTGATCCATAACCCGGTATACGGTCCGTTCACTGGGGATATGTACGCCTTCCGGCTGCTTCAGCAACAGCGCCTGATACATCCGGATCCGTCCATAAGTATCGTTACATTCATCCTCGCTGATGATTTCTTTCATGGCATCCGCCAGATCCTGGTACTTCCATGGACGGTCTTTGTTTGCGAGATATTTATAGAAGCCCTGCCGGCTGATACCAAGCATCCGGCAATAAAATGAAATTTTTCCGGTAATCCTGCCGTCCTCTGTTTTCAAAGCGAGAAAGATCATTCTCTGGTTTTTGCTGACTTCCGACGGCTGGCGGCGAAAAAAGCGCTGGCTTCCTCCAGAAATTCATTTTCTTCCTTCAGGCGGCGGATTTCTTTATCCTGCTCCTTCACCCGCTTACGCAGCATGGTAATTTCTTCTGACAGGCTCATTGCACTGGCAGGGGTATGGGAACCTTCCCCAACATCCAGCTTACCAGCTCTTACAGCTTTCAGCCATGTATGGATGGTTCCTTCAGGGATTCCTAATTCTTTAGCAGCCTTAGCGCCGCCGATTTCTTTGGCAAGTTTCACTGCCTGTACTTTGTATTCATGGTCATATTTACGTGCCACTTTGAATACCTCCTTATTCTCTTGGTTTTATTATGAAATCCTTGAGAATAAGCTGTCAACTTTTTTTATACCACACCAATACTTGCAGATATGAGCTCCACCTTCGAGGGCAGATTCCGCTTGCTCTGGATAAAAAGAAAAAGGTATTTGATTAATCATCAGATATTTCGTGTCATGTTCAATCATTTTCCACTCCATCACATCAAAATATCCATTTTGGAAATTCACCCAATAAGATGGTTGGTTATTTAGGTCAGAAAAACGTTTCTGCACCTGTGGTTGTGATATCAGAAGATTATAAATGCCCTGAATCGTAGTTGCTTTGATGCAGTCACGAAATATCAGCCTTTGAATCTGAGATTTTAAGCGAATCCCATTACGATCTTCATGGTAACATCCTTGTTCATAGATATAGGGTGTGCTTCCGAGCATAAAAAAAGGAACCGTCTGTATCAGATGGTCCACAATTTCCATGTCGAATACTCCAATCCGTTTTCCCTGTTCATTAAAACGATGAAATCTGTTTAAGTCTGGTGTATCGTCTGGTCTGCGTTCAAAGCGCTTAATATAGTCTCCAAGTAAAGATTTTATTTCTTGCATATGCTCCAGTTTTTGAAGATATTTCTTTTCTTTAAATAAATACCATCCCTGCCTGACTGTTAGAAAATTTTTATGGAGCATTTGTTCCAGAAAATCATTATATTTCTTGCCGTAACAAGCCGTTACATAGCAGTAATCCATTTGGTAAGTTCCAGCATAAGCAATTTCTTCCATATATGCTGCGAAACTCTCAAGACTATGATATCCGTCTTCCGCAGGAAGCAGAGCAACAGTAAGGAATCCGGCACCTATCAAAGAAAATGCTAAATCCTGATTATCAACAAGGAAAATATATTTCTGTTCATCTGTTTCCGGTTTGGTTTTCATATAGTGTTCTAAAAAGTTTTTATTCAATGTAAATTCCTCCTAACGTGAAGAAAGACGCTCCAACTAAGGAACGCCTTTCGGTAAAAAGTCTATTGATAGGCTGAATGCAAGGCTTTTGCCTTAGTCAAACCATCAATCCAGTTACATATAATAACGATAGATTCAAGATTTACATTGATTAGTGAACAACACCTTTCCGGCCGCCAAGGACGAGATGCCCTTTCAAGTCATCCCATGTGAAATCCGGCATATCCTCTCTTGCCACGAGAAAGTTCCCTGCCCGCTGGGTAAGCTGGGCAAAGTTTACCACATAGTCTGTAGCGCCTTCACTGTAAGTGTAGATAGACGCTTCAGAACCCATAAACCCGATTTCTGCTTCACCGGAGATTACGGCAGTCATAACTTTGTCGGCGCCAAACCCGCATACGAGATCCAGATCGATCCCTTCATCTTCAAAATATCCTTCTTCTATTGCTACATACATAGGTGCATAGAAGATAGAGTGAGCAACTTCATTCAGAGTGACTTTCGTCAGTTCTTTTTCTGTCTGCTTTGCAGCGGCACTGTCCGGGGAGTCCTTTTGCTGGGCCGTGCCTTTGGCGCAGCCGCCCAGAAGCGTCAGAGCAAATACAGCGGCAGTCAGGCATGCTATAATACGCTTTTTCATAATTCCTCCATAACATATGATTCTATGAATTTCATAATAATATATGAGCAAAGAATGAAAAAGGTGTGAAAACAGGGTACAAATAAAACAGGATGTACCATCGGATACATCCTGTTCATATGAACGATCATATTTCAGAAATAAGATAAAACATCAATAATCATCCGCATAGTCATCCTCAAAGGAATCATCGTAGTCATCCTCATCATCGTAATCTCCACCGCCCCTTGAAGTGATGGCCAGGATCAGTGATATAACTGCCAGTACGGCCGCGGCTACAGCGGCGATGAGAAGCTGCAGGTCATCTCCTCTGTTGAGGAAGGCAAGCACTCCGCTGCCGAGATAGAATAACATAGGCAGAAGGAATGCAAATACAGAATTTGTTTTCTGCATAATTAAATACAGCAGAGCGGCTACCAGCATACAGAGAGACAGAATGACAAAAATCAGTCCGGAAGTGGATCCGTCTTCTGCAGTTGATGTCAGCCCGGCGGCAAATCCGCGGTAAATAAAATAGCCGAATCCAAGCAGTGAAACGATGCCGAGAAGGATGCGCATAGGGCGGAATCTCGGAGTGTCATCGTAATAATCATCCTCGTATTCATCAAATTCTGGCTCGGATTTTCTGGACGAAGCATTAGCGTGAGACGCCTTTTTTTCAGCCGGGGCAGCGCTGGAAATAGTTTTTGTCTCATCTGCCGGCCGGGCTTTCTTTTTTAAAGGCTTTCCTATTGCTCCGGTGGCAAGCATGTCCTCATACCCTTTTCTGGCCGCTTTTTCATGCTTGGTGCGGACCCTTTCAGGCGGAATATTACTGTAACGTTTTTCTTCGTCAGAAGCTCCGGCATTGTTTTTTGCAGCAGTTTTTGTGGCGGCTGCTTTTTTCTGAGCGGGTTTCTGATCTGTAGTTTTGCGGACGGTGGCCTTTGCATCGGCAGGTTTCTGACCCGCAGACTTTGCAGAAGCCGCTTTCTTGCCGGAGGAAGAAACAGATGAAGAAGCAGTGGCAGAAGACTTTCGCTTAGGAGCGGCAGTTTTCAGTTCTTTATCCGAAATTTCATCTTTGGCCGCTTTTTTCTGAGCCGCTTTTTTTGCACGCTGTTTATCAAGATTCCACTGTTTTTTACAATCGCGGCAGATAGCATACTCGTTATAGACAGGATCACCGTTTTCGCCAGTGCCGACCTGTTTTGTGCGCAGTTCAAGATCTTTTCCGCATATTGGACACTTCATATATCTATACTCCTCTCTTTTGTTGGACAGAATCTACAACGTATTTATTATAACATTATGAGAGGGCAAGAACAACGAAAAAATGTAAGATCTGCTCGAAAATTGTAAATTATCCTCGGATTCTGTCATGGGATCCTAAGAGCGCAGAGAGGCACAGAAAGTTAATTTTTACTTTTTCCTTGTCTGTCACAATGTTTCCGCTTCGTATGTGGCTGAAACTGGTAGATGTCATTGTAAGATTCTAATTCCTCATCATTTTGCGGAAGTGATGGGATCAGTCCTGTACAGTCCATAGCAGAAGCCGCGTTAGTAAGATAATCATAGTCATCGATAGATTTCTTTTTTTCTTTTTTTATTTCTTTTTTCATTTTTTCACCTCGCGGTTATTATCTCCGGATAAGATAAATTGTATTCTGAGGGAAGTATGGTATAATAGCAGATGGTTACGGCTGAAGACGTTTTTGGAAAAGATTTCGTTTGAAAAATACATGTGGAAAGGTGGTATATTGATGAATTTTTTAGTGGATACACACTCTCATACGATTGCCAGCGGCCATGCTTACAGTACAATAAAGGAAATGGCGGCGGCGGCAAAGTCCAGGGGCCTGAAGGCCCTGGCCATCACGGATCATGCGCCGGAAATGCCGGGTTCATGCGGGATGTTTTACTTTGATAATCTGGGGATCGTGCCCAGAGAAGAGAGCGGGGTCCGGCTTTTTATGGGAGCGGAAGTAAATATCATGGCTCCGGACGGGACCATTGATCTTCCGGAAAAGGTATGCAGAAATCTGGATATTGTAGTGGCAAGTATCCATCCTCCGTGCTATGGTTTGGATCACACTCCGGAAGAAACTCTGAGAGCCTATGCAGAAGTGATGAGTAAACCTTATATCAACATTATCGGCCATCCGGATGACGGGAGATTTTCTGTTGATTATGAGGTCCTGGTTAAAATGGCAAAAGAGACAGGAACTCTTCTGGAAATCAATAATTCATCCTTGAATCCAAATGGAGTCCGGGCAGGAGCCAGAAAGAACACACTGGTCATCCTTGACCTGTGCAAGAAGCATGGGGTACCGGTGACTGTAGGCAGTGATGCTCATATAGATGTGCAGGTCGCTGATTTCTCTTTTGTCAGGGAAGTGCTTGATTATTGCGATTTCCCGGAAGATTTGATCGTCAATACGAATCTGGAGAAGCTGAAGCCTTACTTAAATCTTTATAAAACACTATAAAGAGGTAGACTTTAAAAGTTTAGTGTGCTAAAATATAGGGGCAGTTTGAAATGAAGATCATCTGACAATGCCGGCATTTTGCTGTATTTGGGCCGCAGGCTTGAAAAGGAGAAACACGATTATGAGTAAGAAGATAAGGACAGAAGCGGTAGATTATCTTTTTAAAGCAATTCTCAGTCTGGAAAATAAAGAAGAGTGCTATACATTTTTTGAAGATATCTGTACGATCAACGAACTTCTTTCACTGTCGCAGAGATTTGAAGTGGCCAAAATGCTGAGGGAACAAAAGACGTATCTTGAGATCGCGGAGAAGACAGGAGCTTCTACAGCGACGATCAGCCGGGTAAACCGCTCCCTGAATTATGGAAATGACGGTTATGATATGGTGTTTGAGAGGATCGGGCTGGATGACGGGGAATAAACGATTCCGATAAGAATAGAAAAGAGGATGTCTGAAGTTTTTCAGGCATCCTCTTTTGGTGCAAGTTCATCGAGGATTTTTTCAATCATGGATTTCTTTAAGTAAACATCAAAACTCAGACTGCACAGGAAAGAGAAAAGCTGGAGTTCTTCTCTGTCCGGGCCATCCGGCATGTCAGGAAACGCAGAACATGACTGCTCATAAGCGTCCTTCACGGCAGCCTTGAGAGGTTCGATGCGGGCTTTTTCCATTGCGCAGATTTCGCTGTAAAGGTCAGAAAGTTTCGGGTTATTTTCATTTGAGAAATATTTTTCTTTCAAAGGCCTTAAAATAATTTCTATATCTTTGATGGAAAGAATATTTTTAAAATAGTAAATAAAAATAAGCAGGAGGACATGCTCCTTGGAATATTTCTTTTTTATAGAAGGTGGCAGAAGATTATTTTTCGTGTAATTGTTGATCATGGTCTTGGTGAGGATCTTGTCTTCTTCATATCGTTTTGTAGAGGCAAAATGCTCGTCCATAAATGTGGTGACCTGATCCATATACAGAGCAATATTGGGGATTTCTTCGGGACGGATATAATCTACATGGTCCAGACTCTCCAGGATACTCTTCAGTATATCATTTGTATCAATTTTCATAGTATCACCTCAGCGCTTCCATTATATAGTATTCAAAACTATATAGCAAGGGAAAAGTGACGAAAATGTGTTGACTTTGACGAAAACATGTTCGATAATAAACAGAAACGCAGATGATCAGAAATCTGCGGATCAACAGACAGATGCAGGATATATTTAAAGGAGACATAGATGGATATATATGAAACTTTGAATGAACCACAGAGAGAAGCTGTTTTCTACACAGACGGACCTCTTTTGATTCTTGCGGGAGCGGGCTCCGGTAAAACGAGAGTGCTGACTCATCGCATCGCTTATCTGATTCGGGAGAAGAGTGTGAATCCCTGGAATATTCTGGCTATCACATTTACGAACAAGGCAGCGGGCGAGATGCGGCAGCGGGTGGACAATCTGGTAGGGTTCGGTTCAGAGAGCATCTGGGTGAGTACATTTCATTCGGCATGTGTCAGGATCCTGCGCAGATACATAGACAGACTGGGCTATGACACCCGGTTTACCATTTATGACACAGATGATCAGAAGACTCTGATGAAAGAGGTGTGCCGGAAATGTGGGATCGACACGAAGCAGTTTAAAGAGAGGATGCTCCTCTCTGTTATTTCTTCGGCCAAAAATGAGATGGTCATGCCGGAGGAGTTTGAACTGAACGCCGGAGGAGATTTTTCTCAGCTAAAGATCGCGAAGGTATACCGGGAGTATGAGGCGCAGCTTAGGGCGAATAATGCTCTGGATTTCGATGATCTTCTGGTGAAAACAGTGCAGCTGCTGGACACTCAGCCGGATGTGCTGGAAAGCTACCAGGAGAGATTCCGTTATATTATGGTAGATGAATATCAGGATACGAATACTGTGCAGTTCAGACTGATCCGTCTGCTGGCAGGCAAATACAGGAATCTGTGTGTTGTCGGGGATGACGATCAGTCGATCTATAAGTTCCGGGGCGCGAATATCCGCAATATCCTTGATTTTGAGAAAGAATATCCGGATGCCCGGGTCATCCGGCTGGAGCAGAACTACCGCTCTACGGGCAATATTCTGAATGCGGCAAACCATGTAATCTGCAACAACAGGGGACGTAAGGAAAAAACTCTGTGGACGGAGAACGGAGACGGGGACAGGATCCGATTGGGACAGTTCGATACCGGCTACGATGAGGCGGACTTTATTGCTTCGGATATCCGGAAAAGTGTCCGGGAAGGTGCATCTTACAATGACAATGCCATCCTGTACAGGACCAATGCACAGTCCCGTCTGTTTGAGGAAAAGTTTGTGGCCATGAATATTCCCTATAAGATCGTAGGGGGAATCAATTTCTATGCCCGCAGGGAGATCAAGGATATCCTTGCCTATTTGAAGACCGTGGACAACGGGAAGGATGACCTGGCTGTGCGCAGGATCATCAATGTGCCGAAACGGGGGATCGGGCTGACTACGATCAACCGTGTCCAGGAGTCAGCTACCGCCCGCGGTATCGGTTTTTATGAAGCGCTGCTGGCGCCGGATCTGATCGCAGGGATTGGAAGGAGTGGGGCGAAGCTGGATTCTTTTGCGGCTCTGATCGAATATTTCAAGGGACAGGCAGAGAGAGAAAGTCTGACTGATCTGCTGAATGAGATCATAGAAAAGACCGGATATATTGAAAATCTGGAGGCGGATGATCCGGTAGATGCGGAGACCAGGATCCAGAATATCGATGAACTTCTGAATAAAGCGGCCGCTTATGAGGAAGATTGTGCAGATAAAGGAGAACCTGCGGATCTGAGCGGTTTTCTGGAAGAAGTGGCTCTTGTGGCTGACATTGACAGCCTGGATGAAGATCAGGATTATGTCGTGTTGATGACACTGCACAGTGCGAAAGGACTCGAATTTCCTCATGTGTATATGGCCGGTATGGAAGACGGATTGTTTCCCAGTTATATGACGGTTACAGGAGATGATCCGGAAGAACTGGAAGAGGAGCGCAGGCTCTGTTATGTGGGTATCACCAGAGCAGAGCAGAAGCTGACGCTGACCTGCGCGCGCTACAGGATGGTGCGCGGTGAGACACAGTATAACAAGCTGTCCCGGTTTGTTAGGGAGATCCCTGCAGAGCTGTTAGATACCGGTGCCGGTCAGAGACCTGTAAAGCCCCTTTTTATGGATAGACCGGAGTCGAAACAGGCATCTGTTGGGAAGGGGGTATTTTCCGTACTGAAGAAGGGAAGTCAGCTGACTGCGGAAAAGCCCGGGAAATTGACCTATGACGTTGGAGACCGGGTGCGGCATGTGAAATTTGGAGAGGGGACCGTGCTTGAGATCAAAGATGGAGGACGTGACCATGAGGTGACAGTCGAATTTGATACTGCCGGAATAAGAAAAATGTTTGCCATGTTTGCCAAGCTGGTCCGGATTACAGATGATGGGGCCAGGTAAAGATTGGACAGAGCAATAATTTTCAGAATTTGGAATAAATCAGTAGTAATCTGAAAATGTTAGTGTTATAATAATCAGAGAGCAAGAGCTGTCCTTAGGGACAGGGAAAGGACGGGTATTATGAGCAAAGTAGAAGAGCTTATCGCTGAATCAAAATTGAGCGAACTGCTGCACAGAAATGAGGCAGACAAACAGAAGAATACAGTGATCTGGGTACTCGCCATAATTGGCGTAGTCGCTGCGGTGGCGGCTATCGCATATGCGGTATACCGTTTCTTTACACCGGATTATCTGGAAGATTTTGAAGATGATTTCGATGATGACTTTGATGATTATTTCAGCGAAGATGACCAGGTGTAATACACTTAAGTAGTAAGAGATAGAACAGAACATACAGGCAGGATGTAGAAAGCTGCACCCTGTCTGTTTTGCTGTAAAGTTTCAATAGGGGACGTGTACCTTTTAAAAGGGGACAGGCACCTTTTAAAAGGTACACGTCCCCTATCGAGGATAATATTCTGACAATTTGGAGATCAGTAATGAAAAAAGGACAGATTTATGAAGGAATCATAGAGAGAGTTGATTTTCCGAACAAAGGGATTGTATCCGTGGCGGAAGAGAACAGGCAGGTCGTGGTCAAGAACGGGATCCCCGGGCAGAAAGTCCGTTTCTTGATCAATAAAATCCGCCAAGGAAACGCAGAAGGAAGGCTTGTGGAGGTGCTGGAAAGGTCTCCTCTTGAGACGCGGGAACCTGTGTGCGGTATCTTCCCGGCCTGCGGGGGATGTATGTATCAGACCATGGCCTATGAAGATCAGCTGAAAATGAAGGAAGGCCAGATCAGACGGATCATGGATGAAGCCGTAAAAGGCACATATCTGTTTGAGGGGATAAAAAGAAGCCCAAGAGAGTTCGGCTACCGGAATAAAATGGAATTTTCGTTTGGAGATGAATATAAAGACGGACCGCTGTCACTGGGCCTTCATAAGAAAGGCAGTACTTATGATGTATTGACTGCCGCGGACTGCAGGCTGGTGCATGAGGATATGACCCGGATCCTTGTCTGCGTGCTGGAATATTTTCGAAAGAGGAATGTCAGTTATTACAGGAAGATGCAGCATACAGGATATCTGCGGCATCTGCTGGTCAGAAGGGGAGGCGCGACAGGAGAGATCCTGATAAATCTTGTCACCACGACGCAGGAGGAACACGACCTTGGCCCGCTGGTGCAGGAGCTGCTGGATCTGAAGCTGGAGGGGAGCGTCGCCGGCATCCTCCATATCCTCAATGATTCTCTGTCAGATGTAGTGAAGAGTGACGAAACTCGTATCCTGTATGGCCGGGATTTCTTTTATGATAAACTTCTGGGACTGGAGTTTAAGATTACGCCATTTTCTTTCTTTCAGCCAAATACGGGAGGAGCGGAAGTGCTTTATGAGACCGTGCGGGAATATATTGGGGATATTCATGATATGACTGTATTCGATCTGTTCAGCGGAACCGGCACCATCAGCCAGGTTCTTGCGCCGGTGGCAAAACAGGTGGTGGGAGTGGAGATCGTGGAAGAGGCGGTTATAGCGGCGAGGGAAAATGCCAAAAGAAACGGAATTTCCAACTGTAAATTCATAGCAGGCGATGTTTTCCAGGTGCTGGATGAAATTAAAGAAAAGCCGGATGTGATCGTGCTGGATCCGCCACGGGATGGAATTCATCCGAAGGCTCTTCCCAAGATTCTGGACTACGGTGTGGATCGGATCGTATACATTTCCTGTAAGATGACCAGCCTGGCGCGGGATCTGGAGATGATGCAGATGAAAGGGTACCGGGTGGAGAAAATAACGGCCGTGGATCAGTTTTGTCAAACGGTTCATATAGAGACTGTGTGCCTCTTGGGCAAACGAAAACCTGACACTACGGTAAAGATCGGTATAGATATGAAAGATTACCGCAGAATTAGGGATGCGGAAAAAGCAGAATAGAAGCCTATCTGCCATTGAAAATAGTATACGGAATCGAAGTTGAGAAGCTGTTGATGCGTTAGAGAAAAACGTGTCAGCAGCTTTTTTTAGCGTTGGGTGCGTAGTCGAAACTTCGAGGAGGTGGTGCCGTTGGGCAGAGAAAATTAAAAAATGGTGATGGAGGCAAGTCTGTAATAATTCTAAGGTCTGATCAAATCTGAAAGGAGTCAATTCTATGGCAAAGAAGAGTGTAAGAAATATGAAGGTCTGTGGACAGAGCGGTTATCAGTATAAGACGATCCCGTCTATCATGCTGAAGGGACAGTGGCTGAAGGACTGGGGATTCGAGATTGATGATGCGATTGTGGTGAAGTGTGAGGATGGGAAACTGGTGATTTCCAAGGCTGAAGACGAGCAGCGGGAGTTTGCCGGAGTGAGCCAGATGGTTGCGGAGGGCGTGAAAAAATACGGAAACTGAGAATGATAAGAAAATCAGAGTTAAAGGAGGCAGTGTGCATAATGGGTAAGATTATGATGTGCGGATCATTTAAAGGGGGAGTTGGCAAGACGGCAAGCTCCTGGAATTTGGCGTATTGTCTGGCAGAGATGGGGAAGAAGGTTCTGGCTGTAGATTTTGACAGCCAGGCAAATCTTTCCACCTGTTTTGGAATTGAGGATCCGGCGGCGGTACCGTTGACCATCGGGCATCTGATGATGAGTCAGCTGGAAGATGAGAAACAGCCGGATCCGGCGGAGTTTATTCAGAGAAGAAATGGTGTGAATTTTATCCCGTCATCCATGGTGCTGTCTGCTGTGGACAGCAGGCTGCGGATGGAGATGGGGGCGGAGAAGATTCTGGAAAGTATCCTGGAGCCGCTCAGGGATCGGTATGACTTTGTGATAGTGGATACGTGCCCTTCGCTGGGAACGTTGACCATCAATGCGCTGGCTGCAGCAGATGAAGTGATGATTACCGTCAATCCGCAGCTCCTGGCTATGATGGGGCTTCAGGATTTTATCCGGACAATAAAGAAAGTACGGAACCGGCTGAATGAAAGACTCCGGATTGCAGGTATTTTGTTGACAATGTGTGATGCCAGAACAAATCTCTGCAAGGTGATTACAGAACAGGTGATGGGAGCGTTTGAAGGACAGATCCGGATTTTTGAGAGCGTGATCCCGAACACGGTCAAAGTGGGAGAGTCTATTTATTACAGTAAGCCGTTGGTGGAATATGCGCCGGGAAGCAAGGTGTGTGAAATGTATCGGAGCCTGGCGAGGGAGGTGGCAGGTTATGAAAGCGAATAGCCCGAAACGGAAGGTATTCCAGGATGCCCTGGATTTACTGACGGAGGATATGGCAGTAGATAAGGCTGTGTCTGAAAATGGTATTCTGCAGATTGCTATTGATAAGATCACGCCGTTTTACGACCATCCTTTCCGGTTGTATGAGGGAGAACGCCTGGCTGATATGGTGCAGAGCATTCGGGAGCATGGAGTCCTGAATCCGGTGATCGTAAGACGTACAAAAAAGGGATTTGAGATGCTGGCCGGACATAACCGGGCAAATGCTGCCAAACTGGCGGGATTGAAGGAGATTCCTGCTATTGTGAAGGATAAGCTGTCAGAGGAAGAGGCTTATGTCTATGTGATCGAGACGAACCTGATCCAGCGGTCCTTTACAGATCTCCTGCCGTCAGAAAAGGCGGCAGTGCTGAAGGAACGGCATGAGAAGATTTCCTGTCAGGGGAAACGGAATGATATTGTAAAAGAGATTGCTGCTCTGGAAGGCGCATCACAGAAATCAACTTGTGGTCACTGTGACCACAAGTTGAGGAGCAGGGATAGCGTTGGAAAGGAATATGAACTGTCAGGAAGTTCTGTCTCCCGACTGATGCGCCTGAATCATCTGATTCCGGAGTTTAAGGAACAGGTGGATGATGGAAGGCTGCCCTTTATGGCGGCGGTCCATCTGTCCTATTTGAATGAAGAAGAGCAGGATCTGATCTGTCAGGTTGCGGAGCAGGAAGGCAAGAAGATTCGCCCCAAGCAGGCGGAGCAGCTTCGGAAACGGACCGGGAAGATTGATCGGGAGGCAGCGGAGACTATGTTCCGATGCTCCGAGAAGTCTATGGCTGAGAAGAAGACAGTCAGGATATGGATTGACGCAGGAGTTTACAATGCGTATCTGGCGGATGTTGGCGAAGCAGATGTTTCTGAAATCATGGAGAAAGCATTGAGAATGTATTTTGGAAAGGCGGTGTGAAGTGTTTTCAGAGAGGGAATTAAAGGGACTGGATCGGGGCTATTTTAACATTATTATGGCAAATGATTATGATCTGACATTGATGAGCAAAAATACCGGGCACTACTGGTATTTGCATAATCCGGAGTATCCGGAAGAAGGAAAGGTGATCATATTTCATCGTCATAATGGACAACTGCCGTATCATCTGCACAGTAAAAGCAGCACGCTGAGCCAGGCGGTAAAGCAGATCAAAGCCCATGATGCGTTCCAGTTGAACGGCCGGCGGCCGGTCCGCAGATGATAAAGTATTAGCAGACAGCACTGTAGGAGATGCCTGTGGTGCTGTCTGATTTTTATGCCTGATATTGAGAAAAGTAAGTCTTTAATTTCATATCTTGTTATCGCTTTTAGCTGATGTTCATTCTTGAGAAACTAAAGATTATTCGTTGTGAAAATTGAGGAGCTGTGATATACTGAAAATTGATTGATAAATTAGTTCCTGTAAAAGAATTTGAAGATGACGGACATGAGGTGTACGGCATGAAAATAAGCTATAAAAAATTATGGAAGCAGCTGATCGATGAAGATATGATGAAGAAAGATCTGCAGCAGAAAGCGGGGATCAGCTGGGCTACGATGACGAAAATGTCTAAGGGCGAAGTGGTAAGCACGGAAGTGCTGATGAAGGTATGTCAGGTGCTGCATTGTAATGTAGGGGACATCATTGATTTTATTGAAGATGATCCGGAATAGATCAGGGATTTTTATGGGACAGCAACCTTGTAATAATTAGAATGGGAATGTAAGGAAGGTAAGCAGCGGATGGCGGGAAATCAGATGGTAAGCCCATATAAGGGAAGCGGCCAGATCACAAGAGAGAAATTTATGTTTTATGAGATGCGGACTGCTGCAAGACTGATGGAGGAAGGGTTAAGTGATTCAGATGTGGAGGAACGGATCGTAGAGGATAATCTGTTCCAATACCCCACAGAGAAATCCATCCGACAAATGGCTAAGACTTGTATCCGGCGTCTGCATGGCCTTCAGGATGAAAGCCTGATAGCGGCAGTTGCGGCAATGCCTCAGGATGCAGCAAAGCAAATCTGTTTATATGCGATGATGAAACAGTATCGTTTGGTATGGGATTTTATGATCACGGTGATCGGTGAGAAATACCGGATGCAGAATTTCTCCTTCAGCCAGATGGATGTGAATGTTTTTTTCATGCAGCTTCAGGAACAGGATGATTATGTGGCTGGATGGAGTGAGAGTACGATGAAGAAAATCCGCCAGATTTTGATCCGGGTGCTTGCGGAGAATGAGTATCTGGATGACATCAAGGCGGATCACATCAATCCGGTATGGCTGAATCCAGTGCTGGAGAATGCCATAAGAAGCAACAACGACGACAGGGCACTGGCGGCGTTCAACTGCTTTCAGTGAAGCAGGCTTCACTGAAAGCCTCCGGCGGATCGCAGAAATGCGCAAAGGAAAGATTGCTTCGCAATCTGCGCATTTCGCGCACTGAGCGACAAGCGCTCAATGATGATAGAGGAGGAGAACATGAACAACATAAACGAAAGATTGGATAATCTGAAATTAGAGATACAGAAGCCGGAGTTTCTGGAAGGTAAGGGACTCAGCAATGAGGTGAATATTCGTATTTTCTGTTATGATGCCCAGGATGAAATGATCGTCAGGCATTTTACGGAGCAGCTGATTGTAGACCAGTCTCTGGACTGCCATTTGATTGAGCGAAATCTGTACAAGGTATTCTTGTCTATCTGTGATGATAAGCGTATCACGGAAAAGGCAGTGCAGATGGAAGAAAAGAAAGGAAAAGAGTTCCTGTTCCATAATCTGCAGAAGTTTGCCAATAATAAGAGCTTTGTGGAGAAGATGCAGTATGAACCGCATGAGCCGGGGGATGTGCTGCTTCTGACCGGCGTGGGGGAGGTTTTTCCGTTTATGAGGATTCATTCCCTTCTGGAAGCATTGCAGCCTGAATTTCCGGATATCCCGATTCTGGTGATGTATCCGGGAACATATGACGGAAGATTTGTGCGTCTGTTCGATAAGCTGGAACCGAATCCATATTACCGCGCATTTAATATTATTGGAATTGATGGTTCCAATAATCATGTATTGTAGGAGGTACTGACAAATGAGAATACAGGAAATGTTTTATGACGACATCGACCGTAAGATCAATGGCGTCGTTAAGGTAGACCAGGATGCCGCTGATGTACTGAAGCAGGAAGTTAAGGAATATGTCATCACGCGGGATATCCGTAAGCACATGATCACCTTCTTCAATAATTATGCCGAATCTTTTCGGGAGCCGACAGCAGATGTGGGCGTGTGGATCTCAGGATTCTTCGGAAGTGGTAAATCTCATTTCCTGAAAATGCTGTCATACCTTCTGGAAAACAAGGAAGTGGATGGAAAGAAGGTTGAGGATTATTTCCGTGAGAAGTTTGATGATGAAGCGACTTTCATGCAGATCGCAAGCGCGATCCGCGGAGAAACCGACACGATCCTGTTCAATATAGATATCGAGGGATCCATCAATAAGGATAAAACTGCTGTTCTGCGTGTATTTGCGAAGATGTTTTACAACTATCTGGGCTTTTATGGTGAGAACCTGAAGTGTGCGAAGATGGAACAGTTTATTGATAAAAAGGGAAAGACGGAAGAGTTCCGCAGAGTGTTTGAAGAAAAGAACGGTTCCCCATGGGTAGAATCCCGTGATGCTTTCGCATTCTTCGAGGATGATGTGGTAGATACTCTGGTTGAAGTGCTGGGTATGAGCGAGACTGCCGCTCATAACTGGTTTGACGGCACGGAGACCGTTGAGACCTCCATTGCACAGCTTGTATCCGAAATGAAGGAATACGTGGATGCCAAGCCGAAAAATTTCAGACTGCTGTTTATGATCGATGAGGTTGGCCAGTATGTGGGCGACAGCATTGATCTGTTGATGAACCTGCAGTCGCTTGTGGAGAAGATCGGAAGCGAGTGCAACGGAAAGATCTGGGTGGTATGTACCGGACAGGAAGCGATCGATGAAATCATCAAGACCAGACAGGATCAGTTCTCACGTATCCAGGCGAGATTCAAGACTAGGCTGTCCCTGACGTCTTCCTCTGCGGATGAAGTGATCCAGAAGCGTATCCTCAGAAAGAAGGATGCGATAACACCGCAGCTGGAACAGGTATATAATGAGAATGATTCCGTGCTGAGAAATCTGTTCAGTTTTAATTATTCTGCCGGTGATGCGGTTTTGGATATTAAAGGTTTTAATGGCCCGGGAGAGTTTGCAAGGGACTTCCCGTTCGTACCGTATCAGTTCATCATCATGCAGAAGGTATTTGCCGAGATCCGCAAGCACGGCAATTCCGGAAAGCATCTGTCCGGTGGGGAGCGTTCCATGCTGTCCGGATTCCAGGAAGCGGCGCAGAAGATCGAGGATAAGGATGAGTTCGCGCTGGCGCCGTTCTATCTCTTCTACGATACGGTTCACACATTCCTTGACAGTTCTATCCGCCGGGTGATCGAGCGCTGCCAGAAGGCGGCTGACACGAATGCCGGCATTGAACAGCAGGATGTGGCCGTGCTGAAGCTTTTATATCTGGTTCGCTATATCGATGATATCAAGGCGAATCTGGACAATATCGTTATCCTGATGGCGGATGATATCCGCATGGATAAGATCATCATGAGGGAACAGGTCAGGGGATCCCTTGACCGCCTGATGAGCCAGAACTATATCGGACGCACGGGCGATACTTATAATTTCCTGACGGATGAAGAACAGGATATTCAGAGAGAAATCAAGAATACGCCGGTTGATACCGCGGCGATTGTAGAGCGTATCGCACATATGGTATTCGGCGATATTTATACAGCAAAGAAGTTCCGCTATGGTAAGTATGACTTTGCCTTTGACCAGATGGTGGATCATACCACGGTCGGAGCGGTGACAGGCGGCATGAGACTGAAGATCATGACTGTGGCAGCGGATCCTGAGGAGAAGGCAGAACTTCGCCTGATGACAGAATCCTCAGGCCAGTCTATTGTGGTATTGTCTGATACGCCGTATTATGAATCGCTGGAAAATGCAATGAAGATCCGCAAGTATGTGAAGCAGAGGAATGTGGCTCAGCTTCCAAAGAGCGTGAGAGACATCATTGCAAATTATCAGAATGAAGCTGATAAATATGAGCAATCTGCACAGACGGATCTGGCAGACGCCATAACCAATGCGCAGTTCTATGTGGACGGTGAGAAAATTGAGATCAAGGCAGCAGCCGTTTCCTCAAAGGAAGAGGATCCGGTGAAGAGGGATTATGAGATCAAGAAGGGCAAGGCGAAGAGTGTCATTGACCAGTCCCTTGATTATCTGGTGTCCCACGTGTACAGCGACCTGGATCTGATCGTGGAGAATGCTGAATCGGATGCGGATATTCTGGCGCTTCTGACTGGCGCTGTCACGATGCTTCCGGGAACGGAGCCGAACAGGGATGCTGCTGCCAAGGTGGAAGAGTATCTGGAAATGCAGGACAGAAAGCATCTGCCGACTTCCATGGCGGATGTTCAGAAAAGATACCAAGCGATTCCTTATGGATGGCGTGAGATTGATATTGCGGCTGTCGTGGCTCTGCTGATTGTAGGGCAGAAAGTGACGATCAAATATGCCGGTTCAACGGTGCAGCCGAACAATCCGAAACTTCCGGATATGCTCAGGAAAAAGAGCGAGATCGGGAAGACGCAGATTTCCAAGAGACAGGTGGTGTCTGCAACAAGGATGAAGGCGGTTAAGGATTTTCTGAGGGATTACTTCAATCTCATGGATGTTCCTGCGGATGAAGACGGCCTGATCCATTTCATCATTGATAAGTTTGAAGGTCTGCAGAAGCATTATGAAGATCTTTTGGAAAAATACGAGGGTCATAAGTATCCGGACAGGAATGTGGTCAGCAATGCACATCAAATTATAAAAGATGTGCTGTCACAGCAGAAGGATAACGTGGCTCTGATCGAGCGTGTCCTTCAGAGGGAAGACAATCTGTATGATGCGCAGGACGCTATGCAGAATGTGGAAGCCTTTTTCAAGACGCAGATTTCCGTATTTGATGCAGCAGTGAAGTTTGAGCAGGATCTGAGGAATGACCTGGATTATCTCAAGAAGGATGAAGAGGCAAACCAAGAGCTGAACACAATCCGTCTGATTACCATGATTCCTTCCAATGGGAAGTATGATTATAGGAGGATTCCGGAATTGAACGCTCTGATGGCGAAGGTAAAGGCTTCCCATGATGCGATGCTGGAAGAAAAGCGCACAGAGCTTCTGGAAGTAGTCCGTCAGTGTATGGCGGAGATCCATCAGGCGTTAGACGATGGAAATGCGACAGCCAAGGCAATCAGTGACAAGGCTGATGTGTACTATGGACAGCAGAAGGAAAAGATTGCGGAGACGACAAGTCTGGCATTGATGGAAGGCTTCCCGATTCCGATGTGGAATTACCGGGATGATGCTGTTTCCAAGATCGAGTTTAGCAAACGGCCGCCGAAACCGGTTGCTCCGAAGCCCGTGAATCCTGTGAAGCCGGCTGCGAAGAAGACGTATAAGCCGATATTCCGTCAATCGCTTTTGAAGGCGGCAAGGCTGGAAAGCGATGCGGAAATTGATGCGTATGTGGACAAACTGAGAGAGCAGCTGAAGACATTACTGAAGGGATCAGACGGTATCGAACTTAAGTGAGGCAGTAAATCTTTGATTTGTCTAGCTGAACCTATGTGGAGTTTAGTAAAGGAAGAGTCAACTTATGGATAAAAATGCGATAAAGAAGTATGCGGTGTGGGCGCGTAAGGAGTTGATTACGCGCGTCACACAGAAGACAGAGCAATATGAAATTACGGAGAAGAAAACTACTCCCGCGGACGCAGATAGCATCGGTGGAAGGGTGCTTACTGCAGCGGAAAAGAAGCAGAGACAGGCATTGATTGCAAAAATCAATCAGGATGGGTTTGAACAGGTGATGGAAGAGGTTGCCTATACCTGGTTCAACCGTTTTACCGCGCTTCGGTTCATGGAAGTGAACAATTATCTGCCGAGTCATACCAGAGTTTTCACCAACGAGAATGGCAGGTTCAAGCCGCAGATTCTGGCAGATGCGATACAGCTGGATCTGGAAGGTTTGGATATGGACAAGGTTTTTGAACTGAAGGATGCCAACAAGACGGAAGAACTTTATAAGTATCTTCTGATCACTCAGTGTAATGTTTTGTCCGGTATTTTGCCGCGTATGTTTCAGAAGATTGAGGATTATACGGAACTGCTTCTGCCGGATTATCTTCTCCGTGAGGGAAGTGTGATTGAGCAGATGATCGCATTGATTCCGGAAGAAGATTGGACGGATCAGGTTCAGATTATTGGGTGGCTTTATCAATACTATAACAGCGAGAAAAAGGACGATATTTTCGCAGCACTGAAAAAGAATGTGAAAATCACAAAAGAAAATATTCCAGCAGCAACCCAGCTTTTCACACCGGATTGGATTGTCCGCTACATGGTAGAGAACAGTCTTGGCCGTCTGTGGCTGGAGGGACACCCGGACGTGAAGGAGCAGTTTCTGCCAACGGAGGAAGAACAGTCTGCATATGCGAAAGGAAATCGCACCCCGGAAGATACCAAATGGCACTACTATCTGGAAGAAGCCGAGCAGGAGCCGGAAGTGCAGGCACAGCTGGATGAGGTTCGCAAGGAATACGCCGTACTGACACCGGATCAGTTGAAAGTGATCGACCCATGCTGTGGATCCGGTCATATCCTTGCGTATATGTTCGATGTGTTGATGAAGATTTATGAATCCTACGGTTATACGACCCGTGAAGCAGTGGCAAGCATTGTGGAGAACAATCTTTACGGTCTGGATATTGATGAGCGTGCGGTACAGTTGGCATACTTTGCGGTAATGATGAAAGCCCGTCAGTATGACCGCCGTTTTTTCAGTCGAGGTATTCAACCACATGTATATGCCATTGAGGAGAGCAATCATGTAGATCAGTTTGCCGTGGACTATTTCTGCAACGGCGATGCCAAGCTGAAATCGGCTATGGACACCATTCTCAGCGAACTGTATGATGCAAAGGAATACGGCTCGATTCTGACTGTGACACCGCAGGATTGGTCTGCACTGCATGACCGCTTTGCGGAGATTACGGAAGATATAAATATGTCCCGAGAGACGGCATTGAGAGAACTGTTGCCGCTGGTGCAGATAGCAGAAGCACTGGCGCAGAAGTATGATGCGGTTGTGACAAATCCGCCATATATGTCAACCTCTAATGCTGATATAAAAGTAAATCAATATATAAAGAATAATTTTGCTATTGCTAAAGCTGATTTATATTCCGTATTTATTGCGAAGTGCGGAAGCATGGTAAAAAAACATAGATTTCAGGCGATGATTACACAACATAGTTGGATGTACTTGGCGAGTTTTGAAAAAATGCGGCAGGTTTTGCTGAATGGCTCGGATGTTGTTAATATGGCTCATCTGGGCGCAAGAGCCTTTGAGGAAATTGGGGGAGAGGTAGTGCAAACAACCAGTTTTGTTTTGCGAAAAAGTTTAGTCCTTGGATATCATGGAGCATATATCCGCTTGGTGGAAGCAAATAACCAGTTCACAAAAGAAAAGGAATTTTTATCAAAGAAAAGTATGTTTTACGTAAATCAGCAACAATTTATAGAGATTCCTGGTGCGCCAATAGCTTATTGGCTGTCACAATCTTTCTTAAATGTATTTTCTTTTCCATCACTTTCAACGGTGGGTGAAACACGAGAGGGTGTTACAACGGCTAATAATGAGCTATTTTTAAAATTGTGGTTTGAAGTAAAAAAAGATGATATTGATTTTGGATGTACTTCACAGGAGGATGCAGTAGTATCTACAAAGAAATGGTTTCCACATCATAAAGGTGGAGAATATAGGAAATGGTATGGTAATTGTGAATATGTCATAAATTGGGCAAATGGTGGCTCAGAGATTATGAATTACAAAGATGAAAAAACAGGAAGGGTTAGATCTCATAATTATAATATTGATTATAATTTTAGAGAGTATGCAACATGGTCTCGAATTTCATCGGAAAATGTTGGATTAAGATATTCTCCAAAAGGATTTATCTTTGATTCAGCGAGTGCAGGGTTATTCTTGCCACACGATATTCTTAAATATGGCATGGGTTTTATATGTTCTAAGGTCGCAAAACCATTATTAAAGGTATTAAATCCTACCATTAAAATTCAACCGGGGGATATTGCAGTACTTCCATTTTGCATTGATAAATCACAAAAAAAAAGGGTTGAAATTCTTGTAGATGAAAATATTCAGCAGTCAGAAACGGAATGGAATGATTTTGAAACCTCATGGGACTTTCAGCGGCATCCTTTGCTTCGCAAAGTTTCTACTATTGCTGAAGCCTTTGACCAATGGCAGGCTGAATGTGACAACCGTTTTAGCCAACTGAAAGCCAATGAGGAAGAACTGAACCGTATCTTCATTGATATTTACGGTTTGCAGGATGAGTTGACACCGGAAGTTGAGGATAAAGATGTTACCGTTCGCAAGGCTGACCTTGGCAGAGACATTCGCTCCTTCATTTCCTATGCGGTTGGTTGTATGTTTGGGCGCTACTCTATTTATAAAGAGGGAGTGATATATGCTGGCGGTAACTGGAATTATAATGACTATGAAAACATGGCATGGATAGCTGAAGGAAAACCGGAAATTCTGTCTTTTTATAGCAAGACACATTTCTTTCCGGATCAAGATAATATCATTCCTATTTGTGATGATGAATATTTTGTTGATGATATTGTTCACAAATTTATAGAATTTGTAAGCGTAGTTTACGGCACAGATAATTTGCATGAAAATATCAAATTCATTGCCGATGCCCTGGGCGGCAAAGGTCAGCCAAAAGATGTGATTCGGAATTATTTCCTGAATGATTTTTACAAAGACCATTGCAAGATTTATCAGAAACGCCCGATTTACTGGCTGTTTGACAGCGGCAAGAAGAATGGGTTTAAGGCTCTGATTTATATGCACCGCTATCAGCCGGATACTATTGCCCGCATACGCACGGATTATGTCCATGAACAGCAGAGCCGCTACCGCACGGCGATGGCTGATCTGGAAAAACGTATTGACAATGCAGCTACCGGCGAGCGTGTAAAGTTGAACAAAGAACTGAATAAGCTGCAGACGCAGTCGGAAGAAATTCGTGTTTATGAAGAAAAGATTCATCACCTTGCAGATCAGATGATCAGCATCAATCTGGACGATGGCGTCAAGCATAATTATGCGATATTCGAGGATGTGCTTGCGAAGATAAAGTAAGTAAGGAAGGTACCAGTATGGATTCGGATAAGATCATACAAGAATTAAATCAACGGTTTGCCGCACCACTGCCGGAATTCTATAAGCGTCGTATTATATTCTGGTACGATGAAGATGGAGAGTTCCGTGAGAGGCTGGATGAGGTTGCGCTGAATAATGCAAAGTTGGTCGCATTGACCGGAACCAATAATTTTGCAGTGAAAAAGCTTCTTTCGGTGGACGATACCACAAACAATTTTCTGATATATTGCCCGCTGTCCTATGAGAAGCCGGAGGATGACTGGCTTCTGGATATAGAAATGTATAGCGAAGAATTCCGGGCGGATCTGATCTCTATCTGGATGGACGAGATGGGGATTCCGTCAACACCTGCAATGCGTAAACAGGTGAAGGACTACCGGAAGTTTTTCAAAGCAAAGGTGCGCAGAGATAAAATTGCAAGCCAGAACAAGGTGCCAAGCGTCCCGCCTCAGCTGCACATAGCTGTGATGGGTGCTCTGGGCGGCATTAAAGATGTCACGCCGTCGGCGATCATCAAGGAAGTGCTGAAGGCCGGTATGGACACCGACACGAATGATCTGTATCAGGAGTTTGTTAATTATGGTGCGGATAAGGCTTTTTGGAGTATGGTGAACCAGGGATCTGGCTACAAGGTGAATTCCGGTGGAGCCGGAAGAGAGGGCGGTCTGGACCACGTTTCTGAGCAGCCGGATATTGCGATGCTGGCAACACATATGCTTCTGACAGCAACCACAAGGACGATGAGGCTGGAACATTTGGCGGGATTGGACGAGTTCATTTCCTCGCCGCATCAGGCGTTCTGCTTTGATTTTATTTCTGACTGGCTCCATGCTGAAGATCGGGAACAGCTGATAGAGATTGCAAAGTCTGTGGAAGATGAACTGAAGCTGCCGCAGCGGTTCATGAAGCTGGAGGTCAGTGATCTGGTGGATACGGAAGTCTTTCCGTGTCTGGATGAAGTGATTCTGATCAAGCTGATGACAGAGATCGGAGATCATCTCATTGATGTAGATGTGATCAAGCGGACAGTAGAGAAACGCCGGACGTGCGTAAACTATGAGCCATTTAAGGATTATTACGAGGGAATTCTGCAGGTGGCAAACATGCAGGCGTTCTATAAAGAGCATTCGACAGGCTTCCATTCTGCTGAGGCGAAGAAGGTCTGGAAAGAATATACTTCTGAGTATTACAAGATGGATACTTATTACCGTCTGTTCCATAAGAGCTATGGGGAAAGCCTGAAGGAATACAATTCCGATCTGCATGACCTGTTCCGCTCTGTCATGGAGAAGGTGGAAGGGCTGTATAAGAACTGGTTCCTGGGGCAGCTGGGCGGTAACTGGCAGGCAGTATGTTCTGAGGAATTGGCAAAGTATGGCCGGATTTTGGAAGTGCCACAACAGGCAGACTTCTACAGAAACCGCATTGACAATGCGGACAGCAGGGTATTTGTTGTCATTTCCGATGCTTTGCGGTATGAAGTGGCAGCTTCCCTTGCGGAACAGTTAAGACGTGAGACGCAGGCGGATGTAAAGCTTCAGGATGTTCAGGGCATCTTCCCGACTATCACGAAGTTCGGCATGGCTGCGCTGCTTCCGCATAAGGAACTGGAAGTGGAGCTGCATGGTGAAGTTCTGAAGGTTATGGCGGACGGCGTTTCAACGGATGCCGGATACAGAGATAGGATCTTGAAAGCGGAGAAGCCGAATAGCGTGGCAGTAAAATACGAAGATCTGGTAAATGCGAAGAGGGCTGACCGAAGCGCAATGGTAAAGGGAATGGATGTTGTGTATATCTATCATGATACGATTGATGAGGCAAGCCATACATCCGATACGATGGTGTTCCCGGCCTGCGATGATGCGATTCAGGAATTAAAGAACCTGACGAAGATCATTTGCAATGATTTCGGAGCGACGCATATTCTGTTTACCGCGGATCATGGTTTCCTCTATACCTATAGTCCGCTGACCGAGGATGACAAAATCGACAAGACCGGATTTGTCAATCGTATTGTGGAGTACGGCAGGCGCTATGCCATCATGATGAAGGATTCGGATCCCGATTATCTGCAGAAGATTCAGTTTTTGGGCGGAACATCCGAGTATGATGCTTTTGCGCCGAAGGAAAATATAAGAATTAAGATGAACGGCAGCGGCCTTAATTTCGTTCATGGCGGAATCAGCCTTCAGGAAATGGTCGTGCCGGTCATTGATTATCATTTTCTGAGAAATCAGAGCAAGCAGTATCAGAGGAACCAGAAGAAGTATGATACGAAGCCGGTGGAGGTAAGTCTCCTGTCGGCAACACATAAAGTCAGCAATATGATCTTCTCACTGAACTTCTATCAGAAAGAGCCGGTGGGGGATAATCGTGAGGCGGCGATCTATCAGCTGTATTTCACGGACAGCAATGGAAAGCAGATCAGCGACATCTCGAAGATCATTGCAGATAAGACCAGTGACAACGGACAGGAGAGGACATTCCGGTGCAGCTTCAATCTGAAGTCGCTGAAATACGATAACAAGGAAATCTATTATCTCGTGATCGCAGATGCAGACGGTCTGGTTGTATCAAGGGAAGAGTTCCAGATAGATATTGCCTTTGCGGTGGATGAATTTGATTTCTTTAGTTAAGGCGGAAGGAGAGAATATATGGAGCCTATCGCTGAAAATGCTGTAGATAAACGTGAGGAAATAAAGAACAAACTCCGTGAGAGTTTTGACGGAAAGATCGTCCGGAAGGATCTGACGAAGAAGATCAAGGAAGGGGCAAACGTGCCGGTGTATGTGCTGGAGTTCCTTCTTGGTCAGTATTGCAGTTCCGATGATGAGTCTATCATTGAGCAGGGGGTACAGAATGTGAAGCGGATCCTGGCGGATAATTTTGTCCGTCCGGATGAATCGCAGAAAGTTCTGTCAAAGCTCAGGAAAAAAGGAAGCTATACTGTTATCGATATGATTACGGCACGGCTGGACATGAAGCGGAATATTTATATTGCAAGCTTCTCCAATCTGGGCATCGACAATGTTCTCCTGGAGGATGAATATCCGGAGAAGTTTGACCGGCTGCTCTGCGGCGGTATCTGGTGTATTGTCCAGCTTGATTACGAGTATGTGGAAGAAGAAAAGAAGAATGGAATGCCGGTACAGATCCGGAAGCTGACGCCGATCCAGATGCCCCATGTGGAGATTGATGAACTGAAGGAAGGCAGGAAACGTTTCACGGAAGATGAGTGGTTGGATATCATGATGCGTTCGATCGGTATGGAGCCGGATACTCTGTCTGAACGTGAGAAGTGGCTGCTTCTTTTACGTATGGTTCCGCTGGTAGAGAATAACTTCAATCTGTGTGAACTGGGTCCGAGATCCACGGGTAAGTCCCATCTGTATAAAGAAATATCGCCGAACAGTATTCTGGTATCCGGCGGACAGACCACGGTGGCCAATCTTTTCTATAACATGGGAAGGAAGACAATTGGCCTTGTCGGTATGTGGGATGTCGTTGCTTTTGATGAGGTGGCCGGTATTCATTTTAAGGATAAAGATGGGATCCAGATCATGAAGGATTATATGGCGTCTGGATCCTTTGCCAGAGGCAAGGAAGAGAAGGCGGCCTCCGCATCGATGGTCTTTGTGGGAAATATTAATCAGAGTGTGGATGTTCTGTTGAAAACTTCCAGTTTGTTTGATCCGTTTCCGCCGGAGATGGGAACGGATACAGCGTTTCTGGATCGTATACATTGTTATATTCCTGGTTGGGAGATTCCGAAGTTTCGGCCGGAGCATTTTACAAATGATTATGGTTTCATCACGGATTATCTGGCTGAGTTTCTGCGGGAACTGAGAAAAGAGCAGTATGGGGATGCTCTGGATGAGTATTTCCGTTTGGGAAGGAACCTGAATCAGAGAGATACGATTGCAGTCCGGAAGATGGTGGGCGGTCTTGTGAAGCTCATGTATCCGGATGGCGAATATACAAAAGAGCAGCTGGAAGAGATCCTGAAGATTTCTCTGGAAATGCGCCGGCGCGTTAAAGAACAGCTGAAGAAGCTGGGTGGCATGGAGTTCTATGATGTGAACTTTTCTTATATTGATCTGGAAGATATGTCCGAGCATTATGTTTCGGTGCCTGAGCAGGGCGGCGGCAAGCTGATCCCTGAAGGGCTGTGCAATCCGGGACAGGTTTATACTGTATCACGGGGAAAGTCCGGAATGATCGGAGTGTTCCGTCTGGAAAGCCAGATGCTTCCGGGCAATGGCAAGCTGGAGCGGACAGGATTGGGATCTGACCGTGACGCGAAAGAATCTTCCAATACAGCTTTCAATTATCTGAAGGCGAACGGTAACAGAATCAGTGGTTCCATCAGTACAACGCAGAAGGATTACATTATCAATTATCAGGATCTGCAGGGAATCGGTATGACCGGGAAACTGGCTCTGCCGACGCTGATTGCACTGTGTTCCATCGCTTTGAGAAGACCGGTGCAGAGTTCCACGGCGATCCTAGGTGAAATCAGTATCAGCGGTACGCTGATCAAGGCGGATAACCTGGCGGATACGCTGCAAGTGTGCCTGGATTCTGGTGCAAAGAAGGTGCTGCTTCCGCAGACATCGTTTGTAGATTTTGCAACGGTGCCGCCGGAGTTGATGAGTGCGTTCCAATTAATTCCGTATCAGAGTGCGGAGGATGCGGTGTTTAAGGCTTTGGGGGTTGAGTAATATGGCATTTATCACAAAAAAAGAAGAAGGGTTATTTTTGGCTCTTTTTAATAGAGACGGATATGTACTAAATTTTAATGATAGTACTTTTAACGCTTTTACAGCTTCGAGTATTGGAGAAGCTTTAAAACAAAAGTATGGGATGTCAAAGGGAAAATCCTTGGCGGCGTATCTCAATGATGCTACTGATGCGAATAGAACAAAGATTTTGGTGGATCTTTTTCATCATTACGAAGATGAAATGGAATATGAATTTAACAAAGACTATGAGGATGTCACCTGGTGGGGAAATAGTTCCAGATATGATGAAAAATATGCAAAGCTATACCAGAAATGTAAAGAAGTCGTAGACAGGTTGGAAGGAAGTACAGTTGTTATAACTCAGACAGCAGAAGAATTGAAGATGAAGTTTTCAAGCGAATATCTTTCCAGGCAGATTGATCTTATGGTGAAGATGCAAGTATCTGATCCGACTAACGCAATTGGTATGGCGAAGGAACTGATCGAAAGCTGTTGTAAGACGATTTTAGATGAGAAGGGAATTGCATACACCAAGAATGACGATGTTCCGCAGCTGGCCGATAAAACAATGGATGCATTGAATCTTCTTCCGGCAAACGTACAACCAACGGATCGCGTGCTGACGCAATAAAAGCTGTTTTGGGAAACCTAAGGGCTATACCTACGAAACTTGCTGAAATAAGAAATCCGTTTGGTAGTGGACACGGAAAGAGCGCTTCATTTAAGGGGCTTGAGGTTAGGCATGCAAAGCTGGCTGTAGGAAGCAGCATAACATTTGTTGATTTCGTCTGGAGTACATACGAGGCATCGAAGAAGTAAGTATAAAGAAAAAGATCCATATGCGGCGTAGGTCGCAGATGGATCTCGTAACATTAGATACGGCTTACGGTGTCCATATATTCGTCAAAGATCGGGCGAAGGGTAAGGATCCAGCCGTAAAGTGTCCGGTACGGTTTACCGAGAATGACGGAAGCTTCCTTAAGGGTGTGCTCATGCCCGAGAAGTTCCACCAATTCCGTGTATTTACTGTATTTCGGATGTTGTACCTTGATAAAGCGGATCAGGCCATATAAAAGTTCCATGTAGTTATCCGCCTGATTGAGTGGGTACGGTGATGCGGGATCAAAGGGGGCCTCATTTCCATGGTCATCAATGACGGTGAGGGTGGAAAAGAAAACCTTGCCCTTTGTTGATTTGAAGGATCTGTAATACTTACATTTGGCGCAGTCATTCATGATGGTTTTCGGAGCGGTGCCGCCTTCCTTGTATTCAGGGTTTGGGATTCTGCAGGGGCAAAATCTGGATTTACCGCCTGCTCCGCCGATGAGGCAGCGGTTTTCCTGTTTGTAGCGGTATTCTTCCATCCATTGATCCCTTTTGAAGGTGTCGTAGGTGGATTTATCAACTTCCAGCTTGATAGCCGGAACTATTTCGCCTTCAACACGCATCTTGGAGAGAGAAGTGCCGATGCGCTCCTGTTCGGAGGCGGCTTTGTACTGGCGAATGCCTTCCTCATCGGTTTCAAAGAGTACATAATACTTTTTGTCGCTGGTTTTCTCAGAAGTGTATTTATTCATGTTATTCTCCTTTTTCATGGCGATTGCCTGAAATCGGAGGATGCACACTGCTGAGACTGTCCTTGCTGCTGGCCTGAAAAAAGGCACACAAACAAAGAGGTAAAGCACAATGTTTCAGATGGATCCTGCGGATCTGGCCAAAACGGTATGTGCATCCTCCTGCTTATGCGCGCTTAGATCAAAGCAATCAGATTCAATTTTTAAAGTGCTGTGTTGTTATGGTTGGATCATTGATCCAGTGTATTGGGTGGGCGGATTTTGTACATGGTGAAAGACTCCTGCGGCTACGCGAAGATATTGTCCCTCAGGTCAAGGGATACCTTGAGACCCTGATTGAAACGGATTTCGTCTTCTGGTCTTAATGTATCTACAACATCGATGATGTCATCACGATCAATCGTCATGATCTGTCCGCACTTGATCATTGCAGGTTTGTAGTCAAGACCGGCATACCACTGGATCGGTACATTGGTTCTGATGTCCAGGCGTTTCACCTTGGATGTGATGTAGCAGATGATCACGCTGTCGGAATAACGGTTTCCCATGTTGTTCTGACAAACGACAGCATAATGGTCGCCCTGCATGATGTGACTTCCGGCTGAGCCGGGGAAAGGGTTCTTTACGAACACGATAGAATTACGTTTAATATCTTTTTTCATATTCGAAATCTCCTTGTCGCTGATGGACTCTCATTTACTCTGTGACTGTCCCCCGTCGAGGACCTTCCTTCGAAGGTGGCGCAGGATAAAAAGGTTCTTTATCCTTTGCTGATAGGAGTTTCGGGTTTATAAAGTTTGAGGTCAATATCCCTAAACAGGGCAAAATGGCTTTATAAGGTTTATTAGGTTTATTCTTTTTGAAAGGGGATAAAGAATGGGTGAAATGAACATTCCCTTCCTCTGTGGAGGCACCTTTTACATCCTGCTTTTGCAGGCATTAAAGAAAGACAGGCGTATCCGCCTCAATGATCTGGATGGGTATAAAGCAAAAGAAAAAGCGATTAACGATGTTACCTGCCTGAAGGGGTTAGTAAGAACGTTTTATGATTTTAATGAGCATTTTTCGGACAGTACCTTCACTGCTCATAAGAATCAATATAAGTTGTGTGAAAAAAACAGCACAGACTGGCTGCGGTTTGAGACTCAGTATTTAGTCGATGCGTATGATAAAAAGGTCAGAGACAATTACGCTCTTGCGCTGGAGGAAATGGATAGCTTTATCGATGCTTTTATTGATGATGGTGATCTTGGAAAGAAGCTGGTCAGAGCACTGCTTGAGGTTATTGATTTGGACAGAACGATAGATGATGATGCCGAATTTGTGGTACAGACCGATGGCAGAGTAATAGATAAAAAGGGACTTTTAAAGCTTTCTAACATTGGAGCAAGGCCGTTTCTGTTGTCTGTATGGCACTTTATCATAACGAAACGTGGATCGGAAAACACTTTGGGTGCCGAAACTGTTGGCCAATGGCTGCACCATAAAACAAGCCAAGCTCCTTACAAATATGTAGGTACTGTTGGAGAGCGTTACGCTTTGGATAAGGAAATATCGTTTAAGAAGGTTGTGACTGACTCTGTAGATGAATCTGGAACACCGGAAAGCACAGAATATACGGATTCAGATAATAAGGCGAAAGAGGATCGGAGCGATGAATATTGTGAACAAAGAGAAGCTGGAGGACAGGGGACAAATCAGATTTTGAATGCTCAAACAGTATTCAATCAAAGAGCAGAGAAGATCGTGAATATTGAGCATGTAGAACACTTACAGATATAGGAGTAATCAATCATGGCAAATGAGATACAGAAGACCGGCCCTGCAGGTCTTTTAAATAATGTAGCAGGAGTAAATCAGCAGGCAGAGAAGATTATTAATGTGAATCGCGCGGATTCTATCACAACCGGAAATATCACCAACAATATGTATTTTGCAGCCACGGATCAGAGGCAGGCAGTAATCTCCGGAAATTATGGAACCAGTCATGAATACTATAATCTCTTTGTGCAATTTGAAGAGACATTTTATGATCAGGGACATTTTTATGTGACTAAAGATCGTGCATTGAATTCCAAACTCACATCAGACTATATACGGGATAAAGTCAATGGGTTGGAGCCGGAGGCAATTGAACAGATAAAAACATTTCCTGCCATCTTCTGCTCCGAGAATCATGAAATGGGGAAAACCGATGATGATCAGATGGCATACTATGGGCTGGTTACGGATGTTAAAGTCCAGGATAACGGGATCAAGATATATTACAGAGTATTGAATGCACTTCAGCAGAAGATTCTTAACGAGAACTTATTTGATCTTGGGATAGATGGTAATGATAGATTCAATGAGTTGAATCATACTCATTGGGCAATCAAGAGAATCGATCTGGTTACGACATTAAAAGAGATAGGCGTTTCTGTATTCACTCTGTCTTAAAGGAGGCATTGCTAATGGCGGAGAAACTGGTTACAGGTATACAAGAACTGACAATATCGTCAGCGACATACCACGGGGTAAAAATCAATCCTACATACGTAAATTACTTTTTTGGAAACAATGGTGTAGGAAAAACAACTATTGCAAGAGAGATAGCGAAGCTGAAGAGGCCTGCAAACGAATTGTCCGGTGGCGAAGAGCCAAAGGATGTTCTTTTCGAACCGGGAAAAACGCACAGGGACTTTAACTTTCTTGTATATAATGATGATTTTATCCGGGAGAATTTCCGTCAGTTAGAACATCTGCCAGGTGTCTTCATGATTGATAAAGAAGGTATTAAGCAGGAGGATGACCTAAATGCCACAAAGAAAGAAAAAGACGATGTGGATCGGGAATATGGAGAGCTTCTTAAACAGAAAAAGCTGAAAGAATCCGTGCTGACAACCATGGGAACTACGTTAGAAAATGATTGTTGGAATCTGACAAAAGCGATCAGAGAAAAGTTCTCTGAGACTCAGATGTCTGGCACTAAGACAAAGAAAGGGTTTCTGTCAAAGATCCGGACAGTGCAGGCGCCTACCGGTCACGATGAAGATGAATTGAAAAAACTGTATGATACGGTATTCGATCGGAATGCAAGAACATATAACCTCTTTAAACGGATTTCTGATACAGAAGTGATGGATACAGTTCCTGGATTGGAATTGCTTTCAAAACGTATTGTTAGCAGTAGCGATACGGATTTTGCAAGATTTATAAAAGCACTCAATGCAACGGACTGGGTTCGTCAGGGACACGAAAAATATCATAATACGCCCGACGGTAAATGTCCTTATTGTCAGCAGAAGATGCCGGTGACTTTTGAGAAGGATCTGGCGGATTGTTTTGATGAATCATATCAGCAGGAAGTCAGTGCTTTGGGGCAATTACTTCAAGCGTATAAAACAGCCGGTAATAATCTTTGGAGAGTTCTTCAAGATAACCTTCAGGATGTATATCCCAAAATAGATCCGACGGAATATCGCGATAAGATGACAATTCTGAAGAATGCCATTGGTGCAAATATCCAGATTATCGAACAGAAAATCAAGGAACCAAGTAGCGAAGTGCTTCTTGATCCCATTACACCTTACTTAGAGGAATTGAATGAGCTTATTGTTGGATTCAATATTCAGATAAAAGAGAACAACGACATTGTTAATGCAGCAAGAACCAAAAAGAAAGAATGTACTGAACAAGTATGGGAATTAATGGCATTCCGGGTAGGGGATACCATTGCCAAGTACAATTCTGATCTTGAAAAAGTCTTGGATGATCAGAAAAAAATAGACGATGCGGCAAAGAAAAAACAAGCTTATGCTATGTCGCTTGCTGAAAAAATCAATGAGCTGAATAAGCATACCGTGAATACAGAAGAAGCAATCGCAAACATGAATAAGATGCTTAGAGATTCAGGATTCCAAGGCTTTAGTATTCAGGAACATCCTGCCAGCAAGAACCAATATCAGATTGTTCGAGAAGATGGTGCGGTAGCGGACAGGCTGAGTGAAGGTGAAAGAAACTTTATCGCATTCCTGTACTTCTGTAATTTGGTTCATGGCAGCGGTTGTACTCGAGATGCCCAAGTTATAATTACGAATCATGGAGAAGAGATGATCACGGATGGCCGTGATATGCGTGATAAGATAGTAGTAATCGATGATCCGGTTTCCAGTATGGACAGCAGCACCTTATTTATCGTTAGTTCTCTGGTGCGGCAGATGATTTCAATCTGCCTTAACAATGTCACATTAGGAGAAAAGCCAGAGAAGGGCGATTATATAAAGCAGATATTTATTCTGACTCATAACGCATATTTTCATAGGGAAGTAACAGTGAACCAGGAAAAGAACTATCTGCGAGTATCCTTTTATTTGATCACGAAGTATGACAATAAGTCTGTGATTAAGCACTGCATTACGAAAAACGAAGCTGCTCCTTCAGAAAAGAAAAATTATAATCCAGTGCAGAATTCTTATGCCGCATTGTGGACGGAATATAATGAAGTTAAGAGTTCTATTACATTGAAGAATGTGATCCGGAGGATTCTGGAGTACTATTTTATCCAGATCTGCGGCTATGATGGGCATACACTTCAGGATATCATTCTGGTAAAGAATCGTCATCGGTTTGTGAAAGTAATTGATGAATCTACAGGGGAGGAAGATACAATTGAACTTCGCATGGTGTCGTCTATGATCAATTACCTTGCGGCTGATTCGTTTGGAGTAAATGAAGGTCTGCATTTTGTTGAGGATAGTATCGCACCGGAGATTTATAAGGATCTGACAAAGAGGATATTTGAAGCAATGGGGCAGCCACAGCATTATCAGATGATGTCGTCCATATTTGTGTATGAATAAAAATAACACCGCCAGGGCAGCAGCTCCGGCGGTGTTTTACGTCAACTATCCTTTTGATAAAAATCGCACTGATATCCATCTCCGCGGATCAGGATGCCCGTCATCCAGTCCGGAGATCTGCTCATGATGCCGCAGAGGCTCTGCACAGAGACCTCCGGGCTGCATTCGATGATCACCTCATCATGAACATGGCCGACGATCTGGCAGAAGGACAGGTTCCTCATAGCAAAGCACAGGAGATCCCGGGAGATTGCCTGAACGATGTTCTCCACGAATTTCGGACCGTAAGATTCGATCCTTTCCCATTTTTTTGTGGCGCCGACCCCTTCATAGGTGACGGATTCTCCGCCGAAACGGTTTTCCCCAATACGGGGTTTCACATAGGCAAGCTGCCGGCCGGAGGGAAGGGTGATGAAGAGCATGCCGCTTTTGTAGGAGAAGCGTATGCCGCGGACTTCGGTTTTGATCCGCTGCCGGACGGTTGTCTTTACGGCATTATCTACATCCCACCAAAAATGTACGATGTTTGGATTAGCCTGACGCCAGGCGTTGACTAATGGCTGAAGTTCTTCTTCCTGCAGACCATTATCCAGGGCACCCATAGATTTTAGGGCGCCTACAGATCCGCCGTATCCGAGGGCAAGTTCAGCGATTTTGCCTTTTTGGCGGAGATGACTGTTGATACCGTGTTTTTCCACGGGAACGCCGAACATCTGAGATGCAGAAGCGCAGTAAATATCTTTTCCTTCAGCAAATACTTTAGAACGCCATTTTTCACCGGCGATATGCGCGAGGACTCTGGCTTCTATGGCAGAATAATCGCTGACAATGAACTTGCATCCCGGTTTTGGGATAAAAGCCGTGCGGATCAGCTGCGAGAGCGTGTCCGGGATGTCGTTGTAAAGAAGGTTCATGGTATCGTAATCTCCGGAACGGACAAGGGCGCGGGCTTCTGCGAGATCCGGGATGTGGTTCTGTGGAAGGTTCTGCAGCTGGATCAGACGGCCGGCCCATCTGCCGGAACGATTGGCACCGTAGAACTGAAACATGCCGTGGGCACGTCCGTCAGAGCACATGACGTTCTGCATGGCCTGATATTTGCGGACGGAGGATTTTGCAAGCTGGAGGCGGAGTTTCAGGGCTTCTGTAATATTACCATCCATATTGCCAATGGAATCTTTGACAAACTTCGCAACTTCTTTCTTGCCGAGTGATTCCATTTCAACGCCCCGATCGGAGAGCCATTCTTTCATTTGCTGAACGCTGTTCGGATTATCAATCCCTGTGATATCCCGCATTTTTGACATGAGGGAAGCTCTGGATCTTTCATCAAAGGCGATGGCATTCGATACGAATTCTGGGTCAATCATGATGCCGCGGTCATTGATTTCCTGATCCAGGTGATATTCATCCCAGACAAAATCAGGGACAGGGAAACGTGCGAGTTTCTGCTTGATAGCTATTTCTACTTCCACATCACGGTGGTTGTATTCCTTAAAGAGGATCCATTTTTCACTGTCATGCTGGGGAAGGTTCCGGGTGCGTCCGCCGTTTGCCTTGGTAGGTTTGCATGGCTTGCAGAAATAGCGGATCAGGTCTTTGCCTTCCTTCAGCTTCTGATCCTGTAATTTCAGGACAGCACCGACGCCTTCCAGTGAGAGGGGAAGCCCCATGTATGCGGACCATATCATGGTACATTTCCATGAGGAAGGATCCAGATATTTTGAGGCCGGATCCTCAGGAATGCTGTATCCGCGGAAGTGTTCCGGGCAATGCCGATTCAGCCAGTTGGAGAGGCAGATACGCTCGAAGGAAGCGTTGAAAGCCCACTTGGTTATATTTTCATCAGATAGTGCTGCAAGGATTTCTTCCGGAATGGTATCGCCGCAGGCCAGGTCATATACCTTAACAGGGCCGCCATTCACGGAGACTCCGAAGAGCAGTATCTCAAAATAGTCAGACTCAGCGTACTTGTATGCACCGCATTTGGTGATATCGATGTCGCTGTAAGTCTCCAGGTCGATTGACATTTCTCTGATTTCCATAGTAAATATTCCTTTATTTGAGAAAGGCAGCAGGCATGAAAAACCGCTGCCATTTGTATTTTATTCTTCCGGTATCGGTTCGTTTTCCTTCTTGTACCGGAGAAGACTGTAGCTGATATCGGTAAGTGATTTACGGATTTCTTCATGCCATTCCGGCGCTTCATCTTCATAGGCAGTATTGAAACGGTTGATAACCGGATGGCCGCACCAGTTGTTATCCTGAAGATCCTCCATGTGCTCCTGCAGCATCCTGTACTCATTCCAGAGGATAATTGCCGGCGCATCCATGGCCAGAAGGCGCGTAAATCTGGCATTCCTCATACGGACGCGGTTCAGAAGATAAAGGATATCGTAAAGGGTATCGAAGTCTTCTGTATTCATGACGATATCATCAACCTCAATATCGGTCAGAGATACATCCGGAAGATCCAGAGACTGGCGGTAATAGCAGACTGCTTCTGATCCATACAGGTAGAATTTTGGAAGTTTGCTGCTGTTCTTCGTGTTTTCGATGAGCCGTAATCCATCTGCATCCGGAAGCAGGAACTTCCGGTTGGTCAGAAGATCCACTGCGATTTCCCTTTGGGAGACCGTCATATCATTCAGGGCGCTGCGGAGGACGACAGGCTTGATAAGTGTGATGTTTTTCATATCATGTTCCTTTCTTTCTTAAGAAGGCAGCGGCAGCCATATTTTGATGACTGCCGCCGGATAGAGTGTTACAGGTTTTCAGCTTAGCTCAGGAAATCATCATCGTCTTCGGTATTGAAATCATCCTCAGCCCTGGACTTACCGCCAAGAGGTTCGCCGTCGCGGATCTTCTGAAGGTTGTTCAGGCCGCAGGCAATGCCTTTGTTCCCGTTGGTGTTGAAAGCATACAGATTGATACTGGCCCTGCCGTACACGCCGGAATATACTTCGGAGCGGTCAATGATCTGCTGTCTGTCCGCGTCTACGATACCGGGCGCTGTAGAAGAGTTGGCGTTGATGAAGTAGGCGTTGGCGTAGACCGGATCATCGGGTCTTTCCAGGTCGCCGTCACGGAGCGGAGTCTTCAGGGTGGACAGCGCCGGTACGGACTTGCTGTTGCCCTTCAGCTTGCTCTGGCCTTCCTCGTAAGCTGCCTGGATGGCGGCCTTGATTTTGTTGATGGTCATGGTATCCGACTTCGGAATGATGAGGCTGACGCTGTATTTCGGCGTACCGCCGTTGATGGACTTCGGATCCCAGACGTTCGCGTAGGACCATCTGGTGTTTACGCCTGTGATAACTTTTGTAGGATTAACAAATTTTGCCATAATATTTTTCTCCTTTATTCTTGAAAGTCTTCGATTGCTGTGTTTATTGCCGGCCGTTTATCGGTGTCCGGCACCAGTGTCGGCTTGCCGGGCGGTTTCGTGATAAGACCACCGAGAAGCTCTTCAAATCTCTTCTTCCCGAGAAGGGAAGTCATTGCCGTGATCCCGAGAAGTTTCTTCTCATAAGGGTCGAATCCATTGTTTGTGACGACTTCTGCTACGGCGGCTTCATCTGTGAAACGCCTTGTGGATCTGCCTTCAACAACCTTGAAGCCTGGATACTGTGTTCCGCTTAAGGCTGACTGAAGGGCAAATTCCTTTACGTCTCCGGCCCATGCGATGAGTTCGTCAATCCGGGGGAGAATGGCAGAAATCTCTGCCTGATCCAGATTTACCGGCATCTCAAAATCATATTTTGCAAGTTCCAGATTGTATTCCGCGCGCTTGCGGCAGGTAGCCTTGACTGCGCAGAACTGGCAGTGATCTCCGGCCTGGAAGTCGCCCTCGCCTTTGATGGCAAGTTCCGCTGCAGGTTTCAGCACCTTCTCAGCCCATGCAAGCAGGTCGGTCTTGCTGATGTCCCAGGAACTGATATTTCCGCGGCGGGGCTGGAAGATCGTCATACGGACTTCTTCTATATCATAGATGCCATCGTAGATATCCAGGGCGCCGAGGGCGTAACACATCATCTGGGGATTGTTCTTAGCTTCTACGAGAATTCCGACGCCGTATTTGAAATCGATGATGTGAAGGATCTTGTCAGCAACGATCAGGCAGTCGCCGGTTCCGAAGCCTTGCGGTACCCATCTGGAAAAGTCCAGCCGCTGTTCGATCAGGATCTGCGGATCGCTGCAGAGGGTTTTGACTTTCTGCAGCTGCTCGTATACGTAGGAACAATACTGGTCGGAGCAGTCATCCATCTCTGTATCAAAGTAGTCCAGGTTCTCCGTAGGATCAGGGGAATCGCGCCCCAGGGCTTTCAAGACCTTGTACTCACAGAGTGCATGGGCGTCAGTACCCTGCTGGGCGTATGGACTGGACTTGTTGGCTTCCTTTGCGCAGAGTTTCGCGCTTGGTGGACAGGCAAGCCAGCGGTGTGACGATGATGCTGAGAGGATTGCGTGTTTACCCGGCATTTCCGATTGCCTCCACTTCAGCTGCAAGAGCCGCATAGTTTCTGGGGTCTACATCGGTAAGGCTTCCACCGTTGCCGTACTTTCTGACCAGGTTTCTGACATCCACTTTATAGATGCCGTCTGCCTCATTGGCTTTCGCTGCAAGCATGGCTCTGATCTCTTCCTTCGAATATGTTTTCTCCGGTATCGATTCAGGCTGCGTTGTTTCCGGGGCTGCCGGTTCCTCTGTGGGAGGAAGTGGCTTTGCCGGAGCGGCTGAAGGGTCATTGTCAGATGAATAGAACGCTTTTAGTGCCCTGGCCGTCTCTGTTAGTGTTTCGCCGCATTCGATCAGATTGTCCAGCAGCATGGACAGTTCATTCATTTTGCTCATCTTGTCTTTCTCCTTCCGTCATGATCAGGCCTGCGAGGCGCTTAGCGATGACACTGATGATGATCAGGAAATCCGAGATTTCTTCATCCGTCGGCATGCTGCGCCTGCTAGGTCTTGTGTCTGGTTGACTCTGCATTCTCTTTGCCTCCTTGTCTGTATTTTTCTGAGCGGCTGTGTGCCTCTCTGGTGCTGTAAGGAGTTTTGGCAGCGAATTTTTTGTGACTTCCGAGGGAATTTTTTCGGAAGCCGCCGCCGGATTTACTCCTCTGATGTCGTAAGGAGTTTGGAACGGCAGATTTTTGAATTGGATTTTGGATTTTCTGTGGAATGCGTTTCGCGCTTATAAAAGGGAAGAGATTTCAAACGGGGATTTTTCTAAAAATTTTTTGATCAGGTCAAAAAACAGGTAACCGAAACTCCTTGGATCAATAGAAGGCGGTCAGAGCGCCTTACTACTGTCGAAGGGAGAACGGTCCAATGGAATATGAAAAAGATGTTTTTACGAGTGGCGCATGCCGGTGGCGAAGATGCCGGCAGGAACAGAATTTAAGACAGGAGGCATAGCGAATGCGATTGATTTTGCATACAGCCAATGTAGTTTCCGACACGAAGAACTGCTTTTATCCGAACAGGGTGGAAGTAACTTCCGCGGAGGAACTGCATGAGGCGGCGAAGTTTGATCATGTGTGCGCAGAATACCGGAAAGATTACCGCAGCAAGAATAATTTTGTGAAGTCGAATGTTCTGGTGATGGATTGTGACAACGACCATTCTGAGGATCCAAAAGAGTGGATGACAGAGGAAAAGCTGGCGGAGCTTCTGCCGGATGTATCCTATGCGATTGCCTACAGCCGGAATCATATGAAGGAAAAGGATGGCAGGGGTGCCAGACCTAAGTTTCATGTGTATTTCGAGCTCGAGGAAACGGAGGATCCGGATTATTATGCGGCGCTGAAGGCGGCGGTTCATGAAAAGTATCCTTTTTTTGACGGGAATGCCCTGGATGCGGCAAGGTTCATTTTCGGCGCGGATACCGGAGCGTGCATCTGGCATGAAGGGTGGCTGAACATTGATGAAGAGGTGTCTATGGATCCTTCCTATGAGGAAGAAGGGGAGATGCCGGTGGGTTCCGGTCCGATTACAGAGGGAAGACGCAACAATTCTATGAGCCATTTTGCTGGCAGGATTCTGAAAAAGTATGGGATCACGGATAAGGCGAAGGATGCTTTTCTGGAATATGCGAAGCGGTGTGATCCGCCGTTGGAGGAATCGGAGCTGAATACGATCTGGGCAAGTGCGGTGCGGTTTTATAAGAAAACGGTCATGACGCAGCCGGGCTATGTGCCGCCGGAGGAATATAACGCTGAGTTTGGTTCCTTAAAGCCTGAGGACTATTCGGATATCGGAGAGGCGCGAGTGTTGGTCAGGGAATATGCCGGCGAGCTTCTTTATACGGATGCGACAGAGTTCTTAAGTTATGACGGGGTCTGTTGGAGAGAAAACAGGCAGAAGGCGGTCGGAACTGTGGAAGAGTTTTTGGATATGCAGCTTGTGGATGCCAGATCACAGTATTCGGCAGCGATGCAGGCGCTTATCTCCGGAGGTATTCCGGAGCAGGCTGTAAGAACCGGCGGGAAAGCTTTGGAGAAGCTGATTTCCCCGGAACTGAATGATGCCTATAAGGAATATCTGGCGGCAAAAGCTTATTACGCTTTCGTGATGAAGTACAGGAATTACAAGAATATCGTCAACACGCAGAATGCGGCGAAGCCTATGGTTGCGACAGATATCAACCTGTTTGACGCGCAGGAGAATTACCTGAATACGCCGGAAGCAACTTATGACCTGAAGAAGGGGATAGAAGGCGCGAGGGCGCATAATTCAGCGGATCTTCTGACGAAGATTACGAATGCGTCGCCGGGGGATAAGGGAAAAGACTTGTGGGAAAATGCCCTGCAGGTATTCTTCTGTAAAGATCAGGATCTGATTGATTATGTGCAGGAGACGGTGGGACTTGCGGCGATTGGAAAGGTATATGAGGAGGCTCTCATCATTGCGTATGGGGAAGGGCGGAACGGTAAATCTACCTTCTGGAATACGGTGTCGAGAGTGCTTGGTACCTATTCCGGAGCGATTTCTGCCGATGCCCTGACGGCTGGCTGCAGGAGAAATGTAAAACCGGAGATTGCGGAGCTGAAGGGAAAGCGTCTCATCATCGCGGCGGAGCTGGAAGAAGGGATGAGATTGTCAACTTCCATCCTGAAACAGCTGTGCTCCACGGATCAGATCCGGGGTGAGAAGAAGTTCAAAGATCCTTTTGATTTTGTCCCTTCACACACAGTAGTGCTTTATACGAACCATCTGCCGAAGGTCAGCGCATCCGATGACGGGACCTGGCGAAGGCTGATCGTGATTCCGTTCCATGCAAAGATCGAAGGTAATTCAGATATCAAGAATTACTCGGATTATCTATATGAGCATGCTGCGCCGGCCATCATGAGCTGGATTATTGAGGGCGCAGGGAAGGTGATCGGGCATGACCACAAGACGACAAAACCGAAGGTGGTTGTGGATGCCATTGCTGCTTACCGCGGGATGAATGACTGGATGGGCATTTTCCTGGAGGAATGCTGCGAGGTCGGTGACGGACTGGAGTATAAGTCTGGGGAACTGTATGAAGAGTTCCGTGCTTACTGCCTGCGTACCGGAGAGTATCAGCGTACAAATGCGGATTTTGTTTTGGAATTGGAGAAGAGAGGATTTACCCGCAAAAAGAAGAAATCCGGCATGTGGGTGCAGGGGCTGCAGGTCAAAGACACAGACTTTGCTGAATGATAATAACGAAAAGGTGCAGGGGTTGCAGGACTATTACCTATATCGCGTATAGAGAATTTTTTCAAGAAAAATCCCTATAAGGGGAATATAGAAATGTCCTGCACCCCCTGCACCATAAATTCGATTGATGGAGGAGCTATGAGAGAGAAACAGGTGGAGCAGAAACTGGTTCAGGCCGTAAAGGCCAGAGGCGGGATCTGTCCCAAGTTCGTTTCACCGGGATTTGACGGAATGCCGGATCGGATCGTGCTTCTGCCGGGAAGGCATTTTGGATTTGTGGAGATTAAGGCTCCTGGGAAGATGCCAAGGCCGCTACAGGTATCCAGGCACAGGCTTATGGAGAAACTTGGATTTTCGGTGTATGTACTTGATGGTCCGGAGAAAATCGGAGGGATTTTAGATGAGATACAAGCCACATGATTATCAGAAATATGCGATAAATTTTATAAAGGAACATCCGATAGCAGCAATTCTGCTGGATATGGGGATGGGCAAGACCAGTATAGTGCTGGCGGCTCTGAATGACCTGATATTTGATCGCTTTGAGGTGTCGAAGGTGCTGATTATAGCGCCGTTAAGGGTCGCAAAACATACCTGGTCAACAGAAATTCAGAAATGGGATCAGCTGAAGGGACTCAGGTACTCCATAGTAGTCGGTACAGCGGCAGAGAGGAGGAGAGCCCTTATGGTGGATGCAGATATTTATATCATCAACCGGGAAAACATCCCTTGGCTGATTGAGAAGAGCGGCCTGCCTTTTGATTATGACATGGTGGTGATCGATGAGCTGTCATCCTTTAAAAATTGGCAGGCAAAGAGATTTCGGGCATTGATGAAGGTGCGGCCGAAGGTAAAACGGATCGTGGGGCTGACCGGGACGCCTTCTTCCAATGGATTGATGGATTTATTCGCCGAGTACAAGATCCTGGATATGGGGGAACGCCTGGGAAGATTTATCAGCCAGTACCGGCTGGATTATTTTGTGCCGGATCAGATGAACGGACCCGTTGTGTACAGCTACCGTTTAAGGCCGGGGGCAGACAGGAGAATCTACAACCGGATTTCGGATATTACGATTTCCATGAAGGGAACGGACCATCTGAAGATGCCGGAATTGGTAAATTCAGAATATATGGTCTACATGGATGAGGATGAGTGCAGGAAATATGAGCAGATGAAGCATGATCTGGTTGTAAGCCTTCCGGGTGGAGAGGTTACAGCTGCGAACGCTGCCTCTTTATCCGGGAAGCTGACGCAGATGGCAAATGGCGCTGTGTATTCCGATACGGGCGGGATAGAGAAGATCCATGACCGGAAGCTGGATGCCTTGGAGGATATGATTGAAGCAGCGAATGGAAAGAGTCTTCTGGTGGCCTATTGGTATAAGCATGACCTGATACGGATTTCCAGAAGACTGGATGCCCGGGGAGTGCGTTATGGAAAGCTGGATACGGACAAAAGTATCTGTGATTGGAATGCGGGAAGGCTGGAGGTTGGGCTGATACATCCGGCTTCTGCGGGACATGGGCTGAATCTGCAGAGCGGCGGGAGTACTCTGGTGTGGTTTGGGATGATATGGAGCTTGGAACTGTATCAGCAGACGATAGCCAGGCTTTGGAGACAGGGACAGGAATCCGGAACTGTGGTGGTACAGCACATCCTGACAGCAGGTACTGTAGATGAGCGGATCATGAAGGCGTTATCCGCAAAAGATGCTACACAGACCAGGCTGATTGATGCAGTGAAGGCAGAGGTGACAGCAGATGACGGGAACTAAGAACCTGGCAGAGGATCCTTATGAACGGTTGGCGAACGCCATTATCCTGCAGGCTGTCACGGATTACCGAGCGGCGCTAAAGCGGATCAAATGGAAGCCGGAGGATCGGGAGACAATAGATGAAGCCATGAGAGTTGAGAGTTTTTTCCGTTCTGGCTGGTACAGTCAGCTGACAACCGTTGACGGAGAATATCTGATTCGAAGACTTCAGGACGAAGTGAAGGAATGAGAGTCAATCAAGGGAGGCAATCCGAGGAGAACTATTTACGGATTTCAATCGGAGGTGGCTTATGGATAAACAGCAGACGGCGGTTAAGAACTTTTTGATGAAAGCGTATTATATGGATGAGCGGATCAACAGCAAGCTGGAGCAGGTAGCTTCCTTGAATGAATTGGCGATAAAAGCAACCTCGACCATGAGTGACATGCCTGGCAGCCCGAACCGGAACATCCACAAAACAGAGGACATCATTGTGAAGATTCTGGATCTGCAGAGGGAGATCCAGGAGGATGCCAATGAACTTCTGAACCTGAAGCAGGTGATCCGCCGGTGTATCAAGCAGGTGGAAGATCCAGAATGCCAGATCATTTTGGAAGAGAGGTATCTGCGGATGGTGAAATGGGAGCAGATCGCTACAACGCTGAACATGAGCATGAGGAAAGTGTTCCGGCTCCATGACGAGACGCTGAAAAAAATCGTGATCCCTGAAAGTTGGCAGTAAATGCTATAGATGTGCAGTATGGAAGTATGATATAGTTAAGATGGCAAAAATGAAAACAGGCCGTTGCGGAGAAAATCTGCAGCGGCTTTTTCTGTGGAAGAAAGAAGGTGGACAGATGCCGAGAAAACCAAAGAAGCCCTGTGCTTATCCGGGCTGTCCCAACCTGACGGATGGACGGTATTGTCCAGAGCATCAGAGCAAAGTGAACAGCGATTATGAGAAGTATGGCAGAGACAAGAATACCAAGAGAAAGTATGGTCGAGCCTGGAAGAGGATCCGGGATAAGTATGCGGCAGAGCATCCTTTCTGCGAGAGGTGCTTTGAACGAGGGATTCTTGTGGAGACGGAAGAGATCCACCACAAGCTGCCGCTGAGTGAAGGCGGCACTCATGACCGGAGAAATCTGATCGCGTTGTGCAAGTCGTGCCATTCCCGTGAGCACGCCGAGAGGGGAGATCGGTGGAGAAAAGCCCGGTAGGGGCGGGTAAAATCTCCACGGGAACAGCCTCCGGGGAACGGTGCGGGGGTGTCACGCACAAAAACGAGAAATCAAACGGGGAATTATCCCCTGCAAGTCTGGGGTTCCCGCGAAGCTTGCTTCGTGGGGAGAGGACGAGGAGGTGAGAGGAACATGGCGAAAGATGGAACGATGCGCGGCGGTGCCAGGGTTGGCTCTGGCAGGAAATCCAAAGCGCTGACGGAAAAGATCGGCAGCGGGCTGGCGGCATCGGTCATTGACCTTCCGGAGCCGGAAGAGATCAGCGGCGAGGACGTGCCTCCGGTGAAGGAGTTTTTAAAGGCGGCTCAGAAAAGCGGCATCGATCTCTGCGCGGAGGATGTGTTCCGGTCTACATTCCTCTGGCTGAAGGAGCGGGGATGTGACCGGCTGGTGAATACCCAGCTGATTGAGCAGTACGCTATGTCGGTGTCCCGGTGGGTGCAGTGCGAAACCTGTATTTCTGAATACGGTTTTCTGGCGAAGCATCCGACCACAGGGGCGGCGATCACTTCTCCGTATGTGACCATGAGCCAGAATTATTTGAAGCAGGTAAACCAGTGCTGGTATCAGATTTATCAGATTGTGAAGGAAAACTGTTCCGTGGAGTACGGCGGCGCCAATCCCCACGATGACCTGATGGAGCATCTGCTGTCTGCACGGAAACGGGGATAGGAGGACTTGGATGGAGTATGTAAGAAAAAGGCTTTCAGAATTAAAGCCGTATGAGAATAATCCGAGGGTCAATGATGAGGCGGTGGACGATGTTGCGGAGAGCATCCGGCAGTGTTCTTACATCGCACCAATCATCATTGATGAGGATGGCATGATCCTGGCCGGACACACGAGATATAAAGCTTTGAAGAAGCTGGGGTATCAGGAATGTGAAGTGGTTATCGTTTCCGATCTGACGGAAGCGCAGAAGAAAAAGTATCGTCTGTATGACAACAAAACGGCTGAGATGGCTTCCTGGGATCAAAGGAAGCTGAGTGCGGAATTGTGTGATGTGGATTTTCAGGGATATGATTTCGGACAGCCTGAGATTGCGATTCCTGATGATGAAACGGAAGAGGCAGGCCCTAAGACGATGACCTGTCCGTGCTGCGGGGAGGTGTTCGAGGTATGAAGCTTCAGAGATTAAAGCTGGCTGATATAGAACCATACAAGAATAATCCGAGAAAAAACGATAATGCGGTGAATGCTGTTGCGGAAAGTATTCGCCAGTGTTCCTATATTACGCCGATCATCGTAGATGAGAATTATGTGATCATCGCAGGCCATACCAGATACAAGGCGCTTGTCGCTCTTGGTATAGATGATGCGGAATGCCTGATCTGCGATGGGCTGACGGAGGAACAGAAGAAGAAATATCGGTTCCTGGATAACAAAATCGGCGAAAAGGCAACATGGGATCTGATGAAGTTGGAAGTCGAACTGGAAGGACTGGATCTGGAAGGGTTCGATTTTTTGGGCATGGCGGCCGACCTGCCTGTAGATAGTGACGGCAGCAGCGGTTCTGAAAAGGAACTGACCGGTACCACGGAAATAGATGCGGAGGTGTTTGGAGATGAAAAGTTCAAATACGAATGCCCGAACTGTGGTTTCCGGTTCAACTGAGTTTCCGTGGAAGTGGAGCCTGTCGGAACTGGAGAAAAGACCGAAGCATGGGCATACTGTGTTTTCCTGTTTTTCCTGTGGCGGCGGTTCCTCGATGGGATACAAGCTGGCAGGATATGATGTCGTGGGTAGCTGCGAGATCGATCCCGATATGATGAAGGTTTATAAGCAGAACAATCATCCGAAGCATTCATTTCTTATGGATGTCAGGGATTTTCTGAAATTGCCGGATGAAAAGATTCCGGAAGAGTTATTCCATCTGGATGTGCTGGACGGTTCGCCGCCTTGCTCCGTGTTTTCCACAGCCGGAGCCAGAGAAGAAGGATGGAATACGGAAAAGGTATTCCGTGAAGGGCAGGCAAAGCAGCGGCTGGATGATCTGTTCCTTTATTTTATAGCGATAGCGAAGAGACTGCAGCCGAAGGCTGTGATCGCGGAGAATGTGAAGGGGATCATCATTGGAAATGCCAAGGGCTGGGTCAACCAGATCGTGAAGGGGTTTGATGACGCAGGATATACAGTGCAGATCTTTTTGTTCAACGCGGCGAGGATGGGAGTGCCTCAGAAAAGGGAGCGCGTCTTTTTTATTGCCCATCGGAAAGACCTGAAATATCCGAAGCTGTCTATGGAGTTCCATTCTAAGCCGATCCCGTTTGGGGATGTCCGGGAGCCGTATGGCAAGCCGATGGATCCGGACAGCATGCAGGCGAAGCTTCTGAAATACCGGATTCCGACGGACCGCTGTATCGCGGATATCAATGAGCGGGTGCGGAAGGTGAAGAACAACGGTTTTTCCACTCCGATCAACAGGGATGAGGAACCGGTGCAGACAATCGTTTCCGGCAGCAGCCTTTACCGGATGTGCGATGGCCTGCTGATGACGGATAAGGATATCATCAGCTGCCAGACCTTCCCGCAGGATTATGATTTTATGGGACAGAGTGTCCAGTATATTTGCGGGATGAGTGTTCCGCCGGTGATGATGGCGAAAATCTCCGAGCAGGTGTACCGGCAGTGGCTGAAAGGCGGTGATGCGGATGAAGATGCGGAAACTGAAGAAATATAAGCCGACAAAGTTCAAGGCGAAGGATTCTGTTTACGATGAGGAAGCGGCAGATTTTGCCGTGAACTTTATCGAGTGCCTGTGCCACACCAAAGGCACCTGGGCCGGGAAGCCCTTTGAACTAATCGACTGGCAGGAGCAGATCATCCGGGATGTGTTTGGCACCATCAAGCCGAACGGCTACCGGCAGTTTAATACCGCATACATTGAGATCCCTAAGAAGCAAGGAAAATCGGAACTGGCTGCGGCAGTGGCCCTTCTGCTCTGCTGCGGAGATGGTGAGGAACGGGCGGAAGTGTATGGCTGTGCCGCAGACCGGCAGCAGGCGTCCATTGTTTTTGAAGTGGCGGCGGATATGGTGCGGATGTGTCCGGCCTTAAATAAGCGGGTGAAGATCCTGGCTTCCCAGAAGAGGATCATCTATCAGCCGACCAACAGTTTTTATCAGGTGCTGTCTGCGGAGGCCTACAGCAAGCATGGGTTTAATATTCATGGAGTTGTCTTTGATGAGCTGCATACCCAGCCGAACCGGAAGCTGTTCGATGTTATGACAAAGGGTTCCGGCGATGCCAGGATGCAGCCTCTGTATTTCCTGATCACTACAGCAGGGACGGATACCAACTCCATCTGCTATGAGACGCACCAGAAGGCAAAGGATATCCTGGAAGGCCGGAAGATCGACCCGACTTTTTACCCGGTGATCTATGGGGCGGATGAGGGTGACGACTGGACTGATCCGAAGGTCTGGAAGAAGGCCAACCCGTCTCTGGACATCACGGTGGGGATGGACAAGGTGAGGGCAGCCTGCGAGTCAGCAAAGCAGAATCCAGGAGAGGAAAACTCCTTCCGGCAGCTGCGGCTGAACCAGTGGGTGAAGCAGGCGGTGCGCTGGATGCCGATGGAGAAATGGGATCAATGCGCCTTCGCGGTCAATGAAGAGGAACTGGAAGGAAGGGTCTGCTACGGCGGCCTGGATCTTTCCTCCACCACGGACATCACGGCGTTTGTCCTGGTGTTCCCGCCTCTGGATGAGGAAGATAAGTTTCAGCTGCTCCCGTATTTCTGGATTCCGGAAGAGACGCTGGATCTGCGGGTGCGCAGGGATCATGTCCCCTATGATGTGTGGGAGCGGCAGGGTTTCCTGCAGACCACGGAGGGGAATGTGGTGCATTACGGATATATTGAGAAATTCATTGAACGCCTGGGGGAACGGTTCAACATCCGGGAGATTGCTTTTGACCGGTGGGGCGCCGTGCAGATGGTCCAGAACCTGGAAGGCATGGGATTCACGGTGGTTCCCTTCGGTCAGGGATTTAAGGATATGTCGCCGCCTACCAAGGAGCTGATGAAGCTGACATTGGAGCAGAGGATCGCCCACGGCGGGCATCCGGTGCTGCGGTGGATGATGGACAACATCTTCATCCGTACCGATCCGGCGGGGAATATCAAGGCGGATAAGGAGAAGTCCACGGAGAAGATCGATGGAGCGATCGCGGCGATCATGGGGCTGGACCGGGCGATCCGGTGCGGGAATGATACAGGGGAATCTGTTTACGATACCAGGGGACTGCTGGTATTTTGATAGGAGGTTTTGATGGGAATCTTAAGTTTGTTTGGATTTGGAAGGAGCAGGGATAAGCCGGAGAATCGGACTTCCGGCAGCGGCTATACCTTCTTTATGGGAGGGAGTACATCCGGGAAGCGGGTGAATGAACGGACGGCCATGCAGATGACGGCGGTGTACTCCTGCGTGAGGATCCTGTCGGAGGCGGTGGCCAGCCTGCCATTACAATTCTATAGATATACCGATGATGGCGGGAAAGAGAAAGCGGTGGAACATCCGCTTTATTTTTTGCTCCATGACGAGCCGAACCCGGAGATGACGTCTTTCGTGTTCCGGGAGACGCTGATGACGCACCTGCTTTTGTGGGGCAATGCCTACGCCCAGATCATCCGGAACGGAAGGGGCGAGGTGGTGGCCTTATATCCCCTGATGGCGGACCGGATGTATGTGGACAGGGATGACAAGGGGCAGCTGTACTACGAGTACACCCTGTATTCCGATGACGCGCCTACCATGAAGGGATCCATTGTCCGGCTGTCCCCATATGAAGTGCTGCATATCCCAGGTCTGGGATTTGACGGGCTGGTGGGCTATTCGCCCATCGCTATGGCGAAGAACGCCATCGGCATGGCCATGGCCTGCGAGGAATACGGGGCGAAGTTTTTCGCCAACGGCGCGGCGCCTTCCGGGGTGCTGGAGCATCCGGGGACGATTAAAGATCCCAGTCGGGTGCGGGAAAGCTGGCAGAGGACCTTCGGAGGAAGCGGGAACGCCAACAAGGTGGCGGTGCTGGAGGAAGGGATGAAGTACACGCCCATCTCTATCTCGCCGGAGCAGGCGCAGTTTCTGGAAACAAGGAAGTTCCAGCTGGATGAGATCGCCCGGATCTTCCGGGTTCCGCCCCATATGATCGGGGATCTGGAAAAGTCGTCTTTCAACAACATCGAGCAGCAGTCCCTGGAATTCGTGAAGTATACTTTGGATCCCTGGGTGTCCCGGTGGGAGCAGTCCATGGTGCGCTCTTTACTGTCCAGGGAAGAGAAAAAGCAGTATTTCATCAAGTTCAACGTGGACGGCCTGCTTCGCGGGGACTACCAGAGCCGGATGAACGGCTACGCCACGGCAAGGCAGAACGGCTGGATGAGCGCCAATGATATCCGGGAACTGGAAAACCTGGACCGGATCCCGGCGGAGCAGGGCGGGGATCTGTACCTGATCAATGGGAACATGACGAAGCTTGCGGATGCCGGATTGTTTGGGACATCTCGGCAGGAGGCTGCCGCAGGGGGAGAGGATCTTGCGGCAATGGGGAAAGGAGAAGAAATCCGATGAAAAAATTTTGGAACTGGAAAAGCAGGAAGATCCGGGATCAGGATTCCGGCAAAGAGAGCGTTGAGAGAGTGCTGTTCCTGAACGGAACGATTGCGGAAGAGAGCTGGTATGACGATGAAGTCACGCCGGCTCTTTTTAAGGAAGAGCTGATGGCGGGAAACGGCGATATCACGGTTTGGATCAACAGCCCCGGCGGGGACTGTGTGGCCGCGGCACAGATCTACAACATGCTGATGGATTATAAAGGGAATGTCACGGTAAAGATCGATGGGATCGCGGCATCCGCGGCAAGCGTGATCGCCATGGCAGGAACGAAGGTACTGATCTCGCCGGTAGGCATGCTGATGATCCATAACCCGGCCACCATCGCCTGGGGAGATTCCGGAGAAATGCAGAAGGCTATTGAGATGCTGGAAAGCGTGAAGGATTCCATCATCAACGCCTATGAGATCAAGACCGGCCTGTCCCGGACAAAGCTGTCCCACATGATGGACGCGGAGACCTGGATGGATGCCGGGAAAGCAGTGGAACTGGGGTTCGCGGACGGTATTTTAAGCCGTGAAGGATTCCCGGAGGACGCAGAACCTCCTGCGGTATCTATGCTCTATTCCGAAGCCGCCGCAGTCAATTCCTTAATGGATAAGATCGCGGCAAAGTGCAGGACAAAACCGAAAACCGAACCGACAGGCCGCAGCGTAGACAGTCTCTATGAGCGGCTTAATTTATTGAAGAATTAGAGGAGGACATGACGATGACGATTTTAGAGCTGAGAGAAAAGAGGGCGAAGGCGTGGGAGGCAGCGAAAGCCTTTCTGGATTCCCACAGGAATGAAAAAGGTGTGCTGTCTGCGGAGGATGACGCCGCCTATACCCGTATGGAACAGGAAATTACGGATCTGGGAAAAGAGATTGCCAGGATGGAGCGGCAGGAAGCCTTTGAGAGGGAACTGTCCCAGCCGGTGAATCAGCCCCTGACCGGACGTCCTGCATCCGGCAGTGCGGGAAAGGAAAAGACCGGCCGCGCTTCGGAGGAATATAAAACGAACTTCTGGAACGCCATGCGCTCCAAGGTGCCGCTTCCCAACGTGGTCAATGCCCTGGAAGAGGGCACGGATTCCGAGGGCGGGTATCTTGTGCCGGATGAGTATGAACGTACCCTGGTGGAAGCCCTGGAAGAGGAAAATGTGTTCCGCCAGCTGGCAAACGTGATCCGCACTTCCAGCGGCGACCGGAAGATCCCGGTGGTGGCAACGAAGGGAACGGCGTCCTGGATTGATGAGGAAGGGGCCTACACGGAGAGTGATGATTCCTTCGGCCAGGTATCCATCGGGGCCTACAAGGTGGGTACCATGATCAAGGTATCTGAGGAACTTCTTAATGACAGCGTTTTTGACCTGGAATCTTATATTGCGAAGGAATTCGCCCGCCGGATCGGGGCGAAGGAGGAAGAGGCGTTCTTTACCGGGGACGGCTCCGGGAAACCCTTGGGTGTCCTTGCGGCCACCGGCGGCGCTGAAACAGGGGTGACGGCAGCTTCCTCTACAGCCATTACGGCGGATGAACTGATGGATCTGTTCTATTCCCTGAAATCTCCCTATCGGAAGAAGGCAGTATGGGTGCTGAACGATTCTACCATCAAGGCGGTGCGGAAACTGAAGGACTCCACGGGGCAGTACCTGTGGCAGCCTTCCCTTGCGGCCGGTACGCCGGATACGCTCCTTGGCAGGCCGGTGAAGACTTCTGCCTATATGCCGGTGATCGCGGCGGGGGCAAAGACCATTGCCTTCGGCGATTTCAGCTATTACTGGATCGCGGACCGGCAGGGGCGTTCCTTTAAACGGCTGAATGAACTGTATGCCGCCAACGGCCAGGTGGGTTTCCTTGGCTCCCAGAGGGTAGATGGGAAGCTGGTGCTTTCCGAGGCAGTGAAGGTACTGGCGCAGAAGGCAGGTTCCTGATGGATTGATATGAGAAAAAAGGCGGTGCCTTCAGTTACAGAGGCACTGCCGATAGTAAAGGAGGGCAGGAAGGATGCTGGTGACCCTGGAAGAAATGAAAAATTACCTCCGGGTGGATGACAGTGAGGATGACGGGCTGATCACTGCGCTTTTGGCATCAGCGGAGCGGATGTGCATGGATATCCTGCGCACAGACGAGGAAAGCGGCCTGCAGGAGGCGGAGAATGGAAAACCGGCGGTGATGTATACCGTGGCCTATCTGTATGAACACCGGGAGGAAGCCGACCACCATGCCCTGGTCCTGACGCTGCGCTCCCTGCTCTTCGGCAGCCGGAAGGAGGCGTTCTGATGGAGATCGCTCTTCTGAATGTGAAAGTGACATTCCAGAAAAACTCCGTAGCTGCGGACGATATCGGAAACCGAAAAAATGTCTGGGAGGATTATTATACCTGCCATGCCACGGTCAGCGGGGAAAGCGGGCAGGAAAAGGCAGCAGCCGGATTGACGGTTGCGGATTCTGACATTGCTTTTACCATCCGTTTTTGTAAACGGGCGGCGGAGGTAACGGCGGACGGGTTCCGTATCCTGTTTCAAGGGGAGATCTACAATATCGCGGCTGTGGACCACATGAACTATAAGAAGAAAGCGCTGAAGTTCCGGTGTGAGAAAGCGAGGCGGTGACTATGGGACAGACCGTGCAGATCGGGGATCTGGCGGACGCTGTTATGGAGACATTGGAGGAATATGCGGATCTGGCTGTCGAAGATGTGAAACAGGCGGTTCGGGATACCGGGGAGACGGTAAGGAAGGAGATCCGTGCCAACGCCCCGAAGGATACCGGGGACTACGCCAAAAGCTGGGCGGTAAAGAAAACAAAAGAAACTTCCACCAGCCTGACGCTGACCGTCCATTCCAAAAACCGCTACCAGCTGGCCCATCTGCTGGAGTATGGCCATGCAAAGCGGGGCGGCGGACGGGTGGAGGGCAAAGCCCATATCGCCCCGGCGGAGGAGAAGGGGATCCGGCAGCTGGAAGAAGAGATCGAAAGGAGCCTGAGGGATGGATAAACTTCTGGATATTTTGAAAAGCACCGGCTTCCCCTATGCTTATGACCATTTCGCGGAAGGGGAAGCGCCGGATCCGCCGTTCCTTTGCTACCTGCTGCCGGGGAGCGATAACTTTTCCGCGGATGGGAAGGTCTATTACCGGATCAGCGAGGTGCGGGTGGAATTATATACGGACCAGAAGGATTTAGCCGCGGAGAGGAAGATGGAGGATGCCCTGGATGCGGCAGGAGTTTTTTATAACAAGACGGAAACCTGGATCGAAAGCGAAAAGCTGTATGAGGTTCTGTACTCTTTTGAGATGGAGGGAGTAGGAAATGTCTACAAAGAAGAATAAAGTAAAATTTAATATCTGCAACGTGCATTACGCGTTGATTACAGTGGATGATGACGGGGAGGTGACCTTTGGGACGCCGGTGGCTATGCCTGGAGCGGTATCCTTGTCTTTGGAGCCGAATGGAGAGCCGTCCAATTTTTATGCGGATGGGTACGCTTATTATACGATCTCCAATAACATGGGTTATGAGGGGGATCTGGAACTGGCCATGGTGCCGGAGAGTTTCCGGACGGATGTGCTGAAGGAATCCTTGGATGACAACAGCGTGCTGGTGGAGAGCGCCAATGTGGAAACAGCGAACTTTGCCCTGCTTTTTGAATTTGATGGGGATGTGAAGAAGATCCGACATGTGCTGTATAACTGCTCTGCGGCCAGGCCCAATATCGAGTCCGCGACCAATGAAGAGGAGATCGAGGTACAGACGGAAACGCTGGCCATCACGGCGGCGCCCCTGGCCAATGGGTATGTGAAGGCCCGTACCGGGGACAGCACCACGGATACCGTTTATACGGGCTGGTATACAGCGGTGTATCTGCCGGAGGTGACGCCGGATACCTCCGGGACACAGCAGTCCGGCCAGCAAGGGACAGATGATGAGACAGGAGGGGAGACCTTATGAGCATGAAACGGAATATCATGATTGACGGGCAGGAGGTCACTTTTAAGGCCTCCGCCGCTATCCCCCGGATCTACCGGATGCGGTTCCACCGGGATATTTATAAGGACCTGCGGGATCTGGAAAAGGGGATTGACAAGAATGACCCGGAGAATTCCAACCTGGACCTGTTTTCCCTGGAAATGTTTGAGAACATCGCCTATGTGATGGCGAAGCACGCTGACCCGTCCATCCCGGATACGCCGGAGGAATGGCTGGATGGGTTCAACACCTTTTCCATTTATCAGGTGCTGCCCCAGATCATTGAACTGTGGGGGCTGAACACCCAGACGGATGTGCAGGCTAAAAAAAACTTCGCCCGACTGACCGGGAAATGACAACACCTCTGTTCCTCCTGCGGTGCGTGCAGCTGGGGCTGTCCATCCGGGATCTGGATCTGCTGACCATTGGGATGGTGAATGATATGTATGTGGAGAGCCGGAACGATGAGCATAAGTATGCGGTAGTGGCCACGCAGGAGGATTTTGATAGGTTCTGATTGTTTATAGTTCTCATCCTTGCTATAATTGAGTAGGGAGAAATATCCCCTATTTTTAATGTAGAGTAGAGCAAATTGAGATGGGGAGAAAATATGATGGATATTCAAGAGTTGAGAAATGATAAAAAATTTGAAAACTGGCATGAATACGAACCGATGGATGCTCAATATGTGAGATATATTAAAACGGATCCTTCTGTATTGGCTGCAGGGCATAAAATCAATGATGTATACCATACATTTTGTGATGCAAGAGCTTCATTACTACAAGCCAATTACAAAAATTATGGAGATTTGTGTGCCGATAATGAGATCAGTAGATTATACATAAAGACGAAATTTTTAAAAGATGCTCTTATGGAATATGCAATATGTCTTGATTTGAGTTGGCAAGTGGTATGGGCTTATATTCAGCCCAGTTCTTTTGCTTATTTGGTTCAAAAGAAATATAAGGAAATGGAAAAGTTATGTACAGAAGACAATGTACATTCACAATTAAATTGTGCAATAGCACAAAATGTAGATAAAGCAAAAAGAATAAAGGACTTGATAATATGCTTTGGAGATGAAAAGACAGTCAGAGACATTAGAAGCATATATAATAGCATAAAACATCGTGGTATGATGTATTTTAAAGGTTTCTCTAAAGAAGATATATCAAAGTTTCTTTTTGATCCCAATATTGAAATGCCTCTTAAAAGAGAAACATATGATCCTAATTATATTCAGGAGTTATTATTATCGTATCACGAAAAATTTGAAGAATATTTTAACGACTTGATTTCTTTGATTATGCCGATAGATTATAAAAATAATGATATTGGGATAATCAATTACATAAGTATTCTTGATGAAATCAAAAAATTCAACTAGAGTAATACGTTTAAAAATCATTTAATATTTGCATAATTGTGAGGAATCCTTTGTAAAAAGCTCGGAGAAATCCGGGCTTTTTCTATGTCCATTTTCAGGAGGTGGCAACACATGGCAAGCCGGATTAAGGGCATTACAGTGGAGATTGGCGGCGATACCAGAGGACTGGAAAAGTCGCTTGCCGCAGTGAACAATTCCATAAAGAAGACCCAGAGCCAGCTTCGGGATGTAAATAACCTTCTGAAACTGGATCCGTCCAACACCATCCTTCTGGCGCAGAAGCAGGAACTTCTGCAGTCGGCCATCGGGGATACGGAAAAGAAGCTGGAAGCCCTGGAACAGGCCCAGGAGGATGTGGCGAAAGCCTTTGAACGTGGTGACCTGGGGAAAGACCGGTACATGGCTTTCCAACGTGAAGTAGAAGAAACCCGTGGAGCGCTGAACCGGTATAAGGCAGACTTGTCTGGTTTGCAGTCAGAGCAGGAGCGGCTGGCATCCAATACGGAGCGGCTGAATAAGCTGTTTGCGGCTACAGGTTCCAGTGTGGATGATTACGCCGATGTGCTGGGGAGCCGCCTGGTGACGGCGATCCGGAATGGGACGGCTTCTTCTGATCAACTGAAAACCGCTGTGGAGAAGATCGGGAAGGCGGTCACCGGCGGGAAGGCAGACATTAAGCAGCTGACAGACGCCCTGGATACAGTAGATGACGGGCAGGCGGTACGAAATCTGATCAATGATCTGAATGATGTGGGTGACGCTGCTCAGGACGCTGCGGATGACATCGGGGAGATTGCCCAGGCCACCAAGGGTGCAGCGCTTATGGAAGCCGCTGACCAGTTATCTGTGGTGGGGGATAAGATCCAGGATGTGGGAGATAAGGCGGTATCCGCTTATGCGGAGATTGAGACGGCCGTTTCTAAAGTAAACGCCTACTTCGGGGAGACCGGGGAGGCGGCGGAAGCCAGCGCTGAAATCGTGAAAAACGTGTACGGCTCCGGCGTGGGCCAGAGTATGGACGCGGTGGCGGAAGCGGTCATCATGGTCAAGAAGAATCTGGGAGAGCTTTCCGATACTGACCTTACGAACCTTACCAAGCAGGCGCTGACGCTGGAAGAACTGTACGGGATCGACATGAATGAGACCCTTCGGGGCGTCAACTCTCTGATGAAGCAGTATGGCCTGACCGCACAGGAGGCCATGGATTATATTGTCCGAGGTACGCAGAACGGCTTGGACAAGACCAATGAGTTGGGGGATAACCTGTCCGAGTATGCCGGGAAATTTGAGCAGGCTGGGTATTCTGCTTCCGAGTATTTTCAGCTTCTGCAGAATGGCCTGCAGGGAGGCGCTTATAACCTGGACAAGGTCAATGACGCGGTCAATGAGGTGACCACCCGTCTGGCGGATGGAACCATCGGGGATTCCATTGACCTGTATTCCCAGAAGACCCAATCTTTATTCCTTGCATGGCAGAACGGGGAGGCCACCCAGAAGCAGGTAATCGATTCCATTGTGGCAGATATTGGAAACTGCACCAGCCAGCAGGAAGCCCTGAACATGGCGGCCCAGGCATTTGGGACCATGGCTGAGGACGGGAACCTAAAATTTATTACTTCCCTGACTTCTGTGGGAGAGACTTATGACAGCGTTGCCGGGTCAGCGGAAAATCTGTTCAGCCAGACACAGACGCCTATGCAGGAGATGGAAGCCAATACGAGGAAGCTGCAGCAGGCGCTGGTGCCTCTGGGAGAAAAGATCGTGGAGCTGGCCAACGTGGTGCTGCCGCCCCTGGTGGCCATCATCACAGCAGTGAGCGAGGTATTCGGCATGCTGCCTGAGCCGGTGCAGAATTTTGTGGTGATCCTTGGGGCTTTGCTGGTGGCGTTTACCGCATTGACGCCGGTAATCGCGGCCCTGGCGGTGTCCTTCGGGGCACTGAACATCTCCCTGCTTCCCGTGATCGGCATTATTGCCGGGGTGGCGGCGGCCATTGCCGGGATCATCGCTATCGTCAAAAACTGGGGAGCGATTACGGAATGGTTCGGGAACCTGTGGCAGACGGTATCCCAAAAGCTGATGGAATTATGGAACGGGTTGGCAGTCTTTTTTACGGAGACGATCCCGGCAGCGTTCCAGATCTTCATCAGCTTTTTTTCTGCCATCCCGGACTGGTGGAGCGGCCTGTGGTCACAGGTATCCGCGTTTTTCGCGAATACCTGGAACGCAATCCTGCAGAATCCCATTGTCCAGCTGGTGGTGACAACGATTACTTCTTTGTGGGAGAATGCGAAAAATACTCTGCAGGGGATCTGGTCGGGAATTTGCCAGATTGCCTCCGGCGCTTTTGAACTGCTGAAAAATGTGATCTTGGCTCCGGTGCTTCTGCTGATCGATTTGGTGACAGGAAATTTCTCCCAGTTTGCCTTCGATGCGGCCAATATCTGGAACAATATCAGAAATGCGGCTTCCCAGATCTGGTCGGGAATCCGGCAGGTGGTGACTTCTGCAGCTTCGGGACTGAAGCAGGGCGTGGAAACTGTGCTTTCGGCTCTGTCCCAGTTTGCCTCTCAGATCTGGTCCGCCATGAAGCAGACGGCGTCTTCTGTCTGGAACGGCATCAAGACCACGGTGGTGAATATCGCATCCACCTTGCGTGAAGCGGCGGTGTCCGCTTTCCAGCGGATGGTTTCCGGGATTGGCTCCGCCCTTTCCGGGCTGTATTCGGTTGTAAGCAATGGATTTTCTTCCGCCATCCGGTTTATCACCGGGCTGCCGGGACAGGCGTTCCAGTGGGGGAAAGATTTCATTCAGGGGCTGATCAACGGGATTTCCAGCATGATCCAGAGTGTGATCAACACAATTTCCGGTCTGGCTGACCGGATCCGATCTTTCCTGCACTTCTCGGCTCCGGATGAGGGGCCGCTGGCAGATTATGAGACCTGGATGCCGGACTTCATGAAGGGGCTGGCGAGCGGCATTGAGAAGAACCGGAACCTGGTGGAGAAAGCTGTCCGGGATGTGGCTTCGGATATGGTGATTTCCCCGAAAATGAACGGGCCAGAGTATGGCTATGCCAATGGCGCTTTATCCGGCGGGAACATATCCGACCTGATCTCCGGGATCTCTTCTGCGGTGTCAGAAGCATTGGCAGGCTTTTCCGGCTCGCAGGGGAATATTGTGATCCCGGTGTATGTCGGCGGGACGCTTCTGGATGAACTGGTAGTGACAGCGCAGGCAAGACAGAACCTGCGGTCAGGAGGGAGGTAAACCATGGCATTTATACAATATCTGACCTTTGACGGGATAGCCCTCCCTTTGCCGGATTCCTATGAAGTACAGATGGATGATGTGGAGGCGGATTCCGGCGGGGAGACGGAAGCTGGTACAATGCAGCGAGATGTGGTGCGCGCAGGCGTGGTGAGCATCCCGGTGACATTTTCTGTTTCGGCAAAGTGGCTGAAGATCCTGACGGAGTTTAAGCAGCAGGAAAAGATTACCGTGGGGTATTTTGATACAGAGACGCTGGCTTTGAATACGGCGGAGATGTATGTGGAAGGATATAAGGCTTCTCTGGTAAAGGATACTTCTCGGAAAGGTCTGTGGACGGTGAGTTTTACGCTGAGGGAGTTTTGAATGTGTATTCTTTTTTGGGGGAAATTGTGGTATATTTGAGAAAAACGAATTGGAAATTGTGTGGGAGGTAGAGTATTCATGGGAAAATTCTTTTTGTTCATGCTCTATATTGTTTTTGCATTTATTTTAGGGATTTTATCAGTTGTATTAAAGAAAAAGCATACTCAATTTCCTGATTTTAGGGTAGGATACCACAATAAAAAGATAATGGAAAATAAAGAAAAGTGGGACTATGCAAATAATGTTGCAGGAAATTTATGTGCTTTGTTTGCGGTTATCGGTATAATTGTTTCCGCAATTTTATATCTGCTTAAAGCAAATATGAATATAACAATAATAATATTCTTTATATACAGTATAGCTACAATATTAGCCATTTTGGTGTTGCCAGTAAAATTAATAAAGAAATAACTACCATTCTCTGCAATAAAATTAAAGTCAAATCGGTCAATCCTAAGTTGTTGAGTTAGATGATTCTGATATTTTATATTGCCAAGAGCATCAGTCAGAAATGATTGGTGCTTTTTTGATGCCTGGAAACGGAAGGAGGGATGTCCGATGTACCCGGTGAGCGAGGCGTTCCTGCAGGCGGTGCAGGGGAACACCCGGAAATATTACTGGACAGGGAAGATCACCACAGCAGGCGGCGTGGAGTATCCCTTTGATCAGGAGGATATTGTGAAAGGCAGCGGTTATATCACGGCCCAGTGCTGCGGCAATTCGGAGATCGAGCTTGGGGCGGTGTATGCGGCAGAGATGGGGATCAGCCTGTTTCTTGATATTGACCGGTATACGCTGGAGGATGCGGAGGTGGAATTATCCTATCATCTCCGGCTTGCCAGCGGCACTTATGAGACTGTTCCTATGGGGATCTTTGAAGTGAGTGAAGCCAACCGATCAGTCCATGTGCTGGAACTGAAGGCTTATGATCGGATGCTCCGCTTTGACCGGACTTTCAATGGTTTTGAAACCATCGGCACCGCTTATGGGATGATGGCGCTGTGCAGTACGGCCTGCGGGGTGGAACTGGCGCAGACCCAGGCGGAGATTGAGGCGCTCCCGAATGGATCAGAGCTGCTCTCCATTTATCCGGAGAATGACATTGAGACCTACCGGGATGTGCTGTATTTTACGGCACAGGTGCTGGGCGGATTTTTCTGCATCAATAGAGCCGGGAAGCTGGAATTCCGCCAGTACGGGGAGACGCCGGTGATGGAGATTCTGCAGAAGCATCGGTTTTCCAGCAGCTTCTCTGATTTTGTGACCCGGTACACGGCAGTCAGTTCCACCAACCTGCGGACGCAGGCTGCTGAGTATTACGCCCTGGAAACAGACGATGGTCTGACTATGAACCTGGGAGTCAACCCGTTACTGCAGTTTGGTCTGGAAGAGACCAGGGCAGAACTGTGTGGGAACATCCTGGATGCCCTTTCCAAAGTGAACTATGTGCCTTTTGATTCAGATACCATCGGAAATCCGGCATTGGATCTGGGGGATGTGCTGACTTTCTCCGGCGGGCAGGCGGATGACCAGCAGATCACCTGTGTGACGTCTTTTACGGTTAAGATCGGCGGACGGCAGAGCCTGAAATGCGTGGGGAAGAATCCAAGACTTTCCCAGGCAAAGTCCAAGAACGATAAAAATATTTCCGGTCTGCTGAACCAGATTGAGGCGGGAAAGATCGGCATCCACACCTTTACCAATGCCTCTGAATATATCATCGGAGAGACAAGCGTGCGGATCATCAGCATTGAGTTCGCTTCCAAAGAGGAAAACCATGCCCAGTTCTTCGGGCAGGTGGTGGTGGACGTAGCGGCTGATCCGGCTGTAAGGTCAGCCAATGCCAGCGGCACAATTGTGATTCCATTTCCTTCCGGGAATACAGGAGACAGCGGAGGGACATCCGGTGGAGCAACGGATACAGAAAATGGTTCTGAGGATGGTGCTGCCGGGGAAGAGACCACGGATATTTCCGTAGATGTAAGCCTGCCGGTGACCTGGACGGAGGACGGGAAGGCGGTCTGCCATGTGACCTTTGAACTGAACAACGCGGAGATCCTGCTCCATCATCCGGTGGAGACCTGGCACAGCGGGAAGCACATCTTGTCTTTGTATTACCCGATTGAAAATATCGTGCCGAATATCACAAACACTTTCAATGTGTACCTGCGTATGGAGGACGGCTCCGGAAGCGTGGGGGTCGGGGACTGCATTGCGTCCATCAGCGGCCAGGCCATGGCGGCTGCGGCAGCATGGGACGGCAGGATCGATATTGAGGAAACTGCGGCTCTGTTTTCTGTAGGCGGCGGCCTGCAGGGAAAGGGCTTTACAGATGTGATGGCAGTGGAAACGATGGAACTGGTGCAGAAAAGCTATTCGGATACCCTGACTGTGAAGCCGAAGATCGGGGCGTTCTGCCGCCCGGTGACGCTGCCGGTATCCAGTGATTCAGAATGATGGGAGGAAACAGACATGACTTTAAAAGGCGTGATGACAATCGAACTGACGGATGAAAATACCGGGGTGGTAGAAACGGTCACGGAAGAGAACATAATCACAGAGTCCGTCAATAATATCCTGGGGTTAAACCCTATGGGTATCTTTTACGCGGCAACCGGCGAGTATGACGATGCGGTCCTATGGAATGGGAACCTTCTTCCCATCTGCCCCAACATGATCGGCGGCATCCTGCTCTTTTCCGAAGCGCTGACGGAGGATGAGGAACTGCTGTATGAAAGCTCCGACAACCTGCCGGTGGCTTACGCTTCCAACAATGTCAATTCTACGGCGAACCTGGCCAGGGGGAGTCTGAACCTGACGGAGAGCATGGCTCTTTCCAACGGCTATAAATTTGTGTGGGAGTTTACGCCCAACCAGGGCAACGGGACGATCGCGGCGGTGGCGCTGACCAGCGCCCTGGGCGGACAGAATGGTTTTGGAAGCCTTGTGGGGGATGCCAGCACTTTCCTTCAGTTAAAGGCGGCGGATATCGGGTCAATCCCGGACGCCAATAAGATGGTGCTGTTTGAGGCGGTGGAGATGGATTTCGAGAACGGCCTGCTGTATTCCATCACCTTTGAGAACGCAGCCGTCCGGATCCGGAAACTGCGGATCCCGGTGTTTTCCATCGGGCTGAATGAGAAGCTGGATGATTCCACTTATACCGTCCTGGATGATGAGGTGCTGACGCCGGAAACCTTTGAGTTCCTGGGAAGCTATACCAAGTATGGGGAATTCATGGACGGGCAGGACGGATACTGGTACGGGTTCTCCAATGAGGGAAATTCTTCCGGGGATGCAACAATGCTCTGGATCAAGATTTCCAAAACGGATTATTCCTTTACCGAAGGGCAGTGGACGCTGTCCAATGCCAAGCTGATGGATGTGGGGAACCGGGAGAACGGCACCTTTGCGGAACGTGTGGTTAAATGCTGCGTCCGGGGCGGGTATCTGTATGTGCCAGCTTATGACAAGACGGGGATCTATAAGATCAGCCTTTCCAATTCCACGGATGTGACGCTGATCGAGTTCGGCTTTACGTCCAAGTGGAAGCCCTTGTGCGAGACCGGCTCCTGCGAGCTGTACCTGACGCTCATCGGGGATCTGATCATCGGCGGGGATTTCCAGATCACGGCGGAGGATACGGTGGTCCATACCCAGGGAAACGTCCGGCTCAACAACGCCGCGACGCCCCTGTTCCAGTATAAGAACTTCCTGATCGGCTGGGGCGGAAGCTACGGAAATGAGTACCGGACGGCTTATCTCCTGACGCCGTACCTGGCGTCCATCAACAACCTTTCCTCAGCGGTGGTGAAGACCGTGGATAAGACCATGAAGATCACCTACACGCTGACGGAACAACCCGATCCCGTGCCGTAAGGGAAAGAGCTGCCCTGGAAAGGGCAGGCGGCACTTTATATAGAGAAACTGACTGGCAGGCGCTCTTTTGGGGCGTCTTTTCTTATGGGAAAGCGAGGAATAAAAGCAATGAAAGAATTTTGGAACATGATCCAGATGGTATTTGCCGCGGTGGGCGGCTGGCTGGGGTATTACCTGGGCGGCTGTGACGGCCTGCTGCTGGCTCTGGTGGCTTTCGCGGCGGCGGATTATCTGACCGGTGTGATGTGCGCGATCAGTGACCGGAACCTGTCCAGCAATGTAGGTTTTAAGGGTATCTGCCGGAAGGTGCTGATCTTCCTTCTGGTGGGGATCGCCAACATCCTGGATGTCCATGTCATCGGCACCGGATCGGTGCTGCGGACGGCAGTGATCTTTTTCTATATTTCCAATGAGGGCGTGAGCCTTTTGGAGAACGCAGCGCACCTGGGGCTTCCGGTGCCGGAGAAGATCAAGGCGGTGCTGGAGCAGCTCCATGACCGGGCAGAGAAAATAGAAACGGAGGAAAAATGAGATGAAGTTAGTACAGAGCATTTTAACGAAGAATCCCTGTTATACGGCGGGAAGGAAGATCACGGTGAAGGGGCTGATGCTCCATTCGGTGGGCTGTCCCCAGCCCAAGGCGTCTGTGTTCATCAGTTCCTGGAACAGCCCGTCCTATGATAATGCCTGTGTGCATGGGTTTATTGACGGGAATGACGGGACGGTGTACCAGACCCTGCCCTGGAATCACCGGGGCTGGCACTGCGGATCCGGAAGCAAAGGCAGCGGGAACAATACCCATATCGGGGTGGAGATGTGCGAGCCTGCCTGTATCCGGTACACGTCCGGGTCGCACTTTACCTGTTCTGACCTGACGGCGGCAAGGGCAGTGGCGAAGAGAACCTATGAGGCGGCGGTGGAATTATTTGCTTACCTGTGCAAACAGTACAATCTGAACCCGGCCGCGGATGGCGTGATCATCAGCCACCGGAAAGGACACAGCCGGGGGATCGCTTCCAACCATGGGGACCCGGAGCATTTGTGGAAGGGGCTTGGCCTGGGCTATACCATGGACGGGTTCCGGAAAGATGTTAAGGCGGCTATGGGAGGAGCTGGGACAACGGAGCCGGAGAACGGCGGATGGTTTCGGGTCAGGAAGTCCTGGACAGACGCAAAGTCCCAGAAAGGGGCGTTCAAAGTGCTTGCCAATGCCAGAAAGTGCGCGGATGAGAATCCGGGGTATTCGGTATACGATGAGTCTGGGAAAGCTGTCTATGGAAGCCAGGGATCCGGAGGCGGATTTTCCCCGTATCTGGTGCAGGTGTCCATCACGGATCTGAATATCCGGAAAGGGCCGGGGACGAATTACGGGAAGACCGGGAAGTATACCGGGAAAGGCGTTTTTACCATTGTGGAGGAAACGGACGGACAGGGGGCTTCCCGTTGGGGCAAGCTGAAATCCGGCGCAGGGTGGATCTCGCTGGATTACGCCCGCAGGATTTAATATCTTCTCTGATAGCTTGCTGACAAGTGAATAGGAAAGGTTAGAATATGGCCTGTCGTTATCTGCTGAAGTATACGCAGATGGCGGCAGGCCTTTTCTTTTTTCGGAAATCAAAAAATCGGGCAGGAAAACTCCTTTGAGCAGAAGAAGGAGGTGTCTGCCTTTGAAAAAAGTAGAAGTGGTGGATACGGGCCGCCTGACGGAGAAAGAGGCGAGGATGAATATGGAAAAATGCGCGGAATTTCTGGCGCGGATGATCCAGAAATACGGAAATGAGATCCTGGCGGAACTGGGAGCCGCAAAAGGGCAGGAAAACAGGGGACATGACGGGGATGCCGGCGCCTATTAGGGATGCCGGCTCTTTTTTGGGAGTCCCGCATAAAAAAGAGGGCGGATCCCTATGAATTTTGTGCGCTGACAGAAATGAAGGAACACGATACATTATAGGTACAGGCAGCCGTGTGACAACGGGAATACGAAAAGGGGGAGAGAATTTGAAGCAAAAAAAATGTTATATTTACACCCGTGTTTCCACTGCCGCCCAGACAGAAGGATACAGCCTGGACGCCCAGCAGAAGCGGCTGAAAGATTTTGCTGAATATAAAGGGCTGGAAATTGCCGGAGAGTATTGTGACGCTGGAAAATCTGGACACAGCATCAAGGGCAGGCCTGCATTTATGGAGATGATGGATGATATTACCAGTGGGAAGGATGATATTTCCTTTGTCCTGGTATTTAAATTTTCCAGGTTTGGGCGTAATGCGGCGGATGTGCTGAAATCAATGCAGACGCTGATGGATTATGATATCGACCTGATCTGTGTGGAGGACAGCATTGACAGTTCCACCCAGGGTGGTAGGCTGACCTTGGCGATCCTTTCAGCTGTGGCGGAGATTGAGCGGGAGAATATCCGGATCCAGTTCATGTCCGGGAAGATGCAGAAGGTGCTGCAGGGCGGATGGGCAGGCGGGCCGATTCCGTATGGATACCGGAGCAGGGAGGGAGAATTGGTGATAGAGCCTTCAGAAGCAGAGGTCATCCGTCTGATCTATGAAAAGTATCTGGAACCGCCGATGAAGCTGAACGGTGTTGTCCGCTGGCTGAATAGCCATGGATACCAGCGTATTTCCCAGGAAACTATCCGTCCCTTCAATAGTGATTTTGTATCCCGTATCTTGAACAATCCTTTTTATTGCGGGAAGATCGTTTATTACCGCAGAGCGAATAAGGGAAGCTCGGATCCAAAGCAGGAGATTGTGGTCCAGGGGAAACATGAGGCTATTGTGACAGAGAAGATTTGGGAACAGGCTCAGGAAAAACGGGGACAGTTGGCCAGGGTAAAAGGGAAACGGGATGAAGAGGATCGGATTAGCTTGCTGTCAGGATTGGTAAAATGTCCAGTCTGCGGGGGCGGGCTTATCAGTAAGAAGAATAAAAGTTTGAACCATAACTATGGGGGATATTATAAAACCGTTTATTCCTATGGGTGCAGAAATTACAGGACATCGGAAGGGCGTGTGTGCAGCTTTTGCCATACCTATAACCAGGAAAGGCTGGATGCGGCCGTGATGGAAGTTATCCAGAAGGTTACCGGGACGGAAGAATTCCGGACGGCTTTTGCCAGGACAGTCGGGAATCAGATGTCTGAGGAAGCGGTGGAAACACAGCTGAAGATGCTCCGGAAAGAGATGCATCACCAGGAGCATGTGAAATATAAATTGGGGATGGAGCTGGACCATCTGGACGTGCTGGCAGAAAGTTATGATCAGCAATATGAAAAATTACAGGCAGAGGTGGACGCGGCATATGACAGGATCGGTCGGATCGAGGATAAGATAGAGAAGCTAAAGCATAAACTGCTGAGGATGAAGCAGGGCATCCATTCCTCTGATAATATCTGCCTGATCCTGAATCATTTTGACAGACTGTATGAAAAAATGAACTATGAAGAGCGCCGGACGCTGTGCCGGCAGTTTATCCAGAGGATTGAAGTATTTCCGGAAAAAGGGGATGACAAGAGGATCCTGAAAAGTATTACTTTCCGTTTCCCCGTTTATTTTGATCTGGGCGGGAATCAGGAAGAGGATGATGAGGATACCCCGGATGAGATGGTAGTCTTTACGCTGGACTGTTCCCGTCTTCCGGTAACGGCGGCAGAGTCCAAAGCCACTTATGCGGAGATAAAAGCCCACGTTCTGAGGATACATGGATTAAAGGTTTCCAGTTTGTATATTGCCCAGGTAAAGCGGAAATATGGCATCGAGATGGGGACAGCTTACAATAAGCCGGAGAAAAATAAGAATCATATCCCGAGATGTCCGAAGGAAAAAGAACTGGCAATCCTGGACGCATTGAAAACTTACCGGATGATACCGGAATCAACAGAATATTTTGAGGAGGCGGCAGAGTGAGAAAACAGAAATGTTATATTTATATGAGGGTGTCCACGGCCATGCAGGTAGAGGGTTATAGCCTTGAGGCACAGAAAGACCGGCTGACGAAATTTGCCCAGTTCCAGGATATGGAGATTGTCCGGGAATACTGTGACGCCGGAAAATCTGGAAAGAATATCACCGGCAGGCCGGAATTTTCCCGGATGCTCCAGGATGTGGCGGAGGAGAAGGACGGCGTTTCCTATATTCTGGTCTTTAAACTCTCACGGTTTGGGCGCAATGCGGCGGATGTGCTCAACTCACTCCAATATATCCAGGATTACGGAGTGAATCTGATCTGCGTGGAGGATGGCATTGACTCTTCCAAAGATTCCGGCAAGCTGACCATTACAGTCCTGTCAGCGGTGGCGGAGATTGAAAGAGAGAATATCCTGGTTCAGACTATGGAAGGCCGGAAACAGAAGGCCAGGGATGGAAAGTGGAATGGCGGGCAGGCGCCTTTTGGATATGAACTGGATTCAAAAAACAGTACGTTGATTGTGAACCCGGAGGAAGCGGAGATTGTCCGGATCATCTTTGACCAGTTTACCCGGACGGAGGCCGGAGCTGATTCCATCTGTAAATATCTGAACCAGCATGGATATACAAAGAAGCGGCTCCGGGATCAGGAGGTCAGTTACTTTTCCAGAAGCACGATTCTGAAGATACTGGATAATCCGGTTTATGTAGGGAAGATTGCTTACGGGAAAAATAAGACGGAAAAGGTGAAGGGAACAAGGGATCAATATTGCCGGGTGAAGCAGGATGAGTATCTTTTGGCGGATGGATTGCACGATGCGATCATCGATGAGGAAACTTGGGAAGCCGCCAAAGAGAAACGGAAGCGGACGGGTGTCAGATGGGTTAAGACTCACAGCCTGGATCATGAGCATATCTTATCGGGGCTGATTAAATGTCCGCTCTGCGGGGGTGGCATGAGCGGTACCGTGCAGAGAAGGAAAAATAAAAAGACTGGGGAATATAAAGATACATTTTACTACCGCTGCCATCACCGGAAACGAGTTGACGGGCATATCTGTGATTATAAGCCTATGCTTAATCAGAAAGTCTTCAATGCAGAGATTGAGGAATTTATCCGGTATATGGCGGGAGGGGAGAAGTTCAAGGAATTCCTGATGGAAAAACTGGAAGAAAAGGTGGATGTTTCTTCTTTGGAGGAAGAAAAAAAGCAGCTTGCCGGTCAGCTCCAACAGGCTCAGGGATCCAGAAAGAAACTGGTACAGATGCTGGAACGTCTGGATCCGGGCGATAAGCATTATGACAGGAAGTACCAGGATATGCAGGAGCGGATGGATAATCTTTATGACCGAATTGCAGAACTGGAAGAAGCAATTACTGATGTGGAGACAAAGATCGGGGCTTCATATGGAAAACAAGTCACAGGGAAAAAGATATACCAATTTCTTCTGGATTTTGATATATTATATGGTAAAATGACGGATCTGGAAAAAAAGGAGTTCATGAGGACATTTATTGAATCCATTGAACTGGATCCGGATGAAAAAGATATGGGACGCATTATCAAGCATATTGATCTGACGTTTCCAGTATACTACGATGGACAGGAAGGCGACCGAATTCGTATGCCCAAAGAAAACACAGTCGAGACCATCGCGCTGATAACTCGAATCGAGGAAGCGGGATAAATATCAGAGAAAACTTACAGCAGGGGAAGTTATGGAAATGAAAATTCTGCCGGATTTTGGTGTCAGAAGAGGGAGGTGAGTATGTCTCTTCTGACACCGGTATAAGATACAGGGACTTTATTTTGTGATGTATTCAATCAGCGGGATCAGATATTTTCTGTCTGTCCAGTCGCATTTCTGCCCCACTGCGGACAGCAGAGCCTTCATCCATGGCTCACAGGATTCGGGATCCTGTTTCGATACCATTTTCTGCAACATTTTACATAAAGTGCGGTCTTTGAACGTCATGTTTTCTTCGTCCCACGCGCCTCTGCCATAAAAAAGAGGAATATTCTTCAGCTCTCCTTTTAAATTATGTTCTTTAATCTCTAAGAGAGCCTTTTCATCGAACGGGGATGCTCCGACGCAGAAAACCGCGTTTTTTTTATCCCGGAGGTCTTTATAATTCTGACGCAGAAAATTCAGCCCCGAGATCCCGCTGGCGTAAATTGCTCCGGCAAATATGATCCGGTCATAATTTTTAAGATCGGATTTCCGGAAATCTTTTACATCAAAAACATCACAGGCTATTTCTTCTTTCAGCAGTTCTGCATATTTTTTTGTCGCTCCGTATTTTGATCGGTAAAGGATTAAAATCTGGTTCATTTGAGCATATCATCCTTTTTTTCCAGGATCGCGGCCACGGTAAGGCAGGCCGGACAATCGCAGTATTTACCGCCTGCGGCTTTGATTTCTTCTGCGTGGGATACAATTTTTCTGGCAGTATCTTCGCCAAAGTATTTTGCTCCCGCGTCAGATCCGGCAAAAGCGATCAGATTGTCGATCGGCATAATATCGGCTTCCAGTTCTTCAATATATTTCTTTGTCTCTTCTGCCTCTTTGTCTGTGCCGGCAGCATTCAGCCAGCGTTGTGCGGCCTCTTTCGCCTCGGCGCTACAGGAAGGCGCCGCGATCAGTTCTTGTGTCTTTTCAGTCACATAATTTAAAGTTTCTGTGTTCATAGCAAATGCTCCTTTCTTTTTGTCAGATTATTACAAAGACAGGGGTACCTGTGCCTGTTTCAAGTTTATCATAAGAACAGGAACTGTGTAAATTGACTTATGGCAATTGAGTGTATATAATGACAGATGAGAAATATTATCAACAGTGATATATTAAAAGTTATCAACAGATGTATACAAAGGAAGAGATGAGATCATGAAACTAAAAGAAGGGAAAAATCATCATACCTATGTAGTGGAAAAAATAGAGATCGAGCTGAATCTGGAAAGAAGGCTGGAAGCTCTTGGCCTGACAGAAGGATCCAGGATCACGATCCTGAACAATGATAAAAAAGGAGCCATGACCGTGAAATTCCGCGGGACCCGGTTCGCTCTGGGCCGCCGGATCGCTGACAACATCTTTGTAAAGGAGGAGGCGGCATGAGCGAAAATGTGATCAATGTGGGCTTTATAGGAAACCCGAACTGTGGAAAAACTACCCTTTTCAACGCATACACAGGGGCAAATCTGAAGGTGGCCAACTGGCCGGGCGTTACGGTGGAGAAGAAGGAAGGAAAGACAGTATATAAAGGGCAGGAGTTTAAACTGATCGATCTTCCGGGAATCTACAGCCTGACCTCCTATACGATGGAAGAGAAGGTGTCAAGAGAGTGTATTATGAGCGATGAGGTGGATGTCATTGTTGACGTGGCAGACGCGTCCTGCCTGGAGAGAAATCTTTATCTGACCCTGCAGTTGATCGAGCTGGGGAAGCCTGTGGTGCTGGCGCTCAATATGATGGATGTGGTGGAAGAGCGGGGGATGGAGATCGATCTGCACCGACTGCCGGAAATGCTGGGGATCCCCGCCATTCCCGTATCGGCAAGGAAAAGGACAGGACTGGAGATCCTGATGCACGCTGTGGCCCACCACAATGAATATGCACAGCAGGGCCCGTTTATCCATCATCATCCGGACAGCACCGGACACCGGCATGACCATCACAGCGAGTATGCCATGGTGTATCAGGACGCGATTGAAGACAAGATCGACGCGGTGATAGAACAATTCCATAACAAATATCCGGATATGAAAAATATGCGCTGGCACGCGATCAAAATGCTGGAGCAGGATGAAACCGTAATGAAAAAATATCCGGTTGACCTGACAAACATTGTGGATCATAGTTATGAGAAGGAGATTATCAACGAAAAATATGATTTTATAGAAGAAATTATAGAGGAGATCCTTGTCAATAAAAGCGAAAAAGAGGAACGGACGGAGAGAGTGGACCGCTTTATGACCGGAAAATGGCTGGGACTCCCAATCTTTCTCTTGATTATGGGCCTGGTCTTTTTCTTAACCTTTGCGGTGGGTGACTGGCTGAAAGGGTATTTCGAGACCGGCCTTGAGCTGTTTACCGGATTTGTAAGCTCCGGTCTTGAGGCGGCAGGGACATCGCCCATGCTGAATTCGCTGATCGTGGACGGCATCATTTCGGGGGTTGGCGGGATTCTTACGTTCCTTCCGAATATTTTTATCCTCTTTCTTGCACTGGCGTTTCTGGAGGACAGCGGATATATGGCCAGGGTGGCCTATGTAATGGATGACATTATGGGACACCTGGGGCTTTCCGGCCGGGCATTTCTGCCCATGCTCCTGGGATTCGGATGTTCGGTGCCTGCGATCATGGCTTCCCGGGCGCTGGAACACAGAAAGGACAGACTAAAAACAATCCTTGTGACGCCTTTTATGTCATGCAGTGCGAGACTGCCGATCTATGTGCTGTTTTCTTCTATGTTTTTCGGCAGACATGCGATGATCGCCTGCTATTCCATGTATCTTCTCGGGATCGTGGTGGCCATACTGACTGCGTACATTTTGTCAAAGATTGACGGAAGCAAGGCAGAACATGCGCTTTTGATCGAACTGCCGGAATATAAGACGCCTAACGCACGGACGATCGCAGTTTATGTGTGGGAAAAGATCAAGGACTATCTGACAAAGGCCGGGACGGTGATTTTCCTGGCATCTATCGTTATGTGGCTGCTGCTGAATTTCGGCCCGTCAGGATATGTAACGGATATTTCCACCAGTTTTGGCGCTTTGGTGGGGAAGGTGGCGGTTCCCTTCTTCAAACCGCTGGGGCTGGGATACTGGCAGATCATAGTTGCTCTGATCGCGGGGATTGCCGCGAAGGAGGTAGTGGTGTCAAGCTGCAGCGTGCTCTTCGGAATACAGAATATTACCACATCCCACGGCATGGACAGCTTTGTATCGACCCTCACAGCCATGGGATTTGGAGCGGCAAATGCGTACAGTCTTATGGTATTCTGCCTGCTGTATGTACCTTGTACGGCTACGATCGCGACGATCCGAAGAGAAGTGGGAAGCACAAAGATCACGCTTAAGATCGTGTTGTTCCAGCTGGCCGTAGCATGGGTGGTAAGTTTTCTCATTTTCCATCTGGCGCAGCTGTGCGGGATGATTTTTGGCTGATGCCGGCAGAGATTAAAACAAAGACTGGAGAAATTTTTATGACTGAGGAGAGAAAAGTAGCAGACTCACTGGTAGAGACAGTGCACATGGTCAGACCAAATCATCTGAACGCCGCGGGACGGCTTTTCGGAGGCATTCTGATGCAGTGGCTGGATGAAGTGGCAGGTCTGGTGGCAAAACGGCATACCAGATGCAATGTGATCACCGCGTCGGTGGACAATCTCCGTTTTATCCACGGAGCCTATAAGGGCGAGATGGTAGTTATCATCGGAAAAATGACTTATGTGGGAAATACGTCGATGGAAGTGCGTGTAGATACCTATGTAGAAAATATGGAGGACGGTACGCGACATCCGATTAACCGGGCATATTTTACGATGGTGGCTCTGGATGAAAATGACCGGCCGAGGCGTGTGCCCGGACTGGTACTTGAGACCGAGACAGAGAGAGAAGAGTGGAAAGGGGCAGAGAAACGCCGGCAGATCAGGATGAGAAGAAAAGAGGAAGGATTCTGATCTTCGCGCTGGATCAGCTTCCTTCCATTTTCAGTACTTTTTTGGTTAATTTTCTATCATCTTCCGAGGCGCTTCGAAAATGGGTAAGAAGTTCTACTTCTTCCCTGGTCAGATAGATCATATCTGCGCTTTCGATTTCCATCCCGGTAAAATAGGGACCTGAAATCTCATTAATAACGCCGTCCTTTGTACAGGTCTGAGAGACGAGCTGTTCAAGAGTTACATGATAAATGTCGGCGATCCGTATAAGCATGTCAATATCCGGGATTCGCTTGCCGGTTTCATAATTGGAGTATGCCTGGCGCGAGATGTTCAGTTTCCGGCCGATCTGCATCTGTGTGTAATTGTGATCATTCCGAAGTCTGCGCAGGTTCGCCGCAAGCTGGATATTGGACACGAAGGTACCTCCCATCTACATGGAAAATTTAAACAGAACTAACAATGAAACGAAAATACAAAATTTTACATCATTATAACAATTTTTCCCATAAATAAATCGGTATGCAACAGAACGGGGAATAAAAGAAAAAAGCAACAAAATGTTGCTTTTCAAAAAACTGTTTAAATTATTGATCATAGGAGAACGGGAAAAATCAGACCTGTTTTCTGCTCAGAGTGCTGTTGTGATACTGGGCAGAATGTGTCACTTCTTTCCCAAGCCATTCAGGCGGCACATAAGACCGGGCGGAAGATTCATCGGGAAATTCGATTTCCGCAAGGACAAGAGGAGCCAGATCGCCCTTAAAGACGTCCAGTTCCAGAAAAAGTCCATTTTCCAGAGGGATCACATATCTGTTTTTTACGATGATCCGGCCGTCAGCCTTGGCTTTAAGGTGTTCATAACTCTTTTGGTCCAGTGGCAGGTTATATTCTTCACGGACCATAAGCCCTTTTGATTTATATGTGAGAAAATAGTCATCATTGTCTCTTCGGATCCGGACGACAGGTTCTGTGCAGAGATATCCCTGTTCGATATGCCGGCAGGGAAAATCCTGCGGATGAAAGGGCAGCCGGTCCGGATCGGGAAGAAATTTGCGTTCAATCTCCATGAGAAATTCCTCCTGTAAATAAAAAGCTGCTGCTTTTAAACTTATTATATCATAAATATATGGCGGCTGATGCGGATTTTTTTGGCCGACTATGTTGTTTGGTTTTGGGTTTGCTTGCATTTGCTGATTACGTTTGATACACTGGACAAAGAAATGGCAGCAGGCAGGAGGTTATGGATCAATGAAAAAAGTTTGTGTTTTTCTTGCGGATGGCTTTGAGGAGATCGAGGGCCTGACAGTAGTGGATATTCTGCGCAGGGCAGGGATAGAAACAGAAACAATATCCATTACGGATAACAGGAGAATAAACGGAGCGCACGGGATAGTGGTAGAGGCAGACAGCCTGTTCGCGCAGGCAAGTCCGGAGACGGCGGACATGCTGGTACTTCCGGGGGGAATGCCGGGGACACTGAATTTGAAAGCTCACAGTGGGCTCAGGGATCTGATCCTTCAGTTTGACCGGGAGGAAAAGTATATTGCGGCTATATGCGCGGCCCCAAGTATCCTGAGCGAGCTGGGTATACTTAGAGGACGGAAAGCATGCGCTTATCCTTCTTTTGAAGATTCACTGGAATGTGCCGAAGTGGTGCAGGATCCCAAAGTGGTCGACGGACATGTCATAACCGGGCGCGGGATGGGAGCGGCGATCCCATTTGCGCTCACTCTGACAGCTTTGCTGTCAGGCCGGGAAAAAGCGGATGAGATCGGACAATCGATTGTATACAACGGTTCATTGGGAGATAAAAGATAAAATTTCAGATACAGGGCAAAATTCATCGAAAATAAGGGATGAAAATACAGTCAAAACATCGAAAAAGCACTGGAAATATGCGGACCTGTGTGGTATACTATTTTAATGACTGCAAAAGTGTAATTTTGCGCATTCAAGGAGGAAGAAAATGAGTTTACAGGTAGAAAAGTTAGAACATAATATGGCAAAGCTGACTATCGAGGTATCAGCGGAAGATGTGGAGAAGGCGCTTCAGGCTGCGTATCTGAAAGAACGCAAAAAGATCAGCATCCCCGGATTCCGTAAGGGAAAAGTACCCCGCCAGATGATAGAGAAAATGTACGGACCGGAGGTGTTCTATGATGAGGCCGCGAATCATATGATATCAGAGGCGTATGGGAAAGCCTATGATGAATGTGAGCTTGAGATCGTGTCCCAGCCGGAGATCGACATTACACAGCTGGAGAAGGGCAAGCCATTTATCTTTACAGCAGAGGTGGCAGTGAAGCCGGAAGTGACCCTGGGTGAATATAAAGGACTGAAAGTGGATAAAGTTTCTACAAGAGTCACTCAGAAAGAGGTGGATGAGGAGATCGAAAAAGAGCGTGACAGGAACGCGAGGACCGTAGAGATCACGGATCGCCCGGTTCAGGATAAAGATCAGATCATGCTTGATTTTGAGGGATTTGTGGACGGTGAAGCGTTTGAGGGCGGAAAAGGTGAAAAATATCCGCTGACGATCGGTTCCGGTTCTTTTATCCCCGGATTTGAAGATCAGCTCATTGGCGCCGAGATCGGAAAGGAACTGGAGGTCAATGTAACATTTCCGGAAGATTATCAGGCGGAGGATCTGGCCGGGAAAGCGGCTGTATTCAAGTGTACAGTACATGAGATCAAAGCAAAAGAACTGCCGGAACTGGATGATGAGTTTGTCTCTGATGTATCTGAGACAAGCAGCACGGTAGATGAATATAAGGCCGAGGTAAAGGCAAAGATCAAAGAGCGCAAGGAGCGGGAAGGAAAACAGAAGAAGGAAGATCAGGCTGTGGAGCAGGCTGTCGCAAATGCGCAGATCGATATTCCGGAACCGATGATCGAACTCCAGACAAAACAGATGGCAGATGACTTCGCGCGCCGACTGATGCAGCAGGGACTGAACATGGAGCAGTATTTCCAGTTTACAGGGCTTTCCGAGGAAAAATTCATGGAAGAGATGCGGCCCCAGGCAGAGAAGCGTATCCGGACAAGGCTGGTGCTGGAGGCAGTGGCTGCGGCAGAGAAGATTGAAGTATCGGATGAACGTCTGGATGAGGAATTGAAAAAGATGGCCGATTCATATCAGATGGAAGTAGATAAACTGAAAGAATTTATGGGGGAGAATGAGAAGAAGGAAATGAGAGAGGACATCGCGGTCCAGGAGGCAGTGACCCTGATCGCGGATGCGGCGGCAGAAGGCTGAGAATAATTTTGAAAAGGTGTGCCCTGCGGCACACCTTTTGTGAGAGCGATAAATAAAATAATATGTTTCATATATCGGACAGTTTTGACCGGGAAGGAAGGATAGAAAAATGAGTTTAGTACCTTATGTAGTTGAGCAGACAAGCCGCGGTGAACGTTCCTATGATATTTATTCAAGACTGCTGAAAGAGAGGATCATCTTCCTTGGAGAAGAGGTGAATGATGTATCAGCCAGTGTGGTTGTGGCGCAGCTGCTGTTTCTCGAGGCGGATGACCCGGACAAGGACATCCAGCTGTATATCAACAGCCCGGGAGGTTCTGTGACTGCAGGCATGGCAATCTATGACACGATGCAGTACATCAAATGTGACGTCTCTACCGTTTGTATCGGCATGGCGGCAAGTATGGGGGCATTTCTGCTCTCCGGCGGAAAGAAAGGAAAGAGATTCGCTCTTCCGAACGCGGAGATCATGATCCACCAGCCATCAGGAGGCGCACAGGGGCAGGCGACAGAGATTCAGATCGCGGCAGAGCATATCCTGCGCACAAAGCAGAAATTAAATGAGATCCTGGCGGCGAATACCGGACAGTCTCTTGAGACGATCAAGGCGGATACGGAGAGAGATAACTTTATGTCCGCGGATGAGGCAAAGGCATACGGCCTGATCGACGAAGTGATCGTAAATCACTGAAATTAATTATGAGGTGACAAACTATATGGCGAGGAAAATAACGGACAATGTTGAGAGATGCTCTTTCTGTAATAAGACAGAGGCTCAGGTCAGAAAGCTGATCGCGGGACCCAACGGGACATTTATCTGTGATGAATGTATCGGGATCTGTTCCGAGATTATAGAGGAGGAGCTGGACTACGATGACAGGAGTGTATTTGATGATATTAATCTTCTGACACCGGAAGAGATCAAGGCATTTCTGGACGATTATGTGATCGGACAGGATGAGGCAAAGAAAGTACTCTCTGTGGCAGTGTATAACCATTATAAAAGGATCATGGCAGAGCAGGACCTGGGAGTGGAACTTCAGAAGAGCAATATTCTTATGCTGGGGCCTACGGGATGCGGAAAAACGCTCCTTGCGCAGACTCTTGCGAAAATTCTGAATGTGCCGTTTGCCATTGCGGACGCTACTGCCCTTACTGAGGCCGGATACGTGGGCGAGGATGTGGAAAATATCCTCTTGAAAGTTATCCAGGCAGCAGATGGAGATATCGAGAGAGCTGAGCACGGGATCATTTATATCGATGAGATCGATAAGATCACGAGAAAGTCAGAAAACCCGTCTATTACCCGTGATGTTTCCGGAGAGGGTGTTCAGCAGGCCTTGCTGAAGATCATCGAAGGAACCGTGGCGTCTGTGCCTCCTCAGGGCGGACGAAAACACCCGCACCAGGAGCTGATCCAGATCGATACGACCAATATCCTGTTTATCTGTGGCGGGGCATTTGAAGGAATCGATAAGATCATCGAGACCCGGCTGGACAGAAAATCTATTGGTTTTAACGCGGAGATCGCGGCAAAGCATGAATATGATATGGATGTACTTCTCCATGAGGTGCTGCCCCAGGATCTTGTCAAATATGGGCTGATCCCGGAACTGGTGGGACGACTTCCGGTCACTGTCTCACTGGACCTCCTTGATAAAGAAGCTTTGATCCGGATCCTGACAGAACCAAGAAGCGCTATTGTAAAACAGTACCAGAAGCTCCTGGAACTGGACGGCGTGAAACTGGAGTTTGACAGAGACGCACTGACAGCCATTGCGGAGACCACCCTTGCAAGAAAGACAGGTGCGAGGGGACTTCGGGCGATCATGGAAAATATCATGATGGATACCATGTATAGGGTTCCGTCCGATGAGACGATCAAAGAGTGCCGGATCACGAAAGAGACAGTGCTTGGGACCGGAAGCCCCCTGTATCTGCGTGACGGAGAAGAGAGAAGATCATTTTTGACATCAGAGAGTGCGTAGACAGTACCATGAATCAAAACGGTACTCGAAGACACAGTGATGAGGCGGGTGCAGTGGATGTTGCCATATGTGCCCGCTTTTCTCTTACAGAGAGAGAACTGTTGGCTGTTAAGAGTAACCGCGTGGAGGAGATCAGATGAACAATGAGATAAAGAGTCTTCCGATGGTAGCTCTTAGAGGAATGACGATCCTGCCTGAGATGGTAGTTCATTTTGATGTGAGCAGAGAACGTTCCATCGCTGCTATCCAGGAGGCAATGACAGAAGAACAGAAAATATTCCTGACTGCCCAGAAGTCTATAGAGACAGAAAATCCGGGTATCGGGGATGTATATGAAACAGGGACCGTGGGTACGATCAAGCAGATTATAAAGCTTCCCAAACATATCATCAGAGTGCTGGTTGCCGGCGAGATGAGAGGACGTCTTAAGGAAATTGAATTTGACGAGCCTTATCTGCGGGCAAAAGTTGAGGTTATCGATGAATCTGATCTGGAAATGCCAAAAGATCTGGACCGCGAGGCCATGGAACGGGGCCTCAAAGATATGTTCGTGGATTATGCCGCAAAGAACGGCAAGATGTCAAAGGAATCTGTGGCGAGGATCACGGAGATAAAAGATCTTAAGAAACTTGTCGATGAGATCGCCGCGAACATTCCCCTTTACTATACAGATCAGCAGGAGATACTCAATGAGACAGATTTCTGGAAACGGTATGAAAAACTGGCTTTTAAGCTGGTCAATGAAGTACAGATCATGGATATCAAGGAAGAGATCCAGAGAAAAGTAAAGGAACGGGTGGACAAACATCAGAGAGAGTATATTCTCAGAGAACAGCTGAAGCTGATCCGGGAAGAACTGGGAGAAGAAAGTACGGTCTCAGATGCGGAAGAATTTGAAAAAGCCGCGCAGAAGCTGAAAGCTCCGGCGGAGGTAAAGGAGAAACTTAAAAAAGAGATAAGCCGCTTTAAAAGTTCCGTCAATTCACCGTCCGAGAATGGAGTAATACGGACTTATATTGAGACGCTTTTGGAAATGCCGTGGGACAAAGCCGTTAAGGACAGCAATGACATTAAATACGCAAAAAAGGTACTGGATGAGGATCATTATGGACTGGAACAGGTTAAGGAGCGGATTCTGGAATTTCTTGCAGTCCGCGCGTTGACGAAAAAGGGGGAAAGTCCGATCCTTTGTCTTGTGGGACCGCCGGGAACTGGAAAAACATCGATTGCGAAATCACTGGCCAGGGCGCTGAAAAAGCCCTATGTCCGGATTTCTCTCGGCGGAGTCCGGGATGAAGCTGAGATACGGGGACACAGAAAGACCTACGTAGGAGCTATGCCGGGGCGGATCGCCAGCGGGATCCGTACGGCCGGGGTGAAAAATCCTGTCATGCTGCTGGATGAGATCGACAAGGTGAGCACAGACTATAAGGGGGATACTTTTTCTGCCCTTCTGGAAGTTCTGGACAGTGAGCAGAACAGCAGATTCCGGGATAATTACCTGGAAGTGCCGCTGGATCTTTCCGAGGTCATGTTCATCACGACAGCAAATACGCTGCAGACAATACCCAGGCCGCTTCTTGACCGTATGGAGGTGATCGAGATCACCAGCTATACGGAGAATGAGAAGCTGCATATTGCCGAAGAACATCTGATTCCCAAACAGCTTGAGAAGCACGGCCTGGCACCGGAACAGCTGACATTCAGCAGACACGCGGTCTGGAAGATGGCGCGCGGCTATACGAAAGAGGCCGGTGTAAGACAGCTTGAGCGTGAGATTGGAAATGTCTGCCGGAAGGCGGCAAAAGAGATCCTGACCACAGACCGGAGAAAGATCTCTGTGACGGACAGGAATATCCATAAATTTCTCGGTAAGGAAAAATATACGTATCAGATGGCGAATCCTTCTCCGGAGATCGGCATCGTACGGGGACTGGCCTGGACCAGTGTAGGAGGAGACACCCTGCAGATCGAGGTAAATGTTATGCCCGGGAAAGGAGAACTGATGCTGACCGGCCAGCTGGGAGATGTGATGAAGGAATCTGCCCGTGCCGGGATCAGCTATATCCGGTCTGTCAGCCGGAAATATGGCATTGAAGACGACTTTTTTGAAAAAAATGATATCCATATCCACATTCCGGAGGGCGCGGTGCCCAAAGACGGGCCGTCAGCCGGGATAACGATGGCGGCGGCGATGTTTTCCGCTATCACGGGGAAAAAGGTAAGGGCGGACCTGGCCATGACCGGAGAGATTACGCTCAGAGGCAGAGTGCTTCCCATCGGGGGACTGAAGGAGAAGCTGCTGGCAGCCAAGAGTGCCGGGATAAAGACCGTGCTGATCCCTGCGGGAAACCGGGCTGACGTAGAGGAATTATCCTCAGAGATCACAAGAGGGCTGGAGATCCTGCCTGTGGAGAATATGGAAGAAGTGCTTGAAACGGCGCTGGCGGTATAAGGAGATAGATATGGTAATACGAAGCATCAATCTTGAGACTGTATGCGGGATTACAAGTCCGCTCCCGGAAAACCATTTGCCGGAAGTGGCTTTCGCGGGGAAATCCAATGTAGGGAAATCTTCTCTGATCAATGCCCTGATGAACAGGAAGTCCTACGCCCGTATTTCTGCTGTTCCGGGTAAGACTCAGACGATCAATTTCTACAATATTAACGGAGAACTGTTTCTGGTGGATCTGCCGGGCTACGGGTATGCCAGAGTTTCTGAGCAAGAAAAGATCCAGTGGGGGAAGATGATAGAACGGTATCTGCACGGATCCGCTCAGCTGAGGGCGGTTTTCCTGTTGATCGATATCCGCCATGAGCCTTCCGCCAATGACAGGATGATGTACAGGTGGATAGAAGAGCAGGGATTCCAGCCGGTACTGATCGCGACAAAGGTTGACAAGATCAAACGCAGCCAGGTACAGAAGCATCTCCGAATGTTGAGAGAAGGACTTTCCCCTGCCCCGGGGACCAGAGTAATCCCGTTTTCCTCCGTAACAAAACAGGGAAGGGACGAAATCTGGGAACTGATCGAGAAAGAATGCTTTGAGACAGACGGGGAGGTCCACGATGGAAAATAGGCGTCCATACTGGCAGGTAGGACTCAGGCTGTTATTCAGTCTACTGGCCACTGCCGCATTTGTGATCATAGGAGTAAAATTGATCGGATTTCTTATGCCCTTTGTCATCGGATGGATTATATCTGCTATAGCGGCGCCGCTGGTAAACTGGCTGGAAAAACGGCTCAGGATTGTGAAAAAACTGGGTTCCGCCCTGATCGTTATACTGGTGCTTGCCGTGATCGTCCTGGCTCTCTATTTCGGCATCAGCCGACTGATCTCTGAGATCAGCGGGCTGATCCGAAACTTTCCGGAAATGTACGCGCAGCTGGAAACAGGACTGGGGCAGATCGGGGAAACTCTTTCGGGGATCTTTGACCGGCTGCCGACGGGAATCCAGCACGGATGGAACACGGTGGCAGAAAATCTGGACAATTATATGGGAAATCTTGTTTCCGGCATCAGTGAGCCTACGGTTACTGCCGCGGGAAATATCGCGAAACGGGTCCCTTATTATCTGATCTCTTTTATTGTGGCAGTCATGTCGGCATACTTTTTTATCGTTCAAAGAGAAGAAGTATTGGGCTGGATGAGGAGGATAGCGCCGGAATCTGTACAGAAGAGGATGACCCTTGTCATGGACAATCTGAAATATGCCGTGGGTGGCTATTTCAAGGCACAGTTTAAGATCATGGCGATTGTGTTCCTGATCCTGGTGGTAGGACTTGGGTTCCTGGGAGTGGGCTATTTTGTTCTGATCGCCCTTTTGATCGCGTTTCTTGATTTTCTGCCGTTTTTCGGGACAGGGACGGCGATGATACCGTGGGCGGTCTATCAGTTCTTTATGGGAGATTATAAAATGACGGCTGCTCTTGTAGTGATCTATGTGGTGACGCAGGTCGTGAGACAGCTTCTTCAGCCGAAGCTGGTGGGTGACAGTGTGGGCCTGAATCCTCTCGTGACACTGATCCTGCTGTATGTGGGTTACCGTATGGGAGGGATTCTGTGGATGATCCTGGCTGTACCTATCGGCATGGTTCTGATCAATATGTGCCAGGCAGGAGCTTTTAACTATATTTTTGACGATGTCCGGATCCTGGTGGAAGGAATTCTGGGGCTGCAGGAAAAGGGAAATGAGGAAGACGATAAGTCATAAGAGTCCTTCGGATATTTCTCTTGAGTTTCCGCAGATTGTACTAAAAAGATGAGTATGTCTTTCTAAAGTACCAATCTGCCCATTTTTTGAGAGATTTAGAATGGCAGCACCGAGAGTAGAGGCACTTTTATAAGCCCCGCCGGAACCGGGCTTTGGGAGACATATACTTTTATCTATTCAGGCGGTCAGCTTAAGGCAGAGTTGACGGTATGTCGGACGCTTTGTCCTGTACCAGAGCCGGATGCCCTCTTTGGCATGTGACAGTATGCCGGAGATGCCTTTTGCCAGCCGGTAATAGCAGAAACTGACTTTTTCCTTGATCGGGTCTGCTTCCTGTATGATTGAAACTTTCAGGGCGTTTGTCTCAGGACTTAATTCTTCCTGAGCTAAAAATGCCATGGCTAAAGTAATATAAAAGTTAAGCGCATTAATGGCTTCCAGTTTTCTTACACGGAAATTTTCAAACTGATAGGTCTGCTTTTTACAACGGAAATATTCCTCGATCCGCCATCTGGAAAAATAAGTTCTGGCAATGCGGATCACATCATCCTTTGAACGGATCTCTTTGTTTGTAGCCAGCATCATGGGATGTTCCGTGATCCCATAGACCAGGACCAGATAAATATTTTTCCGGGAGGCAGTGATCTGAACTTTTACGTGGGAAAGATATGCGGTATGCTCTTTTCCCTTATAGAAAACATCCGCTTTTACTTTCCCTTTCCTCCGATTCTGCAGTTCCGTTGCCTTTGTCCATTTGTTGTGATAAAGAAGTTTCCGGTTGGATTTCAGGCGGATCACGTAATCCTGCTTCAGATGGTCGAGGATGAGAAAGATCTTATTGTCATCATAACCGCGGTCCATAACAAAGGTGGCCTTTCCGAAAAGAGCAGATGCCTGTTTGATCGCATCAAATGTGATGGTATTTACAGATTTATAGTCCTTCTCAACAGAAGAATGGATCATGGAAAAAACACTGACAGGATGCTTGTTGGCAGTCAGGACACAGGCCTCTGTTACATGGTATCCTTTTTTATAAACACTTTTCGTCTGTGTGCTTTCAGAACCATCGCGAACGATACCAAGAGCTTCAAACTGTTTTCCATCTGGTTTTACGATATCACTTTCATCAATGAGGACCACTGGTTCAGAGGGAACGAGTCTCTTTACGGTGTGGAGATAAGAAGCGGCAGCAGAAGCCGGCGTTCCTTCCGAAAGATGATTTGAAAGCCGTTTTACAGTATTCACCTTATGTACCGTTTCATGAAGCTGGTCGGAAATATCAGTGAGCAGACAGCTTCTGGATGCCAGAATGCCATAAACCATATCTGCTGTGAACTTCCGATCTGGTTTCGAAAGTCTGCGGGAGATTTTATTAGTAAAAGTCAAAATTTTTCTTTTCAAACGGTAGGTAATTGATGTAGAATTAGCCATAAGGAATCCCCTTTCTTTTTGTTTAGTAAGGTTTTTGTTTTGCAGCTTAATTTTACATCAAAAAGGGACAGGATTCCTTATATTTTGGCCATTTTTTGAAAGTTGTGGATAACAAAACGCAGCAGATTTGTCTGAGGGAATAATTCTGCGGAAACTCAAGGATATTTCTGCGTTGAAAAAAAAACAGGTGTATGATATTATGAGTGAGGAATACATGTCCTGTCAGCAGAATAAAAATATAAGGTTTACAGGATAATATGAATCAGGAGGTAAGATTTGATGAAGAAATATGTATGTGATGTCTGTGGATATATCTATGATGAGGAAATCGGCGATCCGGATAACGGGATCGAGCCGGGCACAAAGTGGGAAGACGTGCCGGACGATTTTGTCTGCCCGCTGTGCGGAGTGGGAAAAGACCAGTTTTCAGAAGCTGAATAATCTCCTTATAGCAGAAAGACCGGAAGCTGCCGCCCCACTGTAACAGATCGGGACGGCAGTTTTTCTATGGCGGAGAAAGCCGGAAAGGGTGAAAAATAGTGGGAAGGTATGATGTGATCATAATCGGGGCGGGACCCGGCGGGATATTCGCCGCGTATGAACTTATGCAGAAAGCTCCGGATATGAAAGTGGCTGTATTTGAGGCGGGAAATCCTCTGGAGAAAAGAAAGTGCCCCATTGACGGGAAGAAAGTAAAGAGCTGCATCGGCTGCAAAACATGTGCTATTATGAGCGGTTTTGGCGGAGCCGGAGCCTTTTCAGACGGAAAATATAATATTACCAATGATTTCGGAGGCACATTGTATGAGTATATCGGGAAGGACACAGCCATCGGGCTTATGAGGTATGTGGACGAGATCAATGTGCGCTATGGCGGGGAAGGAACAAGGATGTTTTCAACCGCGGGCACAAAGTTCAAGAAACTGTGCATGCAGAATAAGCTTAAGCTTCTGGACGCGTCTGTGCGACATCTTGGAACGGATATTAATTATGTGGTTCTGGGGAATCTGTACCGAGAGCTGAAGGATCGGGTGGAGTTCCGTTTTAACTGCCATGTGGATAATGTGGAACTTGCCGACGGAGGTTACAGGATCATCAGCGGGAGCGGACAGGATGAGTGCGACAGGTGTATCATCTCTGTGGGCAGGAGCGGCAGCAAATGGATGGAGAAGATCTGTGAAGGGCTGGAAATCCCGACTCGTTCAAACCGGGTAGATATCGGTGTCCGTGTAGAGCTGCCGGCAGAGATATTCTCCCATTTGACAGATGAACTGTATGAGAGCAAGATCGTGTACAGAACTGAAAAGTTTGAGGACAGAGTGCGGACATTCTGTATGAATCCCTGCGGGATTGTGGTCAATGAAAATACGAACGGGATCGTTACCGTGAATGGTCACAGCTATGAGGACCCTGCAAAACAGACTGAGAATACGAACTTTGCCCTTCTTGTAGAGAAACACTTTTCCGAGCCGTTCAAGGACAGCAACGGATATGGCGAGAGCATCGCGCGTCTGTCCAATATGCTGGGCGGCGGAGTGCTGGTCCAGCGGTTTGGGGATCTGATCCGCGGCAGGAGGAGTACCCAGAAGAGGATTGATGAGGGATTCGTGCGCCCGACTCTGTCAGCATCTCCGGGAGACTTAAGTCTTGTACTGCCGAAGAGGATCATGGACGGTATCATAGAAATGATTTACGCGCTGGATAAGATCGCGCCCGGCACGGCCAATGATGATACACTGCTGTACGGAGTGGAAGTGAAGTTTTATAATATGGAAGTCACTCTGGACGGGCATCTGGAGACGAAACACAAAGGACTCTATGTGATCGGTGACGGCAGCGGAGTAACCCATTCTCTGTCACACGCATCGGCCAGCGGGGTATATGTGGCCAGGGAGATCGCCGGAGAAAACAGGCAGGAGGCAGAATGATAAAATTACTTGCAGTGGATATGGACGGTACCTGTCTGGATGAAAGGAGCCGGATGACAGACGAGACACTGAACTCCCTCAGGCATGCGGCGGCAGAAGGCATCGTGGTGGTTCCTACTACAGGGAGGAATCTTTCCTGTATCCCCCACAGACTGGCAGCGGGGATACTCCGGATGGAAGGCACACCGGATGACTGGAAAAATCCGGGACTTTTTCGATACGTGATTTCTTCAAATGGCGCTGTGGCCACAGACATCCGCAAGAAGAAGACAATCTTTCAAGCCATGATCCCAAGGCCAGAAGCGCTGCGGCTTCTGGAAGCATGCAGGGGCAGCAGGCTGGGGACCGCTTCCCACATCTGTCATCGGTATTTTATACAGGGACGGCTTCTGACCGCGGCCGGACGCATTATTTATGGAAGAGACGCGGCAGGGGTATACTGTGTCCGGGATATGGAAAAGATTGTCCGGGAAAGCCGGCGTGAGGTGGAAGAGTTCCAGTTTTATTTTCTCTCGGCGAAAGCCAGAGGAAAGCTGATGAAATCTCTGGAAGAATTTCCGGAACTTGACGGGGCATGTACAAAGCTCTATGCGGAAGTCTACTCCAAAGAAGCTACAAAAGGGAATGCGCTGGCAGCGCTGGCAGAGCATCTGGGGATCAGGAAAGAAGAAATCGCCTGTATCGGGGACGGAGAAAATGATCTGTCCATGTTCCGGGTGTCAGGATTAAAGATTGCTATGGGGAACGGAGTTCCTGAGCTGAAAGAACAGGCGGATCATGTGACCGGGACAAACAGACACAAAGGCGCGGCTGAAGCGATAAAAAAATATATTCTGTCGTGATATAAAAATGCTCCCCTCCGGGCAGCCCTGATCTACAGGGCTGAGTCCGAAGGAGAGCATTTTGCGGTCTGCTGTTTGAATCAGCCGGCCTGTACGATGGATTTTACATGATCGATCTCTTCCTGAGTGGCCTTTGCAGCCGGGACGTAATAGCTTCTCTCTCTGGCCGCGTCGTACATTTTTTCCTGAGACATTTCGCATTGATTGCGCATCTGTTTCAGGCACTGTTTCAGCTCTTTGTTTTCTGTCTGGGCGATCATGTCTCCGAACATTTTGAGCTCACCGTTTATGCCGACAAGGGCGTCGGCTACCATTGTTTTCTCATCCATTGTTTTCACCTCGTCTGTTTTTGTCTCTCACGGAGACTGTGCTGTGTGTCAGTCCGCCGCAAAACCCCGTTTTACGGCGAATTCACATGTTACTGCAAAATCTGCGTTTTACAGAAATTTCATGAGTTCCTGTTTGTTTTTCATCGCAGAATCAGCCGCGTCCTGGAACAGTTTTTTGATTTCCGGATCGTCTGTTTTGGAAGCGTAGTCTGTCATCTTGCAGTGGGTAGTAGAATACCCTCCGATGAGATGACGCAGGTTCTGCAGATCGAGAACAGATATCTCTGCCATGGTCATAACCCTCCTTCAGAATGATTTTTCACAGAGTATTATGCCCGGCCTGTCCGCTGTTTATGAGCGAATGCGCGATAAATTCATGAAAAAGGGCTCGCATTTCTAAAGATGTGCGGTACATACATTCGGGATGCCACTGAACCCCTATGGCGAAGGGATGGGAGCTGATCTCCACTGCCTCGATGGTGCCGTCCTGTGCCCGGGCACTGACCGAAACTCCCCTGCCCAGCGTATTGACCGCCTGGTGATGAAAGCTGTTGACGTAGAGGCAGGATCCGGCATACTGTTTCAGGAGGCTTCCGGGTTCTATACGGATCCGGTGGCTGACCTCCCCGCGGGACGCGGACTGCTGCATATGATTTAAAATTTTTCCCGGAATCAGCGACAGATCCTGCCAGATCGAGCCTCCGCAGGCTACGTTCAGCACCTGCATGCCCCGGCAGATGGCAAATACCGGTTTTTGGGACGCCAGGACGCGCCGCATGAGGCGGATCTGGAACAGGTCCACGGTGATATCGGTGCTGCCGTTTCCTTCCCGGGGCTCCTCCCCGAAAAGGAGAGGCGTGATATCCCCGCCGCCGCAGAAGAGAAAACCGTCACAGAAACGGATATATTCTTCGATCACATGATCGCTTCGGACAACCGGGAGGATCAGGGGCAGCCCTTTCGCGTATCTTACAGACTGGATGTAGGGATTGGTGACAAACTGGCGGTTTTCCTGAAAACCGCAGACAACGATTCCGATCCGGGGTTCCATAGCTCCTCCTTATATTTATGAGAATGATCAACAAAAAACAATGATGTATGATAGAGTATGTAAAATGCTGGAAATTTATACATAGTATATAAAGATAAAAAGAGCCGGCCCGCGGCCGGATAGAAAGAAGAGGGAACGGTATGAAATGGATCGATATGCACTGTGATACACTGAGCATGCTTCGGGAAGGAACAGACGGCACTCTGGAGGAAAACCGCCTTTGCGTGGATATCAGGAGACTGAAGCAGGCAGGCGCGGCCGCACAGTTTTTCGCGTGTTTTGTTAATGTCGGAAAAGGAGCGGAAAAAGAGAAATGGAACCGGGGCTATGAAAAAGTCCTGTCGATGGTCTCCCGCGCCCGTGCCGCGGCCGGAAAAGATTTTTCCATCACGTTTTCTGCAGAGGAGCTGACACGGTCGGAGCAAAAAGGAAGCATGGCGGGGATCCTGACCGTGGAGGAAGGAGGCGTTCTGAATCAGAAGATGGAACGGCTTGGAGAACTGTATAACAGAGGGGTCCGGCTGATGACGCTTACATGGAATTATGAGAACTGTATCGGATGCCCCAACAGCAGAGACCGGAACATGATGGAAAAGGGACTGACTCCTTTTGGAAAGGAAGTGGCAGAGCAGATGAACGCGCTGGGAATGATCATTGACGTCTCCCACCTGTCTGACGGAGGCTTCTACGACTGTATCAGACAGAGCCAGGTTCCGGTCGTGGCGTCCCACTCCAATGCCCGGGAACTCTGTCCCCATCCCAGGAATCTCAGTGACGACATGCTCCGGCTGCTGGGGGAAAAAGGAGGCGTGGCCGGGGTGAATTTCTATTCTTCCTTCCTGACGGACAGAAGGAGAAGAGCAGATCTTGAGGATATCGTGAGACATATGGTATATATGATCGGCAGGGCCGGGGAGGACGCGGTGGCTCTGGGGACAGATTTTGACGGGTTTGACCGGCCGTCCCTTCCGGTGGGAATGGAGAGCGTCCTGGATATGGAAAAACTCTGGGATCAGATGGCCCGCGCCGGATTAAGCCCGCGGCAGATCGAAAAGATCGCGTATGGAAATGTTATGCGTGTCATTCGGGATGTGTGGAAATGAGGTTCCGGACAGATCACATGCAAAATTATCAGAAAAGAGCATCAATATCAAATATAATTTTGACAATATAAGTGCAGGAGCTTATAATACAGGTATGAGACGGGAATGGGGATACTTTATGAGATAAAACTATGTTTGGCAGGGGGAAGAGAAGGATGAGAGTTCTGAAAAACAATTCTGGCTTATCCGGCACATCGGCACAGTCATTTCAGGTAAAAACATCAGTACAGGCAGTTCAGCTGAAGGTCACAGAGTTATTGAAGAACACAGACTGGGGAAATACCGAGGAGGAAAAAAGATCCGGTACAGAACCCGGGAAAATAGCAGGAAGCAGGTTACTCTGCAGGTGAAAACCGCAGGGGATTTTCTGCTGTCCAAAAACAGACGCGGGAAAAGACCGGGGAATTAGGGAGTGAGGTGTCGAAATGGAAGGATTGATCACATTCAGCGAGGCGGCAGGGCAGCAGGCGGAGGCCGAGGTCAAAGGAGCGGCGGCCGGAATCGATGTCAGAACAGCGTCCGCGCCGGCAGAGACGAATATTGCGGCAATCAGCAGGGGAATGAGCTGCTGCAGTATCCAGAGGCAGAAGGTGCAGGAGTTCAAAACGAACCTGACAGCGGACGCAGAGAACATCGGCGCGCTGGCGGAGAAGTTTATGGCTATGGATCAGGAGCAGGGGCAAAACAACTTGAACTCCCTGCTTTCCGGTCCCGGACTCAATGGGAGTTTGATAAAAGACTGAAAGGAGCCTGCATATGAGGATCAACAGAAACTACAGGAGCAAAGATCCGTTCCGTCTGTCCGGCGCTCAACAGCAGCTTTCCGGGGAGGCGGCTGCCGCCTCGAAGAGCCGGTATCATGAGGAACAGGAAGAGCTTGAGAACCTGAGGAAAAAGTATGAACTGTACCGGGAGTCCGACCGGGAACTGCGGAAGATGGAGGAAGAACAGGAAGAATCCAGGTACAGGATCATGAGCCGGATGCGGGAATTAAGAGAAAAAGTATCCGAGCCAGAGCAGATTTATGAACTGGAGGAGATGGAGTCGGTCTTCCGCCGGCTGGAACGGGAGCGGGAAGAAGCAGGAGAAGAGCGCAACAAACAGAAAAGACTCCTTCTGGGAAAGATCGAGGACAGAGAAGCCCGGTGCCAGGAGTATGAAATCGGGAGGGGGAAGAAGGAATGGGATTAAAGTTATATCCATCGGAAGTGCAGAGTTTTGCGTCCGAGATCAGCGCGAATGTGTCGGCGTTAGCTGAACAGCTGGAGAATTCCTACTCGAAGATCGAAGACTTTGAAGGAGAAAAAGAACTGGACGGAGTGTCATGGGGCGGGACAAAACAGCAGCTGGCCAGCCACAAATATGTGATCCGGGGGATCCTGGCGGCCGGCGATATGATGAGTGAGGACGCCCGCAGGCTGGCGGCGGATGTGGGGGATGAGATCCTGGACGAGGATGTGATCCAGGACCAGCTGTATACGCAGCAGCTGCTGAAGGAAGAAGTGGAGCAGAGCCTGCAGTATTACCGTTACAGACATGGAAGGACGCTCCCGGACGGGACCGTGCTGAATTTCGGAAATATTATATCGTCTTATACGGATGTCTTAAACACATGCATCGCGTGGATCCAGACATACCATGAGAAGCTGGAGAGGCTGTACGCCATAAACAGCAGTACAGGCAGCCTGTTCCAGAGAGCGATCGATCTTTTCAACGCGGTGTCGGTGGTGAATGCGGCGGTGATCGGCTCGTGGAACGGAAAAGAGTTTACGGCCGCGGCGCCGGCGGAGGCGGTCGCGGTGATCATGGGAGGCTGGGCCAATACCCGGACAGGCAGGGAACTGCGGCGCGCCGGGATCACGATGGAACAGATCCAGAACATGGAAGCCCTGGGATATACGCCGGAAGGAATTGTGGCAATTGCATTATGCTGTGAAACAGAGGATGACAGGAAGTTCCTGGAAAACCTTATGGAGGAAGACTATATAAGGGCATTTGCAATACCGCCAGGCACATTGTCTGACAGTATGTCAATTGTAATGGCGGATTATGCTGCAAAGGTGGCCAAGTTGTCTGTCGTTGAGGATGGATGCAAGAAACTGCAGGAATTTAATAATGCAATTTATCAGTTTGAAAAAACGGGACACGACGTATTCAGGTACAGTTCCCATTCGGCAGGATATCTGTCACGCCTGTATTCGGGCAGTCAGATCCTCTTGGAAGTAAATACTCGGGATATCATACAAAACGGATCTAATGAGGAGAAAAAGAATAGAAGTTATATCTTAATGGCTGCATCGAGTCTGTGGGGATCACAATACAGTATTATAAATGGAACAAAATTTACGGGTGCAATCACGCATATTTTTTCTGATTTGGAAATGAAAAATTTGAAATATGATGAAAAGAATCATGCATTTTCATTTAGTTTGTCCTATGAAGCAGATTTAATTCAGCAGGGTGATGTATCGAATAATTACGGACCTGAAAGGGGCGAGCAGAGAAAAGGGACATGGGAAGTGGCGGCAGATGTTATTGAACTTGGAGTCGATGTGACTAAGGTACAGGTGTCAGACACGCTGCGTGAATTGAATGAGCAAAAAGATAAATTGGCAACGGAATGTTTTGTGAATGGAATTACCAATGCTACAATTGCGGCAATTTCTGTGTATAATCCGGCGATTGGACTTACATTAGGAATGATCAAATCTGTATTGAAAGAAGACTGGGGATCGATAGATAATCATATGGGAGATATAATGAGTGAAATTAATCAGTCAGAGGACACCAGAATTTCCAAGACGCTTTTAAACAGTGCGCTGGAAATGAGGGATTCATTCCAAGAATATCATGAAAAATTAGCAGCACTAGATGAGAACATAAAAAAAGTAAAAGATGACTATTGGCTTGGGGTCTTTGGCTCAGGCGGCTACTATATTTACAAAGAAGATGGCGCTGTGGAGTCGGAAACTCATTTGTTATATACTGGAGTATATAATCCGGATACACTGGAAAAGATGGTGGCTTGGGAGAAAAAAGGGTTAGCAGGACTGGATAGTAGGTTTGAAGATTATTCTTTTGATACATTATCAGCGAGAGTTGATGATAATTGGCAATTGGACACAGTGATAAAGGATAATGCAATAATACTTTTAAATGGCGGTGATATTATGAACATGGATCCAGAAGAGTTTACCCAAGCCGCCATGGAATTGCAGAACATAGTTAGAGGTGAGGGAGAAGAGTACGAGAATTGGACAATTGATTCATATTTTAACGGAGGAATTTCATGAGACAGAAAAGACAATATACGTCAGCAGTCTTGCTGATTATCTGCTTATTAGGAATAACTGCTTGTACTAATGAGGATATTGTATCACAATTGCCTGAAAAAATAATTGAAGAAACAGAAGAAATTAAGACTTATGAAGAAATAGAAGTGAACAGCGGATATTCAAAGGATGGGAAAGACAGGTATATTATTCAAAGGGCAAATGAAACAGCTGTATCACCAGTAAATGGAGAATTTTATGTATATCTTAATGGCGAAGGGATCCGTAGGACTATTCAATGGACAGATGAAGACGGCAGGGAAGTAACATATGAGGTTTACAAAAAAGTAACATTAAATTTCTATGCATATGGGGACAATAAACTGGTGAAATCGATTGATCTTTCAGAAGCATATAATGATCCGAATTTCCCGTATTATATAACGGATTTTAGTACCAAGCCTGTTTTATATCAGAATGCGTGGTGCCTGCATATGGGAGGATACCGGATACCGGAAGAAGAAAAAGATCTGCTGACAGAAGAAAAAGAAGACTTCTATTTGGATATAGAAACCTTAGATATTTATCCGGGAGAAGGAAATTATTGGAATCCTCCGGATCCAGAGAAAGTAGAAGAAGAGAAGAAAGAAATAGGCTGGAAGCTGAATTTTGTTATGCAAAAGAAAACAGAGCCTGATATATGGGAAAATAATGGACTGGATTATACTGGCTGTCTGCTTGATTACATGTATGATGGAAAAGAGGTAAAGACATACGGGTTAATACGATTTGAAAGCGAAGAGCTGCCGGAAAAAGGGGCTAAACTCTACGATGAATTTCCTGATCTCGAAAAATATTACGGAAAAGAAGGATATACAGTCCGTCTGATCATGTTTGATATCCCTACAAATGAGGAATATTTGAATTATTTTCTGGATGAAATTTCATTCGAAGGAATGAGGTTAAGTAAAGAGCATACGATAGACGGACAGGAACATGAGATTCACAGTATCGACGATTATTATATGTATCGTTATGGAGTACATGAAGGAGATGAAATGCCGAAAGGGTTTGAGCTTGAAGTTTATTGAACAGTGCCTTCAGGCGATAGAAACAGCATGTTTTTGGAACGATAGCAGTAATGTCAATTTACAGAGCGAATGGAGAAAGTACACCGAATGGAAGTAAGAAAAATAAAAAAAGGGAGGATAATTATATTTGGAATATTTATTATAATTATAGTTGTTGGAATATTAGCTTGGAGATATATGAGTGGAGATAAAATAAAAGTAGTTACGGAGGAAGTAAAAAACGGGCTATTATCTCCTCTCATAGAAGAAATTGGAGTCGGAAATGGAGATGTAAATGATACATTTTATGTTAAAAAAGACAGTTCTTCCGGCGAAGAGTTCATACCGGGTAAATATATACTTGATATAGAGTGGAAAAAAACGGTTGAAAAAATGACCAATAGCATTGATAACGAGACTTATGAAAGACATAAAAGACATTTTGACTATTTGAATTTGATAATTTATGTCATTAAAGAGCCAGAACAAATACAACGTATAGATGTTCAGAAATTAATATCGAAAAATTGTTTGGGTTTTCAAGATTCAGGAATATATTTGACTGGTTTGCAGGCTGGTGGCGATCTTTTTGTCGGATTTTTATTAGAAGATATTCCGAAAAAAGCAACTGATAAGCAAATTTACAGATGGCTTTTCTGGAATATGGAAACAGAAGAGACAATCGTATTAGATGGCGAGGATGCCGGAATTACGTTCATCGAAAATGGAAGGACAGAGGAAGAATCAGAATACTTAGAAAAATTTGAACAGGCTGACTGGGAAAGTTTCTATGCCCAAAATGGGTATAGGACAGAAGGACAGGACAGAACATTTTTTAATGCAGAAGGGTTATGGGCTGCAACGGGCGGAGTAAAAGTTACAGTGGACTGCGAAGTGCTTCCACAGGAAAACGATATTCTGTATACAAGGTTTCCTGAACTGGAAAAATGGAAAGGCGCAGAGGACAGGAAGGCAATTATCTGGGTAGGAGGATATCCGACAGTGGAAGAGATTATGGCAATGTTTGAAAGGCAGGAACTGCAAAATTAATATTGATATTAGAGAAGCGAGACTCATCAGGAAAGCGATAATAGCACTTTGAAAGACGGTAGTTATGGACGCAGGATGTAAGCAACTTTGCACAGGTAAGGTCGGCGGATGTGGGCAGCAGAGAGGGATGTGATCAATAACCTGGCAAAGATCAATATAGGTTCACCGGATGCCACCCTGTGTACGATCCAGGATTTGTCATTTGACAATTTATTTGATATACCAAAAGAAGGCAGGTTTAACTCGATATCATTCAGTTTTTCCTTAAGCCACCATTCAGATTATCACGGCGAGATCATTACGGAAAGCGTCAGAGGCGGGATCCTGGAGAATCAGGGAGAACTGGAAGAATATAAAGACAATATGGAGCTGAAAAAATTGGCAGAGGCGAACGAGAATGCCCTAAGGAATTTCCTGACAGGCATGATCGTGGACGGTGGGCTTCTGGCTTTAAATGCTTACTCCCCGGTTGTGGGGATGCTGACGTCTGTCGCGATAACTGCAGGGACAGGAGGAGTACCAGATCTGTCCGGGCTGTCCGCGGTGGCAGACAGCCCGGAAATGGAAGAAGCATTAAATGCGGCAGGCTCTATCATAGAAAGTTCGGTCAGCCATCTACAGGACTATGTAAATGTTGTAAATGAGTTAAATGGGAAGAGTAAGGACACCTTTGAAGAATGGTTCGGGATGGGAGCAGAATACAGGATGACAAGCTGGACGGAAATCACATCCGGGAAGCATATCAGCATGAGCGGGATATATGATCCGGATGTCGTCCGGACGATCAATGTGTGGGAGAAGGAAGGACTGGCCGGGTGGATGCCGGAGGAGGCTTTTTCAGGCATTGGCGGCAATGATTTGGAGAAAAAAGTCAAATCTGTGATGAAAAAGATAGAAGTTGATCCCGAATTGTCGAAAAATGTGAGGAATAACTGCAAAAAGTTATTATTGGGGAACGAAAATATGTTTCAGGAAAACACTATGGAAGAGTTTACCGATGCAGTGAGAGCAATTAATGGATATTTAGAGGAGGATATCAGAGGACATTTTATTGATTTAATTACAGAAAACAGTGGAAAAGGAGAGTGAGGATTAATGAAAGGGCTCAGAAAAAAACGATGGATTCTGTTAGCAAGTATCTTATTTATACTAATCATACTGGCGACGTCTGTAATGTATGTCAGGTATTTACTCCAAGAAAAAAAGGAAAACATAATAAAAACAATCACTTATAAAGATGATTTCAGAGACTTTTTATATGTGGAGGAAGGAAGTGTTAATCCGGGCAATACAGCTGTAGTAACAACAGCTGATACAAATTTTAATCTTAGGTATGGGAGAACTTTTACCGAAAAATGGACTTGTCTAGTTGATGCGGTATATTGCAGAGATACAGAGAAGGACATAATAACTGATATTGAAAAAGCGGAGTATTCAATTTATGACCTTGTGTCGGGAGAACGTATACGGACAATCGATATAAAAATGCTGGCTGAGCAAAAGGCTCCAAATCAGGTTATGGTCCACCCGGATAATGGACAGATCTTTTTGGATGAGAATGGAAGCCCATGGGTATGGTTTGCGCTGCAGGAAAAGGATAAACAGGATCTGTTATGGAACCTGAAGATCAATCTTGAGACTGAGGAAACAAGGCTTGAGAGCAGAGAGGTGCGGATAGAAAAAAGCCCGGAAGACCAGGAAGAGCCAAAAGAGGAAAAGGACGAAGAAGACGAAGAAGAAAACGATCAATGGGGGATTTTTGAGGATGATATCATTGGAATTTTAAAAGCAAATGGGTTTTTTTCATATTCTGACAAAGCTCAAGCTGACTTGCCGGGAATCGGGGTACAATATCCGGCAGATAACCAGATATATATTGAAACGTCAGTAAAAAATCTTCCAGAGAATAATGAGGCATTGTATAGAGAATTTCCAGAGCTTAAGGATTATGTGGGAAATGAGGATGATATTGTTTCCCTATATTTACAGGAAGAGCTGACAGATGAAGAAATAATGCGTCTGCTGATGGAAGACGGAGAGAAAATTTCATTTGAAGGATGCGTACTTCCGGCAGATGAGTCAAAGGACGGGGAAGAGCATGAGATCCACAGCTTTGAAGAGTTTTACCAGTGGAAGCGTTAGCTGCAGATATCCAGACAACATATAAACCGGAAAAGATACTCGGGGGATGAGAGAAAAGGGGGAGAGTGAAGATCAGTGAAAGAATGCAGAAAAAAACGGCGGATTCTGTTAGTAGGTATTTTATTAATATTGATCATACTGGCAGTGTTTACAATGTATGGCAAACATTTATTCCAAGAAAAAGAAAATATAATAAAAACAGTAACTTATAAAGATGATTTCAAAGACTTTTTATATGTAGAGGAAGAAAGTGTCGATCCAGGTAACACAGCTGTAGTAACAACGGCTGATACAACTTTTAATCTTAGGTATGGGAGAACTTTTACCGAAAAATGGACTTGTCTGATCGATGCGGTGTATTGCAGGGATACAGAGAAAGACATAATAACTGATATTGAAAAAGCGGAGTATTCAATATATGACCTTGTGTCAGGAGAACGTATACGGACAATCGATATAAAAACGCTGGCTGAGCAAAAGGCTCCAAATCAGGTTATGGCTAGACCGGCAGACGGACAGATCTTTTTGGATGAGAATGGAAGCCCATGGGTATGGTTTGCGCTGCAGGAAAAGGATAAACAGGACCTGTTATGGAACCTGGAGATTAATCTTGAGACCGGGGAAACGAAGCTTGAGAGCAGGGAGGTAAGTATAGAAAAAAGCCCGGAAGACCAGGAACAGCCAAAAGAAGATTCAGAAAATGATCACTGGGGGATTTTTCGCGACGATATTATTGGACTTCTAAAAATAAATGGATTTTTTCTATATTCTGATACGGGACGAGATGACATACCGGGAATCAGAGTACAATATCCAGCAAATGACCAAATCTATATTGAGACCTCAGTAAAAAATCTCCCAGAGAATAATGAGGTATTATATGGAGAATTTCCGGGCCTTAAGGATTATGAAGGAAGTGAAGATGATATTGTTTCCCTGTATTTACAGGAAGAGCTGACAGATGAAGAAGTTATGCGTCTGCTGATGGAAGACGGAGAGGAAATTTCATTTGAAGGATGCGTACTTCCGGCTGATGAGTCAAACGACGATAAAGAGCATGAAATCCATAGTTTTGAAGAGTTTTACCAGTGGAAGAAATAAAAGATAAGTATATTTTTTATATGATAGAGAGACATATATCACGAAAAACAAATTCTAAAGGTATTTCAGTACAATCCGGATAACATTCCAGGCTTTATGATGGCGATAACAGCGGATTATTCTACCCGCATCTTCTCGATCCCATGCAGACATCTGTAATCCGAAAGTGTATACCATTGGGGCGGTGAAGGATTTGATGGGGACATCAATATTCAGAGTGAATGGAGGAAATACACAGAATGGAATCAGGGAGAACAGGCAGGAAAGCAGTAATTATATTATCTATATTTATTTTGTTTCTGCTTATCGGAATATTAATCTGGAAATCTGTACATGGTGATAAAGTTGTATATACCGAAAAATTCAGTGAAGGACGGTTATCTTCATTGTTAGAGGAGACAGGAGTTGGAACGGTAGATGAAGCTGATACTTTTTATGTTAAAAGGGATGAGCCTGCCAGTGAAAAATTTGTACCTGGGAAATATTTGCTTGATATTGAAAGACAAGAGACAGATAAGGTGATGTCTAATACGATTGATGGAGAGGAGTATACACGGGGCAAAAGAGATTATGATTATTTGAATTTAAATATTTATAATGTTAATAATCCAATGCAAATAAAACGGATAAATATTTTAGAATTAATATCAACGAATTGTCCGGGATTCCAAGATTCTGTTTTTTATTATGTTAGTTTGCAAAATGATGGTGCACTTTATGTAGGCTTTTTATTGGAAGACATCCCACAGAAAGCCACAGACGATGTGGAAATTAAATGGCTTTTCTGGAATATGGAAACAGAAGAGACAATCGTATTAGATGGCGAGGATGCCGGAATTACGTTCATCGAAAATGGAAGAACAGAGGAAGAAACAGAGTACTTAGAAAAAATTGAACAGGCTGACTGGGAAAGTTTCTATGCCCAAAATGGGTATAGGACAGAAGGACAGGACAGAACATTTTTTAATGCAGAAGGGTTATGGGCTGCAACGGGCGGAGTAAAAGTTACAGTGGACTGCGAAGTGCTTCCACAGGAAAACGATATTCTGTATACAAGGTTTCCTGAACTGGAAAAATGGAAAGGCGCAGAGGGAAGGGAGGCAATCATCTGGGTAGGAGGATATCCGACAGTGGAAGAGATTATGGAAATGTTTGAGAAGCAGGAGCTGTAAAATCAAATTTACATTTGAGATGTCTTATGAAATAGATCTAGTACGTTTTGAAGGAAAGCAGGCTGGTTAAGGGAAATAATGGCAGAAAGGCTACTGTCGTAGATAATGTAATAGCAGAAGCGAAAGGTAATTCAGACTGGATATTGACCGCATATTTTAGAGGAAATACGAAATGAGGCATAAAGAAAAGATTGTTTGGGCGACTATCTATTCCTGGCTAATTTCCAAAACTAAGAGCTCTGCTCTGAAGGGGGCGCGGCATGCAGCGTAAAGAAAAAATTATCTGGGTAATAGTTATAGCTATATGTGTCGTAGTATTGGCAGTTATAGATCATAAAGAACTGCTATTATCATGGTTCGATAAAAGTGTGGAAGAGACGAAGGAAATTCGTTCTGTAAAACAGCTGGAAGTGGACAGTGGATATTCAAAAGATAGAGAAAACAGATATATTGTTCAGCTGGAAAATACGCAGTCTATAGGAATGGTAAATGAAAAATATTATGTATTTCCAGAAACAGAGGGAATTGCCAGAACAATTCAGTGGCGGGGGAAAGAGGGAGGCGAGGTGACGTATGGCATATACGATAAAGTACAATTAAATTTTTATTTATATGATAATGATAAATTGGCAAAAACAATCGATTTATCAGAAGTAGTTAGTGATCAGAAATTTCCATATTACATAACTAGCTATAGCAGCCAGCCCGTTTTATACGGAGAAAGATGGTGCTTCACAATGTCGGGATATTTGAAAACGGATGAGGAAAAAGATCTATTAGGAGAAGAACCCGTAGATTTCTATTTAGATTTAGACACCTTTGATATTTACGAATGGGACGGAGATTTTGATAAATTAGATATTCCGGAAGAAGCAAAAGAAGGAGAACGGGAAGTTGCTTGGAAGTTAGATTTTATTGAGCAGAACGAAACTGTACCCGATATATTTGAAATGAATGGATTAAATAATATTGGATTTATGCCAGATTATATGTTTGATGGAACAGAAATAAAAACATATGCATTGATATGGTTTGACTGCGAAGATCTTCCTAGAAAAGGATCAAAATTGTATAAAGAGTTCCCCGATCTTGAAAAATATTACGGGAAAGAAGGATATGAGGTCAATCTGATTTTATTCGATATCCCTACAAATGAAGAATTTTTGAGTTATTTTGTAGATGAAATTTCTTTTGAAGGGCTGACACTGGGAGCGGAATATACAATAGACGGGCAGGAACATGAGATTCATAGTATTGACGATTATTATATGTATCATTATGGAGTGCATGAATGGGATGAAAAGCCGGAGGGGTTTGAGTACAATATATGGAATTCCTGAGGAAAACAACAGGACAGAAAATTTGATGACTAATTTGTAAAGGCGGCGGGGAGTATAAAGCGGATCAAAGAAGAAGGATGCGTATTTCCGGCTGATGAGTCAAACGACGATAAAGAGCATGAGATCCACAGCTTTGAAGAGTTTTACCGGTGGAAGAGATAGGGGGAGCGCAGCGGTATTTGATAAAACATACCCCCTCAATATGCTCCGGACAATGAGGCCAATTTTTCCGGAAGGTAAAAAATATACAGAAACACGGGCAAATTCGATAGAAATACTGCAAAAAATGACAGGTACAAAAAGCTTGGCAAATTATTAACAATATGTTATGATACTAGGAAGGGAAATCTGATAGACCTTTCATGTAACGGAGGAGAAAGCGATGCGGAACTTTTTTAATGAACTTCTATTTTATTAGAAAGACTGCAGCAGTTTATCAGGCTCTCTTTTTTTGTTTCTCAAAAATAAATTTTAAGAACGAAAGGCAGAGGAAAAAATGAGCAGTAAAATTACTATCATCGGCGCCGGAAGCGTCGGAGCAACAATCGCGTACAAGCTTTCTTATGAGGATTTCGCGTCAGAGATCGTTCTGATCGATATCAACAGGGACAAGGTAGAAGGCGAGGTCATGGATATCAAGCAGGGGACCTGCTTCAGAAATCCGATCTCTATCGTTGCGGGAGAGTACAAGGATGCCGCAGGTTCTGATATCGTTATTATTACATCAGGGGTTGCCCGCAAGCCGGGCCAGACAAGGATCGAGCTTGTCAAGACGAACGTGAACATCCTGAAATCCATCACCCCGGAGATCGTAAAAGCAGCGCCGGACGCAAAGTATATCATCGTCAGCAACCCGGTAGATATCCTTACATATGTATTTACGAAGATCTCAGGACTTCCGGAGAATCAGGTGATCGGTTCCGGAACACTTCTCGACACGGCACGTCTGCGTTCCGGACTGTCAGAGCATTTTAATATCGCTCAGAAGAATATTCACGCCTATGTATTCGGAGAGCATGGCGACTCTTCTTTTGTACCGTGGTCCGGAGCGGATATCTCCAGTGTGAATATTGACGATTACTGCGAGTCCATGAGAGAGAGATTCCCGGATTTCAAAGAGCTGGATAAAGCGGCAATGGAAGAATACGTCCACAAATCCGGCGGTGAGGTCATCGCGAAGAAGGGAGCTACATTCTATGCCGTATCCATCGCTGTATGTCAGCTGTGTGACACTGTGCTGGCAGCTTCCAATTCTGTGGCGACTGTATCATCTATGATGCACGGAGAGTATGGGATCGAAGATGTCTGCTTAAGTGTTCTGACACTGGTAGGACCGGACGGCGTCCAGGGTAAGATCCCGATGCGCCTGACAGATGAAGAAGTCGCAAAACTTCAGGCAAGCGCGAACAAGCTGAAATCAGTGATCGCTGAGCTGGATATTTAAAAGCCTCCCCCTGGCGGGTTTCCGCAGGGGGTGTAATTAAGCAACGAGGCGGGGAGATCCCGTCTGACAGACAAGGAGGTAAAACTATGAAATACAGCTATTTTCCGGGCTGTACTCTGAAGAACAAGGCAGTGGATCTTGACCACTATGCCAGGATCTCCGCGGAAGCTCTGGGGTTTGAACTGGAAGAGATCAGTGAGTGGCAGTGCTGTGGCGGTGTGTATCCCCTGGGAACCGATGAGATCGCTACGAAGCTGGCCTCCGTCCGCGCATTGAACGATGCGAAAGAGAAGGGCCAGGATCTTGTCACTCTCTGTTCTGCCTGTCATCATGTGATCAAACGGGTAAATGACGACATGAAAAATGTCGATGACATCCGCACGAGAGCCAATAACTATATGGCGCTTGACGAGCCTTATGAGGGAGAGACAACAGTACTCCATTATCTGGAAGTACTCCGTGACCGTGTGGGATTTGATGAGCTGAAGAAAAAAGTAACCAATCCACTCACAGGAAAGAAGATCGGTGCCTACTATGGCTGCCTTCTTCTTCGCCCGGGTAAGCTTATGGCGTTTGACGATCCGGAGAATCCGAAGATCATGGAGGACTTTATCCGTGCCATCGGAGCAGAGCCGGTGATCTATCCGTACCGCAATGAATGCTGCGGAGGTTACATATCCCTCAAGGAAGAGGATCTTTCCAAAGAGATGTGCAGGAAGATTGAGGACAGCGCGGCGGGATTCGGCGCGGATATGCTGATCACGGCCTGTCCATTGTGCATGTATAACCTGAACAAGAACAACGGCGGCAATCTGCCGGTCTACTATTTCACAGAGCTCCTGGCGGAGGCGCTGGGACTGAAAGAGGAGGTGAAGGCACAGTGAAGAATGAGAAAAACCGCGCGGAGATGATCAAAGAGATCAGTGGCGTGAATCCCCTGAAATGTATGAAGTGTGGGAAATGTTCCGCTTCCTGTCCTTCCTATAATGAAATGGACATTAAACCTCACCAGTTTGTCTCTTATGTGATCAATGAGGACATTGAGGCTCTGGTGAAGTCAAAATCCCTCTGGAAATGTCTCTCCTGTTTCGCGTGTGTGGAGAGATGCCCCCGAGATGTAAAACCGGGCAAGCTGATCGACGCGGCGCGGCAGATCGTTGTGAGGGAGAGAGGCCAGGATTATCTGACACCCGATGAGATCCCGGAGCTGATCGATCCGGAGACGCCACAGCAGCTGCTTGTGAGTGCGTTCAGAAGATACAGGAGGTGATAAAAGGTGCAGAGGATCGGAGTATTTGTCTGTCATTGCGGCAGTAATATCGCGGCAACGGTAGACGTAAAGAAAGTTGCGGAGATGGCGCTCCATGAGCCGGGAGTCGTCCATGCGGAAGATTATGCATACATGTGTTCCGAGGCGGGCCAGGAGCTGATCCACAAAGCAATTAAAGAAAAACATCTGACAGGGCTTGTTGTCTGTTCCTGTTCTCCGCGTATGCACGAGACCACATTCAGGAACGCGGCGGAAAAAGCAGGCCTGAATCCATATATGGTAGAGATCGCCAATATCCGTGAGCACTGTTCCTGGATCCACAAGGACATGGAAGAGGCTACGGAGAAAGCGGTCATCCTGATGCGCGCGGCGGTGGCAAAAGTAAACCTTGACGCCCCGCTGAAACCCGGAGAGAGCAGGGTTACAAAGAGAGCTCTTGTCATCGGCGGCGGTATCGCCGGGATACAGACAGCGCTGGATATCGCGGAAGCCGGATACCCGGTGGACATCGTTGAGAAGACACCGAGTATCGGAGGAAGGATGTCACAGCTTGACAAGACATTCCCGACACTGGACTGTTCTTCCTGTATCCTGACACCGAAGATGGGAGAAGTGAACGCACATCCGCTCATCAACATCTATACATACAGTGAGGTGGAGAGTGTATCCGGTTTTGTGGGAGACTTCACCGTTGAGATCCGCAAGAAGGCAAGAAGCGTGGATATGGATAAATGTACGGGATGCGGCGTATGCCAGGAGAAATGTCCCAGCAGAAAGACCCCCAGCGAATTCAACCGGGGCCTGAGCACCAGAAGTGCGATCTATACACCGTTTGCCCAGGCGGTTCCCAATGTTCCTGTTATTGACCGTGACGCCTGTATCAAGTTTAAGACCGGTAAATGCGGGATCTGTTCCAAGGTCTGCCAGGCAGGTGCCATCGATTATGACCAGGTGGATGAGATCGTCACAGAGAAGTACGGAGCGATCGTTGTAGCTACCGGATTTGATATGATCAAGCTGGACAAATATGACGAGTATGCGTACAGCCAGAGCAAAGATGTGATCACATCCCTTGAACTGGAACGGATCATGAACGCGGCCGGTCCGACAGGAGGACATCTGGAGCGGCTTTCTGACGGAAAGGCTCCGAAAGAAATCGTGTTTATCCAGTGTGTGGGAAGCAGGTGCGCGGACGACAGAGGCAAGAGCTACTGTTCCAAGGTCTGCTGTATGTACACGGCAAAGCACGCGATGCTCATCCGCGACAAATATCCGGATACAAACGTGACGGTATTCTATATCGACGTCCGTACTCCGGGCAAGAACTTTGACGAATTCTACCGCAGAGCAGTGGAAGACTACGGTGTCAACTATATCAAGGGCCAGGTAGGGAAGGTGATTCCTCAGCCAAATGGGAAACTTCTCGTACAGGGCGCGGACCTGTTGGACAGCAAGCAGATCTTAAAAGAGGCAGATATGGTCGTCCTTGCGGCAGCCATCGAGCCGAATCCGGACGTGCGGAAGATTGCCACCATGCTGACCGCAAGTATCGATACGAACAATTTCCTGACGGAAGCACACGCAAAGCTGCGTCCGGTTGAGTCTCCGACAGCAGGAATCTTCCTCTCAGGCGTATGCCAGGGTCCGAAGGATATCCCGGAGACAGTGTCCCAGGCAGGTGCCGCGGCAGTCAAGGCCATCGGCCTGCTGGCGAAGGATAAACTGCTGACCAATCCATGTACGGCACACTCTGATGAGCTTCTGTGCAACGGATGTTCTCAGTGCGCGAATGTGTGTCCGTATGGCGCGATCTCTTATGAGGACAAAGAGGTGAATGATCACGGAATCCGCGAGACAAGGCGCATCGCTGTCGTGAACGACGCACTGTGCCAGGGATGCGGCGCATGTACCGTAACCTGTCCGTCCGGAGCAATGGACCTGCAGGGATTCTCGAACAGACAGATTCTAGCGGAGGTGGATGCGATATGTCGATAGAAAAGAATGAAGAATTCAGACCAAAGATTGTTGCGTTCTGCTGTAACTGGTGCAGTTATGCAGGCGCGGACCTGGCGGGAAGCAGCCGTATGTCCTATTCGGCGGACGTCAAGATCATCCGCGTTCCCTGTTCCTGCCGTGTCAATCCGATGTTTATCCTGAGGGCATTTGAGAGAGGAGCGGACGGAGTGATCATGTGCGGATGTCATCCCGGCGACTGCCATTACACATCCGGAAACTACTACGCGAGAAGACGTATGACGCTTCTTTTCTCCATGCTGGATTATATTGGCGTAGAGAATGGGCGTACCCGCGTGGAGTGGGTATCAGCGGCTGAGGGAGCGAAATTCTCCCAGACCATGCATGAGTTTGTGGACAAGATCACAGCCCTTGGCAAGAATGTAAGATTGGAGGATTTAAGATGCAGGAATTGATCAACCGTGCGAAGGAGCTTCTGGCTGACGGGACCGTGGCGAGAGTGCTCGGATGGAAAGCCGGGGACCTGCCTTATAATCCGGAGCCGGCTTACTTTGAGAAGGAAGAGGATTTCGCAGATTTCGTCTACAACGGGTTCTGCGGAGCGAATTTAAGCAAATATATGATCGAGGCTTCCAAACTGGAAGGGAAGACTCTGGTCTGTCTGAAACCCTGTGATACATACAGTTTCCAGGAGCTCATGAAAGAGCACCGTGTCGACCGTGAGAAAGCATATATCATTGGCGTGGGATGCAAGGGCAAGCTGGATATCGAGAAGATCAGGGCTATGGGCATCAAAGGAATCCAGAGCATCCAGGGCGCAGAGATCGAGGATGAGGCGGAGACGCTGACGATCCAGACCATCTATGGAGAAAAGACCTGCGCGTACAAGGATGCCATGCTGGAGAGATGTCATGTATGCAAAGGAAAAGAGCATATGATCTATGACGAGCTGATCGGCGAGTCAAAAGAGACGAAAGACGCGGAGCGTTTCGCGGAAGTGGAGAAGATCGAGGCTATGAGCCCGGAAGAAAAATTCGCGTTTTTCCAGAAGGAACTGAGCAAATGTATCCGCTGCAATGCCTGCAGAAATGTATGTCCTGCCTGCAGCTGCCGCAAGTGTGTGTTTGACAGCAACAAGTTCGACAGCGCTCAGAAAGCCAATGTGGATTCCTTTGAGGAGAAGATGTTCCACATCATCCGTGCTTTCCATGTGGCGGGAAGATGTACGGACTGCGGCGAGTGCAGCAGAGTATGTCCGCAGGGCATCCGTCTCCATCTGTTCAACCGGAAATTCATTAAGGATATCAATGAACTGTACGGAGAATATCAGGCAGGAGCGGATCTGGAACCGAGAACCCCTCTTACCGATTACCGGTTTGAGGATGCTGAGCCTGGGATCGTGGCAGAAAGGGGATAATGTATGTATAAGATCGCAAAAGAAAATCTGACGGCATTATTTCAGAAGATCGCCGCAGAACAGGAACTGTACCTGCCGGTCAGAAACGAGGGACAGGTGAACTTTGGTGTGTGGACAGAGGACGCAGAAGTGGATCTGGACGCGCTGAAGACCGTAAAATCTCCGAAAGACGCCTTCTTTCCGCAGAGTGAGACTCTTTACACCTGCGTCAGGGACGGGAAGAAGATCACGGTGGAACCGGAGGCATTAAAGGAACAGAATTTCGTTGTATTTGGTATGAAGGCCTGTGACGTAAAAGGTGTGGAAGTACTGGACAGAGTATTTCTTGTAGATCCTCTGGATACGTTCTATGCTGCCCGGAGAGAACACGGGACGATCGTTGCCCTTGCCTGCCATGAGCCGGAGGAGACTTGTTTCTGTAAGGTGTTTGGTGTGGATGCGGCCGATCCTTCCGCAGCCGATGTAGCGGCCTGGATGGTAGAGGATTCCCTTTACTGGAAACCGGTCACGGAGAAGGGCGAAGCGTTGACAGAGGCTGTGAAAGACCTTCTGGAGGAGGATGGCGCAGCAGAAGCGATGGTAGAAAAAGAGAAAGAAGCCATCCGCGGCATTGTGGAGAAGCTTCCATATACAAATCTTTCCCTGGAGGGATGGAACGGGGACGTTCTGATGGAGAAGTTCGAGGATCCGCTCTGGGACGAACTGTACAGGCCGTGTCTTGCATGCGGAACGTGTACGTTTGTATGTCCCACATGTCAGTGTTATGACATCAAGGACTATGACGCCGGAAAGAACGGAGTCCAGAGGTACCGCTGCTGGGATTCCTGTATGTACTCTGACTTTACCATGATGGCTCATGGTAATAACCGGAAATCACAGAAGGAAAGATTCCGCCAGAGATTTATGCACAAGCTGGTCTACTATCCGGCGAACAACGACGGGATGTATTCCTGTGTAGGATGCGGAAGATGCGTGGAGAAATGTCCTGCGTCACTGAATATCGTGAAAGTTATCAAAGCGTTTGAGAAACAGGGAGGTGAGCAGTAATGAGTGAATGTACCTGCCATAAGAATTATACTCTTGATACTTTGATCCCGCAGGTGGGCGTGATCACGGATATCCGTGAGGAGACTCCGGATGTGAAGACATTCCGCGTGAACGCGCCCGAGGGCGGCAAGCTTTTTGAGCATATGCCGGGACAGTGCGCGATGCTCTGTGCTCCGGGGATCAGCGAAGGCATGTTTTCCATCACCTCTTCGCCGACCAACAAGGAATATCAGGAATTCAGCATTAAGAAATGCGGTGTGCTGACAGATTATCTCCACAGCCTGGAAGTGGGAGATGAGATCACGGTCCGCGGACCCTACGGCAATCATTTTCCGGTGGAGGATAAGCTGAAGGGAAAAGACCTCCTGTTTATCGCCGGAGGAATCGGTCTTGCGCCGCTGCGTTCTGTGATCAATTATGTGCTGGATAACCGGGATGATTACGGTACAGTGGATATCGTATACGGATCCCGTTCCGCGGATGACCTGGTACAGCTCAAAGAGATCCAGGAAGTCTGGATGAAAGCAAAAGATGTACATGTTCATCTGACGATCGACCGGGAGCAGGAAGGCTGGGACGGTCATGTGGGTTTTGTGCCGAATTATGTGAAAGAGCTTGGTTTTGACGTAAACAAGACAGCTCTGATCTGCGGCCCGCCGATCATGATCAAGTTTACGCTCGCGGGACTTGAGGAGATCGGATTCTCCAGAGATCAGGTGTATACGACTCTGGAGCTCCGCATGAAATGCGGGATCGGAAAATGCGGAAGATGCAACATCGGATCCAAATACGTGTGCAAAGACGGTCCGGTATTTCGGTGCGATGAAATCGATGAGATGCCGAATGAATACTAGGGAAAGGAAGAAATATCATGGAAAAAATGGTAAATGTATATTTTTTCGGTAAGAAATACAGTGTGCCGGCTGACCTGACGATCATGACAGCTATGGAGTACGCGGGCTATACACTGAAAAGAGGATGCGGCTGCCGCCATGGTTTCTGCGGCGCCTGCGCGACGATCTACAGGATCAAAGGGAAAAATGAATTAAAAACATGCCTTGCCTGTCAGACTCAGGTGGAGGAAGGTATGTATGTAGCGAGTATCCCGTTCTTCCCGACAGACAAGAGAACCTATGATATCGACGAGATCCGCCCGGAGCAGAGGATCATGATGGATCTGTATCCGGAGATCTACAGCTGCATCGGCTGTAATGCGTGTACAAAGGCTTGTACGCAGGATCTGAATGTTATGCAGTATATCGCTTATGCACAGCGCGGTGATATTGAGAAATGCGCGGAAGAATCTTTTGACTGTATCGGCTGCGGATGCTGTTCCGTGAGATGTCCGGCCGGGATCTCCCATCCGATGGTGGGAGTCCTTGCGAGACGTCTGACCGGAAAATATATCGCGCCTGAGTCAAAGCATCTGACGAATCGGGTAGAAGAGATCCACCACGGCCAGTATGATGAGCTCATAGAGCAGATCATGGAAAAGCCGATCGAGGAAATGCAGGAACTCTATAACAACAGAGAGATCGAGGAATAAGGAGGGAAGACCATGTTTACACCGGAAATGATGGAATCCGTAAAGAAAGTGGAGGCCACCAGGGCAGAACGTATCGGAAAAGAACTGAGACGTATGACTGCGGAAGAGAAAGATGCTCTCCTTAAGGAGTTTCATCCTGATTACAGGGAAGAGGCATTTGCTGAGATCAAGGTAGGGCCGAATAAAGGGCAGAAGGCACCGAAGGAGCTGGTACACCTTCTTCATTCCAACAGCCGCCTGCTTACGGAGAAAGTTGATATCAACAAAATCGATTATGATGTAGACGTACTTGTCATCGGCGGCGGCGGCGCGGGAGCGTCGGCAGCTATCGAGGCTCACGAGGCGGGAGCAAATGTCATGATCGTTACAAAACTGCGCATCGGCGACGCCAATACTATGATGGCCGAGGGCGGAATCCAGGCAGCTGACAAGGAGAATGACTCTCCGGTACAGCATTATCTGGACGCGTTCGGAGGCGGACATTTCGCAGCGAGACCGGAACTTTTAAGACGTCTTGTCATGGAAGCTCCGGACGCGATCAAATGGCTCAACGAGCTGGGAGTTATGTTTGACAAGGATAAAGACGGAAGGATGATCACCACTCACGGCGGCGGGACATCCAGAAAGAGAATGCATGCCTGCAAGGACTACTCCGGTGCGGAGATCATGCGTACACTTCGTGATGAAGTGCTGAACCGCCAGATACCGGTGGTGGAATTTACTGTGGCGGTGGAGCTGATCCGGGACGACAGAGGTCAGGTGGCCGGCGCTGTTCTCCAGAATCTGGAGACAGAAGATTATCTTGTGGCAAGAGCCAAGACTGTCATCATCGCGACAGGAGGAGCGGGACGTATGCATTATCAGGGCTTCCCGACTTCCAATCACTACGGCGCGACAGCCGACGGGCTGATCCTCGGATACCGGATGGGCGCTCCGCTTCTGTACCAGGATACGATCCAGTATCATCCGACAGGAGTGGCCTATCCCTCACAGATCTTCGGGGCACTTGTCACAGAGAAGGTCCGTTCTGTAGGAGCGCAGCTGGTCAATGTGGACGGTGAAGCTTTCATGCATCCGCTGGAGACCCGCGACGTTGCCGCGGCATCGATCATCCGTGAGTGCACGGCGCGCGGCAAAGGGGTTACGACACCACTTGGAAGCGGCGTATGGCTCGATACACCGATGATCGAGGAGATCGGCGGACCGGGAACCATCGAGAAGCGGATCCCGGCAATGCTGCGTATGTATATGAATTATGACATTGATATGAGAAAGCTTCCGATCCTTGTATATCCGACCCTTCACTACCAGAACGGTGGACTGGAGATCGGCGGAGACGGATTTACGAAAGTCATCGACAATCTGCTTGTGGCAGGAGAGGCAGTGGGCGGTATCCACGGAAGAAACCGTCTGATGGGAAATTCTCTGCTGGATATCATCGTATTTGGCCGTAACGCAGGCAAGGCTGCGGCGGCGAAAGCGAAGAATGTGGAGATCGGAACGATGAACCTGGATCATGTAGAAGCATATGCCAAAGAGCTGAAGACAGCGGGAGTTGACACTGGCGACGTATCGCCGCTTCTTCTTCCGAAATATGCAAGACATGAGAGATAGAGAATGAAGGAGGCTGATTTTCATGCGTGAGATCAATGTATCGACTCTTACAGACGTGATCGAAAAGCTCTGTATCGAGGCCAATGAGCATCTTCCGGAAGATGTAAAATGTGCGATCCAGGACTGCAGGGCATGTGAGGACGGAGAGATCGCCAGGGGCGTGCTGGATAATATTATTGAGAATTATAAAATCGCGGACAGCGAGAATGTGCCGATCTGTCAGGATACAGGAATGGCCTGCGTATTTCTTGAGATCGGACAGGATGTACATCTGGTTGGAGGAGATCTGGCAGAGGCGGTGGACGAGGGCGTCCGCCGCGGGTATGACAAAGGATACCTGCGCAAATCTGTTGTGAAAGATCCGGTGCGTCGAGGAAATACAGGGGATAATACTCCTGCTATGCTTTATACAGAGATCGTGCCGGGCGAGAATATCAAGGTTACTGTGGGACCGAAAGGATTCGGCAGCGAGAACATGAGCCAGATCCGTATGTTTAAACCTTCCGCCGGACTTCAGGGGATCAAGGATTTTATTATCGAAGCGGTGGAGACTGCCGGACCGAATCCGTGTCCGCCAATGGTGGTTGGCGTAGGGATCGGAGGAACTTTCGATAAGTGCGCTCTTCTGGCGAAAAAGGCGCTCATGCGTCCTCTGGATTCTTCCAATCCGGATCCGTTCTACGCGGATCTGGAGAAGGAGATGCTGGAGAAGATCAATGAGCTGGGGATCGGTCCTCAGGGGTTTGGCGGTAGAACAACGGCCATCGGACTGAATATTGAGACGATGCCTACCCATATCGCGGGAATGCCATGTGCAGTCAATATTAACTGCCATGTGACACGCCACAAATCGGAGGTGATATAAATGGCAGCAAGAAAGATCACGTTACCACTTACAGCAGAACTGGCAAAGACACTTCATGCAGGTGATGAAGTGCTCCTTACGGGTACTATCTATACATCCCGTGATGCCGGACACAAGAGGATGTGTGAGGCCCTGGCAAAAGGAGAGAAGATTCCCTTTGATCCGACAGACGCGACGATTTATTATGTAGGACCTACTCCGGCGAAGCCGGGACAGGTCATCGGAAGCGCAGGCCCCACGACAAGCGGGCGTATGGATGCCTATGCTCCCACGATGATGTCTGTAGGAGCCAGAGGAATGATCGGCAAGGGCGCCAGACTCCCGGAAGTCGTGGAGGCCATGAAAAAATACAACGGAGTGTATTTTGGCGCTATCGGCGGAGCAGGAGCACTGCTGGCAAAATGCATCAAGAAGGCAGAACTGATCGCCTATGAAGATCTGGGAGCGGAGGCTCTGCGCAGACTGTATGTGGAGGATATGCCTCTGGTGGTCATTATCGACAGCGAAGGAAACAATCTGTATGAGGATGGCAGGAAGGCATACCTGGACAGCAGAAAATAAGAGAGACAAATGCAGGAAACAAATACATTTTGAGAGAAACATATTATTCGGCTGCGGCGTCCTGCCGCGGCCAATTCAATGAAAAGGAATGGAGATAAAAAATGGCAGATTTATTAGAAGCTTTAATGATATTTTGTTTTGGCCTTTCCTGGCCGATCTCAATCAGAAAATCCTGGGTATCCAGGACGGCAAAAGGAAAGAGCCTGTTTTTTGAAGTATTCCTGTGCATCGGGTACATCTTCGGGATCGTGAGAAAGATCCTCCTGTTCGCCGCGGCGTCAGAGCCGCTGGGATGGCTGTTCTATCTGGGATGGTTCTTCTATGTGCTGAACTTCTGTGAGATATCCATAGATATCGGGCTGTATTTCAGAAATGTAAAGCTGGACAGAGAGAGAGAAAAGGCTGCTGCATAATAAATTTTCAAAAAGGGACAGGCACTTTTTAAAAGGTGCCTGTCCCTTTTTTCTACTGTTTTCTGAATAGTTTTTCTATTTTTTCTGATTTTCGATTTCCTGCATTTTCATAGCGCGGACTTTCAGTGGGAGGCCAAACAGATTGATAAATCCGTCCGCGTCATGATGATCATAGAGTTCTCCGGTAGTGAAGCTGGCCAGAGACTCGCTGTACAGGGAGTATGGAGAGGTCTCGCCGGCTTTGATGATATTGCCTTTATAGAGCTTGAATTTTACTTCCCCGGTCACATACTGCTGTGTTACATCAATAAACGCCTGAATCGCTTCGCGCAGCGGAGTGAACCATTTGCCTTCATACACGATCTGAGCAAATTTATTTCCCAGGTCTTTCTTTACTTCATAAGTAGCCCGGTCAAGGACCAGTTCTTCCAGCTGTTCGTGGGCCGCCATAAGGATGGTTCCGCCGGGTGTCTCATAGACGCCGCGGGATTTCATGCCTACGACGCGGTTTTCCACGATATCAATGATGCCGATCCCGTGTTTGCCGCCCAGGGCATTTAGCTCGGTAATGATTTCGGAAACCTTCATCTCTTTCCCGTTCAGGCTCTTCGGGATGCCGGCCTCAAATGTCATAGTGACATATTCGTCCTCGTCCGGCGCCTTCTCAGGAGTGACCCCAAGGACGAGAAGATCGTCATAGTTGGGTTCATTTGCGGGATCTTCCAGCTCCAGTCCCTCATGGCTGATGTGCCAGAGGTTGCGGTCGCGGCTGTAGCTGTGCTTCGCGTCGAAGGGAAGGTCGATGCCGTGCTGCCTGCAGTACTCGATCTCGTCTTCACGGGACTGCATCGTCCAGATGTCTGTCATACGCCACGGAGCAATGATCTTGATATCCGGCGCCAGCGCCTTGATGCCAAGTTCAAAACGGATCTGGTCGTTTCCCTTTCCGGTAGCGCCGTGGCAGATCGCGACAGCTCCTTCCTTGCGGGCAACCTCTACCAGCTTCTTCGCGATTACCGGACGGGCCATAGATGTTCCCAGAAGATATTTGTTCTCATAAACGGCCCCGGCTTTCACGCAGGGTATGATGTAGTCATCACAGAATTCGTCGATGATATTTTCAATGTACAATTTGGAGGCCCCGGAGAGCTTTGCCCTTTCCTCCAGTCCGTCCAGCTCTTCGCCCTGTCCGCAGTCGATACAGCAGCAGATAACTTCATAGTCAAAGTTCTCTTTCAGCCATGGGATGATGGCGGTAGTGTCAAGACCGCCGGAATATGCCAGTACTACTTTCTCTTTACTCATTTTGATTGCCTCCTGAATGTATTTTTATTAATTTTGTCATCCTCTCCCGGAGAGAGACAACAGTGTTTTAAGATGCCGCCTTGATAAGCTAAAACCTACTATACACCAGAAATTATAATTATGCAACAAAAAAATTATAAAAAAAGATTTTATGCATATAGTGCATAAATAATGCATAAAAATACAGGTTTTATTCATAGAAATACATAACACAGAATCATATGTCGTAAGGGGAGAGAACAGATTTATTTCGGACACATAAACTGAAACCATGAAAGGAGGATGTCAATGATCACAATCAGCCTGTGTATGATCGTAAAAAATGAAGAAAAAGTGCTGGCACGTTGCCTGGAGAGTGTTAAGGATCTTGTGGACGAGATTATAATTGTCGATACAGGATCATCGGATCAGACAAAGGAGACAGCTGGCAGGTATACAGACAGGATTTATGAGTTCCCCTGGGAAAATGATTTTGCGGCGGCGCGGAACTATGCCTTTGAGAAAGGAGAAAAAGAGTATCTGATGTGGCTCGATGCAGACGATGTCCTGTCATCTGAAAGTCAGAAAAAATTTCGGGAGATGAAAAAAAATCTTTCTTCCGAGGTGGATGTGATTATGATGCCTTATGATACAGCTTTTGATGCGTCAGGAAGAACCATTTTCCGGTATGACCGGGAAAGAATCGTGAAAAATCACAAAGGTTTTCGGTTTATGGGCAGGGTTCATGAAGTGATCCCGCCGAAAGGAAAGATATACTTTTCGGATATTCCCGTGGAACACAGGAAGATAGCAGAAGGAGGTGCCGGAGACAGAAATTTAAACATTTACAGAGAGATGGAGGAAAAAGGAGAATTTTTTGAAAGCAGAGCCCTCTATTATTACGGCAGAGAACTGATGATTCACGGTCAATATGAAAAAGGAGCTGATATTCTGAGCAGATTTTTATCCAGACCTGACGGATGGATAGAAAACCGGATCGACGCGACACGTCAGCTGGCCGTCTGCTTTTATGGGATGGGTGAAGAAGACAAGGCGCTGGAGGCACTGTTGAAAGCACTGGAATATGATGTGCCAAGGGGGGAGACCTGCTGTGACCTGGGACGTCATTTTATGGACAGGGAACAGTATACCCAGGCAGTATTCTGGTATGAGCAGGCGCTGCATGCAAAAAAAGCATCACACTCAGGAGCGTTTATTTCTGAAGATTGTTATGGATTCCTGCCGGCAATCTCCCTGTGTGTCTGCTATGACAGGATCGGCGACAAAAAGCGGGCAGAAGCATATAATGACCTTGCCGGAAATTTTAAACCGGAGTCGCCGTATTATCTTCAAAATAAAAGATATTTTCAAAACAAAAACACTTAAGACGCAGAGAGAAAAGAAGAATTTGCTTTGTGATTAGGCACAAAAAAATATCTCAACATATATTAAATATGAAAGGAGGGAAGAAATTATGATATGGTTCAGGAAAAAAGACAAAAGTAAAGAAAATGAGATACAGGAGCAGTCCACAGGCTGTAATGACAGTAACGGGGAAGACAGGAGCGCAGAGCGGTGCTTTTGGCCGTTTTTCGGATGCCCGCGGCCTTGCCCTCCGCACCCATGTCCTCCGCGTCCATGTCCTACGGGGATAACCGGAGCAACGGGTCCGACGGGTCCGACAGGTCCAACCGGTCCGACGGGTCCGACCGGCCCCAGTGGAGCGACCGGTCCGACGGGTCCGACGGGCCCCAGTGGAGCAACAGGTCCCAGCGGAGCAACAGGTCCCAGCGGAGTGACCGGTCCGACGGGTCCGACGGGCCCCAGTGGAGCAACAGGTCCCAGTGGAGCGACCGGTCCAACGGGTCCGACGGGCCCCAGTGGAGCAACAGGCCCCAGCGGAGCAACAGGTCCCAGTGGAGCGACCGGTCCGACGGGTCCGACAGGCCCCAGCGGAGCAACAGGTCCCAGTGGAGCGACCGGTCCGACGGGTCCGACCGGCCCCAGTGGAGCAACAGGCCCCAGCGGAGCAACAGGTCCCAGCGGAGTGACCGGTCCGACGGGTCCGACGGGCCCCAGCGGAGCGACGGGTCCCAGCGGAGCAACAGGTCCGACGGGTCCGACCGGCCCCAGTGGAGCAACAGGCCCCAGCGGAGCAACAGGTCCGACGGGTCCGACCGGCCCCAGTGGAGCAACGGGTCCCAGCGGAGCAACAGGTCCAACGGGTCCAACCGGCCCTGCGGGCGAAGATGAGGAAGTCAGCTTTCTGTCCGCTTATTCAACACCTTCACAGACGGGAACAACAGGAACCTTATTGATCTTTGACAGAAACGCGTCATCCAACGGTACAGATGTTACTCATACTGTCAACACGCCGCAGGTGGTGATAAACAGAACAGGGATCTATGAGATTTCCTTCCATGGAACAGTCGGGCCTACCGGCAGCTCGAAATTGCCAGTTACGATCATCTTGTCTCTGCAGCAGCAGGGAACGACCGTGCCGGGAGCAACAGTCCAGCATACGTTCCACACATCATCAGATTCCGGCAGTCTGGCATTCTCCCAGATCATACAGGTGACGACAGTTCCGTCAACCCTGCAGGTGACGAGTCTGGGCGGCAATTTCTTCTATGGGGGAATTACGATGACAGTACAGCGGCTCGGAGACATCAGCGCGGACTCTGTATAAAATTTGGGAAGTGACGGGGAATGATCTCTGATATTTTCTGAAATTTAGAGAAAAGGAACGCCGGATCCCATCTGGTGATCAGGCGTTCCCTTCAGAAAAATATATGTATGATAGATATGGTCAATGGCGATTTCAGATGATAACAATTCCTCTTTAAGCGGTCTGTTTCAGCATTCTTTCATGCATGAAGATCATGAGCAGCAGGATCATGAGCAAATAAAATGGAAAGAGAAATACTCCGATACGATTGGCGATCAGTCCGAAAACCGGCGGCATCAGGCAGGTGCCGGTATAGGCGGACGCCATCTGCACTCCGATCATGGCCTGCGATCTTTCCGCTCCGAAATGCTGTGGAGTGGAATGAATGACAGAGGGATAAACTGGAGCGCAGCCCAGGCCCGTAAGAGCCAGGCCGGCAAGAGCGGAGACTTCACCAAAAGGGAGCAGGAACAGCAGAATGCCTGCCAGCAGAAGTCCCTGTCCCAGCCGTATCATTTGTGTGTCATTTAACTTCAGTGTCAGAAAACCGCTCAGCGCGCGTCCCACAGTGATACCGATGAAAAACAGTCCGGCGCAGCCGGCGGCTGTCTCAGACGAAAGACCGCGATGAAGCGCCAGATAGCTGCTCGCCCAAAGGCCAATGGTCTGTTCCAGCGCGCAGTAGCAGAAAAAAGTTATCATCACTTCTTTTGCCCCCGGGATCCGGATGATCTGCGGCAAGGATAATGGCCGGTCATGAGGAAGAACCGGTATCTTCCGGTCTGCCGTGGCGATGACTTTTTTATTCCAAAGCGGAAGGCTGAACAACAGCACTGCGGTCAGGACAAATTGCAGAATGGAAATGCAGAGATACCCCAGATTCCAGCTGTGCCCGTCGGATAACGCCGCTCCCATGATATAAGGCCCCAGAGAGGCGCCGATTCCCCACATGCAGTGGAGCCAGTTCATATGACGGCTTGCGTAATGAAGCGCGACATAGTTATTCAGCGAGGCATCCACACAGCCTGCGCCAAGTCCGTAAGGGACGGCCCACAGACATAACATGAAATAGGAATGACTGGCGGAAAATCCCAGAAGAGCCGCGGCGGTTATCAGTACACTGACGGCAGTGACCATTCCCGTACCTGCTTTTTTCGTCAGGCGGTCACTCTGCAGACTGGAAATGATCGTGCCTGCCGCGATGATCATGGAAATTCCGCCCGCATAAGAAACGGGAACAGAAAATTGCTGATACATACTCGGCCATGCCGAGCCCAACAGAGAGTCCGGCAGTCCTAAACTGATGAAGGCCAGATAAATAATGGCCAATAATAACTGAAACATTGTATTCCTCCTGCTGAATTTATACATGGTAATAATATCGCCTATTTTCTGTTGAAACAACTTGATTTTGGACATATAATATAAGAAAACCGACAAAAGCCAAGAATCATGAAAGGAGATATTTGTCCGATGCCATTACAGGAATGCAGTGTGAATGTGAATAGAGAATTAAAAGAACTTCGGCCCCACGGTACGCTTGACTTTCCATGTGCCGGCTATTCAGCTCTTTATGCGGACGATGAGGGTGACATCATAACATGGCACTGGCATGAGGAAATGGAAATTGTTTATGTGATGGAAGGATGCATGGAATTCAGAGTATCTTCCAGAACCTTTATGATCCGGGAAGGAGATGGATTTGCGGTCAATTCAAATGTTCTGCATTACGGAGCAGCCAGCGGAAGCTGTCGGTTATTATCGCTGGTCTTCAGTCCTCTGCTTATAACCGGAAATGATCATTCTGTATTTGCCAGAAAATATTTACAGCCGCTTACAGCGTGCCGGTCCTTTTCGGGGTATCCTGTATTTTGCCGGGAGGATCCGGACATGCTCCGTGATTTTCTCAGAGCGTTCGACGCAATGGAGAAAGAACCTCCGGGATTTGAATTTATTGTCCGGGAAAATCTGTCCCGGATATGCTTTTCTCTGACAGAGAAACTGAAGAGTGAGATCGATACGCCGGGGACGGGAGCAGAACAGAATGATCTGCGGATCCGGAAAATGATAGAATTCATCCACAAAAATTATTCCCGGGAGATATTTTTATCTGAGATCGCGGGACAGGCGGATATAGGGGAAAGAGAGTGCCTGCGCTGCTTCCAGAAAACGATCCGGTGTTCACCGATCCAGTATTTGCTGAAATATCGCATTATGAAGGGAGCGGAAATGCTTTTGCTGGAACCGGGGAGGAGTATTTGTGATATCGCACTCTCCTGCGGGTTTGGAAGTGCCAGCAATTTCGCTCAGTTATTTAAGCGTTTCTATAACCGTACTCCCCGTGAATACCGAAAAGCAGGGAGTCAGCGGCACAAGGACATGCATCTGGATACAAAGTAAAAACAGAATTGTTACTTTTGTGAGAAAGAAGTAAAATTTTTCTATATTTTTTATTAAAATTATATAACCAAAAATGCAAAGGGATTCATAAAAAGTGTAAATTAATTGGGGCAAAGTCTGGTATAATTACTCATGTAAGCAGCTTTTACTTTCCGTGATACCTCGGAAAGAGCTTGTTGAAACAGCATGAGGAAAGGGCTTTGCCCCGTCCTGTGTATGTGAAATCTTATAAGGAAGGAGGTTACGAGGATGCCAGATATCAGGTTGACTAGAATTGACAACCGGCTGATTCACGGTCAGGTGGCAACCCAGTGGTGCGGCGTTGTAGGCGCAAATCTTCTGCTGGTCGCGAACGACGCGGTGGCGGCAGATGAATTCCGTCAGGGTCTGATGAATATGGCTGCGCCGTCCTATGCGCAGACACGGTTCTTTACGATCCAGAAGACGATCGACATCATCCACAGGGCTTCACCAAATCAGCACATTGCGATTATCTGCGAGACCCCACAGGATGTGCTCAAGCTTGTCGAGGGCGGAGTGCCGATCAAGAAAGTAAATATCGGCAACATGCACATGGCTGACGGGAAACGTCAGGTCGCGACTTCGGTTGCGGTCAATGACGACGACGTTGCAACTTTCAGAAAGCTGCAGGAGCTGGGGGTGGAACTTGAGATCAAGAGAGTTCCGGATACACCGGCGGAGAATATTGACAAGTTATTTAAGTAATTAAAAAGTTTTATCGGTTAAGAGGAAAGGAGTAGACATGGGAGATATTACGATCATCCAGGCAATACTGGTCTTCATCGTTGCCTTTATCATGGGTATTGACCAGTTCAGCTTTTTGGAGTCCCTCTATCAGCCCATCGTTACCTGCCCGATCATCGGAGCGATCCTTGGTAACTTTGAGCTTGGTATCGTAGTCGGAGGCGCTTATCAGCTGATCCAGATCGGAAGTATGCCGATCGGAGGAGCACAGCCCCCGAACGCGATCCTTGGTGGTATCATGGCGACAGTCTTTGCGGTTTCACTGAATCTGGAAGCAACTGCAGAAGGCGTTGGTACAGCGCTTGGCCTTGCGATTCCGTTCGCGGTATTCGGGCAGTATGCAGTTACCCTGACATTTACATTTATGTCCGGTATGATGGCAAAGGCTGACAAGTATGCGGAAGAAGCGAATGTGAAAGGTATCCGGAATATCAACTTCCTGGAAATGGGAGTACTCGGCTGCCTGTTCGGTCTCCTGGCGGTAGCAGGTCTGTATGGCGGCACCGCGCTGGGCGATACGCTTCGTCAGTTCTCACTGGATTATTCATGGGTAATGGCAGGCCTTGACGCGGCCGGCGGAGCAATGAAGTTCGTCGGATTCGCGATCCTTATGAAGGTTATGATGTCAAAAGAAATGTGGGGATTCCTGCTGGCAGGTTTCGTTATGGCTCTGCTCTGCAGCGCTAACTCGACTACATCAGGAGCAACTCTGATCCTGTGCGCATTCGTAGGTGTTGCTATCGCAATCTATGACTTCTCGACACAGACAAAGATCAAACAGAACGCAGGCGCAGGTGCCGGCTTTGTGGGAGGTGACCAGGATGGCATATAATATTCCGGATAAATATCAGGATCTGACTCCGGCGCCACAGCTGGATAAGAAAACGTTAAATAAGATGGTATGGCTGTCCTGTTTCTTACAGGCATCCTTCAACTATGAGAGAATGCAGGCGTGTGGATGGCTCTGGTCCATGCTTCCGGGTCTTCAGAAGATACATACGAACAAGGAAGACCTGAAAGCCTCCATGGCACACAACCTGGATTTCCTGAATACTCACCCGTTCCTTGTTACATTTGTAATGGGTATTGTTCTTTCACTGGAGCAGAATAAGGCAGACACACAGACGATCCGTTCCGTGCGTATCTCCGCTGCAGGCCCGCTGGGCGGCATCGGTGACGCACTGTTCTGGCTGACACTTGTTCCGATCGCTGCAGGTTTGACAGCAAACATGGCGATGGACAACAAGAGTATCGCCGGCGCGATCATCTTCCTGCTGATCTTTAATATTGTTCAGTTTGTCATCCGTTTTGGTCTGATGTACTGGTCTTATGGACTGGGAACGAAGGCAGTTACTCTGCTTACTGCTAACGCGAAAGAATTTACGCGTGCGGCAAGCATCCTGGGTATCTTTGTAGTGGGCGGACTGATCGCGAACTATGGATCTACCACGGTACGTATGATCGTTGGCGAGACGCAGATCAATATTCAGGGACTGCTGGACGGCGTTCTGCCGAAGCTGATCCCGCTTCTGATCACACTGGGTATCTATGCTCTGATCAAGAGAGGCTGGACTCCGGTGAGATGTATCATCCTGATCCTTGTAGTGGGTATCGTAGGATGCGCGTTCGGTATCTGGACAGGTAATTCCCAGGCACTGGATGCAGACGGCAACGCACTTCCGGGCGGATATACTCCTCTTGTAGAGTGGTATGAGTACCCGACAGAAGACGCGGCCGAATAGAGTTAATTAAAGAAAAGACCTGACGTGTCGTCAGGAAAAGCGAGGGGAGGGATCCAGGTCCCCCCCTCCTGTTAATCTACAGAGAAATCAGGTGGCTGTTTGAGTACGATAACAATTTTTATTGTAGTGATCGCTCTCGTGATCTATCTTATTTTCCAGGGCGTGAAAAATTTTCAGCTTCATATAATGAATACGGGGCTTGGGAACAGAGACAAGGGTATTGTGGAAAAGACAGCAGATATGCCGGTGTCGAGGAAACTGCTTGGAGAGTATGTCTGTGATCTTTATAAACTGCGTGTATATTACATCACAAAAGACGAAGATAAGTTTGAAAAGATGCTCCGGCATATGATCGATACTGAAAAATATCGTCCGGATGACAGAGAAAGCTTCCTGGAGACATATTTTCATACTTTTCTGATCAAGGGGAACCGAAAATATGCAGACTGGCTCCTCGATGGGATCCGAAAGACGGGAAATGAGAAATTTATCCGGTACAGTGAAGAATCTTACGCAGTCATGCTTGACGGCAGGAATGACCTGATCGATAAAATGGTGGAGGATATTAACTCCAAAGTTTACTATGGATTTGCGCTGGGCGTAATTCTGTTTATGGTTGCAAAACAGTATTCCTATCTTGGAGATGAGAAGAATGCGCTTGAATATATGAGGAGCGCAAAGGCATGTTTTCATCCAAAGGCAGTTTATATGCCTGTTGTTGACAAATATCTGGAAAAAGATTTGAATAGCATGCAGTGAGTGTTTAACAGGAGGAATATCATGATTGGATTATTAGTGACAGGACACGCGAATTTTGGCTCTGGTATGACAAGCTCAGTGAATCTGATCGCGGGAGAGCAGGAGGCATATCAGTATGTGGATTTTCTGCCCACATACAGTACGGAAGACCTGACACAGGAGATAGGCAAAGCGCTCGAAGCTTTGAAAGAATGTGAAGGAATTATTATTTTTACGGATCTGATGGGAGGAACTCCGTTTAATGTGGCTGCCCAGCTTGGACATGGCAAAGAGAATATCCGCATTGTGGCAGGAACCAATCTGCCGATGCTGGTGGAGATCGTTATGTCCCGCAAGTTTATGGATGATCTGGACGGGCTTGTGGATTCAATCCTGGAGACGGGGAAAGAGCAGATCGTTAAATATGAATTCAAGCAGGTAGTACAGGAAGAATCCGAAGAGGGGATCTGACCGAAATATCTGCATACTATAAACATTATGCCGCACAGGCAGCGCCTGCGTGCGGCAGAATAATCAGAAGGAGAAGTAAGATGGGTGAGATTTTTGGTATTACACAGGGAAAAATGCAGGAAACTTCCTCAACTTTTACTCTGACGGAGATTTATCAGCAGCCCGCTACATGGGAGAAAACCTGCAGACAGATCAAAGAGCACAGGGATGAAATTAAAAAGTTTATCGATCAGGTGATCAGGCATGATGATTTTGATGTGATCCTGACAGGCGCGGGTACCAGCGAATTTGTGGGGAATGCATTGTTCCCCCATCTGGCGGGGCTGTTGGACCACAAAGCAAAATCTTATGGGACTACTGACATCGTGGCTACACCGGAGGCTTATCTTTCCCGAACGAAGCCGACACTCCTGATCAGTTTCGGACGTTCCGGAAATTCACCGGAATCTGTGGGGGCCATTGACGCCGCCGAGGCCGTATGCGACAATATCTGGCATCTGTTTATTACGTGCAATAAAAACGGCGCTCTTTCAAAAAGAGCCGACACAACAGACAACTGTTACGCCATTAATCTGACAGATGAGACACATGACCAGAGCTTTGCCATGACATCCAGTTTTTCCAATATGTATCTGGCAGCTTATCTGTGTTTCCATCTGGACGATCTGGACGAAGTCCTGGATAAGGTCCGTAAGATTACAGCGGCGGGACAGGAGTTCCTTGACACGAAATACAGTATCGCTCAGAAGATCGTGGACGAGTATGATTTCAGACGTATCGTTTATCTGGGGAGCAATACGCTGAAGGGCACGGCTCAGGAGTCCGCGCTTAAGATGCTGGAACTTACGGCAGGACGGGTTGTGACCATGTATGATACTCCGATGGGGTTCAGGCACGGGCCAAAATCCATTGTGGATGATACAACGCTTACGGTAATATATCTCAGCGATGATCCTTACACAAGACAGTATGAGATGGATCTGTTAAAGGAAATGAGCGGACAGCGCAAAGGCAATAAGATCGTGGCTGTTATGAGCGGCCAGGATGAAACTGCCGCCGGTCTTGCGGATTACGCGGTAGTCTATGGACTGGATGGAGCTTATGAGAATGTACAGCTGGGGCTTGATTATATACTCTTTGCCCAGACTCTGGCGGTGCTGAAATCTCTGTCACTGTCAATTACGCCGGATAATCCGTGTCCGACAGGGGAAGTAAACCGGGTTGTAAAAGGAGTTACCCTGTATCCTTACACAAGAAAATAGGACCGTAGGAGGCTAGACAATAACTATGAACTTAGAGATCATCATATGGAGCTGTGTCACTGTAGGCGTTCTGGCAGGAATCTTTGTCATCATCCTTGGAATCATCTCGGCTAGGAACATGAAGAAAAACAGAGAATCCATGAAGGAGCTTCAGAACGGGATCAAGCCGGGAGCAAGGATCCTGTTTGGCGGCGGTATCTATGGAAAGATCGTGAAAGTAAAGAATGACACGATCGATGTTGAGATTAATAAGAGTACAGTTATACAGATTTCACGCTACAGTATCCAGAGCATCATAACTGAATAAATGGAAACAGCGTATTTTTAGAAGCATAAGGATTCATAGCGAAACCAGTAAAATAGAACCGGTTGACACCGGTTCTATTTCCGGCATATGAACCTGGAACTCCCGGATCAGGGAGAATGTTCTGACGATTGTTTACTCTGGTTTTCTGCTATTTTTCTTGAATAGGCGCTGGGAGTAGTGTTAAAATATTTTTTGAACAGCCTTGAAAAATAATGGATAGAGCTGAACCCAAGTTTATACGCGACTTCACTGATCGTATATTGCTCTTCCCGGATCAGCTCTTTGCTTTTTTGGAGCTTCATGTTGAGAAGATAATTTTTCGGGGAACTGTTCAAGTGGGTTTTAAACAGTGCCTGAAGAGAAGATCTGGAAACATAGAACTCATGGCAGATTTCTTCTATAGTGATGGGTTCGGTTATCCGTTTGTTCATATAGACCAGGATCTCGGACAAGAGATCATTACGGGCCGAGCTGTTGTCTGTAAAAAGAGTCTGATGGCTGATCGTCTCATAGAACTGCATAAGCAGAAGGAGGGCTTCCTGAAGATAGCAGACCATCAGTGTGCGTGTATAATAGGAATTTTCAAAACTCTCAATCAGCAGTTTCCAGAGGATCTGCTGAAGTTCGCTGGTGCAGTGGAAAGTATGTTCGAGGATATGGAGAGCTTTTCTCTGATTTACGTCAAACACCACTGTGAGATAGGAACAGTCCGTATCCACATTGATGACAGCCGCATCGGCCCGATATAGGATCAGGTCATGCGGATGAAGGGAATAGGTCCCTGAGGACAGAGTAATATCCAGAGCTCCTTCATAGACATAAATCATTTCATAAGACTTGTGAGCCGGTTTCGAGAGACGGCACTGTTTGGAGCGCTTGACAAACCAGCAGTCCAGTATCCTGCGTACGTGGAAGGGAACAGAGACGGGCTGGTATGTGTATGGGGACGGAAGCTCCGCGATAGCCGGAGTGGTTTCCGAAGCAATCAGATGCCATTCCAGAGGAATGGACAGCGGGATAATATTAAAATAGACTCCCGGGCGGAGCTTTATATTATGTCTGACCGGAAATGTTCTTAAATCATTCATCTTGCGGGAACTGGCCACCAGGATCAGCGCCAGGCCAGGCGGACACTCAATATAGATCTCACAAGGAAAATAAAAAAGTTCTGTCAGCCTCTTCTGATCGGAGGTGAATTCCTGACGGTCCAGTCCATGCTTCTGGATATCAAGCGGCTCGTCGTAGAATGTACCGAAAGGTTCAAAAGTGCTGTCAAGTGTTTGATTTGTCATAGGATGGCCCTCATTTTGCGCAAAACAGTTTGTACTTTTTAAAGTATAGTATATGTATTTTTAAAAATCAAGACAGGAGGTATCTATTATGATCATTCAGAGTAAAAAGGTCTGGCTTGCTGATCAGTTTGTGCCGGCGCAGATCGAGGTGAAAGACGGAAAGATCGTGGATCTGCTGGAATATGGTACAAAGCAGGCGGACGTTGATTATGGGAGCAATCGGATTCTCCCGGGATTTATTGATATCCACTGCCATGGCGCGTATGGGTTTGATACGAATGACGCCAAGGAGGAAGGCCTGCGTTACTGGGCACGTAATATTGTGGATGAAGGAGTTACTGCTTTTCTTGCCACTACGATCACACAGAGTGAGCAGGTACTTACAAATGCATTGAAAAATGTGGCAAAAGTCGTAAAAGACGGCTATGAAGGTGCTGAGATTCTGGGAGTTCATTTCGAAGGCCCCTATCTTGATATGAAGTATAAAGGAGCACAGCCGGAACAGTATATTGTAAAGCCTGCCGTAGAACAGTTTAAGAAATATCAGGAGGCAGCTGACGGGCTGATCCGGTATATTACGATAGCCACAGAGCAGGATGAGGATTTTGCTCTGACACGTTATTGTACAGAACATGGCGTGGTTGTCAGCATTGGACATTCTGCGGCGACGAGCCGGGAAGCGGTACAGGCCTTTGCGCATGGCGCAAGATCCATGACGCATGTATACAATGGCATGACTCCCTTTAATCACAGAGCCAACGGTCTGGTAGGCGCGGCATTCCGAATGAAAAGCATGTACGGAGAGGTCATCTGCGACGGCAATCATTCCACTCCGGCTGCGCTGCGCATGTTTTTTGACGCCAAGGGGCCCCATTATGGGATCATGATCAGCGACGCTCTCATGGCCAAAGGATCACCTGCCGGATCCAAATTTATATTCGGCGGAAATGAGATTGAGATTTATGAGGATGGAAGCGCGCATCTGACTTCTTCAAAGAGTCTTGCAGGCTCTACTCTTCATATCAATGAGGGTCTCAGGATCCTGATTGAGGAGGCACTGGTCCCGGTGGATACGGCAATCAATTCCTGCACGAAAAATCCGGCTGCCTGCCTGCGTATCGATGACAGAAAAGGGTCTGTCAAAGTGGGGCTGGATGCGGATCTGGTTGTTCTGGATCCGGACTATCAGGTGCTGCAGACATACTGTATGGGCAGGGCTATGATCGGAGAAAAAGAATAGGAAACAAAAGATCAGGAAGGTAAGTTAAGATGAGCAAGAAAAAGAGACCGGCCCCGGTGGAGAAGATCCGCCTGTCGGGAAGGAATATTTATACAGATAAGAGAGGCCGTACGATATTCTACGATATGATAACCAAAAAAGGATATCTGGTGGATAAGAAAAACGAAAATTCAGCGGTGTTTTTCAAAAACAGATTTGTTGTGATCCTGTTTGCGGCAATCCTGTTCGGGGCAACATTTCTGACCGTGTTACAGGCTGTGATCGCCTGGGCAGTTATGATGGTTCTGTCAGAATTTGCCTTCCGCTGGTCTTTCCTGAAAAAGCTGGAGCCGGTTACAGATGTAGATTTTGAACGGCGTGTCTCAGCATTGCAGTATATCGTGGAGAACAAGGAAAAAGGAAGAGTTATAGTCCTGGCAGTATTGTATCTGGCATTTGCGGTTCTTATTATCCTGAACGCGTATATGGAAGAATACGCTGTGGGATTGTGGGTGTTCAGCGGATGTCTGGCAGTGGTAGGAGTGTATTTCGGTGTCTTGCACATCATTGCGCTTACCAAAATGAAATAAAAGTGTAAATATTCAGAAAATGGCGAAAATTGGGGACAGGCACCTTTTAAAAGGTGCCTGTCCCCAATTTTCGCCATTTTCTGAATTGTTTTTTGTAACAATGAAATTTGTTGGAAATGATAGTAATATAAATAAAATGAAATATATACATGTATATATTTCACAGTTGATCTAAGAAAAAAGAGGAGGTGATATAAAAAAGGTTGAGTGAAAAAGTAAATTCTGCATGTAAAGTTAAATTCCATACTGAAGACTAAATTCGTTATTAAAGGGTTTGACGAAATGCGTCAAACCCTTTAAAGTGGAATTTAACCAGATAATAATTACTTTTCTGCAATAAAATTGTATGCCAATAAGACAACTGGAATCTGCCCTGTAAGACTAAATTCCACTTGTCTGGCACGATCGGTATGGAGCCTTTATCCGCAGATTCGTTATTATTATCTGGTTTTATTTTTTGAGTAATGCAGGCGTTAATACGATCTCATCTGCCGGTATTTCAGTGAGAGCGAAAAAGTTTAATAGCTCCTGGGGCAGCATAAGCTTAGCCAGAGCCATAGGCGATAACCCTCCAAGGCTTTGCCGTGGTGAGCTGTTGATATGGCTCATCATCAGGTTGATATCTTTTTGTGAGTAATCGTCAAAGGATGTTCCTTTCGGGCATATTTTCCGGATATACTCATGGTTCTTCTCACAATGGGGGTTTTGCCAGGAACACATAGGGTCACAGTAATAAATACTTGTCCGGATCAGGTTGTCTTCCCCGCATTCCAATGCATCCGGGATCTGAAATTCACCGCCTCTGTCCGTTAAAATCAGCGAAAATGCAGAAGCAAAGGAAAAGGTCCCAATCGCATGTTCAATAGAGTCGAATACGTTTTTTACATGACGTGACTCCTTGCTGTCAAGGAGATAAGCCATCATAAAAGAGCAGCCGGAAAAATGGAAAGTGAGCAGTGCCCTGCGGGAACCTTCACAGCCGAGTACGGTGTCCATTTCCGTAATCCTTGTATCCGGGAATTCTTTTAAAAATGCCTGGAGATCTTTATAAGTACGTCCTTCATAGATTGCCTTATCGGCTGGCTCAGAAGGACCGGAAGAGCGGATCTTATATTTTACTTTTTTAGGCAGGTCGATATTTTTAACACTCAGGGCACCGGATTCAATGTAATTGTAAAGAGTCTTTTCTGAGTAAGGGATTTCCGGATGATTCTGAAGGATCATGTAAGGAGACTGACCCTGCAGGATGAGAGGGGAAACCAGCTCGTCCTGCCTTATTAAATCTTCCGGAGAAATATTGATACCGGTCCTGGATTCAAGAAGAACTGTGCGGTATTCCCTATGAGCGGTCGTGGCCCTATAATAGGCTTTGTCCAACCGGCATCCACTTTTCTTGCTGCAGGCATTGCAGACAAAAGGAGCTTTATCCAGGATTGGGCAATGATAAGTGCGAGGAGTGAAGTCATCGCAATGGGAATTGCAGTGATTACAGAGTTTACACATCCTTTTGCAGACTGGGGCATAAATACCACAGATGTTCTTTTTCTTGCAGTCTTTAACCAGGGCACATTTGTTTTTAGATTCATTGAAATGGTTATGTTCCTGAAAAGAGCGGTGCTTTTTGATCTCTTTGGAGATTGTAGTTGGGTCTTTCCCTAACTGCAGAGCAATACTACGAAGGGACCTACCCTGATCCAAGCCCTTTTCAATCGTGATACGTTGATCCATTGTCAAATGTTTTTGGGTTCCGGGGATTGATTTACACATAAGTACCTCTTTTCTACTGCGGATAGAAGGTACTAAGAATGATAAAGGATATAGAAGAAGAGAGTAAGACTAAATTCAGCATGAAAGCGGAATTTAGTTTTTCATTCAAGGGTGATATAAAAAATGACGAAAAAATGTTGACAATTATCAGAAGGTGTACTATAGTAACAATATACAATATTTTGTACGAAGGTGTTATCGGTATGGATAAAGGGCTGTACCAGAAGATCGGGGTTACGATCGGACAACTGGCGATGGATTTTCTGACGAGAAATATAGGAGACAGGATTCCGTCTGTCTCGGAATATCAGGAGAAATTCGGAGTATCCAGAGGAACGATCCAAAACGCGCTTGCATACATAAAAGACAATCGCGCGGTTTCACTGCGATCCCACGGACATATGGGTACCTTTATCGAAGCCATGGATTACACCAGACTGCAGAACTGCTGCGTCAGGGAAGAGATCCTTGGCATTATGCCGCTGCCATATTCTGTCACGTATGAAGGATTTGCTACGGCGATTTATGAGGCCCTCGGGAAGCTGAATTTTAATATGGCATATGCCAGAGGCGCGGTGGGGAGACTCCGCCTGGTAGAGGCAGGGACCTATCAGTTTGCAGTATGTTCGCGATATGCGGCAGAACTGGCAATCCGTCAGGGATGTGGAGTCCAGATCGTTCTTGATTTTGGAGTGGGCAGTTTCCTTTCCCGCCATGTTCTGATGCTGCGTGATAATCATGCGACGGGGCTTGAGGACGGTATGCGTGTAGGGTATGACAGTGCGTCCCTGGACCAGAGCAAGATCACGGAAAGGATCATTCAGGGCAGGAATGTCAGACTTGTGGAGACAAAGACGCAGAATATTGTATCAAGTCTTAAGGCAGGAACGATCGATGCCGGTGTCTGGAATTATGACAGTGTGGTGGATCATGGGCAGGGCGGTCTGAAAGTCGTATTTTTGTCAGATGAAGAATATGACACGGATTTTTCGGCCGCGGTGATCGTTGTAAAGGTCGGAGCGGAATATATTAAGGCGCTCCTGGAAAAAAATATAAAGAAGGAACACGTACTTAAAGTACTTGAGGAAGTGCGGGAAGGAAAACGACCCGCGGACTATTAAAAAGATATAGTTGTCTGTGGAAAATTTTGAATATCTGCTGTTTGAGGTTTACCACAGGCAAATATATATAGACCAATATACAAAATATTGTATATTGAGAAAGGAGGGTGTTTTGAGCAGGGCTGAAGATCTATATGCGCGGATCGATGTTCTGTGTGGCGCCGGGCTGATATCCGGAGAGGATGCGGATACCTGCCGTGAGACAGTAGATATGCTGCTGTCTGAGAAGGAAGACGTGGATGAAGAGAGGTCGGGAATTTTCATCACTCATCTGGCGATGGCGCTTAAGAGGGCACAGAACGGGCAGACGGAGACTCCTATCGACGCGGCTGTGCTGGAGGAATTAAAAGAAGAGCCTGTCTATGAGAAAGCTGCTGAGTTTTTCGACAGAATGACAGAGATACTTCCAGAGCCGCTTCCGGATGCGGAAACAGGATTCATCATGGTTCATTTATGTAATGTATTGGCATGATCAAAAAACAGGAGGAGAGAAAATGAAAATCGCAGTAGGCGGAATGCAGAAAAATGAAATGAGAGACGCGATCCTGAAAGCTTGTCCAGACGCGGAAATCATTGTTACCACAGACATGGGCGCGGTGCCTATGTTAAAAGACGGCCGGGCAGACTACTATTTCGGAGCCTGTGAGAGCGGCGGGGGATCGGCCATCTCAATCTTGATCGGGCTGATGGGATACAGTAACTGCTGTACTGTATGCAAGAATGGGGGAAGTCCGAACAGAGATGAGATCCAGAAGTTTGTGGATGCCGGAAAGATCTGTTTCGGGATGACAGTTTCCAATATTGACGGAACAGTTCCCGTACTTATGGATGTGCTGATGAAGAAGGAAGCAGAAAAGTAATTCTAAAGAAGAAAGAGAGGAAACAGGAATGGAACTTAGTGTAATAAACATTATCTTAGTTATGGTAACATGTGCCATGACCGCATTTATGTCGCACATGGGAATGGCGGTATTCCATGACGGAATCCGCCCGGTTATCCCGGAATATATTGAGGGGCGCATGCACAGGTCTGAGATGGCTACCATCGCGTTTGGACTCAGTGTGGGATTTATCGCGTCAGTCGGTATCGGAAACGCGCTGGCTACGAATCTTTTGAATCCGTGGCTGCTGTTCCTGGCGACGGATATCATCGGGATCGCTTCCCCGAAGAAATGGCTTGCACCGATCCTCGGAGCGGCTTACGGCGTACTTTGTATCACCGCCATCGGAGGCGTCAATACGGTGCTGACAGGAATGCCTGTAGATCTGATCTCCGCGCTTGGCAATGTAGGTACCTATGTAGTGACCGGCTTTGCAATTTTCCCAATTGTAACGATCATTATGCAGTTTGGAATGAAAACGGGCATCATCTCAGCTGTAGTCGTGCTCATCTTCCGTTTCGCGGGACCCAGATTTTCTTCTATCAGCGATGACGCATGGACAATGATGGTGGGTGTGATCCTTCTCGTTGTGCTCTGTATCAGCCGTGATATGAAGAATAAACCGGAAAAAAGCGAGGGAGAGTCGCTGAATGTATTTTCTGAGAGAACTGCAAGGATCCGGAAGAATCTTCCGTTCCTGATGGTAGCCGGCGCGCTGATCGCCGTGATCTGTAATGTACATGTATTTGCCGGCTCTGACGTATCTATGTTCGACCTGGCTAAGGCATACGCCATGTCAGATCCCGGAGAAGCAAATTCTCTGATCCGGACAGTGGCTACAAACGAGTTCATGAGAGCGCTGAGCTTTATTCCGTTGATCGCTACGACAGCTGTGACGACAGGTGTATACGCGGTGGCAGGATTTACGTTTATCTATGTGGCAGGATATCTTGCGCCCAACCCGATCGTCGCAGCCATCCTTGGCGCGGTCATCATCCTGGTGGAAGTAATGCTTCTCGGCCTGATCGGAAAGTTCCTGGGCAAATTCCCGTCCATGCGTGACGCTTCCGACAATATCAGAAGTGCGATGAACACCTGCGTAGAGTTCGCTCTTCTCATCGGTTCTATTTCGGCCTGCTGCGCAATGGGAGAGACCACATCAGTCGGAGCGACCGGAGGATTTATCATCGGCGGCGTGATCTATCTTGTCAACGAGGCTACAGGACGCAAGATCATGCGTATGGCAATCGGGCCGATTGCCGCGATCGCAACGGGTCTGCTTCTGAACCTTACCTATCTGATCGGACTGACACCGCTTGTATAATTCAGAAAAAGACGACGATTTAAGAAGGTGACGATAACATGATAAACACAGTAGGAGGGGCAATTGACGCCGGACAGCTGGGCGTTACAATGTGCCACGAACATCTCGCGCTGGACCTGTCAAGGGTCCGGGGCGACGATGATTCCGTATTTGACGATATCGGGATGATAGAAAAAGAAGTCATGCTTATGAAAGAGCCGGGCGTACAGTCTGTCATCGAAGTTACATGCAATGATATGGGCCGGAATGTGGAAATGCTGGCCCGTATCAGCAGAGACTGCGGCATCCATATCGTGCCGGCTACCGGGTTTTATCTGGAGGCCTACCATCCGGAAGAGATCAGGCAGAGCAGTCCGGAGGCCATCTGTGACATTTTCTGCCGGGACATCCAGGAAGGGATCGGAGAGACCGGAATAAAGGCCGGGATCATCGGGGAAGTGGCAGGAGGCGAGAAGGAGCTTGCCCCCAGTGAGAGAAATGTGCTGGCTGCGGCGGGCATGGCAGGATATAAAACAGGCTGCGCCGTGACGACTCACTGCCAGCTGGGCCGGCTGGGACTGGAACAGTCCGCGCTGATTCAGAAACAGGGGATCAACCCTGACAAGATCATTCTGGGACATATTGATCTGTCAGATGACAGGGAATATCAGAAGAGCCTGCTGGACACAGGCGTGAACATCGGGTATGACACCATAGGAAAGACTTCCTATCTGTCCGATGAACGGCGGGCGGATAATCTGATGTGGCTGCTTGAGAAGGGGTATGAAGACCATATCCTTCTGTCTCAGGATATTTCCAGGAAATCGTATATGGCAGGACAGGGAAAATATGACGGATATACAACCGTAATGAAAAAGTTTGTTCCGATGCTCAGAGAAAGAGGAATCACGGAGGAAACGCTGAGGAAGCTGCTCGTCTCTAATCCGGCCAGAATCGTGGATATGGGGTACTAAAGGAGGAAAACATATTGCAGACATATCCGTTGAAAGGAATGAATTTAGACGAAGCCAGGGCGGTCCAGTTCCGGGTGATCGACTGCATCATGAAAGAATTTGAAGGTCACGAGATCTTAAGCCGGGGCGACCTGGGAGTCGTCCCGGGGCTGAACAAGCCTGTGGCCACATCCAAGGTAGAGCGGGTTATCGCTGATATTTTTGAGGCGGAGTCCTGTGTCCTGGTCCGGGGAGCCGGAAGCGGCGCGATCCGTCTCGGTCTGTATTCCATGATCGGGCCGGGAGAGAAGATCCTGATCCATGACGCGCCTGTGTACAGCACGACGGCTACGTCCATGGAAATGATGGGACTTCGGTGTATGAAAGCGGATTATAATGACCCGGACAACCTGAAGGCCGTGCTGGCGAAGGAGAAAGATATCCGGGGCGCGGTAGTTCAGTACACCCGCCAGAAACCGGATGACAGATATGATATGGAGTCCGTTATCCGGACCATAAAGGAAGGCGCAGATATCCCCATACTGACAGATGATAACTATGCGGTTATGAAAATGAAAAAAACAGGAGTCCAGTGCGGTGCGGATCTGTCCTGCTTCTCTTCTTTTAAGCTTCTTGGCCCGGAAGGGATCGGGATCGTGATTGGAAAAGAGAAGTATGTCCGGAAAATTGTGGACTGCAGTTACTCCGGAGGCATGCAGACCCAGGGGCATGAAGCCCTGGATGTGCTGCGTGGACTTGTGTACGCGCCGGTGTCGCTGGCGGTGGAAGCGGAAGTTATCGAAGAGTGTGTAGACCGCCTGAAGAAGGGGGAAGTACCCGGGATCAGGGATGCTTTTCCGGCAAATGCTCAGTCCAAGGTCCTGCTGGTGGAATTTGAAGAGGACATCGCAGAGCAGGTCCTTGAGGCGGCAGAGAGGCTTGGCGCGGCTCCGAACCCGATAGGGTCTGAATCAAAATATGAAATGGTCCCGATGTTTTACAGGATATCCGGCACATTCCGCAGGATCGATCCCACGTTTGAGAAAAGGATGATCCGGATCAACCCGATGCGCGGCGGGGCGGATACGGTACTGCGGGTACTGAAACGGGCCATGGAAAGTGTGAGTATATGTTTCTGAATCAGTTGAAAAAGAGAAATGAAAAACTGCTCGAGACCGCGTTTGAGCTCCATCAGTCGGGCAGGATCGATCCGGATTCCTACGTGATCGATGTGGATACATTTACAGAAAATGCGAAAAAGATCTCCGAAAAGGCAAAAGAATGTGGGATCACGCTGTTCTTCATGCTGAAGCAGGTGGGAAGGAATCCATGGCTGGCGGAGAGACTTATGGAACTCGGATTTGCCGGGGCAGTGACGGTAGACTACAGGGAAGCACGGGTTATGATGCGCCATAATATCCCCATCGGGAATGTGGGCCATCTGGTGCAGATTCCCAGCAGACAGGTTCCGGAGATCGTCGCGTACGGACCGGAGTATATTACGGTCTATACAAAAGAAAAGGCGGCGGAGATCCATCAGGCGGCAGAAAAGCTCGGAAAGACCCAGAAAATCCTGCTCCGCGTGACAGGTGAAGGGGATATGATGTACTCCGGGCAGACTGCAGGGTTTGCCATGGAGGAACTGGAGGAGACTGCGGACTGGATCCGGAAAAACTGTGGGAATGTCAGGATCGCGGGTGTGACTTCCTTCCCCTGCTATCTCTATGATGAAAAAGCGGGAGAGATCCGGCCTACCCATAATCTGAAAACCGTGCTTGAGTCGGCAGACCGGCTGGAAAAAACGGGGATCCGATGCGGACTGATCAACACCCCGTCCGCCAGCTGCTGCGCCACATTTGAACAGATGGTGAAATACGGAGGAAACTGCGCGGAGCCGGGGCACAGTCTGACAGGCACGACCCCGCTGCACGCTGTCAAAGATCAGCCGGAGATCCCGTGCTGTGTCTATGTGACAGAAATTTCTCATAACTTTGAAGGTCTGGGATACTGCTACGGCGGAGGATATTACAGGCGTTCCCATGTGGCCAATGCCCTGGTGGGGAAAAGCCTTGGAGAATCAGAAATGCTCTCTGTGATCCCGCCGGAGTGCGAGAGCATTGATTATCACTTCGGATTATCAAAGACATGCCGTGTGGGAGATACCGTTTTGATGGCTTTCCGCTATCAGATCTTTGTGACACGGAGCGATGTGGTGCTGGTGAAAGGCATACAGAGCGGAAATCCGGAGATCATCGGCGTATATGACAGTCAAGGGAGGCAGAAATGAACAGAAGATTTGTGGTAATTGTTCTGGATGGTTTTGGGATCGGCGCTATGGAGGATACAGCCAGAGTAAGACCTGCCGATGTAAAGGCCAACACGCTGCGGTCGATCCTGAAGGATTTTCCGGATATGAAGCTGGAAAATCTGGAAAAGCTGGGACTTATGAATGCTTTTGGCAGTGAGAGCGCAAAAATGCGGTTCTCGGAGGATGCTAATTACGGGAAATGTGAACTCATGCATTTCGGCGCGGATACTTTTATGGGGCATCAGGAGATCATGGGTACCCTTCCGAAAAAGCCGGATCAGCATCCTTTCCAGGAAAAAGTCGAGGAGGTCTATCATCATCTGAAAAGCAAGAACCATAAAGTCGAGGTGATTGAAAGAGGCGGACTTCGATATCTTCTGGTCGACGATTATGCGACAGTCGCGGACAATTTGGAGGCGGATCTGGGGATGTGTTATAATGTCACAGCGCCGCTGGATGATATGCCCTTTGAAAAAGAGCTTGAAATCGGACGCCATGTAAGAGAAGTAGTCACAGTGGGCAGGGTGATCGTGTTCGGAGGAACCGGAAATACGATGGAAGATCTGTGGAATGCGGAGGAGACGAAACAGGACAGATTCATCGGGATCGCGTCCGCAAAATCGAAATCCTATGAGCAGGGTTATCAGTGCAGGCATCTCGGATATGGCGTGGATCCGGAGGTGCAGGCGCCTACGATCCTGGCAAAAGCAGGACACAGGGTATCTCTGTTCGGGAAAGTGGCGGACATTGTGAGCAATGAGCAGGGAAAAAGTGTTTCCTGCGTTCCAACAGAAGAAGTGCTGGAACTGACGATACAGGAGCTGGCCGGAATGAAGGAAGGGTTTATCTGCACGAATGTGCAGGAGACGGATCTGGCCGGGCACTCACAGTCTTCCGAAACATACAGAGAGATCCTGGAGATCGCAGACCGCAAGATCGGGGAGCTGATCCCCATGCTGACAGAACAGGATGTACTTGTGGTCATGGCTGATCACGGCAATGATCCGGATATCGGCCACAGCAAACATACAAGGGAATGCGTGCCGCTGCTTGTATACCGGAAAGGCATGCACGGAGTGAAATTTGGCACGAGAAAAACACTTTCGGATGTGGGGGCTTCAGCCTGTGCATATCTGAAGGCACCGCTCCCGGAGAGTGGAACGCCGTTTATTGTGGACTGACAGACTGAAAGATTATCAGAAAATATATCATCGGGAAATTACATAAAAAGGGAAGTCCTCCCGGAACCGGTTTTATGGATCAGGAAGGGCTTCCCTTTTTTATAAATTTTTCTTTATTTCTGTATCATTCTGTTTTGTCTGCAATCCTGTTTATGCCTGTCCCTCAGAACCGCATACGCTGATCTTCTGTTTTACCAGATCTGTCACATGCTGCATACCGACAGTGCCGTATTTCTTCGGATCAAATACGTCCGGATTGGCAGCCAGGTATTCTTTGACCCCGTCGCTGAACGCGATGCGGAGTTCTGTGGCATAGTTCACTTTGCAGATCCCGCGTCTGATGGATTCACGGACCGCCTCATCCGGTACGCCTGATGCTCCGTGGAGAACAAGCGGGATGGACACGACCTCGCGGATCTCTGTCAGCCGGTCAAAATCCAGCCTCGGAATTCCTTTGTACAGACCGTGAGCCGTTCCGATCGCGACCGCCAGAGAGGTAACGCCTGTGCGCTCCGCGAATTCTTTTGCCTGCTGAGGATCTGTATACGGATTCTCGTCTCCGCCGTCCAGATCATCTTCCTTGCCGCCTACCTTGCCAAGTTCTGCTTCCACGCTGATACCGGAGGGAGCGCATGCCTCCTGGACGCGGCGGGTCAGAGTGATGTTGTCCTCAAAAGACTCATGGGAGCCGTCGATCATAATGGAAGTATATCCTGCCCTCAGAGCCTGCATTGCCAGTTCAAAGCTGCTGCCATGGTCCAGGTGCATCGCGACCGGTACGGAAGCTCTCTTAGCCGCAGTCTGCACCATCGCGAAGAAATAATCGACTCCTGCATATTTGATCGTGGAAGGAGTTGTCTGCATGATGACGGGGGCTTTCATTTCTTCCGCGGCTTTCAGGACTGCCATGACCATCTCAAGATTCTCTACATTGAATGCGCCGACTGCGTAATGGCCGGCCTGTGCCTTTTTTAACATTTCTGTTGTCGTGACTAATGGCATAAAATCTACCTCATTTCTTTAAAAATATTTTATACTTTATACCCTGTAGTATAGCACAGCAGATAAATGTTTGTCCCGCCATTTTTTATTTTATTAAAAAGTGCAAAAAGAATACCTGAATGTGATGAAGTCACTGTTCCGGATATGGAAAATATGGTATGCTGTCAGAACACAGACAGAGAAAGAAAAGGAGATTGTTTATATGGGATTTACAGTTGAGACAGGGATCTCTGCCCTTACCGTGTTTTTACAGGGACTTTTCAGTTTCTTTTCACCCTGCGTGCTTCCGCTCGTGCCGCTTTATCTGGGGTATCTGGCCGGAGGGCTGAATACAGGGGGTAATGCAAAGAACGATGCAGACATGAGAGCAAATCCGGGATTTCGGGAAAGGATGCGGCTGTTTGTCCGCGTACTCTGTTTTACGATAGGGATCAGTGGCGCGTTTTTTGTGCTGGGACTGGGCGCGTCGGCCGCAGGAAGTTTTTTCCGTGAGAACCGAATGCTGTTTGCCCGCATCGGCGGCGTGATCGTCATCCTGTTCGGCCTGTATCAGTTGGGAGTAATTGGAAGTTCCAGAGCGCTCGGGACAGAGCACCGGCTTCCGGTCCGTCTGGAAAAAATGACCATGTCCCCGGTCACAGCTCTGATCATGGGCTTTACCTTTAGTTTTGCCTGGACACCCTGTGTGGGGCCGGCACTGACCAGTGTCCTTCTGATGGCCGGGAGCGCTCAGTCCGGCGGTATGGGTTTTCTGCTGATCGGAGTGTATACGCTGGGTTTTATCCTGCCCTTTCTGGCAGCAGGGATATTCACGGCCGGTCTGCTGGCATGGTTTAAGAAGCACGGCAGAGTCGTCCGGTACACAGTCAAGATCGGGGGAGTACTTATGATCCTCATGGGACTGCTCATGTTTACGGGAAAGATGAATGATATCACCGGATATCTGTCCACAGCAGGCGGCAGCACGGCAGAGGAGACGGCCGGAAATGAAGAAGACGCTGCCGGAAATGAAGAAGACGCTGCCGGAAATGAGGGAGATATCACCGGAAATGAAGAGGATGAAGACGCAGGGCAAAATGAAGAAACGGCAGAGACAGTCCGGGCATACGGATTTGAACTGAGCGACCAGTACGGGAACACCCATACGCTGGAACAGTATGAAGGAAAAGTTATTTTCCTGAATTTCTGGGCCACCTGGTGCGGTCCCTGCAGGAACGAGATGCCGGAGATCCAGAAGCTCTATGAGGAATACGCGGCGCAGGGGGAGGACGCGGAAGTGGCGATCCTCGGCGTGGCCGGCCCCGGAATGGGCGGAGAGGGGTCTGCGGAGGATATCACTGCCTTTATGGAGGAGAACGGCTATACCTATCCCGTCCTCATGGATGAGACAGGGGAAATGTTCAGCTACTATGGAATTTCCGCGTTCCCGACCACATTTATGATCGACAGAGAAGGAAATGTTTTTGGGTATGTGAGCGGGCAGCTGACAGAAGATATTATGAGAAGCATCATTGATCAGACGCTGGCGGCCAATTGATTTTTCGATTTCCTTAGAGTATACTGAAAACGGCCGGATCCTGCGGAAATCTTTACCGATGGACGGATGAGAGCCTGGGCAGGATCCATAAGGGAGGAACTATGGTTACGATCGAAGACAGATATTTTTCTGTCCCGCAGATCTGCGGGTCCGGTCAGTGCTTTCGCCTTGACCCGGTGTCGGAAAACAGTTATGAGCTGACTGCAGGCGGGCGTTATCTGAAGATTCGGACAGAGACAGCAGGAAACGAGGAGGATCCCATCTACCGGACGACTCTTTTCTGCCGGAAAGAGGAATATGAATCATTCTGGAAGCGTTATTTTGATCTGGATACCAGTTATGAAGCGTACCGGGAACGGATCGCTCCGGATGATGAATATTTAAGAAAAGCGGCGCAGTTTGGCAGAGGCATCCGCATTCTCAGACAGGATACCTGGGAAATGATCCTGACATTTATCCTGTCCCAGCAGAATAACATTCCCCGGATCAAGGGCCTGATACACGCGTTGAGTGAGAGATACGGGGAGAAGAAAACGACAGAGGACGGGATGGTATTCTATGCGTTCCCCCGGGCAGACCGGCTGGCCGGAGTCTGCGAGGAGGAACTGCGGGCGATGAAACTGGGATACCGGAGCCGGTATATCTGCGGAACTGCCCGGATGATCATAGAGAAGGCTGTAGATATCGAAGCACTTTCGGATATGGAGTATGAAAGCGCGCGGGCAGAGCTGATGAGGCTTCCGGGGATCGGAGGCAAAGTGGCAGACTGTATCTGTCTGTTTGCCCTTCATCAGATGGACGCGTTTCCGGTGGACACGCATATCCGGAAAGCGCTGGATGCACAGTACAGCGGCGGCTTTCCCTATGAAAGATACCGAGAGTGCGCCGGGGTGATGCAGCAGTACATATTTTATTATGATCTGAAACAGGGAAGGAGAACAAAGAAATGAAGATACTAGTTGTGGTGGATATGCAGAATGATTTTATCGACGGCTCTCTGGGGACGACAGAAGCCCAGAGGATCGTGCCGGCAGTGTCGGAAATGATCCGGGATTTTGACGGGCGGGTCATCGCCACCAGAGATACCCATGGAGAAAATTATCTGGAAAGTGAGGAAGGAAAACATCTTCCGGTGGTACACTGCGTGAAAGGAACAACGGGCTGGAAAATTCGCAGTGAGATCGCGGAAGCTGCTGCAGGGAAAGCAGGATATACGATTATTGACAAACCAACGTTTGGCAGCAAAGAGCTGGGCGAGTATATCCGGAAACTGAATGATACAGAAGAGCCTGTGGAAGAAATTACTTTGGCCGGATTATGTACGGATATCTGTGTGATCTCAAATGCGCTTCTGTTAAAGGCTTTTCTTCCGGAGGTTCCGATCCGGGTGGCCGGGGCATGCTGCGCCGGCGTTACTCCTGAGAGCCACCAGCAGGCGCTGAACGCCATGAAGATGTGCCAGATTGAGATCATATAGGTTGAGGTCATATAAAGAGAAAGCGGAGAACGGAGGAGACAACGGATGGAAAATTTTGCTTACTATACACCGACGAAAGTGGTTTTCGGAAAGGGCGCAGAAAAGCAGGCAGGGGAGTTGGTAAAGGAGCAGGGCTGCAGAAAAGTGCTGGTGCATTATGGAGGCGGCAGCGCAGTCAGGAGCGGACTTCTGGACCGGATTTACAGTTCGCTGGACGAGAATGGGATCTCATATATTTCTCTGGGCGGAGTTGTGCCAAATCCAAGACTGTCTCTGATCTACCGGGGCATTGACATGTGCCGGAAGGAAGGGGTTGACTTTATCCTTGCCGTGGGAGGCGGAAGCGTGATCGATTCTGCCAAGGCCATCGGGTATGGCATGGCAAATGAAGGAGATGTGTGGGATTTCTACGAAGGGCTGCGCACAGCGCAGGACTGCCTTCCGATCGGCGTCGTCCTTACCATCTCTGCGGCAGGTTCTGAGATGAGCAATTCTTCTGTCATAACAAAAGAAGAGGGATGGCTGAAGCGGGGTTATAAATCAGACCTCTGCCGTCCCAGATTTGCGGTCATGAACCCGGAGCTGACGGTAACGCTTCCCAAATATCAGACTTCCTGCGGATGTGTGGATATCATGATGCACACAATGGAGCGGTACTTTAATATGAGCGATAATATGGAGCTGACCGACGGGATCAGTGAACATCTGCTCCGCACAGTCATGAAGAACGCGGAGATCCTTATGGATGATCCAGAGAATTATAATGCCAGGGCGGAAGTTATGTGGGCAGGAAGCCTGTCTCATAACGGACTGACCGGATGCGGGACGGATGGAGGCGACTGGGCGTGCCATCAGCTGGAACACGAGCTGGGAGGAATGTTCGACGTGGCTCACGGAGCCGGGCTGGCGGCTGTCTGGGGCAGCTGGGCCAGGTATGTGATGGACGCGCGCCCGGAGCGGTTTGCCCGGTTCGCCGTGAACGTGATGGGGGTAATCCCCGGGGGCGATGATCAGGAGACGGCCCTGAAGGGAATTGAGGCAATGGAAGACTTTTACCGCAGGATCGAGATGCCGGTATGTATCCGGGACATGGGCATCCTCCTTACGGAAGAACAGATGCGTAAGCTGGCAGAAAAGTGCGGCCATTTCGGAAGACGGACCGTGGGGTGCGTGAAGAAACTGACAGAGGAAGATATGTATCAGATCTATGTCCTGGCCCGGGAATGAGAAGTTCCGGGCTGAGAAAATACCGACAACAGACAGAAACAGAGCAGGACAAAAGGAGGAAGTCAGAATGGAAGCAACACTCAAAGACTTAAAAGAGAGAAGAAGCATCCGCGCCTATAAGCCGGAACAGATCAGAGAAGAAGAGCTGCAGAAGATCCTTGAGGCAGGCATCTATGCTCCTACGGGCATGGGAATGCAGTCTCCCAAGATCGTTGTCGTACAGGACAAGAAGACCAGAGATCTTTTGTCAAAGCTGAACGCCCATTATCTGGGAAACGAAGGATGCGATCCCTTTTATGGGGCACCCACAGTCCTGGTGGTGCTGGCTTCAAGAGAACGTCCTACCTGCGTGGAGGACGGATCCCTTGTGCTTGGGAATCTGATGAACGCGGCTCAGGCAGTAGGAGTGGGGTCCTGCTGGATCCACCGGGCGAGAGAGGTGTTTGATTCAGAAGAAGGAAAAGCCCTGCTGAAACAGTGGGGGATCGAAGGCGATTATGTGGGCGTGGGACACTGTATCCTGGGATATCCGGCCGATGGCGCCGTACCGGAGGCAAAGTCCAGGAAAGAGGACTATATCGTATATGTGAGGGAATGAAATCATAGGGGCTCTCCGTGGAACAGCTGATAAAATTTATCAATTCAGGCAGTATACAGCCGGGCATCGGCGGGCATCCTTCCAGTATCCGGGAGGTTTGCGGTTTTGTGGTGTGTGCCTGCTTACAGATGTCATCTGCATGCAACAAAGATTTCCATTGACTAACTCTGCGCAGGCTTTCTACAATAAAGAAAAAGGAGTGATACTATGCAGGCGTTGTCAAATGTGAAAGCAGGGGAGACCTGCACGATCAAGTGGATGTTCGGACTGCCGGAAGTGATCGGGTTCCTGCGCAGCCGCCAAGTGGAGGAAGGAAGCACTGTGCGGGTCATACAGCAGTGCAGGGACAGTGTGATCATCGGGGTGCAGGACAGGAGACTCGCCCTTGGCAGTGAAGTGGCAGAGCGGATTAAAGTGTAGTCAGCAGCTGTAATTGGGAGTATAGCTATTGAAGCTGTTTAGCTGTGAAGTATAGATGAGTATGAAATTGCTTGACAAAATCCAATATGGGACTTATCCTATAAAAGTCCCATATTGGATTTTATTTTATGGAGGGAAGAATCTATGAACAATACCGTAAAGATTCAGAACACATTACTTTTACAGACGGCGAAAAGACTCAATGAACTATATCATAATTATGCTGTGTCACACGGATTGTCTGATCCCGCGCTGAATATTTTGTATACACTGTTTGATACGGATGGGCCGGTCACACAAAACGATCTTGCGGTGATGTGGAGTTATCCGAAACAAACGATCAATTTTACAATTTCCGGATTTGTGAAAAAAGGATATATCCGGCTTGAGCGTCTTGCCGGAGCCCGAAACAGCAAAGCGGTCAGACTGACAGATGAAGGACAGCGCCTCTGTCAGGCTATGATCGCTCCCTTAATGGAGTCTGAAGAGCGTTCCTTACTGCGGATGACGGAGGAAGAACGAGAGCTTATGGTAAAGCTGGAGGAAAAGCAGTGCAGATATTTTGAGGAAGAGATCAGGGAGATGATTCAAAAGAAAGGCAGAACAGAGGATATATGAAGAGGATCTTACCTTTTTTAAAACCTTATCAGCGGCAGCTTGCCCTGATTATACTGATCGTCTTTGCAGATGTGGGCGGCTCCCTTCTTGTCCCCACGATCACAGCTGATATGATCAATCTGGCAGTCGGCGGTGGAAGCGCTCGGAAGATTATACTAAGTGGTGCCATCATGTTGTGCATTGCTCTTTGCTCAGGAGGTCTGACTTTGTTGGGAAGCTGGCTGTGTGCCAGAATGTCGGCGGATATCGGGCGGGATCTTCGTTCAGCTCTCTACGACAGATCACAGGAGTTTTCAGCGTCAGATTTTGAAGTGTTCGGTACTGCTTCCATGATTACAAGAACAATGAATGATGTCAGCGTGATCCAGCAGTCTCTTATTAATTTCCTTCAAATGGTGCTTCCGGTTCCTGTGATGTGTGTGATGGGAATTATATTTTCATTCAGGATAGACCGGGATATGGGAGTGTTGATTTTTAGTGTTACCGTATTTGTGCTGACAGCCGCTCTTCTGATCATGCGGAAAGCCGCTCCTGTTTTTGAAAGACTACAGGGATTTCTTGACCGAATGAATGTGGTCCTGCGTGAAAATCTTACAGGCGTCAGGGTGATTCGTGCTTTTAACAAGGAATCTCATGAGACAGAAAGAATGAAAAAGACATTTGAAGAGTATGCGGAATCATCAATCCAGGCAAACCGTCTATTCGCGGGACTGGACTGTCTTGCCACTGTAACGATCAATTTCTGTATCGTGGCAGTACTTTATTTCGGGGGAAACCGTGTTGGAGCCGGGGAGATGAACATTGGTGATATTACCGCGATAACAGAATATGCAGTGTGGATTTTGTTCTATGTGATGATGGCACAAATGGTTATCCTGCTTATCCCCCGCGCTGTGACCTGTCTGCGGCGCGTCTGCGCAGTGCTGGAGCTGGAGCCGTCAATAGCGGACAGAGAATTGCTTCAGGAGAAAGAAACTGGAGAAAACAGCGATGAGGTGATCAATTTCGACCATGTATCTTTCGGGTTTGCCGATACGGATGTGAATACACTCTCTGATCTTTCTTTCTGCTGCAGGAGAGGAGAGACAACTGCGGTTATAGGGGGAACAGGAAGCGGAAAGTCTACGATAGCTAAGCTGATCATGCGTTTCCACGATGTTACATCAGGAAAGATCCTTATGATGGGACAGGACATTCGGAGCATCTCACAGCATAGACTTAGAGGACATATCTCTTATGTGCCTCAGAGAGCATGGCTGTTCTCTGGTACGATCGCGGAAAATCTAAGGTATGGAAATGAGAACGCCACGGAAGAAGAACTCAAGCATGCTCTTGGTGTGTCCCAGGCAGATTTTGTTCAGGATTTACCGGATGGAACGAATGCTTATGTGGCGCAGGGTGGCAGGAATTTTTCCGGAGGACAGAGGCAGAGATTATCCATAGCCCGCGCTCTCGTAAGAAAGGCGGATCTGTATATTTTTGATGACAGTTTTTCTGCGCTTGATTTTAAAACAGATGCGTCTCTCCGGCGTGCTCTGAAAAAAGAGACACGGGAGGCGGCGGTACTTATTATTGCTCAGCGTGTCAGCACTATCCTCCATGCGGATCAGATCCTGGTCGTGGACGATGGAAAGATCGTGGGGCTGGGGAGACATGAGGAACTATTGAAAACCTGTCCTGTTTATCGAGATATTGTAGACTCTCAGATGAAAGGAGGAGACGGGGATGTCTGAAGAAAAGAGCTATCTGGAGGAAGAAGCCCTGGAAGCTCAAAACGCAGGAAGGACTTTGCGCAGGTTCCTGCGCTCCATGGGAAAACAGCGGCTGCGTCTGATCATTGTTCTTCTCTCGGTGGCGTCCTATACGGTTTTCAATCTTCTGGCGCCTCTGTACAGCGCGTTGGTGGTAGATCTGATCTGGGAGCAGATCCAAGAACTTAGAAGTATTGAGGCCATTTTTCACATTACATGGACAACAGGAGGGCAGCAAATCTTTTTCCTGCTTGTTTTATATGCCACGGCCGGAATGTTTTATATACTGCAAAATTTTCTTATGGCCAGTTTCGCAGAACGCCTGAGTCTGCAATTGAGAAAGGAAGTAAGCGAAAAGCTGCATCGTCTGCCCCTTTCCTTCTATGACCGGCATCAGGCAGGCGAGATCATGAGTTATATCACTAATGATCTCGACAAGATGTCTGAAGCGTTGCAGACAGGTATGCTTCGACTGTTTGTGGCAGCGGGCACTGTTGTGGGGTCCATTGTTATGATGCTGCGGTTCAGCGTGGTGCTTACAATAATATTTCTTGCGTTTACCGGTGTTTCACTCCTGTTGACAAGTATTGTTTCAAAGCATACGCTTTTCTGTGCTGTGCAAAGACAGGAGGCGGTGGGAAAAATGAATGGCCTGATCGAGGAATCATACAGTGGAAGAATGGTCATCAAGGCCTTTAACCGCGAGTCGTGGAGCTCAGAAAAAGTGCAAAATGCTGCGGAAGAACTGGCCAGAGCTTCAGAAAAGGCGGATTTTTTGATCAACGCGGTGAATCCGGGGATCCGTATCATCAATCGATGCGGTCTGGTGGCGATCGCTGTTCTGGGCGGGAATATGCTGCTGAGCGGCAGAATGAGCCCTGGAATCTTCCAAGCCTTTTTTCAGTATGTTAATCAGGCAGGGGAACCGATCACGGAACTTTCTTACATGTTGAACTCCATGCAGTCCGCTTTAGCTTCAGTGGAGCGGGTATATGCGCTGCTGGATGAAGAGGAACTGTCACCGGAATCTGCTGTTTCGGTAAAGCCGGAAGCTGTGCGAGGCGCGTTGAAATTTTCTCACGTCCGCTTCGGATATACTTCAGAGAAGATATTAATGGAAGATGTTTCTTTTGGAGTGAATCCGGGTCAGAAGATCGCTATTGTCGGAAGTACGGGAGCGGGAAAGACAACACTTGTAAATCTGCTGATGCGTTTTTATGAGGTGAACGGAGGGAGGATCCTGCTGGATGGCACGAATACTGCCGACATGATACGGTCTGATCTGAGGGGATGTTTTGGCATGGTCCTGCAAGATGCCTGGCTTTTTGAAGGGACGATCGCGGAGAATATCGCCTATGGGAAACCCGACGCAGACCGTGAAGAGATTATTTCGGCGGCAAAGGCCGCCAGGGCACATTTTTTTATCCGTACACTGCCGCAGGGTTATGATACTGTGCTCAGTAATGATGCAGAAAATATCTCTATCGGTCAGCGTCAGCTTCTTACGATTGCCCGTGTGTTCCTCTGTGATCCCGAGATACTGATACTCGATGAGGCTACGTCGTCAGTAGACACCCGGACAGAGATGGAGATTGGAAGGGCCATGAAAGCTCTGATGGAGGGAAGGACCAGTTTCGTGATCGCCCATCGTCTGTCCACGATTATAGATGCGGATTTGATCCTCGTTATGCAGGATGGAACGATCATTGAGCAGGGAGATCACCGGGAGCTGCTTCGGGCAGGTGGAGCTTACGCGGAACTTTATAACAGCCAGTTCGCATAAAAATATGAGTGACACAATGGCCGGTCATTTCACGAAAATACTGGCAGAAAATCTGTGCCAATGATACAATCCCATCTTTGACAGTTGAAAGAGTAAAAAGAGGCTACAAACCCAGTAAATATGGGCGTTGTAGCCTCTTTCGGTCTTGCATCGATATGTGCTATATTTTGTCTCTTTCCAAAACTTTTGTATTTTTAATGAGAGTGCGCATGGAGGTTTTGGTAATGATCTCATAATCCGTACGGAAACCAAAAACCTGGTGCAGGGTATCTGTAAGTTCTGTACGGGTGTAAGAGGGGATATAACCGCCGGCAGAAGATAAAAGGGTCATCTTCATGGAACGCAGGGTTTGGATGAGTTGATTACACGTATAGTCCTCTCCAACAGCCTTTTCCAACAGCCGATACACGGTCAGGCTGAGATAGCAGGTCATGAAATGGGCTTTGATGTGGTCTTCTGTACGGACAAAGGCTGGGCGGGAGCCGAGATCCTCTTTCATGATGCGGAAGTTTTCTTCGATCTGCCAACGCTGCCGGTTGATCCGGATGATCTCACTTACCTCTCCCTCTAGATTGGTCACTACGGCATAAAACCCATCATACATCGCTTCTTTCTCGATCTGTTCCCGGTCAAGGGCATAGATTGTTTTTTCAGCGATCTCCCCATCCGCCGTAACCGTAGTGGCTTTTATAAAACGCATAGGATCATTCGGGTTTTTGCTCTTTCGTTTCTTCCCCGCGGAGGAGAAAAGTTTTTGCGCCCGTTCAATCTGGCCTTCCCGGATCCTTCTTTGGTAAGCGGCGTATTTCGGGGAATAGGTAACGATCAGAGTCTCATCCATATCTGCTGTCACAAGAGGGTATTCCTTATAATAAACAGAGTTGTAGGTCTCTTCATCCGTTTCATCCAGTGTGCGAAGGTCAATAAACTTTTTGGAACCTATCTTGCGGAACTGCGTGGGATCCATCGCGATCCTCCGTTCATCCTCTTTCATTTTTTTCAGAGAATGTGTGATCACATAGGCTCTGTTAGCGAAACTGTTGAAGCGGCGGTTATTCAGAGAACCCAGCCCGCTATCCGAACAGAAAATAAATTCGCTGCAGTTGAAATCCCGGATGATCTTCTGCTCTAATGGCTTCAAAGTTGTCTGTTCATTCTGGTTCCCGGGGAAAATATCGAAAGACAAAGGGATCCCGTCCGCATCCATGAACAAACCCATGGTCACGATCGGATTGGGACGATGTTCCTTGCTTTTGCCGTATCTGCGCAGTTCGTCCTCCTGTTCGATCTCAAAATAAAAGTTTGTGCAGTCGTAGTACAGGATTTTTTTGTTCCTGGGAAGGACAAAGTTGGAATTCTGGTAGAGTTCACTCTGTATAAAATCGGATTCCTCAGCAAGGACGGAAAGGGCACGGTAAACATCCTGTAAGGAGTATTTTGGCGGTTCCAGCAGGGTCTTGCAGTACGCATAGCTTTCCCGCTTGCTGGAGGGATGGAGAATACGGGCATAGATCAGGTCTGTTAAAATGGCGTGGAGATCATACAGATATTTATGGCGGCCTTTGATGGAACGGCAGATCTTATCCAGGCGAAGTTGGGTAACAAGGGACTGGAGAAAGAGATATCCGATGTTAAAAAGGCGCTGCTCATTTGGGGCGATACGTGCTCCCTGAGAAAAATCTATAGAAACTTTCCCGTTTTTCTGATTATAGAGTTCTGTTTCTTTTCGTGCTTCGTTTTTAGCCCATGCCAGCATCATATCTTTGTCTCCGTCAAACTGAGCGATGAGATCGTTAAATTTTCCGAGTTTTTTATAGATACGGGAAGATGATTTTCCATCCTCTTTCCGAAACGATTGATAAATATATACATCTTTATTATTTTTACTGCCTGTAATAGCGATATACATGATAAAAAACGCCTCTCTTTTCTTTTTATTATAACACACTATTACAAACAAGTACAGAGAAAAACATAAAATTTGACAAAAAAATGCAGGCTTTATGCGGCCTGCAAGGTATTTTTGATTTATTCAACTGTAAAACTCCCGAGCTTACGCGGAACTTTATAACAGCCAGTTCGCATAAAAATATGAGTGACACAATGGCCGGTCATTTCACGAAAATACTGGCAGAAAATCTGTGCCAATGATACAATAAGAACAATACAGGCAAAACGAATGTACGGAAAAGGATTCAGACAGAAAGGAGAGCTCAGATGGAAACCTACATGGAAATGCTTACAAAACGTGCAAATAATGCCGCGACCGAGGCTGCGAAGCTTGGTACTGCGGATAAAAACAGAGGGCTGCTGGCAGTGGCGGAAGAGCTGACCGCCCAGCAGGATATGATCCTTGCAGAGAATGAAAAAGATCTGGAAGCGGCCAGAGAAAAGGGGATCAAACAGTCCTTGATCGACCGGCTGGCACTTTCTGAGAAGCGTATCGACGATATGGCGGAAGGGTTAAGGCAGATCGCCGGACTGGACGATCCGGTGGGTGAGGTGCTGTATATGAAGACAAGACCGAACGGACTTCGGATAGGGCAGAAACGGGTTCCTCTCGGGGTCGTAGGCATTATTTATGAGTCCCGTCCCAATGTGACGGCAGATGCTTTCGGTCTCTGTTTCAAAACGGGGAACGCGGTGATCCTCCGCGGAGGAAGTGACGCGATCCATTCTAATCAGGCCATTGTGCGCGCCATCAAGTCCGGACTCCGGAAAGAGAAACTCTGCCAGGATCTGATCGTTCTGGTGGAAGATACGAGCCGCGAAGTGGTCGGCGAGATGATGAAGATGCATGGCGGCATTGATGTCCTTATCCCCAGAGGCGGAGCAGGACTGATCGCCAATGTGGTGGAGAACAGTACCGTGCCTGTGATCGAGACCGGGACCGGCAACTGTCATGTCTATGTGGATGCGTCTGCAGATATCCGGATGGCGGCAGACATTATAGAAAATGCCAAGACTCAGAGACTGGGAGTATGTAACGCCTGTGAATCTCTGGTAATACACGGGGACATCGCGCCGGAGGCGCTGCCACCCATTGTAGAGAAACTGAAAGCCCATGACGTTGAGATCCGGGGAGATGAGAGAGCGCGGGCGATCAGTGAGGATATTATTCCTGCGTCGGAAGAGGACTGGGGTACGGAATATCTGGACGCCATTATTTCCGTGAAGATCGTGGATACCATTGATGAGGCGATCGCCCATATCAATAAGTACAATACAGGACACTCAGAATCTATTGTCACAAGAGATTATGCGAACGCTCTGAAGTTCCAGGATGAGATCGACGCGGCGGCTGTTTATGTGAATGCGTCTACCCGGTTTACGGATGGTTTTGAGTTCGGATTCGGAGCGGAGATCGGCATCAGCACCCAGAAGCTTCACGCCAGAGGGCCGATGGGACTGGAAGCGCTGACTACCACAAAGTATATTATTTTCGGGAATGGACAGGTGAGGAAGTAGGCTGCGGCGGGAACCGCAGCAAGCTCACCGGAGAGGGCGCTATGCAGCAGCTCAGATCCGTCGCAAAGCTCCGGATCTTCGCTGTATGGCATGCGCCATATATCAAAACAGAGCCATGAGCCTGTGTGAGCTTGCTCACACATAGGCTTATGGCTCTGTTTTACTGCATAGCGGGTTTGGTTAACATATCCTCGGGAGTTGGGCGCCGGTCAGCCGGGAGAGGATGCGTCTGCCGCCGATGGGGGTTTTCAGAAGGACTTTTCCGGGCATTTCTTCTGTGACGGTGCCGATCCGGGCAGCGGCTTCCCCTCCGGGAACGGAGCGGATGGCGTCCAGTACTGCCGGAGCGGCTTCGGGTGCGCAGACCGCCAGCATCCGGCCTTCACAGGCACAGTACAGGGGATCCAGTCCCAGCATATCGCAGGCCGCAGTGACGGAAGGATCTGTCGGGATGTCTGTCTCTGTCAGTTCGATGGAGAAGGGCATGCCGTCGGTGAATTCGTTGAGTGTGGTAGCGACGCCGCCTCTTGTAGGGTCACGGAGGATACGGATGGCTCCGGGATACCTGCTGTCTGCCGCATCCAGCGTCGCGGCGGAAATGCGGTGGAGCGGACGGCAGTCGGAGAGAAGCGGGCTGTCCTCCCGGAGCAGGCCTGCGCGGGCCATCATGACAGCGGCCCCGTGGCAGCCCACCGTCCCGCTGATCAGAACGGCATCACCGGGCCGGATGGCATCCCTCCCGGGCAGCCCGGCCTTCTGAAAGCCGATCCCCGCCGTATTGATATAGATTCCGTCTCCTTTGCCTGAGTCTACCACTTTGGTATCGCCGGTGACGATGGTCACGCCGGCTTCCCCGGCTTCCTCTGCTATGGAAGATACGATCTGCCGGAGATCAGAAAAGAGAAATCCTTCCTCCAGGATGAAGGACAGGCTTAAATATCTGGGCGTTCCGCCTGCCATGCACAGGTCGTTCACAGTTCCGCATACCGAAAGCTTTCCGATATCTCCGCCGGGGAATTTCCAGGGAGACACGACGAAGCTGTCCGTGGAGAATACCAGTCTGTTGCTGCCTTCCAGGACCGCCCCGTCGCCCAGCAGGGAAAGGGCGGGATTGTCAAAGGCGGGAAGCAGGATGGACTCGATCAGTTCAGCGGTCTTTCTCCCGCCGCTCCCGTAATCCAGCGTGATCCTTTCATTCATTTCTTATTTCCTCCTGTCTCTTTTAGGATATACGCTCCGAACTGCCATGCGGCGGCGCATGCTCCTTCACCGGATACCATGCAGGGTCCTACCGGGTTTTCCGGGGAACAGGTTTTCCGGAAAAGAGGACATTCTGCAGGGGAAGCAGTCCCGCGGATGACCTGGGCGCAGCGGCATCCGGGGCTCTCTTTGTCCGGTCCCGGATGAAGGGCGAATTTTAACGCGGCATCCCAGGGAGCGTATGGATCCTTCAGGGCATAACCGCTGGCATCTATGCGGCCCAGGCCTCTCCAGTCCGAGGAAACCGGGCGGAATATCTGATCCATAAGAGCAATGGCAGCGGGATTTCCCCGGGGGCGTACGATCCGGGTATATTCATTTTTTACGGCAGGCCGGTCCTGCGCCAGCATCTGCATCAGCTCCAGAATGGAGTACAGAAGGTCCGCCGGCTCAAATCCGCTCACCACACCGGGAAGATGGTAGTCATCTGTCAGGAAGGAAAAAGCGTCTGATCCGATGACGGCGGCCACATGTCCCGGACAGAGGAAACCGTTTACCCGGAAATCCGGCGCCTCAATGAGAGCGCGCAGGGCAGGCTCAGTCTTTTTGAGCAGGCAGAGGACAGAGAAATTTTTCAGCTCCAGCCTGGCTGCTTCCTGCACGCAGGCGGCAGTGCCCGGAGCTGTGGTCTCAAATCCCACGCCCAGGAATACCACCTCCAGCTCCGGATGTTCCCGGGCGATCCGGATGGCATCCATGGGGGAATAGACAGATTCCACCTTTCCTCCCTGTGCCCTGCGGGCCAGAAGACTGTCGCCCTGCCGGGAGCCGGGAACCCGCAGAAGGTCCCCGTAGCTGGTGATCATGATCCCGGGCTGCCGGGAAAGCTCCAGGATCATATCGATCACATTGGCAGGTGTGACGCAGACCGGGCATCCGGGCCCTGAGAGGAGACGGACAGAATCCGGGAGAACGCTCTTGATCCCACTGCGGGCGATGGCCATGGTATGGGTTCCGCAGATCTCCATCAGGCGCACCGGCCCCGTTAGGACAGAAAGCGAGCGGATCTTTTCCAGAAGTTCAGGAGCATTTTCCGGCTGTCTGAATTTACGGTCAAAGAGCATCTTTCATTTCCTCCAGCAGTTCCAGATTTTCCTGTGCTTCTTTTTCTGTCATTTTCTGTATGGCAAATCCGGCGTGGACCATGACATAGTCCCCCGGCTTTGCATCCGGGACAAAGTCGATCCGGATATCCTGGATAAGGCCTCCTGATTCACAGGCGGCGGATGTTCCGTCAATAGTCTGGATCTTCATTGGCATAGCTAAACACATAATGATCAGGCTCCTTTGGTTTCTGACTTTTTCTGCGCGATGGCCAGCTGTCCCAGGCTCAGGCCTTCGTCGTTGGCCGCAGCCTGTCTGTGGGTGTATACGGAGAATCCGTTTTCCTCCAGGAGCCGGGTGACGCCGGACAGGAGAAAACGGTTCTGAAATACACCGCCGGACAATACGACCGGATGTTTCTCCGGATTCAGGGACAAGGACTGCTCCAGCGCCATGCAGCACAGAGAGGCCATAAAGCGCAGAGCGATGTCTCCGGAAAAGACTCCCCGGTCCAGGTCCTCCAGGATCCCGGATATAAGCGGGCGGGTATCGAAATACCGGAGATGACCCTCCTTGTAAAAACGGAGGGGATAGGACAATTCCTTCAGAGACCGTTCCTGTTCCTTGGGCGTCTCCACCGGAGAAAGAGACTCCAGCAGCATGGCGCCTTCTCCCTCAAAATCCACGCTGGAACGGCTAAGCACCAGTGCGCACACGCCGTCGAACAGACGGCCGATGCTGCTGGCGGAAGGAGACAGCCCGCCGGTGATCATTGTCTCTGCGGCCCGGCATTTGTCTTCCGTGAGAGGAACATGGGGATACCCCGGTTTTTCCGCGTCGTTTACAAGCGCCAGGGCAATCCGGCCGATCTCCCGGACCGCCTGGTCTCCTCCCGGAAGCGGGATCGGGCGGATGCTGCCGTCTCTGGAAAATCCGCTGAAGTCTCCGGTCAGGAACTCGCCGCCCCAGATGGAGCCGTCTGTGCCCAGTCCGGTGCCGTCCCAGATGATCCCGAAGCACCGGCTGTCCAGTCCGTTGTCCGCCATGCAGGACGCCATATGCGCCCAGTGGTGCTGAACCCGCAGAAGCGGGACGCCTGCCGCTTTTGCGGAATCCTCGGCCTCCACTGTAGAAAGATAATCCGGGTGGAGGTCACATACATATACAGAAGGATGGAGCCGGAACAGCCGGCAGTAGGTCTCAAGCGCATTTTTATAATGAGAGAGTGTCTCTGCATTTTTCAGGTCTCCGATATGGGGGCTGAAAAAAACCCGGGAACCCTGTCCCAGGGCGAAGGAGGCTTTTTGTTCCGCGCCCATGGCAAAGATCCCGTCTGCATTTTTCCCCAGATCAAGAGGGCGGGGCACGTATCCGCGGCTTTTCCGCAGAAAATATTCCCGTCCCTTCCATTCTGTGACAAGAGAATCATCACACCGGTTTACGATGTCACGGTTATGCAGGAGAAAACCGTCTGCCACAGTGCCCAGTAAATGCAGGGCTTCGTCATTGTCCGTGATGACCGGGCAGCCCGAAACATTCCCGCTGGTCATGACGACCATGTCAGGCCCTCCGTATGTTCCGTCCAGGAGGAGCATGTGCAGGGGAGTGTAGGGCAGCAGGATCCCGATCCGGGCGCTGAAGCTCAGTTCTTTAAAACTTTCCCGGTCTTTTTTGGAAAGCAGGACGATGGGACGGGCGGGACTGGCCAGGATCCGTTCTTCCTCCGGGGAGATGTGGCAGATCTCCCTTGCAGTCTCAACGGAACGGCACATGACCGCAAGGGGCCGTTCCATCCGGCGCTTCCTTTGGCGGAGCCGGTTTACCGCATCCGGATTCCGGGCATCGCAGGCGAGATGGATGCCTCCGGTGCCTTTTACGGCAAGGATGCGGCCTTCAGACAGCAGCTTCTGGGAAACCTCAAAAGGATCGCCTTTTTCGGCGCCGACAAAATATGCCCCTGGTCCGCAGTCCGGGCAGCAGTCCGGCTGCGCGTGGTATCTCCGGTCACTGATATCGTGATACTCTCTCTCACAGTCCGGACACATGGGAAAGGATTTCATTGCGGTCCGTTCCCGGTCATAGGGCAGGGAATGGATGATCGTGTACCTGGGCCCGCAGTTGGTACAGTTGATAAAGGGATACCGGTATCTGCGGTCAGAGGGGGTGTACAGCTCTTTCGCACACTCCGGGCAGATGGAGATATCCGGAGAGACCAGGGTCGATCCGGGATCCGTATGACTTTCCCGGATGGAGAAATCCCGGAAACCCCTTCGGCTATTGAGAGGCGTGGCCTCTATATGGTCAACTGCCGCCATGGGCGGCGGGGATGATCTCAGCGCCGAGAGAAATTCCCGCAGTTCACCGGGCCTGCCCTCCAGCTCGCCTTCCAGTCCGGAAGAAGTATTGCGCACCCACCCCTGTATGTGAAACTGCTCAGCCAGACGGTGGAGGAACGGTCGGAAGCCGACTCCCTGCACGATCCCCTGTACAGAAATATGGATACATTCTCTGGACACATCTGCATCTATGGTTTCGTGATGTCTCATAATACAGCCTTCCGGATCTGTCCGGCAATAAATTCTTCCAGTGAATCCAGGCCCTCGCCGCTGCGGCTGCTGACCCGGAAAAGGGGAGCCCCGGGATTCACACTCTCATAGTTGGCGCAGACTCTCTGTTCATCAAAATCGAAATAAGGAAGCATGTCGTATTTGTTCAGGACCAGGCAGTCTGTATCCGTGAACATAAGGGGATATTTTTCTACTTTGTCATCTCCCTCCGGGATGCTGAGAAGAGTTATGCGCAGACTTTCCCCGATCCGGAATTCCGCCGGGCAGACAAGATTTCCGATATTTTCCACAAAAATGACATCCAGGTCGTTGAGAGGCAGTTCCGGCAGGATATGCTGAATACTCATTGCCTCGATATGGCAGGCTCCGTCCGTGTTCAGCTGGACGGTCGGGATCCCCAGGGCAGCGATGCGCTCCGCATCCACTTTACCGGCGATGTCCCCTTCGATGACGCCGATCCGGAAGGAAGCTTTGAGCCGTTCGATGAGAGCGGTGATGAGACTGGTCTTTCCGGCGCCCGGGCTGCCCATTATATTGATCAGGCAGACGCGGTGTTCGGCCAGTGTCTTTTTCACTTCCTCACTTACATCCTCATTCCAGTCCATGATCTGATGCAGTACTTTTATCTCCATTGAAATCTACCTCCATATTTTTAATATAGAATTCCCTGCCGGACAGCAGTTCCAGGGCCAGGCTCCCGCAGTGGGGACATTCCAGGTGATGGGGAGAGATCTGTCCCTCCCGCCGGCATTCCCGGCAGCGTACTTTAACCGGAAGAAATTCCGCTTCGATCCTGGCGCCTTCGGCGGGGGTCCCTTCGGAGAGCATATCCAGATAGATCTGGATGCAGTCCGGGACAATGCCCTTAAGCTGCCCGATGCAGAGCCGGATTACGCGTATTTTTGAGGCTTTCAGCCGTTCCGCTTCCTTCAGGCAGTTTTCCAGGATGTGTTCGGTGATGCTCAGCTCGTGCATGCGGAACCTCCTTTTGATTTTCTGGTATTTGCTGTCAGAAAAAGGAATCCTCTGTTTCTGACAATGTACATTGTAGCACATCCGGAGAAAAAGAGAAGAGAAAAAAATTCAAGTCAAGTATTGTAAATTTTAAAAAACAGGATTATAACTGTTATAGGCAATTTTGTATATAAACATGCAAGGATTGACAAAAATGAGAGAGAGGAAGGTCGGATCATGATAATGATACCATTTCTGATCGGAATACCGGTGCTGCTGGCGGTACTGTTTCCCTTTATCAGGCAGGAGAAGATAAGGGGATATGTAGTGTACGCAGGCGCCGGTATCATTATGTTTGCGACGATTGTATTCATCGTGGTGTGGCTGACAGACGGTGCGCAGACATGGGCGCTGTATCCGTCAACGGAATGGGCGGATCACCTGATAGCGGCCGGCGACATTTTCCTGATGTGTCTGATCGTGTATATGGGCATAAAATACAGGAGGGTTCTGCCCATCCTGCTTTCGGTTGTCCAGACAGTGCTGATGCTGTACATAGAGGCCACAACGGAAGTGACGGAAGGACCGCATATGGGGGTGGACTGGATGACAGTGCTGATGTGCATTATCATCGCGGTCATCGGCGGTTTTATCTGTATCTATACAGTAGGATATATGAAAGGCTACCATAACCATCACAAAGAGGTGAAGGACAGGCAGCCCTTCTTCTTTTCTATGCTGTTTCTGTTCCTTGGAGCCATGTTTGGCCTTGTCCTGTCGCAGAATCTGATCTGGATGTATTTCTTCTGGGAGGTCACCAGTGTGATCTCGTTCCTGATGATCGGATATACAAGGACGGAAGAGGCGGTCAATAACAGTTTCTGTGCCCTCTGGATGAATCTGCTGGGCGGACTGGGCTTTGCCATGGCTATCGCGTGGATGGCCGCGGTGGAAGGTACGGTTCAGCTTTTGGATGTGTGCAGTGTGGGAGGAGAGCTTCCGTTGATCTGCCTGGCTCTGGCCGGTTTGACTAAATCGGCTCAGCTGCCGTTTTCTACCTGGCTGGTGGGAGCGATGGTGGCGCCCACTCCTTCCAGCGCGCTGCTGCACAGTGCCACGATGGTCAAGGCAGGAGTATATCTGCTGCTGCGGATTTCACCGGCGTTTGCGGGCACCACAACAGGGGTCATCGTCTCCAGCATCGGAGGGTTTACTTTTATTGCGGCCAGTATGATGGCGATCGCCCAGAATGACGGGAAGAAGGTGCTTGCCTTCTCCACCATCTCCAATCTGGGACTGATCGTGGGGTGCGCGGGCATTGGCGTGGAAGAGACGGTCTGGGCGGCGATCTTCCTGATGATCTTTCATTCGGTCAGCAAATCCATGCTGTTCCAGTCTGTCGGGGCAACGGAGAATACGCTGGGATCACGGGACATCGAAGATATGCACGGATTGATCGTCCGTGTGCCGAAGCTGGCATATATCATGGGGATCGGGATCGCCGGGATGTACCTGGCGCCCTTCGGGATGCTGATCTCCAAGTGGGTGGCTCTGAAAGCCTTTGTAGATTCCGGAAACTTTATCCTGGTGCTGTTTATCGCTTACGGCAGCGCCACCACGATGTTCTACTGGACGAAATGGCTGGCGAAGCTGCTGTGCTATCATATACCCAGAGAGACGGTAAAGGATGTGACCTGCAGGGATGAATATGTCTCCATGTTTTTCCACGCCGCGTCCATGCTCCTGCTCTGTCTGTTCCTGCCATTTGTAGCGGTGGGAGTCGTCAATCCCATTGTCCGTGAGCTGTTCGGGAACTCGACGGATGTGCTGTCCATGAGCGTGCTGACGACGATGGCGGTCATGCTCGTCTCCATTTTTATCGTTCCGGTAGTGATGTTCTTTATCAGCAGGATGTCACACAGGGAGCTGGTACCCATTTATATGAACGGCGTCAATGAGGGAGACAACCGTTATTTTACGAACAGTTATGGAAAGAAGGAGCATCTGTATCTGAGCAACTGGTATCTGCGGTTTGAATTCGGCAGAAGGCATCTGAGGATTCCTTCCATTATTCTGGCGACGGCATTGCTTGTGATCGGCTTTTGTATTGTGATCGGAGGTGCGATATGATTCGGGTAGTTATGGTACTTGCATTTTTGATCCTGGGACCTTTGGTGGGCGGACTGCTGGACGGCGCGGACCGGATCATCAGCGCCCGCATGCAGCGCAGAAGAGGACCGAAACTGCTACAGCCATTTTATGATCTGGGGAAATTATTTTCAAAAGAACTGATCGCGGTAAATAATGTCCAGCTTCTGCTGAACTTAAGTTATCTTGTGATCCTGATGATCGCAGGGTCTATGCTGTTTGCGGGAGCGGATCTCCTGATGGTACTTTTTATCCTGAGTACGGCAGATATGTTCCTGATCATGGCGGCATCCAGCGATTCTTCACCTTACGCCAACATGGGAGCCAGCAGGGAGATGCTTCAGATGATGGCTTACGAGCCTCTGACCCTCCTTGTGGCGGTAGGTTTTTATCTGACGACAGGATCCTTTCATGTATCTGATATTGTGACAATGGATTACAGCGCAGTAGCGTGGATGCCGGGACTGCTGGTTGGATTTATGTTTACCGCGGCAATAAAATTCAGGAAATCTCCGTTCGATCTGTCCACCAGCCATCATGCCCATCAGGAGATGGTGAAGGGACTTACCACGGAAATGTCCGGGATGACGCTGGCGATCATGGAGATCGCGGAATATTACGAGAGAGTCCTTCTGTTTGGGATTTTCTTCCTCTTTTTTATAAACAGTACCTGGTGGAGCTGGATCGCGGCTCTGATCATCTGTTCGGGCATCTTTTTCCTTGAGACGCTGTGGGACAATGTGGCTGCCCGGGTGAAGTGGAAGGTGCTCTTCTATGGATGCTGGACAGTGACGCTGGTAGCAGGAGGAATTAATATCCTGATCCTGATGCTGGTAAAATAAGTGGAGGGTTTCAATTATGAGCAAGGTATCAAAATCACCATGGCTGCTCCACTATGACGCGAGCAGCTGCAACGGATGTGACATAGAAGTGCTGGACTGTCTGACACCGAAGTATGATATCGAACGGTTCGGGATCATAAATACAGGAGACCCGTTCCAGGCAGATATCCTTCTGATCACAGGAGGCGTCAACAGCCAGACAGAGAGTGTGGTAAAGCAACTGTACAGCCAGATGCCGGAACCTAAAGTTGTGGTGGCAGTAGGGATCTGTGCCTGTACAGGCGGTGTTTTTAAGGAATGCTATAATATCAAAGGCGGGATAGACACTGTCATTCCCGTAGACGTATATGTGCCGGGATGCGCGGCGCGTCCGGAGTCCATTATCGACGGTGTTGTCAGAGCGCTGGAGATACTGGATGAGAAGCAGGCTGCACACAGAAAGGGCAGGAGGTGACAGGGATGGATGATAAGAAGATGCCTGAGGGAAAAAGCGAAGCCGAACACAGGAGAGAGATCGGCTATAAAAGCGAGATCCGGGAAATATCTCTGGAAAATTTCTTCCAGGCTGTGCTGGCAATGAGGGCGCAGGGCTGGCGTCTGGCCCAGATCTGTGCCGTTTGCGTGGAAGGCGGATATGAGATGAGCTACTCCTTCTGCAACGATAAAAATTACTGGATGCTGACGCTCCGGCTGGATGTAAAAGAAGATCAGGAAATCGCCAGTATCACGCATATCTACCCGTGTGCGTTTATCCAGGAAAATGAAGCGGCGGAACTTTTCGGGGTGAAGATCAAGCACATTGAGCCGGATTATCATAATACGCTGTATCGGATCGATGAGGCTGCACCGTTTAAGAAAAAGGAGTAGGAAAAATGGCAAAGAGAAGTATAGTACCGTTTGGCCCCCAGCACCCGGTGCTGCCGGAGCCGGTCCATCTGGATCTTGTGCTGGAGGACGAGACCGTAGTGGATGTGGTGCCGAGCATCGGATTTATTCACAGAGGGCTGGAAAAACTGGTCGAAAAACGAGATTTTAAACAATATGTATATGTGGCGGAGCGTATCTGCGGGATATGCAGCTGCGGACACGGATTGGGATACTGTCAGGCAGTGGAGGAAATTATGGGGATCCAGGTACCTGACCGCGCAAAATACTTAAGGACGATCTGGCTGGAAATGAGCCGTCTCCACAGCCATCTGCTGTGGATGGGACTGCTGGCGGATGCCATGGGATTTGAAAGCCTGTTCATGGAGAGCTGGCGGATGCGTGAAAAAGTGCTGGATATGTTTGATGAGACGACAGGTGGAAGGATCATCCATTCTGTCAATCAGGTGGGCGGCGTACAGAAAGATATGGACAGCGACATGTTAAACCATATTCTCAGTATGGTCAGCGATCTGCAGAAGGAGTTAAAGCCTGTTGTTGATACATTTCTCCAGGATTATACCGTTCAGAGCCGACTGAAGGGGACCGGGATCCTGAGCCGGGAAGACGCGGTCGGAATGGGCGCCGTAGGTCCTATGCTCCGTGCCAGCGGCGAGCCCTATGACGCCCGCCTGCTGGGGTATGCGGCGTACGGGGATCTGAGTGTGGAGCCCATGATCTCTACAGAGTGTGATTCCTACGCAAGATGCGAAGTGCGTCTGAAGGAACTGTTTCAGTCCTTCGATCTGATCCGGGAGGCCATCGGGAAAATCCCGGCAGGAGAGATCAGCGTGCCGGTTAAGGGGAATCCGTCCGGGGAATTTTTCGTGCGGATCGAGCAGCCCAGAGGAGAGGGGATCTATTATGTGAAGGGAAACGGGACAAAATTTCTTGACCGGTTCCGGCTACGCACACCTACGACAAGCAATATCCCTCCCATGGTGGAGATGCTCAAGGGCTGTCAGCTGGCGGATGTGCCGCTGCTGATCCTGACAATAGACCCGTGTGTGAGCTGTACAGAGCGATAGATTATGACGATATCCTGCTGTGAAAGCGGAAGATTGGAGCAGTAGTATGGAAAAGACAAGATTATTTACATTGACTGGAAGGGTACTGAAGAATCTCTTCCGGAAACCGGCTACGGTAAAGTATCCGGATCAGCCTGTAGAGTACCCGGAAAGGATGCGCGGGCATGTAGGCATCCGGATTGAAGAATGTATTACCTGCGGCCTGTGCATGCGTTCCTGTCCGTCTCAGGCGATCCAGGTGGACCGAAAGGCGGGAACATGGACGATCGACCGCTTTGACTGTGTTCAGTGCGGCAGCTGCGTCAATGTCTGCCCGAAGAAATGTCTGACCATGGAGATGGGGTACACGGCTCCGGATGTGGCAAAAAAGAGCGAGACATATACAAAGCCGCAGGAAGAGAGACCCAAGGAAGCTCCGGACGGCGGCACGGATGCCGCTGCGGGAGGAAAGCCCGAGGCAGATCTGGAAAAATGTGTATACTGTACTTTGTGTGCGAAGAAGTGTCCTCAGGAGGCCATCCAGGTGGACCGGAAAGAAAAGATATGGAAGCTGGATGCTGAGAAATGTGTGGAGTGTGGACTCTGTGTCTCCTCATGCCCGAAGAAAGCGATTACAATGAAATAGCAGATGGAATAATAGCAGAGAAGATTTATCCCCGGGGCGGCCCTGAGACTGAATGCAGTGGACAGACGCCGCGGGGATTTTTTCTGCTATCATCGGAAAAATAATATTGAAATATTTCATAAATACATTGTAATTATTCCGATTGTGTAATATACTAAATTTACGCTAACAGCCCTCAAAGCAGGAGGAATGAAAAAGATGGACTATTTAACTGTGACACAGACAGCGGAAAAATGGGGTCTCTCTACCCGCCGTGTTCGTATGCTTTGTGCCAACGGCGAAATTGACGGAGTTATCCGCAAAGGCAAATTATATATGATACCCGCGGAAACAGAAAAACCCTTGGATAAACGAAAGCTGCCGAACAAAAGAAAACGCGGCAGATTTGCAGATATACTAACTGAAATAGATATCAAAAAAATTAAACTTGATGGCATGCGGCCGCTTACTGCAGGCGAAGCACAACGCTTACGTGACGAATTTATGGTCGATTTTACTTATAATTCAAATGCTATTGAAGGCAATACGCTGACACTTAAAGAAACCGCTATGGTGCTCCAGGGAATGACCATAGACCGCAAGCCTTTGAAAGACCATCTTGAAGCAGTCGGCCATCGTGACGCATTTCTTTATATCCAAGATATTGCACAAAATAAAACAAGGTTGAGAGACACGGAAATTAAGGCAGTTCATTCACTGGTACTAATGAACAGACCGGAAGATAAAGGAGTTTACCGCCGCATTCCCGTTACGATTGCAGGCGCATATACCGCACCGGTGCAACCATATCTTATTGAGTCGAAATTGACGGCGCTGCTTGCCGAAAATGAAGAGCGAAAAAAGACAATGCATCCGATTGAACGTATTGCCCGTTTTCATCTTGAATTTGAGGGAATACACCCGTTTATCGACGGTAATGGCAGAACAGGCCGTTTAATTCTAAATCTTGAGCTTATTCGAAGTGGTTATCCTGCGATCAATGTTAAGTTTGCTGACCGTAAACGCTACTATGACGCTTTTGACGCGTTTTATCGTGACGGGAAAGCCGATGATATGATATTACTTGTCGCCGAGTATGTAGATGAAAGACTCGGTAAATATTTGGAGATTGTAAAAGAGTAAAAATTTTAGGGAAAACAACAAGGCATGCATTTAGCTGAGGTGCGATAACGAAGTAAATATGTAAGGTGGCGGTGCGGCCAAAAGGCTGTGCCGCCGCTTTGCTGTCAGGCCGTTTTTTGTCAACGAGCTTGTTGTATTTAAGGGGTTGCATAATATTCTCAAAAGATGTATAATTATGCAACGGTTCCTGTAATGCATGAAATACTTTACTTGTTGCCCCATGTGGTATATGATTAAAAAATGTAATGCAGGACAGACAGTATGTATATGGCTGTAAATACGGAAAAGAGGAGTTTGGGAAATGATAAAAGTCGGAATCATCGGGGCCACCGGATATGCAGGCGGCGAGCTGGTGCGCATCCTGACAGGGCATAAAGATGCAGAGATCAAGTGGTATGGATCCAGAAGCTATATTGACCAGAAATATGCGGATGTATACCGGAATATGTTCCGGATCGTGGACGCGGTCTGTATGGATGACAATATGGAAGCGCTGGCGGACCAGGTGGACGTGATCTTCACGGCCACGCCTCAGGGACTGTGCGCGTCCCTTATAAATGAAGAGATCCTGTCCAGGACAAAGGTGATCGATCTGAGTGCGGATTTCCGCCTGAAGGATGTTAAAGTCTATGAGGAGTGGTACCGGATAGAACATAAGGCGCCTCAGTTTATCGGGGAGGCAGTCTACGGCCTGTGCGAGATTAACCGGGAAGACATCCGGAAAGCCAGGCTGGTGGCAAATCCGGGCTGCTATACCACCTGCTCCATCCTGACAGCATGGCCTCTGGCGAAGGAAGGACTGATCGACATGAGCACCCTGATCATAGACGCCAAGTCGGGAACATCCGGAGCAGGCCGCGGGGCGAAGCTGCCCAACCTGTTCTGCGAGGTCAACGAGAATATCAAAGCCTACGGAGTGGCCGGCCACCGCCACACCCCGGAGATCGAGGAGCAGCTTGGATACGCGGCCGGGGAACCGGTGGTCTTAAGCTTTACGCCCCATCTTGTTCCCATGAACCGGGGCATCCTGGCGACAGAGTACGCGAGCCTGAAAAAGGATGTGAGCTGGGAGGATGTAAAGGCAGTTTATGACAGATATTATGGAGAAGAAAAATTCATCCGTGTTCTGGACAAAGATATTTGTCCGGAGACAAAGTGGGTGGAAGGAAGCAATTATGTGGACATCGGATTTAAGATCGATCCCAGGACCCGTCGGATCATCATGATGGGGGCTATCGATAATCTGGTGAAAGGCGCTGCGGGACAGGCGGTCCAGAATATGAACCTGATGTTCGGCCTTAAGGAGAGCGAAGGGCTGGAACTGGTGCCCATGTTCCCATAGGGAGAGGTGTTTTTATTCATGATACGTGTGATGACCATAGAAGATTATGACGGGGTCTATGCTCTGTGGAAGAAGATCAAAGGCTTCGGGATCCGCAGCATCGATGATTCCCGGGAGGGAGTGGAGCGGTTCCTGAAGCGGAATCCGACGACCAGCGTGGTGGCGGTCAGGGATGGCAGGATCGTCGGGAGTATCCTGTGCGGCCACGACGGCAGGAGAGGATGTCTTTACCATGTCTGTGTGGACGAGAAGTACCGGCGGCAGGGAATCGGGAGAGATATGGTGGTCTTTGCGATGAAAGCTCTGAAAGAGGAGAAGATCAACAAAGTATCGCTCATTGCCTTTACGAAGAACGACATCGGGAACGCGTTCTGGAACACCATCGGATGGACGGAACGCCTGGATCTGAATTATTATGATTTTACATTAAATGAGGCAAACATCACTGCCTTTAATGAGCAGTGACCATTGTATAACTGCCCCGGGAATAACTTAAAAAGAGGAACACTTAAGAACAAGGAGAAAAGACAGATGGAGATCAGGATGATCGATGGCGGCGTCACTGCCGCAAAAGGATTTCAGGCGGCCGCGGCCGCCGCGGGTATTAAATATCAGGACAGGACGGATATGGCGCTGATCTGGAGCGAGAAGCCCTGCAAAACAGCCGGGACTTTTACGACCAATGTAGTAAAAGCGGCTCCGGTCAAATGGGACAGAGCCATTGTGGAAAGTCAGAAGAAAGTCCGGGCAGTAGTGGTAAATTCCGGTATCGCCAATGCGTGTACCGGTGAAGAAGGAATGCAGTACTGCAGGGAGACGGCAGAAGAGGCGGCCAGGACACTGGGCGTGGATCCGGACAGCGTGCTGGTGGGATCCACAGGGGTCATTGGGATGCAGCTGCCCATGGACAGACTGAAAGCGGGGATCGCGCAGCTGGCCCAGGCGAAGCAGGGAGATCTGCCAAGCGGAACGGAAGCGGCGAAAGCGATCATGACGACAGATACGAGAAAAAAAGAAGCCGCCGCGGTATTTGAGATCGGGGGAAAGACCGTGACCATCGGCGGGATGGCCAAGGGTTCCGGCATGATCCATCCCAATATGTGCACCATGCTGGCATTTATCACCACGGACGCGAAGATCTCCGGGAAAGCCCTCCGGGAGGCCATGAGCCGGGTTGTGGAAGAGACCTACAACATGATCTCTGTGGACGGGGACACTTCCACCAATGACACGGCGCTCCTTCTGGCCAACGGTATGGCGGAGAATGAGAAGATCCGGTTTGGGACCCCGGAGTTTGACATTTTCTGCAGGGCGCTCCATGCCGTGAACGAGACGCTGGCAAAGATGATGGCCGGGGACGGCGAGGGGGCCACGGCTCTTTTTGAGGCAAAGGTCATCGGCGCCGGGACAAAGGAACAGGCCAGGCTTCTGGCAAAATCCATCGTCTGCTCCAATCTGACCAAGGCCGCCATCGCGGGACATGACGCCAACTGGGGACGGATCCTCTGCGCCATGGGCTATTCCGGGGCACAGTTTGATCCGGAGAAGGTGGATCTGTACTTTGAAAGTGCGGCAGGCAAGCTGAAGATCATCGAGAACGGAATCGCATTGGATTACAGTGAGGAGAAAGCCACGGAGATCCTGTCCCGGCCGGAGGTGACCGCCATTGCGGATATCAAAGAAGGGGACCGGGAGGCCACGGCATGGGGCTGTGACCTGACCCACGGATATATCGACATTAACGCGGACTACAGGAGCTGACGCGAAAGAAGTTGTTTTCAGTGAAGAAAGATCGTGACACAGGGAGGACATCATGAACGAGAATATGCAGAAATATCTGGACAAGGCGCAGGTGCTGATCGAGGCGCTGCCCTATATCCAGCGGTTTAACCGGAAGATCATCGTAGTTAAATACGGCGGCAGCGCCATGGTGGATGAAGAGCTCAAACGCCGGGTCATCGAGGACGTGACCCTCTTAAAGCTGTGCGGGTTCAAACCCATCATCGTCCACGGCGGCGGCAAGGAGATCAGCAGGTGGGTAGGCAAGGCCGGAATGGAGCCGAAGTTCATCAACGGTCTGCGGGTGACGGACGAGGATACCATGGAGATCGCGGAGATGGTCCTGGGCCGTGTCAACAAGAGTCTGGTCCAGCTGGTGGAAAGCCTGGGAGTCAGGGCCATCGGTGTCAGCGGAAAGGACGGCGCGCTGCTGAAAGTGGAAAAGAAGTATTCCGAAGGTCAGGATATCGGATATGTGGGAGAGATCAGAGAAGTGAACGCTCAGGTGCTCTATGACCTTCTGGAGAAAGACTTCCTCCCCATTGTCTGTCCGGTGGGACTGGATGATGACTACAATACATATAATATCAACGCGGACGACGCGGCGTGCGCTATTGCCCGGGCGATGAAGGCGGAGAAGCTGGCGTTCCTGACAGACATCGAAGGGGTATACAAGGATCCGGATGACCCGTCCACGCTTATCTCGGAGCTGTGGGTGGAGCAGGCCAGAGAGCTGATCGAGAAGGGATATATCGGAGGAGGCATGCTGCCCAAACTGCAGAACTGCATCGATGCCATCGAGCACGGTGTGTCCAGAGTCCATATCCTGGACGGAAGGATCCCTCACTGTCTGCTCCTTGAGATCTTTACAAACAAGGGGATCGGCACAGCCATCCTACATCAGAAAGAAAGCAGGTATTATCATGGTGAATGAAAAAATACAGTCGACGGAAGAAAACCTGATCCACGTGTACAACCGTTTCCCCATCGCCCTGGATCACGGCGAGGGAATGTATGTGTATGACACAGAAGGAAGAAAATATCTGGATTTCGCGGCAGGGTTCGCGGTGACCGGACTGGGGTACGGCTGCCGGGAACTGAATGAAGCCCTGAAGGAACAGATCGACAGGCTGTGTCATATCTCCAATCTTTACTATCACGAGAGCTGCGGGGAGGCCGCGGCGGCCCTGAACCGGATATCCGGCATGGACCGGGTCTTCTTCACAAACAGTGGCGGCGAGGCTATTGAGGGGGCTCTGAAGGCGGCGAGAAGATATGCTTACACAAAAAGGACCGGGCGGTCTGAGTTCATTGCTATGGAAAATTCCTTCCACGGCAGGAGTTTCGGGGCAGTTTCCGTCACCGGCCATGATGCCTACCGGGAGCCGTTTGAGCCTCTTGTGCCGGGTGTGAAGTTTGCCATATTTAATGATCTGGACAGTGTGAAGGAACTTGTCAGCGACAGGACATGCGCCATTATACTGGAGCCTCTTCAGGGAGAGGGCGGGATCAATCTGGCAACTCAGGAGTTCATGGAAGGCATCCGTCAGATCTGCGACGAGAATGATATCCTGATGATCTGTGATGAGGTGCAGTGCGGGATGGGACGGACAGGAAACATGTTCGCATGGCAGGGATTTGGAGTGAAGCCGGATATCCTGACAATGGCAAAGGCCATAGGCAACGGAATCCCGGTGGGAGCTTTCGCCATGACGGAAAGGGTGGCGCAATCTTCTCTGAAACCCGGTGATCACGGAGCCACTTACGGCGGGAATCCACTGGCCTGCACCGCAGTGAAGAAGGTGATTGAGATTTTTGAACGGGAGGACATCGTAGGTCATGTAAACCAGGTCGCGCCATATCTGACCAGACGGCTGGATGAGCTGGTGGATGAGCTGGACTGCGTCACGGAGCGCAAGGGAAAGGGACTGATGCAGGGCATCGTGATCACGAAACCGGTGGCAGAAGTGAATCAGAAGGCCATCGAGGAGGGACTTCTGGTGATCCAGGCCCAGGGAAATGTACTCCGCTTTGTGCCGCCTCTGATCGTGGAAGAGGAGCATATCGACGAGATGATCGAAAAAATGAAACGGGCTCTGGCATAGACGCCGCGGCCGTATAGAAAACCAGTCATGGGACATACTAAGAGAAAAGCGGGCATAAACTGCATGGAGGTATGGAAATGACTGGTTTTTTGATCGCCCTTTTATCCGGGGCACTGATGAGCATACAGGGAGTATTCAACACACAGGTGACAAAGACCACCGGTGTATGGGTCAGCAACGGATGGGTGCAGCTGACGGCATTCGCAGTCTGCGTGGCGGCATGGCTTTTTACCGGGAGGGACAGTGTCATGGCCCTGGCAAAAGTAGAACCAAAATACATGCTTCTGGGAGGCGTGATCGGAGCGGGGATCACCTGGACCGTGATCAAGAGCATCGCGGCACTGGGGCCTGCAAAATCAGCTCTTCTCATTGTGATCGCGCAGCTCGCGGTGGCTTATATCATCCAGCTTCTGGGACTGTTCGGTATGGACAGGGAACCCTTGGACTGGAGAAAGGTGGGAGGCCTGGCGCTGGCGATCATAGGGATCGCGATCTTTCAGTGGGAGTGAGAGAAAAATCTGCTCTGTAACAATCTTGTAACTAAAATGTCAATCACGTAACATAAGATTAATTGTCTATTGTAATTCTGATAAAAATTCGTTACAATATTATTGTTCGGCATAAAAGGGGCATTTCTTCCGGTCTGCAGACCAGGGAGAAGGATTATGTGTGGAGATAAAAACAAGATCAGGCCAGAATCTGTAATTGCCACAGCACTGCTGATGGCTGTATTTTTTCTGGTTTGGGGCTGCGGAAAGCAGACAGAAAAAGACGGATTAGAAGAGATTGGCCTTTCGGAAGAGCTAAGAGAAGAGTCGGAAGGCGGTATATCGGACGGGAGCACCGGCAGCGGTGACGAAGGAGGATCCGCCGGGGAGGCCGGGCAGACAGAGTCGGTCTATGTATATGTATGTGGAGAGGTGAAGTCTCCGGGAGTATATGAACTGAAAAGTGACGCGCGTGTGTTTCAGGCCATACAGCTGGCCGGCGGCATGACTGAGGAAGCGGCTTTGGATGCGGTCAATCAGGCCAGGACAGTGACCGACGGCGAGCAGATCTATGTTCCTACAATTGCCGAGGCCGAAGCGCAGGGCACAGGGGTTGGTGAAGGTACATCGATTACAGGTGCGGACGGAAACAAAAAAATAAATATTAATACGGCCGGAAAAGAGGAACTCATGACACTCACCGGGATCGGTGAGGCCAAGGCCCTGAGCATCCTGACGTACCGGGAAGAACACGGGGCGTTCGGAAGCATTGAAGAGCTGATGGAGATCGAGGGAATTAAAGAGGGAGTATTCAATAAGATCAAGGAAGATATAACGATTTAAGACAGGGAAGCAGGAAAGAGGAGTATGAGTAAGAAGATATTGGTTGTAGATGACGAAAAGCTGATCGTGAAAGGAATCCGTTTCAGTCTGGAGCAGGAAGGCATGGAAGTGGACTGTGCCTATGACGGCGAGGAGGCACTGGAATACGCGAAAAACTGCGAATATGATCTGGTGCTTTTGGATGTTATGCTTCCGAAGCTGGACGGGTTTGAGGTATGTCAGCAGATCCGTGAGTTCTCGGATATGCCCATCGTGATGCTGACGGCAAAGAGTGAGGATATGGACAAGATACTGGGCCTGGAATACGGGGCAGACGATTATATTACAAAGCCGTTCAATATCCTTGAAGTAAAGGCCCGGATCAAGGCGATCATGCGCCGTACTTCGAAGAAAAAGGAACCCGCGGGCAGCCCGGTCCTCATCAAGGGAAATATGAAGATCGACTGTGAGAGCAGACGGGTGTTCATCGGAGAGAGAGAGATCAATCTTACGGCAAAGGAGTACGATGTCCTGGAACTCCTTGCCATGAATCCAAACAAGGTATACAGCAGAGAGAATCTGCTGAATCTCGTATGGGGATACGATTATCCGGGAGACGCAAGAACAGTGGATGTGCATATACGCAGACTCAGAGAAAAGATCGAGATGAATCCGAGCGAACCCAAATATGTACATACAAAGTGGGGAGTTGGTTATTATTTCCAGGGCTAAGCGTCAGTTTAAATTCAGAGAGAATATCTTCAGGAATATGCGGGTCCGTTTTATCCTGTTTATGATGCTGGCAGGGCTTCTGCCCTGCCTGACAGCTCTATTCGGGATTGTAAAATTCTATGAGTCGCGGGCAGTAGAGCTTCGGACCGCGGAGATACAGAATCAGTGTACAATTCTGGGCAATCAGCTCAACAATTACGGTTATCTTACGGACACCTCCTCCGAGGTGATCAACGCGAATCTCACCCAGCTTACCAATATTTATAACGGGCGTGTCATGATCATTGACAACGAACTTAAAGTAATAAAGGATACATATGGACTGGATGAAGGAAAGACGGATGTGTCCGAAAATGTAGTCCGGTGTATGAAGGGCGAGACGGCAAGTGATTATGACAGGAAAAATCATTATATCGAGGTGACTTCACCGATTATGGACACAGGCGGCGATAAAGTTGTGGGAGTTATGCTGATCAGCGTGTCCACGGACAATATCGAGGCTACCAGACAGGTGCTGTATACCCATGGCGGGGTGGCAGTGGGAATCGTAATGATTCTTCTGGCAGTATTCAGCGTGTTCCTGGCAGACCGGATGGTCCGGCCCATTCATAAGATCACGGGAGCGATCGAAAATGTCACAGAAGGATACAGCGATGACGTGCTTCATGTAGATACATTTACAGAGACGAGACAGCTCAGCGAGGCGTTCAATAAGATGCTGGGCAGACTGAGGCTTCTGGATGAGTCGAGAGAGGAGTTTGTCTCCAACGTCTCACATGAGCTGAAGACCCCCATGACTTCCATGAAGGTGCTGGCAGATTCTCTGCTGGAGCAGGAGAATGTCCCGGCTGAGATGTATCAGGAATTTATGGAGGACATTGCGAAAGAAATCGACCGGGAGAACCAGATCATTACGGATCTGCTCTCTCTTGTAAAAATGGACCGTACCGGACAGAATATCAATATCCAGTCTGTCAATATCAATGAGCTGCTGGAGAAGATCTTAAGGCTTTTAAAACCCATCGCGGAGAAGAAAAAAGTGGAGATCATCATGGAGAGCTTCCGGCCGGTAACTGCCGAGGTGGATGAGACAAAACTGACCCTTGCCATATCCAATCTGGTAGAGAACGCGGTCAAATATAACCATGAGAACGGATGGGTCCATGTATCTCTTAACGCGGACCACAAATATTTTTATATCAAAGTGGAAGACTCCGGCATCGGCATACCCGAGGAGGATCAGGCGCATATTTTCGAAAGGTTTTACCGGGTGGACAAGTCCCATTCCCGGGAGATGGGCGGAACGGGACTGGGGCTTGCCATTGCCCGCAGCGCAGTGATCGTTCACCGCGGGTCTATCCGGGTATACAGTAACGAGGGAGAAGGAACTACGTTCACAGTACGGATTCCTCTGAACTACGTAGCGGCATAGGAGGCAGTAAAAGATGGGAAGAAAATATATTGTTTCTGCCGTCTGTCTACTGACGGCGATTCTGGTGGCCGGATGCGGAGGAAGGACAGATGTGGGAGAGGGTGAATCGTTTATCTACGGACTCAACGCCGACCGTACCGGACTGGTCAAGGTCAGGTATGACATTTCCGGGGAGGAAGCGGAAAAGGCAGCGGAAGATATGCTCAGTGAGCTGAAAAAGCCGGCCGAAGATATTGAATATACCGCCCCGCTTCCGGAAGAGGTGGAGATCAACAGCTGCAAGCTTAGAGGAAGCATACTGGATGTGGATTTCAGCGGTGAGTATCTGGAGACAGACGTGCTGGAGGAAAAGCTGATCCGGGCGGCCGTGGTCCAGTCCCTGGTGAAGATCGACGGGATCAACGCGGTTTTGTTTACGGTGGAAGGGGAAGAACTCAAAGACAGCAGCGGCGCTCCGGCAGGACTTTTGAACGAAGATGACTTTGTGGAAAACACAGGTTCCTCCCTCGGGGCGTATCAGACAGATACCCTGACGCTTTATTTTGCGGATGAAAGCGGAGAAAAGCTGGTGGCTGAAGAGACAGAAGTCAGGCACAGCACCAATGTATCCCGGGAAAAGCTCATTGTTGAAAGACTGATGCAGGGGCCGAAAGACAGCGGCTTCCCCGTGATTAATCCTTCCGCGAATCTGCTGAGCGTGACCATCAAGGACGGGATCTGCTATGTCAATTTTGACAGTACATTTCTGACGGGAGCATATGATGTACTCCCGGAAGTGACCATATATTCTATCGTGAATTCTCTGGTGGAGGGAACAGAGGCACAGAAAGTGCAGATCACGATCAATGGGGAATCAAACGCAAAATATATGGAGGCCGTGGACCTTTCACAGCCTCTGGAGGAGAATATGGAACTGGTCGCAGCCGAAGAATAAAGTAGATGAAAAAGCGGCCGCTTTGCTTAATATGTCTGGTGTTTCTCGCTGTTCAGGCGGCAAGAATCGGTCTGGCCGGCGCGGAGGGAATTCATCCTTCCGCGCTGGAACAGATGATAGAAGAAGAAAATCTCAGTTCTAAGGTCACATTATCAGGGACCATTTACCGGATAGATGAAAAAGAGAATATAACAGCACTTTTCCTGAAAGGCAATGCTGTGTCGGCCGCGGGCCGAACGTTTATGGAGCCGCGGCTTCTGACCTATGTGGAGCCAGATCAGGCGAAACCGCTTGGGATCGGGAACAGGGCAGAGATATCCGGAGAGGCGCAGGTTTTTGACCGGGCGCGCAATCCGGGGAATTTTGACCAGAGATCTTATTACCGGAAACAGGGGATCCAAGTCCTTGTGTGGGCAGACCGTGTGGATATCCTCTCCGCGAAGACCGACAGAGTGGCGCAGTTTCTGGCAGATTTCAGGACCCGGTGGACGGCTCTTCTTACAGAACAGCTGGGCAGCTATCATGGAGGTACGATGAGCGCCATCCTGCTGGGAGAGAAGGACGGTCTGGACCAGGAGATGAAAAAACTTTATCAGAAGAGCGGTATCGGACATATTCTGGCCATATCCGGGCTTCATATGTCATTTATCGGGACCGGGATATATCGTCTTTTCCGGAGAGCGGGACTGGGATTTGTCCCCGCCGGCGCTGCCGGCGGAAGTCTTCTGATCTTATATACTCTGATGGTGGGCGCAGGTGTGTCCAGCATGAGGGCCCTGATCATGTTCCTTGTAAGAGTGGGCGCTGATATGACGGGCAGGGACTATGATCTGTTGACAAGTCTTGCCCTTGCGGCTGCCATTGTGTGCGGCATCCAGCCGCTGTATCTTATGGATGCCGGGTTTCTTCTCTCTTTTGGCTCGATCCTGGGTATTGCCATTTTAAGCCCGGTGTTCCAAGCCTTGCCGGGAACAGCGGAGAATAAGCCCCCAAAACATGTCCGGATCCTTGGCTGGCTGGGAAAGGGGCTGGGGACAAGCCTGTCCGTCAATATACTTTTGCTGGGTCCGATGCTGTACTTCTATTTTGAAGTGCCTCTCTATTCCGTTTTCCTGAATCTGGCAGTGATCCCTCTGATGTCGGTGGTGATGGGAGCGGGACTGGCGGGTTCGGCGCTGACGCTTCTGTCAGAAAGGGCAGGGGGAGCGGTGCTGGGCATCTGTGGACATGTACTCTGGCTGTATGATACGGTATGCGCGGGAGCGGGGACTCTGCCGGGGAACCGTTTTGTGACAGGCCGGCCGGATCTCCTGTGGCTGATTCTCTATTATATGGGAATCGCGTTCCTCGGCTGCCTGTTCTTCCGTCTGAGGAACAGAAGAGAGGAGAAAACGCAATACAGGACCGGCAAGAAGGGCGGGAAAGTCCGGCACGGGGCGGCACTTAGAGTTCCTGGCGCGGCCATGGCAGTGTTTGCCGCAGTCATGGCGGTTTTATGCAGGATGGGATATGAGAGCCGGGACAGCATAGAGATCACGATGCTTGATGTGGGACAGGGAGACTGTATCTTTATCCGGGGAACACCCGGGAATTATCTGATCGACGGTGGAAGCAGCAGTGAGGATCTGCCGGGAGCCTACCGTATCGAACCATGCCTGCTTGCAAACGGAGTGGACAGCCTGGATTATGTCTTTGCCACGCACGGCGACGAAGACCATATCAATGGGCTGACAGAGCTTCTGGAAGGGCAAAAGCTGGGGATCCGCATCCGGAATCTGGTGCTTCCTCCGGAGCAGTATCAGGATGAGCAACTGACCGCTCTGGCCGGTACAGCAGCGAAAAACGATACAAGAGTGGTGGTCATAAATCCCGGAGAGAGGATCACCGGAGATCCGGATTTTGAGCTTACCTGCCTGGGGCCTGTGGAGGATCTGGCAGTGGAGCCGGGAAATTCTGCTTCCCTGGTTCTGGGGCTGGAGTACGGGAAGTTTGGGATGCTTTTTACAGGAGATGTGGAAGGCAGGGGTGAAGAAGCACTGATCAAGAGCAACAGCCTGAAAGAATATGATGTACTTAAGGCGGCTCATCACGGCTCAGAAACTTCCTGCTCAGAGGAATTCCTGAAAGAAATCTGTCCCAGGGCTACATTGATCTCAGCCGGAGTGGACAACCGGTACGGACATCCCCATGAAGAGACCCTGGTCCGGCTGAAAGAAGCAGGAAGCAGAGTCTATTCCACACAGCACAGCGGAGCGATTACGGTGCGGACAGACGGCAGGACGATGACGCTGGAGGGATATCTGTAGTAAGACAGGCTGTCTGTCCCGGGGACGGGGGCACTGCCGCCGGTATCCGGGGCTTGTCAAAAGGGCCTTCTTTCCTATATAATACAAGAGTTATGAAGAATTTAAATGAAGATCTGAAGTCAGGACAATTTAAACAGGTCTATCTTCTGTACGGGGAGGAAGCCTATCTGAAGAAACAGTATAAGGCCCGTTTCATCAAGGCCATGCTCCCGGAAGGAGACACGATGAATTATGCCTGTTACGAAGGAAAGAATACGGACATAAGAGAAGTCATTGACCTTGCGGAAACACTACCTTTCTTTGCTGAACGGCGGCTGATCGTGTTTGAGGATACCGGATTTTTTAAAAGTTCCGGGGGAGATCTGGCCGATTATATCGGAGAGATGCCGGATACCACATATTTTATTTTTATTGAAAATGAAGTGGACAAGCGCAGCAAGCTCTACAAGGCGGTGAAGGCAAAGGGATATATCGCGGAACTGGGTATCCAGGATGAAAGCACGCTCAGACGGTGGATCCAGGGACTGGTCGCAAAGGAAGGCCGCCAGATGGCACCGGCGGATATCACCTATTTCCTGAACAAAGTGGGGACCGATATGGAGAACATTACAAAGGAGCTGGAGAAGCTTTTCTGTTATGCGATCGACCGGGACAAACTGACAAGGGAAGATATCGATGCCGTCTGTACGACTCAGATCACGAATCATATCTTTGAGATGGTAAATGCGGTCGCGGCGAAGCAGCAGAGAAGGGCGCTTGATCTGTATTACGATCTTCTGGCCCTGAAAGAACCGCCAATGCGGATCTTGTTTCTGCTGATCCGGGAGTATCGGATGCTGTTCCAGGTGAAGGCGCTGATGCAGCAGGGGTGCGGAAAGAAAGAGATCGCGGCCCGGGCAGGGATCCATCCCTTTGCGGCAGGCAGGTATATGGAGCAGGCAAAAAAGTTTCGCCTGGAAGAACTGAGGGATGTAATGGAAGAAGGAGCGGATACCGAGGAACGGGTGAAGACCGGGTTTCTGGCGGACAGCCTGGCGGTAGAGCTCTTCCTTGTGAAACATTCTGCTTAAGAGACTGGATATTGGAGGAAAGAACGTGTCAGTTGCAGATCAGAGTAAAATAAGAAATTTTTGTATTATTGCACATATCGACCATGGAAAATCCACACTGGCGGATCGGATCATAGAGATGACCGGGCTTTTGACCAGCCGGGAGATGCAGTCTCAGGTGCTGGATAATATGGAGCTGGAGAGGGAGAGAGGAATCACGATCAAGGCTCAGGCTGTCCGTACTGTATATAAAGCGGACGACGGGGAGGAATATATTTTCAACCTGATCGACACCCCGGGACACGTGGATTTTAATTATGAAGTTTCCAGGAGCCTTGCGGCCTGTGATGGGGCGATCCTTGTGGTAGACGCGGCTCAGGGAGTGGAGGCCCAGACGCTGGCAAACGTATATCTGGCACTGGACCATGATCTGGATGTGATGCCGGTCATTAATAAGATCGATCTGCCCAGCGCGGATCCGGACCGGGTGAAGGAAGAGATCGAGGATGTGATCGGGATCGAAGCGGATGACGCTCCGCTGATTTCCGCGAAGACGGGTCAGAATGTTCACCAGGTCCTGGAACAGATCGTGAAAAAGATCCCCGCTCCTTCAGGAGACTCAAAGGCCCCCCTTCAGGCACTGATTTTTGATTCGAAATATGATTCCTATAAAGGAGTCATCGTGTTCTGCCGGATCAAGGAAGGCACAGTCAGGAAGGGCACGCCGATCCTTATGATGGCCACCGGGGCGAAGGCGGAAGTGGTGGAAGTAGGTACTTTCGGGGCAGGCCAGTTTATTCCCTGTGATGAGCTGGACGCGGGAATGGTCGGTTATATTACGGCAAGCCTGAAGAATGTAAAAGAAACCCGGGTGGGCGATACCATCACCAACGCGGAACATCCGTGCGCGGAGCCTCTGCCGGGCTATAAAAAAGTCAATCCCATGGTGTACTGCGGTCTTTATCCGGCAGACGGGGCAAAATATCCGGATCTCAGAGACGCTCTGGAAAAACTGCAGCTCAATGACGCGGCGCTCCAGTTCGAAGCGGAGACATCCGCGGCTCTTGGATTTGGATTCCGGTGCGGCTTCCTGGGCCTGCTTCATCTGGAGATCATCCAGGAGCGGCTGGAGCGGGAGTACAATCTGGATCTTGTGACGACCGCTCCCAGTGTAATCTATAAGATCCATAAGACAGACGGTCAGGTGGTTGACCTGACGAATCCCACCAATATGCCGGATCCATCAGAGATCGACTATATGGAAGAGCCGATGGTGAAGGCGGAGATCATGGTGACTTCCGAGTATATCGGCTCCATCATGGATCTGTGTCAGGAGCGCAGAGGCATTTATCAGGGGATGGAGTATATTGAAGAGACCCGCGCGGTGCTTCATTATCATCTGCCCCTCAATGAGATCATTTATGATTTTTTTGACGCCTTGAAATCCCGGTCCAGAGGTTATGCATCCTTTGATTATGAAATGATGGGATACCAGCGCTCTGAACTGGTGAAGCTGGATATCCTGATCAATAAAGAAGAAGTGGACGCTCTCTCCTTTATTGTATTTGCCGGCAGTGCCTATGAGAGAGGACGGAAGATGTGTGAAAAATTAAAGGCTGAGATTCCCAGGCAGCTGTTTGAGATTCCGATCCAGGCGGCAGTGGGGAGCAAGATTATTGCCAGGGAGACCGTAAAGGCAATGCGCAAGGATGTGCTGGCCAAATGTTACGGCGGTGATATTTCCCGAAAGAAAAAGCTTCTGGAGAAACAGAAGGAAGGAAAAAAACGGATGCGCCAGGTGGGAAATGTAGAGATTCCCCAGAAGGCCTTCATGAGTGTGCTGAAACTGGATGATGACTGATCGGTTCTGGTATGCCGAAGCGGCCATTAAGCCTGGGCATACCTGGTGAAACAGGAGCTCTGTGATGGAGAAAAAAGAACTGGAACTGTATGTGCATATACCCTTTTGTGTGAGAAAATGCGCCTACTGTGATTTCCTGTCCGCTCCTGCCGGGGAACAGGAGAAAGCTTCCTATGTGGAGGCACTTATCCGGGAGATCAAAAGCAAGAGACAGACATATGCGCAGTACCGTGTGAGTACGGTATTCCTGGGCGGTGGGACCCCCTCTGTTCTGAGCGGGGAATGCACCGCCCGTATTTTTCATGCCCTCAGGGAGAATTTTGATATTGACAGAAGCGCGGAGGTCACGATGGAAGTGAATCCGGGCACAGTGACAGAGGAGAAGGCGGCAGTATGGAAACAGTGCGGTGTCAACAGACTGAGTATCGGGCTCCAGTCTGCGGATGACAGAGAACTTGCCATGCTGGGAAGGATCCATACATACCGGGATTTCCTGGATACGTGGCATATCGTGCGCCTGGCAGGCTTTGAGAATATCAACATTGATCTGATCTCAGCCATTCCCGGACAGACAGCCGGAGGGTGGGAGAGAACACTTCGCACGGCAGCAGGGCTGGGACCGGAGCATATCTCGGCCTACAGTCTGATAATAGAAGAAGGGACACCGTTCTACGCCAGATACGGGGAAAACCGTGGGATAATTTCTGAGGAAACAGGCCTCTGGCCGCGTCTTCCCGATGAGGACACCGAGCGGGAGATCTATAAGATGACCGCCCGGATCCTGGCGGAATATGGATATCACAGATATGAGATCTCCAACTATGCGAAAAAAGGATATGAGTGCCGTCATAATCTTGGATATTGGGACAGAAAAGAATATCTGGGCCTCGGTCTGGGATCAGCCTCACTGATCCGGGAGCGGCGTTTCCACAACACTGCTGTTATGGAAACATATCTCACCACGGCCGGGAAGCTGCCGGAAGTTCCGGCCTGTGAAGATCTGGAGATACTTACGACAGAGGACCAGATGGAAGAATTTATGTTCCTTGGATTAAGGAAGACGGAAGGGATCTGCTGTGACCGCTTCCAAGAGAAATTCGGCAGACCCATAGAGGAAGTTTACGGACAGCAGATCCTGGAACTGGAAAGGAAAGGGCTTCTAAAAAGAGAAAACAGGAAAATCCGGCTCACGGAGAGAGGAGTTGATGTGAGCAACACTGTGTTCACAGAGTTTATGTTCTAATCCTCCGCCGCCCTGTTGATGCAGGTGACAGCGTTCAGACTCCTTGGATAGCCGATATAGGGGAGACACTGGGAGACCACTTTTATGAGAAAACTTTTGTCATTGCCCAGATTCAAGTTTCCCCTGGCATGAGATGTGAGCTGAGGCTCGCAGCCGCCCTGTGCCGCCAGGAAGCAGAACGTGATCATTTCCCGCTGTCTTAAATCCAGCCCGGTCCGGGTATAATAGTCTCCAAAACAGTTAGCGGCCAGCCAGCGGTTGATATGCCCGGCTTTCCATGCTTCTTTCATCTGGTCTCCGAAAATTTCTGCCTGTGCCGCGGCGCCTTTTTCCAGCCGGTCCTCCATGGTAGTTGTAGCCTGGCCTTCCAGGGGAAGCTTTACTCCGCGTTTTTCAAGGATTTCATTGGAGGCGTCCAGAAACGGCAGAACCCGCCCGATACCCAGATAATCGACTGCCTGATAGATGATCTCTTTGGCCATGACCGGGGTCAGTCCCGCGTCCAGTGCCCGGGGAAGCACAAGGCGGAATTCATCAATGCCCTGGCATCCAAGAAGTGTTGCGATAATGGCCATATACCTGGTCGTATCGTCCAGAGTCTGTCCGTCTTCATTTACCACTTCGTCAAAAGCAAAATGTTCGAATCGTTCCATAAATTCATGATCGGTTTCATAATAATTCTTCATGGAAATCTCCTCCTTTAACCCAGTTTTGCGTAAGTTTCATCATCTACCGGCTCCAGCCATTCATTGCTGGTTTCTGTTCCCGGAGCTTCAAGGGCTATGTGGGAGAACCAGCTGTCCGCCTTTGCGCCGTGCCAGTGCTTGACCTCCGGTGGGATAGCGATAACGGTCCCCGGTTCCAGGCTGACGGGGGCTTTGCCCTCTTCCTGATACCAGCCGCTTCCCGCGGTGCAGATGAGGATCTGTCCGCCGCCGGTCCTCGCGTGATGAATGTGCCAGTTATTGCGGCAGCCGGGCTCAAATGTGACATTAGCCAGGGCCACGCCGCAGTCTTTGGGATCTGTAAGGGGATTGAGCCAGGAAGTGCCGATAAAATAGCGGGCGAAAGAGGTGTTCTCCTGTCCCTGCCCGAATACATTCTCTCTGTCAAATTGTTCTTTGTCCGTTACCTTCATAATAAAATGCCTCCTTGAACTTTTATATAATTCAGATTACATGAACCCGATTTTTGCTTTTATTTTATCCCCGCCGTAAAAATATGTCTAATGCTTATTATAAATCGAAACAGATGCCTGAAAGGTATTTTTCAAGAAAAAAAGCAGAAATGCAGGCAGAAATGCAGAAACACTGTTGACAAACGGAAACCGCAGTGCTATCTTAATATACGAAAGATGTTAGCACTCGAAATAAAAGAGTGCTAATAGCGAGGGAAAGGAGGTAACCCTGTGGCAGTCGATCCATCATTGAGTGAAAGAAAACTTATCATATTGAAATCGATCATTCAGAATTACCTTGAGACCGGGGAACCGGTCGGTTCCCGTACACTTTCAAAATACACGGAACTGAATTTAAGTTCCGCGACGATCCGGAACGAGATGGCTGACCTGGAGGATCTGGGCTATATTTTCCAGCCTCATACATCCGCGGGCCGGATTCCTTCTGATAAAGGGTATCGGCTTTATGTGGATATGTTGATGGAAGAAAAAGAGCAGGAGATCACCCAGCGGGAGAATGCCATGCTGGAGAAGGCGGACAAAGTTGAGAAGGTGCTGCAGCAGGCGGCGAAGGTGCTGGCCTCCAACACCAATTATGCGACTATGGTCTCATCTCCGATAAACAGCCGGAACACACTGAAGTTCATACAGTTGTCCCAGGTGGATGAGGAACAGCTGGTGGCGGTGATCGTGCTGGGCGGAAATGTCATCAAGAATAAGATCATTGAAGTCGGTGAAACACTAAGTAATGAAAACCTGCTGAAGCTGAATATGCTGCTTAATACGGCGCTGAACGGCATGCCTATCGATCAGATCACACTTGGTCTGATCGCGGAACTCAAGGAGCAGGCCGGGATCCACAGCAGCGTGATCGGGCATGTGCTGGACGCAGTGGCGGAGATCATCCATGTAGAAGATGACATGAAGATCTATACAAGCGGAGCCACGAACATTTTCAAATATCCGGAGCTGAGTGACAAGCAGAGCGCGCAGGAGATCATCAGCGCGTTTGAGGAGAAACAGCAGCTTGCCGAGCTGGTGACAGAGACGCTTGCCAGTGAAGATAATCATGGGATCCAGGTTTATATCGGAGATGAAGCTCCGGTCAAGACCATGAAGGACTGCAGTGTCGTGACAGCGACCTATGAGCTCGGCGAGGGAATGAAAGGGACGATCGGTATCATCGGTCCCAAGCGGATGGATTATGAACATGTCATGAAGACGCTGAAGACACTGCAGAGTGAACTGGATGCGATCTATGATAAGAAACCGAAAGAATAGAAAGGTGGAAAGCTGGTGAGTGGCAATATGAGTAAAGAAGATATGGTAAAGGAAGCCGTGGAGGAGGCAAAGGCGAAGGCCGCAGAAACCTCCCGGGAGGAGGCGGAAGCTGAAGAGACTGAAGAGGCTGCCGAAGACAGTCCGGACGGCGCGGAAGAAGCGGAGGAGACGGAGAACCCGGAAGAGCCGGAGGCAGAGGCTGACGGGGAAGGTCCGGGAGATCAGGACAGCAAAGATAAAGATCAGAAGTCTGAAAAAAAGAAAATTTTCGGGAAAAAGAATAAGAAGGATAAAAAAGACGAAAAGATAGAGGAGCTGACAGACCGTCTGACCCGTCAGATGGCAGAGTTTGATAATTTCCGCAAGCGTACAGAGAAAGAAAAGTCTCAGATGTACGAGATCGGAGCAAAGGATATCATAGAAAAGATCCTTCCGGTAGTTGATAATTTCGAAAGAGGACTTGACTCTGTGCCGGAAGAGGAAAAAGGGACCCCCTTCGCGGAAGGAATGGAAAAGATCTACAAGCAGCTCATGACCACGCTGGAGGGGATCGGCGTGAAACCGATCGAGGCGGTCGGGAAGGAATTCAATCCTGATTTTCACAACGCCGTGATGCATATAGAAGATGAAGAGCTGGGAGAGAACATTATCGCGGAAGAATTCCAGAAAGGTTACACATACCGTGACAGTGTGGTAAGACACAGCATGGTAAAAGTGGCGAACTGAACATCCGGGGATTGCTTTTTACAAAATTCAGCATAATAAATTTTTAAGGAGGAAACTTACTATGGGAAAAATAATTGGTATTGACCTTGGTACAACCAACAGCTGCGTAGCTGTTATGGAAGGCGGACAGCCGACAGTTATCGCGAACACAGAAGGCGCGAGGACCACGCCGTCAGTCGTGGCATTTACAAAGACAGGTGAGCGTCTGGTAGGTGAGCCTGCGAAGCGTCAGGCAGTTACAAACGCGGCAAGGACGATCTCATCCATCAAGAGGGAGATGGGAACAGACTATAAAGTAGATATCGACGGAAAGAAATATTCACCCCAGGAGATTTCCGCAATGATCCTTCAGAAATTAAAGGCAGACGCAGAGGGATATCTGGGTGAGAAGGTGACAGAGGCAGTCATCACAGTGCCGGCATACTTCAATGACGCACAGCGTCAGGCCACAAAGGACGCGGGCAAGATCGCCGGATTGGATGTAAAACGTATTATCAACGAGCCTACGGCAGCAGCTCTGGCTTACGGCCTTGACAATGAGAAAGAACAGAAGATCATGGTTTATGACCTGGGCGGCGGTACATTCGATGTATCTATCATCGAGATCGGCGACGGTGTCATCGAGGTGCTTTCCACAGCCGGAAATAACCGTCTGGGCGGCGACGACTTTGACCAGAAGATCACAGATTACATGCTGGCGGATTTCAAGGCAAAAGAGGGCGTGGATCTGTCCGGTGACAAGATGGCGCTCCAGAGACTGAAAGAGGCAGCTGAGAAGGCGAAGAAAGAACTTTCCAGCGCTACGACTACAAACATCAACCTTCCATTTATTACAGCTACGTCTGAAGGACCGAAGCATTTTGATATGAACCTGACAAGGGCTAAATTTGACGAACTGACAAGAGACCTTGTAGACAAGACTGCAGAACCGGTAAGGCGTGCCCTTTCCGACGCGGGAATTACAGCGGCTGATCTCGGCCAGGTTCTGCTGGTAGGCGGATCTACCCGTATCCCGGCTGTCCAGGAGGAAGTGAAGAGACTGACAGGCAAGGAGCCCAGTAAATCTCTGAACCCGGATGAGTGTGTGGCGCTGGGCGCATCCGTACAGGGCGGTAAGCTCGCAGGAGACGCAGGCGCAGGTGATATCCTTCTTCTGGATGTTACTCCTCTGTCACTGTCGATCGAGACAATGGGTGGTGTGGCTACAAGACTGATCGAGAGAAACACGACGATCCCGACCAAGAAGAGCCAGATCTTCTCCACAGCGGCAGACAATCAGACAGCCGTAGATATCAATGTGGTACAGGGCGAGAGACAGTTCGCGAAAGATAACAAATCCCTGGGTCAGTTCAGACTGGACGGAATCCCGCCGGCACCCCGCGGAGTACCGCAGATCGAAGTTACCTTTGATATCGATGCCAATGGTATCGTGAACGTATCAGCCAAGGACCTGGGAACAGGCAAAGAGCAGCATATCACGATCACAGCCGGATCCAATATGTCTGACGCGGACATTGACAAGGCAGTCAAAGAAGCTGCGGAGTTCGAGGCTCAGGACAAGAAGCGGAAAGAGGCAGTGGATACAAGGAATGAAGCCGACGCTATGGTATTCCAGACAGAAAAGGCACTCAAAGATGTGGGTGACAAACTGGACGCAAACGATAAATCGGCAGTAGAGGCAGATGTTCAGGCGTTAAAGGATGTACTTGCCAAGTCTACACCTGAGAATACAAGCGAATCCGATGTTGCTGAGATAAAAGCGGCAAAAGAGAAACTCATGGAGAGTGCTCAGAAACTGTTTACAAAGATGTATGAGCAGACCGGAGCAGGCGCAGGCGGCCCGAATCCGGGAGCAGGCGCAGGCCCGAACCCGGGAGCAGGCCCGGCACCGGAAGGATATCAGGGCGACGACGTGGTAGATGGAGATTATAAAGAGGTATAAAATCAGTATAAGCGGATGGAAAAGGCGGATGTCCGTATCCGTTCCGTAATAGAAAGGCAGGATCTGCGGGGCTGCTTGTGCGGTTCCGCAGGTCCTGTCAGGTTTGTCCGCAGACGCCCGTCCGGTGTCCTCTGACGTTCCCGGGCGGCGGAAGGAGACTTCTTCCGTCTGGCAGAAATCGAAAGAAGGAAAGGTAGATCAGAGTTATGGCAGAGTCAAAGAGAGATTATTACGAGGTGCTCGGCGTTGGAAGAGATGCCGATGACGCCGCAATAAAAAAGGCATACCGTGCGCTTGCCAAAAAATATCATCCGGATATGAATCCGGGGGACAAAGAAGCCGAAAAGAAATTCAAAGAGGCATCCGAGGCGTATGCTGTCTTAAGTGACCCTGAGAAACGCCGGCAGTATGATCAGTTCGGCCATGCGGCATTTGAGGGGGCAGGCGGCGCCGGCGGATTCGGAGGCTTTGATTTTAACGGCGCAGATTTCAGTGATATATTCGGAGATATATTCGGAGATCTGTTCGGCGGCCGCAGGAGCAGCCGCGGCGGGAACGGACCGATGAAAGGCGCCAACATTAGAAAAAGCATCCGGATTACATTTGAAGAAGCCGTATTCGGCTGTGAAAAAGAACTGGATCTGATCCTGAAAGATCCCTGTGAGGACTGCCACGGCACCGGGGCAAAACCCGGGACGTCGCCGGAGACCTGTTCCAAATGCGGCGGAAGAGGACAGATTGTTTATACATCCCAGTCATTTTTCGGAACGGTCCAGAATGTACAGACCTGTCCCACCTGCGGAGGTTCCGGGAAGGTCATCAAAGAAAAGTGCCCGAAGTGTTCAGGTACAGGGTATACCTCAAGCAGGAAAAAGATTAAAGTATCCATTCCGGCAGGGATCGACAACGGCCAGAGTGTGCGGATCCGGGATAAAGGCGAGCCGGGTGTGAACGGAGGGCCGAGAGGAGATCTTCTTGTAGAAGTGAATGTGTCAAGGCATCCGATCTTTCAGCGCCAGGATGTGCATATTTTCTCTACAGTGCCGATTTCATTTGCCGTGGCCGCGCTGGGCGGAGACGTCCGTATCCCCACAGTTGACGGAGATGTGATCTACACCGTGAAGGCGGGCACAAAAACAGATACAAAGGTTCGTCTGAAGGGAAAAGGAGTGCCGTCTCTCAGGAATGCCCAGGTGAGAGGAGATCACTATGTGACGCTCGTTATCCAGACTCCGGAGCGTCTCAGTCAGGAGGCAAAAGAGGCATTAAGGAGGTTTGACGAGCTGAGTGGAAATACACTGCATCAGGAAGACGCAGGTGAAAAAGCAGAAAAAAAGAAAAAGAAAGGCTTCATGGAAAAAATGAAAGAAGCCTTTGATGATTAAATCTGAGTTTGCCGGAGTGATTCCGAAGACTCCGGGGAGGATAGATAAACCTTAGGGAATAGAAAAAAGCCAGTATCAGAAAAACGTATTCTGCGGCAACAGAATGGGTGCTCCCGGATTCCTTCAAAGTCGCCGGTCCACCCATCTGCCGCCGCAGAAAGGTTCTTACAATCGCTGCTCTTTTTCTACTTTACACTTAATCCATCCTCTCCGGCCTCCCTCCCCTCAACAATCTCAGATTTCAGAGGATGGTGTAGGAGTAGTTTCCCGTGCCTTCCGTATAGTATACTTCTGCGAAACCGGAGTAAGTATCATTACTTCCCAGAAGTCCTGAATGGTTTGGCTTCAGGTATTTCACTAAAATTTCGATGTCATCGTGAGAGGTGATCGTGATCCCGTTGCCGTATTCCAGTTCATCCTGAGAATAAGTATCATATTTTTCACCATCTGACAGCTGTGAGAACAGTTCATCGTAATCACCGTTCTGCACGGCTTCATAGGCGGGGTGCAGAGTGATACTGGTAACATTTCCGGCTGCGATCTCTGTCCGGATGATATTGCCTGATTTTTCGAGGTAATCAAGCGTGTTAGTGTACTCCGGATATATATAGAGTGAACCGATCGACACAACATTGTGAGTCGATACAGACTGACCGGAGGCTGATCCGGAGTTGATAAATGGATGTGGTCCACCGGATACCTGGCCGGACAAAGAGGACGAGGCGTTCGCAAAATCAAGCGCCAGTTCACCAACAGGTGTTTCAGAGGCCAGAGTACGCACATCTACGTTAAGCAGGTCCTTTTTATAAGCGTCCAGAAGTTCCTGTCTCTCTGCGGATCCCAGCGAGAGCTTTTCCGGAAGACCGTATATATCGGTGAGGTAAATGTCGGAGATGCTGTCCTGCTCAAGGTGGAAGACAGGGAACAGCTTTTCACGATAATCTTTGTTCTGACAGAGTGTTTCGAGTGCATCCAGTGTCTGATCATATTCCAGACAATACTGGCGGGAAACTGTTTTGCCGTTATCTAAGTTGTAGTAAAAGACCGCATTGATATAGCGTCCGGTATCTGTATCACCGATGGTTCCCATATTGTATGCTTCAGGAGTGATCCCGTTTTTCAGATTGCTGATACCCGACTGCGCAAGCGTATAAAGGGGTTCGTATTCCAGAGCCGGCGCGCAATAGTCGGTGTAGGGTACATCGGGGAATGATTCTTCCGGATAACTGAAATAACCGGTGAAGGAATCCGGGCGGAAGCTGATGCTTTCGATCTGATCCTCTTCTGGAAGATAGTCATTATATCCGATCAGGTCAAACTGAAGGACGCAGAGGATCACTGCCACCGCTGCTATGGAAATAAGTGAAGAAATCCATCCGCGGAAGATCTGTCGGAGATCCTGCCGGTAGATAAACTCGATGACCGCGCAAAGGATGACCGCCACAAGGAGGCTCAGAAAGATGAGCCATTTTGTCCCGAAAGCACCGGAAAAGTTCTGCAAGACCAGTCCTGAGAACAGAGCAGTGGGTATGCAGATCATCACTTTGACTACAGGGGCTATCACAGGGAAGGCAAGAGCGTTACCCGCGGTTTCGGACGGATGGAAGCGATACAGGATCGCGGCCACGGCAAGAAGGCAGGCAGCCATTGCGACAGCGCCCAGGATAAGAGCAAGATTTGCCGTATCATTTGCTGTACGTTCCATGAGCTTCACAGACAGACTTCCGGGTGAGAGGTACTGAGAAAGTCTGAAGCTGGCCGGATAATAGACCGGGTAATAGCTGTCGAAAAAAGCATTTTTCAGGGGTGACAGGAGTGCCAGCACCATGGACGGGTATACACTCAGGACAAGGGTGGCAAGAAGCCCTGTCACCGTCTGCCCTGTCAGCATAACTGCCACCAGGCTTGTATGATAGATCAACAGGAATGCCAGGAGACCGCCGGCAGCGGCGATGCCTGCGTTCCAGAGGATTTCCGGGTCCGTTATTCCATTGATATATGCGGACAGGATGGTCAGCACAGAACAGATGAAATACGGAAGGACAAACATGATAAGCCCGCTTATATAGGAGATCGTGAACCATTGCCCCCGCCGCAGCGGCAGAGAATGATAAAAATCCAGTTTCTCTCTGGAATGGATATAGGAAAATCCGGTCAACGCGATCAGCACTGCCAGTACAGGAATCGCGCCCATAAGCGGCCAGAAGTTAGCGCCGTTGAGCATTCCCGGGAACACGTCCACAATCCAAAGATTTTCATAGTTTCCCTGACCAATCTGTGCGCTGTCCAGCTGGATCGTCGCAAAAACCGGCATCATAAAAACAAGGACAATACATGTAAGAGCGGCGAGCCATCCTCTGCGTCGGATATCGCTGCGAATAAATTTAATATAAGAGATCTTTGATGTCATAACCGGCCACCTCCGTTTCACTGATAAATATTTCTTCAAGTGTAAGCGGCAGCACCTCCGCGAAAAGAGGATCCTGCGCCTGAGCGAGTTTCAGCGCTTCTTCCCGGCCTCCACGTACAGTCAGCGTAAGCAGAGCACCGGAGCGTTCCATTTTCAGGATATGCAGCGACTGGATCAGGGCCTGTTCCCGGTGAGGGTCAGGGACCACGCACTGCAGTTTGCAGATGCCGCATTTGATCTGATCAAGATCCTGTGTAAGAAGGATCTTTCCGTGGTGGAGAAGTCCGACACTGTCGCAGATGTCCTCCAGCTCCCTTAAATTGTGGGAGGAAATGACCGGGGTAAAATCCCGGTTCAGGATCTCTGCCGCGAACAGGCTCTTGACCGCCTGTCGTACAACCGGATCCAGTCCGTCAAATGTCTCGTCACAGAGGAGATATTTTGTTCCACTGCACAGGCCGAGAAGAACAGACAGCTGTTTCTTCATGCCCTTGGAAAAAGAACTGATCTTCCGTTTCGGATCCAGCCCGAATTTTTCAATAAGAGAATGAAACTGTTTCTGATCAAAGGCCGGATAGGTCATCATATAATAGTCCTCCATCATGCGGATGTCCGCGTTCTGGAAATAGTAGGGCGCATCTGAGAGAAAACAGATCTGTGATTTAATAGCCGGATTTTCATAGACCGGTTCGCCGTCTACGGTCAGTTCCCCGCTGTCGGGTCTGATAATTCCGGCGATCATGCGGAGAAGTGTACTCTTTCCCGCACCGTTGGAGCCGATCAGTCCAAAGATCAGGCCTTCATGAATAGATGCGGTGACATGATCCACAGCGTGGATATTCTGGAATGTTTTGTCAATGTCTTTCAACTCGATCATTTGAATCCTCCTTCCCATACAGAGAGTCGACCATGGCAGCGTAATCCTCTTTTTTTAAGCCCAGTTCCTTCCCGTAGGAGAGGAGCTGTCTGATCTCTTTTAACAGAGCTTCCTTCTTCTGCTGGAGGAGTGCTGTACAGTCTGAGACAAAATTTCCCCGTCCTTTGACCGGGTAGATATATCCGAGCTGCTCCAGCAGGGCGTACGCTTTCTGGATCGTGTTTGGGTTAATAGAGAGTTCCATCGCCAGAGAACGCACAGAGGGCATCTGCGTGTCAGGAGATATGACCCCTTTCAGGATCAGCGTCTGGAACCGCTGCGCGATCTGTTCATAGAATGGAAGCTTACTTTGGTAATCAATCGTAATCATAGTATCCCTCTTCTCTGATACAGGTAGTCTGATAGTGACAGATATTCTTTATTACAAGTGTATGAAGTGTATTACTTCATGTAGTACACTAAAAGTAACATGAGAAACAGGGAAAGTCAAGACAAATGTGAAAAAAGTGTGAAAGGGGACAGGCACCTTTTAACGATAAATCCAGAATATTCTGAAAACTTTGACAAAAGGTGCCTGTCCCTTTTTAAAAATACTTGTGTATCACTTCAATAAGTGATATGATATCCCTGTTCGGAAAATGAACGAATGGAAAGGAAAGAAAAGCGTGACCTATAAAGAAGCAAGGGTATATTTGGATGAATTGTCCAAATACGGAAGTGTACTTGGCTTGGATACGGTTCGAGGTCTGCTGCGTGAGCTTGGAAATCCTCAGGATGACTTGAAGTTCATACATATCGCAGGAACCAATGGCAAGGGATCTGTGCTTGCATACACTTCGACAATCTTAAGTGAGGCAGGGTACAGGATCGGGCGATATGTTTCACCGACAGTTGTCTCTTATCTGGAGCGGATCCAGGTAGACGGAAGATGGATATCGGAAGAAGAGTTCGCGGAAAAAACAGCACAGGTAAGAGATGCTATTGCCCGATCGGAGAGGAACAAAGAGAGAGTTCCCACAGTTTTTGAAGCTGAGACGGCGATAGCTTTTTTATATTTCCGGGAAATGAAATGCGATCTTGTTGTGTTGGAAGCCGGGCTGGGAGGAGCTCTTGACGCGACAAATGTTGTGGAAAATACGATCTGCGCGGTGTTTTCCTCCATCAGCCGGGATCATATCGGGATCATTGGAAATACGCTGGAGGAGATCGCGATAAATAAGGCCGGGATTTTAAAGCGGGGATGTCAGGCAGTCTCCGCAAGACAGAAAGCCGAGGTGAGAGATCTTCTGAAGAGATCTGCCCGAAAACTGGGATGCGGCTTCCGGGAGGCGGAGCCGGAACAGGCAGAGATCATAAATGAGGATGAACGGGGGATCCGTTTTTCCTATAAAGAGTACGACGGTATGCAGACCGGAATGTCAGGCACCTTTCAGATTGAAAATCTGACTACGGCGCTGGAAGTGATCAGCGCTCTCAGGGACAGTGGATACGATATCGAAGAGAATGCGGTGAAAACCGGTCTGGAAAGGACATTCTGGCCGGGGAGATTCCAGTGTATCGGACGGGATCCGGTGTTTCTGCTGGACGGAGCTCATAATGAGGAAGCGGCGCTTTGTCTGCGGGAATCGGTGAAAGGATATTTTCCCGGCAGAAAGCTGATCTGCATCGTGGGGGTATTCCGGGATAAGGAATATGAGCGGATCGCAGAGATCATGTGTCCTCTGGCTTCTTCTGTATATACGGTGGATCTGCCGGACCGGAAGAGAGGACTGCCGGGAAAAGAGCTGGCAAAAGAGGCAGAAAAGTATTGTTCTGATGTGAGATATTTTGCGGACGGTACATGCAGTGATGTACCTGCAGGGACGAATACGGGCATCCGATGCGCGGTGCGTGCCGCGCTGGATAAGGCAGAGCGGGAAGACGTGATCCTTGCATTTGGATCCCTGTCTTATCTCAGGCACATAAAGGATGCTTTTGACGCAGAAAGAGATCAGGAAGAAGGGGATAAGGTATGATAGACCAGGAGAAGATAGAAAAGGCGGTGCTGCTGTTTCTGGAAGGGATCGGAGAGGATGCCGGAAGAGAAGGGTTAAGAGACACTCCGGCCAGGATCGCCAGGATGTATGAGGAACTCTGTGCCGGAATGGACGAAGACGCGTCAGAACATCTCACAAAAACATTTTCTGTGGATCACAGTGAGATGGTGATTGAAAAGGACATCACATTTTATTCTCTGTGTGAACATCATATTCTGCCATTTTATGGGAAGGCCCATATTGCCTATATCCCGGACGGCAAAGTGGTGGGACTGAGCAAACTGGCGAGAACGGTGGAAGTATTTGCCAGAAGACTTCAGCTGCAGGAACAGCTGACAGGTCAGATCGCGGATGCCCTGATGGAATACATGCAGCCCAAAGGTGCTCTTGTAATGATTGAGGCAGAGCATATGTGTATGACCATGAGGGGGATAAAAAAGCCGGGCAGCCAGACTATGACACTGGCAAAAAGAGGTGTATTTGAGACGGACCCGTCTCTGGAGGAACGCTTTTTCAGGATGATTGGGAGACAGGGATGATGGAACGGATCAACAGAATTTTGTCGCATCCTTCGTACAGAGAATATTACGGGAAACTGGAAAGACTTGAAAAAGACAGGAAGTTTTGCCGACATCAGATGGGGCATCTTCTGGATGTGGCACGGATCGCCTGTATCCGGAATCTGGAGGAGGGCCTTGGCCTGGACAAAGAGATCATCTATGCAGCTGCGGTACTTCATGATATAGGAAAATCTCTTCAATATGAAAAAAAGATCCCTCATGAGACAGCCAGTGAACAGATCGCGAAAGAGATTCTGGACAGTCTGACAGGAGAGCCGTCCGAAGTCCCTCTTTTTTCAGAAGAGGAAAAAAGAAAAATACTTACGGCTGTCAGGGGTCACCGGAAGTTAAGAGAGGACGCGGAACCTTTGGAAAAACTGCTGTATGAGAGCGACAAAGCGTCCAGACTGTGTTTTGTCTGTCCGGCCGAGCCGGACTGTGACTGGAGCATGGAAAAGAAAAACAGGGAGATCAGGATATGATCATTGGGAAAAAAGAATTTGACACAGAACATCACACCTATGTTATGGGAATATTGAATGTAACCCCGGACTCTTTTTCGGACGGAGGGAAATACTGTGATCCGGACGCCGCGCTGTTCCATGCGGAGAAAATGGTGGAGGAAGGGGCGGATATCCTGGATGTAGGGGGAGAGTCTACCCGGCCCGGTTATGTGCAGGTGACGGAGGAAGAGGAGATCTGCCGTGTGACTCCGGTCATCGAAAGACTGAAAAGAGAGTTTGACATCCCGGTTTCTGTCGATACCTATAAAAGCACTGTCGCCGGGGCTGCGATCCAGGCAGGCGCGGATATGATAAATGATATCTGGGGACTGAAATATGATCCGGAAATGGCCGGCCTTATTGCCGAAAGCGGTGCTGCGTGCTGTCTGATGCACAACCGGAAGAAAGCAGAGTACAGCCAGTTCCTTCCGGATTTTCTGGAAGATATGCGCGAGGTCGTGCGGCTGGCCCGGACAGCCGGCATCCGCCGGGAGAAGATGATCCTGGATCCGGGGGTAGGATTTGGAAAGACTTATGAAATGAATCTTGAGATCATCCGTCATCTTGAGATCCTGCATGAGCTGGAACTGCCGGTTCTTCTGGGAACATCCCGGAAATCCGTCATAGGTATGACACTGGATCTGCCTCCGGATGAGAGGGAGGAAGGGACACTTGTGACAACAGTGTATGCTGTTCAGAAACGATGTGCTTTTGTCCGTGTCCATGATGTTAAGAAAAACCGGAGGGCAATACTGATGACAGAGGCTCTGATGGGAGCGGGAGAGAAAAGGTGGAGAGGATGAGTCAGAGAAAATTTGATCAGATCGAGATAGAAGATCTGGAAGTATTTGCGAATCATGGAGTATTTCCGGAAGAAAATACACTGGGACAGAAGTTCCTTATCTCAGCAGTCCTTTATACGGAAACAAGACGCGCGGGCAGGACAGACGACTTGACGGATTCCATCCACTACGGCAGGGTCAGCGCGTTTATCGAGAGTTATCTCAGGAACAATACCTTCCGTCTTCTGGAACGGGCGGCGGAGAGTCTGGCAGAGGAACTTCTCCTGACCGTACCCGGACTTTCCGGGATCCGGCTGAAAATAAAAAAACCCTGGGCTCCGATCGGCCTGCCCCTTAAGACGGTAAGCGTGGAGATTGAAAGACAGTGGCATACAGCGTACATCGCACTTGGATCTAATATGGGAGACCGGACAAAATATCTTACAGACGCGGTGGAAGCGCTGGGCGGGATCAGAGGCTGTACTGTCAAAAAGGTATCCGGTTTTCTGGAGACTCCACCTTATGGGGTGGCGGATCAGGACGATTTCCTGAACGGCTGTCTGGAGCTTGAGACCCTGCTGTATCCGGAAGAGCTTCTGGAGCAGCTCCACCGGATCGAAAAGGATGCAGGGCGGGAGCGAAAAAAGCGCTGGGGGCCCAGAACGCTGGATCTGGATATCATTTTCTACGATGATCTTGTGTGCCAGTCGAAGGATCTTTGTATTCCACACGTGGATATGCACAGGAGGAAGTTCGTTCTGGAACCTCTCTGTGAGATCGCTCCGTACAAAAGACATCCTGTGTACGGGAAGACTGTGGCGGAGATGCTGGAAAACCTGGATTAACACTTGCATTTTAAGCTGTTCAGTGATATTCTGTATTACGCCGTCCGTGTAAATGGCTGCCGGCAGGTGTCTCGCGGCTTTCACGTGGACACGGACGACATGAATAAACTCAGGAGAGTCTCTTTTACAGGCGCGAGAGCCTTAAAAGAGCGCCGAAGGTGTAAGCGGCACAGCGGATAATTCCGCGGAAAACGCCGTGAGTCTCTCAGGCAAAAGGATGGAGGTATAAAGGAATGTTTGAGCAGATCAATCACATTATCGAAGTAGTGGACGACGCGGTCTGGGGACTGCCGTTGATCATTCTGATTCTTTTCACCGGGCTGCTGCTGACAGCCCGTCTTGGACTTTTACAGGTCCGGCATCTCGGGAAAGCATTTAAGTTCATGTTAAAAAATGAAGAAGACGGCGAGGGAGAGGTAACTAGTTTCGGGGCACTCTGTACAGCCTTGTCCGCGACGATCGGAACCGGAAATATCGCCGGCGTGGCCACGGCACTTGCGGCAGGAGGCCCTGGAGCGTTGTTCTGGATGATCGTGGCTGCCTTTCTGGGAATGGCCACAAAGTACGCGGAGGGCCTTCTGGCGATCAAGTACCGTACGATCGACTCGGAGGGGCATGTCCTGGGCGGACCGTTTTATTACATCGAAAACGGGATGGGCAAAAACTGGAGATGGCTGGCTAAAATATTTGCCTTTTTCGGAGCGGGAGTAGGCCTGTTCGGCATCGGTACATTCACACAGGTGAACAGCATCGCGTCCGCGGTGAAGGACTTTTTTGATCCGGAGACTTCTCATGCAGTCCCGTTGTTCGGAAATACATATTCCTGGGCTACTGTGATCACAGGCCTGATACTTACACTGTGTGTAGGGCTTGTGGTGATCGGAGGTATCCGGCGTATCGCCAGGGTATCCGAATTTGTAGTGCCGTTTATGGCGATCCTTTATGTGGCTCTGGGCCTGATCATTATAGTGACAAATATTACAGCAGTTCCGGCCGCTATTGTATCTATCGTGAAGTCCGCATTCACGGGGAGCGCTCTGGCCGGGGGAGCTATGGGAAGCATGGTCGTGGCGATGCAGAAAGGAATCGCCAGAGGTATCTTCTCCAATGAGTCCGGTCTGGGAAGTGCGCCCATAGCAGCAGCGGCAGCCATGACGAAAGAACCTGCCCGTCAGGGACTGGTATCGATGACAGGAACGTTTATTGATACGATCGTTATCTGTACAATGACAGGACTGTCGGTAGTGATCGCGGGAACATGGCTGGATCCAAAACTGGAGGGAGTGGAGATCACCATGGCCGCGTTCCGTGAAGGACTTCCCTTCCCTCCCGAGGTGGCATCTTTCTCACTGATGCTCTGTCTTGTCTTTTTCGCTTTTACAACAATCCTTGGATGGAATTACTATGGCGAAAGATGTGTCGAATACCTGTTCAACAGAAAGAGATCTGTGGTGACAGGATACCGGTGGCTGTACATTCTGGCTGTGTTTATCGGGCCTTATATGACGGTAGCGGCAGTGTGGAATATCGCGGATATTTTTAATGCCCTTATGGCATTCCCGAATCTGATCGCTCTGCTGGCTCTGAGCGGAGTGGTCGTAAGAGAGTCGAAAGACTATTTCGGAAGACTTAAAACGATGAAATAACAGGTACGGAGAAACAGAATTTCCGAAAGTCCAATGAACGAAAACAGTAAGACAGTCTGTATTTATGTAGAATAAGTACAGACTGTTTTTCTATGGATATAAAAATAACAGAAAATTATATGCATAATTGATTTTTGTAGAATAAACATGTGAAATCTGATAGAGAAACATGGAAATCAGACTCGGATTGGAATATTTTGGAAATACATGATAATGTGTTTTAGGGATTGCATTATACTATATTTTGTATTAGAATGGAATCCAGACGGATATATGGCGCTTTCATGTCAGGCCATCCCAAATAGAATGAACGAGGAGAAATAAAGGATGAACATTATTAAAAGAAACGGAGCAGAAGAAGTATTTGATAACAAAAAGATCATAGTAGCCGTCACGAAAGCGGATACATCAGGAGAGAACAGAAGTCTGACGGATTCCCAGATCGAAGATATCGCGGAGTTTGTTGAATTCAAGTGTAAGAAGCTGAACCGCGCGGTATCTGTGGAGGAGATCCAGGATATGGTTGAGAATCAGATCATGGCCACAGGAGCTTTTGATCTGGCGAGAAGATATGTCAGATACCGCTTTAAAAGGTCTCTTGTAAGAAAGGCCAACACAACGGACAACCGGATCCTTTCTCTCATCGAGTGTAATAACGAGGATGTGAAACAGGAGAATTCCAACAAAAATCCGGCGGTGAACAGCGTTCAGAGAGACTACATGGCAGGGGAAGTAAGCCGTGACCTTACTCAGAGGATGCTGCTTCCGGAGGATATCGTAGAGGCAGATAGAGCAGGTATCATTCATTTTCATGACTCTGACTATTACGCGCAGCATATGCACAACTGTGATCTGGTCAATCTGGAAGACATGCTCCAGAACGGCACCGTGATCAGCGGCACCATGATCGAGAAGCCGCACAGCTTTTCCACCGCATGTAATATTGCCACGCAGATCATTGCCCAGGTGGCCAGCAACCAGTATGGCGGCCAGAGTATTTCTCTTGCTCATCTGGCTCCGTTCGTACAGGTTTCCAGAGATAAGATCCGCGCGGAAGTTCTCCAGGAGATGGAGATGGTAGGGATCGACTATCCGAAAAAAGTACTCAATGATATAGTAGAGGGACGTCTGAAAAAGGAGATCACGAAAGGAGTTCAGACCATCGAATATCAGGTGATCACTCTTATGACGACAAACGGACAGGCTCCGTTCCTCACCGTGTTCATGTATCTCAATGAGGCAAAGAATGAGGCGGAGAAAAAAGACCTGGCAATGATCATCGAGGAGACATTGAAACAGCGCTATCAGGGAGTGAAGAATGAGGCCGGCGTCTGGGTGACTCCTGCGTTCCCGAAGCTGATCTATGTGCTGGAAGAAGATAATATTGAAGAAGGGACACCATATTATTACCTGACAGAGCTGGCCGCGAAATGTACCGCAAAGCGGCTTGTGCCGGATTATATTTCCGAGAAGAAGATGAAGGAACTCAAGGAAGGAAACTGCTTCCCGGTTATGGGCTGCAGAAGCGCGCTGAGTCCGTGGAAGGATGAGGATGGGAACTATAAGTTCTATGGCCGGTTTAACCAGGGAGTGGTGACGATCAATCTTGTGGATGTGGCACTGTCCTCCGGCGGAGATATGGACAAATTCTGGCAGATCTTTGACGAGAGGCTGGACCTCTGTTATCGTGCTCTCATGTGTCGGCATAACCGCCTGAAAGGTACGCTTTCCGACGCGGCACCGATCCTGTGGCAGTATGGAGCTCTTGCCCGGCTGAAGAAGGGGGAGACCATCGACAAACTGCTCTACGGCGGCTATTCCACGATCTCTCTCGGATATGCGGGCCTGTATGAGTGTGTGAAATACATGACCGGAAAATCCCACACAGATCCGGAGGCGACACCGTTCGCGCTGGATGTAATGAAACATATGAATGAGGCATGTGATAAATGGAAAGCAGAGACCAATATCGGATTCAGCATTTACGGGTCTCCCATTGAGAGCACCACGTATAAATTTGCCAGATGCCTCCAGAAGAGATTCGGCATCGTGCCGGGCGTGACGGACAAAAGTTATATCACGAACAGCTACCACGTGCATGTGTGTGAGGAGATCGACGCTTTCGAGAAGCTCAGATTCGAGTCCCAGTTCCAGGCTCTTTCTACAGGCGGCGCGATCAGTTATGTGGAAGTGCCAAACATGCAGGACAATATTCCGGCGGTACTGCAGGTGATCCGGTTCATTTACGACAATATTATGTACGCGGAGCTGAATACAAAGAGCGATTACTGCCAGGAGTGCGGATATGACGGAGAGATCCAGATCGTGACTACCGGGGATGGAAAACTGGTATGGGAATGCCCCCACTGCGGAAACCGGAATCAGGATACGCTGAATGTGGCGAGACGTACCTGCGGATATATCGGGACACAGTTCTGGAATCAGGGCAGGACCCAGGAGATCAAGGAGAGAGTGCTGCATCTGTAGGCGCGGCTTGGCCCGTCTATATTGACGCAGAGGAGCGGAAGGATGAATTACGGAGAAATAAAAAAGTGCGATATCGCCAACGGCGAGGGGGTGCGTGTTTCCCTCTTTGTTTCCGGCTGCACTCATCACTGCCCGGGATGCTTTAACGAAGATACGTGGGATTTTAATTACGGCAAAGAGTTCACACAAGAGACAGAAGAAGAAATCCTGGAGGCGTTGTCTTTGGATTATATCAACGGACTGTCTCTGCTGGGAGGAGAGCCTTTTGAGCCACAGAATCAGGAGGTCCTTGTGAAACTTCTCAGGAAAGTAAAGGAACAATATCCCGCAAAAGACATCTGGTGTTACAGCGGGTATCTCTTTGATAAGGAGCTGCTGGGAGAGAGCCGCGCCAGATGCGGCTGCACAGATGAAATGCTCTCCATGCTGGATGTGCTTGTGGACGGAAGATTCGTGGAAGCACTGAAAGATATTACACTCGTATTCCGGGGTTCATCGAATCAGAGAGTGATAGACGTGAAACAGAGTCTGGAACGCGGAGAAGTCGTGCTCTGGGAGCCGAAAGTGAAACGGGGGATGGAGTAAGAGCCCCGGTGCTATATTGCATATAAAAAGGCCCATCCGGCTGTTTTGCCGGACGGGCCTTTTTATATATCGGCAGAGCGTTCAGGAGAGGAAAATCAAAAGAAATCCAACCATTTTAATTAAGAAAGCACTTTTCTTCCACTGTGTAAAACGTTATGATTAAAAGGAAAAAATTTACAGGGGGATACATATGATCAAAGTATTTTTAGTGGAAGATGAAATTGCGATCCGGAGCGGAATAAAAAACAGCATCCACTGGGAAGAAGAAGGATATGAGTTTACAGGGGAAGCAAGCGACGGAGAGCTGGCATATCCTATGATCCTCAAGGAAAGGCCGGATATTCTAATTACGGATATAAAAATGCCTTTTATGGATGGTCTGGAGCTGAGCAGACTGGTAAGACGGGAGCTTCCTGATATAAAGATATTGATCTTAAGCGGGTATGATGAATTTGAGTACGCGAAAGAGGCGATCAAAGTCGGAGTTACGGAATATCTGTTAAAACCGATCTCATCAGCGAAACTGCTCCAGGTTCTGGGAGAGGTACGGGATATCGTGCTGCAGGAGCGTGAAGAGAAAGAGCTCCTGAGGAGATATTCTGAGGAGATGAAAGAGAACACAGAACATGAAAAGATGAAATTTTTCAGCCGCCTGGCAGCGGGAAATCTTTCTACATCCGAAGTCATCGATACGGGAAAACAGTATGGGATGAATCTGAGCGCTCAGGCTTATGGGATCGTTCTGTTTAAAATACTGTCTTCGGGAGACCGGTCAGTCAGGCTGGGCGAGGCGTATAAGGCAGTAGAGGATGTCGCCCTGGAATCTCCGGATATCAACAGTTTCCAGAGAGGTGTGGATGGCTGGGCTTTCCTCATCACAGGTGAAAGCGAGGAGGAAATAAAAAGGACGATCAAGGATTTTATCGTTCAACTGAAACAGCTCATGAGCAAATGGAAAGATATTGAATATTTCGGGGGAACCGGAAGCGTTGTTACAAGGCTCAGCGAGATGAGGGAATCCTTCCGGGAGGCCGAAAAAGTCTTTGCCGGACGCTTCACACATGAACCTAATCAGATCCTGTTTGCCGGAAGCAGCCAGGAGATGCAGGAAGTAGACAGCTTCAGTATGCAGGAATTTGGAGAGATCAAGAGGAACAGGGGACTGATTGAAAAATTTTTGAATAATGGCACACAGGAGGAGATTGAGAGTTTCGCTGACGCATATGTCCAGGAGATCACCACAGATAATCTCAGGTCTACATTGATGCGGCAGTATATTATCATGGATATCTATATCGTGATCATGGCGTTCTGTGAGAAGCTCAAGGAGGCAGATGATAAGCTCCGGAAAGAAGCGGAAGGTCTAAAAGAGGCAATGAAGCGGATCCAGACGCAGGAGGGAGTGAAAGCTTATATGATCCGCCTTTTGTCCTGGGCTATCGATACCCGGGACACGGTCAGCGGAAGACGTTACTCGGATATCATCAAGACGGCGCAGGAACAGATCGCCAGGACTTATATGTCGGAGGATATCTCTCTGAACACGGTAGCGGTAAGTGTGGGGATGAGTCCCAGTTACTTCAGCACCGTATTCAGCAGGGAAGTGGGGAAGACGTTTGTAGAATACCTTACAGAGACAAGGATGGATAAAGCAAAAGAACTTTTGATGTGTTCTTCCATGAAGACGTCTGAAGTAGGATATGAAGTCGGATACCGGGATCCTCATTATTTCAGCTATATATTTAAAAAGACGCAGGGATGCTCCCCGAAAGAGTATCGCGCCAGGAGAAAGGAGCAGTGAGAATGAAGGAATATCGCAGAGTTTCTCTGAATAAACGTCTGATGCTGATCTCTCTGGCCGTACTTATTCCCATGCTGCTTGTCACCGCATATCTGCTTTTCTCGCTCTATAGTGCCACGGGGGCCTATGTACAGATTACGGAGAGTGTGTCCTATGCCAATCGCTATTCCAAGGAATTTAAAGAACAGATCGATGACAGCATTTATTTTGCCATCATTGGAAGAAAAAATCTGGACGAGCTGGGAACTCCGGACACCGGGATTGGAAGTATTGAGACTGTGAATCCATATGAGTGTATCGACGACCTGGACAGGGCCTGCACCCGTATGTCAAAAAAAGCGACTGTTGAGGGGAACAGAAACCAGATCACAAGGGTGAGGAACAGCCTGAAATCTCTGGAAAAGTGCGTGGGCGAGCTGGAAGAGCAGATGGATGGCAATGCTACCTATGAGGAAAATATCAGGTACTGGGATGAGAATATTACATCGCTTACCACGCTGATCCAGGAAGGGATCCAGGAATATATCTATGTGGAGACAATGAATCTTGACACTGTCAGAGGCGAGCTGGACACACAGAACGCCAGAACATTTACGGTCTGTGTCCTGGTATCCGGGGTGGCGGTGATCATAGCCCTGGTGATGACGACGCAGGCCTCCCGGAGCATTACGGTGCCGATCAGAAAGCTGTGTGATGTGGCGGCGCGGGTAGCGGAAGGTGACTTTACGGTTAAGACAAAGGTAGAAAATACAGATGAGATCGCGATGCTCACGGAAAGCTTTAACGATATGACCACAGAGATCGGCAGACTGGTGGAAGATATTAAAAAGAAGCAGGAAAATCTCCATATCACAGAGACCAAGCTTCTTCAGGCACAGATCAATCCTCATTTTCTTTACAATACTCTGGATACGATTGTGTGGCTGGCAGAAGAAAAGAAGAATGAGCAGGTGGTTTCCATGGTGACCGCGCTTTCTGATTTTTTCCGGACTACATTAAGTAAAGGAAGAGATTTCATTACAGTGCGGGAGGAGCGGTCCCATATCGACAGCTACCTTAAGATTCAGCAGTTCAGATATCAGGATATTATGGAGTACAATATCGATATTGATGAAGACCTGTATGATTATATGATCCCGAAACTGACGTTGCAGCCCCTGGTGGAAAACGCTCTTTATCATGGAGTCAAGAATAAGAGAGGCAAGGGCGTGATCTGGATCACGGGGGAAAAAGAAGGGGATAAGATCATCTTCAAAGTACTGGATAACGGGAAAGGAATGACAGAAGAAGAACTGGAGAAACTCAGGAAAAATATCAAAAGGGAGAAGAACGAGGACCTTGCGGACGGATTCGGACTGGCAAATGTTAACCAGCGTATCCGTCATTATTATGGAGAAGAGTGTGGATTATCGTTCAACAGTCATGAAAATGAAGGGACGGAGGCTACTATTACACTGCAGGCAAAAAATATTCCACCTTTTGCATAAAAAAACAAACAAGTTCCATATATTTCTAAAAAAAATATAAAAAGCGGAGATGATACTCTGTTTAATGCCGACATTTTTTGCGATAACATAGCCTCAGTAAACACGACAGCCATACAGGCAGTCAAAATAAGGAGGAAATGTGAAATGAAAAGAAAAGTTCTTGCGGCATTACTTGTTGCAGTCATGACAGTTGCTATGGCAGCAGGATGCGGAAATGGCGGCGGAGACAACGCTTCCGGCGGAGACGAGGCTTCCGGCGGCGGAGATGATCTGATCACGATCGGATTTTCACAGGTTGGAGCAGAGTCTGACTGGCGTACAGCGAACACAGAGTCCATGAAGTCAACATTCAGCGAAGAAAACGGTTATAAGCTCATCTTCGATGACGCTCAGCAGAAACAGGAAAACCAGATTACCGCGGTGCGTAACTTCATCCAGCAGGAAGTTGATTACATACTTCTGGCACCTGTTACAGAGACAGGATGGGATACAGTTCTCCAGGAAGCATATGACGCTGATATTCCGGTGATCATTGTTGACCGTATGGTAAATGTATCAAATGATGATCTGTACACAACATGGATCGGAACTGACTCTTTGCTGGAGGGACGCAAAGCAGCTGAATGGCTGAACGCATATGCGACAGCGAAAGGCTGGGCTCCGGAAGATCTTCACATTGCTCATATCCAGGGAACCATCGGATCTACAGCACAGATCGGACGTACCCAGGGTCTCGAGGAAGGTGTTGAGAAATACGGATGGGATCTTCTGACACAGCAGACCGGTGAGTTTACACAGGCAAAAGGTCAGGAAGTTATGGAGACAATGCTGAAACAGTTTGACAACATCAACGTTGTATACTGTGAGAATGACAATGAGGCATTTGGCGCGATCGACGCGATCGAGGCTGCAGGCAAGACAGTTGGTACTGACATTGCTAACGGCGAGATCCTTGTTATCTCCTTCGATACAACAAACGCAGGTCTGACAGATACTCTGGATGGCAAGATCGTCTGCGACGTTGAGTGTAATCCGCTTCACGGACCTCGCGCAGAGGAACTGATCCTTGCACTTGAGAACGGCGAGACAGTTGAGAAACTGAATTATGTAGAAGAAGAAATCTTCACACATGATGATACGGTTGCAAGCGTAACAGCAGTAAACAGCCTGGAAGAGGAAGCTGAATACGCGGTTACACCTATCACGCAGGAGATCATTGACGGACGTGCGTACTAGGATGAACAGAATATAGATAAGTAACGATGGTCTGAAAGATTGGCGTAGTGGAATAATCGGGGTACTCCGGGTATGCTGCTGCGCCACTTTTACGGAAAATATGCGGCTATGAAGCGAATGAATGAGAAAGCGGGTGAAATCTGAATGGAAAATAATGTTGTATTAACCATGAGAGATATCTCAAAGACGTTTCCTGGCGTTAAAGCTTTACAGCATGTTGATTTTACACTGCGCAAGGGTGAGATCCATGCACTGATGGGGGAAAACGGCGCCGGAAAATCGACGCTGATCAAGGTGCTTACCGGAGTCTATGAACTGGAAGGCGGAGAGATCCGTCTGGACGGAAAGTCTGATCCGGTTGTCAATAAATCTCCTCAGGACGCGCAGAATAACGGAATCAGCACAGTGTACCAGGAAGTCAACCTCTGTCCGAACCTGACAGTGGCGGAAAATCTTTTTATCGGGCGGGAGCCGAGAAAAGCAGGATTTATCGACTGGAAGACGATGAACAGAAAATCCACGGAACTTCTCAAAAGTCTCGGGATCGACGCGTACGCCACAGATAAACTGGAAGAGTGTTCCATCGCCAAACAGCAGATGATCGCCATCGCCCGCGCGGTGGATATGCAGTGCAAAGTGCTGATCCTGGATGAGCCAACCTCTTCTCTGGATGATGACGAGGTGGCAAAACTGTTTAAATTAATGAACCGGCTGAAAGAGGAAGGCGTAGGGATCATTTTTGTGACGCATTTCCTGGAACAGGTATATGAGGTGTGTGACCGTATCACGGTGCTTCGGAACGGTGAGCTGGTGGGAGAATATGAAGTCAAAGATCTGCCCAGAGTGATGCTGGTGGCAAAGATGATGGGCAAAGACTTCGATGATCTGGCAGATATTAAGAGCAGCCATGATCCCCTGAAAGAGTATATCCCGATAGTAGAAGCAGAAGGGATCGGGCATAAAGGAACGATCCGACCGTTTAATATCGTGATCAATAAAGGCGAGGTGATCGGACTGACAGGACTTCTGGGCTCCGGTCGTTCTGAACTTGTCCGCGCGATCTATGGGGCGGATAAGGCAGACAGTGGAACACTGAAAGTAAACGGGAAAGAAGTTAAGATTCATGCGCCGATCGACGCAATGAAACTGGGAATGGCCTATCTTCCGGAAGACAGAAAGAAAGACGGGATCATCGCGGACCTGTCTGTGAAAGAGAATATTATCATTGCCCTTCAGGCAAAACGGGGCATGTTCCATCCGCTGGGCAGGAAAGAGATGGATGAGATGGCGGACAAATATATTGAAATGCTCCAGATCAAGACGGCCAGCCGTGAGACACCGATCAAGAGTCTTTCCGGCGGTAACCAGCAGAAAGTGATCATCGGACGCTGGCTTTTGACGGATCCGGAATATCTTATCCTGGATGAACCTACAAGAGGGATTGATATCGGTACAAAGACCGAGATCCAGAAACTGGTGCTTGATCTCGCGGACAAAGGAATGGCAGTGACATTCATCTCTTCTGAAGTGGAAGAGATGGTGAGGACCTGTTCTCGTATGGCCGTTCTCCGCGACGGAAAGAAAGTCGGAGAGCTGTACGGTGAAGAGATCTCACAGGAAGGGATCATGAAAGCAATTGCGGGAGGTGGCGAAAGTGAACAATAAAAATTCTAAATTAAAGAAACTGACGTCGATGCGTCTGTTCATGCCGATCGTATGCCTGATCATCATCATCCTTGTCGCGACGGTCACGATACCGGACTTCCTCTCAGTGACCATTAAAAACGGTACACCTTATGGATATCTTGTTGACGTGATCAACCGTGCCTCCGAACTGGTCATCCTGGCAGTCGGCATGACACTGGTGACGGCGGCTTCCGGAGGACAGGATATCAGTGTGGGAGCGGTTATGGCTGTGGCGGCGGCAGTGTGCTGTCAGATCCTTTCCGGAGGAGAGGTCTCTGTCACAACTCTTGCGGCGCCGATCATCCTGGCGCTTCTCGCGGCACTTGCGGCTTCTGCTCTGTGCGGCGCTTTCAACGGCTTTCTGGTGGCAAAACTGAATATCCAGCCCATGGTAGCCACTCTGATCCTGTATACAGCGGGACGGGGGATCGCGCAGCTGATCACGAACGGTCAGATTACATATATCCGTGTGGATTCCTATCAGGTTTTCGGGAGCTATATCGGAAAATTCCCGATCCCGACACCTGTCATCATAGCGGTGATCGTTGTCCTGCTTGTATATCTGGTACTGAAACGGACAGCCCTTGGACTGTACATTGAAAGTGTGGGTATAAACAGTACCGCATCCCGTCTGGTGGGCCTGAATTCCACCATGATCAAGTTCCTGACCTATGTGATCTGCGGTATTCTTGCCGGTGTGGCAGGTTTCGTGGCCTCCAGCCGTATCTACTCGGCAGATGCCAACAATATCGGTCTGAATCTGGAAATGGACGCGATCCTGGCAGTTGCCCTGGGTGGCAATGTCCTGAGCGGAGGTAAATTCAGCCTTATGGGATCTGTGATCGGGGCGTATACGATCCAGGCGCTCACTACCGTACTGTACGGAATGAATGTGTCTGCGGACCAGCTGCCTGTATATAAAGCGATCGTAGTCATTATCATTGTGGTGCTGCAGAGTCCTGTGTTCAAGAAGAAGCTTAATACATGGAAAACAAAGAAAAAGGCGGCATACGCCGTGGAAGGAGGAAATCGTTAATGAAAAAGAAGACTATGGCAATGCCAAAGAAAAAAATAAACGGAAACACCTTTCTCCTTCTCGTGACGGTACTCCTGTTTGTAGTAATGTATGCGGCCGGGATGATCATTTTTGCAGATAAAGGTTTTGCGAAACCTCAGATGTTCCTGAATCTGTTTATCTCCAATGCCGGTCTTCTCGTGATCGCAATGGGGCAGACCATCGTCATGATATCCGGCGGGATCGATATTTCGGTAGGTTCGGTAACGGCACTGGTATGTATGGTCAGCGCATATATGATGGAAAACATGGGAATGAGCGCGTACGCGGCGGTGGCGGCGGCACTGTTTATCGGACTGGCGTTCGGCGTGGTACAGGGATTCCTGGTGTCTTATCTGGATATCCAGCCGTTTATCGTAACTCTGGCCGGTATGTTTTTTGGACGAGGCATGACTTCCATTATCAGTACGGAAATGATCTCTATCCAGAATGAAGTGTTCATGTCCTGGGCGAAATTTAAGATCAATCTCCCCATTGGCTCTTACAGCCGGAGAGGAAAATTTATACCGGCATATGTTTATCCAACGGTGATCATCGCGATCCTTATACTGATCATTATCATTCTGGTAATGAAGTATACGAAATTTGGCCGCTCTGTATATGCTGTCGGCGGCAACGCCCAGAGCGCGATGATGATGGGTCTGAATGTAAGGCGTACAAAGTTTAAAGCTTATATCCTGAATGGCTTTCTTGCCGGATTCGGTGGCTTCCTGTTCTGTCTGAACAGTTGTGCGGGATTTGTGGAACAGGCAAAAGGTCTTGAGATGGACGCCATTTCTTCCGCTGTTATCGGCGGAACGCTCCTGAGCGGCGGTGTGGGAACTCCTTTCGGAACATTGTTCGGTGTTCTGATCAAAGGTACGATCCAGTCACTGATCACCACACAGGGTACACTTTCAAGCTGGTGGGTGCGTATTGTACTGTCAGCACTGTTGTGCTTCTTTATCATCCTGCAGGCTGTTATCTCAGGATTAAAGAAAAGGAAATAGGGTAAAGGGAATTCAGATAGATAAAAAATCGATAAAAAATATACTGTCGGTTGAGGACAGAGCCTTGTATAGGGTTCTGTCCTTCTTTTATTTGTAAAAAGATCTCCGGCATATATCAGAGTTGTTTTTGTCTGTAAAAGCCAAAATAAATGGATATATTGCACAAAATTTATCTTTACAATTTGAATAAAACATACAATAAAACCAAAAAAATTCCGGAGATGGAAACCATTTAGAATTTTATTATTGTCGAAAATTGATATCATTAAATTATGAACGAAAGACAATGTAATATTCTGACAATGTTGGAAACGGGACAAGAACTGAATGTGGAAACGCTGATGGACCAGTTTGCGGTTACAGAACGTACGATCCGAAATGATATACGGGATCTGAACTCTGAGCTTCCGGAGGGAACAAAAGTCAATATTGTGGATGGCGGAAGAATCAGTGTATCGACAAAGGACGATTTTTCATCGATCGTGGCCAGGCTGGCAGATCAGAGTGATTATTATCACTACAGACTTTCTGCCAGGGAAAGGAGAACGATTTTAACTTTGATCCTGCTGTACAGCAGTCATTATGTAACCATGGCTGAACTTGCGGATAAACTTTTTGTGAGTAAGAACACGATCGTCAGTGAAACAGAGAATTTGAAAGAAATATTTGAGAGACATGGCCTGCGGCTGGAATCAAAGACCCGAAGGGGATTCCGGACTGTCGGAGATGAAAAGAAGATACGGAGGTTTATCTTTGAACTGTGCAGGGATAATACCGGGGATAATAACAGCAGCGCCTATCGAAGGTTGTTTCGCCGTGAACTGGAGGGGAACATTGACAGGAAAGCAGTGTTCGATATTTTGTGCGTATGGGAAAACCGCCATGGTTTCGAGCTTACTGATCAGTCCTTTGAAGAACTGGAAAACTATCTCATCGTGACCGCAAACCGGATCAGCAGCGGGAACATACTGCTGGAATCCTATGACGGAAATATGACAGATTTAAGCGAGGCATCTGAACTTTTACAGATGGTACTTACTAAAATCGGGAAAAATTCCGAAGCGATCTTATCCGCGGAACTGCCTGCGCTGAACCGGCGTATCCTGGGATGCCGTTATATAAAGAAGAATTTCAGTAATAAGAAAATAGATTCTTTATATACGGAAATGAGGATACTTACTTTTATCTATGATATCTGCAGGAGGCTGGATATCGCCCAGGAGATCAATTATGATAAGTTCTATTTTATATTTGTCCATATCAACAGCGCGGTGCAGCGCGTAAGGCAGGGTGAGGAAGTAATAGAAAATGCCTTTCAGGAGGAGCTGGAAGTTTCTTACCCTGATATCTTTTCTGTGATCAGGCAGGAAGCGGAGACACTGGACGAACTTGTGCCGGGAAATATGGGAGATATGGAACTGTCGTATATCGCCATGTATTTTATCGCTGTGCTGGCAGAGAAGCCGGAGAGGGACAGAGAGATCCGGGCAGTTCTGGTCTGTTCCTCAGGAATGTGCACGGCAATGCTTCTGCAGGCAAAACTGAAACTCCACTTTAATATTGAGATCGTTGATGTGCTGTCTTCTCATAAATATGAACAGTATGATCTGACAGAGGTGGATCTGATCATTTCCACGGTATATGTGGAGACAAAGACCTGTCCGGCGGCATGTATAAGCCCGCTTTTATCAGACAGCGATATCGAGACGATACACAGTGCCATCGCTCAGATCAGACATGAACAAAAACACCAGGATGAAAGCAGCCTGCAGCGTCAGATCAGAGAATATATCGACGAATACCGGAGTCTGACGCAGTCACTCGGGGAAGGACAGGATCCGTACGGCCGCACGGTTGAAGAGTTCTATCATAAGTATTTTGGGGCGGACAGTACTGATTCAGAGAAAAACCTGTACAGTCTCCTGGACGAGGATTTCATTTTACTGGATGAAGATGTCAGTACATGGGAGGAAGCGGTGACATGCGCCGGGAAATTGCTGACAGATAAGGGCGTGGCAGAACCAAGGTATATTGACAGCATGATCCGGATCATAAGAAACAACGGCCCATATTGTGTTTTTATCCCCCATGTGGCACTGGCCCACGCGGCACCTGAGGACGGTGGGGAGAAAATGGGTTTAAGCCTTGTGCGTCTGAAACGACCGGTTGAGTTTCACCACCCTTCCAATGATCCGGTACAGATCGTGGTGTGTTTAAGCGGTGGAAAAGACAAGGATTATCTGCAGCCTTTTTTCCATCTGGTACGGATTTTTCAGAACAGGGAGGTGCTGGAATTTATCCTGTCAGCAGTACATCCCACGGAGATCATCAATATTATCAGGTTCTACGAACAATATTTCTTTACATAAAAAATCAAGCAAGGAGAAAAAGAATATGAAAGTACTGGACAAAACCCTGATTCAGCTGGACGTTGAGGTGACCAGCGCAGAAGAAGCCATACGCTATATGTCAGATATCCTCGTCCGTGAAGGCTATGTAAAAGAAGGATACGCGGAATGTGTGATAAAGCGGGAAAAAGAATATCCCACCGGGCTGATCGGAGATGGCTGCGGCATCGCGATCCCCCATACAAACCCGGAATATGTCCTAAAGCCGGCCATCTGTATTTTGATCCCGAAGGATCCGGTTCTGTTCACTTTGATGGGGACCAGAGACAAAGAAGTTATGGCGGAGATTATCATGCCTCTTGTAATAAAAGACAATAAAATGCAGATCGATATCTTGAAAAAAGTTATGGATCTTCTGAAAGATAACCGGACATTGTACAGGATCCGTGACTGCCGGGATAAAGATCAGATCCTGGAGATGCTTTCTTTCCTGGAAGAATAGATCAGTCTTACAGAGTGGAAGCGGCTGACATAAATAGCAGGGGGCATTCCCCTTGGTATATATCATAAAAAGGAAAGGAGGGAAGAAAGGATGAAGAGGATCAATATTCTGACCGTCTGCGGTTCCGGAACATTCAGCTCTACCATGGTAGCCCAGAAGCTGACCGAAGTACTGCGGGATGAAGGATTTGACGCCCACTGTGAAGAATGCAACAACGGGCAGATCGAGACAAAACTGTCATCGGGGAATTTTGACTGTATATGTTATACAAGCCCGTGTAACGGCGATTATCCGATCCCGTGCATCAGCGCGATCGGATTTCTGACAGGGATCGGAGAAGAAGAGATCATCGAACAGGTTCTCGAGGTGGCGCGCTCTCTGTAATGAAAGAGAGTAAAAGACTTATGAAAAAGGAGGGATATACATAATGATTGAGACAATGAAACTTGTACTTGATACTTTCGGTTCTATGGTATTCGTGCCGATCATGCTGTTTGTAGTGGCGCTCATCCTGAAAACCCCGGTGAAAAAGGCTTTCATGTCTGCGCTGCTGGCCGGCGTCGGTCTGTGCGGGTTTAGCATGATCACCAATGGATACAGCGGTTATCTGTCGGACGTTATCAGCACATTGGTAGCGGATACAGGGATCAATATGTCAGCAATGGATCTGGGATGGCAGTCCACCGCGACGATCGCGTATTCTACAACGGTAGGTATGCTGTTTATCGGAGTGGGTCTTCTGCTTCAGTTTGTCTTATTTTTTATCAAATGGACGCCGGTGTTCATGCCGTCCGATTTGTGGAACAACTATTCATTTATTATATGGGGTTCCCTGATCTATGTCGCGACGGGAAGTACATGGCTGGCGATGGGATGTATGATCGTACAGAATCTTTATGTACTTTTATTCGCAGAAGTGATACAGAAGAGGTGGGAGACTTATTATGGCTACCCGGGTACGGTTATGACCGCGCCACATCATATCGGTCATGTTCCGTTTTGTATCGCTCTGGATGTACTGTTGAATAAACTGGGAGCGGACCGAGTAAATCTCCGCCCGGAACCGATCCAGAAAAAACTGGGATTTCTTGGAGAGCCTATGACCGTCGGATTTATCGTGGGATTACTGGTCGGTATCGTAGGAAAACTGTATCATCTGAACGAACTGTCCGCATGGGGCAGCATCGCGCAGTTTGCAGTGGCTACGGCTGCGGTAATGGAGATTTTCCCCAAGGTCGGGTCTATCTTTGCCTCCGCATTTACCGCGCTGACAGAGGCATCAAAGAAAACAGCAAAAAGCGGCGGCAAGGAAAGAAAGATGTATCTGGCGGTCAACGACGCGCTTGGATATGGAGAAACAGCTACTTTGACGACCGGCCTGCTGCTGATTCCGATCACTCTGATACTGTCGTTTGTACTCCCGGGAAATATCGTGCTTCCGGTCATGTCATTCACTGCGCTGGCTTATCGTGTTGAGCTGAATATCTGTCTGAGTGACGGAAATATTTTTAAATCAGTTATCTCCTATGCGATCATCTTCTGCGGTTCTCTGTACGTGGCTACCGCAAACGCGGAGCTGTATACACAGGTCGCGAAATCTGTGGGAATTGAAATGCCTGACGGAGCGCTCCTTGTAATCGGTATGGTAGCGGCAAATATCGGAATGTGGCTGATCTACATGGCGTTTATGTCAGGAAATCCGATCCTGATCGGGATCACGGTAGTACTGTATTTCGTTCTTTATTTCTGGTACAGAAAGAACAAACCGAAAGTAGACCAGTTCCTGGAAGACAACGCGTATGCATATAAAAAGAAACTTTCCAAAGGAGGAGAACAATGCGGGACAGCGTAAAGATTGTCGTGGTAGGCGACAGCTCCATTGCTCCCGAAACATTGGAAGAAGCCGCTTTGAAACTGGATATTCCGGGTGAAAAAACAATCAAGAAGCTCTGGTGGGGGAGCCAGGTGCGTTCCGAGATGCAAAAGCAGCTCCTGAACGTGGAGGTGAACGGACCTGAGGCAGAACCTTATGCGAGAGGACTGGATGAAGAGATCAAAGACGCGGATTATCTGCTCTCTCATCTGGGAACCATTCCAAAAGAGATCATCCGGAAAGCAGAGCGGCTGAAGTTGATCGGCGTTTGCCGTGGCGGTATCGAAATGATCGATACCGCCGCCGCGACAGAAAAGGGGATTCCGGTGATCCATGTGATCCGGAATGCCGAGGCTACTTCTGATTTTGCGGTAGGTCTTATGTTTGCGGAGACCAGGAATATTGCGCGCAGCCATGCGTCGATCCAGAAGGGAAGCTGGAGAAAAGAATATGTAAATTCGGGATATACAACATCCATGCGTGAGATGACGGTGGGGATCGTCGGTCTGGGACACATAGGGAAGCTCGTGGCGCAGAAGGTCATGGGAATCGGAATGAAAGTGATCGGATATGACCCGTATGTGTCGGAGGAGGCCCTGAGAGATTCCGGTCTGGAAGGCCTGAAAAAAACCGGTCTGGAAGAACTGTTCGCGCAGGCGGATATCGTCTCGCTGCATATGCGTGTGACACCCGAAACAGAGGGGATGATCGGAAGGGACCTGCTGATGAAAATGAAGCCGACGGCGTATCTGATCAATACATCCCGGGCAAAGGTACTGAACAGAGAAGATTTTATAGATGTAATGGAAAAGCGGCAGATCGGAGGCGCCGCGCTGGATGTATTCTGGGATGAACCGCTCAAAGACGATGATCCCCTTTTGAAACTGGATAATATTACAATGACCAGTCATCTGGCGGGAAATGTAGTGGACGCCCTGCCCAAATCGCCGTTTTTACTTGCGAAAACGATCAACCAATACCTGGAAACAGGCACGAGTGATATGCTTGTGAACAAAATACAGACAGAATAGAGAGGAGAAACAGATATGTTGCTGCAGAAAGAACGGGAAGCTGTAGTCGAATACGGGAAACAGATGTTCAGCAAAAATCTTACCAACGGGACTACCGGGAATATCAGTGTATATAACAGAGAACAGGAACTGATGGCGATCAGCCCCAGCGGGATCGATTATTTTTCTACAACGCCGGAAGACGTGGTAGTTATGAAATTGGACGGCACGGTTGTGGACGGGAGCAGAAAACCCTCCAGCGAAGTTCATCTTCACAGTGAAGTATACAGAAATAAGGCAGACGTAAATGCCGTGGTACATACGCATTCAGATAATTCTACCGTTATGGGATGCCTGCGATGGAGTCTGCCGGCTGTTCATTATATGCTGGTAGCATCTGGAGGAGTCCAGGTTCCCTGCGCGGAATATGCAACATTTGGATCTTATGAACTGGGAGTCAACGCGGTTAAGGCTATGGGTGAGCACAAGGCATGCTTTCTGGCAAACCACGGGCTGCTGGTGTGCGATGTCAATCTGGAAAAAGCTCTGGCGCTGGCAGAGAAGGTCGAGTGGATCGCCGGGATCTATCTGAGGACAAGGCAGGTGGGAGATCCTGTCATCCTGGATGATGAAGAGATGGCCCGCGTAGCGGAGCGCTCAAAGAGCTACGGGCAGCCAAAGAAATGAGGTGGCATGAATGAATCCATTTTCATTTCAGGTTCCCCAGGAGATCCATTTCGGGGAGAAAAGTATTCAAAAATTGCCGGAGCTGTTGAAAAAAGAAGATCCGAAAAAAATTCTGCTCATCTCAGACCGTGGCCTGGAAAAAGCGGGTACCGTACAAAAGATCCTGGATGTTCTGGAACAGAGCGGGATTGAAAGAGAGACCTATCTGGATGTTCTGCCAAACCCTACTGTGAAGATCGTGGATGAAGTGACGGCACTGTATCGGACGAGCGGAGCGGACTGTATCATTGCGCTTGGAGGAGGCAGTCCTATGGACGTGGCAAAGGCGGTTGGAATTCTGGCCAGGTACGGGGGCTCCATCACGGGATACGAAGGGGCGGAGAAGGTGCCCGGCCCTATTGTTCCAATCGTGGCGGTTCCGACGACAGCCGGAACAGGAAGTGAAGTGACTGCGTTTTCCGTTATTACAGATACGGAGCATAATTACAAGCTGAGTGTGTTCAGTTACAAAATCATACCCAAATATGCAGTGCTGGATCCGGAACTGATCTACTCCCTGCCCCAGGCAGTCGCGGCCTCGACAGGGATTGACGCGATGATACATGCGCTTGAGGCATATGTATCGCGGGGAGCTTCGCCGTTTTCAGACGCTATGGCAGAGAAAGCTCTTGAGCTGATCGGGGCGAACATCCGGCCATTTACAGCCTGCAGGCAGGACAAGGAAGCGGCCTGTGCCATGCTGACCGGCTCCATGTTCGCGGGGATCGCTTTTGCATGGGCCAGACTTGGAAATGTACATGCCATGTCACATCCTGTCAGCGCGTTTTACGGGGTGGCCCACGGAGTGGCCAATTCGGTGCTCCTTCCGGCCGTGCTGGAGTACAATGCTCTGGCTGACAGGGGAAGATATGAAATTATCTACAACTATATTAAAAAATCAAGCGGGCCGTCAGAAAATTTTGTCCCGCGGATGCTGGTGGAAGAAATTTATGAACTGCTGGATGATTTCGGGATCCCCCGGAAACTTTCCGATCTGGGAGTTGAGAAAGAGGTTGTTCCCCGGATGGCGGCAGACGCCATGAAGAGTGGAAACATTCTCGCAAATCCGCGGCAGACGACACAGAAAGACATTGAACAGCTGTATTATAGCCTGCTTTGACAAACCATTAGCACAGGAGGGGTTATGGATTCAGTACGGTACGCAAAACTGATCGGCATATTATGTATTATCGCGGTTATCAGTGCAGTCTACAGCGGTATTGCCGCGGTGGCGGTCATGCTGTTCGGCGCGCTGCCGGCCGCGGTGATCTGCCGGAGAAAAATGAACAGGGATGAATCACAGGCGCAGGAACTCTTGCGGGACAGGCAGGCAGACTGTGCCTTCCGAGGAAAGTGTTTTGAAGGAACAGACGGGATAGAAGAAGGCGGAGAGTATACCATATTTTTCAGCCCGCGTTCTGTGCTGATCTGTCACGAAGACAGGGATGTCAGGAAAATCCCGGCGTCGGAGCTGAAGGACGTCCGTATCTGTACGCTGGAAGAGGTCCTGGATATTGCGGAAAGCGGAAGAAGAGTATCTCTGGGCAGACTGGGAGACAAGATGTATCTATCCGCAGACGAGCAGAGGAGGAATCTGAGAAAGGCCCGGGATGTGCGGTATCTGATTATCAGAGGAGAAAGGGAAAAAGAAAAGCTGTTCTGTATCAGTTTCTGTGCTTCATCAGAATATGCGGAGTATAACCGTATCGTTTCGAAAAAGCAGGATCCTGGAGAATATGTCAGAAATTATGGAAATACAGGACGATGATGGAGGTGGACCATGAAAACGTATACTGCATTGATCTGGATCGTACTGGCGGTCGCAATGCTATGTTATCTGATCTGGAGGAATATCCGACTTACAAAAGTTCTAAGGAATGTCATGGATCTGACCTCACAGTCCAGAACGAAATGTGACGGCCTGATCGCAAAAATGCAGTCATGCCGGGATCAGAAAGAGCGGGTATACATCATGCAGCAGCTGCTCGATGAGGAAAAAGGACAGCGGGAACTGTTTGCGGATGAGAAAAAGTGGCCCGGACAGAGAAAAAGAATCAGAGAACATTTACAGAGTCTGAGAGAATATATCGTCGCGGCAGACGAAATATCCAGAAATATGTACCAGTGAAGTGTAATGCACAGGACGACATACTGGCAGGAGGACAAATATGTATAAGACACAATTGGTAGTAAAAAATGAAACCGGGCTGCATGCCAGGCCGGCTTCTGATCTGACAAATCTGTGTCAGAAATTTGAGAGCGAGATCGCATTTGTTACAGAAAACGCCACCGTCAATCCAAAGAGTATTATCAGCCTTTTGTCCGGAGGATTTTCAAAAGGGACTGAGTTTACCCTTCAGGCAGAGGGGCCCGATGAGAATGCGGCAGGCGAGCAGATCACACAGTATATTAACGGACTCAGAGAATAAGATGACGGTATGATATAGATTCAGGGAGGTAACTATGCAGACAATGAGAGCTGTGATGTATTATGGCCCCGGAATACTGAAAGTAGAGGAAGTGCCAAGACCCAAGGCCGGTCCCGGGGAAATCATCATAAAAAATATCAGCGCGACAACATGCGGTACAGATCTGAAGCGTTATAAAAGGGGATATCGGAGGGACAGGGCCGGAGAAGCGGAGATATTCGGGCATGAGGCAGCCGGGGTCGTCTATGAGGTCGGCGAGGGTGTTACCAGGTTCAAGCCCGGAGACAGCGTAGTGACACACAATACGGCGCCCTGCAATGAATGTTACTGGTGTAAGCAGGGGCAGCCGAGTCTCTGCGACGATCTGGTCCGGGCGTCCGGAGCGTGGGCACAATACCGGCGGATCCCGGCCCCTATCGTAAAACAGAACAGTTTTATCATTCCGCCTGATATTTCTTACAGGCTGGCAGCAATCGTGGAGCCTCTGGCGTGCGCGGTTTACAATATCGAAGAAAGTGGTCTGAAGCTGATGGATGTAGTCGCCATCAACGGGGCAGGCCCCCTGGGGCTGATGCAGGTGAAAACGGCAAAGCTCCGGGGCGCGTATGTGATCGTCTGCGACAGTATCCCGTTCCGGCTGGAATGTGCCAGAAAGCTGGGGGCGGATGTCTGTATCAACATCGATGAAATTGATGACCAGGTGCAGGCAGTCAGAGGCGTCACTCCTTATGGAAGAGGAGCAGATATTGTCATTGACTGTACAGGAATCCCCAGAGTCTGGGAAATGAATATGAATATGGCGAGAAAAGGCGGGACTGTCATGCAGTTTGGGGGATGCAAAGGAGGAAGTACCGTGACGTTTGACTGCGACCGGCTTCATTATTCGCAGCTTACTGTCAAGGGGATTTTCCATACGGTTCCCAGAGCAGTCAGTGAGGCTTTTGATATGATATGCCGCGGGGAAATCCCGGAGGAAATCTTTATCAGTGAAAGTTTTTCGCTGGAACAGGCGGAAGAGGCTCTCATATCACATGCCGGAGGACAGGTTGTCAAAAATGAGATCCGGTGCGATGCGTAGAAAGGAACAAAGATGAAGAAAATAAACGGCCTGAGCGGAGCTCCGGGAACGGCCCTTGGACGGTGCGTCATTCTGAAGCCCGAGGAATACTCAATTGAGCGCAGGAGTATTGACAACGCTGACAATGAGATCGAAAAACTGGAATCTGCGAGAGAGCAGTACCGGGCAGAACTGGATGGATTATATGAAAAATCCCGGGAAGAGATCGGAGAAGATTCTGCAAAGATATTTCTTGCATATAAAGAAATGGTAAATGACGATATCTTTTTTCAGAAGCCGGTCAGACGTGTCAGAGAAGAAATGATCAATATCGAATACGTGATCGAAGAAGAAAAAAAGGCGGCGGCAGAACTTTTTCATGCCATGGACGATCCCTATATGAAAGACAGAGGAGACGACATTGAAAATGTGTGTAATGCCCTGGTGAAGAAAATGCTTGGGTCCGGGTCCGGACGGGAAGAGGCGGAGAACATCCGGGAAGACTTTATCATTGCGGCGGAAGATCTGTCACCTGCAGATACGGTCAGGCTGGACAAAACCTTTCTGAAGGGGATCGCCACGGTAAAGGGAGGACAGACATCCCATACGGTGATCCTCGCGAAAACCCTGGGGATACCTGCTGTCGTGGGCGCCGCAGGGCTTATGGAAGCGGCGCAGCCGGACCGGCCGGTCTATATTGACGGCACAAAAGGAGAAATCGTGATCGAACCGGATCCGGACATTCGGGACCTCTATGAAAAGCAGAGGGAGTCCGATGCAGAACAGAGGAGGCTGTTTGCGGAGGCGGCGAAACAGACGGCCGAGACTCCCGACGGACATGCGATAAAGATCTGCATCAATGCCGGCGCAGTCGCTGATACGGAGACGGCGGATCTGGAGTTCTGCGACGGGATCGGACTATTCCGGACAGAGTTCCTTTATATGGCCGAGTCCGATTACCCGACCGAAGAAAAGCAGTTTGAAATCTATAGGAAACTGGCTGAAAACGCCCGGGGAAAAGAAGTAGTCATCCGTACGCTGGATATAGGCGGGGATAAAAAAGTGGATTATATGGGACTCCCGAAAGAAGACAATCCGTTTCTGGGATACCGGGCGATCCGGATCTGTCTGGACAGACAGAAAGTTTTCAGGACTCAGCTGAGAGCGATCCTGCGGGCGTCGGCATATGGCAGGCTGTCGATCATGTTTCCCATGATCGTAAATCTGGAAGAGCTCAGAACGGCCAGGCGGATTACATATGAATGTATGAAAGAGCTGCGTGATGAGGGGATCGATTTTGACGCTTCTGTCAGAACTGGCATTATGATCGAGACGCCGGCGGCTGTCCTGCTGAGCGATAAGCTGGCGGCGGAAGCAGATTTCTTCAGTATCGGGACGAATGATCTGATCCAGTATATTACGGCGGCGGACCGCATGAATGAACAAGTGCAGTATTTATATAACATCTGCAGCCTGTCGGTAATGCGGGCGATCAAGATCGTTGCGGATAATGCCCGCAAAGCCGGGATCCCGGTGGGAATCTGCGGTGAGTCGGCGTCTGATGAGAAGATGCTCCCGGTGTGGCTTTATCTCGGGATCGACAAACTGAGCATGGTGCCCGCGATGATCGGCAGGATCAAATACAGGATCCGGCATATCACGACGCGGGAGGCCTGGGAAATCGCCGGGCAGGCATTTGAATATGATACTGCGGGACAGGTGGAAGATTATCTGAGAAAACAATGTTAAAGAAAAATACAGGACAGCCGGAGCCACATCTGCGGTTCCGGCTGTCCTGCTGTTATGCAGAATTCAGCATCTTACAGCATCTCCGGGAACATGATCCTACTGGAGAGGGATCTCGATCTTGCTGACGGCGATATCTTCCAGATAGGCCTGGAGCTGCGGGGCAAAGCTTTCATCGATCAGTTTTTCCTGTATCACCATCCAGCTTTCCTCCGTGGGTGTGGGTACGTAATAGACCGTGATCTTCGACAGGTCATAGCCGTCCGCCGGGAATAACCCGACTTTGTCCTGGATCTGTTTTCCCGAGCCGTCCAGCATGACAGACTGGAGAGTGTCTGCGCTTTCTTCATAGCCGGGCTGGATCATAGTTTCATCGTAAATATATTCTACGGCTACCTCATAGGGAGTCACAGTGACAGTCGAGATGCCCGTTCCGTTTGGCGCGTACTGATTGACTTCGATTGTTCTGCTCTCCAGATCCTGCTGTCTTGTGATCTGGCAGGAGAAATTCCATTCTCCCGAAATTTCCAGATTACCGGTGGTATTGCCGGTTTTGTCCGGGCAGATAATGCCGGTTACTTTCAGGTTCCATGTGAAGGTATCAGGAATGGTATACATAGCGTAGGGATAAAGGTTAAAGTCAATGCGCAGCGCTCCGGCAAAAGTGTTGTCATCCAGGAAATCGCCCCGGACGTCGATATAGGGAGCCCATTCGCTGTCAAGAGGCTGGTCGGCAAAGTCTGCGCTCTGCTCCGCCACTAACATGAGATAGGGAGGAACTCCTTCAAACTGCCGGAGAACACTGTACTTGAAGTCTTCATCGAAGGGCTCTTCTGATTCGATCAGAACGGAGACATTCAGGGACTCCGTGGTGCAGACAAATTCCGAGAGCGTGATGGTGACGCCGTCAGACTCGCTGACGGATGTCCCGGGCACGGGATCGCTGTGTTCGGAATAATCACCCGGATAGATCTGTTCCTCCTGTACAAGGCCGAAAATTTTCCCCAGCCAGGAGAACTTTTCCGCCAGAACGGGATTCATGGCGCAGACGCCAACCAGGACAGCGATGGAGGCGGCAGCGGCGGCACACCCGCCGATTACCCGCCGGAACAGAGTTTTTTTGTGAAGCTTTTTAATAACTGCAAGGTTTTCCGAGACAACTGCGTTCAGTTTATCAGTGGGTACAGAAATATCATGAAATTCAACTTTCATAGAAATAATCCTCCTTTAATATTTTCCTGAGTTCATCGCGGGCACGGCTTAAGTATGCTTTTACAGTGCCCTCCGGCGCGTTCATAATGTAGGAAATCTCGCGTACCGACAGTTCACTGAAATATTTCAGCACAATGACCAGACGGTACCTGTCCGGGAGCTGCTGGATCGCGGAATTCAGATCCATGTGTTCTTCAAAGGATACGGCCTGATACCGGTCAGATGGCATGTTTTCGTCAATATCATCATAGTATACGACCTTTTTAAGTTCGTCTTTTGCAGTGTTGATCAGGATCCTGGTCAGCCAGGTCTTAAACCATTCCGGTTTCTTCAGTTTGCGGATATTCTGATATCCTTTCAGTATCGTAGAGCCTACAAGATCAAGGGCATCCTGCTCATTTTTCATATACAGGAAAGCCATCTTGTAGAGATATTCCTGATAAAAGCCGACCAGCCGGCCATAGGCATCGGGATTTCCCCGGACCGCTTTTCTGGCCAGTTTAAGCTTTTCATTTGTATCCATTGTTTTTCTCCTTTCACAAAAAGGGGCGCCCCTTCAGCTTACATGGATTAGACTTGAAAAGTAAAGCCAGGGTTACAAAAAGTGTGAAATTTATCTGAGGGAAAGAAGAGAAAAATTCCCTTGACTAATTTTCATATCCTTCCTATAATAAATGGGTATATTGGAAAAGCGAAGAGAAGGAATAGTAAGAGTGTATCGTTTCAAGAGAACTGCCGGGTGGTGTGAGGCAGCAGCGTAAGCTCTGAACTGGCCTTGGAGTTCTCTCATTGAAAAGCGGATATCCGTTTCGGTTATAAAGCGCCGGCGGTCCGGACACAGTAGGTGAGGGCGGGAATTCCCGTTACAGAATGAATGAGTGCATCTGACTTCCGAAAATACTCCGGGTCAGGTGAACAAGAGTGGTACCACGGAAATAAAGCCTTTTCGTCTCTTAAGTTTTACAGGGAGGAAAGGCTTTTCTTTATGCGCAGGCCCGACAGCCGGGAAATATTCCGGCGAAAGGCAGGTGCGCTGAGTATGAGCAAAGAAAGAGAGGAACCATTACAATGGGAACAAAAATCGTGTACAATCACCGGGCGATTGAAAAGAAATGGCGTGAGAGATGGGAGGAGAATCCGGTCAATCCGCGCCTGGATGACAATGGAAACAAGAAGCAGAAATACTATTGCCTCGACATGTTTCCGTATCCGTCAGGAAACGGTCTTCATGTAGGTCACTGGAGGGGATATGTGATCTCTGATGTCTGGAGCCGTTATAAGCTTCAGCAGGGATATTATATCATTCATCCGATGGGATGGGACGCGTTCGGTCTGCCGGCGGAAAATTATGCTATCAAGATGGGCGTACATCCGGCAAAATCCACAGCGGAAAATGTAGCCAACATCAAGAAGCAGATCAATGATATCGCGGCGCTTTACGACTGGGATATGGAGGTCAATACGACAGATCCGGATTTTTATAAATGGACCCAGTGGATTTTTGTAAAGATGTTTAAAGCCGGGCTGGCCTATGAGAAGGAGTTCCCGATCAACTGGTGCCCGTCCTGTAAGACCGGTCTTGCAAACGAGGAAGTTGTCAACGGGAAATGCGAGCGCTGCGGCGCGGAAGTGACGAAGAAGAATCTGCGCCAGTGGATGCTGCGCATCACAAAGTACGCGGACCGTCTGCTGAACGACTTGGATAAGCTGGACTGGCCGGAGAAGGTCAAGAAGATGCAGACAGACTGGATCGGAAAATCTTATGGTGCCGAGGTGGATTTCCCGGTAGAAGGAAGAGACGAGAAGATTACAGTCTATACCACAAGGCCGGATACTCTCTATGGAGCGACCTTTATGGTCCTCGCGCCGGAACATAAGCTGGCGGCGTCACTCGCCACGGAAGAGACAAAGGAAGCAGTGGAGAAATATATTTACGAAGCTTCCATGAAATCCAATGTGGACCGGATGCAGGATAAAGAAAAGACCGGAGTGTTTACCGGAAGTTATGCGATCAACCCGCTGAATGGAGCAAAGACTCCGATCTGGCTGTCTGACTATGTACTGGCAGATTACGGGACCGGAGCGATTATGTGTGTTCCCGCGCATGATGACCGAGACTTTGAGTTCGCGAAAAAGTTTGATATTCCTATCGTCCAGGTTATCGCGAAGGATGGAAAAGAGATCGAGAATATGACGGAGGCCTATACAGAGGCAGCAGGCACCATGATCAATTCCGGGGAGTGGAACGGTATGGAGTCCGCTGTCCTTAAGAAAGAAGCGCCCCACATTATCGAGGAGCGGGGAATTGGCCGGGCGACGGTGAACTACAAGCTCAGGGACTGGGTATTTTCCCGTCAGCGTTACTGGGGCGAACCCATTCCGATCGTGCACTGCCCGGACTGTGGCTGTGTGCCTGTGCCGGAGGATGAGCTTCCGCTGCGGCTGCCGGATGTAGAGTCTTATGAGCCTACCGGTACCGGTGAATCCCCTCTGGCCGCCATCGACGACTGGGTGAACTGCAAGTGTCCGGTGTGTGGAAAGCCGGCAAAGAGGGAAACCAATACCATGCCTCAGTGGGCGGGATCTTCCTGGTATTTCCTGCGCTATGTAGACAATCACAACGATAAAGAACTGGTATCCCGGGAGAAAGCAGACGAGATGCTTCCGGTAGACATGTATATCGGAGGAGTAGAGCATGCGGTGCTCCATCTGCTGTACTCCAGATTCTATACAAAATTCCTGTGCGATATCGGGGTTATTGACTTTGACGAGCCGTTCCACAAACTGTTCAATCAGGGTATGATCACCGGAAAGAACGGGATCAAGATGAGCAAGTCCAAAGGAAATGTTGTTTCTCCTGATGATCTTGTGCGGGATTACGGATGTGACTCTCTGAGAATGTATGAGCTCTTTGTGGGGCCGCCGGAACTGGACGCAGAGTGGGACGACAGGGGGATTGACGGTGTCAACCGTTTCCTGAAGCGTCTCTGGAACCTGCTCATGGAAAGCAAGGATCAGGACGTGAAAGCCACGAAAGAGATGATCAAGCTGCGCAACCGGATGGTATATGATATCACAACCCGCCTGGAGAGCTTCAGCCTGAACACGGTCATCTCCGGTTTCATGGAGTATAACAACAAGTTCATTGATCTGGCGAAAAAGGAAGGCGGTATAGACAAAGAGACTCTGGAGACGATTGCAGTGCTCATTTCGCCTTTCGCGCCCCATTTCGCGGAAGAAATGTGGGAGCAGCTGGGACATACGGCGACAGTCTTTAAAGCAGGATGGCCCACTTATGATGAGAGCGCCATGAAGGATGACGAGATCCAGATCCCGGTACAGATCAATGGAAAGACGAGAGCTGTAGTCAGTATCTCTGCGGAGGCCTCAAAAGACGAGGCGATTGCGGCAGGAAAAGAAGCAATTGCGGATAAGCTGACCGGCAATGTGATCAAAGAGATCTACGTGCCGAAGAAGATCATTAATATCGTGATGAAATAATACGTTTCAGGCAGTATCGTATATAAAAGGATGTAATACAGATCAGGAAAAACAGTGCGGACAGCAGAAAATGTCTGCACTGTTTTTCTTTTCAGAGTAGTTTATTTCTGGAAGGGGAGAACAAACATTCGATTTTCCTCTGTACTTTTATTTTATATCCTGATATAATAGCGAAAGAGACCGGAAGAAAGAGGGGCAGGGAAAGCATAGTCCAGGAACTTTTTATCATAGGAAACGGATTTGACTTGTATCACGGACTGGCCAGCAGATACACGGATTTTATCGAGTATATGAAAGGCCATTATCCAGAAGAATATGGATGGCTGTATGACTCGATCAGGCGATATTCTCTGGATTACTGGGATCTGATCGGCAAAGGCCGGGATCAGATCATCTGGAGCGATATGGAGAATGTACTGGGCAGCTTTGAGCCTCTGGAACTGCTGGAGGAACACCGGGACTGGAACACGTCTGAGGACTATAAAGGCCCTGCTTCGGAAGAAATCCGGCATTTGCTGAATTTCGGGATGAATGTAAATGAGTATCTGCATGGCTGGATAAAAGAACTGAATCGGGATATCAGCAGTGTTCAGAGCAGACAGTGGATTTCCCGCCTGTTTGAAGAGAAAGAGAATCTGATCCTGTCTTTTAATTACACGCTGACCATAGAGAAACTTTACAGAAAGCCTGTTCTCCATATTCATGGCAGGAAAAGGGAAAAACTGATTATGGGGCATGGTAACTATAACGGTGGAGATATCCAGTCGGATAATTTCGGGATCAATCTTGTCAATGAGAGATATGTGAAGAGATATTTTCACGGAACCTATAAGAACTGTCAGAAGATCATGGAAAAACATGCAGGATTTTTTTCGAAAAGCACTCTGGGCGGGATTCGGAAAGTATATGTGCTGGGACATTCCCTGAATAATGTCGATATGCCGTATATCCGAAGGATCCTGGAGCTGATCGGCAGGGAAGGAGAGTGGAGGATCGTCTGTTATGACGAGGAGAGCAGAAGACAGTACCAGGCAGCGGAGGAGGAACTGTTCGGAAACAGCAGAAAATATGAAGTGATCTTCTGGGATGAACTTCAAAAGAAGTATGAAGGCTGAAAAGATGTTCGCTGCTGGAGAATCAGAAGAGAATCCGGTTGTTCGAAAATTTCGAATAACTGCTTCATATGGGAAAAGCTATAACACAAGTTATTATAATTTAAAAACGATTATCGTTGTGGGGAAATAAGGTTGGCCCTCTGCGAGCGGTTCAGTTCTGAAAATGGGTGAATGGAATTTTTGATGGTGGCCGATATTGATCATAGAAAGGAAATAATAATTAATGAAAAGAAAGCTGTTTACCTTTCCTCGAGAAACTTGTTTGAAAATAGAATTATCTTCTCCTAGAAGGCAGAATGCTCGATTGGACTATAAAAAAGGTGTATTAAGAATATATTATGAAAACGGACAAGTAATGAGTCCGGATCAAATTGAGATTATTCGTTCTAGAAAACGAAGTAATAAAAAAAATAAAATTATTTCTCGTGTTGGAAATAGCAATATAATGAGTTTAGATATAGAAAGATGTATATCAGATTTTGATGAAATCTTTGCGGTTGATACTAATACGAAAAAAATAGATAATGTTTATTATTCTATAGGGATATTAGCTAAATTAGTAGAAGTAGAAAAAGCTAAAACATATAGGATAGAAATTAGTCGTATTATATCGTCAGAAAATGATACATTTAAGCCAGAGATGGAGCAGGCAGTGTGGAATAAAGCAATCGAAGAAATAGAAAAAATGGATATTGGAAATAGAAAAGTGGGTTTGATAGTGGACTGCGACTTAGGAAATATTGAAATATATAATAAAAGAGAAAAGAAAACTCGAAATGATAAATTCCTGCCTGCTAATTTTACATTGCTGTATGCAACAGCAGATACAAAAGATAATATTCTGAATAGGATGATATGCTTTTGCGATAAAGAGGCCACATATTATTTGGAACAAGCAAGAAAGGGGTGAAATTAATGGCAATACCAACAAATATAAAGACATTGCTCTCAGGAGATGTTGTTGAGTGGGCACGAATAGAATTCAAAGAAACATGGGATGCGGAGGCTTCTCTAAAAACAGTCTGTGCATTTGCCAATGATCTTGATAACTGGGGCGGAGGATATATTGTTATTGGAGTGGAAGAAAACAATGGGCGTCCGGTTACCCCTCTTAAAGGAGTCCCGGCAGACAAAATAGATTCTTATCAGAAAAGCATTTTGGCAAAATGTAAATTAATAAGACCGGCATATATGCCAATAGCGGAAGTGGTGGATTATGAGAACAAGAAGTTTATTGTTTTATGGTGTCCGGGAGGAGACAGCAGACCATATTCTTCTCCTAAAACAATGGCGAAAGATAATAAAGAGCGGATTCATTATATCCGAAAAATGTCGAATACGGTGGAGCCGTCAGATGATGAAGAGAAAGACTTATTTAATCTTGCTAACAGGATTCCTTTCGATGATCGTGTGAATCATCAGGCAGATATTTCTGATTTGAACATTACACTTATTCAAAACTATTTAAAAGAAGTAAAAAGTTCTTTGTATGAAAAGTCTAAGACAGGAGACTTTATTGAAGTATGTAATGATATGAATATAATCTGTAATCTTCCGGAATACACAAAGCCTAAGAATGTCGGATTGATGTTTTTTAATATGGAGCCTGATAAATTTTTCCCTTATACTCAGATTGATATTGTTCAGTTTCCTGAAGGTTTGGGAGGGAATAATTTTATTGAGCAAACGTTTAAAGGCCCAATTCATCAACAGCTTAGAGAGGCATTGCAGTATATAAGGAATACAATTATTACAGAGAAAGTCGTGAAGCATCCTGACAGGCCGGAAGCGGACCGATTTTTTAACTATCCATTGGCTGCAATCGAGGAAGCTCTTTCTAACGCTGTATATCATCGTGCCTATGACGAAAGGGAGCCTATAGAAGTGAGAGTCGAAAATGACAAAATAGAAATTGTAAGTTTTCCCGGTCCAGATCGTTCTGTTACGTTGGAAGGACTAAAGTCATATCATGTATCCAACCGTCGGTACAGAAATCGGAGAATTGGTGATTTTTTGAAAGAACTGCATTTGACAGAGGGAAGAAATACCGGATTTAAGAAAATATTAGATGCTTTAGAAGCAAATGGTTCGCCAAAACCGGAATTTGAGACAGATGAGGCTAGAAGTTATTTTATCTCCAGATTCTATATCCATGAGGAATTTCGATTTCAGGAGGAGCCGAAAAAAGAGCCAAAAAGGAGCCGAAAAGGAGCTGAAAAGGAGCTGAAAAAGGGGACTGGAAGGAAACAGGCAATACTAGAACTTTTGTCGAAAAATCCAACAATGACCCAAACAGAACTTACAGAAGAATTAGAATTAACCAGAAAGCAGATTCAAACGGATATTAAGGAATTGAAAAATGAAGGTCTTCTAGTACGGAAAGGTTCCAATAGAAAGGGCTATTGGATTGTAAATAAAGTGGATTAATCATTTGCAAATAGAGGATATTTTTACTATGGATCATTTTGAATTAGTATCTGAATATAAACCCACCGGCGACCAGCCCGAGGCGATCGAGCAGCTGGTCAAAGGCTTTCGAGAAGGCAACCAGTGTCAGACCCTTCTGGGCGTCACCGGTTCCGGAAAAACTTTCACGATGGCGAATGTCATCCAGCAATTAAATAAACCGACATTGATCATCGCACACAACAAGACACTGGCTGCGCAGCTCTACGGGGAGTTCAAGGAATTTTTTCCGAACAACGCCGTAGAGTATTTTGTCTCCTAGTGTGCCGAGGGCGTGAAATGGGGGGGGATCTGGTGCTTTTTCGTGATGTTTCGTCCGGATTTTGTGGACGGAATAGGACGAAACGGACTGGATGATACCAGGCGGACAAAATGATTTTGTGACTTTTTGCAGAAAGAATTCGTAATGAGATTGCAGTAGCATAGAACTGACAATTGCGTAATATAATACAAGTACATAGTATAGCGATTGAAATAAAAAAAGTCTGATTTACTTTTTTGAGTTTTTGCGGTACTATGTATAGCAGTAAATGCTTGCCGTCTGTTATACGACGGGGTACAAGAAGTATAACAAGTTATTTTGCCACTTGCCGATGGTGTGGGGTATAAATAATTCGGTATGTAAACAAGTATGGACTGCTGCTTGACATTTTTATTAGACGCTGTGTATAATAAAGGTACAAAGAAGAGTGGTCCTGCTTAGTGGACGATTCAAAAAGGTGTTTCCCTACCAAGTGGGGTATTATAGTCGGAACGGCGACTTTAAATCCGTTTCCATCGGTCGGGATGAAGACCTAAAACTCATTCCCATTACAGAGTAAACTGCTAAAAATCAGAAAAAGGATGGCTGCGGTCATCCTTTTTTCTTTGAAAGGAAAGTACAATGTCTGAAAAAAGCTTTAAAGAACGTGTTCGAGAGGAAATGATAAATGCGGCTATACAATATAAACAGGTTTATGTGGATTATGAATACTTAATTTGCTCAGAAGCATTTGTTGAACAGGATTTTTATATCGTGGCAGGGAGAGAAGATAACTTTCAACATTTAACAGGGGTTAATTCAACTCTTAGTCCGAAAGAATTTTATTTTAAATGCCTGCAAGGAGTTCTGGAGGAATCTGATTTTGACTTTGCCAAAAGCGGACAAGATGAGAAAATGGTAAAAGGTACTGTGAGAAGGAAAATACAAATTCTTCCGAATATGATGGAGCTCTTTAAAGCAGGAGTAGAAACGGAAGAAAAATTCAAAAAGAACAAAGTCTCCTGTTCGTTTGCAACTGCTGATGGGATGTGTACGTTAGGATTTTCAGAATCTAAAAAAGCAAGACCGAAAACATTATGATATTGTCAAGATTAGTTGACACATTTATTTCAAGGATATCACTGACTATGCTACCAGTTCCAAATCCTCATAATACTGTCTGCGTTTTATCATGGGAGGAAGCCCGCCATTGGCAGAGCAGATCCTCCGGTTATTCCAGTAGCTGAGGAAGTATCTCCAAATGAGCGCCTTTAATTCCTCTACCGTCATCTGCCTTGTGTCATAGCGGTTATAAAGGAGCTCTGTCTTCATTCTGGCCCACATACTCTCACAGCGTGCATTATCATGGCAGCGTCCTCCTGCACTGTTCATGCTTTGGTGGATGTGGTGCTCCCGGATGGTCTGGCGGTAAGACTCACTGGCATACTGTGTCCCACGGTCACTGTGGATGATCGCTCCTTCCAATGCGGGATATGCAGTCAGGGCATTTTCCAGTGTTTGGATACACAGATCTGCTTTCATGTTTGTCCCCATTGACAGACCGAGGACGCTAAGATCAAAGCAGTCGAAAATCGCAGATACATACAGTTTCCCATTGCGCGCCGGGATCTCCGTGATATCTGTAATACATTTTTCTAATGGGGCATCTGAATGGAAATCCCGCTTCAACAGATCATCCGATTTCATGGCTTCCCGGTCTGCCTTTGTAAGTCCATTCGGCTTTCTCTTTGGCCGATGGCTCAGGCCGATCTGATCCATAACCCGGTATACGGTCCGTTCACTGGGTATATGTACGCCCTCCGGCTGCTTCAGCAACAGCGCCTGATACATCCGGATCCGTCCATAAGTATCGTTACATTCATCCTCACTGATGATTTCTTTCATGGCATCCGCCAGATCCTGGTACTTCCATGGACGGTCTTTGTTTGCGAGATATTTATAGAAGCCCTGCCGGCTGATACCAAGCATCCGGCAATAAAATGAAATTTTTCCGGTAATCCTGCCGTCCTCTGTTTTCAAAGCGAGAAAGATCATTCTCTGGTTTTTGCTGACTTCCGACGGCTGGCGGCGAAAAAAGCGCTGGCTTCCTCCAGAAATTCATTTTCTTCCTTCAGGCGGCGGATTTCTTTATCCTGCTCCTTCACCCGCTTACGCAGCATGGTAATTTCTTCTGACAGGCTCATTGCACTGGCAGGGGTATGGGAACCTTCCCCAACATCCAGCTTACCAGCTCTTACAGCTTTCAGCCATGTATGGATGGTTCCTTCAGGGATTCCTAATTCTTTAGCAGCCTTAGCGCCGCCGATTTCTTTGGCAAGTTTCACTGCCTGTACTTTGTATTCATGGTCATATTTACGTGCCACTTTGAATACCTCCTTATTCTCTTGGTTTTATTATGAAATCCTTGAGAATAAGCTGTCAACTTTTTTTATACCACACCATATTGAACGTATCAAAAGTCACAAAGGAGAGATTTTGCTATGGATAAATTCGTTTTAAAGGCCCCGTATCAGCCCACAGGTGATCAGCCGCAGGCAATCGAGGCGCTTGTAAAAGGGTTCAAGGAAGGCAATCAATGCCAGACTTTACTAGGGGTTACGGGTTCTGGAAAGACGTTTACGATGGCCAACGTGATCGAGCAGTTGCAGAAACCGACACTGGTCATTGCCCATAATAAAACACTGGCCGCTCAGTTGTACGGAGAATTCAAGGA
>NZ_LT635549.1:1582687-2607599 GCF_900120155.1 Clostridium sp. Marseille-P3244
TCCGGCTGCTTCAGCAACAGCGCCTGATACATCCGGATCCGTCCATAAGTATCGTTACATTCATCCTCACTGATGATTTCTTTCATGGCATCCGCCAGATCCTGGTACTTCCATGGACGGTCTTTGTTTGCGAGATATTTATAGAAGCCCTGCCGGCTGATACCAAGCATCCGGCAATAAAATGAAATTTTTCCGGTAATCCTGCCGTCCTCTGTTTTCAAAGCGAGAAAGATCATTCTCTGGTTTTTGCTGACTTCCGACGGCTGGCGGCGAAAAAAGCGCTGGCTTCCTCCAGAAATTCATTTTCTTCCTTCAGGCGGCGGATTTCTTTATCCTGCTCCTTCACCCGCTTACGCAGCATGGTAATTTCTTCTGACAGGCTCATTGCACTGGCAGGGGTATGGGAACCTTCCCCAACATCCAGCTTACCAGCTCTTACAGCTTTCAGCCATGTATGGATGGTTCCTTCAGGGATTCCTAATTCTTTAGCAGCCTTAGCGCCGCCGATTTCTTTGGCAAGTTTCACTGCCTGTACTTTGTATTCATGGTCATATTTACGTGCCACTTTGAATACCTCCTTATTCTCTTGGTTTTATTATGAAATCCTTGAGAATAAGCTGTCAACTTTTTTTATACCACACCATATTGAACGTATCAAAAGTCACAAAGGAGAGATTTTGCTATGGATAAATTCGTTTTAAAGGCCCCGTATCAGCCCACAGGTGATCAGCCGCAGGCAATCGAGGCGCTTGTAAAAGGGTTCAAGGAAGGCAATCAATGCCAGACTTTACTAGGGGTTACGGGTTCTGGAAAGACGTTTACGATGGCCAACGTGATCGAGCAGTTGCAGAAACCGACACTGGTCATTGCCCATAATAAAACACTGGCCGCTCAGTTGTACGGAGAATTTAAGGAGATGTTCCCTGATAACGCAGTGGAATATTTTGTCTCCTAGTGTGCCGGAGCCGGAAAATGAGGTATATTTAGTACTTTTTCGTGCTATTAAGTCCGGATTTTGTGGACAGAATAGGACGAGACGGAATGGATGATTCCAGGCGGACAAAATGATTTTGTGACTTTTTCTGTAAAAAAATTCGTAATGGGATTGCAGTAGAATAGATAATTGGAAAATATAGAAACCATTTAAAAATATAAAAAATCTAACATCTACTGAGTGAAGAATTGGTAAAAGAATAAAATCAAGTTTTATGATGACGTTTATTCTTGATTAAAGTATACGGCTTTTTTATGCCTATTTTTAATACATAGTAATTTCTCAGCGCAGGAAAATAGCTATTACATTTTCAAAAAGTAGGAAACTGTTATCTCTAATTGCAAAGCTAATCTACAAGAATAGTATTTAACTAGTATGGCTTCGAACGATTATGGGTGCTGAAATGTCCGTTTTATCTATATTTTTCGTATAATTCGGACTGAAAAACACGAGGTGGACGGAATAACACGAATTGGATTTGTGACCTAATTTCGTGTAAGGATATATATGAAAGATAATGATTAGATTTGTGAAGGGCGTTTTAGAAAAGAATATTTATTCTATTGATATAATTGGCATTATGATGGATTCTTTTTGTTTATGATTTATGGTATGATAAAAATAACATAGCGGAACAGTGAAGGTATGTACATATAAAGGTGAGAAGATGATTAAGGAAGTACTTCAGACAGACCAGATTAATACAGATGCAGATTCAAGTATTAAAGGCATTGGTTTGCAAAAGATACGTGCTGCTGAGAGATTGTTAGGAGCCCTTTTAGAGAATAAGAGGGCTGTGTTTTGTACTATTGAACATGTTGATGATGTCTTAGAAATTGATGTAGAGCATGAAACTACTAATTATACGGCGGAACAAAATAAATCGTATTCTACAGATTTTTCAATAAATAGTCATGAAGTAAAGAATTCTTTAAGAATTTTCTTTGATACTTGGTATGGTACAGTTGAAGTATCTGAGAGTATCAAATTTGTTTTTTACACAAATACAAATATTAAAAAAGAAAATAAAGTTGGCGAATTAAAAAAAATAAAAGAGACGTTACCAGAAGAACCGTTAATTCAATTGTTGTGTGAAAAGAGATATGATGAAGCGTTTCCTTTCGTTTTGCCTGTTTTTAGGGCATATTATTTAGAACAACATAAAAAGCATATCAACAAAGAAGAAGATATAGAACTTTTTGAAAAAATATTAGATTCTATGGATAAAGAAAAATGGAAAAAATTTTTTGATTTGATAGAATGGAATTTTGGAAAGGCTGATGAGATTGGAATAAGGAAAAATGTTGAAAGATTAGTGGGAGAGATATGTCTTAAATATAATGTGAATGAAAAATATATACCTGCAATCGTTGCACAAATGCTAGATATGATAGAATCCAGAAAGTTTGAAGATGATTTTTTATGTCGTATTGTACATGTGGCGGAGATTAAATCTTTATTTTTGGAATTTGCACAAGAGGCTAAAATACAAGAGAAATTAGATCCAATGTATGAAAAATGGGATGATATACAATGTGACGATGTAAGAAATATAAATGAAAAGTTTTTATGTGTATGTCCAGATTTTGAAAAAGATTCTTTGGAAGAACTGGAAGAGGAATATATTGATGGTGCATATGAGCAAAGCCATCATCAAAATCATAGACAAGTAAAGGCGTATAATTACAGAGTATATAAAGTGTGTCAGAAGAAAATAAAGAAATTCTTGAAGGAGCGAAATGGTGCTTTTACACAAGATGAAATAGAAGTGTTTATTGAAGAACTAACATGTGAAGCGTATAAGCTCATCCAAGATAAAGCTAAAACATACGATATAGCATTTGAAGATCAGGATATGATAAGAAAAACAATAATTATATTGTTTCAAGAGTGCTATCTGGCATTAGATGAAGGGGGAACGTAAATGGATAGTAAAAAAAGAATGATGTTCATTCTTGAAGAAGATTATTACTTTATTACAATAAAACTCCTTTCAATTTTAAAGGCTCTGGATTGTAACAAAAAACCATTTGAAGACTATAGAAAATTAGGAATAGTATTAGAAGCTATAAAGAGTGAAGAGAATATCAGATTTCTACAGAAATTAATACATCATAGTCAACTAAATATTTTTGATAATGATAAAGTGATTAAGTTTTTTTGCGATTCAAGATTAAATGTTTCTATAATAAAGCGAGTTCTCTTTTTTTTGGAAAAACAAAATATGGTTGAACTGACCAGAAGTGTTAAAAATAGTAATATTGATGTCACTTTAAAAGAAAGTAAAGCATTTAATGATCTGATAGAAATGAAAATATTGGATGAGGATTTAAATAGATGTTTTACTGTAAGAAAACTAATTCCCAGAATAAGAAGTTTGAAATTGGAAACATTGCAAAAAAAGGTGTTCGGATATGATGAGGTGTCAAAATGGGAAGATTAGCTATTAGAAGAGTTGTGTATAGTGGAGATAAATATAGTTTCGAATCGCCTTATTTGAATGATGGAATCGTAATAATGGAAGGCGTAAATGGGCATGGGAAAAGCACGTTCATGAATTTGATTTATTATGGATTGGGAGGACGAGTACAAGCATTTAATAAAAATGATGATAATGATTTCCAAAAACATAATGAGATATTTTATGATACAAATAACTATGTTGAATTACTAATTGAAATTGATGACGAAAAGTATGAACTAACGCGTTATATAGGAGACAACTTAATATTTGTAGTTGGAGAAGATGAGAAAGTCAGTGAAACTTGTGTATTAAGAAGTCAAAGTGATGAACATACTATAGTTTTTTCTGATTGGATATTAGAGAAATTAAATATAAAGGTTTTTGACATTGTACAAGGGACAAGAAGCTTCAAACTTAATTTTACAGATTTAATGAGATTGGTTTATCATGATCAAGAAACCGGGGTTGATAAAGTTTATAAAGAAGCGGATAATTCTAATTTTTTGTCAGATTCATTGGAGATTAGGAAAGCAATATTCGAGATTTTGCTTGGGAAGACATACAATGATTATTATTCAGCATTGGGACAGTATAAATTAACACTGAAAGAGCTTGAGAAAGCGCAAGCAGTTATGGATAGTTATGATGAATTCCTTGGAGAGGTTTTAGACTATGATTTGGCGAATGTTGTTCATATTAATTCAATGATATCAGAGAATCAGGAAATGATAGAGAAAGTTCAAATAGAACGAGAAATTGCGTCAAGAGAACAAAGTAACTCAGATGAAATTTGGAAACTAATAGGTCAACAAAAAAATGAGTTGATGTTAAACCAACACAAATTGGAAGAGTGGGAATCTGCAAAAAATTTAACAACACAATCTATTGATAAAATTTTGTATTTGATTGATGAATCGGAAAAAGAACTGAGTGAAATTGAAAAAATTAGGCTTGTTAATAAAAAATTAAAATTGTTTACTCCTAATACGTGCCCTTACTGTTTAAGAGAAGTAGAACGTGAAAAAGGGAAATGTATATGTGGAAACGACATTGAAGAAGAACAGTATGAAAAATTTTTTTATACAGATGAAGAATATTTAGACATTTTGAAAGTAAAGAAAAAATCTATTCAGTCGCTTGAACAGTTATTAGAAAGAAAAAGTCAACGATTGAAAATAATAATTGGTCATATTGAAAAAACAGAACAATCTATTGAAAAAATAAGGCTTTATATTAATGAATTGACGAAGGATATTGCAACAAATTATAATTCAGCATATATTCGTCAACTTGATGATCGAGAACGAGAATTAAATGAAATAGTATTGGAGTTGCAGCAGGCAGAAGATTTGGCAAAAAAAAGAGAAACACTTGCTTCTCAGGTGATTCAGCTAAGAAATAAAGTAGAAGGCTTAAAAATAAGGGTAGATTCTTTTCTTAATACAGCAAGGGAAGATATGTTGAATAAGAAGAAGGACTTTGATGAAGTTTATTTTAGTCTAATGGAACGTGCTGATGAACATTGTTATTCTGCGTATATAGGAGATGATTATATGCCTCATATAAATTGGGGAGCCTATCGTGAAAGAAGTGCAGCCGTTCCCAAAAGGTTAATGTATTTTTTGACATTGTTGATTGAAAGTTTAAAAAATGAAGCTAATTTTCCAAGATTTTTAATGATTGATACACCAAATAAGGAGGGAATTGATAAAGAAAATTTAATTAAAAATATTGGTTTATTAGCAGAGGCTGATAAATATACGGAAGAAATGAAAACCCAATATCAAATAATATTAACAACTGGAATAGATACATATCCAGAAGATTTCAAAAATAAAGTTTTTTACAAGTTGGAAGGTGAAAATTATTTATTACAGGAGAATAATGAGAAATAGGAAATCTAAGCAAACTGTTTGCTTTACGCAGGTAGCCTAAGTTTCATTTGACAAAATTATACTTGCAATAATTATTATTTAATATGTAGGAAGAAATCAATCTATACATAGGGAGTTTATCACTGCTCATAGGTGTGTAGGCTCCCTATTTTTGGACAAAACTCTAAAGATTTCGCTACACGCTCTTATTTGACGCTTACGAAATAAAGAGTGGAGAAGTAGCGAAAGCTACCTCTTTTACATAAGATAGTAAAAGAGAATTATCTTCGTGAATGAATTAAAAAAAATTGTTAAAAATATTTGAAGCCAATTGCTTTTCAAGCAACTTCAATGTATAATTAAATCGCAAAAATAGAGGGAAAACATTGACTGTTATTGATTAGAAATGTATAATAATTAGAATGTGCACATAATAGTTGATTAATGGGTAGATGTAACGAGGAGGTAGATTATGGCTAACACAGGAAGGAAGATTGGCGTTAATATCTTTACGTTAATGCAGAACGCTGGAATTAGTCGAGAAGATTTGGCTGAAAAGTTGAACTATTCATATAGAGATATGTGTAGGATTCTCGAAGGCAAGCTGATGCTACCACCTGCAGAAGTGAGAAAGATTGCAGAATTTTTTGGTAAAACAAAGCAAGAATTAGTTCACTATGAAGCTGATAGATTTGTTCCAGAATTGCAATATATGAAAGAATTTAGCGATACAAACAATTTAGACAAGATTTTAGACTTGTTGGATGAATATGTAGATTTAAAGGAAGCTATGTAATATGAGGCTGTACGGTTTTCGTGCAGCCTTTTCTTCTAGAGGTGGTATTATGGATTGGAAAGAAATTGACAAAGTTATTCAGAAAATTGTTTCTGATATAAAAGACAAATGCATTGTTAAGAATGTAGCTATTAGGGATAATATTTTTGGCATATTAGAAGATAATTGCACAGTAATCTACTATCCATTAGAGAATGAGAAAAATCGTGGCTTTCATATTAAGAGAATAGTAAAAAATGAATTAGAAGATTTTGTGTATATAAATACTGCAAAACCAATTGCAGAACAGATTTTTGCTGCTGCACATGAATTTGGACATATTTTTGAAGTATCTGATAAAGTTTGGAAGATGATGGAATATTCTGGATTCCCGACAGAAGAAGATGAAGAAAATATTACAAACAGATTCGCTGCAGAACTTCTCATGCCTGCCGAGGTATTCAAGCAATCTTTTTTGGAAAACATGAAGGAATCGGGAATAAAAAGCGGAAAGGTGAAAGTAGATGATTTGGTTCGTGTAATGGTAATGCAGATGAATGCGTTCATGGTTCCATATGAAGCGGTCAGAAGAAGATTAGTAGAAGTAGGACTCATGCAACAGAGTGCAGCGGACTTTTTGGAATCTAAGGAAGAAGAAATATTACATTTAGTGGAACTGCTGACTCAGTATCAAAATTCCTATCTGGAAAAGGGAACAGGAAGAAAGACCATTTCTGGAATTAGAGAATTAATAGAAGAGGCTGAAACACAAGAAAATATAGATGATTTTTTAGTAAAAAGAATCAAAAGAGATTTAGAAATCGTGGATATGCCTGAAACAGATGAATTGGAGATTAATATAGGGGATAAGGACAATGAGTAAAAAGGAAGCAATAGTTGACACATGCTTTTTTAACAAGTTGTCTAATAATGGAAAAAACATTGAAGCTTTTAAAAAGGTATTAGTGGATTTAGAATACAAACCAGTCGTTCACCCATATATTGCAGAGAAAGAATTAGATGTATTCCCTCATTTTAATAAATTGATAGAGGAAGGATTTATTCGGAAAGCGGAGTACAGCGAATTCATAGAAGATGAGGACGATGCTGAGCTGTATGAACAATATTTTCCAGAACTGTATGAGGAAATGAGGGAATATCTTGAAATAAAAGGGGAAAAAAAGCGAATTGAAAAGCTGGCAATACCAAAGGGTCAAACGATATACACATATCGTCGAGCTGGTATGAGTTTGGGAGACGTTCATTGGTGTGCTACCCGTCAAGTAGACAATGAAAAAAATATAAAATTTTTGTGTTGCCCGGCTTGTGCCGGGCAATCTTTTTATGCGGCTAATAACCGTTCATGAAATTCAAACGGTGTTAATACATCAAGGCCCCTTTGCGGGCGGTCATTTATGTAATAGTCTATATATGCCGTTATCGCTTGTACAAGTTCCTCTCTGGTATGATACTTCTTCCCATAATACATTTCGCGTTTTAGTATCCCCCAGAATCCTTCCATAGGTCCATTATCCGTACAGTGTGCTACTCGGGACATGCTCTGTGTCATTCCCGCGTCTATTAGCTTTTGGTGAAACGCGCGGGAGGTATATTGGAAGCCCCGGTCACTATGAAAGATTGGATGAGCTCCCGGATTGTTCTTTACTGCCTGATCGAAAGTATCAAATACCAATTGATTGTTATTGTGATCACTTAACACATATGCAACTGGACGATGATCACATAAGTCCAGAATCACACTCAGGTATAGCTTATGGATATGATCAAATGAAGTGCCATACTTAAACTCTGTTACATCAGTTACCCATTTCTTGTTCAGACCATCTGCATGAAAGTCTCTGTTTAAAACATTTTCTGCTATAAAAGCCGGATTTTTTGATGGCCGGGTACAGCCGTCATAACGATATCTCAAGTTTGATCTTATCTGCTGTTTTCTGCATATGCGCAGGATTCTTTTGTCATTTACTTTGATGCCGTTATCGTGACGGAGCTTGTCATTTAATCTCCGATATCCCATGTCAGGATGTTCTTGATGGATTGCTTCCAACCGGTCAGAAATCTGTTTGTTCAGCCGGTCATTTGCTGTTTCTATACGGTTCAGCCATTTGTAGTAAGCCGCTCTTGTAATGCCGCCAAGTTTACATAAGGATCGGATCGAGTAATGGTGTTCTTCATGTTCCTCTTTGATCACCTGATAAATGTGTTTGTTTCTTTGCCGGCTCAGCCCCGCCTCCTTTCGATTTCTGCAAGTTTTTTTAGGAAGTCCGCCTCCATTTGCGCGTGTTCTTTTTCTGCCCGCAAAATCCGGTTTTCTGCCCGCAGCTTTTCGAGTTCTGACATTTCCGCTTCTGGTTTTCGTTTTCCACGTCTGTCACGAAGAGCCTCCACTCCCTGCTTCTCGTATTTTATAGTATAATTACGTGCCTGTTGGTAAGAAATCTTAAACTGTTCTGATGTCTTGGCATAATTATGATCATGGGCAATGCAGTATTGCACGATTTCGACCCGTTCATCGAAAGTGGTTTTTCTTCCTTTGGTCATGATAGCATTTCCTCCTGTTCCGGAAGCTTTCAGCTTCTCATGTCCATTATACCTCAAAACCCACTTCCTGATTGTATCTTCGGAAGGAATGTTATAGGTGACTGCCAGTTCCCTGTAAGATCCTTCTCCGTTTAGATACGCTTCAACAACATCTTTTTTAAAGGAGGCTGAATAGGATTGATTGTGCCCTGTTCTGAGGAAAGCGGATTCTCCAAATGCTTTATACTTGTTAACCCATCTTCTAAAAACGGTTTCATTCACTCCAAGTTCGCTGGCGTGTGATAGATAGGATCCGTTTCCTGAAATGTAATCTTTTACAGCCTGCAGCTTCACTTCTGGTAATATTCCTCTAGGCATAATAAAACTCCCCTCCAGATAAACAGTTTTATTATTTCAACTGTCTACCTAAAGGGGAGCATATCACATATGACATTGATGGCCTTTTTTATGAGATTACCGATCATTCTTTCAGAGGATGGAGATATTGAATTTCTTCGTTCTGTTGCGAAAAGAAAAATATCGAGTAATTCCTACAATTTGGATATATATAATGTTATGGACTTGATTATGATGATTGCACAAAAGGAAGATACTACATTTTCTAAAAAGGAATTGGAAAAAGTGGTTTTAGAGGTTAAGGAGAGGGCAAGATTATCTGAAGTCAAGCAAGCATGGAATGAGACCCATTCAAATGCATAATGACATATGAACAATAGGAATAAAATTGAATAGTAGTACATAGTAGTCATATCGCATATGTTAGGGCATTCAAAAGAGATTATATCAGCAGACGTCTATGGGGATACTGCTGAAATCATTGAAGATTGCTTATATGCTATCGAACCATTTATGGAAGAAGTTCTTCCGGAAAGCCGGGAAGAGAAATACTATGATTACTCCGATCTGAAGGAAATAGACGAGGCAGCCGAGGAATATTTAATGGCGGCATGACAACAATATAAGGAAGAAAGTATAAAAAAGTACAGATGTACACTCGAACATTTGTACTTTTTTTACTTTTCATCCTATATACTTTTATCATTATCTTTGCTATAATGTCCGAAAAGGGCAGAGACAGATATTTGCAAGGCAGACTGTCATGCTTGCATGAACAGTCGGTATTGCATATATCTGACGAGCGAAGCGACCGAGGAAAACCGAAGGTTTTTCGAGGTGCTCTGCCCGTTAGTGTTACTTCGTGTTATTTAGTCCTCGAAAAAGTGTTTTGTGACTTTTGCCTTTCTGGATTCGTAATGGAGTCCTATAAGGCTATTATTTTGACATTTTCGTTACGAATGAATTTTTTGAGGGTGGCTGATATTGAACGTATCAAAAGTCACAAAGGAGAGATTTTGCTATGGATAAATTCGTTTTAAAGGCCCCGTATCAGCCAACAGGCGATCAGCCGCAGGCAATCGAGGCGCTTGTAAAAGGGTTCAAGGAAGGCAATCAATGCCAGACTTTACTAGGGGTTACGGGTTCTGGAAAGACGTTTACGATGGCCAACGTGATCGAACAGTTGCAGAAACCGACACTGGTCATTGCCCATAATAAAACACTGGCCGCTCAGTTGTACGGAGAATTCAAGGAGATGTTTCCTGATAACGCAGTGGAATATTTCGTCTCCTAGTGTGCCGGGGCCGGAAAATGAGGTATATTTAGTGCTTTCTCGTGCTGCTTCGTCCAGATTTTGTGGACAGAATGATACTAAACGGACTGGATGATACCAGGCGGACAAAATGATTTTGTGACTTTTTGCAAGAAAAATTCGTAATGAAATTTAGAAGGGGATAATAGAAAATTTGAAATATAGAGATCGTAAGAATAAGGCGTTTAAATTATTTGACTCTTCATATGGTTCATATATTCCAGCCTTTGCTTTAATTGAAATAGAAGATATTATTGATTTTCAGAATTTTGAAAATAATCATGATGAGCTGAAAGGAACTTTTATTCATGAATATTGTCATTATTTACAGGATGTTTCAACAACCTATGGATTCATCAATTTCATATACAGTTTACAAGAATTATTTTTGAAATTGGGAATGGTTATCAATCTTCATAGAAAAGATCTTCAATATAATAGAGATATTTTTGGTCTACTTCGTGGAGATGATGAGATAAAGAACGATATATTTTATATCAACAAGATAGAAATAAAACCACATGAGTTTTTACAAGACTATCCAGAAGAAGAGGTCAAATGTGTAATAGTAACTTATAATGGAAAGTTGACATTTTGTTTTGGAAGCCTTTGTATTTCTGAAAGCATGGCATATCTTGTAGAAAAAAGATTGTATAAAATATGTGAGAGGGAAAGTGAATTTCCCTATAATGTATGCGAGATGATATGTGATAAAGAATATCCTGAATTTGCGAAGAATGAATTATTCGTATTGGCACTTTGTGAAATATCACTGTTAGAAAGAAACGCTGGAATATTCTTTATAACAGCATTAAGATTGATGAAGAAAAAGAATTTTCTTCCTCAAAATATTTTAGATATGGAGAAATTTCTTGATAAACATTTTGAAGTTGGATTTCGAGGATACAGAAATCAAATAGACGATATATTAACGGATTTGTATCCAGGTAAAAATGAAGAATTTGTAAAAGTAAGACAATGGATAATTTCACGATTTGAATTGGGGTGTATATATAGAGAACAAAGCAAAATGTTTATTAGCTTATCCCTTAGTTCTGAGAACATACAAGAGCGATATGGTAGGTGGCAATATATTATGAATCATTTTGGATGCCCTATTGTAATTGTTAAGGGGAGAAACGTTTTTGAAGGTGGGTATCTGGAAGGAAAAAGTATAGATTTACGATATATGTTGGGACCTTGGGCAATAGAAACAGCATTTGCTCGTGGAGGCAAAAGTTGCCCATTAAAAGAAATATGTAAAATGGATCAGGATAAGAAATATAGTTCTTTATGTGAAGAAAGATTAAAAGAAAAATTGAAAATAGATAATAATTGCTTTTTAGGATTGTTCTTTAAAGCTTATAACATCGAAATTTAATTACATAGCCGGAAGGTTTTCAATTTGCGAAAATCCTCCGGCTTTTTTCATGCCCATTTTTATACATAGCCATTTCCTCTACACGGGAAGATGGCTATTAAATTTTAGGAAAGGAGGGAAACGTTATGGCGAATTGCAAAGTAATTGCGATTGCCAACCAGAAAGGCGGAACGGGGAAAACTACCACAACCGTCAACTTAGGAATCGGGCTTGCCAGAGAAGGGAAAAAGGTACTTTTAGTAGACGCTGATCCACAGGGCGATCTGACAACCTCACTGGGATGGCCGGAGCAGGATAACCTTTCTGTGACACTTGCCACACAGTTAGAGGGGATTGTGGCTGACCGGGAAATGGATAGCCACGCCGGGATCTTACACCATGAGGAAGGCGTTGATCTGATCCCGTCCAATATTGAACTGGCAGGATTGGAAGTTATGCTTGTCAATGCCATGAGCCGGGAACTCACTCTGAAAAATTATCTCAATGAAGTGAAAAGCGGGTATGACTATGTGCTGATTGACTGTATGCCGAGTTTGGGTATGCTGACGATCAATGCGCTGGCGGCGTCTGACAGTGTGATTGTACCGGTACAGGCCCAGTATCTTCCGGCAAAGGGAATGACACAGCTTATGAAAACAATCGGGAAAGTGCAAAGGCAGATCAATCCGGCGCTGAAGGTGGACGGTGTACTTTTGACACTTGCGGATATGCGGACAAATCTGGCTCGTGTGACCGCAGAAAGTATCCGTCAGAATTACGGGCGTATGATTAAGGTTTACCAGACTGTCATTCCGGTTGGCGTGAAAGCGGCGGAAACGAGTGCCGCAGGACAGAGCATTTATCGTTATGACAAAAACGGAACAGTGGCAAAAGCCTATGCGTCATTTACAAGGGAGGTGGTACGGGATGGCGAAAAGCAGAGAAATAAAGCTGAACCTTCCCGCAGCCGATGACCTGTTCAGCACACAGGAGGAACGTGACGAGGCAAAACGGGAGTATGTAGCAGATATTCCTCTGACGGAGATCAGCGACTTTCCAAATCATCCGTATAAAGTAAAGCAGGATGAAAGTATGCTGGAACTGGCAGCAAGTATCCGGGAGAAAGGCGTGGTCAATCCTGCTCTGGTGCGCCCGAAACCAGAAGGCGGTTTTGAAATGGTGGCAGGACACCGGAGAAAATTCGCCAGTGAGCTTGCAGGGAAAACGGTCATGCCCTGTATTGTGCGAAATCTGACAGATGATGAAGCTACAATTATCATGGTGGACTCTAACCTACAAAGGGAGAAAGTCTTACCGTCAGAAAAAGCCTTTGCCTATAAGATGAAACTGGACGCAATGAAACGACAGCAAGGATTCAGAAGTGATTTAACTTCTGCAACACTGTTGCAGAGGTCAGAGAAAAAATCCTCAAGACAGCTTTTAGCAGAGGAAGTGGGAGAAAGCCATGAACAGATAAGAAAATATATCCGTCTTACTGAACTTATCACACCTATTCTGGATATGGTGGATGAGGGAAAGATTGCCATGCGTCCAGCGGTAGAACTTTCTTACCTGCCGAAAGAGCAACAGCAGGTGCTTTTTGACACAATGGAATTGGAGGACTGTACGCCCAGCCACGCACAGGCGATTAAAATGCGGAAGTTTGCAGAGGCAGGAAAGCTGAATGAAGATGTGATTCTGTCGATCATGACCGAAGAAAAGCCGAACCAGGTGGAGCAGTTTAAAATCTCGAAAAAGAGGATTGACAAATATTTCTCTCCGGGAACCACGCCAAAGCAGATGGAGGACACGATCATTAAGGCGCTGGAACTGTACCGCAGACGGGAGAGAGGACGGGAAAGGTAAGGAGACGCCAAGGGGAAAGTGGGTTCCCTTGTGATTTCTCTTTTCCGGGTTCTCCGGTTTCCCCTCCCCACACCCTACCCCTTCCGGATTACCAGCAGTTTACCAGCCGAAAAGAAGAATAAGGAGCCGGTGGCTATCCACATTCCGCCGGATCAGTACCCAGCCCTGCCCGCAAGCAGGGATTTTTTTATGTGGGCCGAAAGGCCCAGAAATGGAGGAGAATGAAGTGAAAAAAATCAAACAGTTATTCAGGAAAGGAGTCGCATTGGCATTGGCGGCGGTCACGACACTGTCCGTCCTTCCGGCCGCCACGGTATCGGCTGCGTCCCAGCGGGCAACGATCACGTTCGCCTACTGCTATGACGGAAATGGGAATACCATCCGTTATCAGCAGACTGCGTCTCATAACGGAGTCACGTTCAGCCATGCGGGAGAGGCCAGAACCCGGATCTATGCAGACGGGGATAATGCCTACTGTATCGAGCCGGGAATCTCCCTGCATACCGGGAACACACTGGAGAAGGACGCTTCTGTGGTGTGGAACAACTTAGGAAAGGCAAAACAGGACGCTGTAAATCTTGCCCTGCTGTATGGCGCACAGGGTAGCATGGGCGGTCTGTCCGGCACGGAAGATGAAAAGGTGCTTGCGACACAGATGGTTATCTGGGAGATTGTGACCGGGTGCAGGAATGCCACCGCCCCGTATGCTCAGACGGACGCCAAATTTTATAACAGCCTTTGTGTAGGCGGGGCGAACAGCGGGATAGCGGCAGCATACAACCAGATCATTTCCGGCATGGTCAGCCACGGAACCATCCCCAGCTTTGCGTCCGGAAGTACAGACAGCGCTCCCCAGGAACTGAAATGGGACGGAAAACAGTATGTATTGAAACTGACAGACAGCAACGGTGTTCTGTCAAAATTCAATTTCACATCATCCAACAGTGATGTGAAAGTCAGCACGTCCGGAAATACACTGACCATCACATCCAGCAAAGCGATTGCCGGGAACGTGCAGTTATCCGCAACCAAGAAGATCCCCACCGTGAGCAGCAGCGCCAAGCTGATCGCTTATGGAGATCCGTCTTTGCAGGACATTGTCACGGGCGTGGAGAATACCGCAGCCGTGAAAGCGTATCTGAATGTGAAAATCCCTTATGGGCATATCCAGATTGTGAAAACTTCCGAGGACGGTGTGGTAGCCGGATTGAAATTTCAGATCACTGGAAACGGGATTGACCAGACCGTGACAACCGGGGAGGATGGAACCATTAAGGTGGAAAACCTTCAGCCGGGAACCTATACGGTAACCGAGCTGACCGAGAACAGATATGAACCGCAGAAAGCGCAGACTGTGGAAGTCAAAGGCGGGGAGACCGCTACCGTGGATTTTTCCAATATCCTCAAGCGTGGCAGTCTGAAAGTGACCAAGACTTCTGAGGATGGTCTGGTAGAAGGCATGAAGTTCCACCTTTATGGAACCTCTCTTTCTGGTATCCCGGTGGATGAGTATGCGGTTACGGACAGCACAGGTGTTGCCACGTTTTCTGATATTCTGATTTCCGGCGATACACCATATACACTGGAGGAAGTCGAGACAGCAGAGCGATACGTGGTTCCGGCGGCTCAGAACGTGACTGTCAACTGGAACGAAGTGACCAATGCCACTGTCCATAACGTACTGAAAAAGTTCCGGGTAACGGTTATAAAGACAGACCGGGAGACAGGAATTCCGCAGGGAGACGCTACACTGGCAGGTGCGGTATACGGGATCTATAACGGGGACACATTGATTGACACCTACACCACAGACAGCAAGGGCAGCTTTACCACAAAATATTATATATGCGGCGATGACTGGACAATCCGGGAGATTGCTCCGTCCGAAGGGTATTTTCTGGATGAGACTTCCTACCATGTGGGTGCGGAGGCAACCCTTTATACGGTAGAGCTGAACGATACTTCCAATGATGTGACTGAGCAGGTCATCAAAGGGAAAATCTCTATCATTAAACACACAGATGATGGCAGTACACAGATTGAGACACCGGAGGAAGGCGCAGAGTTCCAAGTGTACTTAAAGAGCGCAGGCAGCTATGACAGTGCAAAGGACAGTGAGCGGGATACTTTGGTGTGTGACGAGAACGGATATGCCGAGACCAAAGACCTGCCTTATGGTATTTATACCGTCCACCAGACGAAAGGATGGGAAGGCCGGGAGATGATTGAGGATTTTGACGTATATATCAGCAGTAATGGAGAAGTTTACCGCTATCTCATCAACAACCGCCTGTTTGAATCCTATATCAAAGTGGTCAAAAAAGATGCAGAAACCGGAAATACCATTCCTCTTGCGGGAGCTGGGTTCCAGATCTATGACGAGGCCGGGAATCTTGTGACCATGAAGTATACCTATCCGGAGGTAACAGAACTGGATACTTTCTATACAGGAAGTGATGGTTATCTCATTACGCCGGAGGTTCTTCCTTACGGAAATTACACATTGGTAGAGGTGCAGGCTCCCTATGGGTATGTACTGGACAGTACGCCGGTTCCATTCACGGTATCCAAGGAACAGTCCGGGGAGGACAATGGAGTGACCGTGATTACAGTGGAAAAAGAGGATATACCGCAGAAAGGCAAGATCCTTGTGACAAAGACAGGGGAAGAATTTTCCTCTGTGCAGGTATCCGGAGACGGTGTGGTAGACAAAGACGGGAATCTTGTAGAAGGAGAAAACATTTATACTCCTGTTTACGAAGTAACTGGACAGGCCGGGGCGGTATATGAAGTGGTTGCTGCCGAGGACATTGTAACACCGGATGGAACTGTGCGGGCAGCCGCCGGGGAAGTAGTAGATACCATTACCACAGATGAAGAAGGAAAGGCTGAGACAAAAGAACTGTATCTGGGTAAGTACCAGATTGTGGAAAAGACAGCGCCGGACGGTCTGGTGCTGAATACCGAAACCCATGAGGTGGAGCTGACCTATGCCGGACAGGAAGTATCTGTAACAGAGGCGGACACCGCTTTCTATAATGAGCGGCAGAAAGTGACGGTTGACCTTACAAAGACACTGGAACAGGATGAAATCTTTGGGATCGGAAATGCGGGAGAGATCCAGAACGTGGCCTTTGGCCTGTATGCCGCAGAGGATCTGACGGCAGCAGACGGTTCCGTGATCCCGGCGGACGGTCTGATCGAGATCGTGTTCTGCAGTACAGAGGGAACTGTCACATTTCAGACGGACCTGCCGTTTGGCAAGTATTATGTGAAAGAAGTTGCCACGGATCAGCACTATCTTCTGTCAGAAGAAACCTATCCTGTGGACTTTACCTATCAGGGGCAGGATACCGCTGTTGTCCACATTTCCGCAAATGAGGGAAATGCCATTGAGAATGAACTGATCCGGGGGAAAATCTCCGGTAAGAAAGTAGATACGGACGGGGAGGCACTGGAAGGCGCAACGATTGGCCTGTTTTCCGCAGGTACAGAGGAATTTACGAAAGATACTGCCTTAATGGTAACTACTTCTGATGAGGACGGAGCCTTTGCATTTGGGGATGTACCCTTTGGCAGATGGATCGTCCGGGAGATCGCAAGCCCGGAAGGATATGTGTTGAATGAGGCCCTCCATTATGTATCGGTTACAGAAGATGAGGAAGTGATCGAGGTGGAGTTGATCAACAAACTCATTGAGGGCAGTGTCCGTCTGACGAAAGTGGACGCAGAATATCCGGCGAACAAGCTGACGGGTGCTGTATTTGAGTTGTATGCAGATACGGACAAAGACCAGAAACTGACCGGAAAGGATGAACTTGTGGGAGAAATCCCGGAAATCTCAGAGGGCATTTACCAGACGGACGGTCTGCTCTACGGAGGATATTTTGTGAAAGAAAAGACTGCCCCGGAAGGCTTCAAGCTGGATGAGAATGCTTATTACTTTGAGATCAGTGAGGACGGAAAAATCGTAGATGTGGAAAATGAGGCAGGCGTTGGCTTTATCAACCAGCCGATTACCGGAAAACTGGAGCTGACCAAGACAGATGTTGCGGATGGAAAACCTCTTCCAAACGCCGGGTTCCGCATTAAGGACGAGGATGGAAATATTGTCGCAACAGGTGTGACAGATGAGAACGGGATCGCCACCTTTACCCTGCGGTACGGGAAATACACCTATCAGGAATACAATGCGCCGGAAGGATATGAGATTGATGAGTCCGAATACGCCTTTGAGATCAAGGAGGACGGACAGATCGTAAAAGCCACGATGACCAATGAGAAGATCCCGGAGGAACTGATCACGACACCAAAGACCGGGGATGACAGCAGGCCGGGCCTGTGGATCGGGTTATCTGCCCTGTCCGGTGCGGGAGTAGCAGCTTTTGGCATTCTGACCGCAGTAAAAATGAGGAAAAGGAAGGAGGAAGATAAGGCGTGAGTGCAAAGATTTTGATAACAGTTGCCTTAGTGGTATTTATCGCAGGGGCATTGATCTGGCTGAACCTGCGGAACCGGAAGAAGTAGACAGAACGTGACAGGAGGCGGCGGGAAGCCGCCTCTTTACATAACAGGCGAAAGGAGATGAAAAAATTGGCACAGATTAACCATAAGGCTGTCCGCTCCCTCTCAAAGCTGATGGAAGCGGGATTTGACAGCGAGAAAGCAGTTTTAAATATGACGATGGATGATATTTTATCCCTACCGGGGATCACAGTGGCAGAAATCGGGATGATCAATGCAATCCAGAAAGCAGTAAAAGCCGGAAAGATCATCACATTTTTGGGAGGCGGGGAGATATGAGCAGTGGAAAACTGATCTGCTTTACGGATAGCCGAGGGAAATCGCTTTTTTCGCTTCCGGACAGTTCTTTTTTGTGTCTGGAGTATGGGAACGGGGACAGCTCCTGTGCGTTCTGCCGTTACCACAGCGAGGAACAGGTGGAAATAGACGGAAAGTGCAGAAATATCCGCCAGTTTGCAAAGCAGATGGAGAAGAATGGAATCCAGTATCGGCCCATGAGTGAGAAAAAGCATAAAGGAGACAGAACGTATGGCAAGATATAACGCAATGGAAGAAACCTTTACAGAAGTCCGGGTGTTAGGAAAACCGGCTCTTTTCCATGATCTGAGGATTGACCGGAGTACCGTACCAAAAGGACTGTATTTATATGAAGTGCGGTATGACGATGAAGGACTGGGAGATCCGGTACAGATTGCAAAGGGGATCATGGTCAATCATTTTGGTTCCATCATTACCCGTGAACCGATCAGACTTCCGCCAGACGGATATTTAGAGATTGATCCAGAGAAAGACTGGGATTTTTGCGACGGGGATTGCCGCACGGTCCAGAAGTTTATGGAAAAATACCCGCCTGCCAGACAGAAAGAAAAAGAACAGGAGCGATAGGAGGACAGAGTTGTGGCAAAGAAGAAATATGACCTGATCACAGACTTGTATGCGGAGGCAGTGAAGGAAGTTACGGACAGTCCGGGAAACTGGATGTCTTTCCTGCGCTCTGCCTGCCGGAATTTCCGTCTGCCTTTTGATGAACAGATTTTAATCTATGCGCAGCGCCCGGAGGCGTCCGCCGTGCTGCCTATGAAAGTTTGGAATGAGAAGTTTGGACGGTGGGTAAAGAGGGATTCCAAAGGGATTGCCGTTTTTGACAAGGACAGTCCGAAACTGCGGCTGAAATATTATTATGACGTTTCTGATACGCAGGAAGGGCGTTTCCGCCGCCTGCTCCGGCCAGTGCCTTTGTGGGAAGTGCCGGAAGAATATCAGCCGGATGTGAGGGAAACCCTTGTCAATGCCTTTGGCGTGGATGACACAGTAACAGGATTTGCGGAAACCATACTGGAGGCGGCAAAGATTGCGGCAGAAGATAACCTTACGGATTATTTGTCGGATCTGCTTGCAGGACGGAAAGGCAGTTATCTGGAAGAAGTGGATGAGTACAACGTAGAGGTGGAGACCCGTCAACTTTTAGCGGCCAGCACTGCTTACATGGTCATGGTACGGTGCGGCGTGGATACCGACCTGTACCTGGACACAGAGGACTTCCGGAGTATCACGGATTTTAATACGCCGGAAATGATCAACCTGTTTGGCGTTGCGGCCAGTGATGTGGCGGAAATGGCATTATCTGAGATTTCCGATACGGTCAATAAGCTGAGAAAAGCAGAGAGAAGGAAAAATCGCACCTTTGCCGGGAGAGAGACAGGCCGATATAATGAAAGCGAAAACAGAGGACAGATTACAGAAAGGGGCGTTACACATGAGAGCGATCACATACAGCAGACAGGGCGATTATCTTCTTCCGGATCTGACCGTGCCGGACGGACCGGAAGTACACCTTGGGAAGTACGCTTCCCTGCGTCAGACGTATCTGAAGGAACACCGATACGGGATTTATCTGAATCTGCTGACGACAGGGCAACTGAGCAGCCATCTGAACGAAGTACAGAGGGAGGCGCAGGAGCGGATGGAAGTGCTGACCGGGCAGATGAAAGCAGCCTGGGGCGTGACGGAAGAGCTGAAAGCGAAAGACCAGATGATGTGGGTACAGCAGATGAGCAATATCCGGCAGGCAGCGGAAGAAATCGTGATGAGGGAGCTGATCTACAGCTAACCGGACAGGAACCGCCGCAGGAAGAGGAAAGGCAGGAACCAACTGCAGAGCCACAGCCAACGGTGGCAGAACAACAGACATTTTTGGAAGAACTGGCAGGAGAGGAATCTCCTGCTTTTTCTATGCCACAGGAAATCATCGACCATGCGCTGCAGTCCGGCTCTCCCTTTGAACATGGGAAATACAGAATTTACTCCTATTTTCTGCAAGGACACAGCAATAAGGAGAGAGCAGATTTTTTAAAACAGGAATACGGGATATGGGGATCAGGATCGGACTATTTAGGAGAAAAATTTAACCGGGGAACCAGTGCAAAAGGGTATTTTATCAAATGGAAAGACTATGAAACTACCCTGAAATGGACAGCGGTTGCAAAACGGATCGAGGAACTGATTTCTGTCGGACGGTATATGACAGAAAAGGAACTGGAGTATATCCCGGAGTATGAAAAAGGAGTTCTGTCGAGAGGTATTTATAACTTTTTCTATCATCAGCCGGAGACGTTTTTACGTCCGTATCCGTATGGCTCAGATTATCATAGAGCGATAGACCAGATCCGTCCGCAGCTTGATGATCCAAACCGGGTAAAAGAAATCCTTTCCATGATGGAAGAGGTTCTTGCGGGAACCGCAGATTATGATCAGCGATACCCGTCCATGAAACAGGCATATAAAGACCTTACAGATTTCCGGGACGGAGCGTTTAGCTTATTTACTCCAATACCAGCCGAAAGAGAAAACACGCAGGCTCCCCCGGAGCCTGTTCCGGCACAGAGCCGGGAAGAGGTTCTGGCCGGACGTCTCAATGCGTTTTACCAGTCATATGACTGGTATGAATATCAGGATACAATTGAGGCAGGAGAGGCACAGGAAGATGTTCTGCGCCAGTTGCAGGAACAGTTGGAAGATCCCCAGTCTGTGCAGGAAATTTACAGTTATCTGATCCGTGTCCGGGAAGGGATGGACACGGAGGATGAAAACTATTCCGAAGTGTCTGAACTGATCGTCGGGATTGCAGACTTACCTGCTATGAATCCGCCTTATGATCTGCAGGTGGATACGATTGTCACAATAGGCACAAAGGAATATTCCATTGACTTTATCTCCGATGAGATGGTGGTTCTGCGTGACCAGATGTATCCGCTCTTCACAGAGAAAATGCCAAGAGAGGTGTTCGACCGCCGGGTACGGGAAAATCCGGCGAATGATCATCTGAAGGTATACAGGAAACCATCAGAGGAACCAGCCGAAAAAGACAGGGAGGAACCGGCTCCCACACAGGAAATGGCGCAGGAGCAGGAGGACGGATTTACCGGGATAAAACCGGAGGACAATCCTTTTGAGAAGGAACCGGAAGAAGTTCTGGAGGATCTGGCCCCGGCATGGACACAGAAGAAACCTGCCGGGAGGGTAAGAGGGTTTGATCTGCACCCGGAAATTCCCCAGGAGAGCCGCAGCCAGTATCGGATCACGGATGAGCATTTGGGGGAGGGCACCGCTAAAGAGAAGTTCCGTGCGAATCTCATGGCGATCCAGCTATTGAAGAAGTGTGAGGAAGAAAACCGCTTTGCTACGCCAAAGGAACAGGAGATCCTTTCCGGATATGTTGGCTGGGGCGGCTTATCTGACGCTTTTGACGAGACGAAATCTTCCTGGTCAACGGAATATCTGGAATTAAAGACGGTCCTGACAGAGGAAGAGTATGCTGCGGCGAGACAGTCCACGCTGACCGCCTTTTATACGCCGCCGGTGGTCATCAGCGCCATGTATCAGGCGTTGGAGAACATGGGATTGAAATCCGGGAACATTCTGGAGCCAAGCTGCGGAACGGGAAATTTTATAGGACGGAAACCGGAGAGTTTGTCTGACTGCAAGGTTTACGGTGTGGAGATCGACAGCATTTCCGCCCGGATCGCACAGCAGCTTTACCAGAAGTCCACCATCGCTGCTCAGGGCTTTGAGGACGCAGATCTGCCGGACAGCTTTTTTGATGTAGTCATAGGAAATGTGCCGTTTGGAAGTTATAAGGTGTTGGACAGGAAATACGATAAGTACAACTTTCTGATCCACGACTATTTTATCGCAAAATCCATTGACAAGACGAGGCCGAAAGGTGTGCTTGCACTGATTACGTCCAACGGGATCAGCGGCGGGACAATGGATAAGCGGGATGACCGGGTGCGGAGATATATCGCCCAGCGGTGCGACCTGTTAGGTGCGATCCGCCTGCCAAACAATGCTTTCCTTGCCAATGCCGGTACAGAGATCAATACGGATATTCTCTTTTTCCAGAAGCGGGAGACGCCGAGAGAAATAAATGTGGATCTGCCGGATTGGGTGGAAGTGGAGAAGATCTATGAAAATGACCATTTGAATGAACAGGGCGAAAGCCGACACCGGGTGGTCAGTATCAATCCCTATTTTCAGCAGCACCCGGAAATGGTACTGGGCGAGCAGGAGATCGTGTCCGGCCCGTATGGGCCACAGCTTGTATGCAAGCCTTATCCAGACAGGGATTTAAAGGAACTTCTGGAGCAGGCAGTGGAGAACCTTGAGGCGGAGATCACGGATTATGAGGCGGAAGAGTTGGTGGAGGAAGAGGACCATTCCATCCCGGCTGATCCGTCTGTGGCAAACTTTTCCTATACGGTTTATGACGGGAAGATCTATTACCGGGAAAACAGCCGCATGAAACCGGTGGAACTATCCGTGACAGCGCAGAACCGTGTGAAAGGCATGATTGCTATCCGGGACTGTACCAGGGAGCTGATCGCTTACCAGACCGAAGGGTATCCCGATGAAGAGATTGAAAGACAGCAGAAAAAGCTGAACCATTTGTATGATCTGTTTCAGAGAAAGTATGGACTGCTGAATTCCAGGGCAAACAGTATGGCGTTTTCTGATGACAGCAGTTACCCTCTTCTCTGTTCCCTTGAGATTGTGGCAGAGGACGGAACGCTGGAACGGAAGGCGGATATGTTCACGAAACGGACCATCAAGCCTCACGAGACGGTAACGAAAGTGGATACCGCAAGTGAGGCTTTATCTCTGTCCCTTTCTGAGAAAGCTTGCGTGGACATGGAGTATCTGTGTTCCCTGACCGGGAAAAGCGCCGGCGAGGTGGAAGAAGAACTAAAAGGCGTGATCTTCCGTCTGCCGGAGTCTGAGGGCATGGAGCAGCCCCGGTTTGTATCTGAGGACGAGTATCTTTCCGGCAACGTGCGAAAGAAACTGCGGGAGGCAAAGCAAGCAGCGGAAATCTCGGAAACATACCGGAGCAATGTGAAGGCACTGGAAAAAGTACAGCCCAAGGATCTGACCGCTTCTGAGATCAGTGTACGATTGGGAGCCACATGGATACCGGAATCGGATATCGCAGATTTTATGTTTGAACTGTTGCAGACGCCGAACTATTCCCAGTGGAAGATCAAAGTCCATTTCTCCCGGCATACCGGGGAATGGAATATCGAAGGGAAGAGCATGGACAGGGGAAATCCCCGTGTTACCAACACCTATGGAACAAACCGGGTAAATGCCTATAAGATCATAGAAGATACGCTGAATCTGAGGGATACCCGTGTGTTTGACTATGTGGAGGATGAAGAGGGGAAACGTAAGCCAATCCTGAACAGAAAGGAAACCGCTATTGCGCAGGGAAAGCAGGATCTGATCAAGCAGGCGTTCCAGGAATGGATCTGGAAAGATCCAAAGCGCAGGCAGCGGCTGACCGAAGATTATAATGAGCGGTTCAATGCGATCCGCCCACGGGAGTATGACGGGAGCCACCTGCATTTCTATGGTATGAACCCGGAAATTACTTTGCGGAAACACCAGAAGGACGGCGTGGCCCGGATCATTTACGGCGGGAATACGCTGCTGGCCTATGTGGTGGGCGCAGGAAAGACCTATACGATGGTGGCGGCTGCGATGGAGTGCAAACGGCTGGGGCTGTGCAGTAAATCTATGGTTGTGGTGCCAAATCACATCATCGAGCAGTTCGCCGCTGAGTGGCTCCAGCTTTATCCGGCAGCCAATATTCTGGTGGCAACAAAAAAGGATTTTGAGAAGAAAAACCGGAAAAAGTTTTGCGGCAGGATCGCTACCAGCGACATTGACGCCGTGATCATCGGACACTCCCAGTTTGAGAAGATCCCGTTAAGCGTCGAGCGGCAGGAACGTATGCTGCAAATGGAGATTGACGAAATCATTGAAGGGATTGCAGAGGCAAAGAAGATCCAGGGAAGCCGATTTACGGTAAAACAGATGGAGCGGGCCAAAAAGTCTTTAGAGACACGGTTGAAACGGCTTCATGACCAGAGCCGGAAAGATGATATGATTACGTTTGAGGAACTGGGCGTGGACCGACTGTTTGTGGATGAGGCGGACGGTTATAAGAACCTTTATCTGACAACCAAAATGCGGAATGTGGGCGGGGTCGCACAGACCGAAGCGCAGAAATCCTCTGATATGTATATGAAATGCCGCTATCTGGATGAGATCACGGGTGGAAAGGGCGTGATTTTTTCAACGGGAACGCCGGTCAGCAATTCTATGGTAGAACTCTATACTATGCAGCGCTATCTGCAGTATGGAACATTGGTGGAGAAAAACTTACAGCATTTTGACGCATGGGCGTCCACTTTTGGGGAAACTGTGACCGCTCTGGAGATTGCGCCGGAGGGGAACGGCTACCGTCTAAAGACACGGTTTGCCCGGTTCTACAACCTGCCGGAACTTATGCAGATGTTCCGGGAAGTGGCAGATATCCAGACGGCAGACATGTTGAATCTGCCTGTGCCGGAGGCAGAATACCGGGTGGTAAAAGTAAAACCTACCAAATTGCAGGAGAAAATGGTGGAGGAACTGGGAAACCGTGCGGAGAGGGTGCGGAACAATGAAGTCAATCCGAGGGAAGACAACATGCTCAAGATAACCAATGACGGGCGGAAACTGGCCCTTGACCAGAGGCTTTCCAATCCGCTTCTGCCGGATGATCCGAGGAGTAAGGTCAACGCCTGCGTGGAAGAAATTTACCGCCACTGGGAAGACGGAAAAGAGAAAAAGCTGACGCAGCTTGTGTTCTGCGACCTGTCCACACCAAAAACAGACGGTACATTCAGCGTGTACAATGACATCCGGGATAAACTTCTGGCAAGGGGAATCCCGCCGGAGGAAATTGCCTTTATCCATGACGCCAATACGGATGTGCGAAAAAAGGAACTGTTTTCCAAAGTCCGGCGGGGCGCTGTCCGTATCCTTATGGGCAGTACGTTTAAGATGGGCGCAGGCACGAATGTGCAGGACCGGATCATTGCCAGTCACGACCTGGACTGCCCGTGGCGTCCACGGGATCTGGAGCAGAGAGCGGGCAGGACCATCCGGCAGGGAAATCAGAACCCGAAAGTAGAGATCATCCGGTATGTGACAGAAGGAACCTTTGACGCATACCTCTATCAGACCATTGAGAATAAGCAGAAATATATCAGCCAGATCATGACGTCCAAAAGTCCGGCCCGGAGTGTGGAGGACATAGACGAAGTGGCTCTGTCCTATGCGGAGATCAAGGCGCTTGCCACCGGAAACCCGCACATTAAGGAAAAGATGGATCTGGATATACAGGTATCCAGGCTGCAGCTATTAAAGCAGAGTTTTCTAAATCAGAAATATGAAATGGAAGATAAAGTTGCGAAATATTTCCCGGAGAAGATACGACAGCAGGAACTTCTGATCCGCCAGTATGAAGAAGACATCCGACAGGTCAAGGCGCATACGCCGACAGACCGGAAGGCATTTCCGGTCATGCAGATCGGGGAACATTTTTATACGGAGAAAAAGGAGGCAGGTCAGGCGATCATTGACGCCTGCAAAGCCATGAAATCCCCGGAGCCTGTGCCTCTAGGAAGCTACCGTGGGCTGTCTATGGAATTGTCTTATTCCTCTGTCAGTCAGGAATTTGTCATTGCGTTACATGGGAAAGGCACTTATAAAGTGCCGCTTGGAACAGATATTTATGGAAATATCACAAGGCTTGACAATAAGATGAATGAGCTGCCGGACAATCTTTCCCGCAGCCGGGAACAGCTTGAAACAGCGAAAAGCCAGTTGGAGACAGCGAAAGCGGAGGCGCAGAAAGAGTTCCCGCAGGAGCAGGAGCTGGCAGAGAAGGTGGCACGGCTGGGAGAACTGAATGTGCTTCTGGATATGGATAAGAAAGACCGGGTTGTAATGGAGGAAGAACCGGAAACAGAGGAGATTGAGCCGGAACGGGAAAAAGCGGCCTGGGTACGGTAAGAAAAGCGGTATCGGGAGACTGATACCGTGGTACATAGCCTGCCTGATGTGCGAGCAGCACAAACGCACAATCGCCGGGAGAGGCAATCTCTGCTATAGTGGCAGAGGAAGGGAGGGAAAGAAAGGCTAAGAAGATAGCAGAGATTGATACGGATGATCTGCCGATCTGGATGTGTGCTGTCGTAGATTCCGTCAGCGAGAACTGCAAAAAGCGTCTGAAAACATCCCCGCAATACAGCCGGATTGTAGAGGAAAGCGACAAACTTCTTTTCCAATATCCGTTCATTTCTACACTGATCGACCGGGATAAAATAGAAACGCCAATGAATCTGACGTTGGAACAGACAAAAGCGCTGTCCAGATTTCTCGCACTGGACGCAGACCGGGAAGATTATGAACGGATACAGTTGTATCTCATGGGATGTCAGCATACCATAGAAATGCTGCAACTACTGGAACTTTTATAGGAAACAGCAGACTGGATTGTAGAAAGTTTCAAAACTGGATATAGTAAGATAAGAAAGCAGATTAACAGAACAGAGAGGATGGGCGGTTTGGAGAAGACAGATTTTTATGATCTGGCAGAGCGGATCAAAGACAGTTTTATGGAGATTGACAGCGATATTATGGTGGATCTGAAAAAACAGGACGAGGACTATGCCAATATGTGCCAGGAGCTGGGAGAGATGGAAAGCAGATATCCGTTTATTTTGGAAGTGACAGAAGGGAGCGGAGCCATCAGCCTTACAGCCGAGGAACATGAGATTGTGAGGCAATATATGAGCAGGATGTTTGAGAAAGAGACGATAGAGCGTTGCCAGATCTATTTCCGGGGACATACGGACGGATATGCGTATCTGAAAAAGATCGGGGCAATCTAAAAAAGTCTTGTAATTTTTAAATTATCGCATATACTATTATATACACGCAGACACAAGTAGGAGCAGCGAGGGTATCTTGACATCAATATGAAAGCGTGTATAATTATAATTAAAGAAAGGCGATTCCCTGCCTTAGTAATCTTTGAGATTATGAAATGGGAGACGATAAAGAAGTAATGAGCGTGGTCCTGCTTAGTGGACGATTCAAAATGAGCGTGGTCCTGCTTAGTGGACGATTCAAAATGAGCGTGGTCCTGCTTAGTGGACGATTCAAAATGAGTGTTTCCCTACTTAGTGGGAAAAAGATAGCCGCTGACAAGCGGCTATTTTCAAAGGAGATAAATGAGATTATTAGAAGAGGACATAAGAAAAACCACACCTATTTTATGTGAGATTCAACGGGATTATATAAAATATATGCACGATGCGGACTGGCGTGTCAGCGTCAAATATAACAACAGAAAATTTGTAGGTTTAGCAGTACAAATTAATGGTAGAATGTTTGTAGTTCCATTAACATCACAAACAACAAAGGAAAGAATTGCAAGAGGAAAGAAGAAAAGAAGCGCTGCCATTACTACCTTTCTCAAGGTGGCAGGCGAGGAGATAGCAAATTTACTGCACAATAACATGTTTCCAGTACCAGACGACCAGATAAAACCCATACAGATCGATCCAAAAGTCGATACATATCTGGCAAATGAGGAACGACAGATAAGAAAGAAATGGGTTGAAATAAATACTAAGTCTATTGCAGTTTATCGGGAGAGATACGATAAAGAATCAAGAAATTATTATTTTTTTAATAAGACATGCTGTGATTTTAAAAAATTAGAAGTAGAGTGCGATAGGTGGGAAAGAGAACATAATATATCTTCTACGTTATAGTTTTATTTATGTAAAGTAATTACATAGCCGGATGGTTTTCAAAAAAGCAAGTAGCAAAAATAGAGTCAGCGACAAATGATAAGTTATAGAACAGAAAAGTGGAAATTCAGGAGGCTCTCGCATATGAAATGGTATAATGATATGACTAAACAAGAAAAACGAAGTTTTAAAAAAGTAATTGTTGTATGTGTAGTAGGTGCGATTTTAATTCTCATTGTTCCCATGGTTTTTATGCTGATTTCTAAGTAAGAGATAACTTCAAAGTTTATAGGAGGATAGATGAATGGAATGGTTACCACTTGCTGTAATAGGCATACTAATTATTATATTGGGTATATATTTTATTGTTAAATGGGCTGTGAAAGATGCACTAAAAGAATATTTTAACGATAAGGAAAATAATAAACCCTAATTTATATGAATTTTCTATGTATGTAATGGTGTCCAATACAATTATTTGATAGAATATAGGTATCGCAGAATAAGAATATCAGGTGGTGATTTAGTGGTCAAATATCGTTTGGACTTGAGTGATGAAAAGAAAGAAGCTACAATTCAAATTGCCTTGGAAAGTGAAAGGAATGTTCGTAAACGTAAAATTGCAACTCCGATTCTATTAATTTTGGGCATACTTGAAATTATTTTAGCAGTATATTTTTTTACTAATTCCAGGTTCGTATCTGGACTTAGTTTTTTAGTAATCGGAGCATTGATAATACTTCTTGCATGGAAGACAAAATCGTTTCAAAAATTTGCATTGAAAAAGTCAGAAATACTTTTAGATAAGTCTTTCCGTACAGGAATAGTGGAGTATACTTTCGATACGGAAGGAATAGAAGTTGTTTCACAAACTGGTTATGGCAAAAACTATTGGAGTTCATTTAAGAAATATGGCACAATGGGGCAGTATATATACGTCAAGCGAAAAGATAATAAATTGGTTTTGGTAGATAAAAATGATTTATCAAAAGACGAGACGGAAGAATTAATGCAGTTATTATCAGAGAATATTAAACATTAATCTTAATTTGCCGACATGCTCAAACTCATATTGCGATATATATTTACATAGCCGGATGGTTTTCAAAAAAAGAAGATCATCCGGCTATTTTTATGCCCGGATATAAGAAATGAGTTATGGAATATCCAATCATGGGCAGGAAAGGAGATGAAGTTTATGCCTTATGTTGCGCCGGAAGTGGTGCAGAGAGTGAAACAGATCGACCTTCTGACTTATCTGAAAACCTATGAACCTTCTGAGCTGGTGCATTTCTCTGGGAATGTTTATACCACCAGATCTCACGACAGTTTGAAGATTTCCAACGGAAAATGGATGTGGTGGAGCCGGGGGATCGGGGGCAGAAGCGCACTGGACTATCTGATTAAAGTGAGAGGATATGATTTCGTGCAGGCGGTACAGACCATAGCGGAACAGGCGGCGATCCAGCCGCCTGTTTCCGTACCAGCCGAAAAGAAAACAGAGAAAAAGCTGATCCTTCCAAAGCCTTACCGCTATCAGACGTATGCGGTTTCCTACCTGCAGAACCGTGGGATTGACATGGAACTGATCCGGTATTGTCTGAAAACCGGACAGATTTATGAGAGTGAGAACTACCATAACGTTGTTTTTGTAGGGATGGATCAGAGCGGGATTCCACGTTATGCGGCTCTGCGTGGGATCGGTTCAGACTTTGTCGGGGAGGCGTCCGGGAGCGACAAAAACTATTCTTTCTGTATCCCGGCAGAAGAAAAATGCTGCGAAGTCCATCTGTTCGAGTCGGCGATTGACCTGTTATCTTACGCCACAGAGCAAAAACTAGACGGGGGAAATTGGAGAGAAACGCACCTGTTATCCCTTGCGGGCGTGTACCAGCCTGCCAAAGAAATCGAGAAAAGCAAGGTTCCGGCGGCGCTGACACGCTTTCTGAAAGAACATCTGGAGGTGGATCGGGTGGTGTCCCATCTGGACAATGACCGGACAGGAAGGCTTGCGACACGGGCCATTCGAACGGTGCTTCCGAAGAAATACCAGACAAGAGATGAGCCGCCAAAGCAGGGGAATGACTGCAACGACAGCCTTTGTATCCGGCTGGGAATCCGGCAGACAAAGCGGGAAAAAAGACACAGAGGGAGAGACTTTGAACGGTAGAAAGAGAGGATTTTATGAAGACAGTTCAGTATGATCTGAGGATCATTCACAGAAAAAAGGTTGCGATAGGAGCTATAAACCGGAAAGAAATTGACCGGATTCTGCAGGATATGATCACGTCCGGAGAGGCTCTGAACATGGAAGGAGGCGAAGTGGTCGGCATTGTGGTTGAAGAAAAAGGGGAGCGGGATTGTCCTGGAGACTGTGACCATTGTCCCTATCTTTGCCCGGAAAATGAGGACTGCATGATGGACGATCTGGAAGATCGGTGCCGGTCCTGTGAGTATGGCTGTGAGAAATGCGGCCTTTGCAGTCTGATTGACTATGGTGTCTGCGGAGATGAGGAGTGTGAAAGCTGCCATTGGCGCTGCCCGGAGTGCGGCGGATGTACCCATCCGGAAGGAGAAAAACAGCCGTGACAGCTTTTCTTGTCGGCAGGTAATGAACCGCCGGAGGCGGGAACGGAGCGCAGGCGGAGTAGGATACACAATACCAGCAAGCAACGCCTTTGGATTGCCAGACTGTCATCCGGCAGTCCTGCGGCAGCTTGTCAGGGAAAAATCCCTGAAACCCTTTAGAAAATACGGAGGTAAGAATGAAGATGATCCAGTTTATTTGTGGAACAATGGTGGGCGGTATGATCGGCGTGGTTATGATGTGCCTTATGCAGATCAACCGTCTGTACAGGCATGACCGGGAGGTGGAAGAATGATACGGATGGAAATGATCAGAACAGGAAAAGACGCTGTGGAAAACAGATTGAAAAAGTATCAGCAGATATTAGCAGGAAAGGGGGCTGGACAGCATGAGCAGCACGGTAGCAGTGAAGGCGTTCGCAGAGGGCGTGACACAGCAGATTAAAGATTACCTGCCAGAAGAATATCAGGACATGCAGTGTGAGATTTCAGAGCAACAGAAGAATAATGGAGTAGTGCTGACCGGAATGATCCTCAACATGCCGGGACAGAAGATTGCCCCGGTTGTCTATATGGAACCTTTTTATGACCAGGTCCGAAAGGGAGAGCCGATGGATCAGATCATGAATCGGATTGCCGATGTGTGCAGACAGTCTTTGTCTGTGCGTGAACTGCCGGAAACGCTGGACTTTACGGACTATGATTCTGTGAAGGATCATTTAACCGTACAGGTTATCAATACGAAAGCGAATCAGCGGATGTTATCCCAGGTTCCGCATAAGCAAATGGAAGACCTGTCTGTCATCTGTCGGATTGAATTCCCTTCGCCCGCCGGGGAGGGAGTTGGGAGTGTCAAAGTAACCCATGAAATGCTGAGTCAGTGGGGAGTACACCCGAAGGAAGTTTACCAGAAGGCGGTGGAAAATGCAGTCAAGAGCAGTCCGGCTGTACTGATGAGCATGGACGACCTGATGATGGAGATGATGGGCCTTCCCTTTGAGACAAAAAATCTGCTTCAGTTAAAAGAAGGGGAGGAGTTTCCTAAAGATGGCATGTACGTTCTGAGCAACCCCATGAGAGTAAATGGTGCTTCTGTCCTTGCCTATCCTAATCTGCAGGAGCAGTTGGAGTCCGTATTCCCACAGGGCTGTTATCTCCTTCCTTCGTCTCTGCATGAGATGATTATCATTCCAAAAGATCTCGGTATGACACCGAAAGAAATGGGAGAGATGGTGCGCGAAGTGAATCAGAAAGAAGTAGCCCGTGACGAAATCCTGTCAGACCGGGTATATGAGTTTGACAGAGAGAAACGGCAGTTGCGTCAGATACCGGAATCCATAGAAAAAGAAAAGGAGATGGAGCGATGAGAAAACGAAATGTGGCGATCTTGTTCCGTCTGAACCGGAAAGAGGCGGAGATCCTGGATAAAAAAGTAAAAAAGAGTGGTCTAAGCCGGGAGGCATATCTCCGTCATCTGATCAGCGGCGTGGTTCCGAGAGACGCCCCGCCGCCGGATTACTATTCCATGATGAGGGAACTCCACCGGATCGGGAATAACCTAAATCAGATCGCACAGAAGGCACACACTTTAAATGTGATTGATGTGCAGCGGTATGACCGGGATATGCGGATGTTTGAAGATACTGTAAAGAAGATTACGGAGGCGGTGATCCTGCCGGAACCGATGAAAAATGAAAACCGGAGAGGAGTGTAAGGTGGCTACCACATCCATCTGGAGTGTAAAAGGTTGGCTGGGGAAAGTCGTGATCTATGTAGAGAACCCGGAAAAGACCACCGCTCCGGAGATCGCAAAATTTCCGAGATATGAAAACGAAGGGGCGGTACAGCGTGAAGAAAAAATGCAGAGCCTTTCTGATGTGATCGCCTATGCGGTCAATGCAGAAAAGACCAGACGGAAAGGGAAAAAGGGAGAGGAGGGGATCGTCAGTGAGACGGAGCAGATCATGCAGCAGTATGTTTCCGGGATCAACTGCACGCCCGCCACCGCGCGTAATGAAATGATAGCTGTTAAAAAGCGGTATGGAAAGGATGAGGGGATCGTGGCATTTCACGGGTATCAGTCCTTTGCTCCGGGAGAGTGTACCCCGGCATTGGCCCATGAGATCGGCGTCCGTCTGGCACAGGAATTGTGGGGCGGGCGTTTTCAGGTATTGGTGGCCACCCATCTGGACAAAGCCCATCATCTTCATAACCATTTCGTGGTCAACTCTGTTTCCTATCTCGATGGGAAACGGTATCACAGAACCAACCGGGACTACCGGGATATGCGAGCAACCTCTGACCGGCTCTGCCGGGAGTACGGTCTGTCCGTGATCGAACATCCTCATCCGGGAATGTCTAAGCAATATGGAGAATGGCGGGCAGAGCAGGAAGGCAGGCCCACCTACCGCAGTATCGTCCGGGAGGACGTGGATGAGGCGATCACACAGGCAAGGACGGAAAAACAGTTCTTCCATTATCTGAAAGAGAAAGGGTATTCCATCAAGTTTGGGAAAGACATCACGCTCCGTCCGGAAGGGCGGGAACGGGGGCTGAAACTGAAACGGAACTTTGGAGAGGAGTATTCACTGGAGGCAATCCGGAGGAGGATACTGGAGGAAGATCCGCCTGCCATCCCGCAGGAAACACGACTGCCGGAGAAAAAGCGGTATGTGGCGCATGTGCGGGGAAACCTGCCGAAAAGAAAGATCGGAGGACTGCGGGGGCTGTATCTGCACTACTGTTTTCTCTTAGGTATCCTGCCGAAAAACCGCCCGCCTGTATCTCCGAAACAACTTCATTTCCTTCTGCGGGAGGATCTGGCGAAACTGGAACAGATCTCCAGAGAGACAAGGCTGCTCTGCCGCTGTCACATTGACACGGACGTGCAGCTTTTTTCTTACAAAGAATCGCTGCAGGAGCAGATGACACAGCTATCGAAAGAACGTCAGAAGCTGCGGTATCAGTGCCGCAGTATCCGGGAAGAAGACCATCTGGCGGAAGTAAAAGTAGAAATTTCCAGACTGACAGCCCGGATCGGGGAACTGAGAGAGGAGGTGGTGCTTTGCGACGGGATCGCCGCACGTTCCGGCCTGATCCGGCAGAAGATCCAGATCGTGCGGCAGGAAAAGAAACAGGGAAAGGAGGAAGTAAGCCATGAACACATCAGGTGAGGCCGCTGACCAGGTGGTGCGGATGTCGCTGGAAGTAGGCGAAGCGGCCCTAAAGATCACAGGAGCCGGGGCAAAACAGCTTGCGGTCATTCTGTATGCGGTACTGAAAGAGCAGAAAAAGACCAAGGGGCGGGCAAGGCTGGAAACGCTTGTCCGTTCCGGGAAACCGCTGACGGTGTATTCCGTGAAAGAGAGCGACTTGAAACAGTTCGTCACAGAGGCGAAGCGGTACGGGATCTTATACTGTGCGGTGCGGAATCCGAAAGGGAGCATAGACGGGATGGTCGATGTGGTGGTCAAGGAAGAGGACGCTCCCCGGATCAACCGGATCGTGGAGCGGTTCAAGTTTGCTTCTGTTACAGAAGCGGCGCAGATCAGGACAGAGATCGAAAAGAGCAGGGAGGAAAAATCCCACGGAAAGAGCCGGGAGACGTCCCCTGTGAAAGAGGGACCGGATACCGGAAAGAAAAAGCAGAGGGCGGAACAGCCATCGGATTGGAGAGAAACATCCGGAAAAGCACCGGCAACCCCACAGCAGGAGCGTCCGGAAAAGTCACAGGAGGACCGGCTCATGGATGAACTGTTTGGAGAGCCGGTAAAGAAAGAGGGAAAACAGCAAAACCCCTCTTTGGCAAAGACAGAGAAATCCCGTCTGTCCGAGCCTATCTCCGTGAGGCCAGACAAAACCGCCGAGGGTACTTCTAAGCTGTATGCCCCGTCCGTACCGAAAAAGCCGTCCGTGCGGAAAGAGCTTAGGAAAATCCAGGCAGCGAGGAAGAAAGAGGCGGAAAGCAAGGGAAAAGAGCCAATTTCAAAAGAGAAACCCGGCAGGACGAGGCAGACGCAGCATACGCAGCCGCAGAACCGGAAAAAACCAAGAAAATCGAAAGAGAGGTAGAGAGTATGGAGAACAACTTTGATTCCATGTTGAATGTATCGGCAGTGCCGCAGGACGACAAAAAAGCCGCTTTTATTGCGAAGAGTAAAAACAATCGGAACCGCTGCTATGAGCTGTCTGAGCAGATCACGAATGAAGTGGCGGCAGACAGCGGGAAGTTTCAGCAATATCTGGACGTACAGGCCCGGTTTGACCGCTATACCGCCAATAATGCCCTGCTGATCCTGGCTCAGAGGCCGGACGCAGAGCGTCTGGGAGATTATGGATACTGGAGGGAACAGGGCGTATTCGTGAAACGTGCGGAGCGGCAGAACCCGGTTCTGATCATGGAGCCGGGAAAGGAATATGAACGGGAAGACGGAAGTATCGGGACCTACTATAATGCCAGGGAATTGTATGATATTTCCCAGACTACCATGAAAGAACGTCCGCAGCCGCAGACAGAGATGGATGAGCGGCTTCTGATCCGGGCGTTGATCAACAACCCTCCCGCCAGTATCGTAACGGCGGAGCCGGATCAAATGCCGGAGGATAAGGGCGCAATCTTTGAACCGGAGGAAAACTGTATCTATGTGCGCAAAGGGATGAACGCACAAGAGATCTTCCAGTGCCTGACGCCGGAACTGGCTCTTGCCGGGTTTGCGGACGGAGACCCGGAGTATGACCGGGATGAGGACGCTTTCCATGCCTACTGTGCGTCTTATCTGCTCTGTAAAAAGTATGGGATCGATACACAGGCATATGACTTCCGTTACGCTCCGGATTTCTTTGAGGGGATGGAGCCGCAGGAAGTGCGGGCGGAGCTGTCGAAGGCCCGTGACGCAGCAAATCAGATCTCTTCCCGTATGGCGAAAGTGTTTGAGCAGAACCGCATGAGCCAGAGACAGCAGGAACAGGCGGGGCAGAGGCAGGAAGGAGAGCAAAACAGGGAGAACGGACCGGAAAGAGAAAGCGGCCAGAACTGGACGCATATGCAGGGCCGGGAACCCGGACAGCCACGGGGAAACTGGCAGCGCCGGGAGGCGGCACAGGAACGATAGGACGGAGGTGTGAAGATTGAGTGAAGGCAGAGTAACTCTGGAACTGGATAAATACGAATGCGGCGTGATCTTCCATTCCCTGAAAGATAAACGGAACCAGATGTTAAAAGAGGAGCGGCCCACGGACGCCGTGGACGATGTTCTCTTAAAGGTTATTGAAAAGATGGAGGTGCCGCCGGAGAAACCACGAAGGGGGCACAGACACCATGAAGAGCGGTAGCAGGAAAAACACATGGATTTTTGCCATTCTCGGCATTTTCCCCGTTATCTGGTCTGCTCTGTTGACAGCGCCCTATCTGTCCGGCGGACTGATCGGAATCGTGAAAGGGCTGCCGAAGGCTATGGAGCACCCGTTTTCTATGGAACTCTGTAAGGACAGTGTAAAAACTGTCCTTCTTTTTTTACTGGCGTATGGACTGGGGATCGGAATCTATCTGTCCACCCGGAGAAAGTACCGCAGGGGAGAAGAACATGGTTCCGCTGTGTGGGGAGACGTCCGGGAAATCAACCGGAAATACAGTGAGAAAAATTTTCTGGCCAATAAACTGATGACGCAGAACGTGCGGATCAGCTATGACAGCCGGAAACACCGGCGGAACCTGCTGACCATTATCATCGGCGGGAGTGGAGCGGGCAAGACGAGGTTTTATGCGAAACCGAATCTCATGCAGGCGAACACTTCTTTCGTAGTGCTGGATCCGAAAGGGGAAAATCTCCGGGATACCGGATTTCTGTTAAAAGCGAAAGGCTATGATGTCCGGGTGCTGGATCTGATCAACATGGAGAAAAGCTACTGTTACAATCCTTTTGTCTATCTGAAGGATGACAATGACGTGCAGCGGCTTGTGACCAACCTGTTTAAAGCCACCACGCCGAAAGGGAGCCAGAGCAATGATCCTTTTTGGGATACGGCGGCGTCCATGCTTCTTCTGGCGCTGATCTTTTATTTGAAATACGAGGCTCCGGAAGAAGAGCAGAATTTCCCTATGGTTATGGAGCTTCTGCGGGCGGGAGAAGTGCATGAGGACAATGACGAATATCAATCCCCTCTGGACGAACTGTTTGAACGCCTGGAAATGCGGGAGCCGGAGCATATCGCCGTAAAGTATTACAAGGATTACCACTCCGGAAGTGCGAAAACGCTGAAATCCATCCAGATCACACTGGCAGCCAGACTGGAGAAATTCAACCTGTCCAGCCTTGCGGCGCTGACCGCTACAGACGATTTGGATCTTCCTTCTTTGGGAGAAAAGAAAGTGGCGCTCTTTGCCCTGATCCCGGACAATGACACCAGCTATAACTTTCTGGTGTCAATTTTGTATACCCAGTTATTCCAACAGCTTTTCTATCTGGCAGACCACAAGTATGGGGGCAGGCTGCCCGTCCATGTCCATTTCCTGATGGACGAGTTCGCAAACGTCAGCCTGCCCGACGACTTTGATAAGATCCTTTCTGTCATGCGGTCCAGAGAAGTCAGCGTCTCCATCATCCTGCAGAATCTGGCGCAGCTAAAGGCATTGTTTGAAAAACAGTGGGAAAGCATTATGGGAAATGCGGATGAATTCCTATATTTGGGCGGCAATGAGCAGGGAACCCACAAATACGTCAGTGAACTGCTGGGGAAAGCCACCATTGATACCAACACCTATGGAAAGTCTACCGGACACTCCGGGAACTATTCCACCAATTATCAGATCACGGGTCGGGAGCTGATGACACCGGATGAAGTGCGTATGCTGGACAACCGCTACGCACTTCTTTTTATCCGGGGAGAACGTCCGGTCATGGATGAAAAATTTGATATCTTAAAACACCCGAACATTGCTCTGACCACAGACGGGAAAGGAAGACCCTATCTGCACGGAGAAGTGACGCAGGCAGTGGCGAGCATTACGTTGGGAGACAGTCTGGAGGGCGAGATCGCAGAGGTCCCGCCGGACACAGAAGGCTATGAACTCTTATCCGATGAGGATTTAGAGGAACTATTCAATAAGAACGAGGAGGATTCAGACAATGAAACAGAGAGATGAGAAAAGAGAAACCCGGAAACTTCCCATGAGCCGCAGAGGAAAGCGGCTCATGGTCATTTATGCGGCGCTGGTGCTGATAATGACGGCAGGAGCCACAACTGTATTTGCAGCGGATGATCCGCTGACCGTGATCAATAACCTGTCCGAATTTATCTTTGGGTTGATCCGTGCTATCGGTATGATCCTGCTGGGATTTGGTATCGTGCAGATCGGACTGTCTTTAAAATCCCATGATCCGTCGCAGCGGGCGAATGGATTTCTGACACTGGCCGGAGGCGTGATCATCACGTTTGCAAAAGAAATCCTGACATTGATCGCAGGATAAGAAACATCCAGTAACCGGGCAGAGAGGCAGGCCGGAAACGGTCTGTCCTGCTTCTGCCGGAAAGGAGGAATGTGTTTTGAGTGATAACTGGGTGGTTCAGAACCTTCAGAACGCCCTGGACACATGGAACAGCAAACTGGCGGAAATCTGGCAGATCATTACCCAGTCTCCGGAGAATTTCAAAGGCGGAGACATCTGGAATGTGATCGCCAGTATCCACGGTGCGCTGCAGGCAATCGGGTATGCCCTTCTGGTGTTGTTTTTCGTGGTGGGCGTGGTCAAGACCTGCGGAAGTTTTACAGATGTGAACTTCTGTTAGAGAACATATACAACTGAATACGGATTTATCTGATGGCAAGCACTTGCAACTATCCGAGAAAAGAACGGATATATGCAGGTGCTTTTCTTTTTCAAAAAATCAGAACACAGTGTCCAAAATCGGCTATCCGCACGGGCTGTAAGGTAGGGGGCAAGTCTGCCCGTCCGTACCTTGACAACTTCACAGCAGCCGCCGGAGAGATACCTGCCGCAACGGACAGTGCCGCCATGATACGAGCGCACCCATTGCTTAATCCATGCACAGCATAGGCAGTGACAACGCCGCTTTGGGAAAGCGTGGAACCGTATGGAATGGCTGTGCTTACATATCCCCGTCCTTGTGGCAGGGATATAAAAATTTTAAGGAGGTCGAATGCCTATGGACAAGTATGCAACAACCAGACGAAAGCGGAAGGAGGACACCCATGCAAAAGCTGAACATGGTGGACGCAGATACCCTGCTCTATCAGCCGCTTGACAAGCCACGCTTTGTGGTGGACGGTCTTATTCCCACGGGGCTGATCCTGTTCTGCGGCTCACAGAAAATCGGCAAAAGCTGGCTCATGCTGAAACTCTGCTTATGCGTTTCGGCGGGACTGCCATTCTGGGAGATGGAGACACGGGCAGGCGATGTGCTGTACCTGTGCCTTGAGGATACCTTTTTCCGCATACAGGACAGGCTTTTCCGATTGACGGACGAGGCGGACAGCCGCCTGCACTTCGCTGTGGCGAGCTGCAAGCTGACGGACGGGCTGATTGTGCAGTTGGAGGACTATCTGAAGGAGTACCCCGACAGCAGGCTCATTGTGATTGACACTTTGCAGAAGGTACGCACCGCCTCAAAAGACAACGCCTATGCCAGTGATTACGGGGACATTTCCCAGATTAAGGAGTTTGCCGACAGACATTCCATTGCGGTCATCGTTGTCCACCATATCCGCAAGCAGAACGACAGTGATGTGTTCAACAAGGTATCGGGGACAACGGGACTGACGGGGAGCGCAGACGCCACTTTTGTACTGGAAAAGGAAACCCGTGCGTCCGATACCGCAAGGCTCTACTGTGTCGGCAGGGATATTGAGTATCAGGAGTTTGTCCTGCGTTTCAGGGAGTGCAGTTGGGAAATGGTGGAGCGCAAGGGGCAGGAGCAGCTTGCGAGGGAAAGCATACCGCCTGTCCTTTTTCGGCTCGTAGAGTTTATGCAGGATAAAGAAAACTGGTGCGGCACAGCTACGGAACTTCTGGCGGCGATGGCGGAAACAGACACCCCGCCCACGGTCATTACGAAGTGGCTCAACGAATACCGCACAACCTTTTTAGCAGACAACCATATTGGCTATGCGTACCGCAGGAAGAAAGAGGGCAGGCTGATTGCGCTCATGCGTCAGGCGGGTGACAGTGATGACGGTGGTGACGGCGATGTCGGGATACCCCCTGCGTCTGTCACTGACGACACAGCAAAGTGAAATCCGGCGGTCTTGCCCTTCGGGTGGCAGGCATGGCGGCGATGGCAATGCTTCTCCATCTGCGCCCTGCCACCCTGCGGGAGAACACCCCGCAAACGCTCCGTGCAGGCGTGGGCTTTTCTCGCCTCTTTCGGCTCGTAAAGCCACCCCTGCGGCTGAAAAAACCGTCCCGGTTTTTACAGCCCGCTTTTACAGGGTGTAACACACTACACCTTGCAAGCAAGGAGCGTGTGCCAGACTTTCCCTCTGGACTCCCTTTATGCAGGGCTTGCGCCCTGCTCCCCGCCGCCTGCGGCTGCGGGGAAAGGCGGTGCCGGTGACAGTGCCGCACAGGTTTAGGGGGCATCCCAAAACCACCGTCATCACTGTCACCACCGTCACCGCCTAAAGAACACCCGCCGAAAAAAGAAAGGAGTTGAACGCTTATGCCTTACGCAATCCTGCGTTTCCAGAAACGCAAGGCAGGCTCTGTGGCTGCCTGTGAACGCCACAATGAACGGAAGAAGGAGGCGTACAAGAGCAATCCCGATATTGATCTGGAACGCTCCAAGCACAACTATCATCTTGTGTCGCCGCCACGCTACACCTACAAAAAAGAGATCAACCGCATGGTGCAGGCGGCAGGCTGCAAGGTACGCAAGGACAGCGTGATGATGGTGGAAACCCTCATTACCGCCTCTCCCGAATTTATGAACAGCTTACCGCCAGAGGAACAGAAAGCCTACTTTGCTATGGCTTTGGACTTCATAGCGGAGCGTGTGGGAAAACAAAATATCCTCTCTGCTGTGGTGCATATGGACGAGAAAACACCCCATATGCACCTTTGCTTTGTGCCGATTACGCCAGAGGGAAAGCTGTCTGCCAAATACTTTTTAGGCAACCAGAAGTCATTATCCGAGTGGCAGACCGCCTACCATGAGCGCATGTCCGCACGGTGGAATGAGTTGGAACGGGGGCAGTCCTCAATGATTACGGGGCGAAAGCATATCCCCACATGGCTCTTTAAGTTAGGCGGCAGGCTGGATAAACAGTATGAGGAAATCGTGGCGGCGCTGTCCGATATTAACGCCTTTAACGCAGGGAAGAAACGGGATAAGGCGATCTCCCTGCTTTCCGCATGGCTGCCGGAGGCAGAAAAGTTTTCACGGGAGATTGGAAAACAGAGCGCCTATATCGACAGCCTCAAAAAGAAAATCGGGCAGGAAACCGACTATGCGGGGCGGCTGCGTGACGAGAAATACGCAGAGGAATTAAAGGTGCAGAAAGCCAACCAGAAGATATTTGAGTTGCAGCGCACTAATCAGCAGTTGGAACGCCTGCTGAGGAAAATCCCGCCCGAAGTGTTGGAAGAATTGCAGAAATCGAATAGAAACAGGTCAAGAGAAAGGTAGGAAAGCTATTGAAAAAACAGGATTTTACAATGCTGAAGATTGAGGATTTACACCCGTTCCCCGATAACCCGTTCCGTCTGGTGGAGGACGACCTGCTGATGGAACTCTCTGAGAGTATCAAGGAGTTTGGTGTGGTAACGCCTATTATAACCCGCCCGAAAGAGGATGGGAACGGGTACGAAGTCATCGCAGGGCAGCGGCGTGTCCGTGCCTCACAGCTTGCAGGGATAGAGACAATCCCTGCTTTTGTTTTGCCCTTAGACCGTGACCGGGCGATTATTACCCTTGTGGACAGCAATATCCAGAGGGAAAATATCCTGCCAAGCGAGAGGGCTTTTGCCTACAAGATGAAGTTGGAGGCGATGAAAAGGCAGGGATACCGCACGGATTTAACTTCGTCCCAAGTTGGGACGAAGTTGCGGACGGACGAAACGGTGGCGCAGGGCTTTGGTATTGGAAAGACCACCGTACAGCGATATATCCGCCTGACCGAGTTAATCCCGCCGATTTTACAGATGGTGGACGAGGGGCAGATTGCCCTTACCCCTGCGGTGGAACTGTCTTTTTTGAAGAAGGACGAGCAGGAAAACCTGCGGATCACGATGGAAAGTGAGGACGCTACTCCCTCTCTTTCGCAGACGCAGCGCATGAAAAAATTAAGCCAGATGGGGCGGCTTGATATGGATACCATCTTTGCGATTATGACTGAGGAAAAGGCAAACCAGAGGGAAACCGTGAAAATCGGTATGGACAAGCTGCGGAAATATTTCCCCAGAGGCACAACGCCAAAACAGATAGAGGACACCATTCTCCGACTTCTGGAGCGTGAATTACAGAGAAAACAAAACCGTGACAGCCGATAATCTTCTTTTCTCGGCGGGTAACAGACAGAAAGGACAGGTCTTTGATGAAAGAAATCCAGTATGAAATCGTAAGGGAAATCGCTGTCCTCTCCACGGGCGACAGCGGCTATACAAAGGAAATCAACCTGATTGCGTGGAACGGGAACGAGCCGAAGTACGACATCCGCAGCTTTTCCCCTGCCCGTGAGAAATGCGGCAAAGGCATTACGCTGACAAAGGCAGAGGCGGAGAAACTCCTTGCGGCTCTGAAAAAGGAACTGGAACAATGAGATTTTGAAGGGAGGTATGCCTATGGCAAAGACAACGGTGCGCCCGAAAATCATCGTGCAGGCGGCTTACACGGGCGGCGCAGATATGCGGGAATTATTTATTTCCCTGCTTGTAAACGAGGTGCGGAGGGGAAAATCCTCTCCCCGCACCTTTGAGATAATCAAACTTCCGCAATACAATGAGGGCAGTACAGATACAAAGGAGGCGAGCTGAATGGCAATGTTAAGGGCGGCTCTGTACTGCCGCTTATCAAAGGACGATATGCTGCAGGGCGACAGCGAGAGTATCAAAACGCAGAAAGCCATGCTGACGCAGTACGCAAAGGAGCATGGCTTTCTGGTGGTGGAGATCTATGTGGACGATGGGTATAGCGGATTGAATTTCGACCGTCCGAGTTTTAACCGTATGCTTGATGACATCGAGGCGGGAAAGATTGATGTAGTCATTACGAAAGACTTATCCCGTCTGGGGCGTGACCATCTGAAGGTCGGACACTTCACGGAGATTTACTTCCCGATGAAGAATGTGCGGTATATCGCAGTCAATGACGGTGTGGACACCGCCAACAAGAACAACGATATAGCGGCTCTGAAAAATGTGATGAACGAGTTTTACAGCCGGGATAATTCCCGCAAAATCCGTTCCTCTATCCGTGCGAGGGCAAAGGCGGGGCTGTACCGTTCGTCCTTTAACCCTATCGGCTATCGCAAATCCCCCGATAACCACAACAAACTGATCGTGGACGAGGAAACAGCGTGGATTGTGAAACGGATATTTGAACTTGCCAACGCAGGCATGGGAGCGCATAAAATCGCTACCGTATTTCGTGAGGAACAAGTACCCTGCCCGTCATGGTGGCTGCACAGCCGGGGCGAAAAGGACTACTCCAAGCGGTTTGAAAATCCAGAGAACAAGTATGAATGGTCGCACACCGTCATACGCAATATCATTTCCAATCCCCTCTATCTGGGGCATTGCGTGATGTGCAAGACCGAGAGTATCTTCAAGGTCAACGCCTCAAAGAAAGTACCGCAGGAGGACTGGATTACCGTAGAAAACACCCATGAGCCGCTTGTGACGCAGGAGGTGTTTGACGGGGCAAACGAGAAGATTTTGAGCCGCAGGCGGGATACCACCGATAACTTTGTCTCTCCCTTTGCGGGGCTTGTGAAGTGCGGCACTTGCGGAAAGGCGTTAGGCTTGCGCTACTGGACGGGGAAAAGGCATAGGATTTATGTGTGTACCACTTACGCCCACGACACTAAAGCCTGCACAGACCACCGTATTTTCTATGAGGATTTATACAAGGCGGTGCTTGCGGATATTCAGTACCACGCCCGCCTTGCCTATGAGGACAGGGAGAAAGCGGTGGCTCTGGCAGTGAAGATGAACGCCAGAGCAGACGGGAGCAAGGGGAAAAACAATGCCGACAGACTGAAAGCGGCAAAGAAACGGTATGAGGAAGTGACGAGACTGTTTGACCGTCTGTATGAGGACAGTGTATCGGGGCGTATCTCCCATGACAATTTTAACCGTCTGATGGATAAGTATCAGACCGAGCAGGAGCAGCTTTTAGGGCAGATACAGGCTTTAGAAACCGCCATGCAGGAGGTTAAGGACAATCAGCAGAACGCTGTCAGGTGGGCGGAACTGATGGCACAGTATGTGGGGATACAGGAGTTGACTGCTGAAAATCTTAATCTTCTTGTGGAGAGGATTGAGGTCTATGACCGCACGGAAACCAATGCCGGGGCAGAACAGATGATTAAAATCTGTTACCGCTTCGGCGGCTACATAGGGGAACGGGTATTTTCCGCAAAGGTGCTGAAACACCCTTGCAGGAAAAAAGCCTGCCCTCTCAAAGAAAGGAAAGGCTATGGGAAAATATCACTTGTATCTTAGCGAGGAAGAAAGGCAGCTTGTTCTCCACGCTCTGATCGACTTCCGCAACAAGCTGATTGCGGCGGGCAGATATACGGACTGCGTGGACGAGCTGCTGATAAAGGTCATGTACGCAAAGACGAAAAAGATAAAAATACGGTAATGGAGGAAATGACAATGGCAAAATCAATCTTTGAACAGTTGGGCGGCACTTATGAACAGCAGGGAGATTATCTTCTCCCCTGCCTCACAGTACCAGACGAAAAAGAACAGTCCATAGGCGTATGGGGGCAGCGGCACTTGCGGTATCTGAAAGAATACCGCAGAGCCACCTACATAACCCTGCTCACAAGCGGCAGGCTGAACGCTTACCTTGCCGACATCGACAGGCAGGCACAGGAGCGCATGGAAAGGCTCACGGAGCAGATGAAACGGGCTCAGGGTATCACGGAACAGCTAAAGGCGGAAAATGCCTTAGAATGGGTACAGAGAATGAATAACATACGGGCGTGTGCAAGGGAGATTGTGGAGAGGGAGAGGATTTCTACATCAGTAAAAAAAATATAACTTCCGAAAAGTTTCCGAAATCTTTTTAAACCGTTGTTGCTCAAAAGTGCAAATGATATAATTAAACGGAACAACAAAATAGATGTGTCTTCAGGGCAGGGTGAAATTCCCGATTGGCGGTAAAGTCCGCAAGCGTTTTTCGCATGATTTGGTGTAACTCCAAAACCAACAGTATAGTCTGGATGAAAGAAGATAAAATATATTTCTCACAGTTTTTTCTGTGGTTTACCAAACACTTAACACCTGAAAGGCATTTCCTTTTGGGTGTTATTTTTATAATTGCGGAGGAAATTGAACATGAATAGTAAAACAAAAAAACTTACAACAGTTGCTATGCTTTGCGCTATTACTTACGTTGTAATGGCTGTTGGAAGAATACCGATTGTGTTATTCCTAAAGTATGATCCGTCAGATGTTATTGTTACATTAGGTGGGTTTATTTGGGGACCGATGACTTCTTGCATTGTATCAGTTGTTGTGGCAGTAATCGAAATGATTACGGTAAGCGAAACAGGAATTTTGGGATGTATTATGAATATCGTGCAGACGCTTTCGTTTGCGTGTACTGCTGCTGTAATTTATAAGAAAAAACACACATTGTCCGGCGCAGTTATCGGTTTGGTTTCAGGGTGGATAATAAGCGTATTTGTCATGTTACTATGGAATTATCTTGTAACACCCCTCTATATGGGGTATTCAAGAGAGGTTGTAGCAGAAATGCTACTCCCGGTTTTTCTTCCATTCAATTTGCTAAAAGGTGGATTAAATGCTTCTATTACCTTTTTACTCTATAAACCTGTAATCACTGCGTTAAGAAAGAGTGGCTATGTTTCCAGCGTAGAAAATGTGACAAGGCGCAAGCATATAGGACTTATATTACTCGCTTTTTTGATTATTATTACCTGTGTGCTTTTTATCCTGTCGATGAATGAAATTATATGAGGGCTGATAATGGATACAAGTGATAAAGAGAAAGTTATTTACAAAACAATAACAGAAACTGTCATACATGGGCGAGGAATTGGGAAACACGTAGGGACGCCTACTGCAAACCTAAAAGTTGAAAAGCAGATTGATTTGTCAGAGACAGGTGTATACTTTTCAACAATTTTATTATGTAACCAATTTTTTTATGGTGTAACCCATATAGGCACACGTCCTACTCTTGACAATGATAAGGAAATCTCTATAGAAACTCATATCTTAAATTTTGATAAGGACATATACGGATGTACGATTACGATAGCCTTGTATAAAAGGATTAGAGAAATTCAAAAGTTTGATAATCTCTCTTTACTGTTGAAACAAATTCGGAAAGATTGTGTCGCCGCACAGAAATATTGGAGAATAAAAAATCAAACAGCTATATTAGTTATGGATAAAGAAACACATTGCGCCATGATAAATAGTCAAAACATATACTTATCAAGCAAAGAATTTGATGTTTTATATATGCTTTATTCTAATCCGATGTCTTCTTTCACAAAAGAACAAATTTATAAAGCTGTGTGGAATGAGTTACCCGTGGGAGGAAACCATGCTGTAGAAAATACAATATACCAAATAAGAAAAAATGTAAGTGTATTGTTCAAAATCAGGATTTTATTAAGACTATTGTGGGTTACGGATATAGATTCAATGAATAACATACGAGCGTGTGCAAAGGAAATTATGGAGAGGGAGATTATCTTTGCATAGGCGTACTAAAAAAATCTTATCGTCCCCAAATATGTCTATTGACAAAATGACACACGTGTCATAAAATAGATAAATGACACGTGTGTCATTTTCTGGAGGTGTTAATATATGGCGGACAAGTCGTTAAAAAAACGTAATTTAATTTTAGACTGTGCAGAGAAGGTGTTTAGTCAAAAAGGATTTTCGGTAGTTACTATGAAAGATATTATAGAAGCCTGCAATATTAGTCGTGGAGGGATATATCTTTATTTTAGTTCCACTGACGAAATATTTATGGAGGTAATTAAATCACATCATCAAACTTATCTAAAAAAAACACAACACAATATTGATGAAGTCAAGGATTTCCAAGTAATTGTCGAAACATATTTTGAAAATTTAAAACAGGAAATGCTAAATATAAAAGGTAGTTTAAAATTAGCTATGGTTGAGTTTTTTATAACGCATAAAACAGATACAGAAAGCGAATTTTTTATAAGTGCAATGAACGGATTAAAAGCGCCTATATCTGAGATATTGTTATTAGGGAAAAAGCAAGGAAAAATTTCTTATGATAATTTATCAGATGCGGCAGATTTGGTTTTTTATTGGCAAATAGGTCTTGAGGAAATTATGCTTTCTACAAATGTACCAATGGAAAGCTTATATTCACAAATCGACTTAATGAAGAACATGATTTTATCAGGACATTTAGATTAGGAGTTATTTCGATGAAAGAAATATTAGAACGTAGAAGTATACGGAAATATGAAAACAAAGCTCTCTCTTTAGATTTACTAAAGAAAATCATTGGTGCAGCGCTAAAAGCGCCATCAGCAAAAAATAGACAACCGTGGAAATTCATTGTTTTGGTTTCTGAGGAAAAAGATAAATTTGTGCAAGTAATGCGTCAAGGAATAGAAAGAGAGCGTGTTACCAAAGTTCTTCTTCCCAACAGTAGTAATTATATTTCAGCGGCAAAGCATACTGCTACAATTATAGAGCAGGCTCCCGTATTGATTGTAGTATGTAATCCGTCAGGACATTCGTTATATGAAGATTTAACACCAGAAGAAAAAATTTATGAACGTGCTGATATGCAATCTATTGGTGCAGCAATTCAAAATATGTTGTTAGAAGCGACATCATTAGGCATTGGAACATTATGGATTTGTGATACTTATTTTGCGTATGACGACTTAAAAGATTATTTCTGTGATAAAGGAGAAATAATTGCCGCAGTAGCGTTGGGATATCCTGCGGAACATCCTTCTGAACGCCCAAGAAAGGATTTTGATGAAGTAGTAGAGTTCCAATAAGTCTTTATACGGGATGGATGTGTTCGATAGAAAGCAGGCGATGAAAGTAGAGAAATGGTTATTATGTCCTTTTTGCAATAATAAGACACGAATAAAACTACGGACAGATACAGAATTAAAAAACTTTCCTTTGTTTTGCCCAAAATGCAAACGGGAAACTTTAATCAATGCGAAAGAATTACATATAACTGTCATCAAAGAGCCAGACGCATAGACGCAGAGCCGATGAACTTGTGAGTTACCTCACGGATCATCGGCTCTTTTTTTCGGATAGTGCTAATCAGTCCGCCATATAAAAAAACGGAGTTTTGACGGACTGTATAGTTATGCCCTAACGCTCCCTCTAAACCCGTTTTGAGTTTGGAGGGATTTTTTGCGTCTTTCTTCATTTCCTATCCTGCCGCTAATCCGTGCGGCGTTCTACATATTACCAGACAGGAACGAGGATAGTCTGTTAAAAAAATCTTTGTTCTGATAAGGCTCTCTTATGCACTCGAAACAGAGGGCAAATATCTACATAAAAGAGCTTTTACTTCTTATAGCCGCAATGGTCTGATAGCCTTTGCGGTTTTTCTTTTGTCGCTTTTTGTCAAGAGACAGGACAAGCCTGTGTCTGGCATTGGGTGTCGCTCTCCGCCTGCCAATCTGAATTTTCAAAAAAATTCAGATTGGAGGTAAAGAACAGTGGCATACAACCACGGAAAGGCAGAGCGCAGATGGCGGCTCTGGAAAGAGAAAGAAGAATAGATTTTACGGGAGTGCGGAGTTGATGAAGAAACGATTGAGGAAATCCGTACTTTTGATAGGGAAGAATTTAATTCCGACAGACGGTTTTATACACGCTTGAATGATGTTGGGGAATACATAGCGGAAACTGCTATGCAGGAGCCGCCTATGGAGGTCAACACAGTCTGTGATATGCTGAATGAAATCGAGGATGAAACTCTGTACCGTGCATTACTTACGGTGGACAAGCGTACTCTGCAAATTGTCCTGCTGAAAATGCAGGGATATTCTCTAAAGGAGATTGCGCCGATGGTCGACTTATCGGCGGGCGCTGTCTATGCAAGGTTAGACCATCTGCGGAAAAAGCTGAGAAAACTCTAATAGTATCTAAAGCCCTGCTGTTTCCTGCGGGCTACTGGGTGAGAGGACAACCCCTCTCACCCATTTTTTAGCAGGAGGACAAGGCAATGGCGATACCTAAACGGTCATACTGGCTTCGGGAAGTAGTGACAGAGGCAGGAACAAGCTATCATATCAGTTTTCGTGACGGGCAGGGAAAAATCCAAAAACTGTGTGTATCCTATGACTTCTACATGGCGTTTCGGAGACTGGAACTTGATGAACGGAAATTAGAAGGTTGGGATTACCGTCACAGAGAGTTTTCGGAGATTATGGAGGAAACCTTGAACTGGCGGGCGATAAGACAACCTAAAAGCATTGAGGAGGTTATTCTTGAGGAGGAACGGGCAGAACTGCTCCAGAGGATTATTAGCAAGCTGCCAGAAATGCAAAGGCGGCGTTTTCTGCTCCACTATGAGTATGAAATGACTTATAAGGAGATAGGGAAAATCGAGCATTGCAGCCAACAATCCGTTGGTCGTGCTGTAACTGCCGCAAGAGAAAAGATAAAGGCAGAGATGAAGAAATACCTAAACGCATGACCGTTAAGCATACCCTTGTATCTTTGGATATGAGGGTATTTACTTTGTGTTCTCTAATGGAGCTTCACAGAAGTGAAAAAGCCGGAACACGCACTGAAACTGTTTATCCGTTTCGCTCTGGCAAAAGGCGTGATTACCTATGGTCTGGAACTGATGATGGCGCTGTTCCGTATTGTGCAGGGGATTGTCAGCACCATCATGGACGCTGCCGGATTTGGGAGCGCACAGGAGACGGTGCTGCCGCAGGAGATCATTACCGCAGTGGAAGACTGCGGATTTTTTGAAAGTATCCCTCTATGGGCGGTCACGCTGATCGGAGGTCTGTTTATCACAGTTTTGAGCTTTATTATGATCATGAGCGTGTACGGGCGGTTCTTCCGGCTGTATCTCTATACCGCTATCGCCCCGGTTCCCTTGTCTACCTTTGCCGGGGAGCCGACACAGAACGTAGGAAAGAGTTTTTTGAAATCTTATGCGGCGGTGTGTCTGGAGGGAGCGATTATCGTCCTGGCCTGTATTATTTTCTCCGTGTTTGCGTCATCCCCGCCAGTGGTTGATCCGGAGGCAGCGGCAGTTACAATGGTGTGGAGCTACATTGCGGAACTGATCTTTAACATGCTGGTGCTGGTAGGCGCTGTGAAGATGGCGGACCGTGTGGTACGGGAGATGATGGGATTGTAAGAAAAAAGACACGGAATCCCGTGCCTTAGTCTACGATTTCTTTGGTATCTTTGTACCGCATGTTCCCGGCGCTGTCAAAGTACACGGAGTCCATAGAGATTCCATTGTTTCTGGCACATCTGACCTGCCAGCTCATATCCTCTTCCAGAGCCTTGTAATACTTCCGGTCACGGAGGGCGTTTCTTAGAGAAAAGAGCCAGCTTATGACGGAGAGAGCGAGCAGGCAAAAAAGGATTGCAAAAGCAAGCGTCTCATGGGCGGCAGCCCACGGGTTCAGAACCGTGGCGGTCAGGAGAAAGTAAAGGAGCGGCAGAGTCAGCCTGAATTTTCCCGCCAGACGGAAGAGTAAGGAGAGAATGAGCAGGACAGCAGAGATACCGAGAGAGAGAAAAACAGTGTATGGCATATAAAAGCCCCCTTTGCGTTTTTTCTTTGAGTATAACAGGAAGAACCGGGGGAGACAAATGTGCGATTGAGAAATTTTCAGATAAAGGAGGTCATCATTTGGAGATCAAGATCAACCGGGAAATCCGGGAATACACGGAGGCCATGTATTTTGGCCTGTCACTCCGCCAGTTTATCTGTGCGGTTCTGGCCTGCGGTGTTGCTGTGGGCCTTTATTTTTTGCTCCGTCCCCATATGGGGATGGAAACCGTCAGTTGGGTGTGCATGTTGGGAGCGGCTCCCTTTGCGGCCATTGGCTTTATCAAATATCACGGAATGACCGCAGAGAAATTTCTATGGGTATGGATCAAGAGTGAGATCCTCATGCCGAAGTATCTGGTATTCCATCCGGAGAACTTATATTACGAGCTGACAAAAGACGAGATCAGAAAACAGGAAAAGGAGGCGATGGGAAAGCATGTTAAGAACACTAAAAACCGTCATGCGGCAGGACAAGGAGAAGTTTAAGATCCCGAAGAGCGTACAGCAGGCGATCCCGATCCAGACGATCTGGAAAGACGGGATCTTTCTGGTAGGAAAAAACAAGTATGCGAAGACATACCGGTTTACAGACATTAACTTTGAAGTGGCGTCTGAGGAAGATAAGAAAACGATGTTTCTGGAGTATACCAATATCCTTAACTTCTTTGACTGCGGAGCGACCACCAAGCTGACTGTCATTATCCGCAGGCTGAACAAAGAGGAACTGAAAGAGGCAGTTTTTATCCCGAAGCAGAATGACCGTCTGGATAAGTACCGGGAGGAAGTCAACGATATGCTTATGGAAAAGACAGTGGGAGCCAACGGCATGATCCGGGAGCTGTATGTGACGATCTCTGTATACCGGAAAAACGTGGAGGACGCAAGGAATTATTTCCTGCGTACCGGAAACGGGCTGATTTCCCATTTCAGCAACCTGGGTTCCAAGTGCGAGGAACTGGACGCACAGGAAAAACTTCATGTACTGTACAGCTTTTACCGGGCCGGAGAGGAAAGTCATTTTTGTTTCGATCTGAAAACGTCCGCAAAACTGGGGCACAGCTTTAAGGACCATATCTGTCCGGATACGATGGAATTTGAAAAGGATTATTTCAAAGTAGGGGAGCGGTATGGCAGGGTGCTGTATCTGAAAGACTATGCTTCCTATATTTCTGATGAAATGGTGTCGGAGTTTGCGGACATCAACCAGAACATGATGATCAGCATTGATATTATCCCGATCCCCACAGACGAGGCGGTCAATGAGGCGCAGAACCGGCTTTTGGGCGTGGAAACAAATATCACGAACTGGCAGCGGCGGCAGAATGCCAACCAGAACTTTTCCGCTACCGTACCCTATGACATGGAACTGCAGAAAGAGGAGAGCCGGGAGTTTTTGCGGGATTTGACTACAAGGGATCAGCGGATGATGGTGGCTGTCGTGACTTTCATGCACACAGCGGAGAGTAAGAAACAGTTGGACGCAGATACCCATACCATCCTGTCTCTTGCGAGAAACCGGATGTGCCAGATGGCAGTGCTGAAATTCCAGCAGATGGACGGGATGAATACAGCACTCCCGATCGGCGTGAGGAAGATCGACAGCATGAGGACGCTGACTACGGAAAGTTTAGGCAGCCTGATCCCCTTTAGGACGCAGGAAGTCATGGACAAAGGCGGAATCTACTGCGGGATCAATGCGATCTCCCACAATCTGATCTTAGTAAACCGTGGGCTTCTGCTCAATCCGTCCGCATTTATCTTAGGCGTACCCGGAAGTGGAAAGTCCATGCTGACCAAAATGTTTATCCTGTTGATCATTCTTTCCACCTCAAAAGATCAGGTGCTTGTGTATGATCCGGAAGGAGAGTATGAACCTCTGGTGCAGGCGCTGGGCGGCGTGAGCCTGCCGATCTGTGCAGGGAGTGATATTCACTTGAATGCTATGGATATGGTAAAAGGTTACGGCGATAAGAACCCGGTTGTGGATAAATCCCAGTTCGTCCTCTCCCTGTATGAGAGGATCACGGATGACCGCTATATGATTGGGCCGAAAGAAAAGAGTATCCTGGACCGCTGCGTGGAGCGTGTGTATTCCCGGAAACGCCAGTACGAAATCCCGACCTTCTTTACGCTGCGCCGGGTACTGCAGGAGCAGGATGAGCCGGAGGCGAAAGATCTGGCTCTGATGTTGGAACTGTTCACAGACGGTACGCTGAACAATTTTTCCCATCCCACCAACATTGAGACGGAAAACCGTCTGATCAGCTTTAATACACGGGGCATGGTGGAAGATATGAAAGACCTGGGGCAGCTTGTGATCACGGACCATATGATCAACCGGGTATCCCAGAACTGGGAGAACGGCGTGAGAACCCATATCTTTCTGGACGAGTTCCATACGCTGCTGCAGCATAAGTACAGCGCAAACTTCTTTGACAGCGCCTACCGGCGGTTCCGTAAGAGAAACGCATGGACGACCAGCCTGACGCAGAACGTGGAATATGTGCTGGACTCCCTGACCGCAAGGACCATGCTCTCCAACTCGGAATTTATTGTCATGCTGAACCAGTCTGCCTCTGACCGGGAGCAGTTGGCGGAACTTCTTCATATTTCCGGGGAACAGATGAAATATATCACAAATGCCAGAGCCGGAAACGGACTTGCCAGGATCGGCAGCGCCCTGGTTCCCTTCTATAACCAGATGAGTAAGAACTCTGAGATCTATAAGCTGATGTCCACAAAACCGGAGGACTTCGAGAAAACGTGGGGTAGTGGGGGAGCTGACATTACAGAATCATAATAAATATCATGCCAGGCAGTCTGTGAGGAAAGAGATTTCCCGCAGGCTGTTTTCTAATGGAGGGATCATATGAAAACAATCAGATTTGAATCACAGGAACATGAAAATTTCTTTTATTCCATGCTGAAAAGAACCGGGAACACGGACAGCTATCATCAGGCGTTTTTCTACTGCGTGGGGATTTCCGACACTACCAGAAGAAATGTGGAGCGGATTTTTGACTTTAAGCAGGGGCATATCCGGCCGGAGGGCCTGCACGAAGGGTGGCAGACAGGCGGCTCCATCCGTCTGACAAGGCTTGCCTTCAATCTTTGGAACGGATATGCAGAAAAGGGAGATGAGCGGATGTCCACCCCGTATGAGATATTTGACTGTGGGTACGCTCCCTACTTCTTTGAGGCGATCCGGCTGAAATATCCGGATTACTGCCGGGAACTGCCCGCCATGAAACCGCAGACCGCACAGAGAGAGCGATAGGAGGGAGCGCAGATGGAGACAGCAAGACAGACGGCGTTGATGGAACAGCCGGAGATCGTGGAACTGTTCCGGGTATTGGAAGGGAATGGACTTACAAAAGAACAAAAGGAAGTGGAATCCCTTGTAAAGTATCTGGACGGAATGGAAGTCCAGTTTGGGCAGGTATTGGAGGAATTGCGGGATGTGAAGGAACAGTTATCCCAGATCCAGGACGGAGGCGTGAGAGCGTCCGTCCTGCGGATCGTGGAACAGGCACAGGGAAAAGTGCAGGAAGTGGGCGTACAGTTAAACACGGTGCGGAAAAATCTGATCCAGTCCGCAGGAAACGCTTTGCAGATCTATAAAGAGAAAGGAAAGGACGCTTTGCGGAAAGCTGTATCAGCCATGAAGATCCCGTCTGCTCTTGCACGGATACAGGAAGGGCTTCACGGGGCAGTGGAGAGCATGAACCGGCAGGCGGATAAAATGGAAGTTTTAAACGGGGAACTTCACGCCGCAGGCGGACACATCAAAAACGTGGGCAGGATTTTCCGGGGGAAAGAGCAGAAGAAAGTTGAACCACAGGCCACAGACAAGGGGATTACAGCGAAGATCCGCAAGTCATTTTTGACGATCAGCGGCAGGCTCTCCAGCATGGAGCAGACCACAGAGAACCTGCGTCGGCATCTGGAACAGTTCGTGCAGAAGGAGGAAAAGAAACCGTCTGTGAAAGTGGAACTGAAAAAGCTGAAAGAGGAGAAGAAAATGGTTCCCCAGTTGCCGGTTCCAGTCAAACAGCAGGCAAGAGAATAAGGAGGAGAATTGCAGAATGAAACATCAGAAGATCAAAGGGAAATGGTATCTGGCAGGACTGGCGGTATGTGTCCTGCTGTTTGGCGTGTCGCTGTTTCAAGTGATCAGCCATTATGCGGGCGCACAGAAAGCGGAGGAAGAATTTACCAAACTGGCGGAGATCGTGGAGCAGACAGAAGATACGCCGGAGGAAGAACCGGCAGGAGAGGAGCAGGAAGTGATTTCTCCCTTAGAGTGGTATGCCGAACTGTTTTCCATGAATAATGATATGGCCGGATGGATCAGGATTGCGGATACGCCGATCAACTATCCGGTCATGTATACGCCGGACAACCCGGATTATTATCTGAAACACAATTTTTACAAGGAATCCAGTGCTTATGGTGTTCCCTATATCGCAGAGCATTGTGATCCGATGGAACCCAGCGACAATGTGATCATCTACGGACACCACATGAACAACGGTTCCATGTTCGCCGGACTGATGAACTATGAGGACCGGGATTTCTATGAGCGGCATAAAACGGTCCGTTTTGATACGCTGACGGAAACTGCGGAATACGAAGTGATCGCAGTATTCAAGACCACGGTCTATGACGATACCGGATTCAAGTTCTATCTCTTTTCTCATGCAGAGACGGAGAAAGAGTTTACGGACTATGTGGAGCAGTGCAGGGAACTTGCCCTTTATGATACGGGAGTGACCTCCACATATGGAGACAAGCTGCTTACCCTGTCCACCTGCGAATATTCCAATACCAATGGAAGGCTTGTGGTTGTAGCAAAGAAGATCTGAAAATCCCATATCCGAAAGGAGGGCAGGCGATGGGAAGAACGATCAAAACCCGCCACGTCCAGAAGGATATCAAGGTATTGGATAAAACAGTGACAGCGGCGGAGCATATGAAAGGGGCCTATATCCGGACAAGAGACAGCGCAGAGCAGACACAGGTCAAGGAACAGGGAAATCCCGTAGGCTATGCCGAAGATCAGGTCATGGAAAAAGGGGAGAGAGCCGCCCGTGGAACGGTTCAGCAGACAGGAAAACAGGGGGAAAAGATAATCCATGCTGTCCGGGAGAGGGGCAGAGCGAAAAAAGAGGCAGAGGCTTTCCGGGAGAAGAACGGAGAGCCTTCCGCCTCTTCTTTTTCGTCTGGTACAGAAAAGACTTACCAGCCGAAAGAGCAGATGAAAAACTGGACAGGAGCACAGACCGGGCGGACAGTCGGAGAGCAGGCGGGAAAGAAAGGAGCGCAGATCCGGGAACTTCCAAAGCAGACGGTAAAAACGGCTGAACGGGGAGAGAGAACAATCAAAACAGTTAATGCTTCTGTGAAAACTTCCGGGAAAGCGGCAGTAAAAGGCACAGGTCGGACAATCAAAACAGCGGAATGGGCCGGGCGCAGCGCAGTCCGGACTACGGAAGTGGCTGTCAGAACTGCAGGACAGGGAGCAAGGGCTGCGGTGTTGACCACGCAGCGGACCGCCGCTGCCGCAAGACAGGCGGCGATTGCGGCAGTGCAGACCGCAAAAGCGGCGGCAAAAGCTGCCGCAGCCGCAGTAAAGGCAGTCATTGCAGCTACCAAAGCGCTTGTCTCTGCTATCCTTGCAGGTGGCTGGATCGTGGTGCTGATCCTTATAATTGTCATTCTATTTGGAGCGTTGTTCAGCATGGTGGGAGGAAGTAATTCCAGTACCGTTACCCCTGTCAGCGCCGAGGTGGAAGCATATGAGCCGCTGATTCGTCAGTATGCCAGACAGTATGGGATTGAGGAGTATGTGGAACTGATCAAAGCGGTCATGATGCAGGAGAGCGGAGGGCAGGGAAGTGACCCCATGCAGGCGTCTGAGTGTGGGTACAATACCCGTTATCCCAATACACCGAACGGGATCACAGATCCGGAGTATTCCATTGATGTAGGTATCCAGAACCTTGCGGCTTGTCTGCGGGAGGCAGGCGTGGAAAGTCCGGTGGATATGAATCATATAAAACTCGCCCTGCAGGGATATAATTATGGGAACGGCTATATTTCCTGGGCGAAAGAGAATTACGGAGGGTACACCTATGCCAATGCGGTAGAATTCTCTGAAATGATGGCGGAACGGAACGGGTGGAGCAGTTACGGGGATAAGGAGTATGTATCCCATGTGCTGCGATACTATGTGTTTGGACGTATCCCCACGGGAACCGGGAGTCAGGCGATTGTGCAGGTGGCTTTGACGCAGGAAGGAAATGGAGGAGATATCTACTGGAGCTGGTATGGATTTTCCAGCAGAGAGGAATGGTGTGCCTGCTTTGTAAGCTGGTGCGCTGATCAGTGCGGATATATTGAGGCAGGAGTGATACCAAAGTTTTCTTTATGTTCTGCAGGCATGGAATGGTTTGAGAGCCGGGGCCAGTTCATGGATGGAAGTTATGTTCCTGCTACTGGGGATCTTGTATTCTTTGACTGGGAAAATGACGGCAGTGTGGATCATGTTGGGATTGTGGAAAGTGTGGTAGATGGAAACATCTATACAGTGGAAGGAAACAGCGGAGATAAAGTGGCCAGACGGAGCTACCCGATAGGTTATGTGCAGATCGTGGGATATGGAGTGCCGGCATATTAATAAGATCAGGTAAAGGCATAGCTGAATTAAATGCTGTGCTTTTGCCTGAAAATTATATAATTAGATAGATTTGAAAGTAGAGTTGAAAAAGTGATTTTGGTAGAGTATGATGAAAATGCTAATGCTTTTCATGTATGTAAACTTTTATTATTATGTTGCTTTTGAGAACATTGTGGGTGACGTTAAATTTTAAATATTAAAAATGAAAATATGCTTTAAAGGAGACTGAGAATGAGAATTTTGCTAGTCGAAGACGATGCTCAGATGAATGAAGCACTAAAAATATTTTTCTGTAAAGCAGGATATACAGTACTGCAGGCGTATAACGCAATAGAGGCAGAGAGGTGTTTGAATAAAAATCCGGATGTCATAATTGCAGATATCGGACTGCCAGGAACCTCAGGAATTGATTTATGCAAGAAATTTTTGAAATATAAATCAATACCTGTAATCTTTCTGACAGCGAAAGATGACGAGGAAGATATATTGGAGGGATATGAAGCCGGATGCCAGGAATATGTAACCAAGCCTGTTTCACCGAAAGTTTTATTAAAGAAGGTTGAAGTGATCTTAAAACGCAACAGATCAGGTAATATCATGGATTATAAGGATTTGCGGATTGATTTTGACAAGCGAAAAGTATGGAACTGTGACAAGGAAATTAAACTTACGATAAAGGAATGGAAAGTTTTGGCTATTTTAGCAGCAAGTCGGGGAAATATTGTAACCAAAGAAATGTTGCTGGAGAAAATATGGGATGCTGACAATAATTTTGTAGATGACCATGCTCTGACGGTAGTTATCAATAGATTGAGAAAAAAAATAGAATCTGCTCCATCCAGTCCGGTTTACGTTAAAAATGTTTTTGGGGTTGGATATACATTCGGAGAATAAGAGGCAGGTAATGATGAAAAGAAGCATATTGGGAATTAATGCAGTTATAATTGTATGTTTTACGATAATTTTGGTCTGTCAAAAGAATTGGATACTATTATTTTTATTGGCATTACTATTGGCGGGATTATACTTTTTATGGATTGACCGGCAGAAAGAATATCAGAGTGAGTTGGGAGAAATATCGGGTTATCTGGATGATTTGCTGCAGAAAAAAGATATTTCTTATTATTCTGTTCAGAATGATACTCTTACATCCAAGATCTTTTCGCAGATACAGAGAGTGCAGAAAATGTATGGAGGGATCACTGCACTTGTGGAGAGTGAACGTGATGGCATTAAGAAATTATTGGCGGAAATTGCTCATCAATTACGAACGCCGTTATCCAATATGGAAACATATCTGACACTGCTTGAAGATAACAGAATTGAAGAGTCAGAAAAAGAGACATATATTAAAGCTGTGGAGAAATCAGAGAATAAGCTTCATTTTCTGATTGAAAAATTCATTGTAGCGGCACGATTGGAAAATCAGATCATCCAGATTCACAAATGTGACAGCAATCTGAAAGAAACGGTAGCACAGGCTGTATTTCAGGTGCGGAAAAAGGCAGAAGAGAAAAACATCAACATCATTGTACAAGGGGAAGATGTGGATAAAAAAGTAATACATGACAGAAATTGGCTCTGTGAAGCGATATACAATTTGCTGGACAACAGCATAAAATACTCCCCGGTATCCACCGATATTGTAGTGACGTTGATTTCCAATGAGATGTTTTCGGAAATTCGTATTGAAGACAGCGGAACAGGGATTGAAAAGGGAGAGGAAAATAAAATATTTCAGCTTTACTATCGGGGAAAGAATGTTTCTAATGAAGAAGGTTATGGCATAGGGCTGTTTATAACAAGAGAAATTGTGCAGAAACATGATGGATTTATGAAAGTAAAACGAAAGGACTCTGGTTTAATTATGTCGATTATATTGCCAAAAGCGGGAACTTGAAAATGGTTCCCGCTTTGTTACTAATTTGAGAGATTTATCTGTTATTCTGTGCGTAAAGGAGGAATTACGTGATGAATATTATTATAACGAAGAACGTACGGAAGATATACCGTATGGGGGAAAATAATGTTTATGCCTTGAATGGAGTGGATTTCACTGTAAAAGAAGGTGAGTTTGTTGCCATTGTAGGGGCGTCAGGCAGCGGAAAATCAACATTACTTAATTTACTTGGGGCGATGGATTCGCCCACAGAAGGAGAAATATTTGTGCGAGGAATACCACTGGCGCAGATGTCACAGAATGAGCAGACAATATTCAGACGTCGCAATATCGGATTTATTTTTCAGGATTTTAAATTACTTCCTGTTTTGAATGTCTATGACAACATGGTCCTGCCGCTGAAATTAGATGGACGTAAAATAGATCGGGAATTCGCTGAGATGCTCCTAAAGTCACTGGGGTTGCAGAATAAAAGAGAGCAGACCCCATATACTCTGTCCGGGGGCGAACAACAGCGGGTGGCTATAGCCAGAGCGCTGATTACCCGTCCTGCTGTCGTACTGGCTGATGAACCTACAGGAAATCTTGATTCCCGTACCGGCATGGAGGTAATTGGATTAATGAAAATACTTGCACAGAAATTCTACCAGACATTAGTAGTTGTCACACATGATGAAGAAGTCGCACAGACGGCAGACCGTATCGTACACATAGAAGACGGAAAAATCTGCCAAGAGGGAGAAAGCATATGAGTACACGTAACAATAATCAGTTGGTTATTAAAGAACTGGCACAGGCTTATTATAAAGATAATAAAAGGCAGAACAAAGTTTTAATTATTGCGATTGCTATGTCAGTGCTTCTACTCTATTCTGCTTTTTCCATTGCATATGGTAAAATTCGTTCTGATTATCTGATTGATATACGGGGAATGGGAACAGTTGCTACGGTATCATTGGAAAATGGGAGTGAGGCACAATATGAGCAAATGAAAAGTCTCCCATATATTATAGATACCGGGATTCAAAAGACTGTAGGATCAGCCACATTCCAAGATTATTGGGAAGGCCAACTTATTTATCTCGATGATAGCGCATATGAAAAAATGATGATGCCGGCATATACAGATATAATTGGAAGTTATCCTCAAAAAGCCGATGAGATCATGTTATCGGCTTCCAGCCTGCAGCAAATGGAGATCGATCATCCGGTAATTGGAATGGAGATTGAGCTTAGAACAATACTGTCTGAAGGAGCAGAAGAAACAGATTTATTTTCATTAAGCGGATATTACACAGATTATGTTGATTTCTCGGTAACGGAGCCAGAAGCATATGTTTCAAAAGCCTTTCTGGATCAACAGGAAATCTCCGCCTTTCCAGCAGATAAGATCATGGCAGTAACAGGTTCCTTACAGGATGAAAGAGGCATTGAAACAAAACTGTATTCAGATCTGACAATGGAATATGCCGCACAGCAGGTATTCGCTGAAAATCCAATGGTAAAACAAAGTGTGGAAGGTGTATTCGGGAGTGTCTCTATTGCAGTTGGATGCGGAATCGTGGTAATCCTCTGTGCTTTCATGCTGATCTTTAATGTAGTGTCTATTACAATGGGGAAAGAAATCCGTCAGTATGGAATGCTGAAAGTACTTGGCACGACAGAGCAGCAGTTAAAAAGAATCGTATATTATCAAAACATATGGAATATCCTCAAAGGGATCGGTATAGGAGCTGTGGCGGGTATTGTTATCGTAAAACTATTTCTTCCGACCGTTTTACAGAAATTGTTCATGCAGGGTCTGGGTGAGAGCGATGTTACAGGTTTCTATCCAGTATTTATGGCAGGAGCCGGAATCCTAATGTTTGTAACGTCATTTTTTGCAACAGGACTTGCACTTCGACAGGTTATAAAATGGAATGCAATTGATTCCATCCGTTATATCGAAACAGGGAATAGAACAAAAAAGAAACAAAATTTAGCAACCAGATTTCTGATATTAGAAATGGCCTGGCGGAATATTACAAGATCCAAAAAGAGATTGCTTATTAGTGTGGGATCACTGTTAATCGGATGTATTACTGCTTTAGGTGCAGAAGTTATTATGATAGGAACAGATATTACGAATCAGATCGAACAAAATCCTGATTTCAGGATTGGGATACTAACCGGGATATTCCGGTTCCCTGAAATGGTGCCTGATCAAATAAACGATGATACGCCGGTACTTTCATCGGAAATGCTGGATACGATTTACAAGATGGAAGGAATAAATGAGACTACGATAAAAACTGCTAAAGGCAGTTACGCAGTTATTGACTTCCTTGCTGATAAAGCCCTGCAGCCCCGCAGACAGTCGTTGGATGATCCGGAGAAGACACTGGCGTTTGCAACACTTCAGATCGTGGACAAGTCATATGTTACTGAATTGGAACGCTATGTTGCTGACAATAATTTGACTGTTGATATGAATCGGTTTGCATCAGGGGAAGGATGTATTTTACTGCATCATAATGAAATGTCGCAGGAGTTGGAATTGCGGGCGGAAAAGACATTGGGCGAACCTATAACATTCTACTCGCTTGACGCTTATAGGGCTCAGGAGAGCAATGCAGCAAATTATGGAAAAGGCAGTCTTGCTTGTGCAGGATACATGGATATGACCGAGAAATACTTTCCTGAACTGCAGACTACTTCCTTTGGAAATAGCATCAACTATTTCATTATGACGGAAAAAGCGTTTGAAGAACTGGGATTCCCGGAAAAGACATTTGACATCTCTTTCGATATTGAGGAGAGCGAAGATGATGCGGTGATCAATCAAAAATTAGTACAGCTTATACAAAAAGAAAATCAAAAAGTTGGGATAATGGACACATTTTATCTGGAGGCAAATTATACATTGCTGGAATCCGAACAGAACAGGATTGATACGGCAAACATTATTTTAGGCGGATTATCCCTGGTTATTTTAGTTATTGGAATCATGAATTATGGAAATATGCTGTCTGCAGTACTATCGGTCAGGAGAAAAGAGATTGCTGTAATGCAGAGCCTTGGGTTGACCAAAAGCCAACTGTGGAGAATGATTTTCTATGAGGGAATAGGATATTGGGTAATTCTTATATTGGCGACGCTAATAGCAGGCAGTCCGGTTATATGGCTTTTAGGGAAAGCAATAAAGAGTAAATTATTGTATTTTAAGTTTATATATCCATGGAAGTTACTTTTTATAATATCAGTGGTTATGTTTATAATATGTTTTATGTTTTCAAGTGCAACATATTTGAAAAATAGAAATCTTACAGACGAATTAAGAAGAACTGATGACTAAATATGAAAGTATAATAAGGAGATTTATGGGGAGACTGATCATTGCAGAATTCAAGGATAATGAAACACATCCTTTTGATGAAATCATGAAAGTGTTTCGTAAATATCCGGATTTTCAAAAATATGAAATATACTACGCACCCGCAATATCCCTTCACGATCTTGAAATACTTCCAGATCGAAGAAAGGTATATTGTGGGAAACAGGAAGTATCTTTAACTACAAAAGAATTTAACCTATTGTGTTATTTCGTTGCTAACGCAGGCCGGGTTCTTACATACGAACAAATATATCAAAACGTATGGGGCAATTATGTACAGGATATAGAGAACAACACGATTGGCTCTCATGTATGCAAATTGAGAGAAAAACTATACAAAGCCTGCCCGGATCGGCAATTTAAAATCCGGTGTGTGCGTGAAGTAGGATATTGTTTAGAGGGTAAGTAGAAAAAACAGTCTGATCTTGACGGTCAGGCTGCTTTTTGTTGTCGTTGGCTCTTTTCTAAAATATTTATTTCAATGGAAAGGAAACTGTAAATGTTGCTCCCCCGCCAGCAGTATCGCTCACTTGTATATCTCCATTCAACATTCCAGTTAATTCTTGTGCTATGCTAAGACCCAAACCAAAATTTGCTTTATTTGTATGCGATTTATCCCCGCTGAAAAAACGGTCAAAGATGTATTTCTTATCTTCATCAGCAATGCCCTGTCCGTGGTCGATAACAGAGAACGCTATTTGGTGTTTTGCATGGACTGCCTGTATTTCCAATAAAGAGTTATCCTTTGCGTGCTGAATGGCATTATCCATAAAGATACATAAAATCTGAAACAGTCTGTCCTTATCGGTATTCAGCACAGGGTAAGTATCTTCTGATAAGTTTACTTTTAACTGTATTCCGTTTTTGATACAGGTCTGTTCATACGTTTCATACAGTAAGATAAGCAGTGTATCAATATTAACTTGGCTCTGGTGTAATGTCCATGTTTTAGCGTCAGAGGAAGCAAGCAACAACATATCTTTTACCAGACGTGATAATCTCATACATTCTGTTTCTATCACGCTGACCGCCTGCTTTGCAGGTTCATCTAATGATTGGTTATCAGTGAGAATGTCTGTATTTGCTACCATGACCGCCAATGGTGATTTTAATTCATGGGAAGCCGTAGCTACAAAATCTTTTTGACTTTTTAGAACACGTTCTGTCGGCACAAACGCCTTTTTTAGCAGGAAGTGTGTTAAAACAAGGACATCTGCAAAAGCCAATATCCATATGAGTAAATAGTGCGGAAGCAACTGACTTAAAACAGTGCTAAAGTCTTTGACATGACAGATAAATACAGCATTGTACTCGCCGTTCTCTGTTGTGGCAATCGTAGCAGGAATGGCATAATATTCATCTTGTCCTTTTCCAGCCAGTGAATAAATGCCACCCTGCGAAGTAAAGGAATAACTGTTTCCCTCTGGGGTCATTTGTTGACCTTTTGTTTGTTCTAAAACCTCTTGGAGCAGAATATCCGTTTCTGTAGGGAAAGAAAGATTGCTCTGATATATTTCCTGCCCTTTGCTGTTTTCAAGTCTTACAAATAAATCATACTTATCCTCATAAGACCCGATGGTACTTTCCATATCAGACTGTGAATTTTCAAGCTGATAAATCAGCAGGGTTGTCATTCTCTGAAACATGGTACTTTCATTCTCTCTGTCTGAATGAACAGCAGTTGTCACAGCAAAAGCAATCACCAGACTGATAATCAACATGATAGATACGGAAAAAAGGATATAAAGTTTTCGATATAGGTTATTTAACATGGCTTTTCTCCAATTTGTACCCTGCTCCATAGACCGTTGTAATTTTGCAGGCACTTTGTAACTCTTTCAATCTTTTCCTTATGAATGAAATATAGTTGTCTACATTTCCTGCTTCGACCTCGGCTGATGAACCCCAGATTTTTGCCACAAGCTGTTCCCGATTAAACAAAATTTCGGGATTTTGAATGAGGATAGAAAGCAGTTCCGCTTCTTTGGCTGTTAGTTGCAGAGACTTCACAGGGGAAGATAAAATGCGATTTTCCTTATCAAAGGTCAAATCTTCATAACTCATTTTCTCAGATAATTGTAAATTCGCAGGTCGTCTTGTCAAAGCCCTTACTCTGGCTAGAAGCTCTTTGATATGAAATGGCTTGACTAAATAGTCATCTGCTCCGCCGTCCAGACCCTCAATTTTGTTGTCCAGCGTACTCATGCCGGTAATGATGATAACAGGAATACGAATTCCTTTTTCTCTCATGGCTTTAATGATTGTCAATCCGTCTATAATGGGAAGCATACGGTCAACAATCGCAATATCATAGGCGTACTCTGTGTTAAGTGCATAAAGCATAGCTGTTTCACCGTCGTTACAGCAATCGACAATGTGATTTTCTTGTTCCAGTGCCTTTTGTATGGAAGAACAAAGCTCCACATCATCTTCCAAAAGAAGTATTTTCATTTTTATCAAATCCTTTATTTCAAATTTGTTACCTATTATATCAGAAAAAGTCTGTAAAAATCCTCTAAAAAATCCTTGAAATATTCTTAGGATTTACAGGATTTTTAGAGGGGTTCTGTCCTAGAATGAGCGCATAACAAAACGAAAGGTGGAATACAGAAATGAAACGAAAAACAATCAGCAAATTTATGTTAGTAGGGTTATGTGTTTTTGCTTTGGCAGGGTGTGGAAAGCAGGCAACAGATGTCCCGCAGACACCAGCACAAACAACAAATGAAAATAGCAGTTCTGACACAGCAGGCAATACCGACGAAATGCTTGACTCGGCGACTTTAAGCGGAAGCGTGCTTGATTTCACGGACAACAGTTGTTCTGTCAGTCCCGATGAATTGATTGATAATGGAGCGGGTATGAAAAGCTCCGCTGACGGATATGAAAACGAAGATACCGCTGTTACCGTAAATTATAACTCTGACTGTACATTCGTTATCGCCACATTAAATGGCGAAACAAATTCGATTACAAATACGACTGACGGCTCTGCTTCTGATGTAAAGAAGCAGTCTCAGATTTTTGTGTACGGCGATTATGAGGACACCTATACATTAAATGCAGATAAAGTCATTATCGCTCGCTACGAATAGAGGTGGTTGCTATGAGATTTTATCAGCTTGCTTTGAAGTATCTGTCAAGAAAAAAAGCGAAAACATTTCTTTTGTTTTTCGTATTGGTACTGGTAAATACCATGATTTTGAGCACCAGCATGATACTAAGAGCTACCAATGAGTCTATGGACTCCATGCAGGCAAAAACAAATTCTAAAGTGGTTGCTGAGATAACAGATACAGAAAACATGATTACAGACGCAGAGGTCAGTCAGATAGAAAATATGAAAAATATAACTGCTGTCAACCGTGTTGGACAGTATGATATATTTCCGTCAAATTTCATGCCGATTACGGGAAATACTTCGTCTGGGGAAGATAATTCCAAGGTTGTGCTTTTATCCTATGATGATTTGGAAAATGACAGCCCTTTCTCTGATTTACAGTATAAATTGACTGCGGGAGACTATATTCAGCAGGATAAAAAAGGTGCGGTTATCCATACCAGTCTGGCTAATCAAAACGGATTGGAAATCGGAGATACTCTGGAGCTTGATACGGGAAGCGGTCAAACAGTGTCCGTACCCATTATAGGATTATTCAAATCATCTGGAAATATGGAAGATAAACAGCCTGCGGAAACAACGGCTGTCAATCGTATGGAAAACCAGATTTTTATTGATAACGGGTCTTGTTCTGATTTGTTCAAGGATACGGGTTTTTATAAACTTGTTGTCTATACCGATAAACCAGAAAATATGAGTGCTTTATCCTCTGATATTCAGAATGTATTAGGAAATCATGCGGAAGTGAGTACATCAGATACCCTTTACGAGCAAATGTCTGCTCCGTTAGAGCAGATCAGTCGAGTGGCTACGTTCATGCTGGTTTTTACCTTACTGGCAGGAACAATCGTAGTATCATTGCTTCTCTGTATGTGGACGAGAACAAGGCAAAAGGAAATGGCAATCTTTATGAGCTTAGGAAAAACAAAGGGTGAACTTGTGTTACAGGTTCTATGCGAGTCGGGGATTGTTTTGTTCCTGTCTGTACTTGTTTCCTCATTGATAGGTGGCAGTATTCATACCGTCTTACAGAGTATGATTTTCAGTTCTGGCATATCAAATACCGATTTGACAGTATTGCTTGGAATAAAAGATATAGGTGCTTTGGTTGGTTTGGGAAGCATACTGGTTTCGATTGCTTTATGCGTTTCCATTTTCCCGACCCTAAAGGCAAATCCAAAAGATATTTTGGCAAAAATGGAGGGATAATCAGATGAATTTTTTAGGATTGGCAAGACGCTCTGTACTAAGAAAACCTGTAAAAAGTATCCTGCTTTTGATTGTAGTATTTGTTATCAGTACTTTGCTTTTAGCGGGTATGTCCAGCAGGAACGCAAGTATTGAAGTGCAGGATAAGACCAGACAGGCAATAGGAGCTGGATTTCTGCTGGAAAAAAACGACGAATACCGAGCAAAACGTATCGAAGAATTATCAAAAGAGATTGGTGACAAGGACGGTGAGCTGGACGGGTACTATCAGAAAAAAATCGTTGTCAATGGCAGTGTAAATTGGAATACAGGGACGACAAATGTTTTTGAAACACTGGATTTAAAAGATATTGAAAAAATCTCTGAAACAAAAGGAATAAGCGATTATAATATCACAACGGCTGTTACTGCTGTAAATCCAGTCGGTTTTAGCAGAATTGAGGATAAAGATACCGACCAGAGTTCAGATATCGGTGGTGTGAGCCTGATTGGAAACCGAGATATGAAAATGGATAGTAATGTCCTGTCTGGTAATCTCACCATAAAAGAGGGACGAATGGTACAACAAGGCGATACAGATGTATGCGTGATTTCTGAAGAACTGGCACAGGAAAACCATTTATCCGTTGGAGATACCCTTTCTTTTAATGACTATCACGATAAAGAAAATTCAACGGTTGCAAAGGCAACGATTATTGGTATCTATCAAGTCGGACAAAAAATGTCGCCGTATATGCAGGGGGACACATATCGTTCAGAAAATGTGATTTTTACGGATTTATACTTTCCACAAAAAGCTGAGGGAGAGTCCAGCCCATTGTTTCAGCGTGCTTACTTCAAGGTTGGAGATGTAAATGATTACGATAAGGTAAAAGAAGAAATCAAGAACGTAGATATACAGTGGGAACAATACGATTTGATTGATAATAACGGCAATTCGGAAACCATGTCCTCAAATTTTAATGATTTAGGAAAAATCAGCAATGTAATGATTTTAGTGATTTCCATTGCCAGTCTCTTTATACTGGTACTTATCTTCCTGTTCTGGCTGAAAAACCGAGTACATGAAATCGGTGTGTTTCTTTCGTTAGGAATATCTAAGTTTTCAATTTTAGGTCAGATTTGGAGTGAAGCTGTGATAATAGCGATTTTATCTATCGGATTATCCTTTGTGGTTGCTCCTGCCGTATCACAAATGACAACAGAATACTTAGTCGAAGGGCAAGTACAACAGGCACAGGAAAAAGAGAAAAATGAAAGTGGAATGGTGGCTACCGATTATGTCGCACCAGAACAAAACGTACAGAATGTAAATGTAAGTATTACCCCTACTCTTTATCTGCTTGACGGGACAGGCGTATTATTCTTGATTACTGCTTCTGTCATGGTATCTGGAATTGTGATATTGAAAAGAAATCCAAAAGATATTTTATCTGAAATGAGTTAATACAGGAGGATATGACAATGCTTGAAATAAAAAACATATATTACGCTTATAAATCTAAAAAAGATAAAACGATTTTGAATGATATTTCTGCTACTTTTAAAGACGGCGTTTTCTACTCTATTGTCGGTTCAAGCGGAGCAGGAAAAACAACACTGTTATCTTTACTGGCTGGATTAGATATTCCCGTAAAAGGAGCGGTTCTCTGTAATGGAGAGGATATTCAGAAAAAAGGTCTGAATTACCATAGAAAGCACAATATCTCACTTGTCTTTCAGAATTACAATTTAATTGATTATCTTACTGCTGTGGAAAATGTGAAATTAGGCGGGAAGAAAAATCCAGAAACACTTCTGAAAGAAGTGGGGATTGAGCAAGAGGATTGGAAAAGAAATGTTCTTCAATTATCTGGCGGACAGCAACAAAGGGTTGCAATCGCCAGGGCTTTAGCCAGTGACGCAAATATACTGCTGGCTGATGAACCGACAGGAAATCTTGACGAAACCACCGCAGATGAAATCATAGCTCTTTTAAAAAAGACGGCACATGAACTTGGAAAATGTGTGATTGTCGTTACCCACAGTAAACATTTGGCAGAAGAAGCCGACGTGGTTCTGAAAATAGATAATGGAAGTATCTCTGTTATGAACAAAGCAGAATAAATATCACTGTAAAAATAATTAAAAGCGCAGGCAATATGATAGTTTGGTAATTGCATTTTAGAAAAAACTGAGAGTAAAAATGGAAAGAAGGAAGATAATATAGGACGTTTATTAGTTGCAGAATTCAAGGATAATGACACATGTCCGTTTGATGAAATTATGGAAGTGTTTCGTAAATATCCAGATTTTCAAAAATATGAAGTAGATTACACACCGACAATCTCTTTTCCCGATCTTGAAATACTTCCGGATCAAAGAAAGGTATATTGCGGGAAACGGGAAGTATCTTTAACTACAAAAGAATTTAACCTATTATATTATTTTGCTGCCAACGAAGGGAGGGTTCTTACATACGAGCAGATTTATCAAAAAATATGGGGCAATTATGTACAGGATATAGAGAACAACACGATTGGCTCCCATGTATGCAAATTAAGAGAAAAACTATACAAAGCCTGCCCGGATCGGAAATTTGAAATCCGGTGTGTGCGTGAGATAGGATACTGTTTCGAGACTAAGTAGGATGAAAAACAGTCTGATCATGTTGGTTAGACTGTTTTTATTGTCAAAACCAACTAAAAATCGGATTGTCCGCTAAAACACTGTATCTATCAGCAATTTCAAAGGTTGAAATACTTCAAATTACTACGATTTTACGGCTGACGGCAACAACGTGAAAGTGAGCGTTGCAGTGAAATTCATTGACAATCAGACAAAAGCGACACAGGTATCACAATATGAGCTGACGCTTCATAAGGATAGCAACTGGAAGATTATTCAGTAAAATCCTACTCTCATAATATGCTAAAACTCATATTATGAGGGATTTTCTTAAAAATGAACGGTATACAAGTTTTGATTTTTAATAATGAACATCTATTGCAAACAATCTTTATATCTTCTATGATAAGCCTAGGGAGGTGATATGGTGCAAGTGAAAAAAGCTGAAATGCGACAAACTATAATAGACGTGGCAACAGATGAATTTATGAAAAAAGGATATGAAAATGCTTCACTACGAGTAATTGCTCAAAAATCTCACACTACTCTTGGAAATATATATCACTATTTCAAAAACAAAGAAATTCTTCTGGAAACTATTGTACTCCCTGTTCTGGACAATATAGACGCTTTAATGGACGAGCACATTCAAAATTATAAAGCTAATGTGCTATCAAAAGAGGAACTTTTGTATTACACAGAACATTTGGAAGAATATGTTGAAAAATTTGAATTTAGATGTTTGTTTGATAAAAGAGTTGTTATTATCCTTGAGTTAAAAAGCTCACATTTACTAAAAAGAAAAGAAGAAATCATTGACAAAATACAAAAACACTTGCAGGAACATTATCACTTAAATGATGATGCTCATTATGCAAAAATTGTGCTTGATGTATTAACTGATTGTTTAAAACACGTCTTAATTGAACATGAAAATATGGACGACGCTAAAAGGGAATTTATTAAATTATTCCAATTATTCTGTACAGGTGTAATGGGACAAATGATATAAAATTCTTGCAAAAATTATGTTCTTTTAGGGACGTGTTTTTCTTATACCCATTTTTAAGAAAGGAATGAATTTTATGGGAATGATACTTGCAAAAAATGTTTCAAAAATTTATGAAACTGGCTCAAAAAAAACTTATGCTTTGAGTGATGTTTCCTTTGAAATTGACAAAGGAGAATTTGTGGTGATTTTAGGGCAGTCGGGAGCTGGAAAAAGCACCTTATTAAATATCTTAGGTGGAATTGACTCTTTAAGCACTGGAGAAGTAATCGTTAATGACAGTCCCCTTTCAAAAATGAAAGAAAATGAATTAGCTGAATATAGAGCAAAAGAAATTGGATTTATCTTTCAGTTCTATAATCTTATTCCTACTTTAACAGTATATGAAAATGTTGCATTGATGAAAGATATTAAAGATGACATTCTCAATCCAATAACTATATTAGAACGTGTTGGGCTGAAAAATCATGTAAAGAAATTTCCTAATCAGCTATCTGGCGGTGAACAGCAAAGAGTATCTATTGCTAGAGCTATTACAAAAAATCCAGAAATATTATTGTGTGATGAGCCAACAGGTGCTTTGGATAGCGAAACAGGTTGTAAGGTTTTACAGCTTATTCAAGATGTTTGCCGAGAATTTCAAAAAACAGTAATTATCGTAACTCATAATTCCAATATAGCAAAAGTGGCTGATAAGGTAATTCGATTAAAAAATGGAAAAATTTTGGAAATATCACTTAATGATAGTCCCGCAGATATAAAGGAAGTGGAATGGTAAAATGCTGATTAGAAAAATGCTCCGTGATGTTTGGAAAAATAAAGTTCCTTTTGTTGCTATATTTTTGATGATGTTCGCTGGAAATTTTATTTTCTCTGGAATTACTAGCGAATATAATGGAATGAATAAATCTTTTCATTCTTTTATTGAGGAAACTAATCTTGCTGACGTATGGGTAACTTCAAATGGATTTAATAGCACCGATATACAAACTTTGAAAGATGATAAGAATATCTCGAATGTTGAACAGCGTCTATTGCTCAATGCTACTCTGAGTAACAACTCTGAAAAATCTGTTGATTTGTATGTTTTAGACAATACAAATGATATTTCAAAAATGAAAGTTGTGGCTGGGAAAAACTATTCTGCTGATATAGATGGTTTGTGGCTAGATTACACCTTTGCTAATGAAAATGACTATAAACTTAACGATACTCTAACAGTAGATGTAAATGGACATGAAATAAAAAAAGTAATAGTAGGATTTTGTTATTCCCCAGAATATATCTATAATACAAAAAATGGAGAAATGCTTCCCGATCACAAAAACAACGGGTTTGCGTTTGTTAATGAACAATTTGTCAGTGGCTTACTTCCCGTATCATATAATCAATTATTGATAACAGGAAACGGAGACATAGAAAAATCCGTAAAAGATATTTTAGGCTCTAACAATATCACGATTGTAGAGAAGAATAATCACCCTAGTTATTCAATGATAAGTGATGAAATCACACAACATAAGGAAATTGGCTTGATTTTTGTAGCCGTATTTTTCTTTATTGCTATGCTCATTACTATTACAACGGTACATCGTTTGCTTAATTCACAACGTATGCAGATTGGGATTTTAAAATCGTTGGGATTTCGTAAACGAAAACTCTACATACACTATATTTCGCATAGTACATTTGTATGTGCGGTAGGGTCTTTTATCGGCTGGTGTATTGGTTATATTATTCTACCTAAGACACTTTATCCAGTTATGGAAGAAATATATACTTTGCCAAAATTATCTCCCTCCATGTTAAGTGGTAGTTGGTTAATGCCTATTATATGCACTCTGATATGTCTGTTAATTTCTATGCTGGTATGCAGAAAATATCTAAGAGGTAATGCGTCAATTATACTCTATTCTAATTCGACGGGAAAAAATTATAAAGATTTACCTCTTTATTCATTACGAAAACATTTATCATTTTATGGTCAATGGAATGTACGAGATATTTTTCGCAATAAGCTGAGAAGTTTTATGACAATATTTGGTGTAATTGGTTGTGTATCTTTATTATTTGCTTCATTGGGATTGTATACATCAATGAATAATATGTCGGATTGGACATTTGATAAGATACAGACCTATAACACAAAGGTAACAGGTGATTTCACTGATGAAGAATATAAAAGTCAGTTAATAAAAGATATGTTTGGTGAGGAACTAATGGAAACATCTGTTGAAATTGAGCATGAAGGTCAAGAACAGACCGTTGCCTTTACAGGATTGGAAAGTCAAGATTTTATTCGATTATACGATACTGACAATCATAATGTGAATTTAAAATCTGGTATTGCTGTTTCAAAAAATACGGCAAAAGAAATGAACATCAAAGTAGGTGACCGCATTAAATGGAGATTTTCTGGAAACTCTACATGGTATTTAAGTGTTGTAAAAGTAATTATCCGTACACCTATGACACAGGGAATTACTATGATGAAAACGGAAATGGAAAAAGAAAACATACCGTTTATTACAACATCTATTATTGGTGAGGAAATCGAAAATGCAAAAATAAATACTGATTATATCAGCAGTATACAAAACAGGGCTGATTTAGAAGAAAGTTTGAGTACCATGCTAAATGCGTCAATTATGTTAAGTACTTTATTCTTAATCATGGCGGTATTGCTTGGAAGTGTTATTCTATATAATTTAGGAACTTTATCTTATATGGAAAGATATAGGGATATGGCTACATTAAAAGTGTTAGGGTTTAATAACAAAAGAATTAGAAAACTTATGATACAGCAAAATATATGGCTTACAATAGTGGGAATTATTATCGGACTTCCTATCGGATATGGATTGTTGGGTATTATGGTAAGTACAGTACAGACATCAATAGATATGGAAACATACGCTCCTGTATATGTATATGGTGTCAGTATTTTAGGTACATTTATTCTTTCGTGGATAATCAATAAGGTGTTATCTCTGAAAGTGAAATCTATTGATATGGTATCAGCATTAAAGATAAATGAGTAGATATGAAAGAAGGCGTAGGTGATAATATGGGGAAAATTAGTTTGGTAATTGCATATTAGAAAACTGAGAGTAAAAATGGAAAGAAGGAAGATAATATAGGACGTTTATTAGTTGCAGAGTTTAAAGGAAATGAAACACGTCTTTTCGATGAAATCATAGAAGTGTTCCGTAAATATCCAGATTTTCAAAAATATGAAGTAGACTACACACAGACAATCTCTTTTCCCAATCTTGAAATATTTCCAGATCAAAGAAAGGTATATTGCGGGAAACGGGAAGTATCTTTGACTACAAAAGAATTTAACCTATTGTGTTATTTTGCAGCCAACGAAGGGAGGGTTCTTACATACGAACAGATTTATCAAAAAATATGGGGGAATTATGTGCAGGATATAGAGAATAATACGATTGGCTCCCATGTATGCAAACTGAGAGAAAAATTATACAAAGCCTGCCCGGATCGGCAATTTGAGATCCGGTGTGTGCGTGAAATTGGATACTGTTTCGAGGGTAAGTAGAAAAAACAGTCTGATCTTGACGGTTATTGATTTATAATTAAAACTGACCCAGGTTTTACGAGGAAAACTGACCCACCCTAATGGCGGGGCGTGAGTAAGTAACACCGAATTCTGATACACTGCATCTTGAAAATTTAACACTTAGAATTGACCCACCCAATCAGACAATGTAGAATCCTTTCCGTGTGCAATCAGTCACGGAAAGGAGGCGAAAGAAGGTGTACGGATTGCAAGATTGGGCAGCTGTCCAACGGGTCTATAAGCAGACCCATTCAAAACGTAAAACAGCAAAGATCCTGGGGATCTCCCGGAATACGGTCAGAAAGCTGCTGGAGTTGAAGGAAGAGCCGACGTACAGACGGACAGTCTATAAATCCTGTCTGGATGATTATAAAGAACTCATTATTGAGTGGAGATGCGAACCGTATGAATTTAACGGTACGCGGATCTTCAAAGAACTAAAGAAAAAAGGCTATTCCGGCAGCATCGGTCCTGTTTACAGGTTCCTGCAGAGAGTGGACGAAGATGTGGGGCTCATCAGTTCCAAGGCTACCGTGCGGATCGAAACACCACCCGGAGACCAGGCACAGTTCGACTGGTCAGAGTACTCCATGGTGATCGGAGGACGTGAACAGAAAGTGTATTGCTTCGCAATGATCCTTGCCGCATCCAGGAAGAAGGCGGTCTGTTTTTCCCTGAAAGCGGATGCTCCCGCGATTTATGAGGCCATACAGGAGCTGTTCGATGATCTGGGCGGTGTAACACTGGAATTGTTGATCGATAACCCCAAAGCACTGGTCATTGAAAACAATCCGAAGAGTCAGGACGAGATCCAATATAATCCCCAGGCTCTGATGATGGCGAAGCATCTGGGGACTGAACTGAATGCATGTCCCTGTTACTGGCCCCGTAAAAAAGGCAAGATCGAAGCTCCATTTCACTATATCGAAGAACAGTTCATAAAAGGGAACCAGTTCGCTACAATGGAAGAATTGAACCGGCGCGGCAAGGAGTTTGTGAACGGATGGTGCGATGAAGTCCACGGGACAACAAAGCGGATCCCTAACCAGCACTATCTGATTGAGGAGAAAGCTGCGCTTCTCCCACTCCCCAAAACACACTACCGGACCAAACGGCTCCAGAAGCGCATCATCAGTCCCGACAGCTACATCAATGTTGGCGGCAGTAAGTACAGCGTACCCGTGAAATATGTGGATAAAACACTGCAGTTTCGGATGATCTACGGATTCCGGATTGAGATCTATGACATGAAAGAGAACCGGATACTGACGGTGGAGGCTTCAGAAGAGAAGCATGCTGTGCGGACGGACCCTTCACACTATGACGCGATCGCAACACCGGTCAGCACTTCTATTCCACAGATCCGGCGGGACTTTGCCAGACGTTTCTCAAACGGCCAGCGTTACCTTGACGCTGCCGGCAGGAAATTTGACCAGCCTACGCATTACGCAAGAAAGATCATGCTTCTGGGAGAACTGTATGATGACTCCACGCTTGACCGCTTTATCGGTTACTGTATCACTTTAGACAAGATGGATATCACGTCATTTAAGGGACTACTGAAAGAATACAATGCGGGGAATCTGACGCTGCCGGAAGTATCTTTGGAAGACGTGGGGGCTGTTTGTAGTAAGGGCTATCGGGATGATGACCCTGCCCTGATGCGCGACTGCAGTTATTATGAGACCAATGCGATGTTATCGGAGGTACAAAGATGAAGCAGAAGGGATATCAGACGAATGCGGAATACATCGAATCCATGATGAAACAGTTTAAACTGGTGGATATGCGCGAGCAATACCGGGACCTGATCCTGGAGGCGGAATCTTCTGCTATGGATTATGAATCCTTTCTTGTCAGGCTTCTTTCTGTGGAGGAAGAAGGAAAACGTGACCGCCGAACGGAAAAGCTTCGCAGGGAAGCATGCTTTGAGGCCGAAAAACGGCTTGAGGACATTGACTACGGATTTAACCAGTCACTGGACCGGGATAAGATCACGGAACTTGGAGGGCTGGATTTCATTGATGCTGGTGAAAATGTTATCATTATCGGTCCGCCCGGTGTTGGAAAAAGCATGATCGCCACAGGGATCGGCATGAATGCGATCAGCGCAGGATATAGAGTGCTTTTTGCCAATGCCAAGGATCTGGTTGACCGACTCTATGAAAAAATGCAGGAAGGGACGCTGCGGGAAACATTGGAAGAATTGAATCGGATCCCGCTGCTTATCATTGATGAACTTTCGTATTTAAAAATGGACAGAGAAAGAGAGAGCCTTTTCTTTCAGGTGATCCGCCATCGGTATGAAAAGAACTCCCTCATTATCACGACCAACCTGCCCATGGGCAGATGGGACGAGCTGTTTACTGGCAAACTTGCGGCCACAGCGATCCTGGATCGCCTGGTGCATCACTGCCATATCCTTAGTATAACGGGTGACAGCTACCGTGTCAAAGGGTCAAAACAGAGTGCGAAATGAAAGGAATAAGTGAAATGAAGATAAACAAAGAAAAAAGGCAGTTGCTTAAGCAGGAACTCAGGGAATACGAAAAAGTCACACCCATGACGGAAGAAGAAAGGGAAGCCTTGCATGAATGGGTGGCTGCAGGCAACAGTGTACATGAAAATGCTTCTATGGCTTCCTATGAAAGCGGAAGTCCGGCAGATTTTCTGGATGTATACCGTGAGGAGGAAGAAATCCGGCGTGCGCTTGATTCCATGAGTTATGAGGAAGGGAGCAAATATCTTCTTGAAGAATACGGTATTGACCGTGATGGTATTACGACACCAGAGCCGCCTACATATGAGGAATTGAAGGAGAAGGCAAACCGGCTTTACAGGACATGTTTCCTGTATTGGGAGTTTCTGGCCGCCAACAATCTGTGCGAGGAAGCATACGAATACGTGCGTAAACATATCAATGAGGAATGGCCGTTTGATCCGTTCGACTGGGACATCGCACAATAGGAGGCGCAGCATGGGCAAGACAATCATTGGGGAAGAAACATTCCCTAAAATCATTGAACAATACAACAGCGGAGGTAAAACAGCAGCATATGACTATCTTAGGAGCGAGTACGGGATCAAGCATCCTTACTTTGTGATAAACCGGATCAAGGAATGCGGAAAGTATTTATACGATGCCGATACGGATCATTTCTCCGGAATTGACACAAGTGTGGCTGACGGTGTTTTTATGGATCTTGATGAGTTATGCGGAACAACCGCAGTTGCAGCGGTCCGTCAGCCCGATCCGGCTTCAGACTCCCGGCCTGTGGCGATGGAAAAACTGGTTCACGAGCTGATCAGTGACCGTCTTCTGACACTAAGCCGCTACATTACCCTGGATTCATCCACGAGAACGATCCTGATAGATCAGACGTCATTGTCAGCAGACGGATATCAGGTGGTAACCCATTAACAGGGTGGGTCAATTCACAGTGTAAAAATCAGGATTGACAGATAGAATTGACCCACCTTAGTACTCCGCTTTATCGGCTACTAAGGTGGGTCAAGATTCAACGAAAAAGTGGGTCAATTTTACTTGACAATCAACAACGGTCAGGCTGCTTTTTGTTGTCATTGGCTCTTTTCAAAAATATTTATTTCAACGGAAAAGAAACTGTAAATGTTGCTCCCCCGCCAGCAGTATCGCTCACTTGTATTACTCCATTTAACATTCCAGTTAATTCTTGTGCTATGCTAAGACCCAAACCAAAATTTGTTTTATTTGTATGAGATTTATCCCCGCTGAAAAAACGGTCAAAGATATATTTCTTATCTTCATCAGTAATGCCCTGTCCGTGGTCGATAACAGAGAACGCTATTTGGTGTTTGGTATGGACTGCTTGTACTTCCAATAAAGAGTTAGAAGATATTTCCCCGGCGCAATGGGACAAGCTCTGTACACTGGATGAATACCCCAGCGATAGTTTTATGTTCTCGGCCTTTGGCTATGACCTACATATCCGGGACGAACTGGTGGCCGGGGCCTTTGCCAGCCTGCCGGAGCAGGAGCAGCAGATTTTAATTCTGCATTGTGTCGCGGCTATGGCGGACGGCGAGATCGGCGGCCTTGTGGGGATGTCCCGCAGCGCCGTCCAGCGCCTCCGCACAAAGACTTTGAACGAACTGCGGCAGAGGTTAGAGGATAACGGAGGGAGGAACGCGAAATGAAGCAGCCCACATTCCACGGCAGGGTGCTTCTGCCCCTGTCAGTCTTTGCTGACGCCCGCACCGGTGATCCGCTGGCAATGGAGCGCATCTTGCGGTACTATGACGGCTACATAAACAAGTTGTGTACCCGGACGCTCTACGAGCTGGACGGTACGCCCCATGTGCGGGTGGACGAGTACATGAAACACCGATTGCAAAACAAGCTGATCCGTGCCATCCTAAAGGACAGCCTGTGAGAAAACGCCGGGCGCAGGGCCAGCAGGCCGCCGCGTCCGGCGCTTTCTCATGGGCTGTTTTCTACGCATTTAGAAGCCTGTTCTGGCGGGGATTGGATAATCTGTCCTACCTGCCCGCCGACCGTGCAAGGAGAGCCTTGCTATGATTGGTGTTTCAGTATTTTAAATGCGTATATTGTAGGGAGTATTTTTGCTTATGTGCATTTTTCTTCCAGAATGATTGCCGGGTTAAAATACTGTTCCACGGGCAGACCGCAATTTCTGATTAGCTGTATGATAACCGGAAAGCTGGGTATCGTTCCGTCGTTTTCGATATTCGCCATATAGCATCACCCATTTACATTGTATAATTCATATTTGCCCAATGGAATGTTGCTATATGCAGGTAAGTTAAACTTTATAATTCATATTCTGGTGTCTAAAGTTTCTATTTATCTTGCAAATTTTCATCGCCCCATGACTTCATAAAATTTAATACGGAAATAAAACTTTCTCCTAATTCTGTGAGAGTATATTCCACACGGGGAGGGACTTCATGATAGTCATGTCTTATTAAAAATCCATCAGCCTCTAATTCGCGGAGCTGCTTAGTTAATGAGGACTCTGTAATTTCACCAATGTGTCGTCGTAGTTCCCCAAATCTATGAATATCCCGAATAGCAATGTAATATAGAATTTCGATTTTCCACTTTCCGCCTAATATTTTTTGGAGCGTGGACATCGTTTTGCATCTTTCAATCGCAAGTTCCGTTTTTCTCATCTCTGCGCTACTCCTTTCTTATACAATTATATATCTTGTTCAATCGTAAAGCAAGGTACTACAAAAAAGTACAGTACTTTTCAAATTGGCGTACAATGATATAATGAGCGTAAAGGAGGAAAACAATATGCACTATACAGGAACAATTTGGAGGCCACCCTATGAGGCTTCTTCTTTATTACTGGAAGTTACCGCTGGATGTACACACCATAAATGCAAATTCTGTACGCTTTATAATGATTTGCCTTTCAAGTTCAGAATGTCCCCGATGGAGGATATTGAAGCTGATTTACAGGAAGCAGCAAGCGCGATTAAGCGATGGAAAGGGTTTGGATTTGACCGTACCTTTCTCACGGGGGCCAATCCCTTTGTTTTGAAGTTTGAGCGGCTAATGGAAATTGCCGATTTGGTTCACAAATATATTCCAAGCTGTAAAACAATCGGAAGTTTTGCCCGTATTACCGACGTTACATTAAAAACAGACGATGAACTGGCCTCACTTCATAAAGCGGGTTATGATGGCCTGACGATTGGAATTGAAACTGGAGACGATGTAGCTTTGCGCTTTATGAACAAAGGGTATCTTGCTGCCGATATTGTAACACAATGCAAACGTCTTGACCGTGCCGGTATTCATTATAGCTTTTTCTATCTTACAAGTATATCAGGTGCGGGGCGAGGCGAAATTGGTGCTAAAGCAACGGCGGAAGTATGCAACCAGCTTCACCCTACCGAAGTTGGCGCAAATATGCTTACAATTTATCCTGACTCGGAACTTTATCAGGAAATCCAAAAAGGAAATTGGACAGAAGAAAGCGAGTTAGAAAAGTATAAAGAAGTAAGAACCTTGATTGAACATTTGACAATTCCTACGATGTTTGGCGCTTTGGGGGCATCCAATGCTTTCCAGCTTATGGGTGAGTTGCCTCGTGACAAACAAAAGCTGCTGGATACTTTGGATAAAATCATTGCAAATGTTAGTGAAGAAGAACTGCGCCATTACCGCAAAAACTTAAAACATTTATGATAGGAGGATCGCTTTGCATTTTACAGGAAGAACATGGCGTCCACCTTATGAAGCTCACTCTGTTATCATACAGGCAACATCTGGCTGTACTTATCGGAAGTGTCGATTTTGCAATCTTTATAACCATGAGTGCTTTCGGATGTCTCCAATGGAGGAGTTTGAGGAGGATTTAGCCGAAATTAAAACATATCAGCCTAACGCCAGAAGAATTTTTTGGACAGGTGCAAACCCATTTGCTATGAGTTACGAAAATTTAAGGCTTAGAGCATGGACGGTTAGGGACTACTTGATTAAGTGCCAGACGATGGCCATGTTTTCGAGTATTCGGGATATAAAAAATAAAGAGGTCTGGCAGCTTAGGAAACTTCGTGCTGCGGGGATCAACGGTTTAAGTATTGGGACTGAAAGTGGCGATGATCAAACCCTGTTACTTGCCAATAAAGGATATAATTCTGATGATATTGTTGAACAGTGCCGGAAATTGGACGAGGCAGGCATTGAGTATTACTTTGTTTATATGACCGGTCTTGCAGGTAAAGGAAACGGGTATCGTAACGCTGTCAATAGTGCAAGGCTGTTTAGTCAGCTCAATCCCTATTTTATATCCGTGGACTCCTTGACACTATTCCCTGATACCGAGCTTTATGAAATGGCAAAGAGAGGCGAATTTGTACCCGCTGGGGAAAAAGAAAGAATTGAAGAATTGCAGGTATTCATCCAAAATCTTCAAATCAGAACACATCTACTTGCGAATACATCATCCAATTTTTATCCTGTAACAGCATTTCTGCCAAAGGAGCGTGAAAAAGTAATTAGTGAATTACAACATATCCTTGACACGGTAGACGAAGCAGAAATGCTTGAGTATAGAAACAACCTGAAATCTTTGGGATAAGCAAAATCTTCATAAACAATAACCTGCCGGACGACGGCAAAAGAAAAAAGCCGTCGTTCAGCAGTCATTTTTCCATGCCTGATTAAATTATGGCGGCTTTGAACAAATCAAGGCCGCCGTTCTTTTTGCCCTCATACCGACGACGCCCTGACGCTGGCGGGATCGGCGGCCCACGGAGGGAGCCGCCATGAAGCAAAGAGCGTTTCGACAGAATACGACAGGCTATGTACTGTCAAAAAAAGCCCGTTCCCGGCAACGGGGACAAGCGGCCATGAGTATGAACTATACTATGTAAAACATATTCATATTGCTTTCACTTTCGCCCGGTGGGTCTGCGACCTGCCGGGCGAAATTTGTTGTTTTCTGCGGTTTTTCGGTGCGGGCCGGGGCCGTTGTACTGCCACCGATGAAAGGAGCGGTGGAAACAGCTTAATCTTCTCATTCTCCCGCAGATCGGGGGTGAGAAGATGAACGAATACACCCCTGACTATGTGGAACGCTGCCAACTCGACCATTACTGCAAGCTGGTTCTATACCATGAAGCCATTGACTACCTGCGGGAAATGCAGCGATACCGTAACCGGCAAACATCCTTAGAGGATATTTCCCCGGCCCAATGGGACAAGCTCTCCACGCTGGACGAGTACCCCAGCGACAGCTTTGTGTTCTCGGCCTTTAGTTGTTAATATTATATAAATGTTTTTTGGGAGGTAATGGTAAATGATAAATGGAAATTGGATTCGTTGCCCTGTCTGTGGAAATAAAACTAGATTGCAGATTCGGCAAGATACAGAACTGAAAAATTTTCCTCTTTATTGCCCAAAGTGCAAACAGGTAACCTTAATTAAAGTAAAAAATTTACAAGTAAAAAGAGCGTTCGGATAAGGAGGCATTACATGGGCTGGGACATTGATGTACGCGAAAAAGTGTATCAGCGCCTTGCCAATGAGATTTTCTTTCGTATTTTGCATGGCGAGTATGCGTTGGGAGCCAAGCTGCCCTCATACATAGACCTTGCAAAAGAGGCCGGGAGCAGCCCGGAAACTGTCAGAAAGTCATTCCGTGAACTACAACAGCATGGCGTGATTGAAAAAACACGGCGAGGATATTTTGTGGCTTCGGATAATGCTGCGATAGCGGCGTTTCGGGAACGATACCTTGCTTCCGTTGAAGAAGAATATCACAACGCAATAGCAAAAGTAGAAATCTGAAAATCACATAAGAAACGATCTGCCCCACCCAATGGGTAAAAACCGTTGCAGGGCAGGTTATTTTCGCGCTTTCAATATACGTATCCCTACGATGGTTTTGAGTAATCAAGATCGCCGTTTCTTTGTGGATGTTACAAATAAAAGATGTCTTATTGAGATTATAACGGTAGTTTGGTAATTGCATACTAGAAAAATTGAGAGCAAAAATGGAAAGAAGGGAAACGATATAGGACGTTTATTAGTTGCAGAGTTTAAAGAAAATGAAACCCGTCTTTTTAATGAAATTATGGAAGTGTTTCGCAAATATCCAGATTTTCAAAAATATGAGGTAAACTACGCCCCGACAATATCTTTTCCAAATCTTAAAATACTTCCGGATCAAAGAAAGGTATATTGCGGGAAACGGGAAGTATCTTTAACTACAAAAGAATTTAACCTATTATATTATTTTGCTGCCAACGAAGGGAGGGTTCTTACATACGAACAGATTTATCAAAAGATATGGGGAAATTATGTACAGGATATAGAGAACAACACGATTGGCTCCCATGTATGCAAATTAAGAGAAAAACTATACAAAGCCTGCCCGGATCGGAAATTTGAGATCCGGTGTGTGCGTGAAATAGGATACTGCTTCGAGGCTAAGTAGGATGAAAAACAGTCTGATCTTGTCGGTTAGGCTGTTTTTTTGTTGTCATAATTTGCGATTCTTTTAACAGAAATGTAGGCATATCATAGTTAAACCATCGTTTTTCTACAGTATACTTCTCCTATTGTCAAAATAAGAGGAGAATAATGTATCGATATGTCGTATTCCTTCCTCTTTTGGAAAGGGGAAGTACTGCATAAGAGTAGGGCAGAATACATACCGATCAAAAAATAAATTATTTTCTTGTCAGTTCGTCGTAATTCCTATAAGAGTTGCGGCGTTTTTTTATTCGACAAAGTTCTGCTTAATCTCACCATTTTTTACAAATGATTACATAAATCTGCGAGAGGGTGTATCTGGAAGAAAACAGGTACGCCTTTTTTGTAATGATTTAAAGAGTCTTTTCCTTTCTTACAGGGAGCGGGGGCCACCGCTTCGATCTGAACTTTCAAAAAATTTCAGATCGGAGGAAAAGAAAATGAAGGGAAACCACCCCAAAAGAAGAAAGGACAAATATAATCCTTATAGTATATTTGAGTCAGATGGAAAATATTACATAGAGTTTGCAGATGGACAAAGAAAAGAGCATTGCATGGAAATCAGCAGAGAATTATATGAGGCGTTTGACAGTTTTGAACTGGATGATCTGAGACATCTCAATATCGTTGACCGGCATATCGAACAGTCAGAGATCTATGATATCACTTTACACAGGCGCTCCGGACAGACGGGAGAATCTGCAGAGAATGAGGCAATCCGGAAGATTGCGTTGGAAGAACTTTATACTGCCATATCCATGCTGCCTGCAATTCAGAAACGCCGGTTAGTCCTTTACTACTTTGTCGGACTGACCTATGAGCAGATCGCAGAGATGGAAAGTTGTTCTTTCCAGGCCATAGCAAAGTCTGTGACAGCAGCAGAGAAAAAACTGAAAAAACTTTTAGAATAGCGGGTAGAAAAATCGCTTGAGACTGAGGAAACAGGTGGAAGAGCTAATCTTTCGCCTGTTTTTTCGTAAGGGAAGAGCGGGCAAGGACCTTGAAAAGTTCATACCCATTCATCAAGTACGTTCCTGTTGCTATCGTGATGAGCGTAAGCCACGTTAGCGGGTACGCCATGATCCGGACGGATAAAGGCAGCGAAATCCCACCTAATATAGAAGAATCGGTTTGCGGCTGTTTTATCTGTCCGGGGAGCGGGAAATACCCGGCTATAATTGTCAGATTGCTACTGATAAGGCGATAACAGGCAACAGGTATCATGATACTCCTGTCCGGTCATAAAGTCGAGCGTTAAGAGCGTCGCAACAAGTGAGGGCAGCTTTGGGAGAACCTCAGAGGGGTACAGGCCCGTGGAGCTGATCAGCAGTCAGCCGCTTGATGATTTCCCTGCATGAAATATATGCGATAACAGCCGGGGCGTCGAGGACAAATAGGCTGAAACAGGCATTTATGGTAGCCGGATACAGAGAAATGCTTTGCGTCCGGCTGATACATATCCGTTCTAAGTGATTGTTTCCAATGAGCGGGAGAACGCCTTACGGACAGAGAAAGTTTTAAGGCGTATAGCGGAAGGAGATGCGATTGTGGAAGAACAAGTAATGAAGCGTGGAGAGATCTATCACGCAGATCTGAATCCTGTTTTCGGGAGTGAGCAGGGCGGATACCGCCCCGTGCTGATCATCCAGAACAACCGGGGAAATCAGCACAGTCCAACGGTTATTGTTGCGGCCATTACGAGCCAGCCAAAGACAAAGCTGCCGACACATGTGCCGATAAACGGAATCAGTGGTCTGGAGAAAGAGTCCTTTGTGCTGTTGGAGCAGATCAGGACAGTGGATAAAAGGCGGTTGGATGATTATGTTGGCAGATTAAACCGGGATCAGATGAACAGAGTAGAGAAAGCGCTGCGCACAAGCATGGAAATCAAAAAACTGGACAAGCCGGTTCTGATGTGTTTATGCCCGGTGTGTGCAAAACCATTTTACAATTCAAAGGAACATTTTATCATCCGGGCAGATCAGAACCAAACAATAAAGGAAACGTGTATGTTTTGTAATGTGCGGCAGGGATACGATTATTTAATAAGGAAGAAATATTATTGAGAACAGGAAAAATCAGTTTGTCAAGTATGCGATTGAAGAAAATCGCACATTGGACGGTAAGAGGACTATGCGTTATTTTATAGGCGTACAGTCCTTTTATTGCCTGATCAGCGAAGGGAGGTGCAGTCATGACAGATTCTACTGATATATCAAAGAAAGTATATGAGGCGGAGGACATCCAGAAACTGCTTGGACTGGGGAGATCAAAAACCTACGAATTTCTGGATGAGGTTTTTCAAAAGCAGGAACCGTTCCGTGTCATCAAGATTGGGAAATTATATAGAATTCCATGTGCCCTGTTTGACAGATGGCTATACGGGGAATAGGAAAAGCAAGGTGTGAAATCAATGAATCAAAACAATCAGTTGACAAAAGCTGAAAAGAAAGAAGTACAGGAAGAAAAAAGGGTTGTCTTTTTTGAAGGAAATTCCTGGTATCACAGGACGAAAGAACTGATGGATGATCTGACCACCAAATACAGCAAAAAGGGTGGTTTTAAGACTCCGGAAGAGGCAGAGAAAAGCTACTGGGAATATGAGGAGCGCTACCGGGAAAAACAGAGAGAATTTCAAGTTGCGTTTTTAAAGAGCAAAGAAGTTATGTTTGGAGAATATCTTCAGTATTGGTTTGAACATATTTATTCTCTGCGGATTGAGACAACGACAAGAATGTTGGGATCGTATACACTGTATGAATTGATCCTGCCCAGTATGGAGACAGACATAAAGTTGAAATTTGTTACGGTGGAATATCTGGATCAGCTACTGGAGCAGGTGTCAAAAATTTGTTCTTCGGCAGGTAATAAAGGAAGAGAACTGCTGAGTCTGGCATTCAAAGACGCTCTGTTTGACGGATTTATCAATTATAATCCGGTTCCGGAGACAAAGCTTTATCCGAGGACAAAGCCTAAGATCAGAATATTCAGTAAAGCGAAGCTGAAAGTGTTCCTGCAGGCGGCCAGTAAGAATCCATGGTATCTGGAAATTCTAATGGGATTGTTCTGCGGCCTGAGAAAAGGAGAAATCCTTGGATTGAAATTCAGTGATTTTGACTTTGAAAAACATACCGTCAGGATCAGCCGTCAGTTAGTGGCAAACCCTAAAGTAAAAGAAGGATTTGAAATTGAAGAATATACGGTTGTCGAGCGTGATCCTAAAACAGAGAACAGTTTCCGGATACTGAAAGTTCCAAAGGCGATCATGAAAGAAGTGGAGCGCAGGCTCCATTATGTAGAGATGAAGAAAGAATGGTACGCCGGAAATTATGAAGATCATGGGTATGTCAGCAGCCGGGAGGACGGAAAGCCGAGAGGGTTAAGCTCCATGAATCAGGCGCTGACAAAACTCTGCGAGAGAAACGGACTTCCCGTTATCACTGTCCACGGGCTGCGCCATATGTTTGCGACCATTTTGATCGAGAGGGGCGTTCCGTTGGTAAAGATCTCCGGATTGTTAGGTCATAATTCCATTCATACCACCTACGAATACTACTGTGAGGTCATGGATGAGAAAGATAAGATCATCGCATTTATGAATGATACGTTTGTTCCGGAGCGGACAGGGACGGAGGGATAACCGATGAAGAAATTCGACTTTAAAAAATATGTGGAATTTAAAGTGTATTCTGTTACGACCATAAAGAAAGGCTACGGGTTCCGTGTCCTGCTGAAATTTGCAGATGGTTCCGATACTACCCAGCAGCACGCCGGGTTCTGCAGCAAGCGGGAGGCAAATGCACAGAGAGATGAGATCATCGGGCAGCTTCATGCAGGAACTTACATTGTATATGGAAAGATTAAAGTTGCGGACTTCATGGAGTTCTGGCTGGAAGAGATTATGCGTCCCCGGATAGCGGATAACAGCTACAATGGCTATAAAAATGTGGTTTACAACTACGTGAATCCGCAACTGGGAAAAATGTATATGGCAACGCTGAACCAGGGATATATCAGAAAGCTGTATAATTCGATTGCGGAGAAATACGAGTCTATTGCACGGCTGGCGAAAACCGTTATGAATACTGCACTGGATTATGCGAAGTCGAAGAATGTAATAGCGGTAAATCCTGCGGAGGGTGTTCCGCTGCCAAAGAAGATAAAGAAAAAACCATACCGTGAATTAAAGATAGATGTAAGCAAGACTCTGACGCTCCCGCAGGTATTTCAGTTGGTAGAGGCGAGCAAAGCGACGCCGATCCATATGCAGATCTTATTTGCAGTTCTGATGGGCCTGCGGCGTGGAGAGATCAACGGACTGAAATACAGTGATGTGGACTATATCAACCGCACGTTGAAAATACAGCGGCAGTTAGGGAAAAAGCCAAATTCCAAAGCAGAGGATGTGCCGCCTAAAATGCTGACAAAACAGGAGATCAAGCCTAAAACTCCGTCCAGTATCAGAGAGATACCGATCCCGGATTATGTGTTTGAGGCAATTCTGGAACAGCGCCGGATTTACGAGAAGAACCGCAGACGGCGGAGCAAAGAGTTCCGTGACTGGGATTACATCTGTTGTTCCACTTATGGAAATCCGAGAAGTAAAAGCTATCACCACAAATATTTTAAAGAGCTGCTTGCTTCACTGGGCCTTCCGGATATTCATTTCCATCAGCTAAGAAATACATATACGACCATTCTTTTGAAGCATGACTTTAATATCAAAGGAATCTCGCATATGTTAGGACATTCAAAAGAGATTATATCGGCAGACGTTTATGGGGATACTGCAGAGATCATTGAAGATTGCTTATATGCGATTGAACCATTTATGGAAGAAGTCCTTCCGGAAAGCCGGGAAGAGAAATACTACGATTACTCCGATCTGAAGGAAATAGACGAGGCGGCCGAGGAATATTTAATAGCGGCATGACAACAATATAAAGAAGAAATGATAAAAAAGTACAGATGTACACTCGAACATTTGTGCTTTTTTTAATTTTCATCCTATATACTTTTATCGTTATCTTTGCTATAATGTGCGAAAAGGGCAGAAAAAGGCCGGAGGTTTTTCGAGGTGCTCTGTCCGTTAAGGTTATCTTGTGCTATTTAGTCCTCAAAAAAGCGTTTTGTGACTTTTGCCTTTCTGGATTCGTAATGGTGTCCTATAAGGCTATTATTTTGACATTTTCGTTACGAATGAATTTTTTGAGGATGGCTGATATTGAACATATCAAAAGTCACAAAGGAGAGATTTCGCTATGGATAAATTCGTTTTAAAGGCCCCGTATCAGCCTACCGGCGACCAGCCGCAGGCAATCGAGGCGCTTGTAAAAGGGTTCAAAGAAGGCAATCAATGCCAGACTTTACTGGGGGTTACGGGTTCTGGTAAGACTTTCACCATGGCCAATGTGATCCAGGCATTGAACAAGCCAACGCTGGTCATTGCCCACAATAAAACACTGGCTGCTCAGTTGTACGGAGAATTCAAGGAGATGTTCCCTGATAACGCGGTGGAATATTTTGTCTCCTACTACGATTACTACCAGCCCGAGGCCTATGTCCCGTCCTCAGACACATACATTGCCAAGGACTCTTCTATCAATGATGAGATCGATAAACTCCGGCTTTCTGCTACAATGGCGCTGACCGAGCGGCGGGACGTGATCATCGTTGCCAGTGTGTCCTGCATCTATGGACTGGGAAACCCTGTGGATTACCAGAACATGGTAATCTCCCTGCGTCCCGGCATGATCAAAGACAGGGACGAGGTGATGGCCAAACTGATCGAGATTCAGTATGACCGCAACGACATGGATTTTCACCGTGGAACTTTCCGGGTACGGGGGGACGTTCTGGAGATCATTCCGGCTTACGAGAGCGAGACAGCGGTGCGTGTCGAATTCTTCGGCGACGAGGTGGACCGGATTACAGAAATTGATATTCTGACAGGGGAGATTAAGGATGAGTTAAAACACGTGGCGATTTTCCCGGCCTCCCACTATGTGGTCGACAAAGAGAATATAAAGCGGGCAGTACATGACATAGAGGAAGAGCTGGAAGAACGGGTGGCAGAGTTCAAGCGCCAGGACAAGCTTCTGGAGGCGCAGCGCATTGCGGAGCGGACAAACTTTGACATCGAGATGCTCAAGGAGACCGGATTCTGTTCCGGGATCGAGAACTATTCCCGGCATCTGGCAGGGCTGGCTCCGGGACAGCCGCCCTATACATTAATCGACTACTTTCCGGATGATTTCATCATGATGATCGATGAATCCCACAAGACGATCCCTCAGATCGGCGGGATGTATCACGGCGACCAGTCCAGAAAGACAACGCTGGTGGACTACGGTTTTCGTCTGCCCTCAGCAAAGGACAACCGTCCCTTGAATTTTGGAGAATTTGAGAGTAAGATAAATCAGGTCATGTTTGTCTCGGCGACGCCGGGACCCTACGAGGAGGAGCATGAGCTTCTGAGAGCAGAACAGGTGATCCGTCCGACAGGGCTTCTTGATCCGGAAGTGTCCGTGCGTCCGGTAGAGGGACAGATCGATGACCTTCTCAGTGAGATCCGGAAAGAGACAGCGAAGAAAAACAAGGTGCTGGTGACGACTCTGACGAAGCGGATGGCAGAGGACCTTACAGACTATATGCGAGAAGTGGGGATCCGGGTGAAGTATCTTCATTCAGATGTGGATACACTGGAGCGCACCGAGATCATCCGGGACATGCGTCTGGATGTGTTTGACGTGCTTGTGGGGATCAATCTGCTCCGTGAAGGGCTGGATATCCCGGAGATTACTCTTGTGGCGATCCTGGACGCGGACAAGGAAGGGTTCCTTCGTTCTGAAACATCCCTGATCCAGACCATCGGAAGAGCGGCACGAAATGCCGAGGGACATGTTATCATGTACGCGGACACGGTGACCGAGTCCATGCAGATGGCCATCGATGAGACGCGGCGCCGCCGTGAGATCCAGATGAAATATAATGAAGAACATGGGATCACACCTCAGACGATCCAGAAGTCAGTCCGCGATCTGATCAGTATCTCCAGGAAAGTGGCGGCAGAAGAGCTGCGCATGGAGAAGGATCCGGAGTCCATGAGCGCGAAAGAACTGGAGAAGCTGATCGGGGATCTGACAAAACAGATGAAGAAGGCGGCGGCAGAACTGAATTTCGAGGCGGCGGCAGAGCTGCGGGATAAGCTGATCGATCTGAAGAAGATCCTGAACGATCTGGAATGACATGCTTTCGATGATGGAGATATTTTACAGGAGGAATAAAATAGATACATGGGAACAAAAATGGACGCCCGGCAGTATATCAGGATCCGGGGCGCGAATGAGAATAATCTGAAAAATATAGATGTGGACATTCCCCGCAATGAGCTGGTGGTCCTGACCGGCTTAAGCGGTTCCGGGAAGTCTTCCCTGGCCTTCGACACGATCTACGCCGAGGGGCAGCGGAGATATATGGAATCACTGTCTTCCTACGCAAGGCAGTTCCTGGGACAGATGGAGAAACCGGACGTGGAGAGCATCGAGGGACTTTCCCCGGCCATCTCCATCGATCAGAAGTCTACCAACCACAATCCCCGTTCTACGGTGGGGACGGTGACGGAGATCTATGATTATTTCCGTCTCCTCTACGCGAGAGTGGGTATTCCGCATTGCCCAAAATGTGGCCGGGAGATCGTGAAGCAGACAGTGGATCAGATGGTGGACCAGATCATGGCCCTGCCGGAAGGGACAAGGCTTCAGCTGTTAGCACCGGTAGTAAGAGGACGAAAAGGTACCCACGCAAAGCTTCTGGAACGGGCAAAACGCAGTGGCTATGTCAGAGTACGGATAGACGGGAATCTGTATGAGCTGTCCGAGGAGATTTCGCTGGACAAAAATATCAAACATAATATCGAAATTATCGTGGACCGCCTTATCGTCAGGCAGGGGATCGAAAAAAGGCTGACAGACTCTGTGGAAAATGTGCTCCATCTGGCAGAAGGACTGCTGATAGTGGATGTGATCGGCGGGGAACCGATGAATTTCAGCCAGAGTTTTTCCTGCCCGGACTGCGGGATCAGTATCGAGGAGATCGAGCCCAGGAGTTTTTCTTTCAATAATCCTTTCGGCGCCTGCCCGGAATGTTTCGGGCTGGGTTATAAGATGGAATTTGCGGAAGAACTGATGATCCCGGATCCGTCTCTCTCTATCAATGAAGGCGCCATTGCGGTTATGGGATGGCAGTCCTGTACGGACCGGTCCAGCTTTACTCACGCGATCCTGGAGGCCCTTTCCAGAGAGTACGGATTTGATCTGGATACACCTTTTGAAAAGTATCCCAAAAAGATCCACGATGTTCTTATCCACGGGACAAACGGGAAAAAGGTGAAAGTTTTTTATAAAGGCCAGCGGGGAGAAGGCGTCTATGACGTGGCTTTTGAAGGACTGATCAAAAATGTGGAGCGCAGATACCGGGAGACCGGTTCCGAGTCCGTCAAAGCGGAGTATGAGACCTTTATGAATATCACTCCCTGCCATGCCTGCGGCGGCCAGAGGCTGAAGCCGGGCGCATTGGCTGTGACAGTGGGGGAGAAAAATATAGCGGAAGTGACAGCGCTTTCTATTGAAAAACTCCAGAGATTCCTGGAAAACCTGGAACTGACAGAGACCCAGATGATGATCGGCGGGCAGATCTTAAAGGAAATACGGGCAAGGATCCAGTTTCTCATGGATGTGGGACTTGATTATCTGACGCTGGCCCGTGCCACCGGAACCCTTTCCGGCGGAGAGGCTCAGAGGATCCGTCTGGCAACTCAGATTGGATCCGGTCTGGTGGGCGTGGCATATATTCTGGATGAGCCCAGTATCGGTCTGCATCAGCGGGACAATGACAAGCTCCTGGCTACACTGAAACATCTCCGCGATCTGGGGAATACCCTGATCGTGGTAGAGCATGACGAAGACACCATGCTTGCCGCGGATTATATCGTAGATATCGGTCCCGGAGCCGGAGAGCACGGCGGAGAAGTGGTGGCAGTGGGGAACGCCCGGGAGATCATGAAAAATAAAAAATCCATCACAGGGGCATACTTGTCAGGAAAGATCAGGATTCCGGTCCCGGAGAAGAGAAAAGAGCCGGCCGGATGGCTGAAAGTGATCGGCGCGAAAGAGAACAATCTGAAAGATATCGATGTGGCGTTTCCTCTGGGTGTAATGACCTGTGTGACCGGGGTGTCCGGTTCCGGAAAAAGTTCGCTGGTGAATGAAATTTTATATAAAAGGCTGGCGCGGGATTTAAATCATGCCCGTACCATACCGGGAAAACATAAGAAAATAGAGGGACTTGATCAGGTGGATAAGGTAATTGCCATAGATCAGTCGCCTATCGGCCGGACTCCCCGGTCGAATCCGGCCACTTATACCGGTGTATTCGATCTGATCCGGGATCTGTTTGCGGCTACGCCGGATGCGAAGGCAAGAGGGTATAAAAAGGGACGGTTCAGCTTTAATGTAAAGGGCGGACGATGTGAAGCGTGCGCCGGAGACGGGATCCTGAAGATCGAAATGCATTTCCTGCCGGATGTATATGTGCCGTGTGAGGTCTGCGGAGGGAAACGGTATAACAGGGAAACGCTGGAAGTAAAATATAAAGGCAAAACGATCTATGATGTACTGAATATGACGGTAGAAGAAGCACTGGAATTTTTCGCACATGTCCCCAGCATCCGGAGAAAAATGGAGACTCTCAACGATGTGGGACTTTCCTATATCCGGCTTGGGCAGCCCTCCACAGAATTGTCCGGAGGGGAGGCTCAGAGGATCAAGCTGGCAGCAGAACTGAGCAAGCGGAGTACTGGGAAAACGGTTTATATTCTGGATGAGCCTACTACGGGTCTGCATTTCGCGGATGTCCATAAACTGACCGATATTCTGCGGAGGCTGTCCGGGGACGGGAATACCGTGATCGTGATCGAACATAATCTGGATGTGATCAAAACAGCGGATTATATAATTGATATCGGCCCCGAGGGAGGTGACCGGGGAGGAACCGTAGTGGCCTGTGGAACACCGGAAGAAGTGGCCGCGAATGAAAAGTCATATACCGGGAAATATATAGATATGATGCTGAAAAAGTAAGGAAAGGGGTTCCCATTTTTTGCAAAGTCGATTATACTAGTGATGCGGACTGGCAGAAGCGGGGAAATCTGGCGGTATCCGCCCTACAATGAACAGAGAAAGGCCTATAAAAGGGAAGAAATACAGAGTTTACGGGAAAGAGTATAAAGATTTAGAAGGGAGAATTGAATATGTCGGTAGATATCGGGATAGATCTGGGAACCGCCAGTGTATTAGTGTATGTCCGAGGAAAAGGTGTTGTCCTGAAAGAACCGTCTGTCGTGGCATTTGACAGGGATACAAATGTGATCAAGGCGATCGGGGAAGAGGCGCGTATGATGCTTGGAAGGACTCCGGGCAATATCGTAGCGGTCCGCCCGCTGCGTCAGGGCGTGATCTCAGATTATACAGTGACGGAGAAGATGATCAAGTATTTTGTTCAGAAGGCACTTGGAAAACGGACATTCAAGAAACCTCGGATCAGTATCTGTGTGCCAAGCGGAGTGACCGAGGTAGAGAAAAAAGCCGTAGAGGAAGCGACCTTTGCCGCGGGAGCAAGAGAGGTGCACCTGATCGAAGAGCCGGTGGCCGCTGCCATAGGGGCGGGGATCGATATCGCCAAGCCCTGCGGGAATATGATCGTAGATATTGGCGGAGGTACTGCGGACATCGCGGTGATCTCGCTGGGTGGTACAGTGGTGAACACTTCGATCAAAGTGGCGGGAGATGATTTTGACGAGGCCATCGTCCGGTATATGCGCAAGAAACATAATCTTCTCATCGGAGAAAGAACCGCGGAGGACATTAAGATCAAGATCGGGACAACATATCCTCTTGTGGAAGAAGAGACGATGGAGGTACGGGGGAGAAATCTTGTGACCGGTCTGCCGAAAACGGTCACAGTGACATCTTCTGAGACGGAGGAGGCCTTGAGGGAGGCCACAAGCCAGATCGTGGAAGCTGTCATTTCTGTACTCGAACAGACCCCCCCGGAACTGTCTGCGGATATCCTTGACCGGGGGATCGTCCTGACAGGCGGCGGAGCAATGCTCAGAGGACTGGAGGAGCTGATCGAAGAGAAGACCGGGATCAATACGATGACCGCGGAAGATCCCATGAAGGTAGTCGCCATCGGCACCGGGCAGTTTGTAGAGTTCATGAGCGGAAGACGGGATCTTTAAGTTAAGACGTTAAGCAGGGATGTGAGAACCGGGGCACATCCCTGTTCTGCGTTCATGCGGGAAAGGATAAAGAGTTGGAAACAGTTACAGGATATGTGGGGCACATTGTGTTCCGGAATGAGGACAACGGGTATACAGTATTTCATCTGGAAAATGATGATGGAGAGGTAACCTGTGTAGGGAATTTTAACTATATCAGCGACGGTGAGATGTTGGAACTGACCGGGGAATATGTTCATCATAATGTATACGGGACGCAGCTGAAGGTTACCTCATACACAGAGAAAGAGCCGGAAGACCTGGTGTCGATCGAGAGGTATCTTGGATCAGGAGCCATTAAAGGAGTGGGTGCTGCTCTGGCCGGCAGGATCGTGAAAAAGTTCCGGGAGTATACGTTCCGTATTATAGAGGAGGAGCCGGAGAGGCTGGCTGAAGTAAAGGGCATCAGCGAGCGGAAGGCGAGAGAGATCGCGGTGCAGGTTGAAAGCAAGAAGGATATGCGCAAAGCCATGATCTTTCTGCAGAAATACGGAATATCCACAAAGCTGGCGGCCAGGATATACCAGTATTATGGTATGCGCGTATATAGAGTCCTGGAAGAGAACCCCTATGAGCTGGCCGACAATATAGACGGTGTCGGTTTCAGGACAGCGGATGAGATCGCTTCCCGTATTGGTATACATACGGATTCAGATTACCGGATCAAAAGCGGGCTGTTCTATACGCTGCAGCAGGCTGTAAATGAAGGACATGTGTATCTGCCCCAGGATGTTCTGACGCAAAGAGCGGGGGCTTTGCTTGAAGTGGAGATATCGGACATCGGAAAGCATGTCATGGACCTCTGCATCGAGAAAAAGACAGTGATGAAGGAAGCTGACGGAGAGATACGGATCTATCCGGCTCACTATTATTATCTGGAACTGAATACTGCGAAGATGCTCCATGAGCTTAATATCGACTGTGAGATATCAGAAGCCGCGGTGGAAGGCCGTCTGAAAAAAGTGGAGGGGGAGGAACAGATCGAACCGGATATTATGCAGCACCGGGCAGTCATTGAAGCGATCAGACATGGCCTGCTTATCCTGACAGGAGGCCCGGGTACCGGAAAAACGACCACGATCAATACAATGATCCGTTTTTTTGAAAGTGAAGGTATGAGCATCCTGTTGGCCGCGCCTACAGGCCGGGCCGCCAAACGGATGACAGAAGCTACGGGGTATGAGGCCCAGACCATCCACCGGCTTCTGGAGGTGAATGTGAATCCGGAAGAGGAGAACAGTGTGGGAGGCTTCTTAAGAAACCGGCAGAATCCACTGGAAGCAGACGTGATCATTATCGATGAGATGTCTATGGTAGATCTGCCGCTGATGCATGCTCTGCTGTCAGCGGTCGTGCCGGGGACGAGGCTGATCCTTGTAGGTGACGTGGATCAGCTTCCGTCAGTGGGGCCCGGAAGCGTACTTCGGGATATGATCCGGTCCGCATGTTTTCCGGTGGTAACGCTGACCCGGATCTTCCGACAGGCAGGCGAGAGCGATATTGTGGTAAACGCTCATAAGATCAACGCGGGAGAGCCGGTGGTGCTGGATAACAAGAGCCGGGATTTTTTCTTCCTGAAGCGGCACGACGCAGACACCATTATCGGTGTAACAATTACGCTGATCCAGAAAAAGCTGCCCGGTTATGTGCATGCCCGTCCGAGTGAGATCCAGGTTATGACTCCGACGAGAAAAGGGATGCTGGGTGTGGAGCGGCTGAATGGAATCCTCCAGCGGTACCTGAATCCGGAAGATCCCCGGAAAGCAGAGTGCGAGATCGGCGGACGGCTGTTCCGGGAGGGGGATAAGGTCATGCAGATCAAGAACAACTACCAGCTGGAGTGGGAAGTGAAGACAAAGTTCGGACTCACAGTGGACAGTGGTACCGGAGTCTTTAATGGAGATATGGGCGTGATTACGGAGATCAGTCAATATACAGAGACTATAGAGGTAGAGTTTGATGAATGTCGGAAAGTGACATATGGTTTTGAAATGGCAGAAGAACTTGAGCTGGCGTACGCGATCACAGTACACAAATCCCAGGGGAGCGAGTATCCGGCGGTGATCCTTCCTCTTCTTCCGGGCCCGAGGCTTTTGTATAACCGGAACCTGTTATATACGGCAGTGACGAGGGCAAAGAAGTGCCTGACCATTGTAGGGAGTGATACAGTATTTCAGGAAATGATACAGAACAAAAACGAGCAGTCAAGATATACCAGTCTGGCAGAACACATCGTCGAATTTCAGGGAGATTTTTAGAGAAGGTTTCAGAGCGGACTTTAGACTTGCTTTATCCGCCGGTATGCCCTTTCTGCGGAGCAATTTCTCCGCCGGGGATCTGCGCAAAATGCAGGGAGAAAATCATATATGTGCAGGAACCCCGCTGCATGCGCTGCGGAAAGCCTTTACAGGATGAATCAGAGGAATACTGCCGGGACTGCGGCAAAGAAAAATCCTGGTTTGTTCAGGGACGGAGCCTGTGGCTGCACCGGGACCCTGTCCCGTCTGCAATTTACCGTTTTAAATATCAGAACAGAAGGCATTTTGGAAAAATTTTTGCCGGGGAACTGAAGGAAAATTATGGATGTCAGATCAGAAAATGGAAGATCCATGAGATCATCCCCATCCCACTGCATACTTCGAGGAGACGCAAACGGGGATTTAATCAATCGGAAATCATAGCAGGAGAGCTGGCTCGCCTTACGGGGATTCCGTGCCGTTCGGATGTGCTTTTCCGGATCAGGAAGACAGTGCCGCTGAAAGAGCTTGACAGAAGGGGAAGGGCCCGGGAGCTGTCGGGAGCTTTTGCTGTTGCAAAGAACTGGAATGCTCCCGAAAACGTACTTCTTATCGATGATATTTACACGACCGGGGCGACGCTCCAGACAGCTGCCAGAATGCTACGGGCGGCGGGAGTTCAAAATGTCTACTTTTTGACCGTAAGCATTGGACAAGGTATCTGAGTATATGATATACTAATTCATAATGACTAAAATAATAGATAAAAGTAATACACAGAAGGGACGTGCAGGACGTTATGCTGGACAAAAAGAAGATACGTCTGATGACCAGAGCCGCGATCTATGAGAAAGAATGTGGAGATGAAGATATAAAGATCAACAGTTATTACAGGAAAGATTACTCTACACTGAATACGTGGATCACACTGATCTGGGTGACAGTAGGGTTCGCGCTTTTGGCAGGGCTGTTGTTCATCGGCTATGGCGAGCCTCTGATGGAAGATCTTACTTTCGTGAAACTGTTCATTCTGCTGGCTGTGGCTGTGGGAGCGTATCTGGCCCTGCTGATCATATATGGTATCGGGGCAGGCAGTTTTTATAAGAAAAAACATATCCGCGCGAAACAGAGAGTGAAAAAGTACATAAGAGATCTCTCGCGGATCGAGAAGATGAATGATAAAAAGGAGATAAACAGGTCATGAGTACATTACTTGTCTGGAGAGAAAGGCTGCAGAAAATATATGCGGCATATTCCATTTATATTCTTAAGGGAACACAGTTCGTGATGGGGCTGATCCTTTTTGGACTGATCAATTCAAACATCGGTTTTATGGAAATGGCTTCCTCCATTTTCTGCACAGTCGGTCTTGCGGTGATCTGCACGTTTCTTCCTGTGATCGTGACGGTCTTCGCGGCGACAGCTCTGATTCTTGTGCATTTTTACGCACTTTCCCTGCCGATTGCCATAGTATCACTGGTGATCTTTCTGCTGATGTATATTTTTTATTTCCGCTTTACTCCGAAAAAGGCATGGCTGGTCCTTATATCCGCGATCGCTTTCGGACTGAAGATCCCTTTTGTCGTTCCGGTGGCGTTTGGCCTTCTCGGAACTCCTGTCTGGATCGTTCCGGCAGCCTGCGGAATCATTTCTTTCTATATGGTAGATATCGTAAAGGCCTCCGCGGCAGCGCTGAAAAGCGCGGACGCGGACGGGATGATATCGAGCCTGACAAGCTTTACGAGACAGATGCTGACAGGAAAAGAAATGTGGCTTATGATCGCGGCTGTCCTGATCGGGATTCTGACTGTCAATCTTGTACGAACACGCGCTATCGATCACGCGTGGAAGATAGCGTCCGCGTCCGGGGCAGCGGCCTGTGTGATCGTCGCGTCTGCAGGAAATATTGTTTTAAATGGAAGCATATCATATGTGGTGATAATCGTGAGCGCGGTGCTGGGCGTGGCTGTGGGACTGGTACTGGAATTTCTTTTCTTTTCTGTTGACTATTCCAGAACAGAAACCGTTCAGTTTGAAGATGATGAGTACTACTATTATGTAAAAGCAGTACCGAAAATCGGTGTTTCTGTCCCCAAAAAGAGAGTAAAGCGCATTACAGGCGGACAGTCTCAGATGACCACAGTCATTGACAGGGGGACGCCGGACTCGTTGAAAGAACACACGGGTGATACCGATGATATTCTGCTTACAAGAAGTCTCAGCAAGGAATTGGGGCTGGATGAGGATAAGACAGAACAATAAAAGGTCTGGATACATAACAGAAAGCTCCGGCAGCAGGGAGTGTACCGGGCAATAAGGTGGTGAGACACAGCATGATAGACTGGATCAAAAGTTTTTTAGACAATTATACAAACGGCATGTACTTTCCGAATCTACAGATCATGGATGCGATTGAAATCCTGATCCTGACAGTGATCGTATATGAGATCATGCTGTGGATCAAAAATACAAAAGCATGGATGCTCTTGAGAGGGATTATCATGCTGGGAGTCTTTATACTTCTGGCATGGATCTTCCAAATGCATACGATCCTGTATCTGGCGGCACAATCTATCAATGTACTTGCTGTAGCGGCTGTTGTCGTATTCCAGCCTGAACTTCGCCGGGCTCTGGAAAAACTGGGAGAGAAGAATCTTCTCAGTAATATTAATCCTTTTGACAGAAGCAGAGAGAATCAGAGATTTTCTGATCAGACCGCGGACAGTATCGTGGAAGCCTGCTATGAGATGGGAAGTGTCTGTACAGGCGCTCTTATTGTTGTAGAGCAGGCTATCCAGTTAAATGAGTATGAAATGACGGGTATCGAATTGGATTGTAAAGTGTCCTCTCAGATCCTGATCAATATTTTCGAGCATAATACTCCGCTTCATGACGGAGCTGTTATCATCCGAGGCAACAGGATCACATCTGCCACCTGTTATCTCCCTCTTTCGGACAATATGACTATCAGTAAAGATCTGGGAACAAGACACAGAGCGGCTCTTGGCATGAGTGAAGTGTGTGATGCTCTCGTGATCGCTGTGTCAGAGGAGACCGGACTGGTGTCGGTCGCGATGGGAGGAATCCTTACCCGGGGAGTGAAGCGGGAAGAACTGCGGGAAAGGCTGAGCCGGATTCAGTATAGGAGTTCTGAACCTAAGAAATTCACTATACGGAAAGGATGGCGCAGAAGATGAAGAAGTACAGAATCACAAACAATCTGGGCCTGAAGATTATAGCGCTAATCTTTTCCGCGTTTCTGTGGCTGATCGTAGTCAATTTTGACAATCCGGTTACAGGAGAGACATATAGTAATATTCCTGTGACAATCGTGAACGACGACATCATAACATCCGCGGGCGACGTATATCAGGTCGTAGGCGAGCAGACAGTAAGCGTAGTAGTCTACGCAAGCAGACAGGTACAGCAGGAGATACACAGAGAAGATATCGTGGCGACGGCGGATATCCGGGATATGGATACCAGTACAGGGCTTGTGCCCGTTAAGATACAGATCCCTGATTATGCCGGTGACTATGAATCGGCCGAGTCTATTCCGCCCAATATTCAGATACAGCGGGAAAAATCAGGAAAGAAAGTACTTTCTTTGATCGTGGATACGGATGATACTACACCGGCGGAAGGGTATATGCTGGGGAATATGACAGTCAGACCTGAGACTGTTACCATAACGGGAGCGGAATCAACGCTCGAACAGATAGACAGGGCAGTGGCTCAGATCGATATAGGGGATATAACAGAAGATACTCAGGTAACAGCCGATCTGATCCTCTATGACGTGTATGGAAATGTGGTGAGCCAGGGACAGCTTGAGAACAATCTGGGGGAGGACGGGATCACGGTTTCTGTGGAAGTTCTGGAGATGAAAACAGTGCCTGTCGAAGTAGAGGTCTCGGGAACGCCGGCGGAAGGATATGAATATACCGGAAGCAGGATTGAACCGGAGAGTGTCCAGATCTGCGGGAAAAGTGACGCGTTGAAAGAGGTGGAGTCGATCAGAATTCCGGCTTCTGTGATTGATATCAGTGATGCGTCAGAACCATTGGAAAGAACGATAGATATTACCCAGTATCTTCCGGATGGTGTCAGCCTGACGGATGACAACGCGAAAAATATTACGATCACTGCGATGATCGAAGAATCAGGAACCCGGACCATAGATTTCCTTGTAAGTTCCATAAAGATCAACAATCTGGCGGAAAATCTCCAGGTCAGCTACGAGCCGGACGCGGAGATCAGATTCCGTTTCAGCGGAGAACAGAATGTTTTAGAGACACTGGATATCAGCAATGCAGTGTCTGTGGATATGTCGGAATGTACTACGCCGGGCACCTATACGCTTCCTGTGAAGGTAGATGTGCCTGACGGAATCACTCTGACGGAAAATGTGACGGTCCGGCTGACAGTGGAGGAAAAGCAGGAAGAAGAACAGAACGGCGCGGAGAATACCGGCTAGTCTTGAACAAGAAAATACAAGGAGTGGATACAGAATGGTTAATGGCAAAGTGAAGATCAAGAATCCAACTGGCCTTCACCTGAGGCCGGCTGGTCTGTTCTGCAAAACAGCCATGCAGTTTGAGAGCAAGATCACGGTGTGTAAGAAAACACGTCATGAAGATGTGACAGCGAATGCGAAGAGCGTCCTGAGTATACTTGGAGCATGTATTAAAAGTGGAGATGAGATCGAGATCATCTGCGAAGGAAAAGACGAAGAAACGGCGCTGGAAGAGATGGTCCGTCTGGTGGAAGACGGACTGGGGGAATAGCAGGAAAGCAGAAAATACTCAATTGAATTTAGGAGGAAGTAATCCATGAGCAAAGCGGCACTTGTGATCATGGCGGCCGGGATCGGGAGCAGATTTGGCGGAGGACTTAAGCAGCTTGCACCTGTTGGGCCTAATGGTGAGATCATAATGGACTATTCTGTGTATGACGCAGTGGAGGCCGGATTTGACAAAGTCGTATTTGTTATCCGAAGAGAGATGGAGAAAGAATTCAGAGAAGTCATCGGCAGTCGGATCGAAAAACGGGTTGAAACCTGCTATGCATATCAGGAACTGGATGATATTCCGACAGAATATGCCGGAAAATTTGCAGGCAGGACAAAGCCCTGGGGGACCGGACAGGCCGTTCTTTGCTGCCGGGATATCGTAGATACTCCGTTTTTGGTGATCAATGCGGATGATTATTACGGGAAAAGTGCGTTTCATGAGGCGTATTCTTATTTGACAAGCATTCCTGATACTGGTAAAATACAGATCTGCATGATCAGCTTTGTGCTGAAAAATACTCTTAGTGCCAATGGCGGGGTGACCCGCGGAGTGTGTCAGGTAGACTCCGACGGTATGTTGACTAGTATCAGAGAGACACATAATATTGAAAAGGACGGATGCCGCGCGGTGATCCGGACAGAGGGTAATATGAAAGAACTGGATGCAGACGCTCCGGTCTCCATGAATATGTGGGGACTGACGCCGGAATTTTTCGGGATCCTAAAAGAAGGGTTTGATACCTTTTTGAAGGAAACACATCCTGAGGACGTAAAGGCTGAGTATCTGTTGCCGACGATCATCGGGAGCCTTTTGCAAAAAGGTGATCTGGAAGTAAAAGTCCTGAAATCAGAGGATCAATGGTTTGGTGTAACCTACAGAGAAGACCGTGAGGCCGTGGAGGAAGCGGTGGCACGGCTGATACAAAAAGGAGTTTATCCTTCTCCGCTGTATGTCTGATGTAGTGGATAACAGGAGTAAGATAAGTAAGAAAAGGGTTTTGGCATGGCAAAGAAGCACAAGCCGGCGGAATCAGCCGGACGAAAGAATAAAACTGCAGGAACGCATTCAAGGCGGTCCAGGCGTAACCGATTCGGAAATTTTTGTCTGATCCTTCAGGCTCTCATCAGTGTAGCGTTTATGGGAGTGGTGATACTGCTCAACATGCTTCCGATGAGATATCTTGTGCTGGTGGGACTTGTGCTGCTTTTTCTGTGGTGTATTACTCTTACATCACAGGCTCTCCGGCGAAGGAGAGGCGTAATAGGAAAGGCATACAGTCTGCTGGCGATCCTGATTCTTTCCATAGGAACTTATTATATTGCGAAAGCGAATGATGTGCTTGGAATCATCACAAGCGGAGGATTTAAGACAGACCGTATGGTAGTCGCTGTACTTGAAAATGATCCGGCAGAGACACTGGAGGATGCCGCGGATTATTCCTTCGGAGTCCAGTTTGAACAAGGTACAGAAAACATGCAGGCGGCCGTGACGGAAATCCAGAATCAGCTGGAGACGGACATAGCCATGACAGAGTACAATTCTGTACAGGAACAGGCTCAGGCACTGTTGTCCGGGGAGGTTCAGGCAATCCTATACAATCAATCCTATACGGAATTAATGGATCAGTCTGTGGAAGGCTACAGCAGTCAGATCAAGATCATATACCGGCACGAAATCCAGACGGAGCTGAATCTGGGGGGCTCTGCCGAGGATGACAGCCTGACGAAGGAACCGTTTACTGTATATATAAGTGGACTTGATGTATACGGTGACGAAAGAGATGGGGAGAACAGAGATTCTGAGCGCAGCGACGTGAATATTATCGCGGTTGTCAATCCTACAACCTATCAGATCCTGCTTGTTACGACCCCAAGGGATTATTTTGTGCCGATACCGGGCGTGTCAGGTGGAATGAATGATAAGCTGACTCACGCGGGAACCTATGGAATTGACGTTTCAATGGCAACTTTGGGCGAACTGTATCAGACAGACATTAATTATTATGTGAGACTGAATTTTTCTTCTCTGATAGAAATTGTGGATATCCTGGGCGGTGTAGATGTATATTCTGAATATGCATTTACTACAGGATGGGAATCCGGTTATGAGATGGAAGTAGCACAGGGATACAACCACTTCAACGGCGAACAGGCCCTGGCGTTCTGCCGTGAAAGGCACAATCTGGCAGACGGAGACAATCAGCGAGGCAAGAACCAGCAGGCGGTCATCACTGCAATGCTGAAAAAAGCGCTCTCACCGACGATGTTGCTGAAAGCGAACAGCATCATTAATGAAGTCAGTCGGGATATAGAGACCAATATAACGCAGGGACAGTTGACTTCTCTGGTGAAATATCAGCTTGATACAGGCGCCGAGTGGACGATCCAGTCTGTCGCGGCCACGGGATATGACGGGCAGGATTATTCATACTCCATGCCGGATACTCCGGTATATGTGATGTATCCGGATGAAGAGGTGGTAAATAATATTATCCATCTTGCAAATGTAGTGGAAGAGGGAAGGACGCTTACAGAAGGAGAATTGTTGAATTAAAAAAGGTGTTTATAACCTGATAAACATAGAAAATTTGTAGAAGAATAACTACGTGAAACCGGGACGCTCCCTTTTAAGCAGACAAGTGAAACAAGAAAACTTGTTACTTAGAAGGGAGTTTTTCATAAACAAATTTTTTATAAAACGGCTTGCAAAACGCAGCGAGGCGTGTTAGTATACATGTAAGTTCATAAAAAGGAGAAAATAGAAGTACATGAACATACAAGAATTGGATTTGATAAAAATCCTTTCAGACATACAGTATTCCACACAGAGAGAACTGGCAGAGAGTACGGGGTATTCGCTGGGTAAGATAAACAGTTCTCTCAGAAGGCTGGAAGAGCTCGGATATTTGAACAGGGATAAGCAGCTAACGCAGAAAGCGAAGGATGAGATCCGGGACAAAAAGCCTCAAAACGCGATCATTCTGGCTGCCGGATTCGGCATGCGTATGATCCCGGTAAATCTGGAGGTTCCCAAGGGACTGCTGGAGGTCCATAAAGAACGCCTGATCGAAAGAGTGATCAGGCAGCTTCATGAAGCAGGGATCCGGGAGATCTACATTGTTGTGGGATTTATGAAGGAGCAGTACGAATATCTGATAGATAAATATGGCGTCCGGTTAGTTTTCAATGAGGATTATAAGACAAAGAATAATCTGTTTTCCCTGAATAAAGTGGCAGATAAGATCGGAAATACTTATATCATTCCATGTGATATATGGTGTATGGAAAATCCGTTCTCAGAAAAAGAAATGTATTCCTGGTACATGGTCACAGACGCGGAAAGCGCGGAGAGCACCGTGAGAGTAAACAGAAAAAAAGAACTGGTGTGTATCAGAGGTGATGAGACAGGTAATCAGATGATCGGTATTTCATATATTCTCAAAAGTGACGCGGAATATCTCAGGGAGAAAATGAAGGATCTTATCCGACAGAGAAGGAGCAAGGAGATGTTCTGGGAAGAAGCTCTGCTGGATGAGACAAAAATGTTTATAAGGCCCAGGGAAGTGTCGAAAGACAAAGTGCGGGAGATCAATACTCTGGAGGAACTAAAAGATCTGGATCACGATTCCCTGCACCTGGAAGCCGGTATCCTGAAAATTATTCAGGAGGAACTGGACTGTGGGCTGGATGACATCCAGGAGATCACACTTTTAAAAAAGGGTATGACCAACCGGTCTTTCCTGTTTTCCTGCAAAGGGAAAAGATATATCATGAGGATCCCGGGCGAGGGAACAGATCAGATGATCAACCGGAAAAATGAGTATAAGACTTATCAGGAACTGAAAGGAAAGGGAATATGCGATCCGGTCATTTATATGGATCCGGCTGCCGGTTATAAAATGACCGCTTATCTGGAGAACGCCAGAGTCTGTGATCCTCAGAACGAAAAAGACGTAAAAAGAGCAATGGATTATCTGAGGGGCTTCCATGAACGGAAGCTGCAGGTGGAGCACACTTTTGATCTGTTCAGACAGATGGAATGGTATGAATCCCTGTGGAATGGAGCGAAATCCGTGTATGTGGATCATGAGGAGACAAAGAAGAATGTATATCTTCTAAAAGAATATGTGGATAGGCAGCCTAAGACCTGGGCGCTGACCCATATCGACGCAGTCCCGGACAATTTCCTGTATGCAGGGGAAGATACGTATCTGATCGACTGGGAATACGCCGGAATGCAGGATGTCCATGTGGATATCGCGATGTTCGCGGTTTATGCACTGTATGATAAAGAATGGGTGGATAAACTGATCGGATTCTATTTTGAGAACGGCTGCTGTAAGGCAGTAAAAGCAAAAATATACTGTTATATTGCCATCTGCGGGCTGCTGTGGAGCAACTGGTGCGAGTACAAAAGAATGCTGGGCGTTGAATTTGGAGAGTATTCTCTGAGACAGTACAGATACGCAAAAGAATACTTCCGGTACGCGCGGCAGGAGATAAAAGAGATGGGAGGAAGAGAGCAATGAAATATCAGGCAGACAACGCGATCATAATGGCGGCCGGTATGTCCAGCAGATTTGCTCCTCTTTCCTATGAAAAGCCAAAAGGACTGATGACCGTAAAAGGGGAGGTGCTGATCGAGCGGCAGATCAGGCAGCTGAGGGAGGCCGGTATCGATGAGATCGTTATTGTTGCAGGATATAAAAAGGAATGTTTTTACTATCTGAAAGAAAAATCCGGCGTGATCCTGATCGACAATGACGATTATCTGACAAGAAATAATAATGGCAGTCTGTATGTGGCCAGAGATTATCTCAAGAATTCATATATTTGTTCTTCGGATAATTATTTCATAATAAATCCATTTGAAAAAGAAGTGGATAACTGCTATTATGCTTCGGTCTATGTCCATGGCAGCACAGAGGAGTGGTGTATGGATACAGATGAGAAGGGGCGTATCACAGATGTCAGGATCGGAGGGAAAGACGCCTGGGTGATGCTGGGGCATACCTTCTGGACAGAAGAATTCAGCAGAAAATTTACGGAGATCCTGCTGGATGAATATGACAGGCCGGAGACAAAAGGCAAGCTCTGGGAAAAAATTTATATGGAACACATCAAAGAACTGGAAATGTATATAAAAAAATATGGCGATAACCAGATTTTTGAGTTTGACTCTCTGGACGAACTGAGAAATTTTGATGAAAGTTACCGGGAAGACACAAGATCACCCATATTGAAAGACGTGGCAGAACGGCTGAACTTAAAAGAACAGGATCTGACAGATCTGGCTCCTCTTTCCGGGGAGAGGGGAGAACCTGAAGGATTTACTTTCCGGACGCCGGATGGAGAGTATATCTATTTTTACAAAAACGGCAGGATAGAATATAAAAAATAAGGAGAGAACAGAGATGGAAAACAGGCCGGTTTTAAAAGAAGATCAGGCAACGATAAAAGAATTGACTGAAAAGTATTTCGCAGACCAGGAGATCCGGGAAATCAGACGTCTGGGGGGCCTGACCAATCATACGTACTGTGTTATGCTTACTTCCGGGAGATATGTTTTTCGTCTTCCCGGAGAGGGTACCGAAAAAATGATCGACAGACAGGATGAGAGAGTCAGTACGGAACTGGCCTGTCGGTTAAAGATTGACGCACCTCTTATTATGTTCGATGAAAAGACAGGAATTAAGATCGCAGAATATATTGAGGATTCAGAAACGATGTCTCCGAAGACACTCCGGAGCCGGGAAAATATAAAAAAAGCGGCGGAACTGTTAAGAGAGCTGCATTCCTGCGGAGGAGACACGAAAGTAGAGTTTGATGTATTCGGGATGGCAGAAGAGTATGAACAGCTTATCCGCTCTTATGAAGTTGCGCTATTTGAGGATTATGAGGATATCAAAGAGAAGGTGGCAGTTATAAGGAAAAAGATGCAGGGACAGTATCCACTTGTTCCGTGCCATAACGACCCTTTATGCGAAAACTGGATCAGGACAAAAGACAGGATGTATCTGATCGATTGGGAATATGCAGGAATGAATGAAGGAATGTGGGACGTGGCAGATGTAGCGATCGAGGCCCATATGGATGAAAAAGCAGCGGATTTTCTTTTGGATACATATCTGGGGCATAAAGCGGACAGAGATGAAAAAATGAATTTTATCGCAAATGAGATCTATCTCGATTTTCTCTGGTCACTGTGGGGAAAGACGCGTGTGCCGTTCGATAAAGAGATGATGGAGGAGTATGCCAAGGAACGTTACGTACGGTTGAAAGAGAATATAAAAAGGTTTGAAGCATATTGTAATTTGTAATAGGTTCATAGAAAGGTTTTGGAGGATTAATATGATTACAGGATTAACAGCAGGTATCTTATGGGCACTTGATACGGTTATTCTGGGGATTGCACTGGCGATGACACCTTTCGTATCAACAGAGCAGGCGGTTTTTCTGGCCCCTTTTGTGAGTACGTTTATTCATGACTTTTGTTCTTCCCTGTGGATGCTCCTTTATATGGGCATTAAAAAGCAATTAAAAAATGTAATACGTGCATTAAAGACCAGAAGCGGCAAGTTTATCGTTTTGGGAGCTCTTCTGGGAGGCCCCATCGGCATGTCCGGATATGTGGCGGCTATCAATTATATAGGCCCTGCATATACAGCAATCATTTCCTCCATGTTTCCGGCACTCGGCGCATTGCTCTCCTACATATTTTTGAAGGAAAAGATGACCCCGATCCAGCTTGTTGGTCTGGCATGCAGCATCGGAGGCGTGATCGTACTGGGCTATACTCCGGGGGAGAGTGTGGTGACGAATTTTACTCTGGGAATATTCTGCGCACTGCTCTGCTGCGTGGGATGGGCTTCTGAAGCGGTCATATGTGCCTACGGACTGAAGGATCCCAATATCAGTGATGAGCACGCACTGCAGATCAGGCAGATTACCTCAGCAGTGTTTTATGGAGTGGTCATCCTTACGGTGCTGGGAGGATGGGACTTTACCCTTGATATCGCATTTACGCCGACTTCCGCGATTATTTTACTGTCCGCGTTATTCGGTACAGCGTCTTATGTATGTTATTACCGGGCTATTTCCACAATCGGAGCAACCAAGGCGATGGCACTGAATATCACCTATTCCGCGTGGTCTATTATCTTTTCCATCATACTTCTGCATACTTTGCCGGATTTAAAGAGTATCATCTGTGGGATCGTGATCGTACTGGGATCTATTATCGCGGCAGGCGATGTGAAAGAGTTTTTCACCAGGACAGGACGGAAAGTATAAAACGGGTGATTTAGAAGGGGGTTCCCGACAGCCGAAATACAGGCTGTATGGGAACCCCCTCTGTTTGTACTGGCGACGAGCCAAAGTCCGGGCTTGCCCGAGACCTTGGCGACCGCTTACAATCCCGGAATGTGCCATTTGGCACTTCCGGTGATTGTTTGCGGCAGAATGATCGAAAGAGGTGGAAGTAACATGTCAAATTTTGTCATTGAAAAGATACGCATTAGTTGATATTATTAATATGTTGGAGTATGGATAGCGATCAATGATAAGGGAGAGTGGATCATATGAAAAAACGTCGTTGCTTGTTGATATGTATGGCCGTGATGGTATGTTTTTCGGTTATTTTTTTAGCAGGATGTGGCAAAGACACAGAGGAGCCGGACGAGATAAAGACAGAAGATCCCGAGAAAGAGGAGGAAGAGCCGTCGGATTCTGAATCAGATGAGTCGGATGAGTTCGATCAGTCAGCGGAAATCCTTGAAGAGGAAGAAGCATCCACGGAGGAGCCCTCCGAGACAAGGACGGTTACATTGTATTATGTTGATGACCAGACTGCGGAAGTGACAGGAAAAAGTGTGGAGATCCAGAATGAACGGGATATCTGGAATGCCCTGATTGAAAACGGGATCCTTACAGAAGACTGTGAGCTGCTCAGCCTGAGTATCAGTGAGGGAGAAAAAAAGATAGATTTGGACTTTAATGCCGCGACCGGTGACCGGATCCGGAGTATGGGAACTACGGGAGAAACCCAGATCATTGGATGTATCGTCAATACATATCTCGAGGCATATGGATGTGATGGGATCCGTCTGACAGAAGAAGGGCAGCCCCTTCAGACATCACATGGAGCCAATTATGACGGATACAGCGGAATGGTAGCATTTTAACATTTGGATTGAATAAACAGGAAGATTGACAAGAGGTGCAGACAGAATGAAAAAGAAATTTACGAGAATTATTGCCGGACTTTTATTTGCCGTCATGGTTGCAGGAAGTATTCCTGCCGGAGCAGTATCTGCAGCTGAAATAGAAGCAGGTGAAATACAGAAAACGGGACAGGGACAGGCCGAAGCGGAAACTTCAGAAAATTTGCCGGAAGAAGGGAATACCGGAGAAGTGACGGACAAAACGGAATCTTCGATGGGAGGACAGACAGATCCAGAGCAGAATGATGCTGATAAACAGGAGTCAGACACAGAAATACCGGCCTCTGGGTCAGAAGACACAGAGGAGAGAACAGAAGAAGACGAGACGCCAGAAATTTCAGATGGAGCTTTGACAGAAGAAGATTCCCGGGATAAAGGTAGTGAAGCCGAAGAGATTGAGGATATTGAAACTGGCGGGATTGATTTTGTTTATATCGAAAGCCCATATCTTGAGACACCCGGTACTCAGAGGATTGTTTTTTCCTTTAATCAGGAGATAACCGGAACAGATGAGATTACTCTTACTGTATCGGATGAAAGCGGAAATACGGAAGAATGGGCTTTATCCAGGCAGGAAGGAAATTTATACCTGTTTGAAAAAGAATATACAGGCGATGCATATACCGGTACATATCATGCAGTATCATTGAATTTATACGGTGATGAAGAAAAGTCTATCATCCTGGAAGAAACGGGAGTGACCGCAGAGTTCGGTGTGAACGAAGCGTATGAAGGAATTGAGGAACTCCAGCCTGTTGACGGAACATCACAGGAAACAGGTGAGTCCTTACTGGAGGCTTCTGTTGTTACAATTGATGAAAACGGAGTGACGGAAGCTCAGGACAGTATAGCAGACGCGCTGAGCACGGTAAGTGCTCAGACGGCTGAGGCAAACGGGATCAGTACATACAGCCTGAATGACAGTACAGAAGCGCGGTCGGCACGTTCCGGCGATATCGTGGTAGCTCTTGATCCGGGACATGACGCCAATGATGCCGGCGCTCAGGCAAACGGATTGAAGGAGGAAGTACTGACTCTTAAGATCGCCCAATACTGCAAGGAGGAACTGGAGCAGTATTCCGGTGTGTCTGTATATATGACAAGGACTACAGCGGAGTGTCCCTACAATTGTACCAGTGCGGGGAGCTGTATCCGGCAGAGAGTTCAAGCGGCAGCAGCGGCGGGAGCTCAGATTTATGTAAGCCTTCATCTGAACGCGGCAACAGCCGCCAGCGCAAACGGTGCAGAAGTGATTATTCCTAACACAAGCTGGCGGCCGGAACTTGCAACAGAGGGCGAAGAACTGGCAGAAGCTATCATGAGTGAACTTTCAGATCTGGGACTGAGCTGGAGAAGGATCTATGCCCAGAACACGACAGTGGGGGAAACTTATGAGGACGGTTCCATCTCCGATTATTTTTCTGTACAGATTTACTGTAAAGAAAACAATATACCGGGGATCATTGTGGAGCATGCGTTTCTTACAAATGCCAGTGATGTGAACAATTTTCTGAAGACAGATGAGGGCCTTAAGAAACTTGGCGTGGCGGACGCCACCGGAATCGCGAACTATCTGGGGCTGAGCAAAGGTTACTGGGAGACGGACAGTGCGGGAAATACATATTATTATGAGGGCGGACAGAAAGTCTATGGCGGTAAGAAAATAGGAAATGCCTGGTACTATTTTGATCTGACTACAGGAGCTATGTACCATGACCGGTGGAGGGAAAAACAGGACGAGTGGTATTACTATGATTCAGAAGGACATCTTGTAACGAATCTTGGCTTGAAAATAGGAGGATACTGGTATTATTTCAAGTCGAGTGGAGCTATGATGTGTGAGGAGTGGCGTCAGAAGCAGGGCGAATGGTATTACTATGATTCAGATGGCCACCTGGTGAAAAATACAGGATTAAAAATAGATGTTTTCTGGTATTATTTCAAGACAAGCGGAGCCATGATGCAGTCGGAGTGGCGGGACAAAGAAGGCCAGAAGTATTATTATGACGAGAACGGTCATCTGGTATCGAATATCGGCCTGAAGATAGGGGGATACTGGTATTACTTCAAGTCGAGCGGAGCCATGATGCAGTCGGAGTGGCGGGACAAAGAAGGCCAGAAGTATTATTATGACGAGAACGGTCATCTGGTATCGAATATCGGCCTGAAGATAGGGGGATACTGGTATTATTTCAAGACAAGCGGAGCCATGATGCAGTCGGAGTGGCGGGACAAAGAAAGCCAGAAATATTATTATGACGAGAACGGTCATCTGGTATCGAATATCGGCCTGAAGATAGACGGATACTGGTATTATTTCAAGACAAGCGGAGCCATGATGCAGTCGGAGTGGCGGGACAAAGAAGGTCAGAAGTATTATTATGACGAGAACGGCCATCTTGTGACAAACCTTGGTTTGAAAATAGGGGGATACTGGTATTACTTCAAGTCGAGCGGAGCCATGATGCAGTCGGAGTGGCGGGACAAAGAAGGTCAGAAATATTATTATGACGAGAACGGCCATCTTGTGACAAACCTTGGTTTGAAGATAGGGGGATACTGGTATTACTTCAAGTCGAGCGGAGCCATGATGCAGTCGGAGTGGCGGGACAAAGAAGGCCAGAGGTATTATTATGACGAGAACGGCCATCTTGTAGTTGATCAGGTTTTGACTATCGATGGTGTAACTTACTATTTTGGCACATCGGGAGCTGCAAGCGAGGATCTGTCAGAGGCCAAGTATGAAATAGCGGGAGAAAGTTCCGCAACAGTACAGGATCTGATTGATTATTATGAAAATAATTCCCCCATCGAATTCCCGGCAGAAGCACTGGAAAAAGGTGGTGTTTCTACCTTAAGAGATTTCTGTCAGATTTATTATGAGGAATGTGAGACAGAAGGAATAAAGGTTGAGGTTGCGTTTGCCCAGGCTATGCTGGAGACAGGGTTTTTGAAGTTTGGCGGGGACGTAAAGATTGAACAGTTTAATTTTGCCGGATTAGGAGCTGTGGGAGGCGGCGCGGCAGGTGCCTCCTTTCCGGATGTACGTACCGGAATCAGAGCTCATGTTCAGCATCTGAAGTGTTATGCGAACAGTGAGCCTCTCAATAATCCCTGTGTGGATCCTCGCTGGGGAGACTGGCTGAGGGGAAAAGCACCGTATGTGAGCTGGCTGAGTATACCGCACAATCCGAACGGTACAGGCTGGGCGACAGACGCAAATTATGGAATTAAATTAATGCAGGGTATTGAAAAGATACTGAATAATTAAAAGCTAAGAGGATTGGACACATGGAAGCAAAGCAAATGCAGTTACAGAACTTTTTTATATTTATCATGGATTGCGTCTGTGTGGTCCTCAGTTATGTCCTTGCCAGTTACCTGCGGTTTGGTGACTTGTGGGGAGGCTATTCAAAAGGGATTGTTATTTTTCGAATCGGTGTTTTGCTTATGGCAATCACATTGATTTATTTTGTACTCAACCCTAACAGAAATTTTTTTAAACGCGGAAGGAAGCAGGAGGCTCTTCTGTCCTTCCGCAATGTTCTTGTAATGGGGGGAACCGTGAGTATGGCGGCATTCCTTATGCAGGATGCTCAGGATTATTCCAGGCTTGTTTACGGTTATTTCTGCTGTATTGATCTTGTGGTCATGTATACCAGTCATCAGTTGTACAAAAGATATATGAACAAAGTATACAGTAAGGGGATAGGAACACGGAACATCCTGATTTTGACCACGGAAGATAAGGCTTTGGATATCTGTGAAAATATCAGAGAGAACAATTCCTGGAATATGAATATTCAGGGATTTGTGCTGGCCGGCGACCATCATGTCAATGAGGTCGCCGGTGTCCCTGTTGTATGTGACTATAAGGATATGATGGGATATGTCATGGAAAATCTGGTGGATGAAGTGTTTATCCATCTGTCTTCTCAGTGTGACCTTCCGATTAAAGAAATCATCCAGGAACTGGAAGTGATGGGAATCACGGTAGAATTAAATATCAATGTGTTTGAACTGGAACTTCCCGCGCAGAGGCAGATCGAGCGGATCGGCAAGTATTATGCTGTGGCTTTTAGTCCGAGAATTCATTCCTTTAAACAGATCTTTTTTAAACGTGTGATGGATATTATAGGGGCGATCGTAGGACTGATGATTACGGCAGTAGTGACTGTTTTTCTGGCGCCACCTCTGCTGATCGAGTCACCTGGCCCGCTGTTTTTTTCTCAGGTCCGGGTAGGAAAGAACGGACGGCGTTTTCGTATTTACAAATTCCGGTCCATGTATGTGGATGCAGAAGCCAGGAAAAAAGAACTGATGGCCCAGAATGAGATGAAGGGCCCTATGTTTAAGATGGAACATGACCCCAGAATTACAAAAGTCGGACGGTTTATCAGAAAGACGAGCATTGACGAACTTCCCCAGTTCTGGAACATATTAAAAGGGGAGATGAGTCTGGTGGGCACCCGGCCGCCGACGGAAGAGGAATTCCGGCAGTATAAAGGTTATCACAGGAGAAGACTCAGTGCCACTCCGGGGCTGACCGGGCTCTGGCAGGTGAGTGGACGGAGCAATACAAAGGATTTTGAAGAGATTGTGGCAATGGATGTAGAGTATATTGACAACTGGTCGCTGAAAGAGGATATTAAGATTCTTTTCAAAACCGTTGGTGTAGTCCTGAAAGGAAAGGGAGCAAGTTAAAAGTGAGTATGAGGCAGAAACGATTTCCTATATTTAACACATATGTAGACGCTTTGACCATGGATGAGACTATAGAAGAGGTAGAGAAAATTATCCGTGAAAAGAAGCCCGTGCAGCATGTGGTGATAAATGCGTCAAAGGTTAATCTGATGCAGAAGGATAAAAATCTTACAAAGATCGTAAATGCGTGTCCTATTATAAACGCAGATGGAGCGTCGATTTTGTGGGCGGCAAAAATGCTGAATATCCCGGTAAAAGAAAGGGTAACAGGGATCGATCTTTTTTTAAATCTTGTAAAACTCGCGGACGCAAAAGGGTATAAGATTTTTCTCTTCGGGGCGAAAGAAGATGTGGTAAAAAAAGTAAAGGATATCTTCTGCCGAAAATATAAAAACCTCAATATTGTCGGGATTAGAAATGGTTACTTTTCGCCGGAAGAAGAGACAGAGATAGCGGAGCAGATCAGAGATGCCAAACCGGATATACTGTTCGTGGCTTTCTCTTCTCCCAAAAAGGAATACTGGATAAAGAAATACCTGGATATTATGAATGTTCCGTTCGTTATGGGTGTGGGAGGCAGCTTTGATGTAGTCGCAGGTGTGACAAGCCGGGCTCCCAGGTGGATGCAGGAGCATGGTCTTGAATGGTTCTACCGGTTTATCCAGGAACCAGGCAGGATGTGGAAGAGATATATCGTAGGGAACCTTAAGTTTGTTTTATTAACATTCAAAACTAAAATGAGAAGAGGGAAATACAAATGGTAAACGTAATAGGATTAGGATACATCGGTCTGCCGACAGCACTTATTCTGGCGGCAAACGGCGTTGAGGTGGTAGGAACAGATTATAATCCTGCGATCGTTGCAGAGCTGAATCATGGAAGAGTTACTTTTAAAGAGGAAGGACTGGATGAACTTTTTAAAAAGGCCGTTGCCCTGGGCATCAAGTTTTCTGATAAATATCAGAAAACAGATATTTATATTATCTCGGTTCCCACGCCCTATGATGCCGACAGTAAGAAGGTGGATGCCGAGTATGTCGTAAAAGCAGTGGAAAGCGTGCTGGAAGTATGTGAAAAGGGCGCTGTTATCGTAATAGAGTCAACGGTCTCTCCGGGAACAATTGATCGGTATATCCGCCCGGTTATTACAAAGAGAGGGCTGAAAACCGGGGAAGATATCCATCTGGCTCATGCTCCTGAGAGGATCATACCGGGGAATATGTTATATGAACTGAAGAACAACGCAAGGACGATAGGCGCGGACGAACCGGCCGTTGCCCAGCGGGTGAAAGAGCTGTATTCTTCATTCTGCAAGGCTGAGCTGGTATTGACAGATATACGAACGGCAGAGATGACAAAGGTCGTAGAGAATACGTTTCGGGATATCAATATTGCCTATGCGAATGAGCTGGCGAAAATATGCCGGTCAGACAACATGGATGTATATGAGATCATCCGCATAGCCAATAAACATCCGCGGGTCAATATCTTAAGCCCGGGTCCCGGAGTCGGAGGACATTGTATATCTGTGGATCCATGGTTTTTGGTAGGGGATTATCCGGGTCTGGCAAATATCATACTTGCAGCGAGGAAGATCAATGATTCCATGCCGGAATTCGTTTTGGAAAGAGTTCATGATATCATGCGTGAGCGGGAAATGACCGATGTAAGCCGCGTGGGACTGTACGGGCTCACCTATAAAGAAAATGTGGATGATACAAGAGAATCGCCGACTCTGCAGATGCTGGAATCCATGGAAAAACATCTGTGCGGCAACCTTGTAAAAGTTTATGATCCTTTTGTTAAAAAGGATATTGTGCCGAATCAGATGCACAGCCTGAAAGAATTTCTTGATGAAGTTGATCTTGTAGTGATCATGGTGGGACATGATGAGATCCGGGAGAATATGGAGCTGCTCAGAGGCAAGGTAGTTCTGGACACCCGTATGGTATGTACTCTGGAAGGAACCTACAGATTATAGCAGGGCAGGCTTCGGCAAAGGACAGGATATGGCAGGAAAGAAAATGATCAGGGTACTGATGTGTGGGAATCATCCTTCAAATAAAGGCGGGATGACCAGTGTGATCTCGCAGATCAGATCTTATGACTGGGAAAAGAAAAATATAAAAATGAAGTTTATCCCGACATTTTATCCGGGAAATACGATTATAAAATCGCTTTATTTTATGCTGTCGTATATCAGGATTCTTGTGATTATGGTTTTCTGGAGACCCGATATTGTCCATATGCATATGTCTTATAAGGGCAGTTTTCACAGAAAATTTCTGATCCACAGGCTGTGCAGACTGTTTGGGATCAAGGATATTATCCATCTGCACGGATCTGAATTCGAGAAGTGGTACGGGGAAGTCAATGTACAGACAAAAGAGAAGATCCGGACGCTTCTGAGAGAGAGCGGGGCCTTCTTTGTTCTGGGTGAACACTGGAAAAAAGTTGTGGAAACAATAGAGCCGTCGGTAAATGCGGTAATCCTCCGTAATGCGGTTCCGATTCCCGAAGATATGGTAAAATGGGATAATGACAGATGCCAGGTGCTGTATATGGGAGTGTTGATTCCGCGGAAAGGGATCGATATTCTGCTGAGGGCCTTCTGCAGATTAAAACATAACGGAAAACTCGGGAAACTCTGCCTGGCGATAGCCGGGACAGGGCCGGAAGAAGCTGCGCTGAAGACATACTGCCGCGAGAATGGCTTGGAGGATATTGTAAGCTTCTGCGGCTGGAAGAGCGGGAAGGAAAAGGCGGAGCTGATTCGGGAAAGTCAGATCGCGGTGATGCCTTCCTACAATGAAGGTCTTCCGATAGCAGTATTGGAAGAAATCAGTTACGGAATGCCGGTGATTGCCACTGATGTGGGAGATATGGCCGCTGCCGTACGGGATGGCGAGAACGGCTATCTGATCCGTCCGGGACAGGAAGAACCGCTGGCGGAAAAGCTGGCAGAAACTGCGGAGGAAGAATGCTTTTCCAGGATGTCACGGGCATCCAGGGAACTGGCGGAGAGAGAATATTCACAGGATCTGTTTTTTGAAAAGATTGTTGATAATTATAAGCAACTGAGCGGAGTAAAAGATTAGAGGCGGCCAGAGCAATCAGGATTTGATAGCACAGATTGAAAGGACAAGCGTATATTGTATTATAGTTTTCAAAAAGAATCCGGCTTGAAAATATATCAGGCGGATTCTTTTCAGCGACAGTACAGATTGCCGTACCATCCGGAACAGATGATCGTGAATCAGGATATTATGTGAAGATGTGAGCAGATCCAAGAAAAGAGGGAAAGGATGTATCAGCGAATGCCAGCAGGAGAAAACAGAAAGACAGCGGAAGTGAGCGTTATCATTCCTGTCTATAATTTGGAAAATCGTATAGAAAGCAGTGCCCGGTCTGTTCTGGATCAAACGATTCAAAATATCCAGGTGATATTGATAGATGACTGCTCAGAGGATGATTCTTATAAATGTTGTATTAAGTTAGCTTCAGAGGATAACAGGGTGGAGGTTTACCGCCATTCAGAAAACAGAGGTGTTTCTGCAGCGAGAAATACAGGGCTGCTTCATGCATCAGGAAAGTATATTCTTTTTGTGGACGGCGACGATATACTGGACAGAGATATGGTTTCTGTTCTGATCGGGTTAATGGAAGAAGAAGAGAATATTGATATGGCTGTTTGTGGCTATTATCTTAATGATGTGCCGCAGTATGGGCCAGAGAAAGAAAAGATCAGGATGGGACGTCTGCAGTGCGCAAAAGATATAGCCGGAGTCGGCGGGAGTCTTGTCAAAGGATATGCAGCTAATAAACTTTTTAAGCTGGATACAATTTTAGAAAATCAGCTGAAATTTGATGAGAATACGTATGTATGTGAAGATTCCCTCTTTTGCCTGCAGTATGTATGGCACTGCCGTTCAGTGAATTATGATCCTGTCTGTAAATATCATTATATCATCCATTCAGCGAGCGCAACTCACGGAAAAGTGACTCAGCGACGAATGAGCGTCATTGATACGTATCATAAAATTATTGAGACCGGAAAAATGTATGGAGATCAGGAACTGGACAGACAGCTAGAGGCAAATTATATGAACCACTATTTGTCCCTGCTGAAAGATATTGTAAAACAGTCTTCGGGAAAACAATGCGATTATGGCGAAAAATTGTATCCATATATCAGGGAAAATCGGAGAAAATACAGGAAAAATCCATATATTACATTAAAAAGAAAAGTATTGTTTGCTATTTTGTATGTGACATTCCCTTTGTGGAAGGCAATGCCTGATAGAGACAGATGATAAGCAGGGAATGAAGACATCGATAATCCGAGCATGAGCCGAAAAGTATAAGCAGGCATAAATTGCAAGGAAAAGTATTCTGTGTTATTATATCAGCGTTTAGATATGATAAGGAGAAACGAATGGAAGAGCTGATCAGTATTATTATTCCTGTCTATAAAGTCGAAAAGTATCTTCCGAGATGTATAGAGTCGGTTGCTGCTCAGACGTATAAAAACATCGAGATTATTCTTGTTGATGATGGCTCTCCGGACAGGTGCCCTGAAATCTGTGATGAGTATGCGCAAAAGGACAGCAGGATCACAGTCATACACAAGGAAAACGGCGGACTTTCGGATGCCAGAAACACAGGGATTGAAGCTGCCCATGGAAGGTATCTTGGGTTTGTAGATTCAGATGATTACATTCATCCGGATATGTATCAAAAACTTTATGAGGCACTCCTGGCAGAAAAAACGGATGCTGCTGTCTGCGGCATAGAGAGAGTCGACTGTACAGATTACCAGATCAAACGTATTGAGGACAAAGAAGTTCATGTATATACGGGGCTTCAGGCGGTAAGAAATATACTGGATAAAGATCTGCATGTTGTGAGCGTGATTGCCTGTGGAAAATTGTATAAAAGAAGTCTGTTTGAGCAGGTGCGTTTTCCGGTGAGAAAACTTCATGAAGATGAATTTACCACCTACCGGGTGTTTTATCAATGCAGAAAGGTAGTTTATCTGAGCGGCAGATATTATTATTATTTTCAGAGACAAAACAGCATTATGGGAACCAGGAAATATGTCTTTTCCTATGATGGTCTTGAAGCATATGAACAGATGGCTGACTTTTTTGCCGGCACCGGCGACATGGACCTCTTCTATCTTATAAAGTATAAATATCTGTATATGCTCAAAGAGGCTGCTGTCAGACTAAAGAAAAGCAGCGATAAAAGTGCGACGGGTCTGGCAGAGAAGCTGGATGAGAAATACCGGATTGAATATAAGAAATATATATCTAAAATACAGGGCTGTAAAAGAAAACTGAGATTATGGTTATACAGACGGCTGAGAATCAGTGTATAGATTCATCTGGGAAGGCGGATGTAATGATGAAAGAGAAACCGCTTGTTTCTGTGATCGTACCGATCTATAAAGTAGAACAATATATAGTGAAAAGTGTTGAGAGTATCATCAATCAGACGTACCGCAATCTTGAGATTATTCTGGTGGATGACGGGTCTCCTGACGCCTGTGGGGATATCGCAGATGAGTTTGCGGGAAAAGATGCCAGAATCAGAGTGATCCACAAAAAAAACGGCGGACTTTCGGATGCCAGAAATGCAGGTCTGAAAGTGGCGTCCGGTGAGTATATCTATTTTTTTGACAGTGATGATTTAGTGGATATAAAACTTTTGGAGACAGCTCTGCAGCCATATTTAACGACACAGACTGATCTTGTCTGCTTTAATTATGTGACTGTCGACGAGATCAGCGGTGATGAGAAAAAAACTACGTTCAGGCCCGAAGAATACCGATGGAGAGGAAAACGGACGAATCTGTCCATCAGAGAATACCTGGGATACAGAATGGGGTACTGTGTCTGGAATAAGTTATACAGGGCAGACATTATCCGGGAACATGAAATAAGTTTTGAAGATAATTCGAAGATATTTTCGGAGGATATCTGCTTTAATTTATATTATCTTTTCTATTGTCACAGTGTCCAGGTTATTCCGGATTATTTATACTATTATTTATATAGACAGACGTCTATTATGGGAAAAAGTAAAAAAGAGCCAAGGCTGGACCAGTTTATTGAACTGAGCAAATGCTACAATGCCTATCTGCTCCGAAGTCATGAAAGATCGGAAATGCTGTATTTTCAGGAAATCGTATTCAGTGAACTGATGAAACTGCAGCTGAGGAAGGTCAACAGCGAGGAAAGGCCATTTTGGGTAGAGAAGATCAAGGATAAGAAGTTTTTTTATGAAAACAGTGAACGGGCAGTCCGCCGGATTGACAAATGGATAAAAGTATACGGACTTTTTACTGGAATAAAGCGATGGATGGGAGCGGCCGAATGTTATTACAGTGATAACGAAAGCCGTGGCCTCCGGACTTTGAGACATATTGCCTCCAGGTTAAAGAAAAATTAGAGGAACACATATGGGAAACAAAAAAAGATTTGTGACGAATATGGCTGCCCAGCTCCTGAGTTTTATAGTCAATCTGGGCATAAATTTTTTCCTGTCCCGATACATTGTCAATGTGATCGGGAAGGAAGTATACGGGTTTGTAGGCCTCGCAAATAACTTTACAAGCTATGCCCAGATTTTTACGGTTGCTTTCAATGCCATGCTGAGCCGTTATGTGACGGTAAAGCTGGTAAGAGGCGAACCGGAAGAGGCAAACAGGTATCTGTCCTCTGTTACGATCTGCAATGTTGTAATTTCAGCAGTACTGCTTATTCCATCTGCTCTGCTCTGCTGTTTTATGCAGTATCTGATAGAAGTGCCGGTACAGCATATGTTTGACATAAAGATCCTCTGGTTTTTACTGTTTCTTGGGTTTCTGATACAGCTGGGCACAAATACATTCCAGACATGCTTTTTTGCGTCAAACCGTCTGGACCTGTCTGCAAGGCGTTCGCTGGAAAATTATATTCTGCGGGCAGTAATTTTGGTTATAGCTTTTTCTTTTTTTCAGCCGCATATATGGTATGTCGGCCTGGCTTCTATCATTTGTGCCGTCTGTCTGGCAATCTTCAACTGGTACTATATGAAGAAGCTGACACCTTCCCTTCGGATCAGGAAAAGTCTTTTTTCAGCCAGATATGTAAAAGAACTGGTCAAAGTCGGAATCTGGAACTCAATTAATCAGTTGAGCCAGCTGCTGCTGAATGGATTTGATCTCCTGATCACCAATATTTTCATTGGCTCTTCAGAAATGGGAATGTTGTCCATTGCAAAATCTATCCCCACACAGCTTCTGTCATTTATAGGGACTGTATCGAACGTTTTTTCACCGCGGATGACGATTATATATGCCTCAGGAGATAAAAAAGCCTTTCTGCAGGAGACTTCTTTTGCAATGAGAGTGTGTGGAGCGCTGTGTTCTGTGCCTCTTATCGGATTTGTCATATTTGGCAGGCCTTTTTATACTCTCTGGATGAGCAGTCTGTCAGAAGCCGAAGTAATGCAGGTACAGATCCTGTCGATACTGACCCTGCTTCCGACAATTTTCAGTGTATACATCTATCCTCTGTATAATGTAAATACGATTACATGTAAACTGAAGATCCCTGTTCTGGTTTCCTGCGGGATCGGGGTGCTGAACCTTATCATCGTATATATATTGCTGAATACCACGGATCTGGGAATATATGCCGTAGCAGGAGTGAGTTCCGTGCTGCTGCTATTCAGGGTGTTGATTTTTGTTCCAATATATGCAGCGCATAATGTAGAAGAACATATGCTGACATTTTATCCTCCCCTGCTTAGAGGCATTGTTTCCAGCGTGCTTATGATTGTGGTATTCCGATTTGTTTTAAGTATTTATACGATATCAAACTGGATCAGTCTGATCTGTATGGCGGCATTTTGTGGAATTATCGGTTATGCAGTAAATTATTATATTGTATTCAGCAGAGAGGAACGAAAAAAACTTCTGGTATTGTTAAGAGAAAAGATAGGGAGAAAAAGATGAAAATAGGGATAGTGACCGTCCACGATTCGAATAATTACGGGTCTTTCCTTCAGGCATATGCGCTTCAGAGAGTTTTTCAGGACATGGGACATGAGGTATATTTCGCAGTGACCCGGAGGAAAGAATTTGTCAAAGGCACTTATATTCCGGCAATCTCTTTAAAAAAGCTGATCAGGCACCCGGTTCAGACGTTAAAAAACAGACAAAGTGGCATATTAAAGTGGAAGGCATTTCTGGAAGACCAGAAAGTTTTCAGGGAGATCAGCGGCGAAGAACTGGATCAGATGGATTGCGTTGTCCTTGGAAGCGATGAGATATGGAATGTTCAGGTACGCTCATTCCAGAATCCGATTTTTTACGGGAGAGGACAGACAAAGGCTGTTGCTTACGGGGTCAGTGTTGGGAGAGCGACATATGAGGATATCACCAAATACCCGGAACTTGTTCAGGACATCCGGCAGATCCGCAGTATTATGGTAAGAGATACCAGGACCCAGAGTATTATAGAAAAAATTTGCAGTTTTATACCGGAGACAGTCTGTGATCCTACTTTTCTCGTTCCCAGAACAATATTTAAGAGCACGGAGAAGAGATCAAGATATATTTCTGAATCCTATCTGCTGATCTATTCTTATTCCATCAGCCGGGAACTTCAGGATAAGATCCAGGAATTTGCACGTGCCAATGGCCTGAAGACGGTATCAGCCTGCTTTTATTACAGCTGGGCTGACTATAATATCATGTGCGGTCCGTTGGAATTCTGCAGGATAATCGAAGAGGCCGATTATGTGATTACGACTACCTTCCATGGAACGATTTTTTCAGTTTTGAATGAGAAGCAGTTTGTCAGCCTTCCGGCCAGCATTAAGACGAACGATCTGCTGGTTCGGCTGGGTATGGAAGAAAGGCTTATAGAAAACAGTACAGATTTGAGTACAATTCAGGAACTTCTGCAGAAGCGGATGATCGACTATGGAAAAGTGAACTGCAGGATCTCTGAAATGAGAGAAAACTCTCTTGCTTTGCTGAAAAAAAGTATGGAAAGCACGGTGAATGAGTATGGCAAAACTTTGTGATCCAGATAAATGTACAGGCTGCGGAGCCTGCGCCAATATATGCCCGGTGCAGTGTATCGCGATGAAGACCGGACGGGGAGGGTACCTTCTTCCGAAAATACAGAAGGAACGCTGCATTGAGTGTGGAAGATGTGCTCGGACGTGTCCAGAATTGAATCCGGTCGATCTGCACAGTCCTGTGCAGGTACTTGCGGCGTGCGGGAAACAGGACGAGGAGAGGGCAAAAGGAGCGTCAGGAGGCATCGCGGGAGTGTTCTATGAGCAGTTCCTGAAGGCAGGCGGCATTGTTTACGGCGTGGCATTTAACGGGGAACAGCTGGCTGTCTTTGAGAGGAAAGAGCCAGGAGACGATATAGAAGGCTTCAGGGGATCCAAGTATGTGGGAAGCCTGATGGGGGATATCTATCTGAAAGTACAGGATGATCTTAAGAGCGGAAGAAACGTGCTGTTTATCGGCATGGGATGCCAGATCGCGGGACTGCTGAATTTCCTTGCTGCAAAATATGATAATCTCATCACCGTGGATATTTTGTGTCATGGGATGCCGTCTCATCTTTACTTTAAAGAATATATAGCGGAAATGGAAAAAAACAGAAAATCAGCAGTTCAGGATATTTCTTTCCGAGAGAATAATATCTTCCGGCTGAGATGCGTTTTCCCCGAGTCTGCCTATGAATGCAGGGCAAAATATGACAGATATTATGCGGGTTACACCTCCATGCTTTTCTACAGGGACAGCTGCTATACATGCAGATATGCAGGGACAGAGAGATGCGCGGACATTACGATCGGAGATTTCTGGGGATATAGAAATGACAAAAGACTGGCGCCGGGGGAGCTGGGAATTTCCATGATATTATTGAATACAAAGAAGGGAACGGAATTTTTTAAGTCGGTAAAAGGTCAGATAAATGCTGTCGGATCCACACTTGAGAGAGCTGTATCGGTGAATTCTCAGTTGAGAGAGCCCTCACCTCTGCATCCGCTGAGAAAAGAGTTTATAGACACATATGAAGCCTTTGGGTTTGAGACTGCATCCAGAAAAGTGATCGGAAAGATCATATGGAAAAACAGAGCAGACACCGTCAGTGCCCGGATCAGGAGGTTCCTTACACTGCCATACCGCGTCCTCAGGAAAATAAAAATAAAAGCAGTTCGGATGTTCGGGAAAAAGAATGTCGGGAAATTAGTGAGAGAAAAATGGAGAAACCGGCACGAGAGACAAAAACTGCGCAATACAGACTTTACAATACTTTCCAATACATGTATTGGCGGCGTGATCAGCCATGATATGGGGTTGCAATTTTTGTCCCCAACAGTTAATCTGTATATGCGGCCGGAAGATTTTGTGAAGTTCATGAGCAATCTGGAACATTATCTGTCTGCCGAACTGGTGGAAACAGTAAATCCTGCCCCATATCCGGTGGGAAAACTGGATGACCTGGTCTTATATCTGAAACATTACAGCTCATTCGAAGAGGCAAAGGAAAAATGGGATGAGCGGAAAAAGAGGATAAATTATAAAAATATATATGTCATGATGACAGACCGGGATTTCATACCGCCGGACAGGGAGAGATGGGCCTGTGGGCGCGAGGTGCTGGAAGAATTCTCCCGGCTTCCTTATCGAAAAGTTTGTTTTACAGGAGAGAGATATCCTGACTTAAAGTGCTGCAGGCAGGTAGCAAAAAACAAAGACGGGAATTGCGTCAATATTATTACGGACATTGTTTCCTATTCAGGAAAAAGACTGTATCAGTATGCAGATCAGTTTGATTATATCGAGTGGCTTAATACTCAGGAGGGAAATCATTAATGGAAATAGCAGATTTGAGTATGTGCAGCGGCTGCGGAGCATGCGTGGCTTGTTGCCCGGCAGGGGCAGTAGATTTTATGACGGATAAACTCAGTCGTCGGATTCCGGAGATCGACGCTTCCAGATGTATTAATTGTGGTCTCTGTGTAAAGACCTGCCCGATCAATCAGGAATATTTTATTCCGGAACAGGCGAAAGGGAAATGCTATGCCATGCAGGCGAAGGATAGAGAGAAGATCACAGGATGTGCCTCCGGCGGAGTAGCGACACTGATTTCCAGGCATATCATTGAACAGGGAGGACATGTTTTCGGATGCAGGTTCAATGAAGCTGTGGAACTGGAGTTTACGGAATGCAGCACACTGGAAGATCTGGAGACGATAAAAGGGTCAAAATATGTTCAGAGTGATCTTACCTGTTGCTATCAACAGATTCGAAAGAGGCTGGAAGATGGAAAAAAAGTGCTGGTGATCGGTGTGCCCTGTCAGATTGCAGGAGTAAAAGGATATTTGAAAAAGGAATATGACAATCTCCTGCTGATCGACTTGATCTGCCATGGGACACCGCCGATTGAATACCTGCAGGATCATTTGAAGAAATATAAAAAAGAGAAGCTGCAGGAGATCCGTTTCCGTGACAAAGGCGGCTTTATCCTTACCCTTTCGGACCGTTCAGGAAGACAAATTTATACTGCAAGGGCAAAAAGAGATGAATATTATTATGGATTTTTACAGGGACTGACTTACAGAGAGAATTGTTATAAATGTCCATATGCGTCAACAAAGAGGGTATCCGATATCACAATCGGAGATTTCTGGGGCCTGAACAAAGAAACATTGGTTCGGGAATATGAAGGTCCGATATCTGTGGGAATCATAAATACGGAAAAAGGCGAGGCTTTATTTGAACGGGTCAAGGATTCTTTTATCTGGGAGGAACGAGAATTGGCTGAGGCAGTCTCGGGAAATGATCAGCTGAATCGGCCAATGCAGACCGATCTGCATGACAGGAAGGTTTTCTGCGACTATTATCCAGAGGTGGGTTATGACCGTGCATTCAGGAAAACGAAGGCTTATAAGCAGACGGTCCGAAAGGAAAAGATCAAATATTGTCTGAAGCGGACGGCATTAGGGCAAGGTCTTTGTCGACTGTGGAAAAAGTAAAGGAATATCAGAGGTGGAACCATTGAAGATAGGGATCATGACAATGCAGAGAATACGGAACTACGGTTCCTATCTGCAGGCTTACGGGCTGAAGAAACTAATTGAGGGACTGGGGCATAAAGTTGTATTTGTAGATTATAAAACAGAACCTCCGGCAGAAGTAATCGGTACTTTAAAGGCAAACAAGTATTACAGAGTCCTGAAAAGTATATGGCGAAAGATCAGAATAGGGAAAAATAAACTGATACGTATGTTCAGGAGTGAGAAAAGTTCGGAGTTTTCCCGTTTTATAGAAACGTTTGAAAAACAATATCTGAGAGAGCTTGGCGTACCCAAAGAAAGGCAGTACAGAACGGAAGTGGATGTTCTGGTGATCGGAAGCGATGAGGTTTTTAACTGTACTCAGGGTGATGGGGTTGGATTTTCCAGACAATTGTTTGGTGCCGAGAACCGTGCGGGAAAGGTTATCAGCTACGCGGCATCTTTTGGGAATACTACTCTGGAGAAACTGGAGAAAAACAAGATCAGGGAAGAAGTACAGCGTCTACTGAAAGGGTTTTCAGCATTGTCAGTGAGAGACCGGAATTCTTTTGAGATCGTAAAAACTCTGACTGGTAAAGAACCTGAATTGAATCTGGATCCGGTTCTGATCTATGATTTTCAGGAAGATATCCAGGATATGGTAACGGAGGAAGGGTATATCATTGTATATGCCTACAACAACCGTATTTCGGAGGAAGAAGGAAGGGCCATATGCGATTTTGCCCGGGCCCGCGGCAAGAAATTAATAGCCATAAGCGGAGAGCAGTCTTTCTGTGATGAATATGTTTACTGTAAACCTCTGCAAATGCTTTCCTATTTTAAACATGCGGATTATGTGATCACGGATACGTTCCACGGAACAATTTTTTCTGTCATAAACCATAGGAAATTTGCAACTCTGGTCAGAAGAGATGAAGATGCAAAAGGATATGGAAATCAGGAAAAGCTGGGATATCTGCTGGAAAAACTGGGTTTGAAGAGCCGCCGAGTCGATAATATCAAGGAGCTGCCGGAGATCCTGGATCAGGAAATTGATTACAGGGAAGTGGATATGCTTCTGGAAAAAGAGCGTAGGCGTACACTCGAATACTTGAAGAGTCATCTGACGGGTTACTGTATAGAAAAAGCGTAGGATGGGCATTAAATATAATTTGACAAAAGGAGAAAAAGAAAATGAAAAAGTGGAGAAAAAAATGTTTTATTTCAGCCCTTCTGTTGAGCATGGTACTGTGCTTTGACAGTATTGACAGCTATGCGGACGGCGATGGAACGCAGGTGCCAGAGGTAGAGAAAAGCCAGGATTCTACAGGTTCAGAAGAAAGCAAAGATACTCTTATTTCGGGACAGCAGCCTGAGGAGGAAATTGAGACGGCAGAATCTGATGGCCTTCTGGAGATACCATCTGCCAATTCGGATCAGGAGAGTGTATACGGAACTGTTGAGGCATATGCGGTACAGACCGGATGGGTCACTTCAGGCGGCAGTACATATTATTATGATGAAACCGGGAATCCGGTCTGTGACACAGGTCTTAAAATAGATGGATATTGGTATTATTTTGGCAGTGACGGTGCAATGTATCAGGCGGAGTGGAGAGAAAAAGAAGGGGGCTACTATTATTATGACGGGAATGGCCATCTTTTGACCGGCCAGGGGATTCAGATCGGAGATAAGTGGTATTATCTTACTACAAGCGGGAGAAGGCTTCAGAATGAATTCAGACAGAAAGGCGAGGATACATTTTATTATGATGAGAATGGTTGCCTGGTCAAAAATGTCGAACTCATGATTCAGGGAGAATATTATGTTTTCAAAAGCAATGGAGCGGCACTGGAGGGATGGTATGAGACGACAGAGGGCAGGTTCTATCATACACAGGATGGGAGCCGTGCGGTGAATGAGGGTATAAAAGAGGGCAGTTACTGGTATTATTTTGGCAGTGACGGTCTGATGTATCGGTCAGAGTGGAGGGAAAAAGAAGGAGGTTATTATTATTACGACGAGAATGGTCATCTTTTGAGCGGTCAGGGAATCAAACTGGAGGACAAATGGTATTACCTCACATCGAGCGGAAGACGTCTGCAGAGTGAATTCAGACAGAAAGGGGAAGATCTGTTCTATTATGACGAGAATGGCTGGCTTGTGAAGAATGTAGAATTGATCATCAATGGAGAACATTATAAATTTCTGAGCAGCGGAGCAGCACATAATGGATGGTATGATACGGAAAACGGAAAATACTATTATACGGACGATGGGAGCAGGGCAGCTAATGAAGGGATAAAGATAGACAATTACTGGTACTATTTTGGCGAGTCGGGCATACTGCAGACAAACTGGTGGCGTCAGAAAGGCGGAGACTGGTTTTATTATGATGATGAGGGAAGGCTGCTTGTCAATCAGAGTCTGAATGAAAACGGAAACTGGTACTATTTTGGAAGTTCAGGAGCCATGTTTTGCAATGAATTCCGGCAGAAAGAAGGCAAGTGGTATTATTATAATGAATCCGGGCATCTGGTCTCTGATACAGAGATGGATATAGATGGATATCATTATATATTCCAGTCATCCGGCGCTGCGTTTGCCGGACTGCTGGACAGAGACGGGAAAGTATATTTATATGATGAATATGGCCGCTTAGCTCAGGACAGGGGCGCAAAAGTCGGAGCATACTGGTATTATGGAAACAGCTCCGGTGAGATATACAGAAACTGGTGGAGAGACAAAGCTGGCGGATGGTACTATTATGATTCCGACGGACGCCTGGCAGTAAATAAGGGACTTAAAATTGACGGCTACTGGTACTATTTTACGAATACCGGAGCCATGCTCAGAGGTTGGAGAGAAAAAGGCGGCAAGTGGTTCTATTATGATGAACAGGGGCACTTGGTTGTCGGTACGACTATTATTATCGATGGAAAGGAGTATCAGTTTGCAAGTGACGGAAGCTGGATCGTTCCCATTGACGAAAAGATAGCTGAGATTATGGCATACACCTATGTTCCTTATGTGAGCGGCGGAGCGAGTCCAATGGGATGGGACTGCAGCGGATTTACTCAATGGGCTTTGGGCTATCTGGGAGTAAGCATTCCCAGGGTCTCATATGATCAGGCGGCCGGTGGAACCTGGGTGGATCCGTCGAATATGGCATCATGGAAACCGGGAGATATCCTTGTATATTCGTCAGATATATATGCAAGCCATGTGGCACTTTACCTTGGGGACGGCATGCTGATGCATTCACTGAATGAAAACTTCGGGACGATCATACAAAGTGTAGAGTACTATGAGTGGTGGGATACAGGCACATATCTGTCGGGTGTCCGAAGATATTTATAATGCGTACTGTATCAGAGCGGTATATTAATAGAGCAGTGCGAGAAAAAGCAGTTTGAAACTGGAAATCCATTATATTATAAATATACCTTAAAAATACATAAAATAAGGAGGGAAAAGAAATGAGGAAAAAAATAGCAGGTATATTATTGTGCTGTGCGTTAATGTCAGCAGGAAGTTTTACGGTCAATGCCATGGAGGGAGAACAGACGGATACCGTTTTAAATGGATGGGTAGAAGAAAGTGACGGAAGGCATTATTATATTGAAGGGACGGAAGTCACCAGTCAGGGAATCAAGATTGAGGAAGAGTGGTACTATTTTAATGAAAATGGTGTTTCTATGTGCAACTGGTTCCGCCAGAAAGGGGAGGACTGGTTTTATTATGATGAAAATGGATGTCTTGTGACAAACGAGGAGTTGGATATCAACGGGGAGCATTATAAGTTCCAGAGCAGCGGGGCAGCATACCGGGGCTGGGATGAGACAGAAGCCGGAAGGTATTATTATACGGAGGACGGAAGTCGTGCCGCCGGAGAGGGCCTGAAGATTGGCGGTTACTGGTATTATTTTAAAGAAGACGGCCAGATACTGACAGGCTGGAGAGAAAAGGGAGATGGATATTATTATTATGACGAAAACGGCCATCTGCTGACAGGCCAGGGGATAGAGATTGAAGGGAAATGGTATTATCTTTCATCCAGCGGCCGCCGCCTGCAGAGCGAGTTCCGTCAGAAGGGTGAGGACAGGTTCTATTATGATGAAAATGGCTGGCTGGTAAAAAATGTAGAGCTGGACATTAACGGGGAGCATTATAAGTTCCAGAGCAGCGGGGCAGCATACCGGGGCTGGGATGAGACAGAAACCGGAAGGTATTATTATACAGAGGACGGGAGCCGCGCCGCCGGAGAGGGCCTGAAGATTGGCGGTTACTGGTATTATTTTAAAGAAGACGGCCAGATACTGACAGGCTGGAGAGAAAAGGGAGACGGATATTATTATTATGACGAAAACGGCCATCTACTGACAGGCCAGGGGATAGAGATTGAAGGGAAATGGTATTATCTTTCATCCAGCGGCCGCCGCCTGCAGAGCGAGTTCCGTCAGAAGGGTGAAGACTGGTTCTATTATGACGAAAACGGGTGGCTTGTGAAAAATCTGGACACCGTGATAGATGGGTATCGGTATATTTTCCAGAGCAGCGGAGCGGCATATCGCGGCTTGATGACAGAGAATGGAAAGGTTATCGGATTTGATCCGTATGGTCGGCAGGCATTTGATGCAGGAGTAAAAGATCATGGTTACTGGTATTATTTTGACAGTACCGGAACAATGATGAAAAACTGGTGGAGGACAAAAGACGGGGGAAAATATTATTATCAGTCAGACGGGAAACTGGCAGTAAACGTTGGTCTTGAAATTGACGGCTACTGGTACTATTTTACCAGCAGCGGGAAGATGCATACCGGCTGGAGAGACAAGGGAAATGACCGGTACTACTATGACAGCAACGGACATCTGGTGACAAACTGTACCATGGTAATCGATGGAGTGGAGTATGAGTTCGACAGCGCGGGAAGAGTGAAGAACTATCCGAGACGAATAGCTGTCTTTTCCACGGTTTCGACGAATACATACAACGGTACTTATAACATGACCAAAGCTCTTTTAAGTTTTAATCAGGTTGTGATACAGCCGGGACAGACTCTTTCATTCTTTGGGGTGGCAGGGCCGTGCGGAGCTGCTCAGGGCTATCTTCCGGCAGGAGTAGTCGGCGGCATCGGATATGGAGGCGGGATATGTCAGGCAAGTACAACACTGTATGGTGCTGCGATCAGAGCCGGGCTGACGATCGTGGAGCGGTCGAATCACTCTGTGCCGTCAACTTATGTCCCGATCGGGCAGGACGCAATGGTAAATTATGGGACAAATGACCTCAAGATCAGAAATGATTATAATTATCCAGTAAAATTTGTAACCTATGTGTCAGGAAATACATTGTATGCTGAAGTCTGGGGGATTCAGCCATCCTGGTTTGATTATATCCAGATCAATTCCTGGTGGACAGGAAGCAGGAGTGCGGCTGCAAACCGCCAGTATATTAAGAACGGCGTTGTAGTGCGGACAGAGGCGCTTCCGAGTTCATACTATTAATATGTGGTGATAAAAAGAGTCTAAGATATTCATTTAAAGAGAACATAAAGATAGATTGGACAGCAAAGAAATTTCTTTGCTGTCCACTATCTTATCAAAATGCTATTATTAAATGCAACTATAGAAACTCAACCGGGGAAGGCTTCGGTATATTTCCGGAACAAGGCGATTCGGGGCGGGGCGAAAACGTATAGGCGAACTGAGGAGATGAAAAGATAATTGAATGTGGAAATCATAAGGAAAATCCGGAAGATGGCCGCTCCATTCTATTTGGTATTTTGTTTTTTGAGCTATTTTTTACTGGATTTTATTTTAAGAAGGACAAACATTTCGTACAGCCTTCTGAATCTGTATGACAAGATACCGCTCTTTTTTGTCCTGGGCTGGTGTTTCCTTTTATGTGGGATCATCTGTATACTGCCCGGGATGATCAAGAAGATATTTATGGGGATTACTGCAGGGATATACAGTATTCTGACAATCGTCCATGGAGCATACATAAATGTTTTTGACAAATTTTTTTCTTTTTCAGATCTGTCGCTTGCAGGAGAGGGAATAGAATTTCTGGATATTTCTTATATTCATATCAGAAAGATTATCGTTGCGTGCGTCATAATATCGTTGTTATTAATGGCTCTTGGAATCTGGCTGGTACCCGGGCGTGAAAAAAATACGGAAAAGAAGAGGAGAATACCGAAAATACTGGCGGGTCTTCTGATAATGGCGACAGGCCTGGCAGGGATTTTTTATTCAGAGCATCAGTTTTCTGATGATAATGACGCGATGGCCTGGGATGCGGCGACAAACGTATCGCTCATCTATGAGGAATTTATTGATACGCCGAAATGCCTGTTGATGTCAGGCCTGTATCAGTATACATTTCGGGATTTCTGCAAAAGCTTTAATCTGACCGAACATATAGAGCAGGAAGAGGTGTGGAAAGAACTTGATGAATATTTTGCAAATCTGGAATATGAACATAACAGTAACGAAAAAACGGGGATCTTCCAGGAAAAATATCTGATTTTGATCCAGCTGGAAAATATAGATCAGTGGATGCTTACAGAAGAGAATATGCCCAATCTATATGCGCTGAGGGAAGAAAGCATTGATTTTGTAAATCATTATTCTCCGGCCTTTGCAACAGGAAAAACATTTAATACAGAATTTATCGTTAATACCGGATGGATACCCAGGTCAACGGGGGACAGCACATATATTTACACAAAGAATTCTTATCCCTATTCGCTTGCAAATCTGTTCCGGAACGCAGGCTACAGCGCCAATTCGTTTCACGGAGCGTCCGGAACGATATATAACCGGGAAACGGCACATGCGATATTTGGTTATGAGGCGTATTACAGTTATATAGAAATGGATATGGACGATTATACAATGGATTCTCAGATGACCAACGGGTTTGATTTAATGATAGAGGAAGAGCCATTTTTCGATTTCATAATCACGTATTCCGGTCACGGGCCTTTTTCTGAGGAGACAAGCGCTGCTCAGGCACATTTGGATGAAGTCCGGGAATATGCGGAGATAACGGATGCTACCTATCTTGCGGGGCTTGCACAGGCAAAGGAAACAGATGTATTTGTGGGAAATCGGATCCAGAAGCTGGAAGACAGCGGTCTGCTTGCGGACACAGTGTTGATTTTCTATTCTGACCATTATTCGTATTCCACAATTGACGAGGAACTTTTATATGAATTAAAAGGGACTTCGGATTCGAATTTACTCCAGAATACTCCCTTCTTTATATGGAGTCAGGATGCCGAAGCAGAAAAAATTACAAAAGTAACGAATACAGCAGATATCCTTCCGACCCTGGCAAATCTGTTCGGATTGGATTTGGATTATAAATACTGTTTCGGATATGACGCGTTTGATCCGGAGTATACGGGCTGGGTGGTGTTTTCTGATCTTTCGTGGTATGATGGAACAATTTACTGGAAACCTGCAGAAAATGAAGAGGAAAGTGACTATGTGAAAGAGATGTCCGCAATGATAAATCAAAAGATTAATATCAGCTGGGACGTTCTGGACACAGATTATTTTTCATATTTATACGATTAAAATGAGTAAGATCAATATATTTTTAAGGAAAAGAATCAATACAAAGAATAGAGAAAGGCTGGATAACAAAGATTTTTCTCTGCTGTCCAGCAACTGTCTCGGAGGTTTTATCCTGCATGACCTGGGACTGCGGTTTAATTCTCCGTTTATCAATCTCTGGCTGAAACCGGGAGATTTTATAAAATAGCTCTCAGATATTGAATATTACAGAAAATTAAATATTGAGTTTGTCAGGGATGATACCCGGCCTTATCCTGTCGGACAGCTGGAGGACATCAGGATTTACTTTCAGCATTATAAAACTGAGGAAGAAGCCGCGCATAAGTGGCGGGAAAGATCAGAAAGGCTTAATATGGACAATCTGTTCGTGATCATGACAGAGCGGGACGGATGTACTTATGAAGATCTGAAAGCTTTTAATTCTCTGAAAATAAAAAATAAAGTTGTATTTACTTACAAGCCGTACCCGGAGCTTGAATCAGCATATTATATTCCGGGATTTGAGGAGGAAGGATCTGTCGGATATTGCTGGAAATTCAAAAACAGGGTGACGGGAAGGAAAATTTATGATATATTTCCATATGTTGACTGGTTTAACGGGAAGCGAATAAAATGATATCTTTAAACGAGGCTGCATTTATGAAACGTAAAATAAGCAAGGACAGAAATGAGGATAGACTGTTCTCATTAAAAAAACTTAATGAAAATCAAGTGTTTTTTTGGCTTGTTTTGCTCTTTATCGCCGCGGTTATGTTTATATTCAACAGATGCACATCTTTTACGGCTGACGATTATTCGTACATGAACAGTTTTGCCGGAACCGGAAGGATAGAAAGTATACTGGATATATTTCCATCTATGTATGCGCATGCGTTTTCAATGAACGGACGGCTGGTTCCGCATTTCTTTGTCCAGCTGTTTCTGCTTTTTCCGCCATATGTATTTGACATCATCAATACATTCATTTTTTTGTTCCTGAATCTGATACTATACAAATATATCTTCGGAAACAATAAAATAAATGTTCTGGGGATGACAGGCATATTTGCAGCCGTGTGGTATTTTGTCCCCGCATTTGGTCAGACGATGCTGTGGCTGGACGGTTCCTGCAATTATTTATGGGGGATCACGTTCGCTTTCTGGTATTTGTATCCATATATCAGATTAATGCGCGATGGGGAGGATGTTTTGAAAAAACCGGCCCCCAAATATCTGTTTGCGGCGGCAGGGCTGCTTTTGGGGAACTGGCTTGAGACGGTTTCGTTTGGCACGATTATCATTTCAGCCACGGCGCTTATAATTTATAAAGCAGTACAAAAGGGAAAGATACCCTTATATATGATAAGCGGCATAGGGTTTATGTGCGCAGGATTTCTGGCCATGATGCTGGCGCCGGGGACGTTAAAAAACAAGGTGGCTTCTGAGGGATTAAGCGGATATGCTGAAAATTTTCTTGAGGCAATGGACATGTATATGGCCCATCTGTCGTGGCTTGTCATAGCGTTTATCGTATTGCTGACATGTACAGTTATTTTTGGGTATAAGAAAAACATTGAAGTTTCCTGCCTGTTTTTCTTCGCAAGTCTGATTACTAATTTTATGCATATCGTGGCTGCATATTATCCGGAAAGAAATATGCTGGCGCCAACGTTATTTTTATTGATAGCCTCCGGGGTCCTGTTGGAGAATTTTCAAACAGACCGGTTTGCTGCGGCCGTTGTCAGTACATGCTGGATCCTGATTCTGTTTTCAGGCGTACAGTTTTTTCATGGCGGATATGATATTTATTCTACTTATGTACAGCACAGGCAGAGGGATGCGCTGGCGGCTGAACAGAAAAAGAACGGGATTGAAGAATTGAAACTTCCGTGTATTACAGCTGCCACAAAATATTCCGCTCAGTATGGGCTGGCTGATTTGGATATAGAAGAAGATTCCGTATATTGGTTTAATATAGCTGTGGCAAAGTATTATGAAGTGGATTCCGTTACAGGGATTGAACAGGAGTAAAAAGGAGGAGACCAATGCAGGATTTATTATCAGTCATTATACCCTGCTACAATGAAGGGAAGGTGATCGGCAGGACAGCAGAAGCTTTAAAGAATGCTGTCTCTGGCCAGGCGTTTGATTATGAGTTGATTTTTGTAAATGACGGGAGCAGGGATGATACTCTGGAGACTGTCAAAAGGCTTGCGGCCGGCGATCCGAAGATCAAATATGTCTCCTTTAGCCGTAATTTCGGAAAGGAAGCTGCCATGCTGGCCGGACTGCAGTACTGCATGGGTGAATGCGCGGTCATCATCGACGCGGATCTCCAGCATCCTCCGGAACTGATCCCGGAAATGTATAAAAAATATAAAGAAGGATATGATCAGGTAATAGCGAAGCGGAACCGGAACGGGGATTCCAAAATTGGAATCCTGTTTGCAAAACTTTATTATAAGCTGGCAAATAAACTGGTTGATGTGCAGATGGTGGACGGAGCAGGAGATTTCCGGCTTTTATCGAGAAGGGCGGTCAATGCGCTGCTGGGCCTCAAGGAAAACAACCGGTTTTCAAAAGGTCTTTTTTCCTGGATCGGTTTTAATCAGACCTATATTGAATATGAAAACCAGGAGCGTGCCGGAGGAGAGTCGAAATGGTCTTTTAAGAGCCTGCTGTCATATGGCGTGGACGGAATTCTTTCCTTCAATAATCAACCCCTGAGGATATGTATTTATGTGGGTGGGATCTTTATAGGGATCAGCATAATCTATCTTGTTTATCTGTTTATCCAGATCTTACTTCATGGAATAGACGCTCCCGGATATTTTACGACGATTCTGCTGGTCACAAGCCTGGGAGGGATACAGCTGCTGTCTATCGGCATCATAGGAGAATATATCGGGCGCATTTACTTTGAAGTGAAAAAAAGGCCATGCTTTATTGTCCAGGAAAGTAATATTGACAAAGCGGAGGAATACAAATGAATTCATACTTCCAAAGAAGCGGGGCAATATCCGAGCTTATACTGAAGCTGGTGATCGTCGTGTCATTGATCTGCCCGATCTTCACATCCAGTACTGGCAGCCAGTACTATCCGGATTTTATGCTGACAAACGTTTTTGTGCTGTTGTTTATTATTGTGACTGCCATACAGAAAAATTTTTCATTTGCACAGAATAAAATATATCTGTGTCTGATTCTGTGTGGAATTCTTTTATATAATATTGCGTCACTATACATTAACAGCCGGTATCTGGGCATGTATGGCAGCCAGATTAATGTTACCATCGCGCTTCTGTTTTTCTGCGCTCTGATCGGTTCAAAGAAACAGGATTATTTTAATGATGGAAAACTGATTGATTTTTTTATCTGGGTGATTGTGATCACGAATATCATCGGGATCATAGTTTATTTTCTGGGATATGGAGGAGTCTCCTTCCTGAACGGGCAGATCAGCCTTCAGGAGATAAACCCGGACTATTATGAAAGAAGATTTAACTGGATCTTTCTGCATAAGAGCCAGTATGCGTTTATCCTGGTGCTTTTTCTTGGCCTGGTGGTCACATACAGAGACAGGTTCCGCAGCAGGGTCAGATTGTTTCTGAGTATAGCTGTATTGATGGTCGGTCTTGTGATCTCTCATACATATACTTCGTTGATTGCGTCTCTGCTGATCTTTGCCGGACTTCTGCTGGATTTCCTGCGCTCAAAGATCTCTGCGTTCAAATGGAAATATCTGCTGTTTTTACTTCCGATCATAGTGGCCGGGGGAGTGCTTTTGCTTTTTATGTTAAAAGAGCGTAATCTTTCTACGCTGGGAGGCAGGATCCCCATCTGGCTGAACAGTGTAAATATGTTGAAAGAGTATCCAAACGGACTTGGTTCCGCGCTTGGACTTGTGGGATTTGATGTACCGGGAATTTCATTCCAGGCATTTAACTGCCACAATTATTTTTTGAACCAGATGCTTTGTTTTTCCATTCCTGTAGGCTTATGTTTTCTTTTTACTTTTATCGTGGTCTTACTGTTTTTGTTTAAACAGAAGATATCCTTTTTTACTCTGGGCATATGGGCAGCGCTGCTTATCCCGCTGAATATGGATTATGCGCTGACCATCGTGGAGCTGCCCATTGTACTTTTTACAATGTTCTGTATATTTATGAAGCCTTATCTCAGAAAAGCTCACTATATAAGCGCACCGGAAGATAAGCAGAGCCAGGAGAGGTCTAATAATGGATAAGTGGAAAAAACGAAGCCGGGAACAGAGCGCTGTATTCGTCATGCTGCTCCTGTTTCTTGGAGCGCTGTTCATGATAGCCTATTATTTCCCGCTTGTGGGAGATGATTTTTACGGAATCGATGACTATATAACATCTGTTCGCTCTTTTATTGAATGGGCGGTATGGCACTGGGAAAATACAAATGGACGCATCCTGGGAAATACAACGGTGCTGCTGGTTATGCATTCCAGAATCGGGAGAGCCTTTGTCCGCGCGTTTATTATATGGCTTATAATGATCCTCGTGTATCAGAACAGCAGGATCAGATCAAAGGCCGGATATTTGCTGTCATATCTGTATGTACTTGCGGTTCCGACTGCTATATTCAGTGAAACTTACTCCTGGACTTTCGGATTTTTCAACTATGTGCCTCCGGTCATGCTTGTCCTATTTTACCTGGTCATGGTACAGAAAGAGTTCAGTGAAAGGACAGCGAAATGGAAAGGCTTGAAGATTGTAGGCGCATTTTTGCTGGGAGTGTGCAGTCAGCTGTTTATGGAAAATGTTACGATCTATGTGCTGATTATGTCCATAGCAATAAATATTTTTTATATCCGGAAGGAGAAGAGAGTATCTGCCGTTGCTTTGTTTCATACTCTGGGAGCCGCGGCGGGAACTTTGCTGATGTTTTCTTCGCCTGTATACCGGACGGTAACAGCAGGCACGGATACTTACAGAGAAGCACCGGACGGGATTGCGGGGCTTTTCCAGGCGGCACGGGAAAACTGGTGTGAGATTTCGAAATATACGGTCCGGGGAAATATTCTGCTCCTGATCATGGTACTCCTTGTATGTTTCTGGCTTCTTTACAGAAATGCCAGAGAGAAAGATCTCAGAACCCGTATTTTGAGGATCATCAACAGTTGTATCCTGACGGGCACATCGGCATATTTCTTTTTCGCGAATATTCTGGAATGGGATGAGAAGATCGAGGCGTACACGGCGTTTTTCTTATTAGATGTATTGATGTTTGTTCTGTTTATTATAAGTGTAATGATGACAGTCATACTGTGTGTAAAGGAAAGAGAACAAAGGAGCAGGAGCCTGTTTTTTCTGATTTCCGCGTTTGTTTTAGTAGGTCCGCTGTTGTTCGTAACTCCGGTGGGACCGAGATGTTTTTATGCGTCCTATATTTTTACAGGACTTGCTTTTTTGAACATAGTGGCATATATTATTGAGCAAGAGCACTGGAACCTCAGAAGGATTGCCGCGCCGGCCTGTGTCCTGACGGCCTGCGTAACGGCCTATTATCTGTATATCTTTTTTAACATCGGAGAAGTGGAGCAGGAAAGAGATTCTTATATTATTGAGCGGATGCAGGAAGGAGACACGGTTATCATGGTGCCGGAGTTCCCCTACAGCGATTATCTGCACGATCCCCATGGATGGAAAATAGGTCTGAAGTTTTATTATGAGAAACAGGAAGATATCGAGTTTTGTTTTATTCCATACAGTGAATGGACAGGCATAAAAAAGGAGCAATTAGCAGAATGGATAGACTGATAAACGATAAAAATTTTTCACTGCAGCTGCTGGGATTTGTGATCCTGCAGCCGTTTGTAGATATTTACCGAGTTTTTTTTGAGAACACGATAGAAATAGCAGGTATTTCACTGGCTGAACTGATCAATCTGCTGGCAATAGCGTATCTGATCTTTTTGTTTGTGGTCAAATATATAAAACAGCCCAAATATTTTCTGCCGGTTGTGATATACGGAGTACTTCTGGGCGGATATTGCATCCTGCATATCTGGAATATTTCAAAGTTTGATGAAAGTATTCTGAACGGAGCTGATATCAGCGCTTTCAAAGAACTTTATTATATGCTGAGAGTGTATTTACTGCCTCTTGTTGTATTTTATATGTTCCTGTGTGTAAAAATAAAGACCGGTTTTTTTGAAAAAGGAATCAATATATTATCAGGCCTGATCAGTGGAATCATCGTTGTCACAAATCTTTTCAAAGTATCCTTCATATCCTATGCCAGTTCCCTTGAGACCAATCAGTTTATCACCAGGAACATTATTGAGTGGTTTATCAATCCTGATATGGAAAATCCGGCCTATATGACGAGTAAAGGCTGGTTTTACATGGGAAATCAGATCGGCGTGATCCTGTTCATGTTATACCCTTTTGTGATCATGCAGGCTTTGAAGTATCGGAAAAAAAGAAACTATCTTCTCGTAATCATACAGGGGATCGCGATGATCATGGTGGGTACTCGGGTGGCCGCTCTGGGCGGAATGCTGATTTTGATTGTTTCTCCGGTTATAGCGATACTATTTGGCGGGATTCTGAAACAGTTCCCTTTTGAACGAAAAGATTTTCTCAAGCTGGCGGGCGTGGCAGTATGTTTTGTGCTGCTTTTTGTGCATTCTCCGGTTATCGACGTTCAGGGGGCGAAAGGCGACGCCTATGAAGAAACCGATGAGCAGAAGGCCCGCAGGAAAGAGATGGAGAAATTTAAAGCGGATCTGGATAAGGGGATTTTTGATGAAAAAGTAGTAAAAATGTATGCGGAAGATATCGAAGAATATCCGTACAGCTATGGTATATCCGAAGAATTTGTGAAATTGTTTGATGTGGAAGACAATTTTGAATTCTGGTTTGACACTGTGATCAGCAAAGACAGAGATCAGGTAAACTATCGTCAATTTAAAGAGAGAATCTATGAAGCGGTTCTGGAAAAAAATAATAACCCATACGACAGATGGCTTGGGATAGGTTATACTTCAGGATTCCCTTATGTGGAGAGAGACTTTACAGGACAAAATATTTGGTTTGGGTATGCGGGCACGTTTCTGTTACTGGGCCCTTATTATATCTGTGCTCTTTACGCAGTCATCCAGATTCTGAGACGAATAAAAACGCATTTCAGATATGAGAATGCCTTTTTTGCAGTTTCCCTGGGAGGGGTCAGTGTGCTGGCGTATATGGCAGGACATCTGTTTAACGGGATTTTTTCGGCAGTGATCTTTGCATGGCTTGTAAGTGCTTTTGTCCATTATCAAAAAAAGTTGGAGGTCTCTGAGTGAAAAAGATATTGTTCGTGATCTATTCATATTCGCTGGGCGGGGGAGCAGAGAAAGTACTGAGTAATGTGGTAATGAATCTGGATTCTGGTAAATATGACATTACCATACAGCCATATGCCGATTACGGTGTGAAGGAAGAGGAGACTCCGTCCCATGTCAGGGTCTGTAAGGGGATCGTTGACATGAATCAGGCAGGCAGACTGGAGAAAGGCCTGAAATATTTCCTGGTCCACTTTCTGCCGGGTATTCTGAGAAAGCGGTATATCCGCGATCAATATGATCTGGAAATCTCCTTTAATTATCAGATTCCGTCTTTTCTGGTAAAGAAAACACCAGAGACAGGGGTGATAGAATGGAATCATGGGGATGTCTATGATCTGAAAAATAAAAAAATCAAGCGGATGCTGCAGAAAAGAAGTTATCGAAAAGCAGACAGGATTGTGACCATATCCGAGAATACGAAGCAGTCGATATGTGAGTTGTTCCCGGAATTTAAAGACAGGATAGAACTTATTTACAACGGAATAGATGTAGGACGGATTGAGCGGCTGGCGCAGCAGGAGGCTCCGGCTGCGCTTAGGGAACATTCGATTGTTTTTATCGGGAGGCTTGAGGAAGCGAAGCGTCCTCTGCTTTTGCTGGAAGTTATCAGGCGGATGCATCAGAATGGCAGAAAGATAAGTCTGTATTATCTGGGGCAGGGGGAACAAAAAGAAGAACTGCTTGAGAAGATCAAGGAGTGGGGGCTGGAGGAGTATGTTTTTTTGTTAGGATATCAGAAAAATCCATATTCTCTCATCAGGCAGAGCAAAGCGATCTGTATGATGTCCCGTTCGGAAGGGTTCCCAACCGTATTTATGGAAGGTTTGGCACTGGGCATCCCATTTGTCAGCAGCCCGGTAGGAGGGGTGAAAGAACTAAGTAACGGCGGCAGATGCGGTGTGATCGTAAATGATGTGGAAGAATGCCAGGAGGCCATAACAAATATCGTTTTTGATGAAGATACCAACAGAAGAATGAGAGAAGCATGCCGCCAGCATATTAAAAACTATACGATGGAAAAACAGAAGGAAAAGATCGAAGATCTGTTTGACAGATTATAAGGTGGAGTATAGATGAAGAAGAGAACGGTTGCAGAAAATTTGTTTTATAATATGCTTTATCAGGTGATTGTCACGATACTGCCTGTCATCACCACCCCATATACCGCAAGAGTGCTGGGGCTGCATGCAAACGGGATCCATTCTTTTACTGAGAGTATCGTAACCTATTTTATTATTTTCGGATCACTGGGAACGTCACTGTACGGGATCAGGAAGGTGGCATATGTCAGAGAAAATGAAGAACAGCTGGCACAGACCACCATTGAGATTATTTTGTTAAAACTAATCCTGATGGCAGGAACGCTGCTGGTCTATGTTCCTGTGCTGTGTATTGGTTCCGAGTATGCATATATCTATCGGATTCAGATCATAAATATTGTGGCAAACGGGATAGATATATCCTGGTTTTACCAGGGCGTGGAAGATTTTAAAAAGGTTACCATCAGAAATCTGGTCGTAAAAGCTGTTTTTGTAGTTGCTTTATTCACAATGATCAGAAGCCCGGAAGACCTGTCAAAGTATGTATTTCTGATCGTGGCCAGCAGCCTGCTGGGCAACATTCTGATGCTGTATTATCTTCCGCAGTATGTCAGACTGAAAATCCACGGCAGACTGCATCCGCTTTCTCATGTGAAAGGAAGTATACTTCTGTTCATTCCTCAGGTAATGAACTATGTGTATGCCCTGCTGGACCGAAGCATGCTTGGCTGGATGACCCATACAGACAACGTAGGAATCTACGATCAGGCGCAGAGGCTGATCCGGATGATAACAGCCATTCTGCAGTCTCTGGGGTATGTAATGATGGCCAGAGTGGCGAACCTGACCATGGCCAATGATGAAGAAGGGATCCGGCAGTACATACAGAAATCCATCAATTTTACGATGTTTCTGGCCTGGCCGGCAATGTTTGGGGTGATCGGGGTAGCAGATGATTTTATTCCCCTGTTTTTAGGAGAAGAATATCTGGATGTGGTTCCGATTTTAAAAATTTTAAGCGTTTTGATCCTGACAATGTCCCTGAACAGTATATTGGGAGTACAGATGCTGATCCCAATGGGAAAAGAGAAAGTATATGCGGCTGCGACAAGCACCGGAGCTGTGGTAAATGTGATCGTGAATATTGTTACGATCCCGCTTTTCGGTACTGTAGGAGCATGTATTTCATCCCTGGCGGCAGAGACGGCAGTATTCCTGATCTCATATTTTAATCTGAGAAAAATGATCGATCCCATCCGGGTGATTAAGACCAATTTCCCGGTGATTGTTTCATCTCTTGTCATGTATGGGGCGGTAAGGCTGATATCAATGGCCCAGATCAATATCATTGTGAAACTGGGGCTGGAGGTCATTGTTGGAGGAGGCCTCTATATGTTGTTAATGCTGATCACCAGAAATGAGATCCTGTTGATCATTATGGATAAAGTCGGAAATTATCTGAAAAGGCTGACAGGAAGAAAAATGTAATGGCAGACAGTAAGTGCCGGGGAGGAAAAATGAAGGTCAGTTTAATCATTCCAGTGTATAACGTCGAAAAATTTTTAGTAAAATGTCTTGATTCGGTGGAAAAGCAGACATATAAAGATCTGGAGGTCATTATTGTAAATGACGGCAGTACAGACGGGTGTTTAAAGATCATTGAGGATTATGTTGGAAGGAATCCCCATTTTTGCTGCTATTCCATAGAAAACCGCGGTCTTGGAGGCGCGCGGAATTATGGCATCAGCAAGGCAGAGGGAGACTATATTTTTTTCCTGGACAGTGATGATTATATATCGCCGGACTGCATAGAGAAATTGACCGACAGGGCAAAAAAGGACGGAAGTGATATTGTAATCTGTAATAATTATGATGTCAGGGAAGACGGCAGGATTATTCTGGCATACAAAAATATTTACAGGAAGAATCCTACTACGATATATGATGAGCATGAGCTTTTGTTCAATCGTGTCAGCGCGTGGGGAAAGCTGTATAAAAAAGAGCTTTTTGACGGTCTGGAGTTTATAAGCCGGGAATGGTACGAGGACATGCGTCTTATCCCCAAAATCTATCTGAGAGCGCGGAAGATCTCCTATGTTGACGAGTCCCTGGTTTATTATGTCCAGAGAAAGGGATCGATCATGAATAATCCAAATCTGGAAAAAAATCTTGCCATCGCGGATACATTTGATGATCTGATCAGTTATTATAAGGCGGAGGGAGTTTATCCGATATTCAAAAACGAGCTGGAATTTCTTGTGATCGAACATATCGCGATCGCGGGACTTGGCCGTGTGGCCCGGGGAGGAAAAAGAGGAAGGCCGGTTCTTAGCAGGATGGAGGAGTATCTGGATACTTTCACGGATTTGTATGATAATCCTTATATGAATTCTCTGGCCAGAAACAGAAGAATCGTTCTATACTGCAACCGCAGAAAATGGTACGGGCTGACCCGCATTTTCCTGAATATAAAAAGTTTGATGAAATAACATACATGGGGACAAAATAGATGACAGGACAATAGGAAATACCCGGGCAGTTGTATTATTTTACAAAATTTGATATAATACACCTATTGTTTAAAAAGTGATGAAAATCATGAGGTACCATTTATGGATAGAAATAAGAATCTGGAACAATACAAGAGGATTATAAGGGCTGTTGCGGCTCTTATCGTGATTATCTGTACGGTATTGATCTTTCTGGCTATATGGAGAGGTTATTACAATATAAGAGTGGTGTTCCCGTTTTACTACAAAGGTCACTGGATGATAGCGGCTGTATATATGATTTTTGTGATTCTGTTCATGTATATTTACGGAGGTCTGAAATTCGGATATCTGAAATGTTCCAGTATTATACTGTCCCAGGTGCTTGCGGTAATCTGTGCCAATGTGATGGCTTATCTGGAAATTGTGCTTCTGGCGGCAAAATTTGTCTCTATCGTACCCATTTTTTACATGACGCTTATCGATATAATGGTAATCGTCATTCTGACCAATGCGATTTCATTTATTTTTAAAAAACTGTTTCCTCCTAGAGAGATGCTTCTTCTGTACGAAGATTATGAACCGGACAGTTTTTTGCGGAAAATGAATGTACGTGATGACCGGTACCGGTTAAAAGATACCTTGTGTATTCACGGGCTTTCAGAAGAGGAGTTAAAGAAGATTATTACATCCTATGATGCGATCCTGATCTACGACGTACATTCCGAGAAGCGGAACAGGCTTCTGAAACTATGTTATGCAGAATCTGTCAGAGTATATACAACTCCAAAGATTTCAGATATATTGATCAAGAGCGCGGATGATATTCATCTGTTTGATTCGCCTCTTTTCCTGATGAGGAACACCGGGCTGTCTTTCGAGCAGAAGGTAGTAAAAAGGGTTATGGATATTGTAGTTTCTTCCATTGTTCTTATAGTTACATCTCCGATCATGCTTATCGTTGCCCTTGCCATAAAGCTTTATGACGGGGGGCCGGTTATGTTCCGGCAGGACAGATGCACGATTGGCGGAAAGGTATTCAGGATCCATAAATTCCGCAGTATGATCGTAGACGCTGAAAAAGGCGGACAGGTTATTCCGGCAACGGATAATGATCCGCGGATCACGCCGGTCGGAAAGATCATCCGGCAGACACGTATTGATGAGCTCCCGCAGATGATCGATATCCTGCAGGGAAATATGAGCATCGTAGGGCCGAGACCGGAGCGGGTGGAGCATGTACAGGCATATACGGAGGATATTCCGGAATTTAAATACAGGCTGAAAGTTAAAGGCGGCCTGACAGGTTACGCCCAGATCTATGGCAAATATAACACGACCGCTTATGATAAACTGAAGCTGGATCTGATGTATATACAGAATTATTCGCTGCGTCTTGATATCAGACTGATTTTTATGACGGTAAAAATCATGTTTATGAAAGAAAGTACGGAAGGATTTGAAAAAGAAAAATAGAAGGCCGGAAATGAAATAGTAGATGTTTATATGAAGGACATATAGATTTCTACTATTTTTTCTGAGCAGGATGAAGGGGAAGATCATGATCGCATATTTCAACAAAATATACACAAAAGGCAGTGAGTGTTTCGACAGAGATCTGGATGGGTATGTACAGAATGCAAGTAAGAAATTTATCATAACAGCAAATCCGGAAACTCTGATGATCGGCAGGTCAGATCCGGAGTTTGACAACATTCTGAAAAGAAAGGATGTTACGATCGTGCCGGACGGTATTGGAGTGGTAAAAGCGGGACATCTTCTGGGGAAAAAGATAGCGGGCCGTGTCACAGGTGTGGAGATCGCCAGAACACTTTTTTCGCTGGCAGATCAATATGAAAAGAGCATCTATCTTTTTGGAGCAAAGAAGGAAGTCCTGCATAAGCTGGTGAAGAAGATCAGAGAAGAATATCCCCGGGCGGTCATTGCAGGCGCGCAGGACGGATATGTCAGGGACAGGGACAAGGTCTTCGAAGATATCCTGGAGAAGCAGCCGGATATCGTTCTGGTCGCTCTGGGTATTCCTTATCAGGAACTGCTGATCGGGAAATATTTTGACAGATTCAAGAAAGGAATATTTGTGGGGGTGGGAGGCTCTTTTGATGTGCTCAGCGGTACGAAGAAACGGGCGCCCAAGATCTTTATAAAACTGAATCTGGAATGGCTTTACAGGATCACTACAGAACCGAAGCGGATCGGGAGATTCTGCAGGAGCAATATAAAATTTCTATTCGAGATTATTACGATCAGAATAAAGCGGAGGTAGAAAGACAAATGATCAAAGTAATGACAGTATTCGGCACCCGTCCGGAGGCGATTAAAATGGCGCCCCTTGTAAAAGAACTAAAAGGGAGAAAAGAAATCGAGACGATCGTGTGTGTGACGGCCCAGCACAGACAGATGCTGGATCAGGTGCTGAACGCATTTGAAATCCGGCCGGATTATGATCTGGATATCATGCAGCAGGGCCAGACCCTCTCAGAGATTACAACAAGAGCTCTGTGTGGCCTGGAAGAAGTGATCCGGAAAGAAAAGCCGGATATCGTCCTTGTCCATGGGGATACCTCCACAACATTCGCCGGAGCGCTTGCAGCCTTTTATGCGCAGACGGCGGTAGGGCATGTGGAGGCAGGCCTGAGGACATATAATAAGTATTCCCCGTACCCGGAGGAGATGAACCGGCAGATGGTGGGAGTGCTGGCGGACATGCATTTTGCGCCGACAGAAAAAAGTGCCGAAAATCTTCGCAGGGAAGGAAAAGATGAGAAAAATATTTATATTACAGGAAACACGGCCATTGATGCCATGAAGCATACGGTCTGTGACGAGTATGACCACGAGGTCTTAAAGTGGGCAGAGGGGAGCAGGCTGATCCTGCTCACCGCACACAGGAGAGAAAACCTTGGGGAGCCCATGTATCACATCTTTCGGGCCATCAAGAGGATTGTGGATGAATTTGAAGATGTCAAGGTAGTTTATCCGATCCATCTGAATCCGGTGGTGAGGAAGATCGCGGGGGAAGTATTAGGTGACTGTGACAGGATCCGTCTGATCGAACCGCTGGAGGTGGTGGATTTCCATAATTTCCAGAACAGATCTTATCTGATCCTGACGGACAGTGGAGGAATCCAGGAAGAAGCTCCGTCTCTGGGAAAGCCGGTTCTTGTGCTGAGAGATACCACGGAGCGCCCGGAAGGTATCGAGGCAGGTACATTAAAACTGGCAGGAACAGAGGAAGAGACGATCTACCGTATGACAAAAGAACTGCTTGTAAATGAGCATATGTACAGAGAAATGAGCCATGCCTCAAATCCTTATGGAGACGGGGAGGCCAGCCGGCGTATTGCGGATGCTATCATAGAAAGGTTTTCAGCAAACGGGGAAGTTTGATGGATAATAAAAATAAGAAAATATATATCACGTGTCTGCACCTGCGGCACGGAGGCGTGGAGATGGCGATCACTCTGCTGGCAAATGCGCTGGTGGAACGGGAATATGATGTGGAGATCCTCTGTCTGTATGATCTGGGACAGCCGGCATATGACCTGGATCCCCGGGTACGGGTTATCTATCTGACGGATGTAAAGCCCAACAGGGAAGCATTTCTTCAGGCATTAAAAAGAAAGAATATTGTCCGAATCCTGAGAGAAGGCTTCAGGGCCTGCCGGGTGCTTTATCTGAAAAAGAGCAAAATGAAAAAGGCAATCCGGTCGATCCGCACCGGGACGATCATCTCCACCAGGAATGAACATTCTGTTCTGCTGTCGAAATATGGACAGAAAGGCGTCAAAAAGATTGCGCAGCTGCACCATGACCATGAATTTTCAGAAAAGCTGCTGAAAGATTTCAGATCTCATTTTACCAATATTGATTTTTTTGTTTTACTGACTGAGGAGATGAAAGAAGAGCTGGAGAAGATCATGGCAGACAATCACCATACGAAGCTTCTGGCTATTCCGCATTTTCTGCCGGAGATGAAAGAATATGCAAAGAAGGACAGAGAAGATCAGGTGGTCGCTGTGGGGAGGCTGCATGAGGAAAAGGGCTTTCTAAGGCTTATAGATCTGTGGGCACAGATTCCGGAGAAACAGGACTGGATTTTGAAGATTATAGGCGACGGAGAACAGAGAGACAGTCTTAAAGAACGGATCCGGGAACTGGGAGTAGAAGAAAGCGTGGTCCTGGCCGGTCCGATGGACCATGATAACGTGATGACAGAGATGGGAAAGTCAAGAATCTATGCCATGACTTCCAGGACAGAAGCATTTGGTTTTGTGCTGCTGGAGGCAATGCATGCCGGACTTCCCATCATTGCGTATGATGTGAGGATGGGACCCCGGGCGGTGATCAGAAATGATGAGAACGGTTATCTCATACCTGATGGCGACGAGAAAAAATTTATAGAAAGCATGACAGCGCTGATGCATGACAAAGAGAAGAATGAAAGAATGTCCGAACAGTCAAAATATATGTCAAAGCAGTTTACTGAAGAGGCTGTCATACAAAAATGGATCAATATACTTTAAAACAGATCAGAGGGAAAAATATGGAAAATAAGAAAAAAATTATCATTCCGACAGGATATATGGGATCAGGTTCTTCCGCCATCACGGATCTGTTCAGTGAGATTGACGGAGTCAATGCGAGCAGAGGTACTTTTGAATACGTTTTTATGCATTGTCCCAATGGGATTTTTGATCTGGAAGATAAACTTCTGACGGGGAATAATGCAGTAAGGAGTGATGAGGCGCTCCATTCTTTTGCAGCTACGATGAAACAGCTGTATGACAAGAAATACTGGTGGGTGGGCCATTATAATGTCAACGTTGGTCCCGATTTCTGGAAGGTTACCCAGGAGTATATCAATGAACTGATTGAATTTGTGCCTGATTTTTACTGGTATTATCAGGAAAATGTCACTTGGAAGATGGTTCCCAGGCTGATCGTAAAACGGATCGTGAGGATCCTGACAGGCGGCAAGGTCAATCTTTCTAAGGTCCTGTCGTATTCGCCGATGTGGCTGTCATTTATCACGGCAGACAGATTTTATGAGGTGACACAGCAGTACATCTATCGGCTGATGGATATGCTGGGGCTGGGAAAAGAATCGATTGTCCTGGATCAGCTCCTGCTTCCGTTTAATCTTTACCGCATGGAGAACTATTTCAAAGATGACGCGGAAGTTTTTGTTGTCGAGCGGGACCCCAGAGATGTATTTATCAGCAATAAATATTTCTGGGCAAAACAGGATGCCACAGTTCCGTATCCGACGGATGTCAGAAAATTCTGTGATTATTACGGAAGGATCCGGCGGATGGAAAAACCTACGGATAATCCACATGTACACAGGGTCAGATTTGAGGATCTGATCTATAACTACGAGGAAACTGTGGGCCGGATTTTCGACTCTCTGGGATGGGACCAGAAGACTCATACGAGGAAAAAGGAGATGTTTGTACCAGAACGGTCCATCAACAATACGCAGCTGTTCCTGCAGAATGACGCTTATCGGGAGGAAAGCGAAGTCATCGCTTCAGAACTGAGCGATTATATCTATTCCTTCCCATATGAGATCCGTCATAACGCAAAGGAAGTTTTCTGAGTATAACAATATAAGGATTCAGAACAATGGGAAGACGCAGATTAAAAGACTTTATTGATAAAACAATGATCCGTTTTCTGGTCGTAGGGGTGATCAATACGATCGTCGGAACAGGGACAATGTTTCTTTTGTATAATGTCGTTGGATGTAATTACTGGGTATCCAGCGCAGGTAATTATGTTGTCGGAAGCATTGTAAGCTATTTTTTAAATAAATATTTTACATTCCAGAACAGGACCAGATCGTTTGCCATGATCGTAAAGTTTATAGCGAATATTTCCCTGTGTTATCTGATCGCGTATGGGGCGGCAAAACCTTTCATCAGGTGGGTGTTCTCAGGAGCAGCTGTAAGGATCCAGGAAAATGTGGCGATGCTGTTGGGAATGTGTATATTTGTGGGGTTGAATTACCTGGGACAAAGATTTTTTGTGTTTGCCCGGACTGGTGACGGAGAAAAATAAATTTTTTCATTTTGTATATTCTTGATCTCTGTATGGACAAAAGAGTGATATTGGAGACATTGTGAGGTGGAAAAAATAGTGTGAAACAAAGAAATATTAATTTAGATCTGATCAGATGTATTGCTGTCCTTTTTGTAATATCAGTGCATTTTTGTCTCAATATAGGTTTTTATGAACTTCCTTGTGAAAGCATTATCCTTGTTGGTCTGATCGTTCTGTTTGGGATTTTTAACTATTACAGAAGTTACGATGGCACATTTGACTGGATCGCAGTCAATAATTATCAGGGGATTCAGACAGTAATAATTTCTGTGCTGCTTTTCAGAATATTATCTGCGGTTCCTTTAAAAAATTGTCCTAATATAATAACAGAAGGAATTCAGATCATATCGGAATTATCCCTGGGGATATATCTTGCTTCAAATATTTCTGACAGACTTATATACCCGATACTGATAGAACATGTTACTGAAGCGGTACGGAGGATTGATTATTTACCCATTATGGTCATGTGTTCTTTTGGGATAGCATTGATTATTTCATTTTTTGTATATAAAATTTATCAGATCTTGGAAATAATAGTCAATTATATAAGACAAAAATACGTAAAAATCTCTTGAATCCTGTCGTACTTTATTGTACCATAAATAAGATACAGAGTAGAAAAGAAATCTTTATTTTAATTATAGGTGGAAAAAATGTCAAAAAACAAAAGAAGGCGAGGACGCAGGAGGGCACGGGCCAAAAGAGGCAACTGGTTTACACGGATGAAGATGTGGAAGAGAGTGCTGCTTATTCTTGGTTGTGTCCTGCTCTGTGTAATATTCGGCGCAGTGGCCTATGTATATGCCAAGTGGAGCAAGATCGATACCCAGGAGATTAAGGCAGAAGATCTTATCATCAACGAAGAAGTAAAGAAAAATAAAGAAGTGGATCTTGGAGAGGGATATACAAATGTGGCGCTGTTCGGCGTAGATTCCCGTGACGGAAATCTGGGAGAAGGAAACCGGACAGACTGTATCATTGTCGCGAGCCTGAATAACGAGACAAAGGAGATCAAGATGGTCTCGGTATACCGGGACACTCTTCTGGATCTGTCCGAGGGAACTTATCAGAAGTGTAATGCCGCATATAGTTACGGCGGACCGGTGATGGCTATCAATATGCTGAATATGAATCTGGATCTTGATATTGAAGATTACGTTACCGTTGATTTCGGCGCGATAGCGGATACTATTGATCTGCTCGGCGGTGTAGAGATCGAGGTGACAGAAGAAGAGCTCCCATATATCAATAATTATATTCCGGAGACGGCCAAGTCGGCGGTAAAAACGCCGAAACTTCTTGAAAGTGCGGGACTGCAGCTGCTTGACGGAACACAGGCGACCACCTATGCGCGTATCCGCTCGACAGCCGGTGGAGATTTTACGCGGACAGAACGGCAGAGGCTTGTGATTGAAAAGATGTTTGAAAAGGCAAAACAGGCTGACCTGAAAACGCTTAATGCTATTATCGACAGAGTATTTCCACAAGTATCCACAAGCTTTACACTAACGGAGATTTTGAACTATGCCTCCGCTTACAGTGAATACACTCTGGTAGGTAATATGGGATTCCCTCAGGATAATTATACAGACATGCTTTCTGAGATCGGAAGTGTTGTGGTTCCTGATGATCTTGTATCTAATGTGACAAAGCTTCATGAGTTCCTGTTCGGTACAACAGGATACACACCTTCTTCAACGGTACAGACTGTGAGCAGTAATATTACTTATACCGCAAATACGACACAGTCTTCCTCAGAAGAGACCTATGATGACGGAAGCGTGGATGACGGAAGCTATGATGATTCCGGCGCAGGCACCACTTATGATGAAATCTATGTAGATCCGGGAACGGATACTGGTGAGACTCCGGAATCGACGCCACCAGCGGAACCGACGGTTCCCCCTGAAACTACACCCGATCCGGGCGGGGATCCGGGAAGCGGAACGGATCCCGGTACAGATCCAGGAACAGGAGAACAGACCGGGACATAAAAGTCCACATTCAGAGTATCAATGGATAAAGCTAGTTAATAGGCCGGCTTTTTAGAAGCGGCTGAGGCAAGTAATAAAAACAGGCGAGGTATTTAGATGAAAAGATTATTAAAGAAACTGGCCGGAATGATCCTGGCGGTATGTCTTATGGTCCCGATGCTGGGAACAGTCGTGTTTGCGGCGGACGGTGTACTCATGTTTTCGGATCCTTCTACAAAGGTAGGAGAAAATGTAAGTATTGACCTGGTGGTGCAGAGCAGTGACGGGAGCACAGTAGGAAATGTAAGTGTGACGATGGCGTATGACACTTCAGCCCTGGAATTTGTCAGTGGAGACGGATTTACTGCTGACGGCAGCGGGACACTGACATATTCAGGTACAGGCAGCAGTTCAGAACTGCGTGCCACTATGACTTTCCGGGCCTTGACGGCGACGGATACATCACTGTCAGTAAGCAGCAGTTCGGCCGCGCTTTCATCCGGCGAAACGCTGAACCTGGAGCAGGGATCTTCAGCAATTTCTATCGCCGCGGCGGATGATGGGACCACGAGTGTGGAGCCGACTGCAACTTCCGGAACAACATCTTCAGCTACAGATATTGTGGTCTCGGTAGATGGCACAGATTATAATTTTTCTGAAGCATTTACAACGGCTGATATTCCGGAAGGTTATACTGAGACAACAATGACGTTTCATGGCGAGGAGAGGAAATTTGTTGTAAATGAAGCGGAAGTCTATCTTGGATATCTGGTAGATGATTCAGGCGCGGGAAGTTTCTTCCTCTTTGATACGGAGAACGCCACATTTCTTCCCTATATGGAACTCAATATTTCTGATACGACCTCTATTATACCGTTGGACGGTACAGAAATTACTACAATGCCGGACAATTATCAGGAAGTGGATATTGATATCAGCCTCAATGGCGAAGGCAGGGCCTATAAAGGCTGGAGCGATCCGGAAAACAGCCGGTATTATTTCATTTATGCGTTGAATACGAGGACCGGTTCCGAAGGACTCTATCAGTATGATACGGAAGACGGGACGTATCAATATTTCGAAGCACCGGAACAGACAGAAGAAGATACAGCAGAGCCCACATTTCTGGACAGACTGGGCAGCTATATCAGCAGTCACATGATGCTTGTCCTGGTCGCGACAGTGGCAGTATTTCTTCTCCTGCTGATCTTTATGATTGTGTTCGCGGTTAAGCTTGTACACCGGAATCAGGAACTGGATGACCTGTATGATGAATATGATATTCCGTTTGACGACGAAGAAGACTCAAAGGAATCCGGCGGAAGATCATCACAGTCAGATGAGAAAGACTTATATGAAGATGACGAATACAGTGATGACGATTATGAAGACACCGGTTATGATGACGACGAATACGATGATGACGATTATGATGATTATGATGACGACGATTATGATGAGGATATCGACGACGAGGATGATTACGATGATGAGCCGGCAGACAGGAAAATGAGTTCCCGAAAGGAAAAGAAGAAAGACTCTTCCGGAGATGATGATTTTGATATTAATTTTGTAGATCTGTAAAACGGTAAGGCAGAGGCAGGAATGCCGGAGGATATGAAAGGATATCACCGGGGACCTGCCTCTTTTTCAATGATTGTTAATGGATTAAACACAATTTTATCACAAAGGAAAGCTATGATAAGATCGTAAAAAGAAATAAATAGAAAGCGGGTAATCATATGGATAATCAATATAATTATTATAATCCTGACGGGAATTATTATAGTGGCGGACAGCCAGGGCCCCGGCCTGAGCAAAATCCGCCGAAAAAAGAAAAAAAGGGACATAAAGGCATCCCCAAAGCAGTGGCGGTGACAGGGCTCGCGATCTTGTTCGGTATTGTTTCAAGCGGGGTTTTCCTGACATCCAACATTATAGGAAGCAGGATACTGGGATTGAACAGCTCAAATGAAAGTACTTCCGCTTCTTCCGACAAAGTGAGCAACGGAACCGCGTTGTCCAAATCTTCCAGCGTTGTTACTTCGGATGTGTCTGAGGTAGTAGACAAGGTAATGCCCTCTATTGTTTCAATTACAAACATGTCTGTCGAGGAAGTTCAGAGCTTCTTTGGCGGCACATACCAGAGACAGAGCGAAGGAGCAGGTACGGGCATTATTATCGGGAAAAATGATTCGGAGCTTCTGATCGTGACAAATAATCATGTCGTGGAAGGAAGCGAGACGCTTACAGTTACCTTTACGGATGAGACCAGCGTGGACGCGAATATAAAAGGAACAGATTCTGCCTATGATATTGCTGTTATCGCGGTGCCGCTGGATTCAATATCAGATGACACATTGAATGCTGTATCAGTAGCGACTCTGGGAGATTCCACTCAGCTGAAAGTGGGAGAGCCTGCCATTGCTATTGGAAATGCCCTCGGTTATGGACAGTCTGTGACAGTCGGTGTAATCAGCGCTCTGGACCGTTCCGTTGCGACGACCGACAGTCAGACAGGAGAGATGACAGAGAACAGTGTTAAACTGATCCAGACAGACGCGGCGATCAACGGAGGCAACAGTGGCGGACCTCTGGTCAATGTCAATGGCGAAGTGATTGGGATCAACTCTGCGAAACTGATCGGCGAAAGCGTGGAAGGTATCGGATATGCTATTCCCATCAGTGATGTGGCTGATCTGATCCAGAATCTGATGAATCAGGAAACAAAGACCAAAGTTGATGAGGCTGACCGCGGCATGATCGGGATCACAGGAATCAGTGTTTCAGACGCGTTTTCACAGCAGATCGATATGCCGGCAGGTGTTTATGTGACAGAGGTTACATCAGGCGGCGGAGCGGACAGAGCGGGAATGACAAAAGGATGCATTATTACGGCAATCAATGGAAGCTCTGTGGACAGCATGGAAGCTCTGCAGGGACAGTTGGAGTATTACGCGAAGGGAGATACGGTGTCGCTTACCATACAGATCCCGCAGACTAACGGGGAATATGAAGAAAACACAGTAGATGTGACTCTGGGATAAAAGGAGAACAGGCCGAAGATAAAGAGCCGGAAAGTCAGGCAGAATGAGGCAGACTGTTCACGTAAGTGGGCAGCCTGCCTTTTTGTGATCTATAAAATGGCTCACATCATTATTTGTCAAATTCCGGATTGAACGCGTAGAAGTTCCTGCTGTCCAGTTTGTCCTGCACGATGCGCAGACTCTCACCAAACCGCTGGTAGTGTACGATCTCACGCTGTCTTAAGAAACGGATGGGATCGGCTACTTCCGGATCTTTCACAAGACGCAGGATATTGTCATATGTGGTCCTTGCCTTTTGTTCGGCGGCCAGATCTTCGTTCAGATCTGTGATGGGATCGCCTTTCGACTGGAACACTGTGGCTGTCCAGGGCATGCCGCTGGCGGCCTGAGGCCAGAGAGCGAGAGTGTGGTCCACATAATATTTGTCAAAGCCGGAACGCTCGATCTCCTCGGGTGTCAGGTCTTTCGTGAGCTGATAAACGATGGCGCAGATCATCTCCATGTGGGCAAGTTCTTCTGTACCTATGTCCGTGAGTGTCCCTGTTACTTCTTTGTACGGCATTGTATATCTCTGTGAAAGATACCGCATGGAAGCGGCAAGCTCTCCGTCCGGCCCCCCAAACTGAGTGATAATGATCTGGGCGATCTTCGGATTTGTCTGTGTGATTTTTACCGGATACTGCAGTCTTTTTTCATAATTCCACATAGATCAGCACCCTCCTTCCTGCCATGGCCATGGCTCATTGATCCAGTTCCAGCGCTCGGTGCAGGACTGATCCGCTGTATCGATGGTAAGCGGACCGTAGGCCGCCGCGTATTCTTTCAGAGCATGGTTGCGTTTGCGGCTCATTTCCTGGAAATATACCAGTGCCTCCTGGTCACAGGGATGGGTATCGAGATACAATTTGACTTCATCTACCGCGAAGCTGACCTGATTGATATGATTCATCAGCTGCCGCCGGTTCATTGTGTGATTGTTCATCTGTGCCTTCCCCCTCTCCCCAGGAACGGTTTGTCGAGTTCCTGAAAAATAGTTCCACATTCCAGAGCTTTACATGGTTCATAAATATCCTGCCATTTTTGCCACGGGACATAGGCCATGGCGATGGCAGTTCCTTCCGGGAAAAAATCATGGGTGTCAGGGCAGCCGTCCATTCTGCGGGGACGGGCAGCAGCAGAAGGCATGCCCTGCACAGGACGGCGCATATAGCGCATATTGTTCTGACAGTTTGCCATTTTCGGCGTCTCCTTTCATAGGTCATAACTCAATATTATATTATGGTTTTCATTATGAGATGTGCGAAAAAAATTTCCTTTACAATTCACAGTAAATTATATATAATGTATTAGTCGGCGGGGTGTGGCTCAGTTTGGTTAGAGCGCACGGCTGGGGGCCGTGAGGTCGCAGGTTCGAATCCTGTCACCCCGATCAACAGATAATAATATGGATTATGGGCATGATATTAAGTATAAGGGATCAGATCGGGTAAAGAGGGTTTTGCCGGGAACTGGTTCCTTATCTATTATGAGCAAGGAGATTGTACTATGTGCGGATTCGCAGGATTCATCGGTGAAGTAGAAGACAGAGAACAGGTGCTGGTCAATATGATGAACACGATTATACACAGAGGACCGGACAGTGAGGGAAAGTATGTGGATGATGACGCGGCCCTTGGATTCAGAAGGCTGAGCATTATTGATCTTTCTTCTGTCGGAGACCAGCCTCTTTATAATGAGGATCGGAGCATGGTCCTTGTATTTAACGGGGAGATCTACAATTATCAGGAACTCCGCGGGGAACTGGCGGAAGCGGGGCATACGTTTGTATCAAACACAGATTCGGAAACGCTGATCCATGGATATGAAGAGTGGGGAGAAAATCTGGTGGACAGGCTCCGGGGAATGTATGCGTTCGTTATCTGGGATATCAAAAAGAAACGGCTTTTTGGCGCAAGGGACATATTTGGGATCAAACCGCTCTACTATGCGCATATGAACGGAACACTACTGTTTGCGTCGGAGATCAAGGCTTTTATGGAACATCCGAAATTTGACAAGATCTTTAATGAGGACGCGCTCGGGAACTATCTGTCTTTCCAGTTCGTGCCCACAAATGAAACATTTTTTAAAGGGGTGTTCTGCCTTCAGCCCGGGCATTATTTTGTCTATGACAACGGGGAGATGAAGATCACCCGGTACTTTGAGCCTGATTTTAGAGGAGACAGCGAGAAGTCTTTCGAGGAAGTTGTGGATGAAGTAGAAGCCGTCATGAAAGAGTCTGTGGAAAAGCACAAGATCAGTGATGTGGAAGTGGCATCCTATCTGTCCAGCGGCGTGGACTCCAGCTACCTGACTTATCTCGGTCAGGTGGACCGTACGTTTACGGTAGGTTTTCATGAGGGGCAGTACAGTGAGATCCAGGACGCAAAGGAGTTTGCGGCCAGTATCAACATGAAGAATGACGCGAAGGTGATCACTCCGGACGAATACTGGGATAAGCTGTCAGATATTCAGTACTATATGGATGAGCCGGTGGCAGATCCTGCGGCAATCGCGTTGTATTTCTTGAGTGAGGAGGCCGCTAAAAAGGTGAAAGTGGTCCTGTCCGGCGAGGGATCGGACGAGCTGTTCGGCGGCTATAATATCTACTGTGAACCATTGGAACACACGGCTTTTAACAAGATCCCGTTTGGGATCCGGCGTATGCTGGGGAAATTCGCTGAATACTGCATGCCCCATGGAATGAAGGGGAGAGGGTTCCTGATGCGTCATGGGAAAACACTGGAAGAGCGGTATTTTGCCAATGCCACTAATATTTTTACAGAACGGGAGGCAAACAAGATCCTGAAGAACGGATGCAGGCCCGGCATACAGAAAGTGACACGACCTTTGTACGATCGAGTCCGGGATAAGGATCCGGTCACAAAAATGCAGTATGTGGATCTTCATCTGTGGCTGGTCCATGATATTCTGATGAAGGGTGACAAAATGGGGATGGCTAATTCTCTCGAGGTCCGTGTTCCCTTCCTGGACAAAAAGGTCCTGGAGCTGGCAGAGAGCCTTCCCCTTGACTATAAGGTGCGGCCGCCGAAGACCAAAGTGGCGCTCCGTGCCGCGGCGGAGAGAAGTATCCGGAGCAAGACAGCAGAGAAGAAGAAACTGGGCTTCCCGATCCCGATCAGGGTGTGGCTCAGAGAGGAAAAATATTACAACAGAGTTCGTGCGATGTTTGCTTCTTCAGCTGCCAAGAAATTTTTTAATACGGATATCCTTTTGAAAATGCTGGAAGATCACAGGGATGGAAAAAATACCAACGAAAAGACAGATGACAGCCGGAAGATCTGGACCGTCTATATCTTCCTCGTCTGGTATGACAGATTCTTTGAGCACGGGAAACCGATACATCCGTCTATGAATGCAAGATAGGTGATGATATGAGAAGCAGGACTGTCCGGCCGATCAGACGGCGGGAATCAGAAGAGAGACAGAGCAGAAAAAAGAGCATACACAGTATGGATGATACGCAGCCTTTGCGCCCGGCGGGACAGAGAAGATCAGGTGTTTCCACAGATACTGTGCCAATGAGGCCTGTGCGTGTGCGTCCGGCGTATGCCGGATATCAGAAGGTGATCGACCGGAGACGTCAGGTGCTTAGAACTCCGAGACCCACATCAGAGAAGGGAGCAGGAAAACGGCAACATCATGCAAAGGCAGGAAAAAGGAGCGGACTTACGGCTCTATTGGCCGGGAGAGGCCGCGCTGCGGCGAGAGAACAGTATTTCGACTTTGATCTGCTGTTGGTGATCATTTTTCTGATGTGCTTCGGGCTCGTTATGCTTTACAGCACCAGCGCATACGAAGCGCAGGTGGATTTTGGAAATGATATGTACTATTTCTCCAAGCAGGCGCTCATCGGTGTGCTGGGCTTTATAGCCATGTTTATCGTCTCAAAGATCGATTATCATCTGTACGGGGCTTTCGCGCTGGAGATCTATATTTTTTCCATGATCATGATGGCGCTGGTAAAGACGCCTCTGGGACTTACTTTGAATGGTGCCAGGAGATGGATCCAGCTCCCGGGGAACCTGACCCTCCAGCCTGCGGAGATCACGAAGATCGCGGTCATTCTCTTTATTTCTTATGAGCTGTGCCGCCTGGGGAGAAAAGCTTATACGATGGAAGGAATCATCCGGGTGCTGGTATTTGGGGCGGTTGCGTCCGGAGGGGTGCTTTTTCTGACAGACAATCTCAGCACCGCGATCATCGTTATGGCAATTACCTGTATCCTGATTTTTGTTATCCATCCCAAGACGAAACCTTTCTTAATGATCATCGGGATCGGAGCGGCGGTGGCCGCAGTGGGGATTGCCATTCTTTCTGTCACGGCGGCCAACAGTGATAACTTCAGACTGCAGAGGATCCTGTCATGGCTGAACCCGGAGGCTACTGCGGATACAGGGAGTTTTCAGGTTATGCAGGGCCTCTATGCGATCGGAAGCGGCGGCTTTTTCGGTAAGGGCCTGGGAAACAGCACACAGAAACTGGGAGTGATCCCGGAGGCACAAAACGATATGATCCTTGTAGTGATCTGTGAGGAACTGGGAGTATTCGGCGCGATCATCATTCTTGTGCTTTTTGGCATCCTTCTGTATCGGCTTATGTTTATCGCAAAAAATGCTCCGGATCTTTATGGCTCTCTGATCGCTTCCGGAATTTTTGCCCATATTGCTCTTCAGGTTATTCTGAATATCGGAGTGGTTACAGGTCTTCTGCCGACGACAGGGATTACGCTTCCTTTTATCAGCTATGGAGGTACTGCCATCGTGTTCCTTCTGGCGGAGATGGGGATCGCTCTGGGCATCTCAAGAAGGATCCGTCTGGAAGGCGAGTAGTCGGAGAGCAGGGAAGATATTTAAGAAATTATTGTGAAAAGTCTTTCCTTCTTTGGAAATGTGTGGTATATTTTAATCTGGTATTTAAAACTACATATAATAGAATTGTGAAATATACTTTGCAGTCCGGGAGGAATCATCATGGATTATAAAATTATCGTGGACAGCTGTGGTGAACTGACACGCAGGATGAAGGAGAGCGGTGTGTATAAAAGTGCCGCGCTCAGTATGCAGGTGGATGGAGATACGATTCTGGATGACGAGACATTCGATCAGGCGGAATTCCTCCGCCGTGTGGCGGCCAGCCCTGAATGTCCGAAGTCATCCTGCCCGTCTCCGGAAGAATACATGAAGCTTTATGAGGGCAGTGAGCAGAGGGTCTATGTGGTGACTCTTTCTTCTGAGCTGAGCGGTTCTTATAACAGCGCGCATCTGGGGAGCAGGCTCTGGAGTGAAGAGAAAAAAAACAAAGCGGTGGACAGTGCCGGAGACAAGAGGATTTATGTATTTAACTCCCGGTCGGCATCGGTAGGCGAGACTCTGATCGCCATGAAGATTAAAGAGTGTGAAGATCAGGGGATGGATTTTGATAAGGTGGTCCGGACTGTGGAGGACTATATCAGTGGTCAGAACACATATTTTGTTCTGGAGAATCTGGATACGCTCCGGAAGAACGGGCGTCTGACGGGGATCAAATCTTTTGTGGCAAGTGCCCTTAATATCAAACCTGTTATGGGATCCACGCCGGAGGGGACCATCTGTCAGCTGGGGCAGGCCAGGGGGATCCGCCGGGCCACGGCAAAAATGGCAGACTACATCGTGCGGGATGGGAAGAAAACGGAGAAGAAAGTACTTGCCATTGCCCACTGTAACTGTCCCGAACGGGCAAAAGAAGTAGAAAGAATGCTCTTGGACAGGATCTCTGTTCAGGACAGCTTTATCGTGGATACAGCCGGAATCAGTACAATGTACGCCAATGACGGAGGAATTATTGTTGTGCTCTGACCGGGATTGTGGTAAACTGTCAGTATCGTAGATACGCCATAGAGGAAAGGGGCATAGAGATATGAGCCAGGAAAAGGTAGACCGTTATAAAAAGGAAAAAGCCAACAGAAAGCAGATCATGCGGAAGCAGAGGATGATGAATCTTGTGCGAAAAGGTGTTCTCACACTTGTGGCGCTGGCGCTTGTGGGATGGCTGGGATATTCTGCCTATGACATGTATGAGTCGGGAAAAGAAAGAGTAGTCGCTGAGGTGAATTATGACGCGGTGACGGATTATCTGAACGGTCTTACAGCGCAGGCGGACACAGAGGAGTAAATTCTGGAAGAAATCCGATAATATTGATAATTTAGTAAAAGAGCCTGAAAGGTCATAAATAAGGCTGAAAACACAACATGTAGAGTGATGGGTCAGATCCATCCTCTACATGTTCTTTTTTTGCCCTGAAATACAGGACTATCCGGCAGTTTCAGGCACAGGAAGGGACAGAAAAAAATCAAAAAAAGGGGTTGAAAAAGGGGTTCTGGTGGTTTAGAATGGTGTCAAGTGGTAAAGAGTGGTGGATAGTGGTGCTAAGTGGGGAGCCATGTGGGATCCCACATTAAGAGGAAGGATTCCGGATGTTATTAGGAGAGTTTAACCATAGCATTGATGAAAAGGGAAGACTCATCATCCCGGCGAAGCTCAGGGAAGACCTGGGCGACAGCTTCGTGATATGTAACGGGCTGGAGGGATGCCTCTTTGTGTACTCTCAGGATGAATGGAATAAATTCGTCGCCGAGCTTGAAACCTTACCACGTATGAACAAGGATGCCAGAATCTTTAAACGTTATTTCTTTGGCAGCGCTTCTGAGGGCAGTTTTGACAGGCAGGGACGAGTACTCGTACCTCCGTCTCTCAGGAAAGCGGCCGGGCTGGAGAAAGATGTTGTCCTGGTGGGAGTCCAGGACCGTGTCGAGATCTGGGACAAGGCTCTCTGGGAGGAGCGCAGTCAGGTGAGCGAAGAAGACCTGGATGCGATCGCAGAGCGTATGGAATCCATAGGAATCAGGATCTGACAAGGAGGAGACCATGGCATTCGAGCATACATCCGTCCTTCTGGGGGAGACAGTGGACGGGCTTCATGTCAGGCCGGACGGCATTTATGTGGACGCCACGCTGGGAGGCGGCGGACATGCGTATGAAGTGTGCAGACGGCTCAGTGACAAGGGGAGATTAATAGGAATAGACCAGGACGCAGACGCTGTTGAGGCAGCAGGTAAGCGCCTAGAAGGCTTCGGGGAGAAGGTCACGATAATACGGAGCAATTATCGTGATATGAAGCCGCAGCTCCAAAGGATAGGCGTTGACAGTGTGGACGGCATCATTCTTGATCTGGGAGTATCTTCTTATCAGCTGGATACAGCAGAGAGAGGATTCTCATACCGGGTGGATGCTCCTCTGGACATGAGGATGGACCAGAGGCAGAAGATGACAGCAAGAGATATCGTCAACGGTTACAGCGAGGCGGAACTTTACCGCGTGATCCGCGACTACGGGGAAGACAGGTTCGCGAAAAACATCGCGAAACATATCGTGGCGGAGCGGGAGAAAGCGCCGATTGAGACGACGGGACAATTAAGCGAGATCATACGGCACGCGATTCCGATGAAGATCCAGAAGACGTCCGGACATCCGTCAAAACGGACCTTTCAGGCGATTCGGATCGAGTTGAACCATGAGCTGGAAGTGCTGAGGGACTCTCTGGACGGCATGATCGATATGCTCAGACCGGGGGGACGGATCTGTATCATTACATTCCATTCTCTGGAAGACAGGATCGTAAAGAGCGCTTTCCGAAAAAATGAAGACCCGTGTATTTGTCCCAGTGATTTCCCGGTCTGTGTCTGTGGAAAGACATCAAAAGGGAAAGTAGTCACAAGAAAACCCATTCTTCCGTCTGAGGAAGAGATGGAAAAGAACAGCCGTTCAAAAAGCGCGAAGCTGCGGATATTTGAACGGGCGTAGGAAGAAAACAGGGAGTATATCAAATAGAAAACCGGCGGGAAGGGGAGAGCCCGCGGGAACAAATCAGGAAAGGGGTATATGTTATGGCGGCAAAGTATAGTACATATGGTTACAGACAGACGGGCCTTAGGGGTACAGGCCCGAGACAGTTCTATGTATATGGAAATGCGGTGCGTCAGACGGAACCCGTTCCTGAGAGAATGCCGAGACCACAGCAGGAAGAACCGAAGCGGGCAAGCAGGCAGGTCGTGAAGAACAGAAACCGTGCCATGAGCATCAGCCCGGCCTATGCTGTATTTCTTGCTGTGGCGGCAGTCTGCGCGGTGCTGATCTGCGTACTGTACCTGAATCTTCAGGCGGATGTGAGGAGCCGCTCTGAACATGTGACAGCAATGCAGGAGCAGCTGGCAGATCTGACAGAAGCAAACGATACCGCCTATAACGCGGCCGCGGATTCTGTCAATCTTGAAACCGTGAGACAGAAGGCGATGAATGAAATGGGAATGGTATACGCATCGGAGGGGACAGTGGTGGAGTATGACAGTCCGGCCGGTGAATATGTCAAACAGTATAATGACATTCCTGAGAGCGGAGTTCTTGCAAAATCGAGCAGTATATCAGAATAAGGATAGTTTGGAATATGGCAGGAAGAAAAAGGAACAGATTTGAATTTCTGACAAGGAAATTTCCCATCAGGATGCAACGAAAGCTGGTAATGCTATTTATGGCAGTCATACTGGCTTTTGTTGTTCTTATAGGAAGGATTACATATATTAATGTAACAAAGGGAAGCAGATATACAAAAGTAGTGCTGGATCAGCAGAATTATGACAGCCGTGTTATTGCGTTTAAGAGAGGCGATATCGTTGACCGGAACGGGACCAGGATAGCGACCAGCGAACGGGTGTACAATGTGATCCTGGATGTGGCTGTAATGACAGATAAGGATGAGTATATCGAGCCTACAAAAGAAGTGCTCAAAGATTGTTTTGGGATTGAGGAGAGTGTGGTGGATGAGCTGGTAGAGACCGAGCCGGACAGCCAGTACCAGATCCTGGCCCAGGGGATCGATTATGAGACAGCGCAGAAGTTCAATGAGATTGATGAAGATGATGAGAACTATCCCAATGTCCGCGGGATCTGGCTAGAAGAAGACTATACAAGAACTTACCCCTACGGGAGCATGGCCAGTGATGTGATCGGTTTTACCTACGAGGGAAATCAGGGCGCCATCGGGATCGAGAATGCCTATAATGATGTGCTGAACGGTACCGACGGAAGAGAGTACGGCTATTTTGACTCAGAGTCTTCGGTGGAACGAACGGTGAAACCGGCGAAGAACGGAAATACAGTGGTCTCTACTATTGACGTGACCCTTCAGAATATCGTCGAGAGATGTATCCTGGAATTTAATCAGGAAAACGCGGGGGATGGCAGCCTGGGGAGCAAGAACACGGCGGTCATCATTATGAACCCAAATACCGGAGAAATCCTTGCGGAGGCGTCCTACCCGAATTTTGACCTGAATGATCCCCGTAACCTTTCCCTGCTGTATACAGAGGAACAGTGGAATGCCATGACAGAAGACGAGCAGGTGGAGGCCATGAACGATCTGTGGCGAAACTTCTGTGTCAGCGACGCCTTTGAACCGGGATCGGTAGCAAAGCCGTTTACTGTGGCAGCCGGCCTTGAGACAGGGACGCTCACAGGAAATGAGACATATTACTGCGGCGGTTCCAAGACGGTTATGGACTGGGAGATCGGCTGTCATTACAGAGCAGGACACGGGACAGAGACCGTGCAGGACGCGGTGGCCAATTCCTGCAACGTGGCGTTGATGGATATGGCGTCTGTAATAGGAGTAGAAAATTTTACCCGGTATCAGCACATTTTCGGATTTGGGGAATATACAGGCATTGATCTTCCCGGAGAGGCATCAACGGCAGGACTCCTCTACACTGCGGATAATATGACGGAAGTGGATCTTGCCAGTAACTCCTTCGGTCAGAACTTCAATGTCACCATGACTCAGATGGCGGCAGCGTTCTGTTCTCTGATCAATGGAGGCTATTATTATGAACCTCATGTGGTGAAACAGATCCAGGACGAAAACGGCAGCGTGATCGAGACAAAAGACCCGGTGCTCCTGAGAAAGACTATCTCGACAGAGACATCTGATATGATAAAACAGTATCTGAAGGCTGTAATGGATTATGGCACCGGTCAGGGCGCCCAGGTAGAGGGGTATGACATTGGCGCGAAGACCGGAACGGCCGAGAAACTTCCACGGGGCAACAACAAATATCTTCTTTCTTATATCGGATACGCTCCCCAGGAAAACCCGGAAGTGCTGATCTATGTGGTGATCGATGAGGCGAATAATGATTCTGTGGGAAACAGCTCTCTTGTACTGAACCTGAGCAAAAAGATCATGGAAGAGGCATTCCCTTATCTGGGCATCACTACCATCGCCGAGAGCGGGGAGAGCGTGACAACCGAGGGACAGAATTTCGGAGATACCCCATATACCGACTATGATACCGAATATGAGGATACTTACGACAATCCGGACGGCTCCTACATTGATGAAAGCTATGATCCTGATCTGGATGACTGGGCATCCACCGGGGATACTCCAGAATAGTACGAATATGAATAACTCTGCAGAAGATGAATAAGCTGTAATAACATCCTTCTGCGGGGTTATTTTTCTGTGAAAAACAAAACATATAATAAGAAGAAGATACTGGTTGTATTTTTTTGTGCTGCCGCCATTCTTATGGGGCTGATCGGACGGCTGATCTATCTGATGGTATTTGACGCAGATTATTATCAGGAACTGGCGGAGGATCTCCACGAGAGGGAACGGGAAATCAAGGCGGCCAGAGGAGAGATTGTGGACCGGAACGGAGTCGTTCTGGCAACAAACCGGACAGTCTGTACGATCTCGGTCATCCACAGCCAGGTGGAAGAACCGGAGAGAGTGATACAGGTGCTCTGCAAAGAGCTGGAACTTGAAGAAACTGAAGTGAGAAAAAAGGTAGAAAAGGTCTCATCCATGGAGAAGATCAAGACGAATGTGGACAAGGAAACCGGTGACAGGATCCGGGAATATGATCTTGCAGGGGTTAAGGTGGATGAAGATTTCAAAAGATATTATCCCTATGATGAACTGGCCTCTCGAGTGCTGGGGTTTACCGGCGGCGACAATCAGGGGATCATTGGACTGGAAGTGAAATATGAAGAATATTTAAAAGGGATCAACGGAACCATTCTGACAGTGACGGATGCCCGGGGAGTGGAACTGGAAGGCGTGGCGGAGGACCGGATCGAACCTGTGGCGGGAGAGACACTCCGCGTCAGCCTGGATTATAACATACAGGCTTACTGCCAGCAGGCAGCGCAGAAGGTCCTGGAAGAAAAGCAGGCGGAAGGGGTGGGGATCCTGCTGATGAATCCTCAGAACGGGGAGATTTATGCTATGGTCAATGTCCCGGAATTTAATCTGAATGAGCCTTATGAATTGAACACAGGAGTGGATTCGTCCACGCTTTCCGATGAAGAACTGCAGGATCAGTTAAACCAGATGTGGAGGAACCGCTGTATCAATGACACTTATGAGCCCGGGTCCATCTTTAAGATCATTACCTCTTCCGCCTGTCTGGAGGAGGGAGTAGTGTCACTGGACGATACTTTTTACTGCCCGGGCTACAGAATTGTGGAGGACAGAAGGATCCGGTGCCATAAAGTGGGCGGTCACGGGCAGGAGACCTTTGTGGAGGGCATCCAGAATTCCTGTAACCCGGTATTCATGGATATCGGACTAAGACTGGGAGCGGAACGGTTTTATGACTATTTTGAGAAATTCGGGCTGTTCAGTCTGACCAATATCGATCTGCCTGGTGAGGCAGGGACGATCATGCACAAGAAAGAAGATATCGGGACAGTGGAACTGGCCACCATGACATTCGGCCAGTCTTTCCAGGTAACGCCGATTCAGATGGCAGTGACGGTAAGCTCTATCATAAACGGCGGAAATCGAGTGACACCCCATCTGGGAATGGCGGTTCTGGACAAAGAAGGAAACGTGATCGAAGAATTTGAATACAGGACAAAAGGAGACATAGTCTCCGAAAAGACATCTGAGACTATGAGGGCGCTGCTGGAAAGCGTTGTATCGGAGGGATCCGGATCCAATGCCTATCTGGAAGGCTATTCCATTGGAGGCAAGACCGCCACATCTCAGACCCTTCCCAGAAGCGCCAACAAATATATTTCTTCTTTCCTTGGATTTGCTCCGGCGGATGATCCTCAGGTCGTGGGCATGGTCATTATCTATGATCCCCAGGGAGTATACTATGGAGGTACCATAGCGGCACCGGTGCTCAGAGATATTTATGACAATGTGCTGCCCTATCTTGGGATTGAAAAAAGCTAGGGGATGGTTTATACTTAATAAGATGTTCAGAAAGAAGAGTCAGGAAAAGGGGTTCTCCAGTCGGGGCTCTGCCTTATGTGACGAAAGAGATGAAGAGGTGGATTTATGAGTAATAATGTAGTGATTCCGGTGTTGATAGCGTTTGCTGTAAGCCTTGTACTGGGACCGGTGGTCATTCCTTTTTTGCGGAAACTGAAAATGAGGCAGACGGAGCGTACAGATGGGGTGCAGTCCCATTTAAAGAAAGCGGGAACACCGACAATGGGCGGGATCATTATTCTCATAGCAGTCATTGTTACCTCTTTGTTTTACGTGGCGGATTATCCCAGGATTATTCCGATTCTGTTCCTGACGACTGCCTTTGGCCTGATCGGTTTTCTGGATGACTATCTGAAGGTCGTGCTGAAGCGCTCCGACGGCCTGATGCCCATGCAGAAGATGGCACTTCAGATTGTAGTTACTGCTATTTTTGCCTTTTATCTGGTAAAGGTGGCTGATATACCGCTGACCATGCTGGTACCTTTTTCCGGCGGGTATTATCTGGATCTGGGATGGGTGGCCGTGCCGGTCCTGTTCGTGGCGGTAATCGGGACAGTTAACGGGACAAATTTTACGGACGGCCTGGACGGACTTGCCTCCAGTGTGACGGTTCTGGTGGCGACCTTTTTTACAGTCGTAGCTATCGGTACAAAGAGCGGGATTGAACCGATTACATGCGCGGTGGTCGGAGCTCTTCTGGGCTTTCTTCTTTTTAATGTGTATCCGGCCAGTGTGTTTATGGGAGACACCGGATCTCTGGCACTTGGAGGTTTTGTGGCAGGTACGGCGTATATGATGCAGATGCCGCTGTTTATTATTATTGTTGGTTTTATCTATCTGGTGGAAGTGGCTTCGGTGATTATCCAGGTTGCTTATTTTAAGAAGACAGGCGGAAAACGTATTTTCAAGATGGCGCCTATCCATCATCATTTTGAGCTGTGCGGATGGTCAGAAACGAGAGTTGTGGCGGTGTTTTCAATCATAACGGCACTCCTCTGCCTGATCGCGCTGATGGGGGTATAGTACAATGGATGAAATGAAAGGGAAAAAAATTCTTGTGTTTGGTTCAGGGATCAGCGGCGAGTCAGCGGCACGTCTGCTCCTGCAGTCAGGAGCAGAGGTCATTCTTTATGACGGCAATGAAAAATTGGATCCCCGGGAGATAGAAAAGAAAATCGCAGGCACAGCTGACCATTTGGAAAGCAATATGGCAGATTGGAGCCGGCGGCTTCAGATCGTGCTCGGGGAATTTCCGGAACAGCTTCCGGACCATCTGGATCTGACCGTGATGAGCCCGGGTGTTCCTACAGATCTCCCGGTTGTGGAAGAGATGAAGAAACGACACATCCCGGTTTGGGGAGAGATCGAACTTGCCTATGTCTGCGGAAAGGGAGATGTCCTTGCCATTACAGGCACAAACGGGAAAACGACTACAACGGCTCTGTTAGGCCAGATCATGGAAAGATACAGAGACAGTGTTTTTGTCGTCGGCAATATTGGGAACCCATATACCAGCGTGTCTCTCGAAACCCGGGAGGATTCTGTGATTGTCGCGGAGATGAGCAGTTTTCAGCTGGAGACGGTACACACATTCCGGCCAAAGGTCAGCGCGATCCTGAATATCACCCCTGACCATCTGAACAGACATCACACGATGGAGGCATATATCGCTGCAAAAGAGCGGATCGCCGAGAATCAGACGCCGGAGGATGTATGTGTACTCAATTATGAAGATGATGTACTCCGGGAATTCGGACAAAAGACAAATGCCCGGGTTCTATATTTCAGCAGCAGGCGTAAACTTAAAAGAGGTGTGTATCTGGATGAGGGGCGGATCGTCTGTGACCTGGGCGAGCGAACCGAGATCTGCAGTGTCGGAGAACTCCAGATACTGGGGACACACAACTATGAAAATGCGATGGCAGCCGTGGCAATGGCACGCGCGTACGGCGTTCCCGTGGATATGATCCGGCAGACGCTTCTGGAGTTCTCAGGGGTAGAGCACAGGATCGAATTTGTGGCCGAGAAAAACGGTGTCGCTTACTACAATGACTCTAAAGGGACAAATCCCGACGCGGCGATCCGGGGAATCCAGGCGATGAACCGTCCGACTGTTCTGATCGGCGGAGGTTATGATAAGGATTCTTCCTATGAGGAATGGATCCGGTCCTTTGACGGAAAAGTGAAAAAACTGGTGCTCCTGGGCGCTACGAAAGAAAAGATCGCAGCGACTGCAAGGCGTTTGGGATTTACGGAGATCGACATGGCAGACTCTTTTGAGGAGGCCTTTGAGAAATGTGTGAAATACGCTCAGCCCGGAGATGCGGTACTTCTTTCACCTGCATGTGCCAGCTGGGGAATGTTTAAAAATTATGAAGAACGCGGAGATAAATTCAAAGAGCTGGTAGACCGACTGTAGGGAGTGGATTTGATTGGAGCGTTCTGAAAAGAAGAGACGGTATGACGAGACATTGGCAGCAGTGGTGCTGGTCCTTGTGGGGATCGGTCTGGTACTGCTCTACAGCACCAGCGCCTACAATGGAAGCGTGAAATTCCATGATCCTTTCTATTATCTGAAAAAGCAGGGATTTGCCACATTGCTGGGACTGCTGGGCATGGTGATCATCGCGCGTATTGATTACCACAGATGGGTTCCTTTCGCGATCCCGGGATATCTGGCCGCGATCGCGCTTTCGGTGGCTGTCCTTCTCTTCGGCGATGAGTATAACGGGTCCAAAAGATGGCTTTCTTTGGGCCCGCTTTCTTTTCAGCCCTCAGAGTTCGCGAAAGTAGCTGTTATCCTGTTCCTTGCCTGCCTTGTGAGCAGGTACTCCCGCAGGATGGGGAAGTTTAAGACAATGGTACTTATGATGCTTCCGGTGCTTCCTATCGTGGGACTCGTGGGAGCCAGTAACTTAAGTACCGCGATCATCATCCTGGGTATCGCGGTGGTGCTCATTTTTGTGGCCAGTCCCAAATATTCTCAGTTTATCTGGATGGGGGCGGCAGGAGTCGGATTTATGGCCATATTCCTGGCAATGGAAAGTTACCGTCTGGAACGCATTGCTATCTGGCAGCATCCGGAGAAATATGAGAAGGGATATCAGACTCTTCAGGGACTGTATGCCATCGGGAGTGGAGGGCTTTTTGGCCGGGGCCTGGGAAACAGTGTTCAGAAGCTGGGGTTTCTGCCGGAAGCTCAGAATGATATGATCTTTTCCATCATCTGTGAAGAGCTTGGGCTGATAGGGGCAGGGATCATTATCTTATTATTCCTTATCCTTATCTGGAGATTTTTTGTTATTGCCACAAAGGCAGTGGATCTTCTGGGAGCGCTGATTGCCTCAGGGGCCATGGCTCATATGATGATCCAGGTGATCCTGAACATCGCGGTGGTCACAAATACCATCCCCAATACAGGCATCACACTGCCTTTTATCAGTTACGGGGGAACCTCGGTGATGTTTCTTCTGATGGAGATGGGACTTGTGCTCAGCGTGTCAAGTCTGATAGAATAGGGATGCACAGGAAGTCGGTCATGATCTAAGAATAAGAAAATGGAGATTCCAATGAAGAAAAAACACAGAAAGAGAAAGATATGGCCGGTGGTCGTTTCGGTCATCGCATCCGTGATTGTGCTGGCAGCGGCAGTTATCCTGGTGTTCCGGACCCGGACGATAGAGGTGGAGGGAAACTCTTATTATGGAGAAAATACGATCACCTCATGGATCCAGAATGACAGGCTGTCCGTCAATACATTATATATCCTGGTCAAGTATAATCTGACAGACGCTGATCTGCCGTCAGGGGTGGAACGTATGGACATATCGCTGAAAAATCCCTGGACTGTCCATGTGCAGGTAGAAGAAAAAGATATGGCGGGATATGTGGATTACAATGGAGCATATCTCTATTTTGACAGAGAAGGAACAGCGGTGCTGAGGACAAAAAAAGTAATCGAGGGGGTTCCCTATATTGAGGGTCTTGCCTTTGATCCTGCGAAGGTTGAAATGGGGAGTGCCATGCCCGTTGAGGATGACAGTATTTTCGGAAAAATAGTTGAAGTGTCTAAAAATTTAAAAAAATACAGTCTTTCACCGGATAGAATCTCCTGTACAGACGGAGAGATCCAGATTTATTTCGGGATTGTGGAAGTTCTTCTTGGAAGCGGAAATTACGAACAAAAACTTGAGCAGGTAGAGCCGATCCTGGAAAAACTTGCAGAGCTGTATCCAGAGACGGCAGGGACTCTCCATCTGGAAAATTATGACTCGGATTCCGGATCTGTCAGGTTTGTGCCATCCGTGTAAACTGTATAAAAAATCAGAAAAATAAGAAAAAATCTATTGATTATTTGCTAAAAAGACTATATTATATACTTATTGGATTATAGCGTTCAATATTAAGGGATGTATAAGAAATTAATAAGATGACAAAGGAGGAAATACTCTTGTTAGAAATTAAAACCAACGAATCGGAAGCGGCTGCAAGAATTATTGTTGTCGGAGTTGGCGGAGGCGGAAATAACGCAGTGAACCGCATGATCGACGAACAGATCGCAGGCGTGGAATTTATCGCAGTAAATACAGACAAGCAGGCGCTGCAGCTCTGCAAGGCGCCTACATTGATGCAGATTGGCGAGAAGCTTACAAAAGGGCTTGGCGCGGGAGCGCAGCCGGAAGTAGGAGAGAAGGCTGCAGAGGAAAGCTCAGAAGAGATATCAGCTGCGCTTAAAGGTGCGGACATGGTGTTCGTGACCTGCGGCATGGGCGGCGGTACAGGTACAGGAGCAGCTCCGGTGATCGCGCGGATCGCGAAAGAGCAGGGCGCTCTTACAGTCGGTGTTGTGACAAAGCCTTTCCGTTTCGAGTCAAAGACCAGGATGCAGAATGCGCTTACCGGAATTGATAAATTAAAAGAGAATGTTGACACGATCATTGTCATCCCCAATGATAAGCTGCTGGAAGTAGTGGACAGGCGTACCACGATGCCGGAAGCTCTCAAAAAGGCGGATGAAGTGCTTCAGCAGGGTATCCAGGGCATTACCGATCTGATCAATGTTCCATCTCTGATCAACCTTGATTTTGCGGATATCCAGACCGTTATGAAGGACAAGGGTATCGCGCATATCGGTATCGGTTCCGGACGTGGAGACGACAAAGCTCTTGAGGCAGTTAAGGAAGCAGTTGCAAGTCCTCTTCTGGAGACAACGATCCAGGGAGCGTCCAATGTCATTGTCAATGTATCCGGCGATATTACCCTTATGGACGCGTCAGATGCGGCCGACTATGTACAGGAACTGGCCGGAGAAGGCGCAAGCATCATCTTCGGTGCGATGTACGATGATTCCAGGTCTGATGAGTGTACCATCACTGTCATTGCGACAGGCTTACATAATGTGGGCGGAAGCGCGTCCAAGTTAAAGGCAAGACTGGAAGGTCAGCAGAAGATCGGCTCCATTCTTCCCTCAGGAGATTCTCCGGTGAGAAGCCGCTTGGACAGCGAGAATAAGAGCGGGTCAAGAACACAGGGGGGCACAATGCCCACACTGCAGCCAAGGACACCGTCCAGCAATGTAAAAGAACAGTCCATTAAGATACCAGATTTCTTCAAAAAATAATTAATTGAATATTCTGAAAATGATGCAAAAAGGGGACAGGCACTTTTTAAAAAGTGCCTGTCCCCTTTTTGCGGAGATGTCGAAATATATTTCTTTTTATCTGTCATAATCTGACAAATTTCATTCAAAGCCAGGCTATATAATAAAATCCGGATCGTTACCGGAGGGAAGGTGGAGCATGTACTATGAATTGTACATAGATATATTTTTTCTTGAGAATTTTATGATGGACAGTCTGCTCCTGCTGGCCATTAACCGCATACTGAAGTGTGGCCGTTCCTGCGGACGGCTTTTTCTTTCCGGAGCATTGGGAAGTCTGCTTACATGTCTTGTGATTGTATTACCTGTTCCAGGATTTATGAAACTGATCTTGTTTCATTTTGTGGTGAACAGTGTCATGCTGATCGCGGGACTTGGGCCCGCCTCTATAGCGCAGTTTGTAAAGGCCTTTCTTATATTGTATGGGGGAGCGGTCTTCCTGGGAGGGATCATGCAGTTCTTCCGTCCCTGCATGCGATGGGCCAGCCTGTTTTACGGGGTGGCAGTTCTGGGCTATTTCCTGCTACTGAAATTATGGAAAATAATTACATATATATGCAGACAACAGCAGAATATCCTGACGGTGACTTTGTATACAAGAAATGGGAAAAAAACAGCGAACGCACTGTGGGATACAGGAAATGAGCTTCGAGATTTTGTTACCGGAGATCCTGTGAACATACTGGATCCTGGATTTCTGGCAGAGATAACGTCTGCCCCGGAAAAAGAAAAGGGATTCCATATGATACCTTACCGTTATATTGGGGGAAATCGTATTATGAAAGTTTTCCGGATCGATAAAATGTGCATTCATTTCAAAGAGGACTGTTGGGTAGAAAATCCACTGTTTGGAATTGGAGAGGAGTCCCTGTCCGGGGAAAAATCTTACGATATCATTCTAAATCCAGGAGTACTCTCCCAGTAGAAGGGTATTTTATAAAAATGTCTGTGAAACGAAAAAATTGAGGAGGAAATAAAATGATCGTGAAAGTAGCTGTTCCGCAGCAGTTCAGACTGCGGGTTATACCAGACATCAAAAGTCTTTTGTTTGGAAGCGGAAAGGAGATCCATTACATAGGGGGAAGTGAGATCCTGCCGCCTCCGTTGGAGGGAGCCTGTGAGAGTGAGATGATCCGGCGGCTTGGAACAGAATATGATGAGGAGGCGAAAAAGACTCTTATCGAACATAATCTTCGGCTGGTCGTATATATCGCGAAAAAATTCGATAACACGGGCGTCGGCGTGGAGGACCTGATTTCCATCGGGACCATTGGCCTTATCAAGGCAATCAACACCTTTAATCCGACAAAAAAAATCAAGCTGGCCACTTATGCGTCCCGTTGTATTGAAAATGAGATCCTTATGTATCTGCGAAGGAACAGTAAAACAAAGATGGAAGTATCCATCGATGAACCGCTGAATGTAGACTGGGATGGGAATGAGCTTCTGCTGTCGGATATTCTGGGTACAGAGGAAGATACAATCTATCGAGATCTGGAAAATGAAGCAGAACGAAAACTTCTCATCCGGGCATTGAATAAACTAAGCAGCCGGGAAAAAATGATCGTCCGGATGCGTTTTGGACTGGACAATCCGGAAGGTCAGGAAAAAACGCAGAAAGAAGTGGCGGATATTCTGGGGATTTCACAGTCATATATATCCAGATTGGAGAAAAAGATCATGCAGAGACTGAAAAGAGAAATGGTCCGTTACGAGTGAAAATCTGAGGTTGTTGACGGGAGGATGTGTCCGCCGGGGGAAGGAAGAGGATATCCATCTCGGGCACGCTCTCGCTCGGGGCTGCAACGCAGCGGCACATAAGGGGCGCAAAGGACGCGCCCCAAATGCCGGCGTTGCCGCACGGCCCTCGACGGACACCTCTTCCTTCTCCGGCTCCGTATCTTCTCCCCTCAACAATCTCGCGATTTAGAACTGATTGTGAAAACAGAACGTTATCGACTATATACTCTATTTTCAAAAAGGCAGAAGACATATGCCGGACGGAGTAAACAACATCCTGCCATTTACTCCACCATAATAACTCCTGGGATCGTTTATATCTCTCCAGTTCCCCTTCTCGCCTACTTTCAAATCGTGAGATTGACGGAGGATGAATCATGACGCCAGAGGGGATGGATAAAGTGCAGAGAAGGAAAAAGACTGCGATCGGAAGAACCTTTCTGCGGCGGCAGATGAGTGGACCGGCGACTTTGGAGGAATCCGCAGGAAAAACTTAAGGGACTAAGCTGCACCGTCAGGCAGGCCGATGGGATTGTGTGAACGAAGTGAGTTGCCCATCGGCCTGTCTTGCTTTTAGGTGGAGCTTAAGTCCCTTTATGTTTTCCCGGATTACGGAACGGAGGCGGGGACACCCATTCTGTTGCCGCAGAATACGGTTTCCCGATACCGGCACTTTTAGAAGACAAACTGGACCAGCAGCATATAGCATATGGTCCCTCCTGCGATAGACAGAAGCATCTGTCTTTTCCAGAGATGAAGGACCACAACCAGAAGGATGGAGATCAGTTCCGGGATTCCGTGACTTCCGCTGAAGATGCTGACACTCTTCAGACAGTAGATGATCAGCAGCCCGAATACGGCTGGGGGCAGTACTTTACCCAGATACCGGACATATTTGGGGACGGGTTTTCCTTCCGGAAATACGAGAAACGGAAGGAATCTTGTCAGTATTGTGGCCAGAACAACCATGCCTACGGTTATGATCTGCTGTATCAGCGTCATGAATGTTCACCGCCTTCCCCGGAAATTTTCTTTATGTTATCTGTGTTTTTTGTTTCAAGGGGTCTGCGGATTATAGTCAGCACCCCGAGGATAGCCAGCATTGACGGGATAATGAAGTTATCTGCTCCGAACGCAACGAGACAGATGACAGAAAGTCCAAGACCCAGAAGTGAACTGGTATGGTCTTTTTCTTTCAGCCACTGTTCCATAAAAATAACCACAAACATGGCAGTCATGACAAAATCAAGACCTTCGGTATCAAAATGAATCAAAGAGCCGAAGATACCGCCCAGTGTAGATCCGGAAAACCAGTAGAAATGATTTAACAGTGTGACAAAGAACATGAACCATCCCCGGTCTACCCCAGGTGGTATGGAAGCGGTATAGTTAATGGAAAAGCTTTCATCGCACATGCCAAAGATGAGATAAAAAGACCTCCATCCATATCCCCGGTATTTTTCCAGCATGGAAATGCCGTAGAACAGATGCCGGGCGTTGATCATCAGTGCCATGGTAAAAGCCTGCAGAGGGCTGAAGGCGCCCAGCAGCATGTTTACCGTCACGAATTCTACACTTCCCGCGAAGATAGTCAGGCTCATGAGCATAGGATACAGAAAGGAAAATCCGGACACATTCATATAGATGCCATAGGTCAGCCCCAGAAACCAGAAACCGGCAAAAATGGGAATAGTATGAGGAAAGGCAGCCCGAAAGGCACGCAGGATACTGCTTTGGTTTTGTGGATTTTTCAACTGTTCCTTTGTCATGGTAAGATCATCCTTTTCTGTCATAGCATACCTGACTATCATATCATTTTCTAAATTAAAATTCAATGATTCCCGTTTCTGCGCTTCCACTTGTATTCCCTGTCTGATTTGTAGTAAGCTTAGAAAGGCAGAGAGCTGAAAAGTTTGCTGTTTTGATGCCGGAAAGCAATATGATAAGAAGAAATATGGCAGGCAAAGATCTTTCGGATCCGCGGCCAGAATCAAAGGACAAGGGGGAAAGTATCTTGATCAGGATATTAGTTGTGGAGGATGAGAAGCCGATCTCCAATCTGATACGCATCAGCCTGGAAAAGGCAGGGTATCTGTGTACCTGTGCATTTGACGGAGAGGACGCGGTGGAGTATCTGGAATCCGGCGGATATGATCTGGTACTTCTTGATATTATGCTGCCAAAGATCAATGGATTTGAGCTGATGGAGTATATACGCCCCATGGAGATACCGGTCATCTTTATTACCGCAAGGAATGCGGTCTCTGACCGTGTAAAGGGTCTCCGGGCAGGGGCGGAAGATTATATCGTAAAACCTTTTGAGATTCCGGAGTTAATGGCCCGGATCGATGTGGTGCTGCGCCGGTACAGGAAGAATGACCGCATTTTCTGTGTGGGTGGGCTTACGATCGACACGTATTCCATGCAGGTATGGCGGGGAGACACAGAAATCAGACTGACAAAGAAGGAGTACGATCTGTTGCTGCTGTTTGTGCAGAATCCCGGACGGGCTCTGTATCGGGATACGATCTATGACCATGTGTGGGGAGGAGAGTACCGGTTTGGAAGCAAAACCGTAGATCTCCATGTTCAGAGGCTGCGCCGGAAAGTCGGATGGGAGGATTGTCTTATAGCTGTCAACAAAGTGGGGTACCGGCTGGAGGTGTAGCAGGATGAAGTTTCGTACAAAGATCGCGCTCTGCATGATCGCAATCCTGTCTGTACTGTTCGGAACAGGAGGAAGTCTTTTATTGTCGGCTTCTTTCGGGCAGTCGCTTGAGCGGGAGCAGGACAGGGCATATGAGGCTTACCAGACTCTGGCGGGAACGCTCCGGATTATCGGGGACATTAACGGGAATCTCATCTATGAAGACATAGCGGATATAGTGACGAAAATAAAGGGGGAAAGTGCTGTTTCCTGGGAGATGCTCCGTTTTCGTACAGAGAATGGAACGATCTATGAATCAGGGAACACGGATATAAAAGCATCTAATGGCACACCGGATGCCGGTGTATGTGAGATACGCTGTGTGTCGGAAGGCGGGAAAAATCTTCTGATCCTGTCTGGAGTCCTTACGACAGAAGAAGACATGGTGAGGATGGATATGGCTCGTGACATTACGGGGATCTTCCGGGAAAGGCAGAGCTGGCAGAATATTTATCAGTGGGTGTTTCTTGTTATGACGGCGGTATGCGCAGTTGTCTCTTACAGCATGGCCGGGATTCTGACCCGCCCTCTGAAGCGTCTCTCCAAGACCGCCCGACAGATATCCGGGGGACAGCTCTCCAGCCGCGCGGACGTATCCGGAAGAGATGAGGTAGGGCTTCTGGCAGAAGACTTTAACAAGATGGCGGACCATCTGGAGAAAACCATCTGTATGCTCAGGGAAGAAAACGAGAGTCAGGAACGGTTTATCGGAAGTTTTTCTCATGAACTTAAGACACCTATGACCTCTATCATCGGATATGCAGATCTGATACGGGGTGGAACACTGGGAGCGGAAGAACAGGCGGAAGCCGCAGACTATATCGTAAATGAGGGGAAACGTCTGGAGAATCTTTCCATGAAGCTCTTGAACATTATGACAGTAAAATATGACAGAAGCGCATTTGTTATGGCATCGCCGGCTGTTATAGTACAGTCTGCGGCAGAACGTATGACACCATTGTACAGGGAGAGGAATATCTCCCTCCAGTACAGGACGGAAGAGGGAGAATGTGTACTAGAACCGGATCTTGTCTGTTCTCTGGTCCTGAACCTGATGGACAATGCCGCAAAGGCGCTTCCGGAAAATGGAGGATGTATCTCTGTTATTCAGGAAATGAGACCAGAGGGCTGTCGTATTTTTGTGAGAGATAATGGACGGGGAATTCCGGAAGAATCCATCAGGCATCTGACGGAGGCTTTTTACCGGGTGGACAGATCCCGTTCCCGCCGGGCAGGCGGCGTTGGACTGGGGCTGGCTCTCTGTCGGGAGATTGCGGATGCTCACGGAGGATACCTTCGGTTTAAAAGCAGGCTGGGGACAGGTACTGTGGTTATGGCTGTTCTGAAAGGAGGACGAAGTGAAGAGGAAAAATAAAGTGTTTCTTGCAGCGGCTGTCCTGCTTTTTGTGGTACTGGGCCTTCTGATGCCCCGGATCGTGTCCGTACTGACCGATATGAGACTGGCGTCGAGAGTTACAAGGATTGAAGAGAAAGAGAGTCCGGACCCAAAAGGAGCGGATTTCTGGGAAATGCTGCAGAACACGGGGAGGATGAAACAGACGGTTGATCTGCGGGATGGAAAGAATCTGAATGGAATAGAAGCAGAACAAAGAGCGGAGCATGTATTTGACAGGCTGACTGCATTTCAGGTGGCAGAGGAAACCATGAAAGTAGAGGACTGGGTTGTGTCACCGGTCCTTGCATCCAGCGTGGATGACCCGGAGGCCACACAGGTCCAGTGGCGCTGCGTGGCTGTCTGGCCGGGCAGAGGACAAGAGGATACTTCTGTGAAAAAAGTAGAAATACTTCTGGATGATGCCAGCGGATATATGATCTCTTTTACGATCATGCCGGCATTTGGCACAGAGACGGGAACTGTATCCACGGAGGAGACAGAAAAAACAGATGAGGGCCTTGTACTCAGAAATGGGCTGGCAGAGTCAGTGCTGGCATTTTTAGATGACTATTATCCGCCAGAAGGAAGGACAGAATTTCGCTGTAAGGGAGATCCAAGCGGGCATCAGTTTACGTTTTTTACGGAGAATACAAAAGGAGATGTTTACGAATATTACTTTTTTATCACAGAGAATGGAGGACAGATTGTTTTTAATATGTAAGGATATTCTGCCCGGGATGGCATTTTGATGCCGGACAGATGCCGGGGAGATGTAAGAGGATTTTATAATGGACCGTGTCGGGAGATCCCCGGCACGGTATTTTATATACCGGAAGAAGATCAATGAATAAGACAGAGATGAGATGTATGGGACAAAAGAGAAAAAAACGGATCCTGTGGATCACAGCGGTTTCTGCGGCTTTTTTGATTGCCGTATATCTGGGAGGAGCAGGATATTTTACAAGGCATTTTTTCCCGGGAACGACTGTGGACGGACAGGATATTTCCATGAAAACAGCAAAGGAGATGGATCAGTATCTCAGAGAGGCTGTACAGAAATACAGGCTTGTCATAATCGATGGGAATAAAAAGAAGAGCGCCATCTATGGGAAAGAGATCGGTCTTCAGACAATGGATGCGGATAACGGGCGAGCTCTTTTAAAAAAACAGAACGCTTTTTTGTGGCCTTTCTACATTCTAAGTGGAAGAGGTCCGGAGATGGAATATCGGGTTTCTTTTGATGAAAAACTGCTGGAAGATAAGATCAGTGCTCTGGAAGTGATGGGAGAGGAAAGAAAGCAGGCGGTATCCGCATACCCGGAATTTGACGGAAATTCTTTTGTCATAAAGCCGGAAAAATACGGTGTGGATCAGGATTTGGCCGATGAAAAGATCCGGATGTATATTAGAGAGCTGAGGCCGGAACTTGATCTGGAGAAGGAGGGCTGTTTAAAGACTCCGGATTATCTGTCTGATTCTCCGGAAGTTACAGCGGCCTGTGATGAGCTGAACCGTTATTGCGGCTCTCAGATTACGTACAGGATGGGCGAGGATGTAGTAGTGGAAAACAACAGGATCGCTTCCTGGCTTACGTGTGACGCATCCATGCAGATCACACTGCGGGAAGATGCCGTGAGGGAATGGGTTCATGAATTTGCGGAACAGTATGACACAGTGGGAAAAGTCCGCGAAATCATATCTCCGGTGGGAAAGACAGCGCAGGTATCAGGAGGGACTTATGGTTGGAAAATTGATGAAGAGGCAGAGACCCAGGCGCTTATGGACAGTATCAGAAAGGGAGAGATCCTGGAAAAAGAGCCGGCTTATATTCAGCAGGCGGCCTCACACTCTTCCCAGGACTGGGGAAATACTTATCTGGAGGTGGATCTTTCCAGCCAGTATATGTGGTATATCGAAGATGGAATGGTAGCTCTTGGATCGGATGTGGTGACCGGGGAGCCGGTTCCGGAAAAAGAGACTCCTTCCGGAGTTTATTCTATTCTGTATACTCAGGAGAACGCGGTCCTGGTGGGAGAACCGGATCCGCTGACCGGCGAACCGATCTACCGGCAAAAAGTTTCTTTCTGGATGCCATTTACAGAGCAGGGGCATGGTTTCCACGATGCCGACTGGCAGTCCGGCTTTGGCGGCTCTGTGTATCAGTTTTCCGGTTCTCACGGATGTGTCAATATGCCGGTGGATAAGGCCGGTGAACTCTACGGGATGCTTGAGGCAGGGACACCGGTGATCCTGCATTACTGATGGACTACATATTATAGTAGCGGGCATAGATTCCGTTTTTCTCAAGCAGTGTCTCATGGGTGCCCCGTTCGGCGATCCCGTCCTCAGTGATAACGATGATTTCATCCGCGTTGCGGATAGTGGAGAGCCGGTGAGCGATGGTGATCGTGGTCCTGTCTCTGGACAGTTCTTCCAGACTCTGCTGGATCCAGCGTTCGCTCTCGTTGTCCAGGGCGCTGGTGGCTTCATCCAGGATCAGGATGGGAGGATTCTTCAGAAAGACTCTTGCAATGGAAATGCGCTGCTTCTGGCCTCCGGAAAGTCTTGCCCCGCGTTCACCCACATAGGTGTCATACCCGTCCGGCAGTTCCTGGATAAAGTCATGGATATTGGCCCGTTTTGCAGCCTGGATGATCTCTTCCATGGAAGCGCCGGGTTTCCCATAGGCGATGTTTTCCCGGATGGTTCCGCAGAACAGGTATACATCCTGCTGGACCATGCCGATCTGGCTGCGGAGGCTTTTTAATGAGAGACTGCGGACATCTTTGCCATCTATGGTAATCCTGCCGCCGGTTACATCATAAAAGCGGGGCAGGAGAGAACAGATTGTTGTTTTGCCGCTGCCGGACGGGCCGACCAGGGCAATGGATTTTCCTGCCGGGATCTCAAAAGATACATGGGAGAGCACCGGAGTGTTATCATCGCTGTAATGAAAAGACACATCTTCATAGCAGACCCGGCCTTTCACATCGGTAAGGGGACGGGCATCCGGCGCGTCCACGATCTCCGGTTCCGTCTCCATCACATCCAGGAAACGGCGGAATCCGGCAAGGCCTTTCTGCATCATCTCGATCAATTCTACAAGGATCTGGATGGGACTGATAAAAATGCTGATGTAAAGCGCGTACATGGCAAGATCTCCCACTTCCATCTGACCTTTCGCGATCAGATACCCTCCGAAGACAAGGGTGACCAGGTACATCATGCCCTGAAAGAACAGATTCCATCCCATAAAACTGCCCATACAGTTGTAGTTATCCCGTTTCGACAGCAGGAACGCATGGTTGCTTTTGCGGAATTTTTCCCGCTCAATATCCTCATTGGCAAAGGACTGTACGACGCGGATACCGGACAGAGTGTCCTGCAGACTGGAGTTTACATCTCCGATCTTCCGGCGGTTCTCCATGAATGTTTCCTGCATTCTCTGGTTCTGCCGGAAAGAGAAGAGGAACATGCAAAGTACCAGGATGACCAGCGGAAGCGCCAGCATCCAGTTGATAACGAACAGAAAGAGAAACGAGCCGATGATTTTCACCAGGGAGATGAAAAGATTTTCCGGACCGTGGTGCGCGAACTCCGCGATGTCGAAGAGATCGGCGACCAGCTTGCTCATCATCTGTCCGGAATTATTTTTGCTGTAGTAGGAGAAGGACAGCTTCTCATAATGATCAAACAGCTGCTGGCGCATGTCCCGCTCCATATTGGCGCCCATCATGTGTCCCTGGAAACTGACATAATATTTGCACAGACTCTGAACCACATACATAAGGAAAAGGGCTGACGCAAGAAGGGGAAGGGCCCGGATGATCACGCCGCTTTCCTCTGTAAACAGTGTGTTTGTGGTGACGCGAAGGATCTGGGGATAGGCGAGATCCACGACGCTGATGAACGCGGCGCAGATCAGATCAATAAAAAAGACCGCTTTGTACGGTGCGTAATATTTAATGAATTTTCGGATCGTATGCATGGTATCACTCCTTGGCACAAGTATCTTTGCATAGCGCATAAAAGCATCTTAGCATAACATTTTCTGCTTGACAAGGAGACAGCACGTGTAATAAGGTAGGGCTCAAAGACAGGAGTGAAATGTATGAGATTGTATCTGGCCCCGCTTGAGGGCATAACAGGGTGGATCTACCGCAGGGCGCTGCATCAGTGCTTTGGCGGTTTCGACAAATATTTTGTGCCATTCATCAGACCCAACCAGAAGGGACATTTCAGCGCAAGAGAAAAGAAAGACATTCTTCCGGAGCACAACGAAGGAATGTACACAGTCCCCCAGATCCTCACCAACAGTGCGGAGGATTTTTTGCGGACAGCAGAAAAGCTGTCCGGTTATGGATATGAGGAGATTAACCTGAATCTCGGATGTCCCTCAAAAACAGTAGCGGCAAAAGGGAGAGGAGCCGGATTTCTCGCGTCCCCGGAAAAGCTGGATGAGTTTCTGGACACAGTTTTTCAGAAATGCAGGATGTCTGTCTCTGTCAAGACAAGGATCGGAGTGGATGACCCGGAAGAATTTGCCGGACTCATGGAGATTTACAACCGTTATCCCATACGGGAGCTGATCATCCATCCCAGGCTTCAGAAGGATTTTTATAAAAATACCCCCAATATGGAGGTGTTCAGCGACGCGATTTCTGTAAGCTCAAATCCCGTATGCTATAACGGAGATATTTTTTCTGCGGAAGATTACCGGAAGTTTACCGAGAAGTTTCCCCGGGTGGACAGGGTTATGACAGGTCGGGGAGTTCTTGCCGATCCGGCTCTGGCCCGTAAGATCCGCGGAGGAGAAGACGCCGGGAAGGAAGAACTGCGGCAGTTTCATGATATTATATATGAAGGGTACTGCCGGGAAATGTCCGGAGACAGGACGATCCTGTATAAAATGAAAGAATTCTGGTCTTATCTGGCTTCGGCCTTTACGAATTATAAGCCATACGCGAAAAAGATCAAAAAGGCGGAAAAATGTAAAACTTATGAGCAGATCGTGGACAGCCTGTTCCAGGCGGAAGAGATCTGCGGAAAAGGGAGGGAGAGAAATGCTTGAGCTTTTGCAGGAGCTGGACGGAAACATCCTGCTGTTTATCCAGGAGCATATCAGGCAGCCCTGGATGGACGGCTTCTGGAAAGCCGTCACCCATCTGGGAGATGCCGGTCTGTTCTGGATTATCCTGGCCGGGATCTTTCTGTTCTTCCGGAAGTCGAGAAAAGCAGGCGTCTCAGCGCTGGCTGCCATGGGCATCGGCGCTCTGATCACGAACGCGGCGCTTAAACTGCTTGTGGCGCGCATTCGCCCATATGACATGATCGGGGAACTGGTCCTGATGATCGAGAGGCAGCCTGATTTTTCTTTCCCGTCCGGACATACATGCGCGTCATTTGCGGCGGCCTGTGCGATCTGCCACAGTATGCCCCGTCGGTGGGGGATCCCCTGTCTGATTCTTGCGTGTCTGATCTCTTTTTCCAGGCTGTATGTGGGGGTCCACTATCCCGGTGATGTCCTGGCAGGGGCGCTGATCGGCGTGTTTGCCGGCTGGGCAGGATGGAAGATCACTGATCGGTTTATTTTCCGTTCTTCTTCCGGAGAGCAGCCTCCACAAACCCCTTGAACAGTGGATGGGGCCGGTTGGGTCTGGACTTGAGTTCCGGATGGGCCTGCGTGGCGATAAACCATGGGTGATCCGGGATCTCGATCATCTCTACGATCCGGCTGTCCGGGGAAAGTCCGCACAGGGACATGCCGTGGCTCTCCAGATCCTCACGGTAATCATTATTCACTTCATATCTGTGGCGGTGCCGCTCAGAGATTTCTCTTGATCCGTAGAGTTTTTCCGCCAGAGAGCCTTCTTTGAGCATGCAGGGATAGGACCCGAGACGCAGGGTCCCTCCGATATCCTCCACGCCGATCTGGTCCGGCATGATATGGATGACAGGGTGGGTGGTATCCGGTTTCAGCTCCATGCTGTGGGCGTCGTTGTAACCCAGCACATTCCGTGCGAACTCCACAATGGCCAGCTGCATGCCGAGACAGAGACCAAGGAAGGGAAGGCCGTGTATGCGGGCGTAGCGTATAGCCTCGATCTTTCCCTCGATCCCCCGGTGCCCGAATCCGCCCGGTACAAGGATGCCGTCCACATCCGCAAAGATTTCATCCGCATTTTCTTCAGTTACAGTTTCTGAATCTACCCACTTGATATTTACAGTTGTATGAGAATAGATGCCTCCGTGCTTTAATGCTTCCACTACACTGATGTACGCGTCGTGGAGCTGGATGTATTTTCCTACAAGGGCTACTGTGACATCCTGCGTGGGATGGCGCAGGTTTTCCACCATCTCTGTCCAGTCCTTGAGATCCGGCCTGGGACAGTCCAGATGAAGACATTCACAGACAACCTGGGCAAGCCGTTCTTTTTCCATGGCGAGAGGTGCCTCATAGAGGTATTCCACATCCAGGTTCTGGAGCACGTGACTGGCCGGAAGATTGCAGAACAAAGAGATCTTGTCTTTCATCTCCGTGCTGAGCGGATATTCGGAACGACAGACTATGATGTCAGGCTGTATGCCCATTCCCTGAAGTTCTTTTACGCTGGCCTGGGTGGGTTTTGTTTTCATTTCCTGTGAGGCACGCAGATAGGGAATGAGAGTTACATGGATGAGGATTACGTTCTCCCGTCCTTTCTCGTGCTGAAACTGGCGGATGGATTCAAGGAAGGGCTGGCTTTCTATGTCACCCACCGTTCCGCCTACTTCTATGATGGCGATCTCCACATTTTCTGCCGCCGGATTGCGGTAAAAACGGCTTTTGATCTCATTGGTGATATGGGGGATCACCTGCACGGTCCCTCCGCCAAAGTCCCCCCGCCGTTCTTTCTGGAGGACTGACCAGTAGATCTTACCTGTGGTGACGTTGGAGTTTTTGGTCAGACTTTCATCGATGAAGCGTTCATAGTGGCCGAGATCCAGATCTGTCTCCGCGCCATCGTCAGTGACAAAGACTTCCCCGTGCTGGACCGGATTCATCGTACCCGGGTCGATATTGATATAAGGATCAAATTTCTGCATGGTGACCGTATACCCTCTGGCCTTCAGAAGACGCCCGAGAGAAGCGGCCGTGATCCCCTTTCCGAGACCCGATACAACACCGCCGGTAACAAATACATATTTTACTGCCATGATCATACCCTCCTGTGTGATTGTAGGATCAGCGCGGAAGACAGCTTCAGGCCGCGCTTACTCCGTTTAAAAAAACCCTGAAAAAAGAGTACAGTCTGACCACAGGGAGAAGACCGCGCCATTGCGGTTGGAACTCCCTCAGATATGATCAGACTGTAATGATACTTTTATTTATAAAATACTTTTATAGTATACACCTGCCGTGCAGAAAAATACAAGGATTTTTTAACTGGACAGCAGAGTATGTTCATAGACAGCTTCACAGGTCAGCTGAACTCCCAGTTTTTTGAAAATTTTAATATCCACGTCAGAAAGCATGACAGAGGTATGGGCCTGGCACCCGCTGAGCCTGGGAAGCTGAGACAGCGCAAGCCGTGCCTGGGGATTGGCTGCCGCGCTGGCAGACAGCGCGATAAGGACTTCATCTGTATGGAGACGGGGATTTTTGCTTTTTAAGTAATCCACTTTTAATTTCTGGATCGGCTCAATGGACTCCGGAGAAATGATATGCAATTCATGGTCAATTCCCGCAAGTACCTTCAGCACATTGAGCAGAAGGGCGGCGGAAGCACCCAGGAGATTGGTGGTCTTTCCGGTCACGATGCGTCCGTCGTCAAGTTCCAGGGCAGCAGCAGGTCCGTTCGTCTGTTTTGCCCGTTCCAGCGCCTTTACTGCCACTTTTCGGTCTGCTACAGTGACCCCGGCCATATTCATGAGAAGTTCGATCTTCTGAGCCTCTTTGTCAGAGGAATCTCCTTTCGCAAGAGCGTTCAGAGCAGCGTAATAGCGGCGGATGATCTCCTGGCGGGAAGCTTCCCTGCATACTTCATCGTCACAGATGCAGTTGCCGGCCATGTTTACTCCCATGTCCGTGGGAGATTTGTACGGGCTTTTCCCGTAGATTTTTTCAAAGATCGTATTCAGGACAGGAAAGATCTCCACGTCCCGGTTGTAGTTGACTGTTGTCTCTCCATACGCCTCCAGGTGGAAAGGATCGATCATATTGACGTCATTTAAATCCGCGGTGGCCGCCTCATAGGCCAGGTTCACAGGATGTTTCAGCGGAAGGTTCCAGATAGGAAAGGTCTCAAATTTGGCATATCCGGCCCGGATCCCGCGCTTGTGTTCATGGTAGAGCTGTGAAAGACAGGTTGCCATCTTTCCGCTGCCCGGTCCCGGAGCTGTCACGATGACAAGCGGACGAGTGGTGCGTATGTAGTCATTTTTCCCATAGCCATCTTCGCTGATGATCAGAGGAATATTGGATGGATAACCGGGGATAAGATAATGAAGATACACCGGAATCTTCATGCTTTCCAGCCTGTTTTTGAACAGAAGGGCGCTTTCCTGCCCGGAAAACTGTGTAATGGTCACACTTCCCACATAAAGACCCTGGTCCCGGTATGTCTGGATCAGCCGGAGCACATCCGAGTCATAGGTGATACCCAAGTCTCCGCGGATCTTGTTTTTTTCGATGTCTCTGGCACTGATGACGATAACGATCTCCGCCTGACTGCTCAATTCTTTTAAAAGGCGCAGCTTGCTGTCCGGAGCAAATCCCGGCAGAACGCGGGAAGCGTGGTAATCGTCAAATAGTTTACCGCCGAATTCCAGATAAAGCTTGTTGTCAAAGTGTCCGATCCGGCTTCGGATATGTTCGGACTGCATTTTCAGATACTTTTCGTTGTCAAAACCGATCTTCATTGTTCATTCCCCGCTTATCTCATTTGTCTTATCAGAACCTGCAGAAGAGAATAATTATAAACCCTGTTGCTGCAGGACACATTTCGTACCCAGTATACTATAAAATCTCATGGTTTTACAATATTTTCATAATGTTTTTATTGATTTATGCAAAACCTCTACTTATAATGTTAATAGTTATTTTTGGGAGGACCAGGATGGACAATCAGAATAAAAATAATAATAAGAACAATCCCAACAACAACCGGCAGGGCTGGGGAATCATCCTCATTACGACCCTGCTGGTCACTTTTATAGTAATGGGCTTGTTTTCTCTTATGAGGGGCTCGGGCCCGGAAGAGATCTCTTATGATAAATTTTTAGACCTTGTCGAGGAAAAGAAGGTACAGAAGGTTACCCTGAACAGCAGCCGGATCTATATCACTTTGACAGATGAGGGGCGTAAGGAAGAGCTGCAGGAAGCCGGAGGAGCCGCCGGCGCCAGCGCTAACACTTTAGGACAGCTTCTGGGCGGAAGTCAGAATGAAGAAAGCTATGACTACTATACGGGATATGTCAACGATGACAGCCTGGCGGAAACCCTGAAAGAAGCAGACGTGGAATTCCAGGGTGAGGTGCCTGATACGACAGGCGCGATGTTCCTTGAGCTGTTTCTCACCGTACTTCTGCCTCTGGGCATTATGGCGTTCCTGATTTTTTATCTGATGCGCCGGATGAGCAAAGGCGGCGGTATGATGGGCATCGGCAAGAGCAACGCGAAGATGTATATGGAGAAAGAAACAGGAGTTACCTTCCAGGATGTAGCCGGGGAAGACGAAGCAAAGGAATCTCTTCAGGAGGTGGTGGATTTTCTTCATAATCCTGGGAAATACAGCGGTATTGGAGCCAAGCTCCCGAAGGGAGCCCTTCTGGTAGGCCCTCCGGGAACCGGTAAAACACTGCTGGCAAAAGCAGTGGCCGGCGAGGCAAAGGTTCCGTTCTTTTCGCTGTCCGGCTCTGCGTTTGTAGAGATGTACGTGGGCGTGGGGGCATCCCGCGTGAGAGATCTCTTCAAACAGGCACAGCAGATGGCTCCGTGTATTGTGTTTATCGATGAGATCGACGCGATCGGAAAGACCCGGGATACAATGATGGGAGGCAATGATGAGCGGGAACAGACCTTAAACCAGCTTCTTGCGGAGATGGACGGATTCGATACGAATAAAGGCCTTCTTATCCTTGCGGCGACCAACCGTCCGGAAATCCTGGATCCTGCGCTTCTTCGCCCGGGACGTTTTGACCGGAGGATCATCGTGGATAAACCGGATCTGAAGGGCCGGATCGATATCCTCAAGGTACATTCCAAGGATGTACGTATGGATGAAAGTGTAGATCTGGAAGCCATCGCGCTGGCCACATCCGGGGCAGTTGGTTCTGACCTGGCGAATATGATCAATGAAGCTGCCATTAACGCTGTCAAGCATGGACGACAGGTGGTGAGTCAGAAGGATCTGTTTGAGGCGGTGGAAGTGGTGCTCGTGGGCAAGGAGAAGAAAGACCGGATCATGAGCAAGGAAGAGAGAAGGATCGTCTCCTATCATGAGGTGGGACATGCTCTTGTTACTGCCCTTCAGAAGAATACGGAGCCGGTCCAGAAGATTACGATCGTTCCCAGGACAATGGGTGCTCTGGGGTATGTGATGCAGACGCCGGAAGAAGAAAAATTCCTGAATACAAAGAAAGAGCTGGAGGCAATGATCGTTGTGGCTCTGGGCGGGCGTGCGGCGGAAGAGATTGTATTTGACACGGTCACTACCGGTGCTGCCAATGATATCGAGCAGGCGACGAAGATCGCAAGGGCCATGATTACTCAATATGGAATGTCCGAACGTTTCGGACTGATGGGACTGGAGTCCATCCAGAACAGGTATCTGGACGGCAGAGCAGTGTTAAACTGTGGTGACACGACAGCAGGTGAGATCGACGAGGAAGTTATGAAGATGCTGAAGTCCGCTTATGAAGAAGCGAAAAGACTTCTGTCGGAAAACCGGGAAGCCCTGGATCAGATCGCCGCGTTCCTGATCGAGAAAGAGACGATTACCGGAAAAGAATTTATGAAGATTTTCCGGGAAGTAAAAGGAATTCCTGAACCTGAAGAACATGAGGAGGAAAAAGCCAAAGAGCGGGAAGGTCGTATCTCAATGAAACCGACCGATCCCGGGGTATCACAATAGACGGATATAACAGTGAAGGGTGTCCCTCTGCTTCGGGGACACCCTTTCTTATGCCCGCAAATACAGAATTGATTTTTGAAATGTGCTTCGGTATAATTATCTCCATGGAAAGCAATAATTTTGACATACAGGAAGAACTGAAAAAACTCCCGTCCCGACCCGGTGTGTACATTATGCATGACGAGAAGGACCACATCATTTATGTGGGTAAGGCGATCAGTCTGAAAAACCGCGTCAGGCAGTATTTTCAGAGCAGCCGGAACAAGGGCGTCAAGATTGAGCAGATGGTGACTCATATCCGGCGGTTTGAGTATATTGTGACAGATTCTGAGTTGGAGGCTCTTGTACTGGAGTGCAATTTGATCAAAGAATACCGTCCGAAATATAATACCATGCTCATGGATGACAAGACATATCCATTTATTAAGGTGACGACCAATGAGGACTATCCCCGTGTAATCCTATCCAGAAAGATGCAGAGGGACAAGGCAAAATATTTCGGCCCGTATACCAGCGCTCAGGCGGTCAGGGACACGATAGACCTGATTCACAAGCTGTATCATGTGAGAAGCTGCAACAGGAGCCTTCCAAGGGACATAGGGAAAGACAGGCCCTGTCTGAACTATCATATCCGGCAGTGTGACGCTCCCTGCCAGGGTTATATCTCCCGGGAAGAGTACGGCCGGGCGATCGGAGAAGTACTCCGTTTTTTAAACGGAAATTATGACAGTATCCTGAAAGAACTGGAAGATAAGATGAACGCGGCATCAGAGGCGCTTGAATTCGAACGGGCCATCGAGTATCGGGAACTGTTGAACAGTGTACAGAAGGTGGCTCAGAAACAGAAGATCACAGACTCCAGCGGGGAGGACCGGGATATCCTCGCGGCCGCGTCCGAAGGGGAGGACGCGGTGGTACAGGTGTTTTTTATCCGGGGAGGACGGCTGATCGGCCGGGATCATTTTTATCTGCGTATCACGAAGAAAGAGACCGGTTCAGAGATACTGGACAGTTTTATCAAGCAGTACTATGCGGGAACTCCTTTTGTGCCGGGTGAACTGATGCTCCAGGAGGAAGTAGAAGACCGGGAACTTCTGGAGACATGGCTGACAACAAAGCGAGGACAGAAAGTTTCCCTGAGGATCCCGAAAAAGGGAACCAAGGAGAAACTGGTGGAACTGGCGGCTGAGAATGCCAGGCTGATACTCAGTAAAGACAAAGAACGACTGAAGAGAGAAGAAGGACGTACCATCGGAGCAGTGAAGGAGATCGCGAAGCTGCTGGGCCTGGATGAGATCGTAAGGATGGAAGCCTTTGACATTTCCAATACCAACGGCTTTGAGTCGGTAGGGTCCATGGTCGTCTATGAGCGGGGCCGGCCAAAGCGCAATGATTACCGTAAATTCCGGATCAAAGGGATTAAAGGCGCGGATGATTATGGGAGCATGCGAGAAGTGCTCACCAGAAGGTTCACCCATGGGCTGAAGGAGCGGGAAGAAAATGCCGAGCTGGGGAAATTTACAGTTTTTCCGGATCTGATCCTCATGGACGGAGGCAAGGGCCAGGTCAACGTGGCACTTCAGGTGCTGGATGAACTTCATCTGAACATACCGGTGTGTGGCATGGTAAAAGATGACCATCACCGCACAAGAGGGCTTTATTATCAGAACGAGGAAATTCCCATTCAAAAGGCTTCGGAGGCATTCCGCCTGATCACAAGGATACAGGACGAAGCCCACAGATTTGCCATAGAGTATCACAGGCAGCTTAGGGGGAAAGGGCAGGTACACTCTATTCTCGATGATATTGACGGGATCGGTCCGGCGCGCAGGAAGGCTCTCATGCAGAATTATCCCAGCCTGGACGCGATCAGGAACGCGTCTTTGGAAGAACTGTCGAAGATTCCTTCGATGAATGAAAAAGCGGCGGAATCAGTATATAAATTTTTCCACTGATGTGGTATGATAATAAAAATGGGGAAGCGCAAAGGAGAAAATCTATGGAACATGGAATCACGCTGAACGAAATCGTTGAGAAGATGGATTTAAAAAATCTTACCCCTGAAGTCGATATGGAAGAAAAAGTCGTCAATGTGCCCGACGTCAATCGTCCGGCACTGCAGCTGGCAGGCTTTTTTGATCATTTCGATTCTACCAGGGTGCAGATCATCGGGAATGTAGAGTACAACTATGTACGGACGCTCACGGACAAACGCAGGGAGGAAATTTATGAGAGACTTCTGGAGCATCCGATCCCGTGCATTATTTTCTGCCGGAATATGGAGCCGGACAGGAAATTCCTGGACAGAGCCATACTTCACCGAATCCCGGTATTTAAAACGACAAAACAGACATCAGATTTCATGGCGGAGATCATACGCTGGATGAATGTAAGGCTGGCCCCCTGCATCTCGATCCATGGTGTACTGGTTGATGTGTACGGCGTCGGTGTGCTGATCATGGGAGAGAGCGGCATCGGGAAAAGCGAGGCGGCTCTTGAGCTGATCAAACGGGGACACCGGCTTGTAACAGATGATGTGGTGGAGATCCGGAAGGTGAGCGATGAGACTTTGGTCGGCTCTGCCCCGGATATAACCAAGCATTTTATTGAGCTTAGAGGCATCGGTATTGTGGATGTGAAATCCATGTTCGGTGTCCAGAGCGTAAGGGAGACGCAGAATATCGATCTGGTGATCACTCTGGAAGACTGGAACAGGGAGAAGGAGTATGACCGGCTGGGTCTGGAAGAAGAGTACACAGAATTCCTTGGAAATAAAGTCGTGTGCCACAGTATTCCGATCCGTCCCGGAAGGAATCTTGCGATCATTGTAGAGTCTGCCGCTGTCAACCACAGACAGAAGCAGATGGGATACAACGCGGCACAGGAGCTTTACAAGAGAGTACAGGAAAATCTGGCAAAGAAAAGAAAATAAGAGGGTAAAGAAACGATAAATAAAGGAGGAGAGACTATGAAATGTTTCGGAGTGGACGTGGGAGGAACTACGGTAAAGATGGGGCTGTTTGAGGAGGACGGGACGATCTTGGACAAGTGGGAGATCGCCACGGATATCTCGGAAGAGGGGAAAGCGATCCTTCCCAATATCGCCGCTTCCCTGGAAAAGAAGATAGAGGAGCACGGACTTCTGAAGGAGGATATCATCGGAGTCGGAGTCGGAGTGCCGGCTCCCGTGACATCAGAGGGGATTGTCAACGGAAGTGCCAACCTTGGCTGGAAATATAAAGAGGTCAAGAGAGAGCTGGAAGAGATGACAGGTCTGAAGGCAGCGATCGGGAATGATGCGAATGTAGCCGCGTTGGGTGAAATGTGGAAAGGCGGCGGCGCAGGAGAGAAAAATATGGTCATGGTAACGCTTGGAACAGGAGTCGGCGGCGGTGTGATCATAGGAGGAAGAGTTCTTGTCGGAGAGCACGGAGGCGGCGGAGAGATCGGACACATTTGTGTGAATTACGAGGAGACAGATCACTGTGGCTGCGGCAACAGGGGCTGCCTTGAGCAGTATGCTTCAGCGACAGGGATCGTGCGTCTGGCAAAGCAGAAACTGGGACAGGAAATGCGGCCGACCATACTGAACAAAGAGGATGTGACGGCAAAAGATGTCTTTGACGCTGTGAAAGCAGGAGATGAAGTGGCAAAAGAGATTGCTGTGGCATTCGGCAGATATCTGGGATATGGACTGGCAAATCTGGCAACAGTAGTTGATCCTGCCGTGTTTGTGATCGGCGGCGGGGTATCAAAGGCAGGAGAAGTACTTATACCCTATATAAGAGAGCCTTATATGGAAAGAGCGTTTTTCGCGAACAGAAATGTAAAATTTGTTCTTGCAGAGCTGGGAAATGACGCAGGGATCTGTGGATCGGCAAAGCTTGTGCTGGATGATTAAGAGGCGTCTGGATTATACAGAGTCACAGTAAGAGGGCCGGATAAGATCAATGAAATAAAGACAGCAGGAGAGGAAAAATCCTTTCCTGCTGTCTTTTATTTCAAGTATGACCGGAAACCGTTTCTGATTTCTATGTTCAGCCGGTCTGTTCCGGGGGAACTGTAGGCTCCGGAGTTGGAGTTGGAGTAGGTGTGATGGGCTCCGGCGTCGGAGTGGGTGTCGGAGTTGTCTCCTCAGGTTCTTCCGGAGTATCAGGATCTTCTGTATTTTCAGGATCCTTTTCCTCTTCCTCCTTTTTGTCCTTTTCGTCTTCTTCTTCCTCATCTTTATGGCCCGGACAGCTTTCTGTGGGGACATTGTCCTTGTCAAAATATTCTGTCAGAGTGGTGCATCCATCCACTGCCAGCTTACCGGTTTCTGTACAGATGGATTTCTGCACAACAGAAGAGGGAACCTCAAAATCTTTATATGGAAGTTCCGCGTGGATCCGGTCCATAATGGCCTTCCATATGGTCATGTGCCATGACTGGCTGATGTTTTCCATGGGTTTATTTTCATCATATCCACCCCATACAGAAGCCGTATAATAAGGTGTATACGCGGAGAGCCACAGGTCGGTGCTGTACTCTGTTGTACCGGTCTTTCCGGCAGCGGCCATATTATTGAGCCTTGCAGAAGTACCGGTTCCTTTATTGATAACATCTTCCATCGCGCTGGTAAGAAGATAGGCGGTAGATTCTTTTATCACTTCGTGGGTGGAAGGCGTGGAATTGTCGATAAGCACATTTCCATCATGATCCAGTATTTGCGTGTAGAGAGTCGGTTCCGTATAAACACCGCCGTTGGCGATCGCTGCATAGGCCGCGGTCATCTCAAGATTATAAACACCACGGGTGATACCTCCGAGAGCGGTAGACTGCGCGATGTCCGACATTCCCGGATAGTTCGGATCATCGTTTACAAGTGTCGTAAAGCCAAAATTCTCAAGATATTCAAATCCCTTTTCCAGACCGACGGTCTCTGTAAGAGTACGGACCGCGCATACATTCATGGAATGTTCGATGGCATAACGGACTCTTGCCTCTCCGATATATTTGCCGTCCCAGTTGTTTACCTGCTGTCCGCTGGCATATTTGTATGGCTCGTCCTTGATGGTAGTGGCCAGTGTCATACCACATTCATTGAGGCCCGGAGCATAGGTCGAAAGCACCTTGAAACAGGAGCCGGGCTGTCTCGGAGTGCTGGTGGCCCGGTTCAGCGAAAGGCTGGTGGTCTTGGTGCCGCGTCCTCCGACAATAGCTTTAACCTGCCCGGTGTACTGATCCATGACAACAACTGATGTCTGAGGCTGAAGAGTGATATTTACGTTTTCATCAATTGTATCGCCCGCTTCGGTGTTTATGCCCAGTGTGCTCTTGTACTCTTCTATGGCAGCGTAGGCTGCGTCCTCAGAGCTGAACACAAGAGGATTGGTATCTCCTGTGGAAGATTCAATATAGTCTCCTAAATTTTCCTTGCTGTAATTTTCCACAGTGCCATCTGCCCGGTGGATGGTAAGGGCGTATTCTACGCCATACTCTACGATAGGATAGTAGGATTCATCAGCTACGACCTCGTCACAGATCTGCTGGATTGAGGAATCCTGTGTGGATTTGATCGTCAGCCCGCCTCTGTACAGAAGATTGTATGCCTGAGTTTCAGAGTAGCCTTTCTCGTCCATGAGATCCTGGATCACATCTTCGATCAGAGCATCAGTGAAGTAGGAATAGGGTGATGTGTCCTCTGTAACAGCTGATGTCTGGAGAATACGGTCGTATACCGGATCCGCCATGGCTTCATCATACTCTGCCTGATCGATATAGCCCTGTTCCAGCATATTGCCAAGGACAATCTCCCTTCTGGAAGCGTTATCCTCAGGATTTGTCACAGGATCATATTTGGTCGGATTCTGGGTAATGGCCGCTATGACAGCACACTCAGAAAGTGTCAGATCCGCCACGTCCTTATTAAAATACCGGATGGAGGCTGTCTGTACACCCGAACAGCCCTGGCCCAGATTGATCGTGTTCATATATGCCTCCAGGATCTGTTCCTTGCTCATCTCCTTTTCAATGGCGACAGCAAGATATTGTTCCTGGAGTTTACGTTCTATCCGGTCCAGAAAAGTTTTTTCATTGACAAAGTTCGGAAAGACGTTGTTCTTGATAAGCTGCTGGGTCAGGGTACTTGCTCCTTCAGAAAAGTCAAAGCCATTGGAAATACCGACAAAAGCGGCTCTTATGATACCCTGGAGATCGACTCCGTTATGCTCATAAAAACGCTCGTCCTCAATGGCGATAAACGCGTGAGGCAGATAGTCCGTGTTGGCAGTGATCTCCTCATATGTCTTGTAGACCCTGTTAGAATCCGAGTCTTTTAGTGTCTCAATAACATTTCCATTGAGATCTGTGATATTGGTAATATATCCTTCGGGAAGAATGTCATCTGCCGATACGGCAGGTGTATTGTCGATGATCTTTTTTGCGAAGATTGCCGCGCCGATGACACAAATGATCCCCAGCAGGAGTATGCAGATGACAATAGCCTTAAAAAAGCGTACTCCTACACGTTTCTGCTTCATTTTTTTCTTTGAAGAGATATTCTTCTTTCGCCTGGAAAGATTATTTTTTCCGTAATTCACGAATAGCATCCTCCTTTTCAACTCTTTTGATTATATCAAATATATACTTTTAAATAAAGGAAAAAATAAAATCTTCATACTTTCTACATAAAATATTAGGAATCGCTGTTTTTCTTGTGGATCCGGCACGGGTCTGTTATAGTAGAGTCAGTCTGAACAAAAATTTTAAGGCTTTATCGGATGCAGGAGGTGGACCAGGATGGAAGCTTATCGAACTGTATATGCGGGCGGAAGCGGAGAGGTTACGGAAAAGAAGTCCCGTTTTATCGCGGATGTATTTCCTGTCCATTCACAGGAAGAGGCGTTCAACTGTCTGGAAGAGACCAGGAAAAAATACTGGGACGCAAAACATCACTGCTGGGCTTATGTAATAGGAAGAAATCCTCCGGAAGAACGTCTCAGTGATGACGGAGAACCGTCGGGTACGGCGGGAAAGCCGATTCTTGAAGTGATCAGGGGAAGAGAGCTTACCGACGTGTTTGTCGTGGTCACCAGATATTTCGGGGGAACACTTTTGGGTACCGGAGGCCTTGTGAGAGCTTATAGCGCCGCCGCCGCGGAGGGACTCTCCCACACAGAGATTATTACCAAAATCCATGGATTTAAACAGAAGATCATTACAGACTATACCGGACTGGGGAAGATTCAGTATCTTCTCGCGCAGAGGAAGCTGCCTGTACTGGATACCGTATATACGGACCGGGTGGAAATCTATACGCTTGTGCCTGACGATGAAGGAGAGCCGCTCAGAAAAGAGCTTATGGAAGGGACAAACGGGCAGGCTTCCACGGAAACGATACAGTCATGCTGGTTTGCGCAGACAGAGGCCGGGCTTAATATTTTTGAATATTGAAGGAAAAATTTTATTTTCAGAATAAAAAGTTCCGGAGCATATATCTCAGAAAAAATTCTGCTTCTGATGATATATGCTCCGGAATATTATTTTATCCGGAACAGATGCCTGCCGGATGAAAAACATTTATGAAAACTCCGGTTCAATCAGACCGAAAGATCCGTCTTTTCTCTTATATACAACATTGACTTCCTCGGTCTCGGCGTTGGAAAATACAAAAAAGCTGTGTCCCAGGAGTTCCATCTGGATGCATGCGTCTTCTGGGTACATAGGCTTGATTCCGAACTTTTTCGTACGGACGATGCGGATCTCGTCAGTTTCCGGAGAAGGCTCGTCTGACTCGATGAACTCTTTTTTGATGCTTCCTGAAGGGGAGGCAGCAGTGGGATGCCCCTGGTTCCTTGCTACCAGCTTGTTTTTATATTTTCGGAGCTGGCGCTCGATGATCTCTTCCACAAGATCAATGGATACATACATGTCATTGCTTGTCTGCTCAGAGCGGATGATGCTGCCCTTAACGGGAATCGTCACTTCGATCTTCTGGCGCTCCTTCTCCACGCTGAGGGTTACGATGATCTCTGTTTCAGGAGTGAAGTACCTTTCAAGTTTTCCTAATTTCTGTTCGATTGTGTCTTTAAGACCCGGCGTTACTTCAATGTTTTTTCCACTGATGATAAAATTCATACGGTTCGACTCCTTTTGTTCATATTTAACATAAACCTGTGAAAAATATATGTTTATATTATGAAAATATTATAACATGGAACAACACGAATGTATAGAATAAATCACTTTAATCCGGAGTTTTTTCTTCCTTTCCGGATTTTTCAGCAGACAAGAACAGGAACTTCTTCGTGGCAAACAGGATCGCGATCGAGATGACGCCCAGAAAGGTGTTCAGCGGGGAAGAGTGATCGATGATGACCTGTCTTGCGATGACAAAGAGCAGCACCTCAAATACGGTGGCCGCCGTGTGGAGACAGAGCATGCGGATCAGCTCCACGCCAATGATCAGATTGAAGCATGCAGAAAGCAGCTCCTTATAGTTGGGATAGGTGCTGGCGTCCGTGAGCTCGCCCAGGGAAAGGCCCAGCTGTATGGTCATAATGATGACTGCGCAGGCCAGCAGTGCCGCGATAATAAATTCCAGTGCTTTGGTCAGATATCTGAGAAAAAGGTGTACGTATTTTTCCATGTGTATTCTCCTCCGGCGTTATTTCATATTGCTTCGTTTACGCAGCCTTGAATCCAGGATCTTCTTCCGGATGCGGAGGCTTTTCGGCGTTACTTCCAGAAGTTCGTCCGTATCAATAAAATCCAGAGCCTGTTCAAGACTGAGGATTTTTGGGGGAGTGAGGCGGAGCGCTTCGTCTGCGCTGGAAGAGCGGGTGTTGGTCAGGTGTTTTGTCTTGCAGACATTCAGTTCGATGTCCTCGGCTTTTCCGTTCTGACCGATCACCATTCCGGCGTATACTTTTTCTCCGGGCCCGATAAACAGAGTTCCGCGTTCCTGGGCGCTGTACAAACCGTAAGTGACGGACTCACCGGCCTCAAAAGCAATGAGGGAGCCCTGTTTGCGGTACTGGATATCTCCCTTGTATGGGGCGTATCCCTCGAAGCTTGTGTTGAGGATGCCGTTGCCTTTTGTATCCGTGAGAAATTCACCGCGGTAGCCGATCAGGCCCCGTGACGGGATGGAGAACTCCAGACGGGTATATCCGCTGTTGGAGGAGCCCATGTTGCGCAGCTCTCCTTTTCGCTGGCCGAGTTTTTCAATAACAACTCCGGTGAACTCATCAGGTACATCGATATAGGCCGTCTCCATCGGCTCCAGTTTTTTCCCATTTTCATCGGTATGGTAGAGAACTTCCGCCTTGCTTACGGCGAATTCATATCCCTCTCTGCGCATATTTTCGATCAAAACGGAGAGATGGAGCTCCCCCCGGCCGGATACTTTGAAGCTGTCCGTGCTTTCCATCTCCTCCACGCGCAGGCTGACGTCCGTGTTCAGCTCCCGGAAAAGGCGGTCTCTTAAATGCCGGGAAGTTACATATTTTCCTTCCTGACCGGCAAAAGGGCTGTCATTGACGATGAACTGCATGGCGATGGTCGGCTCGGAGATCTTCTGGAAGGGGATGGGATCCGGATTTTCGGGAGAACACAGAGTATCTCCTATGGAAATATCTGAGATCCCGGAAATAGCCACAATAGAGCCAATGGTGGCCTCCTTTACCTCCACTTTTTCCAGACCGTCGAATTCGTACAGACGGCTGATCTTTACTTTTTCCTGTTTGTCCGGGTCGTGGTGATTAACCAGAACCATTTCCTGATTGACGGCAATGGTGCCGTTGTCCACTTTGCCGATTCCGATACGGCCCACATATTCATTGTAGTCGATGGTGCTGATGAGTACCTGGGTGGGAGCTTCCGGATCTCCCTCCGGAGCCGGGATATAGTCCAGGATCGTCTCGAAGAGCGGTTTCATGTCTCTCTCTTCGTCAGACAGGTCAAGGACAGCGACGCCCGCTTTTGCGGAAGCATAGACAAAAGGACACTCCAGCTGTTCGTCAGAGGCGCCCAGATCGATAAACAGTTCCAGTACCTCATCGATGACCGCATCAGGCCGGGCTTCAGGCCGGTCGATCTTGTTGATGCAGACAATGACCGGAAGGTCAAGGTCCAGAGCTTTGCGCAGGACGAACTTTGTCTGGGGCATTGCGCCTTCAAAAGCGTCCACTACCAGGATCACACCGTTCACCATCTTAAGGACACGTTCCACTTCCCCTCCGAAATCCGCGTGCCCCGGGGTGTCTATGATATTGATCTTAGTGCCCTTATAGTGGACGGCAGTGTTTTTTGACAGAATGGTGATACCGCGTTCCCGCTCGATGTCATTGGAATCCATGACACGTTCAGCTACCTCCTGATTTTCACGGAATACTCCGCTTTGTTTTAACAGTTCGTCCACCAGGGTGGTCTTGCCGTGGTCTACGTGGGCGATGATCGCGATGTTTCTTATATCTTCACGCTTCGTTTTCATGATCTATGCACTCTTTTCTATAAAAAATATGGATGTTTTTGCTGCAACTTCCTTATTTTATCATAAAATCTGTATTTTACAAGCATATGCGGTTAAAATGACGGAACGGTCCCGGAGGAAAATGTCGAACGATTTCCAGGAAAGGGAGTTCTATTTTTGTGATATGGCTCATACATTTAGTAGTGACTCAAAAATACCAGAAAGAGGAAGGGAGAACTACAGGTCATGTCAGATAAGATTATTGAGAACAATCAGGTAACGGTCATAGGCACAGTGGTAACAGAATTTACATACAGCCACGAAGTGTTTGGAGAAGGATTCTATATGGTGGATATCCTGGTGAAAAGGCTGAGCAGTTCAAATGACAGGATTCCGGTGATGGTGTCCGAGCGCCTGATCGATGTTACACAGGACTATATGGGAAAATGTATTATGGTATCCGGACAGTTCCGCTCATATAACCGTCATGAAGAACAGAAAAACCGTCTGGTCCTCTCGGTGTTTGCCCGGGAGATCGAGTTTATTGAAGAAGAGCCCGACGGCGCCCGGACAAACCATATCCTGCTGGAAGGATATATGTGCAAGCGGCCGGTGTACCGGAAGACTCCGCTGGGCAGAGAGATCGCCGATCTTCTGCTGGCAGTGAACCGTCCTTATGGGAAGTCGGACTATATCCCCTGTATCTGCTGGGGGCGGAACGCCCGGTACGCTTCCGGGTTTGAAGTGGGAGAGCATGTGAGGATATTCGGGAGGATCCAGAGCAGAGATTATGTGAAGAAACTCTCAGAGACAGAGGCGGAAACAAGGACGGCATATGAAGTTTCTGTGAGCAAGCTGGAATGCATAGATGAGTAATTGTTAAAAGGATATCATATGTTGAGATTCGGTCTTCAATATGATATCCTTTTTATGTTACAGGCACTTATTCAGGCGCCGGACAGACTTGGGTCAGGAGGAGAAAAGAACATGATAAAGATTTTGATGCATGGCTGCAACGGGAAAATGGGCAGGATGATCACAGAGATCGTGAAAAGTGACGAAAACGCCGAGATCACGGCGGGGATTGATACATATACAGGAACGGAGAATGAATACCCGGTATTTGAATCTGTTGATCAATGTGATGTGGACGTGGATGTAGTGATTGATTTTTCCAATGCGGCGGCAGTGGACAGCCTGCTGGACTACTGCGTGGAAAAGAAACTTCCGGTGGTTTTGTGTACCACAGGGCTGTCCGGGGACCAGCTGCGGAAAGTGGACGAAGCATCCGAAAAAACAGCGATCTTAAAATCCGCCAACATGTCTCTGGGAGTTAATCTTCTGTTGAAACTGCTTCAGGATGCGGCAAAAGTGCTGGCGCCCTCCGGGTTTGACGTGGAACTTGTGGAAAAACATCATAATCAGAAAGTGGATGCGCCAAGCGGTACGGCACTGGCCCTCGCGGACGCGGTGAATGGAGCTCTGAACGGAGAATATCACTATGTGTATGACAGAAGCCAGGTGCGGCAGAAAAGGGAGAAAAAAGAGATCGGGATATCAGCTGTAAGAGGCGGTACGATCGTGGGAGAACATGAAGTGATCTTCGCGGGAACAGATGAAGTGATCGAGTTTAAACATACTGCGTTTTCCCGGAGCGTATTTGGGAAAGGAGCGGTAGAGGCCGCTAAATTTCTGGCGGGGAAGACTTCAGGAATGTATGATATGAGCGATGTGATCGGACTGTGATCAGAGGAAAACAGCAGTGACAGAAAACGGCCTGTGTGAGGGGAACAGTGCCGGGGACGGATCCGGGAGGATAAATGATGAGAAAACTGGAGACAAAATATCTGGAGCGTCTGTCCGATCTGTATCCCACGATCGCCGCGGCATCAACGGAGATCATCAATCTTCAGGCAATTTTAAACCTGCCTAAAGGGACAGAGCATTTCCTTACAGACATACACGGAGAACATGAAGCATTTTTCCACGTGCTTAAAAACGGATCGGGTTCGGTGCGGAGGAAGATCGAGGATGTATTCGGTAATACAATGAGCGCCGGAGACAAACGGTCTCTGGCCACGCTGATCTATTATCCGAAAGAGAAGATGGATCTGGTCAGACAGACAGAAGCGAATATGGAGGACTGGTACAGGGTCAGTCTTTATCGTCTGATCGAAGTGAGCAAACGGGCGGCCAGCAAATACACCCGTTCCAAAGTAAGAAAAGCGCTTCCGAAGGATTTCGCCTATGTGATCGAGGAACTGATCACGGAAAGAGTGGAAATCAGTGATAAGGAGTCATACTATAATGAGATCATTTCTACAATTATCAAGATCGGCCGGGCAGAGGAGTTTATCTGCGCGATCTCAGAGCTGATCCAGCGGCTTGTGGTAGACCATCTTCATGTCCTGGGAGATATTTATGACAGAGGACCGGGGCCTCATATCATCATGGACAGACTGATGCGTTATCATTCGGTGGATATTCAGTGGGGCAATCATGATGTCCTGTGGATGGGAGCCGCGGCCGGGCAGAGAGGCTGTATCGCCAATGTGATCCGCATCTGCGCGCGCTATGGCAATCTGGATATCCTGGAGGACGGATATGGAATCAATCTGCTTCCTCTGGCGGCTTTTGCCATGCGGATGTACAAGGATGATCCCTGCACCTGTTTCACTCTGAAGACGACAGAACGGCCGGATTCCGAAGAAATGCAGATGAACCTGAGGATCCACAAGGCCATCTCCATCATCCAGTTCAAGGAAGAAGGGCGGATCATTGAGCGCCAGAAATCCTTCCATATGGAAGACAGAGCGCTCCTTCACAGGATCGACTATGAAAAGGGAACGATCCTTCTGGGAGGGAAGGAATACCGGCTCCTGGACACAAACTTTCCGACTATCGACCCGAAAGATCCCTATGCTCTGAGCGCGGAGGAAGAAGAGATTATGGAGCGGCTGGAAAAAGGGTTCCAGAATTGTGGAAAACTGCAGCAGCACATGCATTTTCTCCTGGCGAAAGGCGGACTCTATAAAGTATACAATGATAATCTCCTGTATCACGGCTGTATACCGCTGTCAGAAGACGGAAGTCTGAAAGAGGTGGAGATCTATGGGAAAAAGTATCGGGGAAGTGCTCTGTATGATGTGCTGGATTCCTATATCAGGAAAGGATTTATGGCTCTGGATGAAAAAGAACGCCGGGACGGAAGGGACCTGATGTGGTACATCTGGCTGCATCCGGAATCGCCTTTGTTCGGCAAGGATAAAATGGCCACTTTTGAGAGATATTTTCTTGCGGAAAAGGAAACCCACGCCGAAAGGAAAAATCCGTATTATTCTTTTCTGGAAAATGAACAGGTCATTGACAGGATACTGGAAGAATTTGGAATTGATCCGGCAAAAGGCCGTGTTATTAACGGACATGTTCCGGTAAAAAGTAAAGATGGAGAGAATCCTATCAAATGCGGGGGAAAAGTGATGGTCATTGACGGGGGCTTTTCAAGGTCCTATCAGAAAGAAACAGGTATTGCGGGATATACTCTGATCTACAATTCCTATGGCCTTCTTCTGGTGGCCCATGAGCCTTTTGAATCTACGGAGACTGCGATCCGGAGAGAAAAGGATATCCATTCAGAGATCATGGTCGTTAACAGAGTGTTGAAGCGCCGGCTGGTAGGAGACACGGATATCGGCAGGGAGTTAAAGGAACAGGTACAGGATCTGGAGCGGCTCCTGGAAGCTTATCGCAGTGGTGATGTAAAAGAGAAACTTTGACAGGAGGCTGATATGGCGAAAGAACAGCGGAATACAGCAGAGGAGACAACATCGGAGGCGCTTGCCATCTACCTGAAAGAGATCGGGCAGATCCCGCTTTTGGATGCCGAAGAAGAGAAAAGACTTGGGATGGAAAGCGCAGCCGGCGACGAATCGGCGCGCCGAAGGCTGGCGGAGGGAAATCTGAGGCTTGTAGTTTCTCTGGCGAAACATTATACCGGGAGAGGCGTAGCCCTTATGGATCTGATCCAGGAGGGCAATATGGGGCTGATGCGCGCGGCTGAAAAATATGACTATAAAAAGGAAAACCGGTTTTCCACCTATGCTGCCTGGTGGATCAGGGAAGCTATGCAGCGGGCCATTGATCAGCAGTCCAGGGAAATCCGGGTCCCGGTCCATGTGGCGGAAAATATGAAGCGGGTCCAGAAGGCGGCGAAGGAGCTGCAGCAGACGCTGGGGCGGGACGCGACGCCGAAAGAGATCGCAGAAAAGCTGGGGGATCGGACAGAGGAAGATGTGACCAATATTCTCGTCTATCTCCAGAACCCGGTGTCACTGGAGACTCCTGTAGGAGATGACGGAGAGAACAGCCTGGGAGATATGGTAGAAGACCGGACGGAATCAACGCCGGAGGAAGCGATTGAGCTTCTTGTCAGAAAAGAAGAAGTCAAGGAGATGCTCAAGGCTCTGAACGAAAAAGAGCAGTGGGTGATCAGCCGGCGTTACGGACTGGAGGATGGCAGACCCTGCACTCTGGAAGAGATCGGAGAAGCTCTGGGCGTGACCCGGGAGCGTGTCCGGCAGATCGAGAAAAGGGCAATGGAAAAACTGCGCAAAAACGCAAAATAAAAATCCCGGATGCATAAATATTGAAAATGTGCAGATAGTAAAGGTACAACAATATTTATGGAAAGGGAGATAACCTTATGAAAAAAATGAAGAAGTTTCTATTGCTCCTGACCTGCACTTTTGTTCTGCTCGGGACGACTGCGTGCAGCAGCAAGGATAATGCAGACAACGGAGCGGACCAGACAACAGACAATCAAAATACAGCTACAGACAAAAACACTTCCGGGAACAACAATACAGCAGATGACAACACAATGAATGATGCTACCGGAGGCGATGGTATTCTGGATAATACTGTTGATGATGTAACAGACGGAGTGGACAAAGTAACGGATGATGTAACAGACGGCGTGGATGAAGCCACAGATAAACTCACCGATGACAATGGCGCTCAGAAAGATATGAATGAAAACAGAGAGTAATTCTCGGAAGACAGATCAGGTTTGGAGAAAAAGATGGCTGCCGCAGCAAGACTACAATCATATGCTGCGGCAGCTTCTGATAAAAGACGCAGGAGGCAGAACATGAGATTCAGGCCGTGTATCGATATACATAATGGAACAGTAAAACAGATTGTGGGAGGAAGCCTGCAGGATGAAGGGAACAGCGCACGGACGAATTATATATCGGACAGAAGCGCTGATTTCTATGCGCGGATGTACAGGGAAGACGGGCTTCGGGGCGGACATGTTATTCTCCTCAATCCTTCAGGATCAAAGTACTATGAGGAGACAAGAAGGCAGGCTCTTCTGGCATTGAAGTCTTACCCGGGAGGTCTTCAGGCAGGGGGAGGGATCACCCCGGAAAACGCGGGAGGTTATCTTGACGCAGGAGCCAGCCATGTAATCGTTACCTCCTGGGTGTTCCGGGAGGGGAGATTCCATCCGGATCATCTGGAAAAGCTGACAGAAGCGGTGGGAAGGGAACACATTGTCCTGGATTTAAGCTGCAGGAAACGAGACGGGGCATACTATGTGGTGACGGACCGCTGGCAGAAATTTACTGACCTGCGCCTTGATCATAAGGTTCTTGACACCCTGTCCGGTTTCTGCGACGAATTCCTTGTGCATGGGGTGGACGTAGAGGGAAAACAGTCCGGCATGGATGAGGAACTTGTGGGCATGCTGGGAGAGTGGACAGGAGACCGGATCATTACATACGCGGGAGGCATCCGCTCCCTGGATGACATTGAGCGGCTGCGTCTGGCAGGAAAAGGAAAGCTGGACTTTACCGTGGGAAGCGCCCTGGATCTTTTCGGAGGTTCTCTCTCTTACAGGGCGATCCTGGAACGCTTCCCGGAGGGGCAGTCTTAAAACAGGTTGAATTACCCATGACTTAGTGTTAAAATGGAAAACGTAAGTGGCATCGGGAGACATGTCCGGTGCCAAATTTATATAAGGAGTTAATTACAGAATATGGGTATTATAGAAAAGATTTTCGGAACCCACAGTGAGAATGAGCTGAAGCGCATCTACCCTGTCGTGGACCGGATCGAAGCCTTGGAGCCTGAGATGCAGGCTCTGTCCGATGAGGAACTGAAAGGAAAGACAAGAGAATTCAAAGAGCGTCTCAATGAAGGAGAAACTCTGGATGATATTCTTCCGGAGGCTTATGCCGTTGTCCGTGAGGCCGCGTTTCGAACCCTGGGGATGCGGCACTATCGAGTGCAGCTCATCGGCGGGATTATCCTGCATCAGGGACGTATTGCCGAGATGAAGACAGGTGAAGGAAAGACGCTTGTGTCCACTCTGCCGGCATACTTAAATGCTCTGGAAGAAAAGGGAGTGAATATCGTCACGGTCAACGACTATCTGGCAAAGCGTGACGCGGAATGGATGGGGAAGGTCCATGAGTTCCTGGGCCTGACTGTTGGAGTTGTCTTAAACGGTATGGACAATAAAGAACGCCGCGCGGCTTATGACTGTGACATTACTTATGTGACGAACAATGAGCTGGGATTTGACTATCTTAGAGACAATATGGTGATCTATAAAGAACAGCTGGTCCAGAGAGGTCTTCATTTCGCCATAATCGACGAGGTGGATTCAGTGCTGATCGATGAGGCGAGAACACCGCTGATCATTTCCGGCCAGAGCGGAAAGTCGACGAAGCTTTATGAGGCCTGCGATATTCTGGCCCGGCAGCTTGAGAGAGGCGAGGCCAGCGGAGAATTCTCGAAGATCAACGCCATCATGGGAGAAGACATCGAGGAGACCGGCGATTTTATCGTGAATGAAAAGGAGAAGACGATCAACCTGACGGAAGACGGCGTGAAAAAGGTGGAGAAGTTCTTCCATATAGATAATCTCGCGGATCCGGAGAACCTGGAGATCCAGCACAACATCATCCTGGCTCTGCGGGCCCACAATCTGATGTTTAAGGACCAGGATTATGTGGTGACATCTGAGGGAGAAGTCATGATTGTTGACGAGTTCACCGGCCGTATCATGCCGGGGCGCCGGTATTCCGACGGACTCCATCAGGCCATCGAGGCGAAGGAACATGTGCAGGTGCGCCGGGAGAGCAAGACGCTTGCAACTATTACGTTCCAGAACCTGTTCAACAAGTTTGAAAAGAAGAGCGGTATGACCGGTACGGCTCTTACAGAAGAGAAAGAGTTCCGGGATATTTACGGCATGGATGTTGTGGAGATCCCGACCAATGTTCCTGTTCAGAGGGTGGATCTGGAAGACGCGGTCTATAAGACCAAAGCTGAGAAGTATAAAGCTGTAGTAGCAGAGGTGAAAAAAGCCCATGCCACAGGACAGCCGGTACTGGTCGGTACGATCACCATTGAAGTGTCTGAACTTCTGAGCAAGATGCTGAAGAAAGAGGGCATTCCCCATAATGTGCTGAATGCCAAGTATCATGAACTGGAGGCTGAGATCGTAGCCGATGCCGGTGTCCATGGAGCGGTGACCATTGCCACCAACATGGCAGGCCGTGGTACGGACATCAAGCTGGACGATGAGGCCAGGGCTGCGGGAGGACTGAAGATCATCGGTACAGAGCGCCATGAGTCAAGGCGTATTGACAATCAGCTCCGGGGACGGAGCGGCCGTCAGGGGGACCCGGGAGAATCCCGTTTCTATATCTCTCTGGAGGATGACCTTCTCCGGCTGTTCGGATCCGAGCGGCTGATGGGCGTGTTCAATGCCCTGGGAGTGGCTGACGGAGAGCAGATCGAGCACAAGATGCTTTCAAACGCGATCGAGACGGCTCAGAAGAAGATCGAGATCAACAATTTCGGTATCCGTAAGAATCTTCTGGAGTATGATCAGGTCATGAATGAACAGAGAGAGATCATTTATGGCGAGAGACGCCGGGTACTGGACGGAGAGAGCATGCGCGATACGATCTATAATATGATCACGGAATATGTGGAAAATATTACAGATCGCTTTGCTTCACCGGAAGCAGACGCCGGGGAATGGGATATCAAGGGCCTGGATGTGAACCTTCACAATGTGATCCCGCAGATGCAGCTTCCTTCCCGGGAAGAGTGCGGCGAACTCCGGCAGAAAGAACTGAAACATCTGCTGAAAGAACGCGCGGTGAAAGCCTATGAGGCAAAGGAGGAAGAGTTCCCGGAGCCGGAGCAGATCCGGGAGATCGAGCGTGTGGTCCTTCTGAAAGTCATCGACGCCAGATGGATGGATCATATCGACGATATGGACCAGCTGCGCCAGGGGATCGGCCTTCAGGCATACGGACAGAGGGATCCTCTTGTGGAATATAAGATGGCCGGATATGATATGTTCGGTGAAATGACGAATATGATCGCTGAGACGACGATCCGTACACTGTTCAATATCCGTGTGGAGCAGAAGGTGGAGAGAGAAGAGGTAGCGAAAGTGACCGGCACGAATAAAGATGACAGCGCGGTCCGCGCTCCCAAGAAGCGGGAGGAGAAGAAAATTTATCCCAACGATCCCTGCCCCTGCGGAAGCGGAAAGAAATACAAACAATGCTGTGGACGAAAGCAGCTGAAAGCATAGACTGAATGAAAAAATATCTTTTATGAAAGAGGTGATCAAGGTGGTTTTACTGGATGAATTAAAGTCAAGACTGACTGCTTACGAGGAACCGCTGAAAGATTTGAGGGATTCACTTTGACCTGGCTTCAAAGAAGCTAAGAGTGGAAGAACTCCAGAAGCGGCTGGAGGAACCGGGATTCTGGGATGATCCGGAAGAATCCCAGAAGGTGATGAAGGAACTGAAAGGCCTTCAGGACTCTGTCAAACAGATTGAAAAGCTCTCAACCGATTATGAGGATCTTCAGCTTTTGATCGAGATGAGCGAGGAGGAACCGGATGAGGAGACATCCCGGGAGATCGAGGAAGAACTGGGACAGTTCGAGGAGACGTTTGAGGAACTGAGGATCGGGACTCTTCTGACAGGTCCGTATGACAGGGACAACGCTATTGTGACGCTCCATGCGGGCGCCGGAGGAACAGAATCCTGTGACTGGGCAGGCATGCTGTACCGCATGTATACAAGGTGGGCTGAGAAAAAAGGATATGACGTGGAAGAGCTGGACTATCTGGAAGGAGATGTGGCCGGCATCAAGGGTGTCACTTTCGAAGTGAAGGGCGAGAACGCCTACGGCTATCTCCGCTCGGAAAAGGGAGTACACCGTCTTGTCCGCATTTCCCCCTTCAACGCGGCAGGCAAGAGGCAGACCTCCTTTGCGTCCTGCGATGTGATCCCGGATATCGAGGAGGATATCGATATCGAGATCAATGACGATGATCTGAAGATCGACACATACCGCTCCAGCGGCGCGGGCGGCCAGCACATCAACAAGACATCTTCGGCAGTGCGGATTACCCATCTGCCGACAGGAATCGTGGTCCAGTGTCAGAATGAGCGTTCCCAGCACATGAACAAAGACAAGGCCATGCAGATGCTCAAGTCCAAGCTGTATCTTATGAAACAGCAGGAGCAGGCCGAGAAGATGTCTGATATCCGGGGAGAGGTCCGGGATATTAATTTTGGGAATCAGATCCGGTCCTATGTGATGCAGCCCTACACACTTGTGAAGGATCACAGGACAAATACGGAGGTCAGCAATGTAAACGGCGTTATGGACGGCAATATTGATCCGTTTATCAACGCATATCTGAGCATGAACACAGAACAGGCATCCGGTGAGTGAGCCGGGGCCTGTTCGGCGACTATAAGAGAAATACATAAAAAGGAGAAGGCAATGGTAAATATAGCGGTAATGGGATATGGCACAGTGGGTTCCGGCGTGGTGGAAGTGATCAGCAGAAACAGTTCTGTGATCAATCAGCGCGCGGGAGATGAGATCAATATCAAGTACGTTCTGGATCTTAGAGACTTCCCGGGAGATCCGGTGCAGGAGAAGATCGTCCATGACGTTGACGTGATCATCAATGATCCGGAGATCCGTATTGTTGTTGAGGTTATGGGAGGCATCGAGCCTGCATATACATTTGTCAGGCGCTGCCTGGAGGCCGGCAAGAGTGTAGTCACGTCCAACAAAGCTCTTGTGGCAAAGCATGGAGCCGAACTGCTCTCCATCGCCAGAGACAGAGAACTGAATTTCCTGTTTGAGGCAAGTGTGGGAGGAGGGATTCCCATCATCCGCGTCCTGAATTCCTGTCTGACAGCAGATAAGATCGAGGAGATCACAGGGATATTAAACGGGACGACTAACTATATGCTCAGCAAGATGTTCTATGAGGGAGCAGATTACGAAGAAGTCCTGAAAGAGGCCCAGGCAAACGGGTACGCGGAGCAGAATCCGGAAGCAGACGTGGAAGGCTACGATGCCTGCCGGAAGATCGCGATTCTCTCCTCGCTGATCTCCGGGCATCAGGTGGATTTTGAAGATATTTATACAGAGGGCATTACCCAAATTACAAAAGAGGATATGCTCTATGCGAAAGAGCTGGGGATGACCATTAAACTCCTTGCGTCCAGCAAACGGCAGGGACAGTATCTCCATGCTATCGTGGCTCCGGCTCTTCTGGACAAAGATCATCCGCTCTATAGTGTAAATGATGTGTTCAACGCAGTGTTCGTAAATGGAAATATGCTTGGCGACGCCATGTTCTACGGGAGTGGAGCAGGAAAGCTTCCTACGGCCAGCGCTGTAGTGGCCGATGTGGTCGACGAGGCGAAACATCTCCACCGGAATATTATGACGATGTGGAAGAATGAAAAGCTGGATCTGCTTCCCATTGAGAATACGCGCAGAAAGTTCTTCTTCCGTGCAGAAGGCGATCCGGAGAACAGAAGAGAAGAGACGGAAGCGCTGTTCGGCCCTGTACGGTTTGTGAAAGCAGCAGGACTGGACAATGAATTCGGTGTGGTGACGGAAACCATGAGTGAGGGAGAATACAGAAAGAAAGCAGAAGCATTCCAGGGGATTCTGCATATGATCCGGATAGAGGAACAGGGAAGAGAGGACTGAGACAGAGATGAAATATATGGTTATCCTGTGTGACGGAATGGCTGATGAGCCGTTGGAGAGCCTTGGCGGGAGAACGCCTCTAGAGGCCGCGCGCACAGCGAATATGGACCGGCTGGCAAAGCGTTCTGAGATCGGTATGGTACGCACTGTGCCGGAGGGAATGTCTCCGGGCAGCGACACGGCAAATCTGTCCGTGATCGGCTATGATCCCAGGAAATATTATTCCGGGCGTTCCCCGCTGGAAGCTTTGAGTATCGGAGCCAAGATGGGGCCATCGGATGTTTCATTCCGCTGCAATCTGGTCACTCTTTCAGAGGAACAGGACAGATACGAGGATCGGATCATTCTGGATCACAGCTCCGGGGAGATATCCACGGAGGAGGCGTCTGAGCTTATCGAGGCGCTGAAAGCCGGACTTGAGCGGCAGGGATATACTTTCTATGTGGGCACCAGCTACCGGCATCTGCTGATCTGGAATGGAGGATCTACGGTGGAGCTGACGGCGCCCCATGATATTCTGACAAAACGAATCGGAGACTATCTTCCCGGGGATCTTATCCTGCGGGACATGATGAAAAAGAGTTATGAGATACTAAAAGATCATCCCGTCAATCAGAAACGCCGAAGTGAAGGGAAAAATCCGGCCAACTCCGCATGGTTCTGGGGTGCCGGCACGCGGCCGGCTCTCACTTCCTTCCAGGAAAAGAACAAAGTAAAGGGCGCCATGATCTCAGCGGTGGACCTGCTTAAGGGGATCGCGGTAGGCGCCGGGATGCACAATATCGTTGTGGAGGGAGCAAACGGAGGCCTTTACACCAATTACGAAGGCAAGGCTGCTGCGGCGGTAAAGGCACTGTCAGAGGACGGATATGATTTTGTCTATGTACATATAGAGGCTCCGGATGAGATGGGGCATCAGGGCAGCGCGGGAGATAAGATCAGAGCCATAGAATCGATCGATGAAAAGATCATCGGACCGGTGACAGAAGCTCTGAAAGAGAAGAATATCGACTGCCGCATGCTGATCCTGCCGGATCATCCGACTCCTGTGCGGGTAAGGACTCATACGTCAGATCCGGTGCCCTATATGTTGTATGACAGTACGGCAGATCTGGAGGGGCAGGAAGTCTACAGTGAAAAAACAGGACGGGATACCGGGATCTATTTAGAAGACGGGTACCGTCTGATTGATCATCTCCTTCAGAAATAAGGCATGGTTATAAGGCGGTGAAGTATTATGAAACTTACTTTTGTCGGGGCTGCTCATGAGGTGACAGGAAGCTGCCATCTGCTGGAAGCGGCAGGGAAACGGATCCTGATAGACTGCGGGATGGAACAGGGGCCGGATCTGTATGAGAATCCGGGCCTTCCGATCCCGGAGAAGGATGTGGACTATGTGCTGCTTACTCACGCGCATATCGACCATTCCGGAATGCTTCCCAGGCTTGTGAAGAACGGGTTTAGAGGACAGATATTTGCCACCTACGGGACGGCGGATCTGTGCAGCATTATGCTGCGTGACAGCGCGCACATCCAGGAGTTTGAGGCAGAATGGCGCAACCGAAAGGGCAAAAGAGCAGGGAAGCCGGAGTTTGAGCCTGTATATGTGATGCAGGACGCTCTGGATGCCATCGAACTTTTTGTTCCGTGCCAGTATGGGGAGAGGCTGACGATCTGTGACGGCATCCAGATCCGTTTCACAGACGTGGGCCATCTGCTGGGATCCGCAAGTATCGAGGTATGGGCAACAGAGAATGGAGTGGCAAAAAAGATCGTTTTCTCGGGGGATGTGGGGAATATAGATCAGCCGATCATCAAGGATCCCGGTTATACAGAAACGGCGGATTATGTTGTTGTGGAATCTACGTATGGGGACCGTGTCCACGCGGCAGAGAAACCGGACTATGTAGGAGAGTTTACCAGGATCCTGAAAGAGACATTTGCCCGGGGCGGCAATGTGGTGATCCCTTCGTTCGCGGTGGGAAGGACCCAGGAGATGCTGTATTTTATCCGGGAGATCAAGGAAAAAGATCTACTGCCCGAATACAGGGATTTTGAAGTGTATCTGGACAGTCCGCTGGCGATTGAGGCCACAAAAGTTTTTACCAGGAATATGAGAGAATGCTTTGATGAAGAGGCAATGAAACTGGTGGATTCAGGAGTCAATCCTCTGGTATTTGAGGGACTTCACACATCTACCACAAGCGAAGATTCAAAGATGATCAATTTTATCGAGAGACCGAAGGTGATCATATCTGCGTCCGGAATGTGTGACGCGGGCCGGATCCGTCACCATCTGAAACACAATCTCTGGCGGCCGGAATGTACGATCCTGTTCGTCGGATATCAGGCTGCCGGCACACTGGGACGGCGGCTTCTGGAAGGGGAGAAGAACGTCAGGCTGTTCGGTGAGCCTATCGAAGTGCGCGCGCGGATCGAGAGCCTTCACGGAGTCAGCGGGCATGCGGACAAGGAAGGGCTTCTTAGCTGGATCGGCGCTTTCCGGTCACCGGTCCAGAGAGTGTTCGTTGTACATGGGGAGGACAGTGTGACAGACGGATTTGCCCAGACGATCCGGGAAAAATTCGGATACAGCGCATGGGCTCCTTTCCCGGGCTGTGAGGCTGATCTGATCTTAAATGAGATCGTGAACGAGGGAATACGTATTCCCGTGAAGCCGAAAAAGGCGTCGCAGCGAAGGGCAGAAACCGCCTTTGACCGGCTGGTGGCTGCAGGAAAACGTCTGCTGGAAGTAATCTATAAGAATGAAGGGCTGTCCAACAAAGACAAAGCCAAATTTGAGGCTCAGGTCAACAATCTGGCCGATAAATGGGAACCGTAAGAAAGACGGAAAGTCCGGTTTTGTCAAGGGCTAAAAGTTTATAAAATTTTCCCGTATCCGGAATATCTTTCTGCCGGAGTGAGAATCATTCTAATTAGAAAATGCTTAGGAGGATTCTTGCGATGATGGCAAATAAGGTAGACTTGTGCGGAGTGAACACATCCAAACTGCCTCTTTTGAAGGAAGAGGAGAAAGAAGAGCTGTTTAAGAAGATCAAAGCCGGGGATGAAGAGGCAAGGGAAAAGTACATTAAGGGAAATCTGAGACTTGTTCTGAGCGTGATCAAACGTTTTGAGAGCAGCAGTGAAAATGCCGATGATCTGTTTCAGATCGGATGTGTGGGACTTATGAAGGCAGTGGACCATTTTGACCCGACCAGAATGGTGAAATTTTCCACATATGCCGTTCCCATGATCATCGGGGAGATCCGGCGTTATCTGAGGGACAACAGTCCCATCCGGGTGAGCAGATCTCTGCGGGATACTGCGTATAAGGCGATTTATGCCAAGGAAGGATATATACGGCAGCATATGAAAGAGCCCACGGTCCAGGAGATCGCGGATGAGATCGGGATCGCGAAAGAAGATGTGGTATTTGCTCTGGACGCCATCCAGATGCCTGTGAGTCTTCATGAACCGGTATACAGCGATGGCGGAGATACCCTCTATGTCATGGACCAGGTCAGCGACAAAAAGAACAAGGAAGAAAACTGGGTGGAAGAGCTTTCTCTGGAAGCGGCCATGGAGCGGCTCAATGAGAGGGAACGTTATATCATTACGCTTCGTTTTTTTGAAGGAAAAACACAGATGGAAGTGGCGGAGCAGATCAATATTTCCCAGGCACAGGTAAGCCGTCTGGAAAAAAACGCTCTGAAAATCATGCGCAGATATCTCCTGGGAGACTGAGGAGAAAAGCAGAGCAGAATCAGACTGAGAAAATGATTGAAATTTTCATGGCTTCATACTATCATAAAAAAGGATAAAAAACAGAAGGAGGAAGGAAGCCATGTATAGAGCATGCATATTTGATCTGGACGGAACATTGACAGATACACTGGAATCTCTGACCTTTTCTGTCAATGAGACGATGAAAGAGATCGGATTTCCCGGAATTACGCGGGATCAGTGCCGGAAGTTCGTGGGAAACGGAGCAAAAGTGCTGATCGAGAAAGCGTTAGAGGCAGGAGGAGATTCCGGACATGTTCACTTTGATGAGGCATTTTCTGTCTACAAGCGTATATTTGACGCCAACTGTACTTATAAGGTGGAGCCTTATAAAGGAATGCCTGCCATCCTTGATAGAATGAGACAGCATGGGATCCAGCTGGGAGTGCTTTCAAATAAGCCCCACCGACAGGCGGTTCATGTGGTGGACGAGATTTTTGGACGAGATATGTTTGATCAGGTCCAGGGGCAGAGAGAGGGTGTTCCGAGAAAACCAAATCCGGCTGCGCTTCTTTCCATGGCAAGATTTTTTGGAGTAAGACCGGAAGAGACGCTCTATATCGGGGACTCTGAAGTTGACGCCGCGACGGGGAAAGCAGCACGGATGGACACGATTCTTGTCAGCTGGGGATTCAGGTCGCTGGAAGTTCTGAAGGATGCGGCGCCGGATTGGATCGTGGACTCACCGGATCAGATCCTTGAGATCGCGGAGAAGTCGCAGCAGGAAGAAGTCGGAAATGATACGGATGAAAAATGGGAGGAAAGCTAAATGAGCGGATACAGCGAAGAATGTCTCCTGACATTTTTAAAAGAACAGAGGAAGCTGTTTGATGAACCGGTGGCAGAGAATCTGGAGGAGGCTGAGGCATTTCTGGAGGACTGTATGGCAGTGGTCGTGGATTCTCTCGAGGAAGTAAGAGAATATTTTGAAGAAGAAGGCGTGGATATGGAGGGAATGGCCACGGAAGAACTGGAAGAGGCGGCAGAGGTATTTCCTCTTCCGGATGGTACTTACCTGATCGTGGAGGGATAAGGCAAGAAGTCAGCCGCAGTTTAATCGACTGCGGCTTTTTCAACGGCTTCTTTAATGGCATCGAGGATGATCTGGGACGTGTAAGGTGTATCTTCTGAAAGAGAGATGTCCTCAAGGGACTGAGTCTCATAGATCTGATCCGCGATATCCTCTATGGCGGGCTGGATGAGAGGAAACATGGCAGTTACCGTTTCATCCAGATTGGAGAACCGTATGGAGTTGATCCGGGATTCATCTACAGATACTTCTACCTCCAGATTTGTGTTGTTCAGTGTCAGGGAAGAAGTATAGATGCCGGGATTATACTGTTTCCCCGTATTTTTGCCGTCCGCCTTCCCGTCAGGCCGGAACATGATGACGAGCAGGACAATGAGAAGGATCCCAAGTGCCGCGAATATGGCAGTGTAGATGATCTCCTTCATATGCAGGACGACGATTTTTGTTCTGGAACTCATAGAGTTACCTCCCGATAGACCCGGCTGCCGGATTTGCGGCAGTCAGCTTTTTTATAAGTGTATGACCCGGAAAAGAAAAATATTCGGGAAAGGATCACTTTCTTTTGCGTGGACAAACCGTGGTGGATGCTGTAAAATAGCTTTGCAGTAAATAGAAACAACAGGAAGAGGATGAAGGATGTTTATCATAGCAGGACTGGGAAATCCGGACAGACAGTATGAGGGAACGAGACATAACGCGGGGTTTGAAGTAATAGACAGGATCGCAGAGAAATACAATATAGAAGTGAATATGAAAAAGCACCGGGCATTGATCGGGAAAGGGATCCTTGAAGGACAGAAGGTGATCCTGGCAAAGCCTCAGACATATATGAATTTAAGCGGGGAGAGCATCCTGAGCCTCACCGATTACTATAAGATAGATCCGGAGAGGGAACTGCTGGTGATCTATGATGATGTGAGCCTGGATGTGGGCCAGCTCAGGATCCGGGCAAAAGGAAGCGCCGGCGGACACAACGGAATCAAAAATATCATTGCGCATCTGGGAACGCAGGTGTTTCCGCGTATCAAAGTCGGTGTGGGTGAAAAACCAAAGGGATATGACCTTGCGGATTATGTGCTGGGTCATTTTTCAAGAGCGGAGAGGGAACAGATGGATGAAGGGTATGACAGGGCGGTCCGGGCTGTGGAACTGATCATGTCAGGCCGGATCGATGAGGCGATGAACGAGTACAACCGCAAGAAGAAAGAGGAACAGCGGGAGTCATAAAGCGCCACAGAAATGCAGAGAGGAAAGACAGGATACCATGCAGGCTTTACTTGCGCCGCTTACAGAACTTGCGGATTATCAGGATATTTTAAGAGACAGAAAGAAAGAGAAAGGCATCATACAGATCGCCGGGTGTGTGAACTCCCAGAAGACTCATCTGATGTATGCTCTGGGCGATGGCTGTGAATACAGAGTCATCGCTTTTTCTGGTGAAGAAAACGCGAAGAAGGCGTATGAAGAATACCGCCTTTTTACAGATGACGTTTATCTGTATCCGGCAAGAGATCTCCTTTTCTATTATGCGGATATCAAAGGGAAAGCTCTGACGGACCGGCGTATGCAGGTAATACGGGCGTTGATCGAAAAAGAGGAGGGAGCTCCTGTCACTGTGATCACTACAATGGACGCTTTCCTGGACGGCCTGCCTCATCCGGCAGAGATCCGGAAGGAGCGGATCTGCCTCTTAGCCGGGGATGAGATCGATCTGGAAGATTTTGAGGCCAGGCTTGTTTCCATAGGATACGAGAGAGAGAATCAGATCGAAGGGCCGGGGCAGTTCGCGGTCCGGGGAGGTATCCTGGATGTGTTCCCTCTGACAGAGGAAATGCCGGTCCGGATCGAACTGTGGGGAGACGAGATCGATTCGATCAGAAGCTTTGACGTGGAGAGCCAGAGATCCGTGGAAAATCTGACAGAGGCCGTTATTTATCCGGCATCCGAAAACTGGCGGGGCGGAATGGACACCGTTTCCTTCTTGGAGTATTTCCCGAAAGAGAAAACGCTTCTTTTTCTGGATGAGCCCCAGCGTCTGCAGGAGACCGCGGAGACGACAGAACAGGAATATTTCGGCAGCCTGGAAAGCCGTATAAACGCAGGGATCTCTGAAGAGGCAGGAGACGGACTTCAGGTATTTCAGACAAAGGATATTATCGGGCAGATGAATCTGTACAGCGGATTCGGTCTGACTACGCTGGAGTCCAAGTGCGGGATGTTTCATGTCAGACAGATCTTCCGGCTTCAGGCTAAAGGCGTGAACCCTTACAATAACAGTTTTGAATTCCTCACAAGGGATCTGAAGCGCCTGAAGAGAAGTGGATACCGAGTGGTTCTTCTTTCCGGATCCCGGACGAGAGCAAAGCGTCTTGCGGAAGATTTAAGAGACTATGACCTGAGCAGTTTTTACAGCGAGGATATGGAGAGAACGGTAAATCCGGGGGAGATCATGGTCTCCTGCGGATATATCGCGGAAGGTTACGAGTACCCTTTGCTGAAGTTCATGGTTATTTCAGAGACAGATATTTTCGGACGCAGGAGAAAGAAGAAGCGGCGCAGAAAATATGAAGGCCAGAAGATCCAGGACTTTACTGAACTCAAACCCGGAGACTATGTGGTCCATGAAAACCATGGCATCGGTATTTATGAAGGAATTGAGAAGATCGAAGTCGAAAAAGTTGTCAAAGATTATATGAAAATATCCTACGCGTCCGGAGGGGTTCTGTATATTCCGGTCGCTCAGATGGATCTGATACAGAAGTATGCGGGGACAGAAGGAAGAAAACCCCGGCTGAACAAGCTTGGCACGGTTCAGTGGGGAAAGACAAAGAGCCAGGTGAAAAAGGCAGTGCAGGCTGTGGCACAGGATCTGGTGGAACTCTATGCGGCGCGAGAGCAGGCAGAAGGCTTTGTCTATGGACCGGATACGGTCTGGCAGCGGGAATTTGAGGAAATGTTCCCTTTTGAAGAGACAGAGGATCAGATCCAGGCGATTGAAGATACAAAGCGTGATATGGAGAGTACCAGGATCATGGACCGTCTGATCTGTGGTGATGTCGGATATGGAAAGACGGAGATTGCGATCCGTGCCGCGTTCAAGGCTGTTCAGGAGGGAAAGCAGGTCGTCTACCTAGTGCCGACTACGATACTGGCTCAACAGCATTACAATACATTTGTGCAGCGGTTTCGGGACTTTCCGGTCCGGATCGATCTTCTGTGCAGATTTAGGACTCCGGCACAGCAGAACAAGACGGTGGCAGATCTGAAAAAGGGACTGGTAGATATTGTGATCGGGACTCATCGTGTTTTGTCAAAAGATGTGGGCTATAAAGATCTGGGATTATTGATCATAGATGAGGAACAAAGATTTGGTGTGGGACATAAGGAGAAGATCAAGAAACTGCGGGAAAATGTGGATGTTCTGACCCTGACCGCCACCCCCATCCCGCGGACGCTTCACATGAGCCTGATCGGGATACGGGACATGAGCGTGCTGGAAGAAGCGCCCATGGACCGGATGCCTGTCCAGACCTATGTCATGGAATATAATGATGAGATGGTACGGGAAGCTGTCGAGAGGGAAATGTCACGGGGCGGACAGGTCTACTATGTCTATAACCGGGTCAGTGATATCGCCGATGTGGCCGGAAAAGTACAGAAGCTGGTCCCGGACGCCAGTGTGGCGTTTGCCCACGGGCAGATGAGCGAACGTCAGCTGGAAGATATCATGTATGACTTTGTCAACGGAGATATCGATGTCCTTGTCTCTACGACTATCGTTGAGACCGGGCTTGACATTCCCAATGCAAACACGATCATTATCCATGACGCGGACCGGTTCGGTCTTTCTCAGCTTTATCAGCTCAGAGGAAGAGTGGGACGTTCCAACCGGATGGCCTACGCATTCCTGCTCTACCGGAGAGATAAACTGTTAAAAGAGGTGGCAGAGAAGCGGCTGGCGGCGATCCGGGAATTTACCGATCTGGGATCTGGCATCAAGATCGCCATGAGAGACCTTGAGATACGGGGAGCCGGGAATCTTCTAGGAGAGGCCCAGAGCGGTCATATGGAAGCTGTGGGGTATGATCTCTACTGTAAAATGCTCAATGAAGCAGTAAAGCGGCTGAAGGGCGGAGGGGACGAGGAAAGCTTCTCCACTTCGGTAGATCTGAACATAGATGCTTATATTCCGGAGTCATATATTAAAAATGAGTATCAGAAGCTGGATATCTATAAACGGATCGCGGCAATTGAAAACGAGGAAGAGCTGGACGATATGACCGAAGAGCTGATTGACCGGTTCGGAGATATTCCCAGAAAGGTCCAGCAGCTGCTTCATATAGCTGCTTTCAAGGGACTGGCGCACTCTGCGTATGTGACAGCGGTGGAGCAGAAAGGACAGACTCTGAAATTTACCATGTATGAAAAAGCCAGGATCGATCCGGGAAAGATACCCGGACTTCTGGCGCAATACCACGGTGACCTTACATTCCGGGCAGAAGAACCTCCCTGTTTCCTCTGGCAGAAGAAGGGCAGGAGTGGGAAGAGCGCCGGGGAGTCCGTTTTAGAGACCGCGCGGAAAATAGCAGAGGATTTAAAGACACTTCAGCTTAACTGACAGATGATTTTTCGGAGTTTAATGAAGAATTTAAGTTTTCACTTGTTAGTCATACGAAAACACGATATAATGTATCAGTGTATTATGCAGAGACAGAGGAGGCTATTATGGTACGATTTGGAAAAAAAGCCGTGGTACTGACAGCAGCGGGAGTATTCACAGCAGCGGCTGTTACGGGATGCAGCGGCTCAGTAGATACAGAAGCTGTGGTTGCTACAGTGGGTGATGAGGAGATCACACTGGGGGTCGCTAACTTTTATGCAAGGATGACTCAAGGTGAATATGAGACATACTATGCGGGTATGATGGGAACCACAGCAGAAGAGATGTGGAGTCAGGACTACGATGAGGATCATACATTTGAAGAGTCGATAAAAGACACTATTATGGAAAATCTGGAGAATATGTATATTATTGCCCAGCATGCGGACGATTATGAGGTATCGTTGACTGAGGAGGAAGAACAGGCGATATCCGATGCCGCGGAACAGTTCTCGGCAGATAATACGGATGAGGCAAAAGAAGCAGTTTCCGGTTATAAGAAAGATATCGAAAAATATCTGGAGCTGGCCACTATCCAGTCAAAGATGGACAGCAAGATGAAAGAGGGCGTGGATGAAGAAGTATCAGATGAGGAAGCCGCGCAGAAGAGCATGCAGTACGTATTTTTCTCTTATACATCCACAGATGAGGAGTCCGGAGAAGTGACAGATCTGACGGACGCGGAAAAAGAAAGCCTGAAGACTACGGCACAGACTCTGGCGGACCGGACAGCCGGCGGAGAGGATATGGAGACAGTGGCCGCTGAGCTGGGAGCAGAAGTTCAGACTGCTACGTTTGACGGAGAGAGCACTTCTCCCAATACAGATCTTGTAGCTGCCGCGGATGCGCTGGAGAATGAGGGAGACGTGACAGATGTAGTAGAGACAGACAACGGACTTTATGTGGCCAGACTGACCAGTCTGCTGGACAGAGAAGCGACGGACACTGAGAAAGAAAACATCGTGGAAGAGCGCCGGCAGGATCAGTATGATTCTCTTCTGGAAGAATGGCGCAACGGAATAGAGATCGACGTGAAAGAGAAAGTCTGGAGAAAGGTTGATTTCGAGGATCTCGGGGTTACGATCACCACCTCGGAAGATGAGAGCACGGACGAAGGAACCACAGAAGAAAACGGGACCGATTCCGGAGAAGAAACGACCGGGGATACAGGAGAAACCGCAGACGAAACAGACAGCGGGCAGGCAGCGGAGTGATGCCGCTTCCATACTGATCAGAAAATGAATACCAGACAGAAAACCCGGCAGGATATTGGGTCCTTCCGGGTTTTCTTCATTTCTAAAATAAGATTTGTATCAGCCCCGAAAAGTATCGGGAACATTTGAAAAGATCAGATATATTCCAGTTTTTCAAAATAGTGCATCAGGATATCAGCACAGTTCTCCACGCCTAATTCGGAAGTGTCCAGGATCATGTGGTAGTCATTTACATCACCCCATGTCTTCCCGGTATGCTCATAATAATAAGCAGCGCGTTCATCATCTGTCGTCTCGACCAGCTCTTTTGCCTGATCGTAGGTAAGATGCTCTTTCTCCATGATTCTGCGGATTCGGTCTTCTTTGTCCGCGCAGACAAAAATGTTCAGAACATTCATCTTGTCCTTCAAGATGTCAGACGCGCAGCGTCCAAGGATGATGCAGGGCTTCTCAGCCAGCCTGCGGATTGCTTCCGCCTCGCTTTCATACATATGATCATGCAGCTTCTGTTCAATATAAGCCTTATCATACACGGGAATGCCAAGCCGCTCGGAAAGTTCTTGTGCAATGAGGCTTGCTCCGGTCCCAAAACGTCGGCTCATAGTGATCACTAACTTCATAAGAACTCCTCCTTTGTAGACGTTATGTAAAGCGATTATTATTATAACACTTCTTCCGCGATTTGTCTGCTGAGAGATTTTAACTCTTCAAATTGTGCTTCCTTTACAGAAGACCGAATCGTAATATTCGGCTCGATCAGGGTCATGTTCTTCATCTCCTCGATCTTCGCGGATATCAGTTTTGTGGACTGAGGCGCCCATGTACCGTTCCCGAGGACTGCTACTGTGCGGTTCTGGAGCGCGAGAGCCTTCATATCTTCCAGATAATTGTCCATCAGCGGATAGATACCGTTATTGTAGGTGGGAGCGGCAAGAACGAGATGGCTGTATTTAAAGCTGTCAGCGATCAGTTCGGACACATGGGTTTTGGAGATGTTGTGCATCCGGATATCCTTTATGCCTTCTTCCGCCAGCATGGATGCCAGGATTTCCGCCATGTTTTCTGTATTGCCGTACATAGACGCATAGGCGATCATCACACCCTTGACTTCCGGCTCGTATTTGCTCCAGAGATCATACTTTCCGATAATGTAATCCAGGTTTGTCCTCCACACAGGCCCGTGTAAGGGACAGATCATCTGAATATCCAGTCCGGCAGCTTTCTTCAGCACATTCTGCACCTGGATGCCATATTTTCCAACGATATTCGTATAATAGCGGCGGGCCTCATCCAGCCAGTCCCGGTCAAAATCTACCTCATCATTGAAGATATTTCCGTTCAGTGCCTTGAATGTTCCGAAGGCATCAGCGGAGAACAGGATTTTGTCCTTTTCATCGTAGGTCATCATGGCTTCAGGCCAGTGGACCATTGGAGCCATCACAAAGTGGAGGGTGTGTTTCCCGGAGGAAAAAGTATCTCCCTCATTTACTGTGACCTTCCGGCCCGCCAGATCAAATCCGAAGAACTGCTCGATCATGGGGAAAGTTTTGGGATTCCCGATGATCTGCAGATCAGGATAGCGGAGCACCAGATCTTCGATCATGGCACAGTGGTCCGGCTCCATGTGGTTTACTACCAGGTAATCCAGTGTACGGCCGTCCAGCACAGCCCGGACATTTTCCAGAAACTGGCGGCCGACGGAGTGATCCGTGGCATCAAAGAGAACGGTCTTTTCGTCGAGAAGGAGATAGGAATTGTAGGATACGCCGTCCGAGAGGGGAAAAATATTCTCGAAAAGCTCAATCCTGCGGTCACTTCCCCCAACCCAGTATAGATCGTCTGTTACTTTTCTGAAGCAATGCATGTCAGAATTCCTCCTTATATCATTATGGTCATATGTCTGTGAATGAATAAACTGTTAGATTTAACGTTTATATTCTACCATAAAAGAAAAAATTAGCAATAGACTATTTCCGGACTCCGGTCAGGACGATTACCGAGCGTTCTCCCAGAAGCAGATGCTTTGACGCCACAGGCATCTGGTTTTCGGAGAAGGCCTGCCGCACAGGATCACCGGTATTTACCGCGATCTTCCACAAATACCCGTCTGGCAGGTCGGGGACGGTCATCTGGGCGGGAAGCCAGTGAGAGTTTACGGCTACATACACAAGATCTTCTTCACCGGAGACATCGTCATATCCCGCAAAGAGTACACAGGATACAAAGGAACTTTCCAGAGCGTCCGGTTCCCAGGGCGTGAGTCCGTGGATGCTCATGGATGGAAATCCGATATAGCTGGGTTCAAGATCTCTGCGGATGGCAGGATGCTTTTTGCGGAAAGCGATCATATACCGGAAGAATTCGAAAAGATCCCGGTTGCTGTCCAGGAGGCGCCAGTCCAGCCAGGAAATCTCATTGTCCTGACAGTACGGATTGTTGTTTCCTCCCCGGGTATCCCCAAATTCATCGCCGGAAAGAAACATGGGCGTCCCGCGGCTGCACATGAGCACTGCGCAGGCGTTTTTCATCATACGCGCGCGCAGTGCAAGGATTTCCCTGTCATCGGTCTCTCCTTCCGCTCCGCAGTTCCAGCTGTTGTTGTCATTAAATCCATCTGTATTGTCCCATCCGTTGGCCAGGTTGTGTTTCAGGTTGTAACTATACAGGTCACGGAGGGTAAAACCATCGTGGCAGGTGAGAAAGTTTACGGACGCGTTGCCGCCCCGGTATACCGGATCGTAGAGATCCGGCGAGCCGGTCATTCTCTGGGCCGCAAGTTTGGACATGCCGGGATCCCCCTTGAGAAAACAGCGCATGTCATCCCGGTAGCGGCCGTTCCATTCCGCCCAGCGTTTCCAGGAGGGGAAAGAACCTACCTGGTAGAGGCCGCCCGCGTCCCATGCCTCGGCGATCAGCTTGACATTCCCAAGGATCGAGTCAAATGCCAGATTGCGCAGGAGCGGCGGCTGGTTCATAGGTACGCCGTTTTCATTTCGGCCCAGGATAGAAGCCAGGTCAAAGCGGAATCCGTCTACCCGGTATTCGATCACCCAGTAGCGCAGACAGTCCAGGATCATATCCTGGACGACGGGGTGATTACAGTTCAGAGTATTTCCGCAGCCGCTGAAATTGTAATAATTTCCATCCGGTGTCAGCATATAGTAAATATTATTGTCAAATCCCTTGAAAGAGAAGCAGGGACCCGTCTCATTTCCTTCAGCGGTATGGTTGAAAACTACATCCAGGATCACATCAATGTCATTATCATGGAGTTCCCGGATCAGATTTTTTAGTTCCAGGCCTTCTCTGTTGTATTCGGCAGAAGAGCTGTAACTGGTATTCGGAGCGAAGAAACTGACCGGATTATATCCCCAATAGTCCAGAAGCAGCCTGCCGTTTACCTGCCGGGCATCCCTCATCTCGTCAAACTCAAAGATGGGCATCAGCTCTACCGCGTTGATCCCCAGTTCTTTCAGATAAGGGATCTTCTCTTTCAGCCCCTGAAAGGTGCCCGGGCATGTTACGTTGGATGAAGCATCCTTTGTAAAGCCCCGGACATGAAGCTCATAGATGACCAGATCTTCCATTGGGATCTGCCGCTGCCGTTCCGGACCCCAGTCAAAGTTGGACTGGACCACCCGGGCGCGGTATCCATGAGCCATATTGTTTCTGTGTCCCCAGCGGCTCTGGCCTGTAACGGCTTTTGCGTAAGGGTCCAGAAGGAGTTTTGTTTTGTCGAAGCGGAGCCCCTTCTTTTCATCATAAGGGCCATCCAGCCGATAGGCGTATTCGAATTCCCCGATGTCAAGTCCAAATACGATCATGGAATAGCAGAAACCGATCCGGTAATTGTCCGGAAATTTCAGGACCGCGAACGGCTCTTCTGCTTCACGGTGGAACAGCAGAAGCTCGCAGGAAACGGCTCCGTGTGACTGGATCGTAAAGCTGACACCGCCGGGGATAACCGTGGCGCCGAAATCACGGAAGAATCCGGGCCGCACCGGAAATCCCGCGATCATGTCAATGGGTTTGAGATGCTGGGCAGGATCAGGTACCAGATCTGGTGATTGAGTTGACATAGACAGCCTCCTTTGTTATTGACATAAATTTATCCTGCGTCCGGGCGAAAGGACTGTCTCTGAAGATAGAAGACAGCAACCTGGGTCCGGTCCCGCAGATCCAGTTTATCCAGGATATTGCTCAGATAATTTCTTACGGTCCCTTCGCTCAGATACAGCCGGGACGCGATCTCCTTATTGCTGAGTCCTTCGGCGATCAGACGGATGATGTCCAGTTCCCGTTCGCCGATGTCGTGAGCGGCATAATCAAAAGCAGGCTTTTTCTGAAAAAGGTCCGGCAGCCGCGCGATGATCTCATCTCCGAACACATTTTGACCGGAGCATACCGCCCGTATAGCCGGAGCAATGTTCTGATAGTCCTGCTTTAAAAGATATCCTCTTGCCCCGCAGCGCAGTGCCTTCACGATATATTCATCGTCGGTAAAAGTAGTGAGCAGAAGGATCCTGGCGTCGGGAAATTCTTGAAGGATCTCTTCCGAGGCGTCGAGCCCGCTTATTTCTTTCATTCGGATATCCATCAGGAGTACATCAGGCCTGTGTTTCCGATAGAGTGTCAGTGCGTCTTTTCCATCCTCTCCTACAGCCGTCACCTCAAAGTCAGGCTGTGCTTCCAGGATTGTTTTCAGGGCGTTCACAACAAGACAGTCGTCGTCGATCAGTACCAGTTTCATATGGAATTCTCCTTTGGGATCGTAATATATATCCGGAATCCATTCTCTGTCATTACCTGCAGACAGCCGTTCAGTGAACGGATCCGTTCTTTCATGTTCAGAAGACCGATGCCCGTGTCTTTCACGGCTGCGCCGGTACCGTTATCTTCTATGCTGAGCCGGTAGAACGCAGGATGTTCCCGGATCGTAACGATGGCATGGGTGGCATTGCTGTGCCGGATGATATTGGACAGCGCCTCTTTTACAATGCTGATGAAGCTGTATTTTACATCCCGGGGAATAACCGGGCCTGCATCACAGATAAAGTCCAGAGGACAGAAGCTGAAATCATGGACCAGGGAGGATACTGCTTCCTCCAGGTTTACCGCGTCATCATGCAGATCATGGACACTTTTCCTTACACTGTCCATGGCTGAGTTCAGCGTCATGTCCAGGGAGTCCAGAGACTGCCCCAGAGCGCTGCCTTTCTCACGGCTGACCGCTTTCGCGGCTCCCACAAGGAGGATAGAACGTGAAAGGAGATGCCCTACATTGTCATGGATCTCTCTGGCGATCCGGTTGCGCTCTCTCAGTGTGGCCGTATAGATCTCATAGTCCTGTTTTTCAAGAAGAGCACGGTTTTTCTCTGTCAGCAGGATATCCCGCTCCATGCTGTCATCCCGGATATGTTTTAACGATGTCCGCAAAGAGTCCTCCTGAGAGGTCCTGTACTGAAGGAAGACAGCAGCTGCTCCGGAACATCCTTCGATATAGATGAGGATGGCAGGCAGGCTGTTTATAGACGCCAGGATAAAAAAGAGGATACAGCAGGAGATAAAAAGGAATAACTGTTTTCTCTCTGAAAGAAGATACAGGATCATCGGAAAGAAAAACAGGAACTCCGGACATAAGAATCCGAATGACATCCAGCATATGATGAGAAGCCTGAAAAGAAGGATACTGTCAATAAAAGAGTTCAGGCAGCAAAGACTGACACAATATAAAAAGGCTGCCACGTAGCCTCTGTCAGGGGATATAAAAAACAACGGGCACAGGCAGAACATCATCAGTACCGCCAGGTTCAGCAGATGTCTCATAAGCGGGCCGGCCAAAGCCGTTTCCTTTCCGTAAGATAATTATAGTATAGTATATATTCAGTAAAAGAGCAAAGAAAATGCGTGGTATATGACAATTGTCACAGGAGAAAATGACACTTCACACTACCGGTCTGCCCGGAAAAACTGTATTGTAAACATAGCAAGGAGGTAGAAAGATGATACAGATAGAGAATCTTGTCAAGCGATACGGCGATCTTGTGGCGCTGGACCATTTCAACCTGAATGTAAGAGAAGGGGAGATTTTTGGCCTGCTGGGGCCAAACGGAAGCGGAAAGACGACAGCCATTAACTGCATGCTGGCTCTTCTGAAATTTGACAAAGGCAGTATCCGCATTATGGGAGAGGAGATGGCGCCTGACAATTACAGAGTCAAGCGGGAGATTGGCGTGGTCATGCAGGACGTAGCGGTTTTTGAGGAATTAAATGTCAGAGACAATATTGATTATTTCTGCGGACTTTATATAAAAGATAAAAAACGAAGGCAGTGCCTTGTGGAAGATGCCATCCGTTTCACAGGACTGGAAGATTACCGGAAGACATTTCCCAAGAAGCTCTCCGGCGGGCTCCTGCGAAGACTGAATATCGCCTGCGGGATCGCCCACAGGCCCCGGCTCATTATACTGGATGAACCCACTGTAGCTGTGGACCCACAGAGCAGGAACAGGATCCTGGAAGGGATCTGTGAACTGAACCGACAGGGTTCTACGATCATCTATACCTCACATTATATGGAAGAAGTAGAGCAGATCTGTACGAGGATTGCCATTATGGATCACGGCCGTGTCATTGCCTCGGGAACAAAGGAAGAACTCAAAGGCATGATCCGGACAGGAGAGACGGTGACCATCGAGGCTGTCGCGCTGGACGAGGAGATCCTGGAGGGCATCAGAGAACTGCCCCACGTGTTTGACGTCTCCTATGCGGATCAGATGCTGACGGTGCGGTGCACAGGCGCAAAGAGTAATCTGATTCGGCTTCTGGCTTTCCTTCAGGACCGGGGGATCCTTTTTGGAAGAGTATTTTCGGAGCTGCCCACTTTGAATGATGTTTTCCTTGAGATCACAGGAAAACAGCTGAGGGACTGAGGGGAAAACGGAGGAAATATGGATATGTTGCATCTTATAAAATATTCACTGAAATCGAAACTGAGAAATTTTAATGTCGTATTCTGGCCTCTGGTCTTTCCTCTTGTTCTGACGACTCTGATGTATTTTGCGATCGGGACCATGGAAGAGGCCGATTTTGAGACGATCCCCGTGGCGGTGGTGGAAGAAGAGGGAGGAGAAACTTTTCTGGACTTTCTCGATACTATGGCGGGGAGTTCAGACATGATCCGGTTACAGAAAATGACAGAAGAGGAAGCTTTAAAAGCGCTGGAGGAACAGAAAGTTGACGGGATCTATTACGCGGGAGAGAATTCTTCTCTGACCGTGGCGGGAAACGGGCTGCCGCAGAGTATCCTGCAGATGATCCTGGAAAGCTATGAGGAGGGAAAACAGACCTTTGAAGACGTGGCGAAAACCCATCCGGAGGGACTTTCTGCCGCCATCCGGGAAATGGAAGAATATGGAGGAGCGGTAGAGCAGGTCTCTGTCGGAGGCAGGACGACCAATACCACCGCGCAGTTTTTTTATGCGATGATCGGAATGGCCTGTCTGTACGGCTGCTTCATCGGGTTTGGCTCAGCCATGGAGCTGCAGGCAAACTTAAGCGCCCTGGCAGCCCGCAGATGTGTTTCGCCGGCTCACAGGATGAAACTGATCCTGTCAGAGCTGGCAGTAGATTTTGTCATCCATTTTGCAAATCAGCTGATCCTGCTCTTTTTTATGAAATATATCTTGAGACTGGAGTTTACCGGTTCTGTGGCAGAGATGATCCCGGTCCTTTTGCTGGGCAGCATGATCGGAGTAACTTTGGGGCTCTTTGTCAGCAGTATCGGTAAAATGGGAGAGGGGATCAAGATCGGGATCCTGATCGGGACCTCTATGACCTTCAGCTTTCTGGCAGGACTGATGAACGCCAATATCAAGAACGCGGTGGACCGGGCAGTGCCTCTTTTGAACCGGATCAATCCGGCGGCAGTGATCTCAGATGCTCTGTACTGTGTAAACGTATATGACGCGCCCGGCAGATACGCTCAGGATCTTGGCATTCTGGCAGTTATGTGCGTACTTATGGCTCTGGGAGCATTTCTCATGATAAGGAGGGAACGTTATGCCAGTGTTTAAAGCTTATCTGAAAATAGCAGAAAAGAATAAATGGCTTATCCTGATGTATCTTGGTATTTTTTTCTGCGTTACAGTTATGTTTCAGGAGTTTGGGAGGACGGACTCTGTGTCCGGATACCGGACCCAGAGCGTTCCCGTAGGTGTGGTGGATGAGGATGGCGGGGATATGGCCGGAAGTCTGATCGATTATCTGGAAGACACAAATCAGATCATTATCCTGGAAAACAACAGAGAGGCGCTGCAGGAAGACCTGTTCTACCGGAATGTAGACTATATCCTGAGGATCCCCGAGGACTTTACCCGGAAGTGTATCTATGGAGATGAGAGACTGAAGGTAACGACTGTTCCCGGCACTTACGCCGGCAGCTATGTGGATCAGCAGGTAAATGATTTTATAAACTTTGCCCGATGCTATGCGTCCGCGGGATTTTCAGAAGAAGAGATCCTGACCGCCATGGAGGAACGGCCTCGGGCAGAAGTGTCCCTGGCTGATTTTTCCGGAAATGAGGGGGAGAAACCTGCATATATATTCTATTACCGATATCTTCCGTACCTGTTCCTCAGTGTAGTCTGTTATGTGTTCGGGTATATCCTGATCGGATTCCACAGAGGGAGCCTTCCGGGAAGAATGCGCGCTTCTGCCGTGTCGGAGAGGAGACAGAATCTGGAGGGCCTGGCTGCCGCGGGGGTGCTGGCCGCAGGATTATGGGTGCTCGCTACAGGGGTCGTGTTCCTGCTCTATGGAGAGGTGTTTGTCGCAGGAGGAAAAATGTTCTATTATCTCCTGAATTCCCTGGCTCTGCTGGTCGTGTCTCTGAGCCTGTCTTATCTGATCGGCTCGATGGTGAAGGATACCAACGCCCTGAACGGAGTCGTGAACATTGTAACTCTGGGCATGTGCTTTCTCTGCGGAACTTTTGTCGGTATGGATCTGCTGAGCTCTAAAGTAAAGCAGGTGGCTCAGTTCTTTCCGGTATACTGGTATGAAACCGTAAACGGTCTTCTGGAAGGGTATGGAAGCGTCAGCGGGAGTCTGCGGACGGAAGTCTTCCAGGGCATCGGAATCCAGCTGATGTTCGCGGCGGCGCTGGTATGTGTTACTTTGGCCGTCTCAAAGAAGAAGGCACAGAAACAGGTTGGGTATTGACTTATCCAACCTGCTTCCTTTATTCTGTATAAGGTGAATAACAGTCAGGTTGTTAAGGCATGATGTTGATTACAGGAAGAAAAAGGAGGCAGATAACGCATGGGCGGATTTTTTGGTGTTGCATCAAAGAACGACTGTATACTGGAACTTTTTTACGGGGTAGATTACCATTCCCATCTGGGAACAAGGAGAGGCGGAATGGCCGCGTATGGGGATGGAGAGTTCTGCCGGGCCATCCACAATATAGAAAATTCTCCTTTCCGGACAAAATTTGAACGCGATGTGGAGGAGATGAAGGGAAATCTGGGAATCGGCTGCATTTCTGATTACGAGCCACAGCCATTGCTCATCCAGTCTCATCATGGCAGTTTTGCCATTGTCACGGTGGGAAAGATCAATAATGAGGAAGAACTTTTAAGGAGAGCTTTTAATGAAGGACACTCCCATTTTCAGGAAATGAGCGGGGGAAAGATCAATGCTACGGAGCTGGTAGCGTCTCTGATCTGTAAAAAGGGAAGCCTCGTGGAGGGTATCCAGTATGCCCAGAAAATTGTAGACGGGTCTCTGACTCTGCTCCTGATGACAAAAGACGGGCTATACGCGGCCCGGGACCGGTACGGAAGGACTCCGCTTGTGGTCGGACGCAAAAAAGACGCCTACTGTGTCTCTTTTGAGAATTTCGCCTACCTGAATCTGGGATATACACATGACAGAGAGCTGGGGCCGGGAGAGATTGCCTTTATCACACCGGAAGGAGTTGAAACTCTTGTACAGCCGGGAGAAAAAATGAAGATCTGCTCATTTTTATGGGTCTATTATGGATATCCCACTTCTTCTTACGAAGGTGTCAGTGTGGAGGAAATGCGCTACCGGTGCGGAAGCATGCTGGCAAAACGGGACGGAGATTCTGTACATCCGGACGTAGTGGCCGGGGTGCCCGATTCCGGGGTGGCCCACGCCATCGGGTATGCCAATGAATCCGGTATCCCCTATGCGAGACCTTTTATCAAGTATACGCCCACCTGGCCCAGGTCCTTTATGCCTACGAACCAGAGCCAGAGAGATCTGATCGCCCGCATGAAGCTGATCCCGGTACAGGCGCTGATCGAGAATAAAAAACTGCTTCTGATCGATGATTCGATCGTCAGAGGAACACAGCTCAGGGAGACAACGGAATTTCTTTATAAGAGCGGGGCAAAAGAAGTGCATGTCCGCCCTGCCTGCCCGCCCCTTGTATTCGGCTGTAAATTTTTGAATTTTTCCCGTTCCAAATCCGACCTGGATCTGATCACAAGGAGGATCATCCGGGAAAAAGAAGGAGACAGCTGTCCCGAGGAAGTTCTGGAGGAGTATACGGATCCCGATTCCTGCCGCTATGCGGATATGGTGGAGGAAATCCGGAGGATCCAGAATTTTACTACTCTGAGGTTCCACAGACTGGATGATCTTCTTGCGGCGATCGGCCTGGAACCGTGCAAGGTATGCACATACTGTTTTAACGGAAGAGAATAAGCTGGGGAAAAGGCGGATACAGAAAAAATGAGACAGTTGGGGAAAAACAGTCTGTATACAGGAAAGGATGAGAACAGTCTGGGAATCGAATGGGGGAAATTCTACCGGACAGTGATTGCTCTGGTAGTGCCCATGGCTCTCCAGAATCTGATCAACGTAGGAGTGACAGCAGCGGATGTCATCATGCTGGGGGCTGTGGGAGAAACGGCGCTGTCCGGGGCCTCTCTGGCGGGACAGGTGCAGTATATCATGACGCTGTTCCTCTTCGGGCTTACTTCAGGCGCTACAGTTCTGACGGCTCAGTACTGGGGGAGAGGAGACAGGGAAGCAATCGAGAAGATTCTTGGAATGGCGGTGACAGCGGCGGTTGTTGTGACCGCCCTGTTTACGGCAGCGGCTCTTGCCATACCGGATCTGTTGATGCGGATCTTCACCAGTGATCCGGAGGTCATCGCGGAAGGCGTGAAATATCTGCGTATTGTGGCTTTCTATTATGTACTGATGGGAATCACTCAGACCTATCTCTATATCATGAGAAGTGTGGAGCGGGTGGTTGTGGCGACCGTGGTCTATCTGCTGTCCCTTCTCTGTAATATCATCCTGAACTCTATCTTTATATTCGGTCTTCTGGGCCTGCCTGCCATGGGGGTGGAAGGAGCCGCGCTGGGGACATTGTGCGCCAGAGTGCTGGAAGTGGCGCTGGTGATCGGATATTCCAGATTTTTTAATAAGGATATCAAACTTCGTCTGAAATATGTACTTCACATGGACAGGGCACTGTTCAGGGATTTTATGAAATATGCGCTTCCTGTTGTCGCTAATGAGCTGATGTGGGGACTGGGGACAGCGGCGAACACCGCGATCCTGGGACATATGGGAAGCTCCGCGGTGGCGGCCAATTCGGTGGCTCAGGTGGCCAGACAGCTGGCTACGGTGGTGTCCTTCGGACTTTCCAGCGCGGCGGCAATCTATCTTGGGAAGACCATAGGAGAAAAACGAATGGAGCATGCGAAAGCCTATGCGAAACGGTTTGTGATCCTGAGCATCATTATGGGTGTGCTGGGCGGACTGATCATCCTGGCGGCGGCTCCGGTCACAGCTTCTGCGCTGGCGCTGTCCGGAACGGCGAAACAGTATCTTCGTTTCATGTTCTTTGTTATGTCCTATTTTGTCGTAGGACAGGCGTTCAATACGACGATGGTCGTGGGAATTTTCCGATCCGGAGGAGATACCCGGTTCGGCCTGATCCTGGATGTGAGCACCATGTGGTGCTGTTCCATCCTGCTGGGATTTCTGGCGGCCTTTGTTTTCCGGTTGAGTGTGCCGGTGGTGTATGTCATCCTGATGAGTGACGAGATCATTAAAGTTCCTGTCACGTACCGGCGTTACCGGAGTTATAAATGGCTGAGGGATGTGACAAGAGAAAATTTAGAGGGTGCCGTTTAAAAGAAGAATGAACGGTACCACAGGCGGACAAAATATGTTATACTGGGAAGGAAATTAAACAGAGAGAAGGGAAATATTATGTCACAAGAACAAAATACAAACGGATGTACAGAAGAGTCCTGCGCGGGCTGTGCGCATGCGGATTCCTGCAGCAGCAAAAAAGAAGATTTCCGTGAGCCGGCCAATCAGTATTCGTCGATCAAAAAGGTGATCGGTGTGGTCAGCGGCAAAGGAGGCGTGGGGAAATCTCTCGTCACCGCTTCCCTGGCGAGGATGATGAGGCAGAAAGGATATACGGTGGGTATTCTGGACGCGGATATCACAGGCCCGTCCATTCCGAAGATGTACGGCATCCATGAGAAAGCCAGAGGAACAGAGGACAGCATCCTTCCCTGCGTGGCAAAGGATGAGACAAGGATTATGTCGGTGAATCTTCTTCTGGAGGATGAGGCCGCGCCGGTGATCTGGAGAGGCCCCATCATTGCGGGAGTGGTCAAACAGTTCTGGACAGATGTGATGTGGGGAGATCTGGATTATCTCTTTGTGGATATGCCTCCGGGAACAGGAGATGTACCGCTGACGGTATTTCAGTCTCTGCCTGTAGATGGCGTGGTGATTGTGACGTCCCCCCAGGATCTGGTTCAGATGATCGTGAAGAAGGCCGCCAATATGGCACAGCAGATGAATATACCTGTACTGGGCGTGGTAGAGAACTACAGCTATGTGAAATGTCCGGACTGCGGCAGAGAGATCAAAGTGTTCGGCGAGAGCCACATCGACGAGATCGCCTCGGATATGGGCGTTCCGGTTCTTGGAAAGATGCCGATCGACGCGGATCTGGCAAAGATCGTGGAAGATGAAAAATTCTATGAAGCCGTGAATCCCTATCTGAAAGATACAGAATTATGATCGGGAAAAGGATTCGTCTGTGGAAGGACGGGGAATATGACTATCCGGGGGCTTATGGGTTTATTCCCTTCATGGTCAGCTATATCCATGAAGATCAGTCCTCCAGACCCGGTATGCTGATCGCGCCGGGCGGAGCATACCGCCGGGTATCTCCCTCGGAGGCACACCTTCCTGCGGAAGAATTTTACAGGGCAGGCTATAATGTGTTCGTTCTGGCCTATACAGTGAATTATCTGGATGAACCTCTGAAACTCCAGCCTCTGGCGGATATATCACGGGCTGTGAGGATGATCCGGGCAGGAGCTGTCCGCTGGCATATCGACCCGGAGAAAATCGCTGTGTGCGGATTTTCTGCCGGAGGACATCTGTGCGCAAGCCTCTGTGTCCACTACAAAGATACGGAGGATCCGGCCCGGGAATACAGCAGGATCTCAAACCGGCCTGACGCGGCAGTTCTGTGTTATCCTGTCATCACGGCCGGAGAGTACTCCAACCGGGAGTCCTTTCTGGCACTTCTGGGAGAACACCCGGCGGACAGGGAGCTGGAATATCTGTCGCTGGAAGCCCACGTAACCGGAGATGTGCCGCCCTGTTTTCTCTGGCATACTGTGGGGGACGCGACAGTCCCGGCAGAGAATACATATCTGTTTGCGGATGCCTGCCGGAAAGCAGGCGTACCATATGCGCAGCATGTATTCACAGAAGGCATCCACGGCCTGTCAACTGCCACAGAAAGGTGGATCTTAAGAGATTTCGGACAGCCTTATACGCTGGAGCAGATCCGTTTTCTTGCAGAGGCGGTAAAGGCAGGAAAAACGGATCTTCCACCCGGGCGCGGAGAAGAGATCCTGGAGGAGTTCGGCCTGGCAGGAAAGAAGAAAGAAAAGTGGACTCCGGAAATGAAAGAAAAACTTTACGGGACGATACAGGAAGTGGGCGTATGGACAGAGCTGGCTGAAAAATGGCTGGCGCGGAGACTGAAACTGAGCCTGGCAGGAGAAGAAATATGAGGATTTTATTTATCCGGCACGGAGATCCGGACTATGTGAATGATACACTGACAGAGAAAGGGCACAGAGAGGCGGCCCTTCTGGCTGAGCATATCCAGAGTCTTCACCCGGGGACCTGCTATGTCTCTCCTCTCGGAAGAGCGCAAAAGACTGCGGAATACAGCCTGAAACGGCTGGGACGCGCCGCGCAGACTCTGGAATGGCTGAGGGAGTTCCCGGCACGCATCGATCTGGAGCAGGCAGCAGAACTGCGGGAAGCATATCCCGGGGCAGAGAAACAAGACGGAAGCTATGTTCCCCGGATTGTCTGGGATGTGGCTCCCTCTTACTGGTCTGTGCACAGTGACTGTATGGACAGTGCCAGATGGAAAGAGTCGGAGATCTGCGCAAACTCAGATACAGTTAAGATCTATGACAGAGTGGTGGAAGAGTTTGACAGTTTCCTGGCCGGGAAAGGATATGTAAGAGACGGGCTCTGTTACCGGGTAGAAAAAGAAAACGCAGAGACAGTAACATTTTTCTGTCATTTCGGGATCACCTGTGCGCTGCTGGCCCATCTGTGGAATTTTTCTCCGTTTTCTCTGTGGCAGGATCTGGCTCTGGCCCCCACTTCGGTTACGGAGATCGTGACCGAGGAACGGCAGCAGGGGATCGCTGTGTTCCGGGGATTGAAGCTGGGAGACGTATCTCATCTCAATATGGGAGGGGAACCCGTCTCTTTCGCGGCCAGGTTCTGTGAAGTGTACAGCAATATGGATCAAAGGCACTGAAGAGCAGGGGCGTTACAGGCGGGGAACTGAAATCCGGGAAGCGCATACTATGATAGAAAGAGAAAAAAGGAGTTCTTTCTGTTATGGCATATGAGACATTTGAGAGTGTGGAGGGCATCATCCAGGGGATCAACCGGGGGGATTCCTGCTGCTCGATGGTTGTTTCCCTGATCAGTAATTCGAATATCATAAACGTTGTGGTCACCGGAGAAACGACTGTCATCGACAATGTCCGGCTGCGGCCGGGAATGCGGATCGCCGCCTTTTACGATACAAATCTGCCTGTACCGGCGGTGTATCCTCCACAGTACCGGGCGGAACTGGTCACATCGCTGAGAAGAGGTCAGCAGGTGAAACTGGATTATTTTGATGACAATCTGACGTCTTCTGATAACTCTCTGCGGCTGAACATCGGACCTGTCACGAGTGTGACTACCCTGAACGGACAACAGTATACGTGCAGTCCGGAAAATTCAGAACTGCTGGTCTACTACACGACCACTACATTCAGCATTCCCGCGCAGACGACCCCCCAGAGAGTGATTGTGCTGTGCGAATATTAAAGAATCTTTATTAAAACGGGAAAAGAGATAAAATAACCGCGGGAAGGGAACATGCGCTGAGGCAGGATCCTTTCCCGCGGATCGTTTATCTGGCCAGCTGAGACAGCCGCAGACAGAAGACATTCAATGATTCGCAGTATTTTCTGGAAACAGGACATATGGCGGGAAACTTTTCGTCATATGCCGGCGCTTCATCGCTTATATGGATGATGTAATCATAAAGATACGTCAGAAATTCTTTGTTCGTTGGTTTTTTATCGTGCCCGGATCTGTGGAAGACAAGTTCCAGAAGATCGGTATTGTTCGAATCCCAGACCGAATTTACGATCGTGCGTATGTTTTTCTCAACACAGGTCCAGCTTGTGTGATAATAACCTGCAATATCCAGATACAGAGATTTTGTGATACATTCGATGCAGCTCTTGCCTTCGATGACAAGCGTAAGTCCGTATACCACATAATTAAAGCCGGTGTAAGAACGGTTTACTCCAAAAGAGTTCAGAGTATTGATTATAAGTTTCCTGTAGTTCATCAGTATGCCCCTCTCCAATTTAAGATACCTGTCCTCTGGAACACCCTTATTATCGTAAAATGTAAAATTTTGACATACAACTGGAAATATTCGATTTTTTTCGACCGTTGGAGTCGAAAAAACGGAAAGCTTCACGAAAACGGAAGCTTTCCGACAACAGGAACGGAGACGGAGGGATTCGAACCCTCGTGCCCCGGAGGGCAAACGCATTTCGAGTGCGCCCCGTTATGACCACTTCGATACGTCTCCGGATATTTAAGCCGCGGGCACGGATATTTTCGGCCCTGCCCACAGCTTTTTTATTATACCAGACTTGGCGCCGGTGTACAAGAAATTTCTCGTTTAATCGTCTTCTTCTGTCTGGACAGAGTAGGTCTGTCTCTTTCTCGCCATCTCATCGTTCTCCAGATATTCGTCATAGGTAGTGATTTTGTCGATCAGCTGCCCTCCCGGAACGATCTCCATGATACGGTTTGCCGTTGTCTGAACAATCTGATGGTCCCTTGACGTGAAGAGCAGTACGCCGGGGAACTTGATCAGCCCGTTGTTGAGAGCGGTGATGGCCTCCATATCAAGATGATTGGTGGGTTCATCCAGGAGCAGCACATTGGCTCCGGATATCATCATCTTGGAGAGAAGACAGCGGACCTTCTCACCTCCGGAGAGGACCTTGAGCTTCTTTACTCCGTCTTCGCCGGAGAAGAGCATCCTGCCCAGGAACCCGCGGACATAGGTGACATCTTTTTCTTCCGAGTACTGGGTGAGCCATTCCGTGATATTGTAGTCACTGTCAAACTCGCCGCCGAAATCTTTCGGAAAATAGGCCTGGGAAGTGGTCACACCCCATTTATAGGTTCCCTCGTCGGGCTCCATCTCTCCGATCAGGATCTTAAAGAGCACAGTCTTGGCCAGCTCATTGCCTCCCACAAAAGCTACTTTGTCATCGTGGCCCAGAGTAAAGCTGATATGATCCAGTATTTTTTCTCCGTCTATGGTCTTAGTGAGCCCCTCCACGGTAAGCACTTCATTTCCGATTTCACGGTTGGGACGAAAATCAATGTAGGGGTATTTCCTGCTGGATGGCTTAATCTCATCCAGCTGAATCTTTTCAAGCGCCCGCTTTCTGGAAGTCGCCTGTTTTGACTTGGAGGCATTGGCGCTGAACCGGGAGATAAATTCCTGCAGTTCCTTGATTTTTTCTTCTTTTTTCTTGTTGGCTTCCTTCATCTGACGGATGAGGAGCTGGCTTGACTCATACCAGAAATCATAGTTCCCGGCGTAGAGCTGGATCTTTCCATAGTCAATATCCGCGATCTGAGTACATACCTTGTTCAGAAAATAGCGGTCATGGGAGACCACGATGACAGTGTTGTCAAAATTGATAAGGAACTCTTCCAGCCAGGCGATGGCATCCAGGTCAAGATGGTTTGTGGGCTCATCCAAAAGCAGGATATCCGGACTGCCAAAGAGGGCCTGTGCCAGAAGTACCTTTACCTTCTGTGGTCCGGTAAGCTCTTTCATATATTTTGCGTGAAGTTCTGTCTCAATGCCCAGGCCGTTTAACAGAGAAGCGGCGTCTGCCTCGGCTTCCCAGCCATTCATTGTGGCGAATTCCGCCTCCAGTTCGCTGGCCCGGATCCCGTCCTCATCCGTGAAATCCTCTTTGGCGTAGATCACTTCTTTTTCTTTCATGATCTCATAGAGTCTTGCGTTTCCCATAATAACGGTATCAAGCACCGGGTATTCATCATATTTAAACTGATCCTGCTGCAGGAAAGAAAGACGCTCTCCCGGCGTGATGGCAACCTCTCCTTTGGTCGGCTCAAGCTGGCCGGAAAGGATCTTAAGAAAGGTGGATTTGCCGGCGCCGTTTGCCCCGATGAGGCCATAGCAGTTCCCCTCTGTGAATTTGATGTTCACATCTTCAAAGAGGGCCTTTTTCCCGACACGCAGAGTCACATTGTTCGCACTGATCATGATAAACTCTCCTTACTGTGAATTCAAAATGCCGGCGGCAGTGATACCGCAGGCTGTGTCTGTATGCACCATCGCTTATATTACCATGAAAACCATACAAATGGCAAGGGAGAAAGAATTTCGGGAAAAAGAAAAGTTGTGGTTTGCGAATAGGAAAAAACATTATATAATAGAGGAGTGAAATTTCCATCCCGTGCCGGAAACAGAAACGGGACTGGAGAGAACAGGAAAAGAGGTTATTAAGATGAATATAAAGAAAGCAACACTTGTACTGGAAGGCGGAGCTACCCGGGGAGTTTTTACATCCGGAGTGCTGGACTATCTGATGGAACAGGATGTTTATATGTCCCATGTGATCGGTGTGTCGGCGGGGGCGTGCAACGCGGTGGACTATGTGTCCAGACAGCCGGGCAGAACCAGGGACTGTATGATCCCTACAGATAAAAATATGAGCTATTATTATGGAATCCGGGACTTTATGAAAGAGAGAAGCCTTATGAACATGGAGCTGATCTTTGACCGGTTTCCCAAAGAACTGCTCCCGTTTGATTTTGACACTTATTTTGCCTCCAAGATCGAGTGTGAACTTGTGACGACCAACTGCCTGACCGGGAAGGCAGAGTATATGACGGAGAGAAAGGACAGAGACCGTCTGATGAAGATCTGCCGTGCTTCCTGCAGTATGCCTCTTCTGACCCCGATTGTAAATATAGATAATGTTCCATATCTGGACGGAGGACTGGCAGATTCTGTTCCCATCAGGAGGGCACAGAAGAAGGGAAATGATAAAATTGTGGTGATCCTTACAAAGAACCAGGGCTACAGAAAAAAAGTGCTGTCCCCGGCCATGCAGAAACTCTACCGCAGGGCTTACAGATCTTATCCGGATTTAGTGCGCACGATATTCCGCAGGAGTTTTGAATACAACCGGACAATGAATTACCTGGATCAGCTGGAAAAGCGCGGAGAAATCTTTATCCTCCGGCCGCTTGTAAAACCGGTATCCAGGCTTGAGAGAAACCGGGAGATGCTCTATGCGTTTTATGAACATGGCTGTCAGTGTATGGAGAAAAAAATGGATGAACTGATGGCATATCTGGAGAAATGATCCGGAAAGGGAGAAAAAATGGAAAAGCAGGAAATACCTGACTATACCCAGAATCGTGAATTATCGTGGCTGAGATTTAATCAGCGGGTCCTCCAGGAGGCAAGGGACGAGACCGTCCCTCTGATGGAGCGTATGAAATTTGTCGCGATCTTTACCAGTAATCTGGACGAATTTTTTATGATCCGTGTGGGCAGCCTCTATGATATGGCGGCCGCGGACAACAAGAAGCAGGATATCCGGTCCGGTATGACCCCGGTGCAGCAGCTGGACGCGATCTATCAGGCGGTTGCCCCTCTCTATAAAGAGCGGGACAAGACTTACACAGAGATCAAGAAGCAGCTGAAGCCATACGGAGTCTGCGGACTGGATTTCAAAGAACTGGAACAGCAGGAAAAGAAATATGTCAAAAAATATTTTAAGGAGCAGGTACTGCCTGTCCTTTCCCCTCAGATAGTGGATGCCAATCATCCGTTTCCCCATCTTCTGAATAAAGAGATCTATGTGGTGGCGACCCTGAAACTGAGAGGAAATTCCATGATGGGGATTGTTCCTGTCCCTCAGTATATTTCTGATATCCTTTATCTGCCGGGGAATGATATCCGTTATATCCGTATGGAAAAAGTGATCATGGAATATCTGGATCTTGTCTTTGATCAGTATCAGGTGTCAGATGAGAACTATATCTGCGTGACGAGGAACGCGGACATTTCTCCCGACGATGAGGCCTATGCGGACAATGAGGATTTCCGGCATATTATGCAGGAAACACTGCATAAGAGGAGAAGGATGGCAGTGGTGCGTCTGGAGACGGCAGAACCACTTGGCAGAGAGATGGAAGAATATTTCTGCGACAGGTTCCGGATCACACCGGAGTGTATTTTCCGGACAAAGATGCCGATGAAGCTGGGATTTATTTTTGCCATAGCGGATAAACTGCCGGATTCCATGAAACGCTCGCTGACAGATCCTCCGTTTACTCCTCAGCCGCCGGCATCTCTGGCGGACGGAAGTGTTATGGATCAGGTCCGGAAGAAGGATGTACTTCTGTCTTATCCCTATGAGAGTATGGATCCGTTCCTTCAGCTGATCAAAGAGGCGGCGTCAGATCCGGATGTGATGACGATCAAGATCACGATCTACCGTCTGGCCAGAAAGGCAAGGCTTGTGGAGTATCTGTGCGCGGCAGCGGAGAATGGAAAAGAAGTGACCGCGCTTATTGAACTGAGGGCACGCTTTGACGAACAGAACAACATTGACTGGTCTGAGAGGATGGAGGAGGCAGGCTGCCGGGTCCTTTACGGATTCGAAGGGTATAAAGTCCACTCGAAAGTGTGCCTGATCACCTATCGGAGCAAAAATGAGATCCGGTATATTACACAGATCGGCACGGGAAACTATAATGAGAAAACAGCGAAGATGTACACAGACTATTCTCTTATGACGTCCCATCAGGGGATCGGGGAGGACGCGGCTGTATTTTTCAAAAATATGTCCATTGGAAATCTGGAGGGGGTCTATGAACATCTGATCGTATCGCCCGTGGGCCTGAAACAGAAAGTCCTGGCTCTGATAGATGAAGAGATCCGGAAGGGAGAAAACGGCCGTGTGATAATGAAGATGAACTCCCTGACAGATATGGATTTTATCCACAAGACGGTAGAGGCTTCCAGGGCCGGCGTACAGATCGACCTGATTGTCCGTGGAATCTGCTGTATCTTGCCGGGAGTTCCGGGAAAGACAGATAATCTTCGGGTCACCAGCATTGTCGGACGGTATCTGGAGCATCCCAGAGTCTTTGTCTTCGGAACAGGAGGAGAGGCCAAGGTCTATATCGGTTCTGCGGACATGATGACAAGGAATACAGAGAAAAGGGTAGAAGTGGCATGTCCGATCTATGATGAAGAAATAAAGAAAAAGCTGATCCATGATCTGCAGGTTATGCTGTCAGACAATGTAAAGGCCAGACAGATGGCCGGCGACGGGACTTACCGGAAAAAACGGACGGGGGAGAAAGACATCAATGCGCAGGAGATCTTCATGAAAGAGGCCCTGAACGCGAGAAGACCCGCCGCCGGAATACATAAAACAAACAGGGCATCCTTCTTCGGGAGACTGCTGGTGATATTCAGAAAAAAGAAAAAATAAATTATAAAACAGCCTGCAAATAAAAAGTCAAGGCTAAATTGATGAACATTGAAAATTTTATACAGGTTGAAAAATAGGTATCACAATAAGACCACCACACCTATGCTGGCCTGAAAAAGTGTTGTGGAATTATTCGGATTCTGGAAGCGATGAAAGATATTCTTTCACTCGACCATAGTAGATCCGTAAAAATTTATTAGCTCCGGCAGTCATATAGACATAATACGGCTTACCTTCGGATCGTTTTTTATCCATGAACCGATATACGGGATCATCCGGTTTGGTCTTGATCAGTATATCCATGATCTGAAACAAAGTTTTTCTCAGCACTGGCGAACCGTGTTTGGAAGCATGTACGCTTTTCTGCGAATAATCTCCGGAATCATTGACACCAGGATCTACGCCGGCAAATGCTGTGATAGCGCCTTTGTGGGTGAAGCGTGTGACATCTCCGATCTCGGCCATAAGCTGAGGCCCCAGAGACGTTCCCACGCCCTTCATCGCCATGACAACCGGATATTCCGGCAGCTTGGAGGCAGTTTCGTTCATAAGGGTTCGAAGCTGTTCAACGGTCTGTGACGCAGCGTTTAATTGGTCAACAGCCTGTTTGATGATGCGTTTGGTAAAGCTGTCCTTAGGAAGTACGGGAATGAGCTCCTTTGCTTTCCCATAGATTTCTTCGGCTTTTGACTTGCTGAAGTTGTACTTCCTGCGGCTGTACCACTTCTGATAGTGGTCTGTAAAAGCGTTCAGAGATATCTTGCGGACACAATCCACATGCCAGTAGGTATCAATAAAATCCACCCATTTCTGGCGGCCGTCCTCGCGGGCAGGGCTGTCGAAACAGGTGTTGGCGCCGGGATAGGTCTGGTCAATGAGACCAATCAGGTTATTCTTCATGGCAGTTTTATGCTTCATGTAGAAATCAAACTGGCGGTTCATGGTTTTGAGTTGGGAACGTAATTCATCCATAAGACTATATTGTTTCAGATTTGCCCAACTGTCAAGAGCGTAACGTGCGATCTTTATGGAATCCGCCTTATCGGTCTTGACTTTACGGAGAGGATTGTCCTGTCCTTGAAAGTTACGGATGATCTGAGGATTCACTGCGCTTACAAAAAAGCCGGCCTGGGATAGTTCCCGTGCTGCCGGTTCATAGTAGCGGCCGGTGCACTCCATGGCAATGCGTGTCTCGCCATCCAATTCTCTGATGAGCTTTTCAAGAGACTGGAAATCCGTGGACAAGTGGGGAACATCGAAGGGTTTTACAACAACCTGCCCACCTGGACGGAGGATCGCCACAGTACTTTTCCGCTTGGAGATATCGATGCCTACTGCGTTCATATTCATAGAAATGTCACTCCTTATTTGAGATTGCAATTGGTCAGTACCAGTTTTACTCATTGCCCATTCTATCTACTGTGGTGTGACACGAACGCACCCTGGAGGTGGTTCAACCTGCATAAAACGAACGCTGCGAATGAAGAGCTGGTTAGCAGACTATTTTACGGGCGCGAATCCCAAGGAGGATTCCGCTATACCGATTGCTCTTATCATTCTAACAGCTTAAGCAACAAGATGGGTAATTCCTTACTGGCTGTAAGGGATATTAACCATAAATATATTGTAGTAGGAGGAATTGAAAATGAAAAAACTTACAGTGAGAGGATTCGGGGAAGCTACAGGCGGTGTAAAGGCACAGCTGTATACTTTGGAGAACGACAGAGGAGTCAAGGCGGAAGTATCCGATTACGGCGCGACGCTGGTCCGCATGCTGGTCTTTGACAAGAACGGAAATGTCCGCGATGTGGTGCTTGGATATGATGATGCGGCAGGATATGAGAGAGGAGACGCCTCTTTTGGAGCTACAGTGGGAAGAAACGCGAACCGGATCAAAGGCGCCTGCTTTGAGCTGGGGGGAACAACCTATCAGCTGGAGAAAAACGACAACGGGAACAATCTTCACAGTGGTACGGATTACTATAATAAGAGACTTTGGGAGACTGTTGAAGCGACGGATGACCATGTGACCTTCTGTCTCCACAGCCCGGACAAAGATCAGGGATATCCCGGGGCGCTGGATATGCGTGTGACATATTCTCTGGATGAAGAAAACACAGTGTCCGTCCATTATGAGGCCGTACCGGATAAAGACACGATCATCAATATGACGAACCACAGCTATTTCAACCTGAACGGACATGACAGCGGAACGGTCCTGGAACACAGAGTGACTCTGAACGCGGACAGCTTTACACCGGCAGATGAAGAGTCGATCCCTACAGGGGAGATCTGCGGTGTGGAGGGAACTCCCATGGATTTCCGCAAAGGGAAAAAGATCGGAACGGAGATCGACGCGGACTATGAGCCTCTCCGTTTCGGAAGCGGCTATGACCATAATTGGGTGTTGAAAAACGAGGGGAAATTTGATAAGGTGGCAGAAGTGTCGTCAGAAGACAGCGGGATCACTATGGAAGTGTACACAGACCTGCCGGGAGTGCAGATGTACACTGCTAATTTTCTTGACGGCGAGCCGGGGAAAGACGGGGCGTCTTATGTAAAGAGAAGCGCGGTCTGCCTGGAGACACAGTATTATCCGGACAGCATCCATCATGATAATTTCCCGGGACCGGTCTGCAGAAAAGGTGAAAAATACGATACCCGCACGGCATATCGCTTTGTGACGCGCGGATAAAATATGGGAAAATCAATCTACATAGCAGAGAAGCCAAGTGTGGCTCAGGAATTCGCGAAAGCATTAAAACTGAATACAAAACGCAGGGACGGATATCTGGAATCGGATGAGGCCGTCATTACCTGGTGCGTGGGACACCTGGTGACAATGAGCTATCCCGAAGAATATGATCCGGCTCTGAAAAAATGGAGCCTTCAGACATTGCCGTTTATTCCGGATGAATTCAAATATGAAGTGATCCCGGCAGTGTCGAAGCAGTTTCAGATTGTGAGTTCGCTCCTTAACAGGGAAGACGTGGATACCATCTATGTCTGCACGGACTCCGGACGGGAGGGAGAATACATTTACCGCCTGGTAGAGCAGGAGGCTCATGTGACAGGGAAAAAGAGGCTCAGAGTGTGGATCGACTCCCAGACCGAGGAAGAGATCTTAAGAGGCATTCGGGAGGCGAAGGACCTGTCAGAGTATGATAACCTAAGTGCGTCTGCGTATCTGCGGGCAAAGGAAGACTATCTTATGGGGATCAATTTCTCCCGACTGCTGACCTTAAAATATGGGAACAGTATCTCCGGGTATCTGAAGACAAAATACGCGGTGATCTCCGTCGGGCGGGTGATGACCTGTGTGCTGGGCATGGTTGTGCGCCGGGAACGGGAGATCCGTGAGTTTGTCAAGACGCCGTTTTACCGGGTCATCAGCACCGTGGAGGCGGCAGGCAGCAGTTTTGAGGGAGAATGGCGGGCCGTGAAGGGCTCAAAATATTTTGAGTCATTTGACCTGTACAAAGAAAACGGATTTAAGGAGAAGAAGAAAGCAGAAGAACTGGTCCGGTATTTGTCAGAAGATCAGCCGATAATGTGTACGGTGGAGTCTGTAGAGAGGAAGAAGGAAAAAAAGAATCCGCCTCTGCTTTATAACCTGGCGGAGCTTCAGAATGACTGCTCCAGACGGTTTAAGATCAGTCCCGATGAGACACTGCGCATCGTGCAGGATCTCTATGAAAAAAAGCTGGTGACTTATCCAAGAACGGACGCAAGGGTCTTGTCCACGGCGGTGGCGAAAGAGATCAGCCGCAATCTGAACGGGCTTTCCAGATATTCTCCGGCGGCGCCTTATCTGCAGGATATTCTGGGATTCGGCAACCATAAGAACCTGGCAAAGACCCGGTATGTCAACGATAAGCAGATCACAGACCACTACGCCATCATTCCGACGGGGCAGGGGCTGGGAGCCCTGAATTCCCTGGGAGATGTGTCGCGGAAAGTCTATGACTTGATCACGAGGAGATTTTTGAGTATTTTTTATCCTCCGGCTGTCTATGAGAAGGCGTCCATCGTGACAAAGATAAGAGGAGAGTGCTTCTTCAGCAGTTTTAAGACGCTGGCTGAGGAAGGATATCTTAAAGTAGCCGGGATCCCTCAGGAACAGACGGCCGGGCCGGCGCTTCTGGAGGCTGTCCGGAGTCTGAAGAAAGGCAGTCTGCTCCCGGTCCGGGGCCTGGAGATCAAAGAAGGAGAGACATCGCCTCCGAAACGATATAATTCCGGCTCCATGATCCTGGCAATGGAAAACGCCGGGCAGCTGATCGAAGACGAAGAACTCAGGGCCCAGATCAAAGGCAGTGGGATCGGAACCAGCGCGACGCGGGCAGAGATCCTGAAGAAACTGATCCATATCAAATATCTTGCCCTGAATAAAAAGACCCAGATCATTACGCCCACGCTGCAGGGAGAGATGGTCTTTGACGTGGTGGATCATTCCATCCGGTCCCTGCTGAACCCAGAACTTACGGCCAGCTGGGAGAAAGGGCTTACCTATGTGGCAGAGGGGAGCATCACGTCCGATGAGTATATGAAGAAGCTGGATCATTTTATCATCAGCAGGACAGAGGGTGTGAAAGGGCTTAACAATCAGTATCAGCTAAGAGCCTGCTACGACAGGGCAGCAGGTTTTTATAAAAAAGGCCGGAAAACGGCAGAAAAGGAGACAACCAAATGAAAGCATTGACAGTGAAGGAACTCTATACACTTGATGAGACGATCGCAAAGGATATTTTTGACGGGGTGACCTATCCATGGGAAGTCCTTCCGAAAATCAGCGCATTTATTGTGGAGCTGGGAAATACTCTGAGCAGTGAAGAATATGAAAAACGGGGAGAAAACGTGTGGATCGCCAGATCCGCGAAGGTGGCGCCCACCGCATTCATCAACGGACCGGCCATCATCGGAAAGGACGCAGAGGTACGCCACTGCGCGTTTATCCGGGGAAACGCCATTGTGGGAGAAGGAGCGGTAGTAGGAAATTCTACAGAACTGAAGAATGTGATCCTGTTCAATAAAGTCCAGGTTCCGCACTACAACTATGTAGGGGATTCCATTCTCGGATACAAGTCTCATATGGGGGCAGGTTCCATCACTTCCAATGTGAAATCGGACAAGAAGCTGGTGGTAGTAAAAACGCCGGAAGGCAATATCGAGACAGGAATGAAGAAGTTCGGCGCCATGCTGGGAGATGAAGTGGAAGTCGGCTGTGGCAGCGTGCTCAATCCGGGCACGGTGGTCGGAAGTCACAGCAATATCTATCCTCTGTCGTCCGTGCGGGGATTCGTGCCGGGTAACAGTATCTACAAAAAGCAGGGCGAGGTTGTTGAAAAAAGAGCTGAGGAGAGATAATGAAAAAGATTGGATTTATCGGGGTTGGCATTATGGGAAAGTCCATGGTACGCAATCTCATGAAAGCAGGATATGAACTCCATATTTATGCCCGGACAAAGGAAAAAGCAGAAGATGTGATCCGGGAGGGCGCTGTATTTCATGAAAAGATCAGTGAATGTGTCAGTGGATGCGGCGCGGTCATCACGATCGTAGGTTTCCCGAAGGACGTGGAGGAAGTGTACTTTGACAAAGGAAATATACTGGACAGCGCAGAACCGGGTGCCTATCTGATCGACATGACGACCAGCAGCCCGAGGCTTGCGGAACAGATATATGAGGAGGGAAAGAAGCGCAGCTTCCATGTCCTTGACGCTCCGGTCACGGGAGGGGATAAAGGAGCCAGGGAAGGAACGCTGTCCATTCTCGTGGGAGGCGACCGACAGGATTATGAAGCCTGCCGGGAACTTTTTGAGGCCATGGGCACAAATATCAATTATGAGGGCAAAGCCGGCTGCGGCCAGCACTGCAAACTGGCGAATCAGATCATGATAGCCGGCGCCCTTTCAGGAGTCTGTGAAGGTCTGGCCTATGCCAGAGAGAAAGGGCTTGACCTGGACGTATTTTTCCGGTCTGTCTCGACAGGCGCGGCGGGAAGCAGACAGTTTGACACTTTTGGCCCCAGGATCATAGCAGGCGATTATGAACCCGGGTTCTTTATGAAACATTTTATCAAGGATATGAAGCTGGCGGTTCGGGAGTCTGAGGAGAGCGGATTGGATCTGTGTATTCTGAGGCGGGTACTGGACAATTATGAAAAGCTGGAGAAAGACGGATATGGTGAGAACGGTACACAGGCGCTTATGAAATGGTATCAGTCTTAACAAAAATATTCTTGACAAATAAACAGAGGTTCCGTATCATTGTATTAAATTAATAGTACAATGATGCGGAGCTTTTTTAATCGGATGACCGCAGACAGGAGGCAGTATGTTAGAAATACAGGGACTGAGTAAATCATATGGGAAAAATCTGGCGGTGGACAACGTCAGCTTCACCGTGCCGGACGGGCAGACAGGGATCCTGCTGGGACCAAACGGAGCAGGAAAATCAACGATCATAAAGAGCATCGCGGGCCTGCTGCGATATAAAGGAGTGATCCGTATTCAGGGAACTCCGGCAAGGAATATCGAGGCCAAGAGAGTGTTTGCATATGTGCCGGAGATCCCGAATATGTTTGACGCTCTGACTGTAAGGGAGCATGTGGAATATATCCGGATGGCATATAGCAGTGATATCACAGATGAAGAAGTGAATGAGATCCTGAAGGCTTATGAAATGGACGACAAACAGGACAAGCTTGGGAACGAACTGTCTAAGGGAATGATGCAGAAAGTCAGCATCTGCTGCGCACTGGCAGTGAAACCTCAAGTTATTCTACTGGATGAACCTATGGTAGGTCTGGATCCCGCTGCCATCAAAACGCTGAAAGAGACTGTACTCAGGCTGCGTGACGGTGGAGTGACAGTACTTATAAGTACACATATGCTGGAGATGGTGGAGGATCTGTGGGATGTGATGTTTGTGATGGAGAAGGGCCACATCGTGGGTTCCTATACCAAGAAAGACGCAGAAGGAAAAGATCTGGATGAATTATTCTTTGAGATGACAGGCGGTGAAAAGAAATGAAGGCACTGATCTATCTGACAAAACGCAGTTTTATCAATAATATGAAAAAGGCGGTGCATAAGCCTTCTACTCTGATCGCGCTGATTTTCGGAATCGCCTACGGTATCTTTATCATTGTAGCTTTGGGCAGCCTGGCGGCTACTCTGCGGATGGGTTCCGTGAATGGACTGGTCATTATTATGACGATTTGGACGATTTATATTACCCTTGCGAATTTCATGTCCTATTCTTCCAGAAAAGGAATTTTATTCCGTCCGGCGCACGCACATTTTGTGTTCACTGCGCCTGTCAGTCCGAAGCTGGTGCTGCTCAACGGAGCATGGATGAATTATATTCTTTCGGTTATTATTTGGATAGTTCTATCCATTGGAGGCCTGACCATTTTCCAGGTTCCTGTGTGGAAAGTAGCCCTTTTCTTTCTGGCCGGCTGTGTGCTGGAAACAGCTCTGGAAGTCTCAGTTATGGTCTTCCTGTATACCAATGACCGGCTTCCCCGGAAACTGATGAAGGGGATCCGGATGGGAATCAAAGTATTCCTGATCGCGTTCACAGCTCTGATCCTGTTTTATTTCAGAAAGAATGGTTTATCTGTAGAGTCGGCAACGGCATTTATTGACTGGCCGGTCCTCCAGATGATCCCGGTGCTGGGATGGCAGATCGCGGTCTACCGGCTGATCCTGCTGGGACCCACCACTCTGAATATGATCTGCTCTGTGATGTATCTTATTGCGGTGACGGTGTCTGTGACAGTGGCGTACCGCATGGACTGCGACGGAGGCTATTATGAGGAAGCGGCGAAATTCGCGGATGATTACGCGGAGATGAAGAAACAGAAGCAGAGCGGAGATATGGATACCGGCCTGGGAGGAAAGAAAAGAAAATTCCGACGGGTGAAAGACCGGATCACGTCCAGGGGCGCGAAAGCAATCTTTTACAGACAGCTGCTGGAATATAAAAAAGAAAAATTTTTTATTTTTACAAAGGTAACGCTGATCTCGGTGTTCGTAGCGGCCATCTTTTCCTACGGACTCAGCGACAGCGTGTCAGAGTCCGGCTCTGGTGAGCTGTTCCTTCTGGGGGTCGTGGCATATGTTTCGCTTGTGATGAGCGGATATCTCGGGAAATGGGAAAATGAGCTGAAAAATCCATACCTTTTTTTGATCCCTGACAGCCCTCTTAAAAAAATGTGGTACGCGACGCTGATGGAGCATATAAAGGCGCTGGCGGACGGAGCGATCATCTGTATCCCGATCGGCATATTCTGGCATATAAGCCCCTTGGACGTCATATATTGTATCCTGATCTACACGGTGATCCAGGCTGACCGTCTCTACACAAAGGTTATCACTACTTGCCTTGTGGGAGAAATATTTGGAAAGACGGGGCAGAATGTTATCCGGATGTTTATCCAGATGGCACTTCTGGGACTGGGCGCAGTTGTGGCGGTCGGTATCGGAATATTTGTAAATGTGGATTTCATCTTTCCAATTGTGCTGATTTATAGTATCATGATAACGGTAGCAATGGGATTTCTGGCGTCTTTGCGGTTCGAGACAATGGAACAGATGGTCTGACCGGAAGCCGGAAGACTGTGCGCCGTATAACATGGAGCAGGAGAACAAGGTGTGATCTGCAGAAAGGATGGGAGGTCGTTATATGTTGGATGACAATTATGTTTCTATGGAGATTGGAAAGACGAAACACATTGCGCTGGTAGCCCATGACGGCAAAAAGAAAGAGCTGGTGGACTGGTGTGACAGGAACAAAGAAATCTTAAAGTGTCATTTCCTGTGTGGGACAGGAACGACATCCCGGCTTATCGCGGAACGAACAGGGCTTCCTGTAAAGGGATACTGCAGCGGCCCTCTGGGCGGAGATCAGCAGATCGGAGCCAAGATCGTGGAAGGACAGATTGATTTTATGATCTTCCTCTGGGATCCGCTGGAGGCTCAGCCTCATGATCCGGATGTAAAAGCGCTTCTGAGGATTGCGGTCGTCTATGATATCCCTATTGCCAATAATCTGGCAACAGCGGATTTTATGCTGAATTCAAAATATATGACCGAGTCCTACAACAGGAAGATCGAGAATTTTGACAAGACGATCCGGGAGCGGGTTGAAAAAATGCGCTGACTTCGGGAAAGAGCAGATCAAAATATTTGAAATTATATTGTAAAAAGCTTGACACGGGCATAATGCCCGTGTTATTCTATACGCGTTAACTTTAATGCTTTAAAGCGCAACGCTTTAAAGTGAATTAGTAAAACGTGTCTCCCGATAAATACCGGTATAGTTGGAAAGAGACAGATAGCAGCAAAAAATAAGAGGAAAGCAGAGGAAGGAAAAATGGAGATTAAACTGGTGATGCTTATAATTTTCTTCGCGGTTATGGTGGGAGTAGGAATCTATGCCAGACGCCATGCCACAAGCGTAGACGGGTTTGTGCTGGGAGGAAGGGCTGTGGGTCCCTGGCTGACTGCGTTCGCGTATGGAACCTCTTATTTTTCTGCGGTTGTATTTGTCGGGTACGCCGGACAGTTTGGCTGGAAGTACGGAATTGCCAGTACGTGGATCGGCATCGGGAACGCAGTTATCGGAAGTCTTCTGGCGTGGGTGGTGCTGGGGCGCAGAACAAAGGTAATGACCCAGCATCTCGGCTCCAAGACAATGCCTGACTTTTTCGGACAGCGATATGACAGCAAGGCTCTTAAGATCGCGGCCTCAGTGATCGTATTTGTCTTTCTGATTCCCTATACGGCATCTGTGTACAACGGTCTGTCCAGGCTGTTCGAAATGGCCTTCAATATTCCCTACACATGGTGTGTGATTGGAATGGCAGTGTTTACTGCCATATATGTGATCCTGGGCGGTTATATGGCAACGGCCATCAATGATTTCATACAGGGGATCATTATGCTGATCGGGATTGTGGCGGTGATTGCGGCGGTCCTGAGCGGGCAGGGAGGCTTTATGAGCGCGGTTTCTGAAATGGCAAAGATCCCCAGCGATGTGGCCGTGACGCAGGGACAGCCGGGGGCATTTACCTCCTTTTTCGGGCCGGACCCTCTGAACCTTCTGGGTGTAGTAGTGCTGACATCTCTCGGCACCTGGGGACTTCCGCAGATGATCGGAAAATTCTATGCCATCAAAGATGAGAAGTCCATCAATACAGGAACAGTGATCTCCACGGTATTTGCCATTGTGGTCTCCGGCGGATGCTATTTCCTGGGAGGATTTGGAAGGCTTTTTGACAGTCCGGCGCTTTATGATGAAGTGACAGGGGCCGTGATCTATGACAATATCATTCCATATATGCTGTCGTCCCTTCCGGATATCCTGATAGGGATTGTGGTCGTTCTGGTGCTGTCCGCGTCCATGTCCACCCTGTCATCGCTGGTGCTGACATCAAGTTCCACCATGACACTGGACCTGTTAAAAGATAATGTGATGAAAAATATGAGCGAAAAGAAACAGATTATAACCATGCAGGCACTGATCGTATTCTTTATCGTCGTATCTGTTGTGATCGCGCTGGATCCGCCTACTTTTATCGCCCAGCTGATGGGAATCTCCTGGGGCGCTCTGGCCGGGGCATTCCTGGCGCCTTTCCTCTATGGTCTGTACTGGCAGGGAGTTACCCGCGCAGGAGTGTGGGCCGGATTTGTCACAGGGGTCGGTCTCACAGTATCCAACATGTTCCTTGGATATATCGAATCCCCTATTAACGCGGGGGCAGTGGCGATGGCAGCGGGACTGATCGTGGTGCCCGTGATCAGCCTGATCACGCCGAAACTGGAGAAAGACAAAGTGGGAGAGATATTCACCTGCTATGAAGAAAAAGTGACCATCACGAAAAAAAGATCTCTTCAGGAATAAATCTGAGATTGTTGAGGGGTGGATGTGGACGCCGGGGAGGATGGATTAAGCTCAGGGAAATAGAAAAAGCTGGCATCGAAAGACGTATTCTGCGGCGGCAGATGGATGCCCCCGCCTCCGTTCCGGAATCCGGGAAAACATAAAGGGACTTAGAACCCGCCTAAATACAAAGCAATCCGATGAGCAACTCGCGTTCGCTCAGACAATCTCATCGGATTGCTTAACGGCGGAGCCTAAGTTCCTTAAGTTTTTCCATCGGATTCCTCCAAAGTCGCCGGTCCACCCATCTGCCGCCGCAGAAAGGTTCTTCCAACCCGTACTCTTTTCATTCCCTGCACTTCGTCCATTCCTTCCGGCGTCATGATTCATCCCCCGTCAATCTCGCGATTATAAAGTAAGACGAAAGCGGAATGCTATTGGAGAAAAAGACATTAACGTTCCACTTTTACAATCACTTCTAAATAGCGAGATTGCTGAGGGGAGAGGATAGGAAGCCGGGAAAGGAAGAGGTGTCCATCGAGGGCCGTGCAGCAACGCAGGCATTTGGGGCGCGTCCTTTGCGCCCTTATGTGCCGCTGCGTTGCAGCCCCGAGCGAAAGCGTGCCCGAGATGGATATCCTTTTCCTGGACTCGGCGGCCACATCCCCCTCAACAAACTCAGATTTATAATGTCTTGACACACTCTTGCTCATGAGTTAGAATAACTGGTGTGAAAAAGCGTTGAAGAGGACAGTAGGCTGTCCGGTCATCTCAGAGAGAAGCCTGTATGGTGTGAGGGCTTTGTTGTGCCGGCTGACTGAAGACCACCTCGGAGCGGCCTTAATACGGCACGGTGATTCCGTTATCATCAGATGAATTGAGCAGGTTTTCCATGGAAAACAAGCAGGGTGGAACCGCGGGATGTTATCCCGTCCCTGCGTGGATTGTTTCCGTGCGGAGATAGATTCAGAGATCAGGAGACATTCCAGAGGGATGTCTTTTTTGTTTTCTGTGGACCTGGCGGTGTATATGGAAGCAGATTCCTGACAGACGGAATGACAGGGACACAGACTGTGGATTTTGGGCATGGAAAAAAGAATTAAAATAAAAGAAAAGAAAGGAAGAGAAAGATGAAGATCACATTGAAAGACGGATCCAGTAAAGAGTACGCACAGCCCATGAGTGTGTATGAGATAGCTGCGGATATCAGCGAGGGACTGGCCAGGATGGCGACAGCGGGAGAAGTGGACGGCGAGGTCGTGGATCTGCGGACAGTGATAGACCGTGACTGCGCTCTGAGCATCCTGACATTTAATGATGAGAAGGGAAAGGGCGCGTTCCGGCATACTGCGTCCCATATTATGGCGCAGGCGATTAAGCGTCTGTATCCGGAGACAAAACTGGCGATCGGACCTTCCATCGCAGACGGATTCTACTATGATGTAGACAGGGAAACTCCTTTTACGGCAGAGGATCTGGAGAAGATTGAAGCGGAGATGAAGAAAATCGTCAAAGAAGGGCTGGAGATCAGACAATATACGATGCCGCGGAATGAGGCGATCGATTATTTTAAGGAAAAGAAGGAAGACTATAAAGTTGAACTGATTGAAGATCTGCCGGAGGATGAGACGATCAGTTTTTATTCGCAGGGAGAGTTTACTGATCTGTGCGCAGGCCCGCATCTGATGACGACAAAACCGGTAAAGGCATTTAAACTGACCAGTCTTGCCGGTGCTTACTGGAGAGGGGACGAGCACAATAAGATGCTCCAGAGGATCTACGGCACGGCCTTTCCGAAGAAGGCAGAGCTGGAAGAGTATCTGACGATGATCGAGGAGGCGAAGAAGCGCGATCACAGAAAGCTGGGCCGGGAGCTGGGTCTGTTTATGATGCGCGAGGAGGGACCGGGATTCCCCTTCTTCCTTCCAAACGGAATGGTGCTGAAAAATACGCTTCTTGATTATTGGAGAGAAATCCATAACAGGGCGGGGTATGTGGAGATCAACACACCGATCATGCTGAGCCGGCATCTGTGGGAGACCTCGGGACACTGGGATCACTATAAGGAAAATATGTATACCACGGTCATTGACGAAGAGGATTTTGCCATTAAGCCGATGAACTGTCCCGGCGGTATTCTTGTATACGAGTCAGAGCCACGTTCTTACCGTGATCTTCCCATCCGTATGGGAGAACTTGGCCTTGTGCACCGGCATGAAAAATCGGGACAGCTCCACGGCCTTATGAGGGTTCGCTGTTTTACACAGGATGATGCCCATATCTTTATGATGCCGGAACAGATCAAGGATGAGATCAAGGGAGTGGTGAGACTGATCGATGAGGTGTACAGCCTTTTCGGTTTTAAATATCATGTTGAGCTTTCCACCCGTCCGGAGGACAGCATGGGAAGTGACGAGGACTGGGAAATGGCTACAGATGCCCTCAGAAGCGCTCTGGATGATATCGGACTTCCTTATATCGTAAATGAAGGAGACGGAGCGTTTTACGGGCCGAAGATAGATTTTCATCTGGAGGACTCGATCGGAAGGACCTGGCAGTGCGGTACGATCCAGCTGGATTTCCAGCTCCCGCTTCGGTTTGAGCTGGAATATACAGGGGCAGACGGTGAGAAACACAGGCCCATTATGATCCACCGGGTGGTATTCGGTTCCATCGAGCGGTTTATCGGAATTCTGATCGAACATTTTGCGGGGGCGTTCCCCACATGGCTGGCCCCAGTGCAGGTGAAAGTGCTGCCGATCTCTGACAAGCATATGGATTACGGCATGAAAGTGCTCCAGGCTTTGAAAGAGGCAGGAATCCGCGCGGAGATCGACACAAGAGCGGAGAAGATCGGATATAAGATCCGGGAGGCGCAGATGAAGAAGATCCCCTACATGCTTGTTGTCGGAGCGAAGGAAGAGGAAGAGGGCAAAGTTTCTGTAAGAAGCAGGGCTGTCGGCGATGAGGGCCAGTGCAGTCTGGAAGAGTTCACTGCCCGGATCCTGGAAGAAATCGCGGCAAAAAAGTCGGCAGAGGCAGAGTGAGCCAGGGGTTCATAGGAAACCGGATCCGGCAGGAGAAAGATATGGCAATGGAAAAAAAGGCGATAAGGATAAGAAATACTGAGATCGGGAGCGGCATGCCGAAGATCTGCGTGCCGATCACAGGAACTACCAGGGAAGAGATCCTGTCAGAAGCGTCAAAGATCCGGGATACATCCGCGGATCTGGCAGAATGGCGGGCCGACTGGTATGAGGATGTTTTCGACTCCGGCAGGACGGGGAAGATTCTGGAAGACCTGAGGGAGATTCTTGGCGGACTGCCACTTCTGTTTACTTTCCGTACACTACAGGAAGGCGGGAAGAAAAAAGTTGGCAGGGAAGACTATGTTCGGCTCAACAACATGGCTGTACAGAGTGGCCGGATCGATCTGGTGGATGTGGAACTGTCTGCCGGGGAGGAAGTGGTGAATGCCGTCGTTAAGACCGCAGATGCTCATAATGTCAGGGTGATCGTGTCCAGCCACGATTTCCATGGGACGCCTTCCCGGGAAGAGATGATCTCCTGTATGAAAAAAATGCAGGCCCTGGGAGGGGATATTCTGAAAGTGGCAGTAATGCCCCGGAGCCGGGAAGATGTTCTGACGCTGCTGTCCGCTACGTCGGAAATGGCAGGAAAGTATGCAGACAGGCCGATTATTACAATGTCCATGTCAGAATCCGGGGTTATTACCCGGCTGTGCGGAGAGGAGTTCGGATCCGCGGTTACTTTCGGGGCTCTCGGGAGGGCTTCCGCGCCAGGCCAGATGAATGTGGAGGACCTGGCAGTGATCCTCAAACTTCTCCACAGAGACAGGTGACCGTATTTTTACAGATCCGGGCGCCGGAACTTATGCTGTATCAACGGCAGACGGAAGATCAGTCTTCCTCTGCGGACGTGATACATCAGAAGTTCCGGCATTTTTATTATTAGGAGAAATTTTAAAATTGGGGGTTGAAATATACCAGACAGGGGTATATAATAAACTCGCGAACAAAATACCCCGGATGGGTTTATTTCTGAAGCCGGGTATAAGAGGAGTGACAAGGAGGAAGGCTGTTATGGAAGAAACGAAAGAAAAAGTGACAGATATAACAGAGAAAGATATATTTACGGCAGAAACAGAAGAAACAGGGGAAGTCTGTCCCGGCTGCCGTCACAAGACGAAAAAAAGGACCGGGGAAGAGCGCAAGAGCATGATCAATCGTTTAAACCGTATTGAGGGCCAGATCAGAGGAATCCGGCGTATGGTGGAAGAAGACGCCTACTGTCCGGACATCCTGATCCAGGTATCAGCGGCCAACGCGGCTCTCAACAGTTTTAACAAAGTCCTTCTGGCGGAGCATATCCGAACCTGTGTGTCAGAGGATATTCGTGACGGACGGATGGACACAATAGACGAACTTGTACTTGTGCTTCAGAAACTGATGAAATAGATGAGGAGGAGACAAGAATGGAACAGTATAATGTGACCGGCATGAGCTGCGCCGCGTGCAGCGCCCGGGTGGAGAAAGCAGTGTCAAAGGTGCCCGGAGTGTCGTCCTGTTCGGTGAGCCTGCTTACAAATTCCATGGGTGTGGAAGGAGAGGCTTCCCCGGAAGCGATCATCGCGGCTGTAGAAGAAGCCGGGTACGGCGCTTCCAGGAAGGGAGGGGGGCGTCCAGGAGAACAGGCGGCATCCGGAGGAAAGATGAGCATATCGGCGGCGGAAGATTCCTTGAAGGACAAAGAGACGCCAAAGATGAAAAAAAGGCTGATCGCTTCCCTGTGTTTTCTGATCCCGCTGATGTATTTTTCTATGGGACATATGATGTGGAACTGGCCGCTCCCGGCGTTTCTGGAAAATAATCATGTGGCGATAGGCCTGATCCAGCTGCTGCTGACCAGTATCGTCATGGTGATCAATCAGAAGTTTTTTATCAGCGGATTCAGAGGACTGATCCACCGTGCTCCCAATATGGATACTCTGGTGGCGCTGGGAGCGGGAGCATCCTACGTGTACAGTGTTTATGCGCTGTTTGCCATGACAGATGCGCAGATGTACGGAGATATGGCGGGCGTAATGGCCTATATGCATGAATTCTATTTCGAGTCGGCGGCTATGATCCTGACTCTGATCACCGTCGGGAAAATGCTGGAGGCAAGATCGAAAGGACGGACTACGGACGCCCTTAAGGGGCTGATGAAGCTGGCTCCGAAGACAGCCACTGTTATAAGGGACGGGATAGAGGCAACCATATCCATAGATCAGGTGAGGAAAGGAGATGTCTTTGTCGTACGGCCCGGAGAGAATATTCCTGTAGACGGGATCGTTCTGGAAGGAAGCAGTGCGGTGAATGAATCCGCTCTGACCGGAGAGAGTATTCCTGTGGACAAGAAAGAAGGAGACATGGTGTCGGCTGCCACACTGAATCAGTCCGGCTTTCTCAGGTGTGAGGCCACCAGAGTGGGAGAGGATACGACCCTGTCCCAGATCATTCAGATGGTCAGTGACGCGGCGGCGACAAAGGCCCCGATTGCCAAGGTTGCAGACCGGGTTTCCGGGGTATTTGTCCCTGTGGTCATCATGATCGCGGTGGTCACGATCGCGGTCTGGCTCCTGGCCGGGCAGACAGTCGGATACGCTTTGGCCAGGGGTATCTCGGTACTTGTGATCAGCTGTCCGTGTGCCCTGGGACTTGCCACGCCGGTGGCGATTATGGTCGGCAACGGCATGGGCGCGAAGAACGGGATCATGTTCAAGACAGCGGTATCACTGGAGGAGACCGGGAAAACACAGATTGTAGCTCTTGATAAAACAGGAACGATTACAAGCGGGGAGCCCAGGGTAACCGATCTCATCCCATCAGTCGGTGTCGCGGAAGAAGAACTGCTGGAGACCGCTCATGCGCTGGAGAAGAAGAGCGAACATCCTCTGTCCCGCGCAGTGCTGGCAAAGGCGGAGGAATCCGGACTGAAAGGATCACCGGATGTGGAGGATTTCCAGGCGGTTCCCGGAAACGGGTTGTCCGGAAGACTGGACGGTGTCCTGATCCGGGGAGGAAATCTGAAGTTTATCGGCGAAAGCGCGGATGTTCCCGGGAATGTCCGCAGGAAAGCGGAAGAACTGGCCGCCGAGGGAAAGACGCCTCTGTTTTTCAGCCGTGACGAAAAACTCATCGGGATCATCGCCGTGGCGGATGTGATCAAGGAAGACAGTCCTCAGGCGGTAAAGGAACTTCAGAATATGGGGATCCGGGTCGTGATGCTTACGGGAGACAATGAGCGTACGGCGAAAGCCATTGGCGCGCAGGCCGGAGTGGACGAAGTGATCGCCGGAGTCCTGCCGGAAGGAAAAGAAAGCGTCATCCGTGAACTGAAGAAGAAAGGAAAAGTCGCCATGGTCGGAGACGGCATCAACGACGCGCCGGCTCTTACAAGAGCAGATATGGGGATCGCTATCGGAGCCGGGACTGACATTGCCATCGACGCGGCCGACGTAGTGCTCATGAAGAGCCGGCTCAGTGATGTGCCCGCCGCGATCCGCTTAAGCCGGGCCACCCTGAGGAACATCCACGAGAATCTGTTCTGGGCATTTATCTACAATGTGATCGGGATTCCGCTGGCGGCCGGCGTGTGGATCCCCATTTTCGGGTGGCAGCTCAATCCAATGTTCGGGGCAGCCGCCATGAGCCTGTCCAGTTTCTGCGTGGTCACAAATGCCCTGAGGCTCAACTGGTTTAAGATGTATGACGGCACAAAAGACAAAAAAATTAAAAACAGAAAAAACAAAGAGATCAAGGAGGAAAAAATGATGACAAAAACAATGAAGATCGAAGGCATGATGTGCGGACACTGTGAGGCCAGAGTGAAGAAGGCGCTGGAGGCGCTTGCGGAAGTGGACGCGGCTGAAGTAAGCCATGAGGCGGGGACCGCTGTTGTCACGCTGAACAGGGAGATCGACAATGGGGCTCTGAAGAAAGCGGTAGAAGATCAGGATTACAAAGTGCTTGATATTCAGTAGAATATCCAGCGTGGAAGACAGTCGACAAATTTCTTGACTTCTATCAGAGCGGAGAGTAAAATAAAAAAGTAAGCTATCCCGAAAAAGAACAGATTTCTGAATTAAGGATAGCTTTTTTATAACAGGCAGAGAACGTTTCGGATCAGAAGGTCCGGGGCAGTGTCAAAAAGGAGGAAAAAGCATGAAAAAGAAGTTTATCAGTGTGTTTTTGTGCGCGGCTATGGCAGTTACCCTGATCGCGGGATGCGGGGCTCCGGCCGCGGAGACTGGAGGAAATGACGACAGTGGTTCCGAGACAGAGGCATCCGGCGGAATACCGAAGGATGAGATCAAAGTAGGCTTCGTCCATATTTCCGACCCGAGCGATATGGGCTACACATACAACCAGGACCTGGGGACTCAGGAGATGCAGGAAGCGCTCGGACTCAGTGATGATCAGATCATCAATAAGTACAACACACCGGAAGACGCAGAATGTGACACTGCTCTGAGAGAACTTGTAGAGGCTGGGTGCAATATTATCTTCGCGACCAGCTTCGGATTTGAAGATTATGTGATAGAAGTGGCAAGAGAGTACCCGGATGTACAGTTCTGCCACGCGACAGGTTACCAGGCGGCCAGCTCCGGTCTGGACAATGTACACAATTATTTCGCTTCCATCTATGAAGGCCGTTATCTTGCGGGGATCGCCGCGGGAATGAAGACGGAGACCAACAAGCTCGGCTATGTGGCGGCATTCCCGTTTGCTGAGGTGATCAGCGGATATACAGCGTTCTATCTGGGAGCAAAGAGTGTGAATCCGGATGTGACAATGGACATTATGTACACCAATTCCTGGAATGACCCGACGGTAGAGTCCCAGGTAGCCAAGGCGCTGATCGACCGCGGATGCGATGTGATCTCGCAGCATTCAGATTCCACGGCGCCGGCGACTACTGCGGAGGAGAACGGCGTATGGCAGGTCGGCTATAATAATGACATGATCGACGCTGCGCCAAACGCTTCTCTGATCTCTCCGCGTATCGACTGGGGCATTTATGTGACAGAGGCTGTACAGGCTATGATCGACGGGGAGGAGATCCCGGTCGACTGGTGCAAGGGCCTTGCAGACGGAGCCGTATACCTGTCTCCTCTGAATGAGAGCATCGCGGCTGAGGGAACCCAGGAGGCGATCGATGAGGCAGCGGAGAAGATCAAATCCGGTGAGCTGCATGTATTTGCCGGGCCGCTCAAAGGTGTGAGCCCTGAAGGGGAGGAATATGAAGTTCCGGAAGGCGAATACTATCATGAGCAGGAAGACGCGTCAGCGCCGTCCTGGCTGTACATTATCGATGGATGTAATGTAGTGGAATAAACACAAAAAAACAGAGCCGTCTTCGGACGGCTTTGTTTATATAAGGAGGAAGGCGCAAGGCTTTTTTTCCGGCGGAGCCTGAGATAAGGAACATCAAGAACAAAGGAGCGTGAGATTTTGGGAGAGGCGGCGCGGTGCGCGGTAAAAATGCACCATGTAACAAAAACATTCGGCAAAGTGATCGCCAACAAAGATATCAATCTTGAGCTGAAGAACGGGGAAATCCTGGCCCTTCTCGGAGAGAACGGAAGCGGAAAGACAACATTGATGAACATGCTGTCAGGCATCTATTTCCCGGATCACGGAGAGATCTATGTCAAGGGGGAGGAGGTCACCATCCGATCTCCGAAAGATTCTTTTGCCCTGGGCATCGGAATGATCCATCAGCATTTTAAACTGGTGGATGTGCTGACGGCAGCCGAGAATATCGTACTGGGGCTGGACGGGAAAGCAATGCTGAACCGAAAGGAGATCAGCCGCAGGGTTTCGGAACTGGCAAAGCGTTATGGATTCGATGTGGATCCGGAGAAGAAGATCTACAATATGTCTGTGTCGGAGAAGCAGACGGTGGAGATCCTCAAAGTGCTGTACCGGGGCGCTGATATCCTGATCCTGGATGAGCCTACCGCAGTGCTTACCCCCCAGGAGACAGACCGGTTGTTCGCGGTGCTCAGGAATATGAAAAAGGATGGAAAATCAATCATCATCATTACGCATAAACTGAACGAAGTGATGGCGATCTCCGACCGGGTGGCAATCCTGAGAAAAGGAGAATATATCGGGGCGGTGGACACAGCCCGGACGGATCAGAACCAGCTGACAGAGATGATGGTGGGACGGCCCGTCAGCCTGGAAATTGACAGGCCGGCCGTAAAACGGGGCGAAAAACGTCTCCAGGTGATCGATCTGACCTGTCTGAACAGTGACGGCGTCAAAGCGTTGGACAATGTTTCTTTTGAGGCATACGGAGGAGAGATCCTGGGTGTTGCCGGAATCGCCGGAAGCGGTCAGAGAGAGCTGTGCGAGACGATCGCGGGCCTGTATCCGTCCATCGGAGGCTCGGTCCTGTATTCAGGAGAATATCAGGGAGTTCCGGTACAGGAGCGTATCCTGGGCCTGAAGCCGGATGAGATCGCAAAGAAAGGGATCTCCATGGCGTTCGTACCGGAGGACCGGCTTGGAATGGGCCTTGTCGCGGGAATGGATATGACAGATAATGTCATGCTCAGGAGTTATAAGTCGGGAAAGGGGATCTTTGTAGACAGGAAAGCTCCAAGGGAACTGGCAGAGCAGATGATCCAGGAGCTGGAGATTGTCACTCCCGGAGTGGATACGCCTGTGGGAAAGCTCTCTGGAGGAAATGTGCAGAAAGTCCTTCTGGGACGCGAGATCGCCTGTCATCCTTCCGTGCTGATCGTGGCGTATCCTGTGCGGGGACTGGATATCAATTCTTCCTACCGTATTTATGATCTTCTGAACGAACAGAAGAAAAAGGGCGTTGCGGTAATCTTTATCGGTGAAGACCTGGACGTGCTGATGCAGCTGTCTGACCGGCTGATGGTCATGTGCGGCGGGAAGGTGAGCGGGATCGTGGATCCGCGCAAGGTTACGAAGGAAGAGATCGGTCTTATGATGATCCACACGGAGGATCAGACTGAAAGAGAGGGGGCGATGGCATGAGTTCAGGTAACGTACATGGGAAAGAGCCGTTTCTGCGGATGGTGCAAAGAGACAGTATCTCTCAAAAGAAGGCCTGGGCTGTCCGGGCGCTGGCTTTTGTACTGTCTCTGGTGACCGGGGGTATCATTATCCTTCTTCTTGGACACAATCCGTTTTCTGTCTATGCCTCCATGGTGACTGGCGCGTGGGGATCCAGGACTGTTGCCTATGAGACCGTCAAGATCGCGGTTCCTCTTCTGATTACGGCTATCGGTATTTCGTTTGCATTTAAAATGAAATTCTGGAATATCGGAGGAGAAGGACAGATCCTGGTGGGGGCTGTAGCGGCCGGAGCTTTCGGGCTTTTTACAGCGCATATTTTCCCAAAGCTTCCGCTGGTGCTGCTGATGATGCTGGCAGCTGTGGTGGCCGGCGGTCTGTACGGACTTCTGCCGGCTGTGTGTAAAGCAAAGTGGGGAACAAATGAGACATTGTTCACCCTGATGCTGAATTATATCGCCCTGGCGTTTGTCAAATATCTTATGAACGGGCCGTGGAAGGCACCGGGGAGCAGTTATCCGAAAATTTCCATGCTTGTGCCGGGAGCCCGGCTTACCAAGGTGCTTGGTGTGCACTGGGGCTGGATTCTGGCCCTCGTGCTGGTAGTAGCCGCGTATATCTATTTCAATAAAACCAAGCAGGGGTATGAGATCGCAGTCGTAGGAGAAAGCAATAATACCGCGCGATACGCAGGAATCAATGTGGGAAAAGTCTTCCGCAGGACTATGTTTTTATCCGGGGCTCTGTGCGGGCTGGTAGGTATGCTTCAGTTTGCCGGAGCAGACTACACCATTACGGAAGGCACAGCGGGCGGCGTCGGGTTTACGGCGATCACAGTGGCCTGGCTTGCCAAGATGAACCCATACGGGATGCTCATCGTGTCTGTGTTTATCGCCATGCTGGAAAGAGGAGCGAACGCCATCCAGACTCAGTTTAAAATACCGGCTTCGGCATCTGATCTTCTGATCGGGATCATCCTGTTTTTTATGTTGGGATGCGAGTTTTTCATTACATATAAACTGATCGGAAGAGGAAGGGAGGATCATCATGCTTGACACATTGAACGGACTTTTTATTGCCGCAGTGCTGGCGGGGACTCCGCTTCTTTTGGGGGCTCTGGGCGAGATCCTGACAGAAAAATCAGGAAACTTAAACCTCGGTGTGGAAGGTATGATGTTCATGGGGGCCATTACCGGTCTTGCCGGGTCTTACTACTATGAACAGGCAGTCATCCGCAGCGGCGGTTCTCCAAATGGCGTGATATCCGCAGTTATCGCCCTTCTTGTATCTTTCCTTGCCGGAGCGCTGGGAGCGTTGATCTACAGTTTTCTGACGATCACTCTCAGGGCCAATCAGAATGTGACAGGTCTGACTCTGACAATCTTCGGAACAGGTTTCGGGAATTTTTTCGGAGAGTATATCGGACAAAAGGCCGGGGGATATGTAGCGGTTACAGAGACCACAAAGAATGCGTTTTCAAGACTGCATATACCGGTTCTGTCAGATATACCGGTGATTGGAGAATTGTTCTTTCAGTATAACTGGATTGTTTATTTCGCCATTGCTGTCGCAGTCATCATGGCATGGTTCTTTAAAAAATCCAGAATAGGGCTGAACCTTCGCGCGGTGGGGGAAGATCCGGCGACAGCGGACGCGGCCGGGATCAACATTACCCGCTACAAATATCTGGCCACTGTGATCGGAGGAGGTATCTGTGGTGTTGGCGGCATGTATATGAGCATGGTCACCACATCTGGCGTATGGGTCCATGACTGTGTCAGCGGATATGGCTGGCTGGCAGTGGCTCTGGTGATCTTCGCGACATGGAGTCCGGCCCGCGGTATGCTGGTGGCACTGATCTTTGGCGGACTGACCATTATGCGTATGTATGTGAACATTCCGGGACTTCCGGCGCAGATCTATGATATGTTCCCGTATATCGCCACGATTCTTGTGCTTGTCATTACGAGCATGCGGCAGAGCAAGGAACATGCCCAGCCAAAGAGCTGTGGACTCAATTACTTCCGGGAGGAACGTTGACAGTAATGCGGGAGTTCCCGAACAGGCATATGGAAGAATATGAAAAACGCCCGTTTCACTGTATGAAGCGGGCGCTTTTCAGCTTATTTTGTCCGTAGAAAGATGTCCCCTGATTCTGCTGTAAACTGTATTTTCTGTTGGCTGTCTCCGTCACATGTGTAGGACATTTCATCACTGTCATCTGAAATCAGCCTGCCGGACGCGTTGCCGGGAAGAGAGATCTCTCCGTATTCGGTGAGAAGGTCAAAGGTAAATGCGCTGATAGGGTTGTCGAGGACAAAAGTAGTGTCACCGTATTCATTCACTCCTGACAGAGTTTCAAGCCCGGAAATTTCGAGATAGAGATCTCCGTCACTGGCAGTCAGGTCAGCGGTTGCGGCAGTCACATTTTTCAGTGTGGAATCTCCGTAACTGTTCTCCAGGATCAAAGAGTCCGCTTCTGTGTGATTCATTTTAATATCTCCTGAGCCGGTAAAGATTTCTGCATCCCCAAAGCGGCAGCCGGTCATATCCAGATCCCCGTAATCCAGACGGAGTTCAAGCGTTTCCGAAGAGATTTGGTCCATATTCAGATTTCCATAATCGTTATAGATATGGATGTCAGAGAAGGCCATCTGTTCCGGGACATAAAGCCGGACAAAGGGCCTGGACGGAGCGGAGGTGTTTCCCGGACTGAAGAAATACAGTCCCTGGATTATGGCTCCGTCTTTCTGGCTCAGACGGAGCGTTCCATCTGAGACTTCCCAGGAAGGAGTGCCATAGTTTCCGTCCAGATAGTATTCCAGATAGCAGGCATTATCTTCTGAAGGAAGAAATTCAATGTCTGCTTCTGAAGAAAGTGCGATATCTATGCCGGAAAAAGCGTCCAACTTTGTTTTATCCAGCTGATGGGCTTCCGGCCAGGTGGAATAAGAATGGATCCCGTCATGGGTGATCACGAATCCGGGCCATCCGCCGGCCGCCATACCGGCTCCGGTAAGCAGGGCCCCTGTTCCCATAAAACATAAAGACGAGATAAGAATGATCTTAGTTGTTTTTTTCATGTCTGCGGCCTCCTTTTATCAGTTTCCCGAGAGATACAGATGATTTTCTTATAAAACCTTTGAAGAGGATAATGGAACCGTATATAAAGAGAACACCGGCTCCGGTACAAAAAAGTCCAACGCCGATATTGCACAGCCCGTCCACAGCGGACTGGAACAGAATAACGATCCCGCCCAAAATGCTAACGATTCCCACCGCGGTTACGGAGAGCGCGGAAAGAACGAGGGAAAGAAGCACGGCTCCTACGGAGAGCAGCACGGCCCCTATGACGATAAGAATGCAGATAATAGCCGGCACGGCGATGGGGGCGGCACATACAGCGAGGATCGCTACCCAGAGCGCGGATAATCCTCGTTTCATTGTTTTAGGCTTCTCCTTCATGTTTTGAGAGGCCAGATCAAGGATAAGAGCTTTTGCCGCTTCTTCGGGATCCCCCAGATCCTCAATGGCCTGTTGTTCATTTTCTGCTCCTGCCTCAGCAAAATACTCTTCGAAATATTCGATCGCTCTGTCATAGTCCTCTTTTGGAAGACGGCGCAGGCAGTGAGAGAGCGTCTTCATATATTCGGTCTTAGTCATTTGATAACCCTCCTTTTACAATGTCGTCGACAATGACTTTATAATCTTCCCATTCTTTTAACAGCTGCTTCTGATGTTCTCTGCCGACGGGAGTGATGCTGTAATATTTCCGATTTCGTCCCTGGTACTGCTCATCGTAGGTCTCAACGAAATGATTTTCCTGGAGACGTTTCAGGATCGGGTAGAGAGCAGAGTCCTTTGTGCTGCCGGCACGCTTGATGATCTGGCTGATCTGATATCCGTAGGCATCCCCTTCTGCAATGACAGACAGGACGAGAAAGTCCAGCATAGGAGCGTTTAGTGTAAACGTCATAAACTCAGTCCTTTCCATATATGAAATTTGAATATATAAATTTTATAAGTATATTATATTTTATATAATATATAATGTCAATGCATATATAAAAAGAATTTGAAATTTTCCGGATATAAGTATTTTGTTCTGCAAAAAAATGATAAAATAGACAACGAAAAGAAAAAAGACAGGAGATTGGAAAATGATACGAAAACTGACAGCAGAGGACAGAAAACTTTATATGGAAATGGCACATGAATTTTATCATTCGGACGCTGTGCTGCATCCGGTTCCTGATGCATTCTTTGAGAGAACGGCTGATGAGGCACTGCAGTCCGGACAGTACGCGGAAATTTTTGTTTTTGAATATGAAGACAGACCGGCGGGATATGGTCTGATCGCAAAGTCTTATTCTCAGGAAGCCGGAGGCGCTGTATGGTGGATCGAGGAGGTATATATCAGAGAGGAGTTCCGCTCCAAAGGGCTTGGGAGGGAGTTCTTCCAGTATCTGGAGGAATATATGCCGCCTGAAGTCAGACGATTACGGCTGGAAGTAGAGGAAGACAATGTCCGGGCGGCATCTTTGTACAGGCGGCTTGGATATGAAGTTCTGGGATACGTGCAGATGATCAAGGACATAAAATAAGAAAATATCTTATCCGCCACATTGTATCCGTGTATACAATGTGGCGGAATTTCTTCTATTACACCATTGCAAGATATCAGATAATAATGATATAATGCATAGTAACATATTTTGCTGTTTGGACAGAAGAACTGTGAGTAGGTGACGGATTTGAAGAATAAGATCAAACGTTTTGCGAAAGGGGATTTTCACATCCCGCAGCCGGAGATCATTTTTCCTGAGACTCGGATCATTATGCGCGTCGGAGAAGGAGAGAAGTACAAAGGAAGTTTTTCACTTCAGAATCAGGGGGAAGGCACGATAAGAGGGCTTGTCTATCCCTCTTCTTACCGTGTGCACTGCGAGGAACAGGGGTTTGACGGGAATCCGGTCAACATCTATTATACATATGACGGAAGCGGACTCATGCCCGGGCATGTGGAGCATGGCAAATTTACCATTGTCTGTAATGGAGGTGAGTATGATATCGCCTTTACGGCTATTATCGAGAAGCCGTTTGTGATGACAAACTACGGTAAGATCCAGAGCCTGGATGATTTTAAGAAACTGTCATTCCGGGATGCGGCTGAGGCGGTCAAGCTGTTTCGTTCCAGAAATTTTTATGAGATCCTGAAATATGAAGACAGAAGAATTCAGGCGCTCTATGACAATATGAGGTGCTGGGAACTGGATCAGCAGGCGCTGGAAGAGTTCCTGGTGGGCTGCAAACAGAAAGAAAAGATCTTCCTGACACTGGAGGAGGAGAGCAGGGCTTTTATCTCTCTGACTGAGGCTCGCAAGGAGACGTTTACGATCAAGAAAAATACTTGGGGCTACCTGGAGATCGACGTAAGGGCAGAAGGGGATTTTCTGTCTGTGGAGCATACCCGGATCACGACGGAAGAATTTATAGGGAATTCTTACCGTTTGGAATATTTTATCAACGCGGACCGGCTCCACCGGGGAAGTAATTTCGGACGAATCATACTGGAATCACCTTATGAGACACTGAGTTATGAGATCGTGGTAGAGAAGGATGTCAGCAGGGATGAAGACCACAGGGCCAATGACCGGGAGTTCGCGGGAATCGTCAGGAATTATCTCAAGTATCTGAGCGGACGGATGGATCTGAATGAGTGGGTCGACGAGGCGGTGCGGCGCATCAGCCATTTAAGAGACATGGACGGGAAAAATGAGTTCTATCTTCTGGCTCACGCTCATATCTGTCTTGTCGGGAACCGCATGGAAGAGGCGAAATGGCTGCTTGAGTCATATAATTACAATCGGTTTGCCATTGGGAAAGATGTGGAGCTTAGCTCCTATTATCTGTATCTGACGACACTTTTGTCCAATGATACCATCGGGCAGAGAAAGGTGGCGGAGGAGCTGTCCAGATCCTTTATGAAACATCCGGACAGCTGGAAGATCCTCTGCATGCTGGTGCAGGTTGATTCGGAGTACAAGATCTACAGCGAGAGACTCCGGGTCCTGGAAAAGCAGTTTTATGAAGAAAGATCCCACAGTATCTGGTTTTATCTGCAGGCGTTCCTGTGTTTCCGGGAGAAAAGCTCTACGTTAAAAAAACTGGGAATGTTCGAGGTGCGGGTGCTTCTCTTCGCGGTAAAATACCAGCTTATGACCAGGGAACTGGCACTTTATACTGCCAATCTGGCGAGTCAGATGAAGGTATTCGACAAACATTTGTATGATGTACTGGTGCGTTCTTATAAAATGTATCATGAGTCCATGATCCTGACAGCGATCTGTACACTTCTGATCAAGGGAAATTGTGCGGACAGCGAGTACTTTAAATGGTATGAAAAGGCAGTGGAGCATGAACTGAAGATCGCGCAGCTGTATGAATATTATATGGCTTCTGTTATTCCGGAACGGTTCCATAAAGCGCTTCCGCGGTCCGTGTATCTGTATTTTATGCATGGAAATACACTGGATTATCACAAGTGCGCGTTCCTGTACGCGAATATCATCACTTATGAAGATGAATCCAGTGAGATCTATGCTCATTACAGAGATGAGATCGAGGCGTTCGCATGGAATCAGCTGGACCGGAGAAATGTGGATGAACAGCTTCGAGTCATATACAAACGATTTGTCGTAGAGTCAGCCATGAATCCGGACAGGGTAAAAGCCTTGTATGATGTATGCCATGCGTACTGGATCACGACGAAGGTGCCCAATATGAAATATATCCATGTGATTGCCGAGGATGGGACGGTAACTCAGAAGGCGCCGTATATGGATGGAGGAGCACGTGTATTCCTGTATGCAAAGACGGACAGGATCGTCTGGGAGTCAAAAGAAGGGAGACATTATACAGATTCCATTCCCTACGAGAGCAAACGACTTTTCTATGAGCTTCGTTATATGGATATGTGCAGGAAATATATCAACGGTCTTAAGAGAAATCAGGAAGAAGAAGAGACCGTAGAACTTACGCTTGAGACGGTTCGGGCCGAGGGACCCGAGAATTTCCCGGAGGCCGAGATTTTTGGCCTGTGCAGCCGGACCATTCGGGAAAATAATTATGAGAATAACGATTTTCTGACATATATCTGTTTTGAATTGTTTAAAAAGCAACAGTATGACAAGGTGATCCTGACCTATCTCGCCAGTTATTTCTGCGGGGCCACTTCGGAGATGAAGCTGCTCTGGCGGGAGGCCAGAGACTATGAAGTGCATACCCATAAACTGGCGGAACGGATCCTGACGCAGATGCTGTTTTCGGAAGAGTTGTTCCAGGAGGAACCGGTCTTCGAGCAGTATTATGCGGAAGGAGCCTATTTCAGACTTCAGCAGGCGTATCTTACATATGTATCACGAGAGTATGTGGTGGAGGAGCGGAAGATCGGACGCAGCGTGATCGATATCATCTGCAGAGAATATGAGAAAGGTGAGGACACCATGGATATCTGCAAGATCGCGGTGCTGAAGTACTATTCGGAAAGAGAGTATAACGCGCAGACACGCAGGACCTTGAAAAAGTTTCTTCAGGAACTGTGCGGCAAGCAGGTGTATTTCCCGTTTTTCCTCTCTTACGAGAAAGAGTGGCTCATTGAGCTGCAATTGTGGGACAAGACACTGATCGAATACAAGGGGCAGAAAGGAAGCAGAGTCATGCTGTACTACCAGCTTCAGAAAGGCGGGCAGGAGCAGGCGGACTATTCTACTGAGGTACTGACGCCTATGTATGAGAATATATACGTGAAAAAATTTGTCCTGTTTGCCAACGAGAAGCTGAAATATTATTTCAAAGAGACGATAGACGGGAATTCTTACCGCAGTGACAAGGAGACATGCGTGAGGGAGGCCGATCTGGATGAACAGGGCAGATATGGAAGACTGAACGCGATCCTGTCTGAGAAGGATGAAAAAAAGCGCAGGAAAAAGATGAGGGAGTACGCTCTTGAAGACGCGGTGGCTGCCCATATGTTCGTACAAGAATAAGGAGGGTGTCTTTCCATGGGACAAGGCAGTATCATTGGATATGAGATAAATGAAAAGACATGTCAGATCAGTTTTTATAATGAACAGGAACAGGAACCGGATACGCTGGAGGTAGATGCCGACAACTATCAGATCCCGCTGATCATCGGGAAACTGAGGGATACATGGGCTTATGGCAAGGAGGCTAAAAGACTTGTTACGATCAAAGAGGGATTCACTGTCACCAGGCTTTTGAGCAAAAGCCTGGCCGGAGAGAAAATCGAATTCGGCGAGGAGACCTATGACGCGGTCTGGCTGCTTTCTCAGTTTATCCAGATGTCGTTGAAATCTTTTCCGGAGATCGAGGGTATCGTATTTACAGTGCCGTCGCTGACAGAGGAACTGGCGCAGATGCTCAGAGGCATCGCTGTGCGTATGAATATTGACAAGCGTCATATCTTTATCCAGGATTATAAGGAGAGCTTCTGCAACTATCTGTTCTATCAGCCAAAGGAACTGTGGCAGTACGACGCGGCCCTTTTCTGCTGTGACAGGAACGAAATCAGGGCGTATATGCTGCGCCGTCTCCGTCCCGGCCTGGGAGGGGGAAAGACCACTTTTGTGACCGTGGATGAAGTTGCCAGCGCTCACATTAAGGAACTGGCAATGGTATACCCGGTGCTGAATGAGGACAAGGCAAAGGAAGCGGATGCCATGTTCTGTAAATTTATTGAGAGCGTGTTTGATAAAAGGATCGTGTCCTCTGTCTTTCTTACAGGAGAAGGATTTGAGAACAACTGGTATCCGAAATCGCTCCGCGTGCTCTGCAACGGACGGCGGGCCTTTGTAGGCAATAACCTGTACAGCAAGGGCGCCTGCTATACTGCCTGCCGGAAACTGTTCGTCCATATCGAGAATCCGGTCTATCTCTCAGAGGATAAGATGACAGATCAGATCACTGTGAATATGCGTGTGGATGGGCAGGAAATGTGGTATCCGATCGTGTCGTGGGGGACATACTGGTATGAGTCAAACAATCAGTGGGAAGTTCTCCTGGAAGACGTAAAAGATATTGAATTCCACATTGAGTCTCTGATCCAGGGAAATGTAAGGACGGAAAAGATCTCCCTTGAGAATTTCCCGAAAAGAGCGGAATATTCCATGCGCCTTCAGATTGAAACACTGTTTCTTGACGAAAAGACGTGCAGGATTACAGTGAGGGATGCCGGATTCGGAGACTTCTTTCCGGCAACAGATTTCCACGCGGAGAAGACCATACATTTAGGAGGAAATGATGGGAAATTTAATTCTTTGTCATGACAGACACGCGGCACATCCCTATGAGATCACCCGGATTCACTGCAGGATTTTTACAATTGAAGAACTTTGCTATTATCTGTGCAACAATTTGTATCTGATCGACTATACGATTATGAACGAGCAGCTCTGTGACTGGCTGGATGAGGAACTGGGGATGGAGGTTCTGGCTTCTGAGCTTAAAGATGTGCTTCGGCTTCATGGTTCGGTGGAAAAGTTTGTTCTGACGATACTGAAATCTTCACGGATCTACAGAGAGCCCGAGATGATACGGATCCAGAATGTATTGGAGCATTTAAAGAATCAGAAGGATATAGAACGTCAGAAATTTAAAGGAGACAACCTGCTGGAGAGCGGTGAGGTGGAGGAAGCGATTCTCGTGTATCAGGCCATCCTGAATCAGGAAAAGGATGATACGGTAGATGAAAAGTTCTACGGGAAGATATATGCGGGACTCGGCGCGGCATATGGGCGCCTGTTTCTGTATCAGGAAGCTGCCCGCATGTATGACAGAGCGTATCAGCTCTGCGGCGACAAGACACTGATCAAGCCTTATCTTTACGCTTCTTACAAATATATGTCGCTTGAGGAGTACCATATCCTTATCACCAAAAATGATGAATTTATGGAGACAAATGCCCGGATGCGCCGTGAGATCGAGGAAATCAGGAAAGAGATGCCCGAGGATGTGCCATCCAAAACTCTGGAAAAATGGAAGCGGCAGCACCGTCGCAGCCATACATGAGGAAAGGACTGCCATGCCGCGGGAAAGGGTTTTTCCAGGGAGAATCATTTGACAGGGCAGGTCCTGTATGATAGAATACAACGGTAACTTTACTGTGGTACAGTGACTCATTGGTAGAGAAAAGAAGCGATGTCGGAGTTTTCGGCGATGGAGGACAATTATGAAGAAAAGAGTATTAAGTCTGTTACTTTGTGCGGGGCTGGCTGTTTCCATGCTGGCAGGATGCGGTTCAAAATCAGGAAGTGATTCCGCTGACTCAGGTGAAGAAACCAGCGATATGGACTATGTAAAGGAAAAAGGAACTCTGGTCGTAGGAATCACGAATTTTGAACCTATGGACTATCAGGACGAGAACGGCGAATGGATCGGATTCGATGCGGATCTGGCCAGACAGTTCGGGGAGAGCCTGGGTGTTGATGTGGAGTTCGTGGAGATCGACTGGGACAACAAAATTCTGGAGCTGGAAGGGAAGACCATCGACTGTGTATGGAACGGGATGACTCTCACAGAAGATGTGACCAGCGCCATGAATTGTACAGACCCGTATCTGGAAAATGCTCAGGTTGTTGTAGTACCGTCGGATGTGGCGGATCAGTATCAGGATGAGGACAGCCTCTCTGACCTGAACTTCGCGGCAGAGGCCGGAAGTGCGGGAGAGGATGAGCTTGAAGTCCGTGGCTTAAACTGTACACCTGTAACGGCACAGGCGGACGCTCTTATGGAAGTGGCGGCAGGGACTTCTGACGCCGCGGTGATCGACCTGCTCATGGCAGCCGCAATGATCGGGGAGGGAACAAGCTATTCTGATCTTACATATACAGTACATCTGAACAGCGAGGAATACGGTGTCGGATTCCGGAAGGACTCGGATCTGACCGCCGAGCTGAATGACTTCTTCGCAAAAGCATATGAGGATGGAAGCATCCAGAAGCTGGCGGAGGATTATGGAGTACAGGCCGCGCTGATTGAGCAGTGAGCCGGAAAATACACTGTTAACGGAGTTTTATCATGGGATTTACAGAACAGTTTCCAATCGTTGTCCAAGCGCTGAATGTGGGATTTCTTCAGACTCTAAAGCTGTTTTTTGTAACGCTTCTGGGGGCTCTCCCTCTGGGGCTGATCATTTCTTTCGGGTCCATGTCCCGGTTCAGGCCGCTTAGTTATCTTACAAAGATCATTGTGTGGATCATCAGAGGGACTCCTCTGATGATCCAGCTTTTGATCATCTATTTTATGCCGGGACTGATGGGCAATAATATCTGGGGCGGCGGTGAGAGCGGACGCTTTCTGGCGGCTTCCGTTGCCTTTATCTTTAACTACGCCTGCTATTTTTCAGAAATCTACCGGGGAGGGATCCAGGGGGTTCCGAAAGGACAGGAAGAGGCGGGTCTTGTTCTCGGCATGACAAAAAAACAGATCTTCTTCAAAATCACCCTTCTGCAGATGATCAAAAGGATCGTACCGCCTATGTCTAATGAGATCATCACATTGGTGAAGGATACTTCACTTTCACGTATCATTGCTCTTCAGGAGATTATCTGGGCAGGACAGTCTTTCCTGAAAGGAAATCAGGGGATCGCCGGTGTGATCTGGCCGTTGTTCTTTACCGCGGTCTACTATCTGATCTTTAATGGCATCCTGACCGTCCTTCTGGGACGTCTGGAGAAAAAACTGGAGTATTTCAGGTAGGAGGAGGACAACGTATATGTCGATTTTGGAAATAGAACATCTGAAAAAAAGCTTCGGCCGGACGGAGGTTCTGGACGATATCAGTTTCTCTCTTGAGAAGGGACAGGTACTGTCTATTATCGGATCCTCGGGAAGCGGAAAGACGACACTGCTGCGCTGTCTGAATTTCCTTGAGCAGCCGGATGGCGGCATCATCCGAGTGAATGGGGAGGCTCTCTTCGACGCGGAGGACCCGTCCACGATGCAGGAAAGTGAGATCCGCAGAAAACGGCTTCATTTTGGCCTGGTATTTCAGTCTTTCAATCTGTTTCCCCAGTACACGGCTCTTGAAAATGTGATGCTGGCAAAAGAACTTCTGGAGAAGGAGAAGCCGGAGTATAAATCAAGAAAAAAGGAGATCCACGCGCAGATCGAGGACGAGGCAAAGACGCTGCTTGGTCAGATGGGGCTTACTGACCGCATGGATAACTATCCTCATCAGCTTTCCGGCGGTCAGTGCCAGAGAGTGGCGATCGCCAGAGCGCTGGCACTCAGGCCGGACATCCTCTGTTTTGATGAACCTACTTCCGCGCTTGATCCGGAGCTGACCGGAGAGGTGCTTAAGGTGATCAAAGGACTGGCGGATCAGGAGACAACGATGATCATTGTTACCCACGAGATGGCTTTTGCCAGGGATGTCTCCAGTCATGTGATCTTTATGGACGAAGGCCGCATCCTGGAGCAGGGCACGCCGGAAGATGTGTTTGAAAATCCAAGAGAAGAACGGACGAAACAGTTTTTGTCACGTTTCACAAACGGATAAGTGAGCAGGGTGAAATGTTGATTTTCACCCTGTCTTATATTATAATCGAATCTGTGGGACTGCGGCCGGGGCCGGATCGCGGTCTGTAAACAATTTAATCATATGAAAAAATGAAAAGGACGGGTGTGGATGTATGAAAAAATTAGAGCAGCTCTATGAAGGCAAGGCTAAGAAGGTATTCGCGACAGAAGATCCGGATGTCGTGATCGTCGATTATAAGGATGACGCGACTGCGTTTAACGGCGAGAAAAAGGGTACCATCGTGGGCAAAGGCGTGATCAACAACCGTATGACCAACTATATTTTCCGGATCCTGGAGAAAGAAGGCGTTCCGACTCATTATATAGAGGAACTCAGTGACAGAGAGACAGCTGTCAAAAAGGTGGAGATCGTTCCTCTGGAAGTCATCGTGAGAAATGTAGCGGCAGGCAGCTTTTCCAAAAGACTGGGGATCGAGGAAGGAAGAAAACTTCTTGCGCCGACGCTGGAATTCAGCTATAAAGATGATGATCTGGGAGATCCGATGATCAATGATTATTTTGCCATCGCTATTGGCGCCGCGACCCGTGAGGAGATTGATAAGATCACGGAGTATACGTTCAAGGTAAATGATGTGCTCAAGAAGTTTTTTGACGAGGCAGGTATCGATCTCATCGATTTCAAGATCGAGTTCGGAAGATATCACGGGGATATCATCCTGGCGGACGAGATTTCCCCGGATACATGCCGTCTGTGGGACAAAGAGACTCATGAAAAGCTGGACAAGGACCGTTTCCGCAGAGACATGGGGAATGTAGAAGACGCTTATCAGGAAGTCTTTAAACGGATCGGAATCAAATAATCGTCTGGTCAGACCGGCAAGGAGCGGAATTTGAATGACAGATTTTGAGAAAAGCTCCACAGGACTCGGCGAAGAGTGCGGAGTCTTTGGGGCTTATAACCTGGATGGGGGCGATGTGGCCGCCTCCATCTATTATGGACTGTTCGCGCTGCAGCACAGAGGGCAGGAAAGCTGCGGGATCGCGGTGACAGATACTTCCGGGCGGCGCAGAGTCCTGTCAAAAAAAGGACTTGGACATGTAAATGATGTGTTTGACGAAGAAGAACTTTACAGACTGAAAGGGAATCTGGGCGTCGGACATGTCCGTTACTCTACGGCAGGGGGAACAAGGGCTGAGAATGCCCAGCCCCTTGTTATTAATTATGTGAAAGGGACACTGGCTATCGCGCACAATGGGAATCTGGTCAATGCGGTGGAGCTTCGGCGGGAGCTGGAATATACCGGGGCGATCTTCCAGACAACGATAGATTCGGAGGTGATCGCTTACCACATTGCCAGAGAGCGGCTGAATACCGGAAACGCGGAGGATGCCGTGAAAAACGCGATGAAGAAGATCAGGGGTGCCTATGCCCTTGTGGTCAACAGTCCCCGCAAGATGATCGGGGTGAGGGATCCTTTCGGGCTGAAGCCGCTGTGTATCGGCAGACGGGACAATACGTATTTTCTTGCGTCTGAGAGCTGTGCCATTGCGGCAGTGGATGGAGAATTTGTAAGAGATGTAAGGCCGGGAGAGATCGTCACAATCACCGGGGAAGGTATCGCTTCAGATATGAGCATGGCGATTCCGGAAGAACAGCAGGCCAGGTGTATTTTTGAGTATATTTATTTCGCACGGACAGACAGCACGATTGACGGAGTGAATGTTTATCATTCCCGTATCATTGCGGGAAGAGCGCTGGCAGAGTCCTATCCGGTCGAGGCGGATCTGGTGGTTGGAGTGCCGGATTCCGGGCTGGTGGCTGCAAAGGGGTATTCTGAACAGTCAGGAATCCCCTATGGGATGGCTTTTCATAAGAACAGCTATGTAGGACGAACATTCATCAAACCAAAACAAAGTGACCGGGAATCCAGTGTAAAGATCAAGCTCAATGTGATCCCGGAGGTGGTAAAGGGGAAACGGCTCGTTATGGTAGACGACTCCATAGTACGGGGAACCACCTGCGCCAATATTATCAAGATGCTCAAAAGCGCCGGGGCGAAAGAGGTTCATGTGCGGATCAGCGCGCCGCCGTTTCTATATCCCTGTTATTTCGGGACAGATGTACCTTCAGATGAACAGCTCATTGCGCATTCCCATACGGCAGATGAGATCAGGGAGATGATCGGAGCGGATTCTCTGGGATATATGGAGGTGTCCAGGCTGCGGGATATGGTGGGCGACCTGAAGTTCTGTGACGCATGCTTTACAGGAAATTATCCGATGGAAGTCCCGAACCGAGATATCAGTCATGCTTTTGAGGAAGAATATTGACAGCGCGGTGTACAGTGCATACACAGCGTGAAAGAGAAAAAGAAAAAGGAGAGCATAAATCATGCCAAAAGACCGTTATGTAAGTCCTCTCTCTCAGCGTTATGCCAGCAGGGAGATGCAGTATATTTTTTCACCGGACAAGAAGTTCCGTACATGGAGGAGGCTCTGGATCGCGCTCGCGGAAACCGAGAAGGAACTGGGACTTGCGATCACAGAAGAGCAGATTGAAGAGCTGAGGAGCCATGCGGATGATATCAATTATGAAGTGGCGGAGGAGAGGGAAAAAGCCGTGCGCCACGACGTTATGTCCCATGTTTATGCCTATGGCGTGCAGTGCCCCAAGGCAAAAGGGATTATTCATCTGGGGGCCACCTCCTGCTATGTGGGAGATAATACAGATATTATCCTGATGTCCGAGGCACTGAAGCTGGTGCGGAAGAAACTGATCAATGTAATAGCGGAACTGGCAAAATTCGCGGACAGCCAGAAGAGCCAGCCGACACTGGCGTTTACGCATTTCCAGCCGGCTCAGCCGACGACTGTGGGAAAAAGAGCCACTCTGTGGATGCAGGAATTCGTTATGGATCTGGAGGACCTGGATTATGTCCTGGGCAGTCTGAAACTGCTGGGATCAAAAGGAACGACCGGGACACAGGCAAGCTTTCTGGAATTATTTGACGGGGATCAGGAGACCATAGATAAGATCGATCCTATGATCGCGGAGAAGATGGGATTTAAAGCCTGCTATCCGGTATCCGGGCAGACGTATTCCAGAAAAGTGGACACCAGGGTACTCAATGTCCTGGCAGGGATTGCGGCCAGCGCGCATAAATTTTCAAATGATATCCGGCTGCTTCAGCATCTGAAAGAAGTAGAAGAGCCGTTCGAGAAAACACAGATTGGTTCGTCGGCCATGGCATATAAAAGAAATCCGATGCGCAGCGAACGGATCGCCTCGCTCTCCCGGTATGTGATCGTGGATGCTCTGAACCCGGCCATTACTTCTGCTACGCAATGGTTTGAGAGAACGCTGGATGACTCGGCAAACAAGCGTCTGAGCGTTCCGGAAGGATTCCTTGCCATTGACGGGATCCTGGACCTGTGCCTGAATGTAGTGGACGGCCTGGTTGTATACCCGAAAGTGATCGAGAAACATCTGATGGCAGAGCTGCCGTTCATGGCCACAGAGAATATCATGATGGACGCGGTGAAAGCCGGAGGGGACAGACAGGAACTGCATGAGCGGATCCGTAAGCTTTCTATGGAAGCCGGAAGAAATGTGAAGGAAAAAGGGATGGATAATAATCTTCTTGACCTGATCGCGGAGGATCCGGCGTTTAACTTGACCGCCGAGGAACTGAAGAAAACGATGGACCCGGAAAAATATGTAGGGCGGGCGAGGGAACAGGTGGAGGCATATCTGAAAAATGTCATCCGTCCGCTGCTGGAAGAAAATAAGGATATCCTTGGGATCCGGGCGGAGATCAATGTATAGCGGAAACCGCCTTGGGACAACAGGAAATAAAGGCAAAGGAATGTTGCAAATTATTGCAGCATTTCTTTTTCTCTGATACTTTATCCTAAAGAAGTATATGGAAATATTTTTCATTGCTGTTGTGGTGCAGAAAGGAAAGGTGAGAGAAAATGGAAGGGTGCGGACTGCTGTATGAAGAATGGAGAGTTGGCAGGTGCTGGAGCAGACTGGGCAGGATGGCGGTAGTCCTTTTCCTGCTCTGTGTTGTTGTTCTGGAAATCTGCGGATCAGAAAGCCCGGTGTATCCGGGAACGGCGGAAAAGAATGTTTCAGGGACAGGAGGAATCTGGACACAGGAAAACAGATCAACGATTCTCTTTGGACTGGCTGAAAAGGAGAAATGGGAGAAGCCGGCAACAGTATCAGTCACGGCGCTGTCGGTCCCGGCAGGGGAAGGAGTGTCTGTCCCGGACTCAGAGATGAAAGTGGCGGATATGTCTGCCGATCTGATTTCAGGAGGAGAGGCCCCGGCTGATTTCACGGAACCGGGTTATCCGGATGCCACAGTACCGGAAGAGGAAGTCCCCATAATACCCGGGGATACAGTTGTTACCGTTCCGGAAGAAGAGGTTCCGGCCGCTCCGGAAGAAGATCTTCCGGAAGAAGAGCTCCCGGATACAACGTTTCCTGTGACAGTAAAAGGATTTCTTGTGGATGAGTCCGGTTTTATCTGCGGGATCGCGGATCCGGCGGAAGCTGTATGGGACGGATATATGGAGCTTCCGGCAGAGGGGTGTACCGGCATTGCGGCCGGCGCGTTTGTCGAAGCTCCGGCCGGAACGATGGAGATGTATATTCCTTCCAATATTACATATATTGAAGAAGGCGCTTTCATCGGACTCCCTGATATGGAATGGTTTGAGATGGAGCCATCCGGAAACTATTATACGAAGAATGGAGTACTGTTCTCCGATGGCGGGACATGCATACTCGGATTTCCTGCGGGAAGAGTGGGAAATTATAAAGTGCCTTCTCAAGTTACACGGTTTGCTGTGGATGCCTTTACAGATGCGCGCATTTCTGTGGTTGACGCGGCGGAATGTGCTTTGACAGATACAGGGAATTTTCCTGCATCCATTCAGCTTGTGTCAGAGATGGAAGTAACACCGCTTAGAGTATAATTATCATTGGCAAAAATAAAGGGAAGAGATCGAAACCTCTTCCCAATCATACAGATTTATCTTATTGTTTAATTGACGAAAAAAAACATAAGGAGTCTGTATGATGAGTTTAATGATAAAGGAAAACGGCGTAACATTCAAGGAGTTGGAGAAAAATATTTATGCATGGATCTGCCAGATCGGAAGAGAGTTCACAAAAGAGTTCCTGGAGCGGTATGACAGGATGCTGATGGAGGGCAGGGACAAGAAGAAATACAGAAATAAAGGTGCCAGACAGACAACCGTAAAAACCGTGTATGGGGAAGTAACCTATCAGAGGACTGTTTATGAAGTGACCGAAGAAGACGGGACCAGACGTTTTGTATATCTGCTGGACGAGACACTGGAGTTGGATCAAGTAGGCTTGATCTCAACGAACATGGCGGAACTGCTGGTAAAAGGGATCACAGAACTGTCTTACAGGGAGTGCGCCTTACAGGTCAGTGAAATGACAGGACAGACCATCAGTGCGATGGGGGTATGGAACGTCATCCAGGCGTTAGGGAAAAAGGTCTGCGAGGACGAAGCTGAGTTGACAGAAGCATATAAGAAAGGCCATGTGAAAGGGAAACGAGAGGTTCCTGTTCTGTTTGAAGAAGCAGACGGAGTTTATATCAAACTGCAGGGAAAGGACAGAAAAGAGGAAAAACAGGATAAATCAGAGATCAAGATCGGGATTGCTTATGCCGGGTGGCGGAAAACCGGTCCGGATCGTTATGCGCTGGAAAATAAAGTGGTAGTTGCCGGATTTGCCAAAGCAAAAGAGTTCCAGGAATACCGGGAGGCGGCAATCGCACAGGAGTTTAACCTGGATGAGGTAGACCAGAGGATCTTAAATGCGGACGGAGCGTCCTGGATCAAGAAAGTGAAAGATAAAAGCACCTGTTTTCAGTTAGACCCGTTTCACCGGAACAAAGCTGTGAAAGAAAAAATTCATGAACCGGCTGCGAGGGATGCTGTTTTAGAACTGATAAAAGAAGAAGAGATCGAAGAAGTATTCCGGTATCTGGAGAACTATCGGAATAGCCTGAGTGATGAAGCTGAGATTGAAGATGTAGAAGACCTGATCCGTTATTATGAGAACAACCGTGAAGGGCTTGTGCCTTACCAATCCCAGGATCTGGAGCTGCCAGATCCGCCGGAGGGGCTGGAATACCGGAACATGGGGACAATGGAAAATCATGTGTGGAGTGTGATCGCGAAACGGATGAAACACGGGCACAGAAGTTGGAGCCGGCAAGGCGGGAACCATCTGGCGAAGATCCTGGCCAAAAAATGCAGCGGAAAGCTGCATGAAGTGACAGAAGGTCTGAGAAAACCGGTATTTGAAGAAGAAAAAGTAGAAGAGTTATACGGCGAGATCCTGATGTCAGCGAAGGCACCAAAGAAAGACGGAAAGGGCTATCAATATCCAGCAGTAGGACATGTAGTTGGATTGGATGGAAAGATACAGGGAGAGAGAAAGCGACTGCTGTACATGGCTGGATATTAGAAACCAGAAAAAGGACTGTTTGAACAAAAAAGATAAATCGAAAAGGAAGTTGCCAACGATTACTTGACAGTAACGTAACACCGGGAGCATGACTTTGTTTATTGAAGAATCCTCCGATATGCTCTATAATGACTATATAGGAAAGCAGTCTGCAGAAGCGCGGAAGGGAGGGGACTTCATGAAGGAAAAAAATATAGTACAGATCCTAAGAGACAGCAGGTATACGGTTGTTCTAAGCGGTACAGGTCTTATGGCAGAGAGCGGGTATCCGCTTCTGAGGGACGGAGAGGAATCCTATGAGATCGAAGAAAAGTATGGGTACTCTTTTGAAGAGATCTTTAGCAGCGGATTTTATTCTGCGAGGAAGGAACTGTTTTTCCGTTTCTATAAAGAGGTCATACTCAAAGCGGCAGAGATCCCGCCGGGAGATGGATTCCTGGCGTTGAAGGCACTGCAGGACAAGGGGTTTGTCGACTCGATCATTACCCGTCGCATTGCGGGTCTGGAAGACCGGGCCGGCTGCAGAAATGTAATCAATATGAAAGGGACAGTGGAGGATAATGTGTGTCCCTCCTGCGGGAGGCATTATCCGGCAGAATATATCCGTCAGGCAAAAGGAGTTCCTCTGTGCGGCCATTGTCTTGTGGCAGTCCGCCCGCAGGTGTGCCTGTTTGGAGAAATGATCGATAATGGCGTTATGACAAGAGCGGCGGAAGAAGTGGAGAAAGCCGATGTTCTGATGGTCCTGGGCGCGAGCCTGAATACTCCGCTGTGCAGCCAGCTGCTGCAATACTATTCCGGATCTATGCTGATCCTGGTAACAAAGAAAGAGCATTATTCGGACCAGAGAGCTGATATTATCATCCATGGGAGATGTGACAGATTCCTTCGGGGAATCGTCTCTGAGGCGGAGAGACAGATTTAGATTAAATAACGATAAAAAGAACTGGAGAGAAAATATGAGTGGAAAAGTGAGAACAAGATTTGCCCCGAGCCCGACGGGAAGGATGCATGTAGGCAATCTGCGCACTGCGCTTTACGCCTATCTGATCGCGAAACATGCGGGAGGAGATTTTATTCTCCGTGTAGAAGATACCGACCAGGAGCGCTTTATGGAGGGGGCTCTGGATATCATATACAGAACATTGGAGAAGACAGGACTCTTTCATGACGAGGGCCCGGACCGGGACGGCGGATATGGGCCTTATATTCAGAGTCAGAGACAGGCGCAGGGGATCTATCTGAAGTATGCGAAACAGTTGGTAGAGCAGGGGGATGCCTACTATTGTTTCTGCGATAAAGAACGGCTGGAGTCACTGAAGACCTCGGTGTCCGATGACGGGACGGATATTGTCGTGTACGACAAACATTGCCTGGGCCTTAGCAGAGAAGAAGTGGAGGCAAATCTGGCTGCCCAAAAGCCATGGGTCATCCGGCTGAATGTCCCCAATGAAGGGGAGACAACCTTCCATGATGAAATATACGGGGATATCACGGTGCCGAACAGTGAGCTTGATGATATGATCCTGATCAAGTCGGACGGCTTTCCCACTTATAATTTCGCGAATGTTGTGGATGATCATCTCATGGGGATCACCCATGTGGTCAGAGGGAACGAGTATCTTTCTTCTGCTCCGAAGTATAATCGGCTGTATGAAGCTTTCGGATGGGATATACCCGTCTATGTTCACTGTCCGCTGATCACAGATGAAAATCACAAAAAGCTGAGCAAGCGATGCGGACATTCCTCCTATGAGGATCTCATCGACCAGGGGTATGTGTCAGAGGCCGTGGTTAATTATGTGGCTCTGCTCGGGTGGTGCCCGTCGGACAACAGAGAGATTTTTTCTCTGGAAGAGCTTGTGGAGGCATTCGACTACCGGCATATGAGTAAGTCGCCGGCTGTATTCGATACAGTGAAACTGAGGTGGATGAACGGCGAATACTTAAAAGCCATGGATTTTGACCGCTTTTTTGAACTGGCAGAACCCTATATCAGAAAGGCGGTAACCAAGGAGTATGATCTTAAGAAGATCGCGGCTCTTGTAAAGACAAGGATCGAGATCTTTCCGGATATCTATGAGCAGACAGACTTTTTCGAGGAACTTCCCGAGTATGACTGTGAACTGTACAGACACAAAAAGATGAAGACAGATCCGGAAAAAGGGCTGGCGCTTCTTAATGAAGTCCTGCCCCGTCTTCAGGAACAGGAAGATTACAGCAATGACGCTCTGTTTGAGATGCTCAAAGAATTTGCAGAAGAAAAAGGATACAAGATCGGGTATGTGATGTGGCCTCTGCGAACGGCAGTATCCGGAAAACAGAGTACCCCCGGCGGTGCTACAGAACTGATGGAGGTATTTGGAAAAGAGGAATCTCTGCGAAGGATCTGTTCTGGAATCGAAAAGCTCAGTTCGATGAGAGCAGAATAGATGCAGGGGGAATTTAACAGTTAAGGGGGGAGTCTGTATGGGGATGGACCGGGCTCAGAAGAGAGCGGTTGCGCATGGAGCCGGACCCTGCCAGGTACTGGCGGGTCCCGGATCCGGAAAAACATTGACGATCGTAAACAGAATCAAATATCTGATTGAGGAAAAACAAGTAAGACCGGAAGAGATTCTGGTCATTACTTTTACCCGTTTTGCTGCGAAAGAGATGAGGTCAAGACTCTCCGGGCTGATGGGGAAAAGGGCGGCAGCCGTGACCGTGGGAACATTCCACGGCATTTATTATGGTATCTTAAGATGGGCTTACCGGTTCGGGCCGCAGAATATCCTGTCAGAGGAGGAAAAATATCAGCTCCTGCGGTCTGCCGCGGCCGGTAAAGAAATACCGGTGGAAGATGAAGAAGATTTTTTCAGGGCCATTGCGGAGGATATCGGGAAGATCAAGAACAGCAGGATGGATGTGGAAAAGTTTGCGCCGTCCGGATGTGGACGGGAAGTATTCCGGGAAATTTACCGGGAGTACGAAGAAAAGAGAAAAGCAGCCAGAAAGATTGATTTTGATGACATGCTCACAGTCTGTTATAACCTGCTGGAATCCAGGCCGGATGTTCTCGCGCTCTGGCAGCGGAAGTTTAAATATATCCTGATCGATGAATTTCAGGATATCAACCGGATACAGTATGATGTTATCCGTATGCTGGCACTTCCGGAAGACAATCTGTTCGTGGTAGGGGATGATGACCAGGCAATCTACGGATTCCGGGGCGCCGACGCCGGACTGATGTTCCGCTTTCGGGAAGACTATCCCGGGGCAGAGCAGATCCTGCTGGGAACGAATTATCGTTCTACAGGGAATATTGTGAAGAATTCTCTGAAAGTGATCCGGCATAATGAGAAGCGATTTTCCAAAGAACTGAACGCTGGCAGAAAAGACGGAGCCTGTCTTCATGTGCAGGAGACGGCGGACACCAGCGAGGAAGCCCGTTATGTGACAGAAGAGATCATCAGGCTGGCAGACAGCGGAATTCCACTGGAGGAGACCGCTGTTTTATTCAGGACTCATACAGACGCAAGACCCCTGACCGAAGAATTGGTCAAAAGGCGTATTCCTTATCAGATGAAAGAACATCTTCCCAACCTCTATGATCACTTTATAGCCAGGGATATCCGTGCCTATTTCCGACTGGCGATGGGGAGGGAAGACCGCAGGGATTTCCTGCGGGTTATGAACCGTCCAAAGCGGTATTTAGGCAGGGACTGTCTGACAGAGGGAGAGCCTTTTTTCGAGGCGGCACGGACGTTTTACTGCGACAAAAACTGGATGCTGGACCGCATCGATCAGTTTGAGTGGGATCTGAAAATGCTTTCTTGCATGGCTCCCTATGCCGCTGTGCAATATATCAGGAAACGGATCGGATATGACGATTTCCTGAAAGACTATGCCTATATCCACAAGTTGGAACTCTCAGTACTCCGGGAAGTGGCCGCAGAGATCACAGAGGCTGCGAAGCCGTTTTCATCCATAGAAGAATGGTTTGGCCACGTAGAAGAATATTCAGAAGCACTGCGGAAAAAAGAGAGAGAAAAAGGCGAGGACGAAAAGGGCGTGCGTCTGATGACGCTTCACGGTTCCAAAGGACTGGAGTTTCATACAGTTTATCTCGTGGGAGCAAATGAAGGGAATATGCCATATAAAAGAGCGGAATCAGAACAGGAGACGGAAGAAGAAAGGAGACTTTTCTACGTGGGAATGACAAGAGCGAAGGAAATGCTCAGGATCTGTTATGTCAGAACAAAAAACGGGAAAGAGGTCTCTCCTTCCCGTTTTGTAGAGGAACTCCTGGAAGATATTTGACAGGAACAGGCGTATGTCCGACATCCCGTCAGGATATTTAGCATGGATCAGTCCAGATCGTCCAGATCAATATCCTCCATGTCAAGTTGTTCCAGCCAGTCGTTGAATACATCGGACACCCGTTCAAATTCATCGTCGTCTTGGATGTTTTCGAGGCCTGGCTCTTCGTCTTCTCCATTGTCAGTTAAACGGTAGAGATACACCTGGCCATCATCGTTGTCTCCACTTTCATCCAGAGGAAGCAGAGCGATATACTGACGGTTGTCTGCCTCAAAGATGGTAAGGACAGCGCACTCCAGTTCTTCATCATTATCCAGTGTCAGAGTGACAGTGAGTGATTCATTTTCGTTCATATGACGTTCTCCTCATAAATGTAATAAATTGTAATAACCTGTATCCTGATGGTATCAGAAAGAAACCGAAAAAGCAAGATGAAACTATCCCGGCAATCTATTGACATTCCTATGAAACAAGTTAGAATGGAAGAGTGGGAAACATCGGAATAATACGGTAAAGGGGTATTTTTGATGAAGAAGACGATGCTCAGGCTTCTGCCTCTTGCAGTGTTTGCGGCAGTGTTTATGGCCGGATGCAAAAAAAATGTGGGAACGCCTGAGGATAATCCGGTAATAGAAGAGCCGACGGAGGAAGAATTGGAACAGGAGGAAAAGACGGACAATCTGTTCGGGTTTACCTGCCCGGATTTGACGGATCCGTTTTATGATACTCTTAAGGAAGCGATCCGGACAGACCTGGAAGAGCAGGGAGGCAGGATTCTGGTAAAAGATGCAGCCCGGGATGCAGACAGTCAGGAAGAGCAGATACGGGAAATGATCGAAGAGGGGATAGACGGGGTTTTCCTCTGCCCGGTAGATCCAGAAAAGATAACGCCGTCCCTGGAGATGCTCAGAGAAGCTGAGATTCCTGTTATCAATCTGGAAACAGAGGTTGAAAACACAGATCTTATCGATGCTTTTATCGGATCCGACAACTATAACGCCGGCCGCGTGTGCGGAGAAGATCTGCTGGAACAGAGACCGGACGGAGGAAGGATCGTGATCGTTGAAAGGTCGGATTCCACCCCTTTGAATGAGAGGATCACAGGGTTTGAAGAGGCAATTACAAACAAAGGGTTTGAAGTAGTAAAACGAATCACGGCGGATGAACAATGTGAAAATGTAAAGGCAAAGATGCAGATACTTCTTTCGGAAGGAGAAGAGTTTGACGCGGTTATGTGCGGCAGTGACCGTATGGCGGTAAAAGTGCTGGAAGCGCTGAACGGGGCATCCTGTAATCCTCTGGTTTACAGTGTAGACGGATCCCCGGAAATAAAACAGGCCCTGGCGGATCCGTTCAGCCCTATGGAGGGAGTGGGAGCGCGTTCGCCCATTAATATGGGTAAGACTGCGGTAAAAGCAGCTTTGGCCTTACTGGACGGCGGTGTTTATGAGAAAGAGTCTTACATAGAAACATTTTTTATCAACAAGGACAATGTTGAGATGTATGGAACGGACGGCTGGCAATGAGAAAGGACAGAAAATGAAGAAAGTGACAGGATGCCCGCAGCCTTTTGGGGCGGCAGTTAACGGGGGGAAAATTAATTTTGCGGTTCAGGTATCTGCAGGGAAAACCTGTGATCTTCTGCTTTATAAAAAAGGGGAAGACCAGCCGGAAACGGTTTTCCCCTTGCCGGAAGAAGAAGGGATCGGAGAAGTCCGTTTTCTGGCAGTGGAGGGGATCGATCCCTCTCAATATGAATATAATTACAGGATAGACGGAAAGGTCTGTACGGATCCCTATGTCCGGGAGATTTCCGGCCGGGAGACTTTCGGCGTGAGAGGCGGGGCGAGGGAGCATCAGATCCGGGGAAAACTGATGTCTTCTTACTATGACTGGGAGGGGGATAAAAGACTACATCTTCCCTGGAATGAAGTAGTGGCCTACAGCCTGCATGTGAGAGGATTTACAAAACACAGCTCTTCAAAAGTCCGCCACAGGGGGACCTATCTCGGGCTCATAGAAAAACTTCCTTATTTGAAGGAGCTTGGGATCAATCAGATTCAGTGTATGCCGGTCTATGAATTTGATGAATGCGCGAAGGCAAAGATTAATTACTGGGGATATGGACCGGCTCTTTATTTTGCGCCCAAATCTTCCTACGCGGCGGGAGCTTCCGCGGTAACTGAGCTGAAGGATATGGTGAAGGCCTGTCACCGGGAAGGAATCGAAGTTGTACTGGAGATGCCATTTACAGAGGGAATACAGGCTCATACTGTAATGGAATGTCTCCGGTTTTATATGATGGAATACCATGTGGATGGATTTGTAGTCAATCCATATATTGTCTCATGGGATATGCTCCGGGAAGATCCTCTGTTAAAAGATATCAAGCTGCTCCGGAAAGACGACGCGTTCCAGAATATCATGCGCCGCTTTTTAAAGGGCGATGAGAATATGGTGAATGATGTCATCGGAGCTTTGAAACACAATTCGGCAGATGACGGAAAGTGCAACTATATGACAGGCCATACAGGGTTCACCCTGTGGGATCTTGTATCCTATGACTGCAGGCACAATGAGGCCAATGGAGAAAATAATATGGACGGGCCGGAGTATAATTACAGTTGGAATTGCGGAGCTGAAGGACCCAGCCGGAAACGGGCCGTGTTAAATCTGAGAAAAAACCAGGTCAGGAATGCTTTCCAGCTGCTGCTGACAGCTCAGGGGACACCCTGCCTTCTTGCCGGAGATGAGTTCTATAATACGCAGAAAGGCAATAATAATGTGTACTGTCAGGATAATGAGACCGGCTGGGTAGACTGGAGCAGGCTGAAGACAGATGATTCGCTCTTCCGCTATGTGAAAGCACTGATCCGTTTTCGGGAGGAACACCCGTGTCTGCGTCAGAAAGAAGAACTAAAAGGCCTGGACCGCACGGCATGCGGCATGCCGGACGTATCCTATCACGGCGAGAGTGCCTGGCAGGTTCAGTCAGAGGTGTCCAGCCGGCAGCTGGGCGTACTGTATTCCGGGTCCGGTGTGGAGGACGGTGAATGTTTCGTGGCGTACAATATGCACTGGCTGCCTCATATCTACGCGCTGCCGTCTCCGGGAAAGAACAGAGAATGGTATCTGGTGTCGGATACGGAAAAAGGAATTCTGAAAGCTCCCTGTCTTCTGGAAGATCAGAAGGCAGTCCGGGTGAAAGAACGCGGAATCTCTCTGCTTGTCAGCAGAGAAAAAGGATCAGACAGGAGAGAACATGAAAGCGATACAACATTTTCGGACGATCACCAGGCATAAACTGCTGGTCATGAAAGAATGCTTCCGGGTCGGACTCTATCGCCAGGGGCTTCTTCATGACCTGTCTAAATACAGTTTTACAGAATTTCGGATCGGATGCAGGTATTATCAGGGAAACCGGAGCCCCAATAACGCGGAGCGGGAGGAGCGGGGACTTTCAACAGCCTGGCTGCATCATAAAGGAAGAAACAGGCATCATTATGAGTATTGGATCGACTATAGCCTGGACGGCACCGGAAAGCTGGCGGGAATGAAAATGCCGGTCCGCTATGTCGTGGAAATGTTCCTGGACCGGATCGCGGCCAGTAAGGTATACAAGGGGGAAAAATATAAGGACAGCGATCCTCTTACATATTATCTGAACGGGAAAGCCGGGGAACTGATGCATCCGGATACACGGATCCTGTTAGAACAACTGCTGTATATGCTGGATGAGCAGGGAGAGGAAAAGACATATCAGTATATCCGGCAGAAGGTCCTGAAAAAGAAGAGACGATGATCCACGGTCCGGCAGGTCCGGAGAAATCGGACCGCCGCCTGACCTCAGACATCTGGGAACGCTGACGTTTATTCCGGATATTGAAGCTGATCTTCCCGGATATGGATCAGCACATCTGAGAGAAATTTCTGTGCCAGATATCTGGCCATGGGCAGGTTCATATCCAGATAATTGCCGCAGTCGCGGGCAGACGCGCCGGGAATCACCCCGTCATAAGAAGCGATGAAGGAAAACATTTCCTGCATCAGGGGGACAATGTCAGAAGACGAGAAGTCTCCGGCCATAAGCAGGTAAAAACCGGTCCGGCATCCCATGGGGCCAAAGTAGAGTATCCGGTCTTGATATGTTTCGTGATTCCTCAGGAAAGTTGCCCCCAGATGCTCTATTGTATGGATCTCGGCAGTATTCATGACGGGTTCCTCGTTGGGGCTGGTCATACGGATATCAAATGTGGTTATGACCGCGCTGTCCACAGTATCCTTTCTGGAGACATAAATGCCGGGGACAAGGCGGATGTGATCCACGGTAAAGCTTGTGATCTTTTTCATAGTCTGCATAATTCCTTTCAGGAGTTCTTTTTTGTCTATTATATCCCTGTACGGGAAAAAGGACAAGGATAATCGGCATTGACGAAAGCGCTGACGGGCGGGTATACTTGGAGGAGCGGAAAATGATCCGTTCAAAGTGTGAGAGGAGACAGATATAATGATGTTATATATTGTACGCCACGGAGAGACCGGCTGGAACCGTATCAGCAGAGTGCAGGGCCACACGGATGTGCCTCTGAACGATCATGGCAGGCGCCTCGCCGAGGAAACGGCAGAGGGTATGAGAGATATTCCTCTGGATCTGGGTCTGACAAGTCCTCTGTCCAGAGCGAAAGAAACCGCGGAAATCATCCTGAGAGGGCGGAATATCCCTCTTCTGGAAGATGACCGGCTGATGGAGATCGGATTCGGGAGTTATGAGGGACTGATCCATGGAGGTGAGGACAGAGATCCCCGAAGCCCTCTGTTTGACCTGTTTTTTACGGATACATACAGATATGTTCCGCCGGAAGGAGCAGAGACTCTGGAACAGCTTTATGAGAGGACAGGAGATTTCCTTCGAGAGATGTGCCAAAGGAAGGATCTGGAAGGAAAAAATATTCTTGTATCCACCCACGGCGCTGCTATGACAGCAATGTTAAACCGTATCAAGAACAGGATGTATACCGGGAATTTCTGGCCGGGAAGCGTGCCGCCCAACTGTTCTGTCACGATGGTTGAAGTAAAAGAGGGCAGGATGGAGATCGTAAAAGAAGGAGAAATCTATTATAAGGAAAAAGTACAGAACCGGAAGTCCGTGTGATGTCTGTTTTCCAGATTTGATAAAGGCAGGATGAAAGAGCAAGGCAATGATTTCTTTCATCCTGTTGTTTTCTCTTTTTTGATGTGTTATGTTGATTTAGGGCATCTCAAAAATCTGTTTTATTATCATCCGGCATTTCATGACATATCCAAAGAAAAGTCCGTTTTAACGTACATGTAAAAATGTATAATCAAAAAGTAAAAATGTTGTTGACATTTTACAAACGATATAATACTATATTAACAGATACGAACAACTGTTCGATATTGAGAAGGAGAATGGAATTATGGCAGGAAATGACGAAAAGAAAAAGGCATTGGATGCGGCAATCGCCAAGCTCGAGAAAGATTTTGGGAAAGGCACGGTTATGAAACTCGGTGAATCAGGCGCTCACGTTGCGGTAGAGACTGTTCCTACAGGATGTCTGAGCCTTGATCTTGCGTTGGGCCTGGGCGGTATCCCCAAGGGGCGTGTTATAGAAATATATGGACCGGAGTCCAGCGGTAAGACAACGGTGGCGCTCCATATGATTGCGGAAGTTCAGAAACGGGGCGGGATCGCAGGTTTTATTGACGCGGAGCATGCGATGGATCCGGTTTATGCGAAAAATATCGGGGTAGATATTGATGAACTTTATATTTCCCAGCCCGACAGCGGGGATCAGGCGCTGGAGATCGCCGAGACGATGGCGCGTTCCGGTGCTATTGATATTATTGTTATCGACTCAGTGGCGGCTCTTGTGCCGAAACAGGAGATCGAAGGGGATATGGGGGACAGTCATGTGGGGCTTCAGGCAAGGCTTATGTCTCAGGCTTTGCGGAAACTGACGCCGGTGATCAGCAAGTCTGACTGTGTGGTTATTTTTATCAATCAGCTCCGCGAGAAAGTGGGAGTAATGTTTGGCAATCCGGAGACGACAACCGGGGGGCGTGCGCTGAAGTTTTACGCGTCGGTGCGTATGGATGTAAGAAGGATAGAAACACTCAAACAAAGCGGAGAGATGGTAGGAAACCGGACCCGTATCAAGATCGTGAAGAACAAGATCGCGCCGCCATTCAAGGAGGCAGAATTTGACATCATGTTTGGAAAAGGCATTTCAAAGGCGGGAGATATCCTGGATCTTGCTGCCGGGATTGATCTGATCAGAAAGAGCGGGGCATGGTATGCCTACGAGGGAGAAAAGATCGGACAGGGCAGGGAGAACGCGAAGGCATATCTGGAAGATCATCCCGAACTGATGGAGGAACTGGACCGGAAAGTGCGTGAACATTACCATCTTACCGGTGGAGAGAAAGAGGATGTACAGGACAGCGGGTCAAAAAGCCCGGCGGCCGGTTCAGAGAAGGGCTCGGCAGCAGATACAGGTCTTTCCGGTAAAGGCGGGAAATAAAAGTGAATGTCACAAAGATAGAACAGGTTACCAGAACGAAATTCAAAGTGTATCTGGACGGAGCGTTTGCTTTTGTGCTCTACAAAGGGGAGCTGTCCCGGTTCGGGGTCTGTGAAGGCCGTGAGCTTCCGGACGATGTGGCAGAGAAGATCCGGCGGGAGGTTATATTAAAAAGAGCGAAATTGCGGGCTATGCATCTGTTGGAGGATATGGACCGTACTGAGGCGGGACTGAGAGAAAAACTCAGGCACAGCCTCTATCCGGAGGAAGCTGTAAACGCGGCCGTAGAGTATGTCAGGTCTTTCGGATATCTGGATGATGCCCGTTACGCGGAGAATTTTATCAGGAGCAGGCAGAAAAAGAAGAGCAGCAGAGAGATCCGGGCGGCGCTTTTGCAAAAGGGACTGACCTGTGAACAGATTGACCGGGCATTTGAGGCCTGCCGCGAAGGAGAAGATGAACATGCCGCGGAGCGGTCCGCGATCCGCGCTGTTCTGGAGAAAAAGAGGTTTGATCCTGCCGGGACTGATGAGGCGGAGATGAGAAAGATATATGGATATCTGGCCCGGAAGGGGTTCGGTTATGATACAGTCCGTCAAGTAATACAAAACTATGATGAGAATGCTTGACATTGTTGTGAAAACAGTATAAAATTTAACTGTTGTATTTAAATATTATGTACAATGAAAATTAAATAAGGAGGTGCTCCTGTGCAATTAAGTTTAGGCTTATGTATAGTAATTGCCGTAGCCCTCGCGTTGATAGTTGGGATCATTTCTCATTTTGTGACGGTTTCCAATCTGAAGAAAAATGCTCAGAGCAAGATCGGAAATGCCGAGGCAAAAGCAAGAGAGATCATCGACGATGCTGTGAAAACTGCTGAGACAACGAAAAAGGAAGCTCTTTTGGAAGTTAAGGAAGAGTCTATCAAGACAAAGAATGATCTTGAGAAAGAGACAAAGGAAAGAAGAGCGGAATTGCAGCGCTATGAAAAAAGAGTGCTTGCAAAAGAAGAAGCAGTGGATAAGCGGTCTGACATTCTGGAACACAGGGAGTCAAAGCTTACAGCAAAGGAAGAACAACTTCGCCAGCGTGAGGCCAGAGCAGAAGAACTGAGTCAGAAACGTGTACAGGAACTGGAACGAATCTCAGGACTTACCTCCGAACAGGCAAAAGAATATCTGTTGAAAACTGTTGAAGAAGATGTAAAGCATGACACTGCGAAAATGATCAGGGAGCTGGAGGCGCAGGCGAAAGAGGAAGCGGACAAGAAAGCGAAAGAATATGTTGTCAACGCGATCCAGAGATGCGCGGCTGATCATGTCGCGGAGACAACGATCTCCGTTGTACAGCTTCCCAGCGATGAAATGAAAGGACGTATCATTGGACGTGAGGGAAGGAATATCCGGACACTTGAGACGTTGACAGGAGTAGAACTGATCATCGACGATACTCCGGAAGCGGTCGTTCTGTCCGGGTTTGATCCGATCCGGCGGGAAGTCGCGAGGATCGCTCTCGAGAGGCTGATCGTGGATGGCAGGATCCATCCGGCCAGAATCGAGGAGATGGTGGAGAAAGCTCAGAAGGAAGTAGATGCCATGATCCGTGAAGAAGGAGAGGCAGCCGCGCTGGAGGTCGGTGTGCCCGGCATCCATCCGGAACTGATCCGGCTTCTGGGCCGCATGAAATTCAGAACAAGCTACGGACAGAATGCACTGAAGCATTCCATTGAAGTAGCACAGCTTGCAGGTCTCCTTGCAGGGGAGATCGGCATTGACGTCAGGATGGCCAAGCGTGCAGGTCTTCTGCATGATATCGGCAAGTCGATCGATCATGATGTGGAGGGATCCCATATCCAGATCGGGGTAGATCTGTGCAGAAAATATAAAGAGTCTGCAACCGTCATCAATGCTGTAGAAGCACATCATGGTGATGTGGAGCCGCAGACACTGGTAGCCTGTGTTGTCCAGGCTGCGGATACGATCTCGGCTGCGCGGCCGGGAGCAAGACGCGAGACCATCGAAACATATACAAACAGATTGAAACAGTTAGAAGAGATTACCAACCAGTTTAAAGGTGTGGAAAAGTCTTTTGCCATTCAGGCAGGAAGAGAGATTCGTGTTATGGTAGTTCCAGAGCAGGTATCTGATGATGATATGGTGCTTATGGCCAGGGATATTGCGAAACAGATCGAGTTCGAACTGGAATATCCGGGACAGATTAAGGTAAATGTAATCCGTGAATCACGGGCGACAGATTACGCGAAATAGCAATGGATCACTAGAAACAGAGAAAAAGGTCAGCCCTTGTCGTAAGACGAGGGCTTTCTTTTTTAGAAGATCAGGATGGGGTATGAAGGAGGAAAATAAAATGAGCGAGAAGATCAGGCGTCTGAAAAGAGAACTGAAATTTAAAGGACAGATTGTTGATTTCTATCAGGATACCATGGAGATCAACGGCGATCACACAGCTGTGTGGGATTTTATAAAACATAGAGGAGCCGCTGCCGTAGTGCCGGTCAGAGAAGACGGAAAGATCCTGATGGTACGGCAGTACAGAAATGCGCTGGAACGATATACTCTGGAGATTCCCGCGGGGGCGCTGGATGCGGAAGATGAGCAGGGAAGAGTCTGCGCGGCCAGAGAGCTGGAGGAAGAGACAGGGTTCAAAAGTCAGGATCTGGACTGGCTTATTACCCTGAGAACAACGGTGGCATTCTGTAATGAGCGGATAGAGGTATATGTGGCGAGAAATCTGATCCCGGCGGAACAACATCTGGATGAAGATGAATTTATTGATCTGAAGGCGTATTCGATTGATGAACTGAAAGAAAAGATCTTTTCGGGCGAGATCGAAGACGCTAAGACGACGGCAGCCCTTATGGCATACGCAGTAAAATACGGAGCATAAATGAACAGCCCCGGCATATAATGAAATATCCATCAGGAATGATTTGAGGAGACGCCATGAAGATATTTCATTCGAGAAAACAGTTCCTTGTTTTTTTCATGCCGGGGTTTCTGCTCGGCATTATTTATGTGAATTTTTTCGCCCGCAAGTATGTGGCTGAGCCCGGGATTTTCAGCGATTATTTTCTAAATCAGTTTCAGAAAGTCCAGGTAGATGCCAGGGAGTATATCTGGTATCTTCTACGGGTGCGGGCGCTTCCTCTGTTTGCCCTTGCAGGGCTTTCCTTTACAAAAGCAAGGAAAATATCGGCCGTGCTGTTTTTAATCTGGACGGGCATATCCGGGGGGATTTTTATATCCATGGGTGTTCTGAATATGGGAATCAGAGGGAGCCTGTTGTGTATGATCGGGCTGCTTCCGCAATTCTTGTTTTATATTCCTGCGTATCTGGTGCTGCTCTGGCACTGCTATACACTCCCGCAAAGCCAGTGGAACCGGCAGAAAATAATATTTGTATCCCTGATGATGTCGGTAGGGATCCTGCTGGAACTGTATGTAAATCCGGTGATCGTAAAAGCGTTTCTGTCTACATTGTAATCTTGTCGGGGCCGCCTGTCAGAGCAGCCCCGAGTTTCTTCCCGCGCAGAAGGACCAGGACTGCCAGACCGGATACGATGAACTGGCTTACCAACAGTCCCCATAGATAGCCCCGGATACCAAATCTGGGAATCGCGATGAAGACACCCGCGATCCGGATGAGAAGTCCGGAAGTATTGATGAAAAACGTGGCTGAAGTTTTTCCGAGTCCGTTGATCGCGCTGGTCAGAGCTGTGTTGGTATACAGAAACGGACAGATCCAGGCAAGCGTAAGAATAAAGTCTCCGGCGGAATTGCTGTGGAACAGGATCGTTCCGATCCATCGCCCGAATATCAGAAAGAACAGACAGCAGGAAAGACCCAGAATGAGGCAGCTGCCGACCGCTTTTTTCAGGAGCCGGGCCATAGCGGGACGATCCTCTGAAGCCTGCGCGGCAGAGACGGCCGGCATGAGTACGGTTCCTACAGAATTTGTTATGGCAGAAGGAAAAAGGATACAGGGCAGTGCCATGCCTGTCAGAACTCCATACAGGCTGAGGGCCTGACTGCTGTCTAGGCCATAAAGTTTCAGACAGGCCGGGATTGAAGCTGCTTCCACACTTTGCAGAAGGGTGACTGCGGTCCGGTTTGCCGTCAGGGGCAGGGAAAGCCGGAAAAGTTCCCGCGTATTTCGGGAGAACCCGTCAATATGAAGGCGCCGCGGAAACAGCCTGCGCCGGGACAGTATGCAAAGAGAGAACATGGCCGTGATCAGCTCGCCTGCCACGATGCCGGCAGCGGCAAGCGCGATAGACGGTGTGTATCCGCTTTTCTGTGTGCAGAAGAAAAATAAAAGAACAAACAGGATCCTCGCGGACTGCTCGATAAGCTGGCTGATCGCAGGAAGCTCGGTCTTTTGCAGTCCGAAGCTGTAGCCGCAGATACAGCTGTGTGCCGCCGCAAATGGAAGAGCATAAGAGATGATAAGGAGCATTTCCGTACACCGTGCGTCTCCGAGAAATGACCGGGCAATGGCGGAAGCATTGTTCTGTATTATAAGTATCTCTGTAATAGAGAGTGTCAGAGTGAGGCAGAGAGCCAGAATAAGAATGTTCCTTGCCTCTTCTTTTCTGCCCAGAGAAACCTTTTCGGCAACCATGCGGGATACCGCTGTCTGGATTCCCGCAGTGCTCAGAGAAAGGCAGAGAGCGTATACCGGGAAGATCAGCTGATAAAGCCCTACATTTTCTTCACCAAACGCGTGACTTAAAAAAATGCGGAAAAAGAACCCCATGACCCGGCTTAGCAGTCCCGCGAAAGTCAGGATCATGGCGCCCCGGAATAATTTATATTTTGCTGGCATACAGGATCACCTCAGAGCAGATATTCCGAAGAAATCTGCCGGCAGACTTTTTACAGCATATGTAAGATTCCGGCTTGACAGAACCGAAAAGGAGTGATATCCTACAGAAGGAAATCCTAGTAAAAGACTAGGGAATAAAATCAGACGGAGAAGGTGAGGTATTGAAACTTTCCACGAAAGGAAGATATGGCCTGCGGGCCCTGATCGATCTGGCCCGGTACAGCGGGGAAGCTCCGGTATCTACAGCTAGTATTTCCGAGCGGCAGGATATTTCTGAACGCTACCTTGAACAACTGATGTCTCTCCTGAAGAAAGCGGAGCTGGTCAAGAGCGTCAGAGGCGCGGGCGGAGGATATATGCTGGCGAAGGACATGGATCATATATCGGTGGGCGATGTGCTCCGGGCTCTTGAAGGCAGTCTGGATCCGGTAGAGTGTGCCGGCCTCGCTCCGGATGGAAACTGTCAGGTTTCGGACAGCTGTGTCACGAAGTATGTCTGGAAGCGGATCAATGACAGTATCAATCAGACTGTGGATGAGATCAGTCTCGGACAGCTGGTAGAGGAGAGCAGGAAGAAAAGCTGCGTGGCATTGGACCGGACAGCTTGTAAAAACTAATACAGGAGGACATATAACATGGAAAAACTGATTTATCTGGATAATGCGGCTACCACGAAGACAGCTCCTGAGGCTGTGGAAGCAATGCTGCCTTATTTTACAGAATATTATGGCAATCCGTCCAGTGTGTATGGATTTGCCGCTTCAAACAAGGAGACCATCACCAGACAGCGGGAGATCATCGCGCAGGTCCTGGGCGCCAGGGCCAACGAAATCTATTTCACAGCGGGCGGTACAGAAGCGGATAACTGGGCTCTTATTGCCACGGCGGAGGCGTACGGCGCAAAGGGGAAGCATATTATTACCAGCAGCATTGAACATCACGCTGTCCTTCATACCTGTGAGTATCTGGAAAAGAGAGGTTATGAGGTGACCTATCTGGATGTTGATGAAAATGGCCTTGTGGATCCGTCGGATGTAGAAGCGGCGATCCGGCCTGATACGATCCTCATATCCATCATGTTCGCAAATAATGAGATCGGGACGATCCAGCCGGTCAAAGAGATCGGAAAGATCGCTCATGAGCACGGAGTATTGTTCCATACAGACGCGGTGCAGGCTTTCGCCCAGGTGCCCATTGACGTGGATGAATGTGGGATCGATATGCTCAGCGCCAGCGGGCATAAACTGAACGGGCCCAAGGGGATCGGATTCCTTTATATCAGAAAAGGAGTTAAAATCCGTTCTTTCATCCATGGAGGAGCACAGGAGAGAAAACGGCGGGCGGGCACAGAGAATGTCCCCGGTATCGTGGGATTGGGGAAAGCGATAGAACTGGCAGCGGCATCCATGGAGGAACGGGCCGGGAAAGAGACCGGGCTTAGAGATTATCTGATCCAGCGTATCGAGAAGGAGATCCCATACTGCAGACTGAACGGTGACCGCGTCAGGCGTCTGCCCAATAATGTGAATTTCAGCTTTCAGTTTATCGAGGGAGAATCCCTTCTTATCATGCTGGATATGAAAGGAATCTGTGCTTCCAGCGGTTCGGCCTGTACATCCGGATCCCTGGATCCGTCCCATGTCCTGCTGGCTATCGGTCTGCCTCACGAGATCGCGCACGGATCGCTGCGCATGACACTGGGAGCTGACACGACGCGAGAAGATCTGGACTATACGGTGGACTGTCTGAAAGAGATCGTGGCACAACTGCGCGGCATGTCCCCGTTGTATGAGGATTTTATAAAGAAGCAGGAAAAATAAGAAAAGGAAGGTGACAGAAATGTATACAGAGAAAGTAATGGATCATTTTCAGCATCCGAGAAATGTAGGAGAAATCGAGAACGCAAGCGGAGTAGGGACCGTGGGCAATGCCAAATGCGGTGATATCATGAGGATCTACCTGGATATTGACGAAGATCAGATCATCCGTGATGTAAAATTTAAAACATTCGGATGCGGAGCCGCGGTGGCTACAAGCAGCATGGCAACTGAACTGGTAAAAGGAAAACATATCCAGGAGGCTATGCAGGTTACGAACAAGGCAGTCATGGAGGCTCTGGACGGGCTTCCGCCGGTAAAAGTTCACTGTTCTCTGCTTGCAGAAGAGGCGATCCACGCAGCTCTGTGGGATTATGCGGAAAAGAACGGAATCAAGATCGAAGGGCTGGAGAAACCGAAATCTGATATCCACGAGGGTGAGGAAGAGGAAGAAGAGGATTACTGATGGAGAGGGTTGTTGTAGGAATGTCCGGCGGCGTGGATTCCTCTGTGGCGGCATATCTGTTAAAAGAACAAGGGTATGACGTGATCGGGATCACAATGCAGATCTGGCAGGAAGAAGACAGCTGCGCTGTAGAAGAGAACGGTGGCTGCTGCGGACTGAGTGCCGTGGAGGATGCCCGGAGAGTGGCGGCCGCTCTTGATATCCCCTATTACGTAATGAATTTTAAAAAAGAGTTTCGAGAAAGCGTGATTGATTATTTCACAGAGGAATATCTGCGGGGCAGGACACCCAATCCCTGTATTGCCTGCAACAGATATGTGAAGTGGGAGGCGCTGCTGCACCGAAGCCTGGCGGTGGGGGCAGACTATATTGCCACAGGGCATTACGCAAGAGTGGAAAAGCTGGATAATGGAAGATATGCCCTGCGTCGTTGTGTTTCGGCGTCAAAAGACCAGACTTACGCCTTGTACAGTCTTACGCAGGAGCAGCTGAAAAGGACGCTTATGCCGGCGGGAGAATATACCAAGTCACAGATCCGGGCCATTGCCCGGGAAAAAGGACTTCCGGTTGCGGACAAGCCGGACAGCCAGGATATCTGTTTTGTGCCGGATGGAGATTATGCGGCATTTATAGAAGACACCGTGTGGAAGACGGCCGGGAAAAAGCTGCCGGATGGAAACTTTGTGACGCCTGACGGCCGTGTGCTGGGCAGGCATAAGGGGATCATTCACTATACGGTCGGTCAGCGAAAGGGACTGGGACTGGCACTGGGACACCCGGTATTTGTGCTGGAAATAAGGCCGGAGACGAATGAAGTGGTGATCGGTACCTACGAAGAGTCGCTGACGCATACGGTCCGCGCAAAACATCTCAGCTTTATGGCGGCAGAAGATCTCCCGGAGCCCAGACGGGTCTATGCGAAGATTCGGTACAATCACAAAGGAGCCTGGTGTATGGCCGAAAAGACAGGACCAGATGAGATTGTCTGTCATTTTGAAGAACCGCTAAGAGCGGTCACGCCGGGACAGGCTCTTGTGCTCTACGACGGAGAGTACGTACTGGGAGGAGGGACTATCGTATGATACGGACAGATACCCATATGCACACGGCATTTTCTACGGACAGCAGCGCCCCTGTGGAGAATATGCTGGACGCGGCGATAGAAAAAGGGCTGGAGTCAGTCTGTATCACGGACCACATGGACCTGGATTTTCCCCCTGAGGAGGGTGCCGGAGAAGGAGCGTTTCTGTTTGATGTGAAGCAGTATTTTGAAACCCTTCTTCCTCTGAAAGACAAATACCATGGAAAACTCGATATAAAGATCGGGATCGAGATCGGTCTTCAGTCCCATCTGGGGGACAGATACAGAGAGCTGGTCCGGGCCTGGCCTTTTGATTTTGTGATCGGGTCCGTGCATCTGGTCCGGGGAATGGATCCGTATTTTGGGAAACTGTTCCAGGGAAGGCCGGACGCGGATGCCTACAGGGAGGCTTTTGTGGAGACGCTTAAGTGCATAGAAGGGGTGGATGATTTTGATGTTCTGGGCCATCTGGATTATGTGGTGAGGTATGGAAAACATCAGGCCCGAGAATACTCTTACAGGGATTTTTCAGACGAGATCGACGCAGTGCTCAGAAAACTCATTACGGATGGAAAAGGGCTGGAGATGAACATGGCAGGAGTCAAGTATGGCCTGGGATTTCCCAATCCCCATCCGGATGTACTTAAGCGTTACCGGGAGCTGGGCGGAGAGATCATTACAGTGGGAGCGGACGCTCACAGACCGGAGCACGTAGGGTATGATTTCCAGCAGGCAGAACAGCTTCTGGAAGCGTGCGGATTCCGGTATTATACAGAATTTCGCGGGAGAAAGCCGTTTTTCCGGCGGATTGGCTCAGAATGATCCGGTACTTTGAGGAAAAGGACTCTGTGTGCCGCAACCATAAAATTACATTTAGGACTTGAATTTTTGTTCTTACTTTAGTACAATTATTCTAGTTGATGAATCCTTAACAATCTTGACATTGTAGGGATTCATTGTCATGACTGCAGAGCAGTCAAATATTTTTTAAATTCTTAGGAGGAATAATCATGGCAGTAAAAGTAGCGATCAATGGATTTGGACGTATCGGACGTCTTGCTTTCAGACAGATGTTTGGAGCAGAGGGATTTGAGATCGTGGCGATCAATGACCTGACATCCCCGAAGATGCTGGCTCACTTACTGAAATATGACTCAACACAGGGCAGATATGCGCTGGCTGACAAAGTTGAAGCAGGAGAGGATTCTATCATCGTTGACGGGAAAGAAATCAAAATCTATGCAAAGGCTGACGCTAAGGAGCTTCCGTGGGGAGAGATCGGCGTTGATGTAGTTCTGGAGTGTACAGGCTTCTATACATCCAAGGCAAAAGCTCAGGCTCATATCGATGCGGGCGCTAAGAAAGTTATCATCTCCGCTCCGGCAGGAAATGACCTTCCGACAATCGTTTATAATGTAAATCATGAGACTCTTACAAAGGATGACGACATTATTTCTGCTGCATCCTGTACAACTAACTGCCTCGCTCCGATGGCGAAGGCTCTGAATGACCTTGTACCGGTGAAATCCGGTATCATGTGTACAATCCATGCTTACACAGGCGACCAGATGACTCTGGACGGACCGCAGAGAAAAGGCGATCTGAGAAGATCACGTGCGGCAGCTGTGAACATCGTTCCGAACAGCACAGGCGCAGCTAAGGCAATCGGCCTTGTTATCCCGGAACTGAACGGCAAGCTGATCGGATCCGCTCAGCGTGTTCCGACTCCGACAGGTTCCACAACAATCCTGACAGCAGTTGTTGACGGAGAGGTTACAGTTGATCAGATCAACGCGGCTATGAAAGCGGCAGCGAACGAGTCTTACGGCTACAATGAGGATCAGATCGTATCCAGCGATATCGTTGGTATGACATATGGTTCCCTGTTCGACGCTACGCAGACAATGGCTCTTCCGGTTGGCGACGGCACAACAGAGGTTCAGGTTGTTTCATGGTATGACAATGAGAACTCCTACACAAGCCAGATGGTAAGAACAATCAAATATTTCGGAAAACTTCTTCAGGCTTAATCCGGAGAAAAAGGACAGGCATTGAAAGGTTGATTCCTGATAATTGACTCACAATGGGGTCCGGTCTTGACTGCAGGACCGGATCCTGTTTTTTTATCACAGAGGCGGGCTTACAGACCCGTCCGAATGAGAATCTCTTTAATAAAATTTGAGGAGGCATTTATATGGCAGCACTTAATAAAAAATCAGTAGATGATATCAATGTAAAGGGAAAAAGAGTTCTTGTAAGATGTGACTTCAACGTTCCGCTTATCGACGGAAAGATCACGGACGAGAACCGTATCGTGGCAGCTCTTCCGACGATCAAGAAACTGATCGCTGACGGCGGCAAGGTGATCCTCTGCTCACACCTGGGAAAACCAAAGGGAGAGCCAAAGCCGGAACTTTCCCTGGCACCGGTGGCAAAGAGACTTTCCGAGCTTCTCGGACAGGAAGTGAAGTTTGCGGCAGATCCGGAAGTGGTAGGCCCTAACGCGAAAGCGGCAGTGGCAGACATGAAGGACGGGGATGTTGTTCTTCTTGAGAATACACGCTACAGAGCGGAAGAGACAAAGAATGGTGAGGAGTTCTCCAAAGATCTGGCGTCTCTTTGCGATGTATTTGTAAATGACGCATTCGGTACAGCGCACAGAGCTCACTGCTCAAATGTGGGTGTTACAAAGTATGTTGACACTGCAGTTGTAGGATACCTGATGCAGAAAGAGATCGACTTCCTTGGAAACGCGGTCGAGAATCCGGAGAGACCGTTCGTGGCAATCCTGGGCGGATCCAAAGTTTCCAGCAAGATCTCCGTGATCAATAACCTCCTGGAGAAGGTAGACACCCTGATCATCGGCGGTGGAATGTGCTATACATTTACAAAAGCACAGGGTGGAAATGTAGGAAATTCTCTTCTTGAGGAAGATTATCTTCAGTATGCGCTTGATATGGTAGAGAAAGCAAAAGAAAAAGGCGTAAAACTTCTGCTTCCGGTTGACGCGGTGGCGGCAGACGCATTCTCTAACGACGCGAATACAAAAGTAGTGGCTCAGAATGAGATCCCGGACGGATGGATGGGACTTGATATCGGACCCGAGACAGCGAAGATGTATGCCGAGGAAGTAAAGTCCGCGAAGACAGTCGTATGGAACGGCCCGATGGGATGCTTTGAGATGCCGAAGTTCGCGGACGGCACAAAGACGGTTGCCGAGGCTCTGGCAAATACAGACGCTGTGACGATCATCGGCGGCGGAGATTCTGCGGCGGCAGTCAACCAGCTGGGATACGGCGACAAGATGACACATATCTCAACAGGCGGCGGCGCTTCTCTGGAGTTCCTTGAAGGAAAAGAACTTCCGGGCGTAGCGGCAGCCAACGATAAGTAAAAAGCTTAGCGAAGCCAAGCCGGCAGGCGCAGGGTGAGCTTAGCGTTTACTTAGTTCGCCGCACTTGGCGATGCATTATGCGAGCCTTAGTAAGGCGAACATACCCGGGCTTAGCGAAGCCAAGCCGTCAGGCGGAAAGCTTATCAGAATTATATAAATTTTAGGAGAAGAGAAAATGGCAAGAAAGAAAATTATCGCAGGTAACTGGAAGATGAACAAGACTCCCAGTGAGGCAGTGGCTCTTGTAGAGGAGTTAAAGCCGCTTGTGGCAAATGAAGAAGTTGACGTAGTGTTCTGTGTTCCGGCGATCGATATTGTTCCGGTGGCTGAGGCTGTCAAAGGGACAAATATCCAGGTGGGAGCCGAGAATATGTACTTTGAGGAGAGCGGTGCCTACACAGGCGAGATCGCTCCGAACATGCTTGTGGACGCAGGCGTGAAATATGTTGTTCTGGGACATTCTGAGAGAAGGGACTACTTTGGAGAGACAAATGAGGATGTGAACAAGAAAGTCCTGAAAGCTCTTGAGCATGGAATTACTCCGATCATGTGCTGTGGCGAGTCTCTGGAGCAGAGAGAGCAGGGCGTGACCATGGACTTTATCCGTCAGCAGGTAAAAGTCGGGCTTCAGAATGTGACAGCTGATCAGGCGAAGACGATGGTCATCGCCTACGAGCCGATCTGGGCGATCGGGACGGGCAAGACAGCTACCACAGAGCAGGCGGAGGAAGTATGCAAAGGCATCCGGGAATGCATCGCTGAGGTTTATGATCAGGCGACAGCTGACTCGATCCGCATCCAATACGGCGGATCCGTAAACGCAGGAAACGCGGCGGAACTGTTTGCTCAGCCCGATATTGACGGAGGCCTTGTAGGCGGGGCTTCCCTGAAAGCGGATTTCGGAAAGATCGTAAACTATAAATAACGGAAGGAAATTAAGAAGCTCAGCTGCAGCAGCTGAAAAGAAGATGCCCCGCGCGGATGGACCGCTCGGGGCATCTGTTATAGGATTGGAATTCCTTACGGTATGCCGGGATCAGAGGTCACCGGCAGGATCATATTCCATTGAGTCCAGGGTTTCTTTTACAGTCCCATAGACCACGGAAGTGTAGAATTTGCAGATCTCAAAGAAAGGTTTGGCATAGGAGGCAAACTGGCGGCTTTTTTCGTTTATCTCAAAATTGGACACTATGATCTTTTTTACCCAGTTCTCCACATCATAACCCAGAGCGGGCCTGTTGTTTTTCTGTATAATATCTGCAATCTTCTCGATCTCTTCCTCGGAAAAGACAATAGGATGCCGGCGGATCTCATTGACGATCTCAGAACTTCTCAGCACGATATTGGCAGAGTTGTTCTGGATGTTTACTGTATTATTGGCAAAGGCAATGATAGAGTGCGCCTGGATCCAGGAGCCGGATGTATTTCCGAAAGCTTCATTTACGACTGTTTCCACTCCGTGCAGATGCCGTACATTCTGGCTTGATATGGATCCCAGGGGTGTAAATTTCCCGTTCCGCATGACCTTCTTCCAGCGGCCGTCCTGGTCGATGGCGATGCTGTAGCTCCCGCTGCTTCCGAGATTTTTCACCTCGATGATGAAGAGACCATAGGGGGAGACGACGATGAGATCTGACTCAACGGACTGGCCATTCACCTCCAGGCGGATATTGGGAAGTACTTTCATCTGATTCCGGTAAAACTCAAACTCTTTTAACACAGTCTCTTCGCCTTCCTGGCCCAGACGGGTACCTTTCACATCGGCGTTAAAGTCCTCACTGGCAGTCTGATAGGCGTCATACAGGTTTTTCAGCTCCTGGAACGCGGGGCCTGTCAGGCCCTTGTACAGCCCGGGGAGCCGGATATGGAGCTGCTTGCCTATGATCTTGGATTTCCATTGCCTGGATCTGAAGAAAGATTTTTCTATTCCATAGCGCACGATCAGTTTTTTACGCTGAAGCCTGCGGAAATACCGGGTCCCGTAGGGGACCTGCTGCAGTGTTTTACGCATTTCTCTGACGGCTTCCAGATATTTTTCCCGGATGTGGTTGGGCATGTTCAATGTATCATCAGAGATATTCCTGAGATATCCGGCCACTTCCGGATCCTGGGCATTGATAATATCCTGGATGGCAGCGCCGTTCATACAGTTTTCCGCGTCAAAGGGAGAATATGTAAGATCAGGAGAGGGATAACTGTAGAGCCGGTCAACCGTGGACAGGATCACGCCAAAAGCATTAACCCGCCTTTCCGGAGGAGTACCCTGCTGTACATCTTTGCGAAGGATTTCCGAATCGATTCCGTATTTTTTCAGGATTTCATAACATTTCCGGTCATTTTCATTCTCCGGGCGGTACGACTGCTGAATCTTGCGCAGTTCGCGCTGATACTTTAGGCCCGAAAAAAGGCCGTGGCTGTTCCCGCTCTGGGCTGTATATTCCTTTTCCTGCTGTCTGATCCGGTCATTCTCTGCCAGGGTATAGTAGGAACGGCCATATGACCTGTAATCCAGGCTCTCAGACAGATTCTGCAGATCTTTGAAAATTGACACATTTATGTTGTTCATTTTATCCTCCTCATCTGATACACTCTCTGTAAAATAAAAAATGAGCCCCATCAGGCCCTTTTTGTTATAGAGGGCGAGGTCGTGACCCCACCCCTGTAGCCAATGGTCAATTAACTACATGCTTTGATTATAAAAGAAACAGAGATATGTGTCAATCTTTTATCAGAGATTAATGACATTTTTATGCAGTATTTTTATGCAGGAATGATCCGTACCGCGGTTCTGTCTTGCAAAACATTTCCAAAACGGTTACAATAGGTAACGGAATGTTAAACTTTTCATTATATAAAATAAGGAGATATGGATATGAGTAAGAAACCTACTGTATTGATGATATTAGACGGCTATGGGCTCAGGAACGACCCCAGGGGCAACGCTGTCGCGGAGGGAAAGACACCGGTCATGGACAGGCTTATGGCTGAGTGCCCGTTTGTAAAAGGAAATGCCAGCGGGATGGCAGTGGGACTTCCGGAAGGCCAGATGGGAAATTCTGAGGTCGGCCATCTGAACATGGGCGCAGGCCGCATTGTCTATCAGGATCTGACCAGGATCACAAAGGCGATCCAGGACGGAGATTTCTTTGAGAACAAAGCGCTTCTCGCGGCATGTGAGAATGTGAAGAAGAACGATTCCGCGCTCCATATGTGGGGCCTTGTGTCAGACGGGGGCGTACACAGCCATAATACGCACATTTACGGGCTGCTGGAACTGGCCAAGAGACAGGGGATCGAGAAGGTCTATGTCCACTGCTTCCTGGACGGACGTGATACGCCGCCGGCATCCGGAAAAGAGTATGTGGAAGAACTGGAAGCCAGGATGAAAGAGATCGGCGTGGGACAGGTCGCTACCGTGGCCGGACGTTACTATGCGATGGACAGGGACAACCGCTGGGACCGTGTAGAGAGAGCGTATAGGGCGCTGGTCAGAGGAGAGGGCGTTGAGGCGGCCTCTGCCACGGAAGGGATCCAGGCTTCCTATGACAATGACAAGACAGATGAATTTGTGGAACCCATGGTGATCGTGAAGGACGGGGCGCCGGTGGCCACAGTGAAAGACGGAGATTCGGTGATCTTCTTTAACTTCCGCCCGGACCGCGCGCGAGAGATCACAAGGGCATTCTGCGACGATGATTTCAAAGGCTTTGACAGAGGCCCCAGAGTAAAGACGACCTATGTCTGCTTCACAGATTATGACGTGACCATAGGGAACAAGCTGGTGGCGTTTGAAAAAGAAGAGATTACGAATACCTTCGGAGAGTTCCTTGCCGCTCATGGACTGAAACAGGCGCGTATCGCAGAGACAGAGAAATACGCCCATGTCACATTTTTCTTCAACGGCGGCGTAGAGGAACCCAACCCGGGAGAGGACAGGATCCTTGTGAAATCACCGAAGGTGGCAACTTATGATCTGAAGCCGGAAATGAGCGCATACGAAGTATGCGACAAACTGGTAGAGGCCATCAAGTCCGGAAAATATGATGTGATCATCATCAATTTCGCCAATCCGGATATGGTGGGACATACCGGAGTCGAATCAGCGGCCATCAAGGCTATCGAGGCGGTGGACGAATGTGTCGGCAGGGCAGTAGATGCTGTAAAAGAAGTGGACGGCCAGATGTTTATCTGCGCAGACCACGGAAATGCAGAGCAGCTTATCGATGAGGAGACAGGAGAACCATTTACGGCGCACACGACGAATCCGGTGCCGTTTATCCTGGTAAACGCGGATCCGTCCTATAAGCTGAGAGAAGGCGGATGCCTGGCGGATATCGCGCCGACCCTGATCGAGATGATGGGAATGGAACAGCCGAAGGAAATGACGGGAAAATCCCTGATCATAAAATAGTCTTACAGTTTGGAAATGACCCTGTTCGGGCATAGAGCGGGCCGGGAGGGTTTTCTCACCGGAAGATGATAGGACAGAGGCATCGGAAATGTTCCGGGCCTCTGTCTTTTCAGGCCGGATCTGCCGCAGGCTGAAGGAGGATATTGGAAGAAATGGGCGAACGGTTGACAAAGAGCGATGTAGAAAAGATCCAGGCTGAGATCGAGCATCGGAAAGTGGTGAAGAGAAAAGAGCTGATTGAAGCTGTAAAAGAGGCGCGCGCTCACGGAGATCTCAGTGAAAATTTTGAATACCATGCGGCGAAAAAGGAAAAAAACAGCAACGAGAGCCGGATCCGCTATCTGGAGAGAATGCTGAAGACGGCAGTGATCGTGGAGGATCATTCGAAGGAAGATGAGATCGGGCTGAACAATACCGTTGAAATCTACTGTGAGGATGACGGTGAGGTAGAAACATACCGGATCGTAACTTCTGTCAGGGGAAGTTCGCTGAACGGGCTGGTCAGCATTGAGTCGCCTGTCGGGAAAGCTCTCCTGGGGCACAGAGAAGGAGACCGGGTGTATATAAAAGTAAATGATGATTTTGGATACTATGTAGTCGTGCGGAAAGTGATAAACACACAGAATGAAGAAGGAGATCAGATCCGCAGTTATTGACAGAACAGTACTCAGGCCGCACAGAAGGCGCGGCACAGACTAAAGGAGGATATCATGAAATTTACAACTGCAATATTTGACCTGGACGGGACGATCACAGATTCAGCGCCGGGTATATTGAAAAGTCTTTGTTATATGATGGAAAAGCACAGGATTCCCGTGCTTCCGGAAGAAAAACTTCGTCTCTTTATCGGGCCTCCTCTGAGAGAATCGCTTCCGGAAGTATTCGGGTTTGGTGAAGAGAAGATCGAACGCATGATAGAGACTTATCAGGAATATTACAGCGACAAAGGAATATTTGAATGTACAGTTTTTGAAGGTATGCCGGAGGCTCTTCAGAAGCTGAAAGATTCCGGCGTGCGTATTTTGATGGCCACCGCAAAGCCGGAAAAATTTGCCAGGATGGTTGCGGAGCATTTCGATCTTGCAAAATATTTTGACTTTATGGGAGGCGCCTGTATGGATGAGAGCAGATCCAACAAGCATGAAGTGATAGAATATGTTCTGGGATCCTGTGGAATTACGGATCGAACCGGCATCGTTATGGTCGGAGACCGCGCGCATGATATGACAGGGGCTCAGAAATCCGGGCTTCACACTCTGGGAGTGGCATACGGATACGGAAGCGCGGAGGAGCTGCGCGGCGCGGGAGCTGATATGCTGGCAGCCTCACCACAGGAAATCCCCGGCCTTATTCTCTGATATATCTGATTTTTTGAAAAATTTTTACAGAAATTTATCGGTGCATCAGACATAATTTTTACATTCTCTGCCTATAATAAAGCTGAAAACAGGATACTTATAAACAATTCATTGGTTTTGATATTTGAAAAATATTCAGCAGAAGAAGGGGAAAGAGAATGTACAGAGGATTATGGAATTTTATTACACGATATATGGATGACAGTCACGCGGTGCCGGTGTTTCTTCCTGTTATGATTATAGGATGGACCCTGATCGGCGTGGCTGCGGGCCTTATCTGGTGTATTTTCACAGGCTCGGGAGTCCTTCAGTCTCTGGCGGATCTGATCTGTGCCGGCGGATATGCGGGACTCATACTGGGACTGTTTGGAGGGTCCTTTTTCCTTTACAGGATCGGTGTCTGAAATGAAAAAAGAAATTTTGCGAAAAGATTCCCTGCCGGGAAAGAGCCGGCAGGGAATCTTTTTAAAATTCTTTATTTCTGTGCCTCCAGATTTTTAAACGCTGTGGACAGCATCAGTTTGATCCTGTTCAGCTGGTTTACTTCACTGGCGCCCGGATCAAAGTCAATGGCCACGATATTGGATGCAGGGTGCAGCCTGCGCAGCTCTTTGATAACACCCTTTCCAACCACGTGATTGGGAAGGCAGGCAAAAGGCTGTGTGCAGACGATATTTTCCGCTCCGCTGTGGATCAGCTCCAGCATCTCTCCGGTCAAAAACCAGCCTTCTCCGGTCTGATTTCCGATAGATACGATATCGGAAGCCATTTTAGCCAGATCCTCAATATGGGCCGGAGGCGTAAAGTGCCGGCTTGCGGCAAACGCTTTGGTTGCCGGAGCTCGCAGCCATTCTACTGCCCGGATACCCAGATTTCCGACCAGCGCCTTGGATTTTTTGAATCCCAGGTGTGAAACTTTGAAATTCTGGTTGTAGAAGCAGTACTGAAGGAAATCGATCAGGTCAGGGACCACGGCTTCCGCTCCCTCGGCTTCCAGAAGGTCTACCAGATGGTTGTTGGCGGCCGGGAGGAATTTTACCAGGATCTCTCCGACAACGCCAACGCGGGGCTTTTTAATGTCCAGGATTTCAATGTTGTCAAAGTCCCGGATAATATCACGGCAGAGTTTTTTGAATTTCCTGCGGGAAGGATATCCCTCAGAGACAAACTTTTTGCATAGTTCCGCCCATTTGCGGTGAACAGCATTAGTAGTCCCGGGAACTGCCTCATAGGGCCGCATCCGGTATACACATTTCATAAAGATATCCCCAAACACCGCTGCGTAGGCAATACGTACCGCCAGAGGAAGCGTGATCTTAAAGCCGGGATTGGACTCAAGGCCGCTTAAGTTGATGGAAATGACCGGGATATGCCCATAACCGGCCTTTTTCAGAGCGCGCCGGATAAATCCGATATAGTTGGAAGCGCGGCATCCGCCTCCTGTCTGGCTGATGATGACCGCGAGTCTGTCAGTGTCATATTTTCCGGACAGGATCGCGTCCATGATCTGTCCGACTACAATGAGGGACGGATAGCAGGCGTCATTGTTTACGTACTGGAGTCCTACGTTGACAGCCTGACGGTTGTCGTTGGGCAGCACCTCAATCTTATATCCGGCCGCGCGAAAGGCCGGTTCCAGAAGCTCGAAGTGGATGGGAGACATCTGCGGGCAGAGGATCGTATGGGTTTTTCGCATCTCTTTTGTAAAGGGAACCTTTTCAATAGACGCGGGCCGGATGGTGCGCTCGGTTTTTTTCTGTTCCCGTACCCGGATGGCGGCCAGGAGAGAACGTACCCGGATGCGGGCCGCTCCCAGGTTGTTTACCTCGTCGATCTTCAGGGTTGTGTAGATCTTGTCGGACCCGGTAAGAATGTCTGCCACCTCGTCTGTGGTGACCGCGTCCAGGCCGCAGCCAAAAGAGTTGAGCTGGATCAGATCCAGATTTTCAGTTGTTTTTACATAATTAGCAGCGGCATACAGCCGGGAATGATACATCCATTGATCCATGACGTTCAGAGGACGTTCTACCTGGTGGAGATGGGAGACGGAGTCCTCGGTCAGTACGGCAATATTATAGGAAGTGATCATTTCCGGAAGACCGTGATTGATCTCCGGATCAATGTGATATGGACGCCCCGCCAGAACAATACCCCGGTTTCCCGTCTCGTTGAGGAACCGGATAGTCTCTTCTCCTTTGGCGCGCATATCCTGACGGCATGCGGCAAGTTCCTCCCATGCAGCGTGGACAGCGTCTCGTATCTCTCTGTCCGGGATGGAAAATTTCGGACCGAGTTCCTCGATCAGACGGTAAGAGATGGTCTCTTCGTTTTTCAGAGAAAGGAACGGATGGATAAAATCTATCTGTCCCTGGACAATAGCGTCCATGTTATTTTTAATGTTCTCCGGGTAGGATGTGACGATAGGGCAGTTGTAGTGGTTGTTGGCCTCTTCAAATTCATTCCGCTCATACGGAACAGAGGGGTAGAAAATATGTTTGATCCCTTTGTTGATCAGCCACTGTACATGCCCGTGAGCCAGCTTTGCCGGATAGCACTCGGATTCACTGGGGATGGACTCAATGCCAAGCTCATAAATCTTTCTGGTGGAAGAAGGAGAGAGGACCACCCGGAATTTCAGTCTTGTGAAGAATGTAAACCAGAACGGATAATTCTCATACATGTTCAGTACCCGGGGGATACCGATGACCCCGCGTGATGCCTCTTCCTCCGGGAGGGGCTCATAGTCAAAATAGCGGTGGAACTTGTAGTCGAACAGATTGGGCATTGTATTTTTGGATTTTTCTTTCCCGAGACCCCGTTCACACCGGTTCCCGGTGATGAACTTCCTTCCGCCGCTGAAATGATTAATAGTCAGACGGCAGGTGTTGGTACAGCCGCGGCATTTTGTCATGGTGGTAGAGTACTCCATATCTTTGATCTCATCGATTGAGAGCATGGTCGTGCCCTCGCATTCGACATAGCGCTCTCTGGCAATCAGAGCGGCGCCGAAAGCGCCCATGATCCCGGCAATATCCGGACGGATCGCCTCGCAGTCCGCAATCTTTTCAAAGCTGCGAAGGACTGCGTTATTATAAAAGGTTCCTCCCTGGACAACAATGTGTTTTCCCAGCTCGGAGGCACTGGAAACTTTGATCACCTTAAACAGGGCATTCTTGATGACAGAGTAGGCCAGTCCCGCGGAAATGTCTGCCACAGATGCGCCTTCTTTTTGCGCCTGTTTTACCTTGGAGTTCATAAATACGGTACAGCGGGTCCCCAGATCGATGGGATTCTGGGCGTAGAGTGCCTCATGAGCAAAATCTTCCACGGAATAATTCAGTGATTTCGCGAAAGTTTCGATAAAAGAACCACAGCCGGAAGAGCAGGCCTCGTTGAGCTGGACACTGTCTACGGTCTGATTTTTGATCTTGATGCATTTCATATCCTGGCCGCCGATATCCAGAATGCAGTCGACATCCGGTTCGAAGAACGCAGCCGCGTAATAGTGGGCTACAGTCTCCACCTCGCCCTCATCCAGCATCAGAGCGGCCTTGATCAGAGCCTCTCCATAGCCGGTTGAACAGGAGTGGACGATCTCCACACCTTCCGGGAGCTGGCTGTAAATATCTTTAATGGCGGTTATGGTGGTCCCCAGGGGATCTCCGTCGTTATTGTGGTAGAAGGAATAAAGAAGGGTTCCGTCTTCGCCTACCAGAGCGGCCTTGGTCGTAGTGGAGCCGGCGTCGATGCCAAGAAAAGCTTTTCCCCGGTAAGTGGCAAGGTCTTTGACAGGGACCTGATGCTTGGCGTGACGCGCGGTGAATGCTTCATATTCCGCGTTTGTGGCAAATAGAGGCTCCAGCCGTTCTACTTCGATGTCCATCTTGATCCTGCCGGCCAGGCGGTTCTGCAGCTCCTTAAGTGCCATGGGAACATCCTTTTTGGAATTCAGGGCAGATCCGATGGCTGCGAACAGGTGAGAGTGATTGGGCGCGATAATGTGCTCGTCATCCAGTTTGAGTGTGCGGATAAAAGCCTGACGCAGCTCAGGCAGAAAGTGAAGAGGACCTCCCAGGAAGGCAACGTGCCCCCGGATCGGCTTGCCGCAGGCAAGTCCGCTGATAGTCTGATTGACTACGGCCTGAAAAATAGAGGCGGCCAGATCCTCACGTGACGCCCCGTCGTTGATCAGCGGCTGGATATCGGATTTGGCAAACACGCCGCACCGGGCCGCGATCGAATAGAGGGCTTTGTAATTTTTCGCGTATTCATTCAGACCGGAAGCGTCGGTCTGGAGCAGAGAAGCCATCTGATCGATGAAGGAACCTGTACCGCCGGCACAGACTCCGTTCATTCTCTGTTCTACATTACCTCCCTCAAAATAGATGATCTTCGCGTCTTCACCTCCAAGCTCTATGGCGACATCCGTCTGAGGCGCATAGTCCTGCAGGGCTGTGGATACGGCGATCACTTCCTGGACAAAAGGAATTCCCAGGTGTTTTGCGAGCGTCAGACCGCCGCTTCCGGTAATGACCGGAGAAACCTGGATCGGCCCCAGTTTATAGAGAGCACGGCCGAGAAGATCTGACAGTGTCTCCTGGATATTGGCAAAATGACGTTCATAGTCGGAGAAGAGTACCTCCTTGTCCTCGTCCAGAATTGCAATCTTGACTGTAGTGGAACCGATATCGATCCCAAGAGTATGTAATTCTTTCAGATTCATTGTATAATCTCCAATCTTCTGTAGTAAAATTTATATGAGTTCTTACTTATTTAATGTGTCTTTCTGTTTTGCAACAATTTACATTATACGACAGGAATTTTAAAAAGACAATTGTTATTATTATGCGGGATTTGAAAATAATTCCGGGTCTTATAGATATTTTATATAAAGATTGTGTGAAAGTCAGGTAAAGCTATAACAACTGTTTGACAAACAGTTTTGTGAACGGTACAATCCCATCTTTGACAGTTGAAAGAGTAAAAAGAGGCTACAAACCCAGTAAATATGGGCGTTGTAGCCTCTTTCGGTCTTGCATCGATATGTGCTATATTTTGTCTCTTTCCAAAACTTTTGTATTTTTAATGAGAGTGCGCATGGAGGTTTTGGTAATGATCTCATAATCCGTACGGAAACCAAAAACCTGGTGCAGGGTATCTGTAAGTTCTGTACGGGTGTAAGAGGGGATATAACCGCCGGCAGAAGATAAAAGGGTCATCTTCATGGAACGCAGGGTTTGGATGAGTTGATTACACGTATAGTCCTCTCCAACAGCCTTTTCCAACAGCCGATACACGGTCAGGCTGAGATAGCAGGTCATGAAATGGGCTTTGATGTGGTCTTCTGTACGGACAAAGGCTGGGCGGGAGCCGAGATCCTCTTTCATGATGCGGAAGTTTTCTTCGATCTGCCAACGCTGCCGGTTGATCCGGATGATCTCACTTACCTCTCCCTCTAGATTGGTCACTACGGCATAAAACCCATCATACATCGCTTCTTTCTCGATCTGTTCCCGGTCAAGGGCATAGATTGTTTTTTCAGCGATCTCCCCATCCGCCGTAACCGTAGTGGCTTTTATAAAACGCATAGGATCATTCGGGTTTTTGCTCTTTCGTTTCTTCCCCGCGGAGGAGAAAAGTTTTTGCGCCCGTTCAATCTGGCCTTCCCGGATCCTTCTTTGGTAAGCGGCGTATTTCGGGGAATAGGTAACGATCAGAGTCTCATCCATATCTGCTGTCACAAGAGGGTATTCCTTATAATAAACAGAGTTGTAGGTCTCTTCATCCGTTTCATCCAGTGTGCGAAGGTCAATAAACTTTTTGGAACCTATCTTGCGGAACTGCGTGGGATCCATCGCGATCCTCCGTTCATCCTCTTTCATTTTTTTCAGAGAATGTGTGATCACATAGGCTCTGTTAGCGAAACTGTTGAAGCGGCGGTTATTCAGAGAACCCAGCCCGCTATCCGAACAGAAAATAAATTCGCTGCAGTTGAAATCCCGGATGATCTTCTGCTCTAATGGCTTCAAAGTTGTCTGTTCATTCTGGTTCCCGGGGAAAATATCGAAAGACAAAGGGATCCCGTCCGCATCCATGAACAAACCCATGGTCACGATCGGATTGGGACGATGTTCCTTGCTTTTGCCGTATCTGCGCAGTTCGTCCTCCTGTTCGATCTCAAAATAAAAGTTTGTGCAGTCGTAGTACAGGATTTTTTTGTTCCTGGGAAGGACAAAGTTGGAATTCTGGTAGAGTTCACTCTGTATAAAATCGGATTCCTCAGCAAGGACGGAAAGGGCACGGTAAACATCCTGTAAGGAGTATTTTGGCGGTTCCAGCAGGGTCTTGCAGTACGCATAGCTTTCCCGCTTGCTGGAGGGATGGAGAATACGGGCATAGATCAGGTCTGTTAAAATGGCGTGGAGATCATACAGATATTTATGGCGGCCTTTGATGGAACGGCAGATCTTATCCAGGCGAAGTTGGGTAACAAGGGACTGGAGAAAGAGATATCCGATGTTAAAAAGGCGCTGCTCATTTGGGGCGATACGTGCTCCCTGAGAAAAATCTATAGAAACTTTCCCGTTTTTCTGATTATAGAGTTCTGTTTCTTTTCGTGCTTCGTTTTTAGCCCATGCCAGCATCATATCTTTGTCTCCGTCAAACTGAGCGATGAGATCGTTAAATTTTCCGAGTTTTTTATAGATACGGGAAGATGATTTTCCATCCTCTTTCCGAAACGATTGATAAATATATACATCTTTATTATTTTTACTGCCTGTAATAGCGATATACATGATAAAAAACGCCTCTCTTTTCTTTTTATTATAACACACTATTACAAACAAGTACAGAGAAAAACATAAAATTTGACAAAAAAATGCAGGCTTTATGCGGCCTGCAAGGTATTTTTGATTTATTCAACTGTAAAACTCCCGTTTCTGTTTTGCAACAATTTACATTATACGACAGGAATTTTAAAAAGACAATTGTTATTATTATGCGGGATTTGAAAATAATTCCGGGTCTTATAGATATTTTATATAAAGATTGTGTGAAAGTCAGGTAAAGCTATAACAACTGTTTGACAAACAGTTTTGTGAACGGTACAATTGTATCGGTATAAAAACAAAATCTGGAAAGTAAGGAGAAATAACATTTGAACTGGCTTGACAAATTAGAGAGAAAAATGGGACGTTTCGCGATCCCGAACCTGACAGTGTATCTTCTGGCAGGCTACGTGATCGGTTTTATTACCATGTATCTGATGCCGGAACTGATCAGCTGGCTTACTCTGGAACCGGCTCTGATTTTGCGGGGACAGGTGTGGAGGATCATATCCTGGGTGCTGGTTCCACCGGCTACGGACCTGATTTCTCTGGTGTTCCTTGTACTGCTTTATTATTCACTGGGAACAGCTCTTGAGCGTACCTGGGGGACTTTTAAGTATAATGTATACATTTTTTCGGGTATCCTGTTTACAGTGCTGGCGGTATTCGCTCTGTATGGTGTGTTTTACTTCATGTATGGTGTGGAGATCCCCCTGTCATCGATCGGACTTGTGAGCACAAACTATATTACGATGTCCATTTTCCTTGCGTTTGCGGCAATTTATCCGGACATGGAAGTCCTGTTGTACTTTATCCTGCCCATTAAAATGAAGTGGATGGCGCTGGTATATGCCGCTTTGGCCGGATACTCGTTCATAACAGGCGGGATTGTGACCCGTGTAGCGATCGGGGCGTCACTTTTGAATTTTATTATTTTCTTCCTTTCTACGAGAAATCTGCGACGGTATTCACCAAAAGAGAGAGCAAGAAAAGCCAGATTTAAAAAGCAGTCCGCGCCTCACATGCATTATGAGGGCGGCGCTAAGCACCGCTGCGCGGTATGCGGCCGCACGGAACTGGATGATCCCTGCCTGGAATTCCGTTTCTGTTCCAAATGTAACGGAAATTATGAATATTGCCAGGATCATTTGTTCACTCACGAACATGTAAAATAAATGGCGGGACACACAGACCAGATTCATCCTGGAAGATATGATATATAGAAATAGTTGATGTAAGGAGAGGGCTTATCTTATGAAAAAAACAAAAGTAGTCTGTACAATGGGACCTAATACGAATGACAGAGAACTCATGAAGAAACTCATGGAAAACGGAATGGATGTGGCCCGTTTTAACTTTTCCCATGGTGATCATGCGGAACAGAAGAGCAGAATGGACATGCTGAAAGAACTCCGTGAAGAACTCCATACCAACACAGCTATCCTGCTGGATACTAAGGGACCGGAAATCCGGACGGGTATTCTCAGAGACGGGAAAAAAGTTATGCTTGAGAACGGAGCTTCCTTTACTTTGACCATAGAGGATGTGATAGGGGACGCTCAGAAAGTGTCTATCTCGTATGAAGGCCTTGTGGAAGATGTGGAACCCGGGAAAACGATCCTGATCGATGACGGGCTGATCGGACTGGAAGTAGTGGCTAAAACAGAGAAGGAGATCCACTGTGTTGTGGTCAATGGCGGTGAGCTGGGAGAAAGAAAGGGAGTCAATGTCCCGAATGTGGCAGTCCGTCTGCCTGCGATCACAAAGAAAGACAGAGACGATATCCGCTTCGGAGTGGAGCAGGGCATTGATTTTATTGCGGCTTCTTTTGTAAGAAACGCAGAATGTGTCCTGGAAATCAAGGCATATCTGAAAGAACTGGATGCGCCCTACACACCTGTCATCGCCAAAATAGAGAACGCGGAAGGAATCCGGAATATCGATGAAATTATCCGCGCGGCAGACGGGATCATGGTGGCCCGAGGTGATCTGGGCGTAGAGATCCCGGCGGAGGAAGTACCTTATCTGCAGAAGATGATCATCCAGAAATGCAACAATAATTTTAAGACAGTTATTACTGCCACACAGATGCTGGATTCCATGATCCGCAATCCCCGTCCTACCAGAGCTGAAGTGACAGACGTGGCGAACGCGGTTTACGACGGAACAGATGCGGTGATGCTCTCCGGAGAGACCGCTCAGGGCAAATACCCACTGGAAGCGCTGCAGATGATGGTCCACATCATTGAGAATACAGAGCAGCATCTGGATTATGACATGATGCTGGAAAAAGCAGGAAGCCATCTGAAGAAGAAAGGATTGTCCAGTGCTATCGGATATTCTTCGGTGCTGGCTGCCTCTAATCTGAATGCCAGATGTATCATTACTCCTACTGTGTCCGGCGCGACCACCAGAGTGATATCTGATTTAAGACCCAAACAGGATATCCTCGGGATCACTCCAAATGAGCGTACGCTGCGGAGAATGTCAATCTACTGGGGAGTAAGGCCGCTGAAGTCAACACAGCTGAATTCTACAGATGATATCTGCAACGCGGCTATTGAACTGGCAATTGTGAAGCAGTATGTGGAATCAGGGGATGTGGTTGTTCTGACAGCAGGTGTTCCCTCGACAAATGTCCGGCAGGAGCACAGTACAAAGAGCAATATGATGAGGATCGCTACGATCGAATAATATCCGGATCGAAAGAGATCCGAAACTACTTTAAGGAGAGACATTAATGAACAAAAGACCGTTTGTTACAAAGGAACAGATCCAGGAGATCACAAAAACATATCCTACCCCTTTCCATATCTATGATGAGAAGGGGATCCGGAAGAATATGGAGGCTTTGAGAGACGCTTTTTCATGGAATCCCGGATTTAAAGAGTACTTTGCGGTAAAAGCGACTCCCAATCCGTTCCTGATCAAGATTCTGAAGGAGTACGGATGTGGCTGCGACTGCTCTTCGTACACGGAGCTGATGTTGTCTGAGGCCGTGGGAATTACCGGACATGATATTATGTTTTCTTCCAATGACACACCGGCGGAGGACTTTGTTTTGGCGGACCGCCTTGGCGGGATCATCAATCTGGATGACATCACCCATATTGAATTTCTGGAGAAAGCGATCGGCCATATCCCGGAAACGATCAGCTGTCGTTTTAATCCGGGCGGACTGTTTAAAATTTCCAATGATATCATGGATAATCCGGGTGACGCCAAATATGGCATGACTGCAGAACAGCTCCTGGAGGCCTATAAGATCCTGAAGGCCAAAGGAGCGAAAGAATTCGGCCTCCATGCGTTTCTGGCCAGCAATACAGTGACCAATGAGTATTATCCCATGCTGGCAAAGATCCTTTTTGAGCAGGCGGCGCGTCTGTCAAAAGAGACTGGAGTACACATAAAGTTTATCAACCTTTCCGGAGGGATCGGCATTCCCTACAGGCCGGATCAGGAACCAAATGACATCCGGGTCATCGGAGAAGGAGTGCGGAAAGCCTATGAAGAAGTACTAGTTCCCGCCGGAATGGGAGATGTGGAAATTTACACAGAACTGGGACGATATATGATGGGACCATATGGCTGTCTTGTCACCAAAGCGATCCATGAAAAGCACACACATAAGGAATACATCGGGGTAGACGCCTGTGCGGTAAATCTGATGCGTCCGGCCATGTACGGGGCATATCACCACATCACAGTGCTGGGGAAAGAGAATGCGCCCTGTGATCATAAATATGACGTAACCGGCTCTCTTTGTGAGAATAATGATAAGTTTGCTGTTGACCGGATGCTTCCGAAAATTGATATGGGAGATTATCTGGTGATTCATGATACAGGGGCTCACGGATTTTCCATGGGATACAATTATAATGGCAAACTGAAGTCTGCAGAGCTGCTCTTAAAAGAGGACGGCGGTGTGCAGCTTATCCGCCGGGCAGAGACGCCGGCAGACTATTTTGCCACATTTGACTGCTTTGAGATCGGCAGGAAACTGACCGGGCAGGCCGGTGAACTGGGCAAGGAGCGGGCCGTGATCTGACAAAACCCGGTATAAACGGGAAAAATGTTGTTGCAATGAATTTTCTCAAGTGATATAATCAAATCTGGCTTCCAACGGAAGCCGGGCGTGCGGAAGTGGCGGAATGGCAGACGCACAAGACTCAAAATCTTGCGTAGGTGACTACGTGTGGGTTCAAGTCCCATCTTCCGCATTCTTATAATAGACAGTCTTTTTAAAACAGCCTTCCAGACCGGAGGGCTGTTCTGTTTCAGGCAGATAAAATTCCGGAGCCTGTATGACGGGCAGAAAAGGAGGAAATGGAAATGATCTATCGAAAATTTCAGGATCACAGAATAGCAGCCTTGGGGTTTGGATGTATGCGCCTTCCCTTAAGCGGCAGTGCAGAATCTGATATCGATGTGGAACAGACACAGAAAATGGTGGCTTATGCCATGGACCATGGGATCAATTATTTCGATACCGCCTGGGGATATCACAATGGAAATTCTGAGACCGTGATCGGGCGGACGCTTGGCCGTTATCCAAGGGAGGACTATTATCTGGCTACCAAATTTCCGGGTTATGATCTGGTAAATATGCCCAAAGTCGCTGAAATTTTTGAACGCCAGCTCAAGAAGTGCGGGGTGGAGTACTTTGACTTCTATCTTTTTCATAATGTATGCGAGATGAACATTGACGCCTATCTGGATGCGAGGTATGGCATTATGGACTATCTTCGTAAGCAGAAGGCGGACGGACGTATCCGCCATCTGGGATTTTCTACTCATGGAAGCTGTGAAGTTATCCGGAGATTTCTTGATGCCTATGGCAGTGAGATGGAGTTCTGTCAGATTCAGCTGAATTATATAGACTGGCATTTTCAGAAGGCAGAGGATACGGTTCATCTGCTGAAAGAGTATGATCTGCCGATATGGGTAATGGAACCTCTGCGCGGGGGACGTCTGGCAGCACTGGATGATGACAACACTGCGCGCCTGCGCGCCATGCGGCCGGATGAGACTGTTCCGGCCTGGGCATTTCGTTTCCTGCAGTCCGTACCGGAGGTAACAGTTGTATTGTCCGGCATGTCCGGAATGGAACAACTGGAAGCGAATGTCAAGACATTTGAACATGAAAGGCCGCTGAGCGCTGCTGAACAGACGGAGCTGCTGAAAATCGCCGATGACATGATCAGAGAAGTTCCCTGTACTGCCTGCCATTACTGTACCTCCCACTGTCCAAAGGGTCTGGATATTCCGGCCTTGATAAAGCTGTATAACGAGCATGTTTTTACAGGAGGAAACATTCACATTTCCATGGCGCTGAACACGCTGCCTGCAGAGAAACAGCCTGCGGCCTGCATCGGCTGCCGCAGCTGCGAGAAAGTCTGTCCGCAGCAGATCAAGATATCTGAGATACTGGCGGATTTCACTGCCAGGTTGAAAGGATAAGCGGCAGTTCCCGGAAAGAACGAATCTTTCTCTCTGCTTCCGGCACATCGCCGAAGCCATATTCCGCAAACAGGAACGGGATTCCTGCTTCCCGGCAGGCTTCGGCATCGCCTCTGGTGTCACCGACATAGATAGGGGACACCAGACTGTTCCTTTTCATCAGCTTCAGAATCGTCTGGCCTTTCGAGGTAAGGGTGTCTCCGAAACAGAGATGATCTTTGATATACGGCTGGAGACCGGTGACGCTTAACATGGTCTCTATATAGCCTGCCTGACAGTTGCTTGCGATATAAAGAGGGTACCTCTCAGACAGAATTTTGACAGTCTCCTCCACTCCATCATAGAGTGTGCCCGGATGCTCTTTCAGATAGGTGTTTTCAAAACTGCAGCAGTGCTCCAGGATCTCCATGCGCTTTTTAGGAGGAAGGGAAGGAAAGAGCGCATTGCCGATGTCAGTCATTGTCTTCCCGAATAACTGGGTCAGAGTCTTTCCGTCCATAGTAAGATCCACGGACGGGTATTCCTTCAGTATAATATTCCAGCACTTTGCCACAGGCTCTACGGAATTCCAGAGCGTGCCGTCCACGTCAAAAATAATACTGTCCATATCTGTACTTCTCCTTAGTCTTAAATATGATTTCTAATATGATAAAACTATCCTTAATGATACCATAAAAACAGCCTTTAAAAAAGAAGTTTTTTAGTGTATACTTTAGTAATGGCTATGGACGGAGGAAATTTCTGATGAAAGAAAAGATCGTACTGATAGACGGACACAGTATTTTAAACCGGGCATTTTACGGAGTGCCTGACCTGACCAATTCAGAAGGACTGCATACCAATGCGGTTTATGGATTTCTTAATATCATGTTTAAGATTCTGGATGAAGAAAAACCAGAATATCTGACAGTTACATTTGATGTCCATGCCCCTACATTTCGGCATGAGATGTTCGCGGAGTATAAAGGAACAAGAAAACCGATGGCGGAGGAGCTTAGGCAGCAGGTGCCGGTGATCAAAGATGTCCTGAAGGCAATGAAGATTGAGATCATCGAAAAGGCCGGGCTGGAAGCGGACGATCTCCTTGGGACGATCTCACGCCTGTGTGAGAAAAAAGGGCTGGATGTATCCATCATTTCCGGGGACAGGGATATGCTCCAGCTGGCGACAGAACAAGTAAAGATCCGGATTCCGAAAACGAAGCAGGGAAGGACGGAAGTGGAAGACTACTATGCCTCTGATGTAGAGAAAGTATACGGGGTTACTCCAAAAGAGTTTATAGACGTAAAAGCTCTGATGGGAGATACTTCTGACAATATACCGGGGGTGCCGGGAGTCGGTGAGAAGACTGCGGTCAAGATCATACAGGAATATAGATCCATTGAAAATGCCCATGAACACGTGGATGAGATCAGGCCGCCCAGAGCCAGCAAAAATTTGAAAGAATACTGGGAACAGGCAAAGTTAAGCAAAGCTCTGGCCGAGATCAACACGCACGCTGAGATCGACTTTGATCTTGCGAAAGCGCGCCACGGGAATCCATATACAAAAGAAGCCTATAATCTTTTCCAGCGGCTTCAGTTCAAGAATATGCTGAGCCGGTTTGACGTGGAGGTATCTGTCAATGATATTGAAAGCTCCTTTTGCGAGGTGACAGACAGAGCTAAGATCGATAACATTTTTGCGGAGGCGGCACAGGCAGAGTGTGTAGGAGCGGCATTGTCAAAGGATGCCGGAAACGTCCTTCCGCTCTTTGCCCATCCTTCCGGATTTGGAAGAATCGCGATTGCCTACGGGACTGATAAGATCTATACGATTCCCTGTGATATGGATACGGATATGGACTATCTTTTTGAAAAGCTGTCCGAAGTGGCTGAAAGAGCGGGATGCTTTTCTATGTGCGGGTTGAAAGATGCGATGTCCAGTATTACCGGCATCCGGAAGGAAAACGGATTTGATGTGGTCGTGGCGGCATATCTGCTGAATCCGCTGAAGAGTGACTATAATTATGAGGATGTGGCAAGGGAACAGCTGGGGATCCTCATAGACGACAAAACAAATGATGCCGGAAAGGCCTGTTACGAAGCATATACCGCGTATGCGTCTGTCAAACCCCTGTGGGAAAAACTGAGAGAAACAGGGATGGAGCGGCTGTTCCGTGAGATTGAGATGCCTCTTGTTTTCACGCTGTTCGACATGGAACAGGCGGGAGTGAAGGTAGAGGCGGAAGCGCTGAAGATTTACGGAGATCAGCTGGGGGAACGGATCGTAGAGCTGGAAAAGGAAATTTACTCGCTGGCAGGGGAGCAGTTTAATATTAATTCGCCCAAACAGCTGGGAGTGATTCTTTTTGACAAGCTGGGGATGCCCCACGCTAAGAAGACAAAGACCGGATACTCTACGGCTGCGGATGTCCTGGACAAGCTGGCGCCGGACTACCCGATCGTAGCAAAGATCCTGGAATATCGCCAGCTGACAAAACTGAAATCAACCTATGCGGACGGCCTGGCCGCATATATCGGAGAGGATGGAAGGATCCACGGAAAGTTTAATCAGACAGTCACAGCTACCGGGCGTTTAAGCAGTACAGAACCCAATCTGCAGAACATACCGGTGCGTATGGAACTGGGAAGACTTATACGAAAAGTATTTGTCCCCAAAGAAGGCTGTGTGTTTGTGGATGCAGATTATTCTCAGATCGAGCTGCGCATCCTGGCCCACTGCTCCGGTGACGAACAGCTGATCCAGGCGTACAGGGAGGCCAGGGACATCCACCGGATGACAGCTTCCCAAGTATTCCATACTCCTTTTGATGAAGTGACGGAACTTCAGCGGCGCAACGCCAAGGCGGTCAATTTCGGGATCGTGTACGGGATCAGTTCGTTCGGGCTGAGCCAGGATCTGAGTATCACCCGGAAAGAAGCGGCTCAGTACATCGAACATTATTTTGAGACTTACCCGGGAATCAAAAAGTTCCTGGATGACTCTGTCGCAGGGGCGAAGGAAAAAGGATACGCAATTACCCTTTTCGGCAGGCGCAGGCCTGTGCCGGAGCTGAGATCCAGCAATTTTATGCAGCGGAGTTTCGGAGAGAGAGTGGCGATGAACGCTCCGATCCAGGGAACAGCCGCGGATATCATCAAGATCGCGATGATCCAGGTCCATGACGAGCTGAAAAAGAGAAACATGAAGTCCCGGCTGCTTCTGCAGGTCCATGACGAGCTGCTCATTGAGGCGGACGAGTCTGAAGTGGAAGAAGTGAAATCCATCCTGAAGGACAAAATGGAACACGCGGCAGAGCTTTTGGTTCCCCTGATCGTTGACATGCATACCGGAAAGAACTGGTATGAGGCAAAGTGACACAGAACAATATCCGATACCGGGGAACATAAAAAGGAGAATCAGAGATGAAAGTGCTGGGGATCACAGGAGGTGTGGGTTCCGGGAAAAGTCAGATCTTGAATTATCTGAAAGAAATCCGGGGCGCTTATATCTGCCAGATGGACGAGACAGCCAGGAAGCTGCAGAAAAAAGGGACAGACTGTTTCCGGCGTATCGTAGAGCAGTTCGGGACGGGGATCCTGGCAGAGGACGGAGAACTGGACCGCGTCCGGCTGGGCAGTATCGTGTTTTCTGATGCTGGCAGCCTGGAGACCCTGAACCGGATCGTCCATCCGGAAGTAATCCGTCATGTACGGCAGGACATCGCGCGGCAGGAGAAAGAGGGAACAAAGCTTTATGTCCTTGAAGCGGCCCTTCTTCCTGACGCAGGCGCGGAACTCTGCAATGAGATCTGGTATATATACACAGAGGAGAATATCCGGCGCCGGAGGCTGAAGATGTCCCGGGGATATACGGATGAAAAGATCACACAGATGATCGCGTCACAGCCGTCGGATGAAGAATTCCGACAGGCCAGCACCGTTGTCATTGACAACAGCGGTTCTTTTGAAAATACAAAGAGACAAATAGGAGAGAGATTACGATCATGAGAATGTGCAGCATTGCCAGCGGGAGCAGCGGCAACTGTATCTATGTGGGCAGTGATGATACTCATCTGCTCATAGACACAGGGATCAGCAGAAAACGGATCGAGGAAGGATTAAGACAGCTGGAGATCAAGGGGGAAGAGTTAGACGGTATTCTGATCACCCATGAACATTCCGACCATATCCAGGGGCTCGGAGTGTTCAGCAGGAAATATGAAATACCTGTCTACGCCACCCCCGGGACGATCGAAGGGATCCGGAGTTATTCCGGGCTGGGGCGCCTGCCTGATGGCCTGCTCCATCCCATACATACAGATGAACTGTTCCTGCTGGGTGATGTAACGGTCAGCCCCTTTGCTATCTCCCACGATGCCAATGAGCCTTCCGGATACCGTCTGGAATGCGGAGGAAAATCGGTCGCAGTAGCGACAGATCTGGGGAAATATGATGATTATACAGTGGAGCATTTAAAGAATCTGGATGCGGTCCTTCTGGAGGCAAACCATGATATCCATATGCTGGAAGTGGGAGGTTATCCCTACTATTTAAAACAGCGGATCCTGGGGGACAAAGGGCACCTGTCAAATGAATTGTCAGGGCGGCTGCTTTGTGATATACTACATGATAATCTGAAGCACATCGTTCTGGGACATCTCAGCAAAGAGAACAATTACGCGAAACTTGCCTATGAGACGGTCAAGCTGGAGGTTACACTCTCGGACAATGATTACAGAGGGGAAGACCTGGATATGTTTGTTGCCGGCAGGGACACTGTTTCAGATATTATTATGGTCTGACCATGGAGGAAGAAAGAATGAAGAAATGTATTGTTACCGTACTTGGAAAAGATACAGTAGGGATCGTTGCCAGAGTGTGTACTTATCTCGCGGATAACAAGATCAATATCCTGGATATCTCCCAGACAATCATCCAGGGATATTTCAACATGATGGTGATCGTGGATGTGTCGGGACTCCAGAAAGATTTCACCGTTCTCTGCGATGAGATGGAGAAACTGGGGGAGGAGATCGGCGTGGTTATCCGCTGCCAGAGAGAGGAAATATTTGAGAAGATGCACAGGCTGTAAATTGGGAGATTTTACAGGATATAGCCTGATATAACAGGAAGATTGCGAGGATACGGACTATGATCAACATGTATGAAGTGTCAGAGACAAACAAGATGATCGAACACGAGAATCTGGATGTTCGTACGATCACGCTTGGCATCAGCCTGCTGGACTGCATTGACTCTGACCTTGAAAGACTGAACCGGAAGATCTATGAGAAGATTACAGAGACCGCGAAGGATCTTGTCGCTGTCGGACAGGATATTGAGAAGGAATTTGGGATTCCCATTGTGAATAAGAGGATCTCCGTTACCCCCATCGCTCTGGTGGGAAGCGCAGCCTGTAAGTCGCCGGAAGACTTTGTTTCCGTGGCGCGGACGCTGGATATGGCAGCGGAGAAGGTAGGGGTCAATTTTATCGGAGGATATTCCGCGCTGGTTTCCAAGGGAATGACAAAAAGTGAGGAGAACCTGATCCGGTCTATACCACAGGCGCTGGCAGAGACGGAGCGCATTTGCAGCTCTGTGAACGTAGGATCCACTAAGACCGGTATCAATATGGACGCGGTACGCCTTTCGGGCGAGATTGTCCGGGCTACCGCGGAAGCCACCAAGGAGAGAGATTCTCTGGGCTGCGCGAAACTGGTGATCTTCTGTAACGCGCCGGATGACAATCCATTTATGGCGGGAGCATTTCTTGGCGTAACAGAGGCAGACGCTGTGATTAATGTGGGGGTCAGCGGCCCGGGAGTCGTAAAAAAAGCACTGGAAAAAGTCCGGGGCAAAGGATTTGAAGAACTGTGCGAGACGATCAAGAAGACAGCTTTTAAAGTGACCCGGGTCGGTCAGCTGGTGGCCGGAGAAGCCTCCGAGCGTCTCGGCATCCCTTTCGGAATCGTAGATCTCTCCCTTGCGCCCACCCCGGCTGTGGGGGACAGCGTGGCGGAGATTCTGGAAGAGATCGGGCTGGAGAGGGTCGGAGCTCCCGGCACGACAGCAGCGCTGGCCATGCTCAACGACCAGGTAAAAAAAGGCGGCGTGATGGCCTCATCCTATGTAGGAGGACTGAGCGGCGCATTTATCCCGGTCAGTGAGGACCAGGGGATGATCGATGCCGTACATGCGGGATCTCTGACTCTGGAGAAACTGGAGGCCATGACCTGCGTCTGCTCTGTGGGACTGGATATGATCGCCATTCCGGGCAGAACAAGCGCGTCAACCATAGCCGGTATCATCGCTGATGAAATGGCGATCGGCATGGTAAACCAGAAGACGACAGCGGTCCGTCTGATCCCGGTGATCGGAAAAGATGTGGGTGATACCGCCGAGTTCGGCGGCTTGCTGGGATACGCTCCGATCATGCCGGTCAATGAATTTGGCTGCGAAGCATTTATAAACAGAGCGGGGCGGATTCCTGCTCCGATCCACAGTTTTAAAAATTAGGGAGAAGAAAAATGGGAAAAGTAGCGATCGTAACTGACAGCAACAGCGGGATCACGCAGGACAGGGGAAGGGAGCTGGGGATTTATGTCCTTCCCATGCCATTTTTTATCGACGGAGAACTGTTCCTGGAAGATATCACTTTATCACAGAAAGAATTCTATGAAAAGCTGGGCGCGGATTCGGATATCTCCACATCACAGCCATCCCCGGGGAGTATTATGGAATTGTGGGACAAGGCTCTGAAAGAATACGATGAGATCGTGTGCATTCCAATGTCCAGCGGGCTGAGCAGTACCTGTTACACAGCCATGTCCCTGGCCAAAGACTATAAAGGAAAGGTGCAGGTAGTAGATAATCAGAGGATTTCCGTCACGCAGGAACAGTCCGTGTATGACGCAATGCAACTCCGCGATGAGGGAAAGAATGCGGAGGAGATCAAAACCATTCTCGAGAAAGAGAAGTTACAGGCAAGCATCTATATTACGGTAGATACGCTGAAATATCTGAAAAAAGGCGGTCGGATCACCCCTGCGGCCGCGGCGCTCGGAACGGTGCTGAACCTGAAGCCCGTACTCCAGATCCAGGGGGAGAAACTGGATGCCTTTGCGAAAGTCAGAGGCTGGAAAGCAGCCAAAAGGACAATGCTGAATGCCATTGAGAAAGACCTGAATGAGCGTTTTGCCGAGGTGAAGGAAGATATGGTACTTGGAATGGCATATACCTGCGCGGAAGAAGAAGCAAAGGAATGGAAGAAAGAGATCCAGGGCAAATTCCCCGGGTATGAGATAGTGGAAGGTCCTCTCTCCCTGAGCGTGGCATGCCATATCGGACCGGGTGCCATGGCAGTGACCTGTATGAAGAAATTGTAAATCTGAGTTTGACGAGGGATTCAGGAGACGCCGGGGAGGATGGATAAAGGTTAGGGAATAGAAAAAAGCTGGTATCCAAAAACGTATTCTGCGGCGACAGAATGGGTGTCCCCGTCTCCGTTCCAGAATCCGGGAAAAACATAAAGGGACTTAGAGCCCGCCTAAATACAAAGCAATCCGATGAGCAACTCGCGTTCGCTCAGACAATCTCATCGGATTGCTTAACGGCGGATCCTAAGTCCCTTAAGTTTTTCCGGCGGATTCCTCCAAAGTCGTCGGTCCACCCATCTGCCGCTGCAGAAAGGTGCTTCCGACTGGTACTCTTTCCCTCCCCTGCGTTTCGTCCATCCCTTCCGGCGTTAAGATTCAACCCCTGTCAATCTCGCGATTAGAAAGTAAGACGAAAGCGGAATGCTATTGGAGAAAAAGACATTTCCGTTCAAATCGCGAGGTTGTTGAGGAGGGGGGAGGACAGGGAGCCGAGGGAAGGAAGAGGTGTCCATCGAGGGCCGTGCAGCAACGCCGGCATTTGGGGCGCGTCCTTTGCGCCCTTATGTGCCGCTGCGTTGCAGCCCCGAGCGAAAGCGTGCCCGAGATGGATATCCTCTTCCTTCCCCGGCGACCACACCCACCACTTCAACAAACTCAGATTTTTATCCTATGCCGCCATAGAAGATCCCAAGTATATATACAAGTGCGGCCACTCCGCAGAATACATATTTTGTCATTGGTTCAAACCATTTCCCGATGGTACGGCTGCGGCCAAGCTGTGCAGCATTGCGGGCAAATCCGCTGCCACAGATCCAGAACATGGTGACCCCTGCTAGGAGTGCGCCCAGTGGAATGACATAGATGGAAATGCTGTCCATCCATGGACTTAACAGATCTCCCTCCACGAAGATGCCGATGACAGCGGTCACCGTGCCGACTGCCGCAATCGCTGTGAGCCTTGACCAGCCCAGCCGTTTCTGCAGCGCTTCCACGGGACTTTCCAGAAGATTCATAAGAGAAGTGACTCCGGCAAAGAGGACGGCAAGGAAAAACAGTATCGCGAATGCCTGCCCAAAGGGGATGCTTTTGATTACGGACGGAATGGTGATAAAGAGAAGACCTGGCCCGGAGTTGGGTTCCATGCCATACGCAAATACGGCGGGAATGATGACAAGTCCGGCCAGAAGGGCGGCAAACGTATCGAAAAATGCCACATATTTTGCGCTGCTGACCACATCTACATCTGACTTCAGGTAACTGCCGTACACTACAGTTCCGCTGCCCGCAAGGGAGAGAGAAAAAAATGCCTGCCCCATGGCGTACACCCAGGTCCTCGGATCTGCCATCGCGGACCAGTCCGGTTTGAAGAGGTAAGAGTATCCCGGCGCGGAGCCGTCAAGAAAGGCGACTCTGACAGCGAGGAAGAGAAAAAGGATAAAAAACGCAGGCATCATCACTTTGTTTACTTTCTCAATTCCACGGGAGATTCCGAAAGACATACAGATCAGTACAAGAATCAGGCCCAGCAGATGCCAGGGAATACTTCCGAAATTTCCGGAAAGGCCGGAAAATACAACAGAAGGGTCATCGCGGGTCATGATATTTCCGCTGATGGAATCGGCAAGATATTTCAGGATCCAGCCGATGATGACGCTGTAGCCGATGGCGATCCCCAGAGATCCGATGACCGGGATCAGGCCGATAAAAGATCCGAGCCGGGAATTTTTCATTTTAAAAGCCTTTTTGAAGGCTCCCAGAGGGCCGGACTGCATGGCCCGTCCAAAAGCCATTTCCCCGATCACCCCTGAAAATCCGATGATCAGGACAAACAGGATATAAGGGACGAGAAAGGCAGCGCCTCCAAATTCACCGATGCGGTAGGGGAACATCCAGATGTTCGCCATCCCTACGGAACTGCCGATACAGGAGATAACAAATCCCCACTTGTTATTAAATTTGTCTTCTGTTATTCTATAGTCAGATTTCATACTTTACAATCTCTCTTTCCTTTTTCCGTTTTTTCTCAGTGTACAAACCTTGCCCTTACGGGGCGCCAGTACACGGCCTGTGAGGCGGAAGCAGCACTATTATAGCATGGATCAGCCTTCGGGGAAACTGAAAATATGCAGGAGGTTAAAAAGTTGGAGGAGAGATATTGACAAAGGAAGACAGATGTGGTAAATTATTTTCTGCGTGAGGCAAAAAACAAAGTAGAGTATCCACTCTCACCATAGCACAATCGGGTGACTATTGGTCTGATATTGATTTATCGGTTCTCTTGTTTCTGCGTTTTCCGGACAGAAGAGAACGGTTTTATTGATTGTCGGGTGGATATGATATTCACTCGTTTTTTTGTGTTTTCGCATAAGAAACCTGAAGGAATTCATTTGACGGAGGTATACTACAATTAGCGATTTAATGATTAACGAGCAGATCAGAGACAGGGAGATCCGTCTGATCGGCGCGGATGGGGAACAGTTAGGTATCATGTCAGCCCGCGAGGCCATGAAAATCGCTCAGGAAGCAGAGCTTGATCTGGTGAAGATCGCGCCTATGGCAAAACCGCCGGTCTGCAAGATCATTGATTACGGTAAGTATAAATACGAGCAGACAAGAAAAGAAAAAGAGGCGAGGAAGAAACAGAAGACGGTGGAGATCAAAGAAGTGCGTCTTTCACCGAATATCGACACCAATGACCTGAACACCAAGATAAATAATGCCAGGAAATTTATTTCCAAAGGCAACAAGGTAAAGGTCACGCTTCGTTTTCGGGGAAGAGAAATGGCGCATGTCCAGCAGAGCAGACATATCCTTGACGATTTCGCGGAAACGCTTGCGGATATCGCGGTGGTTGAGAAGCCGGCCAAGATGGAAGGCAGAGCCATGAGCATGGTATTGACTGAAAAGCGTTAATGGAGATATGTCCACGATGAAGAACCGGTAAGGCAGCACAATAAAGGAGGAAATCATCATGCCAAAGATCAAAACAAATAGAGCGGCAGCAAAGCGTTTTAAAAAGACAGGTACAGGAAAACTGAAAAGGAATAAAGCTTACAAGAGCCATATCTTAACGAAAAAGTCAACAAAGAGAAAAAGAAATCTCAGACAGTCTACGATTACAGATGCAACAAATGTAAAGAACATGAAGAAGGTTTTACCGTATCTGTAAAGTGTATCAGTCTGGCTATATGCCGGGTGGAGACGGTTACGGATAACTGGTTTTGATGAAGGAGGATTAAGAAATGGCAAGAATCAAAGGCGGAATGAACGCTAAGAAGAAACATAACAGAACACTGAAGCTGGCAAAAGGATATAGGGGAGCTCGTTCCAAACAGTACAGAGTGGCAAAACAGTCTGTCATGAGAGCTCTTACATCTGCTTACGCCGGAAGAAAGCAGCGCAAGCGTCAGATGAGACAGCTCTGGATCGCGCGTATCAATGCGGCCGCAAGAATGAACGGACTGTCATACAGCAAGTTCATGCATGGTCTGAAGCTGGCGAATGTTGATATGAACAGAAAGATGCTGGCAGAGCTTGCGGTAAATGATAAGGAAGCATTTGCCACACTGGCTGCTCTTGCAAAAGAGAAAGTGGCGTAGTAAAATAGAAACAGGAAGCCCGGTCCCGGTTGGGATTCGGGCTTTTTCTCTTTTTAGTGAGAAATGAGATGAGTATGACAGGCCTTTAGAAACTGAGGGGAAATAAGAATACGGGGAGTATCAGGTATGAGAAATCACGAAGTGACGCAAAGGCAGCCGCTGCTTGACGGACAGGGAAGGATCAGTGAGCCGGGATGGGCCAGGAGCCCTCTGTGGGAATATGACAGGAGCAAGATCACTGCTCCGGGATTCCGGATCAAGGAGTGGGATTACTATCTGGTAATGAATCAGGAATACGGAGCGGCATTTACTTTGTCTGATAACGGGTATATGGGTGTGCAGTCAGTGTCTCTTTTGAATTTTAAGGAAAAATGGGAACATACGGAAACGGTTGTGACTCCCTTCCCGATGGGAAAAATGAGGATGCCTTCCTCCTCGGGGAGCGGAAATATTGTTTTTCATGACAGACGGCTTAGAATGGAATTTCGTGTGGAACCCGGGAAACGGATGATATCCTGTGATTTCAGAGATTTTTATCAGGGGAAACCGTTTTTCTGTGAGATTTCCCTGGAACAGCCGGATATGGACACCATGAACATCGCTACTCCTTGGAAGGGGAAGAACGCATTTTATTACAATCAGAAGATCAACTGTATGCGGGCGGAAGGATATATGTCCTATGACGGCCGGACTTACTGGTTCAGCCCTCAGACGGATTATGGAACTCTGGACTGGGGAAGGGGTGTTTGGACATACGACAATACATGGTACTGGGGATCCGGGAATGGCACACTGGGAGAAAAGCCTTTTGGATTTAATATCGGATGCGGATTTGGAGATACGTCTGCCGCTACAGAGAACATTTTGTTCTATGACGGGACCGGACATAAATTGGATGACGTTTTCTTCCATATTCCGGAGGACGATCTCATGAAATCCTGGACATTTACTTCCAGTGACGGCAGGTTCGAGATGGCGTTCGAGCCGGTGCTGGACCGGTCTGCCAGGATGTCCGCGTTTATTGTTTCTTCCGATCAACACCAGGTTTTTGGAAAGATGAGCGGTAAGGCAGTGCTGGATGACGGAAGGTTTATTGAACTGAAGGACTTTATGTGTTTTGCAGAAATAGTTCACAACAGATATTAGGTGTTCTGTTCATTTTCCTGTAACATTTTCCGGCTCTGTGAGTTGATAGAGTGAAGGGAGGACAGGAGAATGGATATAGAACAGATCTATGAACAGTATTTCAGAGATGTCTACCTGTATCTGCGAGGTCTGTCCGCTGATGCCGGCACGGCGGAGGAGCTTGCGCAGGAAACGTTCATGAAGGTTATGAAGTCTCTGGATTCTTTTGACGGATCAAAGGATATCAGAGCATGGCTGTTCGTGATCGCGAGAAATACATATTACAGAGTCTGCAGGCGAAGACATGTGTATGCGGAGGACGGACAGCCGGAGGAAATGCCGGATGGCCGCCCGGGCATCATAGAACAGCTTGCGGATGGGGAGAGTGCTTTTCTTATCCATCAGTTCCTCCATGAAATGAGAGAACCTTACAAGGAAGTATTCAGTCTTCGCGTTTTCGGAGAACTTTCTTTTGAGAAGATCGGAGAGCTTTTCGGAAAAAGTTCCGGATGGGCGCGGGTTACTTTCTACAGGGCGAAGAAAATGATTCAGACATATATGGAGGAGATGAACCAGAAATGAAAAAGATCAACTGTAATATTATCCGTGATATGCTTCCGCTGTATCTGGATGATGTGGTATGCGACGATACAAAAGAGCTGGTGGAGGAGCATCTTCAGTCCTGTTCTGGATGCCGGAAAGAAGCTGCCTGCATTAAAAAGGATGTGGTCCTTCCGGCCAGCAGGGCTCAGCGGTTTGCAGAGGCGGAAGTGCTGAAAAAGATCAGGAACAGGATTTCCAGAAAAAAAGTGATCGTTTCCATATGTACAGCGCTGGCTGTGCTGGCTGCGGTATTGGGGGTGTATGCGCTGTTGGTTTTTCCGAAAAGTATCATACCGTATGAGGCGGGAGAAATATGGGTGGAAGAAGTAGAGGTGGGAGATTCAAAGTACCTGTATCTTTCTTGTGACTCACAGGATAAAGAAGGATATGTCGGCCATGACCCGATAACAGTACAGACGGATGAAGGAGAAAAGACGATTGTGATCGCGTATTATTACAGCACGCCATGGTCAAAATATGTGCGTCCTCTTTTCGGAGATGACGGGAGTGAGAATTTGACGGTATTAGGCAGCGCAGACGAGATCGATGCAGTTTACTATGGACAGTTTGAACCTGTGGATGAATTTTATCAAGATCCCTCCTCCGTGCTTGAAAAGGCTGACAAGATCTGGAGCGCTCAGAAAGATTAAGAAGAGACGGAGTAAAAATTTCAAAAAAAGTGTTGACATCTTTTTTGCAAAGTGCTAAAGTTCTCTTAAACCGATGAGGAAGAGCAAGTAACTTCAATGAGCTGCTTCACAGAGAGCCGCAGGCGGTGGGATTGCGGTATGTCAGACATGAGGTGAATGGGCTTCTGAGGGCGAGCTGAACGTGAAAGTAGGCAGGCCGGAGAGAGTACTCCGTTATCAAAGGACGCATATGTTGGTATGCATGAGTGGGTGTAAGATTTGCACCAAGCTGGGTGGCACCGCAGGAGTTATATGAATAATGGCTCTTGTCCCTGCAATAATTTAATTGTATGGGACGAGGGCTTATTTTATTGTATGGAAGGTTCGAGTCCCGGAAAGGAGAAGCAGCATGAGCGAAAAAAAGATCCCCTACAAAATCTATCTTGAAGAAAGTGAGATGCCGACGACATGGTATAATGTCCGTGCCGATATGAAAAATAAGCCGGCACCACTTTTAAATCCGGGTACCTTAAAGCCAATGACAGCAGAAGAGCTGGATGGAGTATTCTGTGAAGAGCTGGTGAAGCAGGAGCTGGATAATGACAACCGATACATTGAGATACCGGAGAAGATCCGGGACTTTTATAAAATGTACCGGCCGTCTCCACTTGTCCGGGCTTATTGTCTGGAAGAGAAACTTCAGACTCCGGCAAAGATTTACTACAAATTTGAAGGAAACAATACGAGTGGGAGTCATAAGCTGAATTCCGCGATCGCGCAGGCATTTTATGCCAAGGAGCAGGGGCTCAGAGGCGTTACCACAGAGACAGGAGCAGGACAGTGGGGGACGGCGCTATCTATGGCATGCGCTTATCTGGATCTGGACTGCAAAGTGTTTATGGTAAAATGCTCTTATGAGCAGAAGCCGTTCCGCCGTGAAGTGATGAGGACTTATGGGGCCAGTGTTACCCCGTCTCCGTCAGAGACCACAGAGGTCGGCAGAAAGATCCTGAAAGAGCATCCGGGGACGACAGGAAGCCTGGGATGCGCGATTTCCGAGGCAGTAGAAGTGGCTACACATACCGAAGGATACAGATATGTTCTGGGGAGTGTATTGAATCAGGTCCTTCTTCATCAGTCGGTCATCGGAGTGGAGACAAAGACGGCTCTGGATAAGTACGGTGTCCGGCCGGACATTATCATCGGCTGTGCCGGAGGAGGGTCTAATCTGGGCGGACTGATCTCTCCGTTTATGGGAGAAAAGCTCAGAGGAGAGGCTGATTATCAGTTTATTGCCGTGGAGCCGGCATCCTGTCCGAGTCTGACAAGAGGTGTATTCGCGTATGATTTCTGCGATACCGGAATGGTTTGCCCGCTGGCAAAAATGTATACTCTTGGAAGCGGATTCATCCCGTCCGCGAACCATGCCGGCGGCCTCAGGTATCACGGAATGAGTTCAATTCTGTCTCAGCTTTATCATGATGGATATATGGAGGCGCGCGCAGTAGAGCAGACGGCAGTGTTTGAGGCAGCGGAAAAGTTTGCCCGGGTGGAAGGTATCCTTCCGGCTCCGGAGAGCAGCCACGCGATCAAGGTCGCTATTGATGAAGCCTTAAAATGTAAAGAGACAGGGGAAGAGAAGACGATCCTCTTTGGACTGACAGGGACCGGATATTTTGATATGTATGCATATGAGAAGTTCCACGACGGTAAGATGAGCGACCATATTCCTACAGATGAGGAACTTCAGGCCGGGTTTGCGGGAATCCCGAAAATCTCATAAACGGCTAAAAAACTGTTGACATTTTCTTCACGACATAGTATTATATCACTTGTGGCCGACAGCGAAAGGCCTGTCGGCCACATTTATATGGAATGCGGAAGTGTCGGAACTGGCAGACGAGCAAGACTAAGGATCTTGTGACATTCGTGTCGTGTGGGTTCAAGTCCCATCTTCCGCATAATAAAAAGTCTTGAGTTTATCAAGACTTTTTTTTGTGGTTGTGCGCCTGGCGGCGCACGTTTCTAACGGGTGAAAGTCCCGAATCCGCCCGGTAGCGGGAAGGATATAGCCGAAGGCAAGGGTGTTGCAGGTGACTGCAAATCTGAAGGAAGCCGGATGTGGGGAACCTACTAACCCACGGGCAAACCTCTGGTCTGACGGACAGAAACCGTATAGAAGGCTGTGCATGAGGGTAAGTCTGCAACACAAGATGAAGCCCGATAGCTACACGGAATCATGTGCAGTAAATGCGGCAGATGGATGGAGGGAAAGAAACGTGTGGTACCCAGGGAGATCTGTATGGAACGCTCCGAAAGGAGTAACCGTTATCAGGAGATAACGCTGAACATACAGAAGTCAGCAGAGGCCATAGTAACTGTTTTTTTAGTGAAGGGCCGAATCAATAGGAGTTCTTAGTACGACTGGGAAAGGAGGAATGGGCAGGATGGGTACAGAAAACAAAGAAAGCTGCTCACAAAGAGATAGCGCGGAACGCAAAGGGTATGTGAGAGCGCACCGCTCATTCAACCGGATATGGAAGGAAAGGGACAGTGCAGAGCCAGACATCTTAGGTAAGATACTGGACAAGAATAACCTAAACCGGGCTTACAAAAGAGTGAAGGCGAACAAGGGAGCGGCGGGAGTCGACGGGATGACCATCGAAGCGGCACTGCCATGGCTGAGGGAACATAATCAAGAATTGACGGAGAGAATCCGAAGGGGGAAATATACCCCATCTCCGGTCAGACGTGTGGAGATCCCGAAGCCGGAGGTCGGGATACGAAAACTCGGAATCCCTACCGTCATTGACCGTATCATCCAACAGGCAATGCTCCAGCAGCTCATGCCAATCTATGAGCGGTTGTTTTCGGAGGACAGTTTTGGCTATCGACCGGGAAAAGGGGCAAAAGACGCTATTTTCAGGATAAAAGAGTACATCGAACAGGGCTATAGCAGGGCAGTCGTCCTTGACCTGTCGAAGTACTTCGATACGCTGAATCACACAATCCTCTTGAACCTGCTGAGAAAGCAGGTCAAAGACGAAAGGGTCATACAGATGGTAAAGCGATACCTGAAAAGTGGAGTGATGGAGAACGGTGTTGTAACAGAGACAAAGGAAGGCACCCCGCAGGGAGGAAATCTATCCCCACTCTTAGCAAACGTGTATCTGAATGAATTCGACTGGGAATTTCGCAGACGGGGCGTGCCGTGCATCCGCTATGCAGACGATATCGTACTGCTGGCGAAAAGTGAGCGCGCGGCGGAACGCCTGCTGGAGAGCAGTACGAAATATCTGGAAGAAACGTTAAAGCTGAAAGTGAACCGGGAAAAGAGCCGGACAGTCAGCGTGTTCGCAATCCGAAATTTTAAGTTCCTTGGCTTCTGTTTTGGGAAGAACGGGAAAGGGCTCTATATCCGTGTCCATGGGAAGTCATGGAAGAAAGCCAAGGAGAAACTGCGCCAGCTCACTTCCCGGAGCAGATGCGGGAGTATCATCCGAACGATGGAAAAGATAAAAGTCTACATGAGAGGATGGCTGAATTATTACGGGACAGCGGACATGAAGAAGAACATCGAAGGCCTGAACGGATGGCTGTACCGGCGGATACGGATGTGTATCTGGAAGCAGTGGAAACTGCCTAAGACCAGAATGAGGAAACTGATAGGACTGGGAGTGTACAGCCATTATGCGGCAACGATAGTCTACGACCGCAAAGGATACTGGTTTAATGCAGGAAACAAGGCGGTCAACTGGGCATTAAGTAAAGAAAGACTGATAAACTGGGGCTTTTATGACTTAGCCGTAGCCTATCAGTCTCTGCACGTCAACTATTGAAAGCGCCGGATACGTGAACCGTACGTCCGGTGCTGTGAGAGGACGGGAGCTAATCACTCCCTCCTACTCGATTTTATGAGACATGCGGATGAGATAAGGAAAGAAAGCTTCAGATAAAAATTGTCCAGGTGGAGCAGGCAGAGTGATAAATAGTAAGAAAAATTATAAAAAAATTTATCTATATTTCACAAAAAAAATCTTTTTTTTTCTATATCTGATAATACAAAAATACTTGCTGAAAATGATAAAAAGTGATAAACTTTAATAAAAAGTGAGAATGAAATGAGAAATTACTAGTAGTTTCGTGTAACAACCAGTCAGAAAATGTAATTTTAGAAGGTGTAAAAATGAAGGTGAAAGGAGTTTCCACCTCTCCTCAGATCGTAATCGGAGAGGTTATGAAGTATGTTCCTTTTACTTGTGATGCAGAGGTTCGCAAGTATGAAGGAGAGGATCCGGAGACGGAAATCGGGAAATATGAAAGCGCAAAGGCAAAAGCCGCGGAAGAATTGCAGAATCTCGGGAATTTTTTAAAGGCGAAAAATTCTTCAAATGCTGATTTTGTTGATGCCCACAGAGAGATACTAAATGACCCGTCCATTGACGCGGAAGTCCGGCAGATGATCCGGACAGGCTCTTATTATGCTGACGGCGTGATTGCGGCGATCTTTGACCAGTACAGCGAATTGTTTGCGAAGAATAAAAATGAACTGATCAGAGAGAGAGCTTCCGACCTGCAGGATGTAAAGATGCGCCTGCTCCGCTGTTACTATGGCGAACCGGAAAAAAATCTGGCAAAACTTGACAAGCCATGCGTTATTGTAACTGAAGAATTATTTCCGTCTGATACACTGTGTATGGATACTTCCAATATCAAAGGGATCATAACAGAACGCGGAAGCCTGACTTCTCATACCGCTATCATAGCAAGGACTCTGAATATCCCGGCTCTTCTCGGGGCGGAAGGAGTTATGAGAGCGGTGAAGGACGGCGGCTGTGTTGTGCTTGACGGCACAGCTCAGGAAGCCGTCATAGGTGCAAAGGCCGGGGAAATTGAAGCATATTCTGAAAAGGCTGTGAAGGTCGAAAAGGATATGGAGATTACCAGACTCTATTATGGAAGAGAGCCGGTTACTTCCGACGGCACGAAGATTGATCTGAGGATCAACATCGCATCTGCGGAGTTTGATAAAACAGAGAAAGTATCCTGCCTTGACGGGGTAGGACTGTTCCGGAGCGAATTTCTGTATCTGTCAGCAAAGGCACTTCCGTCGGAGGAAGAACAGTTTGAGGCGTACAGGAAAATTGCCGAGATTTTCCGGGAGAAGCCGGTAGTATTAAGAACTCTGGATATCGGAGGAGATAAGCAGGTGCCCTATATGGAACTGCCAAAAGAAGATAATCCGTTTTTGGGAAACAGAGGACTTCGTCTCTGCCTGAGCAGAGAGGAGATTTTCCGGACGCAGCTGAAAGCCGCTCTACGTGCTTCGGCGTATGGGAATCTGATGCTGATGTTTCCGATGGTAACATCCATTAATGAGTTCCGGGCTGCCAGAGATATCATCAGAGATGTCATGAGAGAGCTGGACGAAGAAGGAATCGCTTATAATAAGGAAATAAAGACAGGTATTATGATCGAGGTGCCATCGATCGCTTTGATCGCTGACCGCATTATCGATGAGATTGATTTTGCCAGTGTGGGAACAAATGATCTTTGCCAGTATCTGTGCGCGGCTGACAGGATGAATCATGCTGTAAAAGATTATTATCAGGATTACCATCCGGCAGTTTTCCGGGTATTGAAAAATCTGGTCAATGTTTTTGCCGGTACGGGGAAATGTCTGAGTATCTGTGGGGAACTTGCGGGTGATCCTCTGGCCATTCCGCTTCTTGCCGGGCTGGGCATCCGGACATTAAGCATGAATGATACCTCGATTGCGCGGGCAAAACGTATCATTTGTAATATCAGCCTGGCAGATGCCGAGAAACTCGCCTCGGAAGTGCTGAATATGACATCAGACAGAGAGATAGAAGAACGGCTTCATAAATTTCATGATAAAATTCAAGAAAAACAAAATTAAGAAAGGACGGTGTTTATCATGTACTCAAAACAGATCAAAGTCGTAAATCCGACAGGGCTTCATGCGAGACCGGCTTCTCAGCTCGTCTCAAAAGCTAACACTTATTCATCAGCTATCATGCTGCGCAGGGTCGATGAAGAAAGCGAATACAATGTGAAATCTATTGTCATGCTGCTCGCTCTCGGACTTGGGCAGGATGAAGAGGCGGTCCTCTCCGCGGAAGGGGAAGACGAGGTTGCTGCAGTGAACGAGCTGGCTGAATATATCGAGTCTCTTACAGAATAAGTTTAGGAAAGGATGTAATTTATGCCAACCGAGATATTATATCAAGTTGTAGCCCTGATACTTCTAATTGGCCTGTTGATTTTTGGGATCATTCTGCCGGAACATTTTCGGAAGAAAAAGAGAAATAGTGAACTGAATTCCATAGTGCCGGGAGATAAGATCATTACCCAGCAGGGGATCAGAGGCACGGTGGAGGCGGTAGAGAAAGAGCTTCTTACCATCGTCTGTGAACCGGACGGTATACGCCTTCAGATCGCACAGTGGGGTGTGCGAAGTAAACAAGGATCATAAGCATAAGGAGTCGTTATGGGTTATACATTACTGTTTTTTCTAATACTGATGATCGCTGTGAATTTCGTGGTCGTCCGGCCGCACAGAAAGAGTTTTAACAAGAGGGCCATTATGCTCAACAGTGTCAAGGCGGGAACGATCGTCTACACGGTGGATGGTATAAGGGCTGAGGTTGACGCCGTAAACAGAGATGTGATAAGCTTAAATTGTTATCCGGACGGCGTGAAACTTCTCGTTGAATTAGAAGCGGTTGACAGAATTGAGAATTATGATGAGGAATATGCCCGCCATCTGATGGATGCGAAGATTCAAAAAGGACGCGAAAAATACGGAAAGCGTGTTGCTTCGAGAAAGCCCAGAAAGCGGGGATTCATGAAAGGACGAGGAGAAGACAGCGGAGAAAATGCACAGAATCTATAGCGCCTGACTGGAGCGTGCAGCCCGGTACTGCAAATTTTTTAGATGTGAATTGGAGAAATGAATATGGAAGGACAACAGGGAAAAGATCGGAATCTCACCTACTATGCCGTGGAACGGCAGAGCCGTATCCTGGACTATATCAATGAGTCAAAGCGTGTCAGCGTTAACGACCTGGCAGAGTATTTTCATGTCAGTCCGTCTACGATAAGGAATGATCTTGCCGTCCTGAAGAAAGATGGACAGATCCGTCGTACGCACGGAGGTGCTATGGCACTGTCCATAAGTAAAGTGGGACTGGAAGAGAGCATGGATGACCGTTTGACGAATAATATGGCCGAGAAAGAAAAAATTGCAAAACTGGCCAGTGATCAGATCGATGATGGTGATACGATCGCGCTTCTTGCGGGAACAACGATCTTTTCGCTGGCCAAATACCTTGTAGATAAGAAGAATCTGACAATCGTTCTGAATGATCTTCAGATCGCGTGGTGGCTCAATGAACATACGACCCACAGGCTTTTTATCGTAGGAGGATTTGTAAGAAATAAATTCCACTGTATGAATTTCGATGCTTCGGCAGTTGATTTCATCAATATTGACAAAGCCTTTTTTTCCTGCACGGCGTTTAGTGTGGAAAAAGGAGCTATGGTACCTGACTTGAATCTGGCGACAACAGAGCGGTGTATATTAAACAGGGCTGCGACGGTCATCCTGCTCTGTGACAGTTCAAAATTTGGAGAGGTTTCCTTTATCAAGGTCGTAGGAGTAAACGACATTGATATGGTGATAACAGACAGTAATCTTCCCAAATTTCACAGAGATACTATGGAAGCTATTGAACAGCTGGATTTTATTGTCGCTCCATAAAACAGGCGGATTTGATCGTGATTTTCCCGTATTTGGAGGAAAAAGAAGTGTATGATATTGTAATTATCGGCGCTGGTGTCAGCGGATGCGCAGTGGCAAAAGAACTTTCCAAATATGAATTGAAGATCTGTGTTCTCGAGAAAGAAACCGATATCTGTGAAGGAACCAGCAAGGCCAACAGTGGAATCGTCAATGCAGGATTTGACCCGGAGCCGGGGAAACTGTGCGCAAAATTAAATGCCCCGGGAGCGGAGATGATGGCGCAGATCGCGGAAGAGCTTGATATTCCCTACAAGCGGAATGGCACAATGGTTGTATGCAGCCATGAGGAATCTCTTCCAATGCTGAAAGTTCTTTATGACCGTGGAAACGCTAATGGGGTAAAGGGATTAAGGATCTTAAACCGTGAGGAAGCTCTCAGATTGGAGCCCAATCTGGCAGATGCGGTATGCGGGGCATTGCTGGCGCCCACCGGAGGAATCATATGTCCGTTTACGTTAACGCTGGCCTTCGCGGAAGTGGCTGCCGCGAACGGTGTTGAATTCAGACTGGGAGAGGCGGCCCTTCATATTGTCAGGGGACAGAACGGGAACGGTTATGAACTGGAAACATCAAAAGGAAAAATTCAAACAAAATATATTATAAATGCAGCCGGAGTCTATGCGGATGTCTTCCATAATATGGTAAGTGAGAACAAGATCCATATTATGCCCAGAAAGGGAGAATACTGTCTGATGGACAAGATTCCTGAAGACTATCTTCATCATACTATTTTTCCGGTGCCTACGGCAATGGGGAAAGGAGTTATTGTTTCTCCGACAGTGCATGGCAACATGCTGATTGGCCCGACTGCGGTGGATATAGAAGATAAGGAAGACACATCAACGACAGCCGAGGGACTGTCCCAGGTGATCAAGATGTCTGCCTTTTCTGTGAAAAATATTCCGTACCGGTCCATTATCACTTCCTTTGCGGGGCTGAGAGCACATGAAGACGGTGATGATTTTATTATTGAAGAAGTAAGGGACGCAAAAGGGTTTATAGATGTCGCGGGGATCAAATCTCCCGGACTTGCCAGTTCACCTATGATCGCTCTTTATGTCAGGGATATTCTGGCGGGGATGTGCGAGCTGAAGGAAAAGAAAGAATATGTGACAAAACGCAGGGGGATCATCCGGTTTGCGGATCTGCCTCTGGAGGAGCAGGAGGCTCTGATTCGAAAAGATCCGGCTTACGGGCGTATTGTCTGCCGATGTGAGAAAGTGACAGAGGGAGAGATCATTGATGCGATCCGAAGACCTCTGGGAGCCAGGACAATGGATGGGATCAAACGGAGGACAAGAGCCGGCATGGGAAGGTGCCAGGCCGGGTTCTGTACCCCGAGAACAATGGAAATTTTGTCAAGAGAACTGGGAATCGGAATGGAAGAGATATGCAAAAACCGGCCGGGTTCTGCTTTGATCAAAGGACTGAACAAAGACAGGATTCAGGGGGTGTGAGCGGATGGAAAGGCATGAATTGGTTATTATCGGTGGGGGACCGGCCGGACTGGCCGCCGCCGTGTCTGCAAGAGAGCATGGGCTGGAGGACATCCTGATCCTGGAGAGAGACAGTGAATTGGGTGGAATCCTGAATCAGTGTATCCATAATGGGTTTGGACTGCATACGTTTCAGGAAGAGCTTACCGGCCCGGAATATGCATCCAGATATGTATCCAAGGTAAAGGAACTGGAAATTCCCTGGTCAGCTGACACGATGGTTCTGGATATAACACGGGACAAGGTGATCACAGCTGTTTCCAGGACAGAAGGGATCCGAACGATCCGGGCCGGCGCTGTTATCCTGGCAATGGGGTGCAGAGAACGTCCCCGGGGCGCGCTGAACATTCCCGGGCAGAGACCCGCGGGGATCTATACGGCAGGGACTGCTCAGAGGCTGGTGAATATAGAGGGATTTCTTCCCGGACGGGAAGTTGTTGTTCTCGGCTCAGGGGATATCGGTCTGATCATGGCAAGACGTATGACTCTGGAAGGAGCTCAGGTGAAGGCGGTCGTAGAACTGATGCCGTTTTCAGGAGGACTGAAAAGAAATATCGTACAGTGCCTGGATGATTTCGGGATTCCCCTGAAACTTGGCCATACGATCATTGACATCAAAGGAAAAGAGCGCGTAGAGGAAGTGACTATCGCGGAAGTGGACGGACAGAAGCGTCCCATTCCCGGTACAGAAGAGACTTATTCCTGTGATACGATTCTCCTTTCCTGCGGACTGATCCCGGAGAATGAGCTGACAAAGCAGATGGGGGCAGAGCTAAGTGACGTGACGGGAGGTCCGATCGTTGATGAAAGTCTGGAGACGGATATCCCCGGTGTATTTGCCTGTGGAAATGTTCTTCATGTGCATGACCTGGTTGATTATGTCTCGGAGGAGGCTTCCCGTGCGGGAGCCCATGCCGCGGCCTATTTAAGAGGAGAACAGAAAAGACGGGAGCCGTCCCGCTCTGTGTGGCTGCGCTCGGGGGGCGGAGTGCGCTATACGGTACCGGCCTCTGTGCAGGAAGACAGGATCACGGAGGATATTGTAATACGGTTCCGGGTAGGAGATGTGGCAAAGAACTGTTATTCCTCTCTGTATATCAATGGAACACGAGTTTTGCATAAGAAACGGGCGATCGTAACGCCTGGTGAAATGGAGGAACTGAAGCTTACGAAAAAAGCGCTGAAAGAAGCGGGAGGCCTCAGAGATATCCTTGTGACACTGGAGTCCGAGTGAACGACAGGGGGTGAAAGGATTGCCAAAAGAAGAGAAGAACAGTAATATTCACGAGCTGACATGTATCGGCTGCCCTCTGGGATGCGCTGTCCGTGTGGAAATGGCGGAAGGAAAGGCAGTGTCTGTCACCGGATATACATGCAGGCGGGGAAAAGAATATGCGGTCAAAGAGGTTACTGCCCCGACAAGGATCGTTACGTCCACAGTGCGCCTGGAAGGGAGAGAACATCTGGTTTTACCGGTCAAGACAGAGCGGGACATTCCGAAAAATAAGATCATGGAATGTGTGTCTGCGTTAAAGAATGTGGCGGTCAGGCCTCCTGTCCATATCGGTCAGGTCATTCTGGAAAATGTGGCCGGAACCGATATCCCTGTTGTAGCGACAAAAAATATCAATGAATAAATGGCTTTGCCTCAGGGTCTGAGATTTCGAGGAGTTCTCTGGCCAGATCATAGTCCACGATCAGGACGTCTGCCAGGCCTCCCCGAAGGATGGCCCGCATGGTATATGCCTTTTTTTTATCTGCGGCGACAATTACCTTTGTCGGAATCTTTTTATATTCATCAAAGTCAATTGACAATGTACGGTCTTTAAGAGAAGTGTCACACTCCTGGCCGTTTTCATCAAAAAATCTCAACAAAATATCACCATATACTCCCTTTCTCTTTAATTCCCCCCATTCTTCGGAAGTCAGATAGTGGTAATCTTTTGCCAGAAGAGGAGAATCCATGTCCGGATATAATGAACCGCATCCGGATACGGAGACAGTGATCCTGGAGAACAATTCTTTGACAATGCGATTCTGCTTCATTGACAACACGTCGGCAAGATGCCTGGGGGAACTGCAGAGTGCGTTGGAGGTAAAATAGAATTTTTTTCCGCCGAAAGCCATCGCGATCCTGGATACCAGATTTTTTACATCATAGGAATACTGGCAATGGGCTACGCTTCCGTGGAGAGTCACAAAAGAATTATTAATTTTCAGGCAGGGGTTCAGGACCTGGATCAAATAGTTTATCGTCCTTCCCCAGGCGATACCGAAAACATCATTGTCATCTATGATACGCTGCAGGAAACGGGCTCCTTCCAGTGCCACGGCATGTCTTGCCGAAGCCGGATCAGAAGAGCCTTCCGCGGGAACCACAATAGTCTCTCTGAGCCCGTACCGGGTCCGGATCTCTTCTGCTATGCGCAGACAGTGTGCATAGGGTTCGTTTACGCGGAAAGAGATGATCCCCTGAGTTTTTGATTTGGTTAAAAGCCGGGAAACTGTGGAAGGAGAAATATTCAATATTCCTGCGATCTCTTTCCCGGAAAGACCATCTATATAGTAGAGGCTGGCTGCCTTCATAGCCAGCCAGCTGGACTGAGAATAAACTTCGCTTTTCAAAACAGACACTCCTTTCAGACAGAGTTTCAGATAGATCAGAATTAAGTCTGCCATTTCCTATTTATTATATTTGCAGATAAAAAGATTTGTAAATAGATATTATTGAAATTTCTTTCTTTATTGCAGTACTTTTCTGCGGGATTTAGAATGATTACAGAATCACTGAAGATTATTTTACTGATAAGTTTACAGAGGAGGAATCAAAATGTTTGTAGATCCTGTTATTGTTCAGTTCCCGGAAAATCTGGACAAAGAACGCTTTATTATTGCTACTTATTATTGCGCGACCAGGCCTGGTACAAATATGCTGAAATTTGCCGCGGCCCTCGCGATCGAGCAGACATGCGGCACCTGGCTGAAAGTCCCGGGAGAAACACCGGAAGTGAGGGAAAGGGCGATCGGGCGTGTCGTCGGTGTATATGAGGCACCTTCTTATCAGATCAATATTCCGGCAGAAGTGACAGAACGTCATTTTATCGTCAGAATCGCATATCCCTGGCAGAATTTTGGGGCTCAGTTTTCGATGATGTTATCTACAGTTATTGGTAATATTTCATCATCGGGTAAAGTTAAACTGATCGACCTGGAGTTCCCGAAGTCTTTCCTGGAAGGGTTCCAGGGACCTAAATTCGGTGTGCAGGGGATCCGTGATCTGCTGGGCGTGTATGACAGGCCTCTTTTGAATAATATGATCAAACCCTGTATCGGCCTTACACCGGAAAAGACAGCGGAGCTTGCCTACGAGGCTGCTGTCGGCGGTGTGGATATTATCAAAGATGACGAACTTGTCTGTGATCCCCCGTTCTGCAGGCTGGAAGATCGTGTAAAGGCGGTTATGGAAGCGGTCAGACGGGCCGATGAAGTAAAGGGAGAAAAGACTCTGTATGCCTTTAATATTACAGCGCCGGCAATGCAGATGCGGGAAAACGCATACCGCGCGATCGAGGCCGGAGCCAACGCGCTGATGGTCAACTATGCTACGTGCGGTCTCGATACAACACGGATGATTACGGAGGACCCGAACATCAATGTGCCGATCCTAGCACACAGTGACTACACCGGCGCCCAGTATGAGAGCGAGTGGTCCGGAGTGGCTGCCACGCTGATCGGGGCAAAGCTTCCGCGTCTTGCGGGCCTTGACATGATCATAGGACTTTCTCCGTACGGGAAATTCCCGATCTTGATGGATACATTTATCAATATGGGATTCCAGATGCTTCAGCCTCTGGGAGAGATCAAACCTTCCTTCCCGATGCCGGGCGGAGGCACAACACAGGGACACATTGAGGATGTGATCCACAAATTTGGAAATGACGTTATTATAGCTGCCGGCGGAGCGATCCATGGCCATCCGATGGGACCTGCGGCCGGAGCAAAGGCATTCCGCCAGGGAATTGACGCGGTTTGCAAAGGACAAAGCCTTGCTGACGCAGGAAAAGAACACGAAGAGCTGGGGATGGCACTTGATCTCTGGGGGATTTATTCGGAAGCGAAAGGCGGTATATTTGATCTGAAAGGATAATCTGGCGTACATGCTTATTTAAGATATTAAGTGTGCAGATAAAAAATATCATAAATCTGAGTTCTCATGATGCAGTAATTGCTCCCTGTCTGAAAAGGTTTCAGCAGGGAGCATTACTTTTGGTGGGATAGAGAAATGATCATTGTTTATTCTGTTGAATTAAGCAAAATTAGTTTTTATGAATAAAAACGTTAATAAAGTGTTAAGAAAAAATATTAAATGAGAATGAAAAACTGTATAGCATTCTGGATTAATAAATATACAATAATCTGAAATATTTCTGTATAATATATAAAAAATTTGACAATTTATGATGAAATTATTAATTATGCAATATGCACAATTATGTATAATAAAATTTGACATGACAATTTTTGATTGTTTATTGCAAAAATCAACAGCAAATGATAAAATATAACACGTAAAGATAAACGGGAAACACCAAGAATTGACACTTAATATGTCAAAACTGCGAATCGGAGGTATTTAATGATGAAAAATGAGTTTGACGTAGTTGTAATTGGCGGTGGAACGACCGGGACAGGAGTGATCCGTGACCTTGTGCTGAGAGGATTTACAAATTCTCTGCTGCTGGAGAGGGAAGACCTTGCGGCAGGTACGTCCGGCGGATGTCACTCTGCACTCCATGCCGGTTCCCGATATGTTATTTCTGACACTCAGACAGCAAGAGAGTGTGTTCAGGAAAACAAGATCTATCGGGAAATTGTTCCTCAGGTGATCGATCCTACCGATTCCCTATGGGTATGCAGAACTGATGAACAGGTTGCATTCGCAAAGGAATGGATGAAAGTAGCAGACGAGATCGGATTACATTATGAAGAAGTTCCGGTTGAAAAGGTGCTGGAAGAAGAGCCTCTTTTCGTAAAGGATCTGAAACTTGCGCTGAAAGCGGATGATGTTGGATTCGATCCGTTCCGTCTGTGTATCGCTCAGGCATATGACGCCAAGATCAAAGGCGCTGAAATCCGGACGCACCATGAAGTCCTTGGACTGCTGATGGATGGGAAAAAGGTCGTTGGCCTGAAAGTCCTTGACCGGGAAGAAAACAGGATCTATGAGATCAAGACAAAGCTGGTCATCAATGCGGCCGGCCCGTGGAGTTCTCAGATCACAGAAATGGCGGGATTCTCGATCCCGATGAAGCCAAACAGAGGAAGTACTGCAATCTACAGCATGCGTCCGACAAAGCATATGTTCTGTATTCTCCGTTATCCGTCCGACGGTGACGGCCTTGTAAGCCAGGGATTCCAGAATACAGCGCTCCTTGGAACATCCTCAGTGGATGTGGAAGATCCGGATGACAATGAACCGGGAATGGATGAGATCAAGCTTATGGAAGACAGCCTGTCAGAGGTTGTGCCGGGCATCCTGGATGCCAGAGCGATCCGTATGTGTGCCGGTGTCAGGCCGCTTTATTCAGAAGGACAGGAGACAGGCCGCGCGGTAAGCCGTGGGATCACACTTCTGGATCATGAGGAGATGGAAGGCGTGAAGGGCCTGATCACCATCACCGGAGGAAAATATGCGACTGCCCGTCTGATGGCGGAATATGCGGTTGATGTTGCGTGTGAGAAGCTGGTCGGCAAGGTGATTCCGTGTACTTCCGACAAACAGATGATCTATGGCGCGTCCACAAGAGAAGAAGCCGAAAAAGATGCGGCGGAGATCCACGAAAAATATCATATTTCCCTTTATGCCGCGCATAAATTCACCGCACGTTACGGCAAACGGGCGAAAGAGATCCTGGAGGATTATCCGGAACATGCTGTTATCATTGATGATACAGTCCAGACGATCGGGTCTGAGATCCCGGACTGCTTTGAAAAAGAAGATGTTAAGGATCTGTGTGACGCGAGAAGAAGGACCCGCCTGGGAATGGGGCAGGATCAGGGAGTGTTCTCTATCTACAAAGCCGGCGGGATCATGCAGGAGCACGGGAAAACAGTGGAAGAAGTTGAGGGATATATGATGGATTACCTGACAGAGCGCTGGAAAGGAGTATATTTCTCCAATCAGTATGGAGATCAGCTTCCTCTCACTCAGCTGATGCAGGATATGTATGTTGGCCTCGGCAGCTTCGATGTATTAAGTGTTGATTAGGAGGATATGCAATTATGAAGAATAATAAATATGATGTCCTGGTCACAGGCGGAGGAATCGCAGGCTGTGCGGCTGCAAAGGCTGCCGCTGACGCAGGAAAGTCAGTGGCAATGATATTTCCCAATGGCGGAGCTTCCGAGATTTCATCCGGAGCAATTGATATCCTTGGAGTGATCCCGGGAGAAAAGGCGGAGATCGTCGAAGATTATGAAAAAGGAATTGAGAAGATCGTCGCTGCATACCCGGATCATCCTTATAAGTACAGCGGAAAAGATGTTTCAAAAGGCGTGTCCGAGCTCATCGGGCTTGCAGCTGCAGGAGGATACGGCCTCCAGGGATTTGACGGAAAGAATGTATGGGTTCCCAATATAATGGGTACATTTTCTGTTGCCGCTTATCTCCCGGATACAATGACAGATTCTGTATGTACTTCCGAAAAGGACGTAGTCCTGGTAGTGGGATTTGAAGGAAACGTGAATTTCAACGCGGAAGCAGCCGCTCAGTCCTACAACAAATATCAGAAACAGCTGGGATTCAGGGAGACGTATTATTCGATCGTTGTCGGTCTTGACGGAATGGAAGGCCGTCATAAACTGAGTGATTCGGAACTTGCGGATTATCTGGATACTCCGGAAGGAGTCCAGGATCTTATCGATAAACTTTCTGAATTCTGCGCGAATAACCGCCAGAAATTTGACAAGATCCTGCTTCCGCCGGTACTGGGATTTGTAAATTACAGTGATGCTGTGAAAAAGCTGAAGAGCGATCTGGGATGCGCTGTCGGCGAAGTGATGACCATGGGCAATGCGGTTGTCGGGTACAGGATGACCAGAGCGATCTGGCAGGGGCTGAAAGAAAGCGGTGTAGATCTTTTCCCGGGTGGAAAGGTGACTGTGATTTCTGCTGCAGATGGCCAGGTATCCGCTGAATGTGTCCTGGGTCTTACAGATCAGCTTCATCCGGGCGCGAAAGTGACTCTTCAGGCTCCGGCTCTTGTCCTTGCGACAGGCGGATTCCTGGGCGGCGGTATCGAGGCAAGGCGCACGAAGATATGGCTGAATCTGCTGGAAGAAGATCTTGGTACAGTGGCGGCTGAAACGCTGGACAGAAATCCGGTCAGCACGACAGGCCAGGATGCTCTCCGGATGGGAGCTTCTGTAAACAGTGATCTGTCTGTTAAAAACGAGAAGTTTGGCGGCTGTGTATATGCCTGCGGAGATTTCCTTGCCGGTCATAATTCGGCAAGTGAGCGAAGCGGAGCAGGCGTGGCTGCTGCTACCGGATGGCTTGCGGGAACAAATGCAGCCAGCAGAGCATAGAGAAGGAGGAAAAGCGAAATGGCAATGAAACATGATTTTGAGACTCTCTATTTCAAGGCGGCGTTTTGTTTGACCAGTGATGTTATCTCGGATTTTAATCCGGTGAGCCGCAGGCTCGGCGTGGATGTGACAGATGGCATGGGAACCGTGTTCACGGCGCTGGGCGCCAGATACGAGATGCGCTATGTAGCTGACGAAGCGTTCCTGACCACCGACAGCTATGAGACAGACACCAGAAGCATCGACAATGTGCCGGTGGCGGAAGTCATGCGTTATACCCGGGGGCAGATCCTCAGGGAGGACGCGGTTCCGGGAAAATATGCCGGATTTGTTGAAAATGTCAAAGCGGGAAAAAGTGTATTTCATGATTATAAAGTTTACAGTTCCGGAGAAAAGGACGCGGCAGTCCTTTATCTGATCAGCCCGGCGGACAAAACACCGGAAAAAAGCGCGGAAGCGTTTGCGAAGCTGGCGGAAAAGATCGGTAAGAGCGCATATTCTACAAATGAATTCGGAGACTGCGGTTATCTGAAGATCCAGCTGGAGCTGTTCAAGGAACTGGAAGAATCTGCAGAGGCTGTTAAGGCCGCACTGGAAAAATATGATCAGATCGTTACAGATGATCAGTTTATTCTGGACGCTCTGCTTATCCAGTTTGAAGATATGGCAGATAAGATCCTGTTTATCGATGGATTTATCGCCGGGAATGCCGGTAAACTTGGCATTTCTGCAGCCGGGAAAAAGATTGCCGTTCATGAGAGCGGGATCATCAACAGACTTTATCCTCTCAGAAAAGCGGATTATGTGGAAGTTCTGAAAGACGCTGAACTCGTTTATCCTGCAAGAAACGGCTATGACGTGAGTGATTCCGGTATGGCAGGCGGGCTTGGCCTTGCGGATGAAGAAGTGATGAAAGCAGTTGCCGGCAGAAGAGAAAAAGATCTGGAAGCGCTGGGCGCGGATGTGATCGTCTCTGTATGTGCAGCCGAGAAGGCCGGACTGGAAGCAGGCGGCGGCAAAGTAGAATCTCTGCTGTGTTATGCTGCAGCACTTTGATAGGGGAAAACTACTTTAATAATTTAGGGAAACTATATTAATCATCATAATAAAAAATAATAAGACAGGAGGAAAGAAAGATGAAATATGATGAGAATATTTATCAGCTTTATGAGTCACTGGATTCGGAGGATGTGATCGTCGCTACATATTATGTGGCGGGATACAGCTCGGATCTCCTCAACAAGGCGGGGGCTATGGCGATCGAGCAGACAACGGGAACATGGCGTCCGGTTCCGCTTGAGACACCGGAAGTAAGACGTCTTCACGGCGGAAAAGTGATCGGAGTATATGAGATCCCGAATTATGAGTTTGATATGCCCGAGACGGAAGGCCAGGAGAGGCACGCGGTTCTTCAGATCGCATTCCCGTTTGAGAACTTCGGATGCAATCTGGGACAGATGCTGTCATCAGTGATCGGAAATATTTCCTTCGCAGGAAAGTGTAAGCTGCTGGATGTTCATCTGCCGAAGAAATTCGTGGCAGGTTTCCAGGGACCGAAATTTGGTATCGACGGCCTTCGTAAGATGATGGATGTTCCGAAACGCCCGATCATCGTCAGCATGATTAAGCCATGTACAGGAGCTTCTCCGGATGATGTGTACAAACTGGTGCATGAACTTGGTATGGCCGGGATCGACTGGATCAAAGACGATGAGCTTTTCAGCGACACAGATTACTGCCATGTAGAAGACAGATGTAAGAAAGCTGTTGAAGCATTAAAAGATGTGTATGAGAAGACCGGGAAGAAAGTCATCTACTCACCAAACATCACAGACCGCCCGGATCTTATGCTGGACAAGGCAAAGAGAGTACAGGAACTGGGTGCCGGCGCTTTGATGGTAAACACACTTCCGATCGGCTGGACAAGCATGCAGATGCTGGCTGAGAATAAGGATCTGGATCTTCCGATCCTTGCTCATCCGTGCTTCTCCGGAGCAATGTACGAGTCTCATTATTCAGGCCTTGCCAGCCACCTGGTACTCGGTAAGTTCATGCGTATGTGCGGCGCGGACCTGGTAATCTATCCGTGCGCTTACGGCAAGGTAGACATCAAGCGTGAAGGCTACATCAGGATCGCGCAGACACTGACTTCCAAACTTGGCGATATGAAGAGAACCTTCCCGGGACCTGCGGCAGGAATCTATCATGGACTGATCCCGGATGTGGCAGCGGACCTCGGACTGGACTTCTCCATCAGCGCAGGTGCTGCAATGCACGCTCATCCGCACGGAAGCGCGGCAGGAACAAAGAGTCTTCTCGTAGCGGCAGATGCTGTTGCGAACGGGATCCCGCTTCGCGAGGCTGCAAAAGACTGCGAAGACCTTCAGATCGCGCTGGATATCTGGGGTGAAGGAGCTTCCACAGACAATAAGCTCTTTGATCTGAAGAAATAAGACGAGTATCTGACAGGATTGATTTCATATTCAGTAAGAAAGGCGTTTGGCCGTGATGAAAAATTCTCTGTATAAAGCGGTGGCAGTCGATCTGGACGGAACACTGCTGAATTCAAGACATAATGTTGACCGGGAGTCACTGGATGCCCTGAATCGACTGCGCCGCGCAGGGATAGAAGTGATCGCTATCACAGGACGGACTTTATATGAAGCCGCGCATGTTGTCAAACCATTTTTGGATATTACGAGAGATACGATCGTTCTTCAGGCCGGGAGTCTTATCATTCAATACAGAGAGAGGAAGATGACCACGGATCTGATGCTGATGAGTGACAGCGATAAAGAGAAACTGGTCTCGATCGGGAAAAAACATGGATTCCCGCCTCTTGTCTGTGTTGACAATGAGATGTGTACGGAAAAGCATGATAATCCGGCATATCCGCCCTATGAGAGCATGATGAGCCACAATATCGTGTTTGTGGATGACCTTATGGATTTTGCACTTTCCAATCCGGTCGGCAAGATCGCCATGGTCTGCGAGAATCATATTCTCCGGGAGATGGAGAAGGATATGAAGAAAGCAGGGATTGAAAGTGCCTGGGGCTGGTCATATGCGGAGGGGATCGATGTGTGTGCCCGCAATAAGAAACGGGCGCTGATGGATCTTCTGGAGCGGATGAACATCACCAGAGAAGAACTGGTAACTGTTGGCGACAGCAACAATGATCTGGAGATGATCCAGTTCGGAGGCCTTGGCGTTGCAATGGCAAATTCAACCCGGGAGCTGATCGACGCGGCAGATTATGTGACTCTGGACAATGACCATAACGGCGTCGCACACCTGATCGATCACGTAATTTTGTCAGATTACACGAAGGGAAAATAGCACTATGAGCATTCAGAAAATGACGACAAATACGAAACTGATCCTTCTGAAACAGAAATTTAAAGATTCTGAGGAAGTGATCTCTACTTTGGGAAAGCTGGCAATGGAGCAGGGGCTTGTAAACGAGGATTATTTGCCGGCGATACTGGAGCGGGAAAAAAATTACCCCACCGGCCTTGATCTGCCGGTCAATATCGCCATTCCTCATATTGATACAGGCGTGAACAGATCCTTTGTCAGCATTGCCACATTGGAGGAACCTGTTACATTTTACAATATGGACTGCTCCGGGTCAGAGGTGAAGGCACGGATTGTATTTGTTTTTGGGATCATGGATCCCAAGGATCAGCTTGCAATCCTGAGAAAATTTGCCGGATCTTTTGCAGACAAAGGGAAGATCCAGCCGCTGCTGGACGCGCAGGACCCGGAAGAACTGATCAGACTTCTGAACGAGCTGCTGGATCAGATGCTGGCGGTAGAAGAAATCTAGATGTTCCTGATTATAATTCTGATCGTAAAAGATTCAGAATTTTAAAATAAAAGAGAAAGGAGGATACATCATGAGAACAGTGAAACTTGCAGTATGCTGCGGCGGAGGTATTTTTACGACTTCTGTAGTTACGGAGGAGATCGAGAAACTCCTGAAAAAAGAGGGGATCCCATATTCGATCACACCTCAGAAACTTGTTGAAATCCCGTCCCTTACCGGACTGGATGTGATCGTGGCTACAGGAAAGACCTCAGCCAAAAACGGCGAGGGAACTCCGGTGCTGATCGGCCTGCCTATGTTTACCGGCGTTGGAAAAGAGGAGTTCTCCAAGGAACTTGTTAAGACAATTCACGAAATAGTTGGAGAATAAGTGAAAACTGAAAGGAGGGGAACCTTTTATGTTAGAGCAAATAGGTGTTATCTTTAAAACATTTATGGACACCTTCGGCGCTTCAATACTGGTGCCGCTTATTGTATTTATTTTAAGTCTTATTTTGAGAGTAAAGCCGATGCAGGCATTCCGTGCGGCCATATTCATGGCCATTGGTCTGACCGCGTTCAATATTATCCTGGGCATCCTGATGGATGAGATGGGTACGGTCATGCCGCTCATGAGCGAGAACACAGGAAGAACATTCGACGTTGTCGATGTGGGATGGCCTGCAGCTGCAACAATTGTTTACAACAATTCCCTGGGTTATATTTACCTGGTTGTCGGACTGATCTGGAACGTTGTGCTGTTCCTTCTGAAGGTTACAGATACATTTGAGCCAACAGATATCTGGAATTATTACTTCTTCGTCACATATGCGATCTGTGTTCAGTTCGTAACGGGAAGCTTTGTACTGGGTCTGATCTGTGCGTTGTTCTGCAATCTGTTTGTGTTGCTTATCTCCGACGCGATCGCGCCGGCGGCGCAGGAATATTATGGCTATGACGGATTGACATGTACCTGTATCAGCTGTTCCAATATCGCGATCTTTGCGGCTGTCTGCAATATTCTTTTCAAGAAGATCGGTCTTGGAAGAGTAAAGGTCAACCCGGATACGATCAACAAGAGACTCGGCTTCTTTGGCGAGCCTGCGATGATCGGTGTTATCCTTGGTCTCATCATGGGGATCATTGCCTATGTGCATGATCTTGGAAATGCTTCCACATGGGCAGCGATCCTGACATTCGCGTTTACCATCGCGGCCATGCTTGTGATTTATCCTACCGTTTCAGGTATGTTCGTCCGTGGACTGATCCCGATCAGTAATACACTGAACGCAAGGATGCGCAGCGGCAACATGAAACGTAAATACTTCATCCTCGGTATTGACCCGGCTGTCTTCTTTGGTGAGACTGCGAATATGACGACGGGCGTACTTTTGATGCCGATTTTGATCCTTACCGCTATCATCCTTCCGGGCAACCGTCTGATCCCGCTGGGCGACATTTCGTCGATCCCGTTCATGGTGATCGGATGTACCTGTGTATTCCAGGGCGATATTCTGAAGTCCACGATCTGCGGTACGATCTACGGATCCTGTGCGCATCTGATCGCGACAGATATGGCGGAACTGTTCACAAATGCCGCGGTGCAGGCAGGCTTTGAAATGGCAGAAGGACAGGCATTTGTAGGCAGCTGGCTTGTATCCGCTCAGCCGCCGCTTTGGGTCTTCTATAAATGCTTCTCAGCATCAGGAAGCCTGAAGTACATTCTGATCGCTGTTCTTGTCGTGCTTTATGTGGCGGCTCTTGTACACTTCAAGAAACACCGCAAAGGCTGGTACAAATTCTTTGGTGCTTCCGAAGAATTTGCAAATAAATTTATGGGAATTGAGACAGCGGAGAATGCTTAAGTAAACAATGATTTCTTAGGGGGAAGATTACCTGCTGTGGAAAAACAGAAAGGGATCTTCCCTTTTCATTTACAGCATATTTTACTGTAAGGAGAGACAGAGGATGTCTGAAAATCAAAAAAAACCATTAAAACTGGTCGTAGTCGGCGGAGTGGCCGGCGGAGCTTCAGCAGCCGCACGTGTACGGCGTCTGGATGAAAAAGCAGAGATCGTAATGTTTGAAAAAGGCCGGCATGTGTCCTTTTCAAACTGCTGCCTTCCGTATCATCTGAGCGGGACGATCGCGGACAGCGAAGATCTTGTACTGATGACTCCGGAAAAGTTCCGTTCCCAGTATAATATCGATGCCAGGACGGACAGCGAAGTGACCGGCATCGACAGAGACAGAAAATGCGTAACAGTAAAAAACCTGCTTACCGGGGAAACTTATGAAGAATCTTTTGATAAACTGGTGCTTTCTCCGGGGGCAAATCCGATTTTTCCGTCAAGTATTGAAGGGATCGAACGTGAAAACGTATACGCGGTCCGAAATGTGGAGGATATCCGCGCGCTGAAAGCAGCTGCTGAGAAGGAAGGCACAGATAACATCGCAGTAGTCGGCGGAGGATTTATCGGGATTGAAGTGGCGGAAAATCTGAGAAACGCGGGGAAAAATGTAAGTGTGATCGAAGGCACAGAACAGATTATGCCTCCCTTTGATTATGATATGGTCCAGATCCTTCATAAAGAACTGGATGACAACGGGGTATCGCTCTACGTATCCACTACGGTTACAGCTATCGGAGACAGATGGGTCAAAGCCATAAAAAATGGAAAAGAATTAGAGATACCCGCGGATATCGTCGTGATGGCGGCCGGGGTCGCTCCGGAAACGAAACTTGCAAAACAGGCAGGACTGGAGATCGGCAAGACCCGCGGGATTAAAGTCAATCATAATTATCAGACCAGTGATCCGGATATCTATGCAGTCGGTGACGCCATCGAGATATTTCAGGATCTGACACATGCCGAAGGCCGCCTTGCGCTGGCAGGTCCGGCTCAATGGCAGGCCCGTGCCGCGGCGGACCATATATGCGGAACCTGCGGCCGAAGGAAAGGATATATCGGATCTTCCTGTATCCGGGTATTCGGCCAGAATGCGGCTGCCACCGGACTGAGTGAAAAAGCGGCGGAAAGGGCAGGGTATACATATGACTCTGTACTGGTCTTTCCACCGGATAAGGTGGGATTGATGCCGGAAAGCCATTATCTGGCATTTAAGCTGATATTTGAGGTCCCGACAGGCAGGATCCTGGGCGCTCAGGCTATCGGAAAGGGAGAAGCAGACAAGCGGGTGGATGTGATCGCTGCCATGATTACGATGAACGCGACCCTGGAAGATCTCAAAGACCTGGAACTGTGCTATTCTCCGGTGTTCGGGACAGCCAAGGATGTGGTGAATCAGGCCGCTCTGGTAGGGTTAAATATCCTGTACGGGAAATATAGACAGGTACATGTGAACGAGGTGCGCGGCCTGGTAGAAAAAGGCGCGTATATCATTGACGTGCGCGAGGAACCGGAGTTTGCCGCGGGCCATTTAAAGGGAGCCCATAATATCCCGCTGAGCCGGCTGCGCTCCCGTATGGATGAGATCCCGCGCGATCTGCCGGTTTATCTGCACTGCCGGTCCAGCCAGAGAAGCTATTATGCGCTGTGCTGTCTGCAGGGAGCCGGATTCCGTAACCTGTATAATATCAGCGGTTCCTATCTGGGGATCAGTCTGTACGAATATTTTAATGATAAGACAGAAGGGCGGACGCCCATTCTTGACCGGTACAATTTTAATTAATTAAAGAGAAAGTCTGTATGTAAAACAATAAAGATTTTATTTGAAACAGGAGGTGGAAAAAGTGTTAACTGCAAAAGACGTGGGCCCCGGGTTCGACCAGGGAATATGTTGTGCCATGGCTGTATTCGGTGAACTGGCTGAGGATGTAGGACTGGATAAAAAAACTGCATACAAGATAGCGTCCGGCTTTGGTTCCGGGATCGGCTATGGAAACGCATGCGGCTGTGTTACCGGCGCGATCATGGCGCTGGGGTACAAATACGGCAATTTTGAACCCGGCCAGCTGGAGCAGAAAGAGATCATGAAGGAAAAAAGAGAGGCGTTCCTGAAGGAATACAAGAAAAGGTTCGGACATTTTAACTGTCAGGAGCATCTCGACAATCTGAATCCAATGGATCCAGATGACCGCAAGATCATAGATGAGCGCGAACTGATGTACACAGTATGCCCGCCGATGGTGGCTGCTACATGTGAGATCGTCCGCAGTTTATTGTGATCTGTGTTATGAGGGATTTTTTATAAGAGAATAAAGATTAGAGGAGGTGCATTTTTTTGTTAGATACAATTAGTGTTGCGTTTAAGTCGTTTATGGATATTTTCGGCGCTCAGCTCCTGGTGCCGATGGTAGTGTTTATACTCAGCCTTATCCTGAGGGTCAAGCCAAAGCAGGCGTTCCGCGCGGCGATCTATATGGCGATCGGACTGGTTGCTTTCAATATTATCCTCGGAATCCTGATGGGACAGATGGAAAGTGTAATGACCCTGATCAGTTCCAACACAGGGAAAGTATTTGATGTTGTGGATGTAGGCTGGCCGGCGGCTGCTACGATCGTGTATAATAATTCACTTGGTATGCTGTACCTGGTGATCGGTCTGATCTGGAATCTTGTTCTGTTCCTTCTGAAAGTGACAGATACCTTTGAGCCTACAGACATCTGGAATTATTATATTTTTGTAACGTTTGCGGTGTGCGTACAGTTTGTGACCGGAAGTTTTGCTCTCGGTCTGGCATGTGCGATGTTCAGCAACCTGTTCGTTCTGCTGACCGCGGATGCCCTTGCACCTGCGCTGCAGGAATATTATGGATATGACGGGCTGACATGTACCTGTATCAGTAATGTGTGCAGCGTATACATCGGCGGCGTTCTCAATATTCTTTTCAAGAAGATTGGGTTCGGAAGAGTACATATCAATCCGGAATCGATCAACAAGAGGCTGGGATTCTTTGGTGAGCCGCCTATGATCGGTACGATCCTGGGTATCCTGATGGGTATAATCGCCTATATCAATGTCCTTGGGGATGCTTCTACATGGGCTACGATCCTGACATTCGCATTTACGCTTGCGGCGATGCTCGTGATCTATCCCACGGTTTCCGGCCTGTTTGTGCGCGGCCTGATACCGATCAGCAACACAATGAATGCAAGAATGAGAAGCGGCGAGATCAAGAGGAAGTACTTCCTGATCGCTATCGATCCGGCGGTGTATTTTGGTGAAACTGCAAATATGACAGCAGGTATCATCCTGATCCCGATCCTGATCCTGACAGCCATCATCCTTCCCGGGAACCGTCTGGTACCGCTGGCGGACCTTCCGGCGATCCCGTTCATGGTGATCGGACTGACTGCCGCGTTCCAGGGCGATATCCTGAAATCTGTGATCGGTGGCACCATCTGGGGTTCCATTGCCCACCTGATCGCCACGGATATGGCGACGACATTTACACAGGCGGCCATAACTGCGGGATTTGAACTGTCCGAAGGACAGACTTTCGTCGGAAGCTGGCTTGTGTCCTGTAATCCGTTTTCCTGGATTTTCTATAAATGCTACTCCGTAGACGGAGCACTGAAGTTTGTTCTGATCGCACTTTTGATCGCGGTCTATGCTGTGGCGCTCATTCACTTCAAGAAACACCGCAGAGGCTGGTATAAGTTCTTTGGTGCTACAGACCCATTCATTGACAAGTATATGGGTGTTGCGCCGGCGGAGGAAGCGTAATTCACGCATCAAGACGACAGAAACAGTAAAAACCTGGTTTTACATACAGTTTTCTGCAGCACACGGGGAAGAGATTTCCCGTGTGCTGTAAAGTTGAGAAAGGAACAAATATGTGGTGGAACACAATTATTTTTGACCTGGACGGCACTCTGCTGAATTCGCTGAACGATATTGCCAACAGCGCCAATTATACAATGCGGAAACTGGGGTTTCCGGAGAGGTCTCTGAAAGAGATTAAAGCCGGGGTGGGAAACGGTGTGGCACACCTGATAGAGTGCTGTCTTCCTGAAGAACAAAAAAAAGATAAAGAAACGGCAGAAAAGGCGGTTGAAGAATTCCGCAGACATTATGTCCTTCACTCTACGGATGAGACTGCGCCTTACGACGGCATAGAAGGACTTCTGGATAATCTTGCCCAAAAAGGACTTAAGACTGCCGTTGTATCAAATAAACCGGATGAGGCGGCACAGAAAGTGGTAAGAAGTTACTTTGGGGACAAGATTACTTATATCTCCGGTGAAAGAGAAGGAGTCAGGAGAAAGCCGGCTCCGGACCTGATCTATGAAGCCATGGAGTTCCTGGGAAGTTCCGCCGGGGATTCTGTCTATGTCGGCGACAGTGAGGTGGATGTGCTGACAGCAAGAAACGCGGGGCTTCCGGTCATACTGGTAAGCTGGGGATACAGGAGCAAAGAGATGCTGGAAACGCTGCATGCGGATCATATGGTAGATGAGCCGGGGGAACTGGAACAATTGCTTTTGGGTGAATCAAACGGATGATTGAAAAACAGAAAAGAGGGACATAAATATGGATTTAAGCAGTCTTTACAGGGGATGCCGTTCATACAGACGTTTTCAGCAGGACCCACTGCCCGATGACCTGCTCCGCAGGATGATCGATAACGCAAGGATCGCCAGCAGCGCGCACAATGCGCAGGCGACCCGTTTTGTAGTTGTGAGCAGCCCCAAACTGGTGGAGGCGATGCATCCGCTGGTGGTATTTGCCAGCTCCCTTCCGAGAGAACTGGGCGAACCCAAACAGGGAGAACAGCCGACGGCCTTTGTAGTCGTATCCAAGACAGTGAACGCAGGAGATTACAGCGATGTGGATCTGGGGCTTGCGGTAGACGCGATGGTGATGACCGCATGGGAAGCCGGATTTGGAAGCTGCCTGCTGGGAAAGATCGATATCCCGGCGATCCGGGCCTTGCTGGATATTCCGGAGAGTGAGACCATACGTCTGGTGGTAGCATTTGGAAAACCAGATCATAAGAGCTATCTAGTGGAACAGGGAGACAGGCCGTCTCTGAAATACTATCTGGACGATGACAGAAACTATTATGTGCCGAAAAGAAAAATGGAAGAAGTGGCAAGATTTTTGTAGAGAGGAACAGGAAGAGAGTCGGAAAAAACAATTTCGGCTCTCTGTTTTTGCGTATACGATAAATCATTTCCTCTGTATTGATATGATGATTGACAAAGCAAAAACGACGTTATGTACTTTGATGTAAGTCTCGTCCATCAGACTTCTTCTTCCGGGATCACGAGTTCCGTTCTGCCGGTAAGCTCGTCCAGAGACACTCCGAAGAAATCCGCGATCATGATAAGCATAAAGACATCGGGCAGAGTAACCCCGCGTTCATATGCGGAGACCGTCTGCCGGAGTGTGTGAAGGTTTGAGGCAAGTTCTTTTTGATTTATATTTTTTTCTTTCCGAAGCCGACGGATATTTTCTCCGAGTATATTTCTTCCGGAAATGTTCTCAGGAGTATCTGAAAAATTTTCGTACTTCGTATTTTGCCTGCTGCAGGTCGTATCATTTTGCCCGTGTCTGATACTGTTCATCATCTGTACCGCCTTTTTATTGCTCAAGGATGTCGTACTCTGATGCTGTCCTGGTATTTACAGCATTTTATCACTGTTTCAGAGTCTATGGGATCAGATATCCGAAATGTGAGTGCCACGATACATTGCATTTGGATATCAAAAAAACTTTTATCCGATAAAATAATGGTAAAAGAATGTCGAAGGGCGGGAGATTTATTGGATAACAGGGTCAGAGAACTCCGTAATGAAAAGGGGATCAGGCAGGTTGATCTTGCCGGGAAGATCAATGTCTCTCAACAGACGATCAGCAGGATAGAGAACGGTCAGAATTCTCTTCCGGCAGATATCCTGATCCATTTATCAAAGTTTTTTCATGTGTCGGCGGACTACATCTTAAAATTATCGGACACACGGCTGATACCGGAATATCGCTTTGAAGTAGATAAGAACATAGAGAGAAATATGGGATTCCTGCGAGCTTTCGAAAGGCTGAGCAGAGTAAATAAAGAACTTGTTACTCTTTTGATCAGTCAGCTGGAGGAGAGACAGAAAGAAAACAGATAAATTGCGAAAAAGAAAGAATCTTTTGTGGATTTTTTCTTTTTTTTATGCATGATATGCTATAATTACAATAATTTAAAGAAACCCGTTAATACTATCTGAAGAAGAATGACGGAGGAAGAGTAATGTTAGAAAAAGTTGATCTGAACAAAAAAATGTCAAAAGAAGAGTATAAGGAGAAAATGCCCTGTCTGGAATCATGTCTGGGACGCCTTCAGAGAGAATGCAAAGCTTTGGGGATTCCTGTTATGATTGTTTTTGAAGGCTTTGGGGCCTCGGGAAAGGGACTGCAGATCGGGCGGCTGATCCAGAGTATGGATCCAAGAGGCTTTGAGGTCCATACAATTAAAAACGAGACAGAAGAGGAGCAGATGCATCCGTTTATGTGGAGATTCTGGACGAAAACACCGGCGAAAGGAAGGATCGCGATCTTTGACGGCAGCTGGTACAGAAAGGTCCTGATCGACCGCTTCGAAAAAAGGACAAAACACCGGGAGCTTGCGGAAGCTTTCCGGTCGATCAATTCCTTTGAAGAGCAGCTGGCTGACGATGGGAACCTGATCATCAAGCTGTTCCTCGATATTGACAAAAAGGAACAGAAAAAAAGATTTGAGAAACTGGAGAAGAACAAAGAGACAGCCTGGCGGGTCAGCCAGGGCGACAAAGAGCGCAACGTGCGGTATGAAGAGTATGCTTCCATGATGGAAGAAATGCTTTTCAAGACGGATACGGACTATGCTCCGTGGACGATCATAGAAGCCATGGACAGGCGATTCGCCACAGTGAAAGTCTATACGACCGTGATAAAGGCCATGGAAGACCAGATTGAAAAAGTGCGGAGAGCGTCGGATAAGAAGGCTGAAGAAGGAAAAGAAGAGAATAAAGAAGAAAGATCACAGGCAGAAAAAGAGCTGGAGGGGCTTCAGGTGTCTATCCTTTCCAGGGCAGACCTCTCTCTTCATTATACAAAAGAAGAGTATAAGAAAAAGCTGGACAAACTTCAGAAGAAAATGGAAAAGCTTCATGGTGAGCTGTATCGGAAGAGGATCCCGGTGGTGCTTGGATTTGAGGGATGGGACGCAGGAGGGAAAGGGGGAGCCATCAAGCGTCTGACGGAAAAGATGGATGCCCGGGGGTATGTGGTCAATCCCACAGCGTCCCCCAACGATATCGAGAAGGCTCACCACTATTTGTGGAGGTTCTGGCGGGCTATGCCAAAGGACGGACATGTGGCGATCTTTGACAGGACATGGTACGGACGCGTGATGGTAGAGCGGATCGAGGGTTTCTGCACGGAAGAGGAGTGGAAGAGAGCCTATAAAGAGATGAACGATATGGAGAGAGATCTGTATGAAGCCGGGGCGATCGTGATCAAATTCTGGATGCACATTGACAAAGATGAGCAGGAACGCAGATTCAAAGAGCGCCAGGAAAATCCGGAGAAACAGTGGAAGATCACGGACGAAGACTGGAGGAACCGGGAGAAGTGGGACCAGTATGAAACCGCGGTCAATGAGATGCTCATGCGCACATCTACAGATTACGCTCCGTGGGTAGTTGTAGAGGGAAATGATAAATATTATGCCAGGATCAAGGTGCTGCGCACGGTAGTGGGTGCCATTGAGAAGCGGCTGAATGAAGAATGACAGAGAATGTCCGGAACAGACTGTCGGGGAGAGAGGGATATCGATGACGATCAGAGAACAGCTGGAAGAAAGAGAGATTGAATATTTAAGTCCTTATGCCGCGCTCAGCAGAAATTCAAAAGGGCGCATGCGGGATGAGCCTCAGTGCGACATCCGGCCGGTGTTTCAGCGGGACCGGGACCGGATCCTGCACTGTAAGGCATTCCGCCGCCTGAAGCAGAAGACTCAGGTGTTTCTCCTGCCCAAAGGCGACCATTACCGGACCAGGCTGACCCATACTCTGGAGGTTTCCCAGAATGCCAGGACGATCGCGAAAGCGCTGCGTCTGAACGAGGATCTGACAGAGGCTATCGCGCTGGGGCACGATCTGGGACATACTCCCTTCGGACATGCGGGAGAGCGGGCCCTTAACAATGTTTATCATTTTTCTCATCAGAAGCAGAGCCTGCGGGTGGTGGACTGTATCGAGAAAGACGGAAGAGGGCTGAATCTTACATGGGAGGTAAGGGACGGGATCCTGAACCATCAGACATCAGGCCGGCCCCATACGCTGGAAGGGTATGTGGTGCGGCTTTCTGACAAACTGGCCTATATCAATCATGATATGGATGACGCGATCCGCGGCGGGATCCTGACGGAGGAGGACATACCGGCCGATATCCGGGAAATACTCGGAGATTCCTGCAAAGCAAGGCTGAACAGACTGGTTCACGACGTGATCACGAACAGCATGGACCGGCCGGAGATCCGGATGTCGCCCAGGGTGGAAAAAGCCATGACAGATCTGCGGGAATTTATGTTTGAGAATGTCTATCTGAACCCCAAGGCAAAGGGGGAGGAAGACAAGGCAGTACATATGATCGAACAGCTTTTTGCTTACTATATCAGACATCCGGAAGCTCTCCCGCAGCAGTTTCAGGACGCTCTGGATCCTCCGGAACTGAGCGTGGAGCAGGTAGTATGCGATTATATCGCGGGCATGACAGATCCTTATGCCGTAAAGAAATATCAGGACTATTTTGTGCCTGAAGCATGGAAAATCTAAAAAAATAAAGGAAAGGAAAACCTTTTGTCGAATATATAATATAGGGTAATCTTTTGTGGAGGGTGAACATGTACTATCCTGAGGAACTGATCGAAGAAGTAAGAACGAGAAATGATATAGTAGATGTGATATCTGGTTATGTACGGCTGAAGAAACAGGGAAGTTCCTATGTGGGGCTGTGCCCGTTCCACAACGAGAAATCCCCCTCTTTTAACGTGAGCAGACAAAAGCAGATGTATTACTGTTTCGGCTGCGGAGCGGGAGGAAATGTATTTACGTTTCTGATGGAGTATGAGAATTTCTCATTCTCTGAGGCTGTGAAATATCTTGCGGACCGGGCCGGGATCCGTCTTCCCGAGGTGGAGTACTCAAAAGAAGCCAGGGAGAGAGCGGACCGGAGGGCTTCGATCCTGGAAGTAAATAAGCGGGCGGCAAAGTATTATTATGCACAGCTGAAATCAGAACGGGGAACACAGGCCTATACATATTTGAAAGACAGAGGTTTGTCTGATGAGACGATCACAGCTTTCGGGCTGGGGTATTCCAATAAATACAGTGACGATCTCTACAAGTACCTGAGGCAGGAGGGCTACAGTGAAGAACTGATCCGTCAGGCTGGTCTGATCAATACGGATGAGCGTCAGGGAGTGTACGATAAGTTCTGGAATCGGGTCATCTTTCCCATCATGGACGTAAACAGCCGAGTGATCGGCTTCGGGGGCCGGGTAATGGGGGACGGAAAACCCAAATATCTGAACTCTCCGGAGACGGAGGTGTTTGATAAAAGCCGTAACCTGTATGGCCTGAACCGGGCAAGGACGTCCAGAAAGCCATATTTTCTTTTGTGCGAGGGGTATATGGATGTGATCTCTTTGCATCAGGCCGGGTTTACCAACGCGGTGGCGTCGCTTGGTACGGCGCTTACACCCGGACATGCCTCATTGATCAAAAGATATGTAAAGGAAGTGTATCTGACATACGACAGTGATGAAGCCGGAACAAGAGCGGCTCTGCGGGCGGTGCCGATCCTCCGGGAGGCCGGGATCTCTGCAAAGGTCATCCGGATGGATCCCTACAAAGATCCGGACGAGTTTATCAAGGATCTGGGAGCGGAAGAATATGAAAAGCGGATCCAGAACGCCAGAAACGGATTTATGTTCGGTCTGGAGATGCTGGAACGCGAGTATGATATGGCTTCTCCCGAAGGAAAGACAGAATTTTTCCGGGAGGCGGCACGGCGGCTTCTTACATTTGAGGATGAGCTTGAACGGAATAATTACATAGAAGCGGTCGCCTCCGCTTATCGGGTCAGCACAGAGAGTCTGGAAAAACTGGTCACGAAGAGCGCGGTGAGCGCGGGGATGGCCCGGCCTGTATCCAGACCCAGGCGGACGGAAGGACGGGAAAAAGATCCGAAGAAAGAGGATGGAATCCTGACTTCACAGAAGGCTCTCCTCACCTGGATGATCGAGGATGAGGAGCTATATGATACGATCAGCCGGTATATCAGTCCCGAGGATTTTACGGGAGAGATTTACCGGGCAGTGGCAGAACAGATCTTTCAGCAGCATGAGAGCGGCAAGATCAATCCGGCCAAGATCCTGAACCATTTTACTGAGGAAGAGGAGCACAGAGAAGCAGCGTCTCTGTTTCACACGAAGATCAAGGCACTGGAGACAAAAAAGGAGGAAGGACAGGCCCTGAAAGAGACGATCCTGAAGGTAAAGACACACAGCATTGACGAGAAGACCATGGCTCTGGATCCTGCGGATATGGCGGGACTCCAGCATCTGATGAAAGAAAAGCAGAAGCTGGAGGAGCTTAAGAAACTGCATATTTCTATTGATTAAGGATAAAATAAAACAAGATAGCCCGCGTTCACACGCCGGCGAAGGAAGGATGGACACATGGAAGAAAACACACAGAAATTTCTGGAAAGAATGAACGAACTGGTTGCGCTTGGAAAAAAGAAAAAGAGTATACTGGATGTTCAGGAGATCAATGATTTCTTTTCGGATATGGAACTCACCACAGAACAGATGGAGAAAGTGTTTGACTACCTGGAAGCAAACAATATCGATGTACTGCGCATCGGCGGTGATACGGACGATGACGCGGACGTGGATATCGATGATATCATATCCGATGAGGAAGAAGTGGATATGGAGAACATCGATCTGTCAGTTCCGGAAGGGGTGAGCATTGAGGATCCGGTCCGCATGTATTTAAAAGAGATCGGAAAGGTCCCCCTTCTGAGCGCGGAGCGTGAGATCGAACTGGCGAAAAGGATGGAAGACGGAGATGAAGACGCGAAGAAAGAACTGGCGGAAGCAAATCTTCGTCTGGTTGTCAGTATTGCAAAGCGGTATGTTGGCAGAGGAATGCTGTTCCTTGATCTGATCCAGGAAGGAAACCTGGGACTGATCAAGGCTGTGGAGAAGTTTGATTATCATAAGGGTTATAAATTCAGCACATATGCCACATGGTGGATCCGTCAGGCGATCACAAGGGCGATCGCGGATCAGGCAAGGACTATCCGTATTCCCGTACACATGGTGGAGACAATCAACAAACTGATCCGTGTGTCGAGACAGCTTCTTCAGGAGCTGGGAAGGGAGCCTATGCCTGAAGAGATCGCGAAAGAACTGGACATGCCCGTAGAGCGTGTGCGTGAGATCTTGAAAATATCCCAGGAACCGGTGTCTCTGGAGACTCCGATTGGTGAGGAAGAGGACAGCCATCTGGGAGATTTTATCCAGGATGACAACGTTCCCGTGCCGGCGGAAGCGGCAGCGCAGACTCTTCTTAAAGAGCAGCTGGATGAAGTGCTGGATACATTGACAGAGAGAGAACAGAAAGTGCTGCGGCTGCGGTTTGGAATGAATGACGGACGGGCCCGCACGCTGGAGGAAGTAGGCAAAGAGTTTGATGTGACCAGAGAGCGTATCCGCCAGATCGAGGCCAAGGCTCTCCGCAAGCTTCGCCATCCCAGCAGAAGCCGGAAACTCCGGGATTATCTGGATTAATACGAGGAAGAAAACATATGGAACTGTCAAATAGAATGAGTGCGGTGGCATCCCTTGTGACTGAAGGCTTAAGGCTGGCGGATATCGGGACAGATCACGGATATATTCCGATCAGCCTCGCAGAGAGCGGACAGATCCCGGCAGCGATTGCCATGGATGTGAATAATGGACCGCTGTTAACAGCAGAGAAAAATATAAGAGTCCATGGCTTAGGACATCGGATCAGTACCCGGATCTCCGATGGGTTTTCCGCACTGAGGCCGGGAGAAGCAGACACGGCAGTGATCGCAGGCATGGGGGGTGCTTTGACGGTCCGGATATTGAGGGAAGGCATGACAGTTGTGCGTTCCCTGAAGGAGTGTATCCTTCAGCCCCAGTCTGAGATCAGAATGGTAAGAGCCTTTCTATTGGAGGAAGGCTTTTTGTTTATCCGGGAAGTTATGGTGAAAGAGGACGGGAAATATTATGTGGTGATGAAAGTTAAGCCACCATCGGAGAAGGAAAATCACAGGAATGACGGCAGTAAGATCTGGGATGAAACAGAACTAAAATATGGCAGGCTTCTTCTGGAAAACCGGGACCCTGTTCTGGAAGAGTATCTGAACAGGGAGAAGACTCTCTGTGAAAAGATCCTTAAGAGACTGGAAGGACAGAAGACAGGGCGGGTACTGGAGAGAAGGAGACAATTGGAACAGGAACTTGTATGGATCAGGAAGGGGATGGATCAGTATGCTGTGTAGAGAGATCATTCAGGTGATCAAGGCTTCTTTTCCGGAAGAGGCAGCTATGGATTTTGACAATGTGGGTCTTCTTGCGGGCAGAGCAGGAAAAGAAGTAAAGAGAGTATATCTGGCGCTGGACGCGACGGACAGGATAATCGATGAAGCGGTAAACGAGGGAGCGGACATGCTGATCACACATCATCCGCTTATCTTTTCGCCGCTGAAGAGTGTGACAGATGAGGATTTTATCAGCAGAAGGGTTATGAAGCTGATCCGCAGCGATATCTCCTATTACGCCATGCACACGAACTATGATGTGCTGAGGATGGCAGAGCTGTCAGAACAGGTGCTTGGTATCCGGGACACGGAAGTGCTGGATGCCACTATGGAAAGAGAAGGAAAAGAAGAAGGAATCGGGAGAGTCGGTTTTCTGGAACATCCGATGACGCTGGAGGAATGCTGTGTATATGTGAAGCATAGACTGAACCTGGGAAGTCTTAAGGTATTCGGAGATATGCAGACAGAAGTATCACGGCTTGCCATATCGCCGGGCTCCGGGAGATCGGCGATCCCGGCAGCCGTCGCCAAAAAGGCGGATGTCCTTGTGACGGGGGACATCGGACATCATGATGGACTGGACGCGGTGGAGCAGGGACTTTGTGTTATTGACGCGGGACATTATGGAACGGAATATATCTTTATCGATGATATGTGTCGGTTCTTAAAAGAAAAGCTTCCTGTGTTGGACGTGGTTTCGGCTCCGGTGGTCCATCCGTTCCAGGTTATGTAAAAGCAGGACAGAGCAAGAGGGAATGATCCAGGAGACCGGCAGTTAAGGAGGAAGAAACGTGTCAGAAAAATGCAGGGTCCGTGTGGAGGGCAGGATAAGAGAGTATGAGAAGGGAACCCCTTATCAGGTAATAGCGGAAGAATTTCAGCCTGATTACGAGCATCAGATCGTGCTTGTCTATGTGGGAGGATTTCATCTCCAGGAGCTGGGGAAAAAAGTGGAAAAGGACTGTGAGCTTAAGTTTGTCACGACAGCGGATGCTATCGGGCATGAAACTTATAAACGAAGCATGTGTTTTCTTCTTGTAAAGGCTGTTCATGATGTGGCCGGACACGACAAGATCGAACGGGTCCGGATCCATTTTTCTCTGGGAAAAGGCTATTACTGTACGGTAGAGGGGGATGTGACGCTTAATGAAGAATTTCTGGAAAAAGTTACCGCGCGTATGAAAAAACTGTCAGAGGACAGGATCACGATCGCCAAGCGCAGCGTCCATACGGACGACGCGGTAGAATTATTTCACAGACATGGAATGTATGATAAGGAGCGGCTTTTTGAATATCGCCGCGTCTCCAGGGTAAATATTTACAGTATCAATGAATTTGAGGATTATTATTATGGATATATGGTGCCGGACGCGGGATATCTGAAATATTTTTCCCTGTACCTTTATGATGAAGGATTCGTGCTGCAGATGCCATCCAGAGAAAGACCGGAAGAGGTGCCAAAGCCGGATTTCCGTCCGAAGCTGTTCCAGGTGCTCAAAGAGTCTGTCCAGTGGGGAGATTGTCAGAATATTGAGACGGTGGGAGATCTTAATGACAGGATCACCAGGAATGATATGCGGGAAGTGGTCCTTGTCCAGGAGGCTTATCAGGAGAGAAAGATCGGGGAGATCGCAGGACAGATCTCAGACAGAAAGAACGTGAAATTTGTCCTGATCGCCGGTCCGTCCTCATCAGGGAAGACAACGTTTTCACACCGGTTGTCTGTCCAGCTGAGGGTAAACGGACTGATCCCTCATCCGATCGCGGTAGACAACTATTTTGTAGAAAGGGAAAACACGCCCAGGGATAAAGACGGCAATTATAATTTTGAATGCCTGGAGGCCATAGACATCAGGAAATTCAATGAAGATATGGAAGCACTCCTGCGCGGGGATGAAGTGTATCTCCCCGTATTTGACTTTAAGTCCGGAAAACGGAAATATGAGAATACCCCCAAAAAACTCGGTCCCCAGGATATCCTTGTCATTGAAGGGATACACTGCCTGAATCCGAAACTGACCGAGATGATGGATGATGACAGCAAATTCAAGATCTATATCAGCGCGCTGACCCAGATCAATATTGATGAGCACAACCGGATCCCGTCCACGGACGGACGACTGATCCGCCGTCTTGTCCGGGACGCACGCACGCGTGGGGCGTCTGCTACGAAAACGATCTCCATGTGGCCGTCGGTCAGGAGAGGAGAGGAAGAAAATATCTTTCCTTTCCAGGAACAGGCGGATGTGATGTTTAATTCCTCTCTTCTCTATGAACTGGCCGTACTTAAACAATATGTGGAACCCCTGCTTTTCCGGGTCGACAAAAGATCGGAAGAATATCTGGAGGCAAAACGTCTGCTGAAATTCTTTGATTATTTTGTCGGAATCGGAAGCGAATTTGTGCCGACAAACTCGCTTTTGCGGGAGTTTATCGGCGGAGGCTGTTTTCAGGTATAGATCTTCTTGATGTTGTCCATCCGGGCCGACATATTCTGCAGGAGAAGATCCGCGATCGTCACTGCGATCATGGATTCTACTACCACCACAGCCCGGGGAACGATGACAGGGTCATGCCTTCCCAGGACCTGGATCTCGGCATTTTCACCGGAAGTATTAACTGTGTGCTGTGTCTTCGCGATGGAGGAGGTAGGTTTTACGGCGGCTCTCAGGATCAGCGGGGAGCCGTCGCTCATTCCGCCCAGGGATCCGCCCGCATGGTTTGAGCTTTTACGGATGACCGGTCCGGAAGAGGTATTTTCTGAGAAGAAAGGATCATTATTCTTGCTTCCCACGGACTTTGACGCCAGAAATCCATCACCGATCTCAACGCCTTTCACTGCTCCGATAGACATGACAGCCTGTGCCAGGAGGGCATCCAGTTTATCAAATACAGGTTCGCCCAGACCGGCGGGAAGGCCTTCGGCGATGCATTCGATCACCCCTCCGCAGGAATCCCTGTCTGCCATAAGTGAGGCAATGTATTCCTGAGCCTGTCCGGCTGTCCGGTTGTCCGGCATATACAGGCTGTTCTCCTGAATTTCAGTATAATGATAATCGGATTCTTCCACTATATAAGGTCCGATGGCTTTCGTGTATGCCCGGACAGTGATACCAAGCTCCTTAAGCAGGCTGGACGCCACGGCTCCGGCAGCCACCCGGCCGATCGTCTCGCGTCCGGAAGAACGCCCTCCGCCACGATAATCACGGAATCCGTATTTTTCCGTGAATGGATAGTCCGCATGTCCCGGACGGTAAAGTGTGGCAATATTCCCGTAATCACGGGACCGCTGATCCTGATTTCGGACAAGAAGGGAGATAGGAGTGCCTGTAGTTATTCCTTCAAATATACCGGACAGGATCTCCACTGTGTCAGACTCATTTCTTTTTGTTGTATATTTACTTTGCCCGGGACGCCGTCTGTCGAGAAAAGCCTGGATTACACTTTCTGAGAGAGGCAGCCCCGCAGGACAGCCGTCGATCACCACTCCGATCCCCGGACCATGAGATTCCCCCCATGTGGTTATACGGAAGATTTTCCCAAACGTTGAACCGCTCATTGATATTCCCCTTTCTGTCATTGTGAATATGAATCTCATTATATAAGACTCTGCCCTCTTTTGACAAGAGCGGCGCTTATTATTTTATTTCCGGGTTCTCTGTTTTCTGCAACCAGAAGCATGTGGATGACGTCTAATATTAAGAGAGGGGACATTCATTAATATTTATTTAAAGATGGAAGAATTGTCTGTACTTTTTATTTTTTTCGTAATATAATGGTCCCGAGACATTGAAAAGGAGAGAGATGGACATCTTATGGGCAAAAAGAAGAGAAATAAAGCTGACTTACAGCAGGAAAATATAGAGTTTCTGGATGAAGAAACTTTTGAAGAAAATGTTCCGGAAGAAGACTTCGCCGAAGATGATCTTGAAAGTATTGAAGAGCCGGAGACGGAACTGGAAGAACCAGATTCTGAAGTAGAGGAAGAGGGCGAAGACGATTTTGAAGATATTGAGCCGGCAGGTTCCGAAGAGGAAGAAGACTTCTGGGAAGAAAATGATGATACAGAAGAAGCAGATGAAATAGAAGAAGCAGAAGCAGATGAAATAGAAGAAGCAGATGAAGATGAAATAGAAGAAGATGATGAGGATCAGGACGCCTCAGAAGAAAATGGGATGAGGGAAGAAGATGATGAGGAAGAACCTGTGAAAAGGCGGCGGAGACGGAGGGGAAGAAGGGCAAAAAGGGAAAAGAAAAGCCTTGGGAAAAAGCCCTGGATTATCGCGGGCAGTATTGCAGGCGGTCTCCTTTTGATCTATCTTGGAATTTCCGCGTTCTTTATTGGACATTTTTATGTAAATACGACCATCAACGGTAAGGATTTTTCAGGAAAGACCGTAGAAGATGTAGAACAGTATATGAAGGAACAGGTGGCGGATTACGAACTTACCCTTCTGGAACTTAACAATGACAGAGATGTGATCAGCGGGTCAGATATATCTCTTACTTATGAAGAAAATTCAGATATACAAGACGCGCTGGATCGGCAGAATCCGCTTCTGTGGGTGACTTCATTTTTTTCTCGGTCCACGGCGGACGTGACTATTGAGGTGGATTATGACGAACAGGCGCTGGAAGAAAAGATACAGTCTATCCGGGCGGTCCAGCAGGAACAGACAGATCCGGTATCTGCACATCCGGAATTTGACGGAAATTCGTTTGTAGTAGAACCCGAAGTATATGGGACAGCTGTGGATATGGACAATCTGACAGACAAGATCAAGGAGTACATCACTGAGTTCAGGTCACAGCTGGACCTGCTTGAAGAACAATGCTATAAAATGCCCAAATATACAGCAGAATCACCGGAAGTACAGGAAGCCTGTGATGCTATGAATGAGTATTTAAAGGCCAGCATTACATATCCGATGACCGAGAATGTAGTGGTGGACAAAACTCTTATATCTACGTGGCTGTCCTATGATGACAATATGCAGGTGACATTTAATGAAGATGCGGTCAGGGAGTGGATGAGGCAATTCGGAGCGACTTATGACACAGTTGGGACTACCAGGACGATCACGACCCCGTCCGGAAAGACGGCAGAGGTATCCGGCGGAACTTATGGCTGGTCCATCGATGAGGAGACAGAGACTCAGAATCTGATTGCAAGCATTAAAAATGGTGAAGTTGTGACAAGAGAGCCGGCCTACACTCAGACAGCGGCATCCCATTCCGCGCAGGACTGGGGCACCACTTATATCGAGGTCGATCTTACAGATCAGTATATGTGGTATATCGTGGACGGCGCGGTGGCATTCCAGGCTTATGTAGTGACAGGCCTTCCCACGCCGGACCGGGCGACGCCTGCAGGAGTGTATTCGATTCTTTATACGGAGAGAAACGCCATCCTGCGGGGAGAAAAAGATCCGGCGACAGGAAAGCCGATCTACGAGACGCCGGTATCCTACTGGATGCCGTTTACCTGGCAGGGACACGGATTCCATGACGCCACATGGCAGCCTGGATTCGGCGGCTCTCTGTATCAGACGCTTGGTTCCCACGGCTGTGTGAATATGTCATACAGTGACGCCGGAACTCTGTTTAGCATGATCAGCGCCGGAACTCCGGTGGTGATCCACTACTGAGAAAAAGGCGGATATCGGACCATGGGTCCGGGAACGCGGATATGAAAAAATATACGAGGTTGCACATTTATGTATGAACTGCTGAAGAAGGACGGCAGGGCCAAGCGAGGGCGGCTGCACACGGTCCATGGCACAATAGAAACGCCGGTCTTTATGAATGTGGGAACGGTGGCGGCAATCAAAGGAGCCGTATCTACGGATGATCTCAGAGCGATCGGGACACAGGTGGAACTTTCCAATACCTATCACCTTCATGTCAGACCGGGGGATGAGATTATCAGGAAGCTGGGCGGTCTTCACCGCTTTATGAACTGGGACAGGCCGATACTTACAGATTCAGGAGGATTCCAGGTCTTTTCTCTGGCATCACTGAGGAAGATAAAAGAGGAAGGGGTCCACTTCCATTCCCATATTGACGGGCGGAAAATTTTCATGGGGCCCGAGGAAAGCATGCAGATCCAGTCCAATCTGGCTTCTACCATAGCGATGGCTTTTGACGAATGTCCGTCCAGCGTGGCAGATAAGAAGTATATCGAAAATTCTGTGGAAAGGACAACCCGCTGGCTGAAGCGGTGCAAAAGAGAGCTTGAGCGGCTCAATCAACTTCCGGGTACGATCAATCCTCACCAGATGCTTTTTGGTATCAATCAGGGTGGAATTTATGAGGATATTCGTGTATCCCATGCACAGCAGATCGCGGAGCTTGATCTGGACGGTTATGCGGTGGGCGGTCTGGCTGTAGGAGAGAGCCATGAGGAAATGTACCGTATTCTGGACGCGGTAGTTCCTCATCTTCCGGAAAAGAAACCGGTTTATCTGATGGGGGTAGGTACTCCTGCCAATATTCTGGAAGCGGTCGACAGAGGCGTGGACTTCTTTGACTGTGTTTATCCGTCGAGGAACGGAAGACATGGACATGTATATACCAATCACGGGAAAATGAATCTTTTTAACGCGAAATATGAGCTGGATGACCGGCCCATCGAAGAGGGATGCGGCTGTCCTGCCTGCAAAAGCTACAGCCGGGCTTATATCCGGCACCTTCTGAAGGCAAAAGAGATGCTCGGAATGCGTCTCTGTGTGCTCCACAATCTGTATTTCTACAACACAATGATGAAAGAGATACGGGAGGCCATCGAGGCGGGAGAATACGGACAGTATAAAACGAAGAAACTTGAAAATATGTCTTGAAGAATATACCATTTTTGTGTATAGTAATCTTATTGTCGGATACAAAGTTAGGAGGAAGATACAACAATGGAAATGGCAAGTATACTGGTCATGTGGGCGCTGGTCCTTGGACTTCTGTATTTTATGATCATGCGTCCTCAGAAAAAGGAGCAGAAGAGAGTCCAGGCGATGCTGGCATCCATGGAGGTGGGTGACACAGCATTGACGACAAGCGGATTTTACGGTGTGATCATCGATATTACGGATGATGATGTGATCGTTGAGTTTGGAAACAATAAAAACTGCCGTATACCGATGCAGAAAGCGGCGATCGCTCAGATCGAGAAACCAAACGCAGAGTAAGTCTATTTAGATGAGGAACAGACAGGACCGGGAAATCTTCTGGCAGAATTGCCGGAAGTTTTATCCGGTCCTTTGTATACGGATGCTGGAAATCCGGGAAATCTTTTTGAAAAACAGGTTCCAGAGTGCCCTCTATTTTTTCTTCCAGACACTTGAAAGACACCGGGAAATGCGGTATGATTAACAGTAACATTTTATATCAAATTGGAAGGATGAACGATTATGGACAGAAAGATCGGAGTGATAAAAGGGGATGGCATCGGCCCGGAGATCGTGGACGAGGCGATGAAAGTCCTCGGCAGGATCGCGGAAGTATACGGCCATACCTTTTCTTATACACAGCTGTTGATGGGCGGCGCGTCTATTGACGTAAATGGAGTTCCTCTGACAGATGAGACTCTGGCCGCGGCGAAGGCCAGCGACGCAGTGCTTATGGGTTCCATCGGGGGAGACGCGAAGACGTCTCCATGGTATCGGCTGGAGCCGTCAAAGCGTCCGGAAGCCGGGCTGCTGAGTCTGCGAAAGGGGCTGAATCTTTTCGCGAATTTAAGGCCGGCAGTGCTTTATGAGGAGCTGAAAGGAGCATGTCCTCTGAAGGAGGAGATCTCGGACCGGGGTTTTGATATGATGATTATGAGAGAACTGACCGGAGGTCTCTATTTTGGAAAACGGAGTACAGAAAAAGTAGACGGGGTTCTTGTGGCCCGGGATGAACTTACATACAGTGAGGAAGAGATACGCAGGATTGCAAGGAAAGGGTTTGACGTTGCTATGAAACGCCGAAAAAAAGTGACCAGCGTCGACAAGGCAAATGTGCTGGATTCTTCCAGACTCTGGAGAAAGATCGTGGAAGAAGTGGCAGCGGATTATCCGGAGGTCACTCTGGAGCATATGCTGGTGGATAACTGTGCCATGCAGCTGGTAAAGGACCCGTCCCAGTTTGATGTGATCCTGACAGAGAACATGTTCGGAGATATTCTTTCGGATGAGGCCAGTATGGTGACCGGCTCTATCGGAATGCTGGCCAGCGCCAGCCTTAATGAGACAAAATTCGGTCTTTACGAGCCCAGCGGCGGCTCTGCCCCGGATATTGCCGGGAAGGGGATCGCCAATCCCATTGCCACGATTCTGTCAGCGGCCATGATGCTCAGGTATTCTTTCGACTTAGATCAGGAAGCGTCAGCTGTAGAACATGCGGTTACCCAGGTCCTGCAGGAAGGGTATCGGACAATAGATATCATGTCGGAGGGAAAGACTCTGATCGGGACGAGAGAAATGGGAGACCGGATCTGTTCCCACATCAGATAAACATATTATAATCATAATTACGGAAAGGGAGGAATCATCATGAGAAGTGATACAGTAACAAAAGGAGTTCAGCAGGCACCCCACCGCTCTCTTTTTAATGCGCTGGGTATGACCCGGGAGGAACTGGACCGTCCACTGATCGGTGTTGTCAGTTCTTATAATGAGATTGTTCCGGGACATATGAACCTGGATAAGATCACAGAAGCAGTAAAGATGGGAGTCGCCATGGCAGGGGGCACCCCGATCGTAGTACCGGCGATCGCCGTGTGTGACGGTATCGCCATGGGACACATTGGTATGAAATACTCTCTTGTAACAAGAGACCTGATCGCGGATTCCACAGAGGCACTGGCGATGGCGCATCAGTTTGACGGCCTTGTGATGATCCCCAACTGTGACAAGAATGTTCCCGGGCTTTTAATGGCGGCGGCGAGAGTCAATATTCCCACAATTTTCGTCAGTGGGGGACCGATGCTGGCCGGGCATGTGCATGGCGGAAAAACAAGCCTTTCCAGTATGTTTGAGGCAGTAGGAGCTCATGCGGCGGGAAAGATCTCAGATGAGGACCTCTGTGAATATGAAAATAAAGCATGTCCTACCTGCGGTTCCTGCTCCGGCATGTATACGGCCAACAGTATGAACTGCCTGACAGAGGCGCTGGGCATGGGGCTTAGGGGGAACGGCACGATTCCGGCCGTATATTCCGCAAGACTCCAGCTGGCAAAACATGCCGGCATGCAGGTGATGGAACTGGTGAGAAAGAATATCCGCCCCAGGGATATTATGACAGAGGACGCGATCCTCAACGCGCTGACCGTGGATATGGCCCTGGGATGCTCCACAAACAGTATGCTTCATCTTCCGGCCATCGCGCATGAGATCGGCATGGATTTCGAGATTGATTTTGCCAACAGTATCAGTGAGAAAACACCGAACCTCTGTCATCTGGCACCGGCGGGACATACTTATATCGAGGATCTTAACGAGGCCGGCGGCGTATACGCTGTTATGAATGAACTGAACAAGAAAGGCCTTCTGCATACAGACTGTCTGACCGTTACAGGAAAAACTATAGGAGAAAACATTGCGGGATGCGAGAACAAGAATCCGGAAGTGATCCGGCCCATCGATCATCCGTACAGTGAGACGGGCGGACTGGCGGTGCTGAAAGGAAATCTGGCCCCGGACGGGAGCGTGGTGAAGCGTTCCGCAGTCTGCGATGAAATGCTGGTACATGAGGGGCCGGCCAGAATCTTTGAAAGTGACGAGGAGGCTACGGAAGCGATTAAGAGCGGAAAGATCAACCCGGGAGACGTGATCGTGATCCGGTATGAAGGTCCGAAGGGAGGCCCCGGCATGAGAGAGATGCTCAATCCTACATCAGCGATCGCAGGATACGGATTGGGTTCAACAGTGGCTCTGATCACAGACGGACGCTTCAGCGGCGCTTCCAGAGGGGCATCTATCGGCCATGTTTCACCGGAAGCAGCGGTGGGCGGTCCCATCGCGCTTGTGGAAGAGGGAGATATCATTAAGATCAATATTCCGGAGCTGAGGCTGGATCTTGATATATCCGACGAAGAGATGGCGGAAAGGAAAGCAAAATGGCAGCCCAGAGAGCCTAAGGTCAAGACCGGATATCTGGCCAGATATGCGTCCATGGTGACTTCGGGAAACAGAGGAGCCATCCTGGAGGTACCAAAAGAGAAGAAATGACAGAGAAAGGGATTCTGCCATAAGACTAAAGGAGTGCAGTATGCAGTTAAATGGATCAGAGATAGTGATAGAATGTTTAAAGGAGCAGGGAGTGGACACCGTTTTCGGTTATCCCGGGGGAGCGATCCTGAATGTGTATGATGAACTGTACAAACACCGGGATGAAATACGCCACATCCTGACATCCCATGAGCAGGGCGCTGCCCATGCGGCAGACGGTTATGCCCGTGCGACAGGAAAAGTCGGAGTCTGTCTGGCTACCAGCGGACCGGGAGCTACGAATCTTGTGACCGGGATCGCCACGGCTTATATGGATTCTATACCGATAGTAGCAATCACCTGCAATGTGGGAGTCTCCCTTCTTGGAAAGGACAGCTTTCAGGAAATTGATATTACCGGGATTACCATGCCCATCACAAAATATAATTTTATCGTGAAAGATGTGACGAAACTGGCAGCTACGATCCGCAAGGCCTTCCGAATCGCCAAATCAGGGAGACCCGGACCGGTGCTCATCGATATCCCGAAAGATGTTACCGCGGCTGTAACAGAATACCGGCCGGAAGAGCTGGGGAAATATACGCCTGACATGTCACATATAAATGAAGAGGGAATTGCCCGGGCGGTTTCCATGCTGGAGAACTGTGAGAAACCTTTTGTATTTGTGGGAGGAGGAGCGGTCCTGTCAGAGGCGGATCAGGAACTCAGAGAGTTCGTTGACAGGCTGGACGCTCCGGTGACAGATACTCTGATGGGGAAAGGGGCTTTCCCCGGAACAGATCCCCGGTATACCGGCATGCTTGGCATGCACGGAACAAAAACTTCCAATTACGGAGTCAGCGAATGCGATCTTCTGGTGGTCCTGGGGGCCAGGTTCAGTGACCGTGTGACCGGAAACACAGAGACTTTTGCCAGAAATGCGAAGATCCTCCAGATCGATATTGATCCGGCAGAGATCAACAAAAATATTATTGTGACCGAGGAACTTATCGGGGATATGAGGGAAGTGCTTAAACTGCTCAATAAGCGCCTGGCACAGCAGAATCATTCGCAGTGGCTTGAGAAAATACAGTCTTATAAAGAAAAATATCCTTTAAAATATCACCCTGATGTTCTGACCGGACCGTTCATTGTGGAAGAAATCTATCGACAGACAAAAGGGAATGCCCTGATCGTGACAGAGGTCGGACAGCATCAGATGTGGGCGGCTCAGTATTATAAATATACAAAGCCGAGGACGCTTCTTACATCCGGCGGCCTGGGCACGATGGGATATGGTCTGGGAGCCGCTCTGGGAGCAAAGACAGGGTGTCCGGATAAAATCGTGGTCAACATAGCGGGAGACGGATGCTTCCGGATGAATATGAATGAGATCGCTACCGCGGTCAGACATCATATCCCGGTAATTCAGGTGGTAGTGAACAATCATGTTCTGGGTATGGTACGTCAGTGGCAGGATCTCTTCTATGATGAGAGATATTCAGCAACTGTCCTGCGGGATGCAGTGGATTTTGTAAAGCTTGCCCAGGCTATGGGTGCAGAGGGCATCCGGGCCGAGACTCAGAAGGAATTCCGGGAGGCGTTTGAACGGGCGCTTACTCTGGACGGACCGGTGCTGATTGACTGTCAGATCGACAGCGATGACAAGGTGTGGCCGATGGTAGCTCCAGGGGCGGCTATCAGCGAGGCCTTTGATGAGGAAGACATGGCAGAGTGATCATGCCTTAATAGAATATACAACCTATAAAAATAGTAGCAGGAGGTAAGGTAAATGAGCAGGGTGTATAACTTTTCAGCCGGACCGGCGGTGCTGCCGGAAGAAGTCCTCAGGGAAGCGGCAGACGAGATGCTGGACTACCATGGCACGGGGATGTCTGTAATGGAGATGAGTCATCGATCCAAAGCATTTGAGGAGATCATCACTACAGCTGAGCAGGATCTGAGAGATCTGATGAACATTCCGGACAATTATAAGGTGCTGTTCCTTCAGGGCGGTGCGTCTTTGCAGTTCGCCATGATCCCCATGAACCTGATGAAGAACAGGTCCGCGGATTACATCATTACAGGGCAGTGGGCCAAGAAGGCCGCAAAAGAGGCAGAGAAATATGGAAAGGTAAACCGTATCGCTTCTTCGGAAGACAGGACGTTTTCTTATATTCCCGACTGTTCCGACCTTCCGATATCGGAAGATGCAGACTATGTCTATATCTGCGAGAACAATACGATCTACGGGACAAAGTTCAAGGAGCTCCCGAATACGAAAGGAAAAACTCTGGTGGCGGATGTGTCTTCTTGTTTTCTGTCTGAACCTGTGGATGTAACGAAATATGGTATCATCTACGGAGGTGTTCAGAAAAATATTGGTCCTGCAGGTGTTGTTATTGTGATCATCCGGGAGGACCTGATTACAGAGGATGTGCTGCCGGGAACACCTGCCATGCTTACATACAAGACGCATGCGGACGCAAAATCTCTGTATAATACGCCCCCGGCATACGGGATCTATATCTGTGGAAAAGTTTTCAAATGGATCAAAGCGCAGGGCGGCCTTGCGGCGATGAAAGAAAAAAATGAAAAGAAGGCCAAAGTCCTCTATGATTTTCTGGATCAGAGCAGGCTGTTTAAAGGAACGGTGGAGAAAAAGGACCGCTCTCTGATGAATGTCCCGTTTGTTACAGGGGATGCGGAGCTGGACGCGAAGTTTGTCAAAGAGGCCAAAGCTGCCGGGCTTGAGAATCTGAAAGGGCACAGGACAGTCGGCGGGATGCGGGCCAGCATTTATAATGCAATGCCATACGAAGGCGTAACAGCGCTTGTGGATTTTATGAAAAAATTTGAAGAGGAGAATCTGTGAGATGTACAAATACCATTGCCTGAACCCGATCTCTCCGATGGGGCTGGAACAACTGGATGAAAATTATGCGAATACAGAGAATATAGAAGAGGCAGACGCGATCTTGGTGCGCAGTGCCAAGATGCATGAGATGGAGTTTGGCAGGAACCTGAAAGTGATCGCCCGGGCCGGAGCCGGAGTGAATAATATCCCACTGGACCGCTGCGCGGAGGAAGGGATCGTTGTGTTCAATACACCAGGAGCCAATGCCAACGGAGTAAAAGAGCTGGTGATCGCCGGCATGCTGCTGGCGGCCAGAGATATTATCGGCGGCATTAACTGGGTGCAGGAGTATGAAGAAGACGGCGACATCGCGAAGATCACGGAAAAGAAGAAGAAAGCTTTTGCCGGAACAGAGCTCCAGGGTAAGAAACTGGGTGTGATCGGACTGGGTGCCATCGGAGTTCTGGTGGCCAACGCGGCAGTTCATCTCGGAATGGAGGTCTATGGATACGATCCATATGTTTCCGTGGATTCGGCCTGGAGACTTTCGCGCAGCATTCATCATGCTGCCACTGTTGATGAACTTTACAAAGAGTGTGATTATATTACGGTACATGTACCCGCGCTCGACGATACCAAGGGAATGATCGACAAGAACGCCATCAGCCTCATGAAAAAGGGCGTGGTCATTCTGAATTTTGCAAGGGATGTCCTTGTGAACCAAGAGGATATTGTTGACGCTCTTGTATCCGAAAAAGTGCGCTGTTACGTGACAGATTTCCCGACCAAGGAGATCGTGGGCGTAAAAGGAGCTATCGTGATCCCTCATCTGGGCGCGTCCACTGAAGAGTCAGAGGATAACTGCGCGAAAATGGCTGCCGCTGAGGTGAAAGATTTTCTGGAGAATGGTAATATTACACATTCTGTCAATTTCCCTGATTGTAACATGGGGGAGAAGACAGAGGGGCCAAGAGTTACCATCCTGCATAAAAATATCCCCAATATGCTCAGACAGGTTACGGGAGTAATGGCCGAGAGAAATATCAATATTTCCCTGATGACAAATAAGAGCCGGAAAGAATATGCGTATACGATGATGGATGTGGACGCGGAAATACCTTCAGAGGTAGAGGAACAGCTGGCGGCTGTGGAAGGAGTGCTCAGGGTAAGAGTACTGTAGAAGAATAGAAGAAACAGTGACATATGAAGAGCTGTATCTGACCAGAACAGGGTGGATACAGCTCTTTGTATATTGAGCAAGGCATAGCTGATGGAACAGGTTTTTGTTGACATTTTCTGTATTCTTGTATACAATTATACAAGAATACAGAAAATGGGCGGTATATTGTACATGCCGGGCAATAAGCTGAGGAGGTAAAAACCAATGGAAGACAGGAAAGTATTTTTTAACAGACACACAAATCTTCTGGAACTGGAGGAGCATATGTTCCCTCTTGTTGATGTAGAGACACCCAATGTGTTCCGTAATCTTTTCCGATACGAAGAGATACCGAAGATCGCCTTCAATGACAGGATTGTCCCGCACAATATGCCGGAAGAGATCTGGATGACAGATACGACATTCCGGGATGGACAGCAGTCGAGAGCGCCCTATACGACGAAACAGATCGTAGATATCTATGAGTATCTTCACAGGCTGGGCGGACCGAAAGGAAAGATCCGGCAGAGTGAGTTTTTCCTTTACAGTAAAAAGGACAGAGACGCTGTGTATCAGTGCCTTGAAAAAGGTTATGAGTTCCCTGAGATCACCAGCTGGATCCGGGCCAGTAAGAAGGACTTTGAGCTTGTAAAAGAAATCGGACTAAAAGAGACAGGAATCCTGGTGAGCTGTTCTGACTATCATATTTTTTATAAGTTAAAAATGACCAGAAAACAGGCGCTGGATCATTATCTGTCAGTCATCCGGGAATGTATGGAAACAGGAGTGAGGCCCAGATGTCATCTGGAGGATATTACAAGGGCAGATATCTATGGTTTTGTGATTCCGTTCTGTGTAGAACTGATGAAGCTGATGGAAGAGTATCAGATCCCGGTGAAGATCCGTGTCTGCGATACAATGGGGTATGGCGTGAACTTTCCCGGAGCAGTGATCCCCAGATCGATCCCCGGAATCATCTACGGACTGATGGTCCATGCGGGTGTGCCGGGTGAATTGATTGAGTTCCACGGCCACAATGATTTCTACAAGGCGGTCAGTAATTCTACTACGGCCTGGCTGTACGGAGCGTGCGGGGTGAACTGCTCTCTGTTCGGGATTGGTGAAAGGACCGGCAACACCCCTCTTGAGGCCATGGTGTTTGAGTATGCCCAGCTGAGAGGCACACTGGATGGAATGGATACAACAGTGATCACAGAACTGGCTGAATATTATGAAAAAGAGATCGGATATAAGATCCCTCCCCAGACACCTTTTGTGGGAAAAAATTTCAATGTGACCAGAGCCGGTATCCATGCGGATGGGATGTTGAAGAATGAAGAAATCTATAATATTTTTGATACGGATAAATTCCTGAACCGGCCGGCTCTCGTCTCAGTGTCCAATACATCCGGGACGGCAGGGATCGCCTACTGGATCAATACTTATTACAGACTGGATAAAGACAGGCAGGTAGAGAAAAATTCTGAACTGGTACAGCGTTTAAAATCGTGGGTAGACAAAGAATATGAGGACGGGCGCGTTACAGTCTTGACAGATGAGGAATTAGTTGACAAAATAGACAGTGTATGCAGGGAACTGCACATAACATTGTAACAGGGAGGATTTGACCCAAATGGAAGAATATCAGGACCATTCTCTGGGGGGCCGTGTTTTCCAGACGATCCGTGAGGATATACTAAATGGAAAATATAAGGAAAACGAGGAACTGCGCGAGAATACCCTGGGGAAGGAGCTCGGAGTAAGCAGGACGCCGGTGAGAGAGGCATTGCGCCAGCTTGAGCTGGAGGGGCTTGTATCGATCATTCCCAACAGGGGGGCTTACGTGACAGGAATATCCCACAAGGATATCTGGGATATCTATAAGATCCGTTCCTTGCTGGAAGGGCTGTGTGCCCGGTGGGCGGCAGAACATATCAAGGAGGCCCAGCTGGAAGAACTGGAAGAGACGATCTTTCTCTCGGAATATCAGATGAAGAAGGAGAGCGGATTTAATCTGGAGCAGGTGGCGTCTCTGGACACCCGGTTCCACGCAATCCTCTATGAGGCGTCAGACAGCCGTATTTTAAGCCATGTGCTGACGGATTTCCATAATTATGTCCAGGCGGCAAGAAAGTCCTCTATTGTTTCAGAGGACCGGGCCAGAAAATCCATCCGGGAACACCGGCAGATCCTTCGGGCCATCAGAGACCGGGATCCGGACATGGCGGAGCAGCTGGCTAATGAGCATATCATGCATGTTATGGAGAATCTGAAGAAACAGGGATACTGACCGGACAGAGATCTGATCCGGGATAAAAACAGAAGTTCAGGAGGACACAGACAATGGAAAAGATTAAGATGACAACCCCCCTTGTAGAGATGGATGGAGATGAGATGACAAGGATCCTCTGGCAGATGATCAAGGATGAACTGCTCATACCTTACATCGATCTCAAGACAGAGTATTATGATCTTGGCCTGGAGCACAGGAATGAGACAGATGATCAGGTAACGGTAGATTCTGCCGAGGCGACCAAGAAGTATAAAGTTGCCGTAAAATGTGCGACGATCACTCCCAATGCGGCCCGTATGGAAGAATATGATCTGAAAGAAATGTGGAAGAGCCCCAATGCGACGATCCGTGCGATCCTTGACGGGACAGTATTCCGTACTCCCATCGTTGTGAAAGGGATCGAGCCGTGTGTAAAGAACTGGAAGAAACCCATCACGATCGCCAGACATGCTTACGGGGATGTGTACAAAGCATCTGAGATGAAGATACCCGGAGCCGGGAAGGTGGAACTGGTCTATACGGCCGAGGACGGTACTCAGACAAAAGAGCTGGTACATAATTTTGACGGGCCGGGCATCGTACAGGGAATGCACAATGTGAACCGGTCTATTGAAAGTTTTGCCAGGAGTTGTTTTACCTACGCTCTTGATACGAAACAGGACCTTTGGTTTGCGACGAAGGACACGATCTCCAAAAAATATGATCATACGTTCAAGGACATCTTCCAGGAAATCTACGATGCGGAATTCGATGACAGGTTTAAGGAAGCAGGGATCGAGTATTTCTATACGCTGATCGACGATGCAGTAGCCCGTGTTATGAAATCTCAGGGAGGATATATCTGGGCCTGCAAAAATTATGATGGAGACGTGATGAGTGATATGGTGTCTTCTGCCTTTGGTTCTCTTGCCATGATGACATCTGTGCTGGTGTCTCCGGCAGGATACTATGAGTACGAGGCGGCTCACGGAACAGTGCAGCGTCACTATTATAAACATTTAAAAGGCGAGGAGACTTCTACCAACTCTGTGGCTACGATTTTCGCGTGGACCGGGGCTCTGAGAAAGCGGGGAGAACTGGACGGGAACAACGAGTTGACAGAGTTCGCTGACAGACTGGAAAAGGCAACTATAGACACGATAGAAGCAGGCGAGATGACGAAAGACCTGGCCCTCATTACGACACTGGAGAATCCCACGGTACTCAACAGCCAGGAATTCATCAGAGCCATCGCAAAGAGGCTGTAATGCCGGCTTAGAGGGAAGACAGAAGTGTCTGCCGGCAACAGAAGCACTGGAGAAAAATAGAAAATGTTCCCGCAGAAGCGGAGATAAGCGAATGTCCCGTGGATGTCAGGAGGCGCCTGAGGCGATTCTTCCTGAGATTCACGGGACATGTGTTATTCTATACTTTAAGGACAGGCTGCCTGTACTCATTGTGGAATGCTGTCTTAAATTTATCTGTCACCACCGACATATAGAGATTAGAGGCAAGGATGTCATTTCTGAGCATTTTCTGCCCGGCATCAGGAAGTTCACTGCTGTCAGAAAGACGGGCCAAAAGGGGGACGGATGTATTTTTGGCAATATGGGAGAGGAGTTTTTCCTGATTTTTCCCGGAACCAAGAAGACGCGCGTAAAAGTGGTATCCACCTTCCATATATTCCCGGACATCGTCCTTTTTCACTCCCAGCATAATATGAAGGAGTGCCCGGTTGATGCGCACCTGGGTGGTCTCCCGTGTTTTCAGCAGTTCACAGAACTGTTTGTAATTAAAGAAATTGTCAAGCTGACCGCTGATCCGGTTGGCCAGTTCTTCCGAGACATCTGCGTAGCGGAGCAGGCTTTCGGGATGTTTGTTGAGAAGTTTGTATTTCAGTATGATAGAAAAATCATTCTGATAAACAGGATACTGCACCCGGTGGTAGTCCTTGAGCATCTCCAGGCAGGAGGCCGGGACCTGGTCTTCCAGATCTCCCAGAAGATTAGAAAACGATGTGTTTTCAAAAGAACCGGCATATTGTTCTGTCTTAAGCGATGATCCGGAATAGGCAAGCAGAGAGCGGATGGCAGAGGCGGAACTGAAACCGTCTGATGTAAGAGACGTATCATGATAATGGGATCCGAGCCGCCGGATCGTATAGGGTTTGATCGGACTGTCCAGCTTTTTCAATGCTTTGAGATACTCGATCCCGAGGATGTTGTTGGGTTCATTCAGCAGATCTGCACAGGATGAGGTCTCCGGGTATTCTGACAGAGCTTTGTATCTCGCGGCGGGAAAGGAACAGCCGTCTTTTAAGTATTTCCTGAGAAGGTGTGTGTATTCGGACGGTTCTTCACAGAGGATCCGGGCAATGAGTGACATGGCCTCCAGATCATTGCTTTCGCTCCCAAAGCAAAGAGCATCTATCACATTGAGCCGGTCAAGCAGGGAAACCGCTCCCATGGCAAAAGATTCGGCGCTGCCAGAGGCATAGCATACGGGCAGCTCAAATACAGCGGACACGCCGCATTTGAGGGCCATTTCCGCGCGGAGGCGTTTCGGCATGAAAGCAGGGACTCCCCGCTGGACATAGTCTCCGCTCATGACAGCAATGACCGTATCAGCTCCGGTTACCCGTCTGGCCTCCCGGATGTGATGGAGATGACCATTGTGGAAAGGATTATATTCTGTGATCAGGCCGACAATTTTCATAAAGAATCTCCTTGTATATCGATTTCTACCATATTATACTATAAAAAGGCAGATTCTTATAGAAAAAATATTTGGATATATGCAGGAAAAGTCTGTTATTTATTTGGATAAAAGCGCAGAGAAGGTGGATGTATGGACAGGGAAAAGAAATTTGATGTTGAGCAGATGACGGAGCTGCTGGACCGGCATGCTTTTAAGGAACTGAAAGAAGAACTGGAAGCCATGCATCCTGTCGATATCGTGGATGCTCTGGAAGAGCTTGACAAGAAACAGCGGACGCTGATCTTCCGGCTTCTGGCCAAAGAAGAGGCAGCGGAAGTGTTCACGGATATGAACAGCGACATGCGCGCGGATCTGATCAATGCTCTGACGGATTCTGAGCTGGAAGAAGTCATGGAAGAGATGTATGTGGACGATACGGTTGACGTTCTGGAAGAAATGCCGGCAAACGTTGTAGATCGTCTGCTCATGGTGACAGATGAAGGAACACGCCGGCAGATCAACGCGCTTCTTCAGTATCCGGAGGACAGCGCCGGCAGTATCATGAATATAGAGTATATCAGCCTGCGCAAGGAGATGACGGTGGCGGACGCGATCTTGAAGATCCGTCAGGTGGGAATCAATAAGGAGACAATCTATACCTGCTATGTTACCGAGAAAAAGCGTCTCATCGGGATGGTGGATGTGAAAGACCTTCTGACCGCGGGGGAATCCCGTCTGATCGGAGACATTATGGATGAGAACGTACTCTACGCCCGCACGCTGGATGATCAGGAGTATGTGGCCAATATGATCAATAAATACGGGCTGGTGGCGATCCCGATCATCGATCACGAGAACTGTCTTGTAGGGATCGTAACCGTGGATGACGCCATGCTTGTCCTTCAGGATGAGACGACAGAAGATATCAGCATCATGGCCGGTGTAAGCCCCAATGAGGATTCTTATTTTGAGACGTCTGTCCTGCAGCAGGTAAAGAACCGTACGCCGTGGCTGATGCTGCTGATGCTTTCGGCTACAGTGACCGGCGAGATCCTGGGGTATTATGAGAATGCCATGGCGGCCATGCCGGTTCTTATCACTTTTATCCCCATGCTTATGGGTACCGGCGGGAACTGCGGTTCTCAGAGCTCCACACTCATCATACGCGGGCTTGCGGTGGGTGAGATCGAATTTTCAGATATATTTAAAGTGGTGTTTAAAGAGATCCGGGTGGCCCTGCTTGTGGGCACGCTTCTGGCAGTTGTCAACGGGATCCGTATCTGCATTATGTATGACAGAAACCTGATGCTGGCGGCGGCTCTTGGAGTTACGATGATCGCGGTCGTTACCATGGCCAAATGCATCGGGTGCATCCTTCCTCTGATCGCCAAAAAGGTCGGTCTTGACCCCGCGATCATGGCAGCGCCCCTGATCACGACGATACTGGATACATGCACGATTCTGGTGTATTTTAACATTGTGACCACAGTCTTTAGGCTTTGAGAGTTTTTGGTATAATCCGATAAAGTAAATGGGAAAAAGCGGAAGATTGTACTTGAAAATGCACATGAATTTACTTGTATACACAAAAAAATTGCTTTATAATAGACACATGTGATTAAAAATGAAAGGTGGCTTTTAAATCATGGGATTTATTGATGAAATCAAGGCAAGGGCTAAGGCTGACAAAAAGACGATCGTCCTTCCCGAGACAGAGGACGAAAGAACTTATAAAGCTGCGGAGGCGGTTTTAAAGGAAGGGATCGCGGATCTGATCCTTGTGGGGGATCCGGCGGAGATCGATAAGAAGAAGGGTACATACGATATTTCCGGCGCAAAGATCGTAAATCCGGCAGATAATGAAAAGACAGAGGCGTATATCGCGAAACTGGTCGAACTGAGACAGAAAAAGGGAATGACCGAAGACCAGGCGAGAGAGCTTTTGCTGAACAATTATCTGTATTATGGTGTTATGATGGTCAAGATGGGAGATGCTGACGGGATGGTGTCAGGAGCATGTCACTCAACAGCGGATACCCTCCGTCCTTCTCTCCAGATCCTAAAGACAAAACCGGGAACAAAACTTGTTTCGGCATTCTTCCTTATGGTTGTTCCGGACTGTGATATGGGAGCGAACGGAACGTTCATTTTCGCGGATTCAGGACTGGAACAGAATCCGGATTCCGAGAAGCTGGCGTACATCGCGATTTCCTCTGCAGAATCCTTCCAGGTACTGACCGGGAAAGAGCCGGTTGTGGCTATGCTTTCCCATTCTACAAAGGGAAGCGCGAAGCATCCGGATGTGGATAAGGTTGTGGAGGCGACCAGACTTGCCCATGAGTTCGCGCCGGACCTGAAGCTGGACGGAGAGCTTCAGCTGGATGCGGCAATCGTTCCCGAGGTGGGCGCGTCCAAAGCGCCGGGCAGTGAAGTGGCAGGACATGCCAATGTGCTCGTATTTCCGGACCTTGATGCAGGGAATATCGGATATAAACTGGTACAGCGGCTCGGCAAGGCGGAGGCATACGGTCCGCTGACCCAGGGGATCGCGGCGCCGGTGAATGACCTGTCCCGCGGCTGCAGCGCGGAAGATATCGTAGGCGTTGTGGCGATCACGGCTGTACAGGCTCAGGCGATGTAGAGCTCTCCTCTGCAGATGGCGGGATCAGCGCCGGATAAAATTTTGTGGCATGGGAATAAATAGAAGTAATTGTTGGAGTAGATCATTGGAGGAAAGAAAATGAACGTATTAGTAATCAACTGTGGGAGCTCTTCTCTGAAATTCCAGCTCATCAACGCGGAATCAGAGGAGGTACTGGCAAAAGGAATCTGCGAGAGGATCGGGATCGACGGCCGTCTGACCTATCAGCCGGAAGGCGGAGAAAAGGAAAAGTCAGATAAACCGATGCCCACACATACAGAGGCGATCCAGTTTGTAATAGAGGCACTGACCAATCCGGAGACAGGAGTGGTCAAAAGCCTGGAAGAGATCGGCGCGGTAGGACACCGTGTAGTCCACGGAGGAGAGAAATTTTCTTCATCTGTCGTTATCACAGAAGATGTGAAGAAGGCAGTGGCAGAGTGCAATGAGCTGGCTCCGCTCCACAATCCGGCCAATCTGATCGGCATTGATGCCTGTGAAAAGCTGATGCCCGGTACTCCCATGGTTGCGGTGTTTGATACTGCTTTCCACCAGACAATGCCTGAGAAGGCATATATGTACGGACTTCCTTACGAGTATTATGAAAATTACAAAATAAGAAGGTATGGGTTCCACGGGACAAGCCACAGCTTCGTATCTAAAAAGGCGGCCGAGGTTATGGGCAGACCTTATGGAGAACTTAAGACGATCGTCTGCCACCTGGGAAACGGATCCAGTGTATCAGCGGTTAAAAACGGAGAATCTGTTGATACCTCCATGGGCCTGACTCCTCTGGAAGGACTGGTAATGGGTACCCGTTCAGGAGATATTGATCCTGCGATCATGGAGTTTATCTCAGAGAAAGAAGGGCTGGACATTGCGGGTGTTATGAATGTGCTGAACAAGAAGTCCGGAGTGTTCGGACTGTCGGGCGGTCTCTCCAGCGATTTCCGGGATCTGACAGACGCTATGAATGCCGGGGACAAGAAGGCGAAGATTGCGATGGATGTATTTTCCTACAGAGTCGCGAAATTTATCGGCGCTTACGCGGCTGCCATGAATGGCGTGGATGATATCGTATTTACAGCCGGTATCGGTGAGAATGACGATTATGTAAGAGAGCAGGTGTGCAGTTACCTGGATTATCTCGGAGTTGACTTTGACGCGGATAAGAACAGAGGCTTAAGAGGAGAGACGGCAGAGCTTTCAAAGCCCGGATCAAAGGTGCGGGTGTTTGTGATCCCCACCAACGAGGAACTGGCGATTGCCAGAGAGACGCTTGCTCTTGTAAAATAAAAGATGAAATTTATGCGGCAAGACAGGTGTATTTTTGTTGTTGACAAACAGAATTTACATGATATAATGATTTAGGTATGAATAGGGGCAATAAGTATGTTGATCAACCTATCAGACACTTTATCAGACCAGCATAGGACAGTGGAAGAGACTGTACCGCTTACTATGGATGTGATCCGGCTGAAATCCGGAGAATATCCTGTTGTCAGTAGCGGGCCGGTCCATGTACGGGCAGAACATATCAGAGGAAAAGAGCTGCTTATCCATGCGGATGCAAGACTTGTGGCTGTGATTCCCTGTGACAGATGCCTGGAAGATGTCAGATATGAGTTTGTACTGGACAGTACAAAACATGTGGACGTGGGTCTCTCCGACGCAGAACTGACAGAAGAGCTGGATGAATCAAATTTTATCGACGGATATGATCTTGACGTGGACAAATTACTCTACAATGAGATTTTGTCAGGATGGCCGGAGAAAGTGCTCTGCCGGGAAGACTGCAAAGGTCTGTGCAGGGTATGCGGCCGGAATTTGAATACAGGGTCCTGTGACTGTGAAGAGCCGGGGCTCGATCCCAGAATGTCAGTTGTCCGTGATCTATTTCAGAAGTTTAAGGAGGTGTAACCTATGTCAATCTGTCCAAAGAATAAATCTTCAAAAGCAAGAAGAGACAAGAGAAGAGCAAACTGGAAGATGAGCGCTCCAAACCTTGTAAAATGCAGCAAGTGCGGGGAACTCATGATGCCTCATCGCGTATGCAAGGCGTGCGGTGCGTATAATAAGCGCGAGATCATTTCCGTAGACTGAGCCGTAAGCGAAAAAGCACTGCTTGAGGCAGTGGGGTGAATAAGACGCAAAAACTTTGTGTTTTGCGTCTTTTTTTATTGATTTTTAGAATGTTTTCCAGTAGAATGTATGAAGTAGTGTTAGGAGGAAGAAACATGTCTGATATGACAAGGGTCGCCCTGGACGCGATGGGCGGGGATAACGCGCCGGCTGAGATTATCAGGGGTGCCGTGGAGGCAGTGGCCCAAAGAAAGGATATCCAGGTCCTGCTCACAGGCCGGGAGGATGTGATACAGAAGGAACTTGCTCAGTATACGTATCCGACGGACCAGATCAGGATCGTCAATGCGGCAGAGATCATCGAAACAGCGGAGCCTCCGGTGAAAGCGATCAGGGGAAAGAAGGATTCTTCCATTGTCGTAGCTCTGAAGCTGGTAAAGAACGGGGAGGCAGACGCTTTTGTTTCTGCCGGAAGTACAGGTGCTGTCCTTGTCGGGGGACAGGTGCTCGTGGGCAGGATCAAAGGTGTGGAGAGACCCCCTCTGGCGCCTCTTTTGCCTACATTAAAAGGTGTGTCCCTGCTGATCGACTGCGGAGCCAATGTGGATGCCCGGCCGTCTCATCTGGTGCAGTTTGCCAAGATGGGGTCCATTTATATGGAGAGCGTGCTTGGGAAGAAGAATCCTACTGTGGGTATTGTCAATATCGGGGCAGAAGAAGAAAAAGGCAATGCCCTTGTGAAAGAGACATTTCCGCTTCTGAAGGCCTGCAGCGATATCAATTTTGTGGGAAGTGTGGAAGCAAGAGAGATTCCTTACGGCAATGTGGATGTCATTGTATGTGAGGCTTTTGTGGGAAATGTGATCCTCAAACTCTACGAGGGCGTGGGAGGCGCTCTGGTGAAAAAGATCAAGAACGGCATGATGGCAAGTCTTCGCAGCAAGATTGGCGCCCTTCTTGTGAAACCCGCGCTGAAAGCGACTCTGAAAGATTTTGATTCCAGTGAGTATGGCGGCGCGCCCATGCTGGGATTAAAAGGGCTTGTGGTTAAGACACATGGAAGTTCGACTTCCAAAGAGGTATGTAACTCGATCATCCAGTGCGTCACATTTAAAGAACAGCAGATAAATGAAAAAATAAAAGCAGCCATTTTGGAGACGCAGGAAGAAAAATCAGAGAATGAGTAAAGTCAGGAGGATTTGATTATGGAATTTGAAAAACTTCAGGAGATTGTGGCGGATGTGCTCAACGTACAGAAAGATGAGATCAAACCGGAGACTACTTTTGTAGATGATCTGGGCGCGGATTCTCTTGATATCTTCCAGATCATCATGGGAATCGAAGAAGAGTTTGACATTGAGATCGACAATGATGAAGCAGAGAAAATAGTAACGGTCCAGGATGCAGTCGACCAGATCAAAAAAGCAGTGGAATAGATGATAACGATGAAAAAGCCCCTGTGGGCTTTTTCATTTTACATGAGGAAAAATACTGCCGAAAAAGAAATGACGGGGAAAGCCGCCGAAAGAAAGTGGAAGAAGGATATGAAAGACAAATTAAAAGAGCTGGAGCAGAAACTGGGATATACATTCCGGGATTTTTCTCTTCTGAGACAGGCCATGATGCACAGTTCCTACACAAATGAGAATCATCTGCCAAAGTACCGGAGCAATGAACGGCTGGAGTTCCTGGGGGACGCGGTACTGGAACTGGTTTCCAGCGAGTTTCTTTACCGGGGATCCGAAACGATGCCGGAGGGAGAGCTGACCAGGACGAGAGCCAGTATGGTCTGTGAATCTTCCCTGGCAATGTGCGCAAGGGATATCAGTCTGGGGGACTATCTGCTTCTGGGAAAGGGAGAGGACGCCACAGGGGGAAGGCTTAGGGATTCCATTACCTCTGATGCCATGGAAGCGCTGATCGGAGCGGTGTATCTGGATGGTGGTTTTACTAATGCAAAAGAATTTATTTACAGATTTGTTCTCACGGATCTGGAGGACAAGAAACTCTTTTATGATAGTAAAACTATCCTTCAGGAAATGGTGCAGGCGGAGAAGGCCGGAGAGATCGCCTATCGTGTCGTAAAAACAGAAGGACCGGACCACAGCAAGAGCTTTTACGTAGAAGTCCTGATCGGAGACTGCGTATATGGAGAAGGAAAGGGGCGGACGAAAAAAGCCGCAGAACAGCAGGCCGCGTATCACGCCATACTGGATCTCAGAAGACAAAAGTAAAGCAGGTGTTTTATGTATTTAAAGAACATAGAAGTGCAGGGATTTAAATCCTTTGCCAACAAGATAAAATTTGATTTCCACAACGGGATCACTGCGATCGTCGGACCCAATGGAAGCGGAAAGAGCAATGTGGCTGACGCGGTACGATGGGTGCTGGGGGAACAGAGAGTGAAACAGCTCAGAGGCGGGAGCATGCAGGATGTTATTTTTTCCGGTACCGAGAACCGGAAGCCTTTAAGCTACGCTGCCGTGGCGATCACGCTGGATAATTCGGATCATCAGCTTCCTGTAGACTACGAAGAGGTGACGGTGACCCGGAAGCTGTACCGGTCAGGAGAAAGTGAGTATCTGATCAACGGGGCATCCTGCCGTCTCAAAGACATTAATGAGATGTTTTATGACACGGGGATTGGCAAAGAGGGCTATTCTATCATTGGACAGGGACAGATCGAAAGAATCCTCAGCGGAAAACCGGAAGAGCGCCGGGAGCTTTTTGATGAGGCGGCCGGCATCGTGAAGTTTAAGCGGAGAAAAACGTTGTCGCTGAGAAAGCTGGAGGAAGAGAGACTGAACCTGACCCGGGTCAACGATATTTTACAGGAACTGGAAAAGCAGCTTGGGCCTCTGGAAAAGCAGGCCGATACAGCGAGACAATATTTAAAAAAGAAAGAAGAATTAAAGACATACGATATCAACATGTTTCTGCTTGAAGAAGAGCGCCTGCGGGAACGGGTGAAAGAAGTGGAGGAAAAATATGAGGTTGCCTCCGCGGAGATGGAAGAATCGAATGTCCGGTATGAAAGGATGAAGACGGAATATGAGGCCGTCGAGGAAGAAGTCGAAGAGATAGAGCTGGCCATTGAGACAGCAAGGAACCAGCTCAATGAGACCAGCCTGCTGAAGCAGCAGCTGGAAGGCCAGATCAATGTTTTAAAGGAACAGATCAACACGGCCCGGATGAACGATGAACATTACGGTAACCGTGCGAATACGATTCATGCCGAGATCGAAAGCCGCCAGAGTCAGCGCTCTGCCTTTGAAAGGGAAAAAGAAGAGATCAGTTTAAAGCTCAGGGAAGCTTCACTTCAGGATGCCAGAGCGAAAGAGTGTCTGGTGGATGTGCAGTCGCAGATCGCGGAGTATACTACAGAGATCGAAGAACGGAAACAGGAGATCATGGAGATCCTGGGAAACCGTGCTTCTACAAAGGCCAAGATCCAGCATTACGACACCACAAAGGAGCAGATTGCTGCCAGAAAGTCTGTTCTGGACCGTGGTATCCTGGAAATCACATCCCTTTCGGAACAGCTCGGCAAGCAGCTGGAACAATACGAGAGGGAGCTTAAGGAAATCCAGAAAGAACTTCAGGGCTACAATGAAACGATCGCGGAAAATGAGAAGAAAATAGAAAGTCTGCAGAAGGAACTGAATGAGAAACAGGAGAAGCTGCGTCTTGGTCAGACAGCTTATCACAGAGAATCTTCCCGTCTGGAGTCTTTGAAGAATATCACAGAGCGCTATGACGGATATGGAAACAGTATCCGCAGAGTCATGGCCAATAAAGATAAGGAAAAAGGTCTGATCGGTGTCGTGGCGGACATCATCAAAGTAGACAAAGAATATGAGATCGCCGTTGAGACTGCCCTGGGAGGCAGTATCCAGAATATTGTCACTGACAATGAGGACACGGCGAAGAGAATGATCCAGTTCCTGAAAAAAAACAAATTCGGGCGCGCTACATTCCTTCCTCTTACCAGCATGCATAAAGGCGGGGGAATCCGTACACCGGAAGCACTTGAGGAATCGGGAGTGATCGGACTGGCAAATTCACTGGTCCATGTGGAAAAGAGATTTGAGAGTCTGGCAGATCAGCTTCTTGGCCGTACGATTGTGGTCCGCTCCATTGACGACGGAATCGCGATCGCGCGAAAGTACCGGCAGTCCCTCAGGCTTGTAACCCTGGAGGGAGAACTGATCAGCCCGGGCGGCTCCATGACCGGAGGCGCATTTAAGAATTCCAGCAACCTTCTGAGCAGGCGCAGAGAGATCGAAGAGTTTGAGAAGACTGTGGCAATGCTCAAAAAAGATATGGAAGCGCTGGAGCAGGATGTGAGCAGAGTGAAGAACTCCCGGGCAGCCTGCTACAATACGATAGACGATATACAGAAAGAACTCAGGAAGGCTTCTGTTGTAGAAAATACGGCACGGATGAATGTGGAGCAGACCCGTGTCCGCCTGGAGGAGGCAGGCCAGCGGTCTTACAGCTACCAGAATGAAAAAAAGGAACTGGACAGACAGCTTGGAGAAATCCAGGAAAATGAAGAGTCTATCCAGATGGAGCTTGAGACTTCAGAGAATCTGGAGGAAAAGTTAAACGAACAGATCGAAGAGCTGCAGAAAGCGCTGGAACAGCAGAAAGCGGCAGAGATGACGCAGCAGAAACAGTCTGAGGAGGCGCATCTTGCTCTGGCCGGTCTGGAACAGCAGAATGTATTTATCCTGGAAAATATTTCACGTATCGGCGAGGAAACAGAGAAATTCCGGGCAGAGCTCCGGGAACTTGACGCAAACAAGGACAATACTTCAGAAGAGATCCGTCAGAAAGAAGAAAAGATCCAGGATCTCAGACAGACGATCGAGGATTCCAAGGATCTGTTTACCGAGATCGGCAGGGAGATTGAGGCTCAGACGCAAAAAAAAGAAGAATTAAATCAGAAACACAGGGATTTCCTCAGACAGAGAGAAGAGCTTTCCAAACATATTTCGGCTCTCGACAAGGAGTGTTTCCGGCTGAACAGCCAAAAGGAATCTTACGAGGCGGCGTCTGAGAAACAAATGAATTATATGTGGGAAGAGTATGAGATCACATACAACCATGCCATGGAGCTCCGCAATGAGAATCTGACAGACCTGTCCTACATGAAGCGGCAGATCCAGACGTTGAAAAGTGACATAAAGAATCTGGGTTCCGTCAATGTAAACGCGATCGAAGATTATAAAAATATATCTGAGAGATATGAGTTCCTGAAAGGACAGCATGATGATCTGGTAGAGGCGGAAGCCGCTTTGATCCGCATCATAGATGAGCTTGATACTGCCATGAGAAAGCAGTTTACCGAGCAGTTCGCAAAAATATCCGAAGAGTTCAATACAGTATTCCGGCAGCTGTTCGGAGGAGGGAAAGGGACATTGGAACTGATGGAAGATGAGGATGTCCTTGAAGCGGGAATCCGTATCATCGCGCAGCCACCCGGTAAAAAGCTGCAGAATATGATGCAGCTGTCCGGTGGGGAAAAAGCGTTGACGGCCATTTCACTTCTGTTTGCCATTCAGAATCTGAAGCCGTCCCCGTTCTGCCTTCTGGACGAGATCGAGGCAGCACTGGATGACAATAATGTGACCCGGTTCGCCCGGTATCTGCATAAGCTGACAAAAAGCACCCAGTTCATCGTTATTACACACAGAAGAGGTACTATGGCGTCAGCAGACCGTCTGTACGGGATCACGATGCAGGAGAAAGGAGTATCCACTCTTGTGTCAGTGGATCTCCTGGAAGATGAACTGGATAAGTAGCTGCTCAGCGCGGGACCGCATTCCGGATGAAGCGGCATGTAAACTGACAGCATGGAAACTGAGGAAAGGCAGGGATTTCGATCAATGGGAGAGAATCAGGGATTTTTTAGACGTCTTGTCTCGGGACTGACAAAGACAAGAGATAATATCGTGTCCGGAATGGACAGTATTTTCCATGGATTTTCCAGGATAGATGATGAGTTTTATGAAGAGCTGGAGGAGACGCTCATCATGGGCGATCTTGGAGTCCGGGCCACAGAGAATATCCTGGACGAACTGAAGGAGAAGGTGAAAGAACGGCATATAAAGGAACCGTCAGAGTGCAGACAGATCCTGATCGACAGCATTAAGAGCCAGATGGATGTAGGGGAGACTGCTTATGAGTTTGAGAACAGGACTTCTGTGGTGTTTGTCATCGGCGTCAACGGAGTAGGAAAGACTACCACCATCGGGAAGCTGGCCGGCAAGCTGAAGAGTCAGGGGAAAAAAGTGATCCTGGCAGCCGCGGATACCTTCCGGGCGGCAGCCGGTGAACAGCTGAAGGAATGGGCGGACCGGGCAGGCGTAGATATGATCGGAGGTCAGGAGGGCGCGGATCCGGCATCGGTGGTTTTTGACGCAGTATCTGCGGCCAAAGCACGAAAGGCGGATGTCCTTTTGTGCGACACCGCGGGCAGACTCCATAACAAGAAAAATCTGATGGAAGAATTAAAGAAGATCAATCGGGTCATCGAGCGGGAATATCCCGAAGCGTTCAAAGAGACGCTGGTAGTACTCGACGCGGCGACCGGACAGAACGCGCTGGCACAGGCAAGGGAGTTCAATGAAGTGGCAGACATTACCGGGGTGATCCTGACAAAGATGGACGGGACCGCGAAAGGCGGGATTGCCGTCGCGATTCAGGCGGAACTGGGGATTCCGGTGAAGTATATCGGCGTCGGAGAGACCATTGACGATCTGCAGAAATTTGACTCAGATGAATTTGTAAACGCGTTGTTCTATCAGGAGGAAGAAAGATGATGACATTAGAGAAGTTTGAGGAAGCCAGCGAGCTGGTAAAGAAAGTGACGAATCCCACAAAGCTTATATACAGCGACTACCTGAGCGGAATGAGCGGCGGTAAAGTTTATCTGAAACCTGAGAATATGCAGCATACGGGAGCATATAAGATACGCGGAGCCTATTATAAGATCAGCACTCTTTCAGAGGAAGAGCGAAAACGCGGACTGATCACTGCGTCAGCGGGTAATCATGCCCAGGGGGTTGCCTTCGCGGCGAAGCAGTTTGGCTGCAGGGCCGTGATCGTCATGCCTACAGTTACTCCGCTGATCAAAGTCAACCGGACAAAGAGTTACGGGGCAGAAGTGATCCTCTACGGAGACGTGTATGATGACTCATACGCATATGCCTGTGAGCTGGCGGAGAAAGAGGGATACACGTTCGTACATCCTTTCAATGATATCGATGTAGCTACAGGCCAGGGCACCATCGCCATGGAGATCGTGCAGGAGCTGCCCACGGTGGACTATATCCTTGTCCCTGTGGGTGGAGGCGGCCTGCTCTCAGGAGTGGCCACTCTGGCCAAGATGCTGAATCCGAAGATCAAGGTGATCGGAGTAGAACCCGCAGAGGCGGCAAGCATGACAGCAGCTCTTAAGGCCGGGGAAGTGGTGGAGCTGGAGAGTGCCAATACGATCGCAGACGGGACAGCGGTGAAGGCAGTAGGTGAAAAAATCCTTCCCTATGTCCGGGAGAATGTCGATGACATGCTTCTGGTAGAAGATGACGAACTGATCGGCGCTTTCCTTGATATGGTGGAAAATCACAAGATGATCGTGGAGAATTCCGGACTTCTTTCTGTGGCGGCTCTGAAACAGATGGACTGCAGAGGGAAAAAGGTGGTCTGTATCCTGAGCGGCGGCAACATGGATGTGATCACAATGTCTTCTATCGTACAGCATGGTCTGATCCAGAGAGACCGTATCTTCTCTGTATCTGTGCTCCTTCCCGACAAGCCCGGAGAGCTGGTCCAGGTGGCCAAGACCATCGCGGATGAGCAGGGAAATGTCATTAAACTGGAGCACAATCAGTTTGTCAGCACAAACCGCAATGCCGCGGTGGAACTGAGGATCACGATGGAGGCATTCGGTACAGAACATAAAAACAGGATCCTGGATGCGCTGGAGCGGAAAGGGTTCCGGCCGAAACTGATCAGCGCGAAGTTGTATTAATTGAGCCGAAATTGCATCGGGGACGTAGTCATTTTCAAAATGACTACGTCCCAAACCGGAAATGACTATGTCCCAAACAGGACCAGACAGGACGACAGAAGGAAAGGAGCTGCACATGGCGAGGCGAATTCCGAAACCGGGAGAAATTTACAGACATTTCAAAGGGAAAAGTTATAAGATCCTCTATATCGCTACTTGTACGGAAACCGGGGAAGATATGGTGATCTTTGAATCTGTGGAAGGAGAGCATCGGGTTTACGCAAGTGAGCTGGACGCGTTTCTGACGCCTCTTGATCCCCGCAGATATCCCCAGGAGGAGCAGAAATACCGCTTCGAACTGTGCCGGGATTTGAAAGATAACAGCGGGCTCCGGCTGAAGCATTATGGGAATACAACGGAAATGATTCTGGAATTCCTTGATCTGGACAGCAATGAAGAGCGGATAAAATTTCTTCAGAGCCATCAGTCTGAGATTGACGCACGTTTTCTGACCGCCGCGGCGGAGAGCATGGAATTTGCCGAAACCGGTGAGAGCGTGGAGGAAAGGTATGCGTCGTTTATCAGATTCCTGAAAATGAAGATGAAATACGAAAGCCGGAGGCAGAATTAAATCTGCCTCCGTATCTTTTTCTATATTTTTTCTCCGCGGGCCCTTTTTTCCAGCAGAGCATGGATCTTGTCCGTCGGATTGAGGACGGATCCGATGGTGATGTCATGATTCAGGGAATCGATGATCAACGCCAGGAATTTGCTCATGTCAGCCAATACAAAATAAGGTTTTTCGTATAGCTCCGGCGGAAGATATGTAAGGTTTGTGGTGATCACCTTGTTGATGTAACCTTTGTTATAGTATTCATCAAATTTTTCAAAGCCGTCCGTGAACAGGCCAAATGTAGTACACACGAAGACCCGGCCGGCTTTCCGGTCTTTCAGCTGTTTTGCCACATCCAGCATACTGCCACCGGAAGAGATCATGTCATCGACGATGATCACATCTTTCCCGGACACATCATCTCCCAGAAATTCATGAGCGACGATGGGATTTTTCCCGTTTATAATAGTAGAATAGTCACGGCGCTTATAGAACATACCCATGTCCACGCCGAGAACATTGGAGAAATAGACGGCACGGTGCATGGCCCCTTCATCCGGGCTGATGATCATCAGATGTTCTTTGTCAGGAACAAGATCCGGGACAGCGCGGAAGAGCGCCTTCATAAACTGATAAGGCGGATTGAAGCTGTCAAATCCGCTCAGTGGGATAGCGTTCTGCACACGGGGATCATGGGCGTCAAAGGTGACAATGTTGGTGACTCCCATATTGGTCAGTTCCTCCAGGGCGAGGGCGCAGTCCAGAGACTCTCTCTTGGTCCGTTTGTGCTGGCGGCTTTCGTAGAGAAACGGCATGATCACATTGATGCGGCGGGCTTTGCCGGTGGCCGCGGAGATGATCCGCTTCAGATCCTGGTAATGATCATCCGGCGACATATGGTTCAAATGTCCGTTTACCGTGTATGTAAGGCTGTAGTTGCAGACATCTGTCATGATAAAGAGGTCGGTTCCCCGGATCGTTTCCCGGAGGACACCTTTTGCCTCTCCCGTTCCGAAACGGGGACAGCAGCAGTCCACGAGATAATTGTTCGATTTGTAATTGACATACAGGGATGATTCAGAGGCTTCATTGATCGTGTTTTCCCGGAAGGAGACAATATAATCATTGACTTTTTTCCCCAGCGCCCGGCAGCTCTCCATTGCTACGATTTTCAGGGGAGCGGCAGGCAGAGTTCTTTCTAAGAGTTCGATATTGGACATGGTTTTCTCCTGTTGGTGAATTTATTCTGATTTTACATCTCTTTTATAACACCTTTCCCGGGGAAATTCAAGACGTTTTCAGCGTGGATGCTTTGCGGGAGACGGGAATTATGTTATACTTGATAAGTGTCCGGGAAAGAACGGGCAGAAGAACAGGACGAGGAGCTTTTGGCAGACGGATGGGAAAGCGTCAACATACAACAAAGACACATAAACATATCGTGCAGACAGTGGAACAGGGAAGTATCGCGGAAGAGATGGGGATCGAGCCCGGTGATGTGCTGCTGTCAGTCAATGGGAATGAAATCGAGGATATTTTTGACTACCAGTATTATGTGGAGGACGAGGAGATCCTTCTTCTCATAGAAAAGCCCGACGGCGAACAGTGGGAGCTGGAAATCGGGAAAGATGCGGATGAACAGCTGGGCATCGGATTCGGGGAAGGTCTGATGGATGAGTACCGATCCTGCTGTAACAGGTGTATCTTCTGCTTCATTGACCAGATGCCGCCGGGAATGCGGGATACGCTTTATTTTAAAGATGATGACTCCCGTCTGTCTTTTCTTCAGGGAAACTATGTTACGCTGACCAATATGACGGACCATGATGTAGAACGGATCATAAAGTACCGTCTGGAGCCGATTAATATTTCGTTCCATACAACCAACCCGGAGCTTCGGTGCCGGATGCTGCACAACCGGTTTGCGGGGGACGCGCTGAAAAAGGTGGACGCGTTCTATCAGGGCGGGATCGAGATGAACGGACAGATTGTACTGTGCAGGGGGATCAATGATAAAGACGAGCTGGAACGTTCCATCCGGGATCTGACCAGATATATCCCTCTTTTGAAAAGTGTGTCGGTTGTCCCTGTGGGGCTTACCAGATTCCGGGACGGCCTCTGTCCGCTGGAACCGTTTACCCGGGAGGACGCCAGGGAGGTGCTCGCGGTTATCCACAGATGGCAGGAGAAACTGTTTGAGGAATATGGGATGCATTTTATCCACGCAGGAGATGAATGGTACCTTCTGGCCGGGCAGGAAGTCCCGGAAGAAAGACGATATGACGGATATCTCCAGCTGGAGAACGGAGTGGGGATGCTGCGCCTTCTGATGGATGAATTTGAAGAGGGTTACCGGTCTCTTACAGGAGACAAAAGAGAGGAAGAACTGTCCATTGCCACCGGAAAGCTGGCGTACCCTTATATCCGGAAGATGGCAGCCAGGATGGAGGAAAGATTTCCCGGGATACGGATCCATGTGTATGCCATTGAAAACCGGTTTTTCGGGGAACGGATCACAGTGGCCGGCCTGATCACCGGACAGGATCTCACCGGACAGCTGAAAGGAAAGAATTTGGGGAAACGGCTTCTGATCCCGTGCAGTATGCTCCGGGCGGACGAAGATGTGTTTCTGGATGATTACACGGTGGAACAGGCAGCAGAAGCTTTACAAGTTCCTGTCGATATTGTAAAATCAAGCGGACAGGATCTGATCGACGCAATTTTAAATTAAGATAGAAAGGCTGAATAAGAGATGAGCAAACCGGCAGTTGCCATTGTAGGACGTCCCAACGTGGGAAAGTCAACATTGTTCAATGCACTGGCAGGAGAAAAGATATCTATAGTAAAAGACACCCCGGGGGTGACCAGGGACCGGATCTATGCAGACGTGACATGGCTGGACAAAGAGTTTACGATGATCGACACCGGCGGCATCGAGCCGGACAGTAAGGATGTGATCCTTTCCCAGATGAGAGAACAGGCGCAGATCGCGATTGAGACGGCGGATGTGATCCTGTTTATGACCGATGTAAGACAGGGGCTGGTGGACGCTGATTCTAAAGTGGCGGACATGCTCCGGCGTTCCGGAAAACCGGTCGTCCTGGTAGTGAATAAAGTAGACAACTTTGACAAATATATGGCGGATGTGTACGAATTCTACAATCTTGGGATCGGAGATCCCATCCCCATATCGGCCGCATCCAGGCTCGGACTGGGAGACATGCTGGAAGTCATCGCAGAGCATTTTCCACAGGCGGACGCCGGGGAGGAAGAGGATGACCGGCCTCGGATCGCCATTGTAGGAAAGCCCAATGTCGGAAAATCTTCTATTATCAACCGTCTTCTGGGAGAAAACCGGGTGATCGTCTCTGATGTGGCAGGGACAACAAGGGATGCCATTGATACAGAGATCGTCCATAACGGAAAGGAATATATCTTCATTGACACAGCCGGGCTTCGGAGAAAGAGCAGGATCAAGGAAGAGCTGGAACGGTACAGCATTATACGGACTGTGACCGCGGTTGAGCGTTCGGACGTGGTGCTGATGGTCATCGATGCCACAGAGGGCGTGACAGAGCAGGACGCCAAGATCGCCGGCATTGCCCACGAGAGGGGAAAAGGCGTGATCATCGTGGTGAATAAGTGGGATGCCATTGAAAAGAACGACAGGACCATGCGGGAGTATGAGGGCAACATCCGGCAGGTACTGTCCTATATGCCCTATGCGGAGATCATGTATGTGTCCGCCCGGACAGGGCAGAGACTGAATAAACTGTACGATATGATCGATATGGTGATCGAGAACCAGACCCTGCGCGTGGCCACCGGTGTTTTGAACGAGATCATGACGGAGGCCGTCGCGCTTCAGCAGCCGCCGTCGGACAAAGGAAAACGTTTGAAACTGTACTACATCACTCAGGTTTCCGTAAAGCCTCCTACTTTTGTCATTTTTGTAAATGACAAAGAGCTGATGCATTTCTCCTACACAAGATATCTTGAGAATAAGATCAGAGAGGCATTCGGGTTTCGGGGGACATCATTGAAGTTTTTTATAAGGGAGAGAAAGGAAAAGGAGCAGTAAAGGTATGGAACGGTTGATCTGTCTTGCGGTCGGGTATGTGTGCGGGCTTCTGCAGACGGGGTATCTGGTCGGGAAAATGAGCCATGTGGATATCAGAAAGAAGGGAAGCGGCAACGCGGGCACTACAAACGCGCTGCGGGTCCTGGGCTGGAAGGCCGGCATCATGACATTTGCGGGGGATGTGCTGAAATGTGTGGCGGCGTTCCTGATCACGTATTTCATGTACCGCGGGAGCGATTATTTTCCGCTTCTTGCTATGTATGCAGGGGCGGGGGTCACCCTGGGGCACAATTTTCCGTTCTATATGAGTTTCAAAGGAGGAAAGGGGATCGCAGTGATGGCGGGCCTGGTAGTTCTCAACAGTTTCTGGCATCTTCCCGGGAGCCTGCTGATGATCCTGGTCACACTGGCATTTTTCCTGGTTCCGGTGGTGATCACAAGATACATATCTGTCGGTTCCCTGTCGGCCTATACAGTATTTCTGATCGAAATGATCCTGATGGGACAGATGGGCTGGCTGGATATGGAGGCGCCCAGGTGTTATGAGCTCTATGTGGTGCTTTTCCTGCTGACGGCTCTTGCGTGGTACCGTCACCGGGCAAATATCGGGCGGCTGATCAGTGGAACGGAAAACAAATTCGGGTCTAAGAAACAGTAAAGGAGTAGCAGATTATGGCAAATGTAGGTGTGTTTGGCGCCGGAAGCTGGGGCACGGCGCTCTCTGTCCTTCTCCATGATAACGGGCATCACGTGGAAGTCTGGTCCATTGACGGAGAAGAAGTGAAGATGCTCAATGAAAAGAAAGAACATGTGCTGAAACTGCCGGGAGTGAAGCTGCCGGACGACATGAAGGCCACAACGGATATGGAGTCCGTGATCGCGGGGAAGGATTTCCTGGTACTGGCAGTACCGTCTACGTTTACCCGGGAGACGGCACGGAAGATGAATCCATATGTGAAAGAGGGACAGATCATCGTAGATGTGGCAAAAGGGATCGAAGAGGCCACCCTTATGACCCTCTCACAGCAGATCGAACAGGAAATCCCGCAGGCGGATGTGGCAGTCCTTTCAGGGCCCAGCCATGCGGAGGAAGTGGGGCGCAGGCTGCCTACAACCTGCGTGATCGGGGCCAGAACAAAGAAGACGGCGGAATATCTGCAGTCGATGTTTATCAGCAGGGTGTTCCGCGTGTACACCAGTCCGGATATCCTGGGGATGGAACTGGGCGGCTCTCTGAAAAATGTTATTGCCCTTGCGGCAGGTATCGCTGACGGTCTGGGGTATGGGGATAATACAAAGGCTGCCCTTATCACAAGGGGGATCGCGGAGATCGCCCGCCTGGGTGTTAAGATGGGCGGAAAGATCGAGAGCTTTACGGGACTGACAGGGATCGGAGATCTGATCGTTACCTGTGCCAGTGTCCACAGCCGGAACCGCAAGGCAGGATATCTGATCGGACAGGGCCGGACCATGCAGGAGGCCATGGATGAGGTGAAAATGGTGGTAGAAGGCGTCTATTCCGCAAAAGCGGCGGCGCGGCTGGCGCGGAAGTATGATGTTTCCATGCCTATTGTGGACGAGGTCAACGCAGTGCTGTTCGACGGGAAATCTCCGGCAGAGGCTGTGGATGATCTGATGCAGAGAGAATCCCGGAGCGAGAGCCTGGCTCTGAAATGGGAGAACTGAAAAAAAGAGTGTCATACCCCCTTTGGTATCTGCATACACTGTATCAGCAGAACAAGGGGGTATTTTTATGGATTCATTTCAGGTATACAGAGATATGAAAGCACGAACGAACGGGGAGATCTATATCGGGGTAGTCGGTCCGGTGCGGACAGGCAAGTCAACATTTATCAAGCGCTTTATGGATCTCCTGGTCCTGCCCAACATGACAGATGAACATGCAAGAGAACGGACACAGGATGAGCTTCCCCAGTCTGCGTCGGGGACGACGATCATGACAACAGAGCCGAAATTTGTGCCGAAGGAGGCGGCCTTAGTTCACCTTTCTGATGATGTGGAAGTAAAGATCCGGCTGATCGACTGTGTGGGCTATATGGTGGAGGGCGCTTCCGGGCATACGGAGAATGACGCAGAACGGCAGGTGAAGACCCCCTGGTTTGAGTATGAGATCCCGTTTACCAGAGCGGCGGCCATCGGTACCCAGAAAGTGATCCATGACCATGCCACCATCGGGTTTGTCGTGACAACAGACGGAAGCGTGACAGATCTGCCCCGGGAAAACTATGTGGCGGCTGAGGAAAAGACAGTGAAAGAGCTGCAGTCCATCGGAAAACCGTTCCTGATCCTGCTGAACTGCCAGAAGCCGTATACAGAGGAGGCAAAAAAGATGAAGGAGGAGCTGGAACAGAAATACAAAGCCTCGGTTATTCTCGTAAACTGTGAGCAGATGAAGACCGAGGATATCCATGAGATCATGCGGCAGATCCTCTACGAATTTCCCATTACAGAAGTGGAATTCTATGTACCCAAATGGGTGGAGATGCTCTCCCGGGATCACCGGATCAAACAGGACCTTCTGGACAATGTCCGGTCAGTGATGGAGGATCTGGACGACGTAAGGAGCATCGTGTCCCGTGATATCGGCACAGAAAGCCCGTACATAGACAGTATTTCCGTAGACCGGATCGACATGGACTCGGGACGGGTGGCCATACGGATCGGATTTGAGCAGAAATACTACTATGAAGTACTCAGCGAGCTGACCGGGGCTGATATCAGAGGAGAATATGAGCTGATATCAACCATGAAGGAACTTGCGTCCATGCGGGAAGAATTCAGCAGGATCCGGGACGCATTTACAGATGTGAAGATGAAAGGATACGGCGTGGTGACACCGTCCAAGGAGGATATCCGGCTGGAGGAACCGGTGATCATCAAGCAGGGCAGCAAGTACGGGGTGAAGATCCGCTCCGAGGCTCCTTCCATCCACATGATCCGGGCCAACATAGAGACAGAGATCGCGCCCATTGTGGGCAGTGAAAAGCAGGCGGAGGACCTGGCGGAATATATTAAGAAGGAGAGCAGCACTTCGGAGGGTGTCTGGGGAACCAACATTTTCGGGAAGACGGTGGAAGAGCTGGTTATGGACGGTATGAGGAATAAGATTTCCATGATCAACGACGAAAGCCAGGTAAAACTTCAGGATTCCATGCAGAAGATCGTAAACGACTCAAACGGCGGTCTCGTCTGCATTATCATCTGAACCGGTCTGGACGTAACAGAGAAAACAGAGACGCGGCGGGATCTGATCCCGCCGTACTTTTTTTATTTTCCCTCGACTTATAAAGGAGGGGATAGTATAATAAAACAGAATATTGAATTGTAAGAAAGAAGGGAAAAGCAGATGAGCAGACCGTATGAAAAACTGGAGAAATGTTATGAATACTACAGATCTGTGACGGATTTTGCCCCGGTGACAGGGCTGATCCTTGGATCCGGTCTGGGAGGATACGCCCGCAACATGCGGGTCATCAAAGAGATCCCGTACAGCGATATTCCAGGATTCCCTGTATCCACAGTCCAGGGACATGAAGGGAAATTCCTGCTGGGATATATTGGAGACGTTCCGGCGGTTGTCATGAAGGGCCGGGTACATTATTATGAAGGTTATCCGATGGAGGAGGTAGTTCTTCCTGTCCGTCTGATGAAACGGATGGGGATCCGGACTCTCTTTGTGACAAATGCTTCCGGCGGCATGAACCGTCAGTTTCAGGTGGGAGATTTTATGCTGATCACGGATCAGATCTCGAGTTTCGTGCCATCGCCTTTGATCGGGGAAAATGTATCGGAGCTGGGAGAGCGTTTCCCGGACATGACACATATCTATGATCCGGAACTGGCGGATGTAATCCGGAAGACGGCGGAGCAGGAAAAAATCCCGCTGAAGGAAGGGGTATACCTGCAGACTTCGGGTCCCAATTTCGAAAGTCCGGCTGAGATCCGGATGTACGCGGCTCTGGGGGCGGACGCTGTGGGGATGAGCACAGCCTGCGAGGCGATCGCGGCCCGCCATGCGGGGGTACGCGTATGCGGGATCTCCTGTATCTCCAATATGGCCAGCGGGATGTCCGACCAGGAACTGAGTCACCTGGATGTGCAGAATGTAGCGGACAGGCGGGCAGGAGAATTCGAGCGGCTGGTCACAAAGAGCATCCAGAAAATAGGACTATGGGAGAAAAGACAATGAAAACAAGGATCTATAACGCAAGAATACTGACGATGGAGCCCGGACGTCCGGTATTTCAGGGAGAAGTACAGATAGTGGACGGCCGGATCACCTGTGTGGGAACTCCTGACAGCGAGAAGACAGACAGCTGGGACGAGGAGATTGACGCAGAAGGCAATCTGATCATGCCCGGATTCAAGGATGCCCACACCCATTCTCCCATGACGTTTCTGCGCTCGTACGCAGATGACATGAAACTTCAGGAATGGCTGTTTGAGAAAGTATTTCCCGCAGAGGCGGAGCTGACCGGGGAAGATATCTACTGGCTGACCAAGCTGGCGGTGATGGAATATCTGACCAGCGGCATCACTTCTGTGTTTGACATGTATAAGAGGAAAGACAGCAGCGCCAGGGCAGTGGAGGAGACCGGCTTCCGGATGGTATTCTGCGGGGATATCAATGATTACGGCGGGACTCTGGAAGAGATGGAGAGGGATTACCTGGATTATAATAAAGACGGGAACAGCCGGCTTTCTTACCAGATCGGTTTCCATGCGGAGTACACCACCAGTCGGGAGCTGATGGAGGGGATCGCCGCTCTCTCTGAAAAATATAAGGCTCCGGTATACGTCCACTGTTCCGAGACAAAAAAGGAAGTGGAAGAGTGCCGCGGCCGTTCGGGGATGAGCCCGGTGGCCTATATGGATTCGCTCGGACTGTTCCGCCATGGCGGCGGACTGTTCCACGGCGTACACATGGATGAGTCAGATTTTGACCTGATCAGAAAACGAGGTCTTTATGTGGTGACGAATCCGGCGTCCAATCTGAAACTGGCAAGCGGGATCGCCCCGGTAAAACGATATCTGGACATGGGGATCCCGGTGGCTGTGGGCACAGACGGACCGGCCAGCAATAACTGTCTGGACATGTTCCGGGAGATGTTCCTTGTCACAGGACTGCAGAAAGTCCTGCGGGATGATCCCGAGGCCGTGCCGGCAATGGATGTGCTGCGGATGGCCGTCCCCACAGGAGCCCATGCCATGGGGCTTGCAGACTGCGATATCCTGGCGGAGGGGAAGCGGGCAGATCTGATCATGATCGATCTGATGCAGCCCAATATGCGGCCGCTCCACAGCATCGAAAAGAATCTCGTGTACAGCGGGAGCAAACAGAATGTGAAGATGACCATGGTGGACGGGAGAGTACTGTATCGGGACGGGATCTTTTATATCGGAGGGGAGCCGGGGGAGATCTATGAGAACGCGGAAAGAATCGCAGACAGGATCCTGGGGGACAGCTGATCTTAGAAACTGAAAACAGAAAACGGGGGAAACGAAAGGGGTACACAAGATGAAAGCAGCAATATTTACGATCGATACTGGAATATACAGAGCAAAAGCACAGAGTGCCGCGGCGTTCTCGCTGAAACGGATGCTGGAACAGGCAGGCTTTGAGGTGAAGGCGGCGGGAGTGCTCCCACAGGAAAAAGAAGTAGTCTCCTCGGTCATGCGGCAGCTGTCGGATTCCGGGGCAGTGGAGCTGATCCTGACCACCGGGGCGGCCGGATGCCGGCCGGATGACTGCGCGCCAGACGCGGCCGCCAGTGTGGCAGATGTGCTGATCCCGGGGATCCCGGAAGCGCTTAGGGCGTACAATCTGAGATACTCAAAGAAGGCCATGCTGGACCGGCTGACCGCGGGGATCCGGAAAAATACTCTGATCATCAATCTGCCGGAAAGCGCGAAGACGGCAAAGGAGGATATGGAATATATCCTTTCGGAGGCGGTACAGGTTCTGGAGGGGCTTCAGTCATGATGAAAGTGACCTATCTCGAGCACAGTGGATTCCTTGTGGAGCTGGAGGACAGCTGTCTGCTGTTTGATTATTACAGGGGGGAACTGCCCGGACTGGATCCGGACAAAAAGATGCTTGTTTTTGTCAGCCACGCCCACTATGACCACTATAACAGGAAAATATTTGACATGTTCGGCGGACGGCCTGATGTACGGTTTATCATATCATCTGATATATATCCGGCAGGCCTTCCTGACCGGGAAGACATTATTTCCGTGGGGCCCGGAGAAGAGTATCCGGTCCTGGATGCTTCTGTGCGGACGCTGCGTTCCAATGACGAAGGCGTGGCATTTGTGGTACACTGCGAAGGAAAAACCATCTATCACGCGGGAGATCTGAACTGGTGGCACTGGAAGGGAGAACCGGAAGCGTTTAATGTTATGATGCGGCGTTCCTATCAGTCCCAGATCAACAAGCTCCAGAATGAAAAGATTGATGTCGCCTTTGTGCCGGTAGATCCCCGTCTGGGAGAGCAGTACTTCTGGGGTCTGGACTGTTTTATGAAACGGGTATGGAGCAGATGGGTATTTCCCATGCATTTCTGGGGGAATTATGAAATCTTTGACCGCCTGGCGCTTGAGAAATCTACGGAAGAATACAGGGACAGGATTGTAAAGATTGAAAGAGCGGGACAGACATTTGTCCTGCAGGAACCGGAAAGAAAAGGAGAGTAACATGCTGGTCAGAATATATACAGACGGCGCGGCCCGCGGGAATCCGGACGGCCCCGGAGGATATGGGACTGTTCTTGAATACGTGGATACAAAGGGGGAGCTTCATGTAAAGGAGATCTCTCAGGGGTATGTCAGGACCACCAATAACCGGATGGAACTGATGGCTGTGATCGCGGGACTGGAGGCTCTGAACCGTCCGTGTACAGTGGAGGTGTATTCAGATTCCCAGTATGTAGTAAACGCGTTTAATCAGCACTGGGTAGACGGATGGCTGAAGAAAGGATGGAAACGGGGGAAAAATGAGCCGGTCAAGAACGTGGATCTCTGGAAACGCCTTCTGAAGGCAAAGGAACCCCACGAGACCAGTTTCCACTGGGTCAGAGGCCATAACGGACATCCTCAGAATGAACGGTGTGATGAACTGGCCACGTCAGCGGCAGATGGAGAAAACCTTATTGAAGACAAAGGGCTTATAAAACTGGACTGGTAAGAAAAAGGATTTCTGGCTATTTTAAACCAAACCATATTTGATATACTCTTTTGTAAGAATTACAGAAGAGAGGGATATCATTATGAAACGGATCGTAACACTGCAGGATATATCCTGCGTAGGATGCTGCTCTATCACGGTGGCGCTGCCCGTAATATCCGCCATGGGCGTGGAGTGCGGGATCCTTCCCACAGCCGTATTATCCAATCATACAATGTTCCGGCAGTTTACCTGCGTGGATCTGTCTGATCAGATCGGACCGATCTCGGACGCATGGGAACAGCAGGAAATTTCATTTGACGGAATCTACACCGGCTATCTGGCCTCGAAAGAACAGTGCGGCCAGATTATAAAGTTTTTCGAACGCTTTGGAGGGGACGGCGTATTGACCGTAGTCGATCCGGCAATGGCGGATGACGGCAGGCTTTATCCGGCATTTGACGATACGTTCCCGGCGGCCATGGCCGAAGTCTGCAGGAAAGCGGACGTGATCCTGCCCAATATTACAGAGGCGTCACTTCTTACCGGGATGCCCTACCGGACCACATACGACCACTCCTATATCCGGGAGCTTCTGGAAAGACTTCTGGAACTGGGATGCGGTACGGCGGTCCTGACCGGTGTCAGCTATGAGCCGGACCGGCTGGGCGTGGCATATCTTGACCGCAGCGGAAAGGGATTTTCTTATTTTACAAAATACTGCGAACAGTCCTATCACGGGACAGGAGATATCTTTGCGTCCACTGTGACGGGCGCGCTGATGAGAGGGCTTGATCTGGGGGATGCACTGTCTTTGGCCGCGGATTATGTCGTGGCCTGTATCGAGGGAACGGCAGCCGCCGGGGAGGCCAGATGGTACGGGGCAGAGTTTGAGCCTCAGATCCCCTGGCTGTGCAGGACGCTTGACAGATACCTGGATCAAAAGAAACAGTAGCAATTTTTATTTTGATATAGTATAATCAAATACTGTGTTAAGTAAGACAGACGATCGCGGCTGCAAGTGCCGAAAGGCCGCAGACGAGGAAAGTCCGGGCTTCACAGGGCAGGATGCCGGATAACGTCCGGTGGAGGTGACTCCAAGGCCAGTGCAACAGAAATAAACCGCCGGGGCAGGCTCTGAAAGTGGAGAAGAGATGCTCTACTTTCAGAACCTGCCCCGGTAAGGGTGGAAAGGCAGTGTAAGAGACTACCGCCTCGCTGGTAACAGAGAGGGCACATGTAAACCCCATCCGAAGCAAGACCGGACAGAAGCAATGTGGCTGCCCGCCACGCTTCAGGTTGGTCGCTTGAGCGCAGCGGTGACGCTGCGTCTAGACAGATGATCGTCCACGACATAACCCGGCTTATCGTCTTGCTTAACACATTTTTTATATCTTTTAATCGTGTCTGTGATATTTTTCTTCGCAGTACTTGCATCTGTAGATCTGATTTTCCTCATCGGTGAGTACAAAGACATGGTCCAGCCCCTGCTCGATGGAAGTGATGCATCTCGGATTCTTGCACCGGATCACATTGCGGATCTCTTTTGGCAGCGTGAGCTGTTTCTTATCTACGATCTCCTCATTTTCAATAATATTAACGGTGATATTGTGGTCAATGAACCCAAGAATGTCCAGATCCATAAAATCGATCGGGCACTCGATCTTCATGATATCTTTTCGTCCCATCTTGCTGCTCCTGGCGTTTTTGATGATGGCCACACAGCAGTCCAGCTTGTCCAGATGAAGATAGCGGTAGATCTCCATACTTTTTCCGGCTTCAATGTGATCCAGTACAAAACCTTCCGAAATACGTCCGACATTGAGTGTATTTTTTACCATATTGTTTTCCCTTTCTTTGCAGAATAAAATCGTTCTGTTCCGTTCCCTGTCTGTGGATGTGACACAGTGATGTCTGTCCGTCAGTCTACATGAATGTCGAGCAGCGTCAGGATCAGAGCCATGCGTACATAGACACCGTACTGTACCTGGCGAAAATATGCCGCCCGGGGATCATCGTCGACTTCGACAGCGATCTCATTGACCCGGGGAAGCGGATGAAGAACATACATATCCTCAGGCGCCAGTTTCATTTTTGCTTTGTCCAGGATGTAGAAATCCTTCATGCGCACATAGTCTTCTTCATTGAAGAACCTTTCCTTCTGGACCCGGGTCATATAGAGGATGTCCAGTGACGGCATTGCTTCTTCCAGGCGGACGACTTCTTTATATGGAATATTGTTCCGGTCCAGAACGTCTTCCCGGATATATCCCGGAAGTCTCAGCTCCTCCGGAGAGATCAGGATAAAGCGGATTCCCTCATACCGTACCAGCGCATTGATCAGAGAATGAACAGTACGTCCGAATTTCAGGTCGCCGCACAGCCCGATCGTCAGGTTATTAAGACGTCCTTTCACATTCCGGATGGTCAGCAGGTCTGTCAGTGTCTGAGTGGGGTGCTGGTGTCCTCCGTCCCCGGCATTGATCACGGGAATGGAAGAGTGCTGGCAAGCCACCATGGGAGCTCCTTCTTTCGGATGCCTCATGGCGCAGATGTCCGCGTAACAGGAGATGGTGCGGATCGTATCAGACACACTCTCTCCCTTTGCCGCGGAGCTGGAATCTGCGGAAGAAAATCCCATGACGCTTCCCCCGAGGTTCAGCATGGCGGCCTCGTGACTCAGACGGGTCCGGGTACTGGGTTCATAGAAGAGGGTCGCCAGTTTCTTTCCTGTACATGCGTGCGAGTATTTTTTCGGATCCGATTCAATATCCTGGGCAAGATCCAGAAGTTTGTCCAGCTCTTCCACAGAAAAGTCCAGCGGGCTCATTAAATGTCTCATAAATAACCTCCTTGCAGGATGCCTGCGCATCCAGTAAATTTATCATTGTACCTGTATATGTAACTGTTGTTTTCAAAAGCCGGTGTTTTTCAGATCTTCTGATCCGGGAAACTCCGTCACCGGTACCGGAGCAGTTCTTCCACCGGTTTCCGCCCGGGGGCCTCAGGGCTGATGTCGGGGTATCCCACAGCGATGAGGGCAGCAAGCTCCTGATCCTTTGGAAGCTCCAGTAATGCTGAGATCCCATCCTCATCAAACACTCCCATGATCACAGTGCCCAGACCTGCCTCCCATGCGGAAAGGCAGAAGCTCTGACAGGCGATCCCGGCATCAAACATCTGCCAGCGATCTCCTTTTTTGGTCGTAAAAGATCCGTCCCGCTCATAACCGCATCTGCCTTTTATAAAAGTGACGGCGACAAGAACGGGCGCCTGACGGATAATATTTGAATTAAACTCCGGGGTGAATTTATCCGCGATCTCTGCAAGAAGAGAAGAATCTTCGATCGCAGTATAGCGGGTGATCTGAGTGTTTTTCCAGGAAGGGGAATAAGAAGCTGATGAAACCACTGATTCGATCTTTAAGTGATCTACAGGGTCCGTTTTAAACTTACGGATACTCCTGCGGGTCTTCATGCATTCCGTAACGTTCATTTTAGTACCTCCCTAAATTCTCCACCTAATCATATACTAAAATGTTTTGATTTTCAACTCTAATCTGTCCGGCCGGCAGTGATTTTTCCACATGGACTGCAACGAATTTAAATCCAGAAGTAGATTTTGACGGGAAAATGTAATATACTAACTGAGTGTATGTGAACGTATAAGCCGCGCGGAGAGCTGGCGCGAAGTACAAGACCAAAAAGATGCGATACGCAGATAAGGGAAAGGGAGAATTTCAATGGCGGCATTGGATGAACTGAGAGACAGACTGGACAGGATAGATGACCAGATGGCGGCACTTTACCAGGAGAGAATGGAAGTCTGCAAAGAGGTCGGAGAATACAAGGTAAAGACAGGACGGAAGGTATTTGACCGGCAGAGGGAGAAGGAAAAGCTGGCGGACGTGGCTTCTAAAATCACCGGAGATTTCAACAAAAAAGGCATACAGGAGCTGTATCAGCAGCTTATGTCCTTGAGCCGGAAACTGCAGTACCAGCAGCTTGTGGAGGCAGGAGCTCTGGGAAGGCTTCCGTTTATCCGTATCGATGATCTGGACAAGAAGAATGCCAGAGTTGTTTTCCAGGGAACGGAAGGAGCATACAGTCAGGCCGCTATGCAGCAGTTTTTCGGGAAAGAAGTAAAATCCTTCCATGTCCGGACTTTTCGGGAAGCCATGGAGGCTATCGAAGAAGGAGCCGCGGATTACGCGGTGCTTCCTATTGAAAATTCCACCGCGGGTCCTGTCATTGAGATGTATGATCTGCTGGATGAGTTTGAGAATTACATTGTGGCAGAGACGATTCTTCCTGTTGTACATACGCTTTCCGGACTGCCCGGAGCGTCGTTGTCTGATATCCGGAGAGTATACTCCAAGACGGAAGCGCTTATGCAGACGACAACATTTCTTGACGAACATCCGGGATGGGAGAGAATGAGTGTAGTCAACACGGCAGTTGCGGCACAGAAGGTGCTCAAAGATCAGGATATGGCTCAGGCGGCTGTCTGCAGTTCCTATGCGGCGGAAGTATATGGGCTTACCGTCCTTGTGGATGACATCAATGATGACGATGACAATTCGACCCGGTTTATCGTGGTGACAAACCAGAAAATCTTCCTCGGGAACGCGTCGAAGATCAGTATCCGGTTCGAGCTGCCCCATCAAAGCGGATCTTTGTACGGGATCCTGTCACATTTTATCTATAATGACCTGAACATGACAAAGATCGAGTCCCGTCCGATCAAGGGCAGACCTTGGGAATACCGTTTTTTTGTGGATTTTGAGGGAAATCTTGAAGACGCGGCAGTGAAGAATGCCATCCGGGGACTGCGGGAAGAGTGTAAGAATCTGAAGATTCTGGGGAATTATTAAAATTCCGAAAACCCGGGAAGGTTCTGTGTAAGAGATACGCACAGACAAAGAGGCGGGAGAAGAAAAAGGAGAAGAACAGAGACATGCGTACCAATGAGCTGATGTTATATAAAAATATGGATTACGGAAATATACTGGAAGATATGACCTTCCTTATGGAGAACCATGGAAGCGTCCGGTATGATAAAGAAGAATTGAGAAGCCGGCTTTTTATCTGTGTCAATGAACTGCTGGAACTTTCGGTAAGCCATGGATTCTACGGGAATCTTTGGCATACGTATCTGACTTTCCTTCTGGTAAATGACGAAAACGCCTACAGCACTTCCTGTGAGATCGTTGGAGAAGTGGATGGGAGTATCAATGAGATTGCCCTTCATGATTTCGGGGTATTCAAAGAGCTGTTTGATTATGACTTTTCTATTCTTGAAAAGGATCTTCAGGCAGGCTGCATCGGTGTGCTTCTGACTTATGAAAATACATCCGGCAGCGGAAAAGTATTCAACCGCCGGATCCGTGACAGGATCTGTACTCTGGCCGTTTCTCTTAAGAGCGCGGCAGACGCGGAGGATTTCAAGGGGAAAATGACCCAGTTCTACCGGGAATTCGGTGTGGGAAAACTGGGACTTCACAAAGCCTTTCGGGTCGAACATCCGAAGGGACAGAAGATGGAGATCGTTCCCATTACGAATATCGCCCATGTACATCTGGATGATCTGGTGGGATATGAGATCGCGAAGAAGAAACTGATCGAGAATACAGAAGCTTTTGTGAGGGGCAGAAAAGCGAACAACTGCCTTCTGTTCGGGGACGCGGGGACAGGAAAGTCTTCCTCCATCAAAGCAATCCTGAACCAGTATTATGATCAGGGACTCCGGATGATCGAAATCTACAAGCATCAGTTCCAGGATCTGAATGATGTGATCGCCCAGATCAAGAACAGGAATTATAAATTTATCATCTATATGGATGATCTGTCTTTTGAAGAATTTGAAATCGAATACAAATATCTGAAGGCTGTCATCGAGGGCGGGCTTGAGCGCAGGCCGGAAAATGTACTGATCTATGCCACCTCCAACCGCCGTCATCTGATCCGTGAGACGTTTAAGGACAAGGCGGACCGGGATGAAGAACTGCACACCAATGATACGGTCCAGGAGAAACTTTCCCTTGTCGCAAGGTTCGGCGTGACCATCTACTTCGGATCTCCCGACAAGAAAGAATTTCAGGAGATCGTGCGGGTTCTGGCCCGCAGGGGCGGAGTGGACATGCCGGAAGAAGAACTGCTTCTGGAGGCGAACAAGTGGGAGCTCTCCCACGGAGGTCTGTCAGGCAGAACAGCGCAGCAGTTTGTGGACTATCTTCTGGGAAAAGAATGATCAGAACGCGGGATCAGAGAACTTCCTGTATGCCGCTGATATCGCTGTCGATCACCATGGAGTAATTCGTATAATATACGACGAAGCCGGGCTTTGCCCCTCTGGGTTTCTTGACCTGCTTTTTCTCCACATAATCGATCTCCACTTTGCTGCTTCCCCGCATACTGGAATAATAGGCTGCCAGGCGGGCAGCCTCTTCAAAGGTGGAATCCGGAAGCTCTTCCCCGTTGGTCTTTACGATCACGTGGGAACCGGGAGCCTGTTTGGCGTGGAACCACCAGTCATTGCCGACGGCGAAACTGAAGGTGAGCTCATCATTCTGGAGATTATTTTTCCCCACGTACATATGGTATCCGTCACGGGAGATATAGTGCAGAGGGGTATTCTTGATCTTGATTTTTTTGCGGGCCGCTTTCTGCTTCATATATCCGGCATTTACAAGTTCTTCTTTAATGCCGGCAAGATCATCTTCGCCACGGGCGATGTCAAGAGATGTCTGTACGGATTCCAGATAGTCGATTTCTTCCTTGGTTTCTACACAGAGTCTGGACAGGGCCTCAAAGGTGCGCTTTTGCTTATTGTATTTGGCAAAATATCTCTGGGCATTCTCCCGGGCAGTCTTTGTCGGATCCAGAGGAATGGTCACAGGTCTGTCTGTATAATAATTTACGGCACGGAGTTCTTTTGCCCCCTCGGCCGTGTTGTAGCCGTACGTATTGATCAGTTCTCCATAGACTTTGTACTTCTCCCGGCCTTCGGTATCCTTCAGCTGACGGATCTGAAGGTCGTATTTTTTTCTGCTGCGTTCCAGCGCGGTCTGAACGATATGGCGCAGATCGGCAGATTTCTGACGAATGCGGGTGATCGTGCTGCGGGAGGCATAATAGTTACGGATGACTTCCGATATCGAGTCCATTTCCTTTCTGGTATAGGTGGAGAAATGGGTCATCGGCAGAGCGGCAAACTCTTTCGGCTCACGCCCGTCATAATAAATAGCAGGCGAGAAGTTCCCATCCTTTACCGCAGAAAGATAAATCTGGAACTGGGTATACAGATGAAAAAGGATATCTTCCGAGTATTCCTGCGCCGGAACGGAAGGATCCAGTCCCGCCAGATGGCAGATCTCCTCAGCCGTTACAGGGCTGATCCCGGTGAAACTGGTGTAGACCGCTTTGGCCAGCGGCATGGGCTTCCCAGTGAGCAGATCCGGGAATTCCTCCCGGGAGACTGTCAGAGGATCCGCCTTGTGCATGGTGTCCGGAATAAAATATTCCCGTCCGGGCAGGACCTCCCGCACGGAGCTGACATGGGCGGAGACGTGCTTGATGCTGTCAATGATCTTCCCGTCTTCTGAGCAGAAGATGATATTGCTGTGTTTTCCCATGATCTCCGCGATCAGATCTTTGCGGGAGAGATCCCCCATTTCATTCAGGTGTTCAACTGTAATGACGATGATCCTCTCCAGCCCGGGCTGGCGGATATCCACGATCCGTCCGTTGTTGATATGTTTGCGCAGCAGCATGCAGAAATTGGGCGCCGCGGTCGGACCGGGCCTGTTCGTATCTGTCAGGCAGATCAGAGGAAGCGACGCGTTGGCCGAGATCAGGAGGCGCTTCTGACCCGCGGGAGATTTTAAGGTGAGCAAAAGCTCCTCGTTTTCGGGCTGAGCGATCTTTGCGATACGTCCGTTTATCAGTTCTTTTTTTAATTCGTGGACAAGGGATGCCACGACGATTCCATCAAATGCCATAACTATTTCTCCGTTTTTGTTTCTGTTATAGAGTATAACACAACTGTTACAGGAGAAAAAGAGCTGTTGACCATTTGTGCGGCCAGGAGGTATAATACAGAATGTATTCTGGACAGTTATGTATATAGATAAGTAGAATGACAGAGGATGATAAAATATGATAAAGAGCATGACAGGTTTCGGCAGGTGCGAGGTACAGAAAAATGAGAGGAAATTTACAGTCGAGATAAAGAGTGTGAACCATCGCTATCTGGATGTAAACATCCGAATGCCGAAAAAACTGAATTTCTTTGAGACTTCGATCCGGTCGCTTTTAAAATCCTACGCGGCCAGGGGAAAGGTGGATATCTTTATTACTTATGAGGATCTTTCTCAGTCACAGGTCTCTGTGAAATACAATCGGGCTCTGGCGGCGGAATATCTGGGGTATTTAAGACAGATGGAAGAAGAGTTCGGCCTGGAAAATGACGTCCGTGTTTCCATACTCTCCCGCTTCCCTGAAATATTTACCATGGAAGAACAGAGCGAGGACGAGGAGGAACTCTGGAATGGACTGAAAGAAGCGCTTGAAGGAGCTTTTGTCCAGTTTGTAGAGACGAGAAAAGCTGAAGGAGAGAACCTGAAGCAGGATATTCTTGCCAAGCTGGATTATCTGGGCGGGCAGGTCTCATTTATAGAAGAGCGTTCTCCGCAGATTGTCGCGGAATACCGGGCCAGGCTGGAAGAGAAGATGAAAGAGTTCCTTGCTGACACACAGATCGAGGAAGGCCGGATCGCGGCAGAAGTGATCCTTTTCGCAGATAAAATCTGTACAGACGAAGAAGTCGTCCGTCTGAAGAGTCATATCCAGCATATGAAAAATACCCTGGAGGAAGAAGAGGGAATCGGCAGAAAGCTTGATTTTATCGCTCAGGAGATGAACCGGGAGGCCAACACGATCCTGTCCAAAGCAAATGATATTGAAGTGTCCGACTGCGCGATCAGTCTGAAGACAGAGATCGAGAAGATCAGGGAGCAGATCCAGAATATCGAATAAAAGGAAGAGAGTTATGGAAAGAAAAGGAATTTTAACGGTCGTCTCCGGTTTTTCCGGATCGGGCAAGGGAACATTGATGAAAAAGCTTCTGGGAAAATATCCGGATACATATGCGCTTTCTGTTTCCGCTACGACAAGAGCCCCCAGAGACGGAGAACAGCATGGAAGAGAATACTTTTTCATCACAAAAGATGAATTTGAAAAAATGATTGCCAAAGGCGAACTGATAGAGTATGCTAGATACGTGGAAAATTACTACGGGACGCCGAAAAGATATGTCGAGGAACAGCTGGCAGAAGGAAAAGACGTGATCCTGGAGATCGAGATCCAGGGCGCGCTGAAAGTCAGAGGGACATTTCCGGATACGCTGCTTCTGTTTGTCACGCCGCCCAGTGCAAAAGAGCTGAGAAAACGGCTGGTGGGCAGGGGGACGGAGACCATGGAGGTGATCCGATCCAGGATAGCCCGCGCGTGCGAAGAGGCAGAAGGAATGGACCGTTACGACTATCTGATCATTAACGATGATCTGGATACCTGTGTGGAGGAAATGCACGCAATTATCCAGGGAGAACACCACAGAAGCTTCCGTAATGAAGCATTTGTAAAGATAATTAAAGAAGATTTGAGAAAATTGTGACACTGCAAAGTGCGTCCTGTGCCGGGAACAACCCGGCAGAGGAAAGAAAGGAGAAGAGAAAAATATGCTGCATCCATCATACACAGATCTGATGAAAGTAGTAAACAAAGATGTCGAGGAAGGAGAGACTAAGATTGTCAACAGCCGGTATTCCATCGTGATGGCCACATCCAAGCGGGCAAGGCAGATCATAGCGGGCGATATTCCTCTTGTTGACGCGAAAGAGGGGGAGAAGCCGTTGTCTATTGCCATTGAAGAGCTGAATGAAGGCAAATTAAAGATCATGGCGGAGAACGCGGGAGAGTAGAAAAGACAGGGCAGATGCACATGTGGTATCTGCCTTTTTTGGAGGAGTGATATGAAGATACTGTTTATCTCTCTTGGATGCGATAAAAACCTTGTGGATACCGAATTTATGCTGGGTCTGCTGGCATCCAGAGGATATGAGATGACAGATGACGAGGCGGAGGCCGACATCATCGTGATCAATACCTGCTGCTTTATTCATGACGCCAAGGAAGAGAGCATCCGGAACATTCTGGATATGGCAGAATATAAAAAACAGGGGAAGGTGAAAGCTATCATCGTGACAGGCTGCCTGGCGGAGCGGTACAGGCAGGAGATCCTGGATGAGATTCCGGAGGTGGATGAAGTGCTGGGCACGACGGCCTATGACCGGATTCTGGACGCGGTGGACCGGGCGCTTGACGGACAACATTCCGTTATACTCTCTGATATCAATGCCCTTCCTCTGCCGGAGACGAAACGGCTGGTGACCACAGGCGGCCACTTCGCCTATCTGAAGATCGCGGAGGGATGCGATAAGCACTGCACTTACTGTATCATACCGAAAATCCGGGGGAATTTCCGCAGCGTGCCCATGGAACGTTTAATAAAAGAGGCGAAAGCGCTGGCAGAACAGGGGGTCCGGGAGCTGATCCTTGTGGCTCAGGAGACAACGCTCTACGGAATGGACCTGTACGGAGAAAAATCACTGCACAAACTTCTAAGAGAGCTTTGCCGCATCAGCGGATTTAACTGGATCCGCATCCTTTACTGTTATCCGGAGGAAATCACAGATGATCTGATCCGGGTGATGAAAGAAGAACCGAAGATCTGCCATTATCTGGACCTTCCGATCCAGCATGCCAACGATCAGATCCTGAAGCGGATGGGGAGGAGAACCTCCAAACAGGAACTGGTGGATATTATCGAAAAACTGCGGCGCGAGATTCCCGATATCTGTCTGCGTACCACGCTGATCACCGGATTTCCCGGAGAGACGGACGAGCAGCATGAGGAGCTGATGGAATTTGTAGATGAGATGGAATTTGACCGGCTGGGCGTGTTTACGTATTCTCCCGAGGAAGGGACCCCTGCGGCCGGGATGCCGGACCAGATCGATGAACAGGTGAAAGAGGAACGCCAGGCCAGGCTGATGGAACTTCAGCAGGAGATTGCCTTTGAAAATGCCGGGGAAATGACAGGCAGGGAAGTACTGGTGATGATCGAAGGAAAGGTGGCGGATGAGAATGTTTACGTGGGGAGAACTTACCGGGATGCTCCAAACGTGGACGGACTGATTTTTATCAATACGGATGAGGAACTGTTGTCCGGCGACTTTGCGAAAGTGAAAGTAACCGGGGCTGTAGATTATGATCTGATAGGAGAATTGATATGAACTTACCAAACAAACTGACTGTATTAAGAGTAATCCTGGTGCCGTTCTTTGTGTTTTTCATGCTTACGGATGTGGGCGGCGCCGCCAACAAATGGATCGCGCTGGGGCTTTTTATTATTGCCAGCCTGACGGATATGCTGGACGGAAAGATCGCCAGAAAGTATAACCTGGTGACTAATTTCGGGAAATTTATGGATCCGCTGGCAGATAAGCTTCTTGTCTGCTCTGCCATGATCTGTCTGATCCCCGCCGGGAAACTGGACGCGGTCATTGTTATTGTTATTATCGCAAGAGAGTTTATCATCAGCGGATTCCGGCTTGTGGCTTCTGATAATGGGATCGTTATCGCGGCCAGTTACTGGGGCAAATTCAAGACGGTATTCCAGATGCTGATGATTATCGTGCTCATCGCGGACTTTGGCGGTGTGTTTGATCTGGTGGGAACGGTTCTGATCTGGATTGCCACGGCGCTGACAGTTATTTCCCTGATCGATTATGTCTGGAAGAACCGTCAGGTACTTACCCAGGGCGGGATGTAGAATGCCGGTACAGTGACGGAAGAACGAAAAGCCAAGTGGCAGAGATGAATAGAAATTGAAAAAACCGGGAGGAGTCAAGAGATGGATCTTGGGTGGAGACTGGCAGAGCGGGTATCCGAAGAAAAAAGCCTGGAAGAGACAGTGGTGGAGCTCCTGGCAAAGAACAGGCTGTCCGTGACGACCGCAGAATCATGTACCGGAGGTCTGATCGCCGGAACGATCGTCAACGTGGCAGGGGCTTCTGATGTGCTGAATGAAGGGTATGTGACCTACTCCAATGAAGCAAAAGAGCGGCTTGTAGGGGTCAGACACGAGACCCTTGAAAGATTCGGGGCGGTCAGCGAAGAGACTGCCAGGGAGATGGCGGAAGGAGCCGCCCGAAGAGCAGGGGCAGACGCTGCCCTGAGCGCCACCGGGATCGCAGGACCCGGAGGCGGAACAGAAGAAAAACCGGTGGGTCTGGTGTATATTGGCTGCTGTCTGAAGGGAAAGACCATGGTAAAAAAATGTCATTTTGCCGGAAACCGGTCGGAAAACCGGCTGGATACAGTCCGGGCGGCGCTTACCATGCTCAAAGAGGCGATACAGGACATGTGTCCTTCAGGCAAAGATCCGGTGCAGGCTGAAAAGACAGGAAAGGCCGGAAAAGATTGAGAAAAAACAGACAAACTCATGATTGACGAATATTGTAAATTGTGCGAAAATAGCTTATATATGGTGTGGATGAGGCTGTGTGCGGCAGGTGGCGCGCGGCTGGCCCGCGCAGACAGTTCGGTGGAGAAATAACAAAAGCACGGGACTGTCGATTTTTGTGCGAAAATAGTCCTATACCGTATAAGGAAGAAAATCATACATATTGAAAGGAGTTTTAACATGATTTATTCACATGAAGTAGAAATGATGTGCCCGGTAGCACAGGGCGCAAATCACGGACCAGCTCCAATCCCGGAAGAGGCGAAATGGGTACAGGCAAAGGAGATCAAGGATATTTCCGGTCTGACACACGGCGTAGGCTGGTGTGCACCTCAGCAGGGAACCTGCAAACTGACCCTGAATGTGAAAGACGGTATCATTCAGGAGGCGCTGGTAGAGACAATCGGATGTTCAGGCATGACACATTCTGCAGCTATGGCATCTGAGATCCTTCCGGGAAAGACTATTTTAGAGGCACTGAACACAGACCTTGTCTGTGATGCGATCAATACAGCAATGAGAGAACTGTTCCTTCAGATCGTATACGGAAGAACACAGAGCGCGTTTTCTGAGGACGGGCTTCCGATCGGAGCAGGACTGGAAGACCTTGGAAAAGGACTTCGTTCTCAGGTTGGTACAATGTACGGTACATTGGCGAAAGGTCCCCGTTACCTTGAGATGGCAGAGGGCTATGTAACAGGTATTGCTCTGGATGAGAACAATGAGATCATCGGATATCAGTTCGTAAGCCTTGGGAAATTTACGGACTTCATCAAAGCTGGCGATACACCGAACGATGCCTGGGAGAAGGCAAAAGGACAGTATGGCCGTGTGGACGATGCAGTGAAGATCATTGACCCGCGTAAAGAGTAGGCGCGGCAGTTAGATTGTTCTTAATCGAAAATCTCAGGAAAGGTAAATAATCAGGAGGATATATAAATGGCTTTATTTGAATCTTATGAAAGAAGAATTGATAAAATCAATGAAGTTTTAAACAGCTACGGCATCGCTTCCCTGGAAGAGGCTGAAAAGATTACAAAGGATGCCGGACTGGACGTTTATAATCAGATCAAGGGGATCCAGCCGATCTGTTTTGAGAACGCATGCTGGGCATATATTACAGGCGCTGCGATCGCCATCAAGAAAGGCTGTACAAGAGCTGCAGACGCTGCCGCTGCTATCGGAGAAGGCCTGCAGGCATTCTGTATCCCGGGATCTGTGGCTGATCAGCGTAAAGTAGGACTTGGCCATGGAAATCTCGGAAAGATGCTTCTCGAGGAGTCGACAGACTGTTTCTGTTTCCTGGCCGGACATGAGTCCTTCGCAGCGGCAGAGGGCGCGATCGGGATTGCGGAGAAGGCAAACAAGGTCCGCAAGAAACCTCTTCGTGTTATCCTCAACGGACTTGGAAAAGACGCTGCAAAGATCATTTCCAGGATCAATGGATTTACATATGTACAGACAGAGTATGACTACTATACCGGGGAACTGAAAGAAGTTTCCAGGACAGCTTATTCTGACGGACTTCGTTCAAAAGTAAACTGCTATGGCGCGAATGATGTCCGCGAGGGTGTTGCGATTATGTGGAAAGAAGGCGTGGATGTTTCTATTACAGGTAATTCTACGAACCCGACCCGTTTCCAGCATCCGGTTGCAGGCACATATAAGAAAGAGTGCGTAGAGGCAGGGAAGAAATATTTCTCTGTTGCGTCAGGCGGTGGTACAGGACGTACCCTTCATCCGGACAATATGGCGGCAGGACCGGCTTCTTACGGTATGACAGATACAATGGGACGTATGCATTCTGACGCACAGTTTGCAGGATCCTCATCTGTACCGGCTCATGTTGAGATGATGGGTCTGATCGGTGCAGGAAATAACCCGATGGTGGGTATGACTGTTGCAGTGGCAGTTGCCATTGAGGAAGCTGCTAAGGCTGGCAAGTTCTAAAAAATCCAGTAAAATCAAGGGTTTCCGTTGATGCAAAAAGTCAGCGGGAGCCCTTAATTTTGCCACGTAGCACACAGATAGCACACAAGTAGCACACAAGCGGTAGCACACAAATTTTCACATATAAAAAGGATACGGAATTAAGCCGCATCCTCTAGTGTTTGCCTGTTGTATATATGTAGTCTATATAGTCATATACTGATTGTTTATGTTTATCATTAATTTTTTCTATCTTTTCTATACATTCCTCAGTATCATTATCCACTACAAATAAATGAAAATTCAATACATTACATATCTTTGCAATCGTAGATAGTTTGATATCCTTTCTTTCCCCATATAAAATTGATTGTAAATTCCTATATGATATGTCGCACTGAATTGCCATTTCTGTCATGTCCCAGTGCCTTTTTTCCATTTCTTTTATAATAAGACATCTTAGATTTTCAAGGAATGATGACCCTTTTATATCTTCCATTTTCAACCTCTCCTTTTATTCTTTGAGCAATTTAAATTTCATTTTTCCGTTTGTGAGATTAAACTTTCTCATTTCTCTTTCCAATAATTCATTATCATCAATGTCAAATATATCAGCATAAGAGATATGAGCGTTCTCGCAGATTTTAATAAAAGTAGAAAAGTTAATATCGTTTACATTTCCGTTTACAATATTGCACATCCCATGGTAAGAAATATGGCACATAGTTGACAATTGAGCTATACTCCAGTGATTTTCGTCCATTTTACTTATAAGTTCACTACTTAGTCTTGACAAATATTTTTTCATGGCTTATGTATTTCCCCTCTCGTTACTCCGAAATCTTCCGGATTTCTGCCTTTAATTGCTCAACGGTTCTATGGGTATATACGTTTTCGGTTATGTCTGATATAGCGTGTCCCACGATGAGCTTCAAGACATATTCATCCATGTTGCAGGCTTTAGCCTTTGTTATAAATGTGTGTCTGGTTTCATGCGGGCGGTGGTTCATATTCAAGCATTTCATAACCTTTTCAAATCGTTTACGGTATTTATCATATGTCATGTGCGTGCCCTGCTGCCCGTTCGGATCATTAAACAGATACTCAGATTGTAAGCCGGTTGCCTCCTGTAAACGGTTTTTTATTAACGGCTTTATTAATGGATGAATTGGCACAATCCGGTTTTTTCCGGCATCAGTTTTTAATCCGCCTTTCATTGTCTCAGCTTCCAGATCAATATTTTCCACTTTTAAAATAGACAACTCCTGTGGTCTCCATCCGCTGTATATTCCGATCAGCACCATATCAGAAAATGGAATAGTGTCTTTAACCGTCCATAATTGCTCGATTTCTTCAGATGAAAATGGAACAACTTCTTTTGTCCGCTGATGCTTTATCGGATTCCCATTAGCGAACATTACTGAAGCATAGTCCTTATCCACAATGTCGTGTGCTACAGCATATTTATACATCATATTAAATAAACTTTTAATTCTGCTTTTCGTACTGTCTCCGACGTCTGCATTCAAGATTGTACCCTCTAAATGGGAGACTCTTATATCTTTCATACGCATATCATAGAGACCGTTACAATAAGCGTATGCAGCCGTAATTGTTCTGATGCTGGACGGATTCGACAGAGTGGGAAAGTAGCCCTCACTCCATTTGTCGTATACTTCAGAAAAAGTGATACTGTCAGCTTTAATATCGTAAGGATTCTCATTATAATCGGCCAGAGCGATCATGGCTTCCTCTCGAGTAGAGTAATAGCCTATAGTAAAGCGAATCTGCTTACTTTTTCCTGTAACGGTATCTAATACCCATTTATCAGTTTTAACCGCTCTATAAGGCTTAGAACGCTTGCCAGAGAGCTTGTAGACAGTACCAAAGCCATTAGGTAATTTTGTGGGTTTCCCATTTCTTATACGCGGTTTAGTACTTGTGGGGCTATTCATAGGATAACCGCAATGAGGGCAGGCGGCTGCTTTGTCAGATACATCATGTTGACATTCAGGACATTTTAATAACGACATTTAATCACTTCCTTTTTTGTATTCTTTCTTCCATTCGTCAAGTTGTTTTTGAATACAGTGTAGTGCATGAGATTCTAATATAGATACAGGAACGTGTATTGTACCATACGCAGGAGAGCCGAGAACTTCGTAATTCAGCTTTTTACCTATTGTAACTGTCTTTTCTCCATTTGTTAGCATGATGCTTTCTCCTGGTTCTTCTGATTCTACATAGGTCTGAAGATGCTGGTCAAAATGTACGGGAGTATCGTAATCGTTATCTAAATATAGTGATAAGTTACTTAAAAAGCTACCATATATAGCGTAATCTCTCATGATAAAGTTGATGAGATCTACTATATAACCACTTCTTTTTAAAATTTTTAGAGTTTGGATAGCATTATCATCTAATCCAGTTTTTTCGCTTATGTATGAATCTTCAATACGTCTACAATTTGAACGACCAAGTAAATAATCTATGCTTACATTGTAAAGATTTGCTAATTTGCTTGCATATTCAAGAGTAGGATAATTATGTCCTTGTTCATAATTTTGATATGTCTTTAGCACACATCCTATTTTTTCTGATACTTGTGTCTGGTTATATCCAGATTCTTTTCGCAGTTCAACTATTCTGTTTTTTTTATACCAAATAGGAATATCTATTACTTTTCTCATTGATTCAAACCTCTTTTTACGTTTAATTTAGGAATATGAATTCCTTATTGATACTGCTATTATAAGATTACAACGAACGTTCGTCAAGTAATAACTATTGATATTATTATTTTGGAGGTATGGCATGAAGAATCTTGATATAAGAAACTATGCAAAAGAACGCGGGGTCAATCTGTGGGAAGTATCAGAACAATTAGGATATGCACATGAAACAGCTTTTTCAAGAGTATTAAGGCATGAACTCCCAGAGGATAAAAAAGCAGAAATCAAAGCAATAATTGACGAACTGGCAACAGAAGCAGGACGGTGATTTATATGTCAGATATTACATTTGACTGCGCGAATGTTCCGGTATCAGTAGCGGCGCAGGCTCTAAAAATGGATAGTCAGACTGTTCGGCTGCTGCTTCAACAGGGCGTTGTTTCATGGGGGTGTGCATACAAAAGGACACCAAAAAGCCAGCATTATTCTTATCTGATCTATCCTAAAAAATTCTATGAGGAAACAGGCTTTGTTTACAAAGGGGGTGCGGAATCATGACGATAAAGGCAAATAGGATACTGCTAGAGAGACAGGCATCTATAGAGGTAGAATGCATCCATTGGAAAACAATGCAGACAGATTATAGTTATGATCTCGATTTCTACAGATTTTGTGACTGGAAAATAAATTCTTTAAATGAAGAAGCAGAGCAGATACGTTATGTGTTAGAAACGGGGTACTGTGAATGACTGACAATGAAATTTTTGAGAATAACCTGCAGTTTTTTGATGTAAAGAACCGTTACGAGAATAAAGCGCAATGCAGGTGTCCGGCGCATGATGATAAACACGCTTCTTTAACTGTCACAAAGGGGAGAAAATGTACATTGTTTTACTGTCATGCGGGTTGTAAGGTAGATGCAGTTTTACGGGCAGCAGGACTTATGAAGAAAGATACGTTTTATGATGCGGCACCGAGAAGCCCGAACTGGCGAGCCTATGTGGAGGGGAGAGAGAAACGCCGGATTGAAGCAGTTTACCACTACTATTCTATTAACGGTGCATATGCTTTTACCAAGATTAGGCTTGAGGGCAAAAAAATTTTATATGGTAAGTTGGAAAACGGGCGTTTTACTTATGGTATCGGCAGGACAGGAAGGAAGAGCTATAAAGCTATCTATGGTAATGCACAAGCCTTAAATAAGACGATTGCAGAGGGAAATCCTATATTTATACCCGAGGGTGAAAAAGATGTCGATACACTCACAAAACAAGGCTATACAGCGATAACTTACGGCGGGGTTAATGATTGGCAAGCAGATTTCGCACCATTGTTTAAAGATGCCATTGTATATGTCTTGTCAGATAATGATGAGCCAGGGCGTAGAGTTGCAGATAAAATATGTGCTGATCTACAGGAAATTGCTAAGAGCGTAAAAGTAATACTTCCTGTGCCGGATATTGCCAAAGGAGATATAACAGACTACTTTGAAGCAGGGCATAGCAAAGAAGAGTTTGAGAGGCTTCTTCCTTGTGAAATACCCGTTACAGATAACAACCGCATGACAGCAGAAAATCAAGTGAATGATGTCCGTCAAATGCTCATGTACAAGGTTGAATACGACAAGGACGGAAACGAGAAAAGCAGAAAGCTGATCCAGAATGTAAAAAATTTTGAGATAGTGCTAGAGAATGACGGCAGATTCAGAGATAAGATTAAATTTGACGAATTTTCACAGCAAACATATTTAATGGGTAATACACCGTGGGAAGATTCCAGAAATAACTATAGGGCGTGGAGCTCATTTGATGATTCAGCACTGTTTTCTATCTTGCAGTCCGATTATGGACTGACAGGACGTAATGATTATTTTGACGCCGTAAAAAATGTGGCTATGAGGCATAGATTTCATCCGGTCAGAGAATTGCTAGATTCATTTGAATGGGATGAGCAAGAACATATAAGAAAACTGTTACCAGATTATCTGGGGACTGAAGATTCTGACTATAACTATCAGGTCTGGCGGTTGTGGATGCTGGGGGCGGTATCGAGAATTTATCATCCGGGATGCAAATTTGATTACACAGTTATTCTTCAGGGGAGACAAGGGCTCGGGAAGAGCACATTTCTTCAGCTCATGGCTTTAAATGATAGCTGGTTCAATGATTCTCTTGATAGCCTAGATTCGGATAAAGCGGCGCAGTCGCTTATGGGATCATGGATTATAGAACTTGCAGAACTCAAATCTCTCGCACGGACTGCCGGAGGTGTGGATTCAGTGAAGCGATTCTTGACAGCTACACAGGATAAATACCGCGTACCATATGAGCGCAGGGCCGATATATTTCTCAGACAATCGGTATTTGCAGGCACAACGAATAAAAGTGACTTTCTGCAGGATGAAACAGGAAACAGGCGTTTCTTAATTGTTCAGACAGGAGTGAAAGAACCGAAGAAAAGTCTGTTTGATCCGCAAGCCATGGACGATATTAAAGCTGCATGGGCGGAAGCTGTTCATATTTATAAAACTGAGAAACCTAAATTACTGCTGCCTGAATCATGTAAGAAACGTGCTGAAGAATTACAGGCAGAAAGTATGTTAGATGATGGCAAGGTGGGAATCATTCAAGAGTATCTGTCAGACAAACATAGGACGTGTGCAATCGAGATATGGCAGAAAGCATTGAACGAATCGGGACGCCCCGCAAAGTGGCAGGCATCAGAGATTAATAACATTATTCTTAGTTTACCAGATTGGGAGCGCATACCGAATCCAGTTAAATTTGGAGAGTACGGAAGTCAAAGAGGTTTCCGGAGACGTACTACAAACACGTTACTAGAAAAAGATTGTGGTTTCAGTTTGAAAGATTGTAGCAGTGATTTTATGGAAATTTCAGAAACAGAGCTTCCAGGATTACCGTTTGATTAAGATTGTAGCCGAAAATGTAGTAAGAATGTAGACGGCTCAAACCCTTGATTTTCCTATATATTCTACTATTACTACATTCTCTACAAAGAAATAAAAGAGTTATAAGAAATAATAGAGAAGAGGATATATACAGTTATATAAAAGTCTTTGAGATTGTGACCGTAGTTTGTAGTCATTGTAGAAACGGTTTTTATTGTAACGGTTTTTGGAGGTTATTAATGTGAATTACTGGAATTTATACAAAGATGTCTGGGATTTTCACAAGAAGTATGCAGAGGTAAAAAACACGGATGATTATTATTCGGCTCTAGCTGAAGAAAGTTCTGGAATAGCAAAAAAATATGAAAACCATAAATTTGCAGTTGATCTGCTGCTTGCCGTTGTGAATGAGTTGGAGCGTAAGTGTAAGGAGATGGCTAATAATGCAGACAAAACAGTATAAGGATTATATGCGAAGTAATAAATGGAAGCGCAAGAAACAGGAACGCATAGCCATAGATGGTGGCTGTGTGATGTGTGGCAGACCACTTGATAAGATTAGAAGCGTACAGGTGCATCATATCACTTATGCAAGACTGGGGAATGAAAATGTACTTACAGATCTGTGTACATTGTGTGGTTCGTGTCACAAGAAGATTCACGCATATTATAACCGGCGTAGAGCTTAGTGCAACGAATAAGGTGACATCACAAAAAAGGAACTAAAAAACAGCCGTTAAAGGCAGAAAAGAGGTTAAAGATGGGAAAACGTAATTATCCGCAAGCCGGATTAGACAACATGGAACCGTCAACAGTACAGGAAATAGTTGGATCGCTCAAAGAATTGTACGATTTAGGCAGGCCGCAGACGGACGAAGAAACAAAACAGAGAATTGATGATTACTTTTCGTTTTGTGAACGTTCTTCAATTCGTCCCGGGATTGAGTCGCTCTGTATGGCGTTACATATAAGCAGAACAACGCTTTTTCGGTGGAGCCATGGCGAAGACTGTTCGGAATGTAAGAAAGATTTGATTCTTGCGGCAAAGGCTTTTATCGGCGCTTTTCTTGAGCAGGCTATGCTCGGTGGGAAAATTTCTCCACCGTCAGGAATATTCCTTATGAAAAATTGGCTGTCATACAAAGATGCTATCAGTATTGAGGAAAATATACCTGATACACCTACAAGAAAGGTTCTGACTGCTGCCGAATTGCCAACATTAGGAGATACCGCACAGATTAAAACAGAAGAACTTCCGAAGTTGGGGGAGGTACTGGAATGAGTATGAAACGGATTGAAGATATTGTATATTCTGAAATGGAAAATACTATATCTAGTAATGGATACATTCTGGAAACGGTTTTTAGTAACGCTCTTCATATGAAATACGGGTATTCCAGGAGTGCAATAATGCTTGCTATGCGGCGCTTATATGGGAGAATGGCACTAATTAAGCGGAGACTGTCAAATGATTTGAAGAGAGTTTATAAAATTGATCAAAGCGGCTGTCCGATAGTGTATGTGCCAGAAAATGATTTTGACATTAACGAAACTAAATCTATGAATTGAGAAAGGATGGAACACAATATATGCGATACAAGAAATATGTAAAAAAAATTACAGAGACACTGGAGCAGTACAAGAAAGAAGTTGACACATTGGAGGCAGGGCTTTTGTTGGGCAAACAAAAGTTAGATGCAAAAACAAAAGAAATGGAGGGGAAATGGACAGAGGAATATATTCAAAAGTATAGGATAAATAATAACCCTGATATAAATTGTAAGGCTCGATTTCAGGGCTTGAGAGCATGGGCAGAACCTATAATTCTTCATTATCTCGAGGAAATTAAGAAAAGTCTGGATCAGTATTTTAACGCACCAGTAAAGGTCGATTTTGCAAATAAGATTACGACCATAAAATTATCAGGACTGCAGTTGACAGATCTTGAATTCAGCATACTGCAGGAGGGAGCAACGAGTTATATGGAGCGGCGCTTACTTAACCAGTTAGCTGAAAGCAGAACAAAAGAAGCAAGCGTTGCAAAAGCAAAAGATAACGGGCAAATTGAATATGAAAAAGGAACTGTAAAAGATCCGTATATACATCTTGACCTTCCGAATATAGAAGAAATTTATGAAGCCTTTAATAACTATAAGAGGGCGGTTACCGGGTTGCTGTATTCATATGCCGGGCAAAATGCAAAAATGGCGCATTTGCTCGATAATAAGACACCGGATTATGTGGCTATAAACATGGATGTCTATTTTAGAAAAGATGAAGCAGGAAAGTTTTCTACAATTATGGATCAGGCCAATAGTATATTGCCGGAGAATAAGATTAAACGTGAACTCACGGAGAACGACAAACGCTTAATTGATATATTGATAAATCCGCAGTATCCTACTCTTGCAAGAGATAAGGTGATAAAAATTGCTCAGTGCAATGAGGATATTGGAGAACTGTTACGCTTAGATGAACGCTATAAAGATTATCTTCAGGACGAAGAATCTTAAGACGTATGCTTGAGGGAGTAGTGTTATGCTACCCCCTTTTTTTTCAAGTATTAAATCTGACGTATATAAAAATGGTATCAAAAGTAATTGACAACAACAATAATAAGATATAAAATAATAGTATCAAAATTAATGAACGTTAGATTTGATATTAAAAAGGAGCGTCAAATATGTGTATATATGGATATTGCAGGATTAGTACAAAGCAGCAGAGCATTGATCGTCAAATACGGAATATAAAAGCCGAATATGGAGATGCGGTTATTGTAACGGAGATTTACACAGGAACAAAGCAAGATAGACCGGAATGGAATAAATTATACAAAAAAGTAAAGTCGGGAGATACGATTGTGTTTGATAGCGTATCTCGTATGAGCAGGAACGAAGATGAGGGGTTCTGTTTATATGAAGATTTATATACAAAGGGGGTAGAGTTGGTCTTCTTGAAAGAACCGCATATAAACACCGTTACATATAAACACGCATTACAAAGCAATATAGCTCTTACAGGAACGAATGTGGATTATATTTTAGAGGGCGTAAATAAGTATCTTATGGCACTTGCTAAAGAGCAGATAAGACTTGCTTTTGAACAGTCAGAGAAAGAGGTACAGGACTTGCATCAACGTACTAAAGAGGGAATAGAAACAGCAAGATTAAACGGCAAGCAGATCGGACAGCGAAGAGGAGCAAAGCTTACAACAAAGAAATCAATAGAGGCAAAACAACAAATTCAAAGATATAGTAAAGATTTTGATGGATCTTTGTCTGATGTGGATTGTTTAAAACTGACGGGGCTTGCTCGTAACACATATTACAAATACAAAAGAGAATTGAAAGTAGAACTGCAGGGCTGAATGTCCTGCTTTTCTTATGTGTATTTTGGATACCGCCTAGGGGTCTGTAAGGAATGTTTGCATGGCTAGACTAAGTACGTCTTTCTGACTCAAATTTTCAAAAAGGACTATTCATTATTGAATTCAAAATAAAAAGTTGAAAAAGGATATGTTGTGGTAAAATAAAAGAGAAGCTACAAATTATGGAATCAGCTTCTCTTTGGCGAATTGCATCTATCTGTATTATATCAAAAAGGTAGGTGCTGTACAATGACGAATGAACAAATTGTATCCCAGGTAAAAAAAGGTATTTCTGTAACGGAAAATATGCAGCTTTTGTATGAGAAGAATCTGCCTTTAATAAAAAAATTTATACATCCATATATACATTATGAATCAGAAGAGGATTTACTGCAGGAGGCTTATTTTGGATTATGGGAAGCAGTACAGCATTATGAATCTTCGGGAAAGGTTCTATTTATGACTTATGCTCAATATTGGGTGCGTCAGAATGTGCAGCGATATATAGAAAATAATAGCTTCGCAATCAGGATTCCGAGTGCATATAGACAAAAGATAGGTCGTTACAAGAAAGCAGTGCAAGAGCTTAAGCAGGATTTAGGCAGGATGCCAACGGATGATGAAATTTCAGAATATAGTCTGTTGTCTACGTCCGTAATACAGAAGATAAGAATTTATATGCGTGATGTCGTTAGTCTGGATGCTCCGTTAAAAGAAGATGAAAACTCGAGCCTGTCCGATATGGTATCAGATGATTACAACCTTGAAAATGATACAGTTGATAGAATATTCAATGAATATCAAAAAAATGAGATCTGGAATATTGTAGAGCGTTACACAGATAAACAACAAGATCGGATCATTAATGAATATTACAGAAAAGGAAAAACATTATTACAGATTGCTCGGGAGACTGGCTTGAGTTGGGGAAAAGTACGTCAATGCAGGGATGCAGGGATCCAGCGACTTAGAATGACCAAAGCTCAGAGAGAAATAAAACAGAAATTTGAGATTGTTAATGCATCAGTTTATAGAACCGGACTCAATGGATTTAAAGCGCACGGAGATTCAATAGTAGAATATATAGCAGTACGCAATGTAGAATTGGAAGAAAGCTTAAAGCGTGCATATTGACTTAACAAAAGATAAGGAGTATAGTAATAACAGTTGTAAAAAATAGTGGTAAAAGTTGTTTGGTAGCGCGCAGGTAGCACACAAATAATAAGAAAAAGCCAACAAATTAGACATCGACAGTTTCCATTGAGGAAGCAGCAAAGGCAGGTAAGTTCTAGACTGACGATTCATAAATCTGAATCACAGAAACCGCGCTGGCCATATCAGGCCGGTGCGGTTTTTATAAAAGCAAAGAAGCGGGAGGTATGAAATATGAAAGTACTGATGATCAACGGTAGCCCTCACGCCAGAGGAAATACATACATCGCCTTGCGTGAGATGGAAAAGGTATTTGAACAGGAAGGAATAGAGACAGAGATCTTGCATATCGGGAATCAGGCGATCAGGGGATGTGTTGCCTGCGGCTCCTGTGCGAAGGCGGGAAAATGTGTTTTTGAGGACGCCGTGAACGAAGCAGCTTTGAAGTTTGAGAAAAGTGACGGCCTGGTGGTGGCCAGCCCGGTCTACTATGCCTCTGCCAACGCAACACTGGTGGCCTTCCTGGACCGGCTGTTCTACAGCACACATTTTGATAAGACAATGAAAGTAGGAGCCGCTGTGGCGGCGGCCAGAAGGGGCGGGTTATCCGCTGCTTTCGACGAATTGAACAAGTATTTTACGATCTCAGGCATGCCGGTGGCGTCCGGACAATACTGGAACAGTATACACGGCGCTGCTCAGGGAGAGGCCAGTCAGGATCTGGAAGGTCTTCAGATTATGCGGACGCTTGCGAGAAACATGTCCTTTCTTATGAAGAGCATAGAACTGGGAAAAGAAAAATACGGGCTTCCGGAAAAGGAAGAATTCTGCAGGACAAATTTTATCCGCTAGGAAAATAGACAGTATATCGACAGAAATCTGGCTTTTTCCAGAGACATCCGGAGGATTATGAAAAACAGCTGAAAAATTTCGGCTGTTTTTTCTTTACAAGAAGGAAATAAAATGATATCATAAAGATATCAAAAGTATATTCCTTAATCTGAAGGAGGACGTTACAATGGAAGAAAAAGTTCTGAAGAATAAAAAACATGGAATGCTGGCGCTGATCCTGACAACTCTTTTGTATGCGGCGGCGATCGCAGGTTGTGTGTTCGGCGGAATGCTGATCAGTGACGGCGGAAGCGCGGCACTTCTGGTAGTCAGTATCATCTGGCTCTGTATCGGATGGATTCCGTACTGCGGGCTGAAAGTATTAAAACCCCAGGAAGCACTGGTACTTACCTTATTTGGCAAATATGTAGGCACCCTCAAGGATGACGGATTCTATTTTGTGAATCCTTTCTGTACAAGTGTGAATCCGGCCGCGGATACCCATCTGCACCAGAGCGGAGACGTGGACAACAAGGTATCCAAGCCGGCTATGTCGCTGTCATTCAATATGGGAAAGACAGAGGTGGATCTTTCCGGAAAAAGGATCTCTCTGAAGATTATGACTCTGAACAATAACAGGCAGAAAATCAATGACTGTCTTGGCAATCCGGTGGAGATCGGGATCGCAGTCATGTGGCGGGTGGTGGACACGGCCAAAGCTGTGTTCCGTGTGGATAATTATAAGGAATATCTTTCCCTGCAATGTGATACGGCTCTTCGGAATATCGTCCGTATTTATCCGTACGATGTGGCGCCGAATGTGGATACGACAGGAGACGGTATTGCAGATGAGGGCAGTCTGAGAGGCTCCAGCGAGGTTGTGGCAGCCAGAATCCGGGATGAAATCCAGAACAGAGTGAAAGAAGCCGGACTGGAGATTATAGAGGCCAGGATCACCTATCTGGCATATGCTCCGGAGATCGCGGCTGTGATGCTCCAGAGACAGCAGGCGTCGGCGATCGTGGATGCCAGAAAGATGATCGTGGACGGAGCGGTCGGAATGGTGGAGATGGCTCTGGACCGGTTGAGCCAGAATGGAGTTGTGGAACTGGATGAAGAGAGAAAGGCCGCGATGGTATCCAACCTGCTTGTCGTGCTCTGTGGCAATAGGGAGGCGCAGCCGGTAGTGAATTCAGGCAGCCTTTATTAGATTTGAAAGTAGAGATGGTTTTATGGCCGATTCAAAGAAAAAACAGATTCCGTTAAGACTTTCCGCTAAGTTGTACGACGCTCTCGCAGCCTGGGCAGAAGATGATTTCCGTTCCGTCAACGGGCAGATCGAATATCTGTTGACAGAGTGCGTGCGTCAGAGAAAGAAAAACGGGAAATATGTATCCGAACATCTGGATGAACCTCCGGATCTGGATATTAAATGAATTCAACATGTGAAAATGTGAAAAATCTGTGAACGGGGCCGTGTACCTTTTAAAAGGTACACGGCCCCGTTCACAGAATGCTTGTGTGAAAATCCAGAATAAGTTATAATATAAAAGTGTCTGTTTCGGAGAAGTGAGTAAATGATAAAAATATAAGTGGAAAGGAATAGATGAAAATGCGCAAAACAACAATAAATCTGACTTTGACGGCCATGTTCCTGGCTATCGGAATGGTACTGCCGTTTCTGACAGGACAGATCCCTCAGATCGGAAATATGATGCTTCCCATGCACATACCGGTTTTGTTGTGCGGGCTGATCTGTGGATGGCAGTATGGGGCGGTGCTGGGATTTATCCTGCCGATCGTGAGATATTTTGTCTTCGGCATGCCGGTATTATTCCCAACGGGGATTGCGATGGCATTTGAGATGATGACATACGGTCTGGTGATCGGACTGATGTATGGTCTGTCCAGGTGGAAATGTATCGTATCTCTTTACAGGGCGCTGATCACAGCCATGATAGCAGGACGCCTTGTCTGGGCAATTGTTCAGATGATTCTTCTTGGGATATCCGGCGGGGCCTTTACGATGAAGATGTTTCTGGCAGGGGCGTTTTTTAATGCGGTGCCGGGCATCCTCATCCAGCTTATCCTGATCCCTGCCGTTATGGCGGCTCTGAACCGCACCGGACTGGTAACGTGCCAGATGCGGCATTCACCAAGGCCGGAGGAGTCATAGTTTCAGGATCCTGTCAGGAGAAGTATCTGCGGATAAGGCACGATACAACTCCGGCAGCGCACAGTCCAAAGAGGGCATTGTGCATGGAGCCGTATACTTCAAGAGCCCCTTTGAGGCCGTACAGAAATTCCGGAGATTCCGGAAGAAAACGATAGAGCAGGAAAGAAAGATAGGAGGACAGAAATACCAGAAGAAAAGAGAAAAGTCCTCTTCCAGTATCTTCTTTCCATGTATCCCTGCCATCTCTTACGCGCACTTTGGTCATGGACCACAGAAGAGAAATAAATTCGAACAGAAGGAAAATAGCCATAATACAGACATAGGGTGCAAGAGACGGAGAAAGTTGCCGAGTATTGAATGCCTCTGCAATATCTCCGTACGGAGCGCTGGCTCTCCAGAAAGTATAGGTTACATATATGGCGACAGCCAGGATCAAGGCAGCTGTCAGGCTCCGTATAGCGGCTGCCGTGACTCGTGACAGAACACGGCCGCCTTTTTGGATGGGAGCGGCGAGCGGGACTAAGCGGCGGCGTTTCTGACGTCTGCTGTCCCTTATATCAGTTCTTTTGTTATCTTCCGGATCGTATTCGTTAAGAGGAGCAAAAGAATCTGTTCTGTCTTGATCATTTCTTCTGTTTTTTGTGATGATTTCATCAGTATCCGCCCAATCCGTTTTCGTTTCGTCGTAGACGACTTCAAAATCATCATCAAAAAAATCCGAAATGTTTTTTCTATGCCTCATAGAAAACCTCGCTTTCTGAAGATCTCTTCATCCGAAGATGATTTACATGGGAAATATCTCTAATGGTATAACTTTTTAGCCTATTGTACAAGTAAAGACCAGTAATTTAAAAAAATTTTTATTTTTCGATAAAGTATTACAAAAGTGTAAGCCGGACTGAGGAAATTGTAAGCTGTCTCGATGGAAATCCGGAAGAGCCCCTGATAGGATAGAGTTGTAAAGATAAAACAGGATTTCCGGACAGGAGGGACAGAAATGGAAAAAGGGGAAATCAGAGAGAAAAGGAGCAAAAGCAGGAGGATACCGCGTATGCTCAGCTGGGTTATGCTGGCACTTCTGGTCATGATCGTAGTTCCCGTCGGCGCGCTGATGTTTGTAATATCCGGAGTCTGGTCCGCGGTGGACCGGGTTCTCCTTAAGTTCAGTAAGTAGATTTAACAGGATATACATTCTTTTTACAGGATTATAGAATTCTTTTCAAAATCTTAAGAAATACCTTCCTGTTATCTTAAGAACACTTTTTTACAATAGGACCATATGATGAAAGGAAGGATTTACATTATGAAATATATTACATTTGCCGTTCCCTGCTATAATTCTCAGGACTATATGAGACGGTGCGTGGATTCCCTCCTTCCGGGAGGAACAGATGTAGAGATTATTCTGATCGATGATGGTTCTTCAGACGGCACCGCGAAGATCGCGGATGAATATCAGTTGTTGTATCCTGACATTGTCAGGGTCGTACATAAGGAAAACGGCGGCCACGGTTCCGGAGTAAACAAAGGGTTGGAGCTGGCAGAAGGCCTTTATTATAAAGTGGTGGATTCTGATGACTGGCTGGATGTGGAGGCATGCGGTAAGCTTCTTGACAGGATCCGGCTGTTATGCACCCGAATTTCCGGAGGCATTGGCTGTGAAAAGGAAGAAAACGTTCTGTCAGAGATTCCGGATCTTTTTGTCTGTAATTATGTTTATGACCATCTGGATGAAGGAACCTGTCGTGTGATGGACTACCGGAATATCTTTCCGGTGGATCAGATGTGTTCCTGGGATGAGATCGGCCGCTTCAGACCCTCTCAGTATCTGATCATGCATTCGCTGATGTTTCGGACAGAAGTGCTGCGCAGATCAGGAGTCAGGCTTCCGGAACATACATTCTATGTAGATAATCTGTTTTCCTACCAGCCGCTTCCATACGTAAAAGGGATCTATTACATGGATATCGATCTGTATCATTACTATTTGGGGCGGGAAGATCAGTCTGTGAATGAAAAGGTACTGATGAAGCGCATTGACCAGCAGATCCGGGTAACAGAACTTGTAGCCCGCAGTGTGGATCTGGCTCAGGTGAAAAAACAATATCCGAAACTGGCGTCCTATATGACCAGGAATATTTCTATCATGCTGGCTATATCCTCTATCCATCTGCTTCTCATACAGACCGCGGAGGCGGAAAAAAAGCGAAAGGATATGTGGGAGAATATCCGGAGATATAATGCCGCGCTTTATTACAGGCTGCGTTATTCAACTCTGAGCGGGCTGACTTATCTTCCAGGAAAGCTGGGAGGGAAGCTGACGGTAGGAGGATATCGTTTCGCCAGAAAGATTTATCAGTTTCAGTGATGATATTACAAAATATACAGAAGAGGGAGATTGGAAGTTATGGCACAGATTTATATTGCTTTTGTAGATACTCCCGGCTTTTTTGCCGGTATTATACGCAGAGTTATAAAGCAAAAGTATATTCATGTGGTCCTGTCACTTGATCCATATCTTGAAGAGGCTTACAGTATCGGCAGAAGACATCCCAGCGTTCCCCTTATTGCCGGATTTGAAAAGGAAGATAAAAAGAAGATTTTGCGGGCATTCCCTACGGCCGATTATATGATCTGCAGTGTGGAGTGTACAGTGGAACAGAAGAAATATATTGAACAAGAGCTGAAAAAAGCGATGAAGAGGCGATTCCAGTATCATTATGCGGTGATCGGACTTCCGTTTATTCTTATGCAGCGTCCTTTTTTTCAGAAAGGGCATTATACATGTTCCTCCTATGTGGCCAAACTGCTGGAAGAAGCGGGAATCTGCAGTCTGGGAAAACATTTTTCCCTGGTGACTCCAAAAGATTTCTATGAGTATGAGAAAAAAGAAAAGATTTTCGAGGGAAGGCTGAGTGAGCTTGTGGGATCCAAAAGACCGGTGTATGCTCCGGGATCCGGCCCGGTCCTGCCTGCGGTACGTCCTGCGTTCGCAGGATCTGTTTACATGCGTGGCCCCGTAAGTCGGAGGGAGAAAGCATGAGTGTAAAAAAGCGGGCCCTGCAGATCGTGCTGTTCCTTGTAATTATGCTGCTGACATTTTATGCCTTGTTCAGCGGCCGCAATTTGACGCAGATTGCCCGTTCAGTGTCGGAAATGTCGCCGCTGTATCTCATTCCCGCGGTGGGACTGGCTGTTTTTTTTGTGTGCGCTGAAGGTTACATGATCTGGTATCTTCTTCGTTCTATGAAAGCTCAGAAAAACGGCGGAAGGGCAAGCACACTTTTCCGTTGTATTCAGTATTCTTTTATCGGATTCTTTTATTCCGGAATTACTCCCTCCGCATCAGGGGGACAGCCGATACAGCTTTATTATATGAACAAGGACGGAAACCGCGGGTCTGACAGTACAGTCGTCCTTATGACCGTGGCGGTGGCCTATAAATTTGTGCTGGTGGTGATGGGATTCGGGATCCTCTTGTTCTGGTTTCGTCCGCTTACGGGAGAACTAGGGAAATATTTTCCACTGTATCTTCTCGGACTGGGACTGAATGTGATCCTTGTCATCGTGATCCTGGGGGTGATGCTGTTCCCGAAGATCATGTTGAAAGCGGCGCTGTTTTTTGAACGGCTTTTTATCCGGATGAAGATATGGAAGCCATCCGATCAGAGAGAAGAGAAGATCCTGACATTTATTGACAGTTATCAGAACGCCGTGGCCTGGCTGAAGGAACATAAGGGAAAACTTCTCATTGTGATACTTGTTACTTTTATCCAGAGATGCAGTGTGTTCGTTCTGACGTATATGGTCTATCTTGGATTCGGCCTGGAAGGAACCGGCGCGGCAAAAGTGATCCTTCTGCAGGCATCTGTGTATATTGCCGTGGACATGCTTCCTCTGCCAGGAGCACAGGGGATTACAGAGCTTATGTATCAGGCGGTGTTTGCCCGTGTGTTTACCGGAACATACCTGATCCCGTCGATGCTGGTCAGCCGGGGAATTAATTTTTATTTTCTTCTTGTGGTGAGCCTGGCAGTAGTAATTGCCGTGCGAGTCGCAGAAAAGAGGAAAAAACATTAAGGGAGGTTTTGCGATGCAGTACAGAGAACTGGGAAGGACGGGTTTAAAAGTCAGCGAGATCGGTCTGGGAGCTGAGTGGCTGGAGCGCCATAACGCAGAAGAAGTCAAAGAAGTCATTGACTGCTGCGAAAGGTTCGGGATCAATATCCTGGACTGCTGGATGTCAGAGCCCAATGTCCGCACAAATATTGGAAAGGCACTGGAGGGGAAAAGAGACCGGTGGATCATACAGGGGCACTTTGGCTCCACATGGCAGCAAGGCCAGTACGTCCGGACCAGAGAGATGGACAAAGTCAGAATAGCGTTTGAAGATCTTCTGATCCGCCTTAAAACAGATTATATTGATCTGGGAATGATTCATTTTGTGGATGAAGAGACAGAATTTCACCGCATTATGGAAGGAGAATTTCTGGACTATGTAAAAGAACAGAAGGAGAAAGGAGTCATCCGCCATATCGGGATGAGTACCCATAATCCGAGGGTGGCGAAGCTGGCGGCTTTAAGCGGGGAGATTGAAATGATCCTGTTCAGTATCAATCCGGCGTTTGATCTGCTTCCCGCAAGCGAGGACCTGAATACATATTTTGCAGAGACCTATGAGGAAAATCTGGGAGGCATCGATCCCGAGAGGCAGGAACTTTATCAGATCTGTGAGCAGAGAGGAGTCGGCATTACAGTGATGAAAGGATATGCGGGAGGAAGACTGTTCTCTGCGCAGACGTCACCTTTCGGTGTGGCTCTCACTCCGGTCCAGTGCATCCATTATGCCCTGACAAGACCGGCAGTGGCCAGCGTACTGGCAGGATATGATACGCCGGAACATGTAAAAGCGGCAGTCGCGTACGAGACTGCTTCGGAAGAGGAGAAGGACTATGCCAGCGTTCTCGCAAATGCGCCGCATCATGCCTATTCAGGGCAGTGTACCTACTGCGGTCACTGCGCTCCTTGTCCTGCGGGAATCGATATCGCCATGGTCAATAAGCTTTATGACCTTGCCACAATGCAGGAAGAAGTTCCCGAGGCCGTCCGAGGGCATTATACTGCTCTCTCCGCAAACGCAGGAAACTGTATTGCCTGTGGCGGATGTGAAGAGCGCTGCCCCTTTGACGTGCCTGTTATCGACAGGATGAAAAAAGCAGACGCGTTATTTCAATAGACGCGGAGGGGGAGTGCATGAAACAGAGGATCCTGGTCGTGGATGACGAGAAAGGCATCGTGTCTCTTCTGAAAGATTATTTTGAGATTCAGGGATATGAGGTGATAACAGCAGGCGGAGGTCTGGAGGCGGTAAAGAAGGCTGACGCCGGCCCGGACATGATCCTGCTGGATATCAATATGCCGGATCTGGACGGCTTGAGTGTCTGCCGCCAAATCCGGGAAAAGGTTTCCTGTCCGATCCTGTTCCTGACGGCACGTGTGGAAGAAAAAGACCGGATCACCGGGCTGATGACAGGAGGGGATGATTATATCATAAAACCCTTCAGCATAGAGGAACTCGGGGCGCGGGTAATGGCGCATTTTCGCAGGGAGGAACGGAAAAGGCATCCGGGAGCGGTCAAAAAAGAGGGAGAACTGACGATTTATTATCAGGAACGGACTGTGTTCTGTGGTTTGCGCAGAATTGAGCTGACGCGTACGGAATACGATATCCTGGCGTTTCTTTCCCTGCATTCTGGACAGGTATTCAGCAAGGAGAAGATTTATGAGAGAGTAAGGGGGTATGACGCTGCCGGCGACAGTTCCATTGTAGCCGAGCATGTCCGGCGGATCCGGGGCAAGATCGCGCAATACACAGATCAGGAAGTGATACGTACAGTGTGGGGAGTGGGCTATCAGTGGATTGGCTGGACGAAAAAATAGAACAGATAAAAAAGAGAATACAGGATCTGTCTTTAAAATGGGCGCTGGCGGCATATCTGCTGCTGGCCCTTTTTGCTGCATTTCTATTTACCTGGATCATACAGCAGTTCTGTATCTTATGCTGCAATGAGGTTCTGCGTCCATATGGAGTGGATCTGTACCAGGAAAGGATCATGGGGAATCTCTATTATACCGGGGCAAAGTCAGTCTGGTATAACCTGACTGAAGGCGAGCAGATAAAAGTCAGAATCTGTCTGACTTTTGAACAGATGCGAAAAGAGATCGTCTCAGACCGTGAAGAGCTCTGGCGCCAGATTGGAGAGCAGAAGGAAGTGAATGCGGCCTTCGCCCATGATATGCGTACCCCCCTGACTGTGCTGAGAGGGTATGCCGAGCTTTTATACCGTTATACACCGGAGGGGAAAATCAATGAGGAAAAACTGACTTCCACGTTAAAACTCATGTCCAGGCATCTAAGACGCCTGGAGGATTACACGAAAACAATGAGGCAGATCCGGAGTTTTGAAGAGATCGAGCCACGAAAAGCTCAGATCTCGGTGAGATCTCTGTGGAAGCGCATTGACGGGATCGCCGGATCCCTCAATGCTGTGGGGGATATCCAGATCGTGCAGGAACAGGAGGGAGCGCTTCCAAATGAGAGCTTGTGGCTGGATGAATCTCTGTTTCTTGAAGTTCTGGAAAACCTGCTTTCAAACGCACTGCGGTATGCCGGAAGCAAGGTGGAGCTTTCACTTGAATATGAGAGAGAAACAGGCATGCTTTTTCTTTTTGTGCATGACGATGGAAGCGGATTCGATGAGGAAAGCCTCAGATCGGCGGCAGAACCGTATTTCAGAGGCGAGGAAAAGGATCCGGGGGAACATTTTGGGATCGGTCTGCATGTCTGCCGGATGATCGCCGGGAAGCACGGAGGTGAACTGAGCCTGGCCAACAGTATGGACGGCGGCGCTTTTGCCAGTGTTTCCTTTTTCTGCAGAAAATCTTAAAACTTTATAGAAGAAAAATAGGATTTTGAGCGCTATGGTAAGAACAGAACGAAAAGAAAGGACTGAAGAAATGAAAACAGAGATCATAATCCGGGATCTGAACAAATCCTATGGAAAGAAACAGGCGCTCAAAAATGTGGACCTGCGCATCGGTAAAGGGATGTTCGGACTGCTCGGAAGGAACGGAGCCGGGAAGACTACTCTGATGAAAGTACTGGCTACCCTGCTCGAAAAGAACAGCGGAAAAGTAGAAATATGCGGCATACCCGTAAGCCATGCCGCAGAGATCCGGAAGATCACGGGGTATCTTCCCCAGGAATTTTCTATGTACCCGAATATGAGAGTCGGGGAAGCAATGGATTATCTGGGCGTGCTTTCCGGACTGACAAAACAGCAGAGACAAGAACGGATCCCTTTGCTTCTTGAACGGGTAAACTTATCAGACAATGCCAGGACGAAAGTAAAGGCGCTTTCCGGAGGAATGAAACGAAGGTTGGGGATCGCCCAGGCAATCCTCCATGATCCGAAAGTGCTGATCGTGGATGAACCTACTGCCGGGCTGGATCCGGAGGAGAGAGTGCGGTTCCGGAATCTGCTCTGTGAGATTGCGGATGAACGGATCGTGATTCTGTCCACACATATTGTAGGAGATGTGGAAGCAACCTGTGAGGAGATCGCGGTCCTGGATGGAGGAAAGATCCTGTTCCGCGGAACAGTAGAAGAGCTGCTGTCTTTGGTTGAGGGAAGAGTGTACAAGGCTGAGGTCAGCAGAAAAGAGCTGGATCGGATCAAATCGTCTTATACGGTGACAAGTATGATCACGCTGGGCAATAATGTGAGAGTCCGTTTCCTGACAGACCGGCAGCCTTTTACAGGGGCCAGAAACTGTGACGCCGGAGTGGAAGACGCTTATATGTATCTGATAAACAGAGAGGGGGATGTTTTATGATACTGACCCTTTTCAGGAAAGAGTGTTCACAGACGGCGAAAAGTCTGATCTACTGGCTCTATGTAGCGTGCCTTGTGCTGTTTTTTTTCAGCCAGATGGGAAGTATGCAGATTCTTCCCCCACCGGTGGAAGGACAGGAGGATTACAGTAACTATGGATTTCGTACGGATATTACGGAGAAAGAGATTATGGAGGCCGGTGCCGGGAGCCTGGTGTGGGCATACTATTATGATGATTATGTGACCTATCCGGTGGGATATGCAAAGCATATCTCTCTGAACAACAAAGAAAAATCGGAGATAGAGGATATCATTTACAGACTGACCGGACTGAAAGCGGACGAGATCGAGGCGGATATTGCGGACTTTTTTGAGGCGAATGCCATTCAGACAACACAATATGAAGTAAAGGTGAAAGACGGACTGACCTATGAGGAGTTCCTGAAGGAGATGGACCGGGTGGCAGAGATTCTGGGGCCGGGCTCAGATTATACGGAAGAACGTCTCAGAGAAAATGTAAGGATCCCTGTGGACTACGAAGGAGCAGTAAAAAATTACCGTGATCTGACAGAAAAGGACGGACTTACCGGTGGATATGCCAGACTGTTCTGTGACTATATGGGAGTGGTGCTGGGAATCCTGCCTGTTTTTGTAACAGCAGTGCGAATGCTCCGAGACCGGCGTTCCCGGATGCAGGAACTGATCTATTCGCGAAGCGCATCCTCTTTTCGGGTCATGGGAAGCCGGTATGCGGCGCTGATCTGTATGCACATGCTGCCAGTCCTGCTTTTATCACTGTTCCCTGCCGCAGAATGTATCCGGGCAGGGATCCAGGGGGCGGATCTGGGTTATCTGGCATGGCTGAAATATGATCTGGGATGGCTGCTGCCGACTGTGATGGCGGTAGTCGCTGTGGGAATGTTCTGCACGGAACTGACAGAGACCGCTCTTGCCGTTCTTGTGCAGGGGGCCTGGTGGTTTATGAGTGTGATGATGGGAGCAGAGGGCATGAAAGGCGGAAGCTATGGCTGGAATCTGATCCCGCGGCATAATACAGAACTGAATTACACCGGATTTGCGGAGGAATTTTCACAGCTGGCCGTGAACCGACTGGCCTATGTGGCTTTGTCACTGTGTCTGGCGGCACTGACGATTTTTATATATGAAAGAAAAAGAAAGGGGTATTTAAGACGTGGCAGGAAAGTATCTGGAGATCACAAAAGTCCAGTTGAAGCATAATGTGTGGCAGCATCTTCTGGTCAGCCTGCTTCTTCTGGCAGCCGCGCCCCTGGTGATGGGGATCTCAAATCTGGATATAGTCCAGAGCGCGAAAGTCCTGGAAACGTATGTGGCACTGATCGGAATTATCCTTTTTGTCCCGGTATTTTTGCCGGAACAGGACAGGGATCTTTGGGATGTGGTAAAGGCACGGTACACAGAATTTACAGCTGTTTATCTGATCCGGATCCTGGTCAGTCTGGTATTTTCCGCGGCTCTGGTGTTCGGCTGTCTTGTTGTGATGAAAGCAGGAAAATGTGAACTGGAACCGATGAAATACTACTTCGGTACCATGGCTGAGGTAATCGCATTTGGAGGAGCAGGGATCTTCACCTATGGGATCACAGATAATCTGATCGCCGGATATATGATCCCGCTGGGATATTATATGGCAGCCCTGGGAGGCGGATACCCGTATCTGAAAAAACTGTATCCTTTTGGCATGCTCACGGATTATGAAACGAAGTACTGGATCCTGACCGTCGGGATCCTGCTTATGGCCTGTGGCCTTTTCCTTTACAGACGAAGGAGATAGGCCCTAGGATTTTTCTTGACAACTCCTTAGAAACTCTTCAAAATGATCTGTGTGCGGACAGCGGGATAAAGGATCATTATCAGAGTTTATAAGGAGTTTTTTATGAACATTATTAATATCGAACATATCAGTAAGGTATATGGAGAAAAAACCATTTATGAGGATGCTTCGTTCGGGATCCAGCAGGGGGACAAGATCGGTATCGTGGGTATCAACGGGACAGGAAAGTCTACTCTTCTCAGGATGACAGCAGGAGAGGAGGTGCCCGACACAGGTAAGATCATCCGGCAGAATGGTTTAAAGATCGGATATATCCGGCAGAATCCTTTCTTTCCCGAAGACGCAGATATCCGTACCTATGCTTTTCGTGGAGACCCGGAAGCGGACTGGCGGGTGGAGAGCGCCTTGATGGAACTGGGGATCACGGATTTTGAACAGAAACTCAAACATCTTTCCGGCGGGCAGAAGAGAAGAGTCGCGCTGGCCAGGACCCTGGCAGAAGAATCAGATGTCCTTCTGCTTGACGAGCCTACCAATCATCTGGATGAAGGAATGATCCGTTGGCTGGAGGAATATCTCAGGGATTACCGGGGAACGCTTCTTATGGTGACCCATGACCGGTATTTCCTGGATCGGGTCACCAACCGGATTCTTGAGATCAGTCATGGAAAGCTGTACGGGTATGAGGCAGATTATTCGGGATTTCTGGAATTAAAGGCGGCCAGAGAGGAGATGGAGCTGGCCTCTGAACGAAAACGAAGGAGCATTCTCCGGATGGAACTGGAGTGGGCAAAACGAGGCTGCCGTGCCAGATCGACGAAACAAAGAGCCAGACTGGAGCGTCTGGAGACGCTGAAAAACGGAAGTTCCCCCGCAGTGGATCGGACAGTGGAGCTGGATTCAGCAGAGACACGGATGGGCAGGAAGACCATCGAACTTCATCATGTGAGTAAAAGTTTCGGCAAGATAAAGATCCTGGAGGATTACAGTTATATCGTACTGCGGAATCAGCGGCTCGGTATCATCGGACCAAACGGGTGTGGAAAATCTACTGTCATGAAAATGCTTGCAGGTATCATCAGCCCGGATGCGGGGCAGATCGAGGTAGGAGAGACCATACGGATCGGATATTTAGCCCAGGAAGAACAGCATATGGATGACTCTCAGCGTGTCATCGACTATGTGAAGGATATTGCGGAATATATCACGACCAGGGAGGGAAAGATCAGTGCTTCCGCTCTGCTGGAACGTTTTTTGTTTACACCGGATATGCAGTACGCGCCGATCGGAAAACTGTCCGGAGGTGAGAAACGCCGCCTGTATCTGCTGGGCGTGCTGGCTGAAAATGCCAATGTCCTTCTTCTGGACGAGGCGGGAAATAATCTGGATATCCCCACCCTGACGATCCTTGAGGATTATCTGAATTCCTTCTCGGGCATCGTGATCGCGGTGTCTCATGACCGGTATTTCCTGGATAATGTGGTGGACAGGATCCTGGAGCTGGACGGGGAAGGGCATGTCACCCAGTATGAAGGAGGATATACAGAATATCTGGAGGCAAAGAAAGGGCGTAAGCCAGAAGCGCTCCGGGAAGATGGCGCCTTTCCTGAGAGGACAGCGGGCCGGACAGGATCGGAAAAACCGTCGGAGAATACAGCTGAGTCACAGGAAAAGAAAGGCCGGGACTGGAAGAAAGATCAGCCCCAAAAACTGAAATTTTCATACAAAGAGCAGCGGGAATATGAGACGATAGACGAGGATATCGCCTCTCTTGAGGAAAAAATAGAGAGCATTGGCCGGCAGATCGAAGCCAATGCCACCAATTCGGTCAGACTGAAAGAATTGATGGAAGAGCAGGAAAAGACGCAGAAAGTGCTGGAGGAGAAGACTGAACGATGGGTGTATCTCAATGATCTCGCGGACAGGATCGCAAAACAGGAATGAAATTGTTTCGAACGCTTGACAAAGAGAGAGACTGTTGGTAATATTATAGAAGATAAAACAGATTGCACTCTGTTTTTTGGGTGAGAAAGGAAGAGAACCATGAGAAGTCAGGTATTTTCACTGCTGGTAGACAACAATCCCGGTGTCCTGAGCCGCATTGCAGGGCTGTTCAGCCGCCGTGGGTACAGCATCGACAGTATCACTGCCGGTATGACGGCGGATCCCAGATTTACCAGGATCACAGTCGTATCTTCCGGGGATGAGCTGATCCTGTCCCAGATCGAGAAACAGGTCAGAAAGCTGGAGGATGTTGTAGATATCAAGGTGTTAAAAGACAAAGAGTCGGTATGCCGCGAGCTGATCATGGTAAAGCTCCGGGCAGACGCGGCGCAGAGGGGAGAGATCATCTCCGTGGCAGACATTTTCCGCGCGAAGATCGTGGATGTGGAGGAGGATTCTCTTATTGTGGAGCTCACAGGAACTCAGAGCAAGCTGGACGCTTTCCTGAACCTTCTGAAAGGGTATGAGATACTGGAACTGGCAAGGACCGGTATCACGGGACTTTCCAGGGGGAGCAAGGATGTGGCATATTTATAATCAATTATTTTAGGAGGAATGTAACATGGCAGCAAAAATTTATTATCAGGAAGACTGTAATCTTTCCCTTCTGGAAGGAAAGACGATCGCGATTATCGGTTATGGCAGCCAGGGACATGCACATGCGCTGAACCTGAAGGAATCCGGATGCAATGTCATCATCGGTCTCTATGAAGGCAGCCGCTCCTGGGCGAAAGCTAAGGCGCAGGGATTTGAAGTCTACACTTCAGCAGAGGCCGCGAAAAAAGCGGATATCATCATGATCCTGATCAACGACGAGAAACAGGCTGCATTATATAAGAATGACATCGAGCCGAACCTGGAAGAAGGAAATATGCTTATGTTTGCTCACGGGTTCAATATCCATTTCGGACAGATCGTACCGCCGGCGAATGTGGATGTTACCATGATTGCGCCGAAGGCTCCGGGACATACCGTAAGAAGTGAATATCAGGCAGGAAAAGGAACTCCGTGCCTGGTGGCCGTAGAGCAGGATTATACAGGAAAAGCACTTGACAAAGCTCTGGCGTACGGACTTGCCATCGGCGGAGCGAGAGCCGGTATCCTTGAGACTACATTCCGTACAGAGACAGAGACAGACCTCTTTGGTGAGCAGGCTGTTCTGTGCGGTGGTGTCTGCGCTCTGATGCAGGCAGGGTTCGAGACTCTGGTAGAGGCAGGATATGATCCCAGGAACGCATATTTTGAGTGTATCCATGAGATGAAACTGATCGTTGACCTGATCTATCAGTCAGGATTCTCCGGAATGAGATATTCTATTTCCAACACGGCTGAGTATGGTGATTACATAACCGGACCGAAGATCATCACAGAAGATACAAAGAAAGCTATGAAGAAAATCCTTTCTGATATTCAGGATGGTACGTTCGCAAAAGATTTCCTTCTGGATATGTCAGAGGCCGGCGGCCAGGCGCACTTCCGCGCTATGAGAAAGCTTGCGGCTGAGCATCCGGCAGAGAAGATCGGTGAAGAGATCCGGAAGCTGTACAGCTGGAGCGACGAGGATAAACTGATCAACAACTGATCAGCTGATTTTGAAAAACAGAAGATGCCCACCGGAACCATGACTGCATCGCAGCTTTTGAGGGAGTGTATGCTCTACATGCTGTCTGTGCGGTGCAGGTGCCGGGGGCATCTTTTTTATCCCGCCCGGACGGGGCGGGGGAATGGAAATACTGCGGAAATGAGAAACAAAGTAGGAGGGACAGAATGTCTGGAAGGACTCAGGCAGAGGAGAATAACAATGACGGCAGGAGCGGCAATGACTTCAGCAGGGGAAGCATCGCCCGGAATATTCTGAACCTTGCGATTCCCATGACATTGGCACAGCTCATCAATGTCATGTACAGCATCGTGGACCGGATCTATATCGGACACATTCCACATGCTTCTATTGAAGCTCTGACCGGAGTGGGACTCTGCCTTCCTATCATCACGATCATCACCGCATTCGCAAATCTCTTTGGCATGGGAGGGGCGCCTCTGTGTTCCATTGCCAGGGGCGGGCATGAAGAAGAAAGAGCGGAGAAAGTGATGGGGAATTCCTTTACCCTTCTTCTTCTGTCAGGGGCTGCCCTGATGCTGGCCTGCCTGATCTTTCTGAAGCCGCTTCTGTATCTGTTTGGCGCGGATGCCGCGTCTTATCCATATGCGCAGGAATATATCACAATCTATCTCTGGGGAACCCTGTTTGTCATGACCAGCCTGGGAATGAATAATTTTATCAACGCGCAGGGGTTTGGAAAGATGGGAATGCTTACGGTCCTGCTTGGAGCTGTGCTTAATATCATACTTGATCCTGTATTTATCTTTACCCTGGGAATGGGAGTCAGAGGAGCGGCTGTCGCTACGGTTCTGTCTCAGGGAGCGTCCGCGTTCTGGGTCCTTCGATTCCTGACTGGAAAGAAAGCGCTTTTGAAACTGAGCAGAAAGGGAATGAAACTGGAATGGCCTCTGGTAAAGCAGATCACTCTCCTGGGCACTTCGGGATTTGTCATGTCCGTCACCAACGGGCTGGTGCAGATCGCGTGCAATGCGGTACTGGCACGAAAGGGAGGCAGCCTCTATGTGAGCATCATGACAGTCATCAATTCTGTTCGTGAGATCATCACCATGCCCATCACCGGACTGACTTCCGGCGCGCAGCCGGTGATCGGATACAACTATGGAGCGGGATGCTTTTGCCGGGTAAAGTCCGCGATTAAATTCATGAGTGTGGGCTGTATCGTATTTTCTCTGGCAGTCTGGGCGGTGCTGTTTTTCGAACCCGGTTTTTTTATTCATCTGTTCAGTCAGGAGAACGAGCTGATCCGGGAAGGGGTTCCCGCCATGCGCATTTATTTCTGCGGTATCTTTATGATGGCCCTGCAGTTTGCCGGGCAGTCCACCTTTGTGGCGCTGAACCGTCCGAAGCAGGCAGTGTTCTTCTCTTTGTTCCGCAAGGTGATCATCGTGATCCCGCTGACCCTGATGCTTCCGATGATCAGCGGACTGGGGATCCACGGCGTGTTCCTTGCCGAACCTATTTCAAATGTAATCGGCGGAACCGCCAGTTTTGTTACGATGCTGATCACAGTCTGGCCGGAGTTAAAAAAGAGTACAAAAAAGACATCCGTCTGACGGTGAACGGATGTCTTTTTCGTTACTTTATGTTGATAAACGACAGGATCATGCGATCCCATTTACAGCTTTTGACAGACGGGAGATTTTCCTGGAAACGGTCTTTTTATGGTAGACACCTTTGCTTCCTGCCTTGGAAATCTCAACGATCGCTGCGTGCAGGGCCGTCTTAGCGGACTCAGCGTCCTTCTGTGCGACTGCAGTCTCAACTTTCTTGACCGCTGTTTTCACTTTGGACTTGATTGCCTTGTTCCTTGCAGCTTTTGTCTCGTTTACTAAAATTCTCTTCTTAGCAGACTTAATGTTAGCCAATCTGTACACCTCCAAATATCACTCGAAATTCAAATTATGGATATGTGTTCCGGCAGATTCGGACACGGACGCTCCGCTGAAACATACTCATTCATTTTATGCTAACTGGAAAGGGTTGTCAATACATATTTTAAGAAATGTTGAGAAAACTACTGATGAAATGAAAGATAAAGCGAGGATGAGAAATGTTGAGAAATTACAGTGTAAGGACAGATCTTGCCCTGGAGGAAAAAGAGCAGTTTGAGTCGGATAATGTGGAGATCCCTGGAGTAGTTCTGGAAGAAGATTATGACGAAAAAAGCGAGATCCGGGTGACTCGGGTGGAAATCGAGACAGAAAACGGCGCGAAAGCGATGGGAAAACCAGTGGGGACCTACTTAACACTGGAGACTCCGAACCTGGCGGTGCCCGACGAGGAAAGTCATGTGGAAATCGCGGAAAAACTCTGTGGTTATATCCGGGAGCTGATCGATAAAAATGATGTCAGGAAAGACAAAGACCTGTCTGTTCTCGTGGTAGGGCTCGGAAACAGAGAGGTGACACCGGATGCGCTGGGTCCGTATGTGGCTGACCATCTGTCCGTTACCCGTCATATCGTAAAAGAATATGGAAAATACGCCATGGGCATGGAACGCGCGGACATGATCAGCGCCATTGTGCCGGGAGTCATGGGACAGACCGGAATGGAGAGCGCGGAGATCGTCCGGGGGATCATCCGGGAGACCCACCCGGATATCGTGATCGCGGTGGACGCGCTGGCAGCCCGCAACAGCAGGAGACTGAACCGTACGGTCCAGATCGCGGATTCGGGGATCCATCCCGGCTCCGGAGTAGGAAACCACAGAATCGGGATGACAAGGGAATCTCTGGGTGTGCCGGTGATCGGAATCGGAGTCCCCACAGTAGTGGACGCGGCCACGATCGTAAATGATACGATGGAAAATTTTATCCGTGCTCTGGAGTCTTCCCAGTCTTTAAAGGGAGTGGGAGAGGTGCTCAAGTCCTATAACGAGGGAGAAAAATATGAATTTGTAAAGGAACTGATCGCGCCCCATCTGAACGGAATGTTTGTGACGCCCAAAGATGTGGATGAAATGGTACATCATATCAGCCATACAATTTCAGAAGCAATCAATATGCTTTTTGCGTCCGGAAGAGAGATGGAGAGTGCAGACAGGGCTTAAGGATAAGAAATGGAGGATTATCTTCTGCCAGTCAGATGGCGTCAAAGGTATATCCGGCGTTTTAACCGCATAGAATTTCAGGAGGATGACCGGAGTCTTCCTGAAAATCCCATGCCGGAAAGGAATGCTGCTTATATGGACAGATTGAGGAAGGGAAAGATTACGCAGGTAAAGATGACAGTCTTAGCAGTTTTTTCCCTTGTCTGTGTCGCCTGGATCATGGCGGACGGATTTGACGGGAACTGGCGTTATCATTTTCAGAAACAGCTTTTTACAAATGTAGAAGAAATGTACATGCCGGGGCTTGCCTATCTGAACCATACTCCGGGAAAGGGAGTACAGGAATGGGTGAAGGAGAAGGCACTGGCATGGTTCCCTCTGGCAAGCTACGCCGAGGATCACGCTTACAAAGATCCCTCGATCGAAGACGAAGAGACAGTGGCGAAAATACTGGAGGCCCAGGCAGGAGATGAAAACGCAGTGGACGAAAACGGAAAGCTGATCGGAGATCCGGATGAATCAGAGGCAGCGGCACAGTCGGTTACTCCGACGGTAGACATGTCGATCGAGAAACTGCGGGATTTCGATTATCTTCTCAGTAATTTCTATACAGTGGACAGTTCTACCATGATCGGACCGGACCAGCTGAACGCCGATGATCTCCTGGGCAGGAGCATGAAGATCGACAACACGACAGGGGGCCCGAAAGTCCTGATTTTTCATACGCACTCTCAGGAGGAGTTCGCAGATTCTACACCGGGAGATCCTGCCACCAGCATTGTAGGCGTGGGTGAATATCTTACCCGGCTGCTAAACGAAAGAGGCATTGAGACGATCCATGATACCGGCGTCTATGATATCATCAACGGACAGCTGGACCGTAGCAATGCCTATGAAAACGCGGAGGCTTCCGTACGTCCTATCATCGAGGCAAATCCGACTCTCGAGGTGGCGATCGACCTTCACAGGGACGGAGTAGCGGAGGATACGCATCTGGTCACGGAGATCAATGGAAAACCAACCGCGAAGATCATGTATTTTAACGGTCTGAGCCGGTCACGGACAAACGGCGACATCGATTATCTGTACAATCCCTATATTCAGGATAATCTGGCTTTTTCCCTGCAGATGCAGCTTGCGTCCGAAAGTCTGTATCCGGGATTTGTCCGGCATATCTATCTGAGAGCCTATCGGTATAATCTGCATCTGCTTCCGAAGTCGCTTCTGATCGAGGCCGGTGCGCAGACGAACACTGTGGAAGAGATGATGAACGCAATGGAAGTGCTGGCTGATACTCTGTGCCATGTGATCACAGAGGAATCATAAAAGGAATCAAAGAACCTGCACTACAACCACTATATTCGCCGTTTTTTGTATTTACAACCACAAAAACTAGTGGTATATTATGTAATGGCATGCTCTGTTCATCAGAGCAGAAGGGAGAATATAAATGGCAGACAAGAATACATATGATGCAGGCAGTATCGCGGTACTGGAAGGTCTGGAAGCGGTCAGAAAACGGCCGGGCATGTATATAGGAAGTGTGTCCACAAAAGGACTGAATCATCTGGTCTATGAGATCGTGGATAACGCGGTGGATGAGCATTTGGCAGGATATTGTTCCGAGATCCATGTGACACTGGAAAAGGACGGATCTGCCACCGTGTCAGACAATGGGCGCGGAGTTCCGGTAGACATGCATGAGAAGGGAGTGTCAGCGGCCCGTCTTGTCTATACGACGCTCCACGCGGGAGGAAAATTTGACGGGTCTGCCTACAAAACAAGCGGAGGACTGCACGGCGTCGGCTCTTCCGTGGTAAATGCGCTTTCCGCTTATATGGATGTGAAGATCAGCAAAGACGGTTACATCCATCACGACCGATATGAGCAGGGAATTCCCGTGATCGAACTGGAGGACGGACTGCTTCCCAGGATCGGGAAGACGAGAAAAACCGGGACAACCGTTAATTTTCTCCCGGATGACACGATTTTTGAGAAAACTGTTTTCCGCGCGGAGGAGATCAAGAGCAGGCTCCACGAGACGGCATATTTAAATCCGGAACTCACCATTATTTTTGACGATAAAAGGCCAGAGGCACCGGAACATATCGAATACCACGAGCCGGATGGAATCCTTGGATTTATAAAGGATTTGAACAAAAAAAAGGAGATCCTTCATGAGCCGGTTTATTTTAAAGGAGAATCGGACGGCATTGAAGTGGAGGCGGCTTTTCAGTATGTGAATGAATTTCATGAAAATGTGCTTGGTTTCTGTAACAATATCTATAATTCAGAGGGAGGCACACATCTGACAGGGTTCAAGACTACATTTACTACAGTTATGAACCAGTATGCCAGAGAGCTGGGAATCTTAAAAGAAAAGGACGCGAATTTTACCGGAGCGGATATCCGGAACGGCATGACAGCTATCGTCTCCATCAAGCATCCGGATCCCCGATTCGAAGGACAGACAAAGACAAAGCTGGACAACCCTGACGCCGCGAAAGCGGTCAGCAAGGTGGCCGGAGAGGAGATCGTCCGTTATTTTGACCGGAATCTGGATATTCTGAAAACAGTCCTTTCCAGCGCGGAGAAAGCTGCGAAGATCAGAAAGACCGAGGAAAAGGCCAGAACGAACCTGCTCACAAAACAGAAGTATTCTTTTGACAGCAACGGAAAGCTGGCCAACTGTGAAAGCCGGGATCCGAAAAAATGCGAGATCTTTATCGTAGAGGGAGATTCGGCGGGAGGTTCCGCCAAGACTGCAAGGGACCGGAATTTCCAGGCCATCCTTCCTATCCGCGGCAAGATCCTGAACGTAGAGAAGGCCAGCATCGACAAAATTCTTGCCAACGCGGAGATCAAGACGATGATCAATGCCTTTGGATGTGGATTTTCTGAAGGGTACGGAAATGATTTTGATATTACGAAACTGCGGTATGACAAGATTATCATTATGGCAGATGCTGATGTGGACGGAGCCCATATCTCGACCTTGCTGCTGACCCTGTTCTATCGTTTCATGCCGGAGCTGATCTATGAGGGACATGTTTATATCGCCATGCCTCCACTGTATAAGGCTATGCCGAAAAATGGGGAGGAGGAATACCTCTATGATGACAAGGCGCTGGAAAAATACCGGAAGACCCATTCAGGTCCGTTTACACTGCAGAGATACAAAGGACTGGGCGAGATGGATGCCGAACAGCTCTGGGAGACGACGCTGGATCCTGAGAGGCGTCTTTTGAAACTGGTGGAGATCGAGGATGCCAGGATGGCTTCCAGTGTGACAGAGATGCTCATGGGTACAGAGGTCCCTCCGAGACGCACCTTTATCTATGAGAACGCGACGGAGGCAGAACTTGACATCTGAGTGAGATGCCAAAGAGGAATCTGATATTCTTAGAAGGAGACAGTACATGAACAGTGAATCACAGATCATAAGGACAGAGTACTCTGATCTTATGAAGAAATCCTATATCGATTACGCCATGAGTGTCATTATCGCCCGGGCGCTGCCTGACGTAAGAGACGGACTCAAACCGGTACAGCGCCGCACTCTGTACGACATGTATGAACTGGGGATCCGTTACGACAGGCCCTACAGGAAATGTGCCCGTATCGTAGGCGATACGATGGGAAAATACCATCCTCACGGGGACAGCTCGATCTATGAGGCTTTGGTGGTCATGGCTCAGGACTTTAAGAAAGGACAGACTCTTGTGGACGGCCATGGCAATTTCGGCTCCATCGAGGGAGACGGGGCTGCGGCCATGCGATATACGGAGGCAAGGCTGACGAAATTTACCCAGGAAGTATGTCTTGGTGACCTGGACAAGAATGTCATTGATTTTGGCCCCAATTTCGACGAGACGGAAAAAGAGCCACTGGTCCTTCCCGTGCGGGTGCCGAATCTTCTGGTAAACGGCGCGGAAGGGATCGCGGTAGGTATGGCGACCAGCATACCGACGCACAACCTGGGAGAAGTGATCGACGCGGTAAAGGCCTATATGAAAAATGACGCCATTACTACCCGGCAGCTTATGAAATATATTAAAGGACCGGATTTCCCGACAGGCGGCATCGTGGTCAACAAAGATGATCTGCAGGACATTTATGAGACGGGCCAGGGTAAGATCAAGATCCGCGGTAAAGTAGAGATCGAGGAGCAAAAAGGCGGCAGAAAACAGCTGATTATCAGTGAGATTCCCTACACCATGATCGGCACCGGGATCGGCAAATTCCTGAATGACGTGGCGAATCTGGTAGAGACTAAGAAGACCACGGATATTGTAGATATTTCCAATCAGTCCTCAAAAGAGGGAATTCGCATCGTGCTGGAGCTCAAAAGAGGAGCGGACGCGGAAAATCTGAAGAACATGCTTTATAAGAAGACCCGGCTGGAGGATACGTTCGGAGTCAATATGCTGGCCGTGGCAGACGGCCGCCCGGAGACACTGGGGTTAAAAAAGATCATTGAGCATCATGTGGATTTCCAGTTTGAGCTGGCTACCCGGAAGTACCAGACACTTCTGTCCAGGGAACAGGAAAAAAGCGAAGTGCAGGAAGGACTGATCAAAGCCTGTGATGTTATTGACCTGATCATTGAGATCCTTCGCGGGAGCAAATCCGTAAAGGATGCCAGAGCGTGTCTTGTAAACGGAGTGACAGATAACATCACTTTCAAGTCCAATATTTCAAAGAAGATGGCCGCTCTGCTCAGATTTACAGAACGTCAGGCCACCGCTATCCTGGAGATGCGGCTGTACCGGCTGATCGGGCTGGAGATTGAGGCCCTCCGTGCGGAACATGAGCAGACGCTTAAGAATATTGCCCGTTATGAGGATATCCTGAATAATTACGATTCCATGGCAGGCGTTATCATGGAGGAGCTGGACGCGTTTAAAAAGGAGTACAGCGTGAAGCGGCGTACAGTCATCGAAAATGCGGAAGAGGCGGTCTTTGAGGAGAAAAAGATCGAGGAGCAGGAAGTGGTGTTTTTGATGGACCGGTTCGGATATGCAAGGACAGTGGATACCTCTGTTTATGACAGAAACAGGGAAGCGGCGGACAGCGAGAACAGATATGTGGTCCATTGTATGAATACAGGAAAACTGTGTATTTTCACAGACAAGGGAAGAATGCATCAGGTCAAGGTGCTGGATGTGCCTTACGGTAAGTTCCGGGATAAAGGGACACCTATCGATAATATCAGCAATTATTCCACCAGTGAAGAGCAGATCGTCATGGTCTGTGATGCGGAACAGATGCGGTTTTCCCATCTTATGTTCGCTACGGCCCGGGGAATGATCAAGCAGGTAGAAGGTACGGAATTTCAGGTGGCAAAAAGAACGATCGCGGCCACCAGGCTTCAGGAAGAAGATTCCCTGATCGCGGTAAAGGTGATCAATGAGAGCCAGCAGGTGGTGCTGCAGACGAAAAATGGCTATTTTCTCCGGTTCCCGGCCCTGGAGGTGCCTGTGAAGAAAAAGACGGCAGTGGGCGTACGGGGGATTCGTCTGCAAAAAAAGGATGAGCTTGAAAATGTCTATCTGTTTGAAGAGGGAACAGAGACAAAAGTACCTTATGGCGAGAAAGAAGTCACGCTGAACAGGCTGAAAGTGGCAAAAAGGGACGGCGTGGGGATCAAATCCAGGTAAAAAGAGGTAAAATCCCGGGAAATATGCGAAAAACACTTGATTTCTATGTGAAAAGGTGTTAAAGTCTCTTATAGTTACATAAGGGATCCGGCAGAAGAGTGGACGAAAGTTCACTCTTCTTTGTTCGTGGCAGGTTTTCTATGTAAACAGTATATCAGCAGGAAAGGAAGTATAGTGTGTCGAAGAGAGAAGAATATGAACAGATGACAGAACAGCTTTTGGAACCGATCGTCACCGGCCTTGGATTTGAGGTGGTGGATGTGGAGTATGTCAAAGAGGGCGGGACCTGGTATCTGCGGGCCTTTATTGACAAACCCGGCGGAATCACCGTGGATGACTGTGAGACGGTGAGCAGACAGTTCTCCGATATTCTCGATGAGAAAGACTATATCTCGGATTCCTATGTCTTCGAGGTAAGCTCCCCGGGTCTTGGAAGACCGCTCAGGAAAGAGAAGGATTTCAGAAGGAGTATCGGGGAAGAAGTAGAGATCAGGACGTATCGGGCGATTGAGCATCAAAAAGAATTTACCGGGATACTCAGAAGATATGATGAAAATACTGTCACGATTGCCTGTGAGGATGATACGGAGCAGACATTTGAGCGGTCTGATATCGCTCTGATCCGTCTGGCCCTGGATTTTTAAGTTTTAGGAGGAAATCATAATGAATACAGAGTTAATGGAAGCATTGACAATTCTTGAGAAAGAGAAAAATATCAGCAGGGATGTAATGCTGGACGCAATAGAAAATTCTCTGCTCAGCGCATGTAAAAATCATTTCGGGACAGCGGAGAACATTAAGGTGCTCATGGACAGAGAGACATGTGATTATTCTGTCTACGCGGAGAAAAATGTGGTGGAAGAAGTAACGGACCCGGCCCTTGAGATCAGTTTAGAGGAGGCAGAGGCTATAGACTCCTCTCTGCAGATCGGCGATGTAGCGCAGATTCCGGTTCAGTCCAAGGAATTCGGCCGTATTGCCACGCAGAATGCCAAAAACCTGATCCTTCAGAAGATCAGGGAAGAGGAAAGAAAGGTTATATTTGACCAGTATTTTGAAAAAGAGAAGGACATAGTCACCGGTATCGTACAGCGGTATGTCGGGGAAAATATCAGCATCAATCTGGGAAGAGCTGACGCCATGCTTACAGAAAGCGAGCAGGTAAAGGGAGAGCGCTTCCGGCCGACAGAACGGATCAAGCTGTACGTCGTGGAGGTTAAGAATACACCAAGAGGGCCGAAGATCCTTGTGTCCCGTACTCATCCGGAACTTGTAAAGCGTCTTTTTGAGGCAGAGGTTTCCGAAGTCCGGGACGGTATCGTAGAGATTAAGAGCATAGCCCGGGAGGCCGGTTCCCGTACAAAGATGGCCGTGTGGTCCAATGATCCCAATGTGGATCCGGTAGGTGCCTGTGTCGGCATGAACGGGGACAGAGTAAACGCGGTAGTACAGGAACTCCGGGGAGAAAAGATCGATATTATTAACTGGGATGAGAACCCCGCGCTCCTTATAGAAAATGCTCTGAGCCCGGCCAAAGTTATTTCTGTAATGGCGGATCCGGAGGAGAAAATAGCCAATGTCATTGTTCCGGACTACCAGCTTTCGCTGGCCATTGGAAAAGAAGGTCAGAACGCGAGGCTCGCGGCCCGTCTGACAGGCTATAAGATCGATATTAAAAGTGAGACTCAGGCGATCGAGGCAGGGGATCTTCCGGAGAATTATATGGAGCAGATGGGACTTATGGGCGAAGAAGGATATACCGGCGACTACGACGACGGATATGACGAATACAGTGAAGATGCAGTCTATGATTCCTATGATGAAAACTACGACGCGGCATACAACGATTATGAAGAAGACCACGAGGAAGAGTCAGAGGAGATCGAGTTTACAGAGACAGACGGTCAGTAAGATCTTAAAGGAGTGGATGATTTGGCAGGAAAGAAAAGAATTCCGATGAGAAAGTGCGTGGGATGCGGGGAGATGAAGCCCAAGAATGAGCTGATCCGTATTCTGAGGACAGAAGACGGGAACTTCGTTGTGGATGCCGGCGGAAAGAAAAACGGACGGGGAGCGTATCTGTGCAGGTCTGTGGAATGTTTTCACAGCGCTGTTAAAAGCAAAGGCCTGGAGCGTTCTTTTAAGCAGGGAATCCCGCAGGAAGTATATGGCAGACTGGAAAAGGAGATGGGAGATATTGGCAGTGAATAGAGATAAAATCCTGTCCCTGATCGGGCTGGCAGTGAAAGCGGGAAGATGCATCAGCGGCGAGGTTATGACGGAAAGTGAGACGAAGTCAGGAAAGGCAAAGCTCGTGATCGTTGCGCGGGACGCGTCAGACAATACAAAGAAGAAGTTTCGGGATATGTGTAAATTTTACAGGGTTCCAATTTGTTTTTACGGAGATAAAGATACCTTAGGGCATGCAATGGGAAAAGAATTCCGTGCATCTCTGGCGATATTGGACGAAGGATTTGCAGACGGGATTCAGAAAGAGATTAAAAACCGAGAGAATATTGCATAAGGAGGTAGTAAATATGACAAAAATGAGGGTACACGAGCTGGCGAAAGAGCTGGGAATAGAGAATAAAGAGCTTCTGGAGATCCTCCAGAAGAAAAACGTGGAAGTGAAAAATCATATGAGTACATTGGAGGACAGTATCGCAGAAGAGATCCGCCGTGAAGCTGCGGGGAAAAAAGATATGAAAGCCGCGGCGGATGAGGAGAAGCCCGCAGGGCAGAGTGATACAAAGGAGGCGCCCGCAAAAAAGAAGAATCTTGCGTTTGTAATACGCCCGCAGAATTCAAAAAACAGCAGCCGGATCCAGGGCAGCCGTCCGCCACAGCGTCAGCCGCGTCCGGGTCAGCCCGGAATGCGGGCACATCAGAGTGGACGCCCGGCAGGAGAGCGCCCGGCGCGCACAGAGAGACCGGCACAGGGAGCCCGTCCGGCAGGAGAGCGTCCGGTACGCACAGAGAGACCGGCACAGGGAGTCCGTCCGGCAGGAGAGCGTCCGGTACGCACAGAGAGACCGGCACAGGGAGCCCGTCCGACAGGAGAACGTCCATCTGCTTCCGACAGGCCGGCACAGAGCATACATCCGGCGGGAGAGCGCCCGGCGCGTCAGGAGAGACCGGCGCAGGGAGCCCGTCCGGCAGGAGAACGCCCGGTACGCACAGAGAGACCGGCACAGGGAGCCCGTCCGGCAGGAGAACGTCCGGCACGTTCCGAAAGGACGCAGGGAGGACATTCCTATGGTGACGGGAAAACAGGACGTCCGGAAAGAGGCGGACGGGATCAGCGTTCAGGCGGCGCAGGTCCTCGGGGAGACAGGCGAGATTCCCGCAGAGATGACATGGGCGCTTCCATGGTGGAACAGCAGAAAAGTCAGAGAAATAAAGTAAAAGACAAAGAACGGGACAACAAGAAAAAAGAATACAGAGATGAAGCTTTTGAGGGAAAAGGAAAGAAAGGAAGAAAGCAGAAGCAGGTAGCCGAGGTAAAGAAGCCGCAGCCGAAGCAGGAGGAAAAGAAAGAGGAGAAGATCAAACAGATCGTGATCCCCGAAGTCCTCACGATCAAAGAACTTGCAGATAAGATGAAAGTTGTGCCTTCCGTTATTGTTAAGAAACTGTTCCTTCAGGGCAAAGTCGTAACAGTCAATCAGGAGATCGATTTTGACACAGCGGAAGAAATCGCAATGGAGTTTGACGTTCTCTGTGAAAAGGAAGAAGTAGTCGACGTAATCGAGGAACTTCTGAAAGAAGATGAAGAAGATGAAAGCCTGATGGTAAAACGTCCTCCGGTCGTCTGTGTTATGGGCCATGTAGATCACGGAAAGACATCCCTTCTGGACGCGATCCGCCACACAAATGTAACAGACCGGGAAGCCGGCGGCATCACTCAGCATATCGGTGCTTATGTGGTTGAGATAAACGGTGAGAAGATCACCTTTCTGGACACTCCGGGACACGAGGCTTTTACCGCGATGCGTATGCGGGGAGCCAGTTCCACAGATATCGCCATCCTGGTGGTAGCCGCGGATGACGGTGTGATGCCCCAGACGATAGAGGCGATCAATCATGCGAAAGCGGCAGGAGTTGAAATCATCGTGGCCATCAACAAGATCGATAAACCCGGCGCCAATGTGGAGAGGGTAAAACAGGAGCTTACCGAGTATGAGCTGATCCCCGAAGACTGGGGCGGGAGCACAGTGTTTGTTCCGGTATCTGCTCATACAAAGGAAGGAATTCCGGAACTGCTGGAAATGATCCTGCTTACCGCGGAAGTGATGGAACTGAAGGCAAATCCGAACCGCGCGGCCAGAGGCCTCGTGATCGAGGCAGAGCTGGACAAAGGAAAAGGCTCCGTGGCCACTGTCCTTGTCCAGAAAGGTACGCTCCATGTGGGCGACGCGATCGCGGCGGGAAGCGCCCACGGCCGTGTCCGCGCCATGATGGACGACAAGGGAAGAAGAGTCAAAGAAGCGGGGCCGTCTCAGCCGGTGGAGATCCTGGGACTGAACGATGTTCCCAACGCAGGCGAAGTCTTTGTGGGATGTGACTCGGAGAAAGAGGCAAGAAACTTCGCGGAGACTTTTATCGCCCAGAATAAAGTGAAGCTTCTGGATGAGACGAAATCCAGAATGTCCCTGGATGATCTCTTCAATCAGATCCAGGAGGGCAATCTGAAAGAACTGAATATCGTGGTCAAGGCGGATGTCCAGGGATCAGTTGAGGCACTGAAACAGAGCCTGCTGAAGCTTTCCAATGATGAAGTCGTGATTAAAGTCATACACGGCGGCGTGGGAGCGATCAACGAGTCAGACGTGATCCTGGCATCGGCTTCCAATGCAATCATTATCGGCTTCAATGTGCGTCCCGATGCACTGGCAAAAGAGATCGCGGACCGTGAAGGCGTGGACCTGCGGCTGTACCGGGTCATCTATAATGCCATCGAGGATGTAGAAGCGGCAATGAAAGGCATGCTGGATCCTGTATTTGAGGAGAAAGTGCTGGGCCATGCGGAAGTGCGCCAGACGTTCAAGGCTTCCGGCGTCGGCACCATCGCGGGCGCCTATGTCCAGGACGGAATATTTGAGAGAAACTGCTCTGTCCGCCTGATCCGTGACGGCGTTGTCGTATTCGACGGCCCGCTGGCATCCCTGAGACGTTTCAAGGATGACGTCAAAGAGGTCCGGGCAGGATACGAGTGTGGTTTTGTCTTTGAAAATTATAATGACATCAAGGAAGGGGACCAGGTTGAAGCCTACAAGATGGTAGAGACAGAAAGGAAATAGTAAGCGGCAATGAGAAAGAACAGTATTAAAAACACGCGGGTGAATGCCGAAGTCCAGCGGGAGCTGAGCAATATCCTGCGCGGCGGGATCAAAGATCCCCGGGTGGCGCCCATGACTTCCGTTGTGGCTGTCGAGGTGGCCCCGGATCTGAAAACCTGCAAGGCATATGTCAGCGTGTTTGGAGACGAAAAGGCTCAGCAGGATACGATCAGAGGGCTTCAGAGCGCAGAGGGGTACATCCGCCGGGAACTGGCCCGCACCGTGAATCTGCGCAATACGCCGGAGATCCGATTTATCCTGGATCAGTCGATCGAATATGGGGTAAACATCAGCAGAAAGATCGATGAGGTGACAAGAGATTTGAATGATGGAGCAGAGGAATAGCATGAAAATTGTGTTGGAAGATATTTTAAAGGAGAAACAGAAGATCGCTCTGGGCGGCCATGTCCGCCCGGACGGCGACTGTGTCGGTTCATGTATGGGACTGTATCTGTATCTGAAAGAGCAGTATCCGCAGATCAGCGCGGACGTATATCTGGAGACGGTCCCGGAGGCATATCGCATGATCGCGGGGACAGATGAAGTGAAAAGCCAGCTCCGGGAAGAAATGTCCTATGATCTTTTTATCTGTCTGGACTGTGGGGATCTGGACCGTCTGGGCTTCTCGCAGCCGCTGTTCGAGTCTGCCCGGGAAACAGTGTGCATCGATCATCATATCAGCAATGAAGCTTTCGCGGATCTGAATTACATCGTGCCGGATGCCAGCTCTACCTCGGAGCTGATATACACGATCCTGGATCCCGACAGGATCAGCAGGAACGTGGCAGAGGCGCTTTACATGGGCATTGTCCACGATACGGGGGTGTTCCAGTATTCCTGTACATCTCCGGAGACGATGGAAATCGCCGCCGCCCTGATGCGCAAAGGGATCAACGGCAGCGAGATCATCGACAGAACCTATTATGAGAAGACATACATACAGCTGCAGATTTTGGGGAGAGCCCTGCTGGAGAGTATGCTCATCATGGATAAACGCTGTATTGTATCCGTGATCCGCCGACAGTCCATGGAATTTTTCCAGGCACAGCCTTCAGATCTGGAGGGCATCGTCAGTCAGCTCAGACAGACAAAAGGGGTAGAGGTGGCGATCTTCCTGCATGAGACAGAACCTCAGAATTATAAGGTGAGCCTGCGCTCGAAAGGGATCGTGGATGTCAGCGCCGTGGCGAAACACTTCGGCGGAGGCGGGCATATGCGGGCCGCGGGAGTCACGATGAAGGGATCCAGTCATGATGTTATCAATAATATTACCGAACAGATCGCACTTCAGCTGGAACATGGGGAAAATGGAGTGAACAGGGAAGAGACGGATGGTAAACGGAATACTGAATATTTATAAAGAAAAGGGATATACCTCTCACGATGTTGTGGCCTGCCTGCGCAGGATCGTCGGGCAGAAAAGGATCGGGCATACAGGTACCCTTGATCCGGAGGCGGAAGGGGTGCTTCCTGTCTGTCTCGGTCAGGCCACCAGAGTCTGTGACATGCTGACAGAAAATGACAAGAGTTACGAGGCGGTCCTTCTGCTGGGAGTGACAACCGATACACAGGACATTACAGGTACGGTACTCAGGACCCGGAGTACGGATCATCTGACGGATGAGCGGGTTATAGAGTGTATCAGAGACTATATCGGCAGCTACGATCAGATTCCGCCGATGTATTCCGCGGTCAAAGTCAACGGAAAGAAACTGTATGAACTGGCCCGGCAGGGGAAGACCGTGGAACGCGCAGGCCGCAGGGTGACGCTCCATGATATCCGGATCCTGGATATAGATCTTCCAAGAGTCCGCATGGCGGTCGACTGTTCAAAGGGGACCTACATCCGGACCCTCTGCCATGATATCGGGGAAAGCCTGGGGGCCGGCGGGTGTATGGAGTCCCTGCTCCGGACCCGGGCAGGACAGTTCTCTCTGGCGGAGAGCATCAGGCTGGCTCAGGCAGCGGAAGCGGCAGCAAAAGGACAGCTGGGGCAGTATCTGATCCCCACGGACAAAGTGTTTTCCGGAATGCGGGCGCTTGTCCTGAGCGGAAGGCAGATACAGCTGGCCCGCAACGGAAATCCCTTTTCCATGGATCAAATGGCGGCATCTCCCGGGAAAGGCGGAACGGATCCGGAGGCTGCTCCGGGAGAGCAGTTCCGGGTATATGACGCCGAGGGCAGGTTTATCGCCGTCTATCATTATGACAGCGGGAAAGAACAGTTCCGGATCACGAAAATGTTCTTTGACCCGTCAGAAACAGACTTCAAAAAAGAGGGCTGAAACAGACATGAAATATATTACCGGAATTGAACGTTACCATGAAACAAAAAAGACTGCAGTAACGCTGGGAAAATTCGACGGACTTCACAGAGGGCATCAGAAACTGGTGGACAGGATCAGAGGATATGCATCCGCTGAATGTGAAAGTGTCCTCTGTGCTTTTGACATGGGACAGAAGTCGCTTATGACACGCCGGGAACGCCGGGAACGTCTGGAGGGACAGATCGACTGTCTGGTGGACTGGCCTTTTACAGATTCTCTGCGCAGAATGGACGCGGAAGAATTTGTCAGGGACATTCTGTGCGGGACGTTCCATGCCGCTCATATCGTGATCGGCACAGATTTCTGCTTCGGGTACGAGAAAAAAGGAAACGCAGAATTGCTCTCCCGTCTGGCCCCGGGATACGGCTATACCCTTGACGTGATCGAAAAGGAGCGGTACAAGGATCATGTGATCAGCAGCACGTATATCCGGGAGGCTCTGGCACAGGGTGATGTGAAGCTGGCGGCCGCTCTGCTGGGCTGTCCCTATGAGCTGACAGGGATTGTGCGGCACGGGAAGCAGCTGGGGCGGACGCTGGGATTCCCCACTCTGAATATCGAGCCCGCTCCGGAGAAGATCCTGCCGCGCTACGGGGTTTATGCCTGCAGGGTGAAGATTGACGGAATCTGGTATAATGGCGTGGGAAATGCGGGAGTAAAACCGACGGTGACGGATGAGCAAAGGCGGCTGCTGGAAGTGTTTGTCTATGGATACGAAGGAAATGCCTATGGGAAAGAAGTTACCGCCCAGTTCTGTGATTTTGAACGTCCGGAGGTAAAGTTCGGATCCAGGGAAGAGCTGAAAGAACATGTAGAGAGAGATATGGCATACGGCAGAAATTTTTTCGGGATCCGTTAAAATGTTTCCGGCCCGCCGGCTCCGGCAGTCAGGGACCGTTATGGCCTGTGTTAAAAATTCTTTACAATTACAATGTGATATGCTATACTATGCAAGGTTACAAAATACAGCCGATGTTCGGTAATCGGATCACTCCGGCCATTACTTAATATCCGGCGTTTATCAAAGTATTTCAGGAGGAGAAAAAATGATCGCAAAGGAAAAGAAACAGGCAATTATCAAAGAGTATGGAAGAACAGAGGGAGACACAGGTTCTCCGGAAGTGCAGATCGCGATCCTGACAGCAAGGATCAATGAGCTGACAGAGCACTTTAAGGCAAATCCGAAGGACCACCATTCAAGAAGAGGACTTCTTAAGATGGTAGGACAGAGAAGAGGACTTCTCGCGTACCTGAGGAAGATCGACATTGAGAGATATCGTTCTCTGATCGAAAGACTTGGACTGAGAAAATAAGCCCGGGGATCAGTCAGAATGACAGCAGAGGGGCTATCGGGAAATAGATAGTTCCAAACAGGGGCAGGTGTGACTCGCGCGAGTCACACCTGCCCCTGAGTTTATCTCCTAAAAAAAGAGAAAGATGGCTAACGACAACCATCCTTCTCTCCGTTCCATGTTATAATGGAACTATGCAAAAACAAGATTATTATAACGACTTTTTTGAAATTGGGCAACAAAAAATTAACTTCAGTTTCTTCGAATTGAATTTACCCGATGACGATCCAGTCTATACCCTGAAAAACGTGATGGAGGAATTAGATTTTTCAGGCCTGTTGGCCTGTTATTCAGATAAGGGAAGAACCGGGTATAATCCAATCATGCTGTATGCTGTTGTTACCTACGCAAACATGCGCGGGGTCAGGGCAGTTGACCGTATTGTAGACTTATGCCAGAGAGATCTTGCCTTTATCTGGCTGACCAAAGGGCAGAAGCCTCAGCGGGATGTTTTTTACGATTTTAAAGGGAAAAAGCTGACGGGAGAAGCGTTAGATGAATTGAACTATCAGTTCATGCGCCGTCTGGAAAAAGAAGGGCTGATCACGCTGAAAGAGCTTTATATCGATGGGACAAAGATCGAAGCGAATGCAAACAGGTATACGTTCGTCTGGCGGGGCAGCCTGAACTATCACCTTGTCAAACTGCTGGACAGCATAGATGCCCTTTACGCAAAGTATAATGCCTTTCTGCTTGAGAATGGATATGGCCCCAAATACGACCTCGGGGATGCCCATATGTTCGTGATCGAAGGAATGGATAAAGTCAGGAAGGTTATCGCGGAAAACAGGAAACGGAAGCTGACAAAGCATAAGAAGATCTCCAATAACACCATCATCGAGATCGATCATTGCTCCCCGCTTGAGATCCTGAAACTGCAGAAGAACCTGATGCGGATTGCAGAAGGAGAAGGGATCCGGTTCTTTTTTGGAAAGGGAAAACATAAGCCAGAAATCCAGAAGCTCTACGAGGAACTGGAAGAATGCGGGAGCCGGCTGATGGAATACAAGGAATGCTTTGAGATCATGGGGAAAGAGCGGAACAGCTATTCAAAAACCGACCTGGAAGCAACCTTCATGCGGATGAAAGAAGACCATATGCTGAATGGGCAGCTGAAACCGGCATACAATGTCCAGATCGCGGTAGAGAACTACTTTATTGTCCACGGATATGTAAGTAATGACCGGACAGACTACAATACGCTGATCCCGGTTCTGGAAAAGCATCGGAACGCGTTTGGGGATACCCTGGAGGCAGTGACGGCTGACAGCGGCTATTGCAGTGAAAAGAACCTGGTATACCTGAAAGAGAATGAGATCCGGAGTTATATCAAACTTCAAGACCATGAGAAGCGTAAGACACGGGCGTACAAAGAGGACATCGGGAAGTATTCCAACATGACATACACCGTCTTTGAAGATGAGCATTATTATATCTGCCATGATGGAAGGGAGCTGCGCCATATCCGGACGGAAAGCAAAGAGCAGGACGGCTATACCCAGACGGTAGAGGTATACGGCTGTGCGGACTGCAGCGGCTGTGAGCAGAAATCCAGATGTCTTTCTAAATACGAAGCCGAAAAAAATCCGGACCGGAATAAGGTCATGAAGATCAACGAACGCTGGGAAGAACTGAAGGAAGAGTCCAACAGGAATATCCAGAGTGAAGAAGGAATGCTGAAACGGCAGACACGGTCGATCCAGACGGAAGGGCACTTTGGAGATATCAAAGAGAATGAAAACTTCCGGCGGTTTAACTACCGTTCAGAGGAGAAGGTATATAAAGAATTCATGCTGTATGCGATTGGCAGGAATATCATGAAATACCATCGATTTTTACATCATGAGATTGAGAAATACGAAGGGAAAAAGGAGCAGAAAACCGCTTAGCGAAAGGCGTGCTTCAAAAAATCCAGACAAGGGGATTTTGTGCCCTGAAACAAGGGTGACAAAAGAGAAGAGACAGTCCACTGGAGAATTCAGGACTTAAAAAAGTCCGAATTCCCTGGGATTGTCTCTTCCCTGCATGTCAGGGGCTAAAAATCGGTATTAACCGACAGCCCCTTTTCAAATACACCTTCCCGCGAACTTTATGAAAATATTTGCCTAAGTCTTCACAGTGTGATATAATATTTAAGATTGCGGACAGATTGGGAGTCCGAGACCACTGAAAAGTGTATTAGCCAGTCGAATAATGCCTTTTTCAGTAGTTTCGGAGACGTCTGCCTGCGCAAGAAAATGTTAAGAATAAAAGAGGAGAAAAACATGTACAAGAAGTATGAAATGGAACTGGCCGGCAGGACTCTCCGTGTGGATGTAGACCGTGTGGCAAAGCAGGCGAACGGAGGCGTCCTCATGCACTATGGCGACACTACAGTACTCTGTACGGCCACGGCGTCTGAGAAGCCCAGAGACGGGATCGACTTTTTCCCGCTCAGCGTGGAGTATAATGAGAGACTTTACGCGGTAGGGAAGATTCCCGGAGGGTTTAACAAGAGAGAAGGAAAGGCGTCTGAGAACGCGATTCTGACAGACCGTGTCATTGACCGCCCCATGCGTCCGCTTTTTCCGAAAGATTACCGGAATGATGTGACACTGGAAAATCTGGTTATGTCTGTAGACCAGGACTGCAGTCCGGAGCTGACCGCGATGCTGGGAGCGTCGATCGCCACAAGTATTTCGGATATCCCGTTTGACGGCCCGATCTCCACGACCCAGGTAGGGCTGGTAGACGGAGAGTTTGTATTTAATCCTACAGCGGCTCAGCGGGAAGTATCCGATCTGGCTCTTACAGTAGCATCCACAAAGGAAAAAGTAATCATGATCGAGGCCGGCGCCAATGAAGTGCCGGAAGACAAGATGATCGAGGCGATCTTCGCGGCCCATGATCTGAACCAGAAGGTCATCGCGTTCTTTGACACTATAGTAGAAGAGTGTGGAAAACCGAAGCATGCGTATGAGAGCTGCGCAGTGCCCCAGGAGCTTTTTGACGCGATCCGGGAGATTGTTCCTCCGGAGGCTATGGAAGAGGCCGTATTTACCGACGACAAGCAGACAAGAGAAGAGAATATCCGCCAGATCACAGAGAAACTGGAAGAGGCTTTCGCGGACAATGAGGAATGGCTGGAGGTTCTCGGCGAGGCAGTTTATCAGTATCAGAAGAAGACTGTCCGGAAAATGATCTTAAAGGATCACAAACGTCCCGACGGACGCGCCATTGATCAGATCCGTCCGCTTTCCGCGGAAATCGACCTGATCCCGAGAGTTCATGGTTCCGCCATGTTTACAAGAGGACAGACTCAGATCTGTACCGTGACTACACTGGCTCCGCTTTCTGAAGCGCAGAGGCTGGACGGTCTCGACGAGGCGGAAACATCCAAGAGATACATGCACCACTATAATTTCCCGTCTTACTCTGTGGGAGAGACGAAGCCTTCCAGAGGACCGGGACGCCGGGAGATCGGGCACGGGGCTCTGGCGGAGAGAGCGCTTCTCCCTGTGCTTCCGAGCGAGGCGGAATTCCCCTACGCGATCCGCACAGTATCCGAGACGTTCGAGTCCAACGGATCTACATCTCAGGCAAGCGTGTGCGCCTCCAGTATGTCCCTTATGACGGCAGGAGTGCCGATCAAGGCTGCTGTGGCAGGTATTTCCGCGGGACTGGTGACAGGGGAGACCGACGATGATTATATCGTGCTTACAGATATCCAGGGGCTGGAGGACTTTTTCGGTGACATGGATTTCAAAGTGGCAGGCACACATAAAGGAATCACGGCCATCCAGATGGATATCAAGATCCACGGACTGACCAGGCCGATCATCGAGGAAGCGATCGCCGCTACAAAGAAGGCCAGAACATATATTATCGATGAAGTTATGAACAAGGCGATCGCAGAGCCAAGACCGGAAGTAGGACCATATGCCCCGAAGATCATCCAGATGCAGATCGATCCCCAGAAGATCGGTGACGTGGTGGGACAGAGAGGAAAGACGATCAACGCCATCATTGAGCAGACCGGCGTGAAGATCGATATTGAAGATGACGGATCCGTATCTATCTGCGGCACAGAGAAAGAAGGAATGGACAAGGCGGCCAAACTGATCCACACGATCGTGACAGAGTTTGAGGCCGGCCAGGTGTTCGAGGGCAAAGTCGTGAGCATCAAAGATTTCGGCGCGTTTCTTGAGTTCGCTCCGGGCAAGGAGGGACTGGTACACATTTCCAAGATTGCGAAGCGGAGAGTGGAGAAAGTGGAAGATGTGCTTCAGCTTGGCGATGTAGTGAAAGCGGTATGCCTGGGCAAGGACAAGATGGGAAGGTTCAGCTTCAGCATCCGTGACGTGGCTGAGTGACCCGTACGGCATGGAACAGGCCGAATATAATATAACACGTGTTATTTCCGGAAAAAGGAAATAGGAAATAGGAAACAGAGAAAAGACAGCAGAGACAGTCCTGCTGTCTTTTCTCTGTACCTATTCCGGAAAGACTCTGCTATAATATCATTATCAAAGAGGTACGGCTCCATGCCTCCAGCAGATCCTGTATCGGGATATACAAGAAAAATGAGGGAAGGAAGAGATAATGAGAAGAAAGATAAGACCTGCGGAAGAAGAGTTCGGGAATATTATCTATACAATTCTGTTTTCCGTTGTATGGTATTCTGTCGTGCTTGCAAGTATAGCGTCGGGTGGATTCAGCCCCTTTATGATGATCTTTCTGGTGGGAGGGCTTATTCTCCCGTACACCGCCGTCAGCAATATGCGCCGGGCGCTGTTTTACCGGAGGCAGCGCGCGGAGGCCATCGCGCTGGGCCATATGACGCCGGGCAGGATCACCGGCATAGCGAGACAGGATGTGCCCTATACAACGGGGGAACATCATACGCTGCGTTACCGCCGCTATTATTTTCTTAAGGTGGAGATCTGCGACCCGGTGACCGGCGTGTCGAATACCATACAGAGCCAGGGATACCGGAAACCGATCCACAGATATCTGGCTTCCGACCGGGTGAATGTGTATACAGATCAGAGCGGATGGAAGTATTATATTGAAGATTTTCAGTGGAAAGAACACAGAAATGATCCGGATATTTTCCGGATGCCGAAGGAATTTGACGAGCTTCATCCGGGCGGCGAGGTGTTTGGCAAGGTGATCTTTGTCCTGGTGCTGATCTGGATGCTGATCGGTCTGTTCACAGGATAAGACAGGAAAGGAAAGAAGTGAAGGGATTATGGAACAGATGACACTGTTTGAAAATGACAGAGCAATGACACCGCTGGCCAGCAGACTCCGGCCGTCCTCTCTGGAAGATTTTGTAGGACAGGAACATCTTCTGGGGCAGGGGAAGATCTTAAGACAGCTCATCGAGCGGGACCAGATCTCTTCCATGATCTTCTGGGGACCGCCGGGAGTAGGCAAGACTACGCTTGCCAGTATCATTGCCGGAAGGACAAAGTCGGAGTTTATCAACTTCAGCGCGGTCACGAGCGGTATCCGGGAGATCCGGGAAGTTATGAACCGGGCGGAGCAAAGCCGCCGCATGGGGCTTCGGACCGTTCTTTTTGTGGATGAGATCCACCGCTTCAATAAAGCGCAGCAGGACGCGTTTCTCCCCTATGTGGAGAGGGGAAGTATTATCCTGATCGGCGCCACTACGGAAAATCCGTCTTTTGAGATAAACGGAGCGCTTCTGTCCCGGTGCAGGGTGTTTGTCTTGAAAGCGCTGGGAGAGAAGGCTCTGGTGCGTCTGCTGAAAAATGCCCTCAAAAATCCGGCAGGATTCGGCGGCCAGAATATAGAGATCTCGGATGAAAATATCCGGGCTGTTGCGGCGTTTGCCAACGGGGACGCGAGAACGGCCCTGAATACGCTGGAAATGGCAGTACTGAACGGAGAAATCCATCCGGACGGCATCCGGGTGACCACGGAAGGTCTTTCGCAGTGCATCAGCCGGAGATCTCTGCTGTATGACAAGAGCGGGGAAGAACATTACAATCTGATCTCCGCGCTTCACAAGTCGATGCGGAACAGTGATCCTGACGCGGCGGTCTACTGGATGATGCGTATGCTGGAAGGCGGGGAGGATCCTCTTTATATTGCGAGAAGGCTGATCCGGTTTGCCAGTGAGGATGTGGGGATGGCAGACAGCCGGGCGCTGCAGGTGGCAGTGGCGGCATATCAGGCGTGCCATTTTCTGGGGCTGCCGGAGTGTGACGTACATCTGACCCATGCCGTCGTGTATCTTTCCCTGGCGCCAAAGTCCAACGCGCTGTATACCGCGTGCGAAGAGTGCAGGCGCGATGTCCGGGAAAAGAACACCGAGCCGGTGCCCATGCAGATCCGAAACGCTCCCACCGGACTGATGAAGGAGCTGGGATATGGAAAAGGATATGAATATGCTCATGATACCGAAGAGAAGCTGACCCATATGCAGTGCATGCCAGATGGCTTAAAAGACCGCACCTATTATCACCCGACACAAGAAGGGGAGGAAGAAAAAGCGGCCAGGCGGCTGGAAGAGATCCGGAAATTCCGGGAAAAGCCATAAAATTTCCATTCATAAAATGGCCGGAATCTGCTCAGACTATCCATAAAAACGGAAGAAAAAGAGGGCATTTATAGTGAAAAAGCTAAGTGAATACTTATTCCTGTGGACTCTGGGAGGCGTGATCTACTATTCCCTGGAGATGATCTTCCGGGGCTTCTCCCACTGGTCGATGTTCCTGCTGGGAGGATTCTGCCTTGTTTTTTTTGCGCAGCAGGGGATATGGACCGGCTGGCGGGCTCCGCTGTGGAAGCAGGTGGGCTGGAGTGTTCTTTTTGTGACGTCCTGTGAGTTCATTACCGGAATATTTGTCAATAAGATTATGGGCTGGAATGTGTGGGATTATACAGATCAGCCATTCCAGATTTTAGGGCAGGTCTGCCTTCCCTTCACGATTATTTTTTCCGGGCTGTGCGCGGCCGGAATCCTTCTGAGCGGTTATCTCCTTCATTTTCTGTACGGAGAAAAAAGACCGGAATTTCATGTACTGTAGGATGCAGGGAGAGAGATCTGCGTATTGTCTGAAAATTTTGATTTCAGCTTCTTCAGTTGAACACATTTCTCAAAAATGCTATAATACATCCGCAAAACAATGAAACATATTTTTATAAAGGAGTAAGAATGTGGCGGAATTAACACCAATGATGAAGCAGTATATGGAGACCAAGTCTCAGTATCAGGACTGCATTCTGTTTTATAGATTGGGAGATTTTTACGAAATGTTCTTTGATGATGCTCTGACCGCGTCAAGAGAACTTGAGATCACGCTGACCGGAAAGAGCTGCGGACAGGAAGAGAGGGCACCCATGTGCGGTGTCCCTTATCATGCTGTGGAGGGCTATCTCAACCGTCTGGTATCAAAGGGATACAAAGTAGCCATCTGTGAGCAGGTAGAAGATCCGAAATCCGCGAAAGGAATTGTAAAGCGGGAAGTTGTCCGCATCGTAACGCCGGGGACCAACATGGATCCTCAGGCTCTTGACGAAACGCGGAACAATTATATCATGTGCATCGTTTATATCGCGGACCGGTACGGGGTCTCAGTCGCGGATATATCCACGGGAGACTATTTTGTGACGGAGATCCCGGACAGTTCAAAACTGACGGACGAGATCTATCGTTTCTCACCTTCCGAGATCATCTGCAATGAAGCGTTCTACATGAGCGGCATGGATCTGGACGGCCTGAAAGACCGGTTTGGCGTCACGATTTATTCTCTGGATCCCTGGTATTTTGACGATGCCGTCTGCCGGCAGAAACTTCTGGAACATTTTAAGGTTTCTTCTTTTGCCGGGCTGGGACTGGAAGATTACGACTGTGGCCTGATCAGCGCGGGGGCGCTTCTTTCGTATCTGCTGGAGACCCAGAAGAATTCGCTCTCCAATCTGACTCATATCACGCCTTATTCGGCGGGAAAATATATGATGCTGGACAGCTCCACCCGGAGAAATCTGGAACTGTGCGAGACGCTCCGGGAGAAACAGAAGAAAGGGTCCCTGCTCTGGGTGCTGGACAAGACAAAGACAGCCATGGGCGCGCGGACACTGCGAAAATATGTGGAACAGCCTCTGATCGACAGAAAAGAGATCCTCATGCGCCTGGATGCCGTGGAGGAATTAAAGGAACAGGCGATCTCCAGAGAGGAGATCCGGGAATATTTAACGCCTGTCTATGACCTGGAACGGCTTGTCACAAAGATCGCGTATGGGTCGGCCAATCCGCGGGATCTGACAGCGTTTCGCAGTTCCCTGGAGATGCTGCCGCCCATCCGCTATATCCTGCAGGAAATGCAGTCGGAGCTTCTGAAAAATATCTACAGAGATATGGATACCCTGGAAGATCTCTGTTCCCTGATCAAAGATTCGATCCGCGAAGATCCTCCCATTGCCATGAAAGAGGGAAATATCATCCGGGACGGATACAGTGAGGAAGTGGACAACCTGCGGCGGGCAAAGTCCGATGGCAAGGACTGGCTGGCAAAGCTGGAGAATGAAGAGCGGGAGAAGACGGGGATCAAAAATCTCCGGATTAAATACAATAAGGTTTTCGGCTATTATCTGGAAGTGACCAACTCCTACAAGGATCAGGTGCCGGATTACTATACACGGAAACAGACGCTGGCCAACGCAGAGCGGTATATCACTCCGGAGCTGAAAGAACTGGAGGATATGATCCTGGGAGCGGAGGACAAGCTCTACGCTCTGGAGTATGAGATCTATACAGAGATCCGGGAAAAGGTGGCTGCCGAGACAGAACGCATCCAGGCAACCGCCAAGGCGGTGGCAGCGCTGGACGTATTTGCCTCCCTTGCACTGACCGCTGAGAGATATAACTATACACGTCCGAAGATCAATGAAAAAGGAATCATTGACATCAAAGAGGGCCGGCATCCGGTGGTGGAGCGGATGATCCCGAATGAGATGTTTATTTCCAATGATACATATCTGGATGATAAGAAGCACAGGGTCTCTGTCATCACCGGGCCCAACATGGCGGGAAAATCTACTTACATGCGTCAGACCGCCCTGATCGCGCTGATGGCTCAGATCGGCTCTTTTGTTCCTGCCAGGAGCGCGGACATCGCGCTGTCGGACCGGATCTTTACCCGGGTGGGAGCTTCCGACGATCTGGCTTCCGGACAGAGTACGTTCATGGTGGAGATGACGGAGGTGGCCAACATTCTCCGCAATGCCACATCCAGAAGCCTGCTGATCCTGGATGAGATCGGCAGAGGGACCAGTACGTTTGACGGGCTCTCCATCGCGTGGGCGGTGATCGAATATATCAGTGACAGCCGTCTGCTGGGAGCAAAAACGCTGTTCGCCACCCATTACCATGAACTGACAGAGCTGGAGGGCAAGATTGAGAATGTAAACAACTACTGCATCGCGGTCAAAGAACAGGGGGACGATATCGTATTCCTGAGGAAGATCGTTCCCGGCGGAGCAGACAAGAGCTACGGCATCCAGGTGGCCAAGCTGGCTGGAGTGCCGGATCTGGTCATCAACCGGGCAAAAGAGATCGTCGAAGAGCTGAGCGATCAGGACATCACGGCCAGGGTCAGCGAGATAGCCGCGAAAGAACAGCACCCAAAGAAGAAACCCCGGACAAAGAGATATGATGAGGTAGACATCGCCCAGATCTCCCTTTTCGATACCGTGAAAGACGACGATGTGATCGAAGAGCTGAAAAACCTTGATGTGGGAAACATGACGCCCATCGATGCACTGAACACAATCTACCGTCTTCAGAACAAGCTGAAGAACCGCTGGCGCTGATAAGAAAAAGGAGGAAGGATCATGCCGCATATTCAGGTTTTAGATCAGGTGACGATCGATAAGATCGCCGCCGGGGAAGTGATCGAGCGCCCGGCATCTGTTGTAAAGGAACTGGTGGAAAATGCCGTCGACGCGGGCGCTGATTCGGTAACGGTAGAGATCCGGGACGGAGGAATCTCCCTGATCCGGGTCATGGACAATGGCTGCGGGATCCGGGCATCAGAGGTAAGGAGCGCCTTTCTGCGTCATTCCACAAGCAAGATCCGGAGTGTGGAGGATCTGTCCCGGATCCACTCACTTGGATTCCGGGGAGAGGCACTGTCCAGTATTGCCGCGGTCACCAGGACAGAGATAATCACAAAGACAGAAGAGGATCTGTACGCCACAAGATATGTGATCGAAGGGGGCAGGGAGATTTCTCTGGAAGAGACGGGCGCTCCGAAGGGAACCACCTTTCTTGTGCGGCAGCTGTTCTACAATGTGCCGGCCCGCCGGAAGTTTTTAAAAACTCCGATGACGGAGGCCGGGCATGTCCAGGATCTTCTCATGCATCTTGCCCTGTCCCATCCGGAGGTGGCCTTTCTCCTTATCAACAATGGACAGGAAAAACTGCGCACATCCGGGAACGGAAAATTAAAAGATGTGATCTACAGTGTATATGGGAGAGATGTGGCGGCAAATCTGCTGGATATCGAATTTGAGAAGAACGGGCTTCGGATCACGGGATATCTGGGAAAGCCGGTCATTACAAGAGGCAACCGGAATTTTGAAAATTTCTTCGTAAACGGGCGGTACGTGAAGAGTCCGATGATCTCAAAATCGCTGGAAGATGCGTACAAAGATTTTACCATGCAGCATAAATTTCCGTTTGCGGTCCTGCACTTTCATATCAACGGCGGGGATATCGATGTCAATGTACATCCCACCAAGATGGAACTCCGCTTTCAGAGACAGCAGGAAGTCTATAACGCAGTATTTGAGGGCGTTCACAGGACGCTGCTTGAGCCGGAACTGATCCAGAAGGCGGAAGTGCCGGACCCGGTTCCGGAAAAAGCAGAAAAAACGGGAGAAAAGCCGGAAGAAAAAAAAGAAGTACATGATGAAGATTATTTTATAAGAAAGATGAAAGAGCGGGTGACGGCCTATCATCAGCGGATGTCTTCGGCGGAAGTGACAGACCGTTCCGGGATCTATCGGCCGGAGCGACAGGCGGACCGGATCCGGGAAGCCGCCGATCAGCGCGCGCAGGAAACCATCCCCGCTGTGAGGGCTTCCGGCCGGGAGGAAGCTCCGGCCATGGAGGAGAAGCCACGGCAGCTGGATCTGTTTGAAGAGCATTTCCTGAAACGGGAAGTGCGGGCAGAATACAGACTGATCGGCCAGGTGTTTGACACATACTGGCTTGTCCAGTTCCGGGACAGCCTTTATATCATAGACCAGCACGCGGCCCATGAGAGAGTACTGTATGAACGCACGTTGAAAGGGATGAAGACAAGAGAGTTCACTTCACAGTATTTAAGTCCGCCGATCATCCTGACACTCTCGATGCAGGAGGCCGGGATCCTGGAAGAAAATATGGACCGGTTTACCAGGATCGGCTTTGAGATCGAGCCCTTCGGGGGAGAAGAGTATGCAGTCCGGGCAGTACCGGACAATCTTTTCAGCATTGCCAAGAAGGAACTGCTTATGGAGATGATTGATGATCTCTCAGAGGGACTGACCACGGCCATGACGCCGGATCTGATCGATGAGAAAGTCGCCTCCATGTCCTGCAAGGCGGCGGTGAAAGGAAACAGCCGTCTGTCTGCCCGGGAAGTGGACGCGCTGATCGGGGAGCTTCTGACGCTGGACAATCCTTATCACTGTCCGCATGGCAGGCCTACGATTATCGCGATGACAAAGCGGGAACTGGAAAAGAAATTCAAGAGGATCATCTGATATGGAAAAAAAACCTTTAGTCATACTGGCAGGACCGACGGCTGTGGGAAAGACAAAAGCTTCCGTCCTGCTGGCAAAAAAGATCGGCGGTGAGATCATATCCGCCGATTCCATGCAGGTATACCGGCATATGGATATCGGTTCTGCCAAGATCCGGCCGGAAGAGATGTCGGGGGTGCCCCATCATCTGATCGATGTCCTGGATCCGGAAGAAGACTTCAATGTCGTACGTTTCCAGCGGATGGCCCGCCAGGCATTGGCGGAGATCTGGTCCAGAGGCAGGATACCGATGGTCGTGGGCGGCACCGGATTCTATATCCAGGCCCTTCTGTATGACATTAATTTTACGGAGGACAGCGGAGAGGATGAATTCCGGGCCTGTCTGGAGCAGACTGCCAGAGAAAATGGCGGGGAATATCTCCATCAGCTTCTGGAAAACGTGGATCCGGAAGCGGCTGGGCAGATCCATCCGCACAATGTGAAACGGGTGATCCGCGCCCTTGAGTTTCACCGGCAGACCGGTGGGAAAATCTCCGAACATAATCAAAAAGAACGGGAAAAACAGTCTCCTTACCGATATGCCTATTTCGTGCTGACGGATGAAAGGAGCCGGCTTTATGAGCGGATCGACCGCCGGGTAGATGAGATGATGGAAGAAGGTCTTCTTGAAGAAGTGCGCTTCCTGAGAGACCGCGGGGTGCCAAAGACGGCCACCTCCATGCAGGGCCTGGGATACCGGCAGCTTTATGGATATCTGGAGGGCAGATACACTCTCGACGAAGCAGTACGGATCATAAAACGGGATACCCGGCATTTTGCCAAACGGCAGCTCACATGGTTCCGCAGAGAAAAGGATGTCATCTGGGCGGACCGTTCTGTGATCGGGCAGGATGAGGGAAATCTGGAAGAATTTATGCTGAAACATCTCAGAGAAAGGCAGATCCTGTAGTCTGCCGTTATTTATCATAGAAACAGAAAAGGGAATGGAAAATGAACAGTATAAGAACAGAAGAGATCTGCGCACAGCTTGGAATCTCCAGAGAGGTATGGGAATATGGGAAGAAGATTGAAGAAGAGCTGAATGAACGCTTTCAGGATTTTGACAGGACAGCGGAGTATAATCAGTTGAAAGTTATCCATGCCATGCAGGAGAACCGGGTCAGTGAAGGCTGTTTTAACTATGCCAGCGGATATGGTTACAACGATCAGGGCCGGGATACTCTGGAAGCGGTATATGCATCTGCCTTTCACACCGAAGCCGCCCTGGTGCGTCCGCAGATCACATGCGGGACCCATGCTCTGGCGCTGGCCCTGTCCGCCAATCTGCGCCCGGGAGATGAACTTCTCTCTCCGGCAGGAAAACCATATGACACTTTAGAGGAAGTGATCGGCATCCGGCCTTCCCGGGGATCCCTTGCGGAATACGGAGTGACCTACCGCCAGGTGGAGCTTCTGGAGGACGGGTATTTTGATTATCCGGCGATTGAGGCAGCCTTAAATGACCGGACGAAACTGGTCACGATCCAGCGCTCCAAAGGATATCAGACACGGCCCAGTTATTCGGTAGAAAAGATCGGGGAGCTGATCGCGTTCATCAAAGAGCGGCGGCCGGATGTGATCTGCATGGTGGACAACTGCTACGGTGAATTTGTGGAGCGGCTGGAACCAAGCGATGTAGGGGCAGACATGATCGTCGGATCTCTGATCAAGAATCCGGGAGGCGGACTTGCTCCCATCGGAGGCTATATCGCGGGAAAAGAAGAGCTGATCGAAAACTGCGCCTGCCGGCTGACATCGCCGGGACTGGGAAGAGAGGTTGGCGCTTCGCTCGGTGTGATGCAGTCCTTTTATCAGGGATTTTTCCTTGCGCCGACAGTGGTATGCGGGGCTCTGAAAGGGGCGGTTTTTGCGGCCGCTGTTTATGAAAAACTGGGATTTCCGGTTGTGCCGGGCAGCAAGGAATCCAGACATGATATCATTCAGGCTGTCACTTTAGGAAGTCCGGAAGGCGTGATCGCATTCTGCAAAGGGATCCAGGCCGCAGCTCCTGTGGACAGCTATGTGACTCCGGAACCCTGGGCCATGCCGGGCTATGACAGTGATGTGATCATGGCGGCCGGGGCGTTCGTGCAGGGATCGTCCATCGAACTCTCAGCCGACGGCCCTATCAAACCTCCCTACGCAGTTTACTTTCAGGGAGGGCTTACCTGGTATCATGCAAAACTGGGGATCCTGAAATCGCTCCAGAGCATGATCGACGCAGGCGTGCTCCCGGTTCAGAACATTCGTGAGCTGACAGAAAAAGAATCGTAAAATTCAGAAAAGGAGAGAACGATGAGAACAGTTGCAGTGATCGGAGGAGGGGTATCTGGTATGACCGCGGCGATCGCGGCGGCAGAAAAGGGCGCCCGCGTTATCATACTGGAACATAAAGACCGGATCGGGAAAAAGATCCTTTCCACCGGAAACGGAAGATGCAATTTTACAAATACCTGCCAGGAACCGATACACTATCACTCGGAAGACCCTCTTTTCCCGTGGGAGATCGTGGGAAAAGAGGGCGCTCAGGCTGTTATTTCTTTTTTTCTCGCGCTCGGGGTATATTCCAGAAACCGGAACGGTTATATCTACCCCAGCTCGGATCAGGCCTCTTCGGTGCTGGAGGCTTTCCGGATGGAGCTTGACCGTCTGGAGGTGGAGATCCGCACCGGTGTCCATGTACGGGAGATCCGGCCAAAGAAAAGAGGATTTGCGATCCGGACAGACAGCGGGGATATCGGGGCAGACAGTGTGATCCTGTGTACCGGCTCCAGGGCGGCGCCGTCCACCGGATCGGACGGATCCGGATATGACCTCGCCAGACAGATGGGCCATACGCTGATCCCGGTGCTGCCGGCACTTGTCCAGCTCAGATGCGGGGACAGTTTTTTTAAAGCGATAGCCGGAGTCCGGGTAAACGGAACGGTGTCCATTTGGGCTGATGGGGAGTGTGTCGCGAAGGATACAGGGGAGATCCAGCTGACGGACTACGGGATATCCGGAATACCGGTATTCCAGGTAAGCCGTTACGCGTCCAAAGCCCTGTATCAGAACAGAGAAGTCCGGGCAGAGCTGGATTTTATGCCGGATTTTACGGAAGAACAGACGAAAGCGTTTCTCAGCGCCAGGGCAAAGACACGTCCGGATAAACCTGCGGAGATGTTTCTGATCGGACTGTTCCACAAAAAGCTTTCAGATCTGTGGATCAGACTGTCCGGGATTCCCAGAGATAAAAAGGCCGGACAGCTTGCGGAAGAGGAGATCGGCAGACTGGTTTCACTGATCAAAAAATTCAGTGTCTGCGTGACTGCGACGAATCCGTTCACCCAGGCACAGGTCTGCTGCGGCGGAGTAAACACTGCGGAGGTGGATCCGGATACGCTGGAATCCCAATATGTTCCCGGACTCTATTTCGCAGGAGAGCTTCTTGATGTGGACGGAGACTGCGGCGGATACAATATCACCTGGGCGGTCTTAAGCGGGCACAGGGCCGGGGAGAATGCCGCGGTTCCGGCCCGGACCGGGGCAGAACACTGACCTGCCTGAAAAATGATGAGAAACGGAGTTGAAGAAATATGCTCAGGATCACGCAGCTGAAACTTCCCTCAGATCATACACCGGAGCAGCTGGAGAAAAAGCTTCTCCGGACTGCACATATAAAGAAGAATGAGCTCAAAGAATATAAAGTGAGAAAACGATCACTGGACGCGCGGAAGAAACCGGAGATCTTCTATGTCTATACCATTGATTTTTCTGTGGTCCATGAAGAACGTGTCCTGCGCCAGTCGAAGGGGAGTATACAGAAAGTAACGGATAAGGCCTATCAGGTTCCGGAACATGGCAGGGAGTCTCTTGGCCGCCGGCCGGTGGTGGTGGGAAGCGGTCCGGCCGGGCTGTTCTGTGCCTATCTCCTTGCCTCGGAAGGATACATGCCTCTTGTCATAGAGCGCGGAGCCCCGGTAACCGAACGGAAAAAGGACGTGGAGCGGTTCTGGAGAGAAGGAGTGCTCGATCCGTCCTCCAACGTCCAGTTCGGAGAGGGCGGAGCCGGCACATTTTCAGACGGGAAGCTGAACACTCAGGTAAAGGATCCGGCAGGAAGAAACCGTTTCGTCCTGGAGACGTTTGTCCGCTTTGGCGCTCCGGAGGATATCCTGTGGGAACAGAAACCCCATATCGGAACAGATATCCTGATCCGGGTGGTTGAAGCCATGCGGGAGCAGATTATCCGGATGGGAGGAGAATTCCGTTTTCACAGCCAGGTCACCGATCTTCTCCCGGAAGAGAAGTGCCTGGTGATCAATGAGAAAGAGAAGATACCGGCGGATGCGGCGGTGCTGGCCATCGGCCACAGCGCCCGGGATACATTTGAAATGCTGTACCGGCACGGCCTGCACATGGAAGCAAAGTCATTTGCCGTGGGCCTGCGGGTCGAACACCGGCAGGAGACAGTGGATAATGCCATGTACGGCCGGCAGAGAGGCGGGCTGCCTGCGGCGGCCTATAAACTGACGGCTCAGCTGGACAGCGGAAGAGGCGTCTACACCTTTTGTATGTGCCCGGGAGGATATGTGGTCAATGCTTCTTCGGAAGAAGGGTTCCTGGCAGTCAATGGAATGAGTTATCATGGAAGAGCGGGAGACAATGCCAACAGTGCGGTCATCGTCACTGTCACCAGGGAGGACTATGGGGCGGATCACCCTTTGGCCGGGATGGAGTTCCAGAGAAAGTTGGAGAAAAGAGCCTGGGAAGAGGGAAAAGGCAAGATTCCTGTGCAGCGGTTTGACGATTTCTGTTATGGAAGACTTACTCACGACTTTGGAAAGGTCGTGCCGAATATAAAGGGTTCTTATACCTTCGGAAATCTGAGAAATCTTTTTCCGGAGGAACTTGCCGGATCCCTGGAAGAGGGCATCCGTGCCATGGGAAAAAAGCTCCCCGGATTTGACGACAAGGATACGGTGCTGTCGGGAGTGGAGAGCCGGACTTCCTCGCCGGTCAGAATAATGAGAGGGAAGGATCTTACCTCGTCTGTTCCCTGGATCTATCCCTGCGGGGAGGGCGCCGGATATGCCGGCGGGATTACTTCCGCGGCGATGGACGGCCTGAAAACGGCGGAAGCGATCATCGGCAGGTACAGTTATTCACAGAATTTTAATGTATAATCCCTATACATCAAATTTAAATTGTGCTAAAATAAATCACTGTATTGTATCATCGCACTGAGTGGAAAACAAAATATGGGGAAAAGCAGTACGATCAAAGAAATGTATCACGAAGACCGTCCCTATGAAAGGTGTGAGCGTTTCGGAGCAGAAAATCTGACCGATACAGAACTTCTGGCAGTGCTTCTGCGGACCGGGACAAAAGGAGAGAACTCTCTGGAACTGGCGGGCAGGCTTCTTCATCCGGACTTCTCTGAAAAGGGAGTCCTCAGCATCCACCAGTGGACTTTAGACCGCCTGATGCAGGTCAGAGGCATAGGGAGAGTCAAGGCGATCCAGATACGCTGCCTTTCTGAGCTGGCAAAGCGGATGTCCAGGGCATCAGCCGCGGAAGGTCTGGATTTTTCTTCTCCAAAAGCGATCGCACAATATTATATGGAAGACATGCGGCATCGCGGCAAGGAAGTGATGAAGCTTCTTTTTCTGAATACACGGTCAAGATTGATCGGAGAGAGTACGGTCTCTGTAGGGACTGTAGACATGGCACTGGTTTCACCCAGGGAATTGTTTCTGGAGGCTCTTCAGAGAAATGCGGTGTCTATCATCCTGCTCCACAATCATCCCAGCGGAGATCCCTCTCCCAGCAGAGAGGATGTACAGATCACCAGAAGGGTACGCGAGGCAGGAGTATTGATCGGGATCCAGCTTCTGGATCATATTATCATTGGAAACAATCGGTATGTCAGTCTGAAAGAAAAGGGGTTCTTTCAGTAGTTACGGGAGTCATTGGCAGGGGATGTAATCATTATGTCGGGGAATGTATACGGACTTGATCTTGGAACTTATGAGATCAAAGTGTTTGATAAAAAGAAAGGATCGCTGTGGCGTGCGAAGAACGTCATAGCCATGAAAGATAAAAAATATATTTTCGCCGTGGGTGACGAGGCATATGAAATGTATGAAAAGTCTCCCCCGGACATCCAGGTGATCTTCCCTATGAAAAACGGGGTGATTGCTCATTTTGATGATATGCAGTATCTGCTGGGGACGCTTCTCGGAGCGGACAGACGGTTTACATGGGGAGCAGAGTATGTAGTGGCGGTTCCCACTGATGTGACGGAGGTAGAAAAGAAGGCATTCTATGACCTGGTCTTTCATTCTGAAGCCAGGGCAAAGAATGTGCGTGTGGTTGACAGAGGATTGGCAGACGCGGTGGGATCCGGTATTGATGTGATCGGTAAGAAAGGGATATTCGTTGCTAATTTCGGAGGCGGAACAACAGAGCTGTCTGTTCTGTCATCTGGCGGAATGGTACTCAACCGGCTTTTAAAGATCGGCGGTGAGGAGATGGATGCCGCCATATCCGGGCTTGTCCGGCATAACAAAGATTTTATGATCGGAAGGCTGACAGCGGAACGACTCCGGAGAGAGTTCGGCATTTTCGAACAGAGTACAGACAGCGTGATCCAGGTCTCAGGCAGGGATCTTATCACAGGAGTTCCCTCTCAGACAGAAGTTTCCATCAGTCTCGTACGTGCCGCCATGAAGGAGCCTTTGGAAGAATGCGTCCGTGCGGTCCGCTCGATGCTGGATCGGACTCCTCCTGATGTCAGAAGGGCGATCCAGAAAAGCGGGATATGCCTTACGGGAGGAATGGCGAATCTGAGAGGACTTTCCACGTATCTCCAGGAGAGTACGGGCCTTGTAGTGACAACGGCAAAGGAACCGGAACTGTGCGCGGCAAGAGGACTTCAGAAGATCATCTCTGACCGGGAATATTATCGAAGGCTTACGTATTCTATGATGGATGAAGATTATAGGTGGTTAAGATAATGAAGAAAAAGAATCATACATCACATACAAACAGATATATCCTTCTGGGCCTTTCCTTATTCTGTGTATTAATGATGATATTGTCATCGGTCTCAGATAAAGTAGGCGGACCGTTCAGAGTTCTGGCAAATGTTACTGTCATTCCTCTGCAGCAGGGAATCAACCAGATCGGCGGATGGATGAGTGACATGAAAGAAAATTTTTCTACCATGGAACAGCTCCGCGCGGAAAATGAAAAGCTGCAGGAACAGGTGGACGCGCTGACTACGGAGAATAATTATCTTCAGGAAGAGCAATATGAATATGAACGTCTTCAGGAGCTGTACAATCTGGATCAGAATTATGCTGACTATGAAAAGACAGCGGCTCATGTCATCGGAAAAGACGCGGGGAACTGGTTTTCGACCTTTACGATTGACAAAGGAAGCCAGGACGGAATCGCTGTGGACATGAATGTTCTGGCAGGGAAAGGGCTTGTCGGCATTGTGACAGAAGTGGGTCCTACATGGGCTAAGGTACGCTCCATTATCGATGACTCCACAAATATAAGCGGAATGGTATTGTCCACATCAGACACCTGCATCGTGAGCGGAGATCTTTCACTTATGAGCAACGGGCAGATCGCGTTCGAACAGATGGAGAATAATGACCATGTAGTCGCTGTAGGGGATCAGATCGTCACCTCCTATATCAGTGACAAATATCTGCAGGGGATCCTCATCGGATCCATCAGTGAGATTAATGTGGATTCTAATAATCTTACCCGTTCCGGGTATCTGATCCCGGCAGTGGACTTTAACAATATTCAGGAAGTTCTGGTAATTACTACCACAAAAGCGGAACTTACCGGGGAAGATCAGTCAGAGTAGGGAGGTGCCGATGAAAGCAGTAAAGATTCGGCGTATCGCCGTGAGTGCCGGGATCATTCTGGCCGCGTACCTTTTGCAGTGCTCAGTGTTTCCGGCGCTGGAGATTGCCGGAACAAGACCAAATCTGATGCTTATTATAACAGCGTCTTTTGGATTTATGAGAGGTTCCCGGGAGGGAATGCTGGTGGGATTTATATCAGGTCTTATGATCGATATCCAGTTCGGAGATATGATCGGTTTTTACGCTCTGATCTATCTAATGGCTGGATTTGTTAACGGTCTTTTTGAGCAGATGTATTTTGACGAGGATATCAAGCTGCCTTTGTTTATGATCGCGGTGAGCGATCTGATATATGGACTCGTCATCTATTTCTTTTCTTTCCTGCTCAAGAGTGATTTTGGCTTTTTTACCTATCTGAACCGGATCATTGTTCCTGAGACTATTTATACTATCGTTATAACTCTTGGAGTTTATCCCCTGCTTCTGTTTATCAATCATAAACTGGAGGCTGTAGAGAAAAGGAGTGCAAGTAAATTTGTTTAGAGAAATCATTGACAGGATCAAAGAGGCAATAGACTACATCCTGGGATCCAGGCTTGTAGTTCTTATCGTAGTATTCTGCCTGAGTTCTTCTGTCCTGATCGGACGTCTTTTCTATCTCCAGATCGTAAAAGGCGAGGATTATCTTGAGAATTATGAGCTCCAGATACGCAAGACGAAAGAAGTAGCTGCCACAAGAGGGAATATTTATGACCGGAACGGAAACCTTCTGGCTTACAATAAGCTGGCTTATTCCGTCACGATCGAAGACACCCTTTCTACAAATATTACAGAAAGTGACAGAAATAAGCTTCTCAACGATATCCTGGACAGAGTACTTACGATCGTGGAAAAAAACGGAGACTCTGTGATTGACAGTTTTGGGATCATTCTTGATTCCTCAGGAAATTATCAGTTTGCGGAGACGAATGAAACGCTGCGTCTCCGTTTTGTGGCAGATGTATTTGGCGAAAGTTATACGGATGATCTGACCGAAGAACAGCGGACACAGTCTGCCGCTGAAATTATGCATTTTCTCTGCTCAGAGCGGTATGGTCTGGATGATGAGAACAATGATCCGGCATATATCCTGAAAATGGTCAATATGCGATATGCCATGGGGCTTAACAGCTACCAGCAGTATCTTTCCACAACGCTGGCTTCCGATGTCAGTGATGAGACGGCGGCTGCCATAATGGAAAACCAGGAATCTCTGACCGGAGTTGATATTGCGGAAGATTCACTGCGGGTTTATCCGGACGGAGAATATTTCGCTTCCGTGATCGGCTACACCGGGCAGATTTCTCAGGAAGAGTACGACGCGCTGGACAGCGATGAGAAAAAACGTTATTCACTGTCAGATATCGTTGGAAAATCCGGAATTGAACAGGCATTTGACAGTGTTCTTCAGGGAGAGAAGGGAGAACGCACTTTCTATGTGGATAATCTTGGAAAAGTAACAGATGTAGTCAGTTCAACCGATCCGGAGGCGGGCAATGATGTGTATCTGACCATAGACAAGAATCTGCAGATCAGCGCCTACAGGCTGCTGGAAGAAAAACTTGCCGGTATCATCCTGAGCAAGCTGAGCAATGTACTGGATTATGATCCTTCTACAGCGGAAGATACGAAATATATCATTATTCCGGTGGGAGACGCGTACAATGCTTTTATTGCTAACGAGATCATTGATATGGATCATTTTTCCAGTGAGGATGCGGGTACTGCGGAAAAGGCCGTCTATGAGATCTTTCATGACAAAAGAGAAAGTACACTTGACGAACTTATGGCTCAGCTCCGGGACCCGAATGCTCCTGCATACAGAGAGCTTTCGGATGAGATGCAGGCATACATGGATTATATCTGTGACACGGTCCTGAAGGAGGCTGCAGGACTTCTGCTTTCGGATGAGATCGACAGTACAGACGCGACTCAGACCGCATGGGCTGTGGATGAGACGATCAGTCTGTATACGTATCTCAACTATGCCATTTCCCAGAACTGGATCGATACCTCAAAACTGGACGGGGGAACTTATTCCAGTTCAGAGGAAATCTATCAGGGAGTGTTGAACTATTTAGAAGAATATTTGAGTGAGGACAGTAATTTCGACAAACTTCTCTATGAATATCTTATAAAATCAGGTAGTGTGACCGGTGCGCAGATCTGTGCAATCACATATGAGCAGGGCGTGCTTCCCATGGATGAGACGGCCTATTACGGACTTTTAAACGGAACGACAGATCCTTACAGCTGGCTTTACAATAAGATTGAAACCCTGGAGATTACTCCCGGTGATCTGGCTCTGGAACCATGTTCAGGCGGGGTGGTGGTGACAGATCCTAATTCGGGAGATGTGCTGGCCTGCGTTTCTTATCCGGGATATGACAATAACAGACTGGCCAATACAATGGACTCAGCCTACTATAATAAGCTTAATACCGGACTGGCCAATATTTTCTACAACAGGGCGACACAGGAAAAAACTGCTCCCGGATCAACCTACAAAATGGTTTCCGCTACCGCGGCTCTGGAAGAAGGGCTGATTGATTCCGGTACTTCCGTCTACTGTGACGGAGAATTTGATGAGGTAACTCCCAGTCCCAGATGCTGGATCTATCCCAATGGGCACGGCTCTCTGAATGTAGTCCAGGCCATCCAGCATTCTTGTAATTTATTCTTCTATCAGATGGGATATGATCTGGGAATGGACGCAGACGGAAACTATGACAGTGATCTTGGGACAGACCGGCTTGCCAAATACGCGGAAATGTTCGGACTGGGCGAAAAATCAGGAGTGGAAATCCCCGAGGCAGAGCCTCAGATTTCAGATGAATATTCAATCCAGTCAGCGATCGGGCAGGGAACCAATAATTATACTGTCAGCCAATTAAATCGGTATGTGACTGCTGTCGCGAACAGCGGAACGATCTATGATCTGACTCTGATCGATAAAACCACAGATTCGGACGGAAACCTGATCAAAGACTATGAGGCCGAAGCGGTCCGAACAATGGATGAGATCAGTGCCGGCACCTGGGATATCCTTCACCAGGGAATGGAGCAGATGGTGGCAAGCGATTCCAACTTCATCGGACTGGAATTTTCTATGGCCGGAAAGACTGGAACGGCCCAGCATAACGAACTTCATGCGGACCATGTGCTGTTTGTCGGATACGCGCCTGCCCAGTCTCCTCAGATTTCGATCGCTGTCAGGATTACTTATGGGTATAATTCAGGTTATTCTGCCGAAATAGGAAGAGATATCGCGAGAATTTATTTTAATCCGGATTTATCAGGAGAGTTGATCACAGGATCCGCAGCGGACCTGGGTGCCGGAATTGCCGGAGATTAAAGGATGGGATGAGAGATGGACAGGCTGGTGACGATCAGGAGCAGCCAATACGGACTGGATATTGAACTTGATCCGACAGCAGACTTCAGTATGCTGTTGGATACACTCATCGAAAAATTCAGGAAGTCTGCCCGTTTTTTTAAAGACGCGCAGATGGCTCTGAGTTTCAGTGGGAGAAGCCTTAAGCGGCAGGAGGAGGAACAGATCCTTAAAGCGATTACGGAAAATACCCAGATAGAGATTCTGTGTATTATTGAGCGCGATGAGAAAAATGATATTATGTACAAAAGCATTGTGGAACGGACTTTATCGGATATATATAAGAGAGAAGGCCAATTCTACAGAGGAACGCTCAGGAAAAGGCAAATACTGGAATCAGATTCCAATATTGTGATTCTTGGGGATGTAGAGCCGGGAGCCCGGGTGATCGCGGCCGGGAGCGTGGTTATTGTCGGAGCTCTTTACGGAGCTGTACACGCCGGCATTTCCGGTGACAGAGATGCTTTTGTTGTTGCGCTTTCCATGCAGCCCAGGCAGCTCTGCATCGGAGATATAGAGGCAAAACGCCAGATCATCTGCCAGGAGAGCCTGAACATCAAAGGACCGAAGATCGCTGTGGTCGACGGAAAACACATCTATCTGGATCCCCTTGCGGATCAGACACCAGAACTTATTTAGGAGGAAAGCGGCATGGGAGAGGTTATTGTCATTACTTCAGGAAAAGGCGGCGTCGGCAAGACGACGACGACGGCAAATATCGGGATTGGTCTGTCCGGGCTCGGTAAAAAAGTTATTGTTATAGATACGGATCTGGGACTCAGGAATCTGGATGTGGTTATGGGACTGGAGAACAGGATCGTATATAATATCGTAGATGTAATAGAGGGGAACTGCAGACTGAAACAGGCGCTGATCAAGGATAAGCGTTTCCCCGAGCTTTATCTCCTTCCCTCCGCGCAGACAAGAGACAAATCCAGTATTTCGCCGGAGCAGATGAAAAAACTTGTGGATGACATAAGAGAAGAATTTGACTTTATCCTGCTGGATTGTCCGGCCGGAATCGAACAGGGGTTTCAGAACGCCATCGCCGGAGCTGACCGCTCAATCGTGGTCACTACGCCAGAGGTCTCGGCCATCCGGGATGCCGACAGGATCATAGGACTTCTGGAAGCGTCAGGCATAAGACGGAATGACCTTCTGATCAATCGCCTTCGTATTGATATGGTAAAGCGTGGGGACATGATGTCAGTGGATGATGTAACTGAGATTTTGGCGGTAAATCTGCTGGGAGTAATACCGGACGATGAACAGGTAGTTATTGCCACAAATCAAGGAGAACCGATTGTAGGAGAAAACTGTCTGGCCGGCAGAGCTTATTCAAATATCTGCCGCAGACTGACGGGGGAGGAGATCCCCGTGGAAGATTTCTCAAGACCGGAAGGGTTTTTTGAAAAAATATCCAGCCTTTTCCACAGAAATCAGGGGGCTTAAATATGAGTGTACGTTCTGTTTCCGTTGCGAAAGAAAGACTCCGGAATCTTCTTGTTTCAGACAGGATACAGTGTGCTCCGGACTCGGTGGACAGGCTCTCAGCCGATCTTTATCAGGCAGTTTCCAAATATGTGGAAATAAAGCCGGAAAATTTTGACATCGAAATTACACGGACAGATATACATATAAGATACACGGGAGAAAAGAATTGAAAGTGATTTTGAAAAATATAAAACTGCATTATGACCTGAAGGATTATCGCTTCAGCCTCATCATACCTGTTGTAATACTTTCAGTTATAGGTATATTTATGGTGAGAAGTGCCAGACCGGATCTGGTGAACCGGCAGATCATGGGAGTGATCCTGGGAGTGGCGGCAATGGCCGTGATCTCCCTGATCGATTATAACTGGGTGTTAAATCTGTACTGGCCCCTTTATATCCTGAACCTGCTTTTGCTGGCAGCTATCTGGATACCGGGCATCGGCGTGGAAGCAAACGGAGCCCGCCGCTGGCTGAATTTAGGAATCACCCAGCTTCAGCCCTCTGATCTTACAAAGATTTTGATGATCCTGTTTTTTGCCAGATTTTTATCCGACAGAGAGAAAAAGATCAACAGCCCTAAATTGATCTTGCAGGCTGTCGCACTGATCCTTCCCTCACTCATAATGATATATAAACAGCCGAATCTTTCCACCACGATATGCATTGCAGGTCTTTTCTGCGCGCTTATGTTCCTGGGAGGCTTAAGCTACAAATTTATCGGAACCGTGCTTGCCGTGGCGGTGCCGGCTGTTATTCTCTTCCTGGTGATCGCGGTGCAGCCGAATCAGCCGTTCCTGCATGATTATCAGCAGGGAAGGATCCTGGCATGGCTGGATCCGGAGAAATACGCGGATGATGAGTCGTACCAGCAGCTTAACTCAGTTATGGCTATCGGTTCCGGACAGCTGTCAGGAAAAGGTTATAATAACGATGAAACAACATCCGTCAAAAACGGAAATTTTGTCTCGGAGCCCCAGACAGATTTTATTTTCGCGATCATAGGTGAAGAATTAGGATTTGTGGGTTGTTGTGTCGTCATATTTTTGCTATTATTAATTGTAATAGATTGTATTTTGATCGGCTTGAGAGCAAAAGATACAGGAGGGCGCATTATCTGCGGCGGAGTTGCCGCGCTGATAGGAATACAAAGTTTTATCAATATCGGCGTGGCTACATTGATCCTTCCCAACACGGGGCTGTCGCTTCCCTTCGTAAGTTATGGACTGACTTCCGTTGTATGTTTTTTTATGGGGATCGGGTTCGTACTAAATGTCGGTCTGCAGCCTAACAAATATCAGTAAGGAGAGGGACAGTTATGAATATCGGACTGGTCGCACATGATGCGAAGAAGAAACTCATGCAGAATTTTTGCATTGCGTATCGCGGAATACTCAGTAAGCATGAGTTGTACGCGACAGAGACGACAGGGACTCTTGTCGAAAGTGTAACAAATTTAAATATCCACAAGTTTCTTCCGGGTCATCTTGGGGGAAAGCAGCAGCTTGGCGCTCAGATCGAACACAACAATATCGACCTGCTTATTTTCTTCCGGGATCCTCTTTCTCCCCGTTCCCATGAGCCGGATGTGAATGACATAGTAAAACTGTGTGACATCTACAATATACCGATCGCCACCAATATCGCTACTGCCGAGGTGCTTATTCTGGCTCTGGACAGAGGGGATCTGGACTGGAGAGAGATGTATAAATAGGACAGAACATAGGTATGGAGAGCATGAAGCAAAGAAGACGAAAAAGACAGAAGAATGGGACCAGGATCGCCGCGGTTCTGATTTGTCTTGTACTTATTGCCGGCGCCGGTGTTACAGCGGGGCTTCTTATCCTGGCACAGTCCCGGGACTACGCAAAAGAGCATGAGGCATCTGTATATAACCGGAGTTTGTATCAGGGAAACCTGTTCGCCGCGGATCTGTGTGTCACATCGGAGGAAGTTTCTCTTGAAGGATTTCAGGCTGAGTCCATATCTGCTGCGGGGCTATTTGATCTTGGACAGAAAAACGTACTTTGTGGGGACGGGATTTTTGATCGTGTTTATCCCGCCAGTACGACGAAGAGCATGACGGCGTATCTTGCGCTGAAATATGGAAATCTAGACGATACTGTGACAGTCAGCGCTCATGCCACGGATTTCAACTGGGACGAATCAGTTGCCGGACTCCAGACAGGTGACACACTTACTTTATATGATCTGATATGCGGTCTGATGATTCAGTCAGGCAATGATTGCGGGACAGCTATAGCGGAATACATCTCCGGAAGCGAAGAGGCTTTTGCCGAGCTGATGAACCAGGAGGCAGCCGCTCTGGGTGCCACTGGGACCCATTTCGTGAATCCTCATGGTCTTCATGACGATAACCATTATACGACGGCTTATGATCTGTATTTGATGTTTAACGCATGCCTGAAAGACCAGCGTTTTATAGATATTATATCTTTCGATTCGTACACAGCATCCATTACGGGAGCAGACGGCACCGTCCGTGCCGTGACATGGAATCCTACCAATTATTATTCAGCCGGGATCACGACACCTCCGGAAGGCATTCATGTGATCGGAGGCAAGACCGGGACTACGGACCAGGCAGGAAACTGTGTCGTCCTGTATGAGGAAGACAGCAGTGGAAATCCGTACATTTCTGTTATGATGGGGGCGCCGGACAAGTCTGTATTATATGAAGAAATGAACCTTCTCCTGGCAGCCGGGATCACAGGATAAACATAAAACTTAAGCCGCACGTAGAAACGTGCGGCTTAATTATCTTTATTCTGACATACTTCTGATTCGTCCGTACAGACTGATAAGATACAGGCCGCACAGACCTACGATCGTATAGATGATCCTTGACAGCCAGCTCAGGTTTCCGAAAAGAAATGCCACGAGGTCAAATCTGAAGATGCCGACGAGAAGCCAGTTGATGGCGCCTATGATCACGATCGTCAAAGCCGTATTGTCAAACCATTTCATGTGATTTCCTCCTTTACCATGTCAATATTTTTATTATTTCCTTAAAAACTGGAAATATACATCAGAAAATGATATACTGATTAAGTTATAAATTTCAGGAGGTGCAGTCTGATCTTGGCATCGCGGAAAAAGAAATCGATCAGTATTAAAAAATACCGTAACAGAAGAGAACTGAATTTGGGAATATTTCTTTTTGCCATTGTTTTTGTCTACCTTATTATTACAATTGTCATGTACTTTACCGGTGACAGGATATCTGTCTATGAAGTCAGAGAAGGCAGCATCGTAAGAGATAATTCATATACAGGTCTGATTATCCGGCAGGAGACAGCGGTAAACGCAGAAGCGGATGGATATATAAGCTATTATCAGAACGAAAACAGTAAGGTGAGGGCAGGCACTAATATTTATGCACTTTCTCCCCAGAAACTGGAGACAGAGAGCAGCAAAGAAGAGACGGTCTCCGGAACACTGAGTCCAGAAGCAGAATCCGCAATGGTGCTCCAGATTCAGAATTTTAATGAAAATTATAGCGCTAATAATTTTTCGGCTGTCTATTCTCTGAAAAATGAAATTTCATCCACTCTTCAGAATGCTTTCAGCGATACGAAAATGAATCAGTTAGATGAGATTATTGCGTCCAGCGGACAGGACGTTTCATCCTACGCGACATCACAGGACGGGGTCGTGGCATTTACAGTAGATGGATTGGAATCTCTGACAAAGGATTCTTTTACGGCACAGAATTTTGATCGTTCAGAATATGAAAGTACGGTTCTGGCGGATCAGATGCAGATTTCTGCCGGGGATCCCGTTTACCGTCTGATCACAGATGAAGACTGGTCTGTCATTGTACAGCTTGACAGGGAGACAGCAGAAGAACTTAAGGCAGATGAGGTCAGCAGTATCCGGGTAAGGATCGATAAAGACAGTGAAACTCTCTGGGCAGATTTTTCCATAATCGAAAAAGACGGGGATTATTATGGATGTCTTGACTTCGACAATTCTATGATACGCTATGCGGAAGAACGGTTCTTAAACGTGGAACTGATTCTGGAAGATGAAAGCGGGCTGAAGATACCAAAATCATCTGTTGTGGAAGAAAAGTTTTACATCATACCTCAGGATTATATCACAACAGGAGGAAACAGCACATCAGATGGCGTGATGGTCCAGGACAATAATGGAAATGTTACCTTTACGCAGGTGGACATTTATGATATTTCAGAAGAGGGAGAAGCTTTTATAAGCAGGGATGACCTGGCTGAGGGAACCGAGATCGTGAAACCAGAATCATCCGAGACATATACGATCGGAAAAACGAAGACGCTGGAAGGTGTTTATAATATCAACAAAGGGTACGCCGTATTTAAAAAGGTAACTATTCTCTGTGAGAATGATGAATATTATATCATTCAGGAGGGAGAGGATTACGGACTGTACAATTACGATCACATTGTGCAGGAGGGATCCAGCGTAGGGCCGGACGAAGTCGTATTTCAATAGAAGGGAGCGATTTGTGATATGTTGAAAGAGAATCTGGAAGAGGTAGAAGAAAGGATACAGGCAGCCTGTCGTCGTGCCGGAAGAAGCCGCGGGGAAGTTACACTGATCGCTGTCAGCAAGACAAAACCTGCGGAGATGATAAAAGAAGCGTACGATCTTGGCATCCACACATTTGGTGAAAATAAGGTACAGGAGATCAGAGATAAATATGAGATCCTTCCAAAAGACATTGAATGGCATATGATCGGTCATCTTCAGACAAACAAGGTAAAATATATTATAGATAAAGTAAAACTTATTCATTCGGTGGATTCTCTGAAGCTGCTTAATACAGTGGAAAAGGAAGCGGAAAAACACGGACTGACAGCAGATATCCTTCTGGAGGTCAACGTGGCGGAAGAGGATACAAAATTCGGTTTAAAGGCTGAGGAGGTCTTCCCACTTGCAGAGAGGGCTGCGGCGCTTCCGCATGTCTGTCTGCGCGGTCTGATGACAGTTGCTCCTTTTGTTGAAAATCCAGAAAAAAACAGAACAATTTTCGCAAATTTACATAAATTATATGTTGACATTAAAGAAAAAAACATTGATAATGGTACTGTGAGCATACTTTCGATGGGAATGACCAATGACTATGAAGTTGCGATCGAAGAGGGAGCTACCATGGTCCGCATAGGGACTGGTATCTTTGGGGCCAGGGACTACAGCACACGGTAAGGTAGAGTGCCCGAACGGGAGTATAAAATAATAAAATTGTGCGGGGATATAAAGCACAAGAAGGAGTGTAAAAATGGGTGTATTTGATAAGTTTCTGGACATCATGAAACTGAACGACGATTATGATGACGACGACTTTTATGATGATGATGAGTATTTTGAAGATGAGGAATATGAAGAAAAACCCCATCGTCGTTCTCTGTTCGGAAAGAAAAATACAAAAGAAGATGATTATGAAGACTTCGATATGGAGGAAAAGAAGTTTCAGCCTTCAGCGGGCAATAAAATAACGCCGATGAGACAACCGGCGGCCAGAAAAAGTGGAAATATGGAAGTCTGCGTGGTTAAGCCGACTTCTGTGGATGATTCCAGAGAAATTACAGAAACATTGCTGTCAGGACGAACAGTGATCCTCAATCTGGAAGGAATGGATCTTGAGATCGCGCAGCGGATCATAGATTTTGTATCCGGCGCCACATTCGCCATCAGCGGAAACCTCCAGAAGATTTCCAATTATATCTTTCTTGTGACACCTACAAATGTGGATATTTCCGGGGATCTTCAGGATCTTCTGGGAGGCTCCATGGAAACACCGAGTGTCAGGGGACGGTTCTGACCTGATATGCAGAAGATGAACAAAGAGAAAGATGTCCGGCTTCTGGAAAAGCGTTTTACGGAACTTTCCAGGATCGCGTATCAGCGTGATATTATAACATATTCCGATTTTCTGGATCTGTATGAACAGAATATTTTACATACGCTGCCAAAAGATCTGTTATCTTCAAGATATATATCTTTTGGCGGCTATGATATGGCAGAGCGTCAGATGGCGGCATTCATCCCTGATGCTCTTTATTTACGTTACAGGAACGATCAGCCTTCTTTCGATACTTTGGATTATCCCTTTGATGTCCTTAAGATTTCTCCTCTGAACCGGAAATTTTCAGATCGGCTCTGTCACAGAGATTATCTGGGGGCAGTTTTAAATCTCGGGATCGAACGATGTAAGATCGGTGATATCCTTGCAGACGGAACTGATGCGCTGATTTTCGTCCATCGGGATTTAAAACAGCTGGTTTGTGAAGAGTTAGTAAGGGTACGTCATACGTCTGTCGTGACCTCCCAGATCGATCCCGGGGAGATCAATCTTTCTCCTGAATACAGAGAGATCAGAGGAACAGTGGCTTCTGTCCGTCTCGACAGTCTTCTGGGGCTGGCATTTTCTACTTCCCGTTCCCGAATGACCGGCCTGGTGGAAAGCGCTAAGGTTTATGTCAACGGCAGACTGGTCACAAGCAACGGGTATCAGCTTTCCGAAGGAGATGTGATCTCCGTACGGGGGATGGGAAAATTCCGATATGCGGAAGAAGGTTCCTGTACAAAAAAGAACAGGATCAGTGTCATAGTTCATCGATATGTTTAGAATGTTCAATGAAAAGAAAGGTATCAGTAAAAATGACGGGACATAAGAATACTTCCTCAACCATAAACCTGCTCAAAGTGTATGGACCGGCTTTTTCCGGATTTGTGGCAGCTCTTTTTTTTGATCAGTTTACAAAATATCTTGCAGTTTTCTGTCTTAAAGACAAACCCGCCCGCCCGGTTATAGACGGAGTCTTTGAATTCCGATACCTGGAAAACAGAGGCGCTGCTTTCGGCATAATGCAGAATAAACAGTACATTTTTGTGGCAGGAGCGGTCCTGATCTGTATTGTTCTTCTTATTCTTTATCGCAGAATCCCCCCGGCAAAAAAATATATTCCGCTGCGTATATGCGCAGTTCTCCTGGCTGCGGGCGCGGCCGGGAATATGATTGACCGCATAAGATTTGACTATGTGATCGATTTCCTGTATTTTCGCCTGATTGATTTCCCGATTTTTAATGTGGCCGACTGTTATGTGGTGATATCCTGTATTGTGTTTGCGCTGCTTATATTGTTTTATTACAGAGATGAAGATGACTTTTCTTTTTTAAGAAAGAAAAATGGGCAGGAAGGAAAGAAGAAGCAAGATGGATAAAATGGACGAATTTAGGATTACAGTGTCCTTAAGCGGCGAGAGGATCGACAGATTTCTGAGCAGAGAACTCAGCAGCCTTTCGCGTTCCTATATCCAGAAATTGCTGAAAGAGGAACACATCCATGTTAATGGAAGTCCTGTTCGGGCAAATTACAAGATCACTGAAGGCGATGAGATACAGATCTGTGTGCCTGAGCCGGAAACGATGGATATTCTGCCGGAGGATATTCCCCTTGACATTCTGTATGAAGACGAGGATATCCTGATCGTTAATAAACCCAAGAATATGGTAGTGCATCCCTCGCCGGGACATTACAGTCATACACTGGTTAACGCCGTATTATATCATTGTAAAGGGGAGCTTTCAGGGATCAACGGAGTTCTGCGGCCGGGGATCGTTCACCGTATTGATATGGACACCACCGGTTCCCTGATGATCTGCAAAAATGACAGATCTCATCAGATCCTTGCTCAGGAACTGAAAGAACATTCGATCACGAGACGCTATCATGCTATCGTCTGCGGAAATATAAAAGAAGATGCAGGGACTGTGAACGCGCCCATAGGAAGACATCCGGTTGACAGGAAGAAAATGAGCACAAAGACAGCCAATGGAAGAAACGCAGTCACGCATTATCAGGTCCTGGAGCGGTTCGGAGACTATACTTATATTGAGTGCTCTCTCGAGACCGGCCGGACTCATCAGATCCGCGTCCATATGGCAAGTATCGGGCATCCGGTGCTGGGTGATAAAGTATATGGACCTTCCAGGTGTCCGTTTCATCTGGAGGGGCAGACGCTCCACGCAAAGATCCTGGGGTTTCGGCATCCATCCACCGGAGAATATATGGAATTCGACGCGCCCCTGCCTGAATATTTTACGGACCTTCTGGATACACTTCGGAAAAGATATCATTCCGGAAGATGATTTCTTTTAATAAAATGAGAATTATACGTTGTAATCATTAAGAATTTTAGCTATAATAGTCATATAAAATGTGATTGAGCAATTGTTTTTTATGCAAAATCACAGTTATATAAAATTAATTTGTTTGAGGCAAAGGAGTGAGACTGTTATGAAAACAAATACGATTATTACTATCGGAAGAGAATTTGGCAGCGCCGGAAGAGAAATCGGTTATAAAGTCGCGGAAGCTTTCGATATCAGGCTGTATGACAAAGAGCTGCTTGCCCGTGCGGCCAAAGAGAGCGGTATCTGTGAAGAAATATTCGAATCTCATGATGAAAAACCTACAAACAGTTTCCTGTATTCTCTTGTAATGGATACATATTCCATGGGTTACTCGGGAAATACATACACGGATATGCCAATCAATCATAAAGTCTTTCTTGCCCAGTTCGACGCGATTAAAAAAATCGCGGATGAGGGCCCCTGTATCCTGGTCGGGCGGTGTGCGGATTACGCTCTGGAATCTTACAAGAATGTAGTCAGTGTATTTATCCATGCAGATCTGAACGCCAGGATCCGCCGGATCGCCCGGATCTATGACCTGACGGACGCAAAAGCAAAGGAAATGATCCTTAAAACTGATAAAAAGAGAGCCAGCTATTATAACTATTACACAAATAAAAAATGGTCAGAGGCAGAAAGCTATGAACTCTGTCTGACCAGTTCCGAGCTTGGCATCGAAGGGACAGCCAAGGCCATTATAGATTATGTAAAGCTAAAAGAGAGTATCAAAAGAGAGGACCGGAAAATCTGAGAATATTTATCGTGATCGGGGGATACGCTCCGGCCATCCGGAGATATTCCCGGTCACGATGGCGTGAAACATCCTTTCCCGGACTCCGGGATGTTCGATGTTGAGCTTTTTCAGTAATTCTTTGGCATACTCTCGTTTTGTGTAGCCATCTACGGGACATTTGCTCTTTACTACCGGTAGATCATATTTGTTTTTAAATCCGATCACATCCATTTCGTCGACAAACATCAGGGGACGAATCACTGTCAGATCCATGCGGTCCAGATAGGTGCGGGGGGAGAAAGAGTGAAAACGGCCCTCGAAGATCAGGGAAAGCAGCATCGTCTCTATGATATCATCTTTATGGTGAGCATAAGCCACCTTATTACAGCCCATTTCTTTTACAGCCTGATTCAGCGCGCCTTTACGCATTTTAGCACAGAGGGAACACGGATTACTCTCTTTGCGCACATGAAAAAGAATCTCATAAATGTCAGAATCCACGATCCTGTAGGGGATTTCCAGTTCACGGCATAGTTTTTCGATAGGAGTCAGATCAAAATTCTCAAACCCAAGGTCCACGGTTATGGCACTGAGTTCAAATTTTTCGGGATAGAAACGCTTCAGACCATGAAGGGCATAAAGAAGCGTCAAACTGTCTTTTCCTCCGGAAATGCCGACAGCAATATGGTCTCCCTCCTGAATCATGCCATATTCATCCACGGCTTTTCGTGTATAGCTCAACAAACGCTGTAAATCCATTATATTTTAAGTCCTTTCGTATTCTTTTTACAATGTATCAAATTTCCCTCAGCCTGACGGCATCAGCGGCTTTTTTCCGCCGGTTTTCGTCAATGGCGGCATAATGTTTCTTTGTTGTATTTACGTCTTTATGGCCAAGCACATCTGCCACAAGATAAATGTCGCCGGTCTCTTTGTAAAGGGATGTACCATAGGTACTTCGAAGTTTATGTGGCGTTATTTTTTTATTCGGAGTGATCCGGCGGGCATATTTCCTGACCATATTTTCAACAGCCTGTACCCCCATGCGTTTTCGCTGCGTAGAGAGGAAAAGAGCATTTTCATGTCCGGGCAGTGGGAGAGTGGTCTTTCTGGTCGTATACAGATAGCTCTTTAATGCCTGTTCCACTTCGTCTCCAAAATAGACCACCATCTCATTTCCGCCCTTACGAGTCACCTTGATCCCATTATTCTTAAAATCTACGTCCTGGATATCAAGGCCGACACACTCGGAAACTCGGATCCCGGTGCCCAGCATAAGGGTCAGGATCGCAAGATCGCGGGTCTTAGTCTTTTCAAAATAAGCCCTCCGCTGACCGGTAAGATCATCTCCTCCATGATCCACATAATCAAGCAGTTTTGCCACTTCGTCGGTATCAAGACGTATAATTGCCTTTTCATGGAGCTTCGGCATATCTACAAGAAGCGTAGGATTCTTCGATATAGCCTGCCGTTTATAGAAATAACCGTAAAAGCTGCGGAGAGCAGACATTTTGCGCGCCAGTCCTTTCTCAGTATTCGTAATCTGACGATCGTCACTGTGATATACTTTTAAATACTCCTGATATTCTTCAATATCCACCGGTTCCAGACGCTCAAGGTCAGAAAGAGAAAACTGATCTATCGTGTAATCCTTATAGACCGGATTCTTCTCCATTAAAAAATGAAAAAATACCCTTATATCATATGCATAAGAAATGCGGGTCCTGGCTGATGTCGTGGGTTCAATGGCCCTGAAATAATCTCTGGCGAAAGCCGGCAGCGTCTTCAGGATGGACCGCAGACGCAAAGTATTGTCAATATATTTTTGTTCATGATAAGTTTTCGTATCAGTTGTTCCCATAACTGTTTACCTCTTGAGATTCTCGACAGATTCAAAATTCCCGGATACTTAAAAAGTATAACATATTATGGATTTTCTGTCCATATCTTTTGGAAAAATCAGTATTTGTCGTATAGATTAATCTGTATATAGGACAGGCCAGAATATGCTCTCCTTCATTAGATAAGACATATTCTGGCCTGTCCGGGAGTATATATATCAATACATGGGTGTATATTGATATCAATTACTGTATGCGATGATCAGATTTTGTCCGGCCTGTATGTTATCTGTTGTAAGTCCGTTCATATCTTTAAGGACTTCTACATAAACGGCTGTGGAATCATATCCGGAAGGCATTGTGTCCTCTGCAATATCCCACAATGTATCTCCGGGCTGTATCTCAACACTTTTGTAATATGTATAGGCCGTTTCAGCTCTGTTCTCATGCGCATAAACAAAAAATGTACTGAAAGTCAGGCACACACAAAGAATCACAAAAAATCCGGCAGCTATCCTCCGAGTACGCTTTTGAGTCTTATGTTTTGCGGCGGACCTTCTCTTTTCTTCATTTGTTTTTTTCATGATCTTTTCTCCCCTTTTCGGAATAGCGTTCCGTTTATCCGGAATAATCTTTTCTTTCCTGAGTTAATTCCCGTATTTCCCGCATCCGGTAAATAAAAAATGTGATCGTATACAAGTATGCATTACACAGAACATGTATTCGCCAGAACAATTGTTCTATATTTGCCATTATACAGCACGAACGTTTGTTTGTCAACAAAGAAATCGAACATATTTTCGCAACAAGTGTTTGCTTTTTTTGCAATCCTGTGCTATCATTAACACAGAATAATTATCGGAGGAAATTATGGCACAGGGTAAGATCAGTAAGAAGCAACAGGAAATACTGGAATATATTAAGATGCAGATCCTTCAAAGAGGATTTCCGCCTGCTGTCCGGGAAATATGTGAAGCGGTGAATCTTAAGTCCACCTCTTCTGTCCACTCCCACCTTGAGACACTGGAGAAGAATGGATATATCCGTCGGGATCCGACGAAACCGAGAGCGATTGAGATCCTGGATGATACATTTAATCTGATGCGCCGGGAAATGGTCAATGTACCTGTCATCGGTCAGGTCGCCGCAGGAGAACCGATTCTCGCGCAGGAAAATATTGAAGATTACCTTCCTCTCCCGATGGAACATCTGCCGAACAAACAGACCTTTCTTTTAAAAGTAAAAGGGGAAAGTATGATCAACGCAGGCATATTGGACGGGGACTTGGTCCTTGTGGAGGAGGCCGATACAGCCGGCAACGGAGACATGGTTGTGGCGCTGATCGAGGACGGGGCTACTGTTAAGACTTTTTATAAGGAAGAAGGAGTGTTCCGTCTTCAGCCGGAGAATGATTTTATGGACCCTATCATCGTAAAAGATGTTTCCATATTAGGCAAGGTAATCGGGGTCTTACGATTTTTTAAATAAGATATGAATTTTCAAAATAAGATATGAAGCGCGGCATTGTTGGATGTATGACGCAAAAGGAACCGGGTATATTCCGTAAAAGAGAATATACCCGGTTCCTTTTGCGTCAGTCCTTTTGCAATTCTTCCGGACTTATATCTTTGCCGTCTTTCCAGATTCTCTCCAGATCATAAAAGAGACGGTTTTCTTTATCAAATACATGTACAATCACATCTCCAAAATCAAGAAGCACCCAGCTGCCGGATGACTGACCTTCCCTCTGGCGCAGATGATATCCTGATCTGTGCAGCTGCTCTTCCACATTATCTACAAGAGCGGTTACCTGACTTTCACTGTTTCCATTCGCTATGATGAAGTAATCGGCAAGCACAGAAATGCCTGTAATATCGATGATCTTTATATCTTCGCCTTTTTTGTCGCAAAGCGCGTCATAGGCAATGCGCGCCATATTTTTTGACTGATCCATTTTTCCCTCCTGAATCTTTTTTGTTTTTCTCAGAGTTTACCGGTACTCCCCTATTTTTTATAAAACTCATAAGTTCTGACTGTCATAGGATCAACAGGCCTTCCGATATCGTTTAAATATTTTACAGTTCCCAGAGCAGACAAGTATACTGCCCTGTCGATATCCTTAAATACAATCCCGCGTATTTCCCGAAGACCGGGGATCTCTTTCCTGTTTGGTTCGATATAGTCCGCGATATAGATGATCTTTTCCAAAAGACTCATTTCCGGGCGGCCGGTAGTATGATACAGGATAGCCCCCAGAATTTCCGGATCTTTTATCCCATATTCATGTTCCGCAAGGTAAGCTCCCAGTTTTGCGTGGATAAGCGCAGGCATCTCCCGTTCAGAACCCGTCAGAGGGATCTGATGATTTTCACAAAACCGGAGTTGCTCTTTTGGGGAACAGTATTTCCCACTGTCATGAAGCAGCCCGGATGTCAAGGCACTTTGAATATCGGCGCCATAGCACATGGCAAGTGCCGATGCTGTATACATAACACCTGTAGTGTGCTCACAACGGTCCTTTTTTAATTTTTGAAACAGGTCTTTACGGATTTCTGATAATTTTTCTGTCATAACTGTCCTGTTCGCCTCACTTCTCACTTCCCGTCCCGGTTTTGGGGGTATTTTTGTAAAGATGATGTTTTTTAATATATTCTTCCACAGTTTCCGGTACCATGTAGCGCAGACTGAGACCTTTTTCTGCCCTTTTCCTGATCGTGGTCGAAGAAATCTCCACAAGAGGAGCCTGGAGCAGTTCGATCCGGGCCTGATACTTTTTATACAGATATCGGATATGCTCTTTCATAGCATCCGCGTTTTTGTCATCCCGCATGGCCGCAAGGATCGTGCAGGTGGGAAATATCTCGCGGAAATATTTCCATTCTTCAATAGAAAACAGAGAATCCGCACCCAGGATAAAGTAAAATTCATCCTCCGGACAGAGCCTGTTGAATTCCTGCATGGTACGATATGTGTAGGAATGACGTTCCACATCCGCCTCATACAGATTCACACGAAAATAGGGCACATCTTCTATTGCAAGTTTTACCATTTCTATCCTGTGCTGAAGCGCTTTTTTTGTATCGTCGGTTTCCTTATGAGGTGGGTTCCCATTGGGAAGATACCAGATTTCATTCAGTCCGAAATCCTCATAGGCAAATTCTCCAAGAAGAAGGTGACCGATGTGGATCGGATCAAATGTCCCGCCCATTACACCTATTTTCATATAAATCTCCATTCCGCCGCCTTTCAGTTGGCGGCACAAATAGTAATGAAAGTTTCGACTTCCTCTGTCTTTTGCTTTATATTGAAAGCGAGAAGCTATACTACAAAGCACGGGAGGAGGAGTCGTAAAAACTCCCTCGTTTTAGACAGCATGTAAATCAGTGTAAGTTCCACCTTGCAAGCACAAATAAGTGGCTCTGTTAGACCGTACACTAAGAATTGTTTTAACTCTTGTTAAATGTGTGGTGGTTCAGTCAATGGCTTCTCTCTATTTTTCAGAAAGGAGCTTTTGTCTATGAAAGTTGTTTATCAAACCTGCTGTGGCGTCGATGTCCACAAATCTTTTCTCGTTGCCACCATCATCAAAACTACTTCCGGAGTTCAGCCTTCTTATCAGAAGAAACGCTTCTCCACCTTCAACAACTCCATTCTTGAGTTTAAAAAGTGGCTGTTGGATAATTCCTGCCGTGATGTCTGTATGGAATCTACCGGTAAATATTGGATTCCTGTGTTTAACCTTCTGGAAGACGAATTAAACGTCACTATCGCCAACCCCAAATGGGTCAAAGCTGTCAAAGGGAACAAGGATGATACCAAGGATTCCAAATGGATTGGGGATCTGTTCAGACTGGGGCTTGTGCCGGGAAGTTACATACCGTGTAAACCCATCCGTATTCTCAGAGAGTTTACGAGATACCGGTATAAACTGACTTCCTGCAGGAGCAGTGAGAAAAATCGGTTTCAGAATGCGCTTACCGTCTGTAATGTCGCATTAGATTCGGTTGTTTCCGATATTTTCGGGAAATCAGCCACCTCTGTGATTGATTACCTTCTCGAACAGTCCGACAATTCCATCAACCACGAAGAAATATCCTCCAGACTGCTTCGTTCGCTTAAGAAGAAGTCCGAGAGTGTCATTGAGTCCATCGAAGGTTATCAGATGACTGACGCCCAAAAATATCGCATGCGCCTCGTCCACGCACACATGGATTATATCACATCCACGATTTCAGATATAGACTCTATGATTGATTCGTTGGTTGAACCTTATGAAAATGCTGTCCAGTTACTGTGTACCCTCCCCGGAGTAGACCGCAGCAGCGCGATCACGATTATCTCTGAGATTGGTACGGATATGACACAGTTTTCAAACTCCAAACGTTTATGCTGCTGGGCTGGCCTGACTCCCGGTAATCATGAGTCAGCCGGTAAGAAGAAATCTGTCCGGATTACACGTGCCGGCGTCTACCTTAAACCTGCATTGGTACAAGTTGCCCATGCAGCCGTGAAATCCAACAAATCTCCTTATTACAAAGCCAAATATGAACACATCATGAAACGTCGGGGTAAGAAGCGTGCCATTATTGCGGTCGCCCGGATGATCCTCACGGCTATCTACCATATGCTGTCTACAGGAGAAGCCTGGAATCCAACCGACCTTTACCAGATTGATATGCCTGAGCCTCTGAAAAACAAACAGAAGGAAAAGGCTGTCAAACAGGCTATGAAACTTTTAATTGCTGAGGGACTTATAAAAGAGTCGCAGCTTGTTTCTTAGCGTATTTCAACAAAATCAACCCTGTTTCAAATGGCTATTTTTCAATAGCTTGTTTCAGTGCGCCATTTTTCGGCTGTTCTCTACTTTCTTTCACACTAAACTCCTTTAATCCTGATCATTCTTTTTCGGTGGCTGACTCTATTATACTTTTATAATGGGAGATTGATCTTCTTCTTTTCATCTTTTCCCTCTTTGTACAGAATGATCTTTTTTCCGATGATCTGGACGATCTGTGAACGGGTGCGCTCGGATATGATCTCGGCCAGTTCCCTGGGATCATCGGCACAGTTCTTTAAAACACTGATCTTGATCAGTTCCCTGGCATCCAGAGCTTCCGAAATCGCCTGAGTCAGTCCCGGTGTCATGCTGGATTTCCCGATCTGAAAGATCGGCTCCATGGTCATGGCAAGACTTTTCAGATAGGCCCTTTGTTTTGTTGTCATTTCTCTTTTCTCCTTCTTCTGAGTACACTGACCGGATGATCCTCATCCTGCCAGATTTATTTTCCTGTCAGAGCTTCCTGTGTTTTACTTGTAATAGTCAAACTGAAGGCCATACATCTTCACAGTATCCCCCTCCTGGATCCCTTTTGACTCGAGCTCGTCCAGTATTCCTGTCTCTTTTAAGAATCTCTGGAAGAAAGCGAACCCTTTTTCTGAATCCAGGTTTGTATATCCAAGCATTTTCTCGATCTTTGGTCCTTCAACGACATACATGCCCTCTTCCACTTCCACTGTATACGGAAGTTCTTCATAGATAAGCTCATCTTCCGGAAAATATTCCTGTTCAAAGATTACCGGGGGCGTCTTAATCTCCTCCAGACACGAACTTACATAATAAAGCAGATCGGATATCCCTTTCCCTGTTGCACCGGAAATGGGAAAAACACGAATTCCCTGAGGCTCAAATTCTTTTTTCAGTCGCTCTACCGGATCCGTCTCTGGTTCGTAGATAAGATCTGTCTTATTTGCGGCGATGACCTGTGGACGCTGCGCGATTTCAGGATTGTAGGCTTTCAGTTCTTCATTGATCTTATAGATGTCATCCACCGGATCCCGTCCCTCTGTACCGGCTGCATCTACTACATGGATCATAAGCTTTGTTCTTTCAATATGGCGGAGAAATTCATGACCAAGACCGATCCCTTCGGATGCGCCCTCTATCAGTCCCGGGATATCCGCCATAACAAATCCCTTGGCTCCGTCCAGATCTACCACTCCAAGATTTGGGTTCAGTGTCGTGAAGTGATAATTGGCGATCTTTGGCTCCGCATTTGTCACCCGGGAAAGGAGTGTTGACTTCCCCACGTTAGGGAACCCGATCAACCCCACATCGGCAATGACTTTTAATTCCAGGTTTACTTCCAGCTCACGAGCAGGCTGTCCCGGCTGTGCATATTTGGGTACCTGCATGGTGGCAGTGGCGAAATGCTGATTGCCAAGTCCGCCTTTTCCGCCTTTCAGTATGACCTGTCTGCGATTTTCACCGGACATATCAGCGATCACTTTCCCTGTGACGGATTCTTTGATCACGGTTCCTTCCGGAACATAGAGGATTAGATCTTTTCCGTCTTTTCCGTGACATCTCCGTTTCCCTCCGGGTTCTCCGTCTCCGGCGGCATATTTTCTTCTGTGGCGATAGTCGGCCAGAGTGTTCAGTCCGTCATCCACCTCGAAGATCAGATCTCCACCCCGTCCGCCGTCCCCGCCATCGGGTCCGCCATTGGGGACATAGAGCTCTCTTCGGAAACTGCAGTGCCCGTCTCCGCCTTTTCCGGAACGGATATATATTTTTGCTCTGTCTGCAAACATAATCTCTCCCTGCCTTAACGGCCTTTCCTTTCTGATGATCCATCAGATGATTTGTCAGTTACAAAAGCCCCAGACTTTTGTCTGGGGCTGTATCTGCCTGTCATGCGAGCGAAAAGTTCCGGCCGGACTTTTCTGTCCGATTATTCGGCTGCCGGATAGATAGAAACCTGTTTCTTATCTCTTCCTTTTCTTTCATATCTCACAACTCCATCTACAAGAGCAAACAGAGTATCATCTCCGCCGCGTCCTACATTCACGCCCGGATGGATCTTTGTTCCGCGCTGCCTGTAGAGGATGTTTCCAGCCTTGACAAACTGTCCGTCAGCTCTCTTGGCACCCAGTCTCTTGGACTCGGAATCACGACCGTTCTTTGTGGAGCCGACTCCTTTTTTATGAGCAAAAAACTGAAGATTCATTTTCATCATGGTACTTACACCTCCTTGAAAATAATATCAATGTATGATTCATATTCACTGCCGTCTTCTATTTCTTCCAGTCCGAGGACCATGGAATCTAGGAGCAGCGAGGCATCATGGGACGGGATCTGTTCAAAACGGAAAATAATCTCACCGTTGTCCTCATCCGTTACACAGCTGGTCTTATCACCGGTAAAATGCTCAACAGAGTTCACCGTATTGATGACCAGCGCAGAGACAGCGGCACATACGATATCTCTGCCGGAATCGTTGTACCCTGCGTGTCCGGACACGTCGAATCCTGTGTATTCATGTCGCCTGTTTTTGTAAATCGTTACTTTGATCATACAGATAATACTTATGCGTTGATCTTGTCGATCTTAACAGCTGTATACTGCTGTCTGTGCCCGTTTTTCTTGTGGTATCCGGTTTTTCTCTTATACTTGTAAACAACAACTTTCTTCGCTTTCCCGTCACCGACTACAGAAGCGGTTACGGTTGCGCCTTCGACAGTCGGGGTTCCGACTACCAGCTTGTCATTGTTTACTGCAAGCACCTGGTCAAATGTATAAGTTGCTCCGGCCTCAGCACCAAGCTTTTCCACCTTGATGATATCGCCTTCTGCTACTTTGTACTGTTTACCACCTGTTGCAATAATCGCGTACATATGGCACCTCCTATTATCATTACTCGCCAATTACGGTGTCCATGTCGTATATGGAACTTAAAAACCTCATTGTGCGGCATACTGGTATAGTATAACATACTGCTTTTCATCAAGTCAATAGGAGCTGTCGCTTTTTTTCAGCTTTTCATAGCAATATTCGATGATACTCCTGCGTGTAATGATTCCGATGAACTTTTTCTGGTCGTCCACAACAGGGACAAAATTCTGGTTCATTGCTTTCTGGATCAGATCCTCCATATCTGAATCGGCAGATACCGCTTTATAATCTGCCTTCCTGGGAAAATCACGGATAAAAATAGTTTCCGCTTCCCGCAGGTTCAGATTGGTATATCGCTTGATTCCCCAGAGAAGATCTCCCTCTGTAATGGTTCCTACATATTCTCCGTTTTTATTCAGCATGGGGATGGAGGCATACTTATGATATTCCATTGTCTCCAGAACCTGCCGCAGAGTCCCGTGATCATAAACAAACGCGACTTCATTTTTTGGCTTTAAAAAAAATAAGATATTCATACAGCTCTTTCCTTAAATCTGTGTGAGGACAAAAATTTCATACAATGCCCGTATGGCATTTTTGAAATCTTCGTGCTTTACGCCCACAATGATATTCAGCTCACTGGAACCCTGATCGATCATCTTAACATTGATATGGGCATGGGCCAGTGCGGAAAAAATCCTGCCGGCAGTACCCCGGGTGGATTTCATGCCCCGCCCTACGACAGCGATCAGCGCCAGACCGGACTCCAGCTCCACATGATCCGGAGACACCGCTCTGTGGATGTCTGAAAGTATTTTCTGTTCTTTGTCCTCAAAACCTTCTTTATTTACAAAGATTGTCATTGTGTCAATGCCGGAAGGCATATGCTCGATGGACACTCCGTTGTCTTCGAAAACCTGCAGTACCTTGCGGCAGAATCCGATCTCAGAGTTCATCATGGCTTTTTCAATCGTGATAGAGACAAATCCGTCTGTTCCGGCAATCCCTGTAATGGTGTACCTGGGCTGACGGCAGGTTCCCTCTACGATCAAAGTTCCCTTGTCCTGGGGAGCGTTGGTGTTCCGGATATTGATGGGAATCCCGGCTTTCCGTACCGGGAAGATCGCGTCTTCATGAAGGACGCTGGCACCCATATAGGAAAGCTCTCGAAGTTCTTTGTATGTGATCGTTTCAATGGACTTCGGATTCTTCACGATCCTAGGATCTGCGATCAGAAATCCGGATACATCCGTCCAGTTTTCATACAGGTCCGCATGAATGGCCAGAGCTACGAGAGAACCTGTGATATCGGAGCCGCCCCGGGAAAATGTCACGATCGTCCCGTCTTCTTTTGCCCCGTAAAATCCAGGAATCACCGCATTTTCTTTCTCCTTCAGACATTCTCCCAGAAGCTGGTTGGTCACTTCGTCATTAAAGGTTCCGTCGTCGTTAAAACGGACCGCTTTCGCGGCATCAACAAATTCATAACCAAGATACGCGGCCATGATCTTGCTGTTTAAGAATTCTCCTCTGGAAGCAGCATAATCTCTTCCGCTTCCCGCGCGGAAATTCTCTGCGATATCCTCGAACTCACTGTCCAATGAAAAATCGAGGTTCAGTCCATTGATAATTTCCTGATATCTCTGATGTATTTCCTTTAGCTGTCCGGAAAAATCCTCACCTCTGACAGCTGTTTCGTAACAGGCATAAAGCATATCCGTCACTTTCGTGTCGTCTGGGCAGCGTTTTCCGGGCGCGGACGGGACCACATACAGTCTGCTGTCATCCTCATGGATAATGGACCCTACTTTTTTAAACTGTTCCGCGTTTGCCAGAGAGCTTCCCCCGAACTTCACTACTTTTTTCATTTTTATTTTTCCTCCAATCTGTGACACACTCTCGGTACAATATTATAACTCCGCTCCGGAGTCTTGTAAATGAAAATCTTCTTGTTCATAAAGAGATTTCCGTACTTTTTTCCGGGTAATCTCCACAAGTCCAAGCGCAGTCATGTCCACAAGTGAGGTCTGGATCGGATCCTTCCCGAGACAGGAACGGAATTCCTGTAAAAGCCGGCGGGTATTTTCTTCAGAGCTCAGATTGATGAAATCAACAAGAATGATCCCGGAAAGGTTGCGCAGACGGATCTGTCTGGCCGCTTCTCTTGCGGCTTCCAGATTGACTTTAAGCGCTCCTTCTTCACTGCCGGCCTTGGAAACCGTCTTTCCGGAATTCACGTCAATAACAGTCAGAGCCTCCGTGGGCTGGATGACAAGGTACCCTCCTGTTTTGAGCCACACCCGTTCTTTCAGTGCTCTTTCAAGGATGGTTTTTGTACTGTAGAGCTTATCCATCGGGTAAAAAGGATCGTCATACAGATTCAGAAATTGCAGTTTATCTTTTTGTTCTCTTTCAAAATAATCATGTATTCTTGTATACAATTCTCTGTCTTCTACCAGGATTTCCTTCATTCCTTCCATGTACACATTCCTCAGATCGGAAATATAAGAAGGGGGAGCTGATTTCAGACAGGAAAAGCAAGTGCGCAAGGGAGCTGTCTTTTTAAGAGATTCATATTCTGCCTTCAGACAGTTGATTTCATCCATCACTTCAGAAAGGGGAACGTCTTTTGCATTCGTACGGATAATAAGGCCGAAACAGTCATTTTTATAGCCACACAGCTTTTCTTTATATTCCTCCCGCAGGGATTTGGAAATCTTGGAGGATACACCGATCCTGGTATTTCCGTGAGTAAGCACAGCGTATCTTCCGGGAAAACTGATATTTCCCGTTACTGTGGGAGCCTTTGTCTTTACTGCTTCACGACTGATCTGTACTACCAGTTCGTCTCCGATGCAGAGAGGTTTTTTCCCTGATTTGTGTGTAAAGACCGCTTTCTCAGAATTTTTTATATCCAGATAGCAGGTTACTCCATTTCCGATGTCGATAAAGGCTGCTCCGATATTATGGACAATATTCTTTACTTTTCCGATATAGATATCTCCCAGCCTGCAGACTTCCGTGTTCCTCTCATCTGACGGTGCACTGTGGATCTCAACCACCTCTCCGTCTTCCAGGAAATATGTACGTATCCGGCCTTCTCTTTTTTCAATCAGGATCTTGCGCTCCATCTTCAGTACTCCTTTACCAGCACCATCTCTTCTCCTAAAGATTCCAGGGTGACAAGAGTTTTCTTATCCTCTTCCGATTTGCGGTACGCATACATTTCCAGCCTGTGACAGGCAAAAACAGCGGTATCTTCCGGAATGCCACATCGGGAAAGAAATGTGTCCATAACAAGCTCCGGTTTTAAATTTACTGAACTTCCGGCCGCCAGCTGAAGATAAATGTCATCTCCTTGGAATGCCCATTGAAAAATCTGCGGGCGAATATCTACTTCCCGTTCACTGCGCTTGGTCTGTTTCAGGACACGGATCTCCTGAGCGGACATAAAATCTTCAAATCTCTTTTTCCAGTCATCCGGCAGGGATCCGTTTTTTAAAGAAACGAGATAATCCGCGGCGGAAAGAATCGTCATCCCGGTCATTTTCTTTTCATCGGAAATCCGGCGCAGGCTGAGAACCTGAATTCCCTCCACACATTCTGCGTTCATCCGTTTAACCGCTTCCAGACTGTCCACAGGGGACGTCAGCTCAATATCCAGATATTCCCCGTCGCTGGATAAACCGATTCCCAGAGGACTGGCAAAGGACATAATCATATGGGGACTGTATCCGCCGGTGAATGCGATGGGAATGTCCGAACGCCGCATCAGTTTCTGGAAAAAGCGCATGACGTCCAGATGCCCGATGAAACGCAGCGGTCCGTATTTCCTGAACTTAATCCTAGCCTTCATAGCACACTCCTCCTCCGAATGAAACTGCGCCGCAGCCTGAACACTGCTCTCTGCAGTTGGGCGTGACTTCTCCCTTCATTGCTTTCTCCCACTCCCGGTACAGAAAGTTTCGGCTTACTCCGATATCGATAAAATCCCAGGGGAAAATCTCGTCTGGCTCTCTCTGCCTCTGATTATAAAATCCAATATCCACTCCGGTAGTTTCAAATGCCTTCATCCACAGATCATTGTCAAAGCACTCTGTCCATGAGTCAAACAGACAGCCCAGGCGATAGGCTTCCTCAATGACTCGTCCGACTCTCCGGTCTCCTCTGGCCATCACGCCTTCCAGAACCGTTGTCTGAGCATCATGCCAGTTATATCTGAGGCTCTTTCGGTTCAGCTGTTGCTGAAATTCATCCTTTACGATGGACGCCCTTCTGGTATATTCATCCGCCGGATACATGGTTGCCCATTGAAAAGGCGTGAACGGTTTCGGGACAAAGAAAGAAGAACTTGCCGTAATCTGGCATTTCCCGTTTCTCTGCTCTTTCGGGATTTCATAGTATTTTCGCGCCACCCGGTCAGACAGTCTGGCAATCTCACGCATATCGTCCTCTGTCTCTGTGGGAAGGCCCAGCATGAAATACAGCTTTACTTTGTTCCAGCCGCCTTCGAATGCCTGTCCCGCCCCTTCCAGGATATCATCCTCTGTCAGGCCCTTATTTATCACATTTCGCATCCTCTGGGAGCCGGCTTCCGGCGCAAAGGTCAGGCTGCTCTTCCGGATGTCCTGGACCCGGCTCATGACATCGAGAGAGAAGGCGTCAATGCGCAGGGATGGAAGGGAGATATTAATCCCTTTGTCTTTAAATTCATCAATAAGAAACGTGACCAGTTCTTTCAAAGAGGAGTAGTCACTGGAACTTAGAGAGCTTAGGGAAATCTCCTCATGTCCGGTAGTTTTCAACATGGTACGGGCATATTCTTTCAGTTTTTCCACATCCCGCTCTCTTGTGGGCCGGTAGATCATCCCCGCCTGACAGAAACGGCAGCCACGGATACACCCACGCTGAATTTCCAAGACCACACGATCCTGAGTTGCTTTAATAAATGGAACCACAGGCTTCATTGGATAGGGACTGTCCGTCACATCCATAACGACCTGCTTCTTTACCGTGTGGGGCGCTTTCTTATTGTTTGGCGTAAAGGCCTTAAGTGTGCCGTCTGCATGATAGGCCACGTCATAGAACCGGGGCACATAAAGCCCATCGATCTGTGCCGCGCTTTCCAGGAACTCGGTTCTGGTTTTTCCTGAACTTTTCCATTCTTTATAGACATCGAGAAGCTGATCATAGACAGTTTCTCCCTCGCCAATATAGAAAATATCGAAAAATGCCGCCAGCGGCTCCGGATTATAAGTACAGGGACCGCCTCCGATCACGATAGGGTCGTTTTCCGTACGTTGGGAAGCATAGAGAGGGATCTGGCTCAGATCCAGAATCTGAAGAATATTGGTATAACACATCTCAAACTGGATCGTAATGCCGAGGAAATCAAACTCCCGGACCGGATCCTGAGATTCCAGAGCAAACAGAGGAATCTTCTTCGTCCTCATTATCTGATCCAGATCCGTCCAAGGAGAATACACCCTCTCACACCATACATCCTCTCTGCGGTTGAACATATCATACAGAATCTGGATACCCAGATGGGACATGCCGATCTCATAGACATCCGGAAAGCACATGGCAAAACGGATATCCACTTTCCCTTTGCCTTTCATTACAGAGTTTACCTCTCCGCCGATATACCGGGCGGGCTTCTCGATATTCAATAAAATTTCATCGTTCAAAGCTAATTTTCTCATTTATAAGCACCTTATCATCGGAGACATTAAGTTTACAACTGTTAATGAATATAAAGCTTAAATGAGAAAAAGTCAACATTGGAATCAGCATAAGGTTCTATAGTTTTTTCCAAGCTTCAATGACTGTATCTATATCAAAATCTCTTTCTATCTGTTCTACAATGGACGTACTGTTTACCTTTGCCACACCTGCATTATTCTGATCCATATATACGAAACAGATAAAACACAGGATTCCAATCACCAGACGGAAATAAAAACTTCCTCCGTTTCGATCCGGCTCTTCGGCAGAGTCTTTATATAGATCGTGATAGATTCTGCCATACCTGGGATGTATGGCCGGAATCTCTCTTCGGTCGTCATACAGCTTACGGGTCTGTCTGAGGAGTTCCCTGCGGCGCATTTCCGAATCATTCATGGACATTTCTTCCTTTCCTCATATGACAATCAGCCTTTCCTCTGCTCCTGTCCGCTGGTTTACCAACTTTCACAGAAAGCGGAACAGGAACATAAGGTATTGTCAGTTACAATATCCTATGTCCCTGTCATATTTGTTAGAACCGTACTCCGTCCGGGTGCACATTTCCTTTTCTTTTGGATTTCTTTCCATTCTCTGTCATCTGTCAGCCAGTTCTTCCGTGATATCCTCCCACGTCACACCCCGCTCTACCATAAGGACCATGGCGTGATAGAGGAAATCCGCAATTTCATATTTTACTTCTTCCGGATTTGGATTTTTTGCCGCAATGACGATCTCCGTGGCTTCTTCTCCCACCTTTTTCAGGATCTTGTCCAGACCTTTGTCAAACAGATAATTGGTATAGGAACCTTCCTTCGGATTCTGCCTGCGGTCCAGGATGGTATCATATACGGACTCAAAAATCTGTAATGGGCTTTTTACATCATAATCTGTTCCTACGATCGTCGTATAGAAACAGGAACGGTTGCCTGTATGACACGCAGCGCCTACCTGTTCTACTTTGGCCAGGAGCGTGTCTCTGTCGCAGTCCGCGGAGAGGGACCTGACATACTGAAAATGCCCCGACGTCTCGCCTTTAACCCACAGACATTTCCTGCTCCTGCTGTAGTAGGTCATGCGGCCTGTTTTGACTGTATTTTCAAAGGCATCCTCATTCATATAAGCCATCATCAGCACTTCGCTTGTTTTATAGTCCTGCACGATGACCGGAATCAGACCGTTTTCGTTCAGTTTAAACTCTGAAAAATCCATCATACTCTCAAAGGAAGTCATCTGGATGCCCGCATCTGTACATACATTTTTAAAAGCATTGAAATCCATGTCCAGACTGCTGATGAACATACCGGACACTCCCTTAACGCCGTCTGATTTCAGGATACGAAGGATCTCACTTTGTTCCATTGTGTCCGTCAGGACAACACAGGGAACCTCGGTTACGTTCATTACGGAATTCAGATCCAGTCTGTGCATGAACACGATCTCTGTGCTGTACTCTTCGATCAGATGCTGCTGCTTGAAAAGCGCGTCAAAATCATTCAGCGAGACAGCGATACGCTGTTTCCCGAATCTTTTAGACACTTCCTCGATCAGGCTGATGGAAATCTGCTTTGAAAAATTAAGCATCGCCCGTTTTGCCCCGGCGTAGAGCAATTTTTTTACATCTTCGGCCCTTCGTATATTTCCGCCCGCGGTCATGGGAATGCTGATGACCCGGTTGATCTTTTTCATAAGTCCGATGGCTTCCTCATGATCTTCATCTGAACTGGAAAGATCAAAGACGATCAGTTCATCTGCTCCCCGCTCACTGTACTGTTTTGCCAGTGCGATGACATCTTCCGTGATAAGAGTTCTGTCATCGAACCATTTTACTGCCTTCCCGTGATCGATGAAAATGCACGGGGTCAGTCTTTTATAAGTCATATCCTTTCTCCTTTTTCTAGAGTGTACCTTTCGTAGACCATATCCCATTTATCCGGGGTTCTTTCGATACTGCCATATCAAGAGCTTTTCCAAATGCCTTGAACAGGGCTTCCGCCATATGGTGATTGTTCCCATTCTCCAGGATCTTCAGGTGCAGGTTCATTCCGGCGCTGTAGGAAACCGCGTAGAAAAATTCTCTCACCATCTCTGTATCCAGGCCTCCCAGGCTGGGGACCGTAAAATCTGCCTGATATTTCAGATAGGGGCGTCCGGAAAGATCGATGGCGCACAGAGCGAGGGCCTCGTCCATGGGCATGATAAAATAGCCGTACCGAGATATGCCTTCTTTGGCGCCCAGCGCGTCCGCGATAGCCTGGCCGAGGACAATCCCCGTATCTTCTATCGTATGGTGGCTGTCCACCTCTGTATCCCCTTTCACCCGGACATTCAGATCAAACAGTCCATGCCGGGCAAAGCCATCCAGCATATGGTCAAAAAACGGGATCCCGGTATCGATCTGGTTGTCCCCCTGTCCGTCCAGGTTGATCGTAAGGGCGATATCTGTTTCTTTTGTTTTCCTTTTACAAGTTCCGATCCTTTTGTCCATCTTCTGCACCTCCCTGCTATTTATCGTTTCCGTCAAACCGGACTTTGATGGAATTGGCGTGGGCAGTCAGATGTTCTGCCCTGGCAAATGTCTCGATATCCTCATGGATCTTCTCAAGCGCATCCCTGGAATATGAGATAATGCTCGACTTTTTGATAAAGTCATCCACAGACAGCGGGGAGAAGAACCGGGCCGTTCCATTTGTAGGAAGGACATGGTTTGGTCCTGCGAAATAATCTCCCAGCGGTTCACTCGAAGATTCACCGATAAAGATCGCGCCTGCGTTTCTGATTTTCGTCATGACTTCAAAAGGCGCCGCTGTCATAATTTCCAGATGTTCTGAAGCAATATCGTTTGCCGCTTCAATGGCCTCCTCCAGGCTGTCCGCAACCAGGATATGTCCGTAATTATCCAGAGACTTCTGTATGATCTCCCCTCTTGACAGCTCTTTTATGAACCGGTCTGTCCAGTCGGATACTTTCTCTGCCAGTTCCATGCAAGTTGTCACAAGGATGGCGCTGGCCAGTTCGTCATGCTCGGCCTGTGAGAGCAGATCCGCTGCCACATAGCGTGGATTTGCCGTCTCATCCGCAAGGACCAGGATCTCACTGGGGCCGGCAATGGAATCGATACTGACATGGCCGTATACAGCCTTTTTAGCCAGAGCCACATAAATATTCCCGGGCCCGACGATCTTATCCACTTTTGGGATACTTTCTGTCCCATAAGCCAGAGCAGCGATCGCCTGCGCTCCTCCCACTTTGTAAATTCTGTCCGCTCCCGCCTCATTTGCGGCGACCAGTGTTGTTGGGGTGACCTTTCCGTCTTTCCCGGGAGGAGTCACCATGATGATCTCGTCTACGCCAGCGACTTTCGCCGGCAGAATATTCATAAGGACAGAAGAAGGATATGCGGCTTTTCCTCCGGGGACATAGACACCCACCCTCTGAAGGGGTGTCACTTTCTGTCCCAGTATCGTGCCGTCTGATCGGCTGTCAAACCAGCTGTACTGCATCTGCTTCTGATGATAGTCCCTGATATTCACAAGTGCCTTTTTTATGACAGCAACAAGAGAAGAATCCACTGTCTCGTAGGCTTCCCTGATTTCCTCGCCGGTGACAAGGATATTTGAGGCGTCAATGACAGCTTTGTCAAATTTTTCTGTATATTCGAACAGGGCGGCGTCTCCCCGCTCCTTCACCGCGTCCAGTATATCCCGGACATCTGCCTCGTATGTTACATAACTGGCAGGACTGCGCCTGAGCAGAACCTCCAGCAGATTTTTTTTGGTATCCTGATCCAGTCTTTCAATCCGCATATTTCCCTCCTGTATTCTCTTGCTTTGAACTCTTCACTACTCTCCTGTGAGCAGCGTCCGCAGATCCGTAATCAGCTTCTTGATCCGTTCATTCTCCATTCGCATGCTGACCGGATTGACGATCATGCGGGCAGAAAGGGGACACACCTCTTCCAGGACAACAAGGCCGTTTTCTTTCAGCGTGGAGCCTGTCTCTACAATGTCCACGATCACCTCGGAAAGTCCTACGATGGGCGCAAGCTCGATCGAACCGTTCATCTTGATGATCTCCACTGTCTGGTGCCGCTTGTTATAAAAATAGTCTTTCGCGATCTTCGGATATTTTGTGGCAACGCGGATCAGCTCATGATGTTTCATAAGTTCTGCCGCGTCCTCATGTCCGCAGACACACATCCTGCATTTCCCGAAACCAAGATCCAGTACTTCATGTACTTTACGGCCCTCCTCGATAATCGTATCTCTTCCTGCAACACCGATATCGGCGGCTCCATATTCTACATAGGTGGGGACATCTGGTCCTTTTGCCAGGAAAAATTTCAGTTTTAACTCTTCGTTTACAAAGATCAGCTTCCTGGAATCCTTGTCTTTCATCTCCTCACAGGTGATGCCGATCTTTTCCAGCATTTCAATGGTGCTGCTGGCAAGCCGTCCCTTCGTGAGGGCAAATGTCAAATATCTCATATACCGTGCTCCTTTATCCCTGCATTTTTAAATCTACGAGTTTTTCCTCACCGGTGCGCAGATTCAGCATTTCGATTTTCTGATCATCCCTGAGATAGAGCATGGCCGCGGCCGACGTGCGCCGGGCATAGTCTTCATATCCGGACCGTTCCTCGTCGATCTCCCGTTTGATCAGTTCAATATTGCGGCCCTTTTCCCGGAAACTGCAGGCCAGGGAAAATGCCTGTTCTTCGGTGGACTCCGTATAAACGAGAAGATTTCGCTGAATCGTATCTACGGAAATCTTCTGGCGCCCGAGAGCACTCATCAGCTCGTCCAGGATGATGGCAAACCCGATAGAGGGCGTATTCTTTCCGAATTTTTCGAGCAGATGATCATATCTTCCGCCTCTGACAATGGCATCTCCTGTTCCGTATGTGTAGGCACGGAAGATAATACCGGTATAATACCCGTAATTACCGCTCATACTCAGGTCAAAGGTAATATGGTCATCCGCCTTGTACAGTTTGAGAAGCCGGAAAATATGCTGGAGCCTGCCAATGGCAAGACGGGCATTCAGATCAGGAGCCACTTTCAAGGCCTTCTCCAGGATCTCCGGTCCTCCCGTCAACTCCGGAAGGATACAAAATGCCTCTCTTACCGAAGACTTTATCCTGCGTCCGTCCAGCATTTCCTCCACTCCGAAAAAGTTCCTGTTCGTAATAAGAGCAAGAATCTCCCTGCTTTCTTCCTGAGTGAATTCTGCTGCTTTCAGAAGACTGCGGATAAATTCCACATGTCCAAGGCTGATCTGAAATTCTTCCAGTCCCACCTGTTTCAGACCGTGCGCCACCATTGCCAGCATCTCCGCATCTGCCTCAACAGAATCCGCGCCGATCAATTCGGCTCCCAGCTGAGTGTTTTCTTTGAGACGTCCCTGATAGCTGGTATGATTAATAAACGTATTACCGGCATAACAAAGCCGCACCGGAAAATCTTCCTCTTCGAAAAGAGTGGCGGCTGCCCTGGCCACAGAAGGCGTGATATCCGGCCTCAGAGCCAGGATATTTCCCTCCCGGTCAAAAAATTTATATAATTCCTGAGTCGAAGTAGACCCGATCTCCTCACGGAACACGTCATAATATTCGAAGGTAGGAGTCTGTATATCCTGATAACCATAAAGGTGAAGTACTCTGCTCAGTCTTTTCTGCAGCGTAAGCTTTGTCTCGCATTCTTTATTGTAAATGTCCCGGACACCTTCCGGGGTATGGAGTTTCTGTTCCATTTGGCCGTCCTTTCACTTTACTGTGCTACTACGTTAAAATCTCTTGTCATTATACGAAGTTTCCTGATATCTGTCAATCCCTGCATTCCAGATCCTTCTGGATAAAGTCCAGGTAGGGAACGAAATATCCATTGGAAAGTTTCATAAACCATGCAGGGTGCAGCTCTTCGAAACGGATGCTTTTCCTTCCCCCGTAAGCTGCTCTGTCCCAGAATTTTTTCAGCTGTTCAAATCTCATATAATAAAGTTCATCTCTTGTGCTGTAGTAGATGAGCAGGAAGGAGATTCCCCCCTGCCGCTCAAATTTTTCCATAAAGGCCACCTGATGTTCATGTACATTCTGAAGAGGGAATGTATCCACACGGCACTCTTTCGCGTCAAAACAGACCGGGATGCCCTGGACCGCGCCGATATAGTCCACCGTACTTACCTTGTCAAAATATGCCAGTGTGATATGCCTGCTGGCCTGATCGATCTTTACCGGAGTAATGGGGGTGGGAATCTTCTGGATGAGGGCAAGCCCCAGTTCTGAATAACGGTCATTTGTATGGTTGATAAATTCTTCCAGCGTAGAGCCTCTTAATCCTCTTGAATTCCATGTAGCCATGTCATAGTACTCCTTTGTCTTGGCATATATCCAGAAAAAGGCCTGGCAGAGGGGCTGTGATCTCTTTGCCTGAGAGCCGGGCCAAAGTGCCGGAACATTCGGGAATATACAGTCTTGCCGCATGGAGCATCTGAGAAGAAAGGCCATAGTCCCTGCGGTATCTGTCATTTACCGTCCGGTCTCCGTATTTATAATCTCCGATGAGCGGGTGCCCTGAAGACGCCAGATGAGCCCGTATCTGATGAGTCTTTCCTGTGATCAGATGAACCTCCAGCAGTGTGGTGTCTGATCCAGAACGAAGGGGCCGGTATTCGGTTTCGATCCGGGAAGCGTCTCTTACAGGTTCCCGGCTGATCCGCACGCGGTTCGTCTTTCTGTCCTTGACCAGATACCCGCTGATCCGATTGCCTTCTGTCAGGATCCCGCTGACCAGACACAGATAATATTTTTTTATGCTCCGATCCCGGAACATGGCGCTCAATTCCTGAAGCGCAGACAGGGTTTTCCCGGCTGCCACGATCCCGCTGGTATTCCGGTCCAGACGGTTGCATACCGAAGGACGGAAAGTCCGGAGTTCTTCTTCTGTGATCTGCCCGCTGTCAAGAAGATAAAGGATCAGATATTCCACAAGAGATCTGTCATCCGCACCGGCTTTCTGTGACAGCATTCCCACCGGTTTGTTTATAAAAACGGTATGTTCATCTTCGTATAATATGTCTAGTCTGACCGGTACTTCCCTGTCTGAAAGCTGGTAATCTGTCTTTTCTTTTCCCTCTGAGAACTTCTTGATGGTCTCGTCTGAGAGAAACAGTTTTACCTGGTCTTTCTCAGACAGGATCTCACTGCCCCGGGCTTTTTTCCCGTTCAGTGTGATATTCTTTTTCCTGAGCATTTTATAGAGAAAACTTCTGGGAGCCTTCCCCATATATTTCCCGAGAAATTTGTCCAGGCGCTGTCCCGCCTCATTGGGCCGGATCACGATCTCCTTCATCGATTTCTTCTCCTTTGCCTTTCTCCGCCAGCATTCTCTTTACATTGAGCTGCTCAGAATGATCCGGCGTATCTCTTCTTCCTTTTCCTTCCCGTCAGACTTTTCGACAGAGGCAATATTGTCAAGTCCTTCGGCCCTCGACAGGAATGGTTTATACTCCCGGAGAAACTTAACTGTGAGCCCTTTATAATTTCCTTCCGTAAGAAGAGATCGGATATGTTCCTCCAGCTTTTTCAGATCCGTTTTTTCATAATGTGTGTAACCGAAAACATGGTGTTCTGAGATCACGATACAGTCTGCAGGCATGACTTTTTCTCTGCTTGTAATTATCATGTCATAACAGACAGTCAGATGTCCGGTCCGCTCCGCGATCTCTTCTGCTTTCGCTTTGTCAATAGAACGGTACGGGAGTCGGGTGATCACGCCTACCAGTGCTTTGGAGGCGGGCAGACATCCAAGGACCGCCACTACAGTAAGTACATTGAGTCTGGTACCGGTCTGCGTATATCCAAGAATAAAGATCGCTGCTACGATGCCAAAATAAATGACTGTCTGGATGATCTCTACTTTCTTTTTATAATCCAGATAGCCCGGTGTACCTTTTACTTTCTTTTTCATCTCATGAACAACTCCTCCGCCCCGATGATCAGTCCATGGGGCAATAATTTTGCGCCAATTCGCGCCACGTTCATGCTGATCCCGTAGACAGATACCGGCCGTCTCTTCCGGCTGTCTTTTAATGCCTTATGGACTACCGCGGGAGCTTCTGCCAGGGACAGCTTTTTCAGAACGCCGGAAAGCTCTCCGCTTACTGTGAAAAATTCTGTCTTTACCGGGCCGGGACATACTGCGGTCACATAGATGCCGCCGGATTTCAGCTCAGCTCTCAGAGCCCGGGAAAAGCTCAGCACATAAGATTTTGTTGCGGCATACACGGCAAAATCCGGCTGCGGACAGAAGGCAGCGGCAGAAGCAAGATTAATAATACGGCTTCCCTGTTTCATATATGGAAGCGTCATCTGTGTCATCCGGGTCAGGGCCCGGCAGTTCAGATCGATCATATCTGTCTGGATCCGCTTCCCTTCTCCCGCGATCTCGGTAAAACTTCCGCTTTTCCCGAATCCCGCCGCATTCACCAGCATTCGGATATCCGGGACGTATTCCCTGAGAGCCCGGTGATAGTCTTTGTATACCTGTTTCTTCATAAGATCTCCCTCGAAGATCCTGAGTGGAACCCGGCTCTCTTTCCGGAGCTGTTCCATACGTTCCCGTCTTCTTGCAATGACCCAGATCTCATCCAGGTCTTTGTAAAAATATCCGAGCTGCCGGACAAATTCTCTCCCTATCCCGGAGGAAGCGCCGGTCACTACTGCTGCTTTCATTTCGTCACCTCATTTTTTTATGAATATTACGAATGGTTTTCTTTTTTCTCTGTCGTTTCTGTTCTGTTTTTTCGGTCGGGCAAGTCCGGTCCGGCCGGATCAGACATCTGGGACCGTACCCGATCAGATCCGTCCTTCCTGCCTTTTCCAGCGCCTCTTTTACCAGAGATCTAAGCCTGGGATCCCGATACTGGATGAGTGCCCTCTGCATTGCTTTTTCATGAGGGCTTTTCGGGACATAGACCGGTTTCATCGTCCGGGGATCCAGACCGGTATAATACATGCAGGTAGAAAGCGTGGACGGTGTCGGATAGAAATCCTGTACCTGCTCCGGCATATACCCCAGATCCCGGCAGAATTCAGCCAGTTTTACCGCCTCCTTCAAGGTAGATCCCGGATGAGAAGACATCAGATAAGGTACCAGGTACTGCTTTTTCTTAAGCTGTTCATTCATCCGGCGAAACCGGCGGGCAAACTCTTCGTAAACACTGTGCTCCGGCTTTCCCATCAGCTTCAGGACCGGTTCAGCCACATGCTCCGGCGCTACCTTAAGCTGCCCGCTTACATGATACTCGCACAGTTCTCTTAAGAATTCCTGTTTCTTGTCGGCCAGTACATAATCAAACCGTATTCCGGAACGGATAAAAACTTTTTTCACTCCCGGGATTTCTCTCAGTTTTCTGAGAAGCTGCACATAATCACTGTGATCCGCGTCCAGATTTGGACAGGGGCGGGGGAACAGACACTGGCGGTTTTGGCAGGCTCCATGGTCAAGCTGTCTGTCGCAGGCGGGATGCCTGAAATCCGCCGTAGGGCCTCCCACATCGTGGATATACCCTTTAAAATCCTTCTCCTTTGTTATCTGTTTTGCCTCCTGGATCAGCGAATCCTGGCTCCTGGTCTGAACGATACGTCCCTGATGAAACGTCAGCGCGCAGAAGCTGCATCCCCCGAAACAGCCTCTGTTGCTGATCAGACTGAACTGTACCTCTGATACCGCGGGAACTCCCCCTTTCTTTTCATAGGAAGGATGGTAGGTCCTGGCGTAGGGAAGGGCATAAATATCATCCATTTCTATCATGCTTAAGGGCTTTGCCGGCGGATTCTGCACGACCCAGAGATGATCGGAATAAGGTTCTGCCAGGCGCTTTCCGTTATAAGCGTCTGTATTCAGGTACTGCGTATAGAAACTGGCAGCATAATTTTTCTTATCTTTCTTTAGTTCATCAAAAGAAGGAAGGAATTTTGCGTCCTCGATCCGTTCTTTGTCTCTGACTTTCACCACAGTGCCGTCAATATAAGTCAGCTCCCGGATGGGCAGTCCCGCATCGAGAGCTTCCGCGATCTCCACGATGGACCGTTCTCCCATTCCATATGAAATAAGATCTGCGCCGGAATCCAGAAGGATTGAGCGTTTCAGCCGGTCCGACCAGTAGTCATAGTGAGCCAGTCTTCTCAGACTGGCCTCAATTCCTCCAAGGATAATGGGTTTATCTTTATAGGTCCGCCGGATTAAATTGGAATATACTACGCAGGCATAATCCGGACGCCGTCCCATCTCTCCTCCCGGGGTATAGGCGTCAGTTTTTCTTCGCTTTTTGGACACAGAATAATGATTCACCATAGAATCCATATTACCGGACGATACAAGAAATCCAAGTCTTGGCTCGCCGAAGACTGAGATACTTTCCGGATCTCTCCAGTCCGGCTGGGAGATGATTCCCACTCGAAAGCCACGGGACTCCAGTACCCTGGAAATGATCGCGTGTCCAAAGGAAGGATGGTCCACATACGCGTCGCCGATCACATAGGCAAAATCCACCTGGTCCCATCCTCTTTCTTCCATCTCTGATCTGTTTAACGGTAAAAATCTGCGTTCCATTCAGTGAAAACTCCCGCACTCTTCAAATGTCTGGTTCATGATATCATAAAAATCACGGATAAAATAATCTGCCAGACGCTTCTTTTCTTCTTCGATCGGTCTGGAAAACTCATCATCCACAGCGCATACTTCCATGCCGGCCGCCTTTCCCGCCAGTATACCGTTTGGTACATCTTCAAACACAAGACATTCCCGGGGATCCACTTTAAGATCTTCTGCCACTTTCAGATAGACATCCGGAGCAGGTTTTCCTGCTGATACCTCACACGAGGTACGGACAGAGTCAAAATATTTTCCAAGATTTCTGGCAGTAAGAGCTGCTTGAGCGATCTCCCGGTTATTGCTGGTGGCAATGCCAAGCTTCACGCCTTGCCGCTTCATTTCTTCCAAGAACTCCATCACTCCGGGTTTGGGGAACACCTTCGTGGCATAGAGACGGATGGTCATATCCCGCCATTCTTTCATTACCTGCTCTACTGTCTGTCCAAGACCGTCAAATGTGTCCACAAAATACTGTGCTGTCTCCGTATAGCTTTTCCCTTCAATATCCTTGTGAAATGTTTCCGGTGCTGTAAGATGATATTTGTCCATGTAAACGCGGTCTACTTCCGGCCAGATCCACATAGAATCCACAAGGGACCCGTCCATATCAAAAATAACCGCTTTTTTCCCTTTCAGCATAGCAAGTCTCCTTTTACACTGCCATTCTTTGCTGCGGCGTTTCCCTGCCGCAGCTCCTCTGTCTCTTTCTCCGTGAGCCTTCGGTATTCGCCCGGCCCAAGTGTCGCATCGAGAACCAGACTCCCCATGCGAAGCCGTTTCAAATAAAGAACATTTTTTCCGACAGAGTGAAACATGCGTTTGATCTGATGATATCTTCCTTCCCGGATCGTAACCTCTGCCTCAGATGTCTCGCCGGAAGTTATGATCTTTAATTCCGCCGGAAGTGTGTTGTTCTTATCTCCTATATCCAGTCCTCTGGCAAACATTTCTATATCATCTGAATCAAGCCGTCCCTGGACTCTGACAAAGTAGACCTTATCCACATGTTTCCCGGGAGACAAAAGACGATGTGCCAGATCTCCGTCGTTTGTGATCAGGAGCAGCCCTTCTGTGTCTTTGTCCAGTCTTCCTGTGGGAAACAGATCTTTCCTTCGATTGTCCGCCAGCAGTTCAAGTACGGTCCGTTCTTTTTTATCCTGTGTGGCGCAGACAACTCCCGCAGGTTTGTTCATCATATAATATTCGTAAGATCTGTATGCTGCCGGTTTCCCGGAAAAACATACGGTATCCACTTCTGTATCTACCTTTGTCTCAGGCCGTTTCACGATGGATCCATTTACAGTGACACTTCCTTCTGTAATGGCCTTTTTTATCTGACTTCTTGTCCCATATCCCATATTGGCCAGATATTTATCCAGTCGAATCTTCATAGTGACTGCCACCGCCATCCGGGAAGATATTTATTCTTCAGTGTCTGGCCGGACAGTTTGCCAAATCCCAGTGAATAACCGTCCACACAGACCAGATACCAGCCCTTTTCATCTGCAGATACCAGGTCCGATACATCCAGAGTTTCCCCTTTAAGATACCGGATCACCCGGTCGTCCTGTGAAGAAAAGTCAATGGTAAATGCATATTCTTCTTTCTTCAAGTTCATGGCCAGCGCCTGGCTCGGCTCAAATCGTTTCTTCTTCAGTTCTCCAAGAAGAAGGCCTGTCCTCAGGAACCGGATCCCTTTCAGATCGGGAAGGCGCTCCGGCATGTAATATACAGAGCTTCCACGAATCTTGATCCTTTCCGAATCTAAATTTCGGGTTAGTAAAGAGAGAAATTCCGTCAGTTCCGCGGGCAACTGTGACTTGCCTGATCTTCCTGGCTGATTCCAGACAGAACCTGCAGTTGTTTTCTCCTCAGAATTCCGGTCTGCCCTCTTTTTAAGCAAGGCCAGAAAATGCCCTTCTCCTTTCATTTTATGAGGGAATATACGCACTGTCTTTCTGAGTTCCTCTTTTAAAGCAAAATCCCCGGCAGCCATTTCAGGGATTCCCTGACAGAATCCTTCATATCCTTTCATCTCACAGACCTCAAACCTAGAATCCTTCTCTAAAAGATACTCTACTGTCTGTTCATTTTCTTCCGGAGAAAAGGTGCAGGTTGAATACAGAAGCATGCCTCCAGGCCGCAACATCTGGGCAGCCTGTGTGATAAGGCTTTTCTGGATTTTGGAAAAATAGTCCGGTCCATGTTCTTCCCACGCCCGGATCATCTTCCGATCCTTCCGGAACATTCCTTCACCGGAGCACGGCGCGTCGATCAGGATCTTATCAAAGTATTCGTAGAAATACGGGATCAGACGCCCTGGCTCCTCACACAGAAGGAGCAGATTCCCAACACCGAACAGTTCCAGATTTTTCAACAATCCTCTGGCCCTGGACGCACTCAGGTCATTGGCTGCCAGGAGTCCGTCTCCCATCAGTCTGGCGCCCAGTTCTGTGGCTTTTCCGCCCGGGGCCGCGCACAAATCCAGAACCCGGTCACCCGGTTCCACCGGCAGCCGGTCGGCAGGAGTCATGGCACTTGGCTCCTGAAGATAATACAGTCCCGCAAAGTAATAAGGATGCTTTGCAGGCTGATCTTTTTCTCCATCATAATAAAACCCGTTCCTGATCCATGGAACAGGCTCCAGATGCCACGGCGCGATTTTCAAAAAATCTTCCACAGAAATTTTAGATGTATTTACACGAAGGCCATAGTGACGCGGCTCGTTAAAACAGCTTAAATAGTTGTCATATTCCGGCCCCAGAAGGCGCTTCATCTTCTCTTCAAACAGTGCTGGCAGATCCATTTTTTCTCCTCCACAGTGGATAGTATATCATGTTTTATCACTGCATGAAACCCTGGATTTTCTTCTCCTCCACATATCTCAGCGGGGCGTAGGGATTCACACTGACTTCCTTTCCGTTATGGATCAGGTAGATTCCCAGATGAAGATGGACCGGAAATTTTCCTCTGGTCCCTTCTGTTGTTCCATATCCGGTATCTCCCATGAAGCCCAGAAGATCTCCGGCCTTCACCTGATCTCCCACTTCGATCTCTGCATAAGAATCCAGGTGCGCATAATAAAAGTAGGCTCCGTGGGGAGCGCGGATCCCCAGCCGCCAGCCGCCAAGTTCCAGCCATCCTTTATTTTCTATGACCCCGTCTGTCATACTGACGACAGGGAACACTCCGTTTTCATTCACAGAGGGCATGATATCCGTTCCCTCATGCGCCCTCTCCCCGCCATAGCTTCTCTCAAACATCCATGAATTCTCGAAAGAAACCCGAAGGCCGCTGCTGTCCGGAAATTCAGCAACAGGAAAATATACCAGATCGTCCCATACGGCCTGGCAGGCAAGCAGATATTCACTCCATCCATAGGCCCGTTCCCACCGCTTTCTGCGATCGGCCGCCTCTTTTAGAGAAAGGGGCCCTTTTTCCTGTCCGAATCCGCTTTCAAGCCAGTATATCCCAAGAAGTTCTCCCGGATTCTGCTTCCCTTTTATCTGATCCAGGATCTCTTCAGGCACAGGCTGGCTGCGGAATTTTTCTGAAAGGACAAGATCGTCCGACAGACGGCTGCTTTCACTGTGATATTCCAGTCGGGGGATCCAAAGACCTGCAGAAAAGACAAGAAGAAACAGGATCGCGAGATAATGCCGCAGTTGTTTCACCGGAAACTCCTTTCACTCAGATATATCTCTACTATATGATCTGCTCATAAAGATCATTCTTCTGTCATATAACTGAAGTGATCCTTAAAAGAAAGAAAGGCGGCGCTTATGAGACAATGGGGTCCCGGAGTTATTGTTGTCCTGCTGTTCGGATTTATGCTGTTCGCCCCGCAGGCGGTATTTTCAGGGGCTACCGACGGACTTCTCCTCTGGTTTCAGATCGTACTCCCCACATTATTCCCCTTCATGCTGATCTCAGGTCTGTTGCTTGAGACCGGCGGACTGCGCATCATTTCCAGGATATTCGGAAAACTTCTGGGAAAACTGTTCGCAGTCTCAGAAAATGGAGCGTTCGCCGTTCTGGCAGGATTCCTCTGTGGCTACCCGATGGGAGCAAAGGTAACAGCAGACCTGATCCGGTCCGGGCGTGTCACCAGGGAGGAAGGAGCTTACCTTCTCTCCTTCTGCAATAATACAAGCCCTGTATTTATCATGAATTTTCTCGTCTGGAAAACACTTGGACAGGAAGAATTAACCATTCCTTCTCTTACGATTCTGATGGTAGCACCGGCATTGTTAAGCATATTGTTCCGCAGATTTTATCTGAAAGGCCGGGAAAAGTTCCAGAGTCTTCGGCCTGAGGCAGAGAAGAAAAAAATGCGTCTTGATCTTACTGTATTTGATTCCTGTATGATGAACAGCTTTGAATCCATCGTAAAAGTAGGCGGATATATCATATTTTTTTCCATCCTGATCGCGCTTTTTGGAGAAATATCCGGGGATCTTCCGTTTCTGGCCGTAATTATGCCAACTCTGGAGGTAACCAACGGTATCATTATGATCAACAACGCCGTGACCGATCTTTCCCTGAGTTATCCCCTCATCCTTGGCCTGACCTCTTTCGGCGGGTTCTGTTCGGTGGCGCAGACAGACTGTATGATCCAGGGCACCGGACTCAGGCTCTTGCCCTACATCGCAGAAAAGCTGGCTGCCGCACTGGCAGCCAGCTTGCTGGCATATCTCTATCTTTCTGTGTTCTGAATACTTAGACAGTTCCTTCCGGGGAGTCGTATCCATCCGTATCCTCATCCGGGATCTCAAGCTCCGCACGGTTGGATCGTACGGTATCATAACACTCCTGGAGAGAATTGATCAATCCGTCATATTTTGTTGTATAACTGTCCAGCGTATGACCAATGATACTTTCCGCGTTGGCAAGCAGGTCATCCGTATACTGGATAGCTCCGATCCGTATCTCATTGGCATCACGCGTCGCATTGTCAACGATTTCCTGTGCCTGGGCTGTCGCCTGGGTCACGATCTCGTTTGCCTGAGCATAGGCCTGCTGCATGATCTCGTGCTCGCTGACCAGTTCTGTCGTCTGTACCTGAGCCTCTTCGATCATAGCATCCGCCTTTGCCTGGGCATCTGCCAGGATGGCGTCGCGGTTGGCGATAATCTTCTGGTAACGCTTGATCTCCTCCGGTGTCTTCATGCGGAGTTCCCGCAGGAGTTCGTCCAGATGCTCCTTGTTCACGATAATCTTCGTGGTGGACAGCGGCTGGAACTTACAATCTCTGTCAATGTACTCTTCGATCTCTTCGATGATCTGTTCGATACGGCTGCTCATTTCTTACACTCTCCTTTTGTATTCATCTTTTTCCTAAGTTCCACAGCGACTGCTTCCGGCACAAACTGTGACAGATCTCCCCCAAAAGCAGCGATTTCTTTCACTGTGGTGGAACTCAAATATGAATATTCAATGCTGGTCGTCAGAAACATAGTCTCAACATTTGGTTCCAGTTTATGATTGGTCTGTGACATCTGCAGTTCGTATTCAAAATCTGTGATCGCCCGAAGACCTCTGATGACAAGCCCCGCTCCCATCCGGGACGCAAAATCAACCAAAAGCCCGTGAAACGGGATGATCCTGACATTATCGAACTCTTTCGTCACTTCCTCTAACATTTTAACACGTTCTTCTACAGAAAACAACGGCATTTTCGCTTTATTGCTGAGCACTCCGACGATCAGTTCGTCCACGATCTTGCAGGATCTTTGTATGATATCGATGTGTCCATATGTAACCGGGTCAAAGCTGCCCGGATAAATCGCTCTTAACATATTTCTTCCTTTCCCGCGCGCTCCAGAAATACATGTTTGTTTGTCTTATATCGTTTCTCTCGGACCACGGTAAACCCAAGGTTCTCTACATAGGAGAAATCGGTATTTCGGGAAGCTTCGATAATGATAACTGTATCGTCATACACCTGTTCAGACGACGAGAGAAACGTAAGCGCTTCTCTCTCCAGCCCGTGGTTATAGGGCGGATCCATAAAAATAAAATCGAATATATTTTCTCCCTCCATCCGGCAGAGGGCGTCCATGTAATCCGCTGTCATTGTGACAGCTTTCGCGTCCAGTCTGGTAAATTTCAGATTGTCTTTGATGCATTGCATCGCCCGGGGATTTTTCTCCACAAAGACGGCTTCCTTTGCCCCCCTGCTGAGAGCTTCGATCCCGATCCCGCCGCTTCCTCCGAACAGGTCAAGAAAAACACAGTCATATATCGAAGGTCCGATTATATTGAACAGAGTCTCCTTGATCCTGTCAGTTGTAGGCCTTGTATCCATGCCATCCAGTGTCTTCAGCCTGAGACTCCTGGCACTTCCGGCGATTACTCTCATGAAACCACATCCTGTATCCTATGAACTTTAAGCAGAATTTTATCAGAAAAAAGCGCCCAGGTCAATCCCGGACGCTTTTCTCTTACTTTGCGGAAATCAATGGCTTATTTGCCTGCCATCTGCTTTTCCTGCTGCTCGATCATTTTCTTGACCATATATCCGCCTACAGATCCGTTCTGCTTGGAAGTGAGGTCACCGTTGTAACCGTCTGTTAACGGCACACCCAGTTCGTTGGCCACTTCGTACTTGAATTTGTCCAGAGCGCTCTTTGCCTCAGGCACTGCTGCTCTGTTAGATGAACGACTTGCCATGATCAATTTCCTCCTTTTGCATTTTCACACGGGAGTTTTACAGTTGAATAAATCAAAAATACCTTGCAGGCCGCATAAAGCCTGCATTTTTTTGTCAAATTTTATGTTTTTCTCTGTACTTGTTTGTAATAGTGTGTTATAATAAAAAGAAAAGAGAGGCGTTTTTTATCATGTATATCGCTATTACAGGCAGTAAAAATAATAAAGATGTATATATTTATCAATCGTTTCGGAAAGAGGATGGAAAATCATCTTCCCGTATCTATAAAAAACTCGGAAAATTTAACGATCTCATCGCTCAGTTTGACGGAGACAAAGATATGATGCTGGCATGGGCTAAAAACGAAGCACGAAAAGAAACAGAACTCTATAATCAGAAAAACGGGAAAGTTTCTATAGATTTTTCTCAGGGAGCACGTATCGCCCCAAATGAGCAGCGCCTTTTTAACATCGGATATCTCTTTCTCCAGTCCCTTGTTACCCAACTTCGCCTGGATAAGATCTGCCGTTCCATCAAAGGCCGCCATAAATATCTGTATGATCTCCACGCCATTTTAACAGACCTGATCTATGCCCGTATTCTCCATCCCTCCAGCAAGCGGGAAAGCTATGCGTACTGCAAGACCCTGCTGGAACCGCCAAAATACTCCTTACAGGATGTTTACCGTGCCCTTTCCGTCCTTGCTGAGGAATCCGATTTTATACAGAGTGAACTCTACCAGAATTCCAACTTTGTCCTTCCCAGGAACAAAAAAATCCTGTACTACGACTGCACAAACTTTTATTTTGAGATCGAACAGGAGGACGAACTGCGCAGATACGGCAAAAGCAAGGAACATCGTCCCAATCCGATCGTGACCATGGGTTTGTTCATGGATGCGGACGGGATCCCTTTGTCTTTCGATATTTTCCCCGGGAACCAGAATGAACAGACAACTTTGAAGCCATTAGAGCAGAAGATCATCCGGGATTTCAACTGCAGCGAATTTATTTTCTGTTCGGATAGCGGGCTGGGTTCTCTGAATAACCGCCGCTTCAACAGTTTCGCTAACAGAGCCTATGTGATCACACATTCTCTGAAAAAAATGAAAGAGGATGAACGGAGGATCGCGATGGATCCCACGCAGTTCCGCAAGATAGGTTCCAAAAAGTTTATTGACCTTCGCACACTGGATGAAACGGATGAAGAGACCTACAACTCTGTTTATTATAAGGAATACCCTCTTGTGACAGCAGATATGGATGAGACTCTGATCGTTACCTATTCCCCGAAATACGCCGCTTACCAAAGAAGGATCCGGGAAGGCCAGATTGAACGGGCGCAAAAACTTTTCTCCTCCGCGGGGAAGAAACGAAAGAGCAAAAACCCGAATGATCCTATGCGTTTTATAAAAGCCACTACGGTTACGGCGGATGGGGAGATCGCTGAAAAAACAATCTATGCCCTTGACCGGGAACAGATCGAGAAAGAAGCGATGTATGATGGGTTTTATGCCGTAGTGACCAATCTAGAGGGAGAGGTAAGTGAGATCATCCGGATCAACCGGCAGCGTTGGCAGATCGAAGAAAACTTCCGCATCATGAAAGAGGATCTCGGCTCCCGCCCAGCCTTTGTCCGTACAGAAGACCACATCAAAGCCCATTTCATGACCTGCTATCTCAGCCTGACCGTGTATCGGCTGTTGGAAAAGGCTGTTGGAGAGGACTATACGTGTAATCAACTCATCCAAACCCTGCGTTCCATGAAGATGACCCTTTTATCTTCTGCCGGCGGTTATATCCCCTCTTACACCCGTACAGAACTTACAGATACCCTGCACCAGGTTTTTGGTTTCCGTACGGATTATGAGATCATTACCAAAACCTCCATGCGCACTCTCATTAAAAATACAAAAGTTTTGGAAAGAGACAAAATATAGCACATATCGATGCAAGACCGAAAGAGGCTACAACGCCCATATTTACTGGGTTTGTAGCCTCTTTTTACTCTTTCAACTGTCAAAGATGGGATTTTATCAGAAAAAAGCGCCCAGGTCAATCCCGGACGCTTTTCTCTTACTTTGCGGAAATCAATGGCTTATTTGCCTGCCATCTGCTTTTCCTGCTGCTCGATCATTTTCTTGACCATATATCCGCCTACAGATCCGTTCTGCTTGGAAGTGAGGTCACCGTTGTAACCGTCTGTTAACGGCACACCCAGTTCGTTGGCCACTTCGTACTTGAATTTGTCCAGAGCGCTCTTTGCCTCAGGCACTGCTGCTCTGTTAGATGAACGACTTGCCATGATCAATTTCCTCCTTTTGCATTTTCACAGTATGAAACTGTGTCCTGTGTTCTGTAACATGACATCCGGCTGCATCCGTATGTAAACCGCCGTTTTGATGCAGCCGTTTCACATACATCCGCTTCCGTCTGTTTGTGTTACGCTGTTAGTATATGGAGGATTCTTTCTTTTAAACTGGAAATTCGTAACAGTTCATTTTTTACTTTTTCAAAAAAGACCACTTTTTCCGTTAAGGAAGGCTACAGTGTCGCCTCCAGCATGATCTCCCGGATCCTGTTGTCTATATGCCGTCTCAGGCCGGCATGGGATGGATCGCTGAGCTTGTGATCCTCTGCCAGGATCCCGGATGCCTCGTCGGAAGCCTTTTTGAGAAGGTCTGCATCCTGGAACACATCTGCCACCCGGAAATCCAGTATGCCGCTCTGCCGGATGCCGAACAGATCCCCGGGGCCCCGCAGACGGAGATCTTCCCCCGCGATAAAAAAGCCGTCATTCGAATGGTTTAAAATCTCCAGCCGTTCTTTCGTCTCGTCGGACTTAGAAGCCGTCATAAAAATGCAGTAGGACTGGTGCTTTCCTCTTCCTACGCGGCCCCGCAGCTGATGGAGCTGGGCCAGGCCGAAACGCTCGGCATTCTCGATCATGATAACAGTGGCGTTTGGCACATCGATCCCCACCTCCACAACTGTTGTGGATACGAGGATCTGGATCTGGTTCCGGCCGAATGCCTCCATGATCTCATCTTTTTCCTGCTGTTTCATTTTCCCGTGGAGACAGCCTACTCGGATTTTGCTTCCCATCTCCTGAGAGAGCATCTCGGAGTAGTCCATGACATTCTCCGCTTCCATGCTTTCACTTTCTTCGACCATTGGACAGATCACATAGCACTGATGTCCCAAAGAGACCTGCTTTTTCATAAACGCATATGCCTTTTCCCGGTATCCGGTATCTACCACACAATTTTTAATCGGAAGCCGGTCCTTGGGCATTTCATCTATCACGGAAATATCCAGATCCCCGTACAGAATGATCGCCAGTGTCCGTGGAATCGGGGTGGCGCTCATAACAAGGATATGCGGCAGGGATCCTTTCCCGGCCAGAGCCTCTCTCTGACGGACCCCGAACCGATGCTGCTCATCGGTCACCACAAGCGCCAGATCCCGGTAGATCACCTTCTCCTGGATCAGCGCGTGTGTCCCGATGATAATCTGTACTTCCCCGTCCTGTATCCGCCTGTACGCGTTTCTTTTCTGAGCCGCGGTCATTGACCCGGTAAGGAGTTCTGCGCAAAGCGGGATCTTATAGGTATCCAGCAGACCGGACAGATTCTCGTAATGCTGTCTCGCCAGGACTTCCGTGGGAGCCATAAGAGCGCCCTGATATCCGTTCAGTCCGGCCAGCATTAGGGAGAGAAACGCGACAATCGTCTTTCCGGATCCTACATCCCCCTGGACCAGCCGCGACATAACATGAGGCCCCTGCATATCTGACTTTATCTCTTGCCACACGTTCTCCTGGGCCCTGGTAAGCTGATAAGGAAGGGCATCCAGGAACTGACGGATTTCTTCCCGTTCAGAAAAAGTGAACCGGTTATCTGCCCGGCTGTCCGATTCTTTCAGCATCCGCAGGGAAAGAATAAATACAAGAAATTCTTCAAACACAAACCGTTCTCTGGCCCGGACGAAATGATCCTTGTCCTTTGGAAAATGCATGTCCCTGACGGCTTCTGTATAAGTCGGAAAATGATATCTTTTGCTCACTTCTTCCGGAAGGATATCCATACTGTCATCTGCCAGGTCCAAAGCCTGCTTTACTGCCCGAACCACCGCATTGTTGGTCAGCCCTGCCGTGAGGGGATAGACAGGCTGCATCGTATGGAGCTTTTCTTTATACTTTTCCGCCGGATAATAGATTTCCGGATGTTCCATCACAAGTTCTTTTCTCCGGCTGACTACCCTTCCACGCAGGATGATCGTCCCTCCCCTGCCTAACGTATTTCTGAGAAAAGGCATACGGAACCAGATGATCTTGAGTGTCCCGGACAGGTCCTTCAAATAAAGTGTGGTGACCTGCATGTTCCGGTTCCCGGACACCTGAATCCGGCCGGATACTGTTCCGGCCACTGTACATACTTTTCCCTCTTCTGCTTCACTGATCGGGACCGGATCGTCAAATATTTCAAAACTTCTTGGATAATACCGGATCAGATCTGAGATCTTCCGTATCCCCAGCCGCTGGAATAATTTTTCCGTTTTCTCACCGACCCCTTTCAAAGTCCCGATCTCCTGTTTCCCTTGCATAATATCCTCTCTTTCACTGTCCTCTTCCTCTGCCCGGATACAGGCAGGGCGCCCTTCCATCCGGAAGAGCGCCCGATCCTGCGCTAAAATTTTCTTTTTCTCCTGCAAAATTATTCTACAGACAGCACGTAATAGTAGATCGGCTGACCTCCCATATGCACGTCCACATCTACATCAGGATAAAGCTCCTCCACACTTGCGGCAAATGCCCGGGCATCTTCCGCAAGGATATCCTGCCCGTAATACAGGCTGATCAGTTCGGAATCTTCGTCCACCAACTGGGAGAGCATTTCTTTTGTCGTATCTTCTACTGACTGACCTACCGAAAGAATACCCTGATCTCCGATTCCCATGATATCTCCTTCATGGATCTCCTTGTCATCCACATGAGTATCCCGCACTGCGTAGGTTACCTGCCCGGTCTTAACATTCTTGATGCTTTCCTTCATGGCTTCCAGATTCGTGTCAACGTCCGCTTCCGGCATATAGCTGATGACCGCAGTGATACCCTGGGGAACCGTTTTTGTAGGAATTACAATGATATCTTTGTCTTTTGTCAGAGACTGAGCCTGATTCGCGGCAAGGATAATGTTTTTATTATTGGGCAGGATGAAAATATGGTCCGCGTTTACCTGATCGATAGCGGTAAGCATATCATCCGTGCTGGGGTTCATGGTCTGTCCGCCCTCAATAATATAATCTACACCCAGTTCACGGAAAATCTCATTCATGCCATCCCCGATGGATACCGCGATGAAACCTACCGGTTTTCTCGGCTCTTTTTTCTGCTTGGCAGAAGCCTGGGCCTGCTGTGCCGCGACCTTCTCCGCGTCGCGGATCAGTTTCTCCTGATGCTCTTCCCTCATATTATCAATCTTCATCCTGGAAAGCTGCCCGTAGGTTAGGGCTTTCTGGATCGCCAGGCCCGGATCATTCGTATGGACATGAATTTTTACAATATCGTCATCCGCCACACACACGATAGAATCACCGATGGACTCAAGATAACTTTTAAATTCGGTCTCATTCTTTTCTGTAAATGGCTTCTCAGTCATGATGATAAACTCTGTGCAGTAACCGAACTTGATCTCTGTTTCCGCCTGTTCTCCCGGTTTCACCATCCGTGTGCCTGAACCGGCTTCGATCGCTGAATAATCGATCTCTTTACCAAGGAAAGCGTCATATGCACCGCGAAGGACTTCCAGAAGTCCCTGGCCGCCGGAATCCACTACACCGGCCTCCTTCAGAACAGGCAGCATCTCCGGCGTCTGTTCCAGTACTTCTTCCGCATACCGGAGCACTTCCGGAATAAAGACTTCCAGATCTTCTGTTGTCTCTGCCATCTCTGCCGCCTTCTGGGCAACGCCCTTTGCTACGGTCAGGATCGTTCCTTCCTTCGGCTTCATAACAGCTTTATACGCTGTGGCAGTGGCACGGTCACATGCCTTCGCCAGGATGACCGCGTCGATCTCATCATGTTCCCGGATCTCCTTCGTGAATCCCCGAAGAAGCTGTGACAGGATAACGCCGGAATTCCCGCGGGCTCCCCGCAGAGAACCGGAAGAGATCGCTTTTGCCATAGAGACCATATCCGGATGATCAAGAGCCTGTACTTCCTTTGCCGCGGACATGATCGTAAGCGTCATATTCGTCCCAGTATCCCCGTCGGGCACAGGAAATACATTCAGTTCATTGATAAATTCTTTCTTTGCTTCCAGATTCGCGGCCCCGGCGAGGAACATCCTGCGGAGCAGCTCTGTGTCTATCGTTTTAACAGCCACGATAATATCCTCCTTAATCTATCACTCTCACACCTTCGACGAAGATGTTGATCTTTTCTACCGTCATGCCGGTAAATTCTTCAACCTTATATTTTACATTACTCATAAGATTGTCAGAAACAGAAAGGATATTCACGCCATAGGCAACAATGACATGAAAATTCAGGGTAAGGGCGTTATCATCCGAAATCTCAACCTGGATCCCATGCGTAAGGCTCTCTCTCTTTAAAAGGCGCACCAGTCCGTCTTTCATGTTCACTGCCGCCATTCCGACAATTCCGAAACATTCTACAGCGACGGAGCCGGCATATTTGGCGATCACCTCAGGACTGACCGTGATGATTCCAAGATCTGTGCTCATACTTCCCTTCATCATGTATACCTCCAGTTTTTAAAGGATTTTCTATCAAACAGTATGATTATTATACTATTACTTCCTTGATTTTACAATATACATTCGTTTTTTTTAAAAAATACTTGCAATAGAACAGGCTTTCTGCTAGAATATCAGTGTTATGAGTCTATACGACCAGTTCAGATTGTTAGGAGGTGCGGTCATGGCGAAATGTGCTATTTGTGAAAAGGGTGCTCATTTTGGAAACAATGTAAGCCACTCTCATAGAAAATCACCGAAAATGTGGAAATCAAACGTAAAATCTGTCAGAGTAAAGACAGAAGGCGGTTCCAGAAAGATGTATGTATGTACATCCTGCCTGAAGTCCGGACGCGTGGAGCGTGCATAGTCAGACAGTACATCGTAAAAAGAGACAATAAAAGGACCCGGATCCAAGTTATACAGATCCGGGTCCTTTTTGCGGTCTTTTCAGCAACAGAAAAGCCGGTACCCGAGAGCCAGGAAAATAATGATAAAAAGCACTCCCACCACCAGATTCGGGAGCAGCATCATGATAAACATTCCAATCGCCATCCAGAACAGCGCGAAGCCGCACACCTTTTTCATCTTTTTTCTCCCGGGAGAGGCTGTTATCTTATTATATGTCTACTGGAGCCAGTATATGACACTTGAGATTATTTCTCCTTTTCTTTGCCTTCGTTTTCTGAATCCAGAATATCCATTACATCTTTCTCTGACATCCGTTCTTCCTTTTTTGATGTAAAGCGGTCCACAACATCGGGGACAAGATCAAGGATCTTTGTGATCGTATCCTGATTCTTTATATTGACCAGCTTTGTCTTTCCATCCTGGATCACGATCACCGCGCTGGGAGACATTTTGCCTCCGATCCCTCCCATTCCTTTTTCTTTCTTGTCGCCGGAAAAAGCGCCCGCGCCGATACCGAACGACACATCCACCAGTGGAAGGATGATGGTTCCATTGATATGGATCGCATCCCCTACAACAGTCTTGGATGACACAACCCCATCCATTCCCTTGAACAGTGATTCCAGTGTTGTCTTAAAATTATTCTTTTCGTCAGCCATCTTACTTTCCTCCTCATGAGATCACCCTGCCGGGATAAACGTGCTCCGGACATATTCTGTGATCTGAAATTTTTATAATCTGAAATTTTTAATATCCCTGTATGTTGTACGTATATTTTTATCGAAAAGCAGATTCCATACAAGAACTGCCCCGCACAGGGCTCTCACTTTTCCCTCTATACTCGCGCTTCCTTTTAGCACTTTTTTTTCAAAATCAGGACAGATTTCACTGTACTCCCCGATCACAGGATAGATCATACTGACAGCCGCCAGCACATAGCCTGTCACTGATGGATCACTGAACCCGAATTCCACTTGGACAGATGCCCTGTCCGGACACAAAGAGCAAAGGAGCCGCTTCAGTTCTTTTATTGCTCTGGAAAAAGCGTTTCTGTGAATCTCACTGTCAACAAAAGCAGCCAGTTTCTCTTTCTTCTCTCTTAACGATCTTATCGTATCACAGATCTTATAAAATGTATATTTTATCTTTTCCCAAAACCGGATGAATTTTTCATAGAATTTTTTCTTTTTCTTTTTAGTATGGCGGAACGTCCTGTTCTTCCCCGTTTCCGGCACAGCTGTTTCTTTTTCCGGTCCCTTATCTTCCTTCACCTGAGAAACCGGGGCCTTTGGCACAGATGTGTCCTCCCGGACCGGATTATGTTCTGCTTTTTTGCTGTCAGCCTCTGTCATCTCACTGTCAAACTGTTTCCACAGAGCCCGCAGATGCCAGCTGAACTTGCCTTCTTCATAGTGGATCTTTCCGGACACAAGTCTCAGCAGCCAGTGAAATCGGATCTCCGCTTTCAGGGAGTCCGCTCTGCCGTCAGCAGAAGCATCTGCCCGGTACACCAACGGAGAAAATATGACCGCCGCTGTCAGCAGAAGGATCAGTGCCAGTATTGCCAGGACTGCCAGCCCCAGTATTTTTAAGATCAGAAGAATGATATGTAACATCTTTCCCTCTATACCGCCTTTTCATATTCTAACTGACGATTTACAATAAACTTCCGGATGTCGGCGTCCCCTGTTTCTCTGTAAACGGTTCCTGTGATTTTTCCCGTCAGATAAAGAGCTTCATCATATCCATCCGCGATCCCCACGACAAAAATCTCTGCGTTGTCAAAAACATGCTGTTTCAGAAGAGCGCTGGAGAAAAATTCCAGGTGGTTTTGTTCTCCCTGAGAGAGTGTGATCACCCATACCTGTGGCTGAAGTTCATTCTGCTTCAGCTTATTGACTAATTTTTCCCTTTTTTTCTCCCAGCATTCACTGACATACAGATCACAGTAAAATTTTACCCGCACTGCTGTTCCTCTCCTTCAGTCTTTCCGCATGGATCAGCCATATGATCAATTATAATAAGAATCCAGTATCGTTCCGGCAATGGACACTGCCCTGCCTCCCACGCTCCCATCAGAGCCTTCTGTAATGACGCTGATCACAAGCTCAGGGTTGTCTGTATTTGTAAATCCTGTAAACCAGGAATGGGTCTTCTCCCCATCGGTAAGACTGTACTCTGCAGTTCCGGTCTTTCCGGCTACCGTATACGATCTTCCCGCGAGCACAGAGCCCGTTCCTTCATTGACAACCGCCGTCATATATTCTTTCAGCTGTGCGGCTTCATCAGAAGTCATCAGTCTGGCATAACTTTTCGGCACATTCCGTCTTACTTCTGTGCCGGTATAGTTCGTAACCTGATCCACCAGATAAGGTTCCATGAGAGTTCCGCCGTTGGCAATCGCCTGGGTAATAAGAGCCATGTGGTACGGACTGACGGTTGTCTCTCCCTGCCCCATAGCAGTCATCATAATTTCCGCGCTGCCGGAGTCTTCATCCAGCGCAAAAGAACTCTTTGTATAGTCCAGAACACCGGGCAGCTCGGAATTAAAAAGCAGGTCTTCCGCTGTATCTCTGTAACCCTCTATATCCAGTGACAGCCCGATATTGGCAAAGGAAGCATTACAGGAGTTGGCGAAAGAGCTCCTGAGATCCTCCAGACCGTGCACCGTACTGTCAAAACAACGGATGACCGTATTGTCTACATCAATATAACCGGGACAGTCATATGTGTAAGCCCCATAATTACTGTCCTGACGCATGAATGCCAGAGCAGTGACGATCTTAAATACAGAACCCGGAGCATAAGACCCGCTTGTGGCCCGGTTTAAAAGAGGACTGTTCTCTTCGTCTGTATTCAAAGAGGACCAGTTCTCGCTGAGGCTGTTGGGGTCGAAATCCGGTTTTGATACCATTGCCAGTATTTTCCCGGTATCCGCTTCCATGACCACTACCGCTCCTCTGTAGTCTCCGAGGGCATCATAGGCTGCCTGCTGCAGATCCGCGTCCAGAGTGGTGACGACTGTGTCCCCGTAATTCTTCTGTCCATTGAACTCATTCCGGATTTTTTCGACAAAAAAAGCATTTGAAGTAAGGAGTTCAAAATTCTCCACTGACTCAAGCCCTGTCTTTCCCAGCTCCGGATCACTGTATCCCACAACATGTGAAAAAAGAGACCCATAGGGATAGTATCTGGTTTCTGTCCCATCTTCCGCAACTTCTGTCTGAGCCAGGACATTTCCATTACGGTCCGTGATATCCCCCCGGATAACTTTCTGTGCAAAAGCATCCTGACGCCCATTGTAAGGGCTGTTAACAAATGTGCTCGCGCGGACAACCGTAAAATAGACCAGATATCCCATAAGCGCGATAAAGAGGATCACAAAAAAGTAGGTGATCCGGGCAAATTCTTTATTTCGCGCGCGCTCTCTGTTTCCGGCGCGGCCTTTGTTTTGGGACCTCTTCGAAGTGCGGTCCGCTCTTCGCCGCCTTTCGGGGCGTTCTTCTTCCCAGGCCATCTCCTGACCCCCTTTCTTTTTCGAGCTTCTCTTCTTCATCTTCCCGGACAATATACAGCCCCTGGATGATCCCGAACATGATCATCGTACTCAGCATGGAGCTTCCTCCATAACTGACAAAAGGCAGGGTCATTCCTGTGGACGGGATAAATTTCGTTACGCCGCCGATCTGGAGGAACACCTGAAAAATATAGCATGTCCCAAGTCCAAGGGCGACAAGTTTATAAAATCGGTTGTGAAGTTCCATGGCAATGTTCAGGAACATAACATAGCAGCTTACACAGACCAGGATCAGACAGAGTGCATAGATAACTCCCATCTCCTCTGTAATGGCAGAAAATATGAAATCGGTTTCCGCCACAGGGATCGAATCCGGCTGTCCCTGAAACAGCCCGGTACCAAACCAGCTTCCCGTGCCGATGGCAAACAGGGACTGTGCCACCTGATATCCGCTTCCGCTGTAGGTAGCGATCGGATCCTGCCACGCTTCTACCCTGACTTTAATATGAGCGAAAAGGTGGTATCCTACTACTGCGGCCCCTGCGCCCGCAACCAGTCCGGCAGCCGCGTAGAGTGGCTGTCTGGTTGCCGTATACAGCATGACCAGATATACGACAAAGAAGATCAGTGCCGCTCCCAGATCAGTAGAAAGAACAAGAATGAGCACATGGGCTGCCGCCACAGCTGTAGTGATCACGATATTTTTAAATTCCCGAGATTTATTAAGGCTCGCCGCGACATAGAACACAAACAGGATCTTGACAAATTCTGAAGGCTGTATGCTTAAGCCTCCGATCGTAAATCCAAGATTTGCCCCGCCGGATTTAGGCGCGAACAAAGCTACCGCGAGAAGGGCCGCTCCTCCTACGGCCGCATAGATATACGTCCATTTGTCGAGAAAGGTCAGTTTCCGGATCAATACCGGGACGACCAGTCCGAACACGATCCCCAGTACGACAAAAATCAGCTGCTTTACCGCCATATTGTAAGGGGACGCATCATCATAGGAGAGCCTTGTGATCATGATCATCCCCGCGGTGATAAGCAGACACATATTGTTAATGACCAGTCTGGAAACCGTTGGATAGATCAGATTATACAGAAGGATGATCCCCAGTGTCACCACCGCAAGCGCCGCGTAAATAAAGAGAATGCGGATATCCTCAGCAGCCAGGAACATGGAGACAAAGGCACAGATCTGCAGAATAAAAAGGAGAACATCCTGCCGGACCAGCACCCGTTTTTCCTCGTCCTCATAACTGCGCGTAAAAATGGAAAAACAGGAAAAAGTATATGCCGCCATTACGACAATAATGATATATTTCAATACTTGTACAATAATATTTGCCATATTATCACCCGCTTATAATATTCCCCGTCTGAAATGTCCCTGTGTATATTGGAAATCAGGCTGCTCCGGCTCCTTCTCCCGAAACCGGAATTCGCTCTGTACTAACCTGAGTATATCCTTTGTCTGATCCCCTGATTCCACGCTGAACTGGATCCGGAGCGATTCCGGTGCCAGGTCCAGGATCTGCTCCCTCTGTAATCCGAGATACAGAGGCTTTGTATTATAGATCACATTGTAACAGGAATCACAGTATCGCTTTACCGGGAACTCATTGCCGTATCTGTCAGCGAGAAGTGACACTCCCGTTCTTCTTAAACATCTGTCTGCAGTTTTCTGTACGCACTGTGCAGATATCATAACCGGAAGACTTCCGTACACGATCATCTCCAGATCCTCCGCCCCCAGCATTTCAAGTTCTCTTTGGTTCAGCTCTACAGGGGCCGTGAAGTCAGATATTCCCAGTTTCTTCCAGAATTTTTTTCCATATCGGTTAAACACATATAGATTATGGTCCAGAATGATCTTTTTGTCAAATCTCTCTTTTTGCAGAAACTGAAATTCTTCACAATTCCGGATCAGAACCCCCGTGATTTCTTGTCTTGTCAGCATGAACTGATGTTTAAAATCTGAAGACTGATCTTTCCGGGCATCTTCCCGGAAAACGTGGGGCATGGCGACATAGAGTTCGGTTCCTGTCCTAGCCAGCTCTTTCAGGATCTTCTTAAGGTCCTCACTGTCCGCCTCTTCTGCCATCATGGCACTCTCAAGGTAGACTTTCCGGATATCTCCTTCGTCTCTTTGTATATGAGTCATGACAGCCTTCAGCTGTTCTTTCGTCTCCACAAGGACTGTGAATAACGGATCTTTTTTCTTACCGGAAGTTCTAACGGGAGCAGGGATCTTCTCCGGGATCGCTCCGCCAGCAGGAGCCTGCCGGCAAAAAGAAGCCAAAATTTCCCGCTTCAATCCGTCCAGAGCCGTCCTCTTCAGCAGATTCAGCTGATGGACCGGCAGAAACAAATTTTCCTCCATGTACAGGTCCAGCTCGCGGAAGTAGAAATCAAAGTCTCCGGTCTTCCGGATCTGGGCAAGGACACGTTCCTGCTCTGTAGGATGTGTTTTTGCCGGCTGAATAACCTCCTCTGTTAAAGCCGTAAAAGAATCCTCCTCGTACCACACTGTCAGAATCCCCGGTTCCATCGGGCGAAACGTCAGCATTCCCGATATCCCCAGCTGTAATTTTTTCCCGGCTGATTCTTCCCGGATCTTCTGCAGGAGTGATCCATTCCTTATCCGTTTCAGAACAGTTCCGGGCCGCAGCCGTATCTGCTTCTGTACGAGAAAAGAAAACGGTTCTCCTTTGCTCACATGGCCGCCTGTGGTATAGTTGCTTTTTCCCCCGGCAATCTCCAGTACATCTCCGGGATTCAGCTCTGTATCTGCCAAAGCCCGAACCTCCCTGCCTTTTTGCGACAGGACCTTTGCCGCAGGAACGCCCGAGTGGCCTGGCCTGTCAAGAGCCAGCATCCCACGGCTGTTATGGGTCCGGAAATATCCTTCTGAAAATCCGCCTCTGTTGTACAGATCCATCAGCAGTTCACGGTCTTCCGGCCGGACGTAAAATCCCTTCCTGCCCTGACTCAGATAAAGATCTGTATATTTACGGTACATAGATGCCACTCCGGCTACATATTCCGGCTTTTTCATTCTTCCTTCAATCTTGAAAGAATCGATTCCCGCCTCGATCATATCGGGAATGAGCTCCAGGGCACAGATATCTTTCAGGCTCAGATAATGCTGTTTCTTTCCGGCCACAGTATAAGGAAGCCTGCAGGGCTGCGCGCACTGCCCACGGTTCCCGCTCCTTCCTCCGATCAGACTGCTCATCAGACACTGGCCTGAATAACAGTAACAAAGTGCCCCGTGGACAAAACACTCGATCTCCAGGTTTGTTCTCCTGCGGATCTTCCGGATTTCCTCCAGGGACAGTTCCCTTGCGGGGACCACTCTCTTGATTCCCTGTGATTCCAGAAATTCTGCGCCATACGCTCCGGTAATCGTCATCTGTGTGCTGGCATGAATGTCCATGCCGGGGAAATATTTCCGGACAAACTCCACAACTCCCATATCCTGCACGATGACCGCGTCAAGTCCCCTCTCATAGAGTGGGGCCAGATAATCATACAGCTGCCCGATCTCTTCTTCCTTGAGCAGCGTATTAACGGTAAGATAGAATCTGCGGTTAAAGAGATGGGCCTCCTCAACCGCGCAGATCAATTCTTCATCTGTAAAATTTTCTGCATACGCTCTCGCTCCAAACCGGGAGCCGCCTGCGTATACCGCGTCCGCGCCGGCACGAAGCGCCGCGCGGAAAGAGTCATAGCTTCCTGCCGGGGCAAGGATCTCTGTACCGGTACCCGGCTTCTCTGCCTTTCTCCTGTCTGCCATATCTTCAACAGTCCTTTTCTGATATGAATGAAACGGGCTGTCTTTTCTGACAGCCCACTTATTATCCTTATCTTCTGCGGTTTTTCATCTCGGTCTCCAGCTTTACGATCTGCATCTGGAGATCATTGTTTTCTTCCTTCATCTTGGCAAGTTCTTTCTCTGCGTTCTCCAGCTTGATCTGGACGGAGATCAGCTCGTGCTTGAGGTCATACATCTCCTTGTCCTTCAGCTCAATATCACTTTCGAGAGAATCTCCCTGCTTTTTTGCCTTAAAATAATCATCCGCGATATTCAGGGCGAGAAGTACATTTCTTGTATCAGAGCTCTGCTTCCTGTATCCCTCGCTGTTCGCGCACTCGGTTATCTTGTGATTAAGATAGGAAGATACTTTCTGAAGATATTCTTCTCCTTCGAATCCACTCAGAGTATATACCTTGCCTCCGATCAGAACTTCTGTAAAATGCTTTGCTGAACTCATAACATCCTCCTCGCGTTTCTTATCTGTTATTATAAACGATTTACCAGCAAAAACCAACTGTTTTTTCGGCAAATTGTGACGCGGCGATCCACCGGTCCTCTATTCTTCCTTTTTCAGAACAGGGATCCCCAGATGACTGTAGGCAAGCTCCGTCACCACTCTGCCCCGCGGTGTCCGCTGGATAAATCCATTTTTCAGAAGATAGGGCTCGTATACATCTTCGAGGGTACCGGCGTCTTCAGAAAGAGCAGCGGCCAGTGTATCCAGGCCCACAGGACCGCCCTGAAACTTCTCTATCATCGTCAGAAGGAGCCCCCGGTCAATATGGTCCAGTCCGTGTTTATCCACGTCCAGCAGATCCAGAGCATAGTCTGCAACTTTTTTTGTGATTTTTCCGTCGTATTTGACCTGGGCGAAATCCCGAACACGCTTGAGCAGGCGGTTTGCCAGTCTGGGGGTTCCCCTGGAACGCCTGGCCAGCTCCAGAGCTCCCTCTTCTTCGATCTCCACTTCCAGCACTTTGGCCGAACGGAGGATGATGGTTTTCAGTTCTTCGTTGGTATAAAATTCCAGACGGTCCACCACGCCAAAACGGTCCCGCAGGGGAGCCGTCAGCATACCCACCCGGGTCGTTGCTCCCACAAGGGTAAAGCGTGGAAGATTCAGGCGGATCGACCGGGCTGTGGCTCCTTTTCCGATCATAATGTCAATGGCAAAATCCTCCATTGCAGGGTAAAGCACTTCCTCCACCTGCCGGTTCAGACGATGGATCTCATCCACAAAAAGTACATCATTTTCCTGAAGACTGTTTAAGATCGCCGCCATTTCTCCCGGTTTTTCGATAGCAGGTCCGGAAGTCACCTTCATATGGACTCCCATTTCATTGGCGATGATACCGGCAAGGGTCGTCTTGCCAAGTCCCGGAGGCCCGTAGAAAAGCACATGGTCCAGAGCCTCGTTCCGTGCTTTGGCGGCCTCAATATAGATCTTCAGCGTTTGTTTTGTCTTCTCCTGTCCGATATATTCATCCAGCAGCCGCGGGCGCAGTTCCCCCTCGATCTTAATATCTTCTTCCAGATTTTCTGTCGTAATAATTCGTCTTTCCATGATCTTTGTATCGATTCCCTTCAATTAAGGCTAAAATAAATATTTAAGGGCCTCCTTCAATATCTCCTCCACCGTCCGGCATTCCGGGGAGGTTTTCTTTACCGCCCGCATACTTTCCGTACTTGTATACCCAAGAGCCACAAGAGCCTGAACTGCTTCCGTCTGTATGTCGGCCTCACCGCCCTCTGTCTGAAAACGGTCTTTTTCTTCATGAGCCGCATGATCAAGCATGCTCTCTACATTGATTTTATCCTTCAGTTCCAGGATCAGTTTTTCTGCTGTCTTTTTCCCGATCCCGGGAGCGGACGAAATGGTCTTGGCATCTCCGGAGATGACGGCAAACCGCAGCTCGTCCGGCGACAGGCTGGAAAGGATATTAAGCCCACCCTTAGGTCCGATCCCGCTCACACCAATCACAAGTTTGAATATCTCAAGATCATCCCTGGTCAGAAATCCGAAAAGCTGCATGGCATCTTCTCTCACATTCAGATACGTATACAGTTTTACTTCATTTCCCGGTTCCGGAAGCAGAGAAAGCGCCTGACCGGACATATATACGCCGTATCCGACGCCTCCCACATCCACGACCGCTCTGTCTTCCTCTATCGCTGCAAGTTCTCCTCTTACATAAGTGATCATTTTTCCTTCCTTTTCTTTTCCTGTTATTCTATATTTTTTCTCTGTCCGTCATGAAATACCGATTTTCTGCACACGTTTCAGCACTTCTCCGGAAATCACCCCGATCACCAGTCCCGCGGCCGCTCCCGCAACCAGAAGGACCGGAAGATAATATCCCACCTGATAGGTCTCCACGACAATGACAGCCACAGCCAGCTGACCGATGTTGTGGCTTACTCCGCCAGCGATACTTACGCCTGCAACGCTGAACTTCCCGCTTTTTTTCAGCAGTGCCATAACGGCCAGACTAAAGATTCCCCCCGCCAGGCTGTACAGAATACTGAATAGATTTCCAAAGAAAAACCCCGCCAGTACTATGCGCACGACTGACAGGAGCAGTGCTTCTTTCCATCCTGAACTATACAGGATAATAACAATAAGCAGGTTCGCCAGACCAAGTTTGATCCCGGGAATGCCGATATTGAACGGTATCAGTGTCTCCACATAACTGAAAATGAGAGCAAGTGCCGTAAATAACCCGAAGTATGCTACTTTATTTTTCAATCAAGTTTCCTCTCTGTATCTGCTATTCTGTTTCTTTTCACGATCCGTCATCCTGTCTTACTGGGAAATGCCGTCCAATCCGCTTTTATCTGGACTTTCGACAGACACTACAACCTGATTGGGAAGGCAGATGATACTCTCCCCTTCCCGGCTGATTTCCCGGTGATACACACAGATCTGATCCGGACAGGAGGCCCATTCCATTCTGGCTGTTCTGTCCCGGATCACCAGTCTGTTCGTATCATTGACAGAGACCGTCTGATCCTGATCCAGCCTGTAAGTACCGAAGAGCTCTCCGTCTACAGTGACGGAAACAAAAGCTTCTTCTGACGTCCCCCGAAAAAGCTGAACACATAGTATAAGGACAGCAGCCACAGCGATCGCCGCAGCCAGCAGCCAGTCATTTCTCTTCATAGTCGTACCCCTTTACCTTCAATATCATAGCACACCGTTTTTTATTATGCAATCTTATGTTCGACTGTATGTTCGAGTGCGGTGATTTCTTCTGTTGTGCTTTCCTGTGAAACCGTTTATAATAGCTTCAGGATTTTTACACAGTTTTCCAACACACCCGGACGGAAAGGAATATCCAGAACAGATGAAACATACATTCACGAAACGAAACTCCCGCCTTGTCGCTCTATTGCTGCTTTTCTCTTTTTTATCTGTCATAACAGGCGGATGTACTCAATTGCAGGATACAGAATCTCTCGTCATGACAGGAATATATTTTGATACGGTCATTCAGGTGGAAGCCTGGGGAGCGGATCAGGAAATCATGGACCACTGTGAAGACATGTGTATCTATTATGAGGAACTTTTAAGTCCTACAATCGATACCAGTGAAGTATCAAAGATCAACCGTTCCCATGGAACCCCGGTAACTGTATCTGACGATACTGCGGACCTGATCCGCCTTGGCATAGAATACGGAGATCTTTCCGGAGGAAAATTCGATATCACGATCGCATCAGCCACTGACCTGTGGAATTTTAAAGACAACAGTGAAGGAATCCTTCCGGATGAAGAAACATTGGCAGAAGCAGTCCGCCATGTAGACTACCGATGTATAAAAACAGAGGGAAATACTATCACTCTCACCGATCCTGAAGCAAAAATCGATCTGGGAGGAATTGCAAAAGGGTATATCGCGGACCGTCTGAAAGAGTACCTGGAAAGCGAAGGGATCGAGCACGCCGTTATCAATCTGGGCGGAAATATGCTCGCCCTTGGCGGACGTTATGACGGGAGTGATTTCCGGATCGGGATCCAGAAACCTTTCGCCGAAAACGGCACTGTCATGGCCGCTGTCCGCGTTACCGACAAATCCGTTGTATCTTCCGGTGATTACGAGCGGTATTTTGAAAAAGACGGAGTAATTTACCACCACATCCTGGATCCTGATACCGGTTATCCCGTACAGAATGACCTGGATCAGGTGACCATTATCTCCGACAGCTCCGCGGACGGAGACGCGCTGAGCACTACATGCTTCGCTCTGGGACTGGAGGCAGGGATGGAATTAATCCGGAATACAGAAGATGTAGAAGCGATCTTCATAACAAAAGGCGGAGAAATGCACTTAAGCAGCGACGATATTCCCCTCACAGAAGTATAAATCTGAGTTTGTCGAGAGTGGATGTGGCCGCCGGGGTAAGGAAGAGGATATCCATCTCGGGCACGCTTTCGCTCGGGGCTGCAACGCAGCGGCACATAAGGGCGCAAAGAACGCGCCCTAAATGCCGGCGTTGCTGCACGGCCCTCGATGGACACCTCTTCCTTCCCCGGCTCCCTATCCTCTCCCCTCAACACTCTCGCGATTTAGAAGTGATTGTGAAAGTGGAACGTTATCGACTATACAGCCCGTCATCAAAAAGCCAGAAGACATATGCCAAAGATCCGTATATGTCTTTTTCTTCAATGATGTTCCATTTTCGTCTTACTTCATAATCGCGAGATTGACGGGGATGAATTGTGACGCCAAAGAGGAGATAAAGTATAGGGCAGGGAAAGAACATCGATCGGAAGGACCTTTCTGCGGCAGCAGATGGGTGGACCGGCGACTTTGGAGGAATCCGATGGAAAACTTAAGGGACTTAGGACCGCCGTTAAGCAATCCGATGAGATTGTCTGAGCGAACGCGAGTTGCTCATCGGATTGCTTTGTGTTTAGGCGAGTTCTAAGTCCCTTTATGTTTTCCCGGATTCCGGAACGGAGGTAGGTCCACCCATTCTGTTGCCGCAGAATACGTTTTTCCGATACCGGCTTTTTTCTATTCCCTAAGGTTTATCTATCCTCCCACGGCGTCCACATCCAGCCCCAACAAACTCAGATTTACATCTTTATGATCTTTCGCGGGCATTTTTCTGCGCACACTCCGCAGTTCGTACATTTTTCCGGATCTATATGAGCCAGGAAATTATTCACGGTGACAGCGCCCGCCTCACAACTCCTTTCGCAGAGACGGCAGCCGATACATCCGACCTGGCATGTATCCATAAGAACCTTTCCCTTTTCATTTGAATTACATTGTACGAAAGTACGCTGCTTATACGGGATCAGCTCGATCAAATGTTTTGGACAGACCTCCACGCACTTCCCGCAGGCTTTGCAGGCTTCTTTATCCACTACGGCGATCCCGTCCACGATATGGATGGCATCGAACATACAGGCATCCACACAGGATCCATATCCGAGGCATCCGTAAGCGCATCCTTTCGCCCCTCCGTCCTGCATCTGGCTGGCCATGATGCAGTCCTTGATTCCATAATATTCATATTCGGTCTTTGCCTTTTCACAGGTTCCACCGCATTTAACAAAAGCGGTCATTCTCTCCTGTGCCGACACGTCCACCCCCATGATCTGACCGATTTTTTCAGCCACCGGGGTGCCTCCTACCGGACAGCCTCCCGCTTCAGCTTCCCCGGCCACGATCGCGGCCGCCAGGCCGGAACAGCCCGCATACCCGCAGCCTCCACAGTTATTACCGGGAAGGACTTCCAGAATCGCTTCCTCTCGTTCATCCGTCTCGACAGCGAACTTTTTTCCGGAGATGCCAAGGAAGACACCTATGAACAGCCCTGTGCCGCCTACGATCACAGTTGCCAGGATAATACCAGTTATACTCATGTTATCTTCCCTCCTATATCAGCCCCGAGAATCCAATAAAGGCAATCGCCATCAGCCCGGCTGTTACCAGGACGATCGGTGTCCCCCGGAAGGATTCCGGCACGTCATTATATTCGATCTTTTCACGGATTCCGGCCATCAGTACGATTGATATGAGGAAGCCGGTGGCAGTGGCAAATCCGTTGACTACTCCTGTCAGCAGGCCGTATCCGTCTTCTACATTCGTCAGTGCCACTCCGAGAACCGCGCAGTTTGTTGTGATCAGCGGAAGATATACGCCGAGAGCATTGTAAAGCGGAGGCATAACCTTCTTTAAGAACATCTCTACAAACTGGACCAGTGCGGCAATGACAAGGATGAATACGATCGTATTCAGATATTCCAGCTCGCCTCCCATGATATTCTCATTTCCAAGAATAAATTTGTAGATCAGTCCGGTCACAAAGGACGCGATTGTAATGACAAACACGACTGCTCCGCCCATACCGGCGGCAGTCTTTACGTTTTTGGAGACTCCAAGGAAGGGACAGATTCCGAGGAACTGGCTGAGCACGACATTATTTACAAACGCAGAGCTGACTGCGATCAAGATTAATTCCTGCATTTAATTCTCCTCCTGTTCCATTTTCGTTTTTTCTGTCTCATTCTGGCCCTCTTCTGTCCGCACATCCGGGACAGTCCCTTTGCCGGAACTTTCCGGTTCGATTTCGATCAGATGTCCACCGCAGATCCCTTTGCTGGCGCAGGCCGCGCAGCCTTCACCGCATCCGGCAGATACGGGAACTTCTTTTCCTCGTTTCGCAAGATTTCTTTTGACCTTATTCTGAAGGGCCACAAGACACGACAGCACGAGGAAGGCTCCGGGAGCCATGATAAAGATTGTAAACGGCTCATAAGAATCCGGCATGATCTGAAAGCCGAAGATCTTTCCTTCTCCGATAACTTCCCTGACAATACCGATGGAAGTAAGACCGACGGTAAAACCGAGCCCCATGCCGATCCCGTCGAACATAGACGGCAGCGGCGGGTTTTTCGAGGCATAGCTTTCTGCTCTTCCGAGGATGATACAGTTGACTACGATCAGCGGTATATAAAGCCCGAGGGAAGAGTACAGGCTCGGGACAAATCCTTCCAGAAGAAAATCCACGATTGTGACAAAGGATGCCACGACCACGATAAACGCCGGCATTCTGACAGAATCCGGAATGATCTTCCTCAGCATGGAGATCAAAAGATTCGACATGACCAGAACCGCCGTTGTGGAAAGGCCCATGCCGATCCCGTTTATTGCGGATGTGGTAACCGCCAGTGTGGGACACATTCCAAGCATCAGTACAAAGGTGGGGTTCTCTTTGACAAGTCCGTTAAAAATACGTTCTGTGCATCTATTCATTGACACCGCCCCCTAACTCACTCTGGAAATACACAAGTGCAGAATCTACAGCGTTTGTGACGGCATTGGTCGTGATCGTCGCCCCACTGATGGCGTCGATCATGTCATCGCCGTCCTCTCCGGTCTTTGTATAAGTAAATTTCTCTACTTTCTTATCCCGGAATTGTTCTTTGAAATTTTCTTCGTCTGCTTTCATGCCCAGTCCGGCCGTTTCGGTGATGGAAAGCATCTCGATACCTTTCACCGTTCCGTCAGCGGCGATTCCCACAGAAATCTGAAGTTCCCCGTCATAAGCCTCGTGAGAAGTGACATTAATCACATAGCCGACGATCTCGCCGCCCTCGTCTTTTCCCACAGCCACTTCGGTGATATCATCAGAAGAATAACCGTTTTCACTCAACAGAGCCGCAGCGCTTTTGGTGTCAAGATCTGTATATGTATCAAATGAAGCCGCATCAGGAAGAACGGCCCGGAAAGCTTCCTGTTTTGTGTTCTCCTGGGCAATGGCGATCGGTTCTTTTGTAATATCGTACACGATTCCCAGCAGACAGCCGGAAACAACGGTAATGGCTGTAAGGATCAGTGTGTTTTTAATGATCTTATTCATGATTTCCAGCCTCCTTTGCCAAAAGGTTTTGGAAGGGTGACCTTCTCTATCAGCGGAACTAAAAGATTGCTTAAAATGATCGCGTAGGATACGCCTTCGGCTGATGGTCCGAAAAGACGGAACAGGCCCGTCAGCAATCCCATACACACACCATAAATAATCTTTCCACTGCTTGTGATGGGGGCCGTTACATAATCAGTAGCCATAAACCATGCTCCCAGCATGATTCCTCCGCCGCACAGATGAGCGGTTATGTACTGAGGATCAAATCCGTGTCCGCCAAAGATCACAATAAAAATCACAAATGAAACCAGATAAGATCCTGGTATACGCAGATCAATCACGCCCATCAGAAGGAGGAACATCGCTCCGATCATGATCGCGATCACGGATGTCTCTCCGATCGTGCCGCGGATATTTCCCAGCAGCATATCCATTGTATTTACAGCCTCGCCTGCTTTCAAATTGGCAAGAGGCGTAGGCCCTGTCACTCCGTCATATACGAAATATGTCATCCTGGCAGAAAAACAGATCAGGAGAAAACACCGGCCGGCCAGCGCGGGGTTCATAAAATTCTGCCCGAGACCTCCGAACAGCTGCTTTACGACCACGATGGCGAACACAGCTCCTACAACTCCCATCCACCAGGGCAGTGTGGGAGGAAGATTCAGTGCCAGAAGAAGTCCTGTGACAACTGCGCTGAAATCATTGATCGTCACCGGTTTGTGCATCAGTTTTTCGTAGATATATTCTGCCAAAACCGCTGATGCTGTCGTGACTGCGACCAGGATCCAGGCATTCTCATGACGGAAATTCCAGATTCCGAAGAGAGTGGCCGGAAGAAGCCCTATCACAACCATGAGCATGATATTGCTGCTCTTGATCCTGTCACGGATGTGCGGCGATGATGATACTTTATAATTCTCGTTCAATTTTCCGTCTCCTCTCTTACTTTTTTCTCTTATTCGCAAGAGCGATCTTGCGCATCGAGCCAATTGCCTGTTTCAATGGCCGTTTTGCCGGACATACATAACTGCAGGAGCCACATTCCACACACTCCAGCCCGTTCATCGCCACAAAACTTTCCTCGTCGTGCCTCCGGGCGTAATCTGCCAGTCTGGAAGGCAGGATCCGGCTGGGACAGACTTCAACACATCTGCCGCAGTTGATGCATGCCGTTTCCGGATTCTGAGACACCACATCTTTCCGGAACGCCAGAATGGCTGAAGAAGTCTTTGTCACCGGCGCTTCTGCTGTCACCATGGCAAATCCCATCATCGGTCCGCCTGAGATCAGCTTTTCCGGCTGTTCGATAAATCCGCCGGCCGCTTCGATCAATTCCTGATGACTGGTTCCCAGCAGGACTTTGAAATTTCCCGGTGCGGCAATATCGTCACCGCTGACTGTGACCACGCGTTCCATTAAAGGTTTTCCATCGATCACGGCATGATGGATCCCGATCAAAGTCTCCACATTATCGACGATGCATCCGGCGTCCGCGGGCAGCATGGAAGAATTGATAGCCCGTTTTGTCACTGCATAGATCAGCTGCCGCTCGGCGCCCTGTGGATATTTTGTCATCAGCACCCTGACATCCATTCTGGGCTCATCGGCCACCGCGGCTTTCAGCTTTTCAATACAGTCTTTTTTATTGTCCTCCACCGCGAAATATCCTTTTGCGTTGGGAAACAGCGATAACACCACCCGCATGCCGCTTACAAGTTCTTCCGTATTCTCCAGCATCCGGCGGTGATCCGCTGTAATATAAGGCTCGCATTCCGCGCCGTTGGCAATGATATACTCGATCTTTTCCGGTTCCTTCGGAGAAAGCTTTACCCTTGTCGGGAATCCGGCTCCTCCCATACCCACAATACCGGCTCTGCCGATCTTTTCGAGGATTTCCTCGCTTTTCATTTCCTTAAGAGGTCTGACAGGCTCATATTCTGCCTCCTGATATTCCCCGTCATTTTCGATCACGATACATTCTACTTTGCTGCCCGCGGGGCTGAAATGATATTCCAGGCCCTTGACTGTTCCGGACACAGAAGAATACACAGGAGCCGAGACGAAACCTCCCGCTTCCGCGATCATCTGTCCCCTGAGAACATGATCCCCTTTCTTTACGACCGGATTCGCCGGAGCGCCGATGTGCTGAGAAAGAGGATAGACCAGATCTCCTTTTGGTAAAAGAGCCTGGATCGCCTGATCTCTCGAGAAACGTTTCCCGTCATCCGGATGAATTCCGCCTTTAAACGTCAGAAGTCCCATTCTTCTCTTCCTTTCTCCACGGCACAGCTTCGGCAGACAGTCAGAATACCGGTCTGTGCCTTATTTTGCAGTAATATTATTGTACTAAAATGTAGATTCAAAATCCAGTCATTCCCCGACAAAAATTGTATATTTATGCGAACATCTTGTTGTTTTTTTAACATGACCTTGTGAATTTTATACAATATTGTAAAAAACACAAAAAATATCGGAACAATATCACAGACATACGATCGACTCTTTTGTCACTGTCATGTAATACTGTCCCGATATATATTATTTAAATAAATGACGGATTATTCTTCTGTGTCTTCTGTTTCCTCTGAAACATATTCCGCTGCCTCTACTTCAGATGTATATTCCGCTTCAAGAGCCTTCATACTCAGACTGATCTTCTTTTCTTCCTCATTCAGATCCACGATCTTGGCTGTGATCTCCTGCCCGATGGAAAGAACATCTGACGGCTTGTCGACATGTTCTCTGGATATCTGAGATACATGAAGGAGAGCGTCCACTCCCGGCGCCAGTTCTACGAATGCTCCAAAGTCTGTCATACGGGCTACCTTTCCCGTAATGATCTTGCCTACGGCAAAATCTTCCGCCGCGTTTGCCCACGGATTTGTCTCCGGGAATTTCAGGCTGAGAGCGATCTTCGTATCATGGATATCTTTGACCAGTACTGTCAGCTTGTCGCCAACATGAAATGCTTTCTTCGGATTTTCCACTCTGCCCCAGGACATCTCGGAAATATGAAGAAGTCCGTCAACTCCGCCAAGATCTACGAAAGCGCCGAAGTCCGTTACATTCTTAACAGTACCCTCGATTCTGTCGCCGATCTGAAGCCTTGCGAAGAGTTCTTTCTGGCGCTCGGCACGCTCCGCGACGAGCAGCTGTCTTCTGTCACCGATCACACGGTTTCTTCTGGGATTGAATTCGCTGATCACGAACTCGATCTCCTGGCCTTCGTACTTGCCAAGATCTTTTTCGTAAGAATCCGAGACAAGACTCGCGGGAATAAAGACTCTGACTTCATCAACTGTGGCGCAGATTCCGCCGCCGAGGATCTGGGTGACTGTAGCCTTGAGAACTTCCTTGTTTTCGTAAGCTTCGCGAAGTCTTTCATTCCCTTTCTCGGCAGCAAGCCTTTTATATGTAAGAAGGACCTGGCCTTCTCCATCATTCACTTTCAGGACTTTAACCGTCATTGTATCCCCGACAGAAACCACAGTCGTAAGGTCGATCGACTGATCATTGGAATACTCATTCTTAGTGATGATCCCATCGGCCTTATATCCGATGTTCAGAATGATTTCATCCGGTTTCACATCAATGACTGTACCTTCGACTACCTCTCCGTTGTGGATTGTTTTGAATGATTCGTCTAACATCTGTTCAAAAGATAATTCTGACATTATTTTGAACCTCCTCAATTATATTGTTGGGCGTGGATGCCCCTGCTGTAATACCTACTGTTTCCACTGACCCTAATTGATTCAAATCCAAATCGTCAAGTGTCTGAATATAGTACGTATTGTTACATGCCCTGTGGCAGATTTCAAATAACTTCTGGGTATTGGAACTATGTTTGTCACCAATCACTATCATAGCATCCACCGATTCTGCAATGCTTTTTGCCTCAGTCTGACGCTCTTTTGTCGCATTACAGATTGTATTTAAAACAATTGCATCATACCACTTTTTCCTGATAATTTCAACTAGATCTTGAAATTTATTGTAATTAAATGTCGTCTGGGACACGACACATATTTTCTCTTTTTTGTCGAAAACAAGTTCGTCTATTTCCTTACTGTTCTGCACCACCGCGGCACGGTCGCCCGCCCATCCCCGGATCCCCTTTACTTCCGGATGTTCCGGATCGCCGATTATGATAACACAGGCACCCTGTGAACTTTCTTTCTTGACAATGTTATGGATCTTTTTTACAAAAGGACAGGTGGCATCCACGATCCGGATTCCTTTTTCCTCCAGCTTATCATAGATCCGTTTTTCTACCCCGTGGGAACGGATAATAACTGTTCCTTCTGTCAGATCGTCCAGTTCTGCTTCTGTGCGAACTACGGACACTCCCCGGCTTTCCATATCCCTGACCACCTCTTCATTGTGGATGATCGGGCCATAAGTATAGATCGGGCTGGAAGATTTCTCCAGCTGTTCGTAGACAGTGTCCACCGCCCTTTTTACTCCAAAGCAGAAACCTGCCGTCTTTGCTCTGATCACCTGCATAATATCCGCCTCCTGTCCGGGGCTTTTCCCTGATTTCCATTCATCGGCAGTACCCGCATATAGTACGTACCACTTCTTCGATCGTCATGTCGGAGCTGTCTACAAGTATGGCGTCATCTGCCTGTTTCAGGGGAGCGATCTTTCGTGTCATATCCCTTTCGTCCCTCTCCCGGATGTCGTGCTCAATGGACTTAAGGTCGCAGGGTTCTCCCTTTTCCTTAAGTTCTTCATACCGGCGTTTTGCCCGTGTCTTTACACTGGCTGTCAGGTAGATCTTTACATCTGCGTCAGGCAGGATATTTGTACCGATATCTCTCCCGTCCATGATGACATCCTGCTCTCTGGCCAGGGACCGCTGCAGCTCCAGAAGCTTCTGGCGCACCGCAGGAATGGCAGAGGTCCTGGACGCCATATTCCCAACCTCTTCTGTACGGAGCATGGAAGTAATATTTTCTCCGTTTAAATACACCTGCTGTACTCCATCCTCATAGCCGATAGTCACCTCCGCGTCTTCGCAGGCTTTAGCCACAGCCTGCCTGTCATCAGGATCGATCCCTTTTTTCAGAAAATGGATCGCGAGCCCACGGTACATTGCGCCTGTATCCACATAAATATATCCCTTTTCCTTTGCCACCAGCTTCGCGATCGTACTTTTCCCCGCGCCAGCCGGCCCGTCCACCGCTACGTTATAACCCATTGTGTCTCCTCTCAAATCTTTTTTAACAGAATTCAGTATACCCGGATATGTATCTTCATACAAGACTTTTATCCGGATATGATTACGTATGTGTTTTTACAGAAATCTGTCTGCGGTCTCATTGACAGATTTCTGCAGATCTTCCAGGAACCGACATGCCTCCATGCCGTCCATCTGTACGTGATGGAACTGAAATGAAATCTGCAGCCGGACCGCGTCACGATCCTCCCGGTATCTTCCCCATATCAGAAATGGATTGTTGAAAATCCCACTGTACATATTGACAACACCATCGATATCATATTTTACCAGAGCTGACGTGCCGATTATCATATGGTCTTTGATCTCACGATCCCGGCAGGTAAGGTTCACCTCCCGGGTCAGGGTACTGTAGTTTCGTCTGAATTCCTCCAGTTCCGGAGTGAAAGGGATGTCGCAGGAATTGATTCCGCCATTCTGGTTTAAAACGATCACACTGATACCAAGCCGGTCAAACTCGAACATCTTTTTTCCTGCAGAAAGCAGATAAAGTTCTTCTGTCCCGGAAGCCGCAAGCCCGATACAATAGCACATCAGCATATTCAGCTGATATCCTGAATGTTTAAGTTTTACCAGATTTGTAATATCCAACGTTTTAAATATCGTCACCATAGGCATGGGTGCGTCAATATATAACTTTCAGCTGGCGGCTCGCTTCGTTTTCAGCGGATCAATCTCTCTCATCCGTTCTCCTTTCTATGACGATCTGTCGTCTCTTCGGACTCATTTTTCCGGCACCCTCATCCGTCGTTAAAATCTCCAGGTGCGCTGATCCCTGCCAGATATCCCGTGGACCACGAAATCTCAAGGTTATATCCTCCGGTGACGGCATCCAGATCAACCACCTCACCAACAAAATACAGGCTTTTTATCAATTTTGACTCCATCGTCCCGGGATCGATCTCCCTGACCGAAACCCCTCCTCTGGTGATAATCGCCTCGTTATACCCGCGCAGGCCTGTCAGTGTCATCCTGAAATCTTTGATCAGCTTTACAAAAGCCATACGTTCTTCTTTGGTGATATCGTGGACTTTCTTTTCCTCCGGAATACCGGACAGCTCGATCATCACCGGCCGCAATTTTGCAGGAAACAGACTGTCCACCGCATTCTTGAACTGCCGGTTATGATTTGCCTCAAACTCTCGCAGGACTCTCTTATCCAACTGTTCTTCGTCAAGAGCCGGCTTCAGATCGATATGGAGAGTCAGGGGCTTTTCTTTCAGGTATCTCCCGGCAATACTGCTGGCACTTAAAATCACAGGCCCCGTTACTCCATAGTGAGTAAACAACATCTCACCGAACTCTTCGTACAGCTTCTTTTTCCCGTCTGTCACACGGATCTTTATATTTCTGAGAGACAGTCCCATCAGCTCTCTGGCGTACCATTCTTTCACTTCCATCGGGACCAGAGCCGGCGACAGTTCTGTTACATGATGTCCGCAGTCTCTGGCGAACCGATATCCGTCCCCTGTAGAGCCTGTAGAGGGATAGGAAAGTCCGCCTGTGGCCACGATCACCGCGTCAGCATTTACAATTTCCCCGGAACGCAGCCGGACACCCACTGCACGTTTTTCTTCTTCGATTTTCTCTGTCATCAGCTCTTTTACTTCCGTTTCAAGACGAATCTTAACGCCCAGTCTTCGCATCTCCCGGTCCAGTGCCCGGATCACATCAGACGAATGATCTGACGCGGGGAACACTCTCCCGCCCCGTTCTGTTTTTGTCTTCACTCCCAGTTCTTCAAAAAAATCTATGATCTGCCAGTTGGTAAATGTATAAAAGCTGCTGTACAGGAATTTAGGGTTGCTGACGACCGCCGCAAAATGATCCTCTGTATCTGCCGCGTTTGCCAGATTGCATCTGCCTTTCCCTGTGATAAAAAGTTTCTTTCCCAGCTTTTCATTTTTTTCAAAAAGAATCACTTTCTTCCCGCTGCGGGCAGCGGATATGGCTGCCATCATTCCGGCCGCTCCGCCTCCGATGACCGCGATCCGGCTCATTCTTCTGCCTCCGTAAAGGAAGCGTCCGCCGGGGACAGCTCATCTCTGCTGTAGACTTTATATTCTCCCCAGATCCTCTCCAGCATTTCCAGTGTGGACACCACTTCTTTCTGCTTTTTCATACACAGAGCTACCACCAGTGCATTGATCACGCTGAGAGGAGCGGTCAGAGAATCCACGATGGATGCCATATCGCTGCGGGCGATCAGATTACATGACGAATACAGATTAATAGGTGAATGGACGCTGTCTGTCAAAGTGATGACCTTTGCCTGCCGGTTGCTGGCGAATTCCAGCGCTTTCAAGGTCCGCATGGAATACCGCGGGAAGCTGATACCGATGATCACATCTTTCTCACTGATCCGTATGAGCTGTTCAAAAATCTCACTGGAACTTGCCGTGTCCACCACACTCACATTCTCACAGATCAGATTCAGATAATATCCTAAAAATGACGCAAGAGGCGCGCAGCTTCTGATCCCCACAACATAGATCCTCCTGGAAGAAAGGATCGTCTCAACGGCAAGATTAAAAGCTTTATGATCAATATCTGAAAGCGTCTGTTTAATCTTATCGATATCCGACTGGAGGACACTCTCAAGGATCTCGCTCTGGCTGATCCGTCCATAGGTTACCTCCATCCGCTGGATCGAGTTCAGTTTGGTCCTGACCAGTTCTTCCAAAGCTTTCTGAAAGCCCGGATACCCTTTATAGCCCAGCTGGATGGCAAACCGGACTACAGTGGATTCACTGACACCGACGGTCTCTCCCAGTCTGGCCGCTGTAAGGAAAACGGCTTTGTCATAATTTTCCCGGATATAATCTGCCAGCTTCCGCTGTCCCTTGCTCATCTTTTCATATTTTTCTTCGATCCGTAGGATCAATTCATTGGTCGTGGTTTCTGTTACTTCCATCTTTCTATCCCCTGCTTGATTTGGTTTCTCCTTTTTTGATTTATCAAACCGGACGGGTATAACGCTTCAGCCATTCTTTTTCTTCTGCGTCCAGGAAGGACTCGGTTTTTCTGTACACCTCAGAATGGTAGTCATTAAGCATTTTCTTCTCTTCTGCCGACATTTTCTCAGGAACGATCGCATCCAGATCAATGGGCACAAACGTGAGCGGTTCAAATCTCATAAACTGTCCATATTCGTTTTTCTCATCCGCACAGACCAGAAGCTCATTTTCCAGACGGATGCCATGAGAGCCCTCCAGATAAATCCCCGGCTCGTCCGTGATCACCATGTTCCGCTCCAGGACGGGGGCCGGCTGACTGCCTTCTTTCCATCGGAAACTGATCGGAGCTTCGTGGACGTTCGTCAGATATCCCACTCCGTGTCCTGTCCCATGATTAAAATTCACTTTTTCCTTCCAGAAGACCTCTCTCGCGATACAGTCCAGATTTGCTCCGCTGCATCCGTAAAGGAATCGTGTATTCATCAAACGGAGCATGGCCCGGGCCACTAAAGTAAAATCTTCCTTCTGCTTTTTCGGGACTTCTCCCAGCGCGAAGGTCCGGGTAATATCCGTGGAACCTTCCAGATAATGACCGCCGGTGTCCATCAGCAGAAAGCTTCCTGTATCGAGCGGCGCGTTACTTTCCTCGGAAGCGCTGTAATGAACGATGGCTCCATGTTCCGCAAAAGCGCTGATCGGCTCAAAACTGGCTTCCAGATACCCCTCCTGGGCCCGCCGGAAATCTTCCAGTTTCTGCGACACAGAGCGTTCCGAAAGCGCGCGGATTTCTCCGCTTTCCGCCTTCTTCTTCAGCCAGCGCATAAATCGGATGCCGGCTACAGCATCCTTGAGATGAGCGTTCTTTATATTTTTCACCTCAATGTGATTTTTGACGCATTTCATCCGGATCTCCGGATTTTCCTGTTCGATCATTCTGACTTCCCCTGGGATCTTCTGATACAGGCTGTAATTCACCCGCCCGGGATCCAGCAGGATCCTGCTGTCCTTTGGAAGATTTTCAACGGCTTTATAAATCTGTTCATAATCATGGATGAAAATATTGTTTTTGTCAAATTCTTTTTGAATCTCTTCCGAAAATTTTCTCCCATCCGCATAAATTTCTGCGTGATCTTTATACAGCAGCAGGTATGACAGAATAAGGGGACAGTAGGCCACATCGTTTCCTCTCACGTTCAGGAGCCATGCGATATCATCCAGGCTGGACAGAAGATGAATATCTGCCCCCTTCTCGTCCATAAACGCTCTGACGCGTTCCAGTTTGGATGCCGTGCTTTCTCCTGTATATCTTTTGGCAAGAAGAAATGCCTTTTCAGCAGGAAGCGCCGGGCGAACCTTCCAGATCCTTCCTACAAGATCTGTCTGGAAGTGGACAGTTCCTGCTTTTTCTATCGCGATCTCTTCATATATTTTTCCTTCGGAAACGCCCATTGTCCTGCCATCGAAGCCGATCGTTCCTCCGGCGGGGAGTTCTTTTCTTAAAAACTGTTCGATAGTATCACAGTCCGGCTCACCTGATTTGCAGAGTGTGATGCCTGTTCCTGTCAGCTCCTGTTCTGCCTGTATGAAATACCGCCCGTCTGTCCAAAGCGCTGCCTTATCTTTCGTGAACACTGCTGTCCCCGCAGATCCGGTAAACCCTGTCATATGCTGACGGGCCTTAAAATATTCCCCTACATATTCACTGGAATGAGCGTCGGTTGACGGAATGATATAAATGTCAATCTTCTGCCGGTTCATTTCTGCGCGCAGGCCTCCGATACGTTCTCTGATCTTCATCTGTGTTCCTCCCTGACTGTCATTCTTATCTGGCAGACTGTTTTGATAAAACTGCCCAAAACAACACCGTCCCGGTCCCGGAGGGTATTTCTCCTCCGGGGCCGGGATGCGGTCATAGCCCTGACTGGCGCTATTTCATCTGACGGCGGCGATTATACCGGATACGCGCCATTTTCTGTGTCAGCCACAGTCTCGTCAATCTTTGTCTGCTGTGCCTGTCTGTATTTAAAGAAATCAACGGCAACCTGCGGGAAGAGCGCGTATGTCAGCACGTCTTCATCCTGCTGGATCCACTGCCCGCACTCATTGCGGAGCGTATCCAGTTCATTGGGGATCAGATCCGCCGGACGGCAGGTAATAATCTCCGCGTCCTCTCCAAGGATCTTTTTCTGAAGATCCGGATTCACAGGTTTTACCGTAGCTCCATATTTTCCTGCCAGGATATCCTTTGTCTCCTGAGTAGCCACTTTATAGCGCTCACCCATCAGTACATTGAGGACCGCCTGTGTTCCCACGATCTGTGAGGAAGGTGTTACCAGCGGCGGCTCTCCAAGGTCTTTCCGCACCCGTGGCACTTCTTCCAGCACTTCATAGAATTTATCTTCCGCCCCCTGCTCTTTCAGCTGAGACGTCAGGTTCGAAAGCATTCCTCCCGGTACCTGATAGAGGAGAGTCTTAATGTTAACTCCAAGATTGGTCGGATTTAACAGGCCGCTCTTAAGGGCTTCGTCTTTGATCGGACGGAAATAGTCGGCAATCTCTGCAAGCAGATTCTGATCCAGTCCGGTGTCGTACGGCGTTCCCCTGAAAGTTTCCACCATAACTTCTGTCGCCGGCTGGGATGTCCCGAGGGCGAAGGGAGAGATGGCGGTATCGATGATATCCGCACCAGCCTCCACGGATTTCAGATATGTCATGGCCGCCACACCGGATGTATAGTGTGTATGCATTTCAATCGGTATCTCCACCGCTTCTTTCAGTGCAGTGACAAGTTCTGTTGCCTGATAGGGGCAGAGCAGACCTGCCATATCCTTTACACAGATTGAATTTGCGCCCATATCCTCGATTCTCTTCGCAAGGTCCACCCAGTAGTCCAGCGTATATGCGTCACCCAGTGTATAGGACATGGCCACCTGCGCATGTGCTTTTTCTTTGTTTGCCGCTGTGACAGCTGTCTGAAGATTGCGGATATCATTGAGACAGTCGAAAATACGGATAATATCGATCCCGTTCGCCGCAGACTTCTGTACAAAATATTCCACCACATCGTCCGCGTATGGACGGTATCCGAGAATATTCTGTCCTCGGAACAGCATCTGCAGTTTCGTATTTTTGAATCCGTCACGGAACTTCCGGAGCCTCTCCCATGGGTCCTCTTTGAGAAAACGCAGAGACGCGTCAAAAGTAGCTCCTCCCCAGCACTCTACGGCATGGTAACCGACTTTATCCATTTTCTCAATAATGGGAAGCATTTGTTCTGTTGTCATTCTGGTAGCGATCAGAGACTGATGCGCGTCACGCAGAATGGTCTCTACTATTTTTACCGGTTTCTTTTCTATTTCTGCCATTTATTTGTCCTCCATATATTACTTAACGCCAAAGATCGCCATAAACGTTCCGGCCACCACCGCGGTACCAATGACACCCGCTACGTTCGGGCCCATTGCGTGCATCAAAAGGAAGTTCGTCGGATCAGCCTCAGAACCCACCTTCTGGGATACACGAGCTGCCATCGGGACAGCGGATACACCGGCGGAACCGATGAGCGGATTCACTTTTCCTTTCGTCACCCAGCACATAAGTTTACCGAACAGGACTCCGGCAGCTGTGCCGAACGCAAACGCGATCAGACCGAGGATAACGATCTTGATCGTATCCATATTCAGGAAAGCCTCCGCGCTTGTAGTTGCTCCCACAGATGTACCCAGCAGGATAACTACGATATACATAAGTGCATTGGAAGCCGTTTCCGTGAGCTGCCTTACCACTCCGGACTCCCGGAACAGATTGCCGAGCATCAGCATACCGACCAGCGGTGCCGTTGTCGGAAGGATCACGCAGACAACAATGGTGACAATGATCGGGAAGAGAATTCTTTCCAGTTTTGACACCGGACGGAGCTGTTCCATTTTGATCTTACGTTCCTTTTCCGTTGTAAGGAGTTTCATGATCGGCGGCTGAATGATCGGCACCAGTGACATATACGAATATGCGGCCACCGCGATCGGTCCCAGGATCGCCGTTTGCTGCAGCTTTCCGGCAAGGAAGATGGATGTCGGTCCGTCAGCGCCTCCGATAATAGAAATAGCTGCCGCTGCCTTGTCCGAGAATCCCATTGCCATTGCGCCCAGATATGCGGCAAAAATACCGAACTGTGCCGCCGCTCCAAGCAGAAAGCTCTTCGGATTCGCAATCAGAGGGCCAAAGTCTGTCATCGCTCCCACTCCAAGGAAAATCAGAGAGGGAAGGATAGACCATTCATCAAGTACATAGAAATAATACAGCAGTCCGCCTGTCCCGTTAGACGCGTCTTCCGGATGGATCATAATATCCGGATAAATATTGACAAGCAGCATGCCGAAAGCGATCGGGACAAGCAAGAGCGGCTCGAAGCCGTGTCTTATTGCCAGATAGAGAAAAATGCAGGCCACACCGATCATGATCAGGTTTCCCACTGTCAGGTTCATAAAAGCAGTCTGCTCTATGAGATTCCCCATCGTATTTGAAATATATTCCATTTGTCAAACCTCCTGGTCCAGTAAACTAATTTAACGTAGCCAGTACTGCTCCTGCCTCAACAGCATCGCCCACTGCCACATCAATGCTGGCGATCGTTCCTGCCTCAGGGGCCACAACGGGGATCTCCATTTTCATTGCCTCAATGACGACAACCGGATCTCCGGGCTCTACACTCTGTCCAACCGTTGTAGGGATCTGGAATACTTTTCCCGCAGCGCCTGCTTTTACCTGGATCTTGCCGGCGCCCACTGCCTTCGGCGCCGCCGCAGGTGCCGGAGCGGGAGCAGCCTTGGGAGCAGCCGGTCTTGCCGCCGGTGCCGGTGCCGCGCCGGCGCCTTTTTCTTCTACCGTTACATCATAAACATTTCCATTTACTGTGATCGTATAATTTTTCATTTTTGACCCTCCTGATTAATTCCATTTATTTGATCTTCTTCTTTTGATCGAACGAACGACAAAACTGTCCGCCGATGTACCTTCCGCCGCAGCTACAGCCGCCGCTATCACGGCCGCAAGCTCTGTATCATCTGTCTCATCTGTAACTGCCGCCGTTTCCAAAGCAGTAGCGTTTTCATCAGCAGCCGCTTCCTCAAGCGGATTTTTCCGGAGCTTCTTTTCAAGGACCGGTATCCATTTAAGCAGCGATATAATAAATGAGATAAAGATCAGTACGACAAACACGGTTCCCATACAGATGATCGTATTGAGTGCCGCTTTCTGCAGGATCTCGCCGGTTGAATATCGAGCGGCTACTGTCATGCTCTCCATATCGCCTTTTTCATCAAATACAAATTCGATGGTTCCGTCTCTGTCTTCAAAATCTGCGTTCGCTGTCAGCGTTGCGCTGTCACCCGTCGTTTCCATCTTATAGTCTTCCAGACCGACAAAAGCGCCGCATTCATCCTCTCCCGCTTTCCATGCGTCGATCATGCTCAGGAAGTTCTCTCCTGAAACCGGAATACCCGTGTTGAGCATATATATATCGAGCTCGAGATCAGACATTTCCGTAAAATAATCAAAATTTTCATCTTCCATCGCGCTGAAGCTCTGAATGATCGTGTCAGCGTACAGTTCAAGCTCTGTCTGATCATATTCTGTTGTGTCGGACTTGCTGCACCCCGTAAATCCAAGGACAAGGATGAGGGCAAGTCCCAATAAACTGATTTTCTTCTTCACTTCGCCTCACCTCACTAAACCGTACCGTGTTTCTTATCCGGCCGGTCCTCTCTTTTAGTGAACAGCATCTCAAAAGCGCCGATCACATATTTTCTTGTATCAGACGGCTCGATAATGGCATCCACATATCCCCTTGCAGCCGCTGACTGCGGGCTGGACTGCAGCTTTTCATACTCGGCTGCTTTCTCTTTCAGTGTATCCGCGTCCGCGTCCGCGTACATGATCTTTGCCGCCAGACAGGAATCCATCATCCCGATCTGAGCCTGAGGCCAGGCGTACACCATATCCGCTCCGATGGATTTGCTGTTCATTGCCACATAGGCGCTTCCGTAAGCTTTTCCAATAATAACATTTACTTTCGGAACTGTGGCGTTTGCGAAGGTATATGTCATCCGTGCCGCTGCTCTCGCCATATTTTTCTCAGACTCCACAGTAGCCGCGAATCCGGCAACATTCGTCATCGTCAGCACCGGAATGGAAAACGCGTCACAGAAATTCACGAAATCGATAGCTTTCTTACATCCGTCTACTGTAAGGGCGCAGTCGTAAGATTCTTCTACTGTTCCATCCGCGCCATACATTTTTGTACGGTTTGCCACAGCGCCCACTGTCATACCGTTGAGACGGATAAATCCGGTCACCATCTCCCGGGCATAGTCTTTCTTTAACTCAAAGAAAATCTGGTCGTCCGCGATCTGGGACAGGGCAATGGCAGCATCTTCTGCCGCGTCCGCGATTCCCGCACATACACGGTTCAGGTCATCTGTACACTCCTCGTAGGAGAGATCATCTTCATAATTTGCAGGGATCATACACACAAGCGAACGGATCTGTCCCAGGATCTCAGCCTCTGATCCGATCCCGTCCACAAGTCCTGCTGTAGCGCTCTGATACTGGGCGCTGGAAGTATCGCATCTGGAGATCTCATTACCTGCCAGTGCGTTTGGAGAATTTACGAAAAGTTTTCCTTCTTTTTCCTCCATAAAAGTAAAATCGGCCAGTCCCGGAACTACTGCAAGGCCGCCTCCGCACATGCCGAAAATAGCCGCGATCTGTGGCACCACTCCGGAAGCCATCGTCTGTTTGTAATACAGACTGCCAAACGCCTCCAGAGCGTCTGTCGCTTCCTGAAGCCTCAGACCCGCGCAGTCGATCAGTCCGATCACCGGCGCGCCCATCTTCATGGCCATGTCATAGATGTTCGCGATCTTCTTCGCGTGCATCTCTCCGATTGCCCCATTGAGAACTTCGGCATCCTGGCTGTATACATATACAAGGTTGCCGTCGATCACTCCGTATCCGGTAATAACACCGTCGGACGGAGTCTCTTTTTCCTGCATGTTGAAATCCGTACTTCTGGCAGTAACAGCACCGCCGATCTCAACAAAGCTGCCCTCATCAAGCAATGTGGCAATTCGTCTGCTTGCTGAGTTTCCTGTTGCATTGTAGCTCATATCCTAGCCCTCCATATTTAAAAATTTGTTGGAATTAAACAAAAATTTCTGCCAATTATAGTATAAACCAGTAATTTCAGAATTTCAATTCTAAAATATTTATAAATTACCTGGGTTACTGTCAAGTAATCGTTGGCAACTTCCTTTTCGATTTATCTTTTTTGTTCAAACAGTCCTTTTTCTGGTTTCTAATATCCAGCCATGTACAGCAGTCGCTTTCTCTCTCCCTGTATCTTTCCATCCAATCCAACTACATGTCCTACTGCTGGATATTGATAGCCCTTTCCGTCTTTCTTTGGTGCCTTCGCTGACATCAGGATCTCGCCGTATAACTCTTCTACTTTTTCTTCTTCAAATACCGGTTTTCTCAGACCTTCTGTCACTTCATGCAGCTTTCCGCTGCATTTTTTGGCCAGGATCTTCGCCAGATGGTTCCCGCCTTGCCGGCTCCAACTTCTGTGCCCGTGTTTCATCCGTTTCGCGATCACACTCCACACATGATTTTCCATTGTCCCCATGTTCCGGTATTCCAGCCCCTCCGGCGGATCTGGCAGCTCCAGATCCTGGGATTGGTAAGGCACAAGCCCTTCACGGTTGTTCTCATAATAACGGATCAGGTCTTCTACATCTTCAATCTCAGCTTCATCACTCAGGCTATTCCGATAGTTCTCCAGATACCGGAATACTTCTTCGATCTCTTCTTCTTTTATCAGTTCTAAAACAGCATCCCTCGCAGCCGGTTCATGAATTTTTTCTTTCACAGCTTTGTTCCGGTGAAACGGGTCTAACTGAAAACAGGTGCTTTTATCTTTCACTTTCTTGATCCAGGACGCTCCGTCCGCATTTAAGATCCTCTGGTCTACCTCATCCAGGTTAAACTCCTGTGCGATTGCCGCCTCCCGGTATTCCTGGAACTCTTTTGCTTTGGCAAATCCGGCAACTACCACTTTATTTTCCAGCGCATAACGATCCGGACCGGTTTTCCGCCACCCGGCATAAGCAATCCCGATCTTGATCTCTGATTTATCCTGTTTTTCCTCTTTTCTGTCCTTTCCCTGCAGTTTGATATAAACTCCGTCTGCTTCTTCAAACAGAACAGGAACCTCTCGTTTCCCTTTCACATGGCCTTTCTTATATGCTTCTGTCAACTCAGCTTCGTCCTCGCAGACCTTTTTCCCTAACGCCTGGATGACGTTCCATACCCCCATCGCACTGATGGTCTGTCCTGTCATTTCACTGACCTGTAAGGCGCACTCCCTGTAAGACAGTTCTGTGATCCCTTTTACCAGCAGTTCCGCCATGTTCGTTGAGATCAAGCCTACTTGATCCAACTCCAGTGTCTCGTCCAGCAGATATACAAAACGTCTGGTCCCGTCTTCTTCGGTCACTTCATAAACGGTCCTCTGATAGGTTACTTCCCCATACACGGTTTTTACGGTTGTCTGTCTGGCACCTTTATTTCTGTATTTCTTCTTGTCCCTGCCCTCCATCAGCATCCTGTCATACCGCTCCAGGAACTCTTTTGTGAACTCTCTTCCGATCTGGCAGATCCATGCATAAATATTTTTCTCCAACTCCTTGAATGTTACGCCGTTTTCCTTTATCATTAAACTCATCATACAGACTCCTTATGTTTTTTTTCGTCAATTAAACAATAAGATAAATCTGTATGATTGGGAAGAGGTTTCGATCTCTTCCCTTTATTTTTGCCAATGATAATTATACTCTAAGATTACCTGGATTTTTTCTGCTTTTCCAGACTGTGGCAAGAATATCTTTCAGGACCAGCATCGAATTCAGTTCATTATAACCATATTTCTTCTCCAGATCGATCAGAAGCCGGAGCAGTTTTTCTGCGTAATAAGATATATCTACCTCACTCTGATATTGTGCAAGAATGGGATATTTCCTGCTCCACGCCTTTGTCCAGTCAATTTTGGATGTCAGTTCCTCGCTGGTCTTCTCAATGATTTCCTGTATTTCCTGTACATCCATATCAAATTCGATCAGCTCGTCCAACGACAGGCCATACAGAACTGCCAGTCGTTTCGCCTGGCGGATATCCGGAATTGTTTCGTCCGTCTCCCATTTTGAGATGGTCTGTCGGGTCACGCCTAACTTTTCTGCGACCTCTTCCTGCGAAAGCCCTTTTTTCTTACGGGCCTGATATAAATTGTTGCCTAAATTCATTGTGATTCCTCCTCATTTTCCGGTATGTTAAAATCTGTCATAAAAATCAGTTGCCCGCTTATTATAAAAGTTCTGCAGCAAGAATACTACCAATCATAGTTTTCACTTCCGCACGTTTTATTGACATATATAAAAACAGCATTGACCACAACGATCAATGCCTTGAACCATTTGGAAGTCTTTCCCTGAAATTTCATCTTTCCCTCTTCCCCGGCTTTTCTGACAGATCTGATGTTGCAGATGGCTTTTGGTTTCTATCTTGCTTCCCAAATGTACAAAAAGGAGAGTGCCACCAAATTTTTCGGCGGCCCCTCTCCTGTCCCTGCTCGGATCTTATTTCCGGTTACGGTACTGTACAGGCGTGATATTATACATTTTTTTAAACACCCTGTTAAAATGTTCCACGTTCTGATATCCTACAGACTCCGCAATGCTTTCCACTGTGGCGGTACTGCTCTTCAACATGGCCCTTGCCTTCTTCATCCGGATTTTTTTCAGGATGTCTCCGAAAGTCATCCCCGACTTCTCTTTTATGTATTTCGAGAGGTACGGTTTGGAGAGAAAGAATTTTTCTGAAAGAGAATCCAGCGTCACGTCTTTATAATTGGCGTAGATATAATTGGTGATCTCCAGAAGCCGTTCATCCTTTCCTGCCTGTGAATGAGCGATCTCATCGATCTTGTTGACCGCTACTACCAGAGCCTCGATGGATGCCTTGATGATGTCGGCGTCGATCCCCACGCCCCAGTAGCGTTTCTTATTGCAGACAACGCCCACATAGGCAACCGCTCTGGAGGAAGATCCTTTGGTCAGAGAATGTTCCTCATAGAAAGCCAGTTCATAGCTCACGTCAAAGTAATGCTTGATGGCATTGCTCACTGCGTCCAGGCGGCCATTTCCGACCCCCATGATATTGCGGTTATTCCCGTTATGATGGATGGTTGCCTCCGCGATGATCCCGTCCTCCTGTTTGAAATGACATTCATCAACAGTAAATACCGGCTTCCGGTTGATATAATTGTCTTCGAAAATATGATATACCCAATCCGGACTGAGCTCTTTGTGCGCTTTGTCTGACACGTCCTTGACGAGATATCCTACCTCTTCCTTCATCTTCTCCGGCAGACTGATACCAAAGCTCTGCTTCAGGATATAGTTCACGCCGCCCTTTCCGGACTGGCTGTTGATCCGGATAACATCGGAATCGTATCTGCGTCCCACATCCTGGGGATCGATAGGAAGGTATGGTACTGTCCACTTGTCGCAGTTGTGCTCTTCTCTCCATGCCATTCCCTTCGCGATAGCATCCTGGTGGGAACCGGAGAAAGCAGTGAATACAAGTTCTCCCGCATAGGGCTGGCGGGGAGATACTTTCATGCGTGTCACCCGTTCATATACTTCGCAGATATCACTCATATCAGAAAAATCGAGCATCGGGTCAACGCCCTGCGAGAACATGTTCATCGCCAGAGTAATGATGTCCACGTTTCCGGTCCGTTCCCCGTTTCCGAAGAGAGTGCCCTCAATCCGGTCCGCTCCCGCAAGGATCCCCATCTCTGCGTCACTGACACCGGATCCCCGGTCATTATGAGGATGGAGTGACAGAATTACATTGTCTCGGTAAAGGAGATGCTTGTTAAAATATTCCACCTGGCTTGCAAAAACATGAGGCATGGCGTTTTCTACCGTGGTCGGAAGATTGATGACCGCCTTGTTTTTCTTCGTCGGCTTCCATACTTCCAGAACCGCGTTGCAGACTTCCAGGGCATAATCCACTTCGGTTCCCTGGAAACTTTCCGGACTGTACTCAAAAGTAAAGTTTCCGGAAGTTTCTTTGGCCAGACGTTTTAAGAGCTTTGCCCCGTCCACGGCGATCTTTTTAATTTCTTCTTTGTCCTTTTTAAATACCTGCTCTCTCTGAGCCACAGACGTGGAATTGTATACATGTATAATTGCGTGCGGAGCTCCTTTCACAGCTTCAAATGTCCGTTTGATGATATGTTCCCTCGCCTGTGTCAAAACCTGGATCGTCACATCATCCGGGATCATATTCTGTTCGATCAATGTCCGCAAAAACTGATACTCTGTCTCTGACGCAGCCGGGAACCCGACTTCGATCACCTTAAATCCCACATCCACCAGGAGCTGGAAGAACTCCAGTTTTTCATCCAGGCTCATGGGTTCGATCAATGCCTGATTTCCATCCCGCAGATCCACGCTGCACCAGACGGGCGCTTTGTCGATGGCGTCCTTCTTCACCCAGTCATAGCATGGCTCGGGAGGCATAAAATAAGTCTTTTGATATTTCTTCCAGTTTTCCATAATTGTACGTCTCCTTATAATTAATCAATTTGATTGTTTTATTTTATTCTCACCTATACTATCACAGGTATCAGAAATACACCAGTGGCAAAATTAATCATTTATATTGATCTATTTTAATCTATCTTATTTTATTATGACGCATTAATGAAAGAAAAACCGGCCTGCTGTATAAGAAATACAGTCATAAAAAGTTCTTTCTCCCACAGTCTTGCCGGACAGAACCGGATATTCTGCCAGTATTTTCCCTCCCACGCTATATGTTACTTTCCCCAGTTCCTCCCCCTTTTCCAAAGGTGCCTTCACGGTTTTTGGCACCTGCCATTCAACCTCCACTTCTTCCCCTTTCTTCAGCAGGACACTCCGGGTACCTCCTTCTGCGGTAACGGTGATTTCTTCCGGACCCTTCCCGGGAAACCCGCCGGAATATCCGTTTTCCACTGCCACAGATATCCCTTCCATATCCGGACCGATCTCCTGATAGAAATAATTCTCGATCCCGTAAGTCATCAGTTTTCGTGTATCTGACCATTTATACCCCTTATTGTTGGGCCATCCACAGGCCAGAAGCGCCACGATAAAAGTACGGCTGTCTCTTTTGAGAGCCCCCACATAACAATATCCGGCATCCGCTGTAAAACCGGTCTTTCCCGTGAGAGCGCCCTCCATCATCTTCAGAAATGTATTGTGGTTATTACAGGTATATGACCCGACGCCGTCACAATCAGAGAATGTATACGATCCGGTTCTTGTAATCTCCAGAAATTCCTCTTTCTTATCTGACGACATGATGCAGTATCGCATGATCTGAGCCAGGTCCCCGGCCGTCGTATGATGGATGCCGTTTTCATCTTCCGCATCCAGCCCGTTTGGAGTAATAAAATATGTAGAGGAGCATTTCAGCTCTTTTGCCTTCTGGTTCATCAGCCCGGAAAAGCCTTTTACACTGCCACCGATATGCTCCGCAATGGCAACAGCAGAGTCATTGTGCGATTCCAGCATCAGAGAGTAAAGAAGATCTTTCAGATAAAATTTTTGACCTGTCCTCATCCCAAGACTGACATCGGGCTGAGAGGCCGCTGTTTCACTTACCTCAACCTGGTCTGACAGATTTCCCAGTTCCAGTGCCAGGATACAGGTCATGATCTTCGTCGTACTGGCCATAGGCGCCTCATCCTGTCCGTTTTTCGCAAATAAAATACGCCCTGATTCCGCGTCCATAAGGACCGCTGACCGGGCGTACAGTTCGGATGGCTTTATCTCTGTGCTGTCTGCTTCTGCCGCAGTTTCCTCACTTAAGATCTGCTCCTTGGCTCTCACCGCAGGCGGCATGGAAAACAGTCCTGCCAGGCAAGCCGCGGAACAGAGAAGCGCAAGTACTCTCTTCCTCCATTTCATTCTTAAATCTGTCATTTTGCAGATCATCCCCTGCGTTTTTTGTCTCCTTCTTACTATATGCCTGTAAGCGCGGAAATAGAAACAGGATCAGATATCCAGTTTCAGCTGGACCTCATCTTCCGCTTCTTCCTTCAGATGGCGGATCTGCTCCTGGTCCAACACCGGCAGCTCGTCCAGAGAATGAACGCTGAACCGACGCAGAAATTCTTCCGTGGTCCCGAATAAGAGCGGTCTGCCGGGGGCATCCAGACGTCCTTTTTCCTCTACCAGCTCATACTCTACCAGCTTATTCACGGCATGATCTGATTTTACGCCGCGTATTTTCTCGATCTCAAGCCTGGTCACCGGCTGTCTGTAAGCAATAATGGACAGGGTCTCAAGAAGCACATCTGTCAGCACATACCTTCTGGGCTGCTTTGCCACCCGGATCAGATACTCATATAATTCTTTTTTTGTACAGAGCTGATACGCGCCGTCCAGCTCTATGATCCGGATCCCTCTGTCTTCTTCATCATAACGGTCCATCATGTCATGAATGATCTTTTTCGTCGTCTCTTCATCATGGCCGATAGCTCCGGCCAGCTTTTCAAGCTCTACAGAATCTCCCATTGTAAAAAGGATGGCCTCGACCGCGCCCTGAAGCTTCTCAATTTCCATCTGTATCTCCTGTCCTTTCAATCATGATCTCCCCGAATGTATCCTCCTGTGCCACATGGATCTCTCCCTGTTTCATCAATTCCAGTATGGCAAGGAATGTAACGACAACCTGCATCCTGCTGTGCTGTTCTTCGAGAAGCTGTCGGAACCGGAACTTTCGATGAGACTGCATGTAGTGATGGATATAGCTGAATTTGTCTGTAAGGGAGACTTCTTCCTTCTCAATCTTTCCGAACTTACTCCGGACCGGATCGATCTTGTCCGTCTGCCGCTTCATGACCTCCTGAAAGATCATGTTCAGACGTGACAACGTGAGATCCCCCAGCAGCCGGTCCAGATCCACCGGCTCTACATATTCCCGTACTTCTTCCGGAAGAGTCGGTTCTTTATACATGACCTGTTCAGAATCTGTCTGTCGTTCTTTCAGCTCAGATGCCATATATTTATACATCTTGTACTGCAAAAGCTGTTCTACCAGCTCCCGGCGGGGATCTTCTTCCTCTCCTTCTTCTGTCACCTCTTTCGGAAGGAGCATCCTGCATTTGATGTCAAGAAGCGTAGCCGCCATGACAAGGAATTCACTCATTACATTCATGTCTTCCCCGTGCATCGTCCTGATATAGTCCATATACTGATCCGTGATTTCGGCAATCGGTATATCATAAATGTCTATCTTATTTTTATCGATGAGATGAAGCAGAAGATCCAGCGGACCTTCAAATACTTCCAACTTAACTGGTATTCCCATTTGATCTCCCTGAAATTATCCGGCTGTGTCCGGCCTGTGTCTGACATCTGTCAGATGTACCAATATTAAATTATAAGGGAATCAGGGCCCTTTTACAATATTTTTTTCACAGGCTTCATTTGCCTTCCAGCTGGATAGAGATCAATTCCGGCGTATTAAAAAGCCGGATATTCAGGGTGTGGGTGCCCAGCCCCCGGCTGACGATCACCGTCTGGCCGCCCTCCTGAGTCATTTCTCCAGAATATTTAGGAAAAAGGAAACCCTGGGGAGTGACAATCCCGCCGATCCACGGGATCCGTACAAGCCCTCCGTGAAGATGTCCGGACAGGATCATATCTGCTCCCCATTCCAGATAGGCCTCCATATATGCCGGGTTATGGGCCAGCAGGATCGTATATGCCGGCTCTTTCCCATCGTCTGTCAAAGAAATACCGGTTCGCTCTTCCAGATCTTTTCCGGTTATAATATCCTTTTTAAACTTTCTGTATGTGGAAGAAGCCAGAGAAAGCCCGCATATGAGCACTTTTCTGGAACCAAATGTCAGCCGGCAGGTTTTATTTTCCAGAAAGATCACTCCACTCTCTTCCTGAGAGTGCTTATACTCCTGGTAAGCCGTACCATAATACTCCGTATTCTCCTGCATCCGCTGTTCATGGTTCCCGTTAGCATACAGAACGGTAGAGATCTCCGGGAGCTTTCTCACAAAATCCAGCGCTGTGTCAAAAGAGGCCTCCTTCCTTCCCACCAGCATGTCCCCGCCGATAAGGATCAGATCCGGCTCTTCTTTTTTTATTGCCTCCAGAAGTCTTTGGTTGTTCCTTCCGTACGTCCGGTTGTGAAGATCACTCAAGAACAGGATCTTGAGTGATCCCTCCGCTTTTTTGAATTTTTCAGTGGCCACCTGATACCGGGTGACACGGAAGGTGTGCAGTTCCCGGTATATTTCCGCTCCTGTCAGGGCGGCGGCAGCCAATAAAATCATGATCACAACAAACAGTATATTCATCGCCACCTTAAACCTCTATATCATTTGCATTAACTCATTATAAAGCATACCCCGGCAGCAGAACAACCCTGATTTCGAGATCTGTTGTTTCTGACAGCTGCAGACTACAGGCAGGCCGCAGATGCCACCCGTTTCAGATAGTCTGTAAATTTTGCCCGCTTTACGTCTTCTGCCGCTGTCAGATCGGACCGTCCGATCTCCTTTCCGTCAAGAGTATAGATGATCTGCCCAACCACGTCACCTTTTTTCACAGGCGCGTCAATTTTTCCTTTCATCTGCACAGACCGCTCAATGCCATTCAGATTGGCGCCCTGCGTATCCAGCCATGTAAAGGCATCCGCCCGCTCTACCGGTACAGTCTCCTCCACTCCGTTTTCCACGTTGGCGGGGGTGATCCCCTCCGTCCCCTCATCTGTATAGAGCTGGCATTTCCCAAATCCATGATTCAGAAGCTTTACCGCGTCTGCAAACCGTTGTTTGGAGTTTTCCGCCGCCATAACCACAGCGATCAGTTCGATCCCATTTTTTTCTCCTGTGGCAGAGACACAGAATTTAGCTTCCCCGGTGGAGCCAGTCTTAAGACCTGTGGCATACTCGTACTGTCTCACCAGTTTGTTGGTATTGGTCAGCCCGAACTCCGAGGTCCCTTTGCTCGTATTGTGGGTAATATTCTCCATCCAGATCATAGAATAGCCGTGGACCTGAGGATACTTCGTAATCAGTTCCCTTGACATAAGGGCAATATCCCTGGCGCTGGTCACATGTCCCTCCGCATCAAGGCCGTTGCAGTTGACAAAATTTGTATTTTCCATGCCCAGTCCAGCCGCCCGCTCATTCATTCTGCGGACAAATTCTTCCTCACTCCCGCATATGTACTCTGCCATTGCCACACAGGCGTCATTGGCGCTGGCTACAGCGATACATTTGAGCATGGTATCTACTGTCTGTGTCTCTCCGGGCTCCAGAAACACCTGGGACCCGCCCATAGATGCCGCATATTCTGAAGTAGTCACCTCATCTTCCAACTGAATGCTGCCCTCCTCCAAAGCGTCAAATATAAGCAGCATTGTCATGACTTTTGTCACGCTGGCCGGCGGGCGCGCTGTATCCGCGTCCTTTTCATAGATCACGGTGCCGGTGGACGCCTCCATCAGGATGGCTGACGGGGCCGTAATGTCAATTCCCGGCTGGGTTTCTGTTTCCGTATCTGTCTCTGTATCCTGCCGGGTTTCTGTCTGTTCCGGTTCTTCTTCTGCACTTACCGTAACAGGACCGTACAGGCTGGCAAAGAAAAGGGCCATTCCGATCATAAATGCTGAGATCCTTTTCATTCAAATTACACCTCTGCAGATTCGTCTGTTATCAATATAGTCACAGAGCCGGGAAATTATGCCCGTTTTACATAAGGTTTTCCGCGGGTTCTGCAGCAGAATGTGAATTGACTTTTCCACCTGTCTGACGTATATTATTCATGGGAGAATAAATGAAATTAATAAGGAGGGCGCAATGACAACTCATACATATTATGATGTTCTGGGTGTTTCCAGAGACGCGACTCTGGAAGAGATCACGACAGCAAAAAACGCGCTGGCGAAAGTATATCATCCCGACGCGAATATACATAAAGACATTGATACAACTGCTTTTATGCAGGAGATTTTGGAAGCGTACCGCGTACTCTCCAATCCTGAGAAACGGAAGGAATACAACCGTGAGATTTTCGGGGAGACCACGCGCGTATTTCGTACTTTCACTGTAGGGCCGGAGGACGGCCGCGATGAAAGCGGATCTTTTGTCACTTACTGGAATACCGCGAACCGGCTCAATGAGATCATTGGGAAAAGCGTCAGTCTGATCCGGCGGGAATCCCAGAAGAAAAGCCTTCCCCAGAGGATCTTCAAGAAGATCGGAAAAAGCCCGAAACAGGAAGAATCCTTCCGGAACCGGCAGATTTCCGAGCTTTCCATGCAGGCAGTCCAGTATATCGCTGTTCTCAAGATGGCCGGCATTCCCATGGAATACTGGAACCCTGACGCCATGAACTGGGTGCTTGTACGCTGGGGCCAGAAACAGTCCATCGATTATCATACGCTGTTTCCCCGGTACGACGCCTATATCGAAGAGACCAAATCCAGTTCAGAGAAACTGCGGCTTAGAAATCAGAACCGTCAGTATCAGAACAATCTTAAAAGGCTTCTGTCTTATGCTCTGATGTAAGTTTCCTAAGACATTCCGATAAGAGGGCTTCACAGCCCTCTTTTACGTCTGCGTAAGTAGCGTCAAAATTATCTGTATACCATGGATCCGCAATATCTTCCCCACATCTTTCTGTAAAATCAAGAAGCTTGTACACTTTTCCCTCCGGGTCGTTGTTCTTCAGGATCCGGTTCATGTTGCGTATATTCCACGAGTCCATCCCGATCAGATAATCAAACTGTTCGTACTCCTCCCTCCTCATCTGGCGGGCCCGATGATCTCCACAGGGGATCCCCATTTCTTTCAGCTTCCGGCGGGTGCCGGGATGAGGCGGATTCCCGATCTCCTCACGGCTGACAGCAGCAGAATCAATATAGAAAGAATCCGACAGACCCTCCCGGGCGACCAGGTATTTCATAACATATTCCGCCATCGTAGAACGGCAGATGTTGCCGTGGCAGATAAAGAGTATTTTTATCATATTTTAAAGTCCTCCTGATTTGCGTTAGTTTACCCCGTTTTGCTGCGATTTGCAGGATACGCAACTGAGAAAGTTCGGGGCAGATTGCCCGATGATAAAGATGATCTAACAACTCAGAATTTTTAAAGCCCTGCTCAAGATGATCGTTCAAATCTAAATTGGGAATGGATGTTCCTGCAACGGCAGCTTTCTGCTTCAATATTATTTTTTCTCTATCATATAAGACTGCAAACTCTTTTGGCAACCATTCTTTTCATAAAATGTTTCAATTCCCGGCTGTGAACCAAAATACAGCATAGTGGGTGTGTTCTCCTTGGCAAGTTGGAGAAGTCGGCTTCCAATCCCTTGCTTCTGATACTCTGGAAGGATAAGCAGCTCGGTAATCGTTCCGAAGAAATATCCGTCAGAAAGAATACGCAGGCAACCCACAAGTCTTTTTCCATCATAGGCAGTTATATTTAGCGTTTTAGATAAAGCATTTTTCGTCTTTTCAATGTCATAATCTCCCGGCCATACTTGGTTTACAAACGTAAGAAATACCGAAGTGTTAAGCATTTTATCATCAATTCTGTATTCCATTGTCCTTGTACCTCTCGAATTTCATAGGAGTGAATCTCATTCCATCAGCTAATTACTCACTATCCATATCAACAAAGCCCAATTTGTCGTTTTTACTCTATCGTTTCTATATTAAAACTTCCTTTATGGTGGTCTGCTTCTATGCGTACGGCAACGTTTCCCGGTACTTTCACATCAAAAGTGGTTGTAGCGATATCTTCTTCGTTAAAGATTACATTGCCTTCCGTATCTTCCATCTGGATAGATATTTGTCCATCTTCTGTCGCGACTTCAACCCGAACCGTATCTTGTGTATCTTTCAGATGAATGGTATGTTTTAATGTTCCATCAAGCATGGAGTAGCTTGCCGACCAGTTTCTCCATCCATCACTGCCGATATATCCGACACGGATCGCAGATCCCATCGTTCCTGTTCCCAGAACCTTTGCAGCTGCGATCAGTACGATAACTATAATCAATGTCCATACTGCTGACTTAAAACTTATGGTTTTCTTTTTCTTCATTCCCACTTGAACAAATTTCCTTTTTATTCTGAAATAAAGGGACTACAGTCCGTTTTTGTAGACATCATTCATCACTGCCTGTGCGTGTTCCATCTCTTTTTTCTGAATGATCTGATCTCTGTCGCTTAAAATTGCCAGCATTTCGTCCACCAGATCCTCGATCCTGGGATCGGTCACCCGGTAAAGATACCCCAGCATTCTGGTGGCAGTATAGTCTGTATTCATATTTTTGTAGGCTATCTCCGCACAGAATTCTTTCGGGTAGCCCTTTCCCAGCAAAAATTTGTACAGTTCTTTTGTCTTTTCTGACGCCACTCTTCTCACTCCTTTTGCTTTCATGCTTCCTCGGAGCCGAATTCCGGTTTTGATATTTCCCGGCTCATCTCAGAAATCATATCTGACCACTGCGCAGTTTTTCACGCCAAACGCCGCGTATTCTTCATTCGTCATATCTGTGAAATAGGATTGTACGACACGCGCGATGCCGTTATGGGCTACCAGGATACAGGTCTTTTTCTCTGATTCTGCCCTGATCTCATCCAGAAGATTATAGATTCTCTGGGCCAGACGCAGCGTGGACTCGCCGTTCCCGTGACTGCAGGCGAACATCTCTTTCGCTTTCTTAAAATCCGCGCCGTCCCTTGGGGTGGACTCCCATTTCCCGAAATTCTGCTCGGTCAGTCTTGGCTCAGGGCGCGCCGGTATCCCTGTAACCTCCGAGATATGCCTTGCCGTATCCGCCGCCCGGATCAGAGGGGAATACAGGATCTCATCCGCCCGGATCCCCTCTTCCAGGATCTTCTTTCCTGTTTCAATGGCCTGTTGATGGCCGAACTCTGTCAGAGGGATATCTGTTGCTCCGCAGATCTTGTTCTCCACATTCCATACGGTCTGTCCATGTCTAACAAAATAAAAATGTCCCATTTTCTTTTACTCCGTTTCCGAAATTTTTTTCTTCAGCAGTTCCCGGTATATACTATCGGAGATAGTTCCTTTTCCTGGCATTGGCATCCTCCTGAATAAATCTGTCAGTTTATTATCCATCTGACTCTGCTTCCTTCTTCATCTTTCTTCACGAGCAGCTGATCTTCGATCTCCTGCTTCAGCTCTGTCACATGGGATATAATCGCAATCAGTTTTGATCCGTCCGCCATATCCTTCAGCACCCGGACCGCCTTGTCTCTTGCCTGATCGTCCAGTGAGCCGAACCCTTCGTCAATGAACATCATATCCAGACTGACCGCCGCGGTGCTTTCCTGGATCTGGTCTGCCATTCCCAGTGCCAGAGACAGAGCGGCCATAAAGGATTCTCCTCCGGACAGTGTCCGGACTTCCCGCTCTTTTCCGGTGACCGCAGAGTATACCATCAGATCCAGTCCCCGGTTCTTCCCCGTTCCGGCACGCTCCATATCGCACAGACGCAGTTCAAACTGTCCCGCGGACATCTCCCGGAACCGCCGGTTCGCGGCGGACAGGATCCGCTCCAGATAGTACCGCTGAACATAGGTCTCAATATCCATCCGGGCGCCGGTCACCTTCCCGGCCAGAAGATTGTACAGGTCGTCCAGACGCCGGTATTCTTCCATAACTTTTGCCCGCTCTTCCATTACCGGAGCCAGCCGCCCGTAAGCTTCCTTGTTATTCCGGAGCAGTTCCCGCAGCTGATCACGCTGTCCCTGAACGCGATCGAAGATCTCCTTCGCAGTATTTCTGTCATGTTCCAGTGCGTCAGGATCCGGCCGCTGTCTGCCTCTGACCGCCTCTTTCGCAGCTTTCTGAAGGCTTTCGGCGGCTGCCTTTTTCTGGCTGTAGTCCTGAATCTGGTTCTGAAGGCGCTGGGGCTTTTCACGGTCATATTGCCCGGTCAGTGCTTTCCATTCTGTTTCCGGAAGATCTCGCTCCTCCATCAACTTTTCATAGAGTACCTTTCGTTCTTCTTTCTCCTTTTCCTGTTCCGGAAGTTCCGTCTGATACTGCCTGATCAGAGTCTCCGCTGATTCTTTCCCTGCCCGAGCCTTCCGCTCTGCCGTCACTGCCGCCTGATAGATGCGCTCCTTTTCTTCCATTCTCTGTGCCGCAGATGTCCGGGCGGCCACCGCCGCTTCTCTTGTATCATATTCTCCGGAAGACTCCAGGCTTTTCAGCCTTTCCTGCGCAACAGCAAACGCCGTCTCTGCTTCTCTCAGATCAGTCTCCGCCCGGTCAGCCGATTCTTTCAGAGAGCGTTTCTGATCCTCCGCTTTCGCCAGGAACTCCTTTCGTTCTTTTAGCGCACGGATATCTTTTTCTGCTTTTTCTCCTTCTTTCCGGATCTTTTCCTTCCATATGTCGAACCAAAGCTTTCTCTCTTCAAGAACCGTTTCTGCCATATGGATGGACGAAAACTCGGATCCGTGTTCCCCGTCCTCTCCCGGATCGTTATCTGAAAGATAAACTGCCGTTTTCTGACAGACCTTCGTCGTTTCTTCTTTTGCCCTTCTCTCTTTCTCCTCGGAAAGATCCGCGGCAGACCTGGAAGCGGCTGACGCCTGTTCCTGGACAGACCGCAGCGATTCTACTTCTTTAGCCAGTGTTTCGATGGTTTCCCGATCCAGCTGGCGATGCTCCCCTTCCAGCCTGCACGGACTGGGATGCTCCAGGGAGCCACAGACCGGGCAGGGCTCTCCCGGACGGAGCTGTTCCCGGGCGATGAATCCGGCCTGGATATTGAGGAACAGTGTCCGCAGTCTTTCGTATTCCCGGTTCTTCTCTTCAAAACAACGTCCTGCTCTGATATACTCCCGTGCAGCCTCTTCCGCCGCCTTCCGCTGAAGTTTTGCCTCCTTCAGAGCCTGTCCGGCCTTTGTGATATCCTCCTCGATTTCCCGGGCTTTGTCCCACATCACCTGCCAGCGTTCCAGACGGATCTCCGCGTCAGAGAGCCTCTCCGCCTCAGCCTTTTGTTTCTTCTCCTCTTCTTCCAACTCTCTCAGCCGTCGCTGAGAAGATTCGGCTATCGTCTTCGTCCGCTTTAAGCCTTCTTCCTGCTCTGAAATCTGCTTCTTTGCCGACTGGATTTTATCAAAAAGCTCCAGAGCCTTGTCCACACGGTCAGAGACCCTGGCGAATTCCTGCTGTTCCTGTTCCGAAATGCGTTTTGCCTTTTCTTCCTTTGTTTTCGCCTCTTCAAGCGCTTTGATGACTTCCGGCAGTCTTTCTGTCTGGACAGCCAGATTCTCCCGTGTTTTTCCGGTAGTCCGGGCCGCGTCTTCATATCTGAGCCAGCAGGCCTGGATCTCATAGGCTTTCCGGATCTGTCCGCCCAGTTTTATCATTTCAGAGATCCCGTTCTCTTTTTCCTTACATTCTTTCAGCTTGGCTTCTGCTTTCTCCAGTTCCTGATACCGCAGAAGCAGAGCGTTTCCCTGCTGAAATGCGTCTCTCTTCGCCAGATAATCTGCCTCAGCCTTCTGACAGACCTCCTCGGCGCGTCTGTTCTGTTTCTCCAGAAGGCTGCAGAGCGTGCCCAGCTCTTCCAGCATCTGTTCCATATCCACCACAGAAAGACGATCGGAAGATAGGATCCGCTCTTTCAGTTCCCGGATTTGCTCGCTGCCTTCATAATCCTGAGGGATCCGAACATGGGATACCTCATTCTGGCATACCGTGCGGATCTGCCCCATCGCCTGCTGTTTTTCTTTCCTCCGGCGTCCCAGCTCATCCACGATCCGTTCATATACTTCTGTATGGAAAAGCCTGCGGAAGATCACCTTCTTCTCATCGGATTTTGCCCGGAGAAGCTGCATAAACTCCCCCTGAGCGATCATGGCCACCTGCATAAACTGGCTTTTGGTCAGGCCCACGATCTCCTCCAGTTTCCGATCCGTCTCTTTCTGAGGGTACTCTGTTCCGTCCGGCATAGTCAAAGACACTGATCCGCTTTCTTCCTTTGATCCGGTTCCCCGTTTCAGCGGCCGAATATGCCTGGGCACCCGGCGGACGGTATATTCCTGTCTTACGTCCCCCGTCCCCTCTGCAAACGTCAGCTCCACAAAAGGCTCTGTATCGATTCCTGTAAACTGGCTCTGCAGTTCGACGCCGTCTTTTTTGTTTTCACCGGAGCTTGCTTCCCCGTAGAGTGCAAATACGATAGCGTCAAATATGGTCGTCTTTCCAGATCCGGTGTCTCCTGAGATCAGAAAAATATTTTGATTTGTAACTTCAAAATCAATGACTGTCCGCTTCCCGTAAGAACCGAACGCCTGCATTGTCAGCTTTAACGGTCTCATCTGCTTCTTTCTCCTCCTGCTCCTGCCGCCCCGGCTGTATGCTGCTTCATCCCTTTCCCTGGGTCATGCTGCTTTGAACTGTATTGATCACATCCCGGAGGATCTTCTTTTCCTCTACATCTGTCTCTTTCAGAAACTCGCAGCACAGTTGAAAGGGATCCCTCTCTTTTTCCGGTATAAATTCTTTCTCATAGTCTGCCTTTCGCAGTACTTCTCTGCGGATTTCCAGAAGATTGGGAAACGCGTGCCGGAGCCGGTCCTGCATGTCCAGTACATCCAGATCTGCTCTGTCTGTCAGGATAACGGTCACATAATCCTGACATCCCTGGGAGAGCACTTCCTCCAGTGTCCCCTGGATTACCCTGACCTGCCGGAGCGGCTTCAGCGGCAGTACGGAAGTATGTATTTCCCCTTTTTCCTTCAATTCCACCAGAATAATTCCCTTTTGTTGCCCGGCCTCGCTTACCGAACAGGCAAGGGGCGTGCCGCAGTATCGGAACCTTTCATTTCCTGCTTTCATAGGCTTATGTATGTGTCCGAGAGCCGCATAGTCAAAAGGTTCCAGCACATCGGCAGAAACCTGGTCGATATTTCCCACCGTACAGATCTCGGAATCCATCCGTTCAATATCCTCGGCTTTTGCACCGGCCGGAAGATAAAACTGATGGCTCACCAGAACATTTCTCCGGCTGCCATCTATCTTCTCCCGCCCCAGCAGTCTGTGCAGCGTCTCGTTGTAGGACAGATTGTTCCCGTTCTCATCCACGCCCGTGATCTGTTTTACCATGGACGGCTTCACAAAGGGCAGAAGATAAAAATCCACGCTGCCGTACTCATCCTCAAGCGTCACCTTCTCGATCTTCTCGTCCTCTGTCCTCGGCGACTGCCCGATCATGTACACATTCTGCCCGGAGAGCACGCTCCGGAAACAGTTGACCCGCGCCGCGCTGTCATGATTCCCGCTGATCATCATAATCACCGTCTCCGGAAGAGCGTTTGTCAGCCCGGTGATAAACTGATCGAACACTTCCACGGCCTCTGCCGGAGGAACTGCTTTATCGTAGATATCCCCGGCGATCACAACGGCATCCGGCCGTTCTTTTTTCGCCAGATCCGTGATCTGTCTGAAAATATATTCCTGATCTTCCCGCAGATCGCGGTTCATAAGTTTCAGTCCGATATGCAGATCGGAAAGATGAAAAAATTTCATAAAAGTCTCCTGTTCATTACCGGAAGAACTGATACTCGTTTATCCTGTCATTCCATTCCTTCCAGATTGGCTATAAACAATTCATAGAAATCATCTTCTCCTGACAGCTTCGGGGAATTCTCTCCTCCACCGTTGGTGCTCCGCTTCATTGCCGCATGAAATTCCTCTCCCGCACAGATCAGTTCCATCTCATAAATCTCATAGCCCAGATCGCGGCATGCTCTGCAGAACGCGCTGAGAGGGTCCTTTTCTTTTCTCGTATCCAGCAGCTTTTTCCGGACATCTTTCTCGCGCAGCGCCCGGTTCTGGAGTTCATCCAGCATTTCAATAATATTCCGCATTTGGCCCTCCTTTCCACTCTGACTGGTTCCACCACTATCCCCTGTTCCCGAAGCTCTGCCACACCCGCCTCAATATCTTCCGTGAAATCTCTGGAAACCTTATAATCCGAAACAATAGTGGCAATTTGGTGAATCGCAGACAATTTCATAGTTATACTTCTCCTTAGGGGCGGATATCTGGTTTTATTATACTCTATTTTGGATCTGAGTCAACGTATGGACAATTCCCCTTTAAGCCTTTTCCCTGCCGCCAGATAAACCACACCCACCATCGGTATTGTCGCCATCAGCACAGGATAAAACAGTCGAATATCCAGGTTTCCGTAAAGGACTCCGCCGATCATCGGACCGAAAGCCATTCCCAGATCGAGTCCGATATAGTACGTACTGTTGGCCAGTCCTCTTTTATCTTTCCCGGCCAGCAGGATCGCGGTGGACTGACACACGGAACTCATGATCCCGTACCCGCCGGCCATAAACACCGCCGCAAGCAGCATCATCCAGTCGTCTTTCATCAAAGCCAGACACAAGATTGACAAAAACGCGCAAAGGGAACCTGTCAGTAGAAATATCCGGAAAGGAAGTCTGTCGAATAAGCCGCGCAAGCTCAGTCTGAGGATGATCAGAACTGCCGCGTAAGAAGGGAAAAAGCTCCCTACATTGATATTGAGTTCCAGAGTCTTAGCATAAGTCACAAGAAAGGACTGTGTGGCGCAGTACGGAATCGCGAACAGCATGATGATCAGCGCGACGGGGATGACTCTGACATCCACCAGTTTCAGCCCTGTTTTCGCTCCATCTGGCTTCCCGCTGCTGTCTGTTTCTGCAGCGTTTTCTTCCTGTATCTCTTTTATCTCTTTCACCGGTTCTCCCCTGTCACCGATAAACTGGATCACCACGATAATGGCCACAGAAAATACCAGTGCGATCCCAAAGGATGCTCTGTACCCGATCGTCTGATAGACTCCGACCCCGATGGCCGGGGCCACAGCCATTGCCAGTGCATTCATCGTTCCATAAAGACCCATCCCGGAACCGATCCTGTTTTGGGGCAGCATATTTGACATCCAGGTGGCCATACAGACCGAGCAGCAGGAAAAACCGATACCGTTTACGATCCTTGACAGAATAATGACCGCGGGATATTTCGCTGTCATATATCCGATACAGGCCGCCGCCATCAACACGGCCCCGATCAGAGATACTCTGTACTTGCTGATTTTATCCGCCAGATTTCCCGCAAAGGGCCGGCACACAAGAGAGCACAGGTTCATCATTCCTCCCACGATCCCCATCAGGGCCGCGGAAGCTCCGATGCTCTCTGTAAAGCCTGTGATCAGTGGAGTTACCAGCATAGGACTGGCCATATAGAAAAAAGTAGCTGCCAGCACAAGCAGGATATCTTTCGAATAAATCCGGGTTTTCATCGTATTTCCTTCTTCCTTACTGTTCTGATATTATGTATATGCCCAGGGCGGGAAAGAGTCCTGCCTAAAATACAAGAAAGCACACGGTATCTCAATGATACAGCATGCTTTCTTTTTTATCAAAATATACCTTTTATTTTTCCCGGATTTTTTTCAGAGCAGCAGTAAATTTGATCGGGTTTCCGTACATCAGTGTACCAAACCGGAAAATTTTCGCCGCAAGCACACCGGCGATCACACAGGAAACCGCAAGCAGAATACCTGAAATCAGGATCTCCCACATCTCCACACTTCCCATGGCGATCCGAATCAGCATGCCGTTGCTGGATGTAAACGGTATAAAAGACGCTACCCGCATCAACATACCGTTGCTGTCATTCATCCCAAAGAGAGCGATAAAAAATGAAACAAGGTAGATCATCATTACGGGCATAGATGCTTTGCTGATGTCCTCGGTCTTTGAGACCAGAGCCCCCAGCATCCCGAAGCAGAACGCATAAAGCAGATAACCCATCATGCCGAATACCACAAAGGCTGCCCATACGGAACCCGGGATCTGGAACAACATATCAAGCATTCCTCCCCAGCTTTCCCGGAATATCTGATAGGCGCCCACGGCACTGCCAAGGATCAGGACGCACTGGATCAGGCCGGCGACAGCCCCGGCCAGCACTTTCCCGAAAATCAGGCCGTTACTGTCCACACTGGTAACCAGGATCTCGATCGCGCGGTTGCTTTTCTCTGAAGTTACAGAGGTGGCGATCATCTGCCCGTAAAAGATCAGCAGGAAATACAGGATCATGATCAACATATAGGTATAGGCATAGTTGCTCACACTGTCTTTCCCCAGGATCTGAGTCTCATATTCCGGCTGGATCTGATAAAGAGTCTCGATCTCTGCCGCGTCCAGGCCCTCTCCTTCAAGTACCTGCGCCCGGTAGGCAGCTGACGCCGCCTGTGAGAACGCTTCCTGAAGGGTATCCGACATGGACCGGTTTTCTACTACGTATGTATAGTGAAGAAGGTCTTCCACGATAAAGCCGGCCTCTGCCGTTCCGTCGTTTACCGCGTCCTCCACCTGTTTCTGATCGGAACACTCTGTCCAGTCGATCTGCATCCCCATGGCCGCGCCAAAAGAATTCAGATCCGCGATGCTTCCGTTTTCATCCAGAACTGCCACTGTCTTCTGTTCTGCTCCAGCGCTGTTCCCTCCTGTATTGCTGTCTCCTCCCGAACTGCTGTCTCTTCCCATAAGGAATCCCGGAACAGCGATGATCCCCACTGCCAGCACCATGAGCAGGACAGTCGTCACCACAAAACTTTTATTTTTAAAATAATTGCTCAGTTCAAATTTTAATACCGTCAGAAATTGTTTCATGCCTGATCACCTGCCCTTTCTACAAAGATTTCCGTCAGTGACGGCACATAATTGCCAAACTCTTCCGGCACCAGGTCTCTCTTAAGAAGTCCGGCAAGAAGCTGTTTCCTCGTACATCCTTCCTTCATCTCCACAATAATCTGCTCCTTCCGGCTGCCGACGATCCGGATCAGATCCCCCATGTACTCTTCAAGAAGCCGTTTAGGTTCTTCCTGGTCCGGCTCCAGCCCGATCACGAGACGGTTATGGCCGTACTCCCGTTTGATCTGATCCAGATTCCCGGACAGTACAATGTCCCCGTGATTGATCAGTACGATATCCTCACAGAATTCTTCTACATAACTCATCTGATGGCTGGAAAAGATGACGAGCTTTCCGCTCTCGATCTGCTCCTGGATCACATCTTTAAGGATCTGGGAGTTCACCGGATCCAGCCCGCTGAAAGGCTCATCCAGGATAACAAGATCCGGGTCACAGACAAGGGTCTGTGCCAGCTGTACTTTCTGTTGATTACCTTTGGACAATGTCTCCAGCTTCCGCTGAGCGTACTCTTCCACACCCAGGCGTTTCAGCCAGCGCATAGACTGCTCTCTGGCGTCTCCTCTTGTACTCCCCCGCAGCTGCGCCAGATACATCAGCTGCTCCAGCACACCCTTTTTCGGGTACAGCCCTCTTTCCTCCGGCAGATATCCGATCCGAAAGTCTTTCCGCAAAAACGGCTTCCCGTCTACAGTGACCGTCCCTGAACTGGCATGGAACACATCCATCAGAATACGGATGGTTGTGGTCTTTCCGGCTCCGTTTCTTCCGAGAAGTCCCAGTGCCTTTCCGCTTTCAATGGAAAAGGATATCCCGTGGAGCACTTCTTTGTCTCCAAAACTTTTTCTCAGGTCTTTTACCTCTAATTTCATGAGTATTCCCTTTCTCCTTTATTTTCATTTCATGCAGATACAGATACCAGCTGCGTATGTGTGTAATCATTTTACACAGATCTGAATCCACTGTACTAATACTATCATACAATCAGAAAAAAGAAAACAGGAAAATCATGTTTTTTTGATTTTCCTGTTTTTACAGTCTGAATAATAGTTAAGAAACTTCCGGGTCTCTCCCTCTCAGCCGCAGGTAATAAAACCTTATTTTTTCTACCAGAACCGTCAGATACCGAAGAACCGGCTCTGTCGCGATGGCAAACACAACAAAGAGCATCACACACTCTGCCGTCATTCCTGTAATGGCGAACAGATCCTTCAGAAAGATACTGCAGAATATAAGCCCGGCCACAGAAAACGTCAGGATCGCTATACGGATCTTGTTCATCGGAGCGCTGATCTTGTACAGGATCATAAATCCTACAATAGCCAGCAGCATGGTCGCCGCAGTCGAAATATCTGTCGAATCTACTCCGAACGTCCTTCCGAAGATGACCAGTGCCCCGACGGCCAGAGCATCTGTCAGAGCCGCCGGAAGCGCCTTCAGGAATACGTTGGTAAGGAAGTGTCCCCGAATGATATTTTTATTGGGCTCCAGCGCCAGAAAGAATGCCGGCACGCCGATGGTAAACATGCTGATCAGTGAGATCTGCGACGGTTCCAGAGGATATGTAAACATAAACACAAGCGAGATCAGACTCAGCAGGAAGGAAAAAATATTCTTTACAAGGAAGAGGCTGGCTGACCGCTGGATATTGTTGACGACTCTTCTGCCTTCCAGAACAACCTGGGGCATACAGGAAAAATCTGATTCCAGAAGCACCAGCTGAGATGCCTGAGCCGCGGCGTCACTCCCGGAAGCCATGGCAATGCTGCAGTCCGCGTCCTTGAGCGCCAGTACATCATTGACCCCATCCCCGGTCATGGCCACAGTATGTCCCGCTTCTTTTAAGATCCTTACAAATTTTCGTTTCTGGTTTGGAGTCACACGGCCAAATACTGTATTTTTCAGGACAGCCTGTCTGAGATCTTTCTCATCCTTGAGTTCGGAGGCATCCACGTATCGCTCCGCGTTTTTAATTCCGGCCTGTTTCGCCACATTGGACACTGTGACCGGATTGTCTCCGGAAATGACTTTTACTTCTACTCCCTGTTCCGCGAAATACGCGAAAGTCTCTTTTGCTGCCTCCCGGATGGGATTTGCCAGAAGAACAAATCCAAGAGGAGTGATCCCATGCTGCAGAGGCTTTCCGTCGATCACACCGTCATAACTCCCGAAAACAAGGACCCTGGCCCCCGTCGACGCATGCTCTGTGATCTCCTCTGCATAATCTCCATATCTCTCTTTCAGGACAAATTCCGGCGCCCCCAGAACGTACGCTCCTTCTTCAAATGTCACGCTGCTGTATTTTGTAGCCGAGGAAAAGCCTGTCTTTGACAGCGCCTTCCGGCCTGACGTCACTGTAAAATAGTCTTTGACGGCTGCCATCGTGATATTGTCTTTTGTCATGGCGGCCGCAAAGTCTCCGATCAGCGTCCGGAGCGGCTCCATCTTTTCACTGTCATATTCCTCCGTCTCGATGACGTCCTGAACCCCCATTGTATTTTCTGTAATGGTTCCGGTCTTGTCCACACAGAGGACATCCACGCGGGCCAGAGTCTCAATACATTTCATATCGTGCAGAAGTACCTTTTTCCGGGCCAGACGGACGGCGCTCACCGCCAGCGCCACGCTGGCCAGGAGATACAGCCCTTCAGGGATCATACCGATAACCGCCGCGATCATGGAGGTCACACTGTCCCGGAACCCGTCATGCTGGATGAAAAATGCCTGGGAAAACAGCACCAGCCCGATTGGAATGATAGCCACGCCCACCCATTTAACCAGTTTGTCCAGGGACCGGATCATCTCCGACTGCTCGCCCTCCTGCATCTCCTTCGCCTGAAGTGTCAGTCTGGAGATATAGGAGTCTTCTCCAACCTTTTCCAGTCTTGCGTGGCACTGTCCGGACACAATAAAGCTTCCGGACATCAGTTTATCCCCTCTCCGCTTTGTGATCTCATCAGCCTCACCGGTAAGCAGGGACTCATTAACCTGTACTTCACCAGCGGCCACCTCCGCGTCCGCGCAAACCTGATTCCCCGCTTTGAAGATCACAATATCATCCAGCACCAGGTCCTCTGCGTCGATCACGGAACGTTTTCCGTCCCGGACGACTGCAGCGTGAGGCGCATTCAGCATGGTCAGTTTATCCAGCACCTGCTTTGCCCGGATCTCCTGGATGATTCCGATCAAAGTGTTGGCAACAATAACCGGCAGAAATGTCAGATCCCGGAAAGAGCCTACCAGACAAAGCAGCACCGCAAGAATGATAAAGATCAGATTAAAGTATGTAAATACATTTTCATGGATGATCTCTTTTGTCGTCTTGGAAGGCGGCTCCACCGACCGGTTGACCCAGCCGTGCAGACGGTGTTCCTGTACCTGCTGGCTGGTCAGTCCTTTTTTATAATCGGGATTGTATCTTGTTGTGGGTATTCTTCTGTCTTTCTTCTGTTCTGTCTTCTGTACTTTTCTACTGGGCATATCTGTTATAATCCCTTTTCATCTCCATTTTCATCAGGCAGTTCTCTTCGGCTTAATATCTGCATAAATTCTTCTCCCGTTATGGTCTCTTTCTCGTACAGATATTTTGCCAGCTCGTGGAGTTTGCCCTGATTTTCTTTGAGCAGCTCCATTGCAGTATCATAGGCCTGTTTTACCGTATCTACCACCATATCATCGATGAGCGTCGCTGTCTCAGGAGAACAGCTTAGACTGCTGTCTCCGCCCAGATACGGATTGGCCTGGGTCTCAAGAGCCACCATGCCGAATTTTTCACTCATACCGTATCTTGTGATCATGGCTCTGGCCAGCTTCGTGGCCTGCTCGATATCATTGGAAGCTCCTGTTGTTACCGAACCGAAGACCAGTTCTTCCGCGCATCTTCCACCTGTCAGAGTGGCGATCTTATTTGCCAGCTCTTCCTTTGACATCAGATTACGTTCTTCCTCCTCCACCTGCATGGTGTAGCCAAGAGCTCCGGATGTTCTGGGTATAATTGTGATCTTTGTCACCGGCGCCGAGTTCGTCTGGAGAGCGGCCACCAGAGCATGCCCGATCTCATGATAGGACACGATCAGCTTTTCTTTCGTAGAAAGCACCCGGTTCTTTTTCTGATAACCGGCGATCACAGTCTCGATACTTTCTTCCAGATCTGCCTGTGTCACAAACTTCCGGTTTTCCCTGACAGCCCGGAGCGCCGCCTCATTGATCATATTAGCGAGCTCCGCTCCGGAGGCCCCGGACGCGGCTCTCGCGATAGCGTTAAAATCTACATTATCTCCCAGTCTGACCTTCTTGGCATGGACCTTTAAGATCTCCTCCCGGCCTTTTAAGTCAGGCAGCTCCACAGGAATCCTCCGGTCAAAACGTCCCGGGCGCAGAAGCGCCGGATCCAGACTGTCCGGCCGGTTTGTCGCGGCCAGGATGACCACACCCTTCGAAGCGTCAAATCCATCCATCTCTGTCAGCAGCTGGTTCAGCGTCTGTTCCCGTTCATCATTCCCGCTGAAGCCGTGACCGTCTCTTTTCTTTCCGATGGTATCGATCTCATCGATAAAAACGATACAGGGAGCTTTTTCATTGGCCTGCTTGAACAGATCCCGGACCTTGGACGCGCCCATGCCGACAAACATTTCCACAAACTCTGATCCTGAGATGGAAAAGAAGGGAACCTTTGCTTCTCCGGCGACCGCTTTCGCAAGAAGCGTCTTGCCGGTTCCAGGCGGGCCGACCAGCAGGGCTCCTTTCGGGCACACCGCCCCAATCTCCTGGTATTTCTGGGGATTGTGCAGAAAATCCACGATCTCCGTAAGAAGCTCTTTTGCCTCGTCCTCCCCGGCCACATCGTTGAAAGTCACGCCCCCGGTGGACTGTACATACATCTTCGCGTTGCTTTTTCCAAACTGCATAAATGGCGTATTTCCTCCGCCGCCTCCCATTTTTTTCATCATCCACCTGGACAAGAGCTGTCCCAGCACAATGAAGAGTACGATCGGGATGACAAATGAGATCAGCATACTGAGAAACGGATTCATCTCTTCCTCCGCCACTCTTCCGAACTCACACCCGGAATCCACCAGACGGTTTACAAGTTCCGGATCCTCAAATCGAGTGGTCTCGTACTGCTGTGGCGGATCATTTTTATCTGTAAAATAAATGCTCTCCCCCTCCAGCTGTACTTTCGATACTTCTTTTTCCTCCACCATTGTCAGAAAGGTTCCGTAATCCACCTGGTTTACATTGGAACTCATAAAACTCGGGAACACAAAAGCATTCAAAAGGATCAGTACACCGATCACGATCAGATAATATAAGATCAGAGGGCGCTTTGGTTTTTGTACTTGTTTCATAGGGATCTCTCCTTATTTTTTTCTGAGGGCAGATCTCACTGCTTTCATGATCTGGATGATCGGAATATTCAGGGCCGCAAGTCCATACACAGTAAACAGCTGGCCTACTGTCAGAGTCTGTACTTTAAAGATACTGTGAAGTCCCGGGATCATAACAACTCCCGTGATCAGAACGATCCCCAGCACAAATGCGCCGATCAGCCATTTATTGTTAATAACCTTCTTCGTAAATACCACCGGTCTGTCTGATTTACAGTTAAATCCATGGAACAGTCTTGCGGAACAGAGTGTCGCAAATGCCATCGTACTTCCCAGCAGCGCGTTTTCCCCATGGTAACCGATCAGGAACGCGATCATAGTTGTCACAGCAATGGAAAGACCTTCTGTACCGATCTTGAGCAGGAAATCTTTTGTCAGGATGGACTCGTTCATCGGTCTTGGCTTCTCCTTCATGACATCCTTGGAACCTGGTTCCAGCCCCAGCGCGATGGCCGGAAGGCTGTCTGTCAGCAGATTGATGAACAGCAGATGCACCGGCGCGAAAGGAACCGGAAGAGCTGTGATGGACGCATACAACACGGCAAGAATCGCGCCGAAATTACCGGACAGCAAAAACTGGATGGAACTCTTGATATTCCGGTAGATATTCCTTCCGTTTTCTACTGCCTTTACGATCGTCGCAAAATTGTCATCGGTCAGTACCATAGCCGCGGCGTCCTTGGACACCTCACTGCCTGTGATCCCCATGGCCACTCCGATATCCGCCTGTTTCAGCGCGGGGGCGTCATTGACCCCGTCACCGGTCATTGCCACGATATTCCCCTTGTTCTGCCATGCCCGGACGATCCGGATCTTATGTTCCGGGGATACACGGGCATATACGGAAATACCCTCTACGTAATCTTCCAGCTCTTCATCTGACATTTTATCAATAACCGCTCCTTCGCATGCTTCGGATTCATCCTCAAGGATACCGATCCGCTTCGCGATCGCGGCAGCGGTCACCTTATGATCTCCTGTGATCATGATCGGACGGATACCCGCGCTCTTACAGTCCGCGACAGCCATCTTTGATTCTTCTCTCGGCGGATCCATCATGGCGATAAGCCCCAGGAAGATCAATCCATATTCGTCTTCCAGCGTCAGCTCCAGTTCATCTGAGACAACCTTGTAAGCGAAAGCGAGAACTCTCAGCCCCTGCCTGGAGAAAGCCTGGTTCTGTTCTTCGATGTTCTTCCGATCCTGTTCGGTCATCGGGCGCACCTCAGAGCCGATCTGGATCTGGTCCATCCTCTCCAGCAGGACATCCACCGCGCCTTTTACTACCATGGTCGGAATTCCTTCCATGGTATGTTTGGTGGACATCAGTTTCCGGTCACTGTCAAAGGGGTTTTCACTCTCTCGCGGATATTTTGCCCGGACAGCTTCCGGATCCAGTCCCAGCCTGCTTCCCAGATTGATCAGGGCTGTCTCGGTGGGATCTCCGATCTCCACACCATCCGTGTTCTTGGAATCATTGCAGAGCATACTTCCAATAAGAAGACGACTCTGAGAAGGATCATTCAGATCGATATCCTCTGCCTTGATACAGACTTCATCTACATAATAATCTTCCACGGTCATTTTGTTCTGTGTCAGTGTTCCTGTCTTGTCAGAACAGATGACAGACACACTTCCCAGACCTTCCACAGCCTGCAGCTTTCTCATAATCGCATGTTCCCTGGCCATCTTCTGCGTGCCGAAAGACAGGACGATGGTCACAATAGAACTCAGAGCCTCCGGGATCGCCGCCACGGCAAGGGCAACCGCAAAGAGAAAAGCATCTCCGATATTATCACCGCGGAAGATGCTGACACCAAAAAGGATCGCGCAGAACACCAGAATCAAGATAGATAATTTCTGCCCGAACTGATCCAGATTTACCTGGAGCGGCGTCCGCTTCTCGGAAGTTGTCTTTAACAGACTGGCAATTTTCCCGACTTCCGTCTCCATTCCGATACCCGTTACAATGAAGGATCCTCTTCCGTATGTGACAAAGCTTCCGGAATAAACCATATTCAGCCGGTCGCCCAGAGGCACCTCTTCTTCCCGGATCACCTCTGTATTCTTCTCCACTCCAAGGCTCTCACCGGTCAGAGCGCTTTCATCTACTTTCAGGCTGGCACATTCGAGCAGACGACCGTCTGCGGGAATATAGTCTCCCGCGTCCAGCATCACAATATCTCCCACTGTCACTTCTGAAGAGGGAATCTGCACCACACTGCCGCCCCGCAGTACCTTTGCCTCGGGTCCGGACAGCTTTTTCAGGCTGGCCAGCGACTGTTCTGCTTTCACTGTCTGGACAGTTCCCAGGACCGCGTTCATCGTGATCACGATCAGAATTACGGCCGCGCTTTCGATATCTCCCATAAAACCGGAAGCGATCGCGGCTATGATCAGGATAATAACAAGAAAATCCTTGTACTGTTCCAGAAAGATCTGGAATACTGTTTTTTTCTTTCCTTCCACCAGCTCATTTGGGCCGTATTTTTCCTGATTTTTTCTGACCTGTTCTTCTGTCAGCGGCTCTGTTGAGCCGTTGATTTCCCTCATCGTCTCCTCGCCGGATAAATGATAATAAGTGTTCATATAGACCTCCTTTAGTTGCCGGTGCAATAAAAAATGAGACTTTATTGCACAACGTTGTTATGTAATGCAATAAAAGTCTCACTGTTTAATCACGATACGGATGGCTTTATAATACCATCGTACTGACGATATCGCAAACGCCTATGACAAGCGCCAGTTACTCCCTTTTACCTAAAATAATATAATGGAAATTACCGGCGCTGTCAACCGTTTTAACTCTTTTTTCACAAACTCCGGTATTTATACAATACCCTGAGCTGTCATAGCGTCAGCTACTTTCTCAAATCCGGCGATATTGGCGCCTACGACATAGTTCCCCTTGAAGCCGTACTTCTCAGCCGCGTTGATCATATTGTGGCAGATATTTACCATGATATCCTTAAGTTTCTTATCCACTTCATCAAATGTCCAGCTCAGGCGCTCGCTGTTCTGGGACATCTCCAGTGCGGATGTAGCGACACCACCGGCGTTCGCAGCCTTTCCGGGAGCAAAGAGAACGCCGTGCTCCTGCAGATATTCTGTTGCCTCCAGTGTGGTCGGCATGTTCGCGCCTTCTGCCACAGCGATGCATCCGTTCTCCACAAGCATTTTCGCGTCTTCAAGGTGCAGCTCGTTCTGTGTCGCGCACGGAATGGCAATATCCACCTTTACAGACCACACGCCTCTTCCCTCATGGTACTCAGAATTCGGACGATATTTCTTATACTCTGTCAGTCTTGCGCGGTTCACTTCTTTGATCTCTTTGAGTGCCGCGACATCGATTCCGTCCGGATCATATACCCAGCCGTTGGAATCGCTGACGGTTACGACCTTGGCGCCCAGCTGCTGTGCTTTCTCGGTAGCGTAGATTGCCACATTTCCGGATCCGGAGATTGCCACTGTCTTCCCTGCAAGCTCCTGTCCGTTCAGTTTAAGCATCTCTTCTGTCAGATAAAGCACGCCATAGCCTGTCGCCTCTGTACGAGCCAGAGAACCACCGTAGCTTAATCCCTTCCCTGTAAGTACGCCTTCATACAGTCCGGTCACTCTTTTATACTGACCGAACATGTAGCCGATCTCTCTTGCGCCTGTTCCGATATCACCTGCCGGGACATCAGTGTCCGCGCCGATATATTTGCAGAGTTCTGTCATAAAGCTCTGGCAGAATGCCATAACTTCCCTGTCGGATTTGCCCTTCGGGTCAAAGTCAGATCCGCCTTTTCCGCCGCCGATCGGAAGCCCGGTCAGAGAATTCTTAAAGATCTGCTCAAATCCAAGGAATTTGATGATACCGAGATTTACGGACGGGTGAAGACGAAGTCCTCCCTTGTACGGTCCGATCGCGCTGTTGAACTGTACGCGGTAACCTGTATTGACCTGTACCTGTCCCTTATCGTCAACCCACGGCACACGGAACTTAATCTGTCTCTCAGGCTCTACCAGTCTCTCAAGAAGCGCTTCTTTGCGGTACTTCTCTTCATTTGCCTCGATCACGACACGGAGAGATTCCAGCACTTCTTTAACTGCCTGATGAAATTCCGGCTCTGCCGGGTTCTTTTTCACAACTAAATCAATTACCTCATCAACGTATGACATCTCAAATACCTCCTGCAATAATAAATATGGCGGAGAATCTCCGCCTGCTTTTCAGGCCTCTTTGCCTACTCGTTTATTTTAAGGGGAAAATGAATTGTTGTCAATGAAAAGTTTCACTATTTTACAGTTTTAACGCTTTATTTTATTAAATTTGCAGGAAACCCGACAGACAGGTTGCAGAATTTGTTTCTGAGGGAAAAGAAATACAGGATGCCTTGCCGGCATCCTGCTCAAAGTGCACATATTAGTTATATTTACGTTTTCTTGCAGCTTCAGATTTCTTTTTACGTCTTACGCTTGGCTTTTCATAGTGCTCCCTTTTACGGATCTCCTGCTGAATGCCAGCTTTAGCACAGTTTCTTTTGAATCTGCGTAAAGCGCTATCCAACGTCTCGTTTTCTTTAACGATCACATTTGACATAGTCTCACACCTTACCTCCCCTCCAGCCTTGTATTGTGCATAATACGACTGATCGGGTATTTTTATTGCACTAACAAAGATTATAGCATATTTTTCCCTTCCGTCAACCATTTTCCTGCGAAAAACTTAAGAAAGATTAATTCAGCTGTCCCTCCAGGACTTCTTTTGCCTTTTTCAAAGCGTCCGGGATCCCTGCCGGATTCTTTCCTCCGGCCTGTGCCATATTCGGGCGGCCGCCTCCGCCGCCGCCTACGAGGCCCGCGATCCCTTTGACCAGATTCCCCGCATGGGCGCCTCGCTTCATGGCGTTCTCTGTGGCTGTTGCCATAAGACTGACCTTTCCGTTGTTTCCGGAAGCCAGCACAACGACACCTTCTCCCAGCTTCTCTTTCAGCTGATCGCCCATATCTCTCAGAGCGTTCATTTCCATGCCATCAATCTGAGCCGCCAGCAGTTTCAATCCTTTGACATCCTCCACCTGATCCATTAGATCGCCCGCGGCTTCCTTAGCCATTCTGCTCTTTAAGCTTTCCACCTCGCTGCTCAGTGTCTTGTTTTCTGTAAGCAGATGGCTGATCTTGTCCGCCAGATTATCCGGCGTTGCCTTCAGAAGCGCCGCCGCATGTTTCAGCTTTTCTTCTGTCTTTGCATAGTATCTCAGCAGGCCATCCGATGTCAGCGCCTCGATCCTGCGGACTCCGGCCGCCACACCTGTTTCTGAGATAATCTTGAACGCCATGATCTCCGAAGTATTCTTTACATGAGTACCGCCGCAGAATTCGATGGAAAATCCGCTCATGTCGACTACCCGCACGATCTCCCCGTATTTTTCGCCGAAAAGAGCCTGCGCGCCGGTCTTCTTCGCCTCTTCGATAGGCATATTCTTCACGGCTACATCCAGTCCTTTTGCAATCTGCTCGTTAACGATCTCCTCTACCTTTTCCAGCTCATCCTGGCTTAAAGCCGAGAAATGGGTAAAGTCAAATCGGAGTCTGTCCTCATTTACACTGGATCCCGCCTGTTCTACATGCGTGCCCAGCACGGTGCGCAGAGCCTTCTGGAGAAGATGAGTGGCGCTGTGGTTTCTCGCGGACAGTGCCCTCTTTTTCCCATTCACCTCCAGGGATACCGTGTCACTCTTCCGGATCATCCCTTTTGTCATTACTCCCACGTGACCGATTTTTCCTCCAAGGAGCTTCACAGTATCTTCTACCCGGAACTCCCCATTTTCAGAACGGATAAATCCGGTATCCGCTTCCTGTCCTCCGCTGGTGGCATAGAAAGGAGTTTCATCTACAAACACAGTTCCCCTCTGTCCTTCTGTAAGGGCATCCACGATCTCGCTCTCTGTCGTAAGGACAGACACTTCGGACTTCCAGGTCAGATTATCATAACCGACGAACTTGCTTGTCACTTCCGGATCGATGGATTCATAGACGGTTACATCCGCTCCCATGTAATTGGTCACTTCACGTGCTCCGCGGGCTTTCTGCCTCTGTACTTCCATGCAGGCCTGGAACCCTTCTTCATCTACCCGGATCCCCTTTTCTTCCAATATCTCCTTTGTCAGATCCAGCGGGAAACCATAGGTATCATAAAGGCGGAACGCGTCTTCCCCGCTCAGGATCTTATCTCCTTTTTTCTCCAGCTCCCCGGTCATTTCCGCAAGGATCCCCAGTCCCTGATCAATGGTCCTGTTGAACTGTTCCTCCTCCTTGGAGATCACCTCAAGGATAAACTCTTTCTTTTCTTCCAGTTCCGGATATCCATCCTTTGAACCGGCGATCACTGTCTGAGCAAGTTCCGGCAGAAATCCCTTCCGGATCCCCAGCAGTCTTCCATGCCTGCAGGCTCTTCTCAGCAGTCTCCGAAGAACATATCCTCTGCCCTCATTTGATGGCATGATCCCATCAGAAATCATAAAAGTCACAGAACGGATATGATCTGTGATCACGCGGATCGATACATCATCGTCATAAGTCTTTCCATATTCTTTTTCGGCCAGTTTGCAGACATGGTCGCGCAGGGCTTTGATGGTATCCACGTCAAAGATGGATTCTACGTCCTGTACGACAGATGCCAGACGCTCCAGGCCCATTCCGGTATCGATGTTTTTCTGTTCCAGTTCTGTATAATTGCCGTTGCCGTCATTGTCAAACTGAGTGAACACGTCATTCCAGATTTCCATATAGCGGTCGCAGTCACAGCCCACCGTACAGTCCGGTTTCCCGCAGCCGTATTTCTCCCCTCTGTCATAATAGACCTCTGAACAGGGGCCGCAGGGGCCTGAGCCGTGCTCCCAGAAATTATCCTCTTTCCCGAACTTAAAGATCCGATCTGCCGGGATGCCGATTTTCTTGTTCCAGATCTCAAACGCTTCATCATCATCTACATAAACAGACGGATAGAGCCGGTCCGGATCCAGTCCCACTACCTCAGTCAGAAATTCCCATGTCCACTGAATGGCTTCTTCCTTAAAATAGTCTCCGAAAGAAAAATTGCCCAGCATTTCAAAGAAAGTCCCATGGCGGGCTGTTTTTCCCACATTCTCAATATCCCCGGTACGGATGCACTTCTGGCAGGTCGTGACCCGCTTTCTCGGCGGGATCTCCTGACCGGTAAAATATGGTTTCAGCGGCGCCATTCCTGAATTGATAAGCAGAAGGCTCTTATCATTATGAGGCACCAGTGAAAAGCTCTTCATGGCAAGATGTCCCTTGCTTTCAAAGAACTCCAGAAACATTTTTCTCAACTCATTTACTCCATACGGCTGCATTCTGATAATCCTCCTCTTTCGCTCAAAAAGCCTGTTCTATAATATAGCATAGCAGGATATATTTGTAAAGCGGGCGCCCTTTTAAAGCGCCCGCTTTAACATCATCTTTGTAATCCTTTATTCCAGTTCGATCTCTTCTAATTCTTTCGGCGGGATCGCCTTGCTTGAGTTCTTGACAAAGGAGGCCAGGTTCTTCTTCGCCTTTGCTACCGGGATATTGGTTCCGGCTCCCGCGATACATCCTCCGGGACATCCCATACCCTCGATCAGGCAGCCGTTCATTCTTCCGGCTTTCGCCAGCGCCAGGATCTTCTTGCACTCGGTCAGTCCTTCCGCATGCTCGATATTCACCTGCACATCCGGGTAGTACTCATTGATACATTTCTCGATGGCCTCTGCCACACCGCCGGCGCAGCCGTAACCCCGGCCCGCTCCGGTCGCGTCATGGAAGGAAGACTCTGCTTCATATTCATTGAGATCGATCCCCTTGGCGTCAAACATGGCCTGCAGCTCCTCAAACGTTACGACAAAATCCACATCACTGCGGACAGACCTTCTGGAGGCTTCCAGCTTCTTTGACGCGCAGGGCCCGATAAACACGACTCTCGCATCCGGATGTTCCTGTTTGATGGTCCTTGCCGTGGCCACCATAGGAGTCAGCTCCTGTGAGATCTCATCGATCACGTCCGGGAAATATTTCTTCGCCAGCACTGCCCAGGAAGGACAGCAGGATGTAAGCAGGAAAGGAAGCTCTCCCGTCACGACCTTCTCCACATAATGATGAGCCTCTGCGATAGCGCCGATATCGGCTCCCAAAGCCACCTCGTATACCTCGGAGAATCCCAGTTCTCTCAGGGCAGCCTTGATATTCCTCGGGGTGATATTATCTCCGAACTGGCCCACAAATGCCGGAGCCACCTCGGCGATGATATTCTCCCCCTCTGACAAAGCTCTGGCCAGCTGAAAGATCTGCGATTTGTCCGAGATCGCCCCAAACGGACAGTTTACCATACACATTCCACAGGAAACACATTTATCATTGTCGATATAAGCCCGCCCGTATTTATCAGATGTAATGGCGTTCACCCCGCAGGCCTTCTGGCAGGGCCGCTCTTTTTTCGCGATCGCGTCATAAGGGCAGACAGATTTACACTTGCCACATTTAATACATTTATCCTGATCAATATAGGAGCGGCCGTCCACCATGGAAATCGCGCCTCTCGGACAGACTTCCTGACACGGATGCGCCAGACAGCCTTTACAGACATTGCTCACTTCGTATTTGTTTTCCTCGCATCGCTCACAGGCAGAAGGGATCACCTGCATGAGCGGCGGCTCATAGTATTTTTCGGAAATATTGCTGGCCTCAACTCCCGATGTCAGATGGACCGGCTTGTTCTCCGGACGAAGGGAAAGCCCCATTGCCAGACGGAGACGCTCTCTTACTATCGCCCGGGAACGATAGGTGCTTTCACGGTATTTCTCTGTATCATCATTTACAATATCATAGGGGATGGATTCCATATCATCCAGAAGAGTTTTGGCATCAGCCTTGAATCCCAGCTTTGCCACCTCTGTAAACACCCGTCTCCTGATCGCTCTCACCGGGGTCTGTAATCCTCTCATCATAATCTCATATCCTCCTGATCTTCTCATCGCCGGATCCTGTACCGGCCTGTATTTTTCTTCTCTTCCACTATATCGGTCTGATATTTTTTTGTCAATATTTGTATCAAATCTGATACAAGCTTCTGCTATTTTCCCATAGCTTTTTCTTTCCCGCAGCCGGTTTTCTGTCCTTCGCCGAACAGTTTCTGAGCATAATGGACGGACTGCATGGCGTCCTTCCCATAGAAATCGGCCCCGATCATATCCGCATACTCCTGATTCAGCACTGCTCCGCCTACCATTACCCGGCACCAGGGAGCCTTCTCCTTAAGCTGCCGGATCGTCTCCTCCATACTTACTACTGTTGTAGTCATAAGAGCGCTCAATCCTGCCAGCCGGACCTCTTTTTCCACCACCGTGTCCACGATCTTCTCCGGGGGCACATCTTTCCCAAGATCGATCACGTCAAAGCTGTAATTTTCCAGCAGTACCTTGACAATATTTTTCCCGATATCATGGATATCACCTTTCACTGTAGCCAGCACAACGGTTCCCAGTTTCTCCTGCGCCTCCCCGCTTCTGTCCATCTTCTCCTTCAAGACGGAGAAAGCGCTTTTGGCAGCCTCAGCGCTCATGAGAAGCTGTGGTAAAAAAACTGTTCCTTTTTCAAATCCATCTCCTACTCTGTTCAGCGCGGGAATCAGTTCCGTATTGATGATATCAAGGGGGGCTTCTGACTCCGACAGTTTTACGGTAATACTGCGTGAATCCTCTTTAAGCCCTTTCTCGATGGCTTCCGCCAGCGTGATCTCCGGCCCTGATCCTGTTCCATTTCCGGAAGACGCTCCCGATTGAGCTCCTGTCTGTCCTTTTTGCGTTTCTATGCTTCCATATTTTTCGATATACTGCTCACAATTGCTGTCCAGTGCCATCAGGGCATGATAAGCATACCAGGCGTTCATCATATCTTCCGATGAGGGGTTGATGATACCCGCGCTCAGCCCGTTCATCATCGCCATCGTATAAAAGGAAGAATTTATCACCGGTCTTCTGGGAAGCCCGAAAGAAATATTAGATACTCCCAGTACCGTCCCAACCTTTGTTTCATCCCGCAGACGTCTCAGTGTCTCCAGCGTGATTTTTGCTCCTTCTGCCTCGGAACTGATCGTCATGGCAAGAGCGTCGATCACAATGTCTTTCTTTTTAATTCCGTATTTTTCTGCCTCCCGGATGATCTTTTCCGCAATGCGCACGCGCCCCTCAGCGTCAGCGGGGATCCCCTTCTCATCCAGGGTCAGCCCGATCACGACGCCTCCATACTTCTGGATCAACGGAAAAACTTGATCCATCGACTCCTGTTTCCCGCTGACAGAGTTGACCATTGCTTTGCCATTGTATATACGCAGCGCGCTCTCCATGGCCTTGGGATTCACTGTATCGATCTGAAGCGGCAGATTTACCACGCTCTGGAGCTTTTGGACCACTTCTTTCATCAGAGCAGGCTCATCGATATCCGGAAGCCCCACATTTACATCCAGGATATGGGCTCCATTGTCCTGCTGTGTGATCCCTTCTCTCAGTATATAGTCCAGATCATGTTCTTTCAGCGCCTGTTTAAAGCGCTTTTTCCCCGTAGGATTGATCCGTTCGCCGATGATCTTTGACCCCGGCCCCAGAAAAACACTCTGTCCATAAGAGGAGACAACCGTAAACTCCTTCTCTTCCACAGGAAGCGGCTGCATCCCCTCACACTGTTTTATCATGGCTCTGATATGTTCCGGTGTAGTACCGCAGCACCCTCCGATCACACAGGCTCCCATTTTAACTGCCTTTTTCATCCACTCCGAGAATTCTCCCGGATCTACATCATAATATGTCTTTCCCTCCCGCTGTTTCGGCAGACCCGCGTTTGGCTTGACAATGACAGGCAGCGAAGAATAGGTCAGGAACTCTTTCAGGACCGGCAGCATCTGCTCAGGTCCCATACCGCAGTTGATCCCGATAGCGTCTGCCCTCAGTCCTTCCAATAGGGCCACCACAGAGTGGACATCCGCCCCTGTCAGAAGCTTGCCCCTCTCATCGAAAATAGCCGTGGCAAACACAGGAAGAGACGTATTCTCCTTCGCCGCCAGGACCGCCGCTTTCAGTTCGTAAGTGTCACTCATCGTCTCGATATGGATCAGATCCGCTCCGGCTGAAGCTCCCCAGAGGATCACCTCTCGAAAGGCTTCATACGCCGTCTCAAAATCCAGATCACCCATGGGTTTTAACAGCTTGCCGGTAGGCCCGATATCCAGGGCGGTCCAGACTTTTCTTCCCTGCGCTTCTGCCGCGTTTTTTACAATCTTCACCGCAGTCTTTACCACATTTTCCAGAGAGACTGTATCATCATGAAATTTCAGAGCGTTGGCGCCGAATGTATTGGTCAGCACGATATTGCTTCCCGCCTCGATGTATCTCTGATGGATCCCGGAGACAATATCCGGATGCGTCACATTCCATATTTCCGGCAGTTCTCCCGGCGCAAGCCCGTTTTCCTGAAGCAGCGTGCCCATTCCTCCGTCAAAATATAGCAGTTTTTTCCCCAGCTGTTCTCTGATCATAAATATTTCCTTTCACCTTCTGTACTCACAGTCCTGTTTGCCGCACGCCTCACACCCCGCGGCCGGGCACCGGTCTTTTACCGGACTTGCCCCGATCACCGCTGTCACCGATTTTGTCGGCGTCATCATAAAACCGTCCGTCATCGTAAGTCCGATCGTCTTCGCGCAGTCCAGTATCCGCATAAGAGGTTCCTGATAATGTATATCAAAATCTCCATAGCCCGGACTGAACCTGGGGCGCAGATACAGGCCTTCTTTTTCTAGTTCCAAACCGATCTTCTCCTGCGTCCTGTCACAGTATTCTTCAAGATATGCGGCAGCACAGGCCTGCAGGATCACCGCTTTTGCCATATCTGTCAGGGATGTCCGCGTGATAAGGCGGTCGATCCCGGCTCCCAGAGTGGCTCCGAAAAGTACCATTTTGGGACATCCTTTCAGATTACGGCTCAGGCTGCCGCTTGAGATCTGCAGAGTGCCCGCTTTGATTCTGCCGTCCTCCATCCATTCTATGTCAAAAACGCGCCAGATCGATCTGGGCCCTGCAGTTTTTTTTACCTCTTCAAAGGCTTTTTCTATCATACTGCCGGTCCTCTCATCTGCCGCGTTCCTGCCATAGCCCAGATATCGGATGGCTTCTTTCATCCATCTCTCCATCTCTGCCACCTATACCTTTATGATCTCAGACAGGTTTTTCATGATCGCCGCTGCCACATCCGGTTTATTCATAGAATAAATATGTATGTTTTTTATCCCGTTGGCCAGCAGATCAATGATCTGATCCGTCGCGTACGCGATACCGGCCTGTTTCATGGCCGCCGGGGAACCTCCGAACCGGTCCAGGATAGACAGAAATCTACGGGGAAATACGGTTCCCGACAGTTCCTGGCTTTTCTTCATCTGGGACGCACTTGTAATAGGCATGATCCCAGGCAGCACAGGGACTGTGATCCCCGCTTCCCGGATCCGGTACAGGAAATTATAGTGAATGTCATTGTCAAAAAACATCTGTGTAGTCAGGAAATCAACTCCACTGTCCACCTTCTGCTTCAGATATCGGATATCATCTTCTTTGTGTTCATTTTCCACATGCCCTTCCGGATAGCAAGCCGCGCCAATGCAGAAATCCCCATGTCTTCTGATCTCTTCTACCAGTTCATATGCATACCGGAACCGCCCCTCATCCGGGAAAGCCGTACCGGAAGGAATATCCCCCCGCAAGGCAAGAATATTCTCGATCTTCAGATCCTTTAGATTTTCGATCACATCTCTGACTTCTTCTTTCGTGGAAGAAGCACAGGTCAGATGGGCAAGGCTGAGCACGTGCAGATCATTTTTTATATGGGAGGCGATCCTGGCCGTATTCTTGCTCGTGCCTCCCCCCGCTCCGTATGTCACGCTGATAAACGCCGGATTAAGCTTCGCGATCTCGTCCGTGGCGGTGAGTACTTTTGTAAAATCTTCGTCCTTTTTAGGAGGGAATACCTCAAATGAAATGTGTATCCTGTCCTCATTCAATCTGTCTATTATTTTCATCTGGCTTCTATTCTCCTGTCATCTTCCTGTATTGTCTACTCGCCGATCAGGCTCTTATAAAGTTCCTCATAATGCCCTGCTGAATTTTTCCATGAAAAATCCTGGCTCATGGCACGTTCGACGATCTTGTTCCAGTCTCTTTTCTTATCGTAGTAGATCCTCTCGGCATATCGGACTGTGTTCAGCATCTCATGGGCATTATAGTTGCAGAAGCTGAATCCTGTACCGGTCTTTTCATATTCATTATAAGGCTGCACAGTATCTCTGAGGCCTCCTGTCTCACGCACGATCGGAATCGTTCCGTAGCGCAGGCTCATAAGCTGACTCAGGCCGCAGGGCTCAAACAGAGACGGCATCAGGAATGCATCGCAGGAAGCATAGATCCTGTGAGAAAGCTCGTCGGAATAATAGATATTTGCTGACACTCTTCCAGAGTATTTCCACGCAAAATGGCGGAACATATTTTCATACTTCACATCACCGGTTCCAAGCACAACGATCTGTACCGCATCCTGACACAGTTCATCCATCACATAATCCACAAGATCAAATCCCTTTTGATCCGTCAGACGGGACACCATGCCGATCATCATAACTTTCGGATCTTTATCCAGCCCCAGCTCCTCCTGAAGCGCTGTCTTATTCTGAGGCTTATTCTTTCTGAAATTATCGATCGTAAACTTTTTCGCGATCCGCGGGTCGGCAGCCGGATTCCAGTCATCATAATCCAGCCCGTTCACGATCCCCCACAGATCATTCGATCTGGCAGAAATCAGGCCATCCAGCCCTTCTCCATAAAACGGAGTCTTAATCTCATCCGCGTAACTGTTGCTCACTGTGGTTACTTTATCCGCGTACACAATTCCCCCCTTCAAGAGATTTGCGTCCTTGTATGCTTCCATCTTATCCGGAACAAAATAGTATTCCGGCAGACCCGTGATCCCCCTCACGGTTTTAGTATCCCATACGCCCTGGAATTTCAGGTTATGTATGGTCATTACGGTTTTGATTCCTCTGTAATATTCTCCGAGATATCGGAAATTATCCAGATATACCGGAATCAGGCCTGTCTGCCAGTCATGACAGTGAATAAGATCCGGCCGGAAACCGATCACGGGAAGAATGCTCAGGACCGCTTTTGAAAAAAAGGCAAACTTCTCGATGTTCCATTTAGGATCCCCATCGTATGGAGCAAAACCGCTGAAATAATGCTCATTGTCGATAAAATAGAATGTAATGTCATTCAGAACAGTTTTCATTACTCCTACATACTGATCCTGTCCTGCTATATCCATATAAAAATGAGTTACATACTCCAGTTTATCCTTCCATTCCTGCTTCATGCATGTATACTTCGGGATAACGACACGCACATCGTACTTTTCTCTGTTAAATTCTTTCGGAAGAGACCCCACTACGTCTGCAAGGCCGCCTGTCTTGATAAACGGCACACATTCTGAAGAAGCAAATAAAATATTTTTCATACTTATGATCCTCCATCTTCTGCATAATTAACGCAGGATATTTCATTAAAATATATTATACCTTATTTCCTGCATAATGCAAAGGATTTTATCGGACCTCCTCCTCAGTTTCCTTTGCCTCCATGTCTGTATTCCAGCTGGATCGTGTCTGCGATCAGCGCGATAAATTCAGAATTTGTCGGCTTGCCTTTCCCGGTGCTCACAGTATAACCGAAAAGTTCATCCAGAGTGTCCAGCTTGCCCCTGCTCCAGGCCACTTCAATGGCATGCCTGATCGCCCGTTCTACACGGCTGGAAGTTGTCTGATACTTCTTTGCCACCGTAGGATACAGGATCTTGGTTATGGCATTAAGTACATCCATATCGTTTACGGCCATCATGATCGCGTCCCTGAGATAGTGATACCCTTTGATATGTGCCGGTATACCGATCTCGTGGAGCATGTTTGTCACCCGGTTTTCCAGGTTATCCCCTCTTGCACTTGTCTCTTTCTTCTTTTCCTCTGTTTTTCTGTCATAATTTCGGAACATTTTTCTTACGGATTTTATCCGTTCCAGCAGCATATCGTTGTTGAACGGTTTCATAACGTAGTAATTTGCCCCTTTATCAAAGGCATCCTCGGTAATCCTTTCCTGACCCACCGCCGTGATCACGATAAAATATGGACGTTTGTTGACAAAATGGTCCTGATTCACCTGTTCCATTACTGTCAGTCCATCCATTTTCGGCATAATAAGATCCAGAAGAACAACATCTGGCTGTCGGTCTTTGATGATCTGGCATACTTCTTCGCCATTTTTTGCTTTTCCGACCAGATCCAGCTCTTTATCCGTGCTGATGATTTCATCCAGCATATCCAGGATCTTCTGGTTATCATCGGCGATGGCCACACTCAAATGCTCCATTCTCTTCTCTCCTTTAGATTTGAGAACCAGCCTTGAAACGCCACTTGCTTATTATATCCATGACAACTTGCAGAATCAAGGAGATTTTGTAGCACTAATTCGACATAAAATTCGACGTTTCAGATAATTCGACCTGATTCAGCATGTTCTCAATGAATATCCCATATCCCATTGTCGAATCTTGTACAAAAACATGGGTCACGGCACCGATCAGTTTCCCGTTCTGGATAATAGGACTTCCGCTCATACCCTGTATAATCCCGCCTGTTTTCTCCAGAAGCTCCGGATCTGTCACTTTGATGACCAGCCCTTTATTTATCTCTTCCGCAGACATGTCGATATCTGTCACTTCTATATCGTATTCTTTGAGTTCGCCGTCAATATAGCAGCGAATTGAAGCAGGTCCGGTGACAATTTCTTCTTTTTTCACGGTTTCAATAGGAATCTGCTCGGCAAACAGTTCATCGATCCGATCGATCGTTCCATAGATTCCGGCTTCCGTATTTTTATCAATAGTGCCGAGAATATTATAATTGTTATATACAATAATCCCTTCCATGCTCCCCGGCGCCCCGGTGGAACCTTTGGTAATATCCTGTATACTGGTCCGATATACTGTTCCGCTGGAAATAGACATAAGAACATTTGTGTCAGTGTCATGAATCCCGTGTCCCAGAGCGCCAAACCGGCTCATTTCCGTAAGAAAAGTAACAGTTCCAAGCCCCTGCACATTATCTCTGACCCAGATCCCAAGGCGGTACTTCAAAGGCTCATATTCTACCGGTCTGATTTTCACTTCCATATTTTCGTCTCCACGCCGCAGCGTCAGTATCACATTCTCGCCCTCAATCTCATCCACTGCTTTCAGAAGATCCGCTTTCCCGGAAATCTCCTGATGATTGACTGCCGTGATATAATCACCGGATCTGACCAGATCAGCGGCCGGTTCATATGACCTGCCGTCTATTCCTTCGATCTGTTCCGTATTCAGAACCATCACGCCGTCCGTTTCCATATAGATGCCCACAGGCATTCCTCCCAGAAGTACCGTTTCATTTCCCGCTGACGCCGTACTTGCCTCTGTCTGTTGTAACGCGTTTGGTCTGCTCTCTGTTCGGACATACTCATATCCAACAGTACCGATAAGCAGAAGAAAAACAAGCAAGATGATCAGACTGGCCCTGTATTTTCGATTTTCTGTCATACTTTCACATCCTTTCTGATTCGCTTTTGTGTAGGCTTTTATCATATAGGGCAGTCCGAAAATCATACAGGACCTTGCCAAAGGCTTTCTTGTATGACAAACAAAAAGAAACGGATACATGCCCTGTACCCGTTTCTAGTATGTGTGTCTTTTTCCCTTTTCACACTGGTATTATCTTTCACTCTTTGCCAATTCTTTCATCTCTCTGGCGCTTTCCATAATGTGGTCCGTAACTGCCGCCCCGCCAAGAATCCGCGCCAGTTCCCGGACAGAATCCTCCTGATCCAGACGACGGATCATTGTCCTTACGGAATTCTCCTTCGCTTCTTTTTCAATCAGGAAATGTACATCTGCCGCCGCCGCGATCTGAGGCAGATGAGTGATACATATGACTTGACGCCTTTTCGCGATGAGCCGGAGTTTCTCGCTGACTCTTCCCGCAGTGATTCCGGATATGCCGGCATCGATCTCATCAAAGATCAGGGTTGGCGTATCCTCTTCATCTGCCAGTACAGCTTTCACTGCCAGCATGATACGTGAGAGCTCGCCGCCGGAAGCGATATTGCCAAGAGATTTCATCGGTTCTCCCGGATTCACAGACAGATAGAATTCCGCCTCGTCGCTTCCTCCGGCACTGAATTTTCCCGTATCAGACAGCCGGATCTCAAATTTCGTGTCAAAAAAATTCAGCTCTGCCATCTGGCTACGGATCTCTTCTGCAAAGACAGCCGCATATTTTTCGCGTATTCTGTGCAGTTTACCGGCAATTTTTTCTGCTCTGTCAAATGCTTCATCTCTCTTTTGAAGCATCTCACTGCGAAACGCGTCATAATCATTCAGCTCTTCTATCCTTTTCTTTTTCTCGTTACAATATGCAAGGATATCGCTGACAGTTCTTCCATATTTTGCTTTTAAATGATTGAGCAGGTTCAGGCGCTCTTCTGTTTCCCTGAATTCTTCCTCTGAAAACTCAAACGTCTTTGTATACTCAGAAAGTTCCCGGTTAAAATCATTGAGCAGGCTGTCCACATCCAGAAGCTGGCTGTAAAGCTGTCCGCTCTTTTCATCAAACTCCGAAACTTCCTGAAATGAACGAACAGCCCGGCTTAAGCAGTCACTGGCATTCACTCCCGGATCCCCGCACGTGTACCGGTAGGTCTCACTTATAGCTTCTGTCAGATTTTTGCTCTCCGTCATCCGGCGGTACAGCTCTTCCAGCTCCTCGTCCTCTCCCGGAACAGGCGCAGCCTCCTCGATCTCTCTGACTTCAAATTCTGCTAGAGACAGTTCCCGTCTTTTGCTCTCTTCATCCAAAGCATCTTCATCCAGACGCCTGCATATCTCACGGTACGCCTCCCACGCTTCTGTCATCTGATCCCGAAGGGGACGCACTTCTTCTCTGGCGTACAGATCCAGCAGGGCCAGATGATTCTTCCGATGCAGCAAAGTCTGGCTGTCATGCTGTCCGTGGATGTCAATCAGAAGACTGGCCACATCTTTCAGAGCAGCTGTATTTACCGTCTCTCCGTTGATCCTGCAAAGACTTTTTCCTTCCATCAGTTTCCGGCTCAGGGTGATCATTCCCTCCTCCAAAATAATTCCCAGTTCTTCCAGTCTTTTTTGGATCTTCTTATCCTCTATAGAAAATGTAAGCTCAACAAGGCCCGAAGAGGCTCCGTTCCTGAGCATATCCGCAGTATATCTTCCACCCAGCGCAAGTCCCACAGAGCCGAGAAGAATTGACTTTCCCGCTCCTGTTTCCCCGGTAAGGATATTCAGTCCCGGCCCGAAATCCACTTCCGCCTCATCGATCAGCGCCAGGTTTTTTACATGAAGATTCTCTAACATAAAAGCACCATTATCCTTTTGAAACAACTCTCCGTATTTTCTCCATTACAGCTTTTGTATCCTCGACTGTACGTATAGCACACATAATCGTGTCATCTCCGGCAATACAGCCTACCACTTCATACCATTTCATAGCGTCGATCGCTGCGGCCACCGCCATAGCCATTCCGGACACCGTCTTAATAACCAAGATGTTCTGGGCCATATCCATTGACACATACCCGTCTCTGAGTACCCGTATATATTTCTCATTGATCCCGGCATCATCCTGACGGTGAAGAACGTACTTCTGCCTCCCGCCGCCAATGGATATTTTGGTCAGGTTCAGATCCCGGATATCCCTTGAGACCGTAGCCTGTGTAACTTTAAACCCTTCCTCATTCAGATATTCTGCCAGTTCTTCCTGGGTTTCGATGTCGTGCTGGCCGATAAGTTCAATGATCTTTGCATGCCGACTGACTTTCATATTCCTTAATTTCCTTTCATTTTCTCGCGCATCGTTTTCATAAAGCTTTCTTTGCTCAGTTTGATAAATCTGGCATTCTGGCGGGACTGACGGATGCATACCCGCTCTCCTGTGACAAGGCTCGTCTGTTCTGCTCCGTCAAAACACAGTATCGCCTGATCTTGCCGGTCATACCGGCCCTCGCACAGCTCGACTTCTATGGTATCTTCCGCGGAAAGGACAACGCTGCTGGTGTTCAGCGCATGGGAACAGATGGGCGTGATCACGATCATTTTTGCAGTAGGTTCCACTACAGGTCCTCCGGCAGAGAGATTATATCCCGTGCTTCCCGTAGGAGTGGAAAAAATCACTCCATCTGCCTGATATGTGTTCAGAAGTGTTCCGTTTACATAAATACGGAAGCTGACGATCCTGACCTTTCCCTCACGGGCAAGGACAATATCATTTACGGCAAGTTCTTTTCTCCCTCCATGAAAAGAGCCTTCCAGCATCATCCTGTCTTCAATGTCAGGCACACCGTCGAACAGACGGTCTAAAGCGCTCTCAAAATCCTTCAGCTCCACATCTGCCAGATAACCGACTGTTCCCAGATTGATCCCCAAAAGGGGCAGGCTGTTGTCTCCCAGGTCTCTTACAGCCCGGATCAGCGTTCCGTCACCTCCAAGCACAAGCCCGCACTGTGCCTCCCGGGGAACTGATCCCGGCACGATATGCCCTTTTTCATCTTTTTCAGAAAGAAAACATGTCTTCCCGTGCTTTTCAATATATTGACGGATCTTGTTAGTGATTGTATAATCTTCGTCTTTTCGTTTGTTTGTGATAATATAAAAACAATCCATGCGCTACCTCTTGTCATCCTGTCTGGTAAGTGTCTCAAAAGCCTGTCTCACCACTTCTTCAGGGGCCAGCCCGGTATCTTTTCCTGTCCCTTCCATGTTTTTCCGCAGATGAATCAGATATTCAATATTTCCTTCCGGTCCTTTGATCGGAGAAAAATCAAGACCGAGCAGGTCATATCCTGAGGATAAGGAGAAATCCATAACCTTTCGGATCACCTCCAGATGAGTGCTCTGCTCTCTGACAACGCCCTTTTTTCCTACTTTTTCCCGTCCTGCCTCAAACTGAGGTTTAATAAGCGCTGCCACATGTCCGTTTTCTTTCAGGTATTCCCGGATGGGCCCCAGTACCTTTGTAAGGGAGATAAAAGATACGTCAACAGAAGAAAAATCAATGGGCTCTCCGATATCTTCCGGTTTGACATAACGGATATTCGTCTTTTCCATACAGACGACCCGCGGGTCATTCCGCAGTTTCCAGTCCAGCTGTCCTCTTCCCACATCTATGGCGTATACCTTTGCCGCCCCGTTCTGCAGCATACAGTCTGTAAATCCTCCGGTAGACGCTCCTACATCCGTGCATACTTTTCCCGACACATCCACGCCAAAAACCAAAAGCGCTTTTTCCAGCTTCAGTCCTCCCCGGCTGACATATGGCAGGACATGTCCCCGCACTTCAATGCTCACATCCGGAGAAAATGTACTCCCGGCCTTGTCTTCTCTCTGTCCCTCTACGAAAACATTCCCGGCCATAATGACCGCTTTTGCCTTTTCTCTGGATTCTGCCAGATTCCGTTTTACAAGCAAAACATCCAAACGTTCTTTCATGCTGTTATTCCTCTATCATCAAATAGTCTGTCACAATCCGTTTTACGATCATATCCCTGTCCAGTCCTGTTTCCCTGCGCAGCATCTCTACATTTCCATGTTCCACATAATCATCGGAAATTCCAATGTTGCACACATGTACATCCAGCTTCGCCCTGCTGACATAGTCCAGTACCTGTTCTCCAAACCCGCCGGCAATAACATTTTCCTCAATTGTAACAAATATCCTGTGATCCTCTGCGAGTTCTTCCAGAAGAGCCCCATCCAGAGGCTTGACAAACCGTGCGTTGACAAGTGTACAGCTGTATCCTGTCTCTTTGAGTTTCCGGCGCACACTGTCTGCCAGCCGGGCCATATGGCCTACAAAAATAATCGCGATGTCCTCTTCCTCATACAGCACTTCGCTCTTCCCATATTCCACAGGAGTCCGGAACTGACGCATTCCCTCATAGGCTGTCCCTCTCGGATACCGCAGAGCGATGGGATACTGGAAGTCAACGGCAAACCGCAGCATATCTGCCATCTCCCAGCGGTTTTTCGGAGACATGATCGTCAGATTCGGAATCGTGGACAGAAAAGACAGATCAAAAACTCCCTGATGAGTCTCTCCGTCATTTCCTACAAGTCCGGCCCGGTCCACCGCGATCACAACAGGAAGATTCTGAAGACAGACATCGTGCAGAGTCTGATCATAGGCTCTCTGAAGGAAAGAAGAATACACCGCGAAAACAGGTTTCATTCCTCCGGCAGCCAGCCCCGCCGCAAATGTCATGGCATGTTCCTCCGCAATACCCACATCAAAGAAGCGTTGGGGAAACCGCCGGGAAAAAGCGGAAAGGCCCGTCCCGTCTGCCATGGCCGCGGTAATCGCCACGACTTTATCATCTCTTTTTGCAATATCGGTCAGTACTTTGGAAAATACGTCCGTATAAGTGTCTTTTCCGGTAATTTCTTTCGGTTCTCCTGTCTCAATATCAAAGGGACCCAGGCCGTGGAAACGGGCCGGATTTTCTTCAGCAGGCGCATATCCTTTTCCCTTTTTTGTGATTACATGTACTAAAACCGCATGGTCTACTCGTTTCGCTTCACTGAAGATCTTCACCAGTTTTTGGATATCGTGTCCGTCTACCGGGCCAAGATAGGTAATTCCCATGTTTTCAAACAACATTCCGGGGACAAAAAGCTGCTTGATCCCGCTTTTTGTCTTTTTAATCTGATTAACGATCCGTTCCCCGCCCCCGGGAAGCTTCTTCAGAGTGCCTTCCACGCCTTTTTTCAGCTCCGTGTATGCCTGCGCTGTCCGCAGACCGCTCAGGTATTTGGACATTCCTCCCACATTCTCGGATATGGACATATTATTGTCATTCAGAACGATAATAAAATTACTTTTCAGACGGGACGCGTTATTGAGCGCTTCATATGCCATTCCTCCGGTCAGAGATCCGTCACCGATGACAGACACCACGCTGTGTTTCTGCCCCAGAAGTTCTCTGGCCGCCACATAACCCAGTCCGGCTGATATGGAGGTGGAACTGTGCCCCGTGTCAAAAGCGTCGCAGTCGCTTTCCTTCCTCTTCGGGAATCCGCTCATTCCTCCGTATTTTCTCAGATCATCAAATCCGTCTTTCCTTCCCGTGAGCAATTTATGAGTATAGGACTGATGCCCCACGTCCCAGATCAACTTGTCCTCCGGCAGATCCAGGATCAGATGGAGGGCCATGGTCAGTTCTACGACTCCCAGGTTTGAGGCCAGATGACCTCCTGTCCTGCTGATCTTTTCAATCAGGAACTGCCGGATCTCACCTGCCAGTATTTTCAGCTGCTCTTTGTCCAGCTGTTTAATATCATTTTCCTTCCGGATCTTTTCAAGCACCATAACGGTCCTCCTCATTTTTCCCGGTATACAAGTCCCGTCAGCAGCTCAGTCAGAAATCCGTCCTGCTTTTTCAGAGACCGCAGTTTCTCCACCGCTTCCTCTGTCATACGTCTGGTCTCCATCCTTGCCTCATCAAGACCTATCCAGGTCACATAAGTAGTCTTTTCATTCTTTTCATCACTGTGGACTGGCTTCCCCAGTGTTTCTGTCGTACTGGTGACATCCAGGATATCGTCCTGGATCTGAAACGCCATTCCGATCTTTCCCGCGATCTCTTCCATAGTCCGTATTTCTTCTTCAGACGCCCCGGCCAGTACCGCGCCGATCATAACAGAAGCCTCGATCAGGGCTCCCGTTTTCAGCCGGTAAATAAAGTCCAGCGTCTCGCCGCTGATCACATGGCCGGACTCTTTTACGTCTACAACCTGCCCGCCGATCATGCCATAGATTCCGGCCTTGCCGGCCAGAATCTTCAGGGCTCTGCCGATCCGGGAACAGTTTTCCTCCTCCATGTCAAAAGCCAGACAGGCGGTCTCAAAAGCATAATTTAAAAGAGCATCTCCGGCAAGGATTCCCATATCCTCTCCATATACCACATGAGTCGTCTTCCTTCCGCGCCGGTAGTCATCATTGTCCATGGCCGGCAGATCATCGTGGACCAGAGAGTAGGTATGGATCATTTCGATCGCCGCAAGGAACGGCTCGATCACCTGCCCTCCGCCTCCGAAAAGATGAAAGGACTCCAGCATCAGCATAGGCCTGAGCCGCTTTCCTCCGGCCATAAGGCTGTATTCCATGGCCTCCATGATGATCTTCTGCTGTCCCTCCTGTTTCGGAAGAAATCTTCTTAATACCTCTTCAATATATGCCTTTTTACTTTCATATTCTTTTTCAAAATTCATGGGCATCTCCATCCTCATCCAGAATCAGTACCTTTTTCTCCACCTCATCGATCGACTGACTGCATTTCTTTAAAATCCCCATCCCTTTATTATACAGATCAAATGATTCCTCCAGTGAGTTCTCCTCTTTCTCCAGCCTGGTAATCAGCTCTTCCAGACGATCGAACATTTCCTCCAGAGTTTCCTTTTTCTCCTCTTCCACTGTCTTCCTCCTGTCCCCGGTTTTTCTTTTCACTGCTCCCTGATTTTGCCCTGCCCGGACGGATAGGTAACACGCCCGACAGACAGGACTTCTGCCTCAAGCCGTCCGTCACTCAGATAAATCTGGATCCGTTTCCCGGCCTCTGCCTGTCCCACGCTGCGGATATGCTCTCCTTCCGGAGTCTGTACATAAGAATATCCATGACTCAGCTTTGTGAGCGGGGATACCCCTTTCATTCTCTCGGCATAAAGCGCCAGTCTGTGTTTTTCTTTCACCAGCCTGTTTTCCATGCTGTTTCGCAGACGGTTCTCCAACTCTGCCGCGTACTGCCGGTTCTCATTCAGTTTTTGCCGGGGATGGGCAAACTTCAGACGCATCTTCATATGTTCCAGAAGTGCCCGCTTTTCCTCTGTCTTCCGGGACATCCTGCGATCCAGCTCACCCCGGTATGCTGCGATCCGTTCTTTTGCTTCCCGAAAGTCATAGACTGCCAGTTCCGCAGCCGCTGACGGTGTGGGAGCCCTCAGATCCGCTACAAAATCTATTATCGTCGTATCCGTCTCATGGCCTACCGCCGAGATCACCGGTACACTGCATTCAAACACAGCGCGGGCCACGGCTTCTTCATTGAAAGCCCAGAGGTCCTCGATGCTGCCGCCGCCACGGCCGACAATCATTACATCTACCTGCCTTCTCTCCAGCAGACGGATCCCGTTGACAATACTCTGAGCTGCCCCCTCTCCCTGTACCTGGGCCGGTGCCAGGATCAACTGTACATAAGGGTTCCTCCGGCCGGCAATGTTAATGATATCACGCACTGCCGCGCCGGTGGGCGCTGTGACGATCCCAACCGTTTTCGCGTAGCGGGGGATCGGGCGCTTATATTCCAGCGCAAACATGCCCATCTCCGCAAGTTCTTTTTTCAGCGCCTCAAACTTTTCATAGAGTTCGCCGGCCCCGTCCCGGACGATCTCTCTGGCATAAAGCTGGTATTTCCCGTCTCTCTCATAGACGCTTATACTGCCGAGAACGATGACCTGCTGTCCTTCCTGCAGCTGGAAAGAAAGTCCTGCCCTGGAGCCCGCGAACATCACGCAGGCAATCGTGCCGGACTCATCCTTCAGAGAAAAATAAATATGGCCCGACGTATGATATTTACAGTTGGAGATTTCTCCTTTTACATAGATCCGGTTCAGCATGAAATCCTGAGTGAACATATTCTTGATATAAGAATTGACCTGCCTTACCGTATAGACGTTTTTCACCTTCACTTCTCCCGCCTGGCCAGCCTGCCGAGCACTCCATTGACAAAGGACGGGCTGTCATCCCCTCCGAATTTCTTGGCCAGCTCCACAGCCTCATTGATAGCGACTCCCTCGGGAATATCCTCATCCCATTTCATCTCATAGACCGCCAGCCGCAGGATCGTCAGGTCTACTTTGTTCATCCTGGAAGTTTTCCATCCCTTTGTATTTTCATTCAGAAGCACGTCGATCTCCGGAACAAGCCGGGCGGCCGCCTCATACTTGTTCTGGATATAGACTTTCTCAGCTTCCGTTGCGTTATCCAATGTCTCAAAATAATACTTCAGATGTTCCGGCATGTCTGCCTCGTCATTAAACTCGATCTGAAACAGCATCTTGAAAATGTGCTCTCTTTGTTTTGACCTTATCATGTCAGTTCCTCTCTTTAATCAATCATACAATTATAGAAAAAGGATGTCTTGCGACATCCTTCTGTCCGCCGGCAGACAGCCATATAAAATGGATCAGTCCTGTCTTTCCATCTCAACGCCGGCCACTTTGATATTGACATCGGCGACTTCGAGGCCTGTCATATTTTCAACGGCATTCTTTACCTTCTCCTGAACCTTGGCCGTCACGTCCATGATATTATAGTTATACTTCATGTTCAGCGCCAAAGATACTGTCACCACACCTTCAAGGACGTCCACTTTCACGCCTTTTGACAGATTCTTTATTCCAAGCTTGGAGATCACTTCATTCGTGATATTACCGGCCATGGAAGAAACGCCCTCTACTTCTGTCGCTGCAAGCGCCGCGATGATCGCCACCACTTCATCCGCGATCTTTACTTCACCCAGGCTCTCGTCGTTCTGAATCGTATAAGTGTTCCTTTCGTCCTTTGCCATATTCAAAACCTCCCGTTTTGTCTAATCTCTTTTTTCATTATAGCAAATATCATTCCGTTTGCAAAGGGAAAGTTCGGGCAGCCGCCTACCGCCCGAATTCTGACAAACGCAGTCCTTCGTTTCTCTCCAGAGTCATGCGGATGCTCCACTCGTGGATAAATAAAAGCAGAGGACGGTCCTTCAGATCTTTGATCTTTTTCATATCTGACGTTCCGCTTAAGTGATCCAGATCGATCTCCTCATTTTCGATCCACCGGATATGCTCATAGGGGAGATGTTCAAGAATGATATCTACATTGTATTCATTTTTCAGCCGATACTTCAGCACATCAAACTGCAGCTCTCCAACTACACCCACGATGATCTCTTCCATACCGGTATTGTATTCCTGAAAAATCTGGATCGCGCCTTCCTGAGCGATCTGATTGATCCCTTTGACAAACTGTTTTCGCTTCATGGTATCCACCTGACGCACTCTGGCAAAATGTTCCGGCGCAAACGTGGGAATACCCTCATAGGCGAATTTCTCTTTTGCTGTGGTCAGAGTATCCCCAATGGAGAAAATACCCGGATCAAACACTCCGATAATATCGCCCCCGTAGGCTTTATCAATGATCCTGCGCTCGCTGGCCATCATCTGCTGGGGCTGGGACAGCCGTACATCCTTTCCTCCCTGCACATGGTACACCGTCATGCCCGCGTCAAACTCTCCGGAACAGATCCGCATAAAGGCGATCCTGTCACGATGGGCCTTGTTCATATTGGCCTGGATTTTAAATACAAAAGCAGAAAAATCTGTCTCTGTCATAGGATCTACAAGTCCTTTATCGGATCTCCTCGGCAGAGGCGAGGTCGTCATGACAAGAAAATGCTTCAGGAATGTCTCCACACCGAAATTAGTCAAAGCAGATCCAAAGAAAACCGGGGAAAGTTCCCCCTTATCCACCAGTTCCTGATCGAATTCGGCAGACGCTCCATCCAGAAGCTCTGTCTCCTCCATCAAAGTCGCTTTCGCCTCTGTTCCGATGAGACTGTCCACCTCCGGATCATTGATGTTCACTTTCTTCACATCCCCCATGGATGTTCCTTTCCGCGTATCAGAAAACAGGTCTACCTCTTTCTTTTGACGGTCGTATACTCCCTTAAATCCTTTTCCTGACCCGATCGGCCAGTTTACCGGACATGTGGGTATCCCCAGTTCCTTTTCAATATCATCCAGCAGATCAAAGGTATCCTTCGCGTCACGATCCATTTTATTAATAAAAGTAAAGATCGGGATATGCCGCATGGCGCAGACCTTGAACAGCTTTCTTGTCTGAGCTTCCACACCTTTGGACGCGTCAATGACCATTACCGCTGAATCCGCCGCCATCAGAGTACGGTACGTATCTTCCGAGAAATCCTGATGTCCCGGTGTGTCAAGAATATTAATACAGTATCCGTCATAGTTAAACTGCAGCACAGAGGAAGTGACTGAGATTCCTCTTTCTTTCTCGATTTCCATCCAGTCCGAAACCGCATGCTTTGCCGTAGCCTTTCCCTTTACGGAACCGGCCTGATTGATAACGCCCCCATACAACAGGAATTTTTCCGTCAAAGTCGTCTTTCCCGCGTCCGGGTGGGAAATGATGGCAAAAGTTCTCCTCTTTTTTATCTCATTCATTATTTCTGACATAATTTTCACTCTCTATACTTTCTTACTTGATTCACGATCGGACAGGGAAAAAATAACAGCGCCGATGTGCATCGACGCTATTATACTCGCTTTTTATACTGCATGCAATATGAAAATCTCCCGGTCCCGCTCATGCCCAATCCTTATTTCCGCACATAAGCAGCAATCGGGCGTCTATTCATGGATCGGCGTAATCACCACATTTTCCGGCGCGATATCTGTCTTTCTGGAGACGATATCCTCGATCTGAGCCCGGTTCGCATCGGTAAGTTCATCTGCCTTAACTACAATATCCGCGGAATCTGCGTCAAGACTTACAACCGCCTCAGAGAATCCTTTGGATGCCATCAGGGTTTCGATGGCCGCTTCCTGTTCCGCGATCTGTGTCATCTGTACCATCTGATCTACCGCGTTCTGCTTCTCCACATCGGTCAAGTTGGTGTTGTCGATGATCGCCTGCAGAGTCTCTTTATTCTGAGCCCGCACCTGTTCTCTTGTCACTTTTGCCTGTGCCACGGTGGTCTCCGCGGTGCCGCTTGTCAGAACCGCCTCTCCCGGAGTCCCTTCTACTTCAGAATCGTTGCTCTCAATATCCTCAGTCCCTGTCTCAATATCCTCCTGGGAAATATCCAGGAGTTCCTGGTTGGCAAGATCCGCGTTTGCTTCCTCCGTGCCTTTTTCTGACTGTCCGAACAGCTTCCCGGAATAGTTCAGGTATCCGGCGATCGCGATCATAACCGCCAAAGTAGCAATAATGATCTGGTTTTTCTTAAAGATCCGTTTCACTTTTTCAGTCCTCCTTTTATGTATAAGCCCGTTTCATTATTTTAATCTTATGCGCCTCAACACCGAATAATGCCTGAACCGCCTCCGTAATATCCTGCGCGGCGACAGCGTCGTCACCCCCATCCGCGATCACTACCACACCCGCGATCTCCGGGCTCAGTTCTTTACTCACATAAGGGGTGGAAGAGCCATCCGAGTCCTGTACATAGATACTGGTCTTATCTGACGACCGATCTTCCACGCTCCTGGTCCCGCCCTCACTGTCTGTCTCTTCTGTCGTCTGCCCGGAGCTGGACTGATCTTTCTCTATGATCTTCTGTCCGCCGGATTCCAGTGTGATCATTACGGTCACTTCCCCCACTCCTTCCACCTGACTTAAAATCTTAGCAGTCTTTTCTTCCAGATATTCTTCGTAATCGCCTGTACTGCTCAGATCTGCCGTACTTTGGACACCTTCATCTGCAAGATCCGCTTCGTTGTCTGTCCTGCCAGGCACCGGAAACACAATGACAAGAAGGAGCAGTCCCACAAGGAAAAGAATAAGGAGCTGATTCTTCCTGGGAAGCTTTTCTCCTGAGCGGAACCCGCCAAGCCACTCCTTCCATTTTTTATTCTCCAATTTCTATCTCCCCCACTTCGATCCGGGTTTCTGCTTCTGCGCTTTCCACTCCGGAAGATCCGTCCGATACCGGGATCTGCTCCGAAAGAATGTCTGTCAGTCCCGCTTCTTCATAGATCTCTTCTGCCTTCTGGATCTCCCTTCTCCTCATTTCATACTCTGCTCCGCTGTAGATCTCCCGGAATCTGTCTTCCATTCCGAACAGTTTCAGCACCGGTGTAAATAGAAGAAGAATCAGGATCAGCCCGGAAAAGAACCGGATATATTTTACATAGTCTTTTCCGGGTACGGCATGCATCACAGCAGTTATCACTACAAGAAAAACCGCAATATTCCCGAGCCATTCACAGATCTGATCCAACATAAACTCAGCCCTTTCTCCGGAGAACCCGGCAATCTCGTTTTCTCAGGATGTGGACGCTGCCACGACCGCGATGGTCAGCAAAAACAGGATCCCGGAAGTGAAAATGACCCGGACCATCAGTTCATATCCTTCACTGACCCCGCTGATGCATGCGGTAATCCTCTTGTCAGATACCGGCTGTACCAGTGCCGCGGCCAGCTTATACATGAATGCCATCACCAGCATCTGGAGGACAGGTACCGCGCAGATCAGGACCGCGATAATAGCCCCGGCCATACCTATCCCGTTTTTAATCAGCACAGCAGTACCAAGAACAATCTCAGAGGCTCCGCCCAGGGCGTTTCCCACCCAGGGCAGAGCCTCTGCCGTCCGGGTAAGGGCACTCCTCTTCAGTGTATCAATGGCCGGTCCCAGCAGCCCCTGCACCACGTTGACGCCTACGATCCCTGCCATCAGCGCGTTAAGAAGCCAGGTCACCACTTTTTTTATGAGATCCGCGAATTCTGACAAAAACGGCTCCTCCGTAAGACTGCCCAACACCCGGATCATGATATAAATATTGATCACTGGAAGGAGAAAACGGACAATGACTAATTCCACCACATAAATCAGAAACAGGATCACATTGTAGAAGAACAGGGAGGTCACACTTCCCGACGCAAATGCCACAGCCAGAAAATAGCTGGGACAAAGTACCTGCATAAAATCTGTCAGAGAACCCAGCTTCTCTTCTACACCCTGAGCGGCCGTCTGAAAGGAGGTCAGACACAGTGTGATCAGCAGCATATACAGCACATAGAAACTGATCTCGGAAATCTGTCTGCTCTGAAATGCCCCCGCGAAATTAGTAAACACCGCCGCGGTCAGAGCCACCAGGACCACATAGACCAGATTATGACGATTATAATTGAATTCATAAGCGATCTGGTCCGACAGGAAATCAAGGAACATCCCGCCTGCTTCCTTGGCGTCTCCTGACATCAGGGAAGCGACAACTTCACCAAAAGACATCTTTTCTCCGGGGAACATCTCTTTTAAGCTGTCCTCTATCTGGTCAAAATCAAATTCTGACATCAGCGCGTCTTCTGCTGTTTCCTGGATCCAGTCCTCTTCCTGAGTCTGGTCCTCTTCTTTGGCCGGATCATACTCTTTGGCATTTACTATTTTTGTGCCAAGACTGAAAACCAAAACTACCAGCAATACTGTAAGAAGGAATCCGCTTTTTCTTCCGTTCATGACAAAAACTCCCGTATTGTCTCCAGCAGAGCCATCAGTACAGGCATCCCGAGAGCGAGTATTGTCAATTTCGCGAATATTTCAATCTGCCCCGCAATGGTCTGGTATCCGGCGTCTTTACAGATTCCGGAGGAAAATTCCGCAATATAGGTAATTCCTATCATCTTTAAAAGAGCTGACAGATAGCCTGCATCCATATCAATGTAAGAGGAAATCTGCTCCACTGTCTCTACAAAGATCCCCAGCCGGTCCACGATAAACGCGAAGAGCAAAATTCCCGCGGCCATACTGACATAGATCCCATATTCTGCTTTTCCGCCTTTCATCTGTACCGCGAGGACCGCTCCTACCACTCCGATGATGCCGACCTGCATCACACTCATCTGTTCACCTCCAGATATCTTTCCTGTCCATGCGGCGGTTCTCGATCCGAAGATCTTCCATCCGTTGCGGCACTACAGCGAAAACAGCTGACGGATTGACAGGAACAGGTCATAAATATAAGGCAGTACCCAGGACAATACCAGGATCAGTCCGGCAAGACTGGCAAGAAATGCCTGTTCCTCCCTTCCGCTGTGTTTCAGCACCTGTCCGAGAATGGATACAAGTATTCCTACTGCCGCGATTTTAAAAATAAGATTGATATTCATTCTTCCTCCCAGTTCAGAGCAGGATCACAATGAAAAAAATACCGCTCATCACTCCCAGACATCTGCTGATCCTTATCTTTGCCGCAAGACCTTCCCGCAGTTTTTCTGTCTCCAGATCCATACGGTTTAAATACAGCTGCATGGTCTGGTCCAGAGTATCCGCCTCCAGGCTGCCGAGAAAAGTCCCCGGTTCCTTTATCAAGATCACATGCTCATATTTCAGATCCAGCGCCTTTAAATATTTATCAACGCATCTGCTCCAGGTCCTGGCAAAACTTGTCTCTTCCCGCATCCTGATCTCCCGGGCCGTCTTATTCAGCCATAATCTGTATGGTTCCCTGACTCTCTTTGCCACCTGTGCAAGCACTTCCGGGAGAGGGGCATGGGTGTACCCGATCTCTCCTTTAATAAGACTAAGAACATAACGCAGATACAGAAGTCTTTCCAGATATAGTTTCATTTCCCTTCCATATACATATCCTGCTCCTGCCGTCGCTGTCAGGACTAAAAGCCCACCGATCAATTTCTGCACAGCACACTCCCCCGCTCGTCGTAGATTGCCCGGATCTCACCGGGATGCTTTTCGCTGCTCAGGACTACATACCGCTCAAACATCCTCCGCCGGATCAATTCACCGAGGACCGGTTTTTTCGTAGCCTCATCCATATCCAGACCATGGACACTGGCGATCAGTTTACATCCGCACTGCATGGCGTACTCAATCGCGTGGATATCTTCACTGGTACCGATCTCATCCACAGCAATGACCTGTGGCGACATGGAACGGATCAACATGATCATTCCCTCGGCTTTCGGACAGCAGTCCAGTATATCTGTTCTTGTCCCAAGATGATTCTGGGCAATGCCGAGATAGCATCCTCCCAGTTCTGACCGCTCATCTACCACGCCTACGGAACAACCTTTTACATATTGGTTACCGTCTGATATCTGACGGATCAGATCACGGATGATCGTTGTCTTCCCGCATCCCGGAGGCGATATGATCAAGGTATGACATACCTGGCGGTTTTTTGTGATATATGGGAGAAGATCGTCCGCGCATCCGATCACTTCATGGGATACCCGGATATTGACAGATGATATGTACTGGATATTTTTCACCTTTTCCTGATCCATGATCACTTTTCCTGCCACTCCTACTCTGTGTCCTCCTTCCACTGTCAGAAATCCCTGTCTCAGTTCATTTTCATAAGCATACATCGAATAATGGCTGATATAATCCATCGTCTCCCGCACTTCTTCTTTCGTAGTGATGTGGGGGCCGTTCTTTTTCGGAAGCACTGCTTCTTCATTTCCCATGATCACCCTTACCGGCTGGCCCGCACGAAGCCGTATTTCCTGAAGTTTTTCAAAATCCGGCACTTCTTCTTCCACGATCCTGCGCACGCTTTTTGCCAGGATACTCAATATTTGTGTTTTTCTATCCCTTCTTTCCATCTTGTCCACCTCTTTACACAATATATGAGGCGACTTCCAAAATATTCCTGAAATCTGAGTTTGTTGAGGGGTGGATGTGGACGCCGGAGGGAAGGAAGAGGATATCCATCTCGGGCACGCTTTCGCTCGGGGCTGCAACGCAGCGGCACATAAGGGCGCAAAAAACGCGCCCCAAATGCCGGCGTTGCTGCACGGCCCTCGATGGACACCTCTTCCTTCCCCGTCTTCCTATCCAACCTCCTCAACAATCTCGCGATTTAGAAGTGATTGCGAAAGCAGAACGTTATCGACACCCAGGCGGAGTAAGCAGCATCCTGCCGCTTACTCCGTCATAATAACCTTTGGTCTCGTAAATGTCTTTTTCTCCAATACGGCTCCCATCCCCTACTACTTTCAAATCGCGGGTTTGCTGCGGAGGATGAATCATGACGCAGGAAGAAATGGATAAAGTGCAGGAAAGGAGAAAAATACCGGTCGGAAGAACGTTTCTGCGGCGGCAGATGGGTGGACCGGTGACTTTGGAGGAATCCGCAGGAAAAACTTAAGGGACTTAGGATCCGCCATTAAGCAATCCGATGAGATTGTCTGAGCGAACGCGAGTTGCTCATCGGATTGCTTTGTATTTAGGCGGGTTCTAAGTCCCTTTATGTTTTCCCGGATTCTGGAACGGAGGCGGGGACACCTATTCTGTTGCCGCAGAATACGTCTTTCGATGCCAGCTTTTTCTATTTCCCTAAGCTTAATCCATCCTCCCCGGCGTCTCCTGAATCACCCCGGCAAACTCAGATTTTAACCTGTCCGTAATATGCGTTGGCTCCGTGTTTTCGGTAATAGTGTTTGTCCTGCAGTTCCTGGGGCGCCGGCATATTCCGGGGATTGATCATCTCGCAGCGGGCTGCCATCTTCGCGACTTCTTCCAGTACCACCGCGTTGTGTACCGCCTCTTTTGCATCCTTCCCCCAGGTAAACGGGCCGTGATTTTTGCACAGCACAGCCGGCATTGCCTCGTAATCCCTGCCGTTTCTCTCAAACTCGTCCGCAATAAGGATACCCGTATTTTTCTCGTAGGCTTCTTCGATCTCTTCTTCCGTCAGGTTACGTACACAGGGCACTTCTCCGTACAGATAATCCGCATGGGTCGTTCCATAGCAGGGAATCCCCCGTCCTGCCTGGGCCCAGCTGGTCGCCCAGGAGGAATGTGTGTGCACAACACCGCCGATCTTTGGAAAACGATTATACAGTACTACGTGGGTAGCTGTATCGGAGGATGGATTATAATCACCTTCTACCTTCCTGCCATCCAGATCGACCACCACCATATCTTCCGGGCAAAGCCTGTCATACTCCACGCCGCTGGGCTTGATGACAAACAGGCCTCTCTCCCGGTCAATGCCGCTTACATTTCCCCAGGTAAAGGTAACCAGGCCGTATCTGGGGAGCAGCATATTCGCTTCATATACTTCTTTTTTTAACTGTTCCAGCATGATATTCTTCTCCTTTTACACAGATTCAGTCAAGATATTCTCCGGCGGCCTGCTCAATGGCGATCCCTTTTTTATATCTCTCGATAAATGTGTCAAATCCGTCCACATCCTTTTGATCGGGATCCATACTTACACCTTTGCTGCCTGCGAAAACTTTACTGTCGAGATAAGCACCCAGAGTCTCTCCCTGTGTTCTGTGCAGCATATAGGAGGCAAGCAGCGCCATACCCCACGGGCCTCCCTCACCTGCAGTCTCCATAACAGATACAGGAGAATGGATGGCCGCTGCCAGTATTTTCTGTCCGACGCCTTTTGTCTTAAAAAGTCCTCCATGTCCCAGGATCGTATCGATCGCCACATGTTCCTCTTTCAGTAGAATATCCATCCCTACCTTCAACGCGCCCAGCGCGGTAAAAAGATGAGCCCGCATAAAATTCGACAGATTAAATCTGCTCTCCGGGGTCCTGACAAACATCGGACGTCCTTCCGCCACACCTGTAATATTTTCTCCTGAGAGATAACCGTAGGCTAAAAGGCCTCCGCAGTCCGGGTCGCCTTCAAGCGCTTTATTGTACAGCGTGCCAAACAGCTGATTCATATCCACATCGATTCCGAAGCTCTCGGCAAACTCCCGGAAGAGGCCGACCCACGCGTTCAGATCGGATGTACAGTTATTTGCGTGTACCATGGCTACAGGGCTTCCATCCGGAGTCGTGACAAGATCGATCTCAGGATGAACATTCTCAAGTTCTTTTTCCAGTACCACCATGGCAAATACAGAAGTGCCTGCAGACACGTTTCCTGTCCTTTTCTCCACGCTGTTGGTGGCAGCCATCCCGGTCCCCGCGTCACCTTCCGGAGGGCAAAGGGGACACCCGGCCTCCAAGATGCCGCTGGGATCAAGAAGCGCCGCCCCTTCTTTCGTCAGAACTCCTGCATTCTCCCCTGCTGTCAGGACTTTTGGCAGAATCTCTCTGAGCTTCCAGGGCAGATTTTCTTCTTGCATGAGCTCATCAAACCGGTCCATCATGCTTTCGTCATAATTCTTTTTATCTACATCGATGGGGAACATTCCGGAAGCGTCACCAATCCCGATCACTTTTTCTCCGGTCAGCTTCCAGTGGATATAACCTGCAAGGGTCGTAAAAAAGTCTACCTGTGGCACATGTTCCTCTTTGTTGAGGACTGCCTGATACAGATGCGCGATACTCCATCTCTGAGGAATATTAAAATGGAACAGTTCCGTCAGAGCCTCCGCGGCATCTCCTGTGATCCCGTTTCTCCAGGTACGGAAAGGCACGAGAAGCTCTCCTTCCTTATCGAAGGCCATATACCCGTGCATCATCGCGCTGAAGCCCACCGCTCCCAGTTTACAAAGCTTCACATTATATTTTTCTTTTACATCCAGAACCAGATTTCTGTAACTGTCCTGAACGCCGGTCCAGATATCTTCCAGTGTATATGTCCAGATACCGTTCTCCAGACGATTCTCCCACTGATGATCTCCTGAAGCGATCGGATTATGCTCCTCATCGATAAGTACAGCCTTGATCCGAGTCGATCCCAATTCAATTCCGAGGACGGCCCTGCCTTCCTCTATCATTTCTTTTACATTGCTCATATTCACACTCTCCTGTCAGTATATACTGAGTCAGGGGCCGATCCCAGACGCCGGTCTGCCGGCCGCGTCTCCGGCAGTTTTCGGCGGATGGTACCGGCCCCTGTCTGGTTTTCTATCTCCTGTATGCCGCGCTGTTCCAGCGAAGTTCGTTCTTAAACTGGCGAATGGTCGTATCCTTGTCGATGTAAACGGCCTCGATACCCATAAATTCAGCCCAGTCTCCCATCTGCTCCGCCGTCAGGTCATAGGAAAACGCAGTGTGGTGTGCTCCTCCCGCAAGGATCCACGCCTCCGCTCCTGTCTGAAGGTTCGGTTCCGGTGTCCAGAACGCGGTCGCGACCGGCAGCTTCGGCATCGGTTTTTCCACTTTCTTGCAGTTCACATTATTGATGATAAGGCGGAAACGGTCACCCAGATCGATCAGAGATGTGGCAACAGCAGAACCTGTCTTGGCTGTAAACACCAGTCTTGCCGGATCTTCTCTTTCTCCCATGGAAAGTGGCTGCTCCCGGATGATGATCCTTCCGTCAGCGATCGTCGGACACACTTCCAGCATATGTGCCTGAAGGATCCCCTCTTTGCCTGGAACAAGATTGTATGTATAATCTTCCATAAAGGACGTTCCTTTGGCGTCCTTCATGCCTTCTGTCATAATCTTCATGACTCGTACCATAGCGGCTGTCTTCCAGTCCCCCTCAGCGCCGAATCCGTACCCCTTCTCCATCAGTCTCTGGATCGCAAGGCCCGGAAGCTGTTTCAAAGATCCCAGATCTCCGAAATGAGTCACGATCGCCTGATAATTTCTGTCCTCCAGGAATTTTTCAAATCCGATCTCGATCCCTGCCTGTACAGCTACATGCTCACGGAATTCTTTCCCATCCCTTCCTTCCAGAAGAATCTCATATTTGTCATAGTATTCCTGAACAAGCGCGTCGATGTCTCCCCTGGAAACACTCTCCACCTCAGCGGCGATCTCATTCACCGGATAAGCGTCCACTTCCCAGCCGAATCTGATCTGAGCTTCTACCTTGTCACCTTCTGTGACTGCCACATTTCTCATATTATCAGCGATACGCATAACACGGATATGGCTGCTCTCGATGATACCAACCGCCGTCCGCATCCAGGATCCGATCTTCTTCTGCACATCCTCATCTGCCCAGTATCCCATGATCACCTTGCGTTCCATATGAAGACGGCTGAAAATGTGGCCGTACTCTCTGTCTCCATGGGCGGCCTGATTCTCATTCATGAAATCCATGTCAATGGAGTCGTACGGGATCTCCCGATTGAACTGTGTGTGCAGGTGAAGCAGAGGCTTTCTGTACTCCTGCAGTCCCAGAATCCATGATTTGGCAGGAGAGAATGTGTGCATCCATGTAATCACCCCCGCACAGTTCTCATCCATATTGGCTTCGTTAAATGTTTTCCTGATCAGTTCGTTGGTGATCAGAGTCGGTTTCCACACAACTTCATATGGAAGATTTCCTGAAGCATTAAGTTCCTCTACAATCTTTCTTGAGTGATCTGCCACATGTGCGAGGCACTCATCCCCATACAGATCCTGCGATCCTGTGCAGAACCAGAACTGATATTTTTTCGTCTTTAACATCCCATTGTCTCCCTTCTGTACTGTTTTTTCTCACGTGCCGCACCATGCCTTGTATCATATGAAAGATAAAGAACATTTCCGGCGCTGATCCATTTTTAATATATCCAATTTTTCTCATTCCGGAAATCAAGAATCTTTCGCAAAAGGGAGGATTATTTTATTTTTTTCTCATCCTCTTCTGTTTTTGTTTGTTTTTTTACGACAAAGATTGAATATTTTTTGTTTTCGTCCGCTAAGTGCCTTTTAATAATCCCGCGTAAGGATCAGCCCTTCACTTACCGGTTCGATATCATACAATTGTCCATTGATGTTCAATGTACTGATATCAGAAGAGCTGGAAAATATTTGTTCTTCCATGCGGTGGTATTTCTCCGGTATTTTTCCCTTTTCCAGCTGACTGATAATTTTCTCACACTCAGGTCCCTGATCCGGATTGCTCTCTGCGTCTACAAGAATTTTCCCGTCCAGTACATAGCGCAGTCCTTCTGCCGTCGCGTCAAATGAGATCACCTGGATATCGCCTCCCGGTCCCACGGTCCTGCCGGAGGCCTCAATAGCCTCGATCGCCCCGAAAGCCTCGTTATCGTTCTCACAGTAGACAAAATTAATATCATCATACTTTTCCAGCATCTCTGACATAACCTCATAGCCCTTTGCCTCTGTATAATCACCCGATTCCTGGGCCAGAAGATTCCATCCGTACTTTTTTGCCGCCTCTTCCAGCATCTGTGTTCTGGCAATCTGGGGAGTTGCCCCCATTGTCCCCTGTATATGGACAATATTTACCTCGCCGATCCCGCTGTTTTCTACGTACTGCCGTAATGCTTCACATGCTTTTCTTCCCTGCATATAGACATCTGTCCCCACCCAGGCCGTGTAAAGGCTGTCATCTTCCACATCCACGATGCGGTCAATGATAATTACCGGGATACCCGCCTGTTTTGCCTCTCTTAGAACTTTGTCCCAACCACGTTCCACGACCGGAGAAAAAATAATATAATCCACACCCTGCCGTATAAATCCGCGAATCGCCTTAATCTGATTTGACTGTTTTTGCCTGCCGTCCTCGAAGATCAGATCATATCCCTTCTCCGGTGTAAATGTCCTTTTTATGGACCTGGTATTTGCTGTCCTCCAGTCAGACTCTGCCCCCACCTGACAGAAGCCGATCGAAATCGGGTCTTTTTCCACTTTTTCTTCTTCCGTGCTGTCCTTCCGGAAATAGAATGTCCCGGTCGTCGCCGACAGAACAGCGATAGCGGCCGCCAATACGATTCCGGCAGCCGCTACCCATTTCTTCTTCATCTTACTTTTCCTCCACTCTCTCCCCTATATAATAAAATCCCCTGCTCTCATTGAGCCTGACATCCAGGATCTGGCCGATCAGTGATTCGTCCCCCGGAAAATGGACCAGCAGATTATTGCCCAGTCTTCCGGTCATCATGCTGCTGTCATGCTCATTTTTTGACTCCACAAGGACCTTCTGTACCTCTCCCGCATGCCTTGCGCACATTTCCGCTGAGATCTTCTGAACCTCTGAGAGCAGTCGGTCAAACCGGTCCTTTACCACATCTTCAGGGACCTGGTCTTCCATCACCGCGGCAGGTGTTCCCGTCCTCTTTGAGTAGATAAAGGTAAAAGCGCTGTCATAGCGTACTTTTCTGACTACATCCAGCGTTTCCAGGAAGTCTTCCTCGGTTTCTCCCGGAAAACCGACAATAATATCTGTAGTCAGCGAAATGTCCGGGACTGCATCCCTTATCTTTTCTACCAGCCGCAGATAGTCTTCCTTCGTATACCGCCGGTTCATTCGCTGCAGAATACGGGTACTGCCTGACTGTACCGGCAGATGCAGATGCGGACAGATCTTCCTGGATTCTCCCATGACCCTGATCAGCTCATCCGACAGATCTTTCGGATGAGACGTCATAAAACGAATCCGTTCGATACCCTCCACTTTCTCCACTTCTCTTAGAAGCTGCGCAAAGCTCACAGGATCTTTCAGTGTCTTCCCATAGGAGTTGACGTTCTGCCCCAGCAGCATTACCTCTACCACTCCGTCTTCCGCCAGCCTCTCGATTTCCCGGATAATAGCCCTGGGATCCCGGCTTCTCTCCCGTCCCCGCACATACGGCACAATACAGTAACTGCAGAAATTATTGCATCCGAACATGACATTGACCCCGGACTTAAATGAGTATTTCCGCTCACTTGGAAGATCTTCCACGATCTTATCTGTATCCTCCCAGATATCGATAACCATACGCCCGGATTCCAGCCGTGTCACGAGAAGTTCGGCAAACTTGTAGATATTATGAGTTCCAAAGATCAGATCCACAAATCCATAACTTTTCTTTAACTTCTCGACAACCTCCGGTTCCTGCATCATACATCCGCAGAGCGCGATCATCATATGAGGATTTTTTTTCTTCCTGCGCCCAAGCTGTCCAAGCCGCCCGTATACCCGCAGATTGGCATTCTCCCTCACAGTACATGTATTGTAGATTACAAAATCCGCTTCCTCTTCTGCTGTCTCTATGTAACCCGTCTTCTCCAGTATCCCGGCCAATTTTTCCGAATCTCTGGCGTTCATCTGGCATCCGAATGTAGTGACACAAAAAGTCAGCGGCCTGCCGGCTTTTCTGTTCATCTCCTTCAGAAGTTTCGCCGCCCTGTCCATATAAAAATACTGTCGTTCCGGTTCTGATACAGGGATCACAGCCTCTGGATCAGCCGCTTTTGATCTGATGTCTTCCATAATTTTTTCTTCCTCTTACCTGTAAGATCTGTGCCTGCGTCTGCGCGTTAAACAAACTGATTTTTCACTGGGTCGTATGTATAATCGATAAGTCCCAGTTTTTTTGTCAGCTCCTCTCTGTCTATCTGCATATCGTCACAAAGCGCATCCAGAGAGGAATAAAAATCTCTTAATTTCGTGTTGACGACGCCCAGAAGCATCACCGGATCTCCGGGAAGTCCTTTGAACATTTGATCAACTCCTTTTCTGTAATGATGGCATCCATCCTGATATCATGAGGATCTGACGGAAGGTCCCCTTCCACGCACTGAACACTGAAGGCAAGTGCCACCCGCACGCACTGTGGACAGCCTGAGAGATAAACGTCATAATATCCGCCTCCATATCCGATCCGGACCCCCTTTCGGTCAAATACTGAACCTGGTACGATAGCCAGAGAGCTCTGATCCGGAACAGGAGCTCTTTTGCATCGGGAGGCAGGTTCCAATATAGAAGCAAATCCAGGTTTCAGATCACCCGTATCCCCGATATAATAAAACTCCATTTTCCCGGGTCCAAGTACTTTGGGGACCGCCACTTTTTTCCCGCGCCTGATCGATTCTTCCATAAGCACGTAAGTGTCTGCCTCACTGCCGAAAGATACATAACTGTAAATCCTGTCCGCTTTCTCATAAATCGGGCAGGAAATCAGGCGCTCCACGATCTTCTGCTGAGCCGCCTTCCTTGCGGCTTCCGGAATCTCTTCTCTGATCTTAAGATACCGTTTTCTAGTTTCCTTTTTTGTTTCCGTATTTTTCACCCAGATTCACAACCGTTCCGTCTTTCTCTTCAATATCAATATTATTAAGCTGCCCCCGGAGATTGCGTCTGACTGCCTCCAGATATTCCTCCCGAAGAATTTTCTGTTCCTTCCGCTCTGCGTCTGTAAGCCCCTCCGCTTTTGATTTTCTATATAGTTCATTGATTCTCTGTATCTTTTTCTGATCCATGATTTATCCTCTTATCCTGTGTTTTTCACCTTCCGCAGAAGGCCGGCAGAACAGTATTATACACTATTTACGCCACTGAGTCCAGCCAAACCGGCAGTTATAAGGACAACCTCTTTCTCTCTTAACTCGAATAGTTCTCCAAAAAGGCGTAAAGTTCCTCTGCTGTTCTGACATATCTGCCTTCTGCAACTTCCTGCTGTACTTCTTCCGGAAGATCGGTAAGCGGGATTTCTGTAAACTCATAGATTGTTTTCCTGTCACTTAAATATACAACCACAAATCCCTGAAGCTCGCACAGCCAGAACCCTTCCTCTTCGCTCTCTTCGTTTTTGACAGCCTCTCCTTCGGCCGCTATGCTCTCAGTGTCAGAAAATCCCTCCTCTGCCCGGGCAGACTGCTTTTCCATAGCGTGGTCATAGGAGATCTGATATCCTGCGGTAAGAAGGATTCCCGCGATCAGAAATACGACAAAAAAGCCAACAATGTATCTGGGTTTCATGATTTCCACTCCTTTTTTCATACAGTATTGGCTTTTTCTGTCTTTTTATTCAATTGTATATCCGGCTATGGCATAAGGTGCAGTCTGCGGCAGATCCTCAGCAGTCTGGCTCCCATCGGAAGGGCTTCAATATCATCCGCGGAAAGGCCCCCGATCTTCAGGATGACCACCACATACACCACGACGGCAATCAGAATGGATATCACAGCCGGTATCACCCTTCCTCCAACCAGAAGATCCAGTACCAGAAATACCGCATATGTAACGATTCCCATAACCGCGGAAGCGATAAGTGGTTTCAGGAAGATCCGGGCTACATTCAGCCTGTATCCGCACACCTGTCGGATCTTTCGCTGGTTCAGCCAGCACATCACAAGAGCAAATACAATATTGCTCCCTACAAGAGCGTAGACATTCATCTGGAACACAGTCAGCATAAGGACCAGGGCTGCCAGATGAATGGCCAGCGCCACGCAGGCATTTTTCGCAGGACTGGACATATAATTCAGTCCGTGCAGGACGGAATTGGTTATGGTAGACCATCCATAGAGAACAACCACCACGGCTCCCATCATAAGCAGATTGGCGGGTGTCCTTCCGGAGTCATTGTACAGAAGCACCATAAGCGGGGAGGCCAGGACAATAAAGCCCACGCAGCTTGGCATGGTGATAATGGTAGTCAGCCGCAGGGTCTGGTCGATCTGGTAATATGTTCTCTTTCTCTTCCCCGCCATCACAACCGCGGTAAGACTCGGCACGATAGACGCGCTGAGAGCATATGGAACGGACATGGGAACATTGATCAGCGGATCATATTTCCCTGTATAAATTCCCTGCAAAGCCATATACTGCTGCTCCGTATACCCCTGAGCGTCCAGGATATGATTGAATATCGTAAGATCCAGGATCTGATTGATATTGTAGATCGCGGTACTGAATATAACCGGCACTGCCGTCAGTATAAGGGCTTTCAGAATATGAGAATAGGCCTCCCGTTTTCCGGTGCGGTCTCTCCTGACCTGTCTTTTAATCCCTCCTCTGAACAGCCACAGGACAAAGAGGAGGAATAAAAGCCCTGACGCGGCTCCCAGCGCCGTTCCCAGCGTTCCGCCCGCGGCCCCGTAAGCCGGTCCCAGAAGTTCCTCTCCGGCCTTTTCCCCCGCTCTTGTTCCAATGCCGAACAGTACGCTTGCCCCTATAATACTGGCCACCGCGTTTACAATCTGTTCGATAATCTGGGAAACTGCTGTAGGCACCATCGTTCCCAGCCCCTGGAAATACCCGCGGATCACAGCCATCACGGCTACAATCAGGAGACATGGAGCAAGAACCCGCAGGGCATAGATACTCAAAGGCGCTTTCATCATATACTCGGAAATGGCTCCCGCTCCCAGAAAGATTGCGAGAGCCGCGATCAGTCCTACTATCAGTGAAAAGATAAGGGAGCACAGAAATACACGAAAAGCGTTTCTCCGCTCATTTGCAGCCATTCTGGCAGATACCAGTTTCGATACAGCAGTAGGCAGACTCAGTGAGGACAGCATCAGAGCAATAGCATATACCTGGTATGCATATCCATAAAACCCGTTTCCCTCATCTCCCAGTATGTTGGTAAGCGGGATCCGGTATACAACACCGATCACTTTTGTAATTACTACAGCGGCAGCCAGGATCGCTCCCTGAGCCAGATAGTCATCATTTCTGCCTTTTCTGGTTCTGTTCCTTGGTGTCTCAGACATATAAGTCCTCCTTGTACTGTGTCTCAAATGTTCTCCCCGCGCGGTATATGGATCTTGTCCATGATCTCTCGCTGACGTTTTTCCATAAGAAGGCGTTCTCCCTCCTCCATATGGTCATATCCAAACAGATGGAGCATGCTGTGCGCGATGAGGAAAGTGTATTCCCTCAGCACAGAGTGTCCGTATTCTTCTGCCTGAGCCAGCACCCGGTCTTTCGAGATCACGATATCTCCCAGGACCAGCTCTCCGGAGTCCGGATCAAACAGATCTTCACCGGCTTCCTCTAACCCCGGGAAGCCGCCCGGCCTGTCATATTCCAGCATGGGGAAGGACAGCACGTCCGTCGCCCGGTCGATCTGCCGGTGGGTCCGGTTCATTCGCCGGATCTCTTCATCCGTTGTAAGAAGCAGGCTGATCTCCACTTCATAGGGACATCCTTCCAGTTCCAGCGCCGCTTCTGTCACGAGCTCAGCTGCCGCCCGGACATCAAAGGGCAGCCGGACCTCCCCTTCTTCTTCAATAAACAGACTCATGTTCTTCTCCTCCTGCTGTTCTTTCCGCTGCCGGACTTCTGCTCGTAGTCTTCATATGCCTTGACGATCTTCTGTACAAGAGGATGCCGGACTACATCCTTGCTGGTCAGGTTACATATGCTGATCCCTTCCAGTCCCCGTACTACCTTTACAGCGACATCCAGCCCGGAAGTCGCTCCTGCCGGGAGATCCTTCTGGGTAGAATCCCCTGTGATGACTACCTTTGAGCCAAATCCGATCCTGGTCAGGAACATTTTCATCTGAGCAGGCGTTGTGTTCTGCGCCTCATCCAGGATAATAAAAGCGTTGTCCAGTGTCCGCCCTCTCATATAGGCCAGCGGAGCCACCTCGATGAGCCCTTTCTCGGAGTTTTTAAGAAAACTTTCCGCTCCCATGATCTGATAAAGAGCATCATACAGAGGCCTCAGATAGGGATCGATCTTGCTCTGCAGATCTCCGGGAAGGAATCCCAGTTTCTCTCCCGCCTCAATCGCCGGTCGGGTCAGGATAATGCGTCCCACTTCATTTTTCTTAAACGCTGTGATAGCCATGGCCATGGCAAGATACGTCTTTCCGGTCCCCGCCGGGCCCAGTCCGAACGTGATCATCCCCTCCCGTATGGAGTCTACATATTTCTTCTGTCCCAGGGTTTTCGGTTTGACCGGTCTGCCCTGAAGGGTGTAGCAGATCAGGTCTTTATCGATGGCGACGATCCCTTCTTCCTGGTCTTCAAACACCAGGGAGATGGCATAATCTACGTTCTGTTCTGTTATCGTATTTCCCCGTTTTGACAGTTCGATAAGCTGGGTCAGAATCCGCTGTACTTTTTCCGCGGCCCCGCTCTCCCCTACGATCTTCGTGTTCCCGTCTCTGGCGATCAGGGTGACATGGAACGTCCTCTCTAACTTTTTTACATATGCGTCAAACTGTCCGAACACATTTGCCTCATGTTCAGCCGGTATATCAATGATCAGTTCCGACAGACTCATCTGTTTCTTTCCTTTCTATTGTCAGAATTTCTGTATCCGCCTCTGCTGTGATCCGCCGGTTCACATATAGCGTGCCTGAGGCGACGGCAGAATTTTCATACAGTTGTATTTTAACATCATTTTCCAGTATTTGAACACCTTTTTCCTCTAAATCTTCACAGAACCGTTTAAAATTCTGACTCAGGCGCTGCCTGATCTCGTCCTGTGAATACTCTTTTTCCGTAAAGGAATAGGATTTCACTGTCTTCACGCCGCAGGATACCGGAAGATAAAAATTTTCTCCTGCTTTCAGCTGCATCTCTTCTGTAAACACTTCACTGTTTTTATACTTGTTTTTAATGCTGCCCACGGAAATCGTCCAGTCAGCCAGCCGTAGAAACCCCTGATATTTCTTTTTCCCGTCATAGACCTTCTCCCTGTATGTCAGAGGCATACTGTCCGAATATTCCATCTGTGTGTCGGCAAATATATCCGCGTCTGATTTCTGATATTGATACGCTGTCACTTCCTTGCTGTCATTTAAGACTTCCATTCTCCCCAGAACAAGGATATCGCCTTTTTTTACAGTGTCTCCCACATGGACCTGGGGAACACCTGAGCGGGTGACCATGTCCGTTATAACTCCGTCCGCGGCAGCCACCAGATCCGTAGGTTTCTCTTCTTCGGATATTTCTTCCTCCTGGAAGGTGTCCTCATTTTCTTTGACCTGGATCTTCAGCCGGCTTCCGTCAATGGACGCAGAAACCCAAACGATATCATTATATCCCTTCCGAATCGCTTTTACAATGCCCGGACAGTCGACCCGGCTTTTCAGCATAAACGGGGTTACTCCCTCTGTCTCCAAAAACTCCACAAGCGTTTCATCTGTCCATTTTTCATTTCCCTCAAAATGAATGTCCCATATAAACAGCGAGTACACTTTTAGAAGCACGGCACACAAAACCAGTCCTGTAAAAAAAAGCTTTCTTTTTCGATAACGCGCCGCGAAAAACGGGAATCCTCGTCTTTCTTTTACAGTTACCCGTGTCCTGGCCTTTCTGGCCAAAGGTTTCAGCTGTCTGAAATCATGAACTGTCAGATACACCTCGTAAGCGCCGTCGACAGGGGACAGGCCCCAGAGAAAGATCTGATGAAAACGGCACATATTTAAAAAACGTTCCGGGGAGTATCCCTCAATTCGTATTTTTACATATCCTCTCAGCCATCGGATAAACGAACGGATCAATCCTCTTTCCTCCCATCCGGGAATTCGATCATATGGAGCTCTCCTGTGATCTTCATCTCATCGTTCGTATAATACTCTACCTGAAGCCCTTTCCCTGTCAGACGGATCTGACCTCCTTTTGTCTGTACACGTACAAGAGTGTCTGTATATTCTGTAATGCCCCGATAATTCTCCACGCACACTTCAAAATTTCCCAGCGCCGTGACTACCGGGGCTCCCATGACTACATCTTTCGGCATACTTGCAGCCGATGCCAGTTTCTGTCTTATCTCTTCTCTCCCCATGAAAATGCCACACATACGCCTTTTATAAAGAGTATATGTGCGGCATGTTCTGTCCTATTCATATTCCTGTCCTGTTCATTCTATAATGGCTCTGATCAGCGGTTCCACTTCCGGCTTTTCTTCTGAAAACCGGAAGGCATCCGCCAGCATATTCTCCGCCTCACCAAGAAGTGTTCTGTCATTTGCGTGGATCCTGGCCAAAGGCTCGCCCTTCCTTACCGGATCGCCTTTTTTCCTGCAAAGCTCCAGCCCCACGGACAGATCGATCTGACTGTCCTTGGTCTTTCTTCCTCCGCCCAGCATCAGGCAGATCTTCCCAATCTCCTCTGTGTGGATATCCGATACATACCCTTCTTCCGGAGACGGAACTTCCTCGATAAATCTGGCAGAAGCCAGCAGCTCCGGGTGTTCTGCCTCCTCCGGGTCTCCGCCCTGTGCCCGGATAAACTCTTTGAACACCTGAAATGCCTGTCCGTTTTCAAGAGACTGCTCCAGAAGTTGCCGTGCCTCCCCGGGGTTGGAAGCTATCCCTGCTTTCACTGTCATATAAGATCCCAGCGTAAGCACCAGCTCCCTGAGATCTGCCGGTCCTCTGCCTCTTAAGGTCTCGATGGCCTCCCTGACCTCCAGCACATTGCCCACTGCATATCCCAGCGGCTGGTCCATATCTGAAATAACCGCCGTCACGTCTCTTCCTGCCAGTCGTCCGATCTTCACCATCTCCTGCGCCAGAGCCCGGGCATCCTCCATGTTCTTCATAAAAGCGCCATCCCCGGTCTTAACATCCAGCACGATCGCGTCGGATCCTGAAGCCAGCTTTTTGCTCATAATGCTGGATGCGATCAGGGACATCTGGTCTACTGTCCCGGTTACATCCCTAAGCGCGTAAAGCTTTTTGTCCGCCGGAGCAAGATCTGCTGTCTGCCCCGCGATCGCTATATGAAACTCATTTACGTTATGGATGAACTGTTCCGGTGAAAGAGATGTGGAAAATCCGGTAAAACTTTCCAGCTTATCGATGGTCCCGCCGGTATGTCCCAGACCCCGTCCGGACATCTTCGCCACCGGTACGCCCACAGAGGCAGCCAGAGGAGCGAGAACAAGAGAGGTCTTGTCTCCCACACCGCCGGTACTGTGTTTGTCCACCTTAATACCTTTTATTCCAGAGAGATCAAGCATATCTCCACTTTCGGCCATGGCAAGCGTCAGCTCCGTCGTCTCTTCGTCTGTCATTCCTACAAAGCAGATGGCCATCATCATGGCAGACATCTGATAATCGGGGATCTCTCCGTCCGTATATTTTTGTATCATCCAACGGATCTCATCCTTCTTAAGGGAGTTTCCCCTTTTCTTCTTTACGATCAGATCGCACATATTCATGGCGGATCCCTCCTGTAACAACATCTTCTTAAGAGAATCTTATATTACTGATAATCCAGACAGGCTCTCTCTGTCACATAAGGCCTTATATACGTATCCGCCGCGGCGACATGGGCCGGATGTTTGGCATACACTGCGACATCTTCGGCTTTTTCCAACGTGCTCACCAGCGCGATATCATGGGTACTGGTTTCCAGAGGAGCATCCACGAATTCCAGACTTAAAAGCCCCGGCACCTTTCCCACAAGCCCTTCCAGACTCTCCTTCATGGCCTTTTTCAGCTCCGGTCGCTTATTTTCTTCTATTTCAGGTTTAAATTTCCACATTACAATATGATGGACCATTCTATTTTCCTCCTGTGACTGTGATCAATTTTATAAACCGATTTTTTCCATTTCTTCCCGGATCTCCTGTTCGCAGGACTGCATGGCCCTAAGTGTCTTCTCAAACAGTTCATTCAGCTCCCATCCGAGATTTTCCGCGCCAGTCCGGATCGTATCCCTGGAACATCCGGCCGCGAAGCGTTTGTCTTTGAATTTCTTTTTAATGCTGCTAACTTCCATATCCATAACACTTCTGGAAGGCCGCATAAGAGCCGCGGCGCCGATCAGGCCTGTCAGCTCATCCACCGCGAAGAGTACCTTTTCCATCTCGTGTTCCGGCTTTACGTCGCAGCAGATCCCGTATCCATGGGAACAGACAGAATGAATCATATCTTCTCCTATCCCCGCCTCTCTCAAAAGTTCAGGTGCTTTTACACAATGTTCCTCCGGATACATCTCAAAGTCAATGTCGTGCAAAAGTCCGACAAGTCCCCAGTAATCCTCTTCCTCACCATATCCCAGCTCATGTGACAGAAAACGCATCGTTTTTTCCACGGTCAGCCCATGCTGGATATGAAAGGGCTCCTTGTTATACTTTTTCAGAAGTTCGATTGCTTCTTCTCTTGTAATATTATCTGTCATATTATCCCCTTCCTTTTCTTTTTATTTTTTAAAATTTTCTCCACGTATCTCTCATAAAAAGAAGCAGCAACGGGAATATTTCCAGCCGCCCGGCCAGCATGTCAAAGATCAGGACAAGTTTCGCGCCGCCGGAGAAAACCGAGAAATTCTGAGTAGGCCCCACCAGTTCCAGGCCGGGCCCGATATTATTCAGCGTCGCGGCCACACCTGTGAAATTCGTAATCAGATCATGTCCGTCGAAACCGACCAGCAGGACAGAAAACACAAAGATCAGTACATATGCGATTAAAAATACATTTGTAGAACGCACCGTTTCATGCTCGATCGCATGTCCGTCCATTTTAAGCTTTTTCAGACTCCGCGGATGAAGAAGTGTATAAAGCTCCTTTTTAATCGTCTTCACCAGGATAACCAGACGGGATACTTTGATGCCTCCTCCGGTACTCCCGGCACAGGCGCCCACAAACATCAGCAGGACCAGAATTGTCCTAGGTACCTCCGGCCATAAATTAAAGTCTGTGCTGGCATATCCCGTGGTCGTTATGATCGATCCTACCTGGAAGGCCGCATGGCGTACGGCTTCTCCCACAGAACTGTACATATCATGGATCGACAGACTGATGATGCCGATCGAAGCCAGTATGATCAAGAGATAATACCTCACTTCTTCCATGGAAAATGCCTGTTTTAATTTCTTTCTCAGGATCAGGAAATAAGCGCTGAAATTTACTCCGAACAGGATCATAAAAACTGTAACAACCACCTGCAGATATGGGGAATACCCGGCCATGCTGTCATTTTTGATCCCGAATCCTCCGGTTCCGGCTGTCCCGAAAGAAATTGTCAGCGCGTCAAACAAAGGCATCCTGCCGATCACAAGAAAAATGATCTCCAGTATCGTCAATAATACATATATCAGATACAGGATCTTCGCTGTAGACCGGACAGTCGGCACCAGTTTACTGACAGAAGGCCCGGGGCTTTCCGCCTTCATCAGGTTCATATGAGAACCGCTTCCTTTTACATGTATGATCGACAGCAGGAATACAAGCACACCCATACCGCCGATCCAGTGAGTAAAACTCCTCCAGAACAACACGCATCTGGAAAGGGCCTCCACATCTGACACTACACTGGCCCCCGTAGTTGTAAAACCGGAAACCGTCTCAAACAGGGCGGAAATAGGATCTGAAATAGAACCTGTAAGTAAAAACGGGATGCTTCCCATTATACTTATAACGATCCAGCTCAGTGCCACCGTCACAAAACCTTCCTTCACATAGAAGATCCGGTTTTCAGGTTTTTTCCGGAAAAGCAGCAGCCCGAAAAGAAGGCAGAGAAGTCCTGTTATGACAAACGCCCATCCCTCGCTCTCCTGATAGATCAAAGCCACAACACACGGCAGCGCCATAAATGCCGCCTCAAAAACAAGAACATATCCTATTATATATTTTACGATAGAAAAATTCATCTCTTATCTCCCGGCCGCGATATCCCGTAAGTCAGTCAGTCCTTTCACTGTAGTAACAACAATCACCGTGTCGCCCGGCTGTATCACATCCTGTCCTCTCGGGATGTGTACCTCTCCGTTGCGGTTGATACACGCGATCAGAAGATTTTTCTTCAGGCGAAGTTCTGAAAGTGGGATCCCTGTCACCGGAGAAGTCTCCCTCACGGCGAACTCCAGAGCCTCCGCCCGGCCGTCCAGAATGTGGTAAAGTGTCTCCACATTGCTGCTGAGCGAATTTCCCATGGCTCTTACATACTGCAGGATATAGTCAGAAGTTATATATTTCGGATGGATCACACTGCCCAGATCCAGTCCGTCCACAATGTCATCAAACGCGATCCGGTTTACCTTGGTAACCAGCTTCGCGCGGGATATCTTCTTGGCAAAGAGACTCAGAAGGATATTCTCTTCATCCAGATTCGTGAGAGTCACAAAGGATTCTGCCTGTGCCAGCCCCTCCTCCAGAAGAAGCTTTTTATCCGTTCCGTCCCCATAAATGACAGTAACAGAAGGCAGCAGTTCGCTGAGTTCCTCACACCGGTCCTTCTTTTCTTCTATCAGCTTTATCTTGACCTTCATATCGGAAAGAATGGCCGCCAGATAATATCCCAGGGTGCCTCCGCCCACAATAAGCGCGTTCTTCACCTTGTGCATATGTACGCCGACTTTTTCAAAGAAAAGACTTGAATTCTTCGGGGAAGCGATAATAGACACCAGGTCCGTATCTTCGAGAATAAAATCTCCGTCCGGGATAAACACCTGTCCATTTCTTTCCACTCCACATATCAGTACATCACAGCGCATTTTTTCCATGACTTCTGCCACAGTCATGCCGCCGAGGCCAAATTCCGGGAGAAGCTTGAATTTCAGCAGTTCCACTCTGCCTTTTGAAAAAGTGTCAAGCTTAATGGCCGATGGAAAACGAAGCAGCCGGGAAATCTCCAGCGCGGCGGCAAACTCCGGATTAATGATCATGGAGATCCCGAGTTTTTTCTTGATAAAATGGATTTCCTTGTTGTATACCGGGTTGCGCACACGGGCAATGGTGTGGCACCGGCTCACTTTTTTCGCGATAAGACAGCACAGCAGATTCAGTTCATCAGAACCGGTAACCGCGATCAGAATATCCGCTTCCTCTACCCCCGCTTCTGAAAGTACCTGGATACTCGACCCGTTTCCGGCGTATCCCATCACATCCACACTCTCGGACAACTGCTGTATCTTCCTTGGATTCTTATCGATCACGACCAGCTCGTGATCCTCCTCGCACAATTCTTCTGCCAGAGTGCTTCCGACCTTGCCGCATCCGATAATGATGATCTTCATATTTCCTCCCTTGTATGCCTGAACAAAACAGGGCCCTCACTGTTTATATTCTCGATCCGCATGAAAGCGTCAGGAATATTATAGCATTTCTTACTTTATATTCAAGATGTATATTCAGCTTCTTTCCTTTCCTGTAAAGCTCTCCACAGTGATCCGGTAGACCGCGGCCCTTTCCAGCATACTTCTGTTGAAATCAATCGCTGCCCCGCAAGCCATGTGCTCCATAACCTTTGTAAGCCCGTATATTTTCTGTTCATCCGAATCCAGCCGTTCCACAGTTCCATTTCCCATAATACTTCTGTAGGCGTAGGAATAGCTGCACGTATAGTCTCCGGTAATCAGCCTATGTCCACAGTCCATCTCCAGAGCCACCTGTCTGCACGCTTCAAAAGCTTCGGCTTTCCTGCCCTCTGGTGCCCCATGAAAGTACAGGATGAGCCGCTCTGTGTCCCCGTCATCCAAAAACTCATACCCGAAGTTGACCGGAACTATAAACATTCCTTCCTGATCCATGGCTCCAATACGGACAACATCACATTCAGCCACAATTTCCCGCAAGATATGTTTATCTTTGATCTCCCTTTTATACAATCTCATCTTTCTCATTGATTTTACCACTTTCTCTTTTTCTTTCTTCATTATATCGCTTCTATAACTCCGGGACAATCCCACAAGTTTGCACGAAATCACATGAAAAGCTCTGCGCTCAAAGCAGGAAAACCGCTGTTCCGTATAAAAACCGCCTCATCCATGCTGCTTTGAAACATGGTTGAGGCGGTTTTCGGCCAGCCTGTTATTCAGCTACTTTCTTTTTTTCTTTATGATCACAAGGATCACTCCGATCCCCAGGGCTGCCGCTGCCGCCAGAATCACATGCAGCGCGATCGGGCTGTCATCTCCCGTTGCGGCAGATGCCGGTCTGTCAGTGGAAGAAGGTCCGGCAGTGACATTTCCGGAATTGTTTCCGCTGTTGTTCTGTGTGCCGTTTCCATCCCCTGTATTTTCACCAGTTTCTTTGGACGCTTCCTTCCATCCGATGGACACCGGAGACAGTGACATGAGTCTGAACCGGATCCCTTCTTCTGTCTTTGTCACAGAAGGATACTCAACATCCCCGGCTTTCAGGCCGCCCCTGTCCACGGTAAGCATATGTGCCACGGTAAAATCATGGGTGGCTTCCCCTGTTCCCGACGGATAGGGCAACGTAACGGTTATCCCGCCTTCCGGGAAGTCTTCATCTTCCACCTTCACCCATCCGGTATTGTTCACATTGGTCCAGAGACTAATATCGTACACTACGATATTTCCGGGCTCTATATCACTTGTCTGATTCTGGATCGCCAGCCTCATCTGCCTGTCGATCTTGTCCTGGGTATTCAGATCTTCTGTTCCCCTCAACGCGTCCGGTACTTCTGAAATACCGATCTCCACTTCCAGTCGGTATTCCCGGTTCTCTGTGGACTCCGGAAGAAGAGGCAGATCCGTAATCACCTCATGGATTGTTCCGGTGATCTGGGGAAGAGATGCCGGCAGGATATAATTGCCCGCCTTTTCTCCCTCAAGCTCTGCCGGGTGCTCCGCGTCTGCCCACGTCAGGGTGACTCTCTGTCTGCCTGCGTCTACAGAAGCATAAACTCCGCTCAATACATCCGCCGGGCATGTAAAAATCACGTCTTCCCGGTCGGCAGACAGGATGCCGGATACCTTTAACGCACCATAGAGCGTTGCTTTTCCGTTTTCAATACCGGTTTCTTTATCAAGCGCAAGAAGTTCCGACACATCCCAGTCAAGGGCCAGCGGACGGATCTTCAGAATTCCCTCCGTGAAAGAGATCTTGTAACAGGGATTATTTTCCTCTGTCAGAGAGCCCTGTCCGATCCTGTATTCAGACACATCTTCTCCTTCTTCTCTCACCAGTGTTCCGCTTAGAACGTCTCCCCTGGCGAGCGGTGTATCGGAAGAAATCGTATAGGTCAGCTCCGGATCATCCTCTCCATACACTTTTGTCAAAGAGTCTGCCATAATTGTAACCGGTCGTTTTTCTACAGCGGCCGTATGGCTCGAAACCAGTTCTCCTGTATACCCTTGCGCTGTCACTTTTACATAGATCTCTCTGCCGATATCCCCTTCTGTTAAAACATATTCCGTACTGGCTCCCGTCTGAACCGCCTCAGACACACCGTCCCGGTAAAAACTGTACGTCAGCTCTGTATCCTCCTGAGTTCCTGACGCCTGAGCCGTCAGCGTGTCCCCGTAGACTGCGTTTCCACTGAGAACAACCGTACCGTCCAAAGATGCGGTAAACGCAGTTGTGTTGGAGATGACCCTTCCTGCTTTATAGACATCCGTCTCCCGGGCCCGGACCTGCACAACTCCTTCTGCGTATACCACATTTCCGATCGGGATGGTTCCGGTCAGGATCTCCCCTGCTTCCTCCGTCATCCCGTCCGTCACATCTGTCCAGCTGTTTCCGCCGTCAAGGCTGTATTCATAGAGCACGCCCGCTCTGCCGGTAAACCGGAAAACATCGATGCCCTTTGTATCGTCTACTGTGCCGTCCAGAGCTTCGTTGACTTCCGGACAGTCTGCTTTTTCCACCCGGTCTGCCCCGTTTTCACTCTCCCCGATGGCCGCTCTAAGCGTTCCGTAGCAGTTCTCTGCTGTTACTTCCACACGGATCGTCTGGCCGATATCTTCTCTGTCCAGTACATAAGTCTCGCCCGAAACACCAGCGATCTCTGCGTCACCGCGATACCATCGGTAGGTCAGCGTACCCGGATCTGAAATCGTGGTCCAGTCGATCTGAGCTTCCAGTGTATTTCCATAGACAGCCTGCCCCTTCAGTTTCAGTTCTGCCGCTGAAATATCTGTCATTCCCGTCTTTAATCTGCAGGAGGACACACCGCTTGCATTGCCGCTCTCTATTCCGCTGAAACTGGAGGAAATATCCAGAACCCGGTCCACTGCCACGATATAAACATAATATGCAGTATTGGCCTGAAGTCCGGTGATCGTTATCTTTGCGCTGCCTTTCCCGTCTGTGAGCATGGAGTCCGTCACACTTCCGCTTCCGGAAGCTGTGACTGCTTCAAGTTGGGTTCCTCCTTCTGCTCCGGGCGCGTTTTTATCCACTGTCGCAATTACGGAAGCTGCCGCAGGGGCCGGCATATTCTCCGGGAGGACCACATAATAATAGGCGCACGCTTCATTAACGTCAAATGCCGCTTCCCCCTGATTCTGGGTCCCGGAAATGATTTCAACATTTCCGATCACAGGCGCGGCGGTATCCAGAATGATTCCTTCCGAGCTGATATAGGATGTATTTCCTGCATTATCCGTCAGTTTCGCGTAAATTACCGTCTTTGTATCTGCTGTTACTGCCGGCCTGTTTCCGTCGTCATAGACTGTCCAGGAAACATCCGCTGCTTCCAGAGCTTCCACATCAGTATAGGGTTCTTCACCGGTATAAACAAAGTACCGGATCCCGTCTTTCCCCACACCGCTGGAATTATCTTCAGCCTGGATCCGGATCTGGGGATCATTTACCCTGTAGTTTCCAAAAGTAATAAAACTCAGGAACTCCTGCCACCATCTGGCTCCGAGCTTGATCTGTCCCTCCGGGGCAGTTACATCAAATCCAACCGTCACATTCTGTCCTGAAGTGATCTGTCCCGCTGTGTTTTTAAAATAGAGCGTCCTGGAAACATTTCCGTCTTCAGAGGGCAGTCCGATTGTATACTGTTCATAGTATGGGCCCGTCAGTTTGTCACTTACCAGATATCCGTCCGCAGACACATCCACCGGCTGTCCATACCACGTTTCTCTGCTGTCCGTTCCATTGTAGAGGATCCCGTTTCCGTCAAAATCCAGATATTTGATCTCTAACGTACAGGAAGCTTCCGCCGCCGTATAATTTCCCTGCGCGCTTATACCGGCGTAGACGGTATAGGTTCCCACATCTGACGGAAGGCCTGAGTGTCTGTCCGAATCTTCCTCCTCTATATAAGAATACGAGATTACTCCGGTATATGTTTCTCCGTTCACCAGCGTCACTTCCGGATCTTCGATCTCGGCCTGGCTTCCTGTATAAATATATTCCTGGACCAGCGCGGCAAATACAAGCTCCGGAACCGCGGCGCTGACAGTCACCTGTACATCCTGATTCAGCGTCGTGAAATTCTGCCGGTCAGACGGAGTAAATGTCGCGGAAAATGTATGAGTTCCCACATTTCCCACCAGCACTTCCGGTGTGTCCCATGTCCATGTTCCAGGTGTTATGTCTGCTCCTTCCGAAGCAGGCAGTACGATCTCACTGAGTTTCTGTCCGTAAACTGCTTTCAGCCCGGTCGGTACGGTACAGGATGGCTGTGCTTTGTTGACCGTGACATAAAAAATTTCGCTTTCTAACACCTTTTCTCCGACCGTCGCCTCCACCCGGAACGCGTAGGGAGTCTCGCCGGCATTTAACCCGGATATGACACAGACAGCACCTGTCTGTCCGGTAATCTTTTGTTCTCCCTGGAACCATTCGTATGTCGCAGTTTCACTCGTACCGCTCACCTGAGCCGAAAGAGTCAGTGTATCCCCGTAGGAAACAGTGTTCTGTCCGCTGATCGTAACAACAGGTTCCGGCAGAGAATATCGTTCTGATGATAATGTCAGAATGCTCTCCCCGTACATGTTCACCGCGTCTGGATCATATACGTACCAGACAGATGATCCGCCCCGCCGGTAGATGTACTGTGTGTCCCAGCTTCCGGACAGCCCGTTCAGGAACAGCCCGTCATCCGCGCCCACAGTTCCCGTATCGCAGTTGGTTACATCCACGATATAATTTTTGCCGTCTTCCATTGTAACAATATTCCACATATGTCCGCCGGCTCCGGTGCCGCCGCCCATAGTGCCCGTTACCGTATAGCAGGAGATGCTGCCCGTAAAGGCAGTCAGATCACATAGATACTGAAAGGCTTTCGCATAGCCTTCACACACGACATTCGTTCCTGAGTCCCCGTCAAATACCCAGATCAGCTGCCATGGATTTCCATAGGGGGTATTCGGGTTCTCTGCCGCGCTGTGATTATATGAAACCAGCCGGCATATTTCATTTTTATAAGCCAGCAGTTTTTCGTAGTCTGTTTTAGCCGCATTGTCGGCCACAATCTGCTGCGCACAGTCAACGGCATTCCTGACAGCGGACGTTTTCGCAGTATCTACAGTATATCTGTCTCCGCCGGAAGTCTGATATTCTGTGGCAACACTGAAAGAATAGGTCAACGGTCCTCGCAATTCCACCCAGGAGTCCGGGGCCAGTCCGGGAGTATAATAGATACCCGACGACATCCTGACGCCGCCTCCCGCTGTTTTATTATACCAGTACAGTTCATAAGGACAGTCTACCAGGAGATAGTCCGTGGCAAGGAAAATATCAAGTCCTGTCTCCTCCTGCACCGCTGCAAGCAGTTCGTCCGTTGTAGTAACTCCCAGTTCCTCGGCCGTCCATCTTGTCTTTGTCAGCCCCAGATCCGCCACCGGGATCTCGATGACAGTGCTGCTCCTCTCTCCGGACGCGATACGGGCAATCTCCCGCTTCAGTCCCTCATAGATCTTCAGGTTCACCCCGGTCAGTTCCTGCCGGCCGAAATCCCCCAGAACAGTTATGCCATCATTTCTGCCCGCGTACATCTGCTGCTGCAGATATCCTGCCAGCAGCTCATCGCTGTCAGGAAGCGTTCCGTCATTCCAGGAGATACTCTCTGCCGGAAGTTCCTGGATCTTTCCTTCCTCATTTGCCTCTTCGGCCTGCATCTGAGTTTCTTCCGCAGCTGCCTTTGCTTCCTTCTCCTCCGGTTTCATCTCCTCAGAAGGAATTTTCTCCGGCTCTTCAGCGGACTGGTCCGGGAGTTTTTCCTTCCCTGAATCACTCTTCTGTACATTTCCTGCGCACAGGCTCAGATCCGCTCCGTCCGTCCCGCATACAGGGCAGTCTCCCCGGACAGAATCCAAAGCGCACGGACTGTCGCAGATACATACAGCTTCTGTCTCTTCCGTATTCTCCGCGTTCACTGTCTGCTCCAACTCTTCTTCCGCGGCAGACACCGTACCCGGATACTGCCACAGGGTGCTCCCCAGTACAGCCAGCGCCAGGGTAAATGCTCCCAGTTTTTTCAAAATACCCTTTTGTTTTTTCATTCCACTTTCTCTCCTTATCCTTTTATTAAAAAAGCATCAAAGATATACTTCTCTGATGCCTCTGTAAACACTCCCGTCCCCCAAGTATATATGATCGCATTATCTGCATATGTTTTCCTATGTGTAAATTTGAAATATCACGATACTATATTACCAGATATCTTTTTAAAATGAAAGTGCTGACAAATATTTTTTCTTATCCTTCTGTGGATTTTCACTGCTCGGTCTTCCGTTCTTTCGCCAGAAGGATGCCGATCACAGTTTTAGCGTCGCCGATCCGGCCTGCCTTCACCTGTTCAAAGGCCTCTTCAAGTGAAATCCATTTCTTTTCAATATCTGCCTCCTCGTTTTTCCGTTCATATTCCGGCATACTGTTCAGGCCTTCCGCCAGATAGATATATGTTTTCTCCGTCGTCCATCCCGCGGAATTCAGGAATACAGTCAAAAGACGCACCGTAGCGGCAGATGTATCTGTCTCCTCCCGCAGTTCCCGAAGCGCTGTTTCCTCAGGGCTCTCCCCATCTACGTCCATGCGCCCTGCCGGGATCTCCCACAACGGGCGGCCCACAGGATGCCGGTACTGCCGGATCAGAAGGATCCGCCTTTTGTCATCCATCGCCACAATACCGACAGAATCATCTGTGACAGCAGTTTCACGGATAAATGTCTGTCCATCTCCCCTTGACAGTTTATCTCGCCGGATGGACGTGATCTTTCCTGTAAACACTTCCTCTGTTTCTAAAACTTCCGGTATCTTCATAAACACCTCCTGAAATAAATCTGTTCCAAACAATACGAACTGTGTTATACTACTCCTGTTAATAAAAAAGAAAAGACAGGAATGGGTAAAATGAAAAAACTGATAAGTAAATGGAACTCGGTCAGCCTGGTCAAACGGATTATCTGCGGGCTGATCATCGGGATCATACTCGGGCTGACAGTGCCGCAGCTGACGCCCATCGCTCTTCTTGGCGATCTGTTTGTCGGAGCGTTAAGAGCCATCGCTCCGCTTCTGGTACTGTTTCTTGTAATGGGAGCCCTCTGCCATCAGAAAGAAGGCAAACAGGGCACAATAAAACGGGTCATATTTCTCTATCTGCTGGGAACCTTTCTGGCAGGATGTGTTGCCGTGACCGCAAGCTTTCTCTTCCCCGTCACCATCTCACTCACAGAAAGCGCGGCAGATACAGCCGCTCCCAGCGGAATCGGAGAAGTACTGAACAGTCTTCTGATGAATATTGTCTCCAATCCGGTGGACGCACTGGCAAATGCAAACTATCTCGGTATTCTTGCCTGGGCCATCCTTCTTGGAGTTGCCCTGAGAAAAGCGGGCGAAGGAACAAAACACTCTATCATGCACATAGCCGATGCCCTGTCGGTGATCGTTCGATGGGTCATCAACTGTGCTCCTTTCGGTGTTCTCGGACTTGTGTTCTCCACTATCTCTGAACAGGGACTGTCCTCCCTTCTGGGCTATGGACAGCTGATCCTTCTTCTGGTAGGCAGTATGGCATTTGTCGCTCTTGTAGTCAACCCGCTGATCACGTTCATCGGGATACGTAGAAATCCTTATCCTCTCGTCTTCAAATGTCTGAAAGACAGCGGGATCACTGCCTTTTTTACAAGAAGTTCTGCCGCCAATATCCCGGTGAACATGAAACTCTGTGAGGAACTGGGCCTGGACCGGGATACCTATGCTGTATCCATTCCTCTTGGTTCTACGATCAATATGGGCGGCGCTTCTGTAACGATCTCCGTCCTGACCCTGGCAGCGGTTCACACCCTCGGCATCTCCGTCGACTTTCCAACCGCCATCATACTCTGCCTGCTCTCTGCCGCCAGCGCCTGCGGCGCTTCGGGAGTGGCCGGCGGCTCTCTTCTGCTGGTGCCGCTTGCCTGCAGCCTGTTCGGGATCTCAGATGCCATAGCCATGCAGGTAGTAGGCACAGGTTTTATTGTGGGGGTGATCCAGGACTCCTGTGAGACGGCCATTAATTCATCCACTGATGTTTTGTACACCGCAGTGGCCGAATTGTCCTTAAAGCGAAAGAAACAGTCGGATTCTCACACTCTCAACAACTGACACAACTGCATTTATCCTGCTTATATCTACGCCGTCCGCGTCATCACGGACGGCGTTTTTCACAACTCCTTCTTCAGATATATCATATCAACAAGCTGTCTGCCACATTCATAGACAGGATGGTCATAATGGTCCGTAAAAAAATTCCGGACAACATGGGACCTTCGGAATCCGCATTTTTCATAGAAGGGGATCGTAGCCGGACTGTCTCCTGTTCCTACCTGCAGGATCTGGAACCGGTCCCGGTAAACCCTCTCCACAAACCGGACCATGGTTCTGCCGTATCCCTGATCCTGAACATCAGGCCTGACGGCCAGATTCTTGATCTCCAGGATCCCATTGCCCTCATCGGTCACAACACAGACAGCCTTCCCTGCGCCCGGTGCTTGATTCTCCGTGACACCGCACTTCTGTTCTCCCGGCTCCTCTTCCAGAACATACATGTCTCCCCTCTCAAGATAACGGTCGATCATCTCTTCCTGTTCGTCCGCCAGCAGCAGCAGCTCCAGATATTCTTTTTTATTTTCCTCTATTTTTACGATCTGCATCGTTTTCCTCTCTGTCTGTTGTCATTTGACCATTTCCAAATATTTCAGGAACCCGTTCTCACTGTCCTGCGGATAGGAAAACCCCAGGCTGTCCGCTGTCCGTACCCCTACTTCATGGAACAGACGACAGGATCTTTTCACAGCCTTCCGGAAATTCTCATAGCTGCTGTCCGGAAAAGTCTCCAAATATATCGTATAGATATCTTCCGGCAAATATTTTTTAAAATACTTGTTTAGTTTCCCACAGGAAACCGAATAGTCTGTTCTGCTACCAATAAACCACTCCAACATTACTTCCAGCATATTGTGCGGCTGAGTGTAGTAAGTTGTCATCGCAAAGGGGAGCTCATCCCTGGCAATTCCTTTTGCCACATCGCAAAGGGACCAGAAAAACTCGTTACAGCATCCGAAAAATCTTGTTGCAGAAGGCTTCCTGACATAAAATTCTTCATCCGTAGGCGGCGGACTCAGCGGAAGACAGCCGGCTTTATCTAAAAGCGGAACAAAGAGTTTATTGCGGTTACTTCCCCTTATCATGACTTCTACAGTCTCAATCCCAATATCGATGCGATTTCCATCCTCAAATAACAGCAGCCAGGAATAAGTTCCATCGGAATGTCCGCGCAGGCCAAAACGTTCTCCGTAACCGAAATCATCGTCCTGCTCCTGCTTTAGAATCTCTTTTCCAAAAACATCCATCCACGACGGTTCCCTGCGGAAACTTTCCGTTTCTTTTACCACATACATAATGTCAAAGTCCTGATAGACATCTTTGGGGGCACTGGGATTTGTTCTTGAACCTTTCAGATATGCCGCCAATACCCGGTCATCTGTCCTGGCGGTCTCAATAATCATATGAAACATTTCTTTTTCTGTACGCATTCTGCCACCTGCCCATTCATATTATCCGGTGTAGGCATCTCCCGGGCTGTTCTTAAAATTCATATTTTCAAGCCACTGCTTTTCTTCCTCATTCTCCGGAATATCGATTCTCTCTATTTTAAAGATCACAGGTCTCGTGCCGTCATTACAGCAGGCGATCATCATTCTCTCATCGTTTGTCCATTTATGCATGATAGACCCGCCCTGCAGAGCAGTATAGACATATCTGCTGATCGCGTCCCAGGCCTCGCCGCAGAATTTCCCGTCCATCAAATGATAAAAATCATCCTGCTCATCTGTCCTTTTTAAAATAAATGTGTCACCTGCTTTAAAAAATGGGCATGGTCCCGACTTGGGATCTGCAAGATATTTTTCCTGATAATCAGTAAAAACTTTTGTTTCCAGTACCGTTATTCTACATTCATGCTGCATCTGATATTACCTCCCTGTTGATCAAATTTTTCGATATTTACAACAGCTATCGCAGGTTTCCCCGGCTCACCGGATACAAGATCCTGAGATGACGATATCAGCATCATAAATCCGTCCTTCCCATATCTCTTCTTATAGCCCTGAGCGTATTTTTCTTCGACGGAAACATGCTGTAGATGATAAAAGCTTCCTGAATAACCGGCGCATGGACTGTTTTTGCATTGGAAAGAGTAAAACCGCCGCCGAAAATTCATCATCTTCCATATCGTTACGTTCAATTGTATGGACCAGCTGATCATAGTAACTTACCGGAAAAATGATACAGAAATAACCTTCCCTCAACAGGATGTCATCCCCGATTGAATAATGTCCACAGCTTCATTTATAACTATTACAAGAATCGGCAGCCATTCCATATTCTATTTCCTCCTTGGATGATTCCGGCAGCTTCCCATTGAATTCAGATTTTCGACCAGCTTTTCTTCATTATAACATCCGATTATTGTCCTGTCATTTTCTTTCTCATATATTAAAAAGAGAGCGGAACATCATCAGTCCACTCCCTTAACAATAATAGTTTATCTCTCCAAAATATGTAAATCTTTTCTGAATAATATCTGCACTACGCGCCTCAATCATTCTCATAATATTGCGCAGTGTATGTGAAGGTATTCCTGAATTATTATTGCAGAGCAGACATTTCCCTGCGCTAGTAATCCATACCTTTGTTGCATTTTCAGAAGGCTTTCCTTTTGCGATATGTACATGTATTGGTTCAACAGGCCTATTTTCATTCGTCCAAAAATAAATCCAATATTCTCCCATTCTAAAGATTTGAGGCATTTTCAAATCCCCCTTCCTTAGAAAATTCAATAATAAGATGAGCAGTTGATCTTATTATTTCTTCAAACTGTTTAATTTCTTCTTTCGAAAAATGGTAAACATCCTCCCATGTATAATCGGGGAGCCAGCATGTAGCACGTTTAAAACAATATTGTTCATCCGGTTTTTCGATATATACTTTTACTCTTCCATCATCCTGCATATCAGAATGAACAATTTCCGTTTCATCGTTTAATGTCATAAAAGGATACATCATATTATCATTCCTCCCTTTCTTTCGCGATACTTATAGATTATATTATATCCCACCAACGATACTTTCAAATTAGGATTTGTCGTTCTGTTCAATTTTACGATAAAGTTGGAATTCTATCTGTTTCTTATTTTTTGAATAATAAAGAAAATAATATCTAAAAGTATCCCAAGCATTATGCCAAATACAATCTCTTCATTCTTTTCTCCCTGCGCTACTTTCAATAATCTACATAAGAATACTGTAATAATTGGAATAACTACATAAATTAGTTGTTTTAGACCTTTATTTCTCATACTTTTTCTCACTTTCAAATTCAATCTGTCGGCCTAGTTTTACTTCATTATAACATTCGTTTATTTCCCTGTCATTGTCTTTCTTACCCATACGAAAAGGAGCAGAACATCATCTGTCCACTCCCTTCTAAATACTCCACATGATTCATTACTTCACACCATATCGCACCCAAATGCAAAAAACGCATTTATTTGTGATATGGCTCTCCATAACGTATCCAAGTGCGGTTTATATATTTAATATTCTATGCTATTCGTTCTTTACTTTTTTCCAGCTCGTGCAAATATAAAGGATCGATATCAATGCACTCGTTTACATTTCTTCCTCCAGCCACATCCCATGCCAATGTTCCATTTAAAACCATACATTTATTCATAAAAATATGATACGCCTTTATTCGATCAAAAATATTAGGAGACAAATCTTTTTCTGCATGGCAACATACAATTTTCCCATCATCAAAATATACATCCACAGTATAATCTTCGTACGGTATTACCTGAACAACAGTTGGAATATATTCTAACATTACAGCGCCTCCTTCATATTTAAACCAAAGGATTGATTCTGTTTAACGGTTTCCCATCTTTTGCAAGTTCCCAGTTTTGCATTAATTCATCCTGATGGATCACACACCATGCCAACACAAGTTTCAGTTGCCTTGATGGCAATGCTCCCTGCAAAACACAGACATCATTTATATCGATCAAAGCCTTTTTTCCATTATACTCCACATGAAAGTGGGGTGGATTATGGTCATCATAATACATAGTAATCCTTATTCCATAAAACAAAGCAATTTCCGGCATACATATACCTCCACCTTAACAGCTCACTTCTTTAATCTTACATACGATTAACTTTATTATAGCTTAGACATCATATTGTGTACAGATAAATTAGGATTTGTACTGACGATATTTTTTTGAATTTATCTTTAGTATTATAATGGATAGAATAATCATTATTGCAATTATACCAAGTCCAACACATAAAATATAATCATTGTGATTAAAGCTACCATATAATAAAAGAAATGCTCCTATTCCACAGAAAACAACACATTTTCCAAACAAATGACATATTGCTTTCTCATTGTATGTTGCTTTTTCTTCTCTACTCATTGTATTCCATCCGGCAAGAAACCAAGTGCCCTTTTGATTATAAATATTCACGCCCCATACTACTGCCCCCAAAGAAATTGCCAATGTAAGGACTATCTCAAAGAAATTCATACTTTCAACTCCTTTCATAAAAACACTTTGACAAGTTCCGATCTGTCAACCTTGTTTTTTCATTTTTATTACTTCACGTTATATCCTACCCAAATGCGAAAAAACCGCACTTACTTGTGATACGGTTCCTCATAACATATCCAAATGCGATTATCTGCTCTTTAAAAACCTCCATTATTATAGGCTCTTGTTATTACATAAGACGGTTCATAATATGCACTGCTGTTGTAATTATCAATCGTGTCACATATTTCATCGTTATATACTCGGATCATTCCATCGATATAATCTTCCTCTGGCTGTAACGTTGACAGAATCAGCCTTGTATACACCTTGCCCATCTGTGTTTCTGATGGGATCTCGTCTACTAGTTCTAAATCCACATCCATTATATCAAAATTTCCCTTTTCCAGCTTATACTCTTCAATCCATTCATCTTCAATTTTCAGGGGATTCTCACAATGAAGTACATTAGCCAGGCTGATCAGACGCACCCACTCATCCTTCGCTATAGAATTAACAACGTATTTGTTTTTCTGATGTAATTTCCTTGCTACACGTTCTATCATATAACATAAAAAATAAAGATCGTTCTCGGTTATCTGCTCTTCCGGGAAAAATTTGTTTGTCATAGCGAATAACTCCCTTCGAATTTGATAGTCTGTAATGCTTTCTCTGTACAGAATACAATCTGGTGTGTCGGATACTTAAACTTAACCAGTTCCCAGAAAGCCTCTTTCGAAATTCGTTCAGCCATATAATCCTCAACATAATCCCAGATTGTATCATCCGCCATTGGTCCCTCAACAATGTCATAATCATGTTTTAAACCGAGTCGGCAGTTTACAACAAACTGCAGCCACTCCTCTGTCATTTCACTAAAATTTTTAATGTTCAAATTTTTATCAGGTAAGTACTCATAAAGGTTTACAATATGCTTTCTGCGTTTTGTCAAAGCCCAGCGTTTTGCCTGCTTTTCTATAATTGTACAGTAAAACCCGTATCCAAAATCTTTGTAAAACCCATTTTCCAAAATCTGCGGTTCCTGGACTATGACATTGCTTCCATGATATAAAATCATATACTTTTTACTCCTTCACAAATTCCAATTTGTCATTTTTACTTTTCTTCATTATATCATTCGTTTACTACTCTGTCATTTTATTTTCGCTCATACAAAAAGAGAGCGGAACATCATCTGTCCACTCTCTTCCATTCCTCCCTTACTTGTGATATGGTTCTCCATTTATGATCCGATACGCACGGTACACCTGCTCCAGGAGGATTACGCGCATCAGCTGGTGCGGAAACGTCATTTTTGAAAAACTGAGTGCCAGATCCGAACGTTTCAGCACTTCTTTACCCAAGCCGATGGATCCACCGATCACGAAGGCGATACTGCTCTTCCCCTGAATGCCAAGCGTCTCGATCTTCTCCGCAAATTCCTCGGACGTGAGCATTTTCCCATTAATCTCCAGTGTGATCACATACATATCCTCCCGGATGTATTTGAGAAGGCGTTCTCCTTCTTTCGCCCGGATCGCTTCCTCTGCCGCTTCTCCGGCCTGATCCGGCGTCTTTTCGTCTGCCACTTCGATCATCTCCAGCCTGCAGTACCTGCTCAGCCTCTTGACGTATTCCGCAACGGCGTCTCTCAGATATTTTTCTTTGATCTTTCCTACTGAGATTACTGATATCTTCATACTGATTCTCCGCCTTATTCCTCTTCTTTTGTCATTTTTCTGCTATTCTCCGGAAATATCCTGCTGTGCCGGTCCCTCCAGCAGCCTTCCCCTGTAATCAAACCGGGAACCATGGCAAGGGCAGTCCCAGCTCTTCTCGTCCGGATTCCATTCCAGTTCACATCCAAGATGAGGGCACACGATATCTACCTGATACACCTGTCCATCTTCGTCTCTGTACACCCCTGTCTTTCCCTCAGCAGTCTCCACCACGTCTGCCTGGCCTGGCCGTATCCTGCCAAGAGAATCTCCTGATATCTGAAAAAACCGTTTTGTCAGTCCTTTCACCGCTTTTCCCCCATCTTTCAGGATCTGTGGGAGTTCCTCTGCGGAAAATCTGGAAGGAGAAAATACTTCCGCGAAAGGATTATCTCTCCCGCAGATCAGGTCCCGCAGGATCATGGCGGCGGCCATGGAAGAAGTCATCCCCCATTTCTGGAAGCCTGAAGCTATAAACCAGTCCGGATGATCGGAAGCATACTGTCCGATAAATGGGATCTGATCCGCTGTGATGCAATCCTGTGCGGACCAGCATGCCGCTTCCCTGCTTCCCGGATAAAGGGTACGGGCTGTTTCCCGAAGGTTTTCATACCTTTTTCCCTCTTTGTTTTCTCCGGTCCGGTGCCCCTGTCCTCCCAGGAGAACATATTTCCCGTACTTCCTGAATGACAGCGCGTTATCTCCATCACCGATATACATTCCTTCCGGCATTTCTGCCCCTTCCAGCGCCAGAACGTAAGAACGCTCCTGGTGCATTCTGGCAAAATACATTCCCGGGAAATTAATGAATGGAAAATGCGTAGCAAAAACGATCTTTCCTGCCCGCACACTGCCACAGGATGTCCAAACTCTGTGTTCTTCTACCTTCTTCACGGGACTGTTTTCATAAATCTCCAGATGTTCCGCCACTGCCCTCAGGAATTTGAGCGGATGGAATTGAGCCTGCCCCGGGAACCTCACTGCTCCCGCGCAGGAGACCGGGATTTCAGTATGCTTCACGTAAGATGCATCAATGCCCAGTTTCTGGGCCGCTTCCGTCTCTGTAAGCAGCCGCTCTCCATCCCCGGAAAAGACATAAGAATCTGCTCTCGTCAGATCGCAGTCGATCTTTTCCTTTCCCACGATCTTCCAGTACTCCTCTGCGGCCGCCTGATTGGCCCGGACATATTTCTCTGCCTTTTCTTTTCCTTTCTTTTCAAGAAATGTATGGCAGAACATTCCATGCTGCACTGTGATCTTGGCGGTCGTATTCTTCGTCTGTCCCCCGCCGATCCGTTCTGCTTCCAGTACCACGGCCCGTATCCCGGACCGTTTCAGCTGATATGCGGTCAGGATACCGGCCATACCTCCTCCGATCACTGCCACATCTGCTTCCACATCCCTGTTTAATGCTGTCCGTTTCCTGATATCACAGGTCTTGCTCCATATAGACTCCATAACTGCCTCCTGGTTTCTTATTCTCTATAATAACATTTCCCCGGTAAGGCAGTTTATACTATCAGGATCACAGGACCCGGACGTTCTCGCTCATTCTCACTCAGTCATTCAGCCGCCAGACATAAAGTTCATGCAGCGCTCTGGTGGCACAGATATACTGGGCCTGACGGGATAGGGGATCTTCCCTGTTTCCCCGGATCGCGAACACCTGGTCAAACTCCAGGCCCTTGGCCAGATAAAAAGTGGTCACAGTCAGCCCTTTTTGAAAAGCTGTACTGTTTCTGTCTACATAAGTAGCATCTACGCCCCGGTTTTGAAGAAGACGGCAGAGATCAAACGCTTCCTCTTCTGTCATCGTAATGACAGCAGCCGTCTCAAATCCCTGGTCTGAAAGATTCAGATTCTCTGCCACTGCTGACAGCATCTCTTCTTCTGAATCAAAAGACCTTTCCTCCACCGGTTTCCCGTGGCGTTCCAGAAGTTCGATATCCGTGATCCCGCTGATTTTCCCGGCATATTCCGCAATCTCCCACGTATTTCGATAGCTTTTGTTCATCACTACTGTCCGGATCTCTTTCCCAAATATTTTCGGTAGAAACGAAGTTACATCCTGAGGCTCTTCATCCAGCGTCTGGGCCCGGTCACCCAGGATCGTCATGCGGCAGTCAAACAGATCCTTTAAGATCAGATACTGGATAAAGGAATAATCCTGCATCTCATCGATTACGAGATGTTTGATATTCTTGTGAGCTCCACCGCCGGTCAGACGATATTTGAGATACAACATAGGAAAAACATCCTCATAGGGGATCTTTCTCCTTTCACAGGGAAGATCCGGAAGCTCTTCCTGACCACATGTTTCCAGAAACCTGTTATATATCTCATAGATATCTTTCGTCACATACATCCGGTCAAATTTCTGCTGCAGATACTCCCGGTCCTCCTCTTCTATGTCCCGGCCCCGGAGTGTTTCATAGGAATCAACAAAATATTCCATCACCGCGTCCATCCGTTTCAGGATAGGAATCTGATAAAATTTATTGTAAAACAGCTTCAGAATTTCTTCTTCCGAGAGACGCATTCCCCGGAATTCAATGTCTCTGAATTCCATCAGTTCATCCTCCAGCATAGCCAGGAATCCTTCTGCCTCCCTGGCCAGCTCCTCTGACTGTTTAAAACGGAACCGTTCCTTCGCCTGCTCATCCGGAAACCGCATCATCCGTTCCAGCTGGTCATATCTGTCCTCGCAGTCCGCGGCGGTATCCTTAAGCTCACGGTACGCAAACAGATCAAAACTCATCTCCCGAATGTTTTCCTCGCCCAGCTCCGGAAGGATATGAGAAATATAATCCGCAAATACACTGTTAGGAGACAGGATCAGAATATTGGAGGATTTCAGATTTTTCCGGTCATGGTACAGAAGATAGGCGATCCGGTGCAGGGCGATGGATGTCTTTCCGCTACCCGCCGCTCCCTGGATCACCATGATCCGGTCTTTTGTATTCCGGATAACCGCGTTCTGTTCCTTCTGGATCGTCCGCACAATACTCTTCAGTCTCGCGTCCCCGTTATTTCCCAGTTCCCGCTTTAAGATGTCGTCGTCGATCTTCACGTCACTTTCAAACCCGTAGACCATTTTACCTTTACGGATCTTGTACTGCCATTTTGCCCGGATCTCGCCCTGAATTGTGCCGGAAGGAGCCTCATAGGCCGCAGGTCCCTTGTCGTAATCATAAAAAAGTCCGCTCACCGGAGCGCGCCAGTCATAGATCAGCGGTGTCATTCCTGCCTTCTCGGCAAAATTCCCAATACCGATATAGAAAGGTTCCGCCTCCTCTTCCCCTTCAAAAATAAAGTCTACCCTTCCAAAGAAGGGAGAATCCAGCATCTTCTCAAATCTCCGCTTCAGTTTTGTCTTTTCCTCGTTGGCGTTCACCTGGTGCAGCAAAGCCTGCTGATTGTCATAATCCTCATACCCGTACTGGTCCATCTCTGTATAGTTTTCCCAGTAATACTCGTGCATGTCCTCGATCTCTCTCTGTCCTTCATCCAGCTGTCTGCTGATCTCTTCCAGCCGTATCTTAAGCTTCTCATTTATATCTTCAAGAAAAAGTCTTCCGTCAAACCTTCTGCTGTTTTCTGCCATTTTTCTTCTCTCCAGTTCTGTCTTTGCTTTTGCCATAGTTTATAGTATACCATGTATTTTTTGAAAAGAAATCACAAATTAGTCATATTTTATCTATATAATGCAAAAAGGATATCTGAAAGAAATGAGGTACAAAAAATGAAAAAAGAAAACCGGAGGATGGCTCAGCAGCGCCGGGCCGAAGAACGACGAAAAAAAGCGCTCCGCAAAAAAGTGAGCAAGATCCTGGTGATCACCATTCCTCTTCTCGCCGTCATCGTCCTGATCGGAGTGATCGTATATGACTCTGTCACTTCTCCGGACGAAAGCAGCCAGGGCAATGATACAAATACAGAAAGCACGGCAGATGCAGGAACAGAGGAAGATTCAGGAACATCAGAAGATTCAGAAGACACGTCAGACTCAGAGGAAGGTTCCGATACTGACGGATCAAACAGCTCCGGGGAAACCGGAACAGACTATTCTACCGATACCTCTCTCACGATAGAAGACGGCGACACTGTCAATATCGATTATGTAGGAAGTGTTGACGGAGTCGAGTTTGAGGGAGGCAATACACAGGGACAGGGGACTCCTCTGACCATTGGCTCCGGTGAATATATTGATGATTTTGAGGAACAGCTCATCGGCGCCCATCCCGGCGATACAGTGGATGTATATGTGACTTTCCCGGATCCTTACTCAAACAATCCGGATCTGAGCGGAAAAGAAGCTCTCTTTGAAGTAACAATCAATGGCATTTATTAAAAGAAAAACCGACTGACAAATACCCCGTGTGAATAAGGCAGTAAATGCATGAAGATAGTGTAACCCGTTTTGCAGCGGGTTACACTGTTTTCTTTTTATGCGTTGATCTGTTTGAGAGGCTGCGTTGCGCTGTGTATCCCGGAGATTAGCTTCTTTTTTGCGTAATGACCTCCATATTGCCGTTTATTCCGCTCGCCGAATCGGGTGACGCACGACCGTTCTCAGCCTGCTCACATCACATTTTCTCGGATCACTCAGATAGATTTCGTGATGATATCTTGTGTCCGTAATATCCAGTTCGTATCCAGCTGATTTCATATAGCCATGCATTAAATCAACGGTGGCAGGCTCGCCGTCATAAGAGCCGATGTGCATACACTGAACGCATAGTCCCTCATCATAGGGGAAGAACTCAACTTTTGAAAAGTCCTGCTTTTTCTTTTTCGTTGCTTCCTGAACTGCCCACTCAAAATCTTCTTTCGTTACGAAGTCCGGCAGCCTGATCATAGAGATAAAGTGCATATCTTCTTTTCTGGCATAATCAAGTCCCTGTGTATTTTCCTGCCACCAAAGCCCTTCAAGGGGCGGCACGACATACTCAAAGAAACCTTCGATCTTATGCGTTCCCTTGTAGCTCATCTTTATGGTAAAGGCAATTCCGTATAACAGGCTGATTGATCTTTTGTATTCTCCGTTTTCCTCGTTGGGATTACCTTTTCCACGGACTGCGATATAGTTCATTTTCGGGATCTCTATAATACCGGGTTTATTCTTCGGCATATAAAATTCCTTGTATTCTTTCTTGTAATCGAAGGCCATTTTCTTTACTCCTTATCAAACAGTTATTTTACCGCATACAGGCATTTATAAACTTCATAGGTACATTCATTCGTTCCGCGACCTCTTCCGGCGTCATTCCGCTGTCCAGGAAGCGTTTGCATACAACCTTCATATTTTCTCCGACTTCGATAATATGTTTGTCCGGATCATAGAAGCGAACGACTCTCTGTCCCCACGAATGTTCTATAATCGGGTGGACATATTCAATATCACATTCCTTCAGCTTATCGGCAAACCTGTCGAAGTCATCTTCCTCAAAATAAAGCTCAAAGTTATTGCCGCCAAAAGAAATATCATCCGTACCGATAAACTCTTTATATGTTTCAGACGTTTGCAGAGCTAAACCGCCTGTCAGAGTCTTATTTGCTCCAAAGTCCATAATGATATGAAGTCCAAAGACTTTTTTATAAAATTCAACCGATTTGTCTATATCAGTTACTACCAGCATAGGATTTTTTAATTTCATTTTTCCTCCCAAATATTCTCATCATTATTTCCGATTTGGTTTTCTTTTAATAGCCAACAACTTTATATAATCATCAAATTCAGAATATGAGCCAATGTTATTATTCAAGACTCATCGCTATAAACAAACTGATTTTTTCATAAATTCTCCTGTCGACCCACAGATTGAAAATTATCTGTGAATATACATTCTTGTCATATTGAGTTCATCATTACATTGTACCATACATAAAAATTCCCAGCCATATCTTTCATAGAAAGTTGTATGATCTGTAATCAAATAAAGCGGACTTATTCCCTTGGCTTTCATATCCTTCACAACGATGTCAAGTAATTGTCCCGCAATCCCCTGGCAGCGATATTCCTTCTTCGTATATACCGCACATACATTGGGTGTAAGATCTTTTCTGTTATGAAAATCATTTTCGATCACGCCAAGGCCGCCTACAATATGCCCACCGTCCAAGCAAAGATACCAACCATATTCTGTTGTATTATTAAGGTAGGCTTCCATACATTCAAGATAAGCTTCCTGTGGCACTCCCCATATGTCATGAAACCATATCGCAGCTTCTTCTTTTAATTCAGGTTTTTGTCTTAGAGTAACATAAGTATATTCTTTCATATCGTCCTCCAAAATTATAATTTGTTACTCTATGTATTCTATCCTTTCAAATTCTTAAAAGCCGCCGGATTATTTTCGAGGATCGCTCCAACTGTCGGGCAGGTTTCTAATTCGGAACAGTCGCCACAAGTGGAAACTCCTTTTTCCAAAGCACATTTCCGGATTTCGCACATATGCTCACAAAATACCGTTTTCGCTCCATTCACACGACAGCCCTCGCAGTTGATATGTTCCGGCAGAATGGGGGCGTTATTTAATTCTGCCCATAATTTCGCCGTTTTCTCCCGCAATGCCTGATCGTCATTGACGGTCGCAAGGTATGCGTCACATTTTTCGCAATCCAGTCCGCAATATCCAATCATATTTTTCATAGGTTATATTCCTCCCAATGCTTTTTTATATCTGCAATAAACTGCGCCTGCTGCTTTTTCAGATATGAAATCAATCGTATTTTTCGATATGCACCGTTGCAATCGCAGATTGATTCGGCTCTCCGGTAACAAGGTCTTGTGGTGCAGGAATCAACATCATAAATCCGTCCTTGTCATATCGCTGTTCATACCCCTGTGCATATGCCTCCTCAACAGAAATATGCTGCACCTGCCCGATTACCATAGCAGTAATTCCCGCACCGCTTAAATCCTGCAACTCTTTCAAAGTACATTCCATACTGAGAAACGCCTCATTGATTACAGGTGCGTGAATAGTTTTTGCATTGGAAATCGTAAAGCCTCCTGCCGCAAATTCGTCATCGTCTATTTCGTTGTGATGAATGGTGTTTACCAAATTATCATAATAGCTTATCGGAAGGAAGTTAATGCAAAAGCATTTTCCCCTTTGGATATTGGCGTAGGTATGAGTATGTTGGTACAAGTTACCCATCACGGCAAAGAAGGCTGTCTTATCTCCGTGGAAGCAGCTCCAAGAATGAAAGCATACATTCGGCTTGCCGTTTTCTTTCCAAGTGGTAATTGCAAACAGAACGGTCGGTATTCCTGCCGTTACTTCAAAATGGGAAAACAGTTCAAATTCCTCCGGATAGGCAGGTTTAAAATACTGCGGGAAATCCTTTTCAATCTCTATCTTCATCGCTGCACCTTTCTTAATTCCGTTGGAGCTACGGTGGCATAACCGTTCACTCCGTCAATTATAATATAATCAATCCGTCAGCTTCTCCTGCGGCAATAACGAGTCCGCTTATATACGCGCCGCATATCACAGCTTTTCTACATCTTCCATATAGATGGACATTTTCTCATATATAAAATCCTCCGTTCTCATTTGGGAGATAACTATTATGATTGCCTGTAACAGTTCAAGCCGTTGTCTTATGTCCTGAGCCTGAATGTTTTTGGAGCCAGACGATATACTAAAATACTTGCAACTATGCTGTAAAGCACGCAAAACACAATCGTCATTATTCCAAAGATCATAATCGGCATACGGAGCTGCATTAAAGCAAAACAGACGAAATAAGTTACTGTCAAAATAAGACGGTATGTTCCGCTTTTCAGTTCTGTTCCGGCATTATACGGCTGGAGCAGATAGTAAATCGTAAGATAATGAATGGAGAAAAACAGGCTCATACACAGGATAGAAACGATCAGCACAACATAGTTAAGTGGATTGTCTGTTCCTCCGGTAGCAAAGAGGATCAGCGCCAGCCCGCCACCGATCACAAGAGCTGGAACAGCATTGATCTTCATAATTTCACGCAAGCGGATCTGAAACAGCCGCAATATAAAGTTGGGCTGCTTATAAAACGAATAGGTCAGTAAGCTGTGATCGCAATTCATAAAAAGCGCCTGAGTGAAATTCGTACCACGGTTGATCACGTACATAATAAACACAAAGTACGGAAGCCAGGTCATCACGATTTTGTTGATGTCGGATTTTTCTTCCGGTAACAGGTAAACTGTCACAAGCACTGCGGCAACAAGGAAAGCGCATACATAGGAAATCTTTTTCGTAGAATTCCAAAGTATCTTTTTGTGTCTTTTGATAAACAGCTCATTCAGGTACTCGAAACCTTTGCGGTTGCTTGTAATCGAAGTATCCGTCGATATTTTCTTTTCGTTTACCTGTTTTGCAAGCTGCGTCTTTGCGGTGCTATCCATCTGATTCGTTAAACCGGACAACAATTCCTTGTTGATTGCAAGATAATCACGAAAAGTCAGGACTTTTATCATACCTGCTATTCCCAATGGAATACATGCCAAAAAGACAACCATTGATACAAATTCCGGCAGGACAAATCCAAAGGCAGGCGGAGCATAAGTTATGCCCAAAAGCAGAGTGATACAGCCCCATACATATTTAGACAGCTTATTTTCGTTATATCCAAACCCTCTCCTCTCATAGTCCCACAAAGAGGTGGCTGCAACAAACACTTTCATACCCGCTATACAAAACGGCAGAAGCAGGCAAAACCACAAAGGCACGCCTCTGTCCATGCCAAATAAAATCGTGAACGGCAAAAATCCAATGACAACCTTCAGAATGGAGTAGATATAGTTTACCAGTGTATATTCCCTCGCGTCCATTTTCATAAGGATCATCGCATAATACTTATCCTTTGTCGGATTAAAAAGGTTGGTATTCGTAAAGCTTCCGATCACAGTGAGAATCAGCAGGATATGCAGAAACACCTCATTCTCCGGCAGCGTTTTGTACAGGATACCAATACCGCATACCATCGTAACAAAGTAAAGCAGCTTGCCGATGAATGTAGAAATAATTTCCCATAACACAGACACTATATTTGCAAAAATTTTAAGCCCCTTTACTTTATACAGCGCTGCAGGAAGCAGCCGCTTTAAGAGCGGGATCTGCTTTAGAGAAAACAAAATACCATTTACACGATATGTATTTTTCAGAGAGAAAGAAATCTTTAGCGTTTTATTCATTTTCTTCCTCCCGTAATGCTGCAATAATCTTGTCTTTAAACTCCTTACTGTCTAAATCTGTTTTCTCGACAACCTCCAGCTCGCCGTGATGGAGCAATACAATTTCATCGCACAGATCAAGCGCCAAATCCATAATGTGCGTGGAGAAAATAGTGATACGGTCTTGTTTCAACGAGCGCAGCAGTTGCTTCATTTCTTCCGCCACAACCACATCAAGGGATGTTAAAGGCTCGTCGAGCAGCAGGATATTCGGCTGTGCGATAATGTTGATGAGCATTTGCATTTTGTTTTTCATACCGTGAGAATAGTCTTTGAGCAGTTTATCCCTGTCCTCCGGCTCAATGCTCATATAGTCAAAATACTCGTCAATGCTTTTCGGATTTTTTATAGTCTTCTCATTGATGTCCATAAAGAACTTTAAAAACTCTCTGCCCGTTAGAAATTCCGGTACGGTCGGGGTAGACAACACATACCCGATATCATCTGCGACTACCTCACGAGAAACTCTGTTTTCATCTTCTATATAAAACTTCCCATCATCCACTTTCAAATCTCTGTTAAGACAGTTGAAAAGCGTTGTTTTGCCAGCGCCGTTCCTGCCAAGCAAGCCGTAAATTTTTCCTTCTTCGAATGTAAAGTTAATATCCCTGAGAACTTCTTTTCTCTCGAAACTTTTTGACAAATGCTCAATTACAAATTTCATAATATCCTCCGTCACATCTTATGTTGGTAATACCTCACCAAAATAAAGTCTATTATTGTTTTCAGCAGGAAAGCTCCTACTACACAAGATACATTCCCGTTTTCTTTTTCATTGCTCCCTCTCCTCATAAATGAAAATATCTTCAATGCTCATATCAAAATACCGTGCAAGCTTAAACGCCAATATAATAGAAGGATTGTATCGCCCATTTTCCAACGAGCCGATGGTCTGCCGGGATACTTCTAATGCGGCGGCAAGTTCTTCCTGCTTGATTCCCCGTTCTTTGCGGATTTCCTCTAAACGGTTTTTCACGGTGATCCTCCTTTCTACGGAAAGTAAACTTTCCATATCTATATTATAGCAAGGAGTGCGAAAATGTCAAGCATACTTTCCATAAAATGTGCTTTCTATAAAAACGAAATCTCAATGGAAATAAGCCTCCTGCATTTTGACAAACCGTCTGCTTTGCTAAGGTGATACAAAAGAAAAAGAGTACGAACCTTTCAATCCGTACTCTCGTTTCTACCCTGCAATGCCGGTTTTTCTTTTCAGCAGATTCAATGTTTCTTTTTCTTCTTTGCTCACACGGTAGGATTCCCGTATTTTCTGAATTGCTTTGTTGTGTATAAAGTCATCCATCTCGTTATGTTCCAGCAAGGCTCTCGTCTTCTCCGGGAATTTCACATAACAGACCTGGATCGCCCAGGCAGCGCCCATCTTCGCATAATATCCCTGGTGTTTAATCTCGGTGCAGATCCGCAGGATCTCATCAATGTGCTCCTGATCTACAAAATGGGACATCATGGACACGATCATAAAACGGATCTCGAATTCTTTCGGACTATCCTGGTATCTTTTGAGGTAATCGAACCAGTAATCTGGAGCTTTCTCCATAAACTTATATCCCGTCACGCAGCTGTCGCATACCGCCCAGTTGGTGATCTTCGGCACAAACTCATCCAGGTATTTCCGCCTCTCCTCCTGGTCCATCCGGGCATAACCCAGGACCATTCCCTGGCACATAATCTCCTCATGATACAGATCAGATTCCTTCTGCTCTTCCATTTCATCCAGATATGCGCGGAAATCTTCCTTCGCGATCTCCTTCGCAAGTTTTCTCAACGCCGGCAGCCGGATGCCCATGACTTTATCCACTCCTGGGATCAGTTTTTTATTAAACTCTTTATAGTCCTCTTCCGCCAGCCCCTGCATCTTCTGTCTGATCTTTTGAACCATCGTCCTCTCCTTCTTTAAAAATACTCCCTGTCGACCTGCGACAGGGAGCCTTTTAAATATTTCTTATTTTTCTTTATTCTTCAGATATTCATCAATACCTTTCGCTCCGGCTTTCCCAGCGCCCATGGCAAGGATGACCGTAGCCGCTCCGGTCACGGCGTCTCCGCCGGCGAATACGCCTTCCTTGGAAGTCTGTCCGTTGTCCTCATCAGCAACGATACACTTCCTCCGGTTTGTCTCCAGTCCTTTTGTAGTGGAGGAGATCAGCGGGTTCGGAGAGGTTCCCAGTGACATAATAACTGTATCGACCTCGATATCGTACTCGGATCCCGGGATCTCCACAGGACGTCTTCTGCCGGAAGCGTCCGGCTCACCCAGCTCCATCTTGATCACAGTCATGCTGGTGATGTTTCCGTTCTCATCCACATTGATCTTCTTGGGGTTGGTCAGCAGATCAAAAATGACGCCCTCTTCCTTCGCGTGATGTACTTCTTCCACTCTGGCCGGGAGCTCCGCCTCACTTCTTCTGTACACGATATGTACATCAGCTCCCAGACGAAGCGCCGTTCTTGCAGCGTCCATGGCTACGTTTCCTCCGCCGACCACTGCCACCTTTTTACCGGCCGCAATAGGCGTATCATAGGAATCATCAAAGGCCTTCATCAGGTTGCTCCTTGTCAGGTACTCATTGGCAGAGAACACTTCATTGGCATTCTCTCCCGGAATCCCCATAAACATGGGAAGCCCCGCGCCGGATCCGATGAATACCGCCTCAAACCCTTCATCCTCCATAAGCTGATCAATGGTAGTGGACTTGCCGATCACTACATTCGTCTCAAACTTCACGCCCAGCTCTTTTACTTTCTCAATCTCTTTTGCGACTACTTTCTGCTTCGGAAGACGGAATTCTGGAATGCCGTACACAAGCACTCCGCCCAGTTCATGCAGGGCCTCAAACACCGTCACATCATAGCCCATCTTTGCCAGGTCGCCTGCGCAGGTCAGCCCGGACGGTCCGGAACCGATCACGGCTACCTTATGCCCGTTCTTCGTCTCTGCGCCTACTGGTTTGATGTCATTTTCAAGCGCATAATCCGCCACAAACCGCTCCAGCTTTCCAATGGATACCGGCTCGCCCTTGATCCCGCGGATACATTTTCCTTCGCACTGAGACTCCTGGGGGCAGACACGCCCACAGATCGCCGGAAGCGCGCTGGACTTGCCGATCACCTTGTATGCCTCTTCAATATTGCCTTCTTTTACTTCGTGGATAAACGCCGGAATATCGATGGCAACCGGACAACCCTGGATACATTTCGCGTTCTTGCAGTTTAAGCATCTTTCGGCCTCTTCCATGGCCTCTTCTTTATTATATCCAAGACAAACTTCCTCAAAGTTTGTCGCCCGCACTTTGGGATCCTGCTCCCTGACAGGAACTTTCTTCAAAACATCCGCCATTATTCGTCACCTCCGCAATGTCCGCATCCGCCGTGATGGGTGTCGCCCTCCTGGAGCTTCAGCATCGCACGGCCCTCCGCTGTCTTATACATCTGGCTTCTCTTCATCGCCTGGTCAAAATCTACAAGATGTCCGTCAAATTCCGGTCCGTCCACGCAGGCGAATTTGATCTCATCGCCCACCTGCAGACGACATGCCCCGCACATTCCGGTTCCGTCCACCATGATCGGGTTCATGCTGACAATAGTGGGGATCTCCAGCTTTTTGGTCAGCAGACAGACAAACTTCATCATGATCATCGGACCGATCGCAACACAGACATCATATTTCTCTCCGTTGTTCACAAGCTCTTCTACCATGGTGGTAACCATTCCCGCATGACCGTATGTGCCGTCGTCCGTACACGGGTAATAATTGCCTGCGACCGCTTTCATCTCATCCTCCAGAATGAGCATATCTTTTGTCTTCGCTCCCACGATAACATCTGCGGCGATCCCCCGCTCATGGAGCCATTTTACCTGCGGGTATACCGGCGCCGCGCCGACGCCTCCTGCGACAAAAAGCATCTTCTTGTTCTTCAGTGTCTTAAGATCTTCATGTACAAACTCGGAAGGACATCCCAGCGGACCTGTAAAGTCGCGGAAATAATCGCCCTCTTTAAGCTGGCCCATCTTTGTAGTGGAAGCTCCTACTTCCTGTACAACAATGGTGATCGTTCCAGCTTCCCTGTCATAGTCACAGATCGTAAGCGGGATACGCTCTCCCTTTTCGTCCATCTTTACAATCACAAACTGGCCGGGCTGACAGTGGCTTGCCACACGGGGCGCATGCACGTCCATCAGAAAGATCTTGTCTGCCAGTTTTTCTGCTTTCATGATCTGATACATGGTCTTTCCTCCTTGTCTTCCTCCTTAAAAGTCGCTCTTTCACTATAATACGCTATATTTTACGCCATGGCAAGCATAAGATCGGGCAGACACTGTGCAAATGTCTGCCCGTCTTCATCTCGTGGCCTTAGCCATATCATATGGAAAAATTATCCAGCATCAACTGTAACATTCTTTAGAAATCTACTTCAGTTCCATAATATGTACATGTAAGCAGCTTTTCCATTGCAGCCGGATCAATAGCGCGCGGATTAGATCCTGTGCAGGCGTCGCCTACCGCCAGCTCCGCGATCTTCGGAAGTTTTTCCTTGAATTCATCCTCGTTGATGCCGAAATCCTTCAGCGTCTTCGGTATATTCAGCTTCACATTGAACTCGTTGATCTTCTCGATCAGGCTGTTGATCAGAGCTTTCTCTGATGTGCCCGGAAGTCCAACTCTGCGCGCGATCTCCGCGTAACGTTTCGCAGCGACCGGATCTTTCGCGTTATACTGAATCACATAAGGAAGATAGATCGCGTTCGCGCATCCGTGCGGGATATGTCCTGTGGAGAAAGCAGCTCCTGTCTTATGTGCCATGGAGTGTACGATTCCCAGAAGAGCGTTTGAAAACGCCATTCCTGCCAGGCACTGCGCGTAGTGCATCTGCTCTCTGGCATCCATGTTGCAGTTGTAGGAAGCCGGCAGGTAATCCAGTACCATCTCGATCGCCTGCAGTGCCAGAGGATCGGTAAACGGTCCGTTCAGTGTGGACACATATGCCTCGATGGCGTGTGTCAGAGCGTCCATACCTGTATAAGCAACCTGTTTTACCGGAAGGCCTGATACAAGATCCGGGTCAACAATAGCTACATCCGGAGTAATGTTAAAATCAGCCAGCGGATATTTCACACCTGTCTGATAATTTGTGATAACAGAGAATGCTGTAACCTCTGTCGCGGTCCCTGATGTGGACGGAATCGCGGCAAATTTAGCTTTTGTCCTGAGTTCCGGGAAATTAAACGGTGTACACAGATCTTCGAAAGTTGTGTCCGGATACTCATAGAATGCCCACATTGCCTTTGCCGCATCGATCGGAGAACCTCCGCCCATTGACACGATCCAGTCCGGCTGGAACTGACGCATCGCTTCTGCGCCTTTCATTACTGTCTCTACTGACGGATCCGGTTCAACGCCTTCAAATAACTGTACTTCCATGCCCGCTTCTTTCAGATAGTTCACAGCGCGGTCAAGAAATCCCTGACGCTTCATGGAGCCACCGCCAACGACAAGGATTGCCTTTTTTCCTTTCAGGTTTTTCAACTCTTCAAGGCTTCCTTTTCCATGGTAAATGTCTCTTGGTAAACAAAATCTGCTCATTTCTAGCATCTCCTTTATGTAGTTTTGTTATTTTTTTAACGATTGTATTATACAACTTCTTTTCGAAAAAGACAACCCTGCTATTGTTAAAATTATATAAATTTTCCTCAATAGCAGGGTTAAAATTTTAATTGTATGATTACTATTCTGTTGTTATATAATTTCTCGTTGTCACACTTGTCGCTTTTCCATTTTGATCATTCACAAGGATGGCGTTGAATATGATCTGCGTATTCTCCGGCATTGCCACAGGTCCCGTATAGACCTGAGTGCCGGAGGAAGACGGATCCGGCGTGGAACCGTCCATTGTATAATACGCCGTATATCCTTCCGGCACTGTGATCGTGATCTGCTCCGGATCTGTATACCGCCCGGTAGACGGTGTGACTGCCGGCGCGTCTACAATCGGAAACTCGATGGTGTATTTCTGACTGGCAACTACACTTGGAATCCCTTTACTGTTCACCGCAATGGCGCGGATCTCAGTCTCTCCTTCTGTCTGCAGCAGGACTGGTTCTGTATATCTTGTACCCGTCTCTGCCGTAGGATCCGTTCCATCCGTCGTATAATAAATATCGCCGCCTGTATCTGATGAGATAGTAATCTCCTGAACTTCCGTGTACGTTCCTTCCTCGGGAGTAAATTCCGGTGCCGCCGACACATAATCAGAAACGGCGTCCAGAACATTTTCATCCTCGCACTCCGCAAGCAGTGCCGCGATCTTCTGCGGCTGTTCCGTGTCCATATAGAAATCAATGGCCGCCTGGTAAAGGCCCGCGTTGGTAGGCTGTGTCTCTATCGCTGTCAGGAATACTTCTTCCGCGCTTTCCAGATCATCCTGATCTACATACACTTCCGCATAGCCGGTATAAGCATCCGGTTTTGACTCATCTTTTACGATCGCTCTCTGAAAATACCTTTCAGCCGCTGTATAGTCCCTGGACTGAAGCGCATTGTAACCTTTCCGTATCATACCGGTGTAAGAATTCTGATATGCCACATAGATCACAATGCCGGCCAGAACAAGCAGGATAAAAAGAGTGATAAGCAGATTTCTCCTTCTCCTTTTTGCAGCCTCCATCCGCTTCTGCTGACGCTGTCTTCGGATTTCACCTGTATTCTGGTTTCTTCTGCGCTGTTCTTCCGGATTCTTCCGTAATTCGTCCGTACTCTGCTGATTTCTCCGGCGAAGTTCTTCTGAGTTCTGCTGGTTTCTTCGACGCAGTTCATCCGTAGTCTGCCGAGGCCCGTCTGTCCTGCGGCTGCGGATATTCCGTCTCTCCTCCCGGATCCGGTCCATCTCGGACTGGCTCAGCACCCTGGTCGCGTTCACATTCTGTGTTCTGTTTTCTCTCCGGTACCTTCTGATATCGTCTGTCTGCAGCTGGCGGGTAGCGCCTTCTACAGATCCCTTTACTTCTCTGGCAAGAACATCATCCAGCGGATTATAGTCAGGGACGATCTGCACTTCCGTGCCACATTGGGGGCAGATTACCTGATCTTCCGGAATATTTGCTCCACAATGTGTACATTTCATGATGTTTCCTCCTGCGTGCGCATAGTCTCCACACAGTTATTCATCAACATCGCGATCGTCATTGGCCCGACTCCGCCCGGAACCGGAGTGATCGCGGCTGTGACAGGTTCTACGTCTTTATAATCAACATCGCCGCAGAGATGATTGTCCGCGTCTCTGTGCATTCCTACATCAATAACAACGGCTCCCTCTTTCACGTAATCTCTTGTTATGAACCGCTCTTTCCCGATAGCCACCACCAGAATATCGGCGCGCTGTGTAATCTCTTTTAAATTCTTTGTACGGGAATGGGCCACTGTAACCGTTCCGTTCTCCCGTAAGAGCAACGCAGCCATAGGCTTGCCTACAATATTGCTCCTTCCCACAACGACACATTCTTTTCCCTCGATGGTGATCCCGGAACGCTTCAACAGCTGAATGATTCCGGCCGGCGTACAGGAAAGGAATCCTTTCTCGCCGATCCAGAGTCGTCCCACACTCACCGGATGGAATCCGTCCACATCTTTGTCCGGCGAGATCGTGCGGATGATCCGGTCTTCGTCGATGTGGGACGGCAGCGGAAGCTGGACAAGGATCCCGTTTACTTCGTCATCCCGGTTCAGCTTTTCTACAAGCGATACCAGTTCCTCCTCCGTCGTAGTTTCCGGAAGTTCGTACGCCCTGGATTCAATGCCGATATAGGCGCATGCCTTCTTTTTATTGTTCACATATACGGTGGAGGCCGGATCCTCACCCACCTGGACTACAGCGAGACAGGCATGTCTTCCCTCCGCTGCCAGTCTTTGCACCTCTTCTTTTAATTCGTCTTTGATCTGTTTTGAGATCTGTTTTCCGTCAATTATCTGTGACATTGATTTCTCCTTTAGAACAGTCCTGTGATCTTTCCATCCTCTGTGACATCGATTCCGTTGGCTGCCGGCACTTTCGGCAGTCCGGGCATGGTCATGATCGCTCCTGTAAGAGCTACCACAAATCCTGCCCCCGCGCTTACATAGACCTCCCGGATATGAATATCAAATCCTTCCGGTCTTCCCAGCTTCTTCGCGTCATCGGACAGGGAATATTGATTTTTGGCCATACAAACCGGAAAATCACTGAATCCAAGCGCCTCGATCCTGTCGATCTGTTTCTCCGCCGCAGGTTCATAGACAACCCCGTCAGCCCCGTAAATTTCTCTGGCCACTGTTTCGATCTTCTCTCTGATGGAAAGGTGGTCTTCATAAAGAGGATGGAAATCCGACTTCTTATTCTCCAGTGTATCGAGAACCTTCCCGGCCAGGGCAATTCCGCCCTCTCCGCCCTTCTCCCATACTTCTGAAAGAGCGAACTCACAGCCCCTCTCTTCACAGAATCTGCGGACAAATTCATTCTCCGCTTCTGTGTCTGTTACGAAGGAATTCAGAGTCACGATCACAGGAACACCATATTTCTGTATATTTTCAATGTGCTTCTCAAGATTTACGATACCTTTGGCAAGAGCCTCCATATTTTCTGATGCAAGTTCCTGCTTTGCAACTCCTCCATTATACTTCAAAGCGCGCACTGTTGCAACTAAAACCACTGCGTCCGGCTTCAGTCCCGCCATACGACATTTGATGTCAAAGAACTTCTCCGCCCCCAGATCTGCGCCGAATCCGGCTTCCGTGATCGTAATATCACTCAGCTTTAAAGCCATCCGGGTCGCTCTCACACTGTTGCATCCATGAGCGATATTCGCGAAGGGCCCGCCGTGGACAAGAGCCGGCGTATGTTCCAGCGTCTGGATGATATTGGGTTTGATGGCGTCTTTTAAAAGTGCTGCCATAGCTCCGGTAGCCTTCAGATCATCAGCTGTTACCGGCTGGCCGTCAAAATTATAGGCAACAATGATCCTGCCAAGCCGTCTCTTCAGATCCGCAAGATCATCCGCCAGACAAAGGATCGCCATAATCTCGGACGCGACTGTAATTACAAAATGATCCTCTCTGACCATACCGTCCATTTTATTCCCAAGTCCCACTACAATGTTCCGCAGTACCCGGTCATTCATATCGACACACCGCTTCCACACTACCTGTCGCGGATCGATCCCCAGCGAATTTCCCTGCTGGATGTGATTGTCCAGCATTGCGGCCAGCAAATTGTTCGCGGAAGTAATCGCGTGGAAATCTCCTGTAAAATGCAGATTCAGATCTTCCATCGGGACCACCTGGGCATAGCCGCCGCCGGCAGCACCGCCTTTGATCCCGAAACAAGGCCCCAGTGAAGGCTCCCTGAGAGCGATCAATGCTTTTTTGTTTAACCTGGCCATAGCCTCGCCAAGCCCAACCGTCGTCGTTGTCTTTCCCTCTCCTGCGGGAGTCGGATTGATCGCGGTCACAAGGACCAGCTTACCGTCTTCTCTGTCCTTGATCTTATCCCAGAGATCATCGGAGAGTTTCGCCTTATATTTTCCGTAAAACTCCAGGTCATCTTCCGAAATCCCGATCCTGGACGCCACATCTCTGATATGTTCCAGTTTTGCCTCCTGGGCGATCTGAATATCTGTCTTCATCCTGTTTCCTCCTCTGCATATGATCATTTATTTTATTCGATGTTCTGATTTCCATTGAGATAATCGTCAAATTCCTCTTTTGTCATCAGTACTTTTCTCGGCTTTGTGCCCTCCTCCGGTCCAACGACTCCGGCTTCTGAAAGCTGATCCATAATGCGCGCGGCACGGTTGAACCCGATCTTGAACATTCTCTGCAGCATGCCAATAGACGCTTTCTCTTTTTCGATAATGAGATGTCCTGCTTCTGCGAAATATGTATCTCTGTCGTCACCTCCCTCAGGAGCGATCGCCGCTCCCGATGCCGGGAGATTGGAATTCATGTGTTCCTCCAGCTCATTGTTGTAGGAAGCTGTTCCGCTGTTATGGCTGATCAGATAATCTACCACATCCTGCACTTCCTTGTCTGATACAAAAGAGCCCTGGACACGCACCGGCTTCGGATATCCGGACGGATAGAAAAGCATATCGCCTTTTCCCAGAAGCTTTTCCGCGCCGTTCATGTCAATGATCGTACGGGAATCTACACCCGATGAGACTGAAAAGGCGATCCTGGAAGGCATATTTGCCTTGATGAGCCCCGTAATAACATTTACGGACGGCCTCTGTGTTGCCAGGATCAGATGAAGCCCCGCGGCTCTTGCCAGCTGTGCCAGACGGCAGATCGAACCTTCCACTTCTCCCGGGGCGACCATCATCAGGTCAGCCAGCTCATCGATGATAATGACAATCTGCGGAAGTTTCTTTTTAATCTCTTCCCCAGTCTCTCCATTCTCCACTTTTTGATTGAAGCCCTTCAGATCCCTTACATTGTATTCTGCAAACAACTTGTATCGTTTATCCATTTCCGCAACTGCCCAGTTTAATGCTCCCGCAGCTTTCTTCGGGTCAGTCACCACCGGAATCATCAGATGAGGGATCCCGTTATATACACTCAGTTCCACAACCTTTGGATCCACCAGGATTAATTTTACATCCTCAGGCGAAGCCTTGTAAATAATACTCATGATCAATGTATTGATACATACCGATTTCCCCGAACCGGTAGCTCCTGCCACAAGAAGATGGGGCATTTTCGCGATATCTGCCACCACTACTTTCCCCGCGATATCCTTACCGACGGCAAAGGACAGCAAAGAGGCGCTGTTTTTAAATTCCCCTGACTCCAGCAGATCCCGGAGCATGACCGCGGTATTTTCGCTGTTTGGCACTTCGATTCCCACTGCTGCTTTTCCAGGAATAGGTGCCTCGATCCTCAGATCGGCAACAGCCAGATTCAGCTTGATATCATCTGCCAGCCCCACAATCCGGCTTACCTTTACTCCCTGTTCCGGCTGCAGTTCATAGCGGGTAACAGAGGGACCGCAGCTTGCGTTCGTCACGTGGACTCCCACTCCAAAATTCTGCAGAGTCTGTTCCAGTTTCATTGCGGTTGCCCTCAGGTGGGCATCGGAATCGCCTCCGGATTTCTTGCCTCTTTTCAGAAGAGAAAGAGGAGGAGTATGATAAACCGGATGCTCCTTATCCTGTTCTTTCTGTACAGTGGCAGCCACACTCTCTGTCTCCGCGGCGACTTCCGCCGCGTCCTGGACTCTGCTCCGTCTCGCCTTCTTTCCAGAAGATGCGGCAGACTCCGGGCGAGCCGGATCCGGACTGTCTGCCGGATGTTCCCCTTCTGTCTGGACCGGATCTGTCATCGCATCCTGCGTCTGTCCATCGGCACGGTTGATCACGAAACCATCATCCCTGGAGGCCTCCTCTGATACAGTCCCGGGCTCCTCCGGTGTAAGTTCATACAGCTCCGGAGACTTCCACCCTTTTCGTCTGCCTCTTTTTTCTTCTTTCTCAGGAGTCAGTGTGGTGGCAAACGACACGCCGGACACTTTTCGTTCCATCCGCTGTACTTTTTCCGTCGAGGCTGTCTGCTCTGCCTTCTGTCTCTCCTCCTTCTGCCGAGCCCTGAGCACTGCCGTCTCCTGACGCTTCTTCTTTGCTCCCTCATATGCTTTGCGGCTTTGTTTCCCGATCGGGGCAAGAAGAGATCTCTCCGTGATCAGAATGACACAGATGATAGACAGTATAACAAGGACCACATAAGTCCCGATCTCCCCGATCAGAGGACAGAGCAGAGTAATGATACATCCGCCTGTCAGTCCGCCTGCATTTCTGTGCCTGCCTGCCTCCGTATAATAAGACATCAGCGGAGTCCCCGGCGTATAAGAGTTGAAGATCAGCTCCAGTATGGCAGTAATGAAAAGGAACAAAAGGACCGCTGCCACGATTTTTACATAAGCGTGAGCGCTTCCTTTGTTCGATATAAGAAATGCCACCGCCGCGAACAGCGCGAACGGAAGCACATATGCCATAAATCCAAACAGTCCGAAAAATACGGATGAAACCGCCTCCCCTGCGATTCCTCCGATTCCAAAGTTACTTAACACCAGGAGAATACATACTGCCAGTGTGGCAAGAATGATAATCTCTCCTCTCAGTTCTGTGTTCTTCTGTCCTTTTTTAGGCCTGCTCTTTGTGTTTTTTCTGCTTTTTGTCGATCTGGCAGCCATATAATTCCCCCTTGGTAATTAAACATACTATATATAGTATATCATCATTTAAAAACCATGTCATTATATTTTTTCCCCGGTATTTACTCCTGCTTCCACAGACTTTCCGTTACTACTTTCTGCTCTTCTCTTTTCTATCAGTTCATGCAGTTTTGCAAACGCCTGACTGATGCCTCCCACCTCATCGATCAGCCCTTCTTTCACTGCCTCCTCGCCCTCCAGCATAGTCCCCACATCCTTGACCAGCTGTGTAGAATCCAGCATCAGTTCCAGGAGCCGCTCCTGAGTAATATGAGAATGCGAAGCAATAAACCGCGCAATTCGATCCTGCGTTTTTTCCATATTCCTGTAACTCTGGATCACTCCGATAAACATCCCCGTAGAACGGACCGGATGAACGATCATCGTTCCGGTAGGCACGATAAAAGAATAATCTGCCGACACGGCCAGAGGTCCTCCAATCGAATGACTGCCGCCCAGCACAAGCGATACCGTGGGCTTGCTCAGCGAAGCGATCATCTCGGCGATCGCAAGTCCCGCCTCCACATCTCCGCCAAGGGTATTCAGTAGAATGAGCACCCCTTCGGTCCGCTCATCCTCTTCCGCCTCCGCCAGCCGCGGAAGCAGGTGTTCATACTTGGTAGCTTTTGTATTCCCCGATACCGCTTCATGACCTTCTATCTCGCCTATGATCGTCAAAAGCTGGATCCCATGTTTTGAGTGTCCGTTCCCAAGATCCAACGTTCCCATTTCCTTTATCTCGCTGTTCTCTTCATTTCTTTCCTTCTGTGCTGATTCCATGGTCTGATCTCTGTCCATTTCCGATAACCTCCTCAATATCTGTCACAGATTATTATGAAAAAAGGGAGGTCTTTTTATACTGAAAATCTGAGTTTGCCAGGATGGTGAATGTAGCGCCGGAGGGAATGGACGAAGCGCAGGAAAGGAAAAGAACGGCAATTGGAAGAACCTTTCTGGGGCGGCAGATGGGTGGACCGGCGACTTTGGAGGAATCCGCCGGAAAAACTTAAGGGACTCAGGATCCGCCGTTAAGCAATCCGATGAGATTGTCTGAGCGGACGCGAGTTGCTCATCGGATTGCTTTGTATTTAGGCGGGTTCTAAGTCCCTTTATGTTTTCCCGGATTCCGGAACGGAGGCGGGGCCATCCATTCTGCCGCCGCAGAATACGTTTTTCCATACCGTTTTTTTCTATTCCTTAAGTTTTAACCAGCCTCCCCGGCGGCTCCCGGATCACTCCGGCAAACACAGATTTACCTCTTATTGCCCATACAGAATACAGCCACAACCCCGGGACCTGTATGGCTCCCGATCACGGTGCCGATATTATTGATCAGAATATTATCTATCCCCATCTTTTCACGAACGAGTTTTGCCACATACTCTGCGTCCTCAAGGCAGTCACCGTGGGTGATCATAATAATGTCATTGTCCCAGCCTTTTGACTGTTCCACAGCCATGTCTACGATCTTGTTAAGAGATTTTTTGCGTCCCCTCTCTTTTCCGATGACCTGGAGCTTGCCTTCGTTGTCCATATGTATGATGGGCTTGATCTGAACCAGAGTGCCGAGGACAGCAGTCGTCTTGGACACACGTCCTCCTCTGTGCAGGTGATTCAAATCATCAACTGTCACATCATGGCAGATATGGAGCTTATTCTCTTCCACCCACCGGGCTGTCTCTTCGATCGTCTTACCCTGGGCTTTTACCTGAAGAGCCTTGTAAAGCAGCAGGCCCTCACCCAGGCAGGCGCAGAGTGTATCTATCACGATGACCTTAGCCTCCGGATACTTCTCCTGGAGCATCTGTCCCGCGATGCGCATGCTGTTCAGTGTCCCGCTCAGGCCCGACGAGAATCCCAGATGCAGGATGTCCTTTCCTTCTTTCAGGAAGGGTTCCAGCATATCCGCCGCTTCCTCCGGGTTTACCTGGGAGGTGACAGACATTTTCCCTTCTCTCAGCTTCGCGAAGAATTCTTTTGCTGATAACCCTTCCATATCCGTATATGTTTTTCCGTCGATGGTATATTTCAAAGGAATGACCGGTACATTTCTCTCCTCCAGCCACTCTTTCGGCAGATCTACCGTACTGTTTACTGTGATCACAAACTCTCTCATCTTGCTTTCCTCCTGACTCCAAATGTCCCTTCACCTTAAAAAAGTGACAGGGTTTTATTTATCATATCATTTTTCCGGACGTTAAGCAAAATTTTTTTACATTTTATTGATTCTGGTTACTGTCAAGTAATCGTTGGCAACTTCCTTTTCGATTTATCTTTTTTGTTCAAACAGTCCTTTTTCTGGTTTCTAATATCCAGCCATGTACAGCAGTCGCTTTCTCTCTCCCTGTATCTTTCCATCCAATCCAACTACATGTCCTACTGCTGGATATTGATAGCCCTTTCCGTCTTTCTTTGGTGCCTTCGCTGACATCAGGATCTCGCCGTATAACTCTTCTACTTTTTCTTCTTCAAATACCGGTTTTCTCAGACCTTCTGTCACTTCATGCAGCTTTCCGCTGCATTTTTTGGCCAGGATCTTCGCCAGATGGTTCCCGCCTTGCCGGCTCCAACTTCTGTGCCCGTGTTTCATCCGTTTCGCGATCACACTCCACACATGATTTTCCATTGTCCCCATGTTCCGGTATTCCAGCCCCTCCGGCGGATCTGGCAGCTCCAGATCCTGGGATTGGTAAGGCACAAGCCCTTCACGGTTGTTCTCATAATAACGGATCAGGTCTTCTACATCTTCAATCTCAGCTTCATCACTCAGGCTATTCCGATAGTTCTCCAGATACCGGAATACTTCTTCGATCTCTTCTTCTTTTATCAGTTCTAAAACAGCATCCCTCGCAGCCGGTTCATGAATTTTTTCTTTCACAGCTTTGTTCCGGTGAAACGGGTCTAACTGAAAACAGGTGCTTTTATCTTTCACTTTCTTGATCCAGGACGCTCCGTCCGCATTTAAGATCCTCTGGTCTACCTCATCCAGGTTAAACTCCTGTGCGATTGCCGCCTCCCGGTATTCCTGGAACTCTTTTGCTTTGGCAAATCCGGCAACTACCACTTTATTTTCCAGCGCATAACGATCCGGACCGGTTTTCCGCCACCCGGCATAAGCAATCCCGATCTTGATCTCTGATTTATCCTGTTTTTCCTCTTTTCTGTCCTTTCCCTGCAGTTTGATATAAACTCCGTCTGCTTCTTCAAACAGAACAGGAACCTCTCGTTTCCCTTTCACATGGCCTTTCTTATATGCTTCTGTCAACTCAGCTTCGTCCTCGCAGACCTTTTTCCCTAACGCCTGGATGACGTTCCATACCCCCATCGCACTGATGGTCTGTCCTGTCATTTCACTGACCTGTAAGGCGCACTCCCTGTAAGACAGTTCTGTGATCCCTTTTACCAGCAGTTCCGCCATGTTCGTTGAGATCAAGCCTACTTGATCCAACTCCAGTGTCTCGTCCAGCAGATATACAAAACGTCTGGTCCCGTCTTCTTCGGTCACTTCATAAACAGTCCTCTGATAGGTTACTTCCCCATACACGGTTTTTACGGTTGTCTGTCTGGCACCTTTATTTCTGTATTTCTTCTTGTCCCTGCCCTCCATCAGCATCCTGTCATACCGCTCCAGGAACTCTTTTGTGAACTCTCTTCCGATCTGGCAGATCCATGCATAAATATTTTTCTCCAACTCCTTGAATGTTACGCCGTTTTCCTTTATCATTAAACTCATCATACAGACTCCTTATGTTTTTTTTCGTCAATTAAACAATAAGATAAATCTGTATGATTGGGAAGAGGTTTCGATCTCTTCCCTTTATTTTTGCCAATGATAATTATACTCTAAGTTGATTCTGTATAATTTACTGGCTGGCTCACAAAAAGCGGCGTACCGCCCAAATCCGTCAATTCAGCTTTACATTCAGATAATTCCGGCCTGACAATGTTTTGTTGAAGATCAGGAAACACAGTACCAGAATACAGCCGATGACAAATCCGTAAATGTCAAAGCATGCCGTCAGGATCAGCAGCATCAGTCGCATGAATTTCAACGCATAGCCGAGTTCAAAGTTGGGTTGGGTATAATTCGCGACAGCAACAAACGCCATATACAGCATCACCTCTGAGTTAAACCACCCTGACTGCACGGAAAACTCTCCCATTACGATACCCGCGATCACGCTCAGTGGTGTACTCAGCATGGTCGGAGTGTTCATCGCGGCGAGTCTGAGTCCATCGATGGACACTTCTAGCAAAAGAAACTGGAAGATCAAAGGGATGTTCACAGTGTCCCGCACAGCTACAAACTGAAACGCATCCGGAAGCCAGTCCAGATTCTGCATAAAAAGAAGATACAACGGGGTGAAAAATACAGTCGCCGCCGTGATCAGTATCCTTGTCGCTTTCAGGTAGACACCTGTCACCGTCGGAAAATAGTAATCATTCGCCTCCTCGATCATATCCAGGATTGAAGTGGGCAGGATCATGGCCGAGGGAGAATTATCTACAAGGATCACCACCTTTCCTTCCAGAAGGCAGGCCGCGGCAGTGTCCGGACGTTCCGTATACTTGAATTTTGGAAAAGGATTAAACCATTTCCGTTTAAATAAAGCTTCCGCCAGACTTTGCTGATTCATACGGAGATCATCCAGCTGCAGACTTTCGATCCTCTGTTTCAGATTGTCAAGGAGTTCCCGATCCACCCGGTCTTTCATATAGCAGATCGCGATATCTGTCCTGGAAGTCTGTCCGGCCTCTGTCATTTCCATCACAAGCTGCGGATCCCGGATCCTTCTGCGCATCAGGGCCGTATTGAAAACGATCGTCTCTACAAATCCGTCCCTCGAGCCCCGCAGAGACCTGTCTTTATCCGGCTCTTCTACTCCTCTGGCAGGATAGGTGCGGCAGTCCAGAACGATACATTCTTTATATCCGTCAATGAAAAGACAGGCCGGGCCGGAAAGAACGCTTCGGATAACCTGATCAAAATCTTCCAGTATGTCGACCTCCACGTAGGGCACCTGTTTCTGTATAAATCCCTCCGCGTCATCCGGCATATCCTCTTCAGACACAGAAAGAAAGGAGTCCATGATCTTCAGCATTGCTTCATCTTTTATGAATCCGTCAATGTAGTAGAATACGGACGCCTTTCCTCCGATCACCATATCCCGCCGGATCATGTCAAAACTTTCTTTTACCGGAAGGATCTGGTTCATATATTTTATATTTTCTTCAAAGGAAGCGCTGAGTTTTCTGCTGTTTTTCTCCACCATAGAATCTGTTCCCCTTTCTGTCTGAAAAGCAACAATATTTTCTATGGTTAGACTGCCCTGTTTTCCCTGCGATTATACAAATGATCTTATCGCTTTGTCCTCCTGACGATCCTTATTGCCCGGTGTCGTCTTCAAGAAATCCTGCTTTTATCATTTTTTCAATGACCTGGGACTGACGCTCCCTTGCCAGTTCCGGGCTGGCAACAGGGTTATAGTTCGTCGGAGCGTTTGGGATCCCTGCCAGAAGGGTACACTCGTCAAAATTCATCTCCGACGGCGCTTTTCCGAAATACCCCCATGACGCGTCCGCCACGCAGTAGTAATGATTCCCGAAAAAGATAGAATTTACATACAGCTCCAGTATTTTATCCTTGTCCAGGACAGACTCGATCTTAAACGCCATAAACATTTCCGCGATCTTGCGGACCATCTTTTTATCCTGGGTAAAATACTGATTCTTGGCCAGCTGCTGAGTGATCGTGCTGCCCCCTTCCACATAGGACCCGGCTCTGATATCATTGATCAGCGCTCTTCCGATGGCGATGGGATCGATCCCCGGATGATCATAGAACCGCTTGTCCTCCACAGAGAGTACCGCGTCAATATAGGTCTGAGGAAGTTCTTCAAGGGATGTATAATTTTCAATGGACTCGATGTCCGCAGCCATCTGCTCCACGCTTTTTGTCTCCAGCGCCGCCCTGTACTCCTTATAACCCCGGTAAAAAAGGATGCCTCCGACAATGACCGCGCACAAAAAAATGAAAGAACACAGACGTTTGATCCATTTCATACTGTATATATCCTGCCTTTCGTGCTTTTCACGCCCGCCTTCACAGTCTCCGGCGGCGTTTTCTCATCTGCCTCAGGTACAGTATATAAAATCCATCTGCGTTCTTCCACTATATTTTCTTACGTTTTCCTCCATTATCTTACATTTCTGTCATACCGTTCTCTTTGTGGTGCTTCCAAATCCACCGTTTCTGATCTCAGTAGCATCGTCATCCAGCGTAATCCCGTACTCGGCAAAAATCCCCTGCATGAATCCTTCTCCTGCTTTGATCTCAACCGTTTTTCCTTCTTTGCTGTCATTGGTTATCTTGGAAAAAATATGTCCCTCATTGTCAGAATAATAATAATCACTGTCGATGATTCCTACCGTGTTGTTCAGCTGCAGACGGAACTTGAATCCAAGACCACTCCTCGGATAGCATTTCAGGACCCATTCCGGTTCCATCCATACCCGGATCCCCGTAGGGACCTTCACTGTCTCACCCGGGGCCAGAGTCAGGCTGACCGGAGCAAAAAAGTCGTAACCCGCGCTGCCGGAAGTGGCACGTTTCGGAAGTTTGATCTGATCATATATTTCTCTTGCCGCACTCTCTTCTTCCGCCCCGAATGTATCTGTCCAGCCCTCGATAAACTGTCCCAGGCTTACTTTCTCAAATTTTGCGATCCTTTTCATAATCTGCTCTCCTTATCATATTCAAAACATTCCTGAGCTGCCCAGGACAGAAACGATCTCCTGTATCGTCTGCTCATCTACTACCAGAGCCATCCTGACATACCCTTCTCCATTGCTCCCGAAGGCGCTTCCCGGCGTGACGATCACGCCGGTCTTCTCCATCAGTTTCATACAGAAATCAACGGAAGACTCATATCCATCCGGAATCTTTGCCCAGACAAACATCGTTCCCTGGCTGTCCTGTACATTCCAGCCAATGCTTCTTAATCCTCCACACAGTGCCCTGTTGCGCGCTTCATACCGCTCTCTCTGCTCTTCTATAAAATCATCCGGTCCGGTGAGCGCAGCGATAGCCGCATACTGCACCGGGTAAAAGATACCGTAATCAATCTGGGATCGAAGCAGACGGAACCGGCTGATGATCTCTCTGTTCCCGACTACAAAAGAGATCCTGGCACCGGTCAGATTATAGGACTTGGACAGAGAATAAAATTCTACGCCTACATCCTTTGCTCCCTCAAAGGAAAGGAAGGATCGCCCGGGCCTGCCTGTAAACGTAATATCTGAATAAGCATTGTCGTGGAGGATCACGATATCATGTTTCTTAGCGAACACAATGAGTTTTTCATAAAATTCATCCGGAGCGCAGACACAGACCGGATTCAGCGGATAGGAGACGATCATATACTTCGTCCTTTTGAGTACTTCTTCCGGAATACTGTCCAGATCAGGAAGATATCCGTTCTTCTCTTCTATGTCGTAATATTCCACCTGTGCTCCGGCCATAATCCCACTCATCTCAAACATGGGATATCCCGGATCCGGCACAAGAATCACATCACCCGGATCGCAGAACACAGACCCGATATGTGCCATGGCTTCCTGGGAGCCATAGACGGACATGACTTCATCTGTCCCGATATGTACTCCGAACCGCTTCTCGTAGCGATACTGCACCGCTTCCAGCAGTTCCGGCAGATCTGCCAGAGAATACCTGTAATTCTCCGCCTTTTCGCAGGCTTTCTGCATGGCTTTCATCACATGGGGCGCAGGCTGGAAATCCGGAGTCCCCACAGACAGGTTGTATACCTTCCTCCCGGCTTTTAACAGTTCCTCTTTTTTTTCGTTTAAAGCGCCGAAGATCCCCGGCTTGAAATCATTGATCAGACTTGAAAAATGGCTGCTGTCCAATGGAATTCCTCCTCTTCTGTCATTTTATCCGGTAAATTCGTAAATTCTTATTTAAACGGCGTTCCGTAAAGATCGTACGGAGTCGCCTGATACACATAATAATTGAGCCAGTTCGTATACAGATTATTTGCATGGGCTCTCCATGTGAGCACCGGTTTGTTCTCCGGGTCATCGTCCGGATAATAATTCTCCGGAATATGGGGATGAAGGCCTCTTCCCAGATCTCTTTTGTACTCTGAATCCAGCGTCATCCGGTCATATTCCGGATGACCCATCACAAAGATCTGCCGCCCCTCTTTTGCCATACAGAGAAAAACACCCGCCTGAAGAGAATCCGCAAGAATGGTGATACGCTCATCCGCTTCCAACAGCTCCTGGGGCACCTCGGTATGTCTGGAATGAGGAGCCATGAACACATCGTCAAATCCTCTGACAAGAGGGATCTTCCGGTTTCTCACACGATGTCTGTATACACCGGACAGCTTCTTCGGCAGGTCTTTCTTGTCTATCCCATAATGATAATAAAGCCCTGCCTGAGCCCCCCAGCACAGGTGAAGCGTAGACGTCACATTCGTGTCAGTCCACTCCATGATCTTCATTAATTCCTCCCAGTAGTCCACCTCCTCAAAAGGCATCTGCTCCACGGGAGCTCCCGTAATGATAAATCCGTCAAACTTCTTTGTTCGGATACCCTCAAAAGGCTCATAGAATTTATAAATGTGGCTGGTGGATGTATTCTTGGATACATGACTGGTCATTCGGACAAAGGTTACGTCCACCTGGATCGGAGTATTTGACAGAGACCGCAGGATCTGCAGTTCCGTATCTTCCTTGAGGGGCATCAGGTTCAAAAGCCCGATACTCAAAGGCCGGATGTCCTGGTGTGCTGCCCGGTACTCATCCATTACAAATATGTTTTCCTGTTCCAGTATCTCCTTTACCGGCAAATCGTTTTGGACCCGGATTGGCATAGTCTGTTTCCTCCTGTTCTTTCAGGCATTCTCTTCCCGGTCCTGCCGGACCGCAGAATGCAGATGAATTGATTATAACGCTATCTGCTCACAGGCGTCAATAATCAGGAAGTGAAAAAAAGGGACAGGCACCTTTTAAAAAGTACCTGTCCCTTTTTTTCACTATTTTCAGAATATTCAGCCACAATGGCACTGGAAAGTGGCACATTCTGTTCCGCTGCAGTCTTTTGCGTTTCCGCCCTCGACGCTGATCTTGCCTGCATGACACTGGCAGTTTTCATTATACATACACTTTGTTGCCCTGCAGTCGATATTCGAACAGTCAGAAGCGGATTTCATAGACATGGAATTTGAATACGTCCCTTCTGTCCTCTCCTGAAAACTGTCACAGCATGTCTCCTGAGGATTCCTGGCATTATCGCCGCCGACCTGGATCTTGTCCAGTCTGCACAGGAACTGATCATTGTGTACACATGTCTGCACCGTACATTTTAATTCTGGCATAACAAATACCTCCTCTTTTTACAGATTCAGAATTAGTATGCCCATTTGGGGGAAAAGTATTCTTTCTGATTTTTATAACCTGACGCGTTCTCTGTCCGGATGTTCTCCTGACCAGCCGGCCTGAGGCATCGTCATCAGTCTCCAAATATCCTCCTCATCTATATCAAAGGAAAACAAATCCAGATTTTCACGTAATCTGGAAACGGAAGAAGCTTTCGGGAGCGGAACGATCCCTCTGTGCACTGCGAATTTCAGGCAGATCTGCGCCGGTGAAACCCCATATTTGTCTGCCAGATTTTTCACCAGCGGCTCATCAAGTACTCTTTTTCTGCCGATCGGACTCCAGGCCTGAACAAGGATGTTTCTGTCCTGACAGTACCGCACCGCTGCCTCCTGACTGTATCCCGGATGAAACTCAAGCTGGTTCACCATGGGCCGGATCCTGCAGTTATCTAAAAGATTCTCAATATGATGAGGCAGAAAATTGCTTAATCCGATGGCCCGCACTTTTCCTTCTTCATACAGCTCTTCCATGGCTTTCCATGTATCCGCGTCAAGCTTTTTCCAGTCCTTATAGTCGGGAGACGGTTTCGGCCAGTGGATCAGATACAAATCCAGATAGTCTGTTCCAAGATTCTGAAGCGACTGCTCAAACGCGGCCCGCACATTCTCATATCCCATTTCATTCTTCCACAGCTTGGTCGCGATAAAAAACTCATTCCGGGAAATTCGGCTCTGTCCGACCGCCTCCGCAATGTCTCTTTCCGTACCGTAAAAAGATGCTGTATCGAAATATCTGTAACCGTTCTCTATGGCAGCACGTATCACTTCCGCTCCTCTGCCGTCTTCCAGTTTATAGGTTCCAAATGCCACTGCCGGCATCTCCACTCCATTCTGAAGTGTATAGCATGGTATATGAATCATCTTTCTTTTCCTTTCTGCAGCCACGTATCTATTACTCCAAAAAATTCTCTTACAAGGTAATTCAGCTGGAATACCGGGTTAGAAGACGCCGGTATCAGACTGAGTTTTTTATATCCCTCCTGCCGGGCAATGAGAGAGGCGCGGTAAATATGAAAATCATTCGTTACGATACCGATCCTGTCATGATCCGCATCCAGATATTTTCTGCTGTATCTCAGATTTTCCCTGGTCGAAACCGATCGATCTTCACAACAGATCCTTTCTTCATCTACCCCGTTTTCCACCAGGTACCGTTTCATAGCCTCAGCCTCGGAGATCTCTTCTCCCGGTCCCTGTCCTCCAGAAACGATCACTCTCATCCGCGGGAATTTTTCCGCATATTCCAGCGCTTTATCAAGACGCCGTCTCAGAGAATCCGTAATTTTTGTTCCCCTCACCTGGGCGCCGAGGACGATGATCCAGTCCGGCTCCATTTTGCTCCGGCTTTTTATGACACTGATAATCCTGAACTCTACTGTCAGAAATGCAATCCAGAACACCAGACAGAAAAAACCAATAGCTGCATACATGTATGCAGAAAGCGGCATACATCCCAACACCAGATGCACACCGCCGGTTATCAGCCAGAAAGCCGCAAATGTAGACTTTAGCCTGCGGGAATAAAAAGCCAGAACCACATAATAGATCAGACACAGTATTCCCATGATCAGAAAATAGCACTTCATCTATGCATTTCTTCCGCAGCATTTCTTATACTTCTTGCCGCTTCCGCAAGGACACGGATCGTTCCTTCCAATCTTCTTCCCTTTACGGATCGTGCCGGAAGCTTTCTGCTCTTTGTAAAGGCGCTTCCTTGTCTCTTCGTCATAGATCTTCTCCCACTGAGGAAGCTCATACAGCCAGTCAGCTTTGGCATCTACCATGTTCTTGTACAGTTTCTCTTTATCAAAAGCAAGGCTGACCTCTGTGTCCTCCGTCATCGTCTCAATGGGATTCGGCGTTTTAAGGCTGTCATTGATTCCATCCAGAAATCCTACCATCGTCATGACATCCTGTCCATACTTCTCCGCCAGTTCTCTGACCGTGCCCTTCACCTCTGTGTCCGGCTCCTCCAGCAGCTGCTCATAAATTTCCTTCTCAATGTTAAAATAGGATGCCCAGAACTTTTCAAGATGATCTCTTGACTGCGTCTGGTCATATGCCATGTCACGCCACTGGTCCAGTAAACATTTCTCGCTCATCGTATATTGCTCCTTTATCTTAAAATCCATCGCCAACCATTATATAACAATTTCTGTTTGCCGTAAACCACTATTTTACTTGAGTTTCCGCAGAATTATTCCCTCAGACAAATCTGCTGCGTTTTGTTATCCACAACTTTCAAAAAATGGCCAAAATATAAGGAATCCTGTCCCTTTTTGATGTAAAATTAAGCTGCAAAACAAAAACCTTACTAAACAAAAAGAAAGGGGATTCCTTATGGCTAATTCTACATCAATTACCTACCGTTTGAAAAGAAAAATTTTGACTTTTACTAATAAAATCTCCCGCAGACTTTCGAAACCAGATCGGAAGTTCACAGCAGATATGGTTTATGGCATTCTGGCATCCAGAAGCTGTCTGCTCACTGATATTTCCGACCAGCTTCATGAAACGGTACATAAGGTGAATACTGTAAAACGGCTTTCAAATCATCTTTCGGAAGGAACGCCGGCTTCTGCTGCCGCTTCTTATCTCCACACCGTAAAGAGACTCGTTCCCTCTGAACCAGTGGTCCTCATTGATGAAAGTGATATCGTAAAACCAGATGGAAAACAGTTTGAAGCTCTTGGTATCGTTCGCGATGGTTCTGAAAGCACACAGACGAAAAGTGTTTATAAAAAAGGATACCATGTAACAGAGGCCTGTGTCCTGACTGCCAACAAGCATCCTGTCAGTGTTTTTTCCATGATCCATTCTTCTGTTGAGAAGGACTATAAATCTGTAAATACCATCACATTTGATGCGATCAAACAGGCATCTGCTCTTTTCGGAAAGGCCACCTTTGTTATGGACCGCGGTTATGATGACAATAAGATCTTTCTCATCCTCGACCATCTGAAGCAGGATTACGTGATCCGCCTGAAATCCAACCGGAAACTTCTTTATCACAACAAATGGACAAAGGCAACGGAACTGCAGAATCGGAGGAAAGGGAAAGTAAAAGCGGATGTTTTCTATAAGGGAAAAGAGCATACCGCATATCTTTCCCACGTAAAAGTTCAGATCACTGCCTCCCGGAAAAATATTTATCTGGTCCTGGTCTATGGGATCACGGAACATCCCATGATGCTGGCTACAAACAAAGAGATCCGTTCAAAGGATGATGTGATCCGCATTGCCAGAACTTATTTTTCCAGATGGCGGATCGAGGAATATTTCCGTTGTAAAAAGCAGACCTATCAGTTTGAAAATTTCCGTGTAAGAAAACTGGAAGCCATTAATGCGCTTAACTTTTATATTACTTTAGCCATGGCATTTTTAGCTCAGGAAGAATTAAGTCCTGAGACAAACGCCCTGAAAGTTTCAATCATACAGGAAGCAGACCCGATCAAGGAAAAAGTCAGTTTCTGCTATTACCGGCTGGCAAAAGGCATCTCCGGCATACTGTCACATGCCAAAGAGGGCATCCGGCTCTGGTACAGGACAAAGCGTCCGACATACCGTCAACTCTGCCTTAAGCTGACCGCCTGAATAGATAAAAGTATATGTCTCCCAAAGCCCGGTTCCGGCGGGGCTTATAAAAGTGCCTCTACTCTCGGTGCTGCCATTCTAAATCTCTCAAAAAATGGGCAGATTGGTACTTTAGAAAGACATACTCATCTTTTTAGTACAATCTGCGGAAACTCAATCTATTTTAGGTATACTATTCTCAGATCATCAGACAAATTGTCTGCACCATATGGACACAGGTGCCCCTCATCAACTCAGAAAGGATTTTATTTATGAAAAAAGCGAAACGCGTCCTGGCTCTTATCGGAGCCATCCTGCTCATTTGTCTCTATGGCAGCACTCTTGTATTAGCCCTCATTGATTCTCCGGCCTCTGCCAATCTGTTCAGAGCCGCTGTCGCCGCTACAGTCTTCATACCGGTTCTTATATATGCTTATACACTGACTGCCCGTGTTTTAAAAGGCCGTGGAGCTGATCCTGACAGCCATCCGGAAATGGATCCGGACAAAGTTCCGCCAGAAAAACACGGAAAAGATTCAGACATATAAGAGTTCTGCCAGCCTCAGAGCGGCCGTCTCACTTCCGGTCACCTTGTCCATCGGATCCTTGTCCCGTAAAGCGGCTTCATGCTGTCTTACCGCTTGTCTTTTTATCAGGTATTCTTCCATTGATATTACATTTTTTGCTGTTTTCCTGCTGTCTTTACCCATAAAAATACCTCCTTTTGTTTCATCCCAGCCATATATTATATTATTGTAAAGGGAAAAATATGTCTGGTTTTTATACTCCCGTCCTCTCTTTTCTAAGAGGACATTTTTATCATACTTTGTAAATGTGTCCGAAGATTGGTCTTTTTCTAAATATTTTCTTATCGATAAATAAATAATTTCCGACATAAAAATAAGAGCAGCCTATATTCATAAGCTGCCCTGAAATAATGACTCCGTATTCCCAATCCTAACGATTCCGGTAAATAATATCATCTCTCCCCGGTCCGTTGCTGATCATCGTAATCGGATATCCCACTTCTTTTTCTATAAACTCGATATAATTCCGGCAGTTCTCCGGAAGCTCTTCATACCTGCGGATCCCGCGGATATCACACTTCCAACCCGGCAGTTTTTTAAATACCGGCTTTGCCTTCTCCAACAGATGGGTAACCGGAAACTCTGTCGTCACTTCCCCGTTGATCTCATAACCTACGCACACCGGGATCTCATCCAGATAACCGAGCACGTCAAGGACCGTGAAGGCCACGTCCGTTGTCCCCTGCATCCTGCATCCATATTTGGAAGCCACGCAGTCAAACCAGCCGACACGTCTGGGACGTCCTGTTGTCGCGCCGTACTCTCCTCCGTCGCCGCCCCGTCTTCTCAGCTCTTCCGCCTCGTCTCCGAATATCTCGCTCACAAAGGCACCCGCTCCCACAGCGCTGGAGTAAGCCTTGCACACTGTAATGATCTGCCGGATCTCGTAGGGAGGGATCCCGGCGCCGATGGCTCCGTACGCCGCCAGTGTAGAGGAAGACGTCACCATGGGGTAAATGCCGTGATCCGGATCTTTCAGAGAGCCCAGCTGTCCCTCGAGCAGGATATTCTTTCCTTCCTTCAGGGCATTGTGGAGGAACAGTGAAACATCGCATACATAGGGCTCTACCATTTCTCTGTAGCTGACAAGTTCCTTATACAATTCATCCGGATCGATCAGGGGTTTATGATAGAGATGCTCCAGCAGGACATTCTTCTGTTCCGCCACCCGGGCGGCTTTTTCCCGCAGCAGGTCATCATCAAAGAGCTCGCTCACCTGGAAACCGATCTTTGCATATTTATCTGAATAAAACGGCGCAATACCGGACTTTGTGGATCCGAAAGACTTTCCGCCCAGACGTTCTTCTTCATAGGCGTCCAGATTTTTGTGGTAGGACATGACAATCTGGGCCCGATCGGATACAAGGAGCTTCGGCATCGGGACTCCCCTGTCTACGATAGACCGGATCTCCTTGAACAGGACCGGAATATCCAGCGCGACTCCATTGCCGATAATGCTCGTCGTATGACTGTAGAACACACCGGATGGCAGTGTATGCAGCGCAAACTTTCCATAGTCATTCACGATCGTGTGACCCGCGTTTGCTCCGCCCTGAAAACGGACGATGATATCTGCTTCTTTCCCGAGCATATCCGTGATCTTGCCCTTTCCTTCATCGCCCCAGTTTGCACCAACTACTGCTTTTACCATTTCCATTCCTCCCGCGTATTGAGCTGTTTCAGCTGTCTCATACTTCTAATAATCTATCAGCGGTGCTTATGATTGACCGCCGTATGAATTATACTATAATTTCCCCCGCATGTAAAATGTTATTTCTGATTTTTTTACATTCCCGCATTTTCAGAAGATTCCTATTGTAATTGAGCAAAAAAAGTATTAAAATAAAATCCATACTCGGGATGTTCTCTTTTCATTTGCAGAGTGCATCTTCTTACAGAAAGGAGATCTTACATTGAAAAAACTGATCAAATGGTTTAGTATCTTCGCTGTCATCGGAACGGCGATCGGACTTGCCGTCGCATATTTCTGCAAGAACAGTTCCGACAGCCCTGACGAAAATGACGCTGATCTTACAGAAGATGAAGATTTTGATCTGGACGCCGATCTTCAGCCTGCCGCCGGAAGGGAATATGTGCCTCTAAAAAAAGACCAGGAGGAAGCGCCGGAAGAGAAATCCGAAGATTCAGAAGAAAACTGATACAAAATTTTATAAAAACAGATGCCGCGGCCGGTTTGACCGCGGCATTTTGCTGTCTTCAGTTTTTTTTGTTTTTATCTGGGCTGTCCGCGCCTGCCTTATCTTCATTCCACGCGATGCCGAGAAGGCGGACTGCCTCCCTGATCTTCTCTTCATTCATATTGGCATAGCCCAGGAGGATCGTCGTATCCTCCGGACCGGAACCCTTCTCTCTGTCAACATAATATTCCGACAGTCCGTATACCTTAATACTTTTCTCTGCCGCCATACGGATCAGTTCTTCCTCGTTCCGGCCTCCGGAAAAATGAAGCAGCAGGTGCACGCCCGCGTTCTCTCCTGACACTGTAAAGTCCAGATCCAGTTCTCTCAGAGCCGCAAGAAGCGTGTCATGTCTGCTCCGGTACAGAGCTCTTGTCTTATTTAAATGCCTTTCATAATACCCATCCTCAATAAACTTCTGCAGGATAAGCTGATCCACCTTAGATACAGTAGAACTGATAAAGCTGCATCTCTTTGTGTACCTGTCAAGAACCGGTTCCGGCAGAACTAGATAACTCATACGGATTGCCGGGGCGATCGACTTTGAAAAAGTTCCGATATAAATTACTTTTCCACTCCTGTCATAGCCCTGCAGAGCCGGAATCGGCTTTCCTTTGTACCGGAATTCACTGTCATAGTCATCTTCTATGATATATCTTCCCTCTTTTTCTTCTGCCCATTTCAGGAGCTCCAGCCGCCGTCTGATCGGCATGACTGTCCCCAGCGGATACTGATGGGAGGGCATGACAAAGGCAATGTCAGCGCCGGAGTCTTTCAACTTGTCCACCCGCATTCCCTGTTCATCCATATCCACAGTACGCATCTGATAGGACAGATTCTCAAACAGCCGGTAAGCCTGTCTGTACGTAGGGTTCTCCAGAGCCACTGTGTGATCCGGTCCCAGGATCGCTGTTAGAAGCATCAGAAGATAGTCATTTCCCGCGCCCACGATGATCTGCGCCGGCGTACAGTTCACGGCTCTGGCCTGATGGAGGTAGCTGCTGATCGCGCTGCGAAGCCCGTACTCTCCCTGAGGACATCCAAGACGGAAAAGCTCTGCCCTGTCATCCACGAGACATTCTCTTGAGAGCTTCCGCCAGGCATTGTAGGGAAAACTCTTCAGGTCCACTCCGTTTGGAGTAAAATCATACCGGTACTTTCTCTGTTCTCCAGGCCCCTCTTTCTGCACAGAAGACTCCGGGCGGCTGATCTGATAAAGGCCGTCAATCTGAGAAACATAATATCCCCGGCACGGCCTGGCCTCGATGTAGCCTTCCGACAAAAGCTGTTCATATGCCAGTTCCACCGTGCTCCTGCTCACATCGAGATGACGGCACAGTCCCCGTGTGGACGGCAGCTTCTCTCCGCTCGCGATTGCGCCTTTGCGGATTTCTTCTTTTATATATCCATAGATCTGCTCGTACAGAGGTGTCTTATCTCCGGGTCTTAAGCTGATCGTCAGTTCATTCATATTCTCTTACCTATTTCGGTAGCCGGAAAGAACTCTTCAGTGACACGATCCGGTTGAACACAAGATGTTCCGGCTTCGAGTCATGGGCATCAACGCAATAATACCCGTTCCTGACGAACTGGAAGCTGTCATACGGTCCGGCGCCTTCAAAACTCGGCTCCACATAAGCCTCTTTGATGACCTTCAAGGAGTTGGGATTCAAGTTCAGTGAGCCGTCTTCTTTATTGTAGACGCCCTTCTCCTCATCGATCAGATTCTCATAAAGTCTTACTTCTGCCTTCTGCGCATGGGCCGCCGGAACCCAGTGGATCGTCCCCTTTACTTTTCTTCCTGTAAATCCGCTGCCCGCCTTTGTCTCCGGATCATAGGTACAGTGAACCTCTGTCACATTCCCGTTCTCATCCTTGACAAAGCTTTCGCATTTCACGAAATACGCGTGCATCAGACGGACTTCATTGCCCGGGAAAAGGCGGAAATATTTCTTTGGAGGCTCCTCCATGAAATCTTCTCTCTCGATATAAAGTTCACGTCCAAAAGGCACTTTCCTTGTGCCCAGCTCCTCATTCTCCAGATTGTTGGCCACGTCCAGATATTCGATCTGCCCTTCCGGATAATTGTCGATCACAAGTTTGATCGGATCCAGCACCGCCATCATGCGGGGCTTCTTCATCTTCAGGTCTTCCCGGATACAGTACTCCAGCATGGCATAGTCCACAGAACTCTGCGCCTTGGACACGCCGCACATATCAATGAACATCCGGATGGACTCCGGAGTAAATCCCCGGCGTCTTAAAGCCGCGATAGACACAAGCCTCGGATCGTCCCAGCCGTCTACGATCCCTTCCTCTACAAGTTTTTTAATATAACGTTTGCCCGTCACCACATTGGTCAGATAAAGCTTGGCGAACTCAATCTGTCTCGGCGGATTCTCAAATTCACATTCCCGCACCACCCAGTCATAAAGAGGCCTGTGATCTTCAAATTCCAGTGTGCAGATCGAATGGGTGATCCCTTCGATGGCATCCTCGATCGGATGAGCAAAGTCATACATCGGATAAATGCACCACTTGTCCCCGGTATTGTGATGGCTCATATGGGCCACTCTGTAGATTACCGGATCCCTCATATTGATATTGGGGGAAGCCATGTCGATCTTTGCCCGGAGCACTTTCTCTCCGTCCTTGTACCTGCCTTCCCGCATTTCCTCAAACAGCCTTAAATTTTCTTCCACACTGCGGTCTCTGTAGGGACTGTTTTTCCCCGGCTCCTTCAGGGTCCCGCGGTACTCTCTCATCTCTTCCGCGGTCAGATCACAGACAAAGGCCTTTCCTTTTTTGATCAGCCTGACCGCGCACTCATACATCTGGTCAAAATAGTCAGACGCAAAGTACAGGTGATCCCCCCAGTCAGCGCCCAGCCACTTTATATCCTCTTTGATGGAATCCACAAATTCCATCTTCTCTTTTGTGGGATTCGTATCATCAAACCGCATATGGAATGTCCCGCCATACTCCTGGGCAAGCCCGTAATTTAACAGAATGGACTTGGCATGTCCGATATGAAGGTACCCGTTTGGTTCAGGCGGAAAACGGGTGCAGACATGATCATATACCCCCTCTGCCAGATCTTTGTCGATCTCCTGTTCGATAAAATTCTTAGAAACAGCTTCGTTTTCCATGTTCTCCTCCTCTAATAACACAAAATAGCGCAAAACATTCGTGAAGATTATCTTATCATAAAATAGAGTCCGCCACAAGAGCAGTACCTTTAACTTTTCAACTCCAGACGGCAGTCTGAATGAAAGACAGTTTTCTCTTGACAATATGATGCTGTCTGGTGTATATTAAGTCTTGTGTATAAAACAGGTGTCTGTAGCACAATGAACAGATATGCAGTATGCTGTCTTGGCGCAGTCGGTAGCGCGTCGCCTTGGTAAGGCGGAGGTCGGGGGTTCAAGTCCCCTAGACAGCTTAATGAAGGATTCTGAGAGATCAGGATCCTTTTTTATATAAAAGCAATGATTTCTGGCATTTCCCGATTTCCTCCGGGCGTTATGTTATACTGTACAGACAAAAGTGGTGTTTTCGGTCCGGGCAGGAGGAAGGGACTATGAGGATAGGAAGAGAGGAACTTGAGGACATGAGGGCAGGACTGGACCGTCTGACAGATTTTATCCGGGGCATGGAACATGGGGAACTGCCGTATTTTTACCGATATTTTGATACCATGAAGAATAATATCGAAATATTTTTCTATGCAGGGTGCGATGATATTTCCGATCTCTTCCCGGTACTCGAAAGAGACTGGAAAGCATCGCACACAATGTTTATCGGCGTGCAGGACTACGACCTGCGGAAAGAGCATCCCGACGCGGATCCCATGCTCTGCCTCTATTTTGCCCGCCTTCTTGCGGATGTCGGGAAATACTTTGAGCGTGGGAAAGCAGAGTTTATCTGAATTAGTTTCTCTGCTTTTTCCCTTTCCGGCTTACCATGATGATCATAAGCAGGAAGGAAAGAGCGATCACCGACCATACGGCAAATACGGAAGTGCTCTGGGTGCTGAATTTATCATAATATCCTTTCAGATAGATGATGACCACCACCCAGGGCAGGACATATGTCATATACCCGCGGATAAACTGCGGGAATTTCAGACCGTTTCCCGCATTTGCCTCCCGGATAAAGTTATCCCATCCCCAGCCGTTTTTATGGGTACAAAACAGCAGATAGATCACCGATCCCAGGGGAAGGATATTGTTGGACACAAGGAAATCCTCCAGATCCATGATATTGGATCCCGCGCCCAGAGGCTCTATCCCGGACAGGACATTGAATCCCAGAATACAGGGAATGCTCAGCATAATGATGAGCACGATATTAATCCCTACAGATTTTTTCCTGCTGAAGCCGAACAGATCCATCCCGAAGGAAACAATATTTTCAAATACTCCGACGATCGTAGACAATGCGGCAAAAAAGAGGAACAGGAAGAACAGCGCTCCCCAGAACCGGCCGCCCGCCATCTGAGTAAAGATATTCGGAAGTGTGATAAATACAAGTCCCGGCCCTGCTCCGGGCTCAACATTAAACGCGAAACATGCGGGGAACACGATCAGCCCTGCCGTCAGTGCCACGAAAGTATCAAGAAGAACGATACTCAAGGATTCTCCCATGAGGGAACGGGAACGGTCCAGATAGCTTCCGAAGATCGCCATGCCGCCCATCCCGATGCTCAGAGTAAAAAACGCCTGGCTCATGGCGCCGAATACTACATTCCCCAATCCGTTCTCCATAACCCGGGAAAAATCCGGTATCAGATAGAATTCCAGCCCCTCGGCGGCTCCCGGCAGTGTTACGGAGCGAACGGCAAGAACGACCATGATGGCAAGCAGACAGAGCATGGTCACCTTCATGATCTTCTCCACTCCTTTTTGAAGACCGATGCTGCAGATACCGAAAGACAGAAGGATGACCAGCACGGTCCAGAAAGTAAGAGTGCCGGGAGACAGAAGCATGGAATCATACTTCTCTGCCACCATTTCTGTCGTGATCCCGGTGAATTCTCCACTGGCCATACGGAAACAGTAATAGAGCATCCATCCGCCCACCATAGAGTAGAACATGACCAGCAGGTAATTGCCGGCGATGGCAAACCAGCGGGTATAATGCCATCGGGAGCCTTCTGGCTCCAGCACATTATAGGATGTGGCAATACTTTTCTGACTGGCGCGCCCGACGCTGAACTCACAGACAATGATAGGCATCCCCAGAATGACCAGAAACAGAAGATAAATCAATATGAAAGCAGCGCCTCCATACTGCCCGGCCATATAGGGGAATTTCCATACATTTCCCAGTCCGATGGCACATCCCGCGGACACAAGTATAAATCCAAGGCGAGAGCCGAATTTTTCTCTTTTCATAAACAAATTCCTCTTTCTTATCAGTTTATCTACAACTTATCCGAATCCAGTACCAAAGTAAACGGACCGTCATTGACCAGGCTGACTTCCATCTCCGCGCCAAACTTCCCTGTCTGCACTTTTGGACCCAGCTTTTTACATTCTCTGATGATATATTCATACAAAGCATTGGCTCTGTCCGGATCTCCTGCCTCGATAAAACTTGGCCGGTTCCCCTTTTTACAATTTGCGTAAAGGGTAAACTGAGATACCAGCAGCAGACTTCCCTCCACATCTGCCAGAGACAGATTTGTTTTTCCCTGACTGTCTTCAAAAATCCTCAGACCGATCATTTTTCTGACCATCTTGTCCGCCACCGCCTCTGTATCGCTGTCTGATACTCCGATCAGCACAAGATATCCTTTCCCGATCCTGCCGATCACGTTGTCTTCCACGCGTACTGCCGCCTCTTTCACTCTCTGGATCACAAATCTCATACTTCTACTGCACCTGCCTTTTCTCCCTTTTTCTTTCTCCGATCCTGAAATGGATCATCAGGAGCGTCCCCACCAGAAGCGGGACGCTGATCAGGACAAGAAGCCCGATGGCAAAGTCGGGAAGGAACCGGTTTTCCAGATCAACGATAAGCGTCCCGAACAGATTAAACAAGGCATGGGTGATCATCGGCGCCAGGATGCTGTCATATCTGTACGCCATATATCCCAGAAGGAATCCAAGCAAACAGGTATAGATCCCCTGAACAATATTCATGTGAAAGATCCCGAACAGGAGGGCCTGGATCAGATTTGCCACGATAAAACACGCTCCTGCCCTTTCCAGATATTTCAGGATCAGTCCCCGGAATACAATCTCTTCCACCAGAGGAGGAAGGATCAGTGTAGAAATGGCCCACATCAGGGAATACTGGGACACACCTGATGATTCGATCATCTGCGAATAGTTATCAATCGCCGGAGGAGCGATGGCCGCAATAGCCCGCATGACAAGGGTTGTCGCGTGCTGAACAGAAAACACCAGCAGGATCTGCCACCCGAAAGACGCAGGGGTGAGTCTCCTGGTATGGCTTCGTAAAAACACCGAAATTCCCTGCTTTTCCACAAAAGCGAAATAATACCAGAGAAAGAAGACAGTCCCTGGTATTATATAGGCCAGTCCTGTTAACAGGTTCATATTATTCATCATAAAATCATATACCAGATTGATTCCTTCATAGCCCCCGAGTACGGCGCCTACAATCCCAATCCCCGCGGACAGGACGACAGCGCTTCCGTTAAGCAGCACGATCATCAGTATAAAAACGACTGCCGCGATCCCGTAATTCCTAGCTTTTTTCATGATTTTTCTCCTTATCTGAAGCTTTTCGCATCTATAGACGGATTCCTTTGTATCATTCTGCCCGGTCCAGCATTTTCTCCGCTTTTCCCCGGATCCTCTGAATGGCATTATCGATGGATTTGGGACTTTTGCCCAGCAGCTCCGCGATCTTCCTGTAGTCCGTCCCCATCAGGTGCAGATACAGCACATGGTTTTCCATTGGACTAAGATTCTCTTTCAGCTGTTCTATAAACGCCTCGGTATATTCCCTGCCGAAATACAGCGCTTCCGGATCTGTCTCCTGCTCTGCCTCGATGGTATCGATCAGAGGCATCTTTTTCCCGTCATGCTGTACCTCGCTCTCCTCATATAAGGAGATGTAGGAATTGAGCGGAAGATGCTTTTTTCGTCTGGAAGCTTCAATAGCGCTGTACATCTGACGGGAAACACAGAGCTCCGCAAAACTTGAGAAAGACGCCCCATGGGCCCTGTCATAATCCCGGACCGCCTTGATCAGTCCGATCATCCCCTCCTGGATCAGATCCTCATTCTCTCCTCCCAGCAGGTACATAGCCCTTGCTTTCTTCCGGACCATAGACTTATACTTGTCCATGATATAATCCATGATATCCTGATCTCCGGCCTTCATCTGTTCCATGAGCTGCTCATCTGTCAGCTTGTCATACTTTCCCATTCTGTATCCTCTGCCTTACAATCTCATACGCCAGAATCCCCCCTGCCACAGAAGCATTAAGAGATGTAATCTCCCCATTCATAGGAATTCCGGCTACGAAATCACATTTTTCCCTGACAAGTCTGCTCACACCTTCTCCTTCACTCCCGACCACAAGCCCTACAGGGCCGGTCAGGTTCAGGTTGTACATCGGCTCTCCATCCATGTCGGCGCAGACAAACCATATTCCTTTCTGCTTCAGCTCTTCCATTGTCCTGACAAGATTGGTCACTCTGGCCACCGGTGTATAGTTGAGCGCTCCCGCCGATGTCCTGGCCACTGTAGCCGTCAGGCCGACAGCTCTCCTCTTGGGTATAATAACCCCATGAGCTCCCGCCACATTGGCTGTCCGGATCAGCGCCCCAAGATTGTGGGGATCTTCAATCCCGTCCAGAAGGATCAGAAAAGGATCTTCCCCTCTGTCTTCTGCCGCCTTTAACATATCCTCTACTTCCGCGTACGCATAAGCCGCGGCAAAAGCGATCACCCCCTGATGTTTCCCTGTCTCACTCAGCCGCGACAGTCTTTCCTTCCCGACAAAATCCAGAATACATCCGTGTTTCTTTGCCTCACGGATGATTGTAAGAACAGGGCCGTCCTTACATCCGTCCAACACAAGCAGTCTGTCGATGGTCCGTCCGGATCGAAAGGCCTCCAGCACCGCATTGCGTCCTTCGATCATCCGAGTGTCTTCTCTGTTATTTTCCTGCATCTTCCCCTCCTGTTATGCTTCCCTGCTTTTGTCTCATGCTGTCCAGACCGATCTCTACCAGTTCGATCAGCCTTGCATATTCACCGCTCAGATACAGATAACCGATCAGGGCTTCAAATCCTGTCGCTCTCCTGTAATCTGTGACAGACTGGTTTTTTGCCGGAGACACGGTTCTGGAATTTCTTCCCCGGCGATAGACCGCGTGCTCTTCCTCCGTCAAATGCTGCTGCATCGTCCGCATCATAAACGACTGGGCGGAAGCCTGCACATAGCGGCTTGTCTCCTCGTGGAGTTTATGGACCTGTCGGTTCCCTTTTCCGGCCGCGATCATCTTAATGATCAGATCAAACACACAGTCGCCGATATAGGCCAGCACAAGTGGGGAACTTGTCTTTGGATCCACCGGTTCCATCTCCGGCATCTGTCTCATATAGTACTCAAATCCAAACTCTATGCCTTTTTCCATTTTACTCCTTCTCGTGTATCTTCAAGGATGATGCCCTTCGCCAGAAGTTCGTCTCTGATCTGGTCAGCCAGCGCGAAATTCTTCTCTTTTCTCGCTGCCTGCCTCTTCTCGATCATGGCCTCAATATCCGCATCCAGCATCTCTTCTTTCCTGTCAACAATAATGCCGAGTACGTCGGTCAGAGATCTCAGCCTCTCAAGAAGGCTTTCCAGATACTCCTTTGATCTTGTTCCGTCAGCTGTGGTATTGATATATTTCACAAGCTCAAATACTGCCGCGATGGCATCTGCTGTATTGAAATCATCGTCCATGGCTGTCTCAAATCCTGCCACATACTCGTCTGTCTTCCCATACAGCGCACGCTCTTCGTCTGCCATTTCCCGGACGCTCGCGTTTCCTGAGAGGAACTTCAGATTGTCCGCCGCGGTCACGATCCTCTCCAGACCGCTTGCTGCTGCTTCCATCAGCTCCGCGCTGAAATTCAGAGGACTTCTGTAGTGTGCGCTTAGCATGAAGAACCGCAGGACCTGAAGATCATATTTTTCGCTGATCTCCCGGACAGTAAAGAAATTGCCGAGAGATTTTGACATCTTTCGGTTATCGATATTCAGGAAACCATTGTGCATCCAGTATTTCGCGAACTCTTTGCCGTTTGCCGCCTCACTCTGGGCGATCTCATTTTCATGGTGAGGGAAGATCAGGTCTTCTCCTCCTGCATGGATATCGATCTGTTCTCCCAGGTACTTCTTTGACATTTCCGAGCATTCAATATGCCATCCCGGACGTCCTTCACTCCACGGAGATTTCCAGGCCGGTTCCCCTTCCTTTTTTGGCTTCCAGAGGACAAAATCCAGCGGATCTTCTTTCTCGTCTTCTCCGGTCACAAGAAGAGTCCTGCCGCCGGACTGAAGATCATCCAGGTTCTTGTGGGAAAGCTTTCCATATTCTTTAAACTTTCTCGTACGATAATACACAGTCCCGTTCTTCTCATACGCATACCCTTTATCGATCAGTTTCTGGATCATATCCACCATTCCACAGATTTCCTCTGTCGCAAGAGGATTCTTTGTGGCCGGCTTGATGTTCATTGCCTCCATGTCCTTCCTGCACTCGGCGATATATCGCTTGGATATCTCATCGGCTGTCACGCCTTCTTCAATGGCTTTCTTAATGATCTTGTCATCTACATCCGTAAAGTTTGATACAAAATTTACTTCATAGCCCCTGTACTCAAAATAACGTCTCACTGTATCAAACACGATCATGGGCCGGGCGTTTCCGATATGGATGAAATTATATACGGTGGGGCCGCACACATACATCTTTACTTTGCCTTCTTCCAAAGGAATAAATTCCTCTTTTTTCTTTGACATGGTATTATAGATCTTCATCATAATCTCCTCTCTTTTCTGCTTTTCTCATCTCCCTCACAAGCTTTCGCAGCTCTCCGTGAAGTCGGATATTTTCCTCCTGGAGTTTCCGGATATCTTCGAGCACCGGATCCGGCAGATGCACCTGATCCATATCCATACGTGGCACTTTCTTATTGTCCATTCGCACGATACGTCCCGGGACACCGACCACAGTACAATTGGGGGGCACTTCTTCCAGCACGACAGAACCTGCCCCGATCTTAGAGTTTTCTCCTATGGTAAACGAACCGAGGATCTTTGCCCCCACGCTGACCATCACATTATCCTCCAGGGTGGGATGGCGCTTTCCCTGCTCCTTTCCGGTGCCGCCCAGAGTCACCCCCTGGTACAGTGTCACATTATTTCCGATAATCGTCGTCTCCCCGATGATCACACCGCTGCCATGGTCGATAAACAGTCCCTTTCCGATCGTTGCCCCGGGATGGATCTCGATCCCCGTCTTCCTGGCTCCCCTCTGGGATATCCACCTGGCCAGGAAATAATGTTTCTTCAAATACAGCTTATGTGCCAGCCGGTACCGTAAAATCACCCGGAAACTGGGGTAAAGGAATACTTCCATATTGGACTTGATCGCAGGATCCCTCTCCCGTATCACCTGGATCTCTTCTTTTACATAAGATATGATACCCATTCCTGGACTCCTTCAAAAACAGTTCTCACAAATAAAAAGCTCCGCCTCTCACAGAGACGAAGTTCTTTCCGCGGTTCCACTCTATTAAAAGAATTGCTTCTTTCACTCAGCTGCCTGTAACGTATGCAAAACGGATCCTGCTACTTCTCCTCCTGTTCACAGGATCAGCTCCCGGACGCACTTCACAGATCCTCCGCTCAGGGTGCTCACAGCCGATGGCATCCCTTCTCTGAGAGCTTCCGGATCAGTTACTCTTCCCGTTCTCTGCCTTTTATTCAATTTCCAGCATATACCTTATATTATGCAACTTTTCTCAATTTGTCAACCTAGACCACTTCATTCAGCCATACATGGTCCAGCTTGATGATCTTATCCAGTTCCCGCTCCAGATGATCTGACAGGATCACTCCGTCACGTTCTCTGATATCTGGCAGGCCTGCCCGCCCAAATAAAACCTCTGTCAGATCGGCGATCGGAATGACGCCCTCCGAATCCTCTGTCTCGCAGATATGGACCTGGGACTCGCCCGGGCGGCTTGTCACTTTCCAGACGCGGCTGTTCTTCCGAAGTACAGGATCGATCACCGCAAAAGAGCACTCCACTGTATCGCTTTCCTTCGTCTCCATTGCCTCCAGCAGCGCCGGCAGATACACGATCCTTGCCATGATCAAAGGTTTCTTTTTCGCTGCGAATTCTAAAGGACACGCATAGACCGGAATCGCTTCCTGACTGTCCGGTGCCAGTGTCCCGGCCAGTTCACGTACTGACCGGCAGAACTCTTTTCCGAAACCTTCCAGATAGAGAGGCTCCCGGATCTCAAGTCCGCTCTCCGCCGCATAGGCATAAACTCCCCGCAGCCTCCCGTCTTCTCTGAGCAGGCGCACTCCTCCCTTCTGGCTGGACTGTTCCAGGATCATCGTCTGATAATAATCTGCATCCCGCACAGTGCATACCTGCCAACTGGGCGCAAAATGCTCCCTGAAAAACTCTGACAGCTCTTCGGCCTCCCACAGTCTGGCATCAGACTCAACCACATTATGGCAAATTCCGGGAGAGGTTTCTTCAGATATCCGTCCCTGAGAGGCCTGTCTCCTTGGGATTTCCCCTGTATCCTGACTGTAAATGTACCGGAAGTCATAAGGTCTGTAGATAGCCTCCGCTGCCGGCATCAAAAAAGTAAACGGAAGCCTTCTCTCGTACATATTTTCCAGAGAAGTCCGAAGCAGAGCACCCATAAAGCCTCTGGACCGATAGGGCTTTCTTGTGGCAACCGCAATAATATAATCCGACGGAAACTCCTTTTCCCCAATCCTGACACGGTACGGGTTCAGCTGCAGCATAGAACAGAGCCTTCCGTCTTCCTCCACCACATAGATCTGATTCTCCCGGGTCTTGATATAGTAATAGTAGTCCAGAAATGCCTTTGTATCTTCAGAGAACACCTCTTCCCACAACGACCGGGTTGCCATGTGCTCGCTCTTATCCAGTCTGCGGACTACCATGTTACTCACCTTCTTCTGTGACATGCCCGCAGCAGCCGGCACAGCCTGCCGCGCCCGGCGTCATATCCGTGCTGCTGTAGTTTCTGTACTTTTCGATCATGCAGATCGCCTGAGAGGAGATTCCTTCCTCTGTTCCGGTAAAACCAAGCCCTTCTTCTGTCGTCGCCTTTACATTCACCTGCTCCTCGTCAATACAGAGCGCCCGCGCGATGTTTTCCCTCATTCGGTCAATGTACGGCCTCATCTTCGGGCGCTGGGCAATGATTGTCGCGTCAATGTTCTCGATCACATACCCCTTCTCATCCAGAAGATGCCCCACATGTTCCAGAAGACGAACACTTGAAATCCCTTTGTACTGCGGATCTGTATCCGGAAAATGTTTCCCGATATCGCCCAGGGCCGCTGCTCCCAGGAGGGCATCCATGACCGCGTGAATGAGCACATCCGCGTCAGAGTGTCCCAGAAGCCCTTTTTCGAAAGGGATCTCGACCCCGCCTACAATAAGCTGACGTCCTTCAACTAATCTGTGAACGTCATATCCCATACCTGCACGCATGCTTATTTCTCCTCATAATCATTTTCAATTTCTTCTTCCGGTGATTCTTCCAAAGCCGGCTCTTCATCCACTGTCTCCCCGGCTTCTTCCTCTTCTTCCTCGGAAGACCCTGCCAGCATTCTCGCTCTTTCCGTCAGACTTTTGGGGCCGGACTGTGTCTCCTCTGCCGGATCTTCTGTCTCTTCCTCAGCAGCTTCTTCCTCTTCGGCCGCTGCTTCCCGCTCCCGTTTTGACTCGTCGAACATCCGCTTCAGACTGAACAGCGCATACCCTCCTCCGAACACGATAAATGCCGCGCCGAATATGATCATCAACACCATGTTCTCCGGCTTCTCCTTCACCACTGCCGATATCAGATTTATCCCGAGATATACCAGATATCCTCCGACAATAATCCGGAACATACTTCCTGCCTGTCTGTTCATTTATTTATCCTCCTGTCCTTCATTATATCCCGCCTCATTTGTTTTATCATCAGTTTAAACAAAAAGCCCCGCTAAAGCGGAGCTTGATGTAATAGCGGAAACTGGATTTGAACCAGCGACACCACGGGTATGAACCGTGTGCTCTAGCCAACTGAGCTATTCCGCCATATTGTGTTGTACATGGGGCCTATAGGGCTCGAACCTATGACCCTCTGCTTGTAAGGCAGATGCTCTCCCAGCTGAGCTAAGACCCCATATGATTGCGGGTTACAGAAGTCTGTCCGCAACCCGCTTTGCTATTATACTATCAACTTCCGGCAAATGTCAACACTTTTTATTTGAAATATTTTACACCCGACTCGAAAATCTTCATATCCTGTTCTCCGTAGATATTCACCGCGACAGAATCACCACGGCGCTCTGAATGAGCCATCTTTCCAAGAACCCGCCCATCTGGGCTTGTAATTCCTTCTATAGCGCTGTAAGAACCGTTGATATTCCACTCTTCGTCCATGCTGACATTCCCCTCCGGATCACAGTACTGAGTTGCCACCTGTCCGGCCTCAAACAAACGCCCGATCCATTCTTTGTCCGCCACGAACCGTCCTTCTCCGTGAGACGCGGGATTCGTATACACTCCGCCCAGTTCTGCCTCCTGAAGCCATGGAGATTTATTCGTCACAACTTTGGTGTATACCATCTTGGAAATATGACGTCCGATCGTATTGTATGTCAGAGTAGGCGAATCCTCGGTCTGCCCGGTGATCTTTCCATAGGGTACCAGCCCCAGCTTGATCAGCGCCTGGAAACCGTTACAGATGCCGAGAGCCAGACCGTCCCGCTCATTCAGGAGTTTTTCTACCGCTTCTTTCATCTTTGCGTTCTGGAACGCGGTAGCGAAAAACTTGGCCGATCCATCCGGCTCATCCCCCGCGCTGAACCCGCCGGGGAACATAATCATCTGAGCCTGTCCGATGGCTTTCTCAAACTCCGCCACAGACGACCGGATATCCTCTGCATCAAGATTGCGGAAGACTTTTGTAATGACTTTTGCCCCCGCGCGCTCAAATGCCCTGGCACTGTCATATTCACAGTTTGTTCCCGGGAAGACCGGAATAAATACCGTAGGCTGTCCGATCCTGTGGCTGCAGATATGGATATCCGATGTACGGTATAACCGCTCCTCCACAGCTTTATCCGAGCTCTCCTCAGATTTTGTGGCAAAAACTTTTTCCAGCGTTGACGTCCAGGCGTCCAGAGCCTCGTCCAGGCCGATCTCCACATTTCCATACTCAAACTTCCCGGTATCTGTTACTTCTCCGATGACCGTGTAGTTTATACCCAAGTTTCCTGCCTGCCCGTCTGCCACTTCCGCTATAATATCACCGAAAGCCGGCGCAAAAAGTTCCCTCGCATCCATGTTATGCTCGATCTTAAGACCCATATGATTCCCAAAGGCCATCCGGCTTGCAGCCGCGATCACTCCATGACGGTCAAGAGCGTAAGCAGAAACAATTCTTCCCGCCCGTATATCCTGAGTAAATTTACGATACTGATCCAGGGCCCGCTCATATACCGGAAGATCATACGCGTCCTTCTCTGTTCTGAGCCACACCAGCTTATTTCCCGCTTTTTTAAGCTCTGGTGTAATAATGTCCTTCTCTACTGCCATATCTACTGCAAAAGAGACAAGAGTCGGCGGTACATCAATATCCTGGAAGGTCCCGGACATACTGTCCTTTCCTCCGATAGACGGCAGCCCCAGACCGATCTGAGCCGCATAAGCTCCCAGGAGCGCGGAGAACGGCTGGCTCCATCTCTTCGGATCCTCTGTCATCCGGCGGAAATATTCCTGGAATGTAAAACGGATCTTTGTGTGATCGCCGCCTGCCGCCACAATCTTCGCCACAGACTCCAGAACTGCGTAGACGGCCCCGTGATACGGACTCCAGCTTGAAAGATAGGGATCGAACCCATAGCTCATCATAGACACACTGTCTGTTTTTCCATTCTGGACCGGAACCTTTGCCACCATGGCCTGCGTCTCGGTCAGCTGATATTTTCCACCATGGGGCATAAAGACAGACCCTGCGCCAATGGACCCGTCGAACATCTCCACCAGCCCCTTCTGGGAGCAGACATTCAAGTCGCTCAGGGTATCCAGCCATGCCTTTCTGACATCGCCTACTTCCTTTTTATTGAAAAGACAGCCTTTTCTGTCCGGTATCTCTACTTCCACACCTGTCTCCTGGTGCGCGCCGTTTGTATCCAGAAACGCGCGGGAGATATTGACGATCTCTTTTCCTCTCCAGATCAGCACCAGCCTGGGCTCTTCCGTCACTACGGCAACCTCTGTAGCCTCCAGATTTTCTTCCTTTGCATAAGCCATGAACTTCTCTACATCTTTTGGATCCACAACAACAGCCATCCTCTCCTGCGACTCGGAGATGGCAATCTCGGTTCCGTCAAGGCCGGCATACTTCTTCGGAACTTTGTCAAGCTCTACACGCAGCCCGTCCGCCAGCTCTCCGATGGCCACAGATACTCCGCCGGCACCGAAGTCGTTACACTTCTTGATCAGACAGCTTACTTCCTCCCTGCGGAACAATCTCTGGATCTTCCGCTCCGTCGGAGGATTCCCTTTCTGCACTTCTGCGCCGCATGTCTCGATGGACTCTTCTGTATGCACCTTGGAGGAACCGGTCGCTCCGCCGCAGCCATCCCGCCCGGTGCGTCCTCCCAGAAGGATAATAATATCACCAGGATCTGAGGTTTCCCTGATCACGGCGCGCCTTGGAGCTGCACCCAGCACCGCGCCGATCTCCATACGCTTGGCCACATAGTCAGGATGATAGATTTCTTTCACAAGACCGGTCGCCAGACCAATCTGGTTTCCATAGGAACTATATCCATGGGCTGCCTCCCGGACAAGCTTTTTCTGAGGCAGTTTTCCTTTCAGTGTATCCTTTACAGACACCGTCGGATCCGCGGCCCCTGTCACGCGCATTGCCTGATACACATACGTACGTCCTGACAAAGGATCCCGGATCGCCCCTCCAAGACAGGTCGCAGCTCCTCCGAAAGGCTCGATCTCTGTCGGATGATTGTGTGTCTCGTTCTTAAAATTGATCAGCCACTCTTCTTCCACACCGTCCACTTTCACAGGCACAACAATACTGCAGGCATTGATCTCATCAGACTCTTCCTGGTCCTGAAGCTTTCCTTCTTTTTTCAGCCTGCGCATGGCCATAAGAGCAAGATCCATCAGGCAGACAAACTTATCTTCCCTTCCGCGGAAAATTTCGCTGTGATCCTTTAAATATTCCCTGTAAGTGTCTTCGATAGGCTTTCTGTAATCCCCTTCATCAAAGACAATCTCCTTCAGTTCCGTAGAAAATGTTGTATGGCGGCAGTGATCTGACCAGTAGGTGTCCAGAACCCGGATCTCTGTCATGGTAGGATCCCGGTGTTCTTCCCCGCTGTAATAGTTCTGGATGTGCAGGAAATCCCGGAATGTCATTGCCAGGCCAAGAGAATCATACAGCGCTCTGAGCTCCTTTTCCGGCATATCCTTAAATCCTTCGAATACAGAGATGTCCTTTGGCTCCTCAAACACTGTCACAAGGGTATCCGGCTTTTCCTCAGATGCTTCTCTGGAATCCACAGGATTGATACAGTGACTCCTGACCGCAGCGAATTCTTCGTCGGTAATATCTCCTTCTATCACATATGTGATGGCTGTCCGGATCACCGGTTCTTCGTCTTCCTTTATAAACCGGATACACTGTTCCGCTGAGTCCGCTCTCTGATCAAACTGTCCCGGAAGATACTCCACCGAGAAAATACGATCCTTCTCATCCATCCGGAATGTCTCTCTGTAAAGGATGTCTACCGGAGGTTCTGCGAACACGCCCCTGCATGCCTTCTCGAATGTCTCATCTGACACGTTCTCCACATCGTACCGGATCAGGACCCGTACCCCCGTTACATTCCTGACGCCGAGATAATGCCGGATCTCGTGCCGCAGACCTTTTGCCGTAACGGCAAACTCTGGTTTCTTCTCCACAAATACACGCTTTACATTACTCATATGAAGTCTCCTTTTCACCTGAATCTATTTTCGTGCAGCTGTGCGCTTTTCCTGCCATAGCTCTCTGTCTGTATACTACCATAATTCGCCTCATTAGTATAATTAATATAATTAAACTTTATAATAAGTAATACTAATCTATTTTTTCTGCCTTTTGCGCTTTCTTTTTTGACAGAAATCCCGGGACCAGGCTCAGTACCAGAAGTACAAGAAGCATGCCCACAAACAGGCCGCCGATCCTCATAACCATATCATAAAACAGTCCTTCCGGCAGCATCCGTATCATATAGTCGGTCGCGGGGTCAAAGATCCACAGATCATTGTCAAAAAATATGTGATGGAACTGCACAAACACCGCGTTAAAATCAATGACCGACGCAATCCCCAGCGCCGCTGCCGCCGCCACGGTCAGACCGAAAGCAATCTGGTACGTCCGGGGAATGATTCGTCGGATGTCCGCCTTTTCCCCCAGAAGAAAGACCAGGCACGCGGCTGCCACAATGCACGCGTGCAGACGGATATTGAGTCCTCCGATAAAAAGATCCCTTACCTCACCCATGTGAAAGCGGTCCTGTTCATTGAAGAAATCCTGTTCCACTCCTTCCACTGTCGTCACCACTGACAGCGTGTCTCTGTCTCCTCTGAGGTAAGCCATCATTTCTCTGGTCACATACATCGTGTCTTCCATTGTCATGTCCAGATCCGATAAAACATCATACTTCTCATACTCTTTTTCATATACGCTGAAATCCGCGTACATGGCGATCTCAAAACTGGTGATCAGCGCCGCCGCTATAACAGAAAATGCCAGGAGGATCCCTGCCGCCCATTGTAATTTCTTCATGACTGTTGATTCCTTTCTGTATTAATAAATGCTGTTGTCAGAGGATTCTATTGTAATTTCTTTTTCTATATCTTATAATACAACCACCACTTATTAGGAGGTCTAATAATGATCGATATAAACTATGAACTGTATAAAGTCTTTTATCATGTGGCTTCTACCCTGAATTTCTCCGAGGCATCCAAACAGCTTTACATCTCCCAGTCGGCAGTAAGCCAGTCGATCAAGACTCTGGAGCGCAAACTGGACCAGGTCCTTTTCATACGAAGCACAAAAAAAGTGCAGCTTACTCCTGAAGGTGAGATCCTTATGCGCCACATCGAACCGGCCATGAATCTGATCCAGAAAGGGGAGGCCCAGCTTCTGGACGCGACATCTACCGGAGGCCAGATACGGATCGGCGCCAGCGACACCATATGCCGTTATTTCCTCATTCCTTATCTGGAGCGGTTCCACAAAGCTTTTCCAGGCGCCCACATAAAAGTGATCAACCAGACTTCCATGAAATGTGCCGAACTTCTCAGAAACGGGCAGGTGGATCTCATTGTCGTAAATTATCCAAATGCTCATCTGGGCACGTCCGTATCCACCACACATTTAAAAAAATTCAGAGATATTTTTATCGCCGGTAACAACTTCCGCGAGCTAAAAGGGAAAAAACTTTCCTTCTCACAACTTCTTCAATATCCGATCCTTATGCTGGACAAAAACAGTACGACCAATGAATTCCTGCACCAGATCTTCCAGCAGCACCAGCTGGATCTGGTGCCGGAAATCGAGCTCACCAGCAATGACCTTCTGATCGATCTGGCCAGGATCGGGCTTGGCATCGCATTTGTGCCCGATTACTGTATATCCGGTATTGGGAAGGACGTCTTTATCATAGAGACACAAGAAGATCTCCCCGACCGGGAACTTGTGGTGGCCTGGAATGATCGTCTGCCTTTATCCAGGGCCTCCCTCGAATTTTTAAGCTATTTCCAGAATGATACCATATAGTCTTCCAGCGTGTCCGCGCTGCAGATCCGGTACCCGTCCCACTCCCGGGGAAATATCTCGCGATACTGCCGCTGGCAGAACCTGTCGTCCAGAAGAAGGATCAATCCCTTGTCCTTCTCCGTGCGGATTACCCTTCCCGCAGACTGGAGCACTTTATTCATCCCGGGGTAGAGATAGGCATAATCAAAACCTCTCATATCCTGTTTCTCGAAATACTGTTTCACGATCTCACGCTCATTACAAACCTGCGGGAGCCCGGTTCCCACTATAATGGCCCCAATCAGTCTGTCCTCCGCAAGATCAATCCCCTCGGAAAAAATACCTCCCATAACGCAGAATCCGACCAGGCTTTTCCCCCGGTCTTGGGCAAACATCTCCAGAAATTTTTCTCTCTCAGTCTCAGACATATTCTGAGACTGAAGGATCGTATCAACCTCCAGGCGCATTTCTTCTGAAAGTTTCAGAAACTGTTCATAGACGTCTTCCATCATCCGGTAAGATGGGAAAAACGCCATATAATTCCCTGCTTGTCCCCTCAAAGCCTCTGCAATGTATCGTGCAAGCCGGGCATACATTTCTGTATTCCGCATAGTATATCTCGTGCTCACATCTCTTCCCAGAAGAAGCAGCCGATTCTCTCTGGGAAAAGAAGACTCTGCGTATATGGCATAATCATCCGGCTCCACAGATAAAAGCTTTCTGTAATAATGGATCGGGAGCAAGGTCGCAGAAAAGAAGATCGTCCCGCTCCCATATTCCAGATAATTCTGCAGATTCTTCGCCGGATTGACACAGAACAGCTTTACGCGGAATCTGCCATCTTCCCCGAATTCACTGTAGATCACATAATTCTCATCCAAGATATCATGGATACTGATAAATGATCTCACCTGAAAATATAATTCCAGGATCTGTTCTCGTTTTTCCCCATCCGGCGCCTCTTCCAGATAGCGCTCCATCTCCGTCAGAAGATTCATCAGCTTTAAAGCGATATGGGATACGCTGTTCAGGATCTGTACACTCTCACACTCTTTCTTAAGAGCAAGAAACAGGCGGTTGACCTCATCCAGTCTCCGCGCCAGCACAGCATCTTCCCTTTTTATCAGCTTCTTTGCGTCCAGAAAATCTTCTTTACAAAGGACGGCGCTGTACATCTCTCTGCCGCGCTCTACCAGATTATGGGCCTCATCGATAAGAAAAATATATTCTTTGCTTCCACCCTCCGAAAAAAATCTCTTCAGATGGGCGGTCGGATCAAACACATAGTTATAGTCGCAGATAACCGCGTCCACCCAGTCAGATATATCCAGAGACAGTTCAAACGGACATACTCTGTACTTTTCCGCCTGCTCCTCGATCCTTCTGCGATCGATCTCGTCTCCCCGGGTGATCATATCATAGACCGCGTCATTGACACGGTCAAAATGTCCCTTTGCATAGGGACAGACATCCGGATTACAGACTGCCTCATCACAAAAACATATTTTTTCTTTTGCGGTGAGTGTAATAACTTTCATACAGAGCCCCTGCTCCTGAAGCTTCCGGAAAGCCTGCTCAGCCGCTGTCCTTGTGATCGTCTTTGCAGTCAGATAAAAAATCTTTTCTCCCAGTCTCTCCCCCAGAGCCTTTACAGCGGGAAACACAGTAGAGATCGTTTTTCCCACTCCGGTAGGTGCCTGGATGAACAGCTTTTTCTTTCTCAGAATCGTCCGGTAAACAGCGGCGGCCACATCTCTCTGCCCCTTTCGGTATGGGAACGGAAATTCCACCTGTCGGATTGAATCATCCCGTTTTTGTCTCCACTCGATCTGAAATCTGGCCCACTTCTCATACTGTCCGATCAGTTCCTGAAACCATTCCTTCAGCTCCGCCTTCGAGTACCGGAAGTTAAACCGCCGAATCTCCTCTGTATCCAGCTGACAGTATGTCATCTGGACTCCGATCTCATCCAAATTCTGCTGCTCTGCATAAATATACGCATAGCATTTTGCCTGGGCCAGATGGACCAAAACCGGCTCCTCAATATGGGACAGCTCCCGCAGTACCCCCTTGATCTCATCCACGATGACTTCTTCACCTGTGATAATACCGTCTGCCCGTCCTTCTACCTGGATCGAAAACTCCCCGCAGGGGATCCTCATCTTCAGGCTGACTTCCGCCTGGTACTCGGGACCCATCCGTCTCTGGATCTTTCTGTGCAGCCGTCCTCCCATCAACATGGCATCCCTGTCCGGGCCGCCGGCCCTGCGGCTGTCAATGTCTCCTTCTCTCAGAATAAACTCTACCAGATTCCGGACAGACACCCGTACTGTTCGGATCTCCTCATTTATCTGTTCACTCAACTTTTTTGTCTCTGCCTTCTCACATCTTCTCAAGCAATCCTTACTCTCAATGTCCTTCCGGTGATGTCGCAATGTCATTCCCACATAAAACCATGTAAGGATCTGCTCCGCGTACAGTATTATGTTATCTGTCCCGGCATATTCTGTCAAGTTCCGGTCCCGGGCACCTCGTCCCCCGCGCGCGTATTCCTCTGATCCCGGTGCGGCTCTCTGCTCCGGCCGCGAAACTCCGGCATCTGATCCCGATAACGAAGAGGAAGATGATTTCTCTGGCATCTGGGATTCTCCCGCTCCTGTATAGAGATCGACTGGAAAAACCCACTCCACAATCGTTCGTATTCTTTCTCTTTTTCTGATACTTTCCCTGCCTGCGCCTCGTCCAGAGTCTCGCCCCAGACAAGCCCCCAGGACTCCCTTGCTCTGTGTACCAGAAACACACCGTGAGACTTATCGTAGATCATCCAGTTTTCCAGCGGAAACCTGTCTGTAAAGTGATCTGCCACACAGGTCAGCACCTGTGCCTTCGGTGTGATTTCAGAAAAGAGGATCCCGTTCTCCAGCTCCCGGAATCGGATAAACTCTTCGTACATATGAGCTTCATTTGAAACGCTTCTGCTCATGGCAAACACCTTTGCCACGTCAGGATTTCCAAGATGATCCATGATCTTCCGGCTGTCACGGATATTCCTGGCCTCCTGTATCGTCTTAAAAACCGCGGTACCTTTGTCCGCCTCCGGAGACAACAGTGCATGATAAATATCCCAGTACGCATTATAGCCCAGGTATCTCTTGATCATCCTTTCCAGACGTTCTGCCTTTGACTCACATTCAGCCACAGTCCTGTATTCACAAAACAGCTGCTGTTGTGTCCTTCCCCGTATCTCTATGCCGGCATCTTTGTCCCGGCATTCCTTCCACGCGTCATGGATCGCCGAATATAGTCCCGTTATGGTATCTGTACATATATAAACCTGCTTCATCCTGTACTCATCCCTTTCAGATCTGTATTCACATCGTCAAAAAGAGACAGCTGTCGGAAAGTCATGCCGTCCGCTCCTTCCGGCAGCTTTTCCTTCGTATTCATCAGATTCCTCGTAATATAATCCTCCTCTATACGGACAGGATACATCATCTTACCGCTGCATGTGATAAAATACAAAGCCCGCTTCAGCACGACCCCGATCTTTTTCAGATCATCAAAATTCAGATTTCCCATGCGCCGCGCCTTCACGATCCTTCCCGCGGACTTGTACCCGATCCCGGGCACCCGCAGAAGCGTATAATAGTCTGCCCGGTTGACCTCCACCGGGAACTCTTCCAGATGCTTCAGAGCCCAGCAGCACTTTGGATCAAGAAAAACATTAAAATTCGGATTCTCCTCATCCAGGAGCTCCGACGCCTTAAAATGATAAAATCTCAGCAGCCAGTCTGCCTGGTAAAGACGGTGTTCCCGGAGCAGCGGCGGTCCCTGATCTCTGATGGAGGGCAGTGCCTTGTCCTCATTAACCGGGACAAAAGCGGAAAAAAAGACCCTCTTCAGATCAAATTTCTTATACAGCGCCTCCGTCACATTCAGGATCTGATAATCTGACTCCGGCGTCGCCCCGATGATCATCTGGGTGCTCTGGCCCGCCGGGACAAATCTGGGCGCGCTGCGGTATAATGCGATCTCCTGCCGGTTTTCCTTTGACTTTTCCTGTACATATCTCATGGGAGCGAGGATATTCTTCCGGGACTTGTGAGGCGCCAGAAGCCGGAGGCTTTCAGCAGTAGGCAGCTCTATGTTCACACTCATCCTGTCCGCCAGATATCCGGTCAGCCGGATCAGTCTCTGATCTGCGCCCGGTATCGCCTTTACATGAATATACCCCTGGAAATTACAGACATATCTCAACCGGTACAAAGTAGCGTAGATCAGCTCCATGGTATAATCCGGACTTTTCAGTATACCGGAGCTCAGAAAAAGCCCTTCAATATAATTCCTTCGGTAGAACTCCATTGTCAGAGTACATACTTCCTCCGGAGTGAATGATGTTCTGGGCACATCATTAGATGCCCGGTTGATACAGTATTTACAGTCATAAATACACTCATTTGTAAACAGGATCTTCAGCAGGGAAATGCACCTTCCGTCCGCGGAAAAGCTGTGACATATCCCCGCTTTACGGCAGTTTCCCATACCTTTGCCGTCGCCCTGCCTGTCCACTCCGCTGGAAGTACAGGAGACATCGTACTTGGCCGCGTCAGACAATATATTCAGTTTTTCATATAAAGACATCCCTTCTACGATCCTGTCCATCATATCGCCTCTCCGAAATCGAACACATGTTCTTTTACAGACAGTATAGCACATATGTTCGTCCATATCAAGAGAGAAATCTGAGATTGTTGAAGTGGTGGATGTGGCCGCCATGGAAGGAAGAGGATATCCATCTCAGGCACGCTTTCGCTCGGAGCTGCAACGCAGCGGCACATAAAGGCGCAAAGAACGCGCCCCAAGTGCCGGCGTTGCTGCACGGCCCTCGATGGACACCTCTTCCTTCCCCGGCGCCCTATCCTACTTCCTCAACAATCTCGCGATTTAAAAGTAATTATGAGAGTGGAACCTTATCGACTATATACTCTGCCTTCAAGAAAGTCAGAAAATATAAGCCAGAGATCCGTGGATGTCAGGGTCAGGCCGCCTTATGGCGGTGTTTCGCAGACCTGACATCCACGGATCTTTGGCATAATAACCTTTGGACTCGTAAATGTCTTTTTCTCCAATAGCGTTCCGTTTTCGTCTTACTTTATAATCGTGAGATTGACGGAGGATGAATCATGACACCGGAAAGGATAGATAAAGTGTAGCGTAGAGAAAAACCAACGGTCGGAAGAACCTTTCTGCGGCGGCAGATGGGTGGACCGGCGACTTTGGAGGAATCCGCTGGAAAACTTAAGGGACTTAGGATCCGCCGTTAAGCAATCCGATGAGATTGTCTGAGCGAATGCGAGTTGCTCATCGGATTGCTTTGTATTTAGGCGGGTTCTAAGTCCCTTTATGTTTTCCCGGATTCCGGAACGGAGGCGGGGCCACCCATTCTGTTGCCGCAGAATACGTTTTTCTGATACCGGCTTTTTTCTATTCCCTAAGGTTTATCTATCCTCCCCGGCGTCTTCTGAATCACTCCGACAAACTCAGATTTATTCGCACTCGCGGATCCGTTTTCTGAGCGGAAGCACCATAGCCGGTGAAACGGACAGCTCATCCAGCCCCATCTTCAGGAATTCTTCTGTCAGCTCCAGGTCAGCCCCCAGCTCTCCGCAGATACCGATCCATGCGCCTTCCGCATGAGCGTTCTCTGCCGCCATCCGGATCATGGCAAGCACTGCCGGATGATGAGGATCATAGAATTCATCCAGTTTTGAGTTCTGGCGGTCGATCGCCAGTGTATACTGGGTCAGGTCATTCGTTCCCACACTGAAGAAATCCACTTCCTTCGCCAGGTCCCGGCTGACCATAACCGACGCCGGTGTCTCGATCATGATCCCAAGCTCAACATCTTCCTTATAGGGAATTCCTTCCTCTTTAAGCTCTGCTTTTACTTCCGCGATCATCTCTTTGATCTTTCGCACTTCGCTGACAGAGATGATCATGGGGAACATGATGGATATATTGCCAAACATGGCCGCACGGTACAATGCGCGCAGCTGTGTCTTGAAGATCTCCGGCCTTGTCAGACAGATACGGATGGCGCGGTAACCCAGCGCCGGATTTTCCTCCTTGTCAAGTCCGAAATAATCTACCTGTTTGTCAGCGCCAATATCCAGCGTACGGATGATCACTTTCTTCCCCGCCATGCTTTCAGCCACCTGCTTGTAGACAGCAAACTGCTGCTCCTCTGTTGGGAAATCCGTGTTCTCCAGATACAGGAACTCGCTCCGGAACAGGCCGATCCCGCCGGCGTCGTTCTTGAGCACCGCCCCCAGGTCAGATACATTTCCGATATTTGCATAGACATTGATCTTCTGCCCGCTCTTTGTAACATTTTCCTTGCCTTTGAGCTGCTCCAGAAGAGCCTTCTGCTGCAGATCCTTGGCCCGTTTCTCTTTCATGGTCTTAAGAGTTTCCTCGTCGGGCTCAATGTAGAGTGTTCCTGTAAACCCGTCGATCACGGCTGTTTTCCCGTCATACTCTTTTACAAGGGCCTCGCCAAGTCCGATCACTGCCGGTATATTCATGGTCCGGGCCAGGATCGCCGTATGGGAATTGGAAGAGCCATACATGGTGGCAAATCCCAGGACCTTATCCTTGTCCAGCTGTACTGTCTCACTGGGCGCAAGATCGTCCGCCGCGATGATACAGGGTTCCGTCATCTCCTGGATACCGCCGTCTACTCCACATAGAATATCAAGGACACGTTCTGACACGTCCCTGACATCTGCCGCGCGGCCCTGCATATAAGCATCATCCATGGCCGCGAACATCTGGGCAAAATTATCCGCTGTGGTAGCCACCGCATACTCTGCGTTGACCTCCTGTGTCCGGATGATGTTCTCAATAGACTCCAGATAGTCCAGATCTTCCAGCATCATCTGATGGATCTCGAAAATCATAGCATTGGCCTCTCCCACATCGGCGAGAGCTTTGTCATACAGGCCTTTCAGCTGGGCCACCGCTGTCTCCTTCGCTTCCTGGAATCGCTTCCACTCTGCGTCCACATCGCCTACATGGATCCTTTTGATCACTTTCTCATTTCTCTTATAGAACATGAGCTTCCCGATCGCGACGCCGCCGAATACACTTTTACCACTTATCGTAATCATAATTTATAAATCCTCCTTGGTATGATTTATAAATTCTCCTTGAAGAATGCTTCTAATTCCGCAGCTGCCTTGTCCTCGTCCGGGCCCTCGACCGTTATGGTCACTTCTTCTCCTGTCTTAACACCAAGTCCCATTACACCGAAGATCCTCTTTGCGTCCGCGCTCTTCCCTGCCTTCTCGATCTTAACTGCAGACTGGTACCCGCCTGCCTGCTTTACGAGGATTCCTGCCGGCCTTGCATGGATTCCTTCCGGATCTGTGATCACGTATTTAAATTCTTTCATAATTTGTGTCCTCCTTGATTTCGTAATTCTTTTATAAGTATATAACACAACACCTGAATTTTCAATCGCTGTTTAAATAAACTGTTATTCACTTGTGATAATGTCACCTTAGGATTCACTTGAGATTTTGTCTCTTTTTGGTATCCTATTAAAGTTATGAAAGAAGGTAAAATTACATTGTCACAAAAACAACTGAAAACTCTTACTGTCATCAACCGTTTTATTGACAAATCCATTTCCAGACAACAGGCTGCTGAGCTTCTAGGTCTTTCTCCACGCCAGATCTCACGTTTAAAGAAAGGAGTCCTTACTTCTGGCGCAGAATCCCTCATTCACAAAAATACCGGCAGAAAGCCTGCTCACGCTGTTCCAGATGAATTGAAGGAAGCCGTCCTTCAGATTTATTCCCGCCCGGAATTTTCTGGGGTCAACTTCCTCCATTTCAAAGATATACTCGTAGCAGATTTCGGAATCACCCTTTCCTATTCTGCCCTTTCCAGTATACTAAAAAATGCAGGTTTTGAAAGCCCCAAAAAGAAAAAAATCCGTCACCGTACCCATCGACGGAAAAGAAAGCCTCATCCCGGACAACTGATACAGATTGACGCTACGCCTTACGAATGGTTTGGCGGTAATACCAAGTATGCTCTGCATGGAGCCATTGATGATGCCACCGGCAACGTGGTCGGCCTGTTCCTTACCCACAACGAATGCCTTTACGGTTACCTGGAAACCATGCGTCAGTGCTGCATGGACTTTGGCATCCCGCAAACGGTTTATTCCGACAATCACACAATCTTCCGCTCCCCCAAAACCGGGAAACTTACTGTAGATGAGCTGGTCGTAGGTAAGACCGTTCATCTGACCCAATTCGGACGTTCTATGCATGAACTGGGAGTTGATCTCATCTTTGCAAAAACACCTCAGGCAAAAGGGCGTATTGAACGCTTATGGGCAACTCTTCAGAGCAGGCTTCCTGTTGAATTCGCAAGGCGGGGGATCAGGACCCTGACGGAAGCAAACCGTTTCCTGGAAATGGAGTATCGGGAACTCTTCAACCAAAAATTCTCTGTCACACCGGAAGCGGAGTCCATTTTTATCCCCCCAGCAAAAGGAATCGATCTGGATTCCATTCTCTGTGTAAAACACACGAGAAAAACAGATGCAGCCGGAACTTTTTCTTTTAAAAACCGCTGTTTTCAGATTTTAGACAAAGGGTTCCCCATTATCAATGCCCGCCGTGAGATCACCGTATTGATAAATCCCCGTTTCGGTATCCGCATAGAGTACGGAGGCCGGATTTACAACACGATCCGGTACCTGAAACCGCAAAACAAAAATGCCAGCTTAAAGGTACCTAAAAAGGTACGGACAACTGTAGAACCACATTTGCAGTTACGGCACAGCAGCGAAGAATGGAAAGCCATTTGGTGGCTGGAAGATTATAACCTGTCACTTAAATTTTTGTACGAATTGTTTTTTGAGAAACAACAGTCTGCTTCGTAAAAGGGCATTTGCCCTTTGATATTGTCAAGATTAGTTGACACATTTATTTCAAGGATATCACTGACTATGCTACCAGTTCCAAATCCTCATAATACTGTCTGCGTTTTATCATGGGAGGAAGCCCGCCATTGGCAGAGCAGATCCTCCGGTTATTCCAGTAGCTGAGGAAGTATCTCCAAATGAGCGCCTTTAATTCCTCTACCGTCATCTGCCTTGTGTCATAGCGGTCATAAAGGAGCTCTGTCTTCATTCTGGCCCACATACTCTCACAGCGTGCATTATCATGGCAGCGTCCTCCTGCACTGTTCATGCTTTGGTGGATGTGGTGCTCCCGGATGGTCTGGCGGTAAGACTCACTGGTATACTGTGTCCCACGGTCACTGTGGATGATCGCTCCTTCCAATGCGGGATATGCAGTCAGGGCATTTTCCAGTGTTTGGATACACAGATCTGCTTTCATGTTTGTCCCCATTGACAGACCGAGGACGCTAAGATCAAAGCAGTCGAAAATCGCAGATACATACAGTTTCCCATTGCGCGCCGGGATCTCCGTGATATCTGTAATACATTTTTCTAATGGGGCATCTGAATGGAAATCCCGCTTCAACAGATCATCCGATTTCATGGCTTCCCGGTCTGCCTTTGTAAGTCCATTCGGCTTTCTCTTTGGCCGATGGCTCAGGCCGATCTGATCCATAACCCGGTATACGGTCCGTTCACTGGGGATATGTACGCCTTCCGGCTGCTTCAGCAACAGCGCCTGATACATCCGGATCCGTCCATAAGTATCGTTACATTCATCCTCGCTGATGATTTCTTTCATGGCATCCGCCAGATCCTGGTACTTCCATGGACGGTCTTTGTTTGCGAGATATTTATAGAAGCCCTGCCGGCTGATACCAAGCATCCGGCAATAAAATGAAATTTTTCCGGTAATCCTGCCGTCCTCTGTTTTCAAAGCGAGAAAGATCATTCTCTGGTTTTTGCTGACTTCCGACGGCTGGCGGCGAAAAAAGCGCTGGCTTCCTCCAGAAATTCATTTTCTTCCTTCAGGCGGCGGATTTCTTTATCCTGCTCCTTCACCCGCTTACGCAGCATGGTAATTTCTTCTGACAGGCTCATTGCACTGGCAGGGGTATGGGAACCTTCCCCAACATCCAGCTTACCAGCTCTTACAGCTTTCAGCCATGTATGGATGGTTCCTTCAGGGATTCCTAATTCTTTAGCAGCCTTAGCGCCGCCGATTTCTTTGGCAAGTTTCACTGCCTGTACTTTGTATTCATGGTCATATTTACGTGCCACTTTGAATACCTCCTTATTCTCTTGGTTTTATTATGAAATCCTTGAGAATAAGCTGTCAACTTTTTTTATACCACACCACTTTTACGAAAGTGACATTATCTCAAGTGAAACTTAATATTAAAAAGTGACATTTTCAAAAGTTATTGACATCGCTGTTTAAATAAACAAAAAATTCCTTTTCAGACGTGTTTTTCTGAGCAATTTATATACATTCTCCGTTGACTTTTACCCTCAAACATGCTACACTGAGCCCGTATTGGTGCTTAGCATTTCAGTACAGCAACTTATTTATTTTCTTAATGGAGGGCAACACAATGACAGGTACAGTAAAATGGTTTAACAACCAGAAGGGCTATGGATTCATCTCCGATTCTGAAGGCAACGATATCTTCGTTCACTATTCAGGACTCGTAATGGACGGATTCAAGACCCTGGAAGAAGGCCAGGCTGTCGAATTTGACGTGACAGAAGGCACAAAGGGACCTCAGGCAACAAATGTAGTAAAACTTTAATCAGATTTTTTAATGTACCTTTTAATATATAAATGGACTTGAATTATTAAAAGCAATACAGAGAAAAGAGATTAAAAAATTACGCCGGACTGCTCTTCAGCCGTCCGGCGTAATTTTTTATTTTTTTCTGTCTGACCGGGGATTTTTAGTTCTGCCCGGCACCTTTTATATTGGAGACATATGCTTCCGCCGCCTCCCATACATCGAATCCGCTTCCTCTGAGAATATCCACCACTCTCGCCGGATCATCACACTTCAGGACCGCAGACGCGTCCGCGCCGTTGGCAAAAGCATACATATACTCGATATTAACATCGCCTTCTACGATCTGATGCATGGCGCGGCTCAGGGAACCTGTCTCATGAGGAACTCTCAGAGCGATCACATCTGTGAGCATTGCCGTGATCCCATTATCTTTTAAAACAGCTTTGCCCTTGTTCGGGTCAGATACGATCATCCTCAGCATTCCGTACTCCGTTGTGTCCGCAAGACTGAGGGCAACGATATTGATATCATTCCCCGCCAGAACAGACAACACTTCGTCCAGACGCCCCTCTCTGTTCTCCAGAAACACTGATAACTGTTGGATCGTGATTCCCATAACTTTTACCTCCTTTTTTACAGATTCCTGTTGTCAATAACGCGGACTGCTTTGCCCTCGCTTCTCTGGATCGTTTTCGGCTCCACCAGCTTCACCCGTACAGAAATACCCAGGGCCGCTTTCAGCACTCCCGCGATCTTGTTTCTCAGCGCGTCCAGTTTCCGGATCTCATCGGAGAATACCGATTCGTCCACTTCCACCATAACCGTCAGGACATCCAGGTTATCCTCTCTGTCCACGATCAGCATATAGTGGGGAGCCACAACCCCTCCGATGGAAAGAAGAGCCGTCTCCACCTGAGTCGGGAATACATTGACGCCACGGATTACTTTCATATCATCTGTCCGGCCTGTGAACTTGGAGATCCTCGGAAGAGTACGCCCGCACTCACACGTACTGTGGTCAATACTGGTCAGATCCTTCGTACGGTAGCGGATCAGAGGCATAGCCTCCTTTGCCAGTGTCGTGAACACAAGCTCTCCTGTCTCGCCGTCCGCACATTTCTCATGTGTAACCGGATCCAGCACTTCCGGATAGAAATAATCCGCATGGACATGCAGGCCTGCCTTATGGATACAGTCCTGGGCCACGCCCGGTCCCGTGATCTCGCAGAGTCCGTAAATGTCGAAACAGTTAATATGAAGAATACTCTCGATCTTCTTTCTCATTTCCTCGGTCCACGGCTCCGCGCCGTGGATGCCGGCTTTTAATTTCATATGATCTACAAGCCCGGCCTCCTGGATGGATTCCGCAAGATACAGCGCATAGGAAGGAGTACATGCGAAAGCAGTCGCTCCAAGGTCTTCCATACACATCATCTGGCGCTTTGTATTTCCCGCGGACATCGGGATCGCCGTGGCCCCAAGCGCTTTCGCGCCATAGTCCAGTCCCATTCCTCCGGTGAAAAGTCCGTACCCGTAGCAAACATGGATGATATCCTCATTGGTAAGCCCGGCCATTGTCAGGCCTCTTGCCACACATTCTCCCCAAACATCCACATCCTTCTGTGAATACGGCGCTATGGTCAGCTTCCCGGTAGTTCCTGAAGTTCCCTGGACACGGACCACATCCTTCATAGGGATCGCCAGAAGACCGAAAGGATAATTATTTTTCAGATCTTCCTTTGTGGTGAACGGGAGCTTGTTGATGTCTTCGATGGACTTGATATCTCCGGGTTCTACCCCTGACTCCTGCATCTTTTTGCGGTAAAATTCCACATGGTCGTATACTTTCTTTACCACATCCACGAGACGTCTGCTCTGCAGAGCGGCCATCTCGTCCCTGCTCATACACTCAATCTTCGGATCACGGATCCTCTCAACCCAGTTTTCTAATGATACTGCCGCCATTTTCTTTTTTCTCCTTTGATATTCGTATAATTTCCTATAATTCTGATTCCTCTACGAGCTTGATATCCGCAGCCCTGAGGACCTGTTCCGCCTTCTCGAAATCATTTGTATGAAATACCATGACAGGAGCTTTTCCTTCGCGGATCACAAAAGAATAAATATAATCGACATTGATCTGACCCTCTGCCAGGATGGAGAACATGTGATTTAAATTCCCCTTTTCGTCCTTGAGCTCTGCGCCGATCACATCGGTGATCCTCGTCACAAATCCCTCTTTTGTCAGACTCTCCTTCGCCCGCGCCGGATCGTCGACTACAAGCCGCATGATGCCGAACTCCGGCGAGTCAAATGTTGAAACAGCCCGGATATTGATATGTGCTTCTGTAAGGACTGATGTCACCTTCATCATGCTGCCCGGCTGATTTTCCACGAATATTGATATCTGCCTGATCATTATTATCACCGCCCTTCGCTCTGAATTTTTTATCTGAATTCTTATCTGTATCTCCTACTCCAGACTGTATCCCACATCAAACGCTTTTTTGTTGATCTCTGTCGTCTTCGGCGGGACTGTCTTCTCGATCACATCATACCACTGCTCTTTTGTAAAATCCATATGCTGCGCGGCGATGCCGAGAACGATCAGATTAAATACCTTGGGGTTCCCCAGCTTTTTGGATTCTTCTGTGGCATTCACCTTGTAGACCTTGTACTCTTTCTCCAGATCCTCAAGAATATGTTCTGGATACTGCGCCGCTCCAATTACCACAGGCATGGGGTCGATCCGCCAGTCGTTGACAATAAGTACACCGTCTTTTTTAAGGAAATGAGCATATCTCAGAGCTTCCAGACGCTCAAAAGCGATGATCACGTCTGCCTGCCCCTCTTCTACGATAGGCTCTGCCACTTTATCTCCGTAACGCACAAAGGTGACCACGCTTCCGCCTCTCTGCGCCATACCGTGTACTTCAGAAAGCTTCACGTCATATCCTCCCGCGATGGTGAGGCCACCCAGGATCCGGCTTGTAAGAAGAGTTCCCTGACCGCCCACGCCGACGATCATAATATTCTTTACCGCCATTACTGCTCACCCTCCTTTACAAGCTCGATCGCTCCAAATTTACACAATTTCTCACACAGACCGCATCCGGTGCACATCGTGTCATCAATATGGATGGTGCCGTCCGGATTCTTTGTCATGGCCGGGCATCCCGGCTTCATGCACATGCCGCACTTCTTACATTTCTCTGTATGAGCAATGTAAAGCGGCTTCTTCCTCTTATCCAGCAGGACGCAGGGAGTCTTGGTGATGATAACGGATATCTCATCCTTTGCGACTTCCTCTTTCACTGTCTTTTCCAGAAGGTCAATGTCCAGCGCGTTGACCTCCACCACATTCTTCACGCCGATGGCACGGCAGAGCGCCTGGATATTGATCGCGTAGGTCGGATCCCCCTGCAAAGTCTTTCCTGTCGCCGCATGATCCTGATGTCCGGTCATTCCTGTCGTGGAATTGTCCATGATGATCACAGTTCCCGTGGCTTTGTTGTATACCATATTCATAAGGGAATTGACGCCGGTATGCATAAAGGTAGAATCTCCGATCACGGCAACCCAGTTCTTTATGTAATCTTTGCCCTTTGCCTTCTCCATTCCATGAAGAGTGGAAATGCTGGAACCCATGCACATGGTGGTATCGATCACGCTTAAAGGGGCCACCGCTCCCAATGTATAGCATCCGATATCTCCCGCCGCGTGCATCTTCAGTTTGTTGAGTACGTAGAACACGCTCCTGTGGGGACATCCCGGACAGAGGATCGGTGGTCTCCCGGGAGCTGCCGCCGGACTTTTCAGCTGCAGATCCTGCTTTAAGATCGCTTCCCGCAGCATGTTGGCGCTGTACTCACCCTGTACGGTAAAAATTTCCTTCCCGATCGCCTTGATCCCCCAGGATTTTACCTGCTCTTCGATAACGGGATCCAGTTCTTCTACAATATATAATGTCTTAACTTTTGACGCGAAATCTTCGATCAGCTTTCTCGGAAGAGGATTCACCATTCCCAGCTTCAGGACAGAAGCGTCCGGAAGGGCTTCCTTCACATACTGATACGGGATGCCGCTGGTGATGACGCCGATCTTTGTGTCATTCATCTCCACGCGGTTGATGGGAAGCGTGTTTGCCGCCTCCGCCAGCTCCAGATTCCGTTTCTCGATCTCAATGTGACGGATCTTCGCGTTTCCGGGCATCATGACATTTTTCGTGATATTCTTCTCATAGGGTCTGTCTTTTATCTCTGCCCGATCGCAGAGTTCCACCAGTCCCTGGGAATGTGCCAGTCTGGTAGTGGTACGGAAGATAAAAGGCCGGTCATATTCCTCACTGAGTTCAAAAGCCACTTTAAAGAAGTCTTTCGCCTCCGCGCTGTCTGAAGGCTCTATCACCGGGATCTGGGCAGCCCTTGCAACCATCCTTGTATCCTGCTCATTCTGGGAACTGTACAGCCCGGGATCGTCCGCCACCACGATGACCAGCCCGCCGTTCACTCCCATATAGGATACAGAGTACAGCGGATCTGCCGCTACGTTCAGTCCGACATGTTTCATACAGGCCATGGCCCGGACTCCCGCGAGGCTGGCTCCCACTGCTACCTCCGTAGCCACCTTCTCATTGGGGGCCCACTCTTCATATACGTCATCCCTGTACTGTACAAGATATTCACTGATTTCCGTGCTGGGTGTTCCCGGATACGCCGAAGAGACTTTCACTCCGGCCTCATACGCTCCCCGGGCGATCGCCTCATTGCCCAGCATGATCACTTTCTCTGCCATATTTTACAGTCCATCCTTTCGTAAATCTGTCACCCTCTTCGCCTTGCCTTCAAACCGCTTCAGTGAATTCGGCGCCACAAGGCGTATCTGTGTCGCAAGACCCAGCTGAGATTTTAACGCCGCTTTGATCCTGCCTTCCAGCTCGCTCAGCTTCCCGTAGCTGTCCAGAAGCCGGTCATCGATCAGCTCTACCGTGATCGTCATCACATCCAGACGGTTCTTCCGCTCTACCAGGATCTCATAGTGAGGCCCAATCTCATCGATCATGAGCAGCACTTCCTCGATCTGAGTCGGGAACACGTTGACGCCGCGGATAACAAGCATATCGTCGGCCCGTCCTGAAATATTCTCCATCCTGCATGTAGTACGCCCGCATTTGCATGGCTCATACATCAGCCGGGTCAGGTCGCCGGTCCGGTATCTCACAAGAGGCAGAGCCTCCTTGCCCAGACAGGTCACGACCAGTTCTCCATGTTCTCCCGGAGGGAGCACTTCCTCGGTCTTAGGATCAATGATCTCCGGGATAAACCAGTCTTCATTCACGTGCATGCCGCACAGCTCGGTACATTCTCCTGCCACACCGGGGCCGCACAGCTCGCTCATTCCATAATTCTGTGTACAGATAAACTGATCCCCCCATACTTTGTGCATCTCATCACGCATGGGCTCTGTCATGCCTTCACCGCCGAACAGCCCGATATGGAGCTTTAAATCCTTTGCGGGATCGATGCCCCGGTTCCGGATCTCCTCTCCCAAGTGAAGCGCATAAGATGGGGTGGCCACCAGAAGCGTCACTCCCATATCCTGAAGGAACATGATCTGCTTCCTCGTATTTCCCGAAGACATGGGAATCACGGAAGCCCCGATCTTCTCCAGCCCTCCGTGAAGGCCGAGGGCTCCCGTAAAGGTACCATACCCAAATGAGATCTGAGCCACATCTTCTGCCGTGGCCCCGCCCATACAGGCGATCCTGGCAACATTGTTCAGCCACATGTCCAGATCATTTCGTGTATATCCGACTACCGTCGGTTTCCCGGTCGTGCCGGAGCTTGCATGATATCGTATGATTTCCTTCTTATCAACCGCAAAAAGTCCGTCCGGGTAATTCTCCCGGAAGTCCGCTTTGTATGTAAACGGCAGTTTTTTCAGATCTTCCAGTGTCTGGATATCCTCCGGTTTTACGCCCGCGGCATCCATCTTGTCACGGTAAGGTTTTACTCTGTCGTAAATATAGCGGACCGTCTCCTTAAGCTTCTTCAGCTGGATCGCTTCGATCTCGGCCCTTGGCAGAGTCTCCTCCTTTGCCCAAATCATTGTGTATACCTCCTTCGATGTAAACATTCGCCTCTGCATAGTATAACACATTACTTTGTCGAGTTAAAGTACTAAATTTAAGTTTGTTAGGGGGATGGATGTGGACGCCGTAGAAAAGCTTAAGGGACTCAGCCTCCGCCGTCAGGCAGAGCTTAAGTCCCTTTATATTAAGCCCCTTTATATATTCCCGGATTTAGCAAAGCGGATATTTCTCTGTCAGTTCTGCCGCCATCTTCCTTGCGGCTTCCACATTGTCTTCACTTTCAATGACCATTGCGATGATCTCCGCGATCTTGTCCATGTCATCTTCTTTCATGCCTCTTGTAGTAACTGCAGGTGTTCCAAGCCTTACACCACTGGTCACGAACGGAGAACGCGGATCATTGGGAATGGTATTCTTGTTACAGGTGATGTGGGCGTCATCCAGCCGTTTCTCCAGCTCTTTTCCGCTTACATTCTTCTCTGTCAGATCCACCAGCATCAGATGATTATCTGTACCATCGGATACAATCTTGACTCCCCGCTTTTTCAGTCCTTCACAGAGGGCTTTCGCATTCTTCAGGATCTGCGCCTGATATTCCCTGAACTCCGGCTGGAGTGCTTCCTTGAAGCAGACTGCCTTGGCAGCGATCACATGCATCAGAGGTCCTCCCTGAATCCCCGGGAAGACAGCCTTATTAAAGTTGAACTTCTCATTCACTTCATTGCTGGAGAGAATCATTCCGCCACGGGGTCCTCTCAATGTCTTATGGGTTGTAGTTGTGGTCACATGTGCATAGGGGATCGGACTCGGATGGAGACCTGCCGCTACCAGTCCCGCTATGTGGGCCATATCCACCATCAAATACGCGCCGACTTCGTCCGCGATCTCCCGGAACCGTTTGAAATCAATGATCCTGGCATAAGCGCTGGCACCGGCAATGATAAGCTTGGGTTTACATTCTTTCGCGATGGCAAGAACATTGTCGTAATCGATCACGCCCTTGTCATTCACTCCATAAGGTACGATATTGAAATATTTTCCGGACATATTGACCGGTGAACCATGTGTCAGATGCCCGCCGTGATCAAGGTTCATACCCATCACGGTATCCCCCGGTGTCAGCATGGCAAACATGACTGCCATATTCGCCTGGGCTCCGGAATGAGGCTGTACGTTTACATACTCACAGCCGAACAGTTCTTTTGCCCGCTCTCTGGCAAGATCTTCCGCCACGTCAACACACTGGCAGCCGCCATAGTATCTCTTACCCGGATAGCCTTCCGCATACTTGTTTGTAAGAGGGCTTCCCATCGCCGCCATCACAGCCTTGCTCACCCAGTTTTCGGACGCGATCAGCTCAATATGAGAATTCTGTCTCTCCATCTCGTGCTGTATCGCTTCGGCGATCTCCGGGTCTGTGTTCCTGATTTCATCAAAATCGTACATTTCCTTATCCTCCATGAATTTTTCTGCCAGATGCCGGCCCGATATCTCCATTCTTATATTTCAGAAAAACATCTGCCATCTCGCCGCACACTGAACAGAAATTATTATAACATAAAGATCAAGGGTACGTCTATGACTGATCTGTTGAAGTTCCCAAACTTCGTCTATGGAACCATATCATTCAAATTTGGGGGGCTGTATTTCCGAACATACAGAAAGAAGATGTCTCCTTTCCGAAAAGTATCCGGACGAAACATCTTCTTTCCTGTCAGCCCTCGGTAAAATATAAGGAAAGGAGGGCGAAATTAGTTGTTTTTCTTTGTCCTTTTGGTAATGACTACAGACACTGTGATAATACCTGCGATCCCTACGATTACGAACAGAGCGATTCCCATGCCGCCAGTAGCTGGAAGGGTAAATCCTTCATGGTTTTCTACCGCGATGATTGCCGTTCCTGTGCTCGCTTCCAGTCTGGTCGTAAAAGTGCTTCCTCCAGATGAAATCGGTTCATCATTTACAGTAAGGTTGAAATTGCCTCCTGTTGTAGCCTCGATCCCTACCTTGATGGGATCTGCCAGCAGTGTGTATCCTGCCGGAGACTTTGTCTCTACCAGCCAGTAAGTCCCTTCATCCAGCTTCTCAAAACTCAGCTCCCCGCTTGCGTTGCTCGTCTGAGCCGTCCCAACCTGATGCTGGAGATCCTCATCTGAGTACAGTTCAAACTCTGCGCCTTCCAGAGCCTTCTGTCCACCATCTGTAGTAAACTTCTCTACTTTGAAGTTAAAGCTGTATACATTCACTTTCGGTGGCTGTGCCGTCGTCGTTGATCCCGGATTATTATTGTAGGTCAGCGTTACCTGGTTCCCGTTTCCTGTAGTTCCGGATATTGCGTTCTCCGTTACCTGCGCATAGTACGTTATCACTACATCCTTTCCCATATTGTCCTGGATATAGTCTTTTACAAATGCGATCGTCAGGTCTGCTCCTGATCCTGTCACATCACTGGCTGTCTTTGTATATGTATCAGCTCCTGCTGTCACGGCACCTCCATCTACCGTCACAGTCACCGGGTGGGTTCCGTCATCCTGGATCTCCAGCCCGTCATCCATCACGTCCGTGATCGTAAATGTTACATCACTGTCAAAATATTCTTCCGGGTATTCCGGAATCGTGGTCGTCACCTGGTATTTCACAAAATCTCCCACGGTGATCGTACCGTCCTGCTCCGCGCCCTCTTCTTCTCCGGCCAGCTCTTTGTCGATGCTGATCTTTGCGTTCTTCGGCTCTGCCACTACATCGTATACCCATTCCGTTCCCTGGGCACTCCCGTTGTTATAGTTGTTCGTGGAAGGCACCGCGATCAGGAACGGGCTCCCTGCCACATAGGTTTCCGGCGCTGCTGTCTCGATCACCAGGTAGTAGCCCAGATCCAGTCCGCTGAACGTAGCGGTTCCTGAATCATTAGTGGTCTGGCTGTCAACCGGATCCGCAGCCTCTGCCGCTGTCACCAGCTGATCGATCAGCCCTTCCAGCTGGGTAGCTGAGTAGTTGCCAAGGTCATCCGGATCCACACCTGCAAGCACGCTCTCAAATCCTGCCGCCGGCTCATACTCCGCGTAGTTTCCCGCATTCGCTCCCGGAGTCAGGCTCATGACCTGATAGATCGTAAATGTTGCGCCTGCAAGAGGTGTGTCCGCTGTCTCCGCTTTCTTGTTGATGGTGATGCTTCCCGTAGTCGGAGTGGCCTCAATAGTAGGCGCTGCTTCCGCCTTCACCGGCGCCAGCAGGCTCCCGCATCCAAAGACTGCCGCCCCCGCCAGGCACAGTGCCAGGGCTTTTGCCGCCCATCTTGTTGTTCTGCTCTTCTTCATTTCTTTCTCCTCACTTTCTTCTGAGCATTCATTCCTTCTTTATATTAGTTCCATAATATATGGCTGTTGCCGCATAATTCTTACTCTTCTGCCCGTGGTCTTTTTCCCATTTTCCACAATATGAATAACAAAGTAGCCAAGGCCGTCAGAGTGCCTCCCATTATCAGAAATCCACCTTCACTTCCTGTCAAAGGCAGGGAAAAATTCTTACTATTATAAATTTTCATATGAATTTGATCATTGGATTCTGCCGCACGTACAATATAAATCTGATCTTTTGGATCTTCTGAGGTAATATCTTTGTTGTCAACAGATACTGCCATCGTATCTCCATCCCAACTAACATCTATCTTTACTGGATTAGCCAGCAGCTGATATCCATTGGGAGCTTTTGTTTCTACTAAATAATAAGTACCTTCCTTCAAGTCTGAAACTGTAATTTCACCCTCTGAATTTGTGGTATACGGCTCGTCCTGGACAGGGTTCTGATTCATTTCGCCCTGGTACAGCATAAATTCTGCCCCGGAAAGATCATCTCCACTGCTCCTGTCTTCTTTTAAGAGGTGCAGGTCAAAAAACTGTTCTTCCGTTTTTGTATTTTCTGCTGTAACACACTGATATAAAAATTGAGAATTTCTGTTATAAGTCAGACTTATCTCAACAGCCCCTGTAATCTTATTATCCCGAACATATGTATTTAACGCATTTTCAGCCTCTGCTATACTTCCATATTCTTCTACGACTGGCTGAAGACTGCCATCTAATGAGTGATAATTGATTTCTACACTTTCAACGATATCTTCTGCTTCATCATCCGAAAAATCTTCCATAAGATTACTAAGACATATCTCTACTGCATCTCTCATCTGCCAAGTTACATATGTTTCATTCTCTTGAGACTCTGCCTGCACTATGCTGCCATCGGCGCTTTCATAATCCAATGACTTTTCTCCACCTGAAAGATAAGGTTCTGCTGCACCTACTGTGGCTGTAATTTTTTCTGTATTTAATTCATAATTTTCAGGCGCTTTTGTCTCCACAAAATAATAAGTACCAGGCTCAAGATTATCCAAGCGTTCTGTATAACCTGGCAAGGATTCTGTTTTATATTCCTGAGTCACTTCATCATAGACTTCTACTTCTCTTGTAGCTGTCTCTAGATTTTCCCTAATCAGTTCATCCTCTCCTGTATCATTTTGTTTATACAGACTAAAGACCGCTCCATTCAACGCCTCGCCTGTCTGTTCGTCTATTTTTCTGAGCTGCAGGCTGCCGGTGCTCCCATTGGAAATTTGCACGTTGTCAAAAATCGTAAATGTAGGAAAAAGCATGGGTGCCATGGATGTTACATTAGGTGCTTCCATTCCCGACTCTGCATTTACACTCCATGAACGAAAGGCTAAATCCATAGCAGCTCCTATAAAAGGGCTGCAACTCCTTGTTAGATTTGTAAAACGCGCGTCAATGTTTTCATTTTTATTTGGCCCGTCGGCTGTCTTTTCAACAATAATTTTGGCATCCTCAGAAAGATCTGCGTTTCCGGCTCCTTCCGCTGTTATCTGTATCCAATCTATTGTCACATACTCTGCGTCTGGTTCCATAGAATCATATTGAACAAACCCTACCCTTAAGAAACCGTCATATCTTTCTGTATCCTCTCTTTTATAGTAAAACTGCAGATCTGCCGGATCCACATATGTCACATCACTACCGGTTAAATCTTTTATTTCTAGATAACCGAAATATTTGCCTTCAACATCATTAGCAAAGCAACGAATAGGGTTATTTTTTAACTCTATTGAAACTGGACGGTATTTCCATGACCCAATATCTGTGCAATATACATATCCTCCAAAATGAAAAGGGTCTTCCATACAGGCATTTATAAGAGGGGTCAGATCCTCTATCAAATTGTTATAAAAATCTATTTCATAAGTTGTATCAGCAGTCGTTGCAATTTTTAGGTATTGAATACCTTCTATACTTTTTATTTTTTCCGAATCCGGAGTACTGAAGCTCTTTTCAGCCTCAATAGGGCCCTGATAAGTTTCGAGAATTTCCTGCACCGTTTCCGGAGGATCATTTGGATTTCCAGCAAGCCATCCGTATTCTTCAAAAGCGTCATATATTGCTTTTCTGAAATTTGCATCAGGTACCAGGCTGACCAGCTCGGGATCATCTGGGGAACTGATGCTAACACCATCTGCCAATGGTTCTGTTATATTGACGTTGCTGTCAGGTTCCCCCTCCTTCTTAATCTGACTCTGTTCTGACAAAGCATCATTTTCTTCCGGTTCCTCTGCATTTTCTGTGCTCTGAGTATCTGCCTGAGTTTGTTCCGTATCTGCCAGCACAACACATGTAGAAAGAGAAAGAAGTATTGCTCCAGCCAGCACAGCACTCAGCATTTTCTTTAACATTTTATTCATCTGCGCCTTCCTCCTTTCTCCGCCTCCTCATAAAAAGGATCGCTCCTGCCACAACCGCAGCACCGGCAGGAATCAAAGCCCGGACTCCGGTCTGCGTGTCATCTCCTGTCTGTACTGAAGTTTCTTTGTCAGGAGCAGGCTCTTCTGGCTCTTCTTCCGGATAGGGAGATGCCTTTGGCTCTGATACCACCTCATAGATGGGTCCCTCCATCTGTCCCTCTACCTCTTCCCAATATGGCAGCTGCACAAGGAAAGGCGCGATCCTTCCATAAGGATTGTCCTCCTCTGCGCAGATCAGATAGACTCCCGTCTGAACCTCTTCAAAGATAACCTGACCGGTCTGATTCGTTATTCCTATCCTGTCTGGCTGCCCGGATTCTGTCAGAACCATATCCGCGATTTTCTCTGCAGCTTCATCCAGACTCTGGCTGTCCTGTGGATATTCCGGAATCCCGTAACTTTCATCGATTACCGGTGTCCCGTACTCATTTACAGTTCCCACCTTCCAAAGGCTGAACTCTACGCCTTCTGTGGAAGAATTTTCTGCTTCCAGATTCTTTAAGATCAGGCTGATGCTTCCTGTCTCCTGTTTTTGTCCTATTTCTTCTGACGCAGATACAGGCAACACATTCAATATAGCCAGCAGCAGCGTCACGGCAAAAATATGCCATCCTATTTTCCATTTTTTCATCTCAATCTCCCACTTGGAATCTTGTCCCTCATGTTCCTTTAATTATTACGCATATAATTACATTTGTATTTTATATTACCATTTATAGGTATAAATTGCAATATGATTATAATGTTTACTTTTTAATACCGTCATACACGATTCTGCTTTTTTCGACTTTTATATCTGTGTCTCCACTCCTTCGCTTTTTTCTTTTAAACAGAACAAAAATGCGCAGAAAAAGAGCAGGGTACATATTTCTACATACCTTGCTCTCTTATAATCCTGGCAGTATATCCTACAGGTCGAAAAGCGACAGCTGATTGCTCTGGGGCAGTCCGCCGAACAGGCCCAGCTCCTGCATAAGGTCGATCACGGTCTTACTGACTTTGGTTCGCTGCCGGAAATCGTCCAGTGACAGATATGGCCCGTCCTTGGATGCTTCTTCCACTGCTTCCGCGGCTCTGTCGCCCATTCCTTCAATGGTAGCCAGAGACGGCAGGAGTTTTCCGTCCACGATCTGGAACATTTTCGCTTTTGAGCGGTAAATATCGATCGGAAGGAACTCAAACCCTCTGGCATACATTTCCTGGACGATCCTCATATCCTTCATGACATCCTGCTCTTTTTTGCTGAGGGTGTCGCTGCGCTTTTTGTAATCTTTCATATAATATTCCAGTTTGTCGCGGCCCTGGCACATGATCTCATAGGAGAACGCGTCCGCGCGGATACTGAAATACGCCGCATAGTAAGCCAGGGGGTAATTGATCTTACAGTAAGCGATGCGGTAGGCCATCATAACATAGGCCGCCGCGTGGGCTTTCGGGAACATGTAGCTGATCTTCTTGCAGGACCAGATATACCAGTCCGGCACGCCCTGGGCCTTCATGGCCTCCTCCCACTCAGGCTTCAGTCCTTTTCCCTTCCGCACGCTCTCCATGATGGTAAAGGCAAGCGCGCTCTCCACGCCCTGGTTGATCAGATAGATCATAATATCGTCACGGGTACAGATCGCGGTTGAAATCGTCGCTTTCCCGCTCCTCACCAGTTCCTGAGCGTTTCCGAGCCACACATTGGTCCCGTGGGACAATCCGGAGATACGGATCAGGTCAGACAGAGTCTGCGGCTTTGTATCTTCCACCATCTGGATGACAAAGTCCGTGCCGAACTCCGGGATCCCCAGGCATCCCAGCCTGCATCCGTCAATGTCCTCCGGCTTGATCCCCAGCACTTCTGTTCCATGGAACAGCTCGATCACCTGCTTGTCGTCCAGCGGGATCTCCGTGGCGATGAACGGATGATCTTTATTATACTCATTGTCCATGGCGTCCGATGTGATGTAATCTTCCAGGGAACGGATCATCGTCGGATCATCATGGCCCAGGATATCCAGCTTCAGCAGGTTATGGTCGATGGAATGGTAGTCAAAATGCGTGGTGATGATCCCGCAGTCCATGTCATTGGCCGGATGCTGCACCGGAGTGAACTCATTGATATTGTGTCCGTGGGGCAGCACTACGATGCCGCCCGGGTGCTGTCCGGTGCTGCGGCGGATCCCGGTACACCCCGCCGTGATCCTGTCGATCTCGCATTTCCTCTTGCGCTGTCCGTGCTCTTCATAATAATTTTTTACATAGCCGTAGGCAGTCTTGTCAGCCAGCGTTCCGATGGTCCCCGCCTTGAATGTATGTCCTTCCCCAAACAGGACTTCCGTATATTTATGTGCTTTCGCCTGGTAATCACCGGAAAAGTTCAGGTCAATGTCCGGTTCCTTGTCTCCCTTGAATCCCAGGAACGTCTCAAATGGAATGTCAAACCCGGCCTTTACCAGCGGCTCCCCGCACACCGGGCAGTTTTTGTCCGGCATGTCGAATCCGCAGCCTCCCGCGTAAGCGCGGACTTCCTCGGACTCAAAATCACTGTAGTGGCATTTTTTGCAGTAATAATGGGGGCTTAACGGATTCACTTCTGTGATCCCGGCCATGGTGGCCACAAAGGAGGAGCCCACGGAGCCACGGGATCCCACCAGATATCCGTCATCATTGGATTTCCACACCAGTTTCTGGGCTATGATATACATCACCGCATAGCCGTTGGATATAATGGAGTTCAGTTCCTTCTCCAGCCGCTCTGACACCTGCGGCGGCAGATCCTCGCCGTACATCTCGTGGGCTCTGCGGTAGCAGATGTCTCTCAGCTCCTGATCCGAATTTTCGATCACCGGCGGGCACTTGTTGGGATTCACCGGCGAGATCTTCTCCACCATCCCGGCGATCTTCACCGGATTGTCGATCACGATCTCCCGGGCCTTCGCCGCTCCCAGATAGGAAAATTCCTCCAGCATCTCCTCGGTGGTGCGCAGAAACAGAGGCGCCTGGTTGTCCGCGTCATCAAACCCTTTGCCGGCCATGATGATCCTGCGGTATACTTCATCCTCCGGATCCAGGAAATGAACGTCACAGGTCGCCACCACCGGCTTTCCGAACTTCTCGCCCAGTTCCACAATCTCCCGGTTGATATTTTTCAAGTCTTCCTCTGAGTTCACATCCGGCGTCCGGTCACTGTCGATCATGAATCGGTTGTTCCCCAGAGGCTGGATCTCATAGTAGTCATAAAAATCCGCCAGCCGCGCGATCTGCTCCGGTGACCGTTTCTCCAGCACTGCCTGATACAGCTCTCCCGCCTCGCAGGCGCTTCCGATGAGAAGCCCTTCCCGGTGTTCGTTCAGCAGACTCTTCGGGATCCTGGGCCGCCTTGCGTAGTAGGTCAGATGAGACTCTGTAATGAGCTGATACAGATTATATCTGCCGATATCATTCTTCGCCAGGATAATGATATGGTGTGTGGGCATCTTGCGGATCGCGTTTACATTCCGCCCGCCATACTGATTGACCTCTCTTAGGGTGGTGATGTTCTCTTTCTTCAGCATCTCCACGAATTTTACGAAAATCTCCGCCGTGGCCCCGGCGTCGTCCACCGCCCGGTGATGGTTCTCCAGGGAAATATTTAGCGCCCTGGCCACTACGTTCAGCTTATACTTTGACAGAGTGGGCAAAAGCACCCGTGCCAGAGCGACTGTATCCACGTATACAAAATGATCATCCAGTCCCATAAGCCTGCAGTTCTGCTCAATAAATCCCACATCAAACCCGGCATTATGGGCCACAAGGGCGCCTTTGCCGATAAATTCCATAAACTGTGGCAGAACCTCTTCTATCGGCGGGGAGTCCAGCACCATCTCGTCCGTGATCCCGGTAAGATTGGTGATTTCAAAGGGAATGGGCCTCTCCGGATTTACGAATGTGCTGAACCGGTCCACGATCCTGCCGTCTGCGACTTTCACCGCGCCGATCTCAATGATCCTGTCACGGATCGAGCTGAACCCGGTGGTCTCGATATCGAATACGATATAGGTGTCATCCAGAGTTTCCCCTCCCGCATTCACCGCGATTTCCGTCAGATCGTCCACCACATATCCCTCCACTCCGTAGAGGATCTTAAATGGATCGTCTTTATCCAGTCTCTCGATATAATGATTAGCATCCGGAAATGCCTGGGCCACTCCGTGGTCCGTGATCGCAATGGCCGGATGTCCCCAGTCGTGGGCCCGCTTCACGATATCCTGCACTTCGGATACTCCGTCCATATCGCTCATCTTCGTGTGGCAGTGCAGTTCCACCCGCTTCACCGGGCTTAGATCTTTTCTTGTAACTGTAAAGTCTCCGATCTTTTTGATGCCCGTCACCGAGCCGATGGTAAGCTCTCCGTCAAACTTGTCTATAGTGGTGACTCCCTTGATCTTGACGAAAGCGCCTTTCTTCAGTTCGCCCAGCAGATCGGGGAGCTGTTCGTTCCTCGCAAACATCTTCACCATGATGGTATCTGTGAAATCTGTCACCGCGAACATGATGATGGTCTTTTCGTTGCGGATCTCTCTCGTCTCAAACCGGATGATCTTGCCGTGGACAGTGATCTCCCCCATCTCTGAAACGATCTGTTCCAGAGGCATCGGCTCGTCATCAAAACTTCTTCCGTAGATCAGATTCGGATCGTTCCCGGTCTTAAGCGGACGATAGGCTTCTTTCTTGCGGAAAGTCCCCTTCCCTGAACCCCTTCCTGCATTTTTCCCGCCTCTGCCGTTTCTCCCCGCAGCGCCTGTCCCGGCGGAGGTACCCGCGGCACTGCCGGCTCCCTTCGTTCCTGCCTCAACGGAGAGATTCCCGGTACGATTCCCGCCGATATCTTCTCCTCCATCTTCCGGAGTATTTTGATCCGTACCAGAACCGGACGTCTCACCATGCCCCAAGCTGTGGGCAAAAATGGCTTCGATCTCCTGCCGGATCCGCTGTTCCTCATACTCTCTCGTGCTTTCTCCATCCGGCTCCCGGTAGGTCACGCGGATATCCGCGTCCATGTGCATCCGCTCTTTAAAAAGCCGGTTCAGATAATTCAGGATCTCATCCTTTCGCCCCTCGGAAACGACAGTGTCAATGAGCTCCAGACAAACCACGTTATCCTCCCCGTACCGGATCTCCGCCTGAGCGAACATACTGGCAGCCAGCATGCTGGTCTCCTTAAGCTCCATCAGGATGCTGTCCCGGTACTCCTCCATCAGGGTCCGGGGCGTGTACTGCCCGGAAAGGGCATACTCCTCCTCGATTCCTACATCCACGGGACTCCTGCCAAACAACTGTTCTTTGATCCGCTGTTCCATCTGCCGGATCTGCTTCTTCTGGATCAGATGGCGGCTGTATATGTACACGTGAAGAAAATCACGGCGCGAATTGGTCGTGATCTTCCTGACTTCCACATCTGAAAAGAGGATCCGGGTATCTTCTTCCACCTTCAGAGTGGGAAACACCTGAAAAAATATCCTGTCATTCTTTACCTGTTCCAATTTAACAGCTCCTGTCTGAGAGTGTCGAGAAGTTCTTCTTCCTTTACCTTTTTTATGATCTGTCCTTTTTTGATCAGAAGGCCCTCCCCGATGCCTCCGGCGATCCCGATGTCCGCCTCCCGGGCTTCTCCCGGGCCGTTTACCGCGCATCCCATGACGGCGACTTTAATGTCCAGCGGGATGTCTTCCACCATTTTCTCCACCTGTTTTGCCAGACCGATCAGGTCGATCTTCGTCCTTCCGCAGGTGGGGCAGGACACAACCTCGATGCCGCCCTTCCTCAGCCCCAGTGTCTTCAGGATCAGCTTCGCGGTCCGGATCTCCTCTACCGGATCTCCCGTCAGGGAGACACGGATCGTATCGCCAATTCCTTCGTGCAGGATAATCCCCAGCCCTACGGAGGACTTTACATTTCCGGAATATACTGTCCCGGATTCCGTAATCCCCACGTGAAGAGGATAGACGCACTGCTCGGCGATCTGCTCATGGGCCTGCACGCACATCATCACGTCCGAAGATTTGATGCTGACCACCAGGTTGTCATACCCCATCTCCTCGATCATATGGACTTTGTCCATTGCGCTCTCCACCAGTCCCTCTGCTGTAACACCGCCGTATTTCTCAAGGAGATGCTTCTCCAGAGAACCGCTGTTGACGCCCACCCGGATGGGAATGCCGTACTCCCGGGCCTTGTCCACAACTGCTCTGACTTTTTCTTCCGATCCGATGTTCCCCGGATTGATCCGGATCTTATCCGCGCCATTCTCAATGGCCGCGATCGCCAGCCGATAATCGAAATGAATATCTGCCACCAGTGGGATATGGATCTGCCTTCTGATCTCCCGGAGCGCGTGTGCCGCCTCCATGGTGGGCACCGCGCACCGGACGATCTGGCATCCCGCCGCTTCCAGCCTGAGGATCTGCGCCACTGTGGACTTTACATCCTCAGTCTTCGTATTCGTCATGGACTGAATAGCCACAGGGTTTCCTCCGCCGATCTTCACATTTCCGACAGCGATCTCCCTGGTCTTGTCTCTGTACATACCGTCATCCTCCTGATTACAACAGAAGAGTTCCGCAAACGGAACTCTTCCTGATCTTCCAAGCTGTCATCCGGATCTTCTGTCCGGATCTCTGCAGAATACGTCCGCCAGACGTCTATCTGCGCGTAAATTCCATCTGATCCCCATATTCCCGCTCAGTAAGCGTCAGCGTATTTCTCTCCAGATTATAGTCGTAAGACCCTGCCAGATCTCCCTCCGAATATACAGTGAATACCTTTGTCCTGGTGTCCACCGTATACTGCACCATGATATTGTCCGATCCGGTCCCTTCATCCACGACCAGCTCTCCGTCATCCCTGATCTCCATCACGGCGCCGTTGTCCTCGCTGACCCAGGTCCCCTCCAGAGGATTTCCCGTAAAAAGCTTGGCGATAAAAAACACGGCCACAATGATGATCAGAACGGAGGACACGCTCAGAACGGTCCGCCAGAGTGTACTTCTTTTTTCCTCATTATTTTCCAGAATCATAGAATATTTCCCTTCTTTTTCTGTCTTTCATTATACGAAATTCATACGGGACTGTCAACGTTCGAAAAGGCAAGCCCACTCTTGCAAAAATCGTGAAAAAATAGTATAAATACTATGGTCTTTAAAATAAGTATATGAAGAAAGGAAAGGATTTACGAACATATGTTAAAAAAACAAACCAACACTTTCAATCCCCTGCAGTTCCTGTACCGGATCATCCAGGGCGCGCTGATCGGTCTCGGAGCCGTACTCCCCGGCATATCCGGCGGTGTTCTGAGTGTGATCTTCGGCATCTATAAACCGATCATGGAGCTTCTGTCCAATCCGTTTAAAAATTTCAGGACCCATGTACCGAAGCTTATTCCTGTTTTTATCGGAGGCATCATCGGCTTTCTGGGTGTGGCAAATATTCTTTCCTACTTCCTGAATAAATATCCGGATCCGTCTGTCTGTCTCTTTATCGGACTGATCGGCGGCATGCTGCCCTCACTCTTCCGGGAAGCAAGTGAACAGGGCCGGTCAAAAGGTTCCTGGATCTCCCTGATGGTCTGCATGTGCTTTATCTTCGTGCTCCTCATCGGGCTGCGCATGACATCCGTGGAGATCGTGCCAAACTTTTTCTGGTATCTGTTCTGCGGATTCTGCCTCGCCTTAAGCGTTATCGCTCCGGGCATGAGTTTTTCTACACTTTTGATGCCACTGGGGCTGTACACTCCTTTTGTAGACGGGATCGGACACTTTGATATGGCGATCCTGGTTCCAGGCGGAATCGGGGCCCTTGTCACTGTGATCCTGCTGGCCAAAGCGATCAACGCTCTTTTTGACCGTCACTATTCCATCGCGTTCCATGGTATCGTCGGCATTGTCATTGCGGCTACGATCATGATCATACCTGTAGACAGTTTTCTGTCGGCAGGAAGCGCTTTTGTCAACCTGATCTGCATCGTAGTCGGCATCATCTGCGCCCTTGCTCTGGACAGATTTAACAGCCGCGTCCAAGTGGAGTAAAAGCAAAACAGGGCTTCCGCAGACTGCCGGTATTCTCACCGGCCGGTCGCGGAGCCCTGGCTCTCTTTCTGACAGATCCTGGCTCTGTCCTTTTTATCTACAGTATTTTTTTCTTAAAGAATCAAACAGCAGATCCATCTCCTCTTCTGTGCCCACCGTAATCCTCAAATACTGCCCGATCCTTTCCTCTTTCCAGTGTCTCACATAAATCCGCTCCGCCTTCAGCTCTTCAAAAAGTTGCTCTGCGTCGCGGTGCGGGTGGCGGACAAAAAGAAAGTTTGCCCTTGACTCCGTACACAAAAATCCCATATCCCGAAGTTTTTTCTGCGCATGTTCTCTTGTCTCTGTGATCCTGCGGATATTTTGTTCAAAGTAGTCCCTGTCCTTTATTGCGGCTGCCCCGCAGACCAGAGCCGCCCGACTCATGGTATAAGAATTGAAGGAATATTTTACATCGTTCAGCCGCCGGATCAGATCCGGATTGGAAACGGCATATCCGATCCTCATGCCGGCCATGCTCCGGGACTTGGAAAAAGTCTGGGTCACGATCAGGTTGTCATATTTTCCGATCAGATCCATGGCAGATCTGCCGGCGAAATCCACATAAGCTTCATCCACGATCACGATCGAATTCCGGTTATGTTCCAGAATATCCTCTATAAAATCCTGTTCTTCATAAATTCCTGTCGGCGCGTTGGGATTGGGGAATATAATTCCTCCGTTTTCCCGGTAATAGTCTTCCCTGACAATACGGAAATCCGTATCCAGCGCCGGACACTCGTACGGAATCCGGTACAGGCCGGCCCAGACTTTATAAAAGGAATAGGTAATATCCGGGAACAGGATCGGCTTTCCCGAATGGAAAAAGGTCAGGAAACAAAGGGAGATCACATCATCGGATCCTACCCCCACAAACACCTGATCTTCCCCCACGCCGTAATTCTCTGCCAGCGCCTTTACCAGCACACTGGATGCCGGATCCGGATACAGACGGAAATCCGCCGGATCCAGAGAGTCCAGCGCCGCTTTCACCCCGGGGGCAGGCGGATACGGATTCTCGTTGGTATTTAGCTTAACTACATTTCCCCGGGGCTGTTCTCCCGGCACATAGGGATCCACTGTGCGGATATTTTTCAGAAGTTCTGGTCTGACTGCCATTGATTTTCCTCCCTCAGTTCTTCAGTCCGTACTCTTCTGCCAGTGAGGCAAATTTCGGAAGGGAGTTTACGATCGTCTCATGGGCGACGCAGTACGCGATCCGGACATATCCCGGGCATCCGAAAGAACTTCCCGGCACAATCAGGATATTGTATTTTTTCGCTGCGGCACAGAATTCCTTTTCATCGGCTACCGGAGATTTCACAAAGAGATAGAACGCCCCTTCCGGCCGGATACATTCAAATCCCAGATCTTTCAGTCCATTGTACAATGTCTCCCGGTTCCTGTTATAGAAGGAGATGTCTGTCTTCTCATTTAAGCAGGCCTTCACCACTTTCTGCTGAAGGGTCGGCGCGTTTACAAATCCAAGGATACGGGTGGCCACATTTGCCGCCGCGATCAGATCCCCGCTGTCGGACGCCTCATCGGGAATGATCAGATATCCGATACGCTCTCCCGGAAGAGAGAGGGATTTGCTGTAGGAATAACCCACTACCGTATTGGCATAGTATTTCGTCAGATAAGGCACTTCCACCCCGTCATAGGCCAGCTCCCTGTAGGGCTCATCCGAGATCAGGTAAATGTCCGTTCCGAACTCTTTCTGCTTTTTCTCCATGACGGCAGCCATCTTTTTGATCGTATCTTCCGAGTAGACGACTCCTGTGGGATTGTTCGGCGTATTGACGATCACGGCTTTCGTTTTCGGCGTGATCTTTGCCTCAAATTCATCAAGCTTTGGCTGGAATGTGGCTGTGTCCGGAGAGATCTCCACCAGCACGCCGTCATAATTGTCCGTATAGCTCCTGTATTCTCCAAAATAAGGCGCAAACACGATCACTTCATCTCCCGGGTTCAGCAGAGCTTTCAGGATCACGTTCAGTCCTCCTGCCGCTCCCACGGTCATGGTAATATTGTGGGCCCCGAAGCTCGTCCCGAAGCGCCGGTTCAATGATTCTGCCACCGCCTGGCGGACATCCTCATATCCGGCATTGCTATTGGTATATCCGTGAAGGACTACCGGATCTTCTTCATTCAGAAGCTCAATGATCGCCTGTTTCACGGAATCCGGAGCGGGCACATTGGGATTGCCCAGGCTGAAGTCATATACGTTTTCCGCTCCATACAGCTTTGCCAGCCGGTTTCCTTCCTCAAACATAGCCCGGATCGCGGAACTGTTTGCAACCATATTTTGCATTTTCTTTGATATCATCTCTCTCACTCCGTTTCTTTTACGATTCCTTTTTCCTCCAGGAACACCGGCCTGTAGGAAAGCTTTGCTTTCCGAAGCCCCTCTGCCCCGGTGTCTTCTTCTCTGTTCACATATTTATAATCTGTACACTCGTGCTGGACAAACTGCTGATTGATCATGGGATACGCCCCTTCCACATCCGGGAACGCCTTCTCGATATGCACGACAAACGTGTCTTCGCACAGGGGTTCTCCCAGCGTGAAAGCTACGATCTTCCCGCCAATCTTAAGAACACCGCCCCTGAGCCCCAGCTCTTTGTACAGCCGCAGAGAATTCAGCGTCACGCACATCTCCGCGTTCTTATCGGGATCCTCCTCACAGCCGTTCTGGTTTCTCCATTTCAGCGCCATCTGGAAACAGTCTTCCACGTTGTCATCGTTCAATGCCTCATAAGTCCAGTCCGGATACAGGGCCTTGAATTTATTAATATGATTGCGCTTTCCATGAAGTTTTTTCCCCGCAAGACTCGCCAGTTTCTCCGACTCATACACATAATCCGCCACATCCCGGTTATACTCTACTGTAAACCGTCCCGGATACCATCCGTCCAGCTGGGCGAACATCTCCGGAGTCACATTGTACAGGATGAAGGGACAGGCATTCTCCCTGCAGTACTCCATCAGGAACTCCAGGGCATTCTTTATATTTTTCTCCTCTCCCGCAGGATAGGAAAACGCCAGAAGATCTCCTTCATTTCGAAAGACGAGGGCGTCTTCGATCACAGCATAAGTTACTTTATAGTGTCTGGACCACAGGTACACATTTACAAAAGTACGTTCACAGCTCCGGCTGGGCGCCTTTGAAAAATAAGCAGTGATCAGATCCCTGTCCTCCAGTTCCGGCCGTTTAAATACTGGTTCTGTCATCGCTGTCACTCCTCCATCTTCGCCAGCTTCGCGGTCTGATCCGCCGCGATCAGGCTGTCTATGATCTCATCCAGGTCGCCGTTCAATATCGAATCCAGTTTATGCAGCGTCAGCTTGATCCGGTGGTCTGTCACACGTCCCTGGGGGAAGTTGTAAGTCCGGATCTTCTCGGAACGGTCCCCCGTACCGATCTGGCTCCTCCTTGCTTCCGCCTCGGAGGCCTGCTGCTTCTCAAGCTCCAGGTCATACAGCTTGGAGCGGAGCAGCCGGAACGCCTTCTCCTTGTTCTGGAGCTGTGACTTCTCGGTCTGGCTGTAGATCACGATCCCGGTAGGATAGTGGGTCAGACGCACCGCTGAGTCTGTGGTGTTGACGCACTGCCCGCCGTTTCCGGAGGCGCGCATCACGTCGATGCGGATGTCCTTCTCATCGATAACCACATCCACTTCCTCCGCTTCCGGCATGATCGCCACCGTAACGGTGGATGTATGGATCCTGCCGCCGCTCTCCGTCTCCGGCACCCTCTGGACACGGTGAACTCCGCTCTCGTATTTCAGTCTGGAGTAGGCGCCCTGACCTGTGATCATGAACACGCACTCCTTGAAGCCCCCGATGCCGTTCTCATTCAGAGAGATCAGCTCCGTCTTCCATCTCCTGCTGTCGGCGTAATGGACATACATCCGGTAGATCTCCGCCGCGAAAAGCGCCGCTTCATCACCGCCGGCCCCCGCGCGGATCTCAACGATCACGTTCTTGTCGTCGTTGGGGTCCTTCGGAAGGAGCAGGATCTTCAGCTCCTGTTCCAGCTCCTCCACTCTCTTTTTGGATTCATTCAGCTCTTCCTTTGCCAGCTCCCGCATCTCCTCGTCTGATTCATCCTCCAGCATGGCAAGGCTGTCCTCGATATTCTGGTTACAGTTTTTATACTCGGTGTATGCTTCCACGATAGGAGCCAGGTCACTCTGCTCCTTCATGAGCCTGCGGAAACGTTCCTGATCGTCCGCGGCTCCGGGCTCCTGCAGTTCTCCCATCACTTCCTGATACCGGATCAGAAGATCCTCCAATCTGTCAAACATATTCCTCTTCCTTTTCTATACTCTTCTCTTTTGACAACACTCTTCCACTATACACGCCGTACACTACACGGTCAAGCCCTGCCAGATCCTTTTTCACCCGGATCCTAGCATAGCCGGACGCGCGCATCAGCGCCGATACTTCCTCTGCCTGATCCCATCCGATCTCAAACATCAGATATCCCCCCGGCTCCAGATACTCCCGGCTCTCTCTGATGATCTTCCGGTAAAAGTACAGCCCGTCTTCTCCGCCGTCCAAAGCAGCCCGCGGATCATAAAGCCTTACTTCTTCCTGGAGCCCGTCGATGTCTCCCGTCCTGATATAAGGCGGATTGGACAAAATCATGCCAAACTTTCCGCCAAGATCCTGAAACAGATCACTTCGTACAAAATCCGCCCGGATCCCCAGGGCAGCCGCATTTTCCGCCGCTGTTTCCAGCACCTTTTCTGACAGATCGCTCCCGATTCCCCGAATCTCCAGATCCCTGTTCTTATCCTGAGACATCCAGTAAAGCACACTGAGAAGGATGCAGCCCGAGCCGGTGCACAGATCCAGAACGCGCAGTTTTCCTTCCTGCATGGGAAGCCCTTCCTCCCGAAGGATCTTCAGCGCTTCTTCCACCAGGATCTCGGTATCCTGGCGAGGGATCAGCACATGTTCATTTACCCGGAACTTCAGTCCCATAAATTCCTGGCTTCCGGTAATATGCTGCAGGGGGACATGCCCGGCCCGCCGTTCAATGTACGCCGCATAACGGCTGTGATCCGTTTCCGGGATCTCTCTTTCGGGATCCGCGTAATAGCGGGCCCGGGAGATGCCGGTCACCTGTTCCAGCAGATACCACGCGTCCAGATCCGCTTCCGGGATCCCCGCGTCCGAAAGCCTGTCTCTTCCCTGTCTGTAAGCTTCCTTAAGCGTCATAGGTTCTCCTTCTGCCAGGTACGCCAGTCAAAGACTTCCTCCACAGCCCGGATCCCCACCTCGATCATGTCGTCGTCCGGCTCTTTGGTGGTCATATTCTGGACCCAGAGACCGGGCTGGCTCAGGACATTTATAAAAACATTGTCCGTTCTTCCCGCCAGACGGATGATCTCGTAGGACACGCCCGCGATCAAAGGCAGCAGCAGGATCCGGAGGAGAACTCTCATGACCTGCGACTCTGCCGTAATAAAGAAGCAGAAGATAATACTCACGATCATTACAAAAAACAGGAAACTGGTGCCGCAGCGTTTGTGCTGTTTGGAACTCTTCCGCACGTTCTCCACGTTCAGCTCCAGCCCGTGTTCAATACAGTTGATACACTTGTGTTCCGCGCCATGGTACATAAACGTCCGTTTGATATCTTTCATCCTGGAGATCAGGAATATATAGAGCAGAAAGATCCCCAGCCGGATCACGCCTTCAAAAATAATCACCACTGTACGGGATGAGGTATACATCTCCACCAGTCTGCTCAGATAATACGGAAGCACCATAAAAAGCGCCACCGCGATCACTACAGCCGCAGCGATGGTCAGAGTCATGAACAGGCTGTCCTTTTTATCCTGTTTCGCCGCCTCTTTCTCTGTCATCTCCTGCTCTTCTTCCTCCTCATAGAAGGAGGCAGAATACGTAAGCGTCTTCATTCCCACGACCAGGGAATCCACAAAGTTAAATATCCCGCGGATAAATGGGATTTTCAGGGGTGCCTTCCAAGGGATCACATTGTGATACTCCTTCACCTCCACGGCAATCTCCCCGTCCGGTTTGCGCACGGCCACGGAATATTTCCCGCCGTTCCGCATCATAATGCCTTCCAGGACCGCCTGCCCGCCTATATTCGATGATTTCATGATCCCTCCCTGCTCCTTTCGTTCTCTGACTTGTCTTTCTGTTCTTGTCACGAACGATGCCTGACCTTTCTCTTCAAAAAGGCCAGGCATCGCTGATCATCCGTTACAAAACAGGCTGAGATGCTTCCACCCCAGCCTGATGTGTCTGTTCTTATTTAATACCGTATTTCTTGTTGAACTTGTCAACACGACCGCGTGCCTGTGCTGCTTTCTGCTGTCCTGTATAGAACGGATGGCATTTGGAGCAGATCTCAACGTGGATGCTTTCCTTTGTAGAACCTGTTACAAATGTATTTCCACAGTTACAGGTCACTGTTGCCTGATGATATTCTGGATGGATTCCCTCGCGCATGATTTTCACCTCTCTATTTTAAAATACTAATTATAATCTCTAAACAGCTTTTTTATTCTATCATAACATGTTTTTTTTTGCAATAGTTTTTTAGATAAACTTCTGCCGGTTCACCTGGTGTACCAGCTCTGCGTTGGATTTCGTCCGGGTGAACATATTCAGCAGATTGTCCACAGCCTCTTCGGACTTCATACCGTTCATGGCCCTGCGCATGATGTAGATCGCGTCCTGCTCTTCCCTGTTCAGAAGAAGATCCTCCCGCCTGGTCCCGGATTTCGGGATATCGATGGCCGGAAATACTCTGCGTTCCTGAAGCTTGCGGTCCAGGATCAGTTCCATATTTCCTGTGCCTTTGAACTCCTCATATACCACATCATCCATCTTACTTCCCGTATCCACCAGCGCTGTTGCCAGGATTGTCAGACTTCCGCCTTCCCTCATGTTTCTCGCCGCTCCGAAAAACCGCTTGGGACTGTAGAGCGCCGCCGGATCAAGGCCTCCGGAAAGAGTCCTTCCTGATGGCGGAACAATCAGATTATATGCGCGGGACAACCTAGTAATGCTGTCCAGAAGGATCATTACGTCTTTTCCGTGCTCTACCAGCCGTTTTGCCCTTGAGATCACCATCTCTGACACCCGCTTGTGATGCTCGGGAAGCTCATCAAAGGTAGAATGGATCACTTCCACATTGGGACCGGATATGGCTTCCTTGATATCCGTCACTTCCTCCGGTCTCTCATCGATCAAAAGGATAAGAAGATGCATATGGGGCTCTGTCTTCTGAACAGACAGGGCGACCTCTTTTAACAGCGTGGTCTTCCCTGCTTTCGGAGGAGAAACGATCATTCCTCTCTGCCCTTTCCCGATGGGGGATACCAGATCCATGATCCGCATGGCTGTGCTGCTGCCCGGCGTCTCCAGACGGATCCGCTTGTTGGGGAAGATCGGAGTCAGATCTTCAAAATTTTTGCGCTTCATGGCTTCCGCCGGGCGAAGCCCGTTGATCGTTGATACATACAGAAGGGCACTGAACTTCTCTCCCTGGGTCTTTACCCTGGTATTCCCGGTCAGAATATCTCCGGTCTTCAATCCGAATCTGCGGATCTGGGCCGGTGACACATACACATCATTTTCTCCCGGCAGATAATTATCACTCCGGATAAACCCGAAACCATCCTGCATGACTTCCAGGATCCCATTTGCAGTGCACCCGCTGTCCAGCTGTTCAATATCTGTCTCGGCCTTCTTTTCCTTCAACTCTTCCCGGACTTCTTCTTTCGCCTCTGAAGCGGCCTCCTTCTGCTCCTCCTGTTCATCCAGGGCAAGCATGGCATCGATCAGTTCCCCCTTCTTCAGACCTGAAACGCCTTTCATCTTCCTTGCTTTCGCCAGGTCTCTCAGTGTTGCCAGCGGCAACGATTCATACTTTTCTCTCGTCATGATACTTTCCTTTCAAAAAAACATTGCTGAACATTGAGTGCTGCCACTCATTACTGTAAACTGGTATAAAATGCTTCGGGAATTCTTGTCTGAATAGACTTAAAATCGATAACTTGCATTAAATATGGGATTATTATACATTTCAATTGTAGCATTGTCAAGATAGGATAAGCTTGAGTTTCCGCAGAATTATTCCCTCAGACAAATCTGCTGCGTTTTGTTATCCACAACTTTCAAAAAATGGCCAAAATATAAGGAATCCTGTCCCTTTTTGATGTAAAATTAAGCTGCAAAACAAAAACCTTACTAAACAAAAAGAAAGGGGATTCCTTATGGCTAATTCTACATCAATTACCTACCGTTTGAAAAGAAAAATTTTGACTTTTACTAATAAAATCTCCCGCAGACTTTCGAAACCAGATCGGAAGTTCACAGCAGATATGGTTTATGGCATTCTGGCATCCAGAAGCTGTCTGCTCACTGATATTTCCGACCAGCTTCATGAAACGGTACATAAGGTGAATACTGTAAAACGGCTTTCAAATCATCTTTCGGAAGGAACGCCGGCTTCTGCTGCCGCTTCTTATCTCCACACCGTAAAGAGACTCGTTCCCTCTGAACCAGTGGTCCTCATTGATGAAAGTGATATCGTAAAACCAGATGGAAAACAGTTTGAAGCTCTTGGTATCGTTCGCGATGGTTCTGAAAGCACACAGACGAAAAGTGTTTATAAAAAAGGATACCATGTAACAGAGGCCTGTGTCCTGACTGCCAACAAGCATCCTGTCAGTGTTTTTTCCATGATCCATTCTTCTGTTGAGAAGGACTATAAATCTGTAAATACCATCACATTTGATGCGATCAAACAGGCATCTGCTCTTTTCGGAAAGGCCACCTTTGTTATGGACCGCGGTTATGATGACAATAAGATCTTTCTCATCCTCGACCATCTGAAGCAGGATTACGTGATCCGCCTGAAATCCAACCGGAAACTTCTTTATCACAACAAATGGACAAAGGCAACGGAACTGCAGAATCGGAGGAAAGGGAAAGTAAAAGCGGATGTTTTCTATAAGGGAAAAGAGCATACCGCATATCTTTCCCACGTAAAAGTTCAGATCACTGCCTCCCGGAAAAATATTTATCTGGTCCTGGTCTATGGGATCACGGAACATCCCATGATGCTGGCTACAAACAAAGAGATCCGTTCAAAGGATGATGTGATCCGCATTGCCAGAACTTATTTTTCCAGATGGCGGATCGAGGAATATTTCCGTTGTAAAAAGCAGACCTATCAGTTTGAAAATTTCCGTGTAAGAAAACTGGAAGCCATTAATGCGCTTAACTTTTATATTACTTTAGCCATGGCATTTTTAGCTCAGGAAGAATTAAGTCCTGAGACAAACGCCCTGAAAGTTTCAATCATACAGGAAGCAGACCCGATCAAGGAAAAAGTCAGTTTCTGCTATTACCGGCTGGCAAAAGGCATCTCCGGCATACTGTCACATGCCAAAGAGGGCATCCGGCTCTGGTACAGGACAAAGCGTCCGACATACCGTCAACTCTGCCTTAAGCTGACCGCCTGAATAGATAAAAGTATATGTCTCCCAAAGCCCGGTTCCGGCGGGGCTTATAAAAGTGCCTCTACTCTCGGTGCTGCCATTCTAAATCTCTCAAAAAATGGGCAGATTGGTACTTTAGAAAGACATACTCATCTTTTTAGTACAATCTGCGGAAACTCAAGAGGATAAGGGACAGGGTGAACCCGGATTTGGGACAGGGTGAAATCGAATTGGGGACGTAGTAAAATTGCATTTTACTACGTCCCCAATCGCGATTATATTCTTGCGACTCCGCTTTCTTTCGCTGCCTGAGCCACTGCCTTGGCCACTGCTTCCTTTACGCGCGGATCAAATGCCGGCGGAAGGATATAGTCTGCGCTCAGCTCGTCATCTTTCACAAGATCTGCCAGTGCGTAAGAAGCCGCGATCTTCATCTTGTCATTGATGTCGGAAGCCCGCACATCCAGAGCTCCGCGGAAGATTCCCGGGAATGCCAGTACGTTGTTGATCTGATTTGGGAAGTCGCTCCGCCCGGTAGCGACGACAGCTGCTCCCCCTGCCTTTGCCTCATCCGGAAAGATCTCCGGTGTCGGATTGGCGCAGGCGAATATGATCGGATCGGAAGCCATAGACTGCACCATTTCTTTTGTCATCGTACCAGGCGCGGAAACGCCGATAAACACATCTGCTCCGCGGATCACTTCCGCAAGGGTTCCTTTCTCACAGTTTTTATTCGTGATCTCTGCCATTTCCTCTTTGATCGGATTAAGATTCTCTCTTCCTTTGTAGATCGCTCCAGTATGGTCTGTCATGACCACATTTTTTGCTCCCACCGCGCACAACAGACGGATGATAGCGATCCCCGCAGCGCCGGCGCCGCAGGTAACGATCTTCACATCTTCGATCTTCTTTCCGGTCAGCTTCAAAGCATTGAGCAGACCTGCCAGAGTGATCACTGCCGTACCGTGCTGATCATCATGGAAGACCGGAATGTCACACCGCTCTTTTAACTTCTTCTCGATCTCAAAGCAGCGGGGCGCGCTGATATCCTCCAGGTTCACGCCTCCGAAACTTCCTGCCAGCAGCGCCACAGTGTTTACGATCTCATCGACATCATTGCTTCTGATGCACAGCGGGATCGCGTCCACATCGCCGAAAGCTTTAAAAAGGACACATTTTCCTTCCATTACCGGCATACCTGCCTCCGGTCCGATATCTCCCAGTCCCAGCACGGCACTTCCGTCAGTGATCACGGCAACGGTATTCCAGCGGCGGGTCAGTTCATAGCTCTTGCTGACATCTTTCTGGATCTCCAGGCAGGGCTGAGCCACTCCGGGAGTGTAGGCCAGAGACAGAGCCTCTTCGCTGTCCGCGGCCACCCGCGGCGTTACTTCAATTTTTCCTTTACAGTTATAGTGTAATTTTAAAGATTCTTTTGCATAATCCATAACTAAGCCTCCATACAGTTGAAATACTTCTTATTCCTAAATGCTACCAGTAAATAAGAATACAATTCCTGCGTGCCCTTGTCAAGTCGGGAAAAAAGATGGTATGATGGTCTGAGAATCAATTAAAGGAACAGAAAAATGGCAGAAAATCAGGAGCTGAAAAAGAAGAAATGGGACGGAAGGCCCTACCACTCGCTGGACTGTGAACTGAGACGGCAGTTTGGTGAAAAAGTCTACAAAATCACTCTGAATGGAGGGATGTCCTGCCCCAACCGGGACGGTAAGATCGGGACAAAAGGGTGTATCTTCTGCAGTGCGAAGGGCTCCGGAGACTTTGCCGGGAATTCAGCCCTCTCTGTCTCCGGGCAGCTGCAGGAAGGGAAAGCTCAGCTTCTCCGCAAGAGGCCTGTCCGTTCTTATATCGCATATTTTCAGGCATTTACGAACACCTACGCTCCGGTGCCGTATTTGAGAAAAATTTTCACTGAGGCCATGGAAGATCCGGAGGTACAGGTGCTTTCCATCGCCACAAGGCCGGACTGCCTGGAAGACGATGTGCTGGAGCTTCTGACCCGCCTGAATCGGATCAAACCGGTCTGGGTTGAACTGGGTCTGCAGACCGCCCATGAAGAGACTGCCCGTTTCCTGCGCAGAGGCTACGATCTGGAAGTATTTGATCATGCCGTAAAGCGGCTCCGGGATGCCGGCATCACTGTAATCGTTCACGTGATCCTTTTCCTTCCCGGAGAGACGGAAGCGATGATGCTGGAAACCATTGACTGCCTGAACCGCCGTGACATCCAGGGGATCAAACTCCAGCTGCTCCATGTACTGGAGGGGACGGATCTTGCCCGCATATATGAAGACTCCCCTTTCCATATACCTGATATGGAGGAATACATCCGCCTCCTGGGGAAATGTATCGCCCGGTTACGGCCTGACATTGTCATCCACCGGCTTACCGGCGACGGCCCCAAGGACCTTCTCATCGCGCCTCAATGGAGCAGGGCCAAGCGCACTGTACTGAACCGTCTGCATCAGTATCTGAAAGAAAATGACATCTGGCAGGGAAAGGAGTATTATGGCTGAGACATTTACACTTTATAAACTGATCATTCTGTATATGCTGAATAAAGTAGACTTTCCTCTCACAACCTCACAGATCTCGGAATTTGTGCTGGATGAGGGTTACACCACCTACTTTAAACTGCAGGAAGCGCTCTCTGAGCTGGTACAGTCCGGACTGATCCAGACAGAAACTACGCACAACCGGACACTTTATCATCTCACAGAGGCCGGGGCTGAAACCATCCACTATTTCAGTAAAAAGATTTCCGAGCCTATCCGAAAGGATATTGATAATTTTCTAAAGGAAAAACAGTATGACTTGAAGGAAGAAGCCTCTGTAAAATCAGATTATTACCTGACAACAAATAAAGAATACGAGGTTCGGTGTCAGATTGTGGAAAACGGCGCCAGCCTGATCGATCTTAAGCTGACCGTACCTACCGAAAAAGAGGCCGAAGCCATCGCAAGCCGCTGGAATACAAAAAGCCAGGAGATCTACGCCTCTCTTCTGGCCAGTCTCCTGTAACTTTTTTCTATCTGTCTGAACAACATCTTTACCCTGAGTTGTTCTGCCCCCGCTGTTTTATATGTTGTCTTCTGTGCCGCGTATCCTGTTCAGATAATCGCGGATCGTCTTTTCATAGCCGAGATCGCCGGGTTCATAGAACCTGGCGTTTTTTATTTCGTCCGGCAGATACTGCTGTTTTACATAATGGTCCGGATAATCATGGGCGTACTTGTACCCGATCCCGTGTCCCAGCTGACGGGAGCCCTTGTAGTGGGAATCCTGGAGATGAGAGGGAACGGAAGTCCTGTACTGCTGCACGGCCTGGTTCGCCGCCGTGATCGCATTTACCGCAGAATTACTCTTAGGCGCGCAGGCCACATACGTCACTGCCTGGGCCAGAATGATCTGGGATTCCGGCATACCGACCCGCTCCACCGCCTGAGCGGCGGACACTGCCACAGTCAACGCCATAGGATCCGCATTTCCCACATCTTCCGAGGCACAGATCATAATCCTTCTGGCAATAAATTTCACATCTTCCCCCGCGTACAGCATTTTCGCCAGATAGAAAACCGCCGCGTCCGGATCTGATCCCCGCATGCTCTTGATGAACGCGGAAATGATATCATAATGATTGTCTCCTCTTTTATCGTAATTCACCACCCGCTTCTGGATACACTCTGATGCCACGTCCACTGTAATATGGATGATCCCGTCGCTGCCACGCTCTGTCGTAAGGATGCCCAATTCTATGGCATTTAGGGCGTTTCTCGCATCTCCTCCGGAGAGATCCGCAAGAAAATCCAGCGCCTCCTCGTCGATCTGCGCATGAAAACTTCCCATTCCTTTCTCCGGGTCCTCCACGGCCCGTCTAAGCAGCGTCTTGATATCCTCCCGGTCAAGAGGTTTCAGCTCAAAGATGCTGGACCGGGAAATCAGAGCGCTGTTCACCTCAAAATACGGATTCTCCGTTGTCGCTCCGATCAGGATCACCGTGCCGTCCTCTACAAACGGAAGAAGATAGTCCTGCTGTCCCTTGTTGAACCTGTGGATCTCATCGATGAACAGAATCGTTTTCTTCCCGTACATTCCCCGCAGGTCCTTTGCCTCTTTGATAACTTCCTCCATGTCCTTTTTTCCGGCCACAGTGGCATTGATCTGCTTGAACTGCGCGCTGGTGGTATTGGCGATGACCTTTGCCAGTGTAGTCTTGCCCGTGCCGGGAGGCCCGTAAAAGATCACCGAGCTTAGCTTGTCCGCCTGGATGGCCCGGTAAAGAAGCCGGTCCTTCCCGATGATGTGCTGTTGTCCCACCACCTCGTCCAGCGTCTCCGGCCGCATCCTGGAAGCCAGAGGCGCTTCCTTTTCCTGGGTGTTCTTACGCATATAGTCAAACAGATCCATGTCTTCTCCTCCTGTCAAATCTGTATTTCCCCGCTCTTTTCTCCTCACTCGACCCCTGCCAGCTCCCGTATCACTTCTCCGGCAATGATCAGCCCCGCCGCAGGGGGAACAAACGAGACACTGCCCGGCACTGCCCGCCGTGCCCCGGCTTCTTCCTCCGGGACCTTTCCATGCATATCAACCGGTTTTTCCTGAGAATACACGACCTTCAGGTGCTCGACCCCTCTCTTCTTCAGCTCTCTTCTCATAACGCGGCACAGTGGACATACGCTGGTTTCCGCCAGATCCGCCACCTGAAACCGCTCCGGGTGCAGCTTGTTTCCCGTGCCCATACTGCTGATCAGCCTTAAATGCCTCTCCTGCGCCAGGCAGGCAAGAGCGATCTTGGCGCTCACCGTATCGATGGCGTCCACAATATAGTCCGGCTCCCCTGCCTGTTCAAATAAAGTCATAAGGTTATCGGGAAGGACGAAGATCTCATAGGTCTCCACTTGGATCTCCGGGCAGATATCCTGGATCCGTTCCCGCATCACATCCGTCTTGCGCCGCCCCACCGTGCTGTGATACGCGATGGACTGCCGGTTGATATTGGTCAGGGAGACCCGGTCATTGTCGATCAGGATCAGACGCCCCACACCGGCTCTGGCCAGCGCTTCCACACAGTGGGACCCTACGCCTCCCACGCCGAAAATCATCACGGAGGCTTTCTTCAACCGTTCCATGGCCTTTGTGCCGATCAGAAGTTCTGTCCTGGAATATTCATTCATCATATCTTTTCTCCCACAATTTCTCTTCTCATAAGCAATGAAAGTTGCTTCATGTATTTCTTCCGGCAGCTCTCCTGGCGGTTGCCTCTTTCTTATTCCAAAAGGAGCTCATCCACTGTCACAAACTCATATCCCTGTTCCCGGAGCAGATCGATGATCCGAAGAGCGGCCTCCACGGAAGTTCCGTAACAGTCATGCATGAGAATGATATCATTTTCTCCGGTATCCGTCACTACCTTTTTCACCGTCTGATCCGGATCCTTCGTCACCCAGTCCCTGGAATCCACCGTCCATTTTACATACAGTTTATCTGGCTCTTCCATCCCCGCCGGAAATGCACCGAAAGGCGGGCGCACCAGGGCTGTCTCTTCCCCTGTGATCTCCTTCACAAGCTGATCCGTCAGGTCAATCTCTCTTTGGGCATCCTCTGTACTAAGCCGGGAGAGATCCACATGATGGTAGGTATGGTTCCCTATCAGATGGCCTTCCTCCTTCATCCTCCTGATCAGCTCTTCGTTCCCATCCTTCTCTATATTTGCCCCGATCACGAAAAAACTGGCCCTTATCCCCCTCTCCTTCAGGCCGTCCAGGAGTACGGGCGTGTACTGCGCGCTGGGACCGTCATCAAAAGTCAGCGCCACTTTCGGCGCAGTCCCGCCGTCCGCCGGTCCTGATTGTTCCGCTGCCGCCGGCTGTTTCCAGAGCACTGACACCGGACACATCCAGAGCATAACAACCAGGGCCAATGCCTGCATGTGTCTTTTTAAACTTCCTTTCCTGCTGTCCGCTTTCACCGTGTTTCCTTCTTAGCCGTTCTCACCCCAATTATATGCTGGCGGCTTTTCCCCGATTCATCCGGGACTTCCGGTATTCCGAAGGACTTACCCCCTTCTGCTTTTTAAACGCCTTGGAAAAATAAAGATTATTCTCAAACCCCACCGAATAGGCGATCGCCGATACGGACAGTTCCGTCTCCTTCAGAAGATGACAGGCCTGCTTGATCCGGTACTCTGTCAGATATTCTTTCGGAGATCTCTGCATATAGGTCTGAAAAGACCGGAAGAGATGGCTCCTGCTTACACCTACATAATGAGCAATATCTTCCACGGTGATCGGATAAGAATAGTTGGTTTCGATATAACTCTCTGCTTTCTCCACATAGAGCGAAGGCATATCTTTCTCCTGTCCTTCCTTATCTGAATAATGCATGAACACGGCCAGCAGGCTGTACAGCTCCCCGGTCATGGCCACTGCCGCCTCATACGTGTTCCCCTTGACCCGGTAGATCCGGTCCAGTCCTTCCCGGATCTTCTGCTCCGGAATCCTGCCCTTCAGAATATAAGGAGTCTCCTTGCTGAATTCCGTATTCCGGATGATGGATGCCGCGTCCGCGCCCATAAATCCCGCCCAGGCATACTCCCATGGCTCCTCCCGGTCTGCCTGATACTGCAGCTCCACTCCCGGATAAAGGATGAAGGTATCCCCTGCGCGCAGATGCCGGGACACCTTCCCGGTAGAATAATACCCGCTCCCCGACAGGATATGATGGATACAATAATGATCTCTCACCCCCGGACCCCACTGGTACTCCGGCTCGCATTTCTGATATCCCACATTATAGACTGACAGGGAATTCAGAAGATTTTCTCCCACTTTATACGAATGTTTGTAAGAACCTGGCACAGCATTCCCTCCCTTCCTGTACGGCCATTGCAGCCTGTCTGTTTCATTCTGTGGATATTATAGTCTCTTAGTTCCTTTTTGTGCAACATTTTTACATGGATTTGCACGTATTTTTTATAGACGCAGGTACTGTCTGCGTTTATAATAGAAATAATAAAATGCGGATCGCAGATCACGACATTAAGATTCAGGAGGATCATGAGATGAAGAAAAAACTTTTTGACAAATTCGCAGAGCTTTTTGGGAACAATGAGGGTGCCCGTTTTTACTTTTCACCGGGCCGTGTCAATCTGATCGGAGAACATACCGATTACAATGGGGGACATGTCTTCCCCTGCGCGCTGACACTGGGTACATATGGCGCGGCACGCAGACGGGATGACCGGCTGATGCATTTTTATTCCATGAACCTGGACCGGATCGGCGTAGTGGAGGCATCCCTCGACGATCTGACCAACAAGGACGCTTATGACTGGGCAAATTATCCGCTGGGCGTGGTATGGGCATTTGCGGAGAAAGGATACAAGCTGGACAGCGGCTTCGACATGGTGATCTGGGGGAACATTCCCAACGGTTCCGGTCTTTCTTCTTCCGCTTCCCTGGAAGTGCTTACCGGAGTCATCCTGACAGACCTGTTTGGCATCGATTCTCTGAGCATGACCGATCTGGCCCTCATCGGACAGTACTCTGAAAATAACTTCAACGGCTGCAACTGCGGCATCATGGATCAGTTCGCTGTGGCCATGGGCAAGAAAGACAACGCCATCTTCCTGGATACCAGCACGCTGAATTACGAATATGCGCCGATCCAGCTGGAGGACGCCAAGATCATCATCACAAACAGCAAGGTAAAACACAGCCTTGTGGATTCTGCATACAACGACAGACGTCAGGAGTGTACGGATGCACTGGCCGCGCTGAAGACCGGACTCGATATTCAGACGCTGGGAGATTTAAGCCCGGAAGAATTTGAGGCAAACAAAGGACTTATCAAGGATCCGGTACAGTTAAAGCGTGCAAAACATGCCGTATATGAGAACCAGCGCACCATCGACGCTGTGGCTGCTTTGAAAGCCGGCGACATCACAAAATTCGGCCAGCTGATGAACCAGTCACACATTTCCCTGAGAGACGATTATGAGGTATCCTGTGAGGAGATCGATATCCTTGTGGATCTTGCATGGGAGATTTCCGGCGTCATTGGTTCCCGTATCACAGGAGGCGGTTTCGGCGGCTGTACTGTCAGCATTGTAAAGAATGACGCCGTAGATACATTCATCGACAGCATCGGCAAGGCCTACAAAGAAAAAGTCGGCCATGAAGCCGAATTCTATACCGTAGACATCGGCGATGGGGCTTCCCGTCTGGACTGATCCGGCAAAGGGACGCTATTTTCAGCCTGTCACAGTAAAACTGTCGTTCTATTTGGGAGGGAAATTACCATGCTTTATGAATCGATCAAAAAACTGGTCCAGTACGGGATTGACACAGGTCTTACCCCGGAATCCGAAAGAATCTACACTACCAATCTCCTTCTGGACCTGATGAAAGAGGACGATTACGAAGACGTATCCTGTGATACGGACAATATCGTTCTGGAAGAAGTGTTAAAAGACCTGCTGGATGAGGCAGTAAAAAGGGGCATCATCGAGGACAGCATCACATACCGCGACCTCTTTGACACAAAGCTCATGAACTGCCTGGTGCCGCGCCCGGCACAGATCCATGAAAAGTTCTGGGAGGAATATGAACAGTCTCCGGAGCAGGCCACAGAGTATTATTACAAGTTAAGCCAGGACAGTGATTATATCCGGCGCTACCGCATCAAAAAGGACCGGAAATGGACCGTGGATACCCAGTACGGCACTCTGGACATTACCATCAATCTCTCCAAGCCGGAGAAGGACCCCAAGGCGATTGCCGCGGCCGGCGCGGCAAAGTCCTCTTCCTACCCGAAATGTCAGCTCTGCATGGAGAATGAGGGATACGCAGGACGTGCCAATCACCCGGCCCGGGAGAACCACCGGATCATCCCCATCACTATCCAGGGACGGAAATGGGGATTCCAGTACTCTCCCTATGTCTACTACAATGAACACTGTATCGTGTTTAACGGCGAACATACGCCCATGAAGATCGACCGGAACGCCTTTGCGAAGCTGTTTGACTTCATCAAGCTGTTCCCCCACTATTTCCTGGGATCCAACGCGGATCTTCCGATCGTGGGCGGATCGATCTTAAGCCACGATCATTTCCAGGGCGGCAATTATACCTTTGCCATGGCAAAAGCGCCTGTTATCGAGAGCTTTACCGTGCCCGGATATGAGGACGTGTCCGCAGGCATCGTGAAATGGCCTCTTTCCGTAATCCGCCTCCGCGGCGAAGACACAGAGAGGATCATTGACCTGGCGGATCACATTTTGGGCAAATGGCGCTCCTATACGGATGAGGACGCCTTCATCTTCGCAGAGACGGACGGAACACCCCATAATACCATCACGCCCATTGCACGTAAGAAGGACGGCCTTTACGAATTGGATCTGACCCTGAGGAACAATATCACCACAGAAGAGCATCCCCTCGGAGTCTATCATCCTCATGAGAAGCTCCACCATATCAAGAAGGAAAATATCGGTCTGATCGAGGTCATGGGCCTGGCCGTACTTCCTGCCCGCTTAAAGGGTGAGCTGGAGCTTTTGAAAGAGTATATCCTGGAAGGAAAGGATATCCGCAGCAACGAACAGATCGAGAAACACGCGGACTGGGTGGACGAATTCCTCCCCTCCTACTCTGATATCAATGAAGGAAACATCGAACAGATCCTGGAGCAGGAAGTCGGGAAAGTCTTCTGCCAGGTACTGGAGGACGCCGGAGTCTACAAATGCACCGAAGAAGGATTGAAGGCGTTCCACCGCTTTATCGAGACACTGTAGGATATATAAACCAAAAAGAAAGTCCCTTGGGGGCTTTCTTTTTTAATGCATATGTATCATCCTTTTATACTATATAATTATCATTATGTGGCCTTCCTAAAGTTTTTCATACATCATATCCATATCCCTCAGGCATTCTTTCACACTGCTCCTTGCATAATTCCGCGTCACCTCAATATTGCTGTGTCCCAGGATATCTGCCAGCCTTACCAGATTTCCTGTAAACCGGTAAAACGTCTCGGCAAAGAAATGTCTGAGATTATGGGGAAATATCTTCTCAGGACTGACACCGGATTTCTCCGCCAGATGTTTCATTTCCCGCCAGATATTGCTCCGGTCTTTGGACTTCCCTCCTTTTGTAATGAAAATCTCCCCCTGCTGGATGCCCTCTTTCTGCAAATAGACTGTCAGCTTTTTCTGCAGTTTATGGGGAATCAGAATAAATCGGAGTTTTCCTTTATTATTTACGATCACCCTGCCCCTTTTCACACTTTCCGCGGTAAAGAAACGCAGCTCACTGACCCGCACCCCGGTGACGCCGATTGTCTCCATAAGAAGGACCAGTTCTTCCTTTCCCTGTTCCTCGGCCGCCTCCAGGAGTTTCTGGTACTCTCTCTTCGTCAGTTTTTTCTCTTCCCCGGCAAATACCTGCCTCTGGATTTTAAATGGCCGGATCCTCAGTTCTCCCGCGCCGAGGAATTCTGTAAACTGGTTCAGTGCGGCAATCATGGAGTTAGCGCTGGCCGGCGCATAATTTGCTCCCAGCCATTCCTTATACTCTACTGCGCATTTCTTTGTCACCGTCTCAGTATTCCCCAGAAATTTATAAAAGGTTCTGATATCTGTCCGGTATTTTGTGATCGTATTATCTGCGTATTCCTTCTCATACAGATTTTTCATAAATGCTTCCAGAGCTTTGTCCTTATCCTTAAGGCACAGGCCTCCCTCCTCCCTGTCTCTGTCCGTTTTCCCATACTGCAGCATAATGCTCCTCCTTTTTCATTTTGTCTGGTTATCCTCTTTTTAACAGTCTGCCATGTTCTCCTATAAAAGTACATCTGTAAATCCTGTTCCCCTCTCTCTAAGAGAAGAAACGCCCGGGCGTTTACTGTTTGCGCCCGGGCGTTTCTTTTTCAGCTATCGCTGTCTTCAAATTTTCTCTTTCAGCTCATCCACATCTTTTCTCAGTTCTTTTATGAGCTCCAGGAGGATCATTATGTTTTCGCCTTCCAGCTTTCGGATCATACTGAACCGTTCAAGGCGTTCCACATTCTGTTCCACCTTATTTACTTTCTTTCCAAATTCATCCATTTTCTTCTCCATAGACTTAAGCTGTCAGTAATATTTTACGGTGACATTCCTTCCCATCTTCTCCGCCGTACTGATCAGCTGATCCACCAGATTCTGCCGCATACTCAGATCAAAATTCAGTTCGGACTCTTTGTGGGCCGCATTGACCGCCGTTCCCACAAACAGGTTCAGCTCCGTACACTCCTCGATCAGAAGTTTTGCCAGGCGGGAAGCCCCGTTGTCCGCGTCCAGCTCATCAAAGAACTCCGAGTCAAACTCATCCCGCACATACTTTTTCAGAAGTTTCAGGCATTTACCCAGTGTCAGCACGCCCTCGGTCACCAGATCGATCCCCTCGATGGTGGCCATGGGCGGCACGTCCGGATTCCGGCTGTCCACTTTCGTGACGATCTCCCGTCCCAAAACACGGGCCGCGATATTGGCGCTGGTCCCGCCTGCCACTACCTTTTTCCCTTCCGTGTGCATGAACTCATGCATCAGCCGTTCATCATCCTCTTTTTCCTTTGGCGGGCCGGTAAAGATATTGACGACTCTGCGCTCAATCACCCGCGCTACCGCCACCGTCGTGTCATCCCCGGGCTTCTCTTCGTACAGCTCCTCGCAGGCCTGACTGAGCATCACCGCCAGACGGGAGGCGGACATGGTCTTCTTGGTACATTTCAGCGTATATTCTGACATTGCCTCCCAGGTCCAGCCCTGCAGGTTCAGGATCTCCCCTGCCCCCGCATATATCACGCCGTCGCTCATCAGTACAAAGCAGTCATTTTTCTTCACCTGGAAACGATACTCGTGTATCTTCTTACCGCCGATCTCCCTTGTCTCGTAAGGATATTTCACGATCTTGCCGTCCCGGATGAACACACAGGAGGGATTGTCAAATTCTACAAGATAGGCTTCGCTGTTGTGGAAGATCTGCAGAATAGAAAAAGTTGCGTATGCCACTTTCCGGACCTTGCAGATCGGCAGCGTCTTGGCGATGGTCTCCACACAAGACTCGATCTGAGCTCCTTCGTAAAGCATGGTTCCCAGGATCTTGGAAGTCAGGGTGGCAAGGATATTTGCCTTGACTCCGCTGCCCATGCCGTCCGCCAGGATGATAATATCAGAGTCCTCTCTCTTCAGGATCTCCACCTTGTCTCCGCACAGTTCTTCCTTATGCTTGTTCAGGCTTTTCCACGCAACGTCCACACTCACACTCATAGCTACTCCTCCTCGTTCAGGATGGAATCCCGAAGCTTTGTCAGCGTCACCTTCGTCTCAGCCGTTGTCTCTCCCAGAAGTCCTGCAATCTCCTGGGCCACCATCATCTGTTTCTCAATGACCTTCTGGGCCATCTCCACTGTTTCCACTTTCAGATTATAATGCTGTTCCCGGATCTTCTCCTCATGGGTCACATCCTGGAACGTGACCAGGACAGCGTCCAGATTCTCGATATAGACGATCGTCTCCTCGGCGGTCATCCTTCCGTTCTCCAGCTGCACCTTCTTATGCATCACAGGTTCTTTTGTAAGGAGAGTGTTCTCGATATCTTCCGTCTCAATAAACTCAAATATGTACCGTTCCACCGCCTCCTCATGGCCCACGCCAAGGAGCTCCTGCCCCTTCCGGTTGCAGTCCAGGATCCTCATGTCATTTCCGATAACAAAGATCATATTGGGCGTCACGTCCATCACCACATTGGACATGGATTCTGCCTGCGCCAGAGCGTAAGGCATACACATGGACAGTTCCGCCTTGCCCTGGAACACGGCAATGGCTTTCTCCCGGCAGGTGGAATATCCGCAGGCCCCGCAGTTCAGTTCGTCCTCCACTGTGAATTTTCCTGTAGACTGCAGGATCTTCCGTATCTGGTCCTCAGAAGGCAGTACATCCCGGATACTGTGGTCTCCAAACTCTTTCGCCAGCTCTTCCGTCGTCATATCCGGCAGGTCTCTGGCCGCTTTATAAGTTACACCATTCTCGATCTTTACCTTGGTCTTCACATAAGAAGTGTTCCAGTGCGCGGATGCCGGCCCTTTCGCGCAGCCTCCCTCACACACATTGGCCTCGATGAAGCAGTGATCCAGCTCCCCTTTCTGCAGGCATTCCAGCATCTCCATGCAGTTCTCCAGACCGTCCACAAACACCTTATGGTAACCGTCCGCATCCTCCTCCGTAATAACAGACTGGATCACGCCGCCGCTGACCGGATAGAGCCGGTTGATCTTCGGATCCGGATTGCCCATGGGCTTATCCTCGCAGGATGCAAGGTCTATACCCGCTTCGGCAAACCAGTCCGCCAGCTCCTCAAAAGTAAGGATCGCGTCGATGGCGCCGAACACCCGGTCATCCCCGATAGCCTCCTGCTTCTTCGCAATGCACGGGCCCAAAAATACGACCTTTACATCCGGTCCGTAAATCTTCTTAATATAACGTCCATGAGCCACCATGGGAGACACTACCGGAGCCATCAGTTTCGCGCAGTCCGGATAGTATTTCTCGATCAGGTCGTTGACACTGGGACAGCAGGTCGTGATGATATTCGGCATCCGGTTCTCCCGCACCAGCTTCTTGTACTCATTGGTCACCAGCGCCGCGCCCTCCGCCGTTTCCCGGACTTCGTAAAAGCCCAGCTTCTGCAGAGCATCCACCACCTGTCCCGGCTTGTCAAGTTCCAGGACTCCCGCATAGGACGGAGCGATGGAGATGATGGTCTGAAATCCCTGCCGCAGATATCCTTTCACACGCTCAAGATCACTTGCGAAAGTCTTGGCATTCTGGGGACAGACCTCCAGGCAGCGTCCGCAGTTGATACAGTGATCCACCATGATGCGGGCCTGTTCATCCTTGACCGTTATTGCCTTCACCGCACAGTTCCTCACACACTTATAGCAGTGACGACATTTCGCATCCTTAAAGTCTATGACTTTCATCTGCATAAACCTCCTCGTTCTCTATTATCAATATTTTAACAGACCGCCGCGTGAGTTTCAATGAAACAAAAAACAGCATTTACACGAAATGTATCTTTTTTAAAATAAATCATCAGGACATGAAACTATTTCCCGCCCCTCTTCCGTCTAATGTTTGAAAAAAGCAGACAGACCAGAGAGGAGGCTAAAACACAGGAATGAACCGACCGAAGAGAAAGGAGGGGATCAGCCTGGAGTATCTGGTACAGAGAGCCCGGCAGGGCGATGTACAGGCATTCGTTGAACTGATGGATTCCTGCAGACAGAGGATGTACAAGACAGCCCGCAGCTATTTTTCCTCAGAAGAAGATATCGCAGACGCCATCCAGGACACCATCGAATCTGCCTGGCGCTCTCTTCCGCATTTAAAGAAAAACGAATATTTCCAGACATGGATTACCCGTATTCTTATCAACAAATGTATTGACATTATCAGAAAAAACAAGCGGGAATCTCCTGCAGAAACCATTCCCGATCAGGGCGGGATCTGCATGGAACTGGCAAACTGTGAATTTGAGGCGCTGATGCGTACTCTGGATGAGAAATACCGCACCGTGCTTCTCCTCTATTATGGAGAAGGATTTAAAGTCAGCGAGATCGCCCAGCTTCTGGACATGGAAGAAAACACAGTAAAAACAAGGCTTTCCCGAGGGCGGGAAAAATTCCGGGAAATCTGGTCCCTGGAAAATACAGCCTACTGATCCACAGAAAGGAGGAATTACTTTGAAAAGAGAATTTTCACAGGAAGATATGGAACGGATCCTGAAAAGCGACGCGGTCATTCCCTCGTCCGTCAATGAACGGATCCATCAGACCTACCAGAAACTCGGGCTTATAAATGACCCCGGATACGCAGACTCCAAAGAACAGCCCGGCAGGCACAGAACAGTCAGGCGCCGCCACAGGGCATGGGTGTCCATCGCGGCTGCGGCAGCTCTTATTGCCGGGCTGGGGGTCACGGTGGCCGCAGCCGTCAATCTGCTGAGTGTACGTGTCACACAGACAGAAGACGAAGCCAATTTCGAGATCTCCATCAATCCGGAAGCGAAAGAAGCTCACAAAATTAACGTTGAGGCCGGCTATATGCCCGACGGATATCTATATCAGGAAGAAGGTCCCCATGCCGGAAAATGGTATAATGAGGCCACAGAAGGCAGCATCACAATTATCGACTACAATGCCGCCCTGCTCTATGAAATGAACGAAACTGACACGCCACTGATCGGAGGATTCTCTCTGGACAGTCTGGAAGAAAATCTGACAGACAAGGTCCAGATCCCGGGAATGCAGATTTCCCTTGTAGACCGGGAAAGCGTCTACAAGGATGACCAGGGAACCCACCGCACTCTCTGTCTTTTCAATCCGGAATACGGTTATGTCGTACAGATTTTTGATGTCGGCGGATCCCTTGCGGCAGATGAACTGTTCCATATCGCCAGTGAGCTGAAGATCGATGTGCTGGATGAAACCGAGCCCTATCCAGGCGAGGAAGAGATTCTTGCCCTGAAAAAAGAGCAGCAAAAAAGCCAGGAACTGTCCGAGCTGGAAGGCATTGTTCCCGCATCCTCTGTATATAAGGCCGGAGATCTCCTCACCATGCAGTCACCCGATGCCACAGAATACCCGGAATCCGCCATACAGTACAAAATAACAGATATCCGGATTTTGGACGCTCTTCCTCTGGATCAGTTCCCGGAACAGTACTTTAACATTGATTATGATACGGAATTCCTCCCGCTCCTTAACTCAGACGGCAGTCTGAAGCCTCATGAAAGATATGCATCCCTGCGTTGGGAAACCGATCAGATCGAGACCGGCGGTTCCCGGTTCATCGTTCTGTCCGCAGAAATTACCAATAGCAGTTCTGAAACGCTCTCCTATGAAGCTCCCATGCTCCGCCTGCTTGAACCGGACAGCAGCCAGGAACTGCACCGGATCGATGGCCACCGCTCAGCGCTCAGCGCATATGAAACCCTCACAGTCGACGGAGCACCGATCTATCAGTCTCCGGCAAGCAATGGCGGGAAATCCATGAATTACACGGATATCCAGGGCGGCGAAACCATAGAATATACTGCTGTTTACGTTGTAGATGACGACTGCGTCGATCTGGCGTATCTGTCCTTCTTCGGCGGAACAAGCTATTCCCAAAGCAGAGACAGCCTGCTGACAGAGCCATACCTTAAAGTGCAGGAATAAATCTGAGTTTGCCGGGATGATTCAGGAGACGCCGGAAAAAATGGATAAAGCTTAGGGAATAGAAAAAAGCTGGTATCGAAAAACGTATTCTGCGGCAACAGAATGGGTGACCCCGTCTCCGTTCCAGAATCCGGGAAAAACATAAAGGGACTTAAGCTCCACCTAAAAGCAAGGCAGGCCGATGGGCAACCCACTTCGTTCAGACAATCCCATCGGCCTGCCTGACGGTGCAGCTTAGTCCCTTAAGTTTTTCCGACGGATTCCTCCAAAGTCGCCGGTCCACCCATCTGCCGCCGCAGAAAGGTTCTTCCAACCGGTACTCTTTCCCTTCCCTGCACTTCGTCCATTCCCTCCAGCGTCATGATTCATCCCCCGTCAATCTCGCGATTATAAAGTAAGACGAAAGCGGAACGCTATTGGAGAAAATGCATATACGATCCCAAAGGTTATTATGCCAAAGATCCGTGGATGTCAGGGCTGCGAAGCACCGCCATAAGGCGGCCCGGCCTAGACATCCACGGATCTCTGGCATATGTCTTCTGCCTTTTTGAAGACAGAGTATATAGTCGATAACGTTTCGCTTTTATATTACTTTTAAATCGCGAGATTGTCGAGGGGCAAGGATTGGGAGCCGGGGAAGGAAGAGGTATCCATCGAGGGCCGTGCAGCAACGCCGGCATTTGGGGCGCGTCCTTTGCGCCCTTATGTGCCGCTGCGTTGCAGCCCCGAGCGAAAGCGTGTCCGAGATGGATATCCTCTTCCTTCCCTCGGCGTCTACATCCCCCCTCAACAATCTCAGATTTAATTAATGGTTCTTTTTACGTAGGTGGTATGCAGGATATGATGCGCCTTTTCGCTTCCCGGCGCGCCGAGATACTCACTGTATACTTTCTTGATGGACGGATTCTCATGAGATTTCCTCAGAGTCTTCGCCGCGTCATTGTCATACAGAGCCTTTGCCCGGATCGCCTTCACATCCTCAAAGTTACGCACATCGGCATGTACCTGGGGCTGGCCGCCTCCATTGACACAGCCGCCCGGGCAGCACATGATCTCAATGAAATGATAGTCTGCCTCTCCCGCGCGTACTTTGTCCATGATGATCTTCGCGTTGGAAAGTCCGGATACCACTGCTACTTTCACGTCCATGCCTGCCACATGATAGGTTGCCTCTTTGATGCCCTCTGTTCCACGCACTTCCATGAACTCCAGCTTCTGAAGTGACTCTCCTGTCAGCTCTTCGACTGCCGTACGAAGAGCCGCTTCCATGACTCCTCCGGTAGCTCCGAAGATCACGCCCGCGCCTGTGGACTCGCCCAGCGGATCGTCAAAACCTTCATCCGGCAGGCTGCGGAAATTGATTCCCACCTTTCGGATCAGTCTTGCCAGCTCTCTCGTCGTGATGGAGATATCTACATCCGGCACTCCCGCTGCGTACTGGTCATCTCTCTGGAGCTCAAATTTCTTTGCCGTACACGGCATCACGCTGACACAGACGATATTTTCCGGAAGAATGCCCATCTTCTCAGCATAGTAAGTCTTGGTGATCGCCCCGAACATCTGCTGAGGGGATTTGCAGCTTGACAGATGCGCCAGCTGATCCGGGTAGTAATGCTCGCAGTACTTGATCCATCCCGGTGAACAGGAAGTCATCATCGGAAGCACCCCGCCGTTCTTCACACGATCGAGGAATTCATGTGCCTCTTCCATGATCGTCAGGTCCGCGCTGAAGTTGGTATCGAATACCTTGTCAAATCCGATCCGTCTGAGAGCTGCCGCCATTTTGCCTTCTACGTCAGTTCCCATGGGATATCCGAACTCCTCGCCCAGTGCCGCGCGCACGGCCGGTGCTGTCTGTACTACCACATGTTTCGTTTCATCGGCGATGGCAGAGAGCACATCGTCGATATTGCTCTTCTCATAAAGAGCTCCTGTCGGACATGCGGCGATACACTGGCCACAGCCCACGCAGCTGGTATCTCCCAGCCCCATCTCGAAGGGGGAGCCGATAAATGTGGCGAATCCTCTGTTGTTGGGTCCGATCACACCCACGCTCTGAACCTTCTCACACACTGCGGAACAGCGGCGGCAGAGGATACATTTGTTGTTATCCCTTACCATATGTACCGCACTTTCATCCAGCTCATATTCCGGTGATTCACCCGCGAAATAATCTTCATCCTCCACTCCCAGTTCCTGGCACAGTTCCTGGAGTTCGCAGTGTCCGCTGCGCACACAGGAGAGGCACTTCTTATCATGGTTGGACAGGAGGAGTTCCAGTGTTCTCCGTCTGGAGTCCAGCAGTCTCTGCGTGTTTGTCAGTACTTCCATTCCCTCAGAGACAGGATGCACACAGGCCGCCACAAGATTTCTCGCGCCTTTGACTTCCACTACGCACATACGGCACGCGCCGATCTCATTGATTTCTTTTAAATAACACAGTGTCGGTATCCTGATGCCTGCTGCCTGTGCCGCCTCAAGTACAGTAGAGCCCGCGGGTGCAGTTACATTCAAGCCATTGATCTTTAAATTCACATTTTCCATCTTCGCTGCCCTCCCTTATTCTTTGTAGATCGCGCCAAAGCGGCATTTCTCCATGCAGGCGCCGCACTTTAAGCACTTCTCAGGATTGATCATATGTACTTCCTTCACCTTGCCGATGATCGCGTCTGCCGGACAGGTACGCGCGCAGAGCGTACATCCCTTACATTTATCCGGATCGATCTTGTACTGCAGCAGATCCTTGCAGACTCCCGCAGGACATTTCTTGTCTACAATATGGGCAATATATTCATCCCTGAAATATCTCAGTGTGGAGAGCACCGGGTTCGGCGCCGTCTGTCCCAGAGCGCACAGGGAATTGGACTGCAGATGGTAGCACAGCTCTTCCAGCTTATCCAGGTCTTCCATAGTGGCCTGCCCCTTCGTGATCTTCTCCAGGATCTCCAGCATACGCCTTGTACCGATCCGACACGGCGTACACTTTCCGCAGGACTCATCTACCGTAAATTCCAGGAAGAACTTGGCGATATCCACCATACAGGTATCCTCATCCATGACGATCAGTCCGCCGGATCCCATCATAGAACCGATTTCCTTTAAGTTGTCATAGTCGATGGGCACATCCAGATGCTCCGCCGGAATACATCCGCCGGAAGGTCCGCCGGTCTGGGCCGCCTTGAATTTCTTCCCGTTGGGGATGCCGCCGCCGATCTCTTCTACGATCTCCCGAAGCGTCGTTCCCATGGGTACTTCCACAAGTCCGGTGTTATTGATCTTGCCGCCGAGAGCAAACACTTTCGTTCCCTTGGAGTTCTCTGTTCCCATGGACGCAAACCACTCCGGTCCGTTCACGATGATCTGCGGAATGTTCGCGTAAGTCTCCACATTGTTCAGAATGGTGGGCCTTTCAAACAGTCCTTTCAGGGCCGGGAACGGCGGACGGGGACGAGGCTCCCCTCTGTTTCCTTCAATGGAAGTCATGAGCGCGGTTTCCTCTCCGCAGACAAACGCGCCGGCTCCCAGCCTCAGTTCAATGTCAAAATCAAATCCGCTGTCAAAAATATTTTTGCCCAGCAGTCCATAGTCTCTCGCCTGTCCGATGGCGATCTCCAGACGCTTGACCGCGATGGGGTACTCTGCTCTGACATAGATATATCCCTGGGACGCTCCAATAGCATATCCCGCGATCGCCATAGCTTCCAGCACCGCGTGAGGATCTCCCTCCAGAATGGAACGGTCCATGAATGCTCCCGGGTCACCCTCGTCCGCGTTACAGCAGACATATTTCTGATCCGCTTCGTTTGCCGCGGCAAACTTCCATTTCAGTCCTGTCGGAAATCCGGCGCCGCCTCTTCCTCTGAGTCCGCTGTCCAGCAGGATCTGGATCACATCCTCCGGTGTTTTCTCTGTCAGGACACGGCCCAGTGCTTCATAACCGCCGGTCCCTATGTACTCATCAATATTCTCCGGATTGATGACACCACAGTTGCGCAGCGCGACTCTGTGCTGTTTTTTATAAAAGTTGGTCTCATTCAAAGGAATGATCTTATCTGTCTTTGTCGTCTCGTCATAGAGAAGACGGGTCACCACTCTTCCCTTCAGGAGATGCTCGGAGACGATCTCCGGGATATCGTCTTCCTGTACCATGGAATAAAAAGTCCCTTCCGGGTATACGATCATGATCGGACCAAGCGCGCAGAGTCCGAAACATCCGGTCTTGACTACGCCGACTTCTTCCGAAAGTCCGTTGGCCGCGATCTCCTTCTCCAGTCTTTCCCTGATCCTCTGGCTCCCGGAGGAGGTACATCCGGTTCCGCCACAGACAAGTACGTGTGAACGATACATTTCTTCATGCCTCCTTTTCTGCTATGCGTTATTTTTCTGTGCCTGCGCCGCGCTCAGCGTATATTTTGTTACTACCTGGCCGCCCAGCAAGTGAAGACGCAGCACCTCCAGCGCTTTCTCGGGAGTCATCTTCACGTAAGTTACTTTTTCTTTGCCCGGTTCCATCACTTCCACGATAGGCTCATACTGGCACAGTCCGATACATCCGGTCTGTGATACGCTGATCTTCTCGCTTAAGTTCTGTTCCTGGACCGCGTCAGAAAGCGCGGTCAGCACCGGTCTTGCTCCGCTGGCAATCCCGCAGGTAGCCATCCCCACGACCACACGGGTCTGGTTCTCATTCTCTGCGCGGACTCCAACCTTGCCCTGCATGCTTTCTCTGATCGCACGTAATTCTTCAAGAGATTTCATATAATCCTCCTCTTACAAATCAATCTTTCTTATATATCTGCTCCTCCATCTGTCTCCTCTTTATTAGTTACCAGATATTCCCTGATAAACGCCGATACCTCCGGCTCGGAAAGATCAATGCCTTCTCCCAGTATCTGGCGCATCTGGCGGGTATCCAGCACAAAACTTTTCTCAGCATATTCATATGTATACCTGAAATCGGTCTGTCCATTGAATACGATCAGTGTATGGATGGTGGAACTGATATCGCCCAGCGGCATCCTGTCGATATGGGACAGGCCGAATACCGCCTTTACTGTAGTTCCTTTACCTTTTTCTGAATCAATCCGGAAGCTGCCCCCTGTGCTCTCCGCGGCCTGTTTGAAAAACGGGACTCCCAGTCCCACCTTCCTTGTGGTCCTCGTAGTATAAAAGGGATCCTGCACGCTGACTGCCTGTTCCGGAGTCATGCCGCAGCCGTCATCTTTGATGATCACGGTCAGCATATCCGTCTCCGGCTGCACCGACACGGTGATCTCCACCAGTGACGCTTCAGCGCGTATGGAATTTTCCGCTACATCCAGAATATTCAGAGATATCTCCGGCATCATAGCTTATTCGTATTTTGCCAGAATGCCGTCCAGATCGTCCACTGTGAGCCGGCCGTAGACTTCGTCATTGATCATCATGACCGGAGCCAGACCGCAGGCGCCCACGCAGCGGCACGCATCCAAAGAAAATTTTCCGTCCGGTGTACACTCTCCGCCTACGATCCCGAGCTTTTCCATCAAAGCATTATAAATATCTCCCGAGCCCTTCACGTAACACGCAGTGCCAAGACAGACAGAAATCCTGTATCTGCCCTTCGGGTTTAAGGTGAACTGCGAATAAAATGTCGCGACACCGTAAATTTTCTCCATGGGGATCCCTGTCTCATCCGAGATCATCTTCTGAACTTCGATTGGAAGATACCCGTATATATCCTGTGCTTTCTGCAGGATCGGCATCAAAGCACCCTTTTCATCCTTGAGATCAGCGATCACTTTCATAAGTGCTTCTTCCTGTTCTTTTGTCCCGGAAAATGGAACTGTTCCTTTCTTAGCTGCCATTCTTCAACCTCCATTTCTCTCCTTTGTCAAACTGCTGACAACAATAAAAAACGGCCGTCAGTCGACAAAGTATATTTTGTGCTCATAGAATATATGATAACACAAGATATTACAAAATTCCACCTATTTATGAATAATTTTTTGTGAATTTTATACGAGGACAGAAAATGATCTATGGTTAATTTTCTGACAAATTATCCTTTCTTTATGTGCCAGATATGCAATACTCCCGATTCATTGCTTTTTCAAAATGCAGATGTTATACTAACGGAAAGTAATGATAATCCATGTTTCGATTTCAGGAGGATTTATGAAGATCAGAGAAATGAAAGAAATTCTGGACGCTCAGTTCCTGTACGGGGAGGAACTGGCTGATCTGGACGCGGAATTCGTCTTTTCCGCGGACATGATGAGCGATGTACTGGCATATGGAGGGAAATGTTCTATCCTGATGACCGGGCTGTGCAACCCTCAGGTGGTTCGCACCGCGGAAATGCTGGACATTGTCTGTATCATTTTTGTCCGCGGAAAAATGCCGGACGAAAATATGCTTGCGCTGGCGATGGGAAAGGGGATCGCCATCCTTGCCACAGAGCATTATATGTTCACGGCATGTGGCATGCTGTATGAGCACGGACTCAGGGGAGGTGCCTGAATGAGCGATGAACTGATGTTTACCTACACTGTGGACGGAGAAGATTTCACCCGCGCGGGAGAAGCCAGCAGCAATGTGAAGAACAAACTGAAGATGCTGGGCGTAGGCAGTGACGTGATCCGCAAAGTCGCTATTGCGATGTATGAGGGCGAGATCAATATGGTCATCCACGCGGAAGGCGGCATGATCACGGTCACTGTATCTGACGATGACATTACCATGGTGCTCGCCGACAAAGGCCCCGGCATTCCGGATATTGAAAAGGCCATGCAGGAAGGTTATTCCACCGCCCGTCCGGAGGTCCGCTCTCTTGGATTCGGAGCCGGCATGGGACTTCCCAATATGAAACGGTACACAGACGAGATGGAGATCGATACCGTGATCGGCCGGGGAACTACCATCACGATGAAGGTGTATCTTTGATCCTTTCCGTCTCTGCCCGCTGTTTTTCCTGTGATTCCATCTGTGTTAAGGAGGCACTGTAATGGACAAAAATAAATTTATGCGATCTGTGCGCCTGAAGGAATCATCCTGCCAGGGCTGTATCAACTGCATCAAATACTGCCCGACCCAGGCCATCCGGGTGCATAACGGCAAGGCCCACATCATAGACAAGTTCTGTATTGACTGCGGCAGATGCATCCGTTACTGTCCGCATCACGCCAAGATCGCTGTCTATGATCCGCTTACTGTCATCAATAATTTCAAATATACGGTCGCTCTTCCGGCGCCCTCACTCTATGCCCAGTACAACAATCTGACCAATGTGGATATCGTGCTCAACGCCCTCCTGAAGCTGGGGTTTGATGATGTATATGAAGTAAGCGCCGCGGCGGAACTGGTCTCAGAGGCATCCAGGGAATACATAAAAGAACATATGGAGGACGCGCCTTTTATCAGTTCGGCCTGCCCTTCTGTCATCCGGCTGATCCGGGTGAAATTTCCCTCTCTTATCTCCCGTCTGCTTCCCATCAAGGCACCTGTGGAAGTGGCGGCAGAGATTGCCAGGGCAAGGGCCATGAAAAAGACCGGACTGAAACCGGAAGAAATCGGGATCATCTTTATCTCTCCCTGTCCCTCCAAGGTCTCCTATGCCAAATCCCCTCTTGGCATTGAGAAAAGTAATATTGACAACGTGATCGCCATCAAGGATGTCTATCCGCTTCTGCTGCCCCATATGAAACATGACGAGAGCCAGCTGAAGCCTTTGTCCAACTCCGGGCGTATCGGTATCGGCTGGAGCAACGCGGGCGGAGAAGTCGGAGGGCTGCTTGTGGACAATTATCTGGCTGCGGACGGCATTGTCAATATTCTGCGTGTTCTGGAAGAACTGGAGGACGAGAAACTCCACGGACTCACCTTCGTGGAATTAAGTGCCTGCAACGGCGGCTGTGTGGGAGGCACCCTGACGGTAGAGAATGCCTATATCGCCACCACCAAAACAAAACGCCTTGTAAAATATCAGCCGGTCTCGAAAAATCACCTTTCGGACAATCCTGAGGCGGAAAATATCTATTGGGCCGACAATGTAGAGTATGAACCGGTTTTCCGGCTCGGGAATACCTTTAAGGAAAGTCTGAAGATGATGAATGACGTGGAGAAACTCACGGCAAAATTCCCCGGTCTGGACTGCGGCTCCTGCGGAGCACCCACCTGCCAGACACTGGCGGAGGATATCGTGCGCGGAGACGCCACTCCCAATGACTGCATTTATGTGCTCCGGGCCAATATTGCGGAGCTGTCCGGGAAAATGGAATCTCTCATCAGAAACCGGGAAGACAAAAAACCTTTGAATGAAAATGATTCCAGGCTCCTCAACTCCTACATACAGACACTGACAGCGGAACTTGCCGCCTTCGGTGTTCCTGAACAAAACAGAAAGGACGGTGCGTCAAAGGATGAAACTTGAAAAAATCCTTCATCTCCCAGAGTATCAGGCTCTTGTAAAAGGATCCCCTGACCGGGAGATTTCCCGTGTCTTCTGCTGTGACCTGCTCAGCATCGCCATGAGCAAAGCTCCCGCGGACGGCGTGTGGGTAACGGTGATGGGAAACAAAAACACACTGGCAGTGGCCTCCCTTGCGGATGTCGCCTGCATCGTACTGGCCGAGGGCGTCTCCCTTGATGAGAAGACGCTGGAAAAAGCGGAGGAAGAAGGGATTGCTATCCTTTCGACAGAACTTCCGGTTTTTGAGGCCGCCCTCAGGATCTATCAGGAAGGAGCCCTATGATCCCTCTGTATTATGACCTTCATCTTCATTCCTGTCTGTCTCCCTGCGGAGATGACGACATGACGCCGGCAAATCTTGTGGGGATGGCGGCGGTCAAGGGACTGGACGTGATTGCCCTGACCGACCACAACAGCTGCAAGAACTGTCCCGCTGCCATGTATCACGGCAGTGTTTACGGTGTCACTGTCATCCCCGGTATGGAGCTGACAACAGAAGAAGAAGTGCACGTCATCTGCCTTTTTGCAGATCTTGATCGTGCACTTGCTTTTGATGCCTTTATATACGAAAGACTTATGGCCGTTCCCAACCGGGAGGATATCTTCGGGAAACAGCAGATCATGGATGAAAAAGATCAGGTCACAGGATCTGTGGAACATCTGCTGATCAATGCCACTTCCGTGTCTTTTGATGAAGTGTTTTCTCTGGTAGATTCTTACGGGGGCATCGCCTATCCGGCTCATGTGGACAAAACTTCCACAAGTTTGATCTCAAATCTGGGCTTTGTCCCGCCGGAGAGTACCTTCCGGTGTGCGGAATTCCACGACTTTAAAAATCTGCACCGGATGCAGAAGGAACATCCGTACTTTTCTCAGTGCAATGTGATCTGCTGTTCTGACGCCCACTATCTCGCGGACATCCATGAACCGCAGTATCAGATCTGGTCACGCTCGAAAGATCCTGAGGATGTCCTTCAGGCGCTGTCGGGGCGCTGACGGTCCTCTCGATCTTCTCTCTTACTGCTTTCACAAGTCCCGGATCTTTTCCACCTGAATTGATCGCCACTACCACATCCTCTGTCATTACGACCGATGGAAAATAGAAATCACACAGTGTATGGTCATCCGCTGTGTTCACAGGGATCTTTCTTTCCCTGCAGTCTCTCCATACCTTGCGGTTCACCGTCCGGTCATCAGTGGCGGCAATGACAAGCTCTGCTCCTTCCAGATCTTTTTCCTCATATTTCCGGATCACTGTACGGATCTTTCCTGACTCTCTCAGGCTGTCAAATCCTGAGCACAGAGAGGGTGAAATGACACACACATCTGCTCCAAAACGCAGAAGTGTGTTCACTCTTCTCAAAGCGACGTTCCCTCCCCCGATCACGGTGGTCCTTTTCCCGGAAATATCTATAAACACAGGGAAATATGGATGCTCCATCACTGCTGCCTCCTCCTGTCCTGCTCCTCCTCAGACTCACTCATATACAGAAGCGCGTTGCAGATGCAGGCGGCAATATTACTTCCGCCCTTTCTCCCTCTTGCCACGATATAAGGAGTATCTTTCAGTTCCAGTATCCGCTCTTTGGCCTGCACCACATTCACGAATCCCACGGGAGCACCGATGATCAGACGGGGCGTCAGGCCTTCCTCCCTGATCAGCTCATAAAGACGCAGCAGAGCCGTGGGGGCGTTGCCCACCGCGAAAATGACATCTCTTTCGAGCGCTGCTGCCTTATCCATACTGGCTGATGCTCGGGTAGTCCCTTTCTTTTCCGCCATTTCCCTCACGTCAGGATCCGCCATGAAGCAGTGGACTTCTCCCCCGTACCGGGCCAGCTTTTTCTTATTGATCCCTGCCCGTCCCATCTCGGTGTCCGTCACGATCCAGCATCCCTTCCGGATTGCCTGGATCGCCTTCTCTACAGCGTGTTCTGAGAATACAAGATTATCCGCGTAGTCAAAATCCGCGCTTGTATGGATGCAGCGTTTTACGATGGGTTCTGTCCCCGGGATCAGTCTTTTCTCTCCCAGCTCTTCCGTGATGATCTCAAAACTTCTCTTCTCGATCTCTGAGGGAAGTATCTTCTCCGTCTCCCATGCCATCTCTTTATTTGATCCTCCTCCCAATTCCGCACACAACCTGATCTACCCGTTCTGCCCGGCCGGCCAGCTCACTCATTATCCGTCCCGTAGTCTCCCGGTATGACCTTTCAAACGCGTTTGTGGGCACAAGTCCACATCCGATCTCGTCGCATACGATGATAATATCTCTGCCATTTTCTTCAATTGCGTCCAGCAGTTCTTCCTTTGTCCGACCTTCTTTCATCCACCTTCGGATAAAAAGATGGAAATGTTCGATCGCCGTACACATCCGGATCTCCTCAAGCGGACAGGACGCTCCGTCTGTCCATATCCTTCCCGGACAGATCGTGTCCGCGTATCTTTTTTTCCCCTGGAACGCGCCTCCGGTTACGATCTTCAGAGTGGTTTTTTTATTTTTTTCTGTATTTCTCTGTTCTTCCGGATCCTCACTGTCTTCCTCCATGCCGGATACCGGGCATCGGACCCCATAGACGATCCGGGTCACACGATCCGCCATCTGCGCCAGATTCCGGTTGATCTGCCCCAGTACCCTCTTGTACTCTTTCATCTCTTTGGAATCCATGACAGATTCCGCAAACACATCATTGGTCACCACCACCACATACGCGCATCTTTCCTTCAGAAGCCGGATTCCATCTGTGATCGCCTCCACTGTATTCTTTCCGGCGCCTTCCTCCATGTACATTTCATTTGCGGTCAGGTTTGAAATGCATTCCAGCAGGACGCAGGACCCCTCCGTAACCGGGCATCCGGGCCCGGACAGATGCTCTTCCAGTCCCGTATACCATTCCAGAGTATGAAACCCTTTTCCGTCTCTCTGTTTTCTGTGTGCCGCGATTTTTTCTTCTGTCTCCTCCCCATAATGTCCCATTGAAGCGATGTAATAGAGAGAAGGTCTTTTCCGGGTATCCTCCACTGAAGTACAGATGCTTCTGTACACCGCGCAGATCAGGTCCTCCGCGTACGCTGATTTTCCACTTCCACTTCCCCCTGATACAAGTTCCATCATGATCTGTCTTTTCCTTTCTGTCGTAAATTTTTCTGTCACAGATTTTCTTTCTGCTGTTCTTTTGTCATCACGCCGGCAGATATTATCCGATATCTGCCTGACGGTAATCCAGGGCGCCGCTGGCCGGAATCCGGCCAAGTCCGGATATTTCCGGATTTACGAGATTGACCCCTTTCATACAGTAAAGAGGAATGATATAGAACTGTTCTCCCACAGCCAGCTGTTCGGCCTGGTGCATAAGACCGGAGCGCCGTACGGGATCTTCTTCCGAATCGGACTGTTTTACAAGAGCGTCATATTCTGCGTCCCGAATACCGCTGCAGTTATAGGTACTGTCAGACAAAAGCATGGACAGATAAGTATAGGGATCCGCGAAATCTGCCGTCCAGTTCATACGGCACAGGTCAAAATCGCCGGACCACCGTGTACTGTAGTTGGCCTGCAGTTCCTGGGCGTTCAGCCGGATCTCTATATTCAGATTCTGCTTCAGCTGTTCCTGTATGACCTGGGCTGTATCGGAATCCATCTCCAGCGTGGGATAGCTGTATGTAATCTCCGGAAATCCCTCCCCGTCCGGATATCCGGCTTCTGCCAGAAGCTCCCTGGCCCGTTCCACATTTTCCTCAAAAGGCTGGTCTGCACCCTCCGTAAAATAGGTCCCTGTGCTCTTGTCCTTCATGTATTTTGACACAAGATTATAGGTGGGTTCTGTATCCGCCCCCACTTTCCGGCACAGATCCTCTCTGTTGATCGCCAGATTGAACGCTTCCCGCACACGGACATCGTCAAAAGGCTCTGTCTCCAGATTAAAATAAATATACCGGGTGGCGATCTGTTCGGTCACCATCAGATCCTCCTGTCCCTCGTACAGATCCATAACTGTGGAGGGCAGCGATGTGGCCACATCTACCTCTCCTGTCTCGTAGGCAGCCAGCATGGCCTGAGAATCTTCAAAGAAACGGTAGGTGATCCGGTCCAGCTTTACCTTGTCTTTGTTCCAGTAATTTTCATTTTTCTTCAGGACAAAATACTGGTCCGGCACATACTCCTCCAGACAGAAGGGGCCGTTTGAAAGACTGGTGGCCGGATCCCGGTCCCATCCACTGTCCGCGCTTTCCGCATATTTTTCGCAGGACGGCATATACACCGGCAGCCGTAAAAGATCAAGGAAATACACACAGGGCTCTTCCAGACGAAACACCAGAGTGTAGTCATCCGGCGTCTCCACGCCAAGACTTTCCATATCTGTCTCCCCATTATAGATTGCTTCCGCGTTCTCAATGGGAAACAGATAGACCGCGTACCCGCTGCCGGATGCCGGATCCAGCGCCCGCCGGATCGTATTGAGAAAATCTCCTGCCCTCACCGGCGACCCGTCAGACCAGAGGGCATCTTGTCTTAAGTGGAAAGTCCATACTGTAGAATCATCGCTGACCTCATAAGATTCTGCGGCCCGGTATTCGATCTCCCCGTCTTCATCGAATGTGAGCAGCTCATCCAGAGCGCTGGCCGAATATGACAGATAGGTCAGCGCGATCGTCCCGGCAGGGTCAAGGCCTCCTGTCTCGCTGCCCATGGCCACCGTGATCTCTTTTTCTCCATCCTCCGGGTTTATCCCCTTCCCGGAATCACTAAAACCGCACCCTGAGAGCGACACTGAGCAGGAGAGGACAACTGACAGGAACAGGCAGAGAATCATTCTCTTTTTTTTCTTCTGGCCGGTGTATCGTACAATCATTTGTTTTCCTCCTTATATCTGTGATGTCATCCTGTAATTCGCGGAGCGTTTTCCGCTGTGTTCCTCTGAATAAAGGAAACAGGATACACTCCTGCCGCCAAACGTATAGATGCCCGGCTGCTGAGTCCGACAGCAGTCCATTGCATATCCGCACTGATTTGCAAAAGGGCAGCCATCCGTCTGACCCGCCCCGTTCCCGGGAAATCCCCTGCTCTCATTCTCCCTGGAAGGCACGCTCTTCATTCTGCCGGCTCTCAGTGGATCAGGTTTCGGCGCCGCCTGGATCAGCATCTTTGTATATGGATGCCAGGGATCAAAACAGACCTCCTTTGTTTCTCCACACTCCACCAGCCGTCCCATGTACATAACTCCCGTCCACCCGCCCAGACGGCTTACGGTCTGTATGTCATGGGAGATGAAAAGGCAGGCGATCTTCCGTTTTCTCTGCAGATCCATGAGAAGTTCAAGAATCTGTACTCTGGCGGAAGGATCCAGGGAAGACAGCGCCTCATCACAGATCAGCAGCTCCGGCTCTACGATCAGCGCTCTTGCGATCCCAAGCCGCTGTCTCTGTCCGCCGGACAACTCCCACGGATACCGGTCTGCGTCTCTCCGGTCCAGCCCTGCAAATTCCAGCATCTCTTCCACCTGTTTCCTGCATGCCCTCCGGTCTCTTTTCCGATAAGCGCCCAGAGCTTCTGTCAGTGTCTCTCCTGCTGTGAGCCGTGGATTGAGGGATGCATAAGGATCCTGAAAAACCATCTGTATCTGCGCAGTATTTTCTCTGCCTTTTTCTGATGTAAGGCTATGATAGAGGATCTGCCCGCTGTCCGGCCGCAAAATCCCTGACAGGATCCTGGCCAGAGTGGTTTTTCCGCTTCCGCTTTCTCCCACCAGCGCGAACATCTCTCCCCGGCGGATCTCCAGAGATACGTCCTGAAGGCCCTCCCCGGCCTCATATTTCTTTGTCAGATGGCGGATCTTCAGAAACAGCTCCCGCTCTTCCGCCGGCAGCGCATAGTTCCTTCCTCCTGCGTCTCTTAGCAGCTGTTTCGTATACTCCTGAACCGGGCTGTAGAAGATGTCCTCCACGGATCCAGACTCGATCAACTCTCCGGCACGCATTACGCAGACCCGGCTGCACAGAGACGCTGTCACGCCCAGATCATGGCTGACCAGGAGCAGTCCCGCCCCGGTCTCCAAAACCACCTGCCTCAGCAGAAGAAGGATCTGGGCCTGGACTGCCGTATCCAGAGCGGTGGTAGGCTCATCCGCGATGATCAGCTCCGGTTCACAGGCCAGGGCGATGGCGATCACTACCCGCTGGCGCATCCCTCCGGACAGCTGGGAGGGATACTGTCCCATCCGGAGTTCTCCGTTTCGTATACCTGCCAGATCCAGCAGCTCCAACGCCCGGCGCCGGGCTTCTTTTCTGCCGTATCCCCGGCGCGTCCTCAGCGTTTCTGTAATCTGAACGCCGATCTTCATGGAAGGGTTCAGACAGTTCATGGAGTCCTGGAAGATCATGGCTACATTTTTCCCCGGCTGCGGAATCTCTCCACAGATCTCCATCTTTGCTGCCGATACCTGAGCTTTTTCTCCCAGCAGGCCCATTACAGCCAGCATAGCGGTGGTCTTTCCGGACCCGGATCCGCCGACGATGCCCACGGTCTCTCCCTTGTCCACGGAAAAGCTGATCCCCCGCACCGCAGGGATCTTTCCTGTGTCTGTATGATATTGTACTTTCAGATCCTGTACTTCCAATGCCTTCATTGTCGTTTCTCCATTGCCGTGGCCACACCGTTAAGGGCCAGCATCATCGCGCACAGTACCACAAGCGGCCAGATCATCTGGTAAGGATACAAAAGCATCTGGCTTCTGGCCTCCTGAATGATCGTGCCCAGGCTTGCCGCCGGAGCTTCCAGCCCCACACCCAGGAAGCTTAAGAATGCCTCCGTAAATACTGCCTGAGGAATCAGAAAGAGAAAATTCACGGCGATGGGCCCTGCCGCATTTGGCAGAAGGTGGCGCAGCAGGATCCGGTATCCGGGGATCCGCTCCATCTTCGCCGCAGCCGCGAAATCGGTCGTCTTCAGCCTCAGGATCTCCCCTCTCACCGTCCGGGCCATCCCGATCCAGCCGGACACACACAGTCCCAGAATAATGCTTCCGGGGCCTGAGCCCGCCGCCTGGGAGATCAGGATCACATACAGCATGGACGGAATGGAGTCGATGATGTCCGCCGCCCGCATCAGCAGCATGTCCGTTCGTTTTCCCAGATATCCGGCCACCGCGCCGTATACGATCCCGATTCCCCCGTTGATTCCCGCGCTGACCGCTCCGATGAACAGGCTGATACCCGCCCCGTACCAGACCCGGGCAAACAAGTCCCTACCCAGTTTGTCCGTCCCGAACCAATGGGCCAGGGACGGTCCCTGATTCCGGATCTCCCCGTTCTGTTCCGAGAAAGACCAGGGACAGAAAAGAGGGACAAGGACCGCCAGCAGGATCCAGACGGCAAGGATCGTATAGCCGGTGATCTCCGCTCTGCTTAATTTTTTCATCCGTATTCTCCTCAGCCCGGTCATCTGCGTTCCCTCCTGTAAGATCTGCGGATCTCAGGCGCGATCCAGGCGCAGAGCAGATCAGCAGCCAGATTCACCAGGATCACCACGGTTCCCATAAACACCGTCAGTCCCAGGATCAGCGTATAGTCCCTGTTGGTGATGGAGCTGACGAATTCCCTCCCCAGGCCCGGGATCGTAAAAATGCTCTCCACCGCAAAGCTGCCGGTGAGCATGGCTGCCGACGCCGGACCGATATAGTTCAGCGCCGGGACCCACGCATTCCGGAGCGCATGGACCAAAACGATCCGCCTTCTGCCCAGTCCTTTTGCCCGGGCAAACAGGGCATATTCCTTTTTCAGCTCCGTTCCCAGGGCATTTCCGGTCAGCCTTGTGATCACCGCGGCAGGATATGCCGCCAGCGTAATAACAGGCAGGATGTAATGCGCGGGACTTAGAAGCCCGGAAGCCGGAAGCCATTTTAACTTCATGCTGAAAAGCAAAAGCAGCAGGATCGCAAGGGCAAAATTGGGGATCCCCGCCGCTGCCATCCCGCTTATGGAGACCGTCTCTTTTACCGCTCTTTTTTTCGACACCGCCAGCAGGATGCCCAGTCCGGTCCCGATGACCACTGCGACTGTAAGGGCCAGCATGCCGACAGAAAAGGTAAGGGGCCAGGCCCGTCCGATGATCTCTGTCACCTCTGTCCCCGGATCCTGGTAAGAGATGCCCAGATCCCCCTTAAGCAGTCTGCCCATATAGGACAGATACTGCTGTGAGAGAGGCGCATTTAACCCATATTCTTCTTCCACAGCCTCCACTACCTCCCCGGATACGCCGCCATTCTGGAAGGGGCTCCCGGGAAGCAGGCGCACAAGGAAAAACGTCACGGTGGCAAGGACAAAAAGGGACACAATGCCTGTCAGTATTCTGTTGATCGTATAGCGCGTCATTTTCATCCACTCCTTGTCTGCCTTGGGCCTGTATCTTCCGTAAAAAACCAAAATTCCGATTTTCTGCTACCGGATCAGCGCATGGCTGAGGATATAAAATTCCTCCTGACTGGGCTGAACCTTTTTTTCCATTTTCTCAAGACTGTCGTCGAAACGCTGTGCCTGGTCCTCATCGATCTCAAAGGCAGGACTCTGGTAATAGATCCATTTTCTTCCGTCCAGCGCGCCTTCCCTCAGCTCTTTGACCAGCATGGCCGCCGGCCAGGTACCGTCTTCCAGGCATACATTATATTTTCTGCAGCTTTTGAATCCCCGGCTGACATAATTTCCGGGATTACCGAAGATCACGATCACATCATAACCCAGGGCTGCCGCCTGTTCGAAAGAATACTCCATCAGGCGTTTTCCGTGACCCTGCCTCTGATATCCCGGACGGATGCTGACCGGTCCGAAGGTCAGGATCTTCTTTTCATTTCCCTGTTCATCCACAAGCCTGGCTTTTGTATACATGATATTCCCGATGATCTGCTCTCCGTCAAGAAGGACAAGATCCAGTTCGGAGATAAAGTCTTCGTGTCCCCGGATCACATGAGCCAGATAGTGTTCCGTGCAGCCTGGCACGTACAGATTATAGAAAGCCTCCCGGATCATCTTCTCCACTGCCTCATAGTCCTTTTCCGTCTCCCTGCGTATTGTCAGAGTCTTATTCATTGTACCCGCCTCCTGTTCTTCCTGTTTTCTGCGGCACCTCTTCCACTGGTTCCGCAACGTCCGCCGTCTGGAACCGGATCACCCTGGACAGGTCTTTTACATCCAGTTCCACCTGATACCCTACTTTACCGGCGCTGAACATGATCCGCTCCTGCTCCCTGACAGAAGCATCGATCACTGTGGAAAACTGTTTCTTCATCCCGATGGGAGAGCATCCCCCGTGGATATAGCCTGTCAGCGGCAGCAGCTCCTTTGAACGGATCATCTCTATGCTTTTCTCTCCCACGCTCCGGGCGGCTTTTTTCAGATCCAGCTCCCGGTTCACCGGGATCACGAACACGTAATTCGTCTTCGACTTCCCTACAGTGACCAGAGTCTTGAATACCATATCCGGATCTTCGCCGAGCGCCCTGGCCACTTCCAGTCCGCTGACGGCCCCGGTATCCGTATAATTGTGGCTGACGTAGGGGATCTTTTTCTGATCCAGAATACGCATTACATTTGTCTTGTCATTCTGCTTTCCCATAACTTTCTGCCATTCCTTCCATAAATGTATCACAATTCCTCTGTAAATGTATCCATCAGGCTGCCGTATCCATAATAATCCACTACATATTTCAGCCCGTCCACTACTTCCTGCCTGGAATAATCATGCGCCTCCAGGAATTCATCCGGCTTTGCCCCCAGCTGCTCGTAGAACATCAGGCACAGCTGAAAATACGCCCGGCTGTCCGGATCCAGTCCGTCCACCAGCATATTTTCCGCCTCATTGATGTCTCCCCGGTCGATCATATCCTTCAGCCTGACAAACGGCTCCATCATTTCCGCAGGTACCGCAGTGTCCTCTTCCCGGTCGATATCCTTGTTAAAGATCAGCCTGACCAGCGTGCGGATCCATTCGTGGACGATCCGCATCACATAATCCTTTTCTTCCAGCATTCCGCGTCCTCCTTACTTCTTTCCCGCCCGTACCATGAGCATCATGGGCCTGCGCATTTCATCCTTCATCTCGGGAAGATCCCGCATCGCCTCCGAAGGCTGTGCCTCTTCCACCGCCTGAATGTCAAAGCCGCATTCCAGCAGACCACCCAGGATCTGGGTCAGTGTATGATGCTGTTTCTCCACCTGACAGTCAAGGAAACGGGTCACCCTCCTCCCGGGATAAAAATAATCATCCACCGGCCAGTACAGCAGATCCCCTCTATCATTCCGGATCCAGTCCTGTCCCGGAGCCGACGTGAACACCGGATGTTCTATGTTGAACAGAAAGACGCCGCCCGGCTTTAATGTCTGATGGACCTTCCGGTACACACCTTCCAGATCTTCCACATAGTGAAGGACCAGATTGGACACTACCAGATTCCAGCGCTCTGCCGGATAATCGTATTCCTCCAGACTGCACACCCTGTAGGTGATCTTCTCATGAGCGCAGCGCTCTTTGGCTTCCCGGATCATCCGGTGACTGGCGTCGATACCCAGGATTTCCACGGCACCCTCTTCCGCCGCGTACCGGCAGTGCCAGCCGTAACCGCATCCCAGATCAAGGACCCGTCTTCCTTTCAGGGAGGGAAACATCTTTTTTAACTGATGCCATTCCCCCGCTCCTTCCAGCCCCTGCCTGCTCCTGGACATCCGGGCATACTGTTCAAAAAATTCTTTTCCGTCGTAGACTGCTTTGTCATGAACTTCTTTCATGATCCTTCTCTCCCGAACATTTCAATGATTTTATCTGCCACCCCGTCTATGGTCGCCTCCGCCGCCGTCACTGTACGCATGCCGTATCTCTCTGCTGCCCAAGCGGTCTGTTCTCCGATGCACACAGCCTGGATCTGACGCAGAAGATCCGGCTCCTTCACGGCCCGGACAAAGCCTTCCACGGTGGACGCGCTTGTAAAGGTCACTGCGTCGATCTCCCCGGAACGCAGCAGAGCCCCCACCTTCCCACTCAAAAACGGCGCTGTCTCATACTCCGTATGGTAGAGGGGCACATCCTGAACCGTAAGTCCCGCTTTCACAAGAGGGGGGATCAGTTCCGGGGAACCCTTTTCTGCCCGGGCCACAGTAACATAGCTTTCCCCGGCCGCCTGCCGGGCAATAGCCTCACCCAGCGCCTTTGCGTTGTATACATCCGGGATCACATCCGGAAAGATTCCCCGTTGTTCCAGCGCTTTCCCGGTGCCCGGGCCGATGGCCCCGATCCGGATCCGCGTTTTTCTTCCAAACAGATCCCGCAGATCCAGCTTCCGTTTTTTCATCTGTTCAAAAAACATCTCCACGCCTGCCGGACTGGTAAATACCAGCCACTCTTCCGGAGTCCGGGTCCCCAGCCGCTCCAGGGCAGTGTCCAGATCTTTGTCAGATTCCACGGGTTCTGTCCGGATGGAAGGCATCTCGATCGCCTGGGCTCCCAGTTCCCGCAGCCGTCCTGCAAGGGCGGCGCTTTGCTGTGCCGGTCTGGTAATAAGGAACTGCCTTCCTCCCAGGATCCGGTCCCCGGCCCAGTGAAGCTTTTTCGAGAGCCGGCACACTTCTCCCACAAGAACAATGGACGGAGTGCCGATCTTCTCCCGGTCCGCTTTCTCCTTCAGAGTGCCTAAGGCGGCCGTCACGATCCTCTGCCCGGCGGTGGTTCCTTTTTCCAGGACAGCGGCAGGCGTATTTTCATCCATCCCGGCCTTAAGAAGTCCGGACAGGATCTCTTCCATAGAGGCCACGCTCATAAGGAACACCAGCGTTCCTTTCATCCGCGCAAGAGCAGGGAAATCAATGTCCGGCTTCCCATCCTTCTTCCCGTGTCCCGTGATCACATGGAAAGAGGAGGCATAGTCCCGGTGGGTCACCGGAATGCCCGCATAGGCAGGCACCGCCACCGCGGATGTGATCCCGGGGATCACCTCAAAGGGGATCCCTTCCCGTGTCAGGATCTCCAGCTCCTCTCCGCCCCGCCCGAAGACGAAGGGATCTCCTCCCTTGAGCCGGAGCACCTGCTTTCCTTTCCCGGCCTCCTGCACCAGGATCCGGCTGATCTCCTCCTGAGGAACGGGATGGGTCCCGCTCTGTTTTCCCACATCTATCGTCTCTGTACCGGAAGGGATCTGGCTTAAGATCTCCGCGCTGATGAGGGCGTCGTAGACGATCACATCGGAACGCCGGATCAGCTCCATGGCCCTTAAGGTCAAAAGACGGACATCCCCCGGGCCGGCCCCGGCGATCCAGACTTTTCCGATCTTTTCCCCGGTCCCCTTTCCTGCTTTTTCTGTTATATTGTCTCTCGTTTCCTCTGTCATACCGGCTTCCTCTCTCCTTCCCCTTTCAGAAGCGAGAGGGCAAGGCTTTCTCCCGCCTGCGCCGCCTGTTCTGCCGCTGCATGTACGGTTCCCATCCGCAGCTCCTTTTCGCCCTCTTCGCAGTACATTCCGGTGAGCATCACCTCTGCCCCTTTCACAACGGCGTAAGCCGCGTTGGGAGAGGTACAGCCTCCGCCCAGCGTGCGTATGAACTGCCGCTCTGCCGCCGCAGCCGTATGGCTGTCAGGATCGTCCAGCCGTCCCAGCAGCGCTCTTAAGGCTTTGTCCTCCCGCCTTCCCTGCACCGCGAGGATGCCCTGCCCCGCCGCGGGAAGCATCTCGTCAAGAGAGAGATATCGCCCGATGAGTGATTCCATCCCCAGCCGCTTCAGGCCGGCAGCAGCCAGTACCGTGGCGTCATATCCCTCTGTCTCCAGTTTCCGGATCCGGGTCTGGACGTTTCCCCTTATCCCCCGGCAGACACATCCGGGGAAAATCCGCTCCAGCTGAAGCGCCCGCCTCCTGCTGGATGTGCCGATGACAAAAGATTCTCCGGGACGGAAGCCTTCCCCCGCCCCCTCTTTTGATCCGGCCCGGTACAGGAGCACGTCCCGGGGATCCCCTCTTCTGCCAAAGGCAAGGATCGGGAGAGCTTCATTTTCTTCCACCGGCATGTCTTTCAGACTGTGCACGGCCAGGTCGATCCTCCCGGAGGCAAGCGCCTGATCCAGCTCCTTTACAAACAGGCCTTTTCCTCCGATCCGTTCAAGACTCTGATCCAGGATCCGGTCCCCCGCGGTCTTCATGGTAACGATCTCCACCCGGATATCCGGCCGTTCTGCCCGGATCAGATCCCGGATGATCTCCGTCTGCCTTACGGCAAGTGCACTTTCTCTGCTTCCGATCCTTATTACAGACTGCATGGCGCTTCCATTCCTTTCTCTATGATCCGGTACACTGCCTCCATATCCAGGTTCTCCCGGATGATGTCTGCCAGCTGTTCATACTGTTCCTCCTTGTGGGCTTTCCAGTCCGCCGCCTGTATCTTCGACGGATCCAGCCCCTTCTCGCTCAGCAGTCCGGCCACGAAGCCCTCCGCCGCCTCTGCCGAGTCGAAGATCCCGTGGACATAGCAGCCGTATACACTGCCGCGCTGGGCGCCGTCCACGCCGCATCCCTGCCCTTTCATATCGAGGAGCGGATGTGCCCCGTCTTCCGGAGTGGTCCTCCCCATGTGGATCTCATATCCTTCATACTCTGCCCCGCTTAATCCGGACAGGATCCCGGACAGCTTCCGGAATCTTCCCTGCACTCTTGTTCTTTTCTTTTCCTGCGTGAACACAGTGGATACCGGGAGCAGCCCCAGCCCGGCCGTCTCTCCTGAGTGCTCCGCCCCCTGGGGATCTGCGATCTTCGTCCCCAGCATCTGATAGCCTCCGCAGATGCCAAACACGGTCCTGCCCTGCTCCGCATGGCGCAGGATCTTCGCCTCCAGTCCGTTCTGCCGCATCCAGAGAAGATCTCCGATGGTGTCCTTTGTTCCCGGGAGGATGACCGCGTCAGGAGCGCCGAACTCTTTGGCGGAAGAGACGTATCTCACCCGGATCTGCTCCACGGCCTCCAGAGGGGCAAAATCGGTGAAATTGGAGATCCGGGGCAGCCGGATCACCGCCACATCCACAAGGAATGACTCCCGCTGCCTTTTGAACCGCTCGGACAGACTGTCCTCCTCGTCCAGGTCCAGATGAAAATAGGGGATCACTCCCAGCACCGGTATTCCGGTCCTCTCTTCCAGCATATCCAGCCCCGGCTTTAAGATGGAGCGGTCGCCCCGGAACTTGTTGATCACGGTCCCCTTGATCCGGGCCCGTTCATCCCTTTCCATCAGCTCCGCCGTCCCCAGAATCTGGGCAAAAACGCCGCCCCGGTCGATATCTCCCGTCAGAAGTACCGGCGCGTCCAAAAGCTCTGCCAGCCCCATATTTACGATGTCATCCTGCCGCAGATTGATCTCTGCCGGGCTTCCCGCCCCTTCAATGACGACCACATCGCACCGGTTTGCCAGCTTATGATAGGCGTCCAGGATCCAGGGAATATACTCCTTCTTCTTCCTGTAATATTCCACCGCGGACATCATCCCCACCGGCTTTCCGTTTAAGATCACCTGGGATCCTGTGTCACTGGTGGGTTTTAACAAAATGGGATTCATGGCTGCCTCCGGCTCGACCCCGGCGGCTTCAGCCTGCATCACCTGTGCCCGCCCCATCTCCAGCCCGTTGGCTGTAATGAAAGAATTGAGCGCCATGTTCTGGGATTTAAAGGGCATGACGCGGTACCCGTCCTGCAGAAGCACCCGGCACAGCCCGGCTGTCAGAACGCTCTTTCCCACATTTGACATGGTTCCCTGTATCATGATCGGTCTGGCCATTCTGCACGCTCCTTTCCGCCTGTGTTCTCTCTTTCACCGGCTTCCCCGGCAGGGTGCTCCTGAAGAATCTCCTCCAGCGCCTTTAACAGCCGGCCGTTCTCCTGTTCTGTGCGCACCGCGATCCGGTACCAGCCTTTCCCCAGCCCCCGGTAATCGGAGCAGTCACGGATCAGGATGCCCCTCTGTGCAAATTCCCGGAACAGGTCATATTCGCTGTACAGAAGGATATAATTGGCCTGGGAGGGAATATAGTCAACCCCCAGTCCGGCCAGGGCATTTTCCAGTCTCTGCCGCTGCTCTCGGACCAGCACTCTTGTCCGCTCCACTCTCCCGTCATCCTCCAGCGCCGCCAGGGCGGCCTCCTGGGCCGGGACTGACACGCTCCAGGGCTGGGAGGCGCCTTCCATCCGTCTTATAAGATCCGGATCCGAAGAGATTCCGTATCCCAGCCGCAGTCCGGGCATGGCATGGAGCTTCGTAAAGCTTCTCAGGAGAAACAGTTTCCGGAAACGAGGAGCCTCTTTTCTGAGAGAGAAGGACTCTTCCTCCGGGAGGAACCCCATGAAACACTCATCCAGGACAAACCGGATCCCCAGATCCTCACACCGCTCCGCCGTCCGGACCAGGATCTCTCTTTTTGTCACCCGGCCTGCCGGATTGGAAGGCGCGCACAGAAAGAGCATGTCCATCCCCCCGTCCAGCCTGTCCGGAAATTCCTCCGTGATACAGAACAGATCCTTTTTCTCCGTCTCATAATACTCGATCCCGCAGCCTGCCGCCTGAAGAGCTTTTTCATATTCAGAAAACGCAGGGACCGCTACAAGGGCCCTCTTTGGCTTCTCCGCCAGCGCCAGAGTATAGATCAGGTCTGCCGCCCCGTTTCCGAACAGGAGAGAACCGCCGGGCACATCCAGCTTTTCTGCCAGCCTTGCCCGAAGTCTCCGGCACCTGATATCGGGATAGGCCTCCATGTGCCGCACCCCTTCCTCTGCCGCGCGCAGCACCCTTCCGGAAGGCCCCAGAGGATTTACGTTGACCGAAAAATCCAGCATGCCCTGATAGGTATAAATATCTCCTCCGTGTACCGTTCTCATCGGTTCTTCCTCCCTGTTTCCGCCGTTTTACATCAACAGCCCTGCCGCCGTCCGGATCCCTCCGAACACGGCCAGCATCAATACCGCTGTCACATACATCAGACGTCCTGCCCGGGGAATATCCTCCGGCTCAATGGGCCGCAGGGCATCCCCGATCTGTTCCTTCTGATATCGTTTTCCGAAATAAAAAGCGTCTCCCGCCAGCCTTACGCCCAGCGCCCCGGCACAGACAGACTCTGTCTGCGCCGCGTTGGGGCTGGCGTGTTTTCTCCGGTCCCTCTTCCAGATCTTCCGGGCGCCTTTTCCGTTCATCCCGGTCAGATACGCCGCCGCGATCATAAACACCGCGGTGACCCGGGCCGGGATGTAATTGAAGAGATCATCCATCCCGGCGGGAATCCGACCGAACCGAAGATATCTGTCATTCTTATATCCGACCATGGAATCCATGGTGTTCACTGCCTTGTACAGAAATCCCAGCGGCGCTCCCCCCAGCAGCAGGAAGAGCAGAGGTGCCGTTACGCCGTCAGACGTGTTCTCCGCCACCGTCTCCACGGCTGCCCGGTTCACTTCCTCCTTCGTCAGGTTCTCTGTATCCCTTCCCACGATCATGGACACAGCCCTGCGGGAGCCTTCCAGATCCCCGGCCTTCAGCCTGTCATATACTTTCATGCTCTCGTTCCACAGACTGCGCGCCGCCAGGATCTGATAACACCAGAACGCCTCCAGGGCAAAACACAGGGCCGGATGGACCCGACGGGCCCCGTACAGGATTCCCAGCGGAATAAGAAAAAAAGTCCCCGCCACCAGGATCCACATCACAGCGCCGGCCGCGGCAGGATGGCTTCTCCCGGGGCCTCTTCGCAACAGGGCCTCTAAAGCTGAGATCTCTTTCCCGATCAGCCGGACCGGATGGTACAGCCAGACCGGATCTCCCAGGATCAGATCCAGGAGAAATCCTGCGGCACAGGCCGCAGATACAATCAATCCGTCATTCAATCCTTCCGTCTCCTTTTCTATCCTGTAAGCACTGCCCCCGCCAGCATGGCCAGCTCGCAAAGCTGCAGAAAATATCCTGCCAGATCCCCTGTGGTTCCTCCAAACTGCCGTCTGCAGAGTCCATAGTAATACACGTACACCGCCCCGGCAAGAGCCAGCATCATGCATCCCTGCCTCCAGTCCGCAAGGATCATTCCTGCCGCGCCCAGAAGGAGCCAAACGGCAAGGATCAGGCGGACCGTTCCTTTCTGCGCCTTTTCCTGGAAGGTCCGCAGCAATCCCCGTTTCTTCGCGGGAGGAAAACTGACTGCCGCGATCCCGCTCAGCGCCCTGGATACCGGAAAGATCAGGGCGGTCAGGATCAGGATCCGCCGCGGATCTTCCTTTCCCGGGATCTCGCTTAAGAGGGCGAAGACGGCGAGGAAATAGCAGCACAGTCCGATCACGGCAAACGCCCCTGTATGCGGATCCTCCATGATGGCAAGTCTGCTCTCCCGGTCTTTGTGGGAGCTCAGCGCGTCAACGGTATCGGCGAATCCGTCCAGATGGATCCCTCCGGTGACCGCTGCGGGGATCAGGGTCATCACCGCAGCGAAAAGCAGCGCTCCGGCTGTGGTATATTCCAGGATCAGACTTCCCGCCAGAAGCTCTGCCGCGCCGATGAACACCCCCACTGCCGGGAAGAAACCCATCGCATACTTCATATTTTTTTCCTCCCACTCCACTCTGGGCACCGGAATCCTGGAATACATAGAAATGGCCACTGCCATCGCCTTTAAGATCGTCATATCCTGCCTCACCTGAATTCTTTATATTCTTCGATGTGGATGTCCGCAAATGTCGCCATCTCCCGGTAAACGGACAGCCCCATCTCCAGAAGCGGCAGTACAGCCACCGCGCCGCTGCCCTCTCCCAGCGTCATGTTACAGTCAAGGAACGGGGACAGCCCCAGCGCGTCCAGAACCATCCCTCCTGCCGGTTCCCCGGACCGGTGGGACGGCAGCATATAATCTGCCGCGTCCGGCGCCATCCGTGCGGCGCAGAGAGCGCCCACCGAGGAGATAAATCCGTCGACCACCACGGGAATGTGGTATATGGCGCCGCCCAGAAATACTCCGGCCAGTCCCGCAATATCCAGTCCTCCCACCTTTGAGAGCACATCCAGGACATCTTCCCGGCGGGGTTGGTGAAGCCGGATGGCCCGGCGGATCGTTTCCGTCTTTCTGCGCAGTCCCTGGTCACTCAAACCGGCCCCCCGGCCTGTCACTTTCTCCGGATCACAGTCCAGCAGGACAGAGGCCACGGCGCTGCTGGTGGTGGTGTTCCCGATGCCCATCTCCCCGGTGGCCAGGATGTCATATCCCTGCTCCGAGAGTTCTCCGGCCAGCCGGATCCCGGTCAGAACGGCCTGCTCTGCCTGCTCTCTTGTCATGGCCGGCTCCCGTGCCATATTCCGGGTGCCGAAGGCCACCTTATACTCCGGCTTCGTAAGCCCGGGCACATCCACTGCCATGCCGATGTCCACGGGAAAAAGGTCCGCCCCCGCCACTTCAGACATCATACACACGCTTGCCGCATGCCGCGTGAAATTTTCCGCCACGACAGCCGTTACTTCCTGTCCGGTCTGGGTCACTCCTTCTTCCACCACCCCGTTGTCCGCGCACAGGATCACCAGTCCTTTTTTCTTAAGCACAACATCCGCAGTTTTGCGGATACCGGCGATCCGGATCACCGCGTCCTCCAGCTTCCCCAGGCTGAACAAAGGCTTTGCCACCGATTTCCAGCGCTTCCCGGCCTGCTCCATGGCGGCCGCATCAGCGCCTTTGATCTTTCCCAGTATTTCTTCCAATTTCATCTCAGTACCTCCCCGGACAGCCTGTCTTCTCCCTGCCATCCCTTACGCTCTGTCTCCATGTCCCGCACCGGCCGGCAAACCGGCCGGCGAAAGCGGGAAGAGACGGAAGATAAAGGTGAGGAAATCCGGCGAACAGATTCCCTTCTGCCCGGATACATCGCCAGCTTCGCCTCCCGTCCGGCTTTTCGGCTACACAGCTTTTCGCTTCGGCGGTGCTGTCCCAATAGTGGAACTCATGTCCCCGGATTGTCTCCCCCGGCAGAAGATAGCTTTCGGTACCTTCTGCCTCGGATTCCCCGGAAAGTCGGATCTTCACATATCCGAACTGCTTCAGGCCCGTCCCGGGATAAGCGCTGCCTTTTACCACGCCCGCCATGGGCCAGTCCCGGCCCTCTCTGTCCCGGATCGTCTCGTGAAGATACAGATATCCTCCACATTCCGCCAGACAGGGCATTCCGGCCCCCAGAGCCTTCCGGACGTCCCGGAACATCTCTTTTCTCTCTGACAGTTCCCGGGCGTACAGTTCCGGATATCCGCCGCCCAGGATCAGCCCGTCCAGATCCTCCGGCAGCCTGTCATCTGAAAGCGGACTGAACGGGATGATCTCACAACCCAGACTGCGGAGCAGTTCCAGATTTTCCGGATAGGAAAAGCAGAATGCCGCATCCCGGGCCACGCCGATCCTCAGGCGATCCGGCCGGATGGACGGGATCTTCCCATCTTTTGTATCCCTGCCCTTCTCCTCTGTCCTCTCCCGGCACTTTCCGATGGCGTTCTTTCCGCCTCCGGCATTTCCCGGGTATCCCGCCAGTTCCAAGATCCGGTCCAGTTCCACAGTTCCCGAAAGAATCTGGCCCGCCCGGGCCATCTGTTCTTTCAGGCTGCGGATCTCCTGAGGAGTCACCAGCCCCAGATGACGGCTCTCGAAATGAAAGGCCTCATCCGTCGGGATCCGGCCCAGCACCGGAATCTTATACCCCATCCGGTCCAGTTCCCTCTCCAGCATGGACTTCATTCCAGGATAACGGGCTTCAGAGACCTGATTTAACAAAATACCTTTAATGGAACTGTCCGGCCGGTGTCCGGCCATGCCTGCGGCCACTGCCGCAAGGGAGAGCGCCGCTCCCCGGCAGGGAAGGATCAGTATAACAGGCAGTCCCAGAGTCCGGGCCATATCGTAGGAGCTGGCTTCCCAGGAGTCCACGGACAGGCCGTCATAATATCCCATGACTCCCTCCGTAATCACCAGATCCGCCCCGGTCCCGTGACGGACGTATCCTTCTTTCAGCTCCTCCCTGCCGGAGAAGAACAGATCCAGATTTCTGGAATCCAGTCCCAGCACTTCCCGGTGGAACATGGGGTCAATATAGTCCGGACCGCATTTGCACGCCTTTACCTTCAGTCCCCGGTCCCGGAAAGCCGCCATCAGGGCACAGGATACCGCCGTCTTCCCGCTCCCGCTGGCAGGCGCCGCGATCAGGAAACCCGGAACCGCCGCCCCTGTATTGCTGTCCTGTGTCCTCATTCCTTTCCACCTCCCGCGGAAAAGATATAAACCGGATTCATTCCCGTCATCAGATGATGCGTTCCTGCCTGCCTTGCCCGTGAGACGGTCATCTGGGTGACTTCCAGCTGTTCCAGAAGTCCTGCCTTCTCCGCCTGCATTACCTCCTCCACAGTCTCCAGAGAAACGGCATTGATCACGATCCGGGCCTGTGGATTTTTCCGCCGCACTTCCTGAAGGATCTCTCTTAACCGGCCGGAGCTTCCCCCGATAAACACATGGGTGGGCGGCTCCACATCTCTCAGGGCTTCCGGAGCTTCTCCCTCTATGATACGGATTCCGTCTGCCCGAAACTTCCTTCGATTCTCCTGCAGGAGCCGGACCGCTTCCGGGACTTTTTCCACCGCGTATACCCGGATGCACTCCCCTGACAGGGCGGCCTCCACCGAGACAGACCCGGTGCCTGCCCCTACGTCATAGACCACTGCCATATCCTCCAGTTCCAGCCGGGCGATGCTGACCGCCCGTACCTCTTCCTTGGTCATGGGCACGTCCCCCCGGATGAACTCCCGGTCCCTTCTGTGAGGGCCGCGGCGCAGACAGGGAGACGGATTGATGACAAAGACAGCGCAAAGTCCGTCCAGATCCTGTTCCCGGAAATCTCCCGGATGCCCGGACAGGATCTGTTCATCCGGATAGGCAAGCCTTCTGCCCACATACAGGATCACGTCCCCGAACCCGTATTCCCGCAGGCCCTCCAGCAGTCTTTTTCCGGAATCGCTGCCGCCCAGCAGCAGAAAGGTTTTGCTGTTCTGATCCACCATGCGGATAAAATTCCCCTCGGTTCCGTGAAGACTTGCCAGAACCGCGTCTTCCCAGGAGATCCCCAGCCGGGCTGCCAGATAAGCAGGCGTGGAGACTCCCGGAATAATCTCGGTCTCAAACCGGTCCGGCCGCCGGAAGAACGCTTTTCTTAACTTTTCCGCCCCGCTGAAAAATCCCGGATCCCCGGACAGGAGCACAGCCGCGTCCCGGTATTCGCCGTGTGTTTCCAGGAAAGAAACGATCCGGTCTGCCCGGTATTCCTCAAACTCCGGTTTCCGGGGCAGCTCCGGGATCTGCCGGGCGCACTGGAGCATCCGTCCGGCTCCGATCAGGCAGCTGCTCTCCCGGATCCTTTTCTCCGCCTGAGGCGTCAGCAGATCCGGCGTTCCTGTTCCGATCCCGATCAGGGCTATTTTCTGTCTGTTCTCATACATCTTTGTACCCCCTGGGCGTCACCATTCTTCCCTCCAGTTCCACTGTGCCGGAATTCCCGATGAATACCGTGGTAAACATATCTGCCGGTGTGTCCCTCAGCTGTTCCAGCGAAAGGATACGGCAGGACTCCTCTTCTCTTCCGATATTCTGCACGATCCCGCAGACATTCTCCGGCTTCCGGTACTCCAGAAGGATCTCACAGGCTTTTCGCAGATGATCTGCCCGCCTTCTGCTGGAAGGATTGTACAGGCAGATCACAAAATCCGCCCCGCCGGCCGCCCGGAGACGTTTTTCTATCACTTCCCATGGCGTCAGCAGATCGCTCAGGCTGATAACCGCGAAATCATGCATCAGCGGTGCTCCTAAAAGCGCCGCTCCGCTGATGGCCGCCGTAACCCCCGGTACGATCTCGATCCCGATCCCGGGATAGTCCCTCCCAAGAGCGCAGATTAGCCCTGCCATACCGTACACGCCTGCGTCGCCGCTGCACACCATGGCCACGTCGACACCCTTTTTTGCCTCCTCGAAAGCCATGCGACAACGCTCTGTCTCCCTCCGCATGGGAGTGCTCAGGAATCGTTTGTCCGGGAACATCTCCCGGATCAGATCAATATAAACCGTATACCCGATAATGACCGGACAGTGTTCCAGCACTTCTCTTGCCCGGACCGTCATCTCATCCGGGGCTCCGGGACCCAGGCCCGTCACATAGATCTTGCTCATTGTTTCTCTCCCTTATTTCTTTTCCACCTTCCGGAACTCTGTTGAAAAGGAAGGGTCATAGAGTCTGGATCTGTCATATTCCCCTTCCAGAATACGCCCGATGACGATCAGCGCTGTCTTGGAAATCTTCTCTATCTCCGCAGTCTCCGCCAGCGTCTCTACCGTACACCGCAGCACCTTCTCCTGGGGCCAGCTGGCTTTATATACAATGGCCGCGGGAGTGTCCGGAGCATATCCTCCGGATATCAGTTCCTCCGACAGCTGTTCCAGCATCCCGGCGCTCAGGAAAATGACCATGGTGGCCTGATGAACGGCAAAGCTTCGGATGGATTCCCGCTCCGGCACAGGAGTCCTTCCCGCCATCCGGGTGATGACCACTGACTGAGACACCCCGGGAAGTGTATACTCTGCGCCCAGAGCCGCCGCCGCGCCGCAGAAAGAACTGACACCCGGGCATACCTCCCAGGCGATCCCCTGCTCTTTCAGCGCATCCATCTGTTCTTTCACTGCCCCGTAGAGGGAAGGATCCCCGGTGTGGAGACGCACGATCTCCTTCCCCGCCCGGTCTCCTGAAAACATGACCTCCAGGACTTCCTCCAGGGTCATTTCCGCGCTGTTATAGATCTCGCATCCCTCCCGGCACAAAGACAGAAGTCCCGGATTGACAAGAGAACCCGCGTAAATGACAATATCCGCCTTCTCAAGAAGGCGCTGTCCCCGGACTGTGATCAGGTCTTTCGCTCCCGGCCCGGCTCCCACAAATGTGATCATGATCCTGCTCCCTTCTTTTTTCTCTCCTTTGCCACTACCAGGGAATAGTATCCTGCGTCTTCCGGTATCTCTTCCGCCGAGAAAAAGACACGCTCTCTGTCCATCCCGCAGTTCTCCACCATTCCCACATCCAGCTCCTGTCCGGTCAGAAGGCGCTTTACCTCCGCCATATTTCTTCCGGCTTTCATCAGCACCTTCGTCCCCTTCAGGGCAAGTCCGGCTTCGATGTCATAGGATGCCGGCAGGATATGCAGTTCTTCCCGGTTCTCAGCCAGTGCCATGTCCATCCGGGCCGCCGCTGCGCAGAAAGACGGAACACCTGCCGCCAGTGCCGTGGGAAATCCCTTGTTCTTCAGCCGCTTATGGATATACATACAGGTGGAATACAGCGTCGGATCACCCAGGGTCAGGAAGACCACATCCTTCCCCTGCTCCAGGACCCCGGCCACAAACTCTGCTCCCTTGTCATGGATCTCTTTGAGCGTCTCCCGGTCTTTGATCATCGGCATAGGCAGGAAAATCTTCGGCTTTGAGGAGATCTCCGGCACTGCCTGAAGCGCAGTCTGATAAGCCGCACAGCCCGCCAGATACCCATTTAGCCCTCTGCTGCCGGTTTCCTCCGGTTCCTTCCACGCAAGTGCCGGTTCTGTAAAATTTCTGTCTGACACCGGGATTGCCAGCACATCACACTCCCGGATCAGCCTCACCGCGGACAGTGTCAGCAGGCCCGGATCTCCGGGCCCTACCCCTGCCCCTGTAAATCTTCCTGTCATCCTTTCTCTGTCATCCTTTCTCTGTCGTCCGTTTCCCGGCATCCTGTCATCCTTTCTCCGATATCCTGGTGGCTTCCTGCCGGATCCGTTCCAGCAGGCAGTCCGATCCTTTGGTCTTCCCCAGGATTCCTTCTTCCGGTGTGAACACCACTGCTCCCACCTGCAGCTGCTGCCCGGCCCTCTGGCTCAGATGAAACCCGATCCGCTCCGTCACGGTCTTCATCACGGGCACCAACATCTGCTTCTCTTTCAGGATCCCGAAGGCCTCCGCTGTGCTGACACAGTCCATAAGCCGACACACGGTCTCCCGGCCGGCTCCGGCCATAGCCGCGTGGGATGCCAGCACTTCCATCCGGCAGTCCGCCTGCCTGGAATGAGTATTCATCACTCCTGCCGCCAGCTTCACGAATTTTCCCGCGTGCCCCGCCAGGAGGAGTCCTTTCATCCCCAGGATCCTCGCGTCATCAATGGCCTCGCCGATATAGTTGCTGCATTTTACGGCGTCTTTCTCCTCGATATGGAGAACGTCTCTTAAAAATTCCATCCCGTAATTTCCGGGGACTGCAAGACAATATGTATGTCCCTGCTCTTTTCGCATCTTCATCTCCAGCCAGATGGTATCTGTCAGTGCCTTCTCACTCATGGGTTCCACGATCCCGGTAGTGCCCAGGACCGACAGCCCACCCCGGATCCCCAGCCGGGGATTAAACGTGAGCAGAGCTGTCTTTTCTCCCTCCGGAATGGAGATGGTGACCCTGACCCGGCCCTGATATCCATAGCGGGAACAGATCTGGCTTACTTCCTGCCCGATCATCCTGCGGGGCACCGGATTGATGGCTGCCTGTCCCACGGACTGCTCCAGTCCCGGTCCTGTGACGCGCCCCACCCCGGCTCCGCCGTCAATGAGCACCTGCCCCTCACAAAAGCACAGTTCTTCCACTCTGCCCTCTGCCAGCCGTTCTACTCTGGCAAAGATCAACAGCCCGTCGGTGACATCCGGATCATCCCCGCTGTATTTTCTTATCCCACATTCCACAAAGTCTGCTGTCCTCGTGATCTTCTCTACCTCCAGGCAGAGCCGGATGCCCGCGGGGGTCGTCAGCTGTACCTGCGGGATCTCTTCCCCGGAAAACAGCATCCGGGCGGATGCCTTTGCCGCGGCCGCCGCGCAGCTCCCGGTAGTATATCCCAACCGGAGCCCAAAGCGGGTTCTTCCGATCTCCATCATGCGCAGCCCTCCTTCCGTCATCTGTTCCGGATCAGGCAGATCAGCCAGAAAGCAATATCTCCCAGAGTCAGTATCAGAGTGACCGGCAGAAACCATCCCGGAAGGGGTCCTCCAGTAGATGTATTGACTGTCAGATAGGACAGGACAGCCACCATGGCCAGCTTCAGTGTCCCGATCATATATTTCAGGATCCGGTAGACCCGGGCGCTGTTTTCCGGCGTGACACTGACCCCGGTATTCCACATGGCCGGATGCCTGCTCAGCAATGTGATGAACAGGTACAGGATCCACGTTACGGCCAGCGGAAAGAAGATCTCCCCCTTGGATCCCCAGCGGTCGATCTCTCCGGCCGCATTATAGTGCATCGGGATCTGGTCCGGGAAAAAGCTCCACCCGGCCAGGACATAGATCGTCACCCCTGCCAGGATCACCAGGCAGAGCACTTCGATCGCGATATCAATTCTGTTCCTTGGGATCTTCATGAGTCTTCACCTCGCTATTCCACAAAATCGTCAAATCCGCACAATGTCCAAAACTTCATTTTAGAGTTCTTCCAGCATCTGCGCCGGATTCTCAGCCGCTTTGACCTTTCCGAATGCCCGGATGATAATTCCCTCCTCATCGATCAGATAGGTCGTCCTCACAACACCCATAGTCTTTCTGCCATACATGTTTTTTTCCTTCCACACATCATAGGCCTGGATACAGGTCAGTTCCGGATCAGACAGAAGGGGAAACGGCAGGCCGTACTTCTCCTCAAATTTCTTGTGGGAAGCCACGCTGTCTTTGCTCACTCCGATCACCACCGCGCCCTTCTCTGTAAACTGGGGATATCGTTCCCCGAACCCGCACGCCTGTTTTGTGCAGCCGGGCGTATTATCCTTCGGGTAAAAATACAGGACCACCTTCCTGCCCCTGTATTCCTCCAGAGTGTGGGTCTGTCCATTCTGATCCGGCAGTTCAAAAGCCGGCGCTTTTGTTCCTACTTCCAGCATCATTTCTTCCTCCTTTTTTTAATTCATCTGTACAGGCGCTCCTACCTCAATGAGATTTCCGTCAGGATCATAGAATCGGATGGTTCTCTGTCCCCAGGGCTCTTCCCGCAGCCTGTTTACATATTGTATGGTTTTGTCATAGCTGTCCAGTTTTTCCTGAAATCCCCGGATATCAGTCTCTTCAAAGTAAAGTTCTGCCGCATTGTGATACAAAACTGCCTCCTTCCGGGTCAGCCTTTCCCAGATCGAAACTTCCTGAAGGACCAGTCCTTCCGTCAGGATCACATTACCGTCATGATCCAATACAACATCAAGTCCAAACAACTCTTTGTAAAATCTTTTTGACCGCTCCATATCCTTTACCACGATCAGGATATTTTTCAGCTTCATACCTTCGGCTCCTCCTGTGCTCTGCTGTCCGGCATGCCCTGTGCCCCGGACGTTTTCTTCCACTCCATGATATACTCCGCCTCTCCGGTCTCCGGATCGATATCCTCTTTTTGGATCGTGAAGTCTTCCCGCCGGTAGAATCTGACCGCCCTGCGGTTTTTCTGGTAAACATGTAAGGTCAGCCCGGAACGGATCTTTTTTACAAAATCCAGCAGCTGCTTTCCTGCCCCCTGTGACCGGGCTTTTCTTCGGACAAAAATCCCTTCTATATGATCCCCGTTCAGCCCGATAAATCCCAGGATTTCCGTGAACTTCTGTTCCTCCAGAACATACACTTCCGCCTGGGGAAGCATCTCCCCCACCTGGGCAAAATGTTCCTCCCAGTACGCTGAAGGGATAAAATCATGGGCCTCCGTGTTTGACTCCAGCCAGATCCGCATTACAGCATCTATATCTGTTTCCTGAAATTTTCTGATCATATCCTCCGTTTCCTTCCTGTCACTCCGGGTCAAACCGTGTCTTCACTTTCTGCCTCTTCGATGTGTTCCATGAAAATCTTCCGGATCCCGGAAAACTCTCCCAGCCCTTTCATGATCACCCTCACGTCGTACCCTTTCTCTTCCAGACGACTCTTCCAGGAATCCTCTTCCCCGGCCATGTCATTTTGGGCATGATCCCCCGCCACCAGCATGAATGGCATCAGGGCAGTCTTTTTCTTTCCAGATATCTCCAGCTTTGTCATTACATTTTTGAGCTCCGGGAAGTTCTCCACAGTACCCACCAGCACCTGCTCATAGCCGAGGGCATGGAAGGTATATTCCAGTGTAGGGTAGGCGGAATTTGCATGGTGGTCTGTCCCGTGTCCCATAAGCACCAGCATCTCTCCCTCTTCCAGCTTCGTTTGTCCCATCACCGCGTGAACTGCTTTCTTATAATCCTCCACACTGCTCAGCAGCGGCCTTCCTGCCCGGATTCGCCGAAACAGGCCCCTGTGTTCCCTCAGATCTTCCATCATCCGGTCATTCTCCACACCGTTGATGATATGGGTGGGCTGGACAATCACATCCTCTATGCCTTCTGCCGCCATGCGTTTCAGCGCCTCTTCCACGGTGTCTACCTTCCGGTTTTCCCGGCTCTTAAGTTTCCGGATGATCATATGACTTGTAAATGCCCGGTATACACGCCGGTCGGGAAAAGTTTCCGCGGCTTCTCTCTCGATCACGCCGATCGTCCGATCCAGTGTATCCAGATAACTGGTCCCGAAACTCACAATCAGAATCCCTTTGTTCATTTCTGCGTCCTCCTGTTCTGCAGTGGTCATGATACAGTCCCCGCACATAAAAACTGTTCCAGCTCTTCCAGATTCCGGGGCGGAGCTTCTTCTGAAAGGATCCGTTCCCGCTTCTTCATATTCTCCCATATCCGCAGCACCGCAGGCATTTCCAGTCCCGCAGCCTCAAGCGCGGCGCGGTCGGAAAATACCTGGAGAGGCGTTCCCTGCCGGATCACTCTGCCTTCCTGCATCAGAATGATCTCATCTGCCCAGCTGTATGCGTAGTCCACGTCATGGGTCGCCATAAGGACCGTGATCCCCTTCTCTGTCAGCCCTTCCGTGATCTCTCTTACTTTTTTCCTGTGTTTCGGATCAAGGGAAGACGCCGGCTCATCCAGTATCATCACTTCCGGATGCATAACAAGAATGTCCGCAATGGCCACCAGTTTCTTCTCGCCGCCGCTGAGAGCGTGCGCCGGACGGTCCTGAAAAGACATAATCCCCAGTTCCCTGATCACCTGCTCTACTTCCCGCCGGGCCTGTTCTTCCTCTGTTCCTAAATTGAGGATCCCGAAGGAGATTTCCTGATACACACTGGCAGAAAACAGCTGGTTGTCCGGCTCCTGAAAGACCACGCCCACTCTGCGCCGTACATCCATAAGCCCTCTGCGCGTGTATTCGATCGGTTTTCCGCCGATCCGGATCTCTCCGCTGTCCGGCCTGCGTATTCCGTTCAGGCAGAGGAACAGGGTGGATTTTCCGGAGCCGTTCCCGCCCATGAAGGCCGTCCTGGATCCCCGGCGCAGTCTGAGATCTACGTGATCCAGCGCTTTTTGCGTGCCGCCCTCATAAGTATAACAGAGCCCTTCTGTCTCTACGATCCAGTCCTTCTCCATGATCTGCTCCTCTCATTACTTTTCCTATTATACCTCATATTGAATGTTCCCGCTACAGAACCGGAATGTTATCCTGCCACAGCCAGACCGACGGCCGCCAGTGCGAACAGCACAATCAGAGCGATCTCTTTTTTCCTTGGCGGACGCTCCTGTGACAGTACACGAATCCTCCCGTCATAACAACGCGACTCCATCGCATCATAAAGGGCGTTGGCCCGTTTCAGCGCAAGGACAAAAAGCGCCGCGCCCATACCTCCAAAAGACCGGATCCTTGTCCGGAAATTTCTGTTTCCCAGTCTTGATTCCTGAGCAGTCATAATAGCTGACGCCGTCTCCAGAAATACGAAAATGAACCGGTAGATCAGAAGCATCAGTTCAATAATCAGAGCTGGAAGGTGCAGTTTCTTAAGCACCTCCAGAATATCTGTCATCGTTGTATTCAGCGCCAAAAAATAGAGACAGGCCACCGAGGCCATCGCGGTGGTGCACAGCCGGGCACCCTCTTTTATGGAGGCAAAACTCCCGGTAATGTACCAGCCTCCTACAGGAATTGCAAAGGCGTCCAGAGGTGTCCTGCCTACATCGATAAAAAGCGCCAGCGTCCCCGCAAGTAAAAATGCCCCGGGAATCAGCAGCAGTTTAATGTACCGGGACACAGGAATCTTCCCGATTCTCACGGTCAGAATCCCGTTCACTGCAAACACAAACATCGCTGCAAGATAAGACCGGCTTACAATACAGATCACCAGCCCAAGCAGAGTATATGCACACTTTTCTGCCGCGTTGACATATCTCAATCCGGACTGATAACAAAGCTTGTCAATGATAATCATCTTTTTTCATCCATTTTCTGCGCTCTACGAAACGGCCCATAAAAAACGCAATCACTCCGACTCCGATCCCGGTCTGCACGCAGAAGATCAGGCTCTCAATCTCTCCCGGAATCTCTCCGCCCAGCGCTTTTTCCAATACCGGAACAGCCCATGGTTCATACTCTCCACTGATCTCCTCTACCATCACACTCCCTGCGTCGTCGGAGCCTCCGAACTCTGCTCCTCTCAATGCCGCAAGCGGGATCACAGTAATCAATACTACAATAATAAGAAGAAGGATAACTGTCTTCGCATTTTTGGACATTTATATTCCCTCCTTACTTTCACGAATAAAACCGATCATTTTTAGTTCCGGACCCGCGTAGGTTTCCAGACCGATCACGATAACCACCGTAAGGATTCCTTCAATCACGGCAAGCGGAAGCTGTGTCGGAGCGAACACTCCCAGAAATTTTAACACGGAAGCAGCTACTCCACCCGTTTCTGACGGGTATGCGACAGCCAGCTGAATGCTTGTCACACAGTAAGTAAACAAATCCCCTGCAAAAGCGGCCAGAAAAACGCCTGTCCTACGGTTTATCCCCAGTTTCCGGCACAGCCTGTACAACCCGAAAGATACAACGGGCCCGGCAATGGCCATGGAGAATGTATTGGCACCCAGCGTTGTAAGCCCCCCGTGAGCCAGAAGCAGAGCCTGAAAGAGCAGGACGATGATACCCAGTATGCTGACAGCTGACGGGCCGAACAGAATCGCCCCCAGCCCGGTTCCCGTCATATGGGAACAGCTTCCGGTGACTGAGGGGATCTTCAGTGATGAGATCACAAAAATAAAAGCCCCTGCCATGGCGATCAGGGTAATATTTCTGCGGTTTTCCATTATTTTGTTTTTCAGTGAAATAAAACCTGCAATCAGAAACGGCAGGCAGACGGCTCCCCACGCCACGCAGTAGCCTGCGCTCAGGTAGCCTTCCATGATGTGCATCGCGTGCGAAACAGGCACGACAGCAGACATCGCGGCAATCGCGATGGATGCTTTGATCAGATTCTTTTCTGATGTTTTCATTTTTTCCTCCTTTTGTGACGATTTTTAAGTATGCCGCCGTTCTGGGAAAAACAGAAAACGCCATACTCTGTGAAAGTGGGAATTTCCTCCCATCTGATATTTCCGGCGCCACAAAAAAGAGATTTGCGGCATACACCGGTCATATCCCCGTAACCTCCAGACCCGGTTAAAAGTGAATATTCTGACTTAGGCGTCATCACAGACATCCCGCCTTCCCACAGGCTTGCCGCCCACAGTGACCTTCCGCTTTCCGGCTTTTGTCGTTTGGGACAAAAGACGCATCGCAGAAATGGGATGCTGCTCTTCCAATACAGCAACGGGTATTGTGCAGGATTCTCACCTGCTTCCTCGGCGGCCCTGCGCGTTTCGCACAGCAGCCACATTCTTTTAACCTGTATGCCGGATCTGGCTTTCAGTACTCAATCCCTTCTCTCGCCCGGATGCCCCGGTCGAAGGGATGTTTCACCTTGCGTATCTCTGACACATAATCTGCCAGTTCCACAAGACGGTCATCCGGATCCCGTCCCGTAAGGACGACCTCCAGACTGTCAGGTTTCTCTTTCAGGAACGAAAGCGCTTCCTCCCGGGGAATCAGCCCGTACTGCCAGGCTGCCATAAATTCATCCATGACCAGGACGCCATACGCTTCATCGGATATCCGCCCGAGAATTTCCTTCCACAGATCTCTGTAGGTTCTCCCCGCTTCTTCCTTTTCCTCTTCATTCAGTCTGTAAAAGAAACCATACACTTTATCCAGATGGATGACATCGATCTCCGGAATTGCGTCCAGTACGTTCAGTTCTCCCGAATCCTCATTCTTCAGGAAACGGGCAAAAAGAACCTTCTCGCCCCGTCCTGCCGCACGCACGGCAAGCCCCACCGCAGCCGAGGTCTTTCCTTTGCCGTCGCCACAGTAGATATGGATCAGTCCCTGGATCATATATACTCATCCTTTCTGTCAAGTTCCCATCCATTCTATCACACCCTTTCTTCCATGGCAAGGCGCCGGAATAAGCATGGCATCCCCCCAAAAATGAAATTTTAAATTCCACCTCCCCCAGGGGGAGTAGCGTTTACTTCTGCACAGTTGATATTTACTCTTTCATACATCCATGGTATGGTTATCTCTCCTTCTGACAGCAGTAGAAGGAGGCTCATCATGAGTAAATATATTCCTGGTAACCAAAAACACCTTACCCTTGAAAACCGTATCTATATTGAAAACGAACTGAATAAAGGCACTTCCTTTAAGGATATTGCCAGGTTCCTGTGTAAGGATCCGACCACAATCTCTAAAGAAGTCAGAGCTCACCGTCTCTCAGACTGGTATCACAAAGGGACTTTCTATAATGCCAAAAACTTCTGCATTCACCGCTTTCACTGTAAGAAGACGAACGCCTGCGGAAAGATTGTCCTCTGCGGAATCAAATGCGCATCCTGTCCTACCTGCAACCAAACCTGCAGAAACTTTGAAAAAGAGCGCTGCGTCAGGCTTGACCGGGCTCCCTATGTCTGCAACGGCTGTACGAAAAAAATCAATCACTGCACGATTGCCCACAAATACTCTTATAACGCCAGGTTCGCTGACAGGAAATACCGGGAAAAACTCCGGGATTCCAGAGCAGGGATCAACACGACTAAACGGGAGCTTCACAAAAAGGATCAGATCATTTCCCCGCTGATCGAACAGGGACAGTCTCCCTATCATATCCTGACAAACCACCCGGAACTGGACATGTCCGTCCGTACCCTGTATTCGTACCTTGACCAGGGGCTCTTTACGGCCAGGAACATAGATCTGAAGCGGAAGGTCCATTTCAAGCCAAGAAAGTGCCATAAAACACAGATCACGGACAGGGCAGTCTTTACCAACCGATCCTATCGTGACTTCTGTTCCCTTTCCCTTACAGGCTATGTCCAAATGGATACGGTTCATTCTTCCAGGGAATCAAAAAAGACCCTGCTGACCATGTTTTTCACCCAAGAAAAACTCTTCCTTGCTTTTCTGATGAACCGCTGCACGAAAGGCGCTGTCCGTCTTGTTTTTGACCGTCTGGAAAAGCGTATGGGAACCTATGAATTCGCTTCCGTGTTTGAATATATCCTGACGGACCGGGGCTCTGAATTTGGTGATCCGGATGCTTTGGAAACCGGAGTGGACGGAATACAGCGTTCCAGCATTTATTACTGTGACCCGATGCAGAGTGGGCAGAAGGGCGGATTGGAACAGGCACATACGATGCTGCGGATGATCCTCCCAAAAGGACCCAGTTTTGAATTCCTTACGCAATGGGACGTAAACCTGATTGTGAATCATATCAATTCCACACCAAGGGAAAGCCTGGGTGGAAGGACGCCATACAGCGTCGCGTTGGAAGCACTTGGAGAAGAGGTCTTAAACGCGTTTCAGCTTAGACCGATTGCCCCGGATGAGGTAAATCTGACGCCTAAGCTGATCCGCTTTAACCACTAATCAACTGATCGAAATCTGCTGTCAGACTGGAAGTAAACGTTTCACATTTTTTAGATGTGGCCGGTGGAATTCAGTCATGCACACTGTATTCCAGCGGTCCGTTTCCCATGCCCAGAAATCAAGTATTTTTCGATGAGTTTAGCTAATTATAACAGAAAACAGGAGATTTTGCTTAAAAATCCCCTGTAAAATCTGCAAAAAATAAAGTATGGTGGAATTGATATGCTCCCCTTTAGGTAGACAGTTGAAATAGTAAAACTGTTTATCTAGAAGGGAGTTTTATTATGCCTAGAGGAATATTACCAGAAGTGAAACTGCAGGCTGTAAAAGATTACATTTCAGGAAACGGATCCCATCTCTCTCACGCACGTGAACTTGGAGTGAGTAAAACCGTTTTTACTAGATGGGTTAACAAGTATAAAACATTCGGAGAATCCGCTTTCATCAGAACAGGTCACAATCAATCTTATCCAGCCTCCTTTAAAAAAGATGTTGTTGAAGCGTATCTAAACGGAGAAGGATCTTACTGGGAACTGGCAGTTACCTATAACATTCCTGCCGAAACTACAATCAGACAGTGGGTTTTGAAGTATAATGGACATGAGAAGCTGAAAGCTTCCGGAACAGGAGGAAATGCTATCATGACCAAAGGAAGAAAAACCACCTTCGATGAACGGGTTGAAATCGTGCAATACTGCATCGCTCATGATCATAATTATGCCAAGACAGCAGAACAGTTTGAGATTTCTTACCAACAGGCACGTAATTATACGATAAAATATGAGAAGCAGGGAGTGGAGGCTCTTCGTGACCGGCGAGGAAGGCGAAAACCAGAAGAGGAAATGTCAGAACTCGAAAAACTGCGGGCCGAAAATCGGATTTTGCGGGCCGAAAAAGAGCACGCACAAATGGAGGCGGACTTCTTAAAAAAACTTGCAGAAATCGAAAGGAGGCGGGGCTGAGCCGGCAAAGGAACAAACCCATTTATCAGGTGATCAAAGAGGAACATGAAGAACACCATTACTCAATCCGGTCTTTATGTAAACTTGGCGGCATTACAAGAGCAGCTTACTACAAATGGCTGAACCGTATAGAGACAGCAAATGACCGGCTGAACAAACAGATTTCCGACCGGTTGGAAGCAATCCATCAAGAACATCCTGACATGGGATATCGGAGATTGAATGATAAACTCCGTCACGATAATGGCATCAAAGTAAATGATAAGAGGATCCTGCGTATATGCAGGAAACAGCAGATAAGGTCAAACTTGAAATATCGTTATGACGGCTGTACAAGACCATCGAAAAATCCAGCTTTTATAGCAGAAAATATTTTAAACAGAGATTTTCATGCAGATGGTCTGAACAAGAAATGGGTAACTGATGTAACAGAGTTTAAGTATGGCACTTCATTTGACCATATCCATAAGCTATACCTGAGTGTGATTCTGGACTTATGTGATCATCGTCCAGTTGCATATGTGTTAAGTGATCACAATAACAATCAGCTTATATTTGATACTTTCGATCAGGCAGTAAGAAATAATCCGGGAGTTCATCCAATCTTTCATAGTGACCGGGGTTTCCAATACACTTCCCGCGTGTTTCACCAAAAGCTAATAGACGCGGGAATGACACAGAGCATGTCCCGAGTAGCACACTGTACGGATAATGGGCCTATGGAAGGATTCTGGGGGATACTAAAACGCGAAATGTATTATGGGAGGAAGTATCATACCAGAGAGGAACTTGTACAAGCGATAATGGCATATATAGACTATTACATAAATGACCGCCCGCAAAGGTGCCTTGATGTATTAACACCGTTTGAATTTCATGAACGGTTATTAGCCGCATAAAAGAGACCGTTTCAAGTTTTGTGTAAACTAAAAAACTGATATAAGATATGTCATTAGTTACTTTGGGCAGAGCCAATTTTTTGAGGTTCTGCCCTTGCTTGTATTATAATGCAGTTTCCAGACATGTCAAGCAGGGCTGGCTAATCCAGCCCTCTCAGACGGGAAGCTGCTTATAATCCGGATAGTCTTTCTTCAAAGAAAATCTCCAGCTGCGAATGGATCTGCCCCCAATCCTGCCGGTGGCCTGTCCATTTTTTCGTGATATCCATCATGGCTAAATACAGCATTTTTAAGAGACTCTCATCAGAAGGAAACACTGTCTTAGATTTTGTGACCTTTCGGAGCTGGCGGTTAAATCCCTCGATTGCATTGGTGGTATAGATCAGACGGCGGATCGCTTCCGGGTACTTAAAATAAGTCGAAAGATTCGCCCAGTTATCTTTCCAGGATTTCGCTATTTTCGGGTATTTTCCGCTCCATTTGTCATCAAAGCTGTCCAGCTCTGCTAATGCGATTTCTTCTGTTGGAGCTGCATATACACGTTTCAGATCAGCCATCAGGGGCTTGATCTCCTTATAGGAAACGAACTTCGTGGTATTCCGAATCTGATGAATGATACATTGCTGGATTTCTGTCTGGGGAAATACCGCCTCAATTGCCTGAGGAAATCCTGTCAGCCCATCCACACATGCAATTAGGATATCTTCTACTCCGCGGTTCCTTAGCCCGTTCAAAATAGAAAGCCAGAATTTCGCGCTTTCATTTTGTCCAACATACATGCCAAGCACGTCTTTATGTCCTTCCATGTCAATCCCAATGGCGCTATAAACTGCACGTCTTACAATCCGTCCTTCATTGCGCACATGATAATGGATGGCATCCATGAAAACCACAGCATAAATTTCTTCCAATGGTCTTTCCTGCCATTCTTTCACAATGGGAAGAATCTTATCCGTGATCCGGCTAATGGTGCTGTCAGAGATTTCGATGTCGTACAGTTCACGCATATGGCTTTCAATATCATTTGTGGTCATTCCTTTGGCATACATGGAGATGATCTTTTCCTCCATGTCCTGAGTGACGGTATTCTGGTATTTCTTGACAATCTGCGGTTCAAACCCGCCTTTCCTGTCCCTGGGGATGTCGATTTCCATGTCTCCATAGCTGGTATGCATTGTCTTCTGAGAATGTCCATTTCTGGAATTATCCGTTTCCTTGTTACGATAATCATACTTAGAATAGCCTAATTCCTCGTCCATCTCCTGGTCCAGAGCACCTTCCAGAATGATGGACATCATATCCCGCATGATGGAGTTAACATCTGTCCCATCTTTGACTTTAACATTGTTTTCTTTCATGTAGTTACCCATCATTTCTCGAAGGGCTGCTTTTTGTGGGGTATCCTTTTTTCTTGCCATAAAATAAACCTCCAAACTGGTAAGTCTATCTTACATCAGTTTGAAGGTTTACACAAACTTTGGGATACTCCCGCATAAATGATTGCCCGGCACAAACCGGGCAATACAAAAATTTTATATTTTTTTCATTGTCTACTTGACGGGTAGCACACCAAATTTACCTCTTCACTGGAATTTAAAATTTCAATTTAGCGCATGGCATCCCCCGGGTAATCCACACTTATAAAAATACCGGTCTCCCTTTTCGGAGACCGGCTTCGTTTCCGCAGTTAACTGCTGCTCTTTTTTACAATTCTATCAACTTTAAATATAAATCTCCCTGACCGCACTGACAGAATAAAAACAGTTCAGCAGGGTTCCCTCTTAGTACCTTACATAAATCATACCGCTCTGCACCGATCCGATTATGACGCCGATGCCATAATCCGCACAGTGGATCATCAGACCGTCCCCTATGTATATTCCACAGTGACCTGCATTCACACATACATCACCGGGCTGAGGATCACTTACCTGGGTCCAGCTCAAGAACGTATATGTATTTCCCAGCCTCTGATACTGTCCGGTCAGACAGTATGCCACGAATCCGGAACAGTCAAAAAGGCCCGGACTGCATGCCCCCATACTGTACTCTGCTCTTCCAAGCCAGCTGTACGCACGGTCAACAATGGCATTCCCTGTTACCTCATCATAAGATGGCTCTGAATAGGAAGGACTCCCGTCATTTCCCGCAGTCTCATCGGTACCGCTGTTTCCGCTGTTCTCCGCGGCAGCCGCTTCTTCTTCCGCCTTCCGTTCTTCCTCTGCTTTTCTTGCGGCTTCCTGGATCAGCTCATCCAGATTATCTATTTCATCCTGCTTGGAAGAGATCGTTTCTGTCAAAGTCGCCTGCTGCGCCTCATACTCTGCTTCCGTCGCCTTCAGATTTTCCAGCTCTGTCTCAAGCTTTGTCTGAAGATCTTCGATCTCTGTCACTGTATCCGCATATTCCTGGAGCTGTTCCCTGTCATATTCATGAACCTGCTGAGAATACTCCGCCTGAGAGAGCATATCCGTAATATCCCCTGAGGTCAGCACCTTTTCCATAGTAGCCGTGCCGCTCCCTGACTCATACATATACTTGATACGGAGCTTCATAGCCTCGTACTGCTCCTCTTTCTTTGCTTCAGCAACTTCTAAATCTTCCTGTGCCTGTGTGATCTCCTGTCCGGTATTGATCAGCTCGGTCTCCAGCTCACTGGCCCTGATGATCAGCTCATCCAGCTCCTCTTGAAGATCTCCCAGCTCATCCTGCGCGCTGGCTTTCTGTTCTTCCAGTTCATCCTGCGTCGGCTCGGCTAATACCGGGGTCACGGACAGTGAACAGACAAGAGCAGTTGCCAGCAACATCCTGCGTATTCTTTTCAAATTCATCTTTTCACCTTTTTATAAGTTTTCTTCAGCATTTCTACAGCATTTTCCTTAATATGTTATAAATTATAATAAACTTCCGCCAAAATATCAATCAATTTTTAACATTCTCGTAATATTTCACAAAATAAACATATCTACAAAAAAGCGCTTGGCCTTACCATAATGGAGATCGTCCCTGCCAAATAAGCTTGCTCCTTTTCGGGACACAGAAAAACCAGTTATTGAACCGGAGCCATATGTGAAAAAGGGCCCTGTGGCTAAAACACAGGGCTCTTAAAATATCTCTCAAAATTATTTTATTTAATAACGAACATAGATCATCCCGCTCTGCACCGGCCCGATCTTCACCACATCGCCCGGCTGAGGCGCATGGATCATCTGGCCGTTTCCAATATAGATGCCACAGTGTTCCCAGTTCACACAGATATCGCCTGGCTGGGGATCACTCACCTGCGGATATCCCATAAAAGTATATGTAGTACCGAGACGACTGTAACTTCCTGTCAGACAGTAACCCACAAGTCCGGAACAGTCAAAAGAACTGGGGCCGGTAGCCGCCCACACATAGGGCAGTCCGAGACATCCGTACGCGCGGTCGACAACGATATTCCCTGTCACTGCATTGTAGGGCGGAGCTGTGTAATTACCGCCTCCTGAAGACACTGTACCGCTATTATTGTTATTCGCAGCCGCAGCTGCCGCTTCCGCAGCTCTACGCTCTTCTTCCGCTTTTCTCGCAGCCTCCTGGATCATCTCATCCAGATTGTCTATTTCATCCTGCTTGGAGGAGATCGTCTCTGTCAATGTTGCCTGCTGAGCCTCGTATTCCGCTTCCGTTGCCTTCAGATTTTCCATCTCTGTCTCCAGCTTTGTGTGAAGATCCTCGATCTCTGTCACAGTATTCGCATATTCCTGAAGCTGGGCCCGGTCATACTCATGTACTTTCTGCGAATATTCGGCCTGGGACACCATATCTGAAAAATCACCGGATGTCAGCACCTTCTCCATAGTAGCTGTACCGCTGCCCGATTCATACATATACTTGATGCGAAGCTTCATGGCCTCGTACTGCTCTTCCTTCTTCGCCTCGGCCTCTTCCAGGTCTTCCTCCGCCTGCAGGATCTCTTCACCGGTGCTGATCAGTTCTGTCTCCAGCTCATTGGCCTTCGCGATCAGAGTGTCAAGCTCTGTCTGAAGGTCGCTCAGTTCACTCTGGGCTGCTGCCTTCTGATCTTCCAGCTCCTCCTGCGTCGGCTCCGCCAGAACAGGAGTAACAGCCAGCGAACAGGTAAGAGCTGCTGCCAGGCATGCGCTATGTACCTTTTTAAATTTCATTTTTTCACCTTTCCCTATTTTATTATTTATGTCCCCACATATATTTGCATAATACAACAGAAAGAAGGTTTTTTCAACAATATTCCCAAAAAAACCGCGCCTGCGGGGTAAATCATCTCTCCAGTTATCTGTTATGTAATGAATTATAATAAATTTCTATCAGAAATTCAATATATTTTTAACATTTTTGTAATATATTACTGGACTGACAGATTTGTATACCCCATCAGGCTTTCATCCACTTCTTTGGCGGCCTCCCGCCCCTCGCGTATGGCCCATACCACCAGGGACTGTCCTCTGTGCATGTCCCCGGCTGTAAATACCCGTTCTGCGCTGGTGGCATACCGGCCCGCCTCCGTCTTCACATTGGTCCGTTCATTGACCTCCACGCCGAAAGCTCCGGTCACATAGCTCTCGCTCCCCAGAAAGCCCGCCGCGATCAGGACCAGATCCGCTTCCACGGTGTACTCGCTCCCCGGGATTTCCACCATTGCCATCCGGCCTGTCTTCTCGTCCTTTCTGCTCTCCAGTTTTACCAGCACGGCTTTACAGACTTTTCCCCTTTTATCCTTGATGAATTCCTTCACTGTCGTTGTGTACACCCGGGGATCCTGTCCGAACACTGCGATGGCTTCCTGCTGTCCGTAGTCGGTCTTGCACACTTTGGGCCACTCCGGCCAGGGATTGTTCTCTGCCCTTGTATCCGGGGCCTTCGGCATCATCTCCAGCTGAAGGACGGATCTGGCTCCATGGCGGATGGCGGTCCCCACGCAGTCATTTCCGGTATCCCCGCCGCCAATGACGATGACATGTTTCCCCGCCGCCGAAATAAAACTTCCCTTTTTCAGCAGAGACACCGCTGTCCCGTTCTGAGGTGATGTCTTCACCGACTGCGTCCCGTCTCCGGACTGTCCCACGTCTTCTGAGGCGGCGTCCGGCGCAGCCGGCTTTCCGTCCTTCCACAGTGCTTTTGTCGTAGATTTCAGGAAATCCACGGCAAAATAAATTCCTTCCGCGTCCCGTCCCGGCACCTTGATGTCCCTGGGATTCGACGCCCCGCAGGCCAGGATGACCCGGTCAAACTCTTTCAGCAGCTGAGACGGCTTTATGTCCTTCCCCACATTGCAGTTCAGCCGGAAAGTGATCCCTTCCTCTTCCATAATGCTGATCTTGCGGTCAATGTACTGTTTCTCCAGCTTCATGTTCGGAATTCCGTAGCGCAGAAGCCCTCCCGGCTTGTCCTCCCGCTCGAACACCGTCACAGTGTGCCCCCGCCGGTTCAGAAGATCCGCGGCCGCAAGTCCGGACGGACCGCTCCCGATGACTGCCACCTTCTTGCCCGTACGCACCTTCGGGGGACGGGCCTTCGCGTATCCTTTCTCATAGGCGTTCTCGATGATGGCGTACTCATTGCCCTTTGTGGCCACCGGTTCCTGATTCAGGCCGCAGGTACAGGCATTCTCACAGAGGGCCGGGCAGACCCTGGACGTAAATTCCGGGAAGTTGTTTGTCTTGGCAAGGCGGTAGTATGCCTCCTCCCAGTTCCCATTGTAGATCAGATCATTCCACTCCGGCACCAGATTGTGGAGCGGGCAGCCGCTGGCCATGCCCATCAGGTTCAGGCCGGACTGACAGAACGGAACGCCGCACGCCATACAGCGGGCTCCCTGAAGTTCCTGCTCTTCTTTTGAAAGAGGCGTGTAGAACTCGTTAAAATGTCTGATCCGCTCAAGCGGTGCTTCCGCTGTTTTATCTCTTCTCGCGTAATCCAAAAATCCTGTCGGTTTTCCCATCTTAAGCGCCTCCTATTTCCCATTCTTTACCATGTTGAATGCTTCGATCTTGGCTTTTTCTCTGCTTAGTCCCTTTTCCTCCATCTGGATGATCGCGGACATCATCTTTTCATAATCTTCCGGAATGATCTTCTTGAACTTCGGCAGATATTCCGAGAAATGATCCAGGATCCGCTTGCCCACTTCTGAATTTGTATAGGACACATGCTCCTGTATCATCCCCTTTAATTCCTGCACGTCGTATTTGTCCGTAACGCGCCGGATCTTTACCATATCCTTGTTGACCCTTGTGTAGAGCGTGCTGTCCATATCCAGTACATAGGCGATGCCGCCGCTCATTCCCGCGGCGAAGTTCTTGCCCACCTGTCCCAGGATGACCACGCATCCTCCGGTCATATATTCACAGCCGTGGTCTCCCACGCCTTCCACCACTGCATGTACTCCGGAATTGCGAACGCAGAATCTCTCACCGGCCACGCCGCTGATGTATGCCTTCCCGCTGGTAGCTCCGTAAAAGGCGACATTGCCGATGATGATGTTTTCATCTGATTTAAATGTGGCACTTTTGGGGGGATAGACGATCAGCTTGCCGCCGGACAGCCCTTTCCCGAAATAATCGTTGCTGTCCCCCGTCAGTTCCAGCGTCAGCCCTTTCGGGATAAATGCCCCGAAGCTCTGGCCGCCGGCGCCTTTGCACTTGATCACGAAGCTGTCCTCTTCCAGCCCGTCAGGATATCTCTTTGTGATCTCGGAGCCGAAGATCGTGCCGAATGTACGGTCCGTGTTTGTCACATCCACTTCCAGGCCTCTCTTCTGTCCCTTCTCAAGGGCGGGGAGAAGCTGCTTTACGAGAACCCGTTCATCCAGTGTCTTCTCCAGCTCAAAATTGAAGACTTTCTTGGGGTCAAAGATCATGCCCTTCTTCTGCTTCGCGTACGGGTTGGAAAGGATCCGGCTCAGATCCAGCGACGCCGCACGCCTGGACGTGGGATGGTCTTTTACCTTCAGAAGATCGGTCCGTCCCACCAGCTCGTCTACCGTGCGCACGCCCAGCCGGGCCATATATTCTCTCAGCTCTTCCGCGATAAACTTCATAAAATTCATGACATATTCCGGTTTCCCGGCAAAGCGCTTCCGAAGTTCCGGATTCTGTGTGGCCACGCCAACCGGACAGGTGTCCAGATTGCAGACGCGCATCATCACACACCCCATCGTCACCAGAGGCGCCGTGGCAAATCCGAATTCCTCCGCTCCCAGAAGCGCGGCGATGGCCACGTCCCGTCCGCTCATCAGCTTGCCGTCCGTCTCGATGCGCACCCGCTCCCGCAGGCCGTTCTGGATCAGAGTCTGATGGGTCTCGGACAGTCCCAGCTCCCAGGGAAGTCCCGCGTTCTGGATGGAACTTCTGGGCGCCGCTCCTGTCCCGCCGTCGTAGCCGGAGATCAGGATCACGCCTGCTCCCGCCTTGGCCACGCCCGCGGCCACCGTGCCGACTCCTGCTTCAGACACAAGCTTTACGGAGATCCTGGCGTCTTTGTTTGCGTTTTTGCAGTCATAGATCAGCTGTGCCAGGTCCTCGATGGAGTAGATGTCATGGTGAGGCGGCGGAGAGATCAGGCTGACGCCCGGTGTGGAGTGCCTGGTCTTCGCGATCCAGGGATACACCTTGCCTCCCGGGAGATGTCCGCCCTCACCGGGCTTCGCTCCCTGGGCCATCTTGATCTGGATCTCCCGGGCGCTCACCAGATATCTGGATGTGACGCCGAACCGGCCGGAAGCCACCTGCTTGATGGCAGAACTGCGGTCCGTGCCGAGGCGCTCGATCTCCTCTCCTCCTTCACCGGAGTTTGATTTCCCATGCAGACGGTTCATAGCAAGGGCCAGGGTCTCATGGGCTTCCTTGGAGATGGATCCATACGACATGGCCCCTGTCTTAAACCGGGTCACAATGGAGTCCACACTTTCCACTTCTTCAATGGGCACGCCTTTCTTGGGATAATTGAAATCCAGCTGTCCCCGCAGGTTGATCTTCTCTCCCTCTTCATCCACCATACGGGTATACTCCTTGAACATTTGATAGTCGCCCCGCCTTGTCGACTGCTGGAGCATGTGGATCGTCTGGGGGTTGTATAGATGTTCCTCCCCGCCGCTCTTGTATTTGTGCCGTCCCACGCTGTCCAGCGTCATGTCGCTGTCCAGCCCCAGCGGGTCAAAGGCCTGGGTATGGAAGGCGGTATAGTCCTCCGCGATCTCCTCGATGCCGATCCCGCCTACACGGCTTACAGTATCAGTAAAATACTGGTCGATAAACTCTTTCTTCAGGCCCACTGCCTCAAAGATCTTGGCGCCCTGATAAGACTGGATCGTGGAGATCCCCATCTTGGACGCGATCTTGATGATCCCGTGGATCACCGCGCTGTTGTAGTCGTCCACCGCCGCGTAATAGTCCTTGTGGAGCAGCCTTGACTGGATCAGCTGGCGGATGGACTCATGGGCCAGATACGGGTTGATGGCGCAGGCGCCGTATCCCAGAAGAGTGGCAAAATGGTGCACCTCCCGGGGCTCCCCGCTTTCCAGGATCATGGCCACAGAAGTCCTTTTCTTCGTCCGAACCAGATGCTGCTGCAGGCCGGATACAGCCAGAAGAGACGGGATCGCCACATGGTACTCGTCCATCTCCCGGTCGGTCAGGATCAGGATATTGGCTCCCTCGCGGATCACTCTGTCTACCTCCACGAAGAGGTATTCGATGGCTTTCTCCAGGCTTGTGTTCTTATAATAGGTGATCGGGATCTCCGCCACCTGAAATCCTTCCACATCCATATTTTTGATCTTCAGAAGATCCGTGTTGGTCAGGATGGGGTTATTGACCCGGAGCATCTTGCAGTTTTCTTCTTTCTTTTCCAGAAGGTTTCCGTCCTTGCCCACATAGATCACCGTGGAGGTGACGATCTCCTCGCGGATGGCGTCAATGGGCGGATTGGTCACCTGGGCAAACAACTGTTTGAAATATCCGAACAGCGGCTGCCGTTTCTCTGAAAGCACGGACAGCGGCGTATCCACTCCCATGGCCGCGATCCCTTCCGCCCCGTTCTTCGCCATCGTCAGGATCGAAGTCTTGACATCCTCGTAGGCATAGCCGAAGGCCTTCTGGAGACGGGTACATTCTTCTTTCGTATATGTGGGAATGTCCTTGTTCGGGATCGGAAGATCCTTCAGCTGGATCAGGTTGCTGTCCAGCCACTCACCGTAAGGCTCCTCGTTGGCATATTTTTCTTTCAGCTCCTCATCGTCGATCACTCTCCCGGCAACCGTGTCCACCAGAAGCATCTTGCCGGGGTGGAGACGCTCTTTGACCAGGATCTTTGAAGGATCGATATCCAGGACACCGACTTCCGACGAAAGGATCAGATTGTCATCGTCTGTAATATAATACCGGGAAGGACGCAGTCCGTTCCTGTCCAGCACGGCTCCCATCACGTCTCCGTCGGAGAACAGGATCGAGGCGGGGCCGTCCCAGGGCTCCATCATCGTCGCATAATACTGATAGAAGTCTTTTTTGTTCTGGGACATGCTGCGGTTGTTGACCCACGGTTCCGGAATGGCGATCATCACCGCAAGAGGAAGCTCCATGCCGCTCATGACCATGAATTCCAGGGCATTGTCAAGCATGGCCGAATCAGAACCGGAGGTGTTGATCGCCGGAAGCACTTTGTGCAGCTCTCCTTTCAGACAGCCTGCCTCCATCGTCTCCTCACGGGCCCGCATCTTGTCCGCATTTCCCCGGATCGTATTGATCTCACCGTTGTGCACGATAAAACGATTGGGATGGGCTCTCTGCCAGCTGGGCGCGGTATTGGTGCTGAAACGGGAATGGACCATGGCTATGGCAGACTCATAGTCCTCATCCTGAAGATCCGCGAAAAACTGGCGGAGCTGTCCTACCAGGAACATTCCCTTATACACGATCGTACGGCTGGAGAGGGAGACCACATACGTGTTGTCACTGCTCTGCTCAAAAACCCGGCGCACCACATACAGCCTGCGGTCAAAGGGCAGACCCTTTTCCATATTTTTCGGCCGCTCAATGAAAGCCTGCATGATACAGGGCATGCAATCCAGAGCAGTCTTCCCCAGCGCTTCCGGATGGATCGGTACTTCTCTCCAGCCCAGGAAATTCAGGCCTTCTTTTTTCACGATCACCTCAAAAATATTCTTGGCCTGGCTGCGTTTCAGCTCATCCTGAGGGAGGAAGAACATCCCCACGCCGTAATCCCGCTCTCCCTTGAGCCGGATCCCCAAAGGCTGACAGACCTTCCGGAAAAATTTATGAGAGATCTGCAGAAGGATCCCGACTCCGTCTCCGGTTCTGCCCTCTGCGTCCTTCCCGGCTCTGTGTTCCAGGTGCTCTACGATCTCAAGGGCCCCGGCAACTGTGCTGTGGCTCTTCCTGCCCTTGATGTTCACGATCGCGCCGATCCCGCAGTTATCATGTTCAAAACTCTCACTGTACAGACCCTGCGGTGTTTTCTCTGATCTTTTCATGACTGCTCTCCTCTCCTTTTTGCTTTATGAAATGACTATACACGAATTTTTTCCGTTTGTAAACTAAAAAACTCCTCGAATTATCTGATAATTCGACTATTTTATAATTTTAATATTATTATCTGATAATTTATGCATATATAAAAGTCAGGAATAATTTCTATAATACAAATTTATCCTTGAAAATCCTTGATTTTATAATAAAAAATATGGCAGAAGATCTCTCCTGCCATACACAATTTCAAATTGTTTTTTTATCAGAACAAACACAAAGCTTCTCCTTTCCCCTGCTGCCGGGGCTTATTACTACCGGAACATATCCAGGGGATCCGGCTTGTCCGGAGGTGTTTCTTTTTCCTTTGGCCCTTCCATTCTCTGGATCAGCACAAATACAGCCGAACAGATAAACGCGCCTCCGATCGAAGCTCCTGCCATCCTCATCGGATCTGTCCCCAGCCATGTGAACACACCTGCCGCCGTAAATATCACGGAAGCACAGTTCACAACGATATGGAGAAACAGCGGCGCCCGGAAGGAATTGTACTTTTCATAGAGATAGGAAAGCATCAGCCCCAGAAGGAAGGTGTATATCATCTGCGTCATATTGGTATGCATCAGACAAAAGAGCAGTGAAGAACACAAAGCCGAATACCAGAATCCCTGTGTTTCCCGGAAACGCTTAAATAAAATTCCCCGGAACATCAGTTCCTCAGCCACCGGCACCACGATCCCCAGAACCAGGATCTGCATCGGGAATCCGGCAGAATACATCACCTGGGCTGTCTGCTCATACTGAGCATCTGAAAATGCCGCCTGCGCCATGACCATCAGGCAGGTCGCCGCGATACAGCCTGCGATCCCGAACAGCAGGATCTTCCAGTAAGAGTACAGGGGAGCCTTTTTCCCCGGCGCGATGCCGGCTGCCTTCTCTTTTTTTCTGTCTCTTCCAAACAGGATCCCCGTCAGCACAAGGGTACACAGAGATGAGATCCCCATGATCTCCACCTGGTATTTCAACATGGCTTCCACAGCCGGCTCCAGGGCGTTCATATAGATCTCTGACAGATCCCGCGTCCCGGACTGTATGGCATCCATATATGCCCGCATGATATACGGAAAGCTGATCACAGTCTGGGCCAGAGTCTGGACCACCCACTGGATCCCCAGATAGGCAAGCAGGGGGCCTGCCAGCCTCCAGAAAGAACTCTTTCTCCGAACCTGATTCATCGCAATTCCTCCGCTTTCTCCAGAAACCACTTTCTGATCTCGTCTTCTTCTCCGACCGCTGTTCCCTGGACCATCCCGGCCTTTCCTCCGCCGCGTCCCTGGAATGTGCTGTTCAGATCCTTTGCCAGAGGACGCACGTCTATATCTCTGCTCCCTATAACATAACGACATACCTTCTCCGGCCGCGCCCCTTTTTTCTCTCCCGTCCTTTTCTCTTTTCCCGCTTTGCTCACCGAGCCGCTTTCCGGATGGAACACCGCGCACAGGCTGTGTCCGGAATCCAGCGCCGCATTCATGAGCAGGCGCATGGACTCCCCTTTAATATCTTCAGTAAATATGCAGACCGCATCCTCCCCTTCCGGGATCCGCTCTGCCTCATACCTGATCAGCTTCTTTTCCTTTTCTCCCAGTTCATATTTCACGGCGCTGCACTCTTCCTTCAGGCGGCGGACTCCCTCCGCCGTCTCATTGTCTTTCGCACAGAGCATCGCGCAGATCTCTTTTTCCTGCCGCTGTTTCAGCGCATAGTCCGCCAGCGCGCGCACGCCGCAGAGCATGGTCACCCGGGCTCCCCCTTTATAGCGCTGCACGTTCGTCAGTTTGATCACTCCGATCTCTCCGGTATAAGCCACATGAGGAGCGCAACAGGCGCACCTGTCATAACCCGGGATCACGATGATCCTGACCTGTCCCTCGATCTCGATCTTGCTCCGGTACTCCATCTGCGCCAGTTCTTCTCTCGGTGGATAAATTGTCTCTACCTTCAGATTCTTCCAGACGGCACGGTTCGCTTCAAGCTCGATCTCAGAGAGCTGCTCCTCCGTGATCTCTCCGTTAAAATCCATGGTACAGTCTTCACTTCCCAGATGGAAGCCGACATTATCATACCCGAACCGGGCATGTACCAGGCCGGACACAATGTGTTCTCCTGTGTGCTGCTGCATCTTCATAAAACGCTCTTCCCAGTCGATGCTTCCCTCGACCTGAGCTCCGTCTTCCAGCGGGCCGTCCGTAAAATGGATGACTCTGCCGTCTTCCTCCTGCACATCCGTCACCCGGACGCCGCCGAGAATACCTGTATCCGCATACTGGCCTCCGCCCTCCGGAAAAAAGGCCGTCCGGTCAAGTTCCACCCGATATCCTGTCCTTCCGGCGGCCTGATCCGCTTTATCCGCTTCCCCGCAGGCCAGAACCCGGGCCTCAAACGCCGCCAGATGGCTGTCCTGGTAAAATAGTTTCTCTGTCATCATTACATCCTTTCCGGCGCTTCAAATCCAAGCAGATCGATACAGGTTTCAAGCACCCGTTTCGTCAGGATCAGCAACGCGATATACCCGGCCCTTCTGTCCTCATCTTCCTCGGAGAGGATCTTTGTCTCATGATAGAATTTATTGAACTCGTTGGCCAGCTCATATAGATACGCGCAGAGCTTATGGGGCGCTGTCTCCCCATACACAGCCTCAAAAACATCGTTGAATTTCAGCACCTGCAGCATAAGAGCCTTTTCATATTCATTGGACGCGGGCCTTACTTTCAGCCCGTCAAGGCTCCCTCCCGTCTCCTGGTACTTATTCAGGATGGACTTGATCCGCACGATCGTATACAGGATATAAGGCCCTGTATTCCCCTCAAATGACGTAAACCGGTCGACGTCGAAAACATAGTCCTTCGACGCCTGATTAGACAGATCGCCGTATTTGATGGCGGCCAGACCCACGATCTGTGCCGTCCGCTCCGCCTCTTCCTCCTCCACGGTGCGGTTATCCATGATCTTCTTATACATTTCTTCATTGATCTCACGGATCAGATTCTCCAGGCGCATCACACCGCCTTCCCGGGTCTTAAAGGGCCTTCCGTCCCTGCCGTTCATCGTCCCGAACCCGAGAAATGTAAGTTTTGTCTCTCCGGGAACGATCCCCGTCTTCCTGGCGCAGCGGAACACCTGTGTAAAATGCAGCTCCTGCCGCTTGTCCACCACATAAATGATCTCGTCAGGATCATAGTCAGCCTCCCTCTCTACCAGAGTGGCCAGATCGGTCGTATCATACAGCGCCGCCCCGTCGGACTTTAAGATCATGCAGGGAGGCACTTCCATGTTGTCGGTCTCCTCCTGCACATCCACCACAAGGGCTCCCTCATCGTAGCGTGCGTACCCTTTATCCTTCAGCATCTGCACCATTTCCGGAATATATTTCTGGGCGTCGGACTCTCCTTTCCAGAGATCAAATTCTACATTGAGCTTCTCATAGTTCTTCTTCAGATCCGCCACAGACACATTCATAATATGGTTCCAGACCGCCCGGTATCCCCGGTTTCCGCTCTGCAGCAGATACGTGGCATGGAGCGCCTCTTCCCGGTACTCCTCATTCTCCTTCGCATATGCGCTGGCGGTTGGATAGATCTCTTCCAGTTCATTGATGGTAAACGGCGCCTCCCAGGGATACTCCCCTTCATAGGAATCATCAAAATAGGGAAGATCCGGCTGGCGCTTCTTCAGCTCAGTAATGATCAGTCCCATCTGATATCCCCAGTCTCCAAGATGGATATCTCCGATCACCCGATGCCCTTTGAACCGGGCGATCCGCTTCACGCTCTCCCCGATAATGGCAGAACGCAGATGCCCCACATGGAGCGGCTTGGCCACATTCGGGCCGCCGTAATCGATCATGATGGTCCTGGGGTCTTCCGCCGTTTCCACTCCCAGCTTCTCATCCTCCGCCATCTCGTTCAGGTAGGCCGCCGCCTGTTCCGCTGACAGCTTCAGGTTAATGAATCCCGGCTTCACCACGTCCACCGACTCAAAATACACGCTGTCCTTCAGATTCGCGGCCACATCCTCCGCGATCAGGAACGGAGCCTTTTTATATTTTTTCGCCCCGGCCATAGCGCCGTTGCACTGATATTCACAGAGATCCGGGCGGTTCGAAAGAGTCACCTTTGCCAGTTCTTCGTCATATCCTGCCCTGGAAAAAGCATCCCGCATCTCTGTCGTGATCAGATCCAATAACGTCTTCAATTTCTTCCACACTCCTTTGTCCGTATGAATGTTATTCTATCATGTCTGCCGCCTGACAGCAAGATGAATCTGGGTTTGCCGGGGGATTCAGAACCCGCCGGAGGGAATGGCAAAGTGGAAGGATCCGAAAAAGCTGCACATTGGAAAAACGTATTCTGCGGCGACAGAACAGGTGTCCCTTGCTCCGTTCCGGAATCCGGGAAAACATAAAGGGACTTCAGCTCCGCCTAAAAACAAGGGAGGCCGATGGGCAACTCGCATTCGCTCAGACAATCCCATCGGCCTCCCTGACGGCGGAGACTGAATCCCTTAAGTTTTTCCTGCGGATTCCTCCAAAGTCGCCGGTCCACCTGCCTGCCGCCGCAGAAAGGCCTTTCCGTCCGCCGCTCTTTCCCCTCCCTCCGCTCTATCCATCCCCTCCGGCGTAAAGACCCTGTGCAAGGGGAGCTGTATTGGGGAAAATAACATTTCAGGGCACCAGACATATGCATCCGCCTTCTGGCGTATACCTCTCCTGGGGCGTGATCGTTGATATGGCCGAGGGCGTTCCCCTTGCACTGGGCCCTTAAATCGCGAGATTGTGGAGGATAAGGGGATGTTTGTCAGGAGCGGAGAATGTGCTGATCGGAAGAGACAGCCGAGGAAAGGGTCGGCTGCAGAAGCCGTGTATCGGCATGGAGCGTTCCGAATACACCTGGCGCTCCTTGTTAAGAAACTGAAGTGGGAGTCCCTCTGGACGATCACTTCGGTTTCTGTTACAAGGACTCCAGGGGATGAGGTAGAGCGGGCCGGAACGGCGCTGCAGCTGATCCTTTCCACGGCGTCCTTTTCTGATCATATCATTTTCTGTTCCTGCCGGACACATCCTTATCCCACAACAATCTCAGATTTGCCCTTAAAGGATGTGTTTCTTTTTGAAGATGATCACGCAGGCCAGTATGACAACGATGCTCAGCACGATTACCCCGGGATATCCGTTTTCAAGCCCCGGCATATCCTTGAAGTTCATGCCGTACCACCCGGTGATCAGGGTCAGCGGGAAGAAGATCGTGGAGATCACGGTCAGATACTGCATATTACTGTTCTGTCTGGCGTCGATCTGGGCCTGACAGGCTTCTTTTACCTGCTGGGCATATTCCAGAAGGTGGCTGGTCCGGCTCATCAGTCGGTCTGCCCGGTCAGTAAGAGTACCGAAATATTTCAGATGCTTTTTCAGGAAAAACCCGTTTTCGTTTTCTTCCAGTTCCTTGCTCAGGTCCATAATCTCATCATAATAGCTGCGCAGGTTCAGAAGTTCTCTGCGGATCGGCATCAGCCTGCTCTGGAAATTGGCAATGTGCTCCTGGCTGACATCCTCCTCCATGCGCAGCAGCCTTCTCTCATAGGCCACAAGCATCTCCAGATCCCGGCTCATAAATTCAGCGATATAATTGTATAAAAACCTCTCTTTCGTCTCCCCCTGATGGGTCCGCTTCTGCTGGATCCTGTGGATGAGCCGGATCGTAAAATCCTCATCGTCTACGATCACGATGTTTGTGCGGTTGACAAAAAAGTACATCCGGTATCGGCTTCCCAGCACATCCAGAAGCTTGGGGATGCACAGTGTCCCTACCACACAGTCCTGCTGATTCTCCAGCCTGCAGAACCCGATCTTGGAAATCTGGATCTCGTTTTCATAGATGATACCCGCTTTTGCCAGGATTCCTTCCGCGTGCCGGGAATCCGTAACAAAAACTGCCGGACCGGGATCTGCTTCCCAGTCCGCCAGTTCCATTGGCATCAGTTGTTCTCCGAATTTGAATATCATATTATCACCCTGCTGTCATTTCATTCTGTTCTCCGGGGCTGCCGTATGCCCGCCATTCACTTCACTCCGCCGCCTGGCCTCTGGCCGCTGCTCTGTCATAGGCTTCCTGATACAGCTGTTCCTGCGCGTTGACAGGTTCGCCCTCGCATTTTCTCAGAGTATAATTTCCCTCTGCGTCTTCTTCTCTGGCCTTCTTATTGTCTCTCAGCATCAGATCAAAGATGCCGCGGACACGCTGTTTTATCTTCCCGGAATAGACCGGAGCCGCCACTTCGACTCTCTTGACGGTATTTCTTGTCATAAAATCCGCGGAACCGATATAATATTTCGCTCTCTCTCCGCATCCGAAGATGTAGATCCTGGAATGTTCAAGAAATCTTCCCACAATGCTGATAACGTGGATATTTTCCGTCTGTCCTTCCACGCCCGGGATCAGACAGCAGATGCCTCTCACGATCATATCGATGCGCACTCCCGCGCAGGAAGCTTCCACCAGTTTATCGATGATCCTCTTGTCTGTCAGAGAGTTCAGCTTCAGGCCGATATAGGTCTCTTCCCCGTTCCGGGCGCGTCTGATCTCTTCGTCGATCATGTCCGTCACTTTAGACTGAAGGCACTTCGGCGCCACAAGCAGGTGCTCTGTCTCTTCCACGATCTCTCCCTTGGTCAGCGCCTGGAACACCCGGGCCGCCTCCATTCCGATCTGCTCATTAGCGGTCATAAGCGACAGGTCCGTATAGAGTCTTGCTGTCTTTTCGTTGTAGTTGCCGGTTCCGATCTGAGTGATATACTCGATCCCGTCCTCGCCCCGGCGCGTGATCAGGCACAGCTTGGAGTGGACCTTATATCCCTCCAGTCCATATATGATCTGACATCCTGCCTTCTCCAGCATCCGGGACCAGCGGATGTTGTTTTCCTCATCAAAACGGGCCCGCAGTTCCACCAGCACGACCACTTCTTTCCCGTTTTCCGCCGCCTCGCAGAGAGCCTCGATGACTTTGCTCTGTTTTGCCAGACGGTACAGGGTCATCTTGATGGAGATCACATGGTCGTCCTCTGCCGCCTCGTTCAGCATGTTCAGGAACGGACGGATAGATTCATAGGGATAGGACAGGAACCGGTCCTCCTCCCGGATCTGCTCCAATATGCTTTTTCCGTCCCTGAAATCCGATGATTTCTGGGGAACTCTCTTCTCATAGAAAAGCTCCGGATTCATCCGCAGGAGATCCTGGATCTGGAAAATAAAAGATACATCCAGCGGGGCTTTGCTGCGGAATACGCGGGACGGCGTGATTTCCAGATATCTGCACAGAGTCTCTACCACGTTCCCGTCGATCTCTCTTGACATATCCAGCCGGACCGGAGAAAGTTTCTTTCTTTCCTTCATGAGATCCGCCATAAATTCCCGGTAATCCAGATCTTCGTCATAGAGCGCGTCCGCGTCGATATCGGCATTTCTTACAACACGGATGAGAGACTTTCCTTTCACCTTATAGCCTTTAAACACCTCTCCGATATAGTGGAGGATCAGTTCCTCGGACAGCATATATCTGCCTTTGCCCCCGGGAAGCTCGATCAGTCGCTCCAGCATGTTGTTGGTGCATGGGATGATCCCCAGCCGCTCCTTGCCGTTTTTCGTCTCCAGCACCACTACGGCGTAGATCTCTTTGTTACGGAGGAAGGGAAACGGCTGGCGCTTTCCTACAACAGTAGGCGAACTCAGAGGCAGGATATCCTGTTTAAAATACTGTTCCAGATATTTCTTTTCCTCAGCATCCGCATCCTGGAAACGGATCAGCTCGATCCCGTATCCGGCCACCTTCTCCATAAGATTTTCATAAGCCTCGTCTTTTCTCTTGTTCAGACGCTTCACTTCTTTTAAGATCGCCTTGATCTGCTCTTCTGCCGTCATGTTTGTCTTATTGTCCCGGATCTTCTGGTTGAGCAGCATCTGATCCTGGAGCGACCCCACACGCACCATAAAGAATTCGTCCAGATTGCTCTGATAGATCGAGATAAATGACATCCGCTCACAGAGGGGCACCTCGTGGTTCTCCGCCTCCTCCAGCACCCTCTCATTGAATTTCAGCCAGGACAGTTCCCTGTTCATATAAATCGTTCCCATATTCTCCTCCTTTGTGACCAAGTTTCACAAAACGGACGGGGTTATGAATTTCCCGCTCCTGTTCTTATTTTTCTTATTTTATCTTACACTTTCCTGTATCAATAATCAACGGAGGGTTCGCCTAAAGCCTCCGTACCGCCTCCAGCGCAAGCGATGACCGTTCGCATTCTTCAGCGGCCATGGTGATCTGCCAGCAGAGACTGCTTCCCTTCATATGCTCTGAAGCGTAGCTCAGCCCGTTGGTCCGTTCATCCAGAAACGGCCGGTCGATCTGGTTGGGGTCTCCCAGCAGGATGATCTTTGTGTCCTTCCCCGCTCTTGTAATGATCCCCTTGATCTGATCGGGCGTCGTATTCTGCGCCTCGTCGATAATGAGATAAGTTTTCACAATGGAGCGTCCCCGTATGTAGTTGAGGGCTTCCGCCTGAATGATCTTCCGGGCAAAGATCTCATCCACTTTCCCCTTCAGTTCCTCTTCATCCTGATATCGCTCTTCTTCACTGGAATCGATGAGCTGTTCCAGATTGTCGATAACCGGGCGCATGAGGGGCGAGATCTTCTCCTGCTCATCTCCGGGAAGGAAACCGATGTCGTCGTCGAACTGAGCGTTTGGCCTGCAGATCAGGATCCGCCTGTATTCTCCCGTCGGATGGTTCAGAAGTTTCTCAAGGCCTACCGCCAGAGAATAAAATGTCTTGCTCGTCCCGGCCATCCCCTTTACGATGACAAGAGGAGCCTTCTCCGCGGGCTGCATAAGCGCTTCCTGGAGAAAATACTGGCCTGCGTTTCTCGGGGAAATCCCGTAAGGGGAACTCTTTCGGTACTCCAGCTTCCGGATCACGCCGTTTTCCACCCGGCCAAGCTGCGTCTTCCTGTCAGACTGGTCTGCCCGGAGGATGACAAACTGATTCTCTTCCAGTTTCGGGACATAGCTTTCGCCTCCTGCGTCCAGCATGTACACCTGATCCACCGGAACCCCTTTCTTTTTAAACGTCTTAAACGCCTCCTCGGGCACATACAGCTCGCATCTCCCGCTGTACTGGTTTTCATGTTCCAGCACCTGATCTGTTGTGAAATCTTCCGCGCAAAGCCCCAGGATCTGGGCTTTGATCCTGAGCAGAAGATCTTTTGTGACAAGGATGACCTGCTCCACATTTGCTTCGGAAAGCCCCAGACAGACTCTCAGGATCCGGTTATCCGCCACTTCATCGGACAGATCTTCGGGCAGCCTGACATTGACAAAATTCTTTTCCACCCGGAGGCATCCCCCGTTTTCCAGAGGCACCCCTTTTAAAAGATCGCCTTTCTGCCGCAGCTGTTCCAGATACCGGATGACCCGGCGGGCATTCGCCCCAATCTCGCCTTCTGCCTTTTTAAAATGATCCAGTTCCTCAAGGACCACCATGGGCAGCACCACAGAATTGTCTTCAAAACTCTCAATGGCGTAGGGAGCCTGAAGCAAGATATTGGTGTCTACTACATAAATTTTTATCATATGGTTTCCTCTCTGTTTTCTCATTGATATATGTAGTCTATTGTATAATAAAGCGTGACGCCATGGGATAAGAAAAATGTTAAATATATGTAAAACTGCCGGATCCACGCGTTTTTCCCTGTCGGGACAGCCCGGATCCGGCAGCTTTTCTGTCGCTTTCTTACTGTCTTCTTACTGCTTTCTTACTTCTGTTTCCGTATGTTCCATACTTTTTCCGTTTATACTTCCAGCCTGGTGAGGCGCTCCCCCAGCCGGCTGAGGATCTCATTGGAGATGGTGTCCGCCTGTTCCGCCATTTCCTCCGCCGTCAATACAAGCTCTCCCGACCTTCCGATAAAGACCGCTTCATCCCCCGGCGCCGTACAGGGGATGTCCGTCACATCCGCTGTCAGCTGATCCATACAGATCCGTCCGATGACGGGCGCCTTCTGCCCCCGGATCAACACGTATCCCCTGTTGGAAAGATTCCGGGGGATCCCGTCCGCATATCCGGCTGCTATGATAGCTATCTTCCGTTCATCTCTAGCCGTATAGGTTAGTCCATATCCCGCCGATTCTCCCCGGGACAATTTCTTCACACATTCTACCCGCGCTTTCAGTGACAGAACCGGGCGCAGAGAGACATCCACCAGAACCTGATCCGACGGCGAGCTTAAGACTCCGTACAGGGCGATCCCCGGACGGGCACAGTCAAACCGCTCCTCCGGATAGTTCAGGATACCGTAGCTCCCCTGAATGTGTGTTTCAAATCCCCGGATCCCTCTCCCGCGCAGCTGCCCTGCAAGCTTCCGGAATGACCGGAACTGCCGGCGGGTATAACATTTCTCTTCCTCTGTACTTCCGTCGGAAACACAGAGATGAGAAAACATTCCCGTCACTCGCAGATTCGGAAAGGACCATACCGCCGCCACTGCATCCGGATCCTCTGCCGGAATCCCCAGCCGGTGCATTCCCGTATCCACTCCTACATGGACAAAGACAGGCCTGCCGTATCGGGACAGTCTGCGGGCATACCCGGCGTCCACCACAGTCTGTGTAAGCTGATATTCGCCAAGCTCATGGAACAGTTCCGGATCTGTATATCCCAGGATCAGGATCTGTCCGGTGATCCCGGCCTGGCGGAGCCGGATCCCCTCTTCCACAGACGCCACGCAGAAATCCCGGATCCCCTGTTCCTGCAGGATGCGGGATACAAGAATATCTCCGTGCCCGTAGGCATTTGCTTTCACCGCAGGCATCAGCCTGCAGCTGTCTCCTGCGATCCTGCGGAACTCTTCTGTATTGTGGATCAGATTTTTCCTGCTGATCTCAGCCCAGGCCCTGCCTTCTTTGTACATCTGCATACTCCTCCAGTACGATCTTCTGCTCCGTCATGATCACGGAATGGGGCAGCCCTACATACCGGAAATGCCACGGCTCGGCTCCGATCCCGGTCACTGGTTCTTTTCCTTTCGGATACCTTTCGATAAATCCATAATAAGGCGCCTTCTTCCGAAATTCTCCGCATATTCCGGTGTATGGGAAACTGGGACAGATAAAGTCGATCTCCTCCGTATTTTCCGCCAGGTCTATGGCAAGCCCCGTCTCATGTTCGCTGCATCCCGGCAGCGCGACAAATTTTCTGGCAAACGCCTCCCCTCTCTCCCCGGCCGTCTCCCTCCAGATCTTCCGCTGTTCCTGTCTGGAACGCCAGCCGCTCACCGGGACAATGGCGCCTCCGCTTCGGATATCCCGCAGCAGGGCCTTAAGCGCCTCCGCGGCCGGACGTGCCATCCGGACATCCGGATAGTCCTCCGAAACACAGACAAGTTCTTCTTCCTTCACAGAATATCTGAGAGGATTCCTCGCATTGACAAGTACAAGAGCGTCTTCTGTCATTTTTCCACCTCCCGCTTTGTCTCCATCTCGATCAGACGGCTGATCAATGCCCTGAAAGATATGCCCGCCGCCTTCAGCATCCCCGGATAACGGCTGTGTGCGGTAAACCCGGGAATGGTATTGACTTCGTTAAAGTAGATCTTTCCCTCCGGCGTAAGAAACATGTCCACTCTGGCAAAATCCCGGCACTTCAGCGCCCGGTATATAACGGCCGCGGCATGCCGGATCTCATCCGCCTTTTCCCTGGAAATGCGGGCGGGGACATGGATATCGGAAGTTTTCAGTGTGTATTTTTCTTCATAGTCAAAGAATCCTTCCGACAGCTCGATTTCATCCACTTCTCCGATGGTCAGGGTTTCATTTCCCAGCACCGCGCATCCGACCTCGAATCCTCTGACCTCCTCCTCGAGAAGCACTTCCCGGTCATGCTCAAAAGCTGCCTCCACCGCAGGGAGCAGTTCCTCCGGAGCGCAGACCTTTGTAATGCCAAAGGAAGAGCCGGCGCGCACAGGCTTGACAAACAGCGGATATCCCAGTTTCTCTCCGGATGCCGCCACTTCTTTTGCGTCGTAAGGCTTTGTGATGACAGCGGAGTCCGCCACCGCAACGCCGGCCGCGGCCGCAACACGGTGAGCCAGCTCTTTGTCCATCCCTGCCGCAGAAGGAAGAACGCCGCACCCGATGACCGGAATATCGGCCAGTTCCAGCATACCCTGTACTGTACCGTCCTCCCCGTTTTTCCCATGCAGGACCGGAAACGCCGCATCCACGGAAATCACGTCTGGTTTCCCTGCTTCCAGAAAACACAGTCCATGGACGGTCCGGTCTGTAGACACGTATACCGGCGTACAGGTCTCCTCAGAATACCATCTGTCCTCCGGGATCATTTCCGGCTCTCCCCGGTACAGATACCACTGCCCCGTGTCCCGGCAGATGCCGATCATCAGCACTTCATAAAGCGCCGTGTCAATGTTCGTAATGACCGCGTAGGCGGACTGGAGGGAGACCTCGTACTCCGTGGAACATCCCCCGAACAGGACCGCGATCTTCTTTTTCCCGCCGGTTTTCTCATTGCCGATTTCCTGATTGCTGCTTTTCATTTGTATCTTCTCCTTTTCCAGATCTTTGACAGACGCCGTCCGACTCACTGCGATCAGCGCCGGCGCAGCTGTCCTCTATATAAAAAGAATAGACTTGCGGGATTAATGTTTTTGAAGGAACTGGTGATATTTTTATTGATAAATCTTTAAGATTTTTTTAATCGACAAGAGATTTCTTAAAATACGGTGCATTGCCTCGCCTTCAGGCTCCATTACCCATTGTTAGATTTATGCCAAATAAATAGTGGCGTTATGCTTATAATTCGTCAATCATATTCAGCATATTGTTCACATATAATATTCGTTATAGTAATATTCATTTATAGAGATGAAATAATGAATTTGGGCTTAAAAGAAGCCAGAAAAATCTGGCTTTATAATTGAGCTATGATAATTATATTGAATAAAACAGAAATAGCGCTCCTGATCAATACAGAAATACATTTCGAGCGGAAAAAAGAGTACAGCGATGATGAGGCATTTGATTTGCTGGATAAAGTTTATGAGAGAGAGGTATTTTTTGTGCAGGATGGTAACAGTCAGAAAGCAGCTGCCTATGCCGACCTTGCAGATAAAATTCAGGAGCAAATACCTGACTGATACAAGCAAAATACCGAATAGACGGTCGAAAATTCAACGGCTGCACATTGACAATAATATACTTACCCAGGGAGCCGATGAGACGCTATACCAGCCACCCAGCAGAAAGGGGGTTGGTGCTTATGATAACATGGTCTGACTTATTCAGCTTTGTCATTATGCTTTGCGCAGTTATTACCCTTGTTCTCAATAACAGACGCAAAAAATAGCGCCCCCACTCTGGTAAAGTAAGGCGCTATTAGCAGTACATATTGCCGGGTGGCCAGGTGTACGCTGGCTATCGGCTCCCTTGTTAAGTATATTATAGACAATATTTCAATATGTGTCAAATGATATCTCCCATTGATCCCCGCCGTTCCTGGGCAGGATCTTATTTTACAGGTCAATCTTCAGGTTCTGTTCCTTGATATTATGCCTTCTGGCATATCCGGACAGGATCATCGTCAGAGCCCCGTCTCCGGTAATGTTGCACGCTGTACCGAAGCTGTCCTGGAGAGCGAAGATCGTCAGCATCAGAGCTGTCCCGCTCTCATCGAAGCCAAGCACCCCGGTGATCAGTCCCAGAGAAGCCATCACGGTACCTCCGGGAACACCCGGCGCGCCAATGGCAAATACGCCCAGCAGAAGACAGAACAGGATCATGGTCCCCAGGGAGGGCATGGATCCATAGAGGATCTGCGACACGGTCATAACAAAAAACACTTCTGTCAGCACAGAGCCGCACAGATGAATGTTGGCGAACAGCGGGATCCCAAAATCCACCATGTCGTCCCGCAGCGGAGGTTCAGACTTTTTCGCGCAGCGGAGCGCCACCGCCAGCGTCGCTGCAGAGGACATCGTCCCCACTGCCGTGATGTAAGCCGGACCATAATTTTTAATTACATCCAGCGGATTGCTCCTGGAATAGATCCCTGCCGTAATGTACAGTACTGCCATCCAGATAAAGTGTCCGGCCATAACGATCAGGATGATCTTAAGGAATACCGGAAGCTGTCTGGTAATCGCCCCTTCATAGGAAAGGGCGCAGAATGTAAATCCGATAAACACCGGAAGTACCGGGATCACCACCCTTGTGACGATCTCCAGCACGATCTTCTGGAACTCTTCCAGAAAGCGTGTCGTCACCTCCGCTTTGGTCCATGTCGCCGCCAGCCCTACAAGGACAGATAATACCAGCGCGCTCATCACGGACATGATCTCCGGGATCTCAAGCTCAAAGATAACCTCCGGCAGCTCTTTCAGGCCATCCACTGTGGACACGATCGATAAATGCGGGATAATGCCGTATCCTGCCGCCATGGACAGAAGCGCCGCAAGAATGGATGAGACATACGCGCAGAAGATCGCCACGCCCAGCATCCTCGACGCGCTGCGGCCCAGCCTTGTGATCGAAGGCGCAATAAAACCTATGATGATCAGCGGAACACAGAAATTAATCAGTTCCGACAGGATGAATTTAACAGTTACGACTATATTCATCACGGCGTCCCCGGCAGTTTTTACAGATTCCATGCCTGCCAGCTGCCCGATGATGATCCCGATCACCACTCCCAGAAGCAGTTTGAACGGAAGACTGCTGAATATCTTTTTCATATAAACTCCTCTCTCCCTCTTGTATCAGACTGTCCGGGGCCTTCCGGCTCCGGCAGGAGATACTTCGGATAAGTAATATGGACTAATTATAATCAATATATACTCATATAGCAAGACATATCATCTGCAATCATCTGCTGCCGCTCATCGCGAAACATAAGCCGGCAGCACATAGACGACACACAGGCAGCCCGCGCTGCGTCAACTGGGAAAATCAAAGGTATGATCCTCGATCTGTAAGTCTTCATAATCCCGTTCCGTTAATTCCCGTTCATAATAGTTTCGCCGTACCCAGGTCTGCATAACAACATCGTACAGTATATAATTCTGATACTCTTTTATATCCTGTTCTGTCACCCCACACTCATCCAGAAGTTTTCGGATGGCTTCCCCTTCTGTATGATATGTTCCATCATCTTTTCCGTCTTCTGACTCCTCATACATTTCCAGGGGTTTTAAAATAAGTGTTTGATCTTCGTGTTGATAATCCATAAACATATTAATTTGCACTGTATCGGATATTCGGATTACATTATCAATTTCAATACCATGTTCATCGTTCGGAAGGAATAAACTAACCTCAAAATTATCTCTTAAGAATTCTTGTTTATAAGGTATATAAAATCCTTTAATAAACTCAATTTGACCGCTTACAGAATCATACGTAACAATTTCCAGTTCCTTCACTTTTTTAAATTCCGAATATCCGCCTTCCTTAATACTTGCACGATACATATCTTCCATCACATTTCCCTTCCCAAATAAACCACAACCCATAATACCTGTTATTATACATATCAGTAAAATACATATATACCATCTGTTTCTTTTCCCAGTTTTACCCATTTAATTACTCTCTCCTTCATCAATCTTCTTTAATCTCGCCAGAAAATCATAAGTCTCTTCATAAACCTTATTATTTTTCAGGTCATCCAAATCTTTTATCCCGTTTCCATTTGGATCATTAAATTCAATTCTTTCAAACACAGCGGCCTCTACTTCTTCATACGGATTATTTTTCAGGAACTCTTTTGTACGACCTGCATTTTCTCCCTGGGGATCTTTACTGATATCCGAATAATACTCATTGACCGCGTCTGCCAGCCTCGTCTTTTTCGTTACTCTTTTAGCAATATTGTCTGCATCCAGATCTGCAATATAATCATCTTCTCCAAAAGAGGTTTTATATTCATCTCCTTTATAGACAGCATCTCCGAGCCATCCGACAATATCTTTTCGTTCGCCTTTTGTTGCCCATGACATACCCTGAGCGCCCCAGTTATTCCAAACATTATCAACTTTATGGCCTTTATCTATTAAATTAGCAGAAACTGTATACATCATATGTGAAAAATCTTCTTTTGAACCCATTTGAATATAAAGTTGTTTATAAAAATCTTTGTACTCACTATCGGAATAGCTTCTTCCCATTGCTTGCTCCATTGTTTTTTCCATTCATTAAAATGTTCCTTATTTTTTCTTGAAAGCATTTCTAATCCATTATAACTGTATTGCTCTGGATCGCTGGTCATAAAATGCTGCAGACGCACCATCTGACGTATGTATTTATAATCTCCTTCGCTCAATCCCAGCTTTTTACAGAAGAACTCTTCTTCCTCGTCATATTTATAAGCCCAGCCGGCGCCTTTCCTCCATGCATGCGTTTCTACCGAAAAGAACAGGATTTTTACCGGTTTATCATTATAGTCCCCAATTGGCTGATCGCTCTGACAAAATACCAGTCTCTTTCCTTCTGAGGCAGATCCGCATACAGCTTCTGGACGGCTTCGTATATATCCCACAGGATATCGACCGTCCGGTCATCGAACCCGAACTGTTCTTTCATATTCTTTTTAAACATTTCTTCCGTAGTCCCGCTGCCTTTCGTGCTCAGCGGCAGGACTTTTACTCCCAGAGTACTGTCATAGACTGCTGTGTGCAGCAGATTTACGGCCTGCTGCATGGCGGACACGTCAACCCCCGAATATACGCTGCCGCTGGCAGACACAAAGGCATAGAGCCGCTCCAGCTTGTTCCGCCGGTTCTGCTCCAGTTCCGCCAGAAGGCCCTCATAGGCATACAGCTGCAGCCTCTCTGCCATCCCGCGAAGATACTGAATCTGGTTCAGCTGGTCGATCAGGACATCTTCATTGACTTCCGACTCTCCCGGCAGATATTCATCGAGCAGGGCGATATGCTGCTCATTCGCCCGCATGAATTCCCGTATAACCGTCTTCTGAGCGCGCACCGCGGCAAGATGTCCCCGCTGCATATAGTCTTTGGAAGCAGTATATGCTTCACCCTGCAGTCCTTCTTCTCCTGCGTATGAGGCAATGCTCTCCTCATATGGAACGGCCAGCTCCATCATCTCCGCGAGCCTTTTATTTAGTGCTCTCAGGCCGGCTTCCAGCTCATAAGTCCTTACATAATATCCCATTCAGGTTCCCCCTTCCCTGTTCCTGATCCGTTTTACCGGTGTTTTCCAGACATGTTTCAGCCGCGTCTTATGTGTCCGCCGATTCTCCCGTCACTGTGCTGGATCTTCTTCCAGCTGGCGAAGCTTCCGCATTTTTTCTTCACAGGTATCCTCCTTCTGCATCCGGAGCCGTGCCATCTCTGCGTCCAGTCTCTCCTGTTCCTCTCTGAACTGTTCCTCTGTCCGGAGCCCGGCGGCTGCCGCCTGTTCATTTGCATAGAAAAAGAACGCGCTCTCACCTTCCCCGGCGGTTTCGGCCAGCCGGGAACAGAGCTCGTCCAGATCTTTTTCATATTCTGTTATCCTTGATCACCCCCGCCATCTTGTGGATCACAGCCGCGCTTCTGTCTGCCGGTTCGCACTGCCCATCCGATGATCTGCCTCATCAAAAAACACAGCCAGCGATTTGATCTGTCTGCTGTCCTCCAGCGCTGCCGCGCCATAGTCGGATATCCCGCGGCTGATCTCCTCGATGACTGTGTTTACCTGCTGACATCCGGGCGCGTTGCTCCCTGTAACAAAAGGCAGTATGACCTGGGTATAATTGCTGATCCCGGCGCTCACCTTCGCACTGTGTGTTTCTGCAGTCTGCACATCACTTTTCAGTATATGACTCATATTTTGCCCTCCTCATATCCCGTCTCCCGGTCTGACGACCTTCCTATGCTATTATATCACATTTGGTTAATATTAACAGATAAAATTATGTTTTATGATATAAAAACAGAAAATTCAGCGATTGATACCGAATGATTTTATCAGTGCAATCTACCGATAATCCAGATATTCCATAAACCGCCTGACCGCCAGGGATTCTCCTCTTTTTGACTTCCAGGCCAGCCCGATATTGCGATAGGAAGGGATCTCCAGCTCCCGGACCGCCAGATGATAGGGCGTGCGCTTCAGGATCAGCTCCGGAAGAATACTGACCCCCAGGCCGCTCTCCACCATGGCCATAATGGCATAGTCGTCCCATGTAGTAAAATGCACCTTCGGGCTCACACCGCTGCGCTCGAATATTTCCGATATTTCCGCTTTTCCTCCCTTTTCCATAAGCAGGAAAGGTTCATTTCCCAGCGCACTGACAGGTATTTTTTCAAGGGCCGAAAGGGGATGGTCCTCCGGGAGGACGACCAGAAGCCTGTCCTGTTCCAGGAACAAGGTCTCCAGCTCCGCGCCGGCCGGAAGCCGGAGGAAACCGCAGTCCACCCGGCCTTCCAGAATCCAGGTTTCGATCTCTGTGTAATCTCCCAGCAGAAGTTCATAGTCGACGGCAGGATATTCTTTCTGAAATTCCCGGATAATGTTGGGCAGCCAGTGGGTCGCTACACTGGAAAATGCGCCGATCCGGATAAGTCCGGAACGCAGGCCGTTGATCTCATCCACTTCCGCCTGCAGTTTTTCATACTCCTGACAGACATTTCTTGCATACGGAAGGAGACGGATCCCGTCGCCTGTCAGATTCACCCCGCCTCTGCCGCGCTCCAGCAGAGTCACATTCCATTCCGATTCCAGATCTTTGATCATCCTGCTGATGCCGGACTGAGAGTAATTGAGCAGTTCTGCCGCTTTCGTGAAGCTGCCGCACTCTACTGTCTTTACAAATGCCAGGTATTTCTGGATGTTCATATCCATTTTTCTCATCTCCTTAATGAAACTCTATATATCTGTTTTTATTATGTTTTTCATGATAAACATTCACTTTTGTAATTTATAAATCTATGATACGATAGTCCGGTAGATCAGTCAAATAAAATCATGGAAAATAAAGGATAATAGGAAAAGGAGAAGATCATGGGACTTTACAACAACAGGATCGTAGTGAAGGTAGGCACATCCACCCTCACCAACGACGCGGGAAAAAGTGACTTGAGGGCCACAGACCGGCTCGTATGTACACTCTCGGACATCCACAACATGGGATATGAGGTCATCCTCGTATCGTCAGGCGCCATCGCGGTGGGCAGAAATAAGCTGAACATGCAGTCCAGGCCGGACAGTATGCGGATGAAGCAGGCGGCCGCGGCCGTCGGACAGTGCAGCCTGATGTACCTGTATGATAAATTTTTCGGGGATTACGACAAGACAGTGGCGCAGATCCTGCTGAATGCCGAGGATATCGAGCAGGAAGAGAAAAAGGAAAACCTGACCAACACGTTCAATGCTCTGCTGGAGATGGGCATCATCCCCATCGTCAACGAGAATGACTCTGTAAGCTATACCGAGATCGAATCCGAAGACCGGCTCTTCGGAGACAACGACATGCTCTCCGCGGTAGTCGCCGTTCTCTGCCGGGCAAGGCGGCTGGTCATCCTGTCTGATATCGACGGTTTTTATGACAGTGATCCCCGGCTCTATCCCAACGCCAGGCTGATCGAACAGATCGATCACATTGATGAGAGCATCAGCTCCCTGGCCGGAGGCGCCGGAAGCCGGCGCGGCACAGGCGGTATGCGGACCAAAGTGCAGGCGGCTCAGCTGGCTACCTCCCAGGGGATCGATACGATCGTCACCAACGGGAAACGCCCGGAAGCCCTGTACGATATCATCCGCGGCGTACATGCCGGAACTCTCTTTACCGGGAAAAGTGAAAACAGATAAAATGTGAAAAAACTGTGAACGGGGACGTGTACCTTTTAAAAGGTACACGTCCCCGTTCACAGTTTTTTCACACTTTCGCGATATCGATCAGTGTCAGTTTCTTGATATCTGTATTCTCCAGGCTGGTGATCAGCGCCCTGGCGGTATCGATAGCCGTCAGCACGTTCACGCCTGTCTCTATGGCATTCCGGCGGATGACGAACCCGTCTTTGGAGTGTTCTGCTCCCTGTGCCGGAATATCGATGACGAGGTCGATCTTATGTCCCAGGATCAGGTCCAGAAGGTTCGGCGACTCCTGCTCGATCTTCCGGACTGCCGTTGCCTTCACGCCCGCCTCATTGAGCGCCCGGGCTGTCCCGGCAGTGGCGAAGATACGGTATCCGATGGCCGCGAACCTGCGTCCGATCTCCAGAGCCTCTTCTTTGTCTTCATCCCGCACGGTCATGATCATATTGTTGAATTTCGGAAGCCGGATGCCTGCTCCGAGAAACGCCTTGTACAGCGCTTCGTCAAAGGTCCCGGCGATCCCCAGGCATTCTCCGGTGGACTTCATCTCCGGTCCCAGACTGATGTCCGCGCCCCGGATCTTTTCAAAGGAGAACACCGGCATCTTGACCGCCACATAATCTGCCTCCGGCTGAAGTCCCGGTGTGTACCCCAGCTCCCGGATCTTCTTTCCGATGATCACCTGAGTGGCCAGCGGTACGATGGGAATCCCTGTCACCTTGCTGATGTAGGGCACGGTCCGGCTGGATCTGGGATTGACTTCGATGACGTACACATCTTCTTCCCCGCAGACGATGAACTGGATATTGATCATCCCGATCACATGGAGGGATTTTGCCAGCCTTCTGGTGTACTCCGCGATCTTTGCCCTGGCTCCCGCTGTCAGGCTCTGAGCCGGATACACGGAAATACTGTCGCCGGAATGGATCCCTGCCCGCTCGATATGCTCCATGATGCCTGGGATCAGAATATCCGTTCCATCGCAGACTGCGTCCACCTCGATCTCCTTGCCCTGAAGATATTTGTCCACCAGGATGGGGTGATCCTGCGCGATCCGGTTGATGATGCCGATGAACTGGTCAATGTCATTGTCATTGATGGCAATCTGCATCCCCTGTCCTCCCAGCACATAGGAGGGACGCACCAGCACTGGATATCCCAGACGGTTTGCCACTTCTTTGGCCTCCTCTGCCGTAAATACAGTTCCGCCCGTCGGGCGCGGGATCTGGCACTCTTCCAGGATCTCATCGAAGAGCTCCCGGTCCTCGGCTTTGTCCACGTTCTCCGCGGAAGTTCCCAGGATCGGCACGCCCATCTTCATAAGCGCTTCTGTCAGCTTGATGGCGGTCTGTCCCCCGAACTGGACCACCGCCCCGTCGGGCTTCTCAATATCGACGATGCTTTCCACATCCTCCGGCGTAAGAGGCTCAAAATACAGCTTGTCCGCAATGTCAAAGTCCGTACTCACCGTCTCCGGATTGTTGTTGACAATGATCGTCTCGTATCCTTCTTTTGCAAAGGCCCAGGTACAGTGTACAGAACAGAAATCGAACTCGATGCCCTGCCCGATCCGGATCGGTCCGGACCCGAGGACAAGGACTTTCTTCCGGTCTCTTGTCTCTTCGACTTCATTTTCGCTGCCGTATACCGAATAATAGTAGGGCGTCTCCGCAGCGAACTCGGCAGCGCAGGTATCCACGATCTTGTAGGCTGCCACAATGCCGTTCTCATGACGCATGTCGTGGATCTCCCTCTCATCCTTCCCGGTCAGCCGGGCGATCACATTGTCCGGGAACTCGATGCGCTTTGCCTCTTTCAGCAGCTCCGGCGTGAGTTCCTGCGTCTTTAGGGCCTGCTCCATCTCCGCGATGATCGCCAGCTTGTCGATAAACCAGCGGTCGATCTTCGTAATATCGTATAGTGTATCATAGTCCACGCCCCTGCGGATCGCCTCCGCAATCCTCCAGATGCGCATATCGTCCACAATGGCCAGCTGTTCCATCAGATCGTCCATAGAAAGTTCTGAGAAATCATAGGACAGCAGGCAGTCCACATGCTGCTCCAGGGACCGGATGGCCTTCATCAGCGCGCCTTCAAAATTATCACAGATGCTCATGACCTCGCCCGTAGCCTTCATCTGCGTCGTCAGCGTCCGTTTGGCGCTGATAAATTTGTCAAAAGGAAGGCGGGGAAATTTCACGACTACATAGTCCAGCATCGGTTCAAAACTGGCGTACGTCTTCTTCGTGATCGCGTTTTTGATCTCGTCCAGCGTATACCCCAGGGCGATCTTTGCCGCCACCTTGGCGATCGGATATCCGGTTGCCTTGGAAGCCAGGGCGGAAGAACGGCTCACACGGGGATTCACCTCGATCACACAGTATTCGAAAGTATCCGGATTCAGGGCATACTGCACGTTGCACCCGCCGGTAATGTTCAGTTCACTGATAATGTTCAGCGCGGAAGTACGCAGCATCTGGTATTCCTTGTCTCCCAGCGTCTGGGACGGCGCCACAACGATGCTGTCTCCTGTATGCACGCCCACCGGATCGATATTTTCCATGTTGCAGACCGTAATGCAGTTCCCTTTTCCGTCCCGCATCACTTCATACTCGATCTCCTTCCAGCCGGCGATACACCGCTCCACAAGCACCTGCCCCACACGGGACAGCCGCAGACCGTTCTCCAGGATCTCCACCAGCTGATGAGGATCATGGGCGATCCCGCCGCCGCTTCCGCCTAGAGTATAAGCCGGGCGGAGCACCACCGGATAGCCGATCTTATTGGCAAAGGCCAGTCCGTCGTCCACATTTTCCACTACAAGAGACGCTGCCACCGGCTCCCCGATCTTCTCCATCGTGGCCTTGAACTCCAGACGGTCCTCAGCCTTTTTGATGGTCTCGGATGTGGTGCCGATGAGACGGACGCCGTTTTCCTTTAAAAATCCGGCTTCCTCCAGCTCCATGGCAAGATTCAGGCCGGCCTGTCCTCCCAGCGTCGGAAGCACGCTGTCAGGTCTTTCTTTTAAAATGAGCTGCTCCACCACTTCCACAGTCAGCGGTTCAATATATACCCGGTCCGCAATGTCCTTGTCTGTCATGATGGTGGCCGGGTTGGAGTTCAGAAGCACCACCTCAAGCCCTTCCTCTTTCAGAGAACGGCATGCCTGGGTTCCCGCATAGTCAAACTCCGCCGCCTGCCCGATGACGATAGGGCCGGAACCGATCACCAGAACTTTCCTGATACTTAAATCTCTTGGCATTATTTCGCTCCTCCCATCATCTCAATGAATCTGTCAAACAGGTATCCGGAATCCTGAGGCCCGGGACATGCCTCCGGATGGAACTGAACGGTAAAGATATTTTTCCCCACATAGGAAAGTCCCTCGTTGGTGCCGTCATTTACATTGACAAAAGCCGGCGCGGCCACTGCGGGGTCAATACTCTTATCATCCACCACATACCCATGGTTCTGGGATGAGATGTAGACTCTCCCCGTAGCCAGGTCTTTCACCGGATGATTGCCGCCTCTGTGGCCGTATTTTAATTTATGGGTAGACGCGCCTGTGGCAAGAGCCATAAGCTGATGTCCGAGACAGATGGCGAAGATCGGGATGTCTGTGTTGTACAGTTTTCTGATTTCTTCTATGACAGATGTACAGTCCGCCGGGTCTCCGGGGCCGTTAGAAAGCATGATGCCGTCAGGATCTGATGAAATGATCTCTTCCGCGGTGGTGTGAGCCGGATAAACGGTCACTTCACAGCCGCGGCTGTTTAAAGATTTCGCGATATTGTTCTTTGCCCCAAGGTCCAGAAGAGCCACCCGCTTCCCTGTTCCTTCAAGCACGTATTTTTCTCTGCATGTCACTTTGGAGACAACGTCCCCTACCCTGTATTCTTTCAGTCTGGGAAGGATTTCATTCAGATCATACTCCTCATTGATGGTGATCATGCCATTCATGGTCCCTTTCTCCCGCAGGATCTTGGTAAGAGCCCGGGTGTCGATCCCCGCGATGCCGGGAATGTCCTGCCCTTTCAGGAAATCCTGTATGGTGCCCTGGCACCGGAAATTGCTGGGCATCCTGGAAAGCTCCCGGACAATATAGCCGTCCGGCCACGCCCTTCCCGATTCCATGTCCGGCGTGATGCCGTAATTCCCGATCAGCGGATATGTCATGACGACCGCCTGTCCCGCGTAGGAGGGATCCGTCAGCACTTCCAGATAGCCTGTCATCGAAGTGTTGAACACGATCTCGCTGATGCAGTCCCTTGTGGAGCCAATGCTTGTCCCGGTAAATACAGTACCGTCTTCCAATATTAGAAATGCCTTCATCTGTCCACCCTTTCCTTTTGTAAATTACATAGTAAAGGCACTCTTGGAGTCTTTCCGTCCAGAGCGCCCTCGTTCTCAAATTGTAAATATTGTACTACAACTGATCTTATATTTCAACACCAATTTTCCTGACTTATTTCCCTCAGCTTCCGTAATCCCAGAACACCATGATCTTATTGTGGGTCTCATCCTCGATATAGGTATACTTCACGCTTTCCAGCCCGTAGACAGAAGCCAGAGTCCGGGCAGCCTTCGGGAACAGATCCTCTTTCATCACAGCCGCGGCCCCGGCATACACTTCCCGGGACGGGAATTTGCACAGGAACATCTCTTCCCCCGCATAAATGCTGCTGTTCATCGCCTCAAGGATGATCTGGGCGTCAAAAGAGTCATAGTACAGCCCGTTCAGCCTGTAATAATCCAGGTCATTGGAATCACAGACAGGATAGGCCACCTCCCGGGACGGCGTATGGTCCAGCAGGATCACCTCATCCGTGCAGCAGAGATAATCATAGTTGATGATATTCTCCGGCAGTTCCTCCCCTGTCTCAGCGGACAGAAATACCGGATCCCCGAACGTCACATCCATCTGATAATATGCTTCCCCGCAGTTTACAATATTCCACGCATGGGACTCCTGTCCCTGGGCTGTCCCCACCACATAGATGCACTCGATCCCCAGTTCTCCCAGAAGGTACTGGGCGGCCCGGGAATACCCGGCGCATACCGATCTTCCTCCTGCCAGAGCACTGTAGATATTCTGATTGTCCGGCGCCGTCTCGTCATAGTCCACCGTCTCGATCAGATACTCGTAAACATACCGGATCTTGTCATACTCAGACATCCCGGAAGCGACTTCCTCCATACAGGCGGACACCGCCTCATCGATCCGGAGCTGTTTCTCAGCCTTTTCTTCCGGCGTACAGGTATAATCCGGGCAGAATTCTGTATGGTCGTCATAGACTGTCATCCGGGAGCTTCCCGCACACCAGAAAAGTTCCGGGCGGTCATACAGCAGGTATTCATAGATCTTTTCCGGCCGGTCCTCCCGGCCCGCATGAAGAAGGATGCTTTCTTCCATGTTTCGGACGCCCTGCAGCAGTTCCCGGTAAATGAGCTGTTCTTCTTCTCCCAGCTGGAGGTAATAAAAATCACTCTCTGACTCTTCCGCCGTGACTGTCAGCTCCGGAAATTCCGTTTCCTGACGGATCGTGGCATTGACTGTCTCCTCCACGGTTTCATCCAGCGCCGCTCTCAGCGCGCTGCCAATCTGCCTGAATGTGCCGGGCAGGACAAGGCTGCCAAGGACCATGACTCCCGCGGCGGCTGCCAGGATACACAGGCAGCCGGTCAGCCGGAAACGCCTCTTTCTTCTCTTTCTTCTCCGATCTCTGTCTGGCATATATCTCCTCTCTCTGTATTGGATGTATCATCTTACGTCAGTTCCGCGATCCGGGACACCCCGACATAGATCTCGGATATCTTATACCATGTGGAGTAATCTACTTTTCCTGTCACCGGCAGGCCGAACACAGACTGGAATTTTCTCACTGCCTCCGCCGTGGCGGGACCGTACACGCCGTCCGCGGTGATCCTGGGAAGGGCCGGATACGCGCCAGCGATCACATTGAGCTGTTCCTGCATCTGCCGGACTTTCTCGCCGCTGGAGCCCTCCTCCAGAGTATACCCCGGCCAGGACGCGGGTATACCGGATATCTCCTCCGCAGTATTGATGTACATGTCATCTCCATAGAAATACCGGAGGATCTCAATGGGAGAGTACCCCTGGTCGCCCAGTTCCTTCGAGCCCCATTGCGTCATCCAGTTGGGACAGGTCACCCGCCGCCCGTCGCAGTACTGCGTAAGGATCGGCTGCCGCACGTTGGGCCGGGAAAGATAATTGGCAAACAGTTCATCCACGATCACGGATATGGTATCATAGACGTTCCTCTCCGGGATCCATTTATGGTCAAATGCCGTTGAAGACGTGATCGTAAAATCATACCCCCGGTTCCGGTACCACTCCGTATACACCCGGTTCAAGGTAAACGACATAATCGCCAGTACATTGGCGCGGATCGTATTGGCCGGCCAGGTAGCATAGATCTCGCTGGAGGCCACATTTTTAATATAGTCTTTGTACTTTACATAATAGTTTGTGGCCGTCGAATCCCGGGGCGAACCGTTGTGGACGACGATATACTCCGGCACCACCACGCGGCTTAAGACGATCTCGCCGGTCTCGTTGACGGGCTTGATCTCATCTTCCGCGATCTTCGGGGGGTATTCTCCATATAAAGTATGAGCAGGGATGACGAATACCTCTTCCTCTTCCCTGCCCGTCTCGCTTGGCCGCATCCTGACATTCTGGATGGCTTTTACATTCGCAAGGATCTCGGCGCCGGCTATGCTCACCGGTTCAAATCCGGGCGCGCTGATATCCAGCGTATACTCCGAATAGGGCTGCCTTTCATTATTGGGGTCCAGACTCCATTCTTCCGGAGGCGCGTCAAGATCCAGGATCTCCGTCTGCCCGGAAGAATCTGTCGACACCTGCTCCAGCGTGCTCTGGGGAACTCCTGTGTAAGAGATGGATATCCGGGCATCCGCCACAGGGCGCCCGCCCGCCGAGGAGGTCACATTGATCTGAAGCTGCCCTTTCTCTGTCGCCTCATCCTGCATTGCTCTTATATTGTTCATAGATGACTCCTGCATACAAATGATCTTTTTAATTATATATGCAGATCTTTCTCTTTAGAACAATTTCATAATATCGTTGTACATCACCACCACCATCAGCAGCATCAAAGCGGCAAATCCGATGAAATGCACCATTCCTTCCTTCTCCGGCGGCACCCGTTTGCGGCGCACTGCCTCGATGATCAGGAAGACAAGCCGCCCTCCGTCCAGAGCGGGAAGGGGCAGAAGATTCAGGATCCCCAGGTTGACTGTCAGGAGAGTCCCGAAATTCAGCATGCTCAGAAAGATGGCCGCTGCCCCGGCAGGAGCCGCGGATTCATAGACATCATTGACTACATTGACGATCCCCACCGGACCGGACAGATCCTGGATCCCCGCCTGTCCTGTCACCAGCATCCGCAGACTGTCCACTGTGTAGTGGACCCAGTATTTGACTTTATAGATCCCATACTGCATAGAACCCAGAAGTCCCGGCCTCTCGTAGTCCCCTCCCGCGACGCCGAGCCTGGGAGAGGTGTCTTCCTCCAGCTGTCTTGGTTCCAGCTCCACAGTGTATTCCTGCCCGTCTCTCTCATACACCACTTCATAGGGGGCCTCATCCGGATGCGTCAGAGTGTACAGATTCATATCATCCCAGGTATAGATATTGCGGCCGTTGATCTCCCTGATCACATCCCCTTCCTGAAGTCCCTGTTCCTCCGCGGAATAGCCGGGATCCACTCCTGTGATCGTGGGCGACACATATCCGGTGGACATGATCAGGATCACGCAGAAGATCCATGCCAGGATCAGATTGAACACAGGTCCTGCCGCGATGACCGACATCCGCGCCCAGACGGAACTTGCGTTAAAACTTCCTTCCGACATATCCTCCGCGTCGTCTTCTCCCATCATGCACGCGCCGCCGAAAGGAAGCAGTTTCACACAGAAAAATGTCTCCCCGAACTTCTTTCCGAACAGCGTGGGCCCCAGGCCCAGAGAAAATTCATCCACACGGATCCCGTTCTTTTTGGCCAGGAGAAAATGTCCCAGCTCATGAAAGATGATGATGAAACTAAATAGTAGGATCGCTATGATTATGCCCATATATTACCACCTGTTTTTTATAAATTCATATGTTTCCTGCTCTGTCTTTAGTATCTCTTCTATCCCGGGGGCCTGGATATTCCTGTGGGCTTCCATGCACGCGCCGATGATCTCCGGGATCTGAAGATAGCGGATCTTCCCTTCCAGGAACATGGCCACCGCGCGCTCATTGGCGGCGTTGAACACGGTGGGAAGCGTTCCGCCTGCCCTGCCCGCCTCATAGGCCAGCTTTAAGCCGTAAAATGTTTCCATATCCGGTTTCTCAAATGTGATCCCGGACAGTGCGCCAAAGTCCAGCCGGTCTCCCGGCAGATACCGTCTCTCAGGATAATAAAGCGCGTACTGGATGGGCAGCTTCATATCCGGCGTCCCCAGCTGCGCGATCACCGCCCCGTCCTGATATTCCACCATGGAATGGATGATGCTCTGTGGCTGTACCACCACCTGGATCTGGTCTACAGAGACGCCGAACAGCCACTTTGCCTCAATAACCTCCAGCCCTTTGTTCACCATGGTAGAAGAGTCGATCGTGATCTTCTTTCCCATGGACCAGTTGGGATGCTTCAAGGCATCCTCCACACGGACATCCGCCAGTTCTTCCTTCTTCTTTCCACGGAAAGGCCCCCCGGAAGCCGTCAGCAGGATCTTGTGCAGGGCTTTCTCCTGGCCTCCCTGAAGAGACTGAAAAACAGCGCTGTGCTCGCTGTCCACCGGAAGGATGGACACATGGTGTTCCTCTGCCATGGGCATGATGATATGTCCTGCCGTCACAAGCGTCTCTTTATTGGCCAGGGCAATATCTTTTCCTGCCCGGATCGCCTCGATCGTCGGAAGGATGCCGATCATTCCCACAATGGCCGTCACCAGGATCTCTGACTCCGGCTCTGCCGCCACTGCCAGCAGCCCGTCCATTCCGGACAGTACCTTTACTTCCATATCACGGACCCGGTCCTTTAACTCTGCCGCCCGTTCTTCCTTCCAGACAGCAGCGATCGCCGGACGGAATTCCCGGATCTGCTTCTCCAGCAGAGCGATATTGTTCCCTGCTGCCAGAGCTGTCACCTGTATATCCCCGTTATTCCTTACGATCTCCAGAGTCTGGGTCCCGATCGACCCGGTAGAGCCCAGGATACTGATCTTTTTCATCTGTCTTATCCTCTTTTCTCTGCCCATGCTCACAGCAGGATGGCAAGATAGTATATGATGGGAGCTGTAAAAATGACACTGTCAAACCGGTCCAGGATCCCTCCGTGGCCCGGGATCAGCTTCCCGTAGTCCTTGATATTATGGCAGCGTTTGATGGCCGACGCCGCAAGATCGCCCACCTGGGAGATGGCGCCGCCCACTGCCCCGATAATGGCATATTCCGCCGGACTCACTCCGGCCGTTCCCCAGTGATTGATGGCAAGGGCATAGAGCATGCCGATCAAAGCTGCGCCGGCAATACCTCCGATACCGCCTTCCACTGACTTTTTGGGACTCAGTACCGGAGCCATCTTATGTTTCCCGATGAGCATCCCCACACAGTACGCGCAGGTGTCGCATCCCCAGGAACAGACAAAGACCAGCCATACCGTGAACACGCCGCCGGGAAGATTTCTGGTCTGGTATATATAGGACAGCATTACAGCTACATAAAACAGGCCGAAGAACGCTGCCAGTATCTGCTGTGTATTGTATTTGGGATAGCCGAACACCAGAACCGCCATCTCGCAGACCAGGTATCCCATAAACAGCATCATAAACCATATATGACTGTCTCCCGGGAGCACAGATTCCAAATACACCAGGGTGTAATACCCCGCCGCGAAAATGTATCCCACGATCCCCGGCGGTTTCTTCTCGATCCCGAAGACCCGGTAGAGCTCCCACATCCCGATCAGACTGATAAGGAAAAGGACCCCAAACAATAGCTCCCCGCCGGTGATCACTGTTACCAGAGCGACAGCCACCAACAGGATCCCGCTTATCAAACGCGTCTTAAACATATTCACGCCTCCTATACGCCGCCGAAACGCCGGTGTCTGTGATTGTATTCTTCAATAGCCTTTTCCAGTTCTTCTTTCGTAAAGTCCGGCCACGGCACATCCGTAAAATAAAACTCTGAGTAAGCCAGCTGCCACAGCAGGTAATTGGAAAGTCTCTGCTCACCGCTTGTCCGGATCAGAAGATCCGGATCCGGTATATCATGGGTATCCAGGTAGGACTCGAAAACTGCCTCGTCGATCTTTCCCGGCTCCAGCTTTCCTTCCACACAGTCTGCCGCCATCTTTCTGGCCGCCCGCACCAGTTCATCCCTGCTGCCGTAATTCAGCGCAATGGTAAAATTCAGCCCGCCGTTGTTTACTGTGGACGCCTCCAGCTCCTGTATCCGGCTCTTGATATCCTCATCCAGAGGCGTGATATCACCGATGACCCGGATCTTCATATCATTTTTGGCCGCTGTCTTCAGACAGGTCTTCATATAATTGCGCAGCAGGCCCATCAGCGCGGCGACCTCACTGTCCGGCCGGCTCCAGTTCTCTGTAGAAAAGGCGTAGACCGTCAGATATTTAATGCCCATCCGCCAGGCTTCCTCGCAGATCCGCTCCACATTTTTGCTTCCCTGGGCATGGCCGTAATTTCTCGGCATTCCCTTTGCCCTGGCCCACCGGCCGTTTCCGTCTAATATGATCGCAATATGCTGCGGTACTTTCATTCTTTCTCCCTCTCAGATATTTTATTACTATTATTACCATTCGATACAAAAGGGAGCTTGAAATACAAAGCCCCCTTCTGATATTTCCCCAGTGGTTCTTCACAGAATGTCCCTGGCGCGGCAGATCTTTCCCCGGGCCGGCCGGGCCTCATTTCTTAAAGTTCCGGTTATACAGAATTCCGGTTATACCGTCATGATCTCTTTAGATTTTGCTTCGACCATCTTGTCGATCTTCTCAATGTACTTATCTGTGATCTTCTGAAGCTCGTCTTCCAGATCCTTGATCCCGTCCTCCGAGATCTCGGTCCCTTTCAGCTTCTTAAACGCCACATTGCCGTCTCTGCGGATATTGCGGACAGCTACCTTGGCAGCCTCGCCCTTCTTCTTCACATCCTTGGCCAGCTCCTTCCTTCGCTCCTCGGTCAGCTCCGGGAACACAAGACGGATCGTGGATCCGTCGTTCGTCGGATTGATCCCGATATCAGAGACAAGGATCGCCTTTTCAATCTCTTTTAACATATTCTTTTCCCAGGGCTGGATCTGGATCATGCGGGCCTCGGGAACCGACACGTTCGCCACCTGCTGGATCGGTGTCGGAGATCCGTAATAATTCACTGTCAGCTTATCCAGTACATGGGGGTTGGCCCGCCCGGCGCGGATCGTCACCAGTTCCCCGTCAAGATTATTGATCGTCTTTGTCATCTTTGCGTCATATACTGCCACTTTCTCATTCATGGTGTAAACCCTCCTTATACTGTCACTTTCGTTCCTGTGAAATTCCCGCTCATTGTCTCCACGATGCTGTTCTCTTCGTTCAGTCCGAAGACCAGCATGGGCATTTTATTCTCAAGGCAGAGAATGGATGCTGTAAGATCCACTGCCGCCAGCTTTCTGTCGATCACTTCCTGGATCGTGATCTCATCGTATTTTACCGCATCCGGATTCACCTTCGGATCACTGTCATAAATGCCGTCGATCGCCTTTGCCAGGAGCATGGCGTCCGCCTCGATCTCAACAGCCCTGAGCACTGCTCCCGTATCCGTGGAAAAATAGGGATGGCCTGTCCCGCCTGCGAAAAAGACGACCTTTCCTTCTTCCAGCGCCTTCAGTGCCGCATCCTTGGAAAACAGAGAGGTAAATGTGCCGCACAGAAACGGCGTAAATACTTCTGTCTTCATCCCCACATAGCGGAAGATATCCGATACGTAAATACAGTTCATCACGGTAGCCAGCATCCCGATCTGATCTGCCTTTGTCCGGTCGATGGTCTCGCTGGTCCTTCCTCTCCAGAAGTTGCCGCCGCCGGTCACGATGGCGACCTGGATCCCGGAATCTGTCAGCTGCTTCACCTGACGGGCAACGCCGATACAGGTGGCCTCGTCAAATCCGGTCTTTTTGTCCCCTGCGAGAGCCTCCCCGCTCAGCTTCAGTAACACTCTTTTCATATTGTCTGCTCCTTTGTTCTCAACCTAAAATGAAGTATAACATAAGTTTTCCAATTTGTCATGTATATATCCCGCATCCTGCTCGTCCGTCATGACGGTCAGCCTGTCCCCTGCCATCAGCTCTGTCTTCCCTTTCGGGATCCGTTCCTCTCCATCCCGCTCAAGCGCTACAAGAAGACAGTTTTTCGGCCAGTTGATCTCCATCACCCGGCGCCCTTCCAGAACTGATCCGCTCATGATCACAAACTCCGCAGTCACCTTCCGGCCGCCTGCGGATCCGTCCTTCTTTTTTCCCCGGCTTTCCAGCAGTCTGCCCAGGAGGCTTTCATAGATCGGTTCCGATTTCAACAGCGTTGCCGTGATATACGCGGCTACGGACACGATGGCCAGGGACAGCATCTGGCTGACGGAACCGGACATTTCAAAGAGAAGGATGATCCCTGTGATCGGAGCGCGCACTACTGCCGTGAAGAAGCCTGCCATGGCAAGGAGGACAAAATTGTTGGTATAGGCGGGATCCAGACCGAAAAGTTCTGTTCCCGCCATGGCGAACATCCCGCCCAGCAGCGCTCCCAGTACCAGGAGGGGAAAGAAGATTCCGCCCGGCGCTCCTGAGCCGAAACTGACTGCGGAAAAGAGCAGCTTCACCACAAATATAACGGCGGCGGCGCCAAGGAGCATTTCCCCGGCGGTCAGATCCGTGATCAGCCCGCTGCCGGTCCCCAGCACGGAGGGCATCACCAGCCCCAGTACGCCGGCCGTCAGGAACGCGACCGCCAGCCTTCCCGTTTCATTCAGGAATCCCGGCTTTTTATAAAGATCCTGGGCCTTCAGCATCACCCGATTATAGGCTGCCCCCGCAAGACCGAGAAGGGCTCCCAGGATCAGAAGCATCCAGTAATGATCCTGGGGCAGTACGTGCTCCAGCTGAAACTGAAATACCGGATCCAACCCCATGATATGAGAGCAGATATAATCCGCGGTCACCGAGGCAGTCATGACCGACACAAGGATGCTCGCAGAGAATCCCTTATGTATCTCCTCCAGCGCGAACATCACCCCTGCCAGAGGCGCGTGGAATGCCGCTGCAAGCCCTGCACTGGCTCCGCAGGTTACCAGGTAGTTCTCCTCTGTCTTCCCCCGGTCCAGCAGTCTGGACACTCCCTGTCCGCTCATGGCGCCAAGCTGGATAGAAGGGCCCTCCCTTCCCAGCGAAAGTCCGCCCAAAAGACAGAGAAACCCGCCCAGAAACTTTGCCGGAAGAACCTTCTTAAAATCCTGGCTCAGTTTGCCCTGGACTTCTCCTTCTACCTGCGGGATCCCGCTGCCCGATATCATTGGTTCCCACTTTGCCAGGCGCCCCACGATCACTGCCAGAACAAGAAGAGCCACAAACCATCCCGCGATCCGCAGAGGATCTCCCTGTATAAACGCAAGCACCAGATCCAGCCACCGGCCCGCATAAGTCAGCGCGATCCGGTACAGCATTACAATCAGACCGGAAACAAGCCCTGTCAGCAGGCCCTCCCCGATCAGGATCACCGGGAGCCTCTGTATCCGTTTTATCGTATAAGAAGTATTCTTTTTCATGTTTCTTCCCTCTTTTCTCTTCCTTCCCCGGACCGATGCCGGACTGAATTTCATGTGTGGATCCAGAACAATAAAGTATTATAAGATCAATAAAGAAAATATCACCGTGATCAGTCCGCACACTCCGATCGCAAGGCCGCTTACCGCTCCCTCGATCTCGCCCAGTTCAATGGCTTTGGAAGTGCCTACCGCATGGCTGGACGCCCCGATCGCAAGGCCCGCCGCCACCGGATCAGATACCCGGAAGATCCGGATGAGGAACGGAGCCAGGATCCCTCCCAGGATCCCGGTGAAAATAACTGCCGCCACTGTCACCGGCGCTGCTCCGCCCGCCTGTTCCGCGATGCTGACCGCGATGGGAGTGGTCACGGACTTGGGAAGAAGAGAAACCGTCAGCTCTCTGTCCAGTCCAAAAAGACGGCACATTCCGTACACACTTGCCACCGAAGCCGCCGATCCCGCAGTACAGCCTGCCAGAACCGGCAGCCAGTACTGTTTCAGGATCTTGATCTTCGTATATACCGCCACGGCCAGACATGCGGTGGCCGGACCCAGGAACAGATTGATCACTTCTCCTCCTGCATTGTAAGCATCATAAGGAATTTTAAAAACAAGAAGGACTCCCGCTGTCAGCACAACAGCAATAATAAGCGGATTGCACAGCGGCGTCCTGAATTTCTGTTCCAGCTTTACCCCGGCAGCAAAGGTCAGGATACTCAGTGATATGCCGAAATAAGGGGAAGAAACGATCTCATTCAATGTCCTGTCCTCCCATTCTTTTTTTCTCGCACCAGCGTGCGGTCCATTTTACCGCCCAAGCAGTCACTGCAAAGGTAATAACTGTTGAAACAATACAGATAAAAATCAGCTGTGCCAGTTTATCCTTAAGAAGATCAAAATAATTGATCACGCTCACTCCCGCCGGGATAAAGAAAAATGACATATTGCTCAGAAGAAAATCCGCTTTCTCCTGGATATGCTCCAGTTTCAGAACCCCGGTGACCAGGCACAGAAAAAGCAGGATCATGCCGATCACGCTGGCAGGAAAGGTAAAAGGGAGCACTTTCTCCACGGCCACGCTCACCCAGCACACTGTAAAAATGATCCCGGTCTGTTTTATGATCTTCATAACCTGTCCTTCCCTTCTCCTACTGATACTCTGTTTATAATATCTCTATTTTTTATATACCCATCGGCCCTAACTAAAATACCACCCGGCACAGATGGATGTCAACGGTCAGAAAATCCCGGACAAAAGACAGGGCAAAACTGTTGACATTTCCCTTCTGTTGTTTTATGATACTAATGTTTTCACACTTTAAACAGCTAAAATTTCACAGTGTGAAGTTGCCGTCAATAATTTTATTCTGGCAATTAATGACCGTTATCCGGCCATTCTGATAAATCAATAGAAATCAATTAAATCAATAGAAATCAATCCGGAGGGAATTAAAAATGATCATCGTATTAAAACCACATACTACAGAAGAAAATATCACCCGTGTTGAGAACCTTGTCAAAAACAGAGGGCTTGACACGCATATCGTGCGCGGTACGGAGATGACGATCATCGGCTGTATCGGCGACACGACCCTGATCGATCCCCGGCTGTTTGAGGTGGACAGCTGCGTGGACAAAGTCATGCATGTACAGGAGCCATATAAACTGGCCAACCGCGCGTTCCATCCCGAGGACTCTGTGATCGACGTGTCCGGGGTCAAGATCGGAGGCGGGCACATGGGTCTGATCGCCGGCCCCTGCTCGGTGGAGACTTTTGACCAGGTTCTGGAAGTTGCCCGGGCAGCCAAAGCTTCCGGAGCGAACCTGCTGCGCGGCGGCGCATTCAAGCCCCGTACAAGCCCCTACTCTTTCCAGGGACTGGGACTGGACGGTCTGAAGATCCTGTGCGATGTCAAAGAAGAAGTGGGACTTCCGATCGTAACAGAACTGATGTCACCTCAGTATCTCGACATCTTTAATGAAAAGGTAGATCTGATCCAGATCGGGGCCCGGAATATGCAGAACTTCGATCTTTTAAAACAGCTCGGCCAGATCGACCGCCCGGTTCTTCTGAAACGCGGCCTGAACGCCACTTATGAAGAATGGATCATGTCCGCAGAATATATCATGGCTGCCGGTAATGAAAATGTGATCCTCTGCGAACGGGGGATCCGCACATTTGAGACCTATACCCGGAACACACTGGATCTGCAGAGCATCCCTGTTCTGCACAAAAAGACCCACCTTCCCGTGATCGTAGATCCCAGCCACGCAGGAGGAAAATGGTGGCTGGTAGAACCCATGGCAAAAGCCGCTGTCGCGGCGGGAGCCGACGGTCTCATGATCGAAGTCCACAATAATCCCGAGTGCGCGCTCTGCGACGGGGCACAGTCGCTGAAACCCGAAAAATACGATTCCCTGATCCGCCAGGTAAGACAAATTGCAGAAGTTGTAGGAAAAATTGTGTAAACTCTTAAAAAAGGGGACAGGTACTTTTTAAAAGGGGTCAGGCCCCTTTTAACGGCATTTTCAGAAAAAGGAGTGTATCACCATGAAAATAACTGTTAATTTAGGCAAAAACACTTATCCGATTTATATTGAAAATGGGATTCTCGCAAAAAGTGGAGATTATATTTCGGAAATCTTCAGCGGCCGGAAGATCATGATCATTTCCGATGATCATGTCTTCCCCCTTTATGGGGAAACACTCCTCCATTCACTGTCTGAGTATGAATGTTTTTCCCTGATTCTTCCCTATGGTGAACAGACAAAAAATTTTCAGGCACTGCCGCGGATCTACTCCGCTCTTCTGGACGCGAAACTGACCAGAAGTGATCTTGTCATTGCTCTGGGAGGCGGAGTGATCGGTGATCTGGCAGGATTTGCCGCTGCCAGCTATCTGCGCGGTGTCAGTCTGGTCCAGATCCCCACTTCTCTTCTGGCTCAGGTAGATTCTTCCGTTGGCGGGAAAGTCGCGGTAGATCTTCCTCAGGGGAAAAATCTGGTGGGTGCATTCTTCCAGCCAAAACTGGTACTTATTGATCCAACCGTTCTCGACACGCTCCCCGGACATTTTGTCAGCGACGGGATGGGGGAGGTCATCAAATACGGATGTATCAAAGATGCAGAACTGTTTGCCCGCCTCTGTTCTCAGTCCTCTTTTGAAGGATTAAAGCCCGAACTTCCGGAAATTATCGCGCGGTGTGTGGATATCAAACGGATCCTCGTGGAACGGGATCAGTTTGATACCGGTGACAGGATGCTCCTGAATTTCGGACATACACTGGCTCACACGATCGAACAGTATTATCACTATGAACGGGAAAGCCATGGAGAAGCCGTAGGCATCGGAATGTATCAGATTACAAAATGTGCGGAACGGAAAGGGCTCACCGAACCCGGGTGCGCCGATCAGATCCGCACGGCTCTCAAGATATACGGACTTCCCGACTCCTGCGGGCTTCCGGCTTCAGAACTGACCGGAGCAATTCTGCTTGATAAGAAAAACCTGAACGGCCGTCTCAATCTGGTACTTTTGAAAAAAATCGGAGAGAGTTATGTATATCCTTCCGACATCACATTTTTTGAGAAACTGGAAATGATCTGAAATTGTTCGAGTTATCAGAAAACGGCGGGAAAAGGGGACAGGCACTTTTTAAAAAGTGCCTGTCCCCTTTTTTCCCCCGTTTTTTGCTGTTTCTTTTAAAAATCTTGATGTGTTTTAGAGGAAGTTTTTGGTCTATTTCTCGCACACACTCGGTTCTTAGAGGAACCCTCTTTTTCACCAAAAGACCCACCCTCCCCCGTTCTTTGATAAGTTCAGCCGTGTGCTCTTCCGATCTTGCCAGTGCCCATTCCACGGAGATATCCTTGATCAGCGCATGAACAAAAGGGCCTGTCTTTTATACTCATCTGGGGACAGGCACTTTTTAAAAAGTGCCTGTCCCCTTTTCCCGCCGTTTTCTGATAATTTAATTTATTTTTCCTTCATTCCCCGATATACTTTTTCTGCGGTCATCGGCAGTTCTCGAATGATCACGCCAACCGCATTCTGGATGGCATTGGAGATTGCCGGTGACGGTGTATTGATCACGATCTCGCCGATAGATTTTGCCCCGAAAGGTCCGGTCGGCTCATAACTGCTCTCAAACTCTACCCGGATATTCCCTACGTCAAGACGGCTTGGTATTTTGTACTGCATGAAAGAGTTGCTGTAATTTTTCCCTCTGGGATTATACACAATATCCTCAAAGAGCGCCATCCCGATTCCCTGGGCGATGCCGCCCTCTGTCTGGACACGCGCCAGATTGGGATTGATCACTGTCCCGCAGTCCACCACCGCGGCATAATCCACCATCTCCACAACCCCTGTTTCTTTATCGATCTCTACCTCTGCGATCCCTGCCATAAAAGGCGGAGGAGATGTGGGAGAAGAAAAGGCCTCACTGGCAGAAAGTGCCTCATTGCTGCTGCACATAACCCGGTTTCCGATTTCTTTGCGGGTGATCGACTCTCCGGTTTTCAGATTTGACACCTTATCTCCGTCAAATTCCACCTCATCCGCAGAACATCCCAGATACTCCGCTCCCCTTTCACAGAGCTTTGTACGGAGCGTCTCGCAGGTCTTCACCACAGCCATCCCTGTCACATAGGTGGTACTGGAGGCGTAGGAACCACAGTCATATGGAGAAATATCTGTATCCACGCCATGAACCACGATGTCGTCCATCCTGCACTCCAGGCATTCAGCTGCCATCTGGGCAAGAATTGTGTCGCATCCTGTCCCCATGTCGGTGGCTCCTACCATCAGGCTGTAAAATCCGTCGTCATTCACCTTGATCGCTACGGATCCGGTATCTACTCCGGAAATTCCGGAACCCTGCATGGCCATCGCGACTCCTACTCCGCGCACTTTGCCGTTTCCCATATCACGGCAGGGATATTTCTCCTCCCAGCCGATCATCTCTTTTGCCCGCTTCAGGCACCGGTCAAGGGCACAGCTTTCTGTCTTCTCTCCATAATACGCAGGCATCACCTGACCTTCCCGGACCATGTTCTTCTCCCGCAGGACTGTGGGATCCATTCCCAGTACCTGGGCCAGCTCATTCACTGCGGACTCCACCGCAAAGATCCCCTGGGTGGCTCCGTATCCCCGGTAGGCCCCTGCGGACATGACATTTGTATATACTACATCATAAGTAAAACGGTATGCTTCCGCCTTCCCATAAAGGGGGATAGACTTGTGGCCGGAAAGCCCTACCGTGGTAGGTCCATGCTCGCCATACGCTCCTGTATTTGAGAGCGTGTAAAGATCAATCCCTCTGATATTTCCTTCTTTGTCCGCTCCCAGTCGGACATGCATCTCCATCTCATGCCGGGGAGAAGACGCAGTCAACGATTCTTCCCTTGTATAAATGATCTTGGCCGGTTTTCCTGTCTTCCAGGTGACAAGCGCCGGATAAACTTCAGACACAGAAGTCTGCTTTGCCCCGAATCCTCCGCCGATCCTGGGTTTTATCACGCGGATCTTATGTTTGGGAATATCCAGGGCATTGGCAAGGATCCGCCGGATATGGAACGGCACCTGTGTAGAAGAGACTACATTCAGCCTGCCGTAAGTATCCAGATATGTATAAGTCCGAAACGTCTCCATCATGGCCTGCTGATTCGCTTTCGTATGGTACACCCGGTCGATCACATGATCACAGCTTTTGAGAACCGCCTCGATATCTCCGTCCTGACTCACCTCGTGGGCACACAGATTTCTTTGATTATCCGCCCCTACCGGGCAGAGACTTCTCCAGTTTTCCTCCGGATGGACAAGGATCGGATTATCTTTTGCCTTCCGGAAATCCAGGACCGGTTCCAGTACCTCGTATTTTACTTTGATCAGTTTCATGGCCTGCTTCACTGCCTTTTCTGAAGTACCCGCGATAATGGCAGCTGCATCGCCCACAAACCGCACTCTCTGATCCAGGATCAGACGATCATAGGGGCTGGGCTCCGGATAGGTCTGTCCCGCCATGGTAAACCGTTTGTCCGGACAGTCCTTGTAGGTCAAAACACATTCAATCCCCGGGACTGCCAGTGCCCGTTCCACGGAGATATCCTTGATCAGCGCATGAGCATAAGGGCTGCGCAGAACTTTTACAATCAGACAGTCAGCAGGCGCAATATCATTTGTATAGACAGCTCTGCCGGTGACAAGCGCCCGGGCATCCACCTTTGCGACCGGTCTGTTGACAACACGCATTCTGGAAATATTATTTCTGTTATCCGGGCTCATGCTCTCATCTCCTTCCCCGCCGTCAACTCTCCGCTTCCCGCGGCATTCTTCCGCTCTTTCATATACTTCTCAATGGCCCGGAGCTGTCCCATATAACCGGTGCACCGGCACAGATTTCCCGCCAGATATTCTTTGATCTCTTCCAGGTCCGGATCCTCCAGCTCCCGGAACATAGCCAGGACATTCATGATGAATCCCGGAGAGCAGAATCCGCACTGTTCCGCCCCTTCATTTGCCAGGAAGGCTCCGAACTCTGCCGCTTCTTCCTCAACACCTTCCAGTGTGGTGATCTCGTGCCCCGCGATACCGGCCGCCAGCACAGAACAGGACAGACGGGACTTTCCGTCGATCCAGACGGTACACAATCCGCAGTTTGTCGTCTCGCATCCGCATTTTACACTCTTACATCCAAGATCCCTGAGGACATCCAGAAGGATCGAATCCGGCCCGGCCTCAGCCGTCACCTGTTTCCCGTTTAAAACAAACTGTATCTCCATCTATCTCTCCTCCGCTAAGATCGAACTCATTTCCCGCCGGATCAATACCTCCGCCAGATGCCTCCTGTATTCCGCGCTTCCCCGCATGTTCGTGCCATACTGAAATTCTGCCGCTGCCTGCCGCGCGTACTCCGCGATCACTTCCTCAGACGCATCGGCAGGGATCTCCCACTGCTTTTCGATCAGAGCGGCTTTCATCGGCCTTGCCCCCACGGAAAAATACCAGGATTCCTGACCATGCACGATTCCATTGACCACAGCACAGGCGATAACCGGAAAATCTGTCTTTGTCTGACGGACGGAACCGTATCTGAACTTCCTCCTGCTCTTTCTGACAATGACGGACAGAAGGATGTCTTTATCCGGTTTGCGCTTCACAAACTCGGAAAGCCGTATCGTTCCTCCGTTATACAGCTCTACGAAAGTATCCAGAGCCAGAAAAGCCGTCAGCACATCCGAAAAGCCAAACCTTCCGTATATGCTGCCTCCCACGGTGGCCTGATTCCGGAACTGCACTCCCACGATGTGGCGGACCGACTCCGCAATCCCGTCGCCGTACAGTTCTTTTAACACTTCGCACTGTTCCAGCTGGCGCAGGGTGCACATGGCTCCGATCCGGATCACATTGTCTGTATCTTCGATCTGATCCAGTCCCAGATCCGACAGGTCGATGACCGTCTTGACCCTTGCGTTACCAAGCCGCATCCACATCATGCCGCCCATCACCCGGCTGTTGCGGGCCTGATTGAGTTCATACGCCTCCTCCGGCGTTTTCGCCTTCACATAATTACTGATTGTAAGCACGACCGCTCTCCTTTCCCGCCCGGCGTCTCCTGCACAGGGAATACGGCTGTGTTTCCTGTATTCCGCCCCTGTATCCTGCAGGCGCTCTGGTTACGGACAACTAAATTTATCGATATATAAAACGCGTAAAAAAGGTGCAAATGAAATTTTGTCATTCACACCTTAAGCAGTTGTATTTTATCATGGATAGACAGGATTGTCAAAGAATCTTTCCACTTTGCTCCATCTCTTAACATACTCTTATGTAGTTTTTCTCCGGATCAGACGCACCGGCACCCGATCCGTCCTGCACTTCACCTCTTTGCGATCTATCAGACATAATAAAGCTTCCACGGCTCTTCTTGCAATCTCTTCTACGTCCTGATGGATCGTGGTAAGAGGGGGATTTACCACACTGCTGATCATACTGTCGTCAAACCCCACAATCTTGAGCTGTTCCGGTATGGAAATCCCTGCTTCACCCGCAGCCTGCATTCCACCAATAGCCAGGATATCTGTTGAATAAAAAATCCCGTCCGTCTCTGGATATTTTTCCAGGATACGGCGTGTTGTTTCATAGCCGATGTCTTTACTGCCATGGGTTGTCACAAAGACCTTGTCTTCATCCACTTCCATGCCGGCCTCGGACAGGGCGTCCGAATATCCAAGGAAACGGAAATTGCCCTTCACTGGCTGTTTACTGAAACAAACGATACAGAGATTCCTGCATCCTCTATCGATCAGCTCTCTGGCCGCAAGATAACCGCCCCGTCTGTTGTCACTGCTGATACACAGAGACTCTCTCTCTTCCTGATCCCCGGAACGGACAGAACGGTCAAGATAAATCGTCGGCACTTCTGGCTTATTTAAGCTGCTGATCCCCTGCCCGGCAACGATCATTCCGCTGACACGCTGATTCTTAAGAAGATTGTAGTGAATCTGCTCCAGCTCTTTCGACTCATCTGTATTACAGATGATCGATACATAATCCTTCTTAAGAAGATTCTTCTGTATCTCAAGAGTGATACTTGCAAAAAAGTCATTCGTAATATCCGGGATGATCACTCCCACCACTTTTGCCCGGTTCATACGCAGGCCTCTTGCCAGTTCATTGGGCTGATACCCAGAATCCTTGATTATCGACAGTATCTTTTCTTCTGTCTCTTTCGAAAACCGGCCATTCTGATTGATTACTCTGGATACGGTAGCCACCGATACCCCGGCCTGTTCAGAAATGGCCTTGATCGTGATTGGTTTTTTACTCATATCGCGCTCCCGCACAGTTCATGTTTGAGACCTTTTCCTTGATAATACAAATATTTTACAATAATGGACTCCGGTTGACAAGTCTCCGCCCGGCTTTTCTTCTGTTGGGAATCATCATCTGTCAGTCCTTCAGAACTCCGGTTTTCTCAAGAAAACGCAGGCTTTTTTTCATTGCCTCTTCCGGCTCCAAAAGGACGCTTTCGTCCGTAACCTCGAAAGAAATATCTCCCTGATATCCGAACTCCTGAAGTTCCTTCAGCGCCTGTTCCACGGGAAGCACCCCTTCTCCCGGAATCATATGTCCTCCCGGCTTTCCGTCGTTCAGATGAACGTGGATAAAATCCCGGCCAAAAGTCCTGATAAATTTTTCTGCCGTATCCCCTGCTCTGAGAGAAATATCGAAATCCATCAGAGCGCCGATCCCATCGTAAAACCCAACCTCGTCAAGAAGAGTTTTTACTTCCTCTGTCCGCCGGATCAGATCGATCTTTCTCGGCAATGGCTCAAATACAATTTTAGTCCCTTTAAAACAGGCATTGTGCGCCAGCTCCGCCAGAGATTCCAGCATTCGCTTCCGGCATTCTTCCCTGTCCCCTCCGATGGGACACTGCCCGCTCGAAACAAGCACTTTGGGGGCTTCCAGTTCCGCCGCAACGTCGATCGCCCGCTTAAAATAATTGATGCTTCTTTTTCTCGTATCTGGATTCAGAGACGCGATATTGACCGGGTACAGATACTGTTCCGGAGTGACGCAGCATACTTCCAGGTTTCTGTTCCTGATCTTCCGGGCAATTTCTGTCATCTGCGCATAATTATAATCCTCAAAGTACAGATGAGGTTCTGCCGACCAAAGCTCGATTTTTCGCAACCCGAGACGTTCCATGGAATCAAGGAAATCGGTAAAGGGAAAATATTTATAAGTAAAATTCCCTGCCGCTATCTGTGATCGTTTCATAAATCCTCCTTTATCATTGACGGATCAAAATCGATCCCATTGCCAAAACCGCCATAATACCCGCAGACATATGTTGCATATACAGCTGCCATCCGCAGGCTGTAACGGATAATCATATCTTCTGCTTCTTCCATGATCCTGTTTCCTCCTGCCTCGTCTTCAAACTGAATAAGCTCCAGCTGTTTCCTGCCTTCAAAATAGCACATCGAGAAACGGGCCAGAAAAGAATCCCCCGCGCCAAGCGTATCGACCACCGGCAGGGGATATGCCTCCTGCTGATAAAATTCCCTTCCGTTATATGCCACGGACCCCTGCATCCCTCTGGTCCCCAGGGCCACGCTGGCACCGTGTCTGACACATCCTTCCAGGATCTGCATAGTCTCCTCAAGAGAATACTCCTCGCAGGACAAATAGGGATACTGTATGTAGCTACATGCCTTATAGACTTCCTCCGCTGTCCACTGATCGGCAAAATCACAGCATACCGGGATGCCGAAATTTCCCAGTTCCTCAAATACCCCGTCTTCAAAATAGCTTCCCCTGCACACACAGGTATAGATTGCGTCATAATCCTGCTCCAGCACTTTTCTGACATCCTTATAGCTGATCAGATTATCTTCAAAAATACTGAGATCTGACCGGACAAACTTCCGGTTTCCATCCTCATGTGAAATTGAACACCATGCGGTCTGTCCTTTTACCGTCCGGCTTGGAGCTACATCTACTCCAAGCCGTTCAAGAGATTCAAGCTGCAGATGTCCGAGAGCATCGTCCCCGACTACCGTCATCAGAGCGGCCTTATGGCCGAATCTTGCCAGATGTGCTGCCACATTGTTGCAGTTTCCCCCGGGATATACCTTGTTCTGCTGCAGATAAATGTCCACATTATTGCGGCCGATGCAAAAAAAGTTAATCATAATCTGCCTCTTTCGTACTTTTTAATATTCTACTTTAAACATATACCTTCGGTGCATTAGAGGATGCTTTTTCGCATCTGCCAGTGCTTTTGTATATTCCACGGCGCAGGACCATAATAAAATTGGGTTGAAATAATCCACGACACTGCTGTCAATCACGCAGATTCCCAGCTCCTTCGCATCCAGCACCGTTACTCGGCCTGAATACTTTTCGAGAAACCGACATGCTCTCTCATCCAGGAAACGGGTTTTCCCTTCGTTTACAAAAACAAAGAACGGTGTATTTTTGTCTGTGATCTCAAATGGTCCATGATATAATTCTCCTGAGTGGATCGTTCCTGAGTTGATCCATTCCATTTCCATAAACATACAGATCGTCTGCATATAAGCCGCGCAGTAGGTCGCGCCGCAGCCAAGTGTATAGATTACCGGATCATCCTTGTGCTGCTCGGCAAATTCCACTGCCCTTTTCGCCACCTGTTTTTTTGCCTTTTCACACATCTCATCAAGTACAGAAAATGCTTTCAGCGCCTTTTCATAATCCGCATACTCCTCCTCAATCCGCAGAAGTTCTATACCGAAACGCAGCACTTTTGCCAGGTTCACATCCTCATAGCTACAGTTTCCCCGCAGTTCACTTCCGTAAGTCCAGTGATACTGTCCGTACTGGGCAAGCGGGACATCTTTGGAAATGCTCATGGTGATCACGGTCGCCCCCGTCTCTTCTGCCTTTTTTGCGGCAGCGACTGTCTCTGGAGTCGTTCCGGCCAGAGACATACAGATCACGATCGAATTCTCCGTACAGCCTTTCGGTGTATCATAGACAAACTCATTGGCGTTGATGGATCTGCACGGAATCCTGACTGATTCGCTTCTCATAAAATACTCCAGCGGGTAGAGCCCTGCCAGCGATCCGCCGCACCCCAGAAGATACAGGTTCTGTATTCCGTTTTTATCCTTGAGCTTTTCTCTGATCTCCTCGATCGTATCGATCATTTCCTGCGGGCTTGTATATGTAAGTTTTTCCATCTCTAAATTACCTCCAGTCTTTTATATTTTACTCTTTGTCCTCAAATTCAGCCGCGCTTTCTGCCAGCAGCATCCCCGGCTCAATATAAATAATATCTTCGGCATCTTCCCTCTCATAAGTGCCGTTAAACAGTTCATCCATTGTTTCTACGGCCATTCTGCCCATCATTTTAGGGTACTGTGCTACCGACGCCTGCAGAATACAATCCGGGCCGTCATTGACCATGATCTCCTGCTGCTCTGCGCTTGCGTCATACCCTACGATGACAACATCATCTCTTCCAGTCTCCAGAACTCCGTAATATGTCCCGATCGCTCCGTCACCATAAAAAGTAAAGAATCCTTTTGCCTCCGGGTATGCCGTCAGCATATCTACCGCCCATGTACGGCAGCCATCACGTGTCCCCGCACCTTCTGAAGGCCTGGTCTCAACAAGGGTCACATCCGGATAATTCTCTTCCATGTATGCATTGAATCCTGAATTCCGCAGATAACCGGTCCCGATCGTAGAGGATGTACCATAAACAATTATGGTAGCCTCTGGATCATTAACCTTTTCCATAAGTACTTCTGCCGCCTGGTATCCACCCGCATAGTCATCGCTCTTAATGCTGGCATCTGCATTTCCTTCGTCTACCGTACAGTCAAAATCAATTACTTTTATTCCTGCCGATTTCAGCTCTTCAACAATCGGACCCATGCTGGTCGTATCGATAGCGGAAAACATTACTCCGTCTACCCCCTGCACGATCAGATCTTCCAACATACTGATCTGTGTACTCAGATCCAGATCCGGATCCAGCACCAGACACTCATATCCCATCTCCTCACATGCGGCCTCTGCGGCAGATGCAACATCTGCGCCAAATTCCTGTGCCATGGACTGAGGTACTACAGCAATCGTTTTTTTCTCCTCGGAATCACCGGAAGATTCTTCCCCGTTTCCGTCCGTATTCTGTCCGGAACACGCAATACAGGAACCCATTACCAAACACGCCAACAATATTGCCATTAACTTTTTCATCCTATTCTCTCCTTTTCATCCTATTTCTTTAATGCTTTATCACTGATTATCTGTGAATAAAATACTGCGACGATTAAAATAATACCTCTTACTACATACTGCCAGTTTGAACTGATCTGCATTAGATTCATGCCATTGCTTATCATTCCCATCATGATGGCGCCAAGCAGTATGCCCAGCACCGAGCCGCTTCCTCCATGCATGGCGACTCCTCCCATGGCACAAATCGAAATTGCCGTAGCCTCATATCCTTCCGCCGCCGTCGGCTGTGCAGATCCGGAACGGGAGGCAAGAAGCACGCCCGCAATGCCCGATATAACTCCACTGACAATATATGCCAGGACTCTGGTCCTTCTCACATCGATCCCGGAATAAAACGCAGCCACATAGTTACCGCCATTTGCAAACAGTTTTCTCCCGAAAACAGTCTTCCTTAAAACAAATCCCATTACAATAAACACCACAAACAGAACGACCACTGATACCGGAATGCCTGCAATATCGGAAAAACCAAGATATACAAACTCTTTTCCCAGCCCGCCGACAGCTCTGTTATCGGAAATAATATAAACCACACCCTTGATCGCAGTCTGTGTTCCCAGTGTCACAATAAACGGCGATATTCTCGTATACGTAACGATCAGGCCATTGATCAGGCCGACCAGAGCGCAGGCAGCCAGCGTAATTATAACTGCCGGGAAAAAGGACGTTCTCAGACCGTAAAGCCCTGTAGTCGTGATCAGAGCCGACATCATCCCCGACAGGGCAGCCGTGGCGGAGATCGACATATCAAAATTACCGTTGATCAGCGGAATCGCCATAGCCATGGCCAGCAGTCCGTATGTAACGACCTGTTTCAGTATATTCAGCACATTTGCAGCAGAGAGAAACATACTGTTGCTCAGCTGAACGATTATGGCATATGTAATGATCATGCACACGATACCAAAAATGGCCATGGAATCCTGCTTCTTTACAATGCCCGCAAATTTAAAACGTTTTCCGTTTTTATTGTTCACTTCTTCTCCTCCTTTGTCAGTTCACGGCCATCATCATGACAGATTCTTCGGTTGCCTCTGCTGCATCCAGCATGCCTGTGACTCTTCCTTCCCGCATAACCATGATACGGTCACTGACACTGAGCAGTTCCGGCAGTTCGGACGACACCATAATGACGGAAGACCCGGACGCGGCAAGACTGTCAATGATCCGGTATATCTCAGCTTTCGCGCCCACATCCACTCCCCGGGTCGGTTCGTCCAGCAAAATGATTCGCGGAGAAGATGCCAGACTTTTCGCAATCACTACTTTCTGCTGATTTCCTCCACTCAGCATACCGACACTCATATCCTCGTCCCTGGCTTTTATCTCCAGATTTTTGATAAATTTCTGCGCTGTGTCATATTCTTTTTTCTTAATGACCACCCCAAATGCGGAAAGCAGTTTCAGCACATTCAATTCGATATTTCTTAAAATACTGGCGGTAAGGATAAGTCCCTGCTCTTTTCTGTCCTCAGGGACAAAAGAAAACCCATTCCAAATGGCACGTCGGGGAGACTTATTCTCAATCTCTTTCCCTTCAAGGATCAGTTTTCCCTCACATTTATCAATCCCGAAAACCGCCCGAAGCAGTTCTGTACGCCCGGCCCCGATCAGGCCTCCGATTCCGAGGACTTCTCCTCTCCTCAGTTCAAAAGATACATCATGGACACTGCTGTTAGACAGATGTTCCACAGAGAAGATGACATCTTTTTCTGTACCGGCTCGGTTCCTCTGCCCACTGTCTCTGGAAAAATCCCGTCCTACCATCATCCTGACGATATCCGGGACGGTCAGATCCTTCACGTCTGCCGTTCCGGAAACCTCTCCGTCTTTCAGGCACAGTACCCTGTCTCCCACAGCAAAAATATCATCCATCCTGTGAGAGATAAAAATAACAGAATAGTTATTTTCTTTCAGCCTTTTAATAATTCCATATAAATGTTCTGACTCTTCTGTCGTAAGGGCAGCTGTCGGTTCATCAAAAATAATAATTGATGAATTGTAGGACAATGCCTTAACGATCTCAATAAGCTGACGCTGTGCCACACTGTATGAGTCCAATCTGCTTTCCGGATCAAAATAAATACCCAGGTCCCGCATTAACTGTTCAGTCCGTGCATAAAGCTTTTTAAAATCGATTACTCCGGCTCGGGTATCATATCTTCCCAGATAGATGTTCTCGGCTACACTCATAGACGGAATCTGAATCAATTCCTGATGTACAATGCTGATACCTAAGCGGTAAGCCTCTGACGGATTTTTGACGGAAACGGATTCTCCTTTATACCTGATTTCTCCTGCATCCGGATGCAGGACTCCCGAGAGGATCTTCATCAAAGTGGACTTTCCGGCTCCATTCTCGCCCACCAGACACAGGACTTCCCCTTTTTTCAGATTTAAATCCACTCCTTTCAATGCGTGGACGCCACCAAAACTTTTTGAAATGTTCTGCATTTCCAAAACATAATCATCCATATGTTGCATCAAATCCTTCCCTTTTGTTTTCTGATGCGGAACTTTTATTTCGATTGGGTAATCGTTTACTCACGCATCAAAAAAATAATAGTTTTACAGTTGCGTAAACGTTTACTCTAATCGTATTATAAACAAGACATTTCCGTTCGTCAATTAGTAATTATACCTATTTTTTCATTCTTTTTTTAGTAAAAGTAAATAATATCTGATATCTTGCTCATAAGTGATTCCAGAAATATTCTTCTATTCCCAATTCAGTATTTCCCGCCAGCAAAAAAATCTTGACAAACAAAATCCGGCACAGTATACTATACAAGTGACTTGAGAAGACATAGTCATGATACAGGGGATTGGTCAAATGGTATGATAGGGGTCTCCAAAACCTTTGGTGGGAGTTCGATTCTCTCATCCCCTGCTGAAGAATACCGGAATTTCTGAATTTTCAGGAATTCCGGTATTTTCGTCTGCACCGGCTTTTTCCAGAATCAGCTGCCTGACACTGCCCCGGGGTTGGCAAACAGCCCGATATCCGGCGGGTTAAATGAAAACAGGATGAACGCCGCTGCCGTTACGATCACAAGCGCGAAAAGCCACCCTGCTGTCGATGTTCTGCAGGTAACGGACAATCTGTAGATGATACCAAACGCTGTAAGTACACTGAGAACAAATACCGCAATATCAAGAACCATGTTATGGGTTCCCAGGATCCCGGTATAAGTATAGAAGAAAACAGGAACCGAATAAGTGCCAGCCAGGATTCCTGCCGCAAGCGCACGGCAGACACAGGGATATTCCTCCTTCAGCCTGCTGCCCATAAACAGGCTGTATAAAAGAGCAGGGAAAAATATAAGTTTCATGTGTTCCCAGGTAGATTCATTAACCGGAAAAAACAGGCCTGCCAGAAGATTCTGTCCGGTCCAGCCATAGACAAAATGTGCAAGAGACCCTGCGATCATAACAAACAATATTCCCCAAACAGTATAAACCTTCAGTCTTTTTGTATCCACATCTCCCATGATCATAATATTTCCTTTTTATTAGTTATGATATTATGCTCGTTCCCAAAGAAATATATGCAGAATTTTTCACTATTACTGTTCATATACTTGTAAATTCCCGCAAAACAATGATACAATAGTCCCGTTCGCACGGCGGCCCGGAGCTGTTCCCGGCTGCCATGTCCGGGATTTAAAAATAAACACAGATAATGAGGAGGAAGAAAAATGTCTGATTATGTAATCACTACGGATTCTAATTCCGATGTACGACCGGAATTTATCGCAGAAAACAATCTCACGATCATTCCCCAGTATTATGCCTTCGGGAATACTGTGTATGGAGATGAACTCAACATGGAGCCCCATGAATTCTATGAGACAATGAGAAACGGTGAGCTCCCAAAATCAATGGCAAATAACCCGGCAGTCATACGGGAGCGTTTTGAAAAAATTTTAAAAGAAGGAAAAGACATCCTTCATATAGCATTTTCCAGCGCTCTGAGTGGAAGCTGCAACAATGTAGTAATGACTGCCAATGAACTTCTGGAAGAATATCCCGAAAGAAAGATCATGGTATTTGATTCACTGAACGCTTCTCTCGGAGAAGGAGTTTCTGTCTACCGCGGGGTAGAACTCTGGAAAGAAGGAAAGAGCATGCAGGAAGTCTTTGACATTCTCAGCGAAGAGCGGGAGCATGTAAATGTCTCCTTTACTGTAAATGACCTGTATCATCTTCAGAGAGGCGGCCGGGTATCCAAAACAACAGCTGTGGTAGGCAGCCTGGTCAATATCAAGCCCATCCTGACAGTAACATCATCCGGAGAACTGAAATCGGACGGAACAGTCAGAGGCCGTAAAAAATCACTTAAAACTCTTGTGACAAGAATGGAAGCCGCTCTTGACCTGGAGCATTACGGGAAGGACCGCCTGGTCTGCGTGCTCCACGGAGACTGTATCGAAGAAGCGCAGAACGTGGCAGCTATGGTAAGGGAACTCGGATTTGCCAATATCATCATTAATGACGTAAGCCCCAGCATCGGGACACACGCAGGTCCGGGTGTCGTAGGTCTGGTATTTTACGGAAAGCAAAGATAAGTTTAAGAATATTCAGAAAACGGCGGAAAAAGGGGTCAGGCACTTTTTAAAAAGTGCCTGACCCCTTTTTCCGCCGTTTTCTGACAATTTATAAAATTCCGAATTCTTCCATTGCTTTCCGGAGCTGCTCTCTGTGTCCTTCTTCTATCTCTGTCAGAGGCGCCCTCAGCGGACCGACCTCTTTGCCCATCATATTCATGGCTGCCTTGACCGGGATCGGATTGACCTCACAGAACAGCGCTCCACACAGCGGGATCGCGTCCAGCTGCATTTTACGGCTTCCTTCTACATCCCCGTCCAGATATTTATACACCATGTCATGGACATATCGGGGTGCCACATTGGAGAGTACGGAGATCACGCCGATCCCTCCAAGGGAAAGGAGCGGCACAACCTGATCGTCATTTCCGGAATACAGATCCAGACTGCCGTCACACAGATTCATGATCTCGGCTACAGCTCCGATATTCCCGGATGCCTCTTTCACCCCGACGATATTGTCGACATTCTTGACCAGATGTGCCAGTGTCTGTGGCTGGATATTACAGCCGGTACGGCTTGGTACATTATAGAGGATCGCCGGAATGGACACCTCCCCGCAGATCTGGGTATAGTGGGCAATGAGTCCGTTCTGCGTCGCTTTGTTGTAGTAAGGCGTCACCAACAGAAGGCCGTCTGCCCCGTCCTTTTCTGCTTCTTTTGACAGCTGTACCGCCGTCGCCGTACAGTTGGAGCCTGTTCCCGCAATAACCGGGATCCTGTGTTTCACCCTCTCCACCGTAAAACGGATGGCTTCACTATGCTCTTCCTCGGTCATGGTGGCAGACTCTCCGGTAGTTCCACAGATAATAATGGCATCTGTGCCTCCAGCGATCTGTTCTTCCAGTATCTCATCCAGTTTGTCATAATTAATCTCCAGGTTCTCTTTCATAGGAGTAATAATTGCTACGCCTGCGCCCTTAAATATTGCCATTGATCTTTCCTCCTCTTAATAATGGATATGCTGAGTACTGCTGAAAAATAAAAGAAACGGCAAGATGTGCCGTCTCCCAATACACTTGACTGTATATCAGATAGCTCTCCATCCTGCGATGACAGTCGTACCATTCTTCACGGCACGCCCAGGAACAAAGTTTCAGGCCTCCTTATCCCTTCGGCATCTTTCCCTTTCGGATGAGTTCCACTGCTCCTGATGCATCCGTCACCCTACTGATTAAAAATGCGACCTCTATCTTGCGTTTCTGTTAGAAAAATCATAACACCGGCAGGTAGTGATGTCAAGACCCACATTCCCCCTCCGGCTCTGTCTCATTTTCCGTCCTCCTGCCAGCTGTAACCGGTTGCATAATCGATCCCGATCTCCGGCTGTACATTGTACACATATACATTGAAGCAGATCCCTTCTCCTCCGTCTTCCACAGACTCTGCCTCCATCTGCACTCCGGAAGCCACCAGGTCTTCTCCCTCGAAAACAGGAGTCACCCGGTACATGACATGATTCTCCGTCTCCTGCACATAATCCGCGACCATATTTTCAAAAGGCAGCATACCCTCTGTATTCATGTAGCGGGTTCCTGTGATCAGATTTTTTTCATTATCATTCTCCCCGGACAGCTGGAATCCGATCAGATGGCAGCGATTATACAGATAGCCTCCCTCTACGTTCTCATATCGGACCGACTGCCAGCCTGTTGGATGGATATCGCTGATATCGCCCCGGTCTTCCTCCGGCATCAGCTCCACCCCGATGCAGGCCTCGGCCTCCCTGCAGCGCCCCAGGTCATCCAGAGGACTGTACTCCTCGTAGGCTGTCTCGGTCAGCTCTTCTTCTGTAAAATCCGGTTCATTATCCGCAAGGACCACATACGGCTCACCGTCATACTCCGGTGCTTCAGATACGACTGCATAACTCCCGGTCTGGCGGACGTCAGAGCCGTTTTTTTCAAACAGCCCCTCCGCAAATGTGGCTGCTCCCGCGAGAACAGCACACACAACCACAGCCGCAAGACCTTTCCTGCGCTTAGACATTTTCATGACCCCTTTCATTCCCCTGGGATTTTTCTCCCGTCAAATTCTTTACCCGGGTTCTTATCTCCGGAGCAGAGGACGGCGGTCCTCCTCCGGCATCTGCACCGGAACCGGCACCCGTACCGGCTCCCGGATCAGTCCCGGGAACACACTGTTTAACGCATCCCGGATCTTCTGTCCCAGATCTGTCTGATAAAGAAACGTATATAAAAATTCTTTCATTGGCATATCCTCCTGTTGTTCTGATGAGCCTGCGGCAGTGTTGTATCTGACTGCCTCATACTGCATGTTACGACTGCATTTTAACAGAAAGTTCCGGAGCTGTCAGTGATTTTATCACTAATTTTAGAATTGTTTATATATTGTTTATTGTCGTGGATTTTTCTCCTCTTCTGACCAAGATTTGTTGTGTCTTTTCCGGAAAATCTGTTATAATGGAACACAGCATGACAGAAAGAGGTAGATAACAGATGGCACAAAGACATGACAAAGATAAAAAATCTTCCGCAGGAAGAGAATTGATGCAGTGGATCCTTATCCTTGGGATCGCACTCCTCCTCGGAATTATTATAAATTCAACCGTTATTGTAAACGCCCAGATTCCATCCGGGTCAATGGAAAATACGATAATGCCGGGAGACCGTGTATTCGGGAACCGGCTCTCCTATGTTTTCGGAGAGCCGGAACGGTTTGATATCATCATTTTTAGGTATCCCGACGATGAAAGCCAGCTTTTTATCAAACGGATCATCGGCCTTCCCGGTGAGACCGTAGAGATCCGTAACGGAAATATCTACATAGATGGTTCGGATGAGCCTCTTAAAGATGTCGACACAAAGGAACCGATGCAGGGGAATTTTGGCCCTTACACAGTTCCGAAAGGCTGTTACTTTGTCATGGGCGACAACCGGAACAACTCCAAAGACTCCCGCTACTGGAAACATACCTTTGTCTCGGAAGATGAGATTCTCGGGAAAGCTGTATTCCGCTACTGGCCGCTGAATAAGATGAAATGCCTTTAGTCTTCCTGCACATCCTCGATGAGCAGGGAATCCAGTCTGTCCATGTCATCCTGAGAGATCTGAAATTCCCGGGTTCCGGTTTTGGCAACATGCAGCGTCACATCCCTCGCGCCTCCGTAGAGCATTCCGGAATCCACTCTCTCTTTGAGCACATTATAGTAGATCTCATAGATGTGGTTCTGCATCTCTTCATCTGTAGGCATCTCTCCTCCCCGCGTCACACTGTCTGTGATCTGTTCCGCGTATTCTTCTGCCTCCGCCTGAAATGTAGTATAGGTGTCCGAAAACAGCGTAATGGGTTTGATCTTTACCTGTACCGCATACGTGCCGTCCTCTTCCCTTTCCGTTTTTCCTACTGTATAGTTGACCTTTTGCGCAATCTCCCCGAACAGTTCACGATACTGCGGCAAAAGTTCTTCCGGCATGTCCGATGTTTCGAATCCTTCCATAGTAGCGTCCAGATTGTCCGCAAAAACTGCATCGGCCTCTTCCCTGGACACACCGGTTATCTCCATATACAGCTCTGTCTCGTTCTTATAGGACATGTCCAGCACAGCCTGTACATATTCCCCGGCGCTGAACCGGTTTATGTACAGATAGGCCCCGACCGCCGCCCCCGCCACCAGCACGGCTGCCAAAGCGGCGATGAGTATGATCCTTTTCTTTGTCATATTCTTCCTCCTTCTTCCCGCACAGATTACTGCGATCTGCCACAGTATAACACCGCGCGCCGAAGAAAAAAGAAGAATCCTGTCACACGGGCGATAATAAATTTATGTCTGAAGTATCTTTCACCGGCCCACTCCCGGAAGCAGGGCACATTCTACCGTGTGGACAGAATTTGACTCCTCCATAAGCACATCTGCCCGGACATCTTTATGCTCCAGCGGACAGAGCAGCGGCTGAATGTCCAGATCCTCCGGAACCAGCCTGTTCTTCCACTGTTGGATCTCTTCCGGTTTATCATAGAAAGACTTGCGCACCCCTCCCACAGTTCCGGCAGGCACAGGGGAACTCTCCGTCACCTCCACCGAGTCCACTTCATAGTCACTGATCTGCCTCTGGATATCCACTCCCAGCTTTTCCAGATAACTGCATGTCCTTTCAAAAAAAGGATAGACTTCCAGAACTGTAACATCTCCGTACCGGGACGACTCGATGTCCACTGATCCCCGGGGCAGCACTTCTGGCAGATCTTCCATGCTCAGATCAGCCACATCTTCTGTATACGCTTCCAGAACAGCCTTCTTCTCTTCTGCCGTCAATTTCAGGATCTCAGTGGAAATTCCGTTGTTCCAGGAAAATCTGTCCTCTGACACATCACCCAGATCACCAACCGGATAGGCGATCTCCTTATACTCCTCTGTATCGTAGACAGAAGCGAATGCCTCCAGCGTATCCCGGCTGACCGGATAGACCCGATAGATTTTCTGTCCCCGTCCGCTCTCATAGCAAACGGTGACCCGGGTAAGATCTCCATCATTCTGTTCCACAACTTCTCTCAGCCATCCAAGAGCCGCGGCTCGCCCGTCCTCCCTGAGTACATACTCCTCCAGCTGATGATCCGTCACATACCTCTCCCCGGACAAAGCCTGCGTATACATATTATAATTCATTCCCAGTCCGTCTATACTGATCCCTACAGCAGAAACCTGTTCCGGGAAATACCGGTCATAAGATCCTGCTCCGGCCGCAAAAGCGCATCCGGTCAGTACCGCGGCCGCAGCGGGAATCATCATTTGCCATTTCCTGCGAAACAGCTTTGTCCCCGGATTCTTCACGATTCCTTCCAACAGACAGTGGACTGCCAGAGCCGCGGCCGCCGCTCCGGGAACTGATACCGCGGCCGCCGATATCCTGCTGGTCCCTGCAAGCCCGGTGACATCGCTGAGAAATGCAAAGGCCCATGTTCCTGCCAGAAACGCCAGCAGAATCTCTGTTCCCCGCTCCGCTGGCGCCAGCATGAATGCCCGGCCCGTTTTCTCCACTTTCCGGAAACGCTGCGCGGCCGTAAAGAGGAGAAACGTAAAAACGATCCACGCTATAGCCGGAATTACAGCTTCCACCGGAGGTGTATGGCTAAGAACATAATTTTTGTCATAGAGCTCTCCTGCCAGGTTCAAAGATATGGACAGGTCCAGCGGAGAAAGCACATGGATCAGCTTCTCCAGCAGAGGAATCCTGTAATAAGTATAAAAATAATTTTCTGCAAGAACTGTAATCACATTTTCGACCAAAATCTGTCCATAGGAAAAAAATACCAGGCACATGAATACAGCTGAGACCGGACTGCCGCAGACCGCAATACAAAGGATCCCGATATGATAAAAAATCAGAAATACTACCCCGAACACAAGGATGCTCTTTCCCGTATACCCCGCCATATGCGGAGCCGCCAGGAAATCAACAGATGTCTGATAGATCCCGCACACTGAGAGGGCAAGGATGAGTGGACTCAGAAAATGGACCAGCCCGTGCACATAGCGGCTCCAGAATATGATCCCCCGGCTCACAGGCAGACTAAAATAGAAATCCTGTTTTTTCCGCTGCAGCAGATAGAAAAACTCCAGAAATGAAAAAACAAGTCCCAGTCCGGCGCATATCCACAGGAGAGCTATGTTTCCGATCCCGAAAAACGTACGGTCCGTATCAAAACTCAGGCCCATGACGAGCAGGATCCCATAGATCAGGAACACTCCCCAACCCACGAACGCAGTCAGGTGTCCCCGCCCGGCCTCTTTGAACCAGCTAATGAAGCACTTTCCGGATATCATAACCCTTTCCCTCCATTTCCGCGATAAAGATTTCTTCCAGAGTCATGGGGATCTCTTTGATAAACTCGGCGCTTTTTGCCCGGAGCGCTCTTTCTGCCTCCTCTTTCTCTCCCCGCACGATCAGAGTAGCAAAACATCCGTCTCTCTGGAACCGGATCACCTCTAATTGTGTTTCCATCTGTCGTTCCGATCCAAAATCCTCTCCCTCTTCCCGGAATACGCACTGGAACTTGCGGACTCCCTGAGCCTGCCTGCGCATATCACCGGACGTCACCACTCCTCCTCTGTGCAAGATGGCGATCTGATCACAGATATCCTCCAGGTCATACAGTTTGTGAGAAGCTGCAATGACCGTAAATTGCCGCTGTTTCATTTCCTGCCGGAAGAGATGTTTCATCATTTCTGACACGATGGGATCCAGCCCGTCAAACACCTCATCGCAGAGCAGATATTTTGTCCCCGCGCAAAGAGCAAGAATCAGAAAAGCCTGACGCTTCATTCCTTTGGAAAATGTCCGCAGGGGCTGTCTTACATCCAGGTTCAGTGTCTTTGCCATGGCCGATACTCCTTCCCGGTCCATGCCCGGATACTGAGCTCCGTAAAACTCTGCCATTTTTTCCATATCCGCGTTGGGAAAATAATAAGGTTCATCTGAAAGATAGAATATCTTCTTCTTTGTATGAAATGACTTTTTATGAAATAATTCAGAACTGCTGTCTCCGGCGATTTCCCCGGGCTCTTCTTTCTCCCGGTCCACCAGGATCTCTCCTGAATCCGGCAAAAGGATCCCTGCCAGCAGACGCAGAAGCGTACTTTTCCCCGCTCCGTTGGTCCCCAGCAGACCGAATATCATTCCTTCCGGGATATCCAGTGAGATCTGATCAAGCGCACATATCTCATCAAACCGCTTTGTTACGTTCCGGATCTGGATCATAAACTTTATCCTCCGTAATCTTGATATATGCTCATCGTAACAATTTTGTAATATTATGTCAATATATTTAATTTTCTATTAATATATTTGATATTAAACCACTGTCCAGGGATCTTCTTTTCCCTCTGCATGCAGCAGACAACTTTCAATGGAATGCCTCACCATGTCACTGACCGCCTGGTCCGTATAAAATGCCATATGAGGGGTCACAATCACATTAGGGAACCCACGCAGAATATAGAGGTCCCGCTTACCAAGCACATCTGATTTCCGGTCATAATAGTACATTCCGAATTCATCCTCGATCACATCCAGCCCGGCGGCGCCGACTTTGCCCGACTCGATCCCCTCAATCAGCGCCCGGGTATCAATCAGGCCCCCTCTGGCAGTATTAATAATAACTACCCCATCCTTCATCTTTGCCAGTGCCTCTCCGTCGATCAGATGGTAATTATCCTCCAGCAGCGGCATGTGCAGTGTAATCAGGTCACATTCTCTGCAGATCATATCCAGATCCGTATAGCTGGCCCGCTTTTTCACGGATTCGTTCTCGTATTTATCGTAAGCGTATATCCTGCATCCAAATCCTGACAGATCCCGGATGACTGCCTGGCCGATCCGGCCTGTCCCCAGCACGCCTACCGTAAAATTCGGCAGTTCCCGCCCCTGGATCCCCGGGAGAGAGAAATCATTGATCTCCTCCCGCTGCATAATGCGCTTCATCTTCCGAATGGACATCAGCATCAGCATGACCGTATAATCCGCCACACATTCCGGTGAATAGGACACATTGCTGACATGGATCCCCAGCCGCCGAGCCGCGCTGATATCCACATGGTCATACCCGACTGTACGGGTAGATATCATCTTCACTCCCAGCTCATGGAAGCGTTCCATCAGCTCACTGTCGATCTTCGACGTAATAATGCTGATATATTCGTACCCCTCTGCCAGACGGGCATTCTCCAAAGTCGGGGCATCTGTGCAGATTCCCATCTCAACATCGTATTTCTCAGAAAATTTCTGAAAATATTCTGCTTCGTCAAATTCTCTGTAGTTATATACAAAAATTTTCATCTTCCCCATTTTGTTCTTCCTTCTCCTGCTCTATCTTCTGTCTCTGCTGTGAACCGATCTGTGGCTCTCCTCTTTTGCCTCTTTCTCAGATCAGCCCGTAATGCCGCAGAGCATGCTCGATCCCATTGTCCTCCACAGTCCGGGTCACATACTCTGTAAAAGGATCCAGTACCTGGTCATGGCACCCCATGGCCACACTGTGGAAAGCGAACTGGAACATAGCCAGATCGTTACTGCTGTCCCCAAACACATAAGCATGGTCCCTGGCGATCCCGAATTCCTCCAGAATAAAGCTGCAGGCTGTCGCCTTAGAATAATCTTTCTGGATCACTTCATAGATGCCGCCGCCCCTGTCCATTGCTTCCATATCCTTTTCCACAAACGACAGGAAACTTTGCAGGTCACTCTGTTCATCTGAGTAAACCAGCAGTTTATCATACTCTATATTTCCACTATCAAGGAAACGCTCGATGCCGATCCCTCTCTCCCGGAAATACCTTCTTGTGGATTCCAGCTTATCAAATCTGGAAACAAAGCTGGGAAAATACACATCCTCTGTCCCCTCGGCGATCCCGCCCAAATTGCAGGAACGTATTTTGTCAATGATCTCTTTCCCCCGGTCAGAAGTCATGGGGTGGGACAGGAGCACCTGGTCTCCGCAGGTAATGTGAGTCCCACATCCGCAGAGGAATCCCGAAAAGGGAAGGCTGTACAGTTCCGGCGGCAGACTGCACGCTGTTCTCCCTGTATTGATAAACAAAAGGTGACCGGCTTTCTCCGCCGCCCAAAGCGCCTCTGTTGCGCTCTCCGGTATCGTACCTGTAATCTCACTCAAAAGCGTTCCGTCAATATCAAAAAATAAAACTGCTCTTTCCATGTGTGATCTCCATTTCATGATTAGGTTTCTCCAATAATTTTACTATCCTTTCAGAAAAATGTCTACCAAGCATCTCCTCCCGGCTCATTTATCATCAGTTTATCCTGCAGACAGAGCATCATTCCTTTCTTTCTGTCATATATTTTCTACAAACCACACTGATAAGAGGACCATCATGAAACAGCATCCCCTCCATCGGATAAAATCCTTCTCTCGAAATATCCTCCTGACAAGAAAGACCGGCGCGCTCCTTCTCCTCTTCGCGGCAGCTTATGGACTGGGATACGGGATCGGAGCACTCACTTTGCACGGTCAGGAACTTTCACCGGATGCGGCCGTTCCCACGTCAGCAGAGGGGAACTGGGGATTAAGCTTCCAGGAAGAAGGTCAGCCTCCTGTGGGCAACGCCACTGAGGAAGAACTCATAGCATACGATGCATACTACAGGGACAATACAGATGAAAAAGTACTGTATCTGACATTTGATGCCGGATATGAAAACGGGAACACAGAAACTATCCTTGATGCCCTGAAAAAGCACCATGTGTCTGCCACATTTTTCGTCGTTGGTACATACATAGAATCTGAACCGGATCTCATCCGGAGAATGGTGGAAGAAGGGCATACTGTAGGAAATCACACCTGGCATCATCCTGACATGTCGCAGATCTCAACCATGGAATCGTTCCAAAAAGAGCTGGAAGATGTAGAGACTGCCTATCAGGATATTACAGGTCAGGAAATGACCCGGTTCTACCGCCCTCCACAGGGAAAATACAGCGAATCTAACCTGAAAATGGCAAAAGAACTGGGATATCACACGTTCTTCTGGAGCCTGGCCTATGTAGACTGGTATGACAACGACCAGCCCACAAAGGAAGAGGCCTTTGAAAAACTGCTGGGACGTATCCATCCCGGCGCCATCGTCCTGCTTCACAGCACATCAGACACCAATGCCGCCATATTGGATGAACTGCTGACAAAATGGGAGGAGATGGGATATCAGATCCGGCCGCTGACAGAACTAATTAAATAAATCTGAGTTTGTTGCGGAGGGGGATGTGGCCGCCAGGAAAGGGAGAGGTATCCGCCTCCCTCAACAATCTCACGATTTAAAAGCAATATGAAAGCAGAACGTTATCGACTATATAGCCTGTCTTCAAAAAAGCCAGAAAACATTTGACATAATAATACCTGGCGTCTAAATGTTTCTTTTTCCAACACAGTTCCCTTCTTATATTACTTTCAAACCTCGGGTTTGCTGTGGGGCTGAATCGTGACGCCGGAGGGGATGGACGAAGCGTAGGAAAGGGAAAAAGCGGCAATCGGAAAAACCTTTCTGCGGCAACAGAATACGGTTTTCCGATACCAGCTTTTTCTATTTCCTAAGCATTATCTACCCTCCCCGGTGTCGATATCCCCCCAACAAACTCAGATTATTTACCCTAATGCCACGTCCAGTATCATCATAAGGACAAACCCCACTGCCACGCCTACAGTACTGATATTGGAGTGCTCCCCCGTCTGCGCTTCAGGGATCAGTTCTTCCACGACCACATAGATCATTGCTCCTGCCGCAAAGGAAAGAAGATATGGAAGCAATGGCACCACAAGTCCGGTCAGCAGTATAGTCAAGAAGGCTGCCACAGGTTCTACAATTCCTGACAGAGCGCCGTATACGAAGGCTTTCTTTCTGGACAGGCCCTGACTTTTCAGCGGCATGGAGATGATCGCCCCCTCCGGGAAATTCTGGATAGCGATACCGATAGAAAGCGCAAATGCCCCTGCCAGTGTCATCAATGTATTTTCTGACAAAACACCTGCGAACGTCACTCCTACTGCCATTCCTTCAGGAATATTGTGGAGAGTGACCGCAAGGACAAGCATGGTAGTTTTTTTTAAATGGGAGGGCACGCCTTCCGGTTTTTCATCGGTATAGTGAAGATGTGGTGTCAGGGTATCCAAAAGGAGAAGGAATCCCATCCCCAACAGAAATCCTGCTGCCGGAGGCAGCCATGGAATTCCGCCCTTCTGCTCTGCCATATCAATGGCCGGTATAAGAAGCGACCACACAGACGCTGCCATCATTACCCCTGAAGCAAATCCGAGAAGCAGCTTCTCAACCCGTTTATCCATCTCCTTTTTCATAAAAAATACCATCGCCGAGCCAAGCGCGGTCCCGGCAAATGGTATTAATATCCCAAATAAAGTATTCTGATTCATAAGCTTCTCCCTTCGTTCCACATAACCTTGCGCCGATAAATTTTATCGATATCTTATGATATGCGCTCCGGAGAGAATTTGTCAATGTATTTCCCACCTTGAGTTTCCGCAGAATTATTCCCTCAGACAAATCTGCTGCGTTTTGTTATCCACAACTTTCAAAAAATGGCCAAAATATAAGGAATCCTGTCCCTTTTTGATGTAAAATTAAGCTGCAAAACAAAAACCTTACTAAACAAAAAGAAAGGGGATTCCTTATGGCTAATTCTACATCAATTACCTACCGTTTGAAAAGAAAAATTTTGACTTTTACTAATAAAATCTCCCGCAGACTTTCGAAACCAGATCGGAAGTTCACAGCAGATATGGTTTATGGCATTCTGGCATCCAGAAGCTGTCTGCTCACTGATATTTCCGACCAGCTTCATGAAACGGTACATAAGGTGAATACTGTAAAACGGCTTTCAAATCATCTTTCGGAAGGAACGCCGGCTTCTGCTGCCGCTTCTTATCTCCACACCGTAAAGAGACTCGTTCCCTCTGAACCAGTGGTCCTCATTGATGAAAGTGATATCGTAAAACCAGATGGAAAACAGTTTGAAGCTCTTGGTATCGTTCGCGATGGTTCTGAAAGCACACAGACGAAAAGTGTTTATAAAAAAGGATACCATGTAACAGAGGCCTGTGTCCTGACTGCCAACAAGCATCCTGTCAGTGTTTTTTCCATGATCCATTCTTCTGTTGAGAAGGACTATAAATCTGTAAATACCATCACATTTGATGCGATCAAACAGGCATCTGCTCTTTTCGGAAAGGCCACCTTTGTTATGGACCGCGGTTATGATGACAATAAGATCTTTCTCATCCTCGACCATCTGAAGCAGGATTACGTGATCCGCCTGAAATCCAACCGGAAACTTCTTTATCACAACAAATGGACAAAGGCAACGGAACTGCAGAATCGGAGGAAAGGGAAAGTAAAAGCGGATGTTTTCTATAAGGGAAAAGAGCATACCGCATATCTTTCCCACGTAAAAGTTCAGATCACTGCCTCCCGGAAAAATATTTATCTGGTCCTGGTCTATGGGATCACGGAACATCCCATGATGCTGGCTACAAACAAAGAGATCCGTTCAAAGGATGATGTGATCCGCATTGCCAGAACTTATTTTTCCAGATGGCGGATCGAGGAATATTTCCGTTGTAAAAAGCAGACCTATCAGTTTGAAAATTTCCGTGTAAGAAAACTGGAAGCCATTAATGCGCTTAACTTTTATATTACTTTAGCCATGGCATTTTTAGCTCAGGAAGAATTAAGTCCTGAGACAAACGCCCTGAAAGTTTCAATCATACAGGAAGCAGACCCGATCAAGGAAAAAGTCAGTTTCTGCTATTACCGGCTGGCAAAAGGCATCTCCGGCATACTGTCACATGCCAAAGAGGGCATCCGGCTCTGGTACAGGACAAAGCGTCCGACATACCGTCAACTCTGCCTTAAGCTGACCGCCTGAATAGATAAAAGTATATGTCTCCCAAAGCCCGGTTCCGGCGGGGCTTATAAAAGTGCCTCTACTCTCGGTGCTGCCATTCTAAATCTCTCAAAAAATGGGCAGATTGGTACTTTAGAAAGACATACTCATCTTTTTAGTACAATCTGCGGAAACTCAAGATTTCCCACTCTGTACGTCAGTAACTGGGTCGCGCGTTTTCCGCAATACTCTACACTGCGATACGTATTTCCAGAGGAAGATGCTTTCTGTGATCTTATACGCCCGTTGCAAGCTCTTTTCCTGCCGCGCGGCACTCTTCCAGTGCCTCGTCATCCGGAGCTTCATTCGCGATCACACCTTCATCACGCACAAGCACTGCTCCTGCCTTTTTCATCCGTTCTGTCCAGTCACGCATCCACTCTCCGTCACCCCATCCGTAAGAACCGAAAAGCAGGATCTTTTTCCCGGACACCATGGGTTCCACAGCCTCCACAAAAGGCTCCATCTCTACTTCTTCCAGCTGTTCTGCTCCCATGGACGGGCATCCCAGCGCAAATACATTTTCAGACACAACAGACGAAGCGTCCGCATCTGATACCTCTATCAGGTCTGCCTGGACTCCCGCCGAACGGATTCCTTCCGCAACGGCTTCTGCCATAGTCTGGGTGTTCCCTGTCCCGCTCCAATATACTACCGGTACGCTCATTTTCTTTTCCTCCACTTCTTCATTTTGTATAATATTTATCTCTGCAGAGCAATTTCCCGGATGCTCTTCCCGGTCAAAAATTCATTGACCGCACAATCCTTGGCCCGGTCAAATTCCTTGAACCTCATCCTCGCTCCGGTCAGGTCACCGTACACTTTCCAGTAACCGATCATCAGATACCGCTGTCCTTCATTTTCGATAAATCCTCTGATATCTCCCACCGGATATCCAAGAAACGCCCCTATTTCGTGTGGAAACCCCATGCCTCTCCGCCCGAACTTTCGGATCCTTTCACAGAGACGGTCAAGCATTGCGTCAAGCTTCATATCTGCATAACCGTACTCTCGGATCAGTTCCCGTGTTTCCGGCTGATTCAGGCTTCTTTCCAGTTCATCCGGACGGTAAAACATAACAAGACATTTTCCTTCGGAACAGGAGAGCAGATGGTAGGAAATATCCATACCGCGAAACAATTCCACAAGCTCTCCATACAGTCCAAAATCCAGTGTAATGACACAGGAGACTTTCAGGCCTTTCAGGAACGGCGCGCACTGCAGCGCGATCTGAAATTCCAGTCTGGTCTTTCGGTTTCTGTTTTTCAGGAAATAGGATATTACTTCTGTAGGCATGACTTCTCCTTTTTTGAGAATGATTTTCAATTAACTTGATAGTAACATAGGACATTCTGTTTTTCAACAATGTTTTTTGAAAATATTTCTCATTATTTCATCTGTTCTTTTCATACTTTCTTGGCAACTTCATAAGATTTATGTTTCCCCGTTTATAGTCAGATTGCTCAATTTTTTTTATTTTTTTATCGTTTTTTTAGTTGTTCCCCACATAGGTTTAGTGTATAATAGGTTTAAGATATTTGAGAGGTGAAAGTCTCAAACAATACATACATAAAGGAGAGATTCGCCATGGTAAATTTAGTAACAGGCCCAAGAGGCAGCGGTAAAACACAGCAAATGATTGATCTTGCAAATGAAAAGGTAAAAACTTCCAACGGAAACGTAGTATTCATCAAAAAAAGCCATAAAGATACATACACGGTAGATTTCAATATCCGCGTGATCCGTATGGCTGATTATCCTGATATCCTTACTCTTGAAGAATTCATCGGTTTTCTTTACGGCATGGCAGCCGGCAATCATGACATTGAAGCAGTTTTCATCGACAGCGTGCTGAAACAGGCCAATATCACTCTTGAAAGTCTCGGGGCTTTCATCCAGAAGCTGAATAAGATCTCCACTGAAAATAAAATAGATTTCTATCTTAGCATAAGTGCGGAGAAGAAAGATATTCCTAATATAGATTCATCCGAATGCAATCTGCTTTAGAAATCATAAAAATTTATTTCAATAATATCAGAGCCGGCACATCTTGGTGTACCGGCTCTGTTTCTCTTTAATACATTTATGTTTTCCGTCAACGCAGTTTATGATACTTCTCCGTTAGTTGTATCATCCTCTTGCTGTGACCTCTCTTCTTCGTTCGTCGGAGTAGTTTTCTCTATTCCATTCAGTGACAGAACCGTATTACTACTCTCTCCTTCTTTATATTCAATGGTCACCTCATCTCCCACGTCGTACCGGATGATATCGATAAAATCCACCACTGACACATCAAAGATTTCATCAGATCCTTCCAGCATGATATAGTAATGTGAGTTTCCCTCTACAACGCCCTGTGCGATTTTTGTAATGGGCGCGGTGATGGACTGGATCTCCCGGGTATCTTCCGGAGTCTCCTGGATTCCATTCTCATACATCAGTTTGGAGTACTCTTCCTCGCACTCGCTCACAGTATCTCCGATCGCCACGATCTGATATTTCTGTACATTGACCATGGCATACTTCTTTACAAGCCCGGCATCGTCCTTCAGGGCGATGAAATAAGTCGGCTCCCCGGAGATGTTGAGCAGCAGCGGGAATGTAGCCACATAGTGCAGATTCTGCACCTGGCCTTCTGCCGATGACATAGCGGATGCCTCGGTGGCTCCTTCTACTTCATAGAATTTCGTCTCCATAGTACGCTGATTCATAAGCACAAATCCTACATTAGACTGGTCCCCCGTGATCGATGTAACTCCTGTGTAGACCCATACATCATCATTGATCGCAAGATAATTGTATCCGTCTGTTGTGTGCAGGCAGTCTTTCTGTCCCAGAACACTGTTGAAAAATCCATGTTTCAAGGTTCCGTAATAATCATACAGCTGCACAAGCAGGTCTGCCGAATATGCCCTGTCGATCCACTGTGGAGCGTCCTCAATAGCATAGTCTTCCGTCTCACCGGTAATCGCGTTGCACAGTACCACCCGCCCGATCGTTTCTCCGCCGAACAGTCCGATATTAAATTTCTTGACGGGGCAGATCCAGTAAGGCGTCCCTTCCTCATCCACCTCAAAACTCAGATCGTTGAATATATATGTGGGATATCTGAACCGCAGATGACGGTAGATATTCCGGTTAAAATGATCGCTGGTCGTATATTTCATTCCCTCGTCCAGCTTTACAAGTTCTGTATCCTGTGTTGCCATATCGATCTTAATATAGGCCGGGATTCCTTCCCCCTGGTTTGTAAACCATTTGATGATACTGGCATATTTCAGAGGAGAAACTCTTACGGGTCTGTCCTGGAAATTTATCTGAGAATAAAGCTCGTCAACTTCGAACTGAGACACCATATCCACCATGCTTCCCATCTTCCTGTCCCCCAGCAGCTCCGCGGAGTCTTTATCCAGAAGGGGGATCTGGTCAAATGACAGCTCCTCGATATCTTTCGCGAATTCTCCGGTCTCCACAGTCATCAGCTGCTGGTATTTTTTCGCATTGACGACCGGTGAGGAAAGCAGCGTACCCACCAGATAAACAACAACGATCAGCCCTACGATCCCCAGGATGATCTTCAGTCCTTTTGACTCTTTGAGCTCATAACGGTTCAGCTGCTTTTTCCTTATGAATATCACCGCTGCGAGTAGTCCCAGCACGATCATGAATATCCAGATCTCCGCCGAATGGATATTGAGCGCAGGCAGCGCCGCGTAATAATAAATCCCCGCTGCCAGGATGATCAGGATCGCGATCAGTATTTTCCCTTTTAATCTTCCCATTTTCCTTTCTGTCCTTCCTTCAGAATATCCTGTCACAATAATACGGCAATTATAACATTTTTATACGCCGGGCACAAGGCCGGTTGTCTCCGTTATTTTCCTACGCGGATCACCAATGTTCCCTCATCGTAGATCACTGTTCCCAGACTTCTCAGTTTTTCTTCATTCAAAGCGTCCCCGTATTTTTCCTTCTCACAGCTTCCCACAAATATATAGCGAACCTGATACTTCTCCAGAAATTCCTCGGTCTGCCCCATGTCTGTTCCGGTATAGAACTTGCGGATCTCTTCTGATCTTTTCTGCTGTTCCTTTGGTTCTCCTCTCCACAGCCACTCGTGGGTATACCAGCCGGACACAGTGGGAAGCCCCGTTATTGCCGACACCCGGCAGTACCGGCTGTAACTCTCCCCATCCGCTTCCACGATCACCGGATTTGTCCCATATTCCGGATGTTCCGCTGCATCCTCCTCCAATGCCCGGATCGCCCCGGCATCTTCGGGATACTCCTCCTCCAGAAACGCTGTTGCGTCAAGTCCCTGATAGCCTGAGGGATCCAGAACATTTCCATACCAGGAACCGACTGCCGTCACGGTATAGCAGCAGGTGCCCAGCAGGCAGGCCAGTCCGGCTCCCGCAAAAATCTTCGGCAGGAGCCGCCGCTTGAGAGTCAGGAACCGTACAATAATATAGCCCATGCACATCCCGAACATGATAAACGCCTGATAGGTCAGCTTAAACATAGTGTTGCTGCGGGCATATCCCTCTTCATAAATATCCCGGACATAGACCAGTTCCGGAATAAGCACCAGCCCCAGAGCGCACAGCCCCCACAGAAAAACTGTCAGATCCGACAGTGGACTCTTCAGGAAAAACTGCCGCAGGATGCCTGTACCTTTTTTCCTCTGCAGGATACTCCTTCGGACAGCATAAACAAAAAATACCACTGTCAGCACAGCCGGAAGTCCCCATAACAGCAGAAGCTGATGGGGCAGGGAGTGATTCTCCGCGACTCCCACTCCGGACACCATCGTTTCAAAACTTATCTGGAACGGCAGCGCACAGAGAAACGCGATCGCCGCCAGCTCTGCGCCCCACACCGCCGCGCAGATGAGAGCCTGCCCGGGCCGGCAGTTCTTCCGGTAGATACCGGCATAGGTCACTGCCCCGAGACATACCGTCAGATAGATCACAAAATCCCAGTAGTTGGCCCATTGGAAAACCCCCAGCAGCCATCCCATAGTCAGAATATGAGGATTCAAAAGCATCCCCGGAAGCTCTGAAACCGAAAATCTGCCGCTTCTCCTCTGTTCTCTCACCTGCCGCAGGAAGGAATACAAGATCCCCAGAAGCAGGAGCACAAGGAACAGATTTACCATGTGGGCGTGCAGGTCGCCCAGGACAAAAGAGTAAGATGGAAATTCATGGATCGTTTTGTCCGCCACATCCGGGTCATAGCCGATATAGCGGGTGGAATCCGGGAACCAGTAATCTTTCTGCTGCCAGCCGAAAATGCCGGCCAGAAGCGGACGCAGTTTCCCGTACCACACGTAGTGCATATTTCCTCCGAAGGAGACAGCCGCTCCCGCCAGAAGCCCCCCTGCCGCCGCGGCCCGGTTCTTCCGCCGCCCGATGTCTGCCGTCTTTTTCCCTGTCCCCTGAAGAAGGCGGTAAACCATCGAAAAGGGAAGGACAAAGGCAAAGGCCGCCACAGCGGCGCGCATCAGATGATACGTCTCCTGCACACGGGTAAAGCTGAGCCGGGTCAGATACACCGCGTAGTACTGTCCTCCGTAATAATAATTGATATGGGAGCCGGCCTGCCAGATGTCCGCGGAGGGCAGCGTGTCACTGCGCATCATGGATGCCATGAACCCGTAATCCATGAATTTTTCCGTGCCCATCGCCTCCGGACGGAATCCCGCGAAGTATGTCCACATGAGAATCAGCAGCAGGAACAGGAACTCTTCCCAGAGGATGAGATGAAAGCTCACAGGTAATTTTTTTCCCTTTACGGCCGTCTTCTCTGATCCGTCCGTTTGCCCTCTGTCTTTTCTTATCCTTCTTTTCCAGACCATCAGCCAGCACACTCCTGCGCACAATGCCGTGACCGGCCATGCCCATCCTGTACTAAAAGGCAGGATTCCCGCACATACCAGAACCCAGAATACAAAGCCTGGCACCCCGATCCCGAGTGCCTTGGCAAACACATATCCCCGGTCCGCGAATCCCCGGAACAGAAGTCCGGCCAGCGGAGAAAACGCCAGTCCGAGGAGCAGGAGCAGCAGCCACCACTTCAGGAAAGACACACTGTCCTCCTTAAGCAGCGCCGCCGACAATATCAGAAGCGCCAGGATCCCGATACCCGGCATCCACTCTCTGTTTTTCCACAGTCTTTCCATTCTGCTTTCCTTCCAAAATATTGCTTTATTGTCTAAATGCTGATTTATTCAGTCCTGTCCTTCTGTCTCTTACATTTTCGTCTTTTTGTGCCGTCCAGCTCTCCGAATTCTCTCCAGGCCCGGGCTCCCAGTCTCAGGATGCGCCGGATGTTCAGAGAATTTTTTCCGCCCTGCCGGGGGCGGAAAGTGACCGGATACCACCGGACCGTTTTTCCCAGTCTCAGATAGCATACGCTCATCAGCACGTTGGGCAGGGCGCAGTGTTCCGGGAAAAGCTCCAGGATCTCTGCGAGTTCTCCGGCCCTCATCAGACGGAACGGTGTATTGGAGTCCTTCACAGAGATCCGGAACCTGATCCGGAGAGCCATGCGAAGGGCCCGGGTCACTGCCAGACGTGCCAGCCCGTCCTGCCGGTGCCTCCTGTCTCCGATCAAAAGACCGCAGAGTCTCCGATCTCGCCAGAACTGCCAGAACTCTTCCGGAACCGTCTGCCCGTCGGAATCTGTCTGAAAAATGTAGTCCGCTCCATGATCCAGGGCATAGCGATATCCGCTGAGTACCGCGGCTCCGTGTCCTCCGTTTTGTCTGTTAAGGACGATCATCCCGGGGCAGGCATCCCGGCACTGATCCAGCAGTTCCCCTGTCCGGTCCCTGCTGCCGTCATTGACCACCACCAGCCTGCTTTCCGGTCCGGTCCTTACTGCAATCTTATGCCACTGCGCCACGGTCTCTCTGATGTTCATCTCTTCATTGTACGCGGGCATCACAATATATAAACGATCCGTTTCTTTCGTCTTCCTGTTTGTCATAGGCAGGTCTCTCCTCACAGTAAAATCCTCAGACAGGAGCCTTTACAGAGCTCTCTGCCTGAGGATATCATACTTCTGTCTTATATTCTATTTATTTCAGACATTTTTTATCTTAATTTCCTATTCTTCTGATGCCCTTGCGGCGATCTCCTTCTCCTGGACATCGGACGGAGCCTGCTCGTACCTTGCGAACTGGTACTCATAGGTTCCTCTTCCTCCGGTCATGGATCTGAGGACCGTGCAGTATCCGAACAGCCCGGTCATGGGGATGTCCGCCTCGATCACCTGTTTTCCTCCTGAAACAGGATTCATGCCCAGCACGCGGCCGCGCCTCTTGTTCAGATCACCCATTACATCCCCTGTATAATCGTCAGGAACTGTCACCTTGATAGAGGCAATGGGCTCAAGAAGGACCGGAGATGCCTCCATGAATCCTTTCTTAAATGCCTGGCTGGTGGCCGTCTTGAACGCCATCTCCGAGGAATCTACCGGATGGTAGGATCCATCGTAGAGGATCGCTTTCACGCCCACCACCGGATATCCGGCCAGCGGTCCTTTCACCACAGATTCCTGCAGTCCCTTCTCCACTGCCGGGAAATAATTCTTCGGCACTGCTCCGCCTACGACACACTCTTCAAATACATAGGGCGTATCCAGGTCCCCGGAGGGCTCGAATTTCATCTTGACATGTCCGTACTGTCCGTGGCCGCCGGTCTGTTTCTTGTATTTCATATCCACGTCGGACGTCTTGCGGATGGTCTCCCGGAAGGCAACCTTTGGCGTCTCCAGGATGATCTCCACTTTATATCTCGCCGCCAGCTTGCTGGCCGCGATCTCCAGATGCTGGTCGCCCATGCCGTAGAGCAGCGTCTGCCGGTTCTCGCTGTCGTTGACAGCCTTCAGTGTCACATCCTCTGCCGTCATCCTTGCCAGAGCCTGGGAAACCTTGTCCTCATCGCCTTTGTTCTTCACCTGATATCTCATATATGTATATGGCACAGAATAGTCCGTCCTTGCGTAGGACACCGGACTCGCCTTCGTTGACAGCGTATCGCCGGTCCTGGTATTGGCCAGCTTCGCGATCGCGCCGATGTCGCCGGCAAAAAGTTCTGCCACCTCGGACGGCTTGTTGCCGCACATCGTGTAGAGCTTGCCCGGCTTTTCCTCTGCTTCAGTATCCGCGTTGTAGAGGACGTCATCCCCCTTGAGTACGCCGGAACACACCTTGACAAAGGAATATTTTCCGATGAACGGATCCACCATTGTCTTGAATACATATGCGGTCTTTGCTTTGGAGAAATCGTAGTTCGCCTCGAAGATCTCATTGGTCCTCCGGTTGATCCCCGCGCAGGTCCTCTTGTCCGGGCTGGGGAAGAATCTTACGATATCAGACAGAAGGTTCGCCACGCCCTGGGCCTGTACGTTGGATCCCATGGCCACCGGAACGATATCCCCGTCCATGACTTCCGTACGCATGGCGGAACGGATCTCCTCGATGGAGAATTCTTCTCCGTTGAAATAGCGCTCCATGAATTCTTCGCTGGTCTCTGCCACCGCTTCCATAAGAGAGTCTCTCAGCACCTGAAGGTTGGGCTTGCAGTAATCCGGGATCTCACACTCTTCTCTCTGTCCGATGCCCGTATATCTGCGCCCCGCGTTCTTGATGACGTTGATATATCCGACCAGCTTCTCGTTCTCACGGATAGGCTGGAAATGAGGCGCGATCTTCTTGCCGTATCTGGCGGTAAGGTCTTCCACCACCTGACGGAAGCTGGCGTCGTCCACGTCCATCTCTGTCACATAGACCATCCTGGGCAGATTGTACTTGTCGCACAGTTCCCATGCCTTCTCTGTGCCAACCTGAACCCCCGCCTTGCCGGACACGACGATGACAGCCGCGTCTGCCGCGCTGACCGCCTCTTCCACTTCGCCCACAAAATCAAAGTAGCCCGGTGTATCCAGGATATTGATCTTGGCTTTCTCCCACTCGATGGGGATCAGACTTGTGCTGATGGAAAATCCGCGTTTCTGCTCTTCTTTATCAAAATCGCTGACCGTGTTGGACTCGGACACCTTGCCCATACGGTTGGTGGCGCCTGATACATACAGCATTGCTTCCACAAGGCTGGTCTTTCCGCTTCCGCCGTGCCCGAGCAATACTACGTTTCTGATTTCGTCCGTTCTGTAAACCTTCATGCTGCTGCCTCCTTGATATGTAGTAATTTACATGTGTTTTATTTTCACCCATGCATATCATGGATATATTGTACTAAAATTTTTATAACATTACAACTATTTTATATATTTTTCACATAAATATTCCTCTGTTTACTTTTACAGGGCAAAGTGCTAAAATATCCCTGTCAATAAACTTATACAGGAAGGACTTCCAGCTAACTATGTCATCAGAAAAAAACACCGTAAAGATCGGATTCATCGGACTGGGCCTGATCGGAGGCTCCATCGCGAAGGCGGTCCGCCGCTATTACCCGGATTATGAGATCCTGGCATTCGACAAAAACCGGGAAACTCTCGCCCTGGCGGTCCAGGAAGGTGTCATAGACACCGCCTGTTCTTCCATCGATGAAAATTTCAGCGGCTGCCGGTATCTGTTTCTCTGCGCTCCTGTCTCCTGCAACACTGCCTATCTGTCGCAGCTCAAAGACCTGATCGGCAGCAGCTGCGTCCTGACGGACGCGGGAAGTGTAAAGACTTCCATCCACGAAGAGATCATCGCTCTGGGCATGGAGGAAAATTTTATCGGGGGACATCCCATGGCAGGCTCGGAAAAAAGCGGTTTTGTCAATTCCAAAGCCCATCTGATCGAGAATGCCTACTACATCCTGACCCCTTCTGCCCGTGTCTCAGAAGAAAAGGTCCGGGCATACCGGGAATTTGTCACGTCGCTGAAAGCGCTGCCTGTCATTCTCGACTACCGGGAACATGACTATATCACCGGGACTATCAGTCATCTCCCCCATATCATCGCTTCCACACTGGTCAATTATGTGCGGGATACGGACACGAAGGATGAACTGATGAAGGCGCTGGCGGCGGGAGGTTTTAAAGATATTACAAGGATCGCGTCCTCCTCCCCGGTCATGTGGCAGCAGATCTGCCTGAAAAACAGCGCCAATATCTCCCGCATCCTGGACGGATATATCAGTGCCCTCAAAAACGCCAGGGACGCTGTCTGCTCCGGCAGTGAGGATGCGCTCTACTCCCTGTTCGAGTCTTCCCGCGATTACCGGAACTCCATGCCGGACGGTTCTGCGGGACCGATCAAGAAACAGTTCGCGCTCTACTGCGATATCATAGACGAAGCGGGAGGGATCGCCACCATCGCCACCATCCTGGCAAGCAACAATATCAATATCAAAAATATCGGTATCGTGCATAACCGGGAATTTGAAGAGGGAGTACTGCGGATTGAATTCTACGACGAGGACGCCTCGGCCAAGGCTTCCTCCCTGCTGCGCAAATACCGTTATATCGTCTATGAGACCTGACGATGCGCAGATCTTTGGCCCTTCCGGAGACTTCGGTTCTCCAAAAGCCATAAGAGACGAAAAACACCAGAAACGATAAATAACAGAGAGGACAACTATCATGGAATTATGCGGAATCAGCGGATTAAAAGGAAAAGTCACCGTTCCGGGAGACAAATCCATCTCCCACAGATGTGTCATGTTCGGCGCCCTTTCCAGCGGCGTCACAGAAGTACACAACTTTCTGAAAGGCGCGGACTGTCTCGCCACGATCCGCTGTTTTCAGACTCTGGGGATCCAGATCGAGGAAACAGGCTCCACGGTCACGATCCACGGAAAAGGACTCCACGGGCTTTCTGCCCCGTCTCATATCCTGGACGTGGGAAACAGCGGGACCACCACCCGCCTGCTCTCCGGGATCCTGGCAGGACAGCCCTTTGAATCCAAACTTTCCGGGGACGCGTCACTGAACTCACGCCCCATGAAACGGATCATAGACCCGCTGACGCAGATGGGCGCCAGTATCTCCAGTATCCTTCGCAACGGATGCGCTCCCCTTTACATCACCCCGTCCCGCCTTCACGGCATTCACTATACGTCGCCGGTGGCCTCCGCCCAGGTAAAGTCCTGCATTCTGCTGGCCGGTCTGTATGCGGACGGGGAGACGTCTGTCACGGAACCCTCGCTTTCCCGAAACCACACAGAACTGATGCTCCGGGAATTCGGCGCGGATATCCGGACCGTCCACTCCCTGGACAGCACCGCCGCCACAGCGTCCATCCGGCCCGGCCGGGAGCTGTACGGCCAGAAGATCACCGTACCCGGAGATATTTCCTCCGCCGCTTATTTCATCGCGGCCGGACTCATCGTCCCGGACTCCGAGATCCTTATTGAAAATGTCGGCATCAACCCTACCCGCGCCGGGATGCTGCGGGTCTGCGAGGATATGGGGGGAGACATCACGCTCCTCAATGAACGCACAGAAGGCGGAGAAAAAATAGCCGATATCCTGGTCCGCACCAGCCGCCTGCACGGCACTGTCATTGAGGGAGACATCATTCCTACCCTGATCGACGAGATCCCCGTGATCGCCGTCATGGCCGCCGTGGCAGAGGGGACAACTGTCATCAGAGACGCCGCGGAACTGAAGGTGAAAGAGACAGACCGGATCGAGACCGTCACCGACAACCTCAAGGCTATGGGCTGCCGGGTCACCCCTGCTCCTGACGGGATGACCATCACCGGCGGAAAGCTCCACGGAGCCACCATCCATACGCTTCTGGATCACCGGATCGCCATGGCGTTCAGCATCGCGGCCCTTGCCGCTAAAGGAAATACAAACATACTGGACAGCAGATGCGTGGAAGTTTCCTACCCCGCCTTCTATGACACCTTTGAAAAACTGCTGTGAAAGAAAGAACACGATAATAGGAAAAAACCAAGGAGGAACAAAAATGAGACAATGCATGGATGCTGACAATCTTCACCGTCGTCTGAAAAAAATCATTGGCCAGGTACAGGCGATCGACCGCATGGTGGATGAAGACATTCCCTGCGAAGATGTCCTCTCCCAGATAAATGCCGCAAAATCCGCTCTCCACCGGGTGGGACAGATCGTGCTGGAAGGCCACATCAACCATTGTGTCAGGGACGGGATCCAGCACGGTGATGTGGATCAGACGATCGCCAGTTTTACGAAAGCCGTGGAACGGTTTGCCAACATGAAATGATTCTTTGCGGAAACAGATCCGCGGGACAGAAGATCCCCGGCGCAGGAACCTGACGGCAATGTCAGGCTCTTTTGCCGGGATTCTTTTTCTGCATTGACAACCTATACCCGTATAGGTATAATTTGATTGTGAAAAAAATCATTCATTCTTAAAAGTAAGATGAAAATATATGAATGGAGGAATATTCCCTTGAAAAAATTAGAACATTTTCTGGAATGGGGAGGCATGAAAAAAGAGATCACCCTTCTCGTCATCTCCGGCGCCGCTCTGCTCCTGAGCATTGCCGGCTTTTCTCCGCTCCCTTTTGATATGGCGTGGGTCGCCATCATCCTGTGCGGGATCCCGATCATCCTGGAAGCAGTCATCGGGCTGATCACTGCCTTCGATATTAAGGCAGATGTACTTGTCTCCATCGCTCTTATCGCCTCCGTGATCATCGGAGAAGATTTCGCCGCCGGCGAGGTGGCGTTTATCATGCAGCTGGGCGCCCTTCTGGAAGATCTCACCGTGGCAAAAGCCCGGGCAGGCATCGAAAAGCTGGTTCATCTCACACCCCGGACAGCCCGCAGGATCATCGAAGGCGCTGAGGAGATCATCCCCGCGGAGGATGTGCAGGCAGGCGACGTGCTCCGCGTCCTGCCCGGAGAGGCCATTCCGGTAGACGGTGTCATCCTCTCCGGAGATACCTCCGTTAATCAGGCTGTCATGACCGGGGAATCCCTTCCCGTGGACAAAGGCCCCGGAGACGAGGTGTCCAGCGGTACGATGAATCAGTTTGGCGCCTTTGAAATGCACGCGGTAAAAGTCGGCGAAGACAGTTCCATCCAGCGGATGATCCGCCTGGTCCAGTCCGCCGACGCCGGAAAGGCTAAGATTGTCGGACTGGCCGACCGGTGGGCCACCTGGATCGTGGTGATCGCCCTGGGCGCTGCCGCCGTTACATGGCTGGTTACCGGAGAGATCATCCGGGCCGTCACGATCCTTGTCGTATTCTGCCCCTGTGCCCTGGTTCTCGCCACCCCCACCGCTATCATGGCTGCCATCGGGAATGCCACGAAGCACGGTTTTCTTGTCCGGGAAGGGGACGCGCTGGAACGACTGGCAGCTGTGAAGAACATTACCTTTGACAAGACAGGCACCCTGACCTATGGCACGCCGGAAGTGACCGCCGTAAAAAGTTTCCTCCCGGATCTTGCGGATCAGCAGCTCTACCTGCTCGCTGCCCGGGCTGAGACAAAGTCTGAGCACCCTCTGGGCAGGGCCATTGTCCGATGCTATAAAAATACCGGTGCCCCGGCGCCGGAACAGCCGCAAGAATTTCACATGCTCCCGGGGCGGGGAGTCCGGGCCGTCATAGAAGGGAAAGAAATCCTTGCCGGAAATCAGGAATTGCTTCGGGAGAACGGTGTCTCCCTGCCGGAGGAGATCCTCGGCTCTGCCCGTACCTGTCTGGAGGAAGGCTGTACCGTCACCTATATCAGTGTTGATCAGACAGCGGCCGGATTTCTTATCCTGTCTGACACCCTGAGACAGGACGCTGCCCGCATGATCGCAGAAATAAAAAATGCCGGAGTCACTCCCGTGCTGCTTACCGGAGACCATGCCAACGCTGCCCGTTACATCGCCTCCCGCCTGCACATCGAAGAAGTACGCTCCGACTGTCTGCCGGAAGATAAACTGAAGTGGATCGATCAATCCGAAGCCCATGGCTCGCCTGTCTGCATGATCGGAGACGGGGTCAATGACGCCCCTGCGCTCAGAAGAGCCCGGGTGGGCATCGCTATGGGAAAGATCGGAAGCGACATCGCGGTTGACGCGGCCGACATTGCCCTGGTGGATGACGAGATCCGGGAACTCCCCCATCTGCTCCGGCTCTCCCGGCGCATGATATCCACGATCCGGCTGAACCTGACCTTTTCCATGACGCTGAATTTTGCAGCCATCGCGCTGGCCATCACCGGAATATTAAATCCCGTGGCAGGCGCTCTCGTACACAATGCAGGATCCGTCCTTGTGATCATCAACTCCGCATTCCTGCTTGGATGGAAGAGACGAGAATAATTACGGCATCAGGCTCCCGTCATCTCCTTCTGCGCTGTCCTCCTCATATTCCAGGATATCGCCCGGCTGGCAGTGCAGTTCCCGGCAGATTGCTTCCAGAGTAGAGAATCGGATCGCCCGCACCTTTCCCGTCTTAAGGTTGGAGAGGTTGACATTCGATATCTCTACTCTTTCTGCCAGTTCTTTCAATGATATCTTCCGGTCCGCCATGACCCGGTCCAGTCTTAAAATGATCGGCATCTCTTCTCACCTCACAGTGTCTCGTCGGATTCCTGCTGGAGGGCGCATCCGTATTCAAAGATATAGGAAAGACAGAAAAGGGGGATCGCCGGGGCGAACCATCCAAGATTGATAATGTCGTGGGCCGCTCCGCCGATGCCGCGGGCAAATGCAAGTGCCGCAAAGGCATCTTTCATGGCAAAGACCAGGATAACCACAATCCCCAGACAGAAGATTGCCCGGCTGTTCTCCTTCACAAAAGGAGTTTCAAACTTTCCGATGTTTTTAAAAATCTTCCTGATATACCACAGGCATGCAGTGAGTGCCGCACACATGCCGATATGGCATGCGAAATCTGCAAGGAATACATATTGGGGCATCTGCGCTGCCGCCTCATTGAGGATCCCCGTGGCAATCTCCAGTCTGTCCGGCGCCGCCGCCGAAAGGAAGCCCTCCGGTATTCCCGCAAGTTCCGCGACTCCGAAAAATCCGGATGGAGTGTCCGAAAGAGACAGAGAAAACGAGGACTCCGGCTGAAGGCACGCCCAGATCCAGAAAATCAGATTTGCCGCTGACAATACGGCCGCCAGCCAGAAAAAGAATCCGGTGCCCACGCCCAGTTCCGCACACCTTTGTTTCATCACGCTTTTTTCTTTCATCATGATACATCACCTCGATCTGTATCCCATCTTTTTTATTTCTGTGATTTTATCATAACATGAAAATTAACTATATTCAATATTAAATTAATGTTTATCATTAATTTATTAATGTAATTATAATTCCTGCATTTTTCTCTCCTGAAGGGTATTAATTCTGTGAAAACAGCTTGCCGCAGATCCAACGGGTAAATGGAGCTGCCGCGAACATGTTCCAGAAAAATGCCATGGGAAAGTTCTTCATAAATGTGCCCACCCAGATCGCCGGAAGCCGGACAGCTGATGTGTCTCCCAGGATAACGTTGAAAAGGATCGATGCCACAAGACTCATGGCAGGACACATGACAGCTACTGTCCCCGCCTGACGCAGAAGCTGGCATATGTACGGATTATCTTTCTCCGGATCACAATGTCTGTCCGCAAACACAGCCCCGGCCCGGTTTCCCCACAAACTGGACAAAAGAAAGACCAACAGCCCCATATAGGCAGCCTCTTTCAAAGCCTCCCAAAAAATAATATTTGTCATGTTGCTGAAGCCCCCTGCTGTCAGATTCACGCCTTCTTTAATGGCAATATTATAGATTTCCATTCCATATGCCATAGCATAGGACATAATGATCCCGAAAATGATCCCCTGTTTTTTGTTATTCGGCATTTTCTTTTCCTCCGTTTCTATTTTATTCCCTGTGCCGCCGCAGGACATAAATCGAGGAACTATATCGCTGCAGGACAAACTAAAAGACGCGCAGCCTTCAACTGGATTTACGCAGTGATGCTACACGTCTTTTATTATCTTACTACCGAAGCCTTTGATTTTTCAAAGGCAGTTTTGCACAAATATTCTGTCTGTTTTTCTGACTTGTTTTACCTGCCCGGTTCATTTGCGCAGAACCCGAATTTTTCTCTTACTTCTCTCAGCCTGTCAGAGAACTCTGAATAAAACCCGTTCTCATCCTGTGCCGGATACGCCGTCTCATAAAATTTTCTCAGAACAAACAATGTCAGGATCCGTACATTTTCTTCACTCAGAGTATCCAGCGCAGACTCGCACTCTTTGAGGAAATCGTGCCATTTCAGGATATAGGCCTCGTATGCCTTCAGGTTTGGGATCTCCAGCCATTTCCTGATCTTTACCTTGCCTCTGTCTTTCCGGCTACACTCATGGATCTGGATAAAATACCGGAATCCGTCCTCTTCATAATATCTCCCAAGAGGAAACAGACGGCAGATCCCGGGACGGAATGCATGCACGGAACATCTGCCGTTTTCATCCAGAAAGGGACAGGCGTCCTCCTTTTCTTCCATCCTCAGGCTGGGCAGGATCATCCCGTCCACCACATTCAGCTCTATATATCTTTCTTCCAGCAATGCCTGAAAGTCCTTCTTTATTCCCTGTTTCAGCCTCCAGAGGTCCATCGGGTCCAGGATGATGGAGTTTCCCATCCCCCGGCAGCAGTCTGAACAGCCGGCGCATCCCCGGCAGTCCGCTTTCACCATGTCACCGGAAGAATAAAGTCTTCCGTCAGATATTTCGTTCAGGTTGATATTTCGTTTCATAACTGTTAAGATACTCCTGCATTGATATCATCTTTCTGTAACCGATTATACCATATGCGGAAGTCCCCGTCACATCCCTTTCAGAGTGAGATGCTGCTCAGGCCTGGATATAGCTTTTGAAATCTTTGAAATATTTCATTATATCTCTCATGGACGGATGCATTTGTCTTGTATATTACACGATTCTCCTCATTTTGCAGAGATCTGGTAAACTCTTTATAATCTGACAGAATCCCTTCCCCCATCATCGCGGCCGCAGCGATTGCTCTGGCCGGCAGGATATCGGAATTCCTGCAGACTGCGATATCCTTTCCCAGGATATCAGCGATCACCTGGCACCAGGTCTTCTCTCTCGCCCCGCCTCCGATCAGAGAAATACTTTTCTGAGAATGACTGATCAGCTCCAGCCCCTGCCTGATAGAAAATGCCACTCCTTCCAGACAGGCCCGGGCCATATCAGCCTTTGATGTATCCGGAGTAATCCCATAGAAACACCCCCGGATCCCGGGATCAATAACCGGGAAACGTTCTCCCGTAATATATGGCAGGAACAGCAGGCCATGGCTGCCCGGCTCGCTTTTACTTAGAATTGCGCCAAGACCGGCATAATCTGTCTTCTCCCCGTCGGAAAATATCCCGGCAATCCATTTGTGAACATTTCCTGCATTGAAAAAGGGCACCACATTGATACAGGTCTCTTTTGTAAAACCTGCCAGATTGAACACCCTGCCCTGCAGTTCCAGGTTCTTGCCGCTGACAGACGCCACCCATCCGGATGTTCCCAGATTGATGTTATATTCCCCGGCTTCCGAGATACCGCTGGCCAGGGTAGTTGCACCTGCGTCTCCGATGCCGGCATATACTGTAGTTTCACTGGTATAACCGCAGTCTTTCTCTAAATCCACCCTGATCTTTCCCACAGCCTCATGGGGATATTTCAGTTCCGGGAACAGTCCCGCATCCAATCCCAGTTCACCGATCAGCTCCCTGTCCCATTCTTTCTTTGCGAGATTCATGGCACCTGCAGTCGAACATGCCGTGTAGTCTCCGCAGGCCCTCCCGGTAAGTCTGTTAATAATGTAATCTTTGGAACTGATAAGGATCTTATATGTCCTCTCATACAGTTCCGGCTGATTCTTCTTCACCCATATCAGTTTTGCCACAGGCAGAGAACCGTCAAAATTATTTCCTGTTACCTTTTCCAGCCGCTCCGCCGACAAAAGTTCTGTGGCCGCCTGTGCCTCTTTTTCTGCTCTGACATCTGAGTACAGAATCGCCCTTTTTAAAGGCCTCCCCTGCCGGTCCACCAGAATGAGATCCTGCATCTGACCGCTCATAACCACCGCTGTTATATCTCCGGCCGGCACACAGGATGCAAACTTCCTGCCGATCCGGCAGAATGCATCAAACCATTCATCCGGATCCTGCTCACGCATGTTCCCGTCACAAAACGTTTTTATCTCTACTGACTCCGAGGCACTGACCTCCCCGTCATCCCTGACAAGGACACCTTTTACCGCCGTTGTTCCCACATCATACGTTGCAATATAAGACATCAATCCACCTCTTCGACTGTCTTTTCCATCTTTTTCAGAAAATCCATCAATTCTTCCTCTGATACATTCATTTTTTTCATGATAGCTGTTCCGATGATCACACCGTCAAATCCATCTTTCAAAAGTTCTGCTGCCCGCTCCTCAGTTCCGATCCCAAAACCGGCAAACACATACCCGTTGGACGATTTTTTCACGAAATGAAACAGACGCTTGTAAGAATCTGTATTGTTTACACACCCGGTGGGCCCGGAATAAAGCTGCTGATAGATGATCGGAAATTTCTCACAGACGATATCGTTGTTTTCCCATTCCATCTGATTTCCTATAAAGCCCAGCATATCTACTCCATATTCTTTCAGTTCATTCATGAGCCTGATTCTCTCTCCGACCGGCAGAATCGGTATCACAAGAGCATCAACAACCTGCGCTTTGGCCAGCTCCAGGTAGATTCCCGTATCGATCAGATCTTCCTTATAACCCATGAGCCAGATCGGATGATCTGTCGTCTCTCTTAATTTTTCCCAGAATTTCCGCTCATTGCTTATCCTGTGGTCAATCATTTTATGGCTCTTACGGATCAGTTCTCCGTCCGCATACGGATCTTTGGCCGGAAATCCGATCTCAAAGATCCCCATTCCACACTCCTGTGCTTTCCGTATCACAGAAAAAAAGCGTTCTGTATCGGGATATCCGGCCGTAAAAAATCCGACAAACGAATGTCTGTGTCCGTTTAAGTATTCCTGATTCCGTTTGTTGTAACACTGTTTTTTCATTATTTTGAATCTCCACGACCTAATTTCTGAGCGATCACTGCCAGGATAATAATTGCTCCGGTTATGATATCCTGCATATAAGTCGGTATCTGCAGCATTGTCAGTCCATTTGCAAGTATTCCCAGGATAGCCGCCCCGATCAAAGTCCCGATGATGTTCGGGATGCCCTTCTTAGACGCTGTACAGCCAATAAACACCGCAGCATATGACTGGAGAAAATATCCGTCTCCCGCCGTCGTGTTGGCCGAGCCTACTCTGGATGCAATCAGCATGCCGGTAATACAGGCCATAACCGAACAAATGGCAAAGGCAATATTTTTATATTTCTTAACGTTAATCCCGGATATTTTTGACGTTTCTTCACTTCCGCCGATAGCGTACAGTTTCCGTCCCAGCGCAGTGTGGCGCATAAGGTACCAGAAAATGATCACTGCCAGGATCATCAGAAGAGACAAAAGGGGAATGCGTCCCAGTCTTGTAGTCCCCAGCCAGGAAAAACTTTTCGGAATATTCTCGAAGATCGTGGCGCCGCCGGACAGACGGTAGATCACACCGGACAGCACCGTGCTCATACCCAGCGTTGTAATAAATGAGAGTACCCTGAACTTCGCCACAATCCACCCGTTAATCCATCCGATTACGAAGCTGATCACAATGGGAATCAGAAAACAGAGCACAATAGGAACGCCGCTGACTGCCAGAAGCGCCGCCATAATCCCGCCCAGGCTCGCCATGGAACCGATGGACAGGTCAAATTCATTGATGCTCATGACCATCGTGGCCCCCAGTGAGATCATCACCAGAAGCGAAATTTGCCTCGTAATGTTGATAAAATTTGTCAGTGTAAAAAATGACTGCGGGCTGATGACGCTGAACAGCACAATAACTGCCGCCAGCGCTATGATCGTCCCGTAGGACTGAAGTATGTATTTTATATTTCCTGTTCTTTTCTTAGTGTTATCCATATCTGAGTTCTTCTCCTTTACGCCTCTGTATAGCAGTACGACAAGACTTCCGTAGTCGTCAGGTCCTTATTTGGCAGGATTTCTCTTGTCTCCCCCTGCGCGACGATCTGGACCGTATCCGCCACTTCCAGTATTTCTTTCAGATCCGAGGATACATAAACCACTGCGTTCCCTTCATCTGCCTTCTCCCGGAGCAGCCTGTGGATCTCGCCGCGGGTCATAATATCCACTGCCTGGGTAGGTTCATCGCACAGGAATACCCTCGGCTGCGTCATCAGAGCCCTGGCAAACACCACCTTCTGCTGGTTTCCGCCGGAGAGTTCGATCATCCTCTGGTCCATCCCGGCCATCTTTATTTTCAAAGCCTCCGCCTTCTCTCTGACGTCTGCTTTTTCCTTCTTCTCATCGAGATATCCGTGTCTGGAATAAGAATCAATACTGGAAAGAAGGATATTGTCCTTTACAGACAGACCTTCTATAATCGCCTTTCCTCTCCTGTCCTCGGAGATCAAAATCATTCCTCTGGCTATAGAGTTGGCCGGAGAAAGTCTGGTCTGCTTCTCTCCATCTATGAAGACGCTGCCTTCCTTAATCGGACGATAGCCGTAAATTGCCTCCAGAAGTTCCGTCCTGCCGCTGCCTCCCAGCCCGAATACGCCAAGGATCTCCTTTTCCCGGACCTGGATCGTGCCATGTTTCATGATCCCGTCCTGGGTCCGGATATCACTTGCCTGAAGCAGCACTTTCCCGAAAGAAGCATTGTGCCGGATCCCCTCTCCGGTCCATTCATCAGTCATCATCGCCACCAGCTGTTCTTTGTCCGTCGATTCCGTATCCACGCAGCCCACCATGGTTCCATTTTTAAATACTGTGATACGGTCCGTCAGACGGAAGATCTCGTCCATTCTGTGGGATACATACAGGACTGCCGTGCCCCGTTGTTTCAGCCTGGCGATAATGTCAAACAAGATCTCTGCTTCCTTATCTGTAAGGGATGCTGTCGGTTCATCCAAAATAAGGAGCCGGCAGTCATTCATCATCGCCCGTATGATCTCCAGGCAGGTCTTCTGGGGCGGCGACAATTCCGCCGCTGTCTGCTCCAGATCAATTTCTATCCCCAGCTGATCCCGGACCTTTTCTACATTTTCCCGCATTTCCTTCCAGTTCACCTGGACCCCGCGATGTGGGTATTCTCTGCCGAGATAGGCGTTCTCTACCCCATCAAATGTAGGAATGAGCGTCCGGTCCTGATGAATCACATTGATACCCAGGTTCCGGCTCTGGGCGGGATCGGTAATATTAACCTTCTGGCCGTCCCAGTATACGGAACCTTCTTCGATCCGGTAGACCCCTGTCAGCATTTTTATCAGGGTGGACTTGCCCGCTCCGTTTTCCCCTACCAGACCATGTACTTCCCCGGCAGCAATCTCAAAATTGACGCCTTTCAGTGCGTAGACCCCGCCGAACTGTTTGCTCAGATTTTCTGTCCTTAAAAGCAATGCTCTGCCTCCGTTCCTCTATGTCCGTAATGATACTTACTCCTGTCCTGCATTTTCCGGGGTAATCAGCGTTGCGTCCGCGTACAGCTCGCCATGCTCTGTCTCCCCTCCGGTAAATAACAGTTCCATCTGCTCCAGCACGATCTGGGCCATGCCCTCGAAATTCTGTTTCACAGTCGCCTTCAGGTTCGTTCCTTCCTGGATCAGAGAGACCGCCTGTTCGTTTCCGTCCACGCCTACTACCAGAATCTCATCTCTCCCCGCTTCCATACATGCCTGTGTGGCGCCGATTGCCGGCTCGTCCCATCCGCACCATATCGCAGTGATAGAATCTTTATCCGGATTGGAGAGCAACAGGTTCTCTACAGTGTCCTGGGCATCATTGATCGGCTGCTCTGCCGGGATATGTTGCTCTGTAATAAGCTCAATACCATCTTCCTCCGCAATCATATCATCAAACGCCTCACACCTCTTCACGACACCCGGATGCGGTCTGTGGGTAAGGGAGATCACTGTTCCCTCTCCACCCATCAGATCATTAAATAGATACTCCGTGATCATCTCGCCCATCTGGTAATTGTCGCTGGTCGCGTTCGTCTCCATTCCTTCGATATATCCGCTGTCACAGCCGAATACCGGTATTCCTGCATCAAAGGCCTCCTGGAGCTGATTCTCCAGCTGAGTTGGATCCGCGCTCACAAGGATAATACCGTCTGTCTGAGCTGTCACCACATCCTCTATCCTGCTGGCCAGAGCAGAAAAATCATTTGCCGTATCAATCACAGTCACCTCTGCGCCTTTCTCTTCGAGTCCGCTCTGCAGATACTCTACCATCTGGTTTGTCGTGACAGAAGAAAGATAGGGAGTCATGATCGATATCTCCTTTCCTTCCAGTCCGTCCGCCGTTTCACTTTCTCCGCCACCTCCACAGGCCGTCAATCCCAGTACCATTGCCAATGCCATCGTCGCTGCTGCAAGTCTCTTTAAATTTTTCATATTCGTCCTCCTTTGTCTTTTCAAAAATTTTTCCAAGATCTTTTGCTGGTTTTATTATAGATTTTATGTTACAATATTTCAATAATAGAAATTAATTTCAAAAGGAGGACTCCTATGTCTGTACTGGATAATACTAGATTAATGGTAGAAGTATGCAAACTCTGCTATGAAGACGGGCTGAGCCAAAAAGAGATCTCCTCCAGGCTCAATATTTCACGGCCTCAAATCTCGCGGATCATGCGCTCAGCCAGAGAAAAAGGTATTCTTACGATCAATATCTCCAATCCTTTTTCTGAAGAATTAAAACTGGAACAGCAGTTAAAAAACCGATTTGGCCTCTCCGGCGCCTTCGTCTGTGATGTCGGAACCGGCTCCTCCGCAGAACAGCTGCCGCTCTTTGCCCGACAGTGTGCTCTTGAGCTGGGAAATTATATCCACGACGGCGACAGGGTCGGTGTTGTCAGTGGTAAAACGCTGAGTGCCGTGGCATCTTCCATGCAGTCTGTCCGGAAAAGAGATCTGCATTTTATTCCGCTGGTGGGCGCACTGGGAAATGTAGGAAACGATTGGAGCGCCAACTCCATTGCCCGTATCCTGGCTTTTAAAATGGATGCATCCTACAGCGTGCTGAACGCCCCCATTCTGATCCGGAACAAGGTTTCCAGAGACATTCTGATCCGGGAGCCGAATATTGCATCTGTCCTGAAGGAGGGAGAATCCTGTGATCTGGCCATCGTCGGCGTTGGACAGGTCAGCACACAATCCACCACTTATCTGAGCGGCGCGTTCAATGATGACGATCTGGTTACCCTCAGAAAAGCCGGAGCAGTTGCCTCTGTTTCCATATCCTACCTCGACAGAAATGGTTCTCTGATCGGCACTGAAATCACCGAACGCTCCATCGCCTGGCAGCTGAGAAAGCGGCCGGGGAGAAAGATCCTTGCAATCTCCACCGGACTGAGCAAAACAGAAGCCCTCCGGGCAGCTCTGCTCAGCGGATATATCGATATTCTTATGACGTCAGTTCCACTTGCAAGAGCCGTCCTCGACAGCGGGCAGGAAGCTTGACAATTCCCGTATTCCACTTTATCCTATTACTATCTTTCAACAGGGAAATTTAAGATAATCTGCCAGAGGAGGAACTGGATATGTCACATATTTATACATCCGTCGGCCAGCTGATCGGAAAGACCCCGCTGCTGGAACTGACGCAGATTGAAAAAGAATACGGCCTGAAGGCCCGCATCCTGGCCAAGCTGGAATACCTGAACCCAGCGGGATCTGTCAAAGACCGGGTGGCGAAAGCCATGATCGATGACGCCGAAGCTTCCGGAAAGCTGAAGCCAGGTTCTGTCATCATCGAGCCCACGTCCGGCAATACCGGCATCGGCCTTGCCGCTGTGGCCGCAGCCAGAGGATACCGGGTGATCATTGTCATGCCTGATACCATGTCCATAGAGCGCCGCCAGCTGATGAAGGCATATGGAGCAGAACTGGTTCTTACCGAGGGAGCAAAAGGAATGGCCGGCGCTATCCGGAGGGCGGAGGAGCTGGCGGCCGAGACACCTGGAAGCTTTATCCCCGGGCAGTTTGTCAACCCTTCCAACCCGAAAGCCCATATGGAGACGACCGGGCCGGAGATCTTCGCCGATACAGACGGCGATGTGGATCTCTTTGTGGCCGGAGTGGGGACCGGCGGCACCGTCACCGGTGTGGGCAGATATTTAAAATCCCGAAAACCGGACGTCCGGGTGATCGCCGTGGAGCCTGCGGATTCTCCGGTTCTCTCCGGAGGCGCGGCAGGCCCTCATCCGATCCAGGGTATCGGCGCCGGCTTTGTCCCGGATGTGCTGGATACCGATGTATACGATGAAGTTATTCCTGTTACAGGAGCTCAGGCTTTCGAAGCCGGGCGCCTGATTGGCAGGCGGGAAGGGATCCTCATCGGCATTTCTTCCGGCGCGGCTCTGTGGGCTGCCATAGAAACCGCCAGGCGGCCGGAAAATGAAGGGAAAACTATCGTGGTGCTGCTGCCGGATACAGGAGACCGCTATCTGTCTACTCCCATGTTTGCGGATTAAACCGGCGGAACAGTCCGCCTCTTGACCTGAAGAAACCCGGTTGGTATAATTTACTGTGCAGACAAAAGCCTGCGGATCATTCATCAGGAGGCGGTCATATATGAAGATTGCGGTAACATATGAAAACGGACAGGTGTTCCAGCATTTCGGACACACGGAACAGTTTAAAGTCTACGAGATCACAGATGGGAAGATCACTTCCTCCTCCGTTGTGGACACAAACGGAAACGGCCACGGTGCTTTGGCGGGATTCCTGAAGGATCTGGGCGTTGACACACTCATCTGCGGCGGCATTGGCGGCGGAGCCCGCACGGCTCTTGACAACGCGGACATCACCCTTTACGGTGGAGTATCCGGTGACACGGACCAGGCGGTAGAAGCGCTGTTGAACGGATCTCTTTCTTTTGATCCCGACGCGTCCTGCAGCCATCATGACGGAGACCATCACGGACATCATAACGGAAGCTGCGGCGGCCATGGAGGAAACTGCGGGCATCATACCTGCGGTTAAATCTGCGAAATGCAGTCCTGCTTTATTAAATGCAGACATAAAAAGTGCCCTCTGGGATTCTCATATATTCTTTGAGAACCTACAGGGCACTTCCTTTTATTTCTTTCTTAAATAACCTTCCGTCTCTCCTGCTGTCTGTTACATTGCCTGTTCCACATCCGCGATGATATCCTCTGCATTCTCCAGACCCACGCTGAAACGGATCAGATCCGGCTGTACGCCTGCCTCTTTCAGTTCCTGCTCATTCATCTGGCGGTGTGTATGGCTTGCCGGATGGAGCACACAGCTCCTGGCGTCGGCCACATGAGTCACGATCGCGATCATCTTCAGTCTGTCCATCATCTCTACTGCCGCGTCTCTTCCTCCTTTCAGTCCGAATGTAAGGACGCCGCATGTGCCATTTGGCATATATTTCTGTGCCAGGCTATAATACTTATCTCCCGGCAGAGAGGGGTAGCTGACCCAGGCCACTTTCTCATGATTTTTGAGATATTCTGCCACTTTCAACGCGTTTTCACAGTGTCTCGGAACTCTTAAATGCAGTGTCTCGAGCCCGATATTTAAAAGGAACGCGTTCTGTGGAGACTGGATAGAGCCCAGATCCCTCATCAGCTGAGCAGTCGCCTTTGTGATATATGCGCCCTTTCCGAACTTCTGCGTATAAACGATTCCATGGTAGGTCTCATCCGGAGTGGTAAGCCCCGGGAATTTCTCCGCATGGGCCTCCCAGTCAAAATTCCCGCTGTCCACAATAGCACCACCCACACAGGCAGCATGGCCGTCCATATATTTCGTAGTAGAGTGAGTCACGATATCCGCTCCCCATTCAAATGGGCGGCAGTTAATGGGCGTGGCAAATGTATTATCTACGATAAACGGAACTCCGTGTCTGTGAGCCGCTGCCGAGAATTTTTCAAAATCCAGTACGACAAGAGCCGGATTGGCAATAGACTCGCCGAACACCGCTTTCGTATTTTCCTGAAAAGCCGCCTCCAGCTCGTCCTCGGTGCAGTCCGGATCCACAAATGTGGCCTCCACGCCCATACGCCTGATGGTATGCGCGTACAGATTGTATGTACCTCCGTACAGGGCGGATGCACACACGATATGATCTCCTGCCTGAACGATATTCATAATAGCATAGAAATTTGCCGCCTGTCCGGAAGAAGTCAGCATCGCGGCCGCCCCTCCCTCCAGGTCGCAGATCTTGGCTGCCACCGCGTCGTTGGTCGGGTTCTGCAGACGGGTATAGAAATATCCTGATTCCTCCAGGTCAAACAGCCGTCCCATCTGCTCGCTGCTTGTATACCGGAATGTCGTGCTCTGGTAGATCGGCACGATCCTCGGCTCTCCGTTTCCCGGTTCATACCCTGACTGTATACATTTTGTCTCGATCCTGTAATCGCTCATCTGTCATCCTCCTGAACTCTGTCTTCTGTTATTTATTTCCATACGATGTTTCACCGCAGCAGTTTTTCTTTTCTGTCTGAAGTTTACATCTGATATAAATATTCCGCCTCCAGCTTACGCACCATATCGCTGTACTTTTCCCGGCATTTTTCATTCTCTCCCTGCTCGATCAGACGGATGCAGGGGTTCAGATAATCTTCCCAGATTTCCCGGTAGATATGATCTGCGTCAGGTTTCCTGCCGATCCGTTTTACGATCGTCGGAGCTATATTATAATATTCTCTGACAAGTTCCTTCCCGTCATCACTGGCGAGAAGATACTCATCCCGATAATTCCTGAGAGCAGTAAGCTCATAGCAGTCGTCCGGCTTATCCAGGCTGCGGCAGACCGCTGTCGTGATGTAGCAGAAAATCCCCTTCTTAAATCCTCCCTTTATATTGCCGTAAGTGGAATGTCCGATCTTGTGTTCGGGCATCTTTGCATTCCAGATTTTTACGATCCGCCTGGTAAATTCCTCCGAGGAAACCGCGGGCATCTCTCCAAGCAGCGGTATAAAGAAAGACACCATATTCATCTTATAATCAAGAGCGGCCGTCTCCCTTTTGCGTTTTGACGGTTCTGACAAAAGTCTTGCCGCCACATATTCCGGCACACATGACGCGACCTGTTCTTTTAACTCTTCATCTGTACTGTCACTAATACGGGCCAGTTCCTGCAGGACAGCCGCATATTTCTCCTTCAGCTTTTCTATATGCGTCTCATAGCTGGCCTTGTGAAAGTCATAGTCCATCGTCACTCTGTAGATTTCTGTCAGTTCATTCTGCAGTTCGTTTATCTCCATGTTATCTCCTCTGTTTCCTTCTACTCGTTCCAGTTATGATACACATCCTGGACATCATCGTCTTCTTCCAGCAGATCTAATGTTTTCTGGATATTTTTAATATCGTCTTCATCCGTCAGCTCCACATAGGTCTGGGGAATCATCGTCACCGCCGCCTCTGCCATCTCTATCCCGGACTCTTCCAGTTTCAGACGGACATCGCTGAATGCCTCCGGCGCGGTCAGGATCTCATAGCTTTCTTCATCCTCCACAAAATCTTCCGCTCCCGCGTCCAGCGCCAGCATCATCAGTTCATCCGCGTCCATGGAGCAGTCTTCCTTTGCCACGAAAATCTGGCCTTTTTCATCAAACATAAAGGAAACACATCCCGGCGTGCCTACATTTCCGCTTCCTTTTGTAAAGGCGTTCCTTACATTGGATGCGGTCCTGTTCTTGTTATCTGTCAGCGTCTTTACGATGATCGCCGTTCCGTTTGGACCATACCCTTCATATGTAATGTGCTCATAATTATCTCCGGATCCTTCCCCTGCCGCCTTCTTGATATTCCTTTCGATGGTATCATTGGGCATATTGTTTGACTTGGCCTTCGCGATGACATCCCTCAGCCTGCTGTTGTTGGCCGGATCGGGACCACCGCCTTCTTTCACGGCAACCGCCAGCTCACGGCCGATCTTTGTAAATATCTTTCCCTTTGCCGCGTCGTTCTTCTCTTTTTTATGTTTGATATTCGCGAATTTTGAATGTCCTGACATATTCTGGATTCTCCTCTTCTCTTTCTCGTACACACGGCGCCCGGCCGCATATTTCGTTTTACAATTCTATCACTCTTTTGTCCTTCTGTAAAGAAGTCTGTGCTATGTAGGCAGTTCCAGACTGATCCTGATGGCCCGGTCCACCTTCCGCATCATTCCACTGTCAACGTGACACACATATTCTTTCAGTCTCTGTTTGTCAATGGTTCTGATCTGCTCCAGCAGAATAACAGAATTCTTTACGATCTTATAATCTTTTGTGCTGATCTCAATGTGGGTGGGGAGCTTTGCCTTGTTCATCTTTGACGTGACGGCGGCGCAGATCACCGTGGGGCTGTGTCTGTTTCCCACATTATTCTGTATGATGAGGACCGGCCGTATCCCGCCCTGTTCCGAACCCACCACAGGGCTTAAGTCCGCATAAAATATATCTCCTCGTCTGATCACCAATTTTTTCACACTCCGATTTCTATACTTGCAGCCCGGCGTTTTTCTTCGCCGTATACTTCAGTATTCCCCGTTTCATCGGATGTATTCAGTTATTTATCCCTCCGTCACTTTTCCGTCTTTTCTGTAGATCCGGGGGATCCGCTTTCCAAGACAACATACGAATTCATAATTGAACCTGCCGCTTAAGGCGGACAGTTCTTCCACGGTAATGCAGTCATCTCCGTCTCTTCCTACCAGCACTGCCCGGTCCATAAATTTGGTCCCGGGAATGTCTGTGACATCCACCATAAACTGATCCATACAGACACGTCCCAGGATTTTCGCCCGTTTCCCGCGGATAAGTACTTCACCTTTATTGGACAGGGATCTGGGGTACCCGTCGCCGTATCCCACCGGGATCGTGGCCACTGTCATCCTTTTATCAGCAATAAAGGTCCCTCCGTAACTGATGGAAGTACCCGGCTCCACCTCCTTGACAAATGTCACGTGGCTGATCAGGGACAGGGCCGGCCTTAGTGGGACAGCCTCCCTGTCCACCTCGTCGGAAGGATACATTCCGTAGGTGGAGATGCCTGCCCGGGCCAGATCATGCTTCATATCCGGGAAATCAATGATCCCCGCACTGTTGTCGCAGTCATAGAACTCAATGGAGAGCCCCTGCTGCTCCATCTGTTCCTTCATCCAGAGAAATTTCCTGTGCTGTTCCAGTGTATAGGATTTGTCTTTCTCATCCGCCTTCGCGAAATGGGTAAACATCCCTTCCAGCCGCACACCCGGCAGCACGCTGATGCGCCGGATGGCGTCCACGCTCTCCTGGTTTACCGGGAACCCCAGCCGTCCCATTCCGGTATCGATCTTGATATGGAAACAGACCGTTTGACCCAGACGCACTGCTTCCGCAGACATGGCCTCTGCCATCTCTTCTGTATAAACAGTAGGTCGTATGTGGCTTTGGATCATCTCTTCATACTGATCCGGGAACACGCACCCAAGGACAAGGATCGGCTTTTGGATCCCGTTCTCTCTCAGAGCCGTCCCTTCTTCCAGACATGCCACCGCATATCCCCACACATAGGGTACATCCTCCAGCATTCGGGCGACAGGTACCGCTCCGTGGCCATAGCCGTCCGTCTTGACTACTGCCATCAGACGGGCGCCCGGCCCGATCCTTTTCTTCATCTGTTCTATATTATATGAGACAGCGTCAAGATCGATCTCGGCACATACTCTGTTATGCTGTTTCATTTTCTTATGTTCTCCTCTGCTTCTTTCATTGCTTTCTCGATCCCGCGGATCAGATCGCCGGCAAGGACGCTGTAGCTTCCTTTTTCTGTCCGGGCCTCATCCCCGCCGCAGGCATGAAGGAACACGCCCAGGGAGGCACACTCCCACCCGGACATGCCCTGGGCGGCCAGGCCGGTGATCACCCCGGACAGCACATCGCCGGATCCGGCCTTCGCCATGGCGTTATTCCCCGCCAGGTTCACAAATGTATGGCGTCCCTGCTCTGCCACCATCGTCCGGCTGTCTTTCAGAACACAGACCACCGGATATTCCCGGACAAACTCCCGGAGCAGATCTCTCCGGTTCTTTGCGATCTCTTCCACACGCTTTCCCGTCAGCCTGGACATCTCCTTCATATGAGGGGTCAGGATAACAGGAGAATGGATTCCCCCAAGCAGCTCCATATGGCCGCTCAGCAGATTCAGACCGTCCGCGTCAATGATACACGGAATTTTTTTCTCTCCCGCCATCTGTATCGTATCGGCCAGAAGATGTCCGGCTGTATCACTTTTTCCGAGTCCGCAGCCGATGCACACCACATCTGCCCATTCCAGAAGCGGCTCCAGCTGATCTCTGTCGTACTCCTTATAGCAGGATATAATGGCTTCCGGAAGAAGCTGCTGCAGGATCGTCCGGTTCTCTTCTGCCGTAAAGATCTGCACAAGCCCGGCCCCCACGGCATAGGCCGCTCTGGCCGACAGATAGGACGCTCCTGCTATCCCGGCGCTGCCGGTAATCATGAGGACTTTCCCGTAAGTTCCTTTATGAGAGTCCGCCTTTCTCCGCGGCAGAAGATCCCCCAGGCAGTCTCTGTCAAAAGTCACACATACGTCCGTATCATTCGCGAAATAATCCGGGTTAATTCCGATCGGAACAGGAATGGTCTTCCCGGAAAAGGACTTGCCCGGGAACAGCTCGCATCCCACTTTCACACAGGCCATGGCCACCGTCAGATCTGCCCGGAAGGCAATCCCCAATACGTTTCCGGTCTGCGCGCACACGCCGGACGGAATGTCCACAGCCGCCTTCGCGCATTTCTGTTCATTCATCCAGCGGATGATACCGCAGTACCTGCCGGTGATCTCCCGGCTTAAGCCTACGCCGAACACCGCGTCTATTATAACAGTATATTCTTCGTCCGGGATATCAGTGAACACCGGAATCCCCATGCGCTCTGTAATCTTCTTCTGAAGCGCGCATTCTTCGCTCAGAGACGTCTCCTTCCCGGCAAAAAGGACTTCCGCGCACAGTCCCTCCTCAGTCAGAAGTCTTGCCACGGCAAATCCGTCTCCTCCATTATTCCCGCTGCCGCACACAACCAGGGCTTTTGTCAGATCCATCCCGCTGCTGCGCATAACTTTTACCGTCTCCAGAGCCGCCCTCTCCATAAGTACCAGGGATGGGATCCCCTGATGTCCGATCGTATAGGCATCCGCGCCTTTCATCTGGATACCGTCCGGAAGATATCTCATCTGCTCCACCGACCTTTCTCTATAAGATACCCCGCAGCAAGCTGCGGGGTTGCCCTTTTTCTATTTCTATTTTCTCTGCCTTTTCTCCTGCCGGCTGATATTGTAAGACAGCTCCATTAGGCTGTCTGAGAGATGAACGCTCTCGATCACTACATCCTGGGGAAGGTTCAGATCTGTATGTGCGAAATTCCAGATCCCCTTGATCCCGTTGGCGATCAGAATGTCACTTACCTCTACCGCCTTTGATTTCGGAATTGTGAGAGCCGCGATCTCAATATCATTATTCTGAAGAAAATCTACCAGCTCATCCATCATCCGCACCTGGATCCCCCGGATCGTCACGCCCTCCAGCCTGGGATTGACATCAAACAGGCTCTTCAGGATAAATCCGCTCCTCTCAAAAGACGCGTAATTGGCCAGCGCCTGTCCGAGATTTCCTGCTCCGATTATAATAAAATTATGCGTCTTGTCCAGCCCGAGTATCTTTCCGATCTCCGTGTAGAGATACTTCACATTATATCCGTATCCCTGCTGTCCGAAGCCGCCGAAATTATTCAGATCCTGGCGTATCTGCGACGCCGTGACATGCATCTTTTTGCTCAGATCATTGGAGGATATCCTCTCCACTCCCGCTTCCAGCAAATCTCCAAGATACCTGTAATATCTCGGCAGCCTTGAGATCACCGCCCGGGATATTTTTCTCTGTTCCAATTTCATCACCTTCCATTCAATATTAAATAAAAAGCGATTCCCTGCCTCTCCTGTATGCTGTCGTGGGCGGAATGCGTCTTCTGTATTTTTTCGTCTGTTTTATTATATAAAATAGTTAATATTATGTCAATTTTTACTTTTTGCTTTTTATTTCTGTCCGGTTCCGCTATAATATAGCGGTACAGCTTACCATATGGCACTTGACATTTACAGTATAGAGGAGGACAGACATGGTACTTGCATGTCATAACATAAAGAAATCTTTTGGAGACCATCTGATCGTCCGGGAAGGATCCTTCCATATCGAAGACCGGGAGAAGGCCGCGCTGGTAGGCGTCAACGGGGCCGGAAAGTCTACCGTACTCAAAATGATCGTCGGAGAGGAGCCTCTGGATAGCGGAGAAGTCATTCTCGCGAAAGGAAAGACCATCGGATATCTTGCCCAGCATCAGGATCTTCTCTCAGACGCTACGATCTATGAAGAGCTCAGATCAGCCAGGGCGGATATTCTCGAGATGGAACAAAAACTCCGCTCCATCGAGAAAGAATTAAAGTCGCTGTCAGGAGATGCCTTAAGCAGCCGTCTTGAGACATACAACCGGCTTCAGTCGGAATTTGAAGCCAGAAACGGCTATGCCTGCGAAAGCGAGATCACCGGTGTCCTGAAAGGGCTCGGTTTTACAGAGAACGAATTTTCCAAAAAGACCAAAACCCTGTCCGGGGGACAGAAGACCCGTGTAGCGCTGGGAAAACTTCTGCTCACGGATCCCGATATCCTGCTGCTGGACGAGCCCACCAACCATCTGGATCTGAACTCCATTGCCTGGCTGGAGACTTACCTGGGCAACTATCAGGGCGCCGTCTTCATCGTCTCCCACGACCGTTTCTTCCTGAACCGCGTCGTCACAAAGGTGGTGGAGATCGAAAACGGAACCATCCGCATGTATATGGGGAATTACCAGGCATATTCTGAGAAAAAGCAGCAGATCCGGGACGCCCGCCTGAAAGAGTATTTCAATCAGCAGAGGGAGATCCGGCACCAGCAGGCCGTTATTGAAAAACTCCGTTCCTTCAACCGGGAGAAATCCATCCGCCGGGCGGAAAGCCGCGAAAAAATGCTGGAAAAGATGACTCCGCTGGAAAAGCCCCAGGAGACGCAGGAGATCCACTTCACTCTGGAACCTTCCTGTGTCAGCGGTAATGATGTACTTTCTGTAGAAGGACTTTCCAAGTCCTTCGGAAGCCTGGAACTCTTCCGGGATGTGCATTTTGAGATCCGCCGTGGAGAGCATGTGGCCGTCATCGGGGACAACGGGACCGGGAAGACCACTCTCCTGAAGATCCTCAACCAAGCGGAGCATGCAGATTCCGGTTCCTTCACCCTGGGAGCGAAAGTCCGGATCGGCTATTATGACCAGGAATACCATGTCCTTCACGATGATAAGACCATCTTCGAGGAGATTTCCGATGACTATCCGGCTCTTACGAACACGCAGATCCGCAACACGCTGGCCGCCTTTCAGTTCACGGGGGATGAAGTTTTTCAGAAGATCCACACATTGAGCGGCGGTGAGAAAGGCCGCGTCTCTCTGGCCAAGCTGATGCTCTCCGAGGCAAACTTTCTCATACTGGACGAGCCCACAAACCATCTGGACATCGCTTCCAAGGAGATCCTGGAAGAGGCGCTCAACAACTACAGCGGGACTGTGCTGTACGTCTCCCATGACCGTTACTTCATCAACCGCACCGCCACCAGGATCCTGGAACTTGTGAACCGGACATTTGTAAACTATATCGGAAATTATGATTATTATCTGGAGAAAAAAGAAGAACTGACCCGCTCTTATGCTCCGGAAAATCCTTCCGGGCCTCTCCCGGCTGCCGGATCTTCCGGGGAAATATCTTCGGGCTCCGACTCCGCGGACAGCGCAGCGTCCGGCTCGAAGTTAAGCTGGCAGGAGCAGAAAGAACAGCAGGCAAAAGACCGCAAGCGGAAAAATGATCTCAAAAAGACAGAAGAAGAGATTGCCAGGCTGGAAGAACGCAATGCCGCCATTGACCGGGAACTGACATCTGAAGAAGTCTATTCCAATTCGGTAAAATGCCAGGAACTGGCCAATGAACGTTCCCAGAATGAAAGCCGGCTGGAAGAACTTTATGAATTGTGGGGATCGCTGGCGGAATAAGGGCAGAACAGTAAAAACGGGCCGGAAGCTGTCTTCCGGCCCGCCGTCTGCCTTTCTGGCTGTCAGTCACAGTATTTAATCGTTATATCCGTTGGGATTCTGACTCTGCCATCTCCAGGAGTCCTCACACATCTCTTCCAGTCCGCGCTCTGCCTCCCAGTGGAGTTCTTTCTTCGCCTTTGACGCGTCGCAGTAGCATGTCGCGATGTCTCCCGCCCGGCGCGGTTTGATCTCATAGGGGATCTCCTTCCCGCAGGCTTTGCCAAACGCCTTCACCATATCCAGCACAGAATATCCGTTGCCTGTTCCCAGGTTGTAGACAGATACGCCGGCCTTCTCTTTCAGCTTCTCCACGGCCCGTACATGACCGACGGCAAGATCCACTACATGGATGTAATCCCGGACTCCTGTTCCGTCAGGGGTGTCATAGTCGTTTCCGAACACGCCCAGGCATTTCAGCTTCCCGATGGCAACCTGTGTGATATATGGCATCAGGTTGTTCGGAATTCCCTTCGGATCTTCTCCGATCAGACCGCTCTTGTGTGCGCCGATGGGATTAAAGTAACGCAGAAGTACCACATTCCACTCCGGATCCGCCGTGTGCAGGTCTGTCAGGATCTGCTCCAGCATCCATTTCGTCCATCCGTACGGATTCGTGCATGTTCCCTTCGGGCACTCCTCCGTGATCGGAATGAATGCCGGGTCTCCGTATACTGTGGCGGAAGAACTGAAAATGATGTTCTTTACGCCGTGATTTCTCATTACATCGCAGAGAGTGATGGTGCCTCCGATATTGTTCTCATAGTATTCCAGAGGCTTCTGAACGGACTCGCCGACTGCCTTGAGTCCCGCGAAATGGATGACCGCCTCCACGTCCTCTTTGTCAAATACTTCATTCAGCGCTTCTCTGTCCCGGATATCCACTTTGTAGAATCTGAGATCTTTTCCGGTGATCTGTTTTACCCGGTCAAGGGCCTTCTCTGACGCGTTGTACAGATTGTCTACTACCGCCACGTCATATCCTGCGTTTAAAAGTTCCACACATGTGTGGCTGCCGATAAATCCTGCTCCTCCGGTTACTAAGATTGCCATAATGATTCCTCCTTACACTGAGTGTGCCCTGGGCACGTGCCGCTCTTTGTCTTCGTTAACAGTATAGCATGAGTCCTCCGGAAAATCTTTATAATTTTAGCTCATATATTGGTAAAAATGTTGCACACTTTCAATCAATCCCACAACTTAATCCCACAGCCTTTGGGGATACATTCCCTGATCCTTCAGTGACTGGACCGCCGCGACCACTACCGGTTTGTCCTCTTTATAGGTAACACCGTACCATTTGTCCTCTGATTCCAGCACCTTTACCGCCGCCCGGCCTTCCTTAAGAAGCCCGCTCACCACTGCCGGCAGGAAATATTCACACTTGAGAGGATTCTCCTTAAGCCCTCTCTCCAGAAATGCCGGGAATCCGGATTGAATCTCATCCAGGATACTTCGGGTAAATCCCCACATATTCATGGATACAAGAGTATCCCCGCTGATCGGTGTCCAGCTTTCTCCATCATCCTCAGAGTACGCGATGCCGCCGTCACGCTTCTCGATCCGGGTGCGCTCCGTTACACTGACAAGCTCCTTCTTTTCGTTGAGTCCGCAGATCCCTCTGGCCACATGCCCGTTGTCGGTGACGGTATTCTTCAGACGGTACGCTACCATTGTATACCGGTACTTATCGTCATCCTCATGGGTCGTAAGATAATCATAGATCGTCTGGAACGCATGGCGCCCATAATAATCATCGGCGTTGATGACCGCGAAAGGCCCGTCGATCTCATCGATGGCGCTTAGGACCGCATGGGCGGTCCCCCATGGTTTTACGCGTCCCTCCGGCACCTGGAATCCCTCCGGGATGTTGGAAAGTTCCTGATAAACATATGCCACCTGCATCACTTTCCCGATCCGGTTTCCGACCGCCTCTTTAAAGTCCGCCTCATTCTCTTTTTTGATAATAAAAACAACTTTCTCAAATCCGGCGCGCTTCGCGTCATAGATTGAGAAATCCATAATGATATGCCCTTCCTGGTCCACCGGGTCGATCTGCTTAAGGCCGCCGTATCTGCTCCCCATTCCTGCCGCCATAATAACTAATACCGGTTTTTTCATAATCGATCTCCCTCCTGTCAATTTATCTCTATTTCATACCGGTTCTATTTTATGATAAACAGCTGTTGTTTTCAAGCCACTTTGATAAATGCGTGCACCGTTTCCAAATAGAACTGAAAAGATCATAAAAACCACAATTTTTTCTTGACTGTAAACCTGGTTGACACCTTATACTTGCCCCGGATACAATAGAACAGCAAGGGGGATCTTACCATGACGATCAAAGAAATCGAGAACCTTTCAGGAATGACCCGCGCCAACATCCGTTTCTATGAAACGGAAGGGCTGCTGACTCCCTCCAGGGATTCAAACGGTTACAGAAACTATACAGAAAAAGATCTGGAAATACTCAAGCGGATCCGGCTTCTGCGCACTCTTCATTTAAGTCTCGCCGATATCCGCGCGGCGGACAGCGGGGAACGCAGGCTGGATGAAGTGCTGGCCGGGCATCTGCATGCCCTGGAAGAAGAAGAGGCCGGTCTGAGCCAGTGCCAGGATGTCTGTGAACAGATGTGCCGTGACCATGTGGTCTATGACACCTTCGACGCCCAGCGCTATCTTGATCTTCTAAACTCCCCGGGCCACAATGACCCGCCGGAGCTGAAGGAAGACACGGTCCCGAAAGTGACTTCTCCCTGGATCCGTTTCTTTGCCCGGGAGATAGACTGGACGCTCTGGAGTCTGGTCTTAAACGCGCTTCTGGCGCTCGTTCTCGGCATCAGCATTGACACCAGCCTTCCCATGGGTGCCCGGACATTTCCTTCCGCCTTATTCTGGTCCGGTATCGGGAGCATTCTCGCCTCCAATATCTTTGTACTGATCTTTGAACCGGTCTTTCTTTCCCTGACAGGGACTACACCGGGGAAATTTGTCTTCGGCCTCAGCGTCACATCCGTAGACGGAAAACGGCTCACTTACCGGGAGGCATTGTGCAGGACCTGGGATGTCCTGAGAAAAGGCTATGGCTTCTTCATCCCCATACTCACACTGATCGACCTGTATCTGTCTTACCGCTCATGCAAAGCGGAAAAAACGCTGTACTGGGAAGAAGATTCTACCCTCCATCTGAAGAGTGAGCGCCTACCTCTCGGCGTTCTGGCCTGTATCTTTACTCTGGCGCTGTCCCTGGGCCTGAACTGTCTGATGGACCAGACCGCAGCTCTTCCCCCTAACCGGGGAGAGCTCACTGTGGCAGAATTCTGCGAGAATTACAATGACACGCAGGATTTCTACAGTGTCGACCGGCAGCTGAACCTCCCGCCATCCGTCAGTTCCGGGATCTCCGGTATCCCGGATTCGGCCCTGTATCTGGATCCGACAGGAAACTGGGAGAAGAAGCCGGGCACTCCCTACATTGTTTCCTCCGGAGAATACGCGCCTCTGCCTGACTTTCATTTCACAGTGTCAGACAAAGTCGTGACAGGCGTAGAATTCTCTTACCGCGTAGAGAATGAAAACGTAAAGATTTCCTCTTTCGGAGAGCTTATGTCTCTTGCCGCAGTCTCCTATATCTGCGCACAGGAAGATTACTCCCTTTTTCCGGATACGCCGGACCGGATCCACACCCGTATAACCGAGGCCGCGGACCTGTTTGAAAATTTCAGTTTTTCAGAAGCGGGAGTTTCGGTGACATGCCAGATCTCTCATGAAGGATATGACCTTGAATTTGGTTCCTTTGACTCTGCAGTCCTGGAACCGGTATACGGAGAGAACGCCTGTTTCAGCATTGAGTTTTCCATGCAGATCGCACACTGATCCTGCAAAGGAGTATCACCCCAATGATTTTTCCATATAGATACAGGGGAAAGTCCAGCTCTGGACAGTTCTGCCGGGATCGGCAGTATATCCCAGTTTCTCATAGAAACCGACAGCCACGTCGCGGCTGTGGAGCACGGCTTTCCTGCACCCCAGCTCCCGGGCCCACTTTTCGGCTTCGGTGACCACCAGGCGGCCAAGCCCCTGTTTTCTGTATTCCGGTAGGACAACGATCCGGCCAAACATCATGGCCGGGATGCCGTCCTCCTGTTCCGGCAATTCATATAACCGGCAGGTGGCAACGGGAAAATCCCCATCCAGTATAACGATATATTTTGTATCAGGTGTATCATATTCATCGAACTCTTCCTGCAGCGTAATGTGATGCTGCCTTGCCATCGCCTGTACACGCACATAATATGCCCCCGCCTGCTGCCATGTCTGCATGGCTCTCATGACTTTAAAATCCATAGGTATCCTCCGTTTTCTCCAGGGTTCTTCTTGTTCCTCTCTCTATTCATCCATATTCATTTATTGTATCATGGTTCTTTTAATATTCAATGTTTTCCCACCGGATCAGTTTCGTAAAAAACTCCGGTCAGGTCTGGTCCCTGCCGGAGTTTCTGATTTCTTTTCTATGATTTCACTGTACATCCGTTTCTTCTTTATCTCTTTACATGAAATGCGTCAAATCCCGGATATACTGCGCCCACGCCCAGTTCTTCTTCAATGCGGATCAGCTGGTTGTACTTCGCCACACGCTCGCTTCTGCTGGGAGCACCCGTCTTGATCTGCCCGGTATTGAGAGCCACCGCCAGATCCGCGATCGTCGTATCTTCCGTCTCGCCGGACCGGTGGGAGGTCACCGCCGTGTATCCTGCTTTATGGGCCATCTTGATCGCCTCCAGTGTCTCGGACACAGATCCGATCTGGTTCAGTTTAATCAGGATCGAGTTTCCGCAGCCCAGATCGATCCCCTTTTTCAGCCTTTCCGTATTTGTAACAAACAGATCGTCACCGACAAGCTGAACTTTTCCGCCCAGCTCTTTCGTCAGGATCTTCCAGCCGTCCCAGTCCTCCTCATCCAGTCCGTCCTCGATGGACCAGATCGGATATTTATCCACCAGTGTTCTCCAGTGTTCCACCAGTTCTGCGGAGGTAAATCTGCTGCCGCATTTGGGAAGTACATACTCTCCTTTCACGCCGCTCTTCCACTCGCTGGACGCCGCGTCCATAGCCAGCACAAAATCTCTGCCCGGTTCATACCCGGCATCCTGTACCGCCTGGAGAATGTACTGGATGGCCTCTTCATCACTTCCAAGATCCGGAGCGAAACCGCCCTCGTCACCTACAGCTGTTGCCAGGCCTTTTGATTTCAACAGCGCGGCAAGTGCATGAAACACTTCCGTACACCATCTCAGGCCTTCTGTAAAACTGTCTGCTCCTGCCGGCATGATCATAAATTCCTGAACATCTACCGTATTCGCCGCGTGGGCTCCACCATTTAAAATGTTCATCATCGGTACCGGAAGGCAGTTTCCGTTGACGCCTCCCAGGAACCGGTACAGAGGAATGCCCAGGGAAGTCGCCGCCGCTCTGGCACACGCAATGGACACTGCCAGGATCGCGTTTGCTCCCAGATTGGATTTGTCTTTTGTTCCGTCTGCCGTGATCATTGCCTTGTCCACCGCGTAAATATTCCCTGCGTCCATACCCTGCAATGTATGGCAGATCACTGTATTGATATTTTCTACTGCTTTGGAGACACCCTTGCCTCCATATCTGCTCTTGTCTTTGTCTCTTAACTCCAGCGCTTCAAACTCACCTGTGGAAGCTCCGCTTGGAGCTGCCCCTCTGGCACTTGTCCCGGCTGCAAGATAAACTTCTGCCTCCACGGTAGGATTTCCTCTTGAGTCAATGATCTCCCGTCCGACCACTTTTTCAATCTCTAAATAATGCATACTTTTTGTCCTTTCCCACGGAGTTCCCTCTGCCCTGATTCAGGCAGTTCAGAGCAAAAGGAATTTCCATGATTCATTCACATATAGTTAGTGTTAACTAACTATATGTATTATACCAAATCCGGTGGTCAGGTTCAAGAAATTTATTGAGATTGATTCTCGTTTATGTCCGTTTCTGTCTTTCTTACAGGCTGTTTTTGCTCTTAACTCTGCTGCTCCCTATTATTTCCATTTTCCCGGTCTTTCATTCCGTTTTTTCTTACCGCCGCTTTTGTCTGTCTCCTTCTTCTGCGATACTGAACTTCTTTTCCTCTGAGAAGCTTTCTTCACGCTGTATCCAAATGTCCCCAGCTTTTTCCCCAGACCGAGATATTCTCCATGAGAATAAGCCATAAGCCCCGTCCTGTTCAGGTCAAACCGGCCATTCTCATCCATATAGTCTTCCTCTGCCTGCACGGCGGTCACTTCCGCCAGGAACATGTGGTGACTTCCCAACTCCTGGACATTCCTAACCTTACATTCGATATTGACCGGAGATTCCTGTATAACAGGCGCATGATCAAGAGATACAGCCCTTCCCTTTGTAAGACCGCATATTTTCCATTTATCCACGTCTTTCCCGGAACGGACTCCGCAGTAGTCTGTTGCCCGTGTAAGGTTCTCCGTAGTAAGGTTAATGACAAACTCTCCGGATTCTTTGATCATATGGTAAGAATAACGCCCCGGCCGCACAGAAATATAGACCAGCGGAGGGTTTGTACAGACGGTCCCGGTCCATGCGACCGTCAGGATGTTCGCATTTCCTTCCCTGTCTGCCACGCTGACCATGACGGCTGGAAGTGGATAGAGCATATTCCCAGGCTTCCAAATCTGTTTTGTCATTCTTTCCTCTCCTTTTGCTTTCTGTCATACCTGCAGGCTTCCCACCAGCGTGGGAACCAGCTGTTTCTTCCTGGATACTACGCCCTTTAACCGGATCCTCTCCGTATCCTCCGGAAGGTCATAGGCATTGAGTATCTTCTCCCGGGCTTCCGGCCCGCTGCACAGCAGTTCCGAAGATTCTGTAATAATGTTTGTCAGCATAAAGAAGATCATGTTCAGTCCATGGCTGTTTCGCGCCTTCTCCAGATGAGGCCCTACAATATCCCGGATCTCTTCCAGTTCTTCCGCACTCATGGAATTCACCTGCCCTACGCCGAACACCGTATCGTTGACGGTAAACTGTTTAAAGTCGAGAAAACAGATCTCCTCCGCGCTTTTTCCTCTCAGGTTACTTCCCGCGTTAAACATTTCCTGAGCCAGTGTCTCGATCTCGACCCCCGCGATCTTTGCCAGAGCTCTGGCTGCCTGCTCATCCAGAGGCGTGCATGTAGGAGAGCGGAACATCAGTGTATCAGAAATGATGGCGGCACACAGAAGCGCCGCGTGGACCGGCTCTACCAGGATACATTCTTCCTGATACATCTGATATACGATGGTCGCAGTACATCCCACCGGCTGGTTTCGGAAAAATACCGGCCCCATCGTCTCGATACTGCTCCCCAGTCTGTGGTGGTCGATGATCTCCAGAACATCTGCTTCCTCTATGCCGTCCACTGCCTGATTTTTTTCATTATGATCCACAAGAACAACCTGTTTCTTTCTGACATTGAGCAGCCGCCGTCTTGAAATCAGTCCCACAAACTTACCCTTGTTGTCCACAATGGGAAAATCCCGGAATCTTTTCTTGGCCATTACTTCTTTCACATCATCCAGGTAGTCCTTCATCCGGAATGTGACCAGATGGTCCCTGGTCATAAAATATTTTACAGGAATACTCTGATTGATATGCTGCGCTGCTGTGAATGTATCATGAGATGTGCGGATGATCACAATCTGTTTCTCCTCCGCCTGCCGGATAATACTCTCAGATATAGGCGCATTCTGACACACGACCATACAGCTCGCGTTTCTGTCCACCGCGCACTGCTGGGCGTCCTTCCGGTTTCCCATGATCACCAGGTCATCCTGGTCGATAAAATCAGACATCAGGATCTTACTGGATGCCGCAATAGCCACCTTCCCTTTCAGGAGATAACTGTGCTCATTTCCCGTCACAACCTCGCCGTCCACTGCCCGGGCAATATTCCGGTACTGGGTCCTGGCTTTGGACAAGATCGTACTGTCATATACTTCCATATAAGTCTTGGCAATATCCCCAATGGTGATCAGCCCTTCCAGCTTTCTGTCTCTTGTCACAGGAAGGGTATGTATATTATACTCCTGCATCTTTTCCCAGGCCGTGCGGATGGACACGCTGCTTCTGAGGCCCTCCACTTCCTTGAGTTCCACATCCCTGACCTGCTGCTTTAAATCTGTCAGGAGTTTGGGTACTTTCACGCCAAAACGTTCCAGTACATACTGGGTTTCTTCATTAAGCTGTCCCGCGCGCCGCGGTTCGTACTCCCGCCCTGTCAGTTTTGTCTTAAGCGCCGCGTATACGATGGCAGAGCAGATTGAATCCGTATCCGGATTCTTATGGCCCACTACGTACACTTTTCTTTCTTTTTCCTTTTCCATATACCTGTCTCCCGTCTGAACGCAGAAGACATTTAAGTCTTCCCGCTTCTTCTTTCCCTATGTCGATGGAATTCTTCTCATTCAAGCTTGCCATTTTTTTGCAGGATAGTCAACCGGATTTTTGTATTTTACGGAATACAAATTTCTTCCGAATGTGTTATCTGTGGCAGTTGTTTTTTGTGCCCCATATATGATATACTAGTAACACTGAAAAACAATTAATGAAGTTGAGGTGCTGCACAATGAGCGAAGAAATGAAAGAAGAATTACAGACAAACGAAACAGAAGGACAGACAGAAGTGGCAGCTGAGGCGCAGCCTGCAAATGAGGAGACCGCCGGATCTGAGACAGAAGCCGCAAAAGAGACCGAGGCAGTTTCAGAGGAGACAATGGCTGACTATGAAGACCATTTTGATGATGCCAATCCCTGGAACAGGGTTACCGAATATATGGAGAAGAAAACGATTCTTCCTGTGAAAGTAGAAGGCGTGGTAAACGGCGGTGTCATCGTCATGGTGGAAGGGCTGAGAGGATTCGTTCCCGCTTCCAAGCTCTCTCTTACCTACATTGAAGATCTTGAGACATATCTTCTCAAGGATATTGAAGTACAGGTCATCGACGTAGACCAGGCAAGCAACCGTCTTGTCCTTTCTGCCCGTGAGATCCTTAAGGCAAAAGAGAAGAAAGCACGGGAAGAACAGATCGCAAATCTGAAAGTAGGAACTGTCCTGGAAGGAACTGTTGAGACACTGCAGAACTACGGAGCGTTCGTCAAGATGGAAAACGGCCTGTCCGGCCTGGTACATGTGTCACAGATTTCCCAGAAGCGCGTCAAGGTTCCGTCTGATGTACTGAATGTAGGCGACAAAGTTACCGTAAAGGTTATCGGAATCAAGGACGGCAAAGTCAGCCTCAGCATGAAGGCGCTGGAGGAAGCCAAATCTGAGCCTGAAGAAAAAGTCGTTATCCCGAAGAGCGAAAACATCGGGACAAGTCTCGGGGATCTCTTCAAAAATCTGAAAATCTGAGTTTATCATTGATTTTTTGAAACGGCGCAGCCTGTGGCTGTGCCGTTTTTCTTTGGGCCCGTTTCCGTTCTGCCAAATAAAGCAATTCCTGTTATACACAGATTTAACCGAAAATAGACCGTTGCTTAATGCTGTACACTATTCATCTTCGCGGCGGTTCCGGCTTTACCCACATACACTTCCCAGTATTTCTTCCAGCGCGTTCTTGCTGCTTGTATGGCATCTCACCACATCTGCATTGCATCTCTCTGCCTCTTCTACCGCACACCGCACCATTTTATGGGATACCGTATTGGTAAAGAGCACGATCAGATCCGGACTCCCTATCTGTTTGCTGAGACTGGCCGACATTTGAGTGAACACTTTTGCCTTACAGTTAAACTGCCTGCAGATCTTTTTATACTGGCACACCATCCTGTCATGACCGCCGATTATAACAACACTCATAGAAAACCTCCTGAAAAGAAATAGAAAAACGTTGTTCCTTCTAGTTAGTTTTATCTAACTTATATAATAATCATACTATATTATGTAAGAATTGGCAATAAAAATTTTGATATCGTTTCTCATTTAACATCTTTTTCTTGTACACCCCTGATGTTCTACTATATAATAAAGCCTAGAATCTAAAAATTTTTTAGGAGGAATGAAATCCTATGCCAAAGAGAACAGATATCCAAAAGATCCTTATCATCGGCTCCGGCCCTATCATCATCGGCCAGGCCTGTGAGTTCGACTATTCAGGCACTCAGGCGTGCAAGGCGCTGCGCAGCCTGGGTTATGAGATCGTCCTTGTCAATTCCAATCCGGCTACCATCATGACGGATCCGGAAATGGCTGATGCCACGTACATTGAGCCCCTGAATGTAAAACGCCTGGAGCAGATCATAGCAAAGGAGCGCCCGGACGCGCTTCTCCCCAATCTGGGCGGGCAGTCAGGACTCAATCTTTGTTCCGAGCTGGCAAAAGAAGGTGTCCTGGAAAAATATCATGTTCAGGTCATCGGCGTTCAGGTAGATGCCATAGAGCGCGGGGAAGACCGCATCGAATTTAAAAAGTCCATGGAAGCTCTGGGTATTGAAATGGCCCGCAGCCAGGTGGCCTACAGTGTGGAAGAGGCCCTTGACATCGCGGACCGTCTGGGTTATCCGGTGGTACTCAGGCCGGCCTACACCATGGGAGGCGCAGGAGGCGGTCTCGTCTACAACAGGGAGGAACTGAAAACTGTCTGTGCACGGGGACTTCAGGCCAGCCTTGTCGGCCAGGTGCTGGTGGAAGAATCTGTTCTCGGCTGGGAGGAGCTGGAGCTGGAGATCGTGCGGGATGCGGACAATAATATGATCACGGTCTGCTTTATCGAAAATATCGATCCCATGGGCGTCCATACCGGCGATTCCTTCTGTTCCGCCCCTATGCTGACGATTTCTGAGGAAGTGCAGAAAAGACTTCAGGAACAGGCCTACCGGATCGTGGAGTCCGTCCAGGTCATCGGCGGGACAAATGTACAGTTCGCCCATGATCCGGTCAGCGACCGTATTGTCGTCATTGAGATCAATCCCCGGACCTCCCGCTCCTCGGCTCTGGCCTCCAAAGCTACCGGCTTCCCCATTGCGCTTGTGTCTGCCATGCTTGCGGCAGGACTTACGCTTAAAGACATTCCCTGTGGGAAATATGGTACTCTGGATAAATATGTTCCTGACGGGGACTATGTGGTCATCAAATTTGCCCGCTGGGCCTTCGAGAAATTCAAAGGGGTTGAGGACAGGCTGGGAACGCAGATGCGCGCGGTAGGCGAGGTCATGAGCATTGGTAAAACCTATAAGGAAGCTTTCCAGAAGGCCATCCGCAGTCTGGAGACCGGACGCTATGGTCTGGGATTTGCAAAAAACTATAATGAAATGTCAAAGGAAGAACTCCTGCGTCTGCTCACTTCCCCGTCCAGTGACCGCCATTTCATCATGTATGAAGCTCTTCGTAAGGGGGCTTCTGTAAAAGAACTGCATGATCTTACAAAGGTTAAGACATGGTTCATCACTCAGATGAAGGAACTGGTAAAAGAGGAGGAAGAACTTCTGGAATACCGGGGAGGCCTTCCCTCTGACCAGCTTCTCATCTCCGCGAAGAAAGACGGATTCTCTGACAAATATTTAAGCCGGCTTCTGGAGCTTTCTGAGGATGAGATCCGAAGCCGCCGTAAAGCGCTGGGTGTAACAGAAGCATGGGAAGGCGTCCATGTCAGCGGGACTCCCGACAGTGCGTACTACTATTCTACCTATAATGCCCCGGACAAAAATCCGGTCAGCACCGGCCGTCCCAAGGTCATGATCCTGGGAGGCGGACCGAACCGCATCGGTCAGGGAATCGAATTCGATTACTGTTGTGTCCACGCTGCCCTTTCTCTGAAAAAGCTGGGATTTGAGACGATCATCGTAAACTGTAATCCGGAAACCGTCTCCACAGATTATGATACTTCAGACAAACTGTATTTCGAGCCTTTGACCCTGGAAGATGTACTGAGTATCTACGAAAAAGAAAAACCTGTAGGGGTAATCGCCCAGTTCGGCGGACAGACGCCGCTCAACCTGGCGTCTGAGCTTGAGAAAAATGGGGTTAACATCCTGGGTACACCTCCTTCTGTCATCGACCTGGCCGAGGACAGAGATCTGTTCCGTGACATGATGGATAAACTTGAGATCCCCATGCCGGAGTCCGGTATGGCGTCCACGGTGGATGAAGCTCTTTCCATCGCGAAACGGATCGGGTATCCGGTCATGGTGCGCCCGTCTTATGTACTGGGCGGCCGCGGTATGGAAGTAGTGTATGACGATGAAAGTATGAAAGGGTATATGACAGCAGCCGTGGGCGTAACACCCGATCGTCCGATCCTGATCGACCGCTTCCTGAATCATGCGCTGGAATGTGAAGCTGACGCCATCAGTGACGGCACCCATGCCTTTGTTCCTGCGGTGATGGAGCATATCGAGCTGGCGGGAATTCACTCCGGTGACTCAGCCTGTGTCATCCCCTCCCTGCACATCTCCGAAGAAAATGTCCGGACGATCAAAGAATACACGAGAAAGATCGCGGAAGAGATGCATGTCAAAGGCCTGATGAACATGCAGTACGCGATTGAAAACGGAAAAGTATATGTACTGGAGGCCAATCCAAGAGCTTCCCGCACGGTGCCTCTTGTTTCCAAGGTGTGCAATATCCGCATGGTGCCCCTTGCCATTGAGGTTATTACCTCCGAGCTGACCGGACGGCCGTCACCGGTGCCCGGCCTGAAAGAGCAGAACATTCCTTACTACGGGGTGAAAGAAGCCGTGTTCCCCTTTAACATGTTCCCGGAAGTGGATCCTGTCCTGGGCCCGGAAATGCGCTCCACCGGAGAGGTCCTTGGACTTTCCGCCGATTATGGAGAAGCTTTTTACAAGGCCCAGGAAGCGACCCAGACATGCCTGCCTTTGAGCGGCACTGTATTGATCTCGGTCAATAAGCGCGACAAACCGGAAGTCGTGGAAATCGCGAAAGGATTCGCGGAATGCGGGTTCCGTATCCTCTCCACCGGAGAAACATGCCGGCTGATCCAGGAAGCAGGGATCAAAGCAGAAAAAGTGAAAAAGCTTTACGAAGGGCGCCCCAATATCCTGGATATGATCACCAACGGAGAGATCGACCTGATCGTCAACTCCCCATCCGGCAAGGAAAGCGTCCACGATGACAGTTATCTGCGGAAGGCTGCCATCAAGGCAAAAATCCCTTATGTGACTACCATTGCGGCCGCCAGAGCTACCTGCAGCGGTATCCGCTATGTGCAGGAGCACGGCAACGGGGATGTCAAATCCTTACAGCAGCTGCACAGCGAGATCCGTCCTGTGTAGAGACGGTAACCTCTTAAGATCTATATACGATTACGGCTCAGCTACGAAAAAGACCGGTTCGGACAAGATTTCCGACCGGTCTTTTAGACGCTGTCCAGCCAAAGTTCTTTTTAATATGGTCCCTATACTGTTGTCCTACTCGTCCAGGATCTTTCCATCCGTGGATATGGTAACCACAGTCCAGGGGATCCGTTTCCCGCTGTTCTTAAGTGCTTCTCTGACCGCATACTCGATCCCGCCGCAGCAGGGCACTTCCATCCGGACCACAGTCACGCTCCTGATGTCATTTTCCCGGATAATCTCCGTCAGCTTCTCGGCATAATCCACGCCGTCCAGCTTTGGGCATCCGACCAGCGTGATGCGCCCACGGATAAACGCCTCGTGGAACCCGGGATATGCATAGCCCGTACAGTCGGCCGCCACGAGCAGCTCTGCTCCGTCAAAATAAGGGGCTTTCACCGGCACCAGTTTGATCTGCACCGGCCACTGGGACAGACGGCTTTCTTTCCTGCGCTGATTCGCCAGCACTGCTTCAAGATCATAGGCTGCGGCCTCCCGCTCAGTAAAGGTAATGGCGTCCACCGGACATACGGGGAGACAGTCTCCCAGTCCGTCACAGTAATCATCCCTCAGAAGTTTCGCTTTTCCGTTCACCATCCCGATCGCGCCCTCATGGCAGGCCTCGGCGCAGGCCCCGCACCCGTTGCATTTTTCTTCATCAATGTGTATGATCTTACGTACCATAATGATGGTTCTCCTCTCAGTTATTTTTATACGATATTTCCTTGACGCTTCATGTGAAGTATGACATAATACGAAACAAAAATCCGTTGTTATAACAACACGAAAGGTGAAATTTATGGAAACAGATCTGTCACGCATACAGCTTTTCTCCGGGATCAAAGATGAAGATATCCCGTCCATGCTCCACTGTCTCGGGGCAAAGGAACGATTTTACAAAAAAGGCGAGACTGTCTTTTCTCCAGGGGTTCCCACTGCACATCTGGGCCTCGTAAAAAGCGGACTAATTCTTATTGAACATATCGATGTCTGGGGCGGCAACAGCATCCTTGGAAATGCCGGGCCCGGAGCCATTTTCGGGGAAGCCTACGCCTGTCTTCCGAATGAGCCTCTCATGATCCATGCCACTGCGGCAAAAGACAGCCGGATCCTGCTGTTAGACGCAGCCAAAATCTGTCAGACCTGTCCCTCCTCCTGCCCTTTTCACGTAAAGCTGATCCGTAATCTTTTGTCTATCTGTGCTTCAAAAAATCTCCAGCTTTCCCGGAAAATTCTGCACACAGGGCCAAAATCCATCCGCGGAAAGTTGAAGTCTTATTTTTCCGACTGCATCCAGGCTTCCGGCAGCTATACCTTTGATATCCCCTATAACCGCCAGCAGCTGGCTGATTATCTTAACACTGACAGAAGCGCTCTGTCCGGTGAGCTGTCGAAAATGCAGAAGGAGGGGCTGATCCGGTATCACAAGAATCATTTTGTAGTGGACCGGGAAATATAAAGCGAAAATTCCGAACGCTCTGTTATTTTTCTGTTAAATTAGTTCATACTTCCCTAACTCTGCTTGTGAGGCCTCAATAAGTTTGATAAAATTAATACAGATATTTATATTTCAAGGAGGAAAAAGGAAATGAAAAAACGTATTCAAAGATTGTTGCTGATCATGTGCGTTTCCGCATCTGTGTTTGCCTTCACTGCATGTGGAAACTCTGACAGCTCTGATCCGGAAACACAGAAGGAAGACGTGAAGGAAGAAGACAAAGAAGCAGAAGATCCGGCTGAAGAAGAACCGGCCGCAGAAGACGCATCCGCAGCGGAAGCTGACGGAGAAGACACTGCAGATCTGCCTTCCGGGAAATTCGCGACAATTGAAGAAATGATCAATTCTGATCTGATGAAAGACACGCTGGAGTCCCAGCTTTCCTCACTGGAAGGCAGCGGCATCAGTGCATCACTTGCAGCTGACGGGAATAAACTGATCTATAATTTCACAATTGAGGATCCCAACCTTGCTGCTGCCATGGATACCGCTACCCTGGAATCATCTCTTGATTCCCAGGCTTCTACTTTTGGCTCCGTTGCTTCCAGTCTGTCGGCTGCGGTAGAAGTAGAAAACCCGGTGATCGTTGTCCGCTATCTGGACAGCAATGGAAATGAACTCGCCTCAAGAGAATTCACCGGCTGATTTTTTCATTGTTCTTAAGGGAACACCTTTTTATAATTGCTGATAAAAAACGATCTCAGACATCATACCCGTGTCTGAGATCGTTTTTATCAGAAGCTTTTTCTTCCCTCTGGCAGAAGCTCTTCCATACTCTTCAGGCTGATTGCCAGTGTGGACGTATTGTGCAGGAGTGCCGAGACAGCAGGACGGATCGCTCCTGTAACGCCCAGGATAATAAGTCCTGCATTGACGCCTACGATGCTCCTGTAATTTGTCTGTATCCTTTTCATCAATTCATTCGCCAGCTGTCTGAGTACCACGATCTCGCGCAGGTCATCCACTGCCATAGTAATATCGGCAATTTCCCTGGCAATCTCTGCTCCGTCACTGATGGCAATTCCGGCATCGGCCGCGGACAGGGCCGGAGAGTCGTTGATACCGTCTCCGATCATAATGACCTTTCGTCCGGAAGCTTTCTCTTTCTCAACAAATTCCACCTTGTCTTCCGGCAGGACTTCCGCATAGTATTCATCTACCCCGATCCTTCCCGCCACAGACGCGGCAGTACGTTCACTGTCTCCTGTCATCATAACGATTTTAGAGATACCTTCTCTTCTGAGCATCTGCACCATATCCCCGGCCTCAGCCCGGAGTGGGTCTTCAATACAGATAACAGCGGCCAGCACTCCGTCCACTGCCAGATACAGATGAGAGTACTCCGGAGGCAGAGCTTCAAACTGTGCCTGGTATTCCGGCCGTATAGTGCATTTCTCATCTTCAAATACAAAATGGCTGCTGCCGATCACCACTTTTTTCCCTTCAATAGCGGAAGAAATCCCGTGAGCCACTACATATTCTACTCTGGAATGCATTTCTTCGTGGAACAGCCTTTTCTTTTTTGCCGCGTCAACTACAGCCTTTGCCATAGAATGAGGAAAATGTTCTTCCAGGCAGGCGGCAATCCTCAGTGCTTCATCCTCGGGATAATCCGAGAAGGCTACAACTTTTATGACAGTAGGTTTCGCCTTTGTCAATGTTCCCGTTTTATCAAACACAATCGTATCCGCTTCCGCGACGGCCTCCAGATACTTTCCACCTTTTACCGTGATCCCATGCTGTCCTGCCTCGCGGATGGCTGAAAGGACTGAGATCGGAATAGCCAGTTTCAATGCACAGGAGAAATCTACCATAAGCACTGCCAGAGCTTTTGTCACATTCCTCGTCAAGATTCCCGCGATACCTGTACCGAGCAGCGTATATGGCACAAGCCGGTCCGCCAGGTGTTCTGCTTTGCTTTCCAGAGATGATTTTAATTTCTCCGAGTCTTCGATCATAGCAACAATCTTTTCAAATCTGGTTGATCCGGACACTGCTTTAACCAGGATCTCAAGTTCTCCCTCCTCCACCACGGTCCCGGCATAGACGGACTGTCCCACAGCTCTTCTGACCGGCACCGGTTCTCCTGTAAGTGAAGCCTGATTCACCATGCCTTCTCCCCCTGAGACTTCACCGTCAAAGGGGATTACATTTCCCATATGTACCACGACAAGATCCCCGGGAGTGATCTCGGAAGCGTCAACGAGCACTTCCTGTCCCTGATTCTTTTGCCATACTTTTTTGATATTTAAGGACATGCTGCGCGCAAGGTCTCTGACCGATTTCTTGTGAGTCCACTCTTCCAGTATTTCGCCCACACCCAAAAGGAACATGACAGAGCCGGCCGTATTAAAGTCTCCCCTAAGAACAGACACCCCGATAGCAGCCGCGTCAAGTACGGGGACTTCCATCTTTTTTCTTCCCAGACATTTCATTCCATTCCAGATATAACCCATGGCCCTCATCGTCATCCATATTTTTCTGAGGGAATAGGGAATGAAAAACCTTCCTCCGTAATGGAGAAGAGTCTTCATGATCAGCCTTTCTCTGTAAATTGAATTCATTTTTCTGCCTGAGCTTGTCAGTACATTTTCAGGTACATCCGCCTTCTCATAGCTGAAAGCTCTTAATATAGAAATCAAATCTTCCCGGCTTCCGTCATAACAGATGACGGCGTCTGCGGTGCGTTCATACACCTTTACATCTGTTACACTTTCCTGCTTTTCCAGAAACCAGCAAAGAGTATCCGCCTGCGCATAGGACATCCTGTCCTGGACAACATGTATACGCAGACGGCCTTTAATCTCATGCTTTATAATAAATTTCATAACCTGTTATACAGTCTCTTCCCTGAGATCATCCGCACCGGCACTATTCTCAGAGAAAATGTCTTCCTGCACGGCAGCAGCCTCCTCGGCCGCTCTCTTCTCATTAATCTGCTGAGCCTCCGCAAGGATATCCTCCGCATTCTCCTGCACAGTTGCCGCCGTTTTCATCACACAATCCTTTGCTCTCAGAGCTGCGGCAGTACAGTTGGTATAGACCTTCTTCGCGTCCTTGCTGGAAAGCATTTTCACACCGGCAGTCCCAAACAGGACACCTCCCGCAAAAAGTCCGATCTTCTTCATAGTCGAAATACTGAACATAAAAATACCTCCTGTAAATCTAAAAATTTTCATTCATCAGTTGTGATCTGGGCTTATTTGTGTCTGTAACCTGTATAAAACAGCATCAGAAAACAGAAAACCGATGCCCACGCCCAGAATTTATGCTGTTTCATGTTCCACCACTTCCTTTAATAAATGCATGTAAATTATCTGATCCTGTCACATCATAGCAATCTTATTTGAAAATAGTCAATTCTAATAAGGCTTAATGAAAAATATTATCAGTTTGAAAATTGGGGACAGGTACCTTTTAAAAGGTACCTGTCCCCAATTTTCGCCAAAATCAGAATATTCTGAATATATCTGTAAAATTACTATTTATGTATTCTAATTTGTGTAATCTTCTGATCTTTAAGATAACCGCACTGCTTCATCCCTTCCCGGATCACTGTATTCCATCTGTTTTGTGACAGATGATACGTTGTATTGTCATCCAGTACGATCACGCACCCATCCCCTGCCGAATCCTCTATTTTCTCTTCTCCGGGATATTCTACTTTGTACATATTCTTCCGGCTGATCGCGCCGATATCCTCCAAAGCGTTTACCATCCGGTACACTGTCGCCACTCCGATCCCGCTGTCTGTCTTTGATGCCTTATAAAAAATCTCCTTACAGCTTGAACAGTCATTTTCAAGAATGATATCAATGAGCATCTGGCGCTGCTTTGTAATACGGCATCCATTTTCTTTCAGTTTTTCTATGATCTGTTCTTTCTTACCCACGACAGATTTCCTCTTTCCGTCCTGCCTTCGCACAGCTCCCACAGTTGCGGATGACAGAGTTTCCCTTATGAGATATTGACAACTTCAAATCCCGCGCTTTCCACGGCCCGCTTCAGTTCACTTTCCTCTATCTCGCGGTCAAAGATCACTTCCGCACTGCCATCACTCAGGCTCACCTTCGCAGATACGCCATCAAGCGCATTAAGTGCGCCTGCAACACTGTTGACACAGTTCTGGCAGTGCATTCCTGAAATCTTTATGACTTTTCTGCCTTTTACCGGTCCGGACAGTTTCTTTTTCTTTGTCCGGACTGTGCCCGGACCGCCCCCGCAGCACGCCCCTTCTCCTTTAAAATGTTTGATCGAATTTTTTACCGCAAAGATAAGAACTACGATCACGATCAGTATGATGATCACATCAGTCATTACAATCCCTCTTTCATCTTTTTGAAATACTGATGACCTGATATCCTGCTTTTTCTACTGCTTTTTTCAGGATGTCATCCCCGACTTCCCTGTCAAGAGAAATCCTTGCCGTGCCTTTCGAAAAATTGATATCTGCCTGTACTCCATCGATCCGATTCAGAACATTTGTTATATCCATCGCGCAATGTGCACATTGCATTCCGGAAATCTTCATAGTCTTTCTTCCAACCACCGGTCCATCCAGCTTTTTCTCCGGCATTTTTACGCTTCCGGGGCAGCTGCCTCCGGCCGGACATCCGATACACTTCACCCCACTTCTTTTTGCCTTTATTATATATGTCACCGCGCCTCCAACCAGAATCACCAGAAGGATTATCACAATAATATTTACCATCAATACCTCCTCTCTGCTTCAACGCCAAAAGGCGGACAAAGCAGATGCGCTTCGTCCACCACTGGCCACTGTAATTATATTCTACGCATGCAGGCTGTATTCTGCCGCAAATTCTCTGTCCGACTTACGGATACGCCATATAATAATGACCGCAAATACCAGAATGGCAATCAGACCCGGAACAAAAGCGGTTCCCAGGGATCCGGTGGCAGATAGAGTCCCGATCTGGTAGACCAAGAAAGCTACTGTATAACCTGTCGCCAGCTGCAGGCATATACCGCCAAACAGCCATTTCCTGCTCTTCATCTCGGAGTTCATTGCTCCGAGAGCCGCAAAACAGGGCGGGGTATAGAGGTTAAACATCAGGTAAGCCAAAGCGGCCGCTTTTGTAAGACCCATGATCGTCGCTACTTCATTACCGCTTCCGACCAAAGCCAGTTCATCTGTATCAATCAGATTCGTAACACCGTATACCACTGCCAGAGTTCCCACCACATTCTCTTTCGCGATAAATCCTGTGATCGCCGCTGCCGCAAGCTGCCATACTCCAAACCCGAGCGGGATAAACAGAATCGCAAAGGGATGCGCGATACTTGCCAGGATAGAGGTACTCTCCGCGCCCTCCTCCACAAGCTGGAACTGCCAGTTAAATGTCTGCATGATCTGTACAACTGTATTGCACACCAGGATGATCGTTCCCGCTTTTATAATATAGGCTTTTCCACGCTCAAGCATAGAGACGCACGCTCTCTTCAGGCTTGGGATCTTGTATTCCGGAAGTTCAATGATAAAGAAAGATTTCCGGTATTTCTGACCTGTGATCCTCTTTACCAGAAGTGCGCCCAGCAGTACCAGCACGATACCGACAAGATACATCGTAGCTGACACCCACCATGCATCTGCGAAAAACGCTCCCGCGAACAGCGCGATTACAGGTATTTTTGCTCCACAAGGCATAAATGGAGTAAGCATTGCCGTTGTTCTGCGCTCCCTCTCATTTCGGATCGTACGGGAAGCCATAATACCGGGGATCGCACATCCGGTACCAATGACCATCGGGATTACCGATTTTCCGGAAAGTCCTACTCTCTTGAAGATCGGATCAAGCACGACGGTCGCACGGGCCATATAGCCACAGTCCTCCAAAAGCGCGATCAGGAAATACATGACCATTACCAGCGGCAGGAATCCCACCACCGCGCCGACTCCGCCGATAATTCCATCTACCAGAAGCGCATACAGAAGCGGATTCGCGTTCGCCATCAGTTCACCGACCCACCCCTGGAAGGTCTCGATCCAACCTACCAGCCAGTCCGCGATCCAGGTCCCCAAAGTCGTCTGGGATATGTAAAATACGAGAAAAATAATTGCGGCAAAAATCGGGATCCCGATAATTTTATGTGTAATGATACCGTCAATCTTATCCTGAATATTTTTATCTTTTGTAAAGACTTTTCTCTTTTCTACCTGCCTGACAATATTATTGACAAACTCAAAACGTTTTCTGTCCGCGGCCTCTACCGCGTCCTTGTCCTTCAGATCGATCTCCTCCTGAATATAGGGCGCTTTCTGGTCCTTGCCCTTCGAAGCGGCAGCTAAAGCAACAGCTTCTTTCAGCCCTTCATGTCCTGAAGATGTAGAAATCGTCCTGATAACCGGGCAGCCCAGTTTCTCTGACAGCAGTTTTCCGTCGATCTTCGTCTGCTTTTTGTCTGTGATGTCACTCTTATTCAGAGCCACGACCACGGGAACTCCCAGTTCCAGAAGCTGCGTGGTAAAAAACAGACTACGGCTTAGATTGGTCGCATCAACAATATTAATGATCACATCCGGATGCTCATTTTTCACATAACTGCTGGTAATGCTCTCCTCGGAAGTAAACGGGGACATCGAATAAGCGCCCGGCAAGTCTACCGCTACCAGTTCCTCCGCCCCGTCATAATACGCCTTTTTGATCAGGCTTTCCTTTCGCTCCACCGTAACACCGGCCCAGTTTCCAACACGTTCGTTTCTTCCTGTCAACGCATTGTACATTGTAGTTTTTCCGCTGTTAGGATTTCCTGCAAAAGCAATTCTCATCTTACAATTCTCCTCCTTTATTGTGATTAGAAAAGACTAACCTTTTTATAAAAAAAATAGTTGACCAGGTCACTATTTTTTATTATATTGATATGGCTTTCGCCAGATCAGTATCAATATTGTATCTGCCATCTTTGATCGAAACCACGCAGCCGCCTCTTACGCGGGAAACTACAGTGATCGGCTCACCGCTGTAACAGCCAAGAGAAAAAAGGAAAGCCTCCAGTTCCTCATCTTCGGTCATAACGTCTTTTACGATATATTCTTCCCCTTCTTTTGCCTCCAGTAAATTCATATTCTAACAGACCTCTCAATATTATATCGTTTCGGATGATTTTCCTGTCATCATCCGAAATCTTCATCTCATCTAACAGAAGATAGTTTAAACTAACACTTTGTGTTTGTCAATGCTTTTGTTTAAAAATTCTCAGAGAAATTTTGAAATTTTGAATGGGAAAATTTTCAGCACACTTTCTCCCCAGTTTAAATCAGAAGTTCTAAAACTTTTATAATTATGATTTGCTGTCACTGACTGAATATGATATACTTAGTGGAAAGTATTTGAAAAAAGTGAGGTGACACCTATGCCCGGAAATGAATCCGCTGAAAACTATCTGGAAACTATCCTGATCTTAAGCCAGAAGCTTCCGGTCGTCCGTTCGGTCGATATCGCGACAGAACTGAATTTTAAAAAATCCAGCGTAAGCGTGGCTATGAAAAAGCTAAGAGAAAACGGCCATATCGTTGTCTCCCCAGAAGGATATATCTCCCTCACCTCGTCCGGAAAACAGATCGCTGACCAGATCTACGAACGGCATACTCTCCTGTCATCCTGGCTGGAACGTCTGGGTGTGGATTCAAAAGTCGCGGCAGAAGACGCGTGCAGGATTGAACATGTGATCAGTTCCGAAAGCTTTGAAGCTATAAAGCAGCATATTAAATAAATCTGCAAAAACCGGCGGTAATACGCCGGTTTTTTCTAAAATATCTTACAATTATGAAAGGCCGATCTCCTTGAGCACGCTCTTTAATTCCTCTGCTGATCTTCTCAGTTTTTCTGTCTCCTCTTTATCAAAATTGATCTCCAGTATCTGCTCTGCTCCACCTCTCCCTATCAATGTCGGAATGCTCAGGCAGAGACCGGACAATCCATATTCTCCGTTCAGCGACACAGAGACCGGCGCCACAGTATGGCTGTCTCTGACGATCGCCTCTGTGATCTTCGCCGCTGCCATTCCTATGCCATAATATGTTGCTCCCTTGCGATCGATAATCTCGTAAGCACTGTCTCGGACCGCATGATAAAGCTCGTCTTTTTCCTTCCGGAAATCTGCAAATCCCTCTATTTTCGCGAACTCATCCAACCCTATCCCATAGATATTCGCGCAGCTCCACACAGCCAATTCACTGTCCCCATGCTCTCCTGCGATAAAAGCATGGACGTTCCGGCTGTCTACATTCAGCTTCTCGCTGATCAGATATTTTAAACGCGCCGTGTCAAGGACCGTACCGGATCCAATCACACGCTCTTTGGGAAATCCGGATTCTTTCAATGCCACCTGTGTCAGGATATCTACCGGATTAGACACGATAAGAAGGATTCCTTCGCATTTCACCCGTTTAATCTCTCCGATAATCATCCTCATAATCTTCGCATTCTTCTGGACCAGATCCAATCTTGTCTCACCCGGCTTCTGATTGGCCCCCGCTGTGATGATAATGACAGATGCGTCCGCGATGTCTTCATAGTCTCCCGCCTGAATATCCATGGCATGGGCAAAAGGAAGCCCGTGGCTGATATCCATGGCCTCTCCTTCCGCTTTCGGTCCGTTTGCGTCCAGAAGTACCATCTCTGAAAACAAACCTTTCTGCATCAAAGTATATGCTATCGTAGAACCTACAAAGCCACACCCGATCACTGCGGCTTTCTGTATATTTACCATATGTGTTGTCCTCCTTTTTTATTTTTATAATCCCTAGTAAATTACTAGGGATTATTTACATCTTTATTATATAGTGATCTCCAAAAAAAGCAATACCATATCTGGTATTTTTTCCCGTACAATTTCATTGCTTTTCATTGATATCAGTTTTATACTATTAACTGTAACAAATAATCCATGAAAGGAGACCTTTACCATGCTAAACGAAAAAATCGCAGAATTATTAAACACACAGGTTAACAAAGAGTTTTATTCGGCCTATCTCTATCTGGCATTTTCTAATTATTTTTCTGAGGAAGGTCTGGACGGATTCGCAAACTGGTACCAGATCCAGGCGCAGGAAGAACGCGATCATGCGATGCTGTTCGTACAGTACATGCAGAATAATGACGCTAAAGTCACCTATGACGCCATCGACAGGCCAGACTTCAAAGCGGACAGCCATTTGGATATTTTAAATGCCGGACTCAGGCATGAACGCTACGTCACAGGTCTTATCAACAATATTTACGGAGCAGCTTATGAAGCCAAAGATTTCCGTACCATGCAGTTTCTTGACTGGTTTGTCAAAGAGCAGGGAGAAGAAGAAACGAACGCCACCGATCTGATCAAAAAAATGGAGCTGTTCGGATCCGATCCAAAAAGCCTTTACCTTCTGGATCAGGAGATGGCCGCGCGCGCATATACCGCACCGTCACTTACCCTCTAAAAGGACGATCCGGGTTTGCCGGAGTGATTCAGGAGACGCCGGGGAGGATGATTAAGCTTAGGGAAATAAAAAAATCTGGCATCGAAAGACGTATTCTGCGGCAACAGAATGGGTGTCTCCGCAGAAAGGTTCTTCCGATTGCCGCTCTTTCCCTTTCCTGCGCTTCGTCCATCCCCCGGCGTCACGATTCATTCCCCGTCAATCTCACGGTTAGAAGGGAATACGTGAAAGGAACTCCATTGGAGAAAAAGACATATACGGATCTCTGGCATATCTCTTCCGGCTTTTTGATGACGGGCTGTACAGTCGATAACGTTCCACTTTCACAATCACTTCTAAATCGCGAGATTGTTGAATGGAGAGGACAGGGAGCCGTGGAAGGAAGAGGTGTCCATCAAGGGCCGTGCAGCAACGCCGGCATTTGGGGCGCGTCCTTTGCGCCCTTATGTGCCGCTGCGTTGCAGCCCCGAGCGAAAGCGTGCCCGAGATGGATATCCTCTTCCTTCCACGGCAGCCACACCCACCCATCAACAACCTCAGATTTTCTTGCGCTTTATTGTTCTTCGCTTTATAATGTAACGGCAATATTTTACAGAACGGAAAGGAGATACACCATGAAGCTAGGTTCACACGTTGGAATGAACGGCAGGGAGATGCTCCTTGGCTCTGCCAAAGAAGCGGTATCATACGGCGCGGACACTTTTATGTTCTATACGGGCGCGCCTCAGAACACTCGCAGGAAAGACATCAGCGAACTCAATATTGATCCTGCCTGGGAATATATGAAAGAGCATAATATCCAGGAAATCATTGTCCATGCCCCTTATATCATAAATCTGGGGAATACTGTAAAACCCGAAACCTTTTCACTGGCCGTCGAGTTTCTGGCGAAAGAGATCGACCGTACAGTAAGCTGCCATAGTCATACCCTCATCCTTCATCCGGGGTCTCACGTAGGAGAGGGAGTACAGGCCGGTACTGACCAGATCATCAAGGGACTGAACGAGGTACTGACCGCAGATACGGAATGCCGGATCGCTCTTGAGACAATGGCCGGAAAAGGTTCTGAGATCGGCCGTACTTTTGAAGAACTGGCCCGCATTTATGACGGTGTCAGGTACAACGACAAGCTGAGAGTGTGCTTTGATACCTGTCATACCAGCGACAGCGGATACGATATCATCCACCACTTTGATCAGGTAATGGAGGAGTTTGACCGGATCATCGGAAAAGAGCAGATCGCCGTATTCCATATCAATGACAGTAAAAATGTCCCCGGCGCCGCGAAAGACCGCCACGAAAATGTGGGATTCGGGCAGATTGGATTTAACGCACTCAACTATATCGTGCGCCATGCGGATTTTACAGATGTTCCTAAAATACTGGAAACACCTTATATCCCCTCCCCTTCAAATCCAAAAAAATCTTACGCGCCCTACAGATATGAGATCGCGATGCTTCGCAGCGGCATTTTTGATCCCGATATGAAAAAACGGATCATCCTGGAAAATGAAGGGGAATGATCTGTTCTGATCCAATTCAGAAATTTCATCAAAATCCAGAAACCTCTTGACAGCCCCCCCCTTGCGTCGTATGATTGTATTATATATATAATACAGTTTGTAAATGAAAGAAAACGAGGTGATTCGATGCCATGGGATCTGGATAATGACCGTCCTATCTATCTTCAATTGATGGAACGTATTCAACATGACATTATTTCCGGGCTTTACAGGCCAGGGGACAAGCTTCCCTCTGTCCGGGATCTTGCTCTTGACGCCGCAGTCAATCCCAACACAATGCAGAAAGCACTTTCAGAACTGGAGCGCAGCGGCCTTGTGTATTCTCAGCGGACCAATGGACGATTTATCACAGAGGATGCATCTCTTTTGAAAGAGACACGGGAGGATCTGGTCCGCAGCCATATCCGTCAGTTTTTTGAACAGATGCGCAATCTGGGGCTGAGTGATGAAGAGACTCTGGAAATAATACAGAAATATTTAAAGGAGAAGAACCATGAGACCAATTCTTGAATGCCAGGGGCTCACAAAAAAATACGGAAATTTTTTTGCTCTTTCCAATCTGACGCTCTCGCTTGAGCGAGGCCAGATCGTTGGTCTGCTCGGGCCCAACGGTAGCGGAAAGACCACATTGATCAAACTTGCCAATGCCCTTCTGATCCCCACGGACGGACATATCATGATTAATGGTCACTCTCCGGGAACAGAAACCAAGCAGATCGTATCGTATCTGCCAGACCGTAATTTTTTGAATGACCACATGCGGGTAAATGATATCCTGTCTTATTATAATGATTTTTATAAAAATTTCAGTATGGAACGGGCCTCAAAGATGCTGGACACACTTGAGATCGACAAACGTGCCCGGCTGCACGCTCTGTCCAAAGGGACCAGAGAAAAAGTACAGCTTGTGCTTGTCATGAGCAGGGATGCCGATCTGTATATACTGGATGAGCCGATCGGAGGCGTAGATCCCGCGGCAAGAGATTATATTCTCCAGACGATCCTGGCAAATTACAATGAAAATGCCACAGTATTAATTTCCACTCATCTGATATCTGATATTGAAAACACTCTTGATCGGGTGCTTTTTCTTCAGAACGGGCAGCTTATGCTTAATGCCACTGTCGACGAGATAAGATCAAAATATGGCAAATCTGTGGATGTGCTGTTCCGGGAGGTGTTTAAATGTTAGGAAAACTGATCAAATATGACTTCAAAGCATCAGCCAAGATCTTCATCCTGTTTCACGCTGCTTTTATCCTTGCCTGTCTGCTGTGCCGTATCCTGTTTGTCGATCATCTGCGGTTTGACGCTCCCATAGATCCGCTGGTCACCTCCATTGCCGTTTTTTCTTCTCTGATGATCTTTTTGTGTATCGCCGTGAACTTTGCTACATGGCTTCAGATTACATTCCGGTTTTACCGGAATCTTTTCAGCAGAGAAGGTTATCTTTCCTGGACTCTTCCGGTCTCGGGAGTGCAGCAGCTTTGGGGGAAGATCATATCCGGATATATTTTTATGGCTGTGGATATCATTGTCATAGCCGGCGGTATCCTCCTTCTGGTCACAGCAAAAAATATCACTACAGCCTACAGTTCCATTGCTCCGGAAATGACAGAAGCGCTGGGAATGCCCCTGAGTACGCTCGCCTTTTATCTGTTCCTCTTCTGTCTTGTCTCCGGCATCAGCGCGGTGATCATGAGCTATTTTTGTATCGCCGTAGGACAGCTTTTCCCCGGACACCGGATCTTATGTGCTGTCGCCGCGTATTTTATCACAAGCTTTGTTGTACAGATTTTTTCACTGATTGTTATGGCCGTATCTGGAATATTTCCAGGATATAACTTTTTACCGGACACAGGCACTACCATATCGGACTATCTGTTCAATATATTTGCGCTGAGCGGTGTGCTGTCGTTTATTGTAACGGTCATTCAATACATTGTCACTCACTATATTATGAAAAAGAAGATCAATCTGATATGATATAAAAAGGGAGCCGCGAATGCAGCTCCCTTTTTATATCCAGCGTCTGAACGGAGTCGAACCGTCGCACATGCCTCCGGAGGGCATTGCTCTATCCACTGAGCTACAGACGCATCAGGCTGTTCCAGAAAAATTTACTGTCTCTGTAAACAGCCTTAATTATCCTAGCATAAATCCCGGAAAAAGTAAAGTCCTTTATCTTAGATGTCCACTATATGACCGCTATATTCTTCTCCGCCCTCCTGTCTTCTTTTTCCGGACCTTTGAACTCCAGAGCACAGCCATTGCCGACAGGACCGTCCCGGCCGCGAAAATACAGATTCTTCCTGCTATGCTGTTATCTCCCGTACTGACCGGCTTTTCCGGCTCCTGCAGTATCGAAACTGTCTGTCGGGGATCATTGATATCTTCGTGTGATGAGATCAGGGTATCCCCCTCCCAAAGATATTCAAAAACTACAATCTCTCTGTCCGGAAAGTTTCCGGTATCCACAGAAAATTCTATCTCAATCCCTTCTGCCCCCTCTTTCCCCGTAAAGTTTCGTTCTCCGGATATTCGCTGTCCCTCCTTAATGAGCAGGTTTCCAGTCTCTTTGTCTGCCAGCACACCTGTCAGAGTGTACTCTTTCTCCGGATCCAGATTTTCCATTATTACAGTATCTACAAGCAGCTTCTCTCCACCGGATGGGATTTCTTTTATTCTGCTCTCCTTCCAGACCGCATAAGTGTCTGTAATCTTTGTCCTGTCATTCTCGACAAGGATAGCAGACTCTGTCTGACCCTCTACCGTCCCGTCTTCTTTTATGGTAAATTCCCATACATCAGAACAGCCGGGATATCCCGACAGACTTTTTGTTTCCCGTACAAAGTAGCTGCCTGGCAGAAGATATTTTAAAACGATCTTTCCCTCTTCATCGGTAACGGAGATGATCCCCTCTTCTTCCGTATCCTCTTTATTCCAGACCGTGAATTCCACTCCTTTCAAAGGCTTTTTTGTACCGCTTTCTGTCTTATATATCGTCACCTCAGTGGGATGATTTTTAATCTCCAGCTTTTCTGTGATAATCTCGATCTTCTGATCTTCATACTGCAGCATCACTTCATAGGGCTTATCAGGCAGGACATATCCCGGCGCCTGCCGGATCTCCCTGATTTCATAGTCTCCCAGATACAGGTGTCCGGAAGTGGCTGTGCCGTCTTCTCCTGTCTCCAGAATTTCTGCTACACTGTCTTTTTCTACCCTTACATTGCCCTGGGGCGTCAGGATATCTTCCTTTGCGCGGATCTCAAATTTTACTCCGGGAATGCCTTCTCCTGTGTCATGATCTGTTTTCCGGATATGGATGACACCTCTGGCAGGTTCATTCTCACATTCAACTGTAAAGGGATCGTTCCAGTCATGTTCCTTTTCTACTGTAAATCCGATCGGCTCCTCGTTCAGCACATACCCTTGCGGCGCCCGGATTTCCTGAAAATAATATCTGCCCGCCGGCAGCTTTTCCGGCAGTACAAAGCTCCCGCTTTCATCTGTCTCAAACACACTGTAGACGGTTTCTTCGGGATAGTGAGATCTCATTGTGATCTCTTCTTTGTCTTCATTGAGGAGACGGAACTGAACCCCTGCCACAGGAATGACCTCACCGGTACTGCTGTCTTTCTTGACCAGTCTTACCGGGGAAAATATCATCTTGTTCTCCAATATATAATGGAGCGTTTTTCCTTCTTCACTGATCGTAATCTCAAACTCTGCGGCCGGTTTTAATCCCGGGGGAGCATTTTCTTCCTTCACTGTATAAATATCATATGGCAGTCCTCCCCGGCCTTCATGCAGCTGTTTTGTGGACGCATACCCGTTTTCGTCGGTCGTAATTTTGTATACCTGTCCTGTTGTCCTGGAGGTAATGGTAAACAGGATTCCCTCCATTGCTGCCTTCCTCTCTGTTTCCGGATCTTCTCTGAACTTCAGGATCTGCAGGTCTCCCCGGATTACCTCTTCTGAGACGGTCGGAGTATGGTATACCGTGTCCTGTTTCCCGTCCGGATCTTCTGTGATCTTCTCCACAATCACCTCCTCGTTCAAGAGATAACCCTCCGGAGCTTTTGTCTCCTGAAACGTAACGGTTCCCAACGGCAGGACCGTATTTCCGGAACTGTTTTGGTAAAATTCATCTCCGCTTACTTTCTGTTCTTCTGTCATGACTATTTTCCCTTCTGCATTGGCTGCCAGCACCCAGGTTCTCTCTGGCGCAACATTGAGCAGAGCCGGATCTGAATCGTAGTACCCTTTATAGTATTTCACAGTGAACTCTGCGCCCTCCAGGCTTGCCGCCCCCTGAGGAACAGAACTCTTTGTCCCGGCATCGATCTTGTGAAGCAGCAGGCCGGCTGAATAACTTTTTGCTCTGTTCACCCAGTCATACTGACAGATTTGATTGTCTTCCACACGGATCTGCTGTCTCTCCCCGCTCAAGGCAAATCCCAACGGGTTTTCGATCTCTGCCATCTCATATGTCCCTATGGGGATATCGTCCAGTCTTCCATAACCGTTTGAATCTGTAACTATCTTCCAGGCAGGGCTGTCCTCACCCGGCCTGTATATTCCGAATACTGCGCCAGCCAGTGAATAACATGGATTGCCTTCCGTCCATTCCGGACGGTCTGACTTTTTTTGGATCTCGACACTTCCCGTACGGTCCTTTCCACTTCCTCCCATGGCCTGGGCGTCCCCGCCCATATTGAACAGAAACGCGTAAAAAGATTCCGGCGGATCCGGGAGAGACCGGATATTCTCGATCTTCTGTTTCAACAGAGCTACTGCTCTCTCTGTCAGTCCGGTAAAAGCCTCGGGGCTCCCTGAATACATATAGGACAGAATACAGTGGCTCATACAGTATTCTTCATCCGCTGTCCGGTTCCCACTGACTCCCAGCATGCCAAATTTCTGAAAGTATATCTCATATCCCGGCCCGCCATATGCATAGTACAGTCCTTTCCGAAGCTGCACGTTTCCCAGAGGCTGTACTTTATAATTTCCGGATAGGGGGGTATCCTTGAGAGGTTCCAGGCAGTATGCCGTCTTTCCGTTAACATCAAAATAATTAGTACTGTAACTTCCGTAAAAAATCTCCCTCCCTACAGTCAAATCTACTGATCCCCCTGTATTCTGTCCGGCAGCGGCCAGAATCAGCGGTTCCCCTTCGTCCGTCTTTTCAATATCTGTCTCAATGTCTTTTTTATCCGTTTCCCCGCGAACAACAACAGGCCAGAACACTGCCGACAGAAGAACTGCAAAAAGGAAAAGTACCGTTCTTTTTATCCGTCCTCTCATCCCATCCTCCTCTCCGCGGGCAGTCCCCTCCCTGCCAAAAGCCTTTCCGAACGCCATTTATACAGATAGGCATGTCCGCTGAGCACTTCTTCCTCAGCCACCTGTGTAGCATTGATCTCTGTTACCATGTCATCCAGATCAGACCACCGAAGTTCCGGTGCCCAGGGAACAATCACTACCTCATGGACACTGCTGGGAAGGATATAGTAATCTTTTCTGAGAATCTGCCCGATCATTTTCAGGACATGGGGATATGCTATACAGGCGGCTCCATAACTTCTGATCTTGTTAGAGAGTACATACATTCCGTCCTTATCCGCTGTTTCCCCAAGAAGAAGGTTCCCGTCTCCTCTCTCATTTGCCGGGGTTTCTCCCAGCATCTCTTTCAGAGCGTGATTCATCGTAAAAAATTCTGCCGGCAGAAGAGTCTTTCCATTTTCCACCGCGGCTTTCCAGAGCGTATCTGTCTCTACCCTCCATTGCTCTGCATGATCATTGCCGATGACCATGGCAGCCGTCCCCTCATCGGTCACTTCCAGGAGAACATAAAACACGATCGAAAGATCCAAAAACGCATAATGAGGCACTGTAGTAAGGAAATCTCTGTTGGCGGCCGTATTGATCAGTTTAAAAACAATCCTGTCCTTTATCCCTTCATAGTTCAGGATCTGATCACAGTCCCAGGCTACTTCCCGCCGCATACTGTTGTAAAAACATTCAATCTCTCCGGCTATCCTGTCGATGGGTTTTCCTTCCAGATAAGCCTGATAATAGTCCTCAAGATAAATCGTCGGAGAAACATGAACTCCCGGCGCCTGAAGCAGCACCCCTGTCCTCTCTTTGCCATTATTTTTTACCGTTGTATATAAACTGGCCTGCACTCCCCCTTTCATCCTTTTACGAATCTCTTTCTCTACCGCGCCTGTAAATTCTCTGTAATCCATTCTTCTCCTTTCTTAAACCGCGCGGTCCATTTTAATATTAAATGAGAAATCCGGTACGAAATGTACCATTGAAATTAGATATAACTTAAAGGAACAATATTATGTGCCCTTGATTATAACTGAATCAATGATAAAAGACAATGGTGCAAAATTCACAAAATCAGGATGATCGTCTCAAAATGAGAGGCCCGCCGGAAAATCCGGCCGACCTCTCTGAAAATCTCAGTTGCCCGATGTAATTTTGTCAGGCGCCTTTTCTGCAGAGCAGTCCGGTACCTTTTCCTCTGAGCTGTTTTTCACTGAGAATAGCGCCTGCTCCGAAAAAGAACGCCCAGATGCCAAGTGTGGTGCAAAAGACTTTCCATCCCGGATAACGGGCACTCCTTTGAAGCGCCAGTCTGTCCCGCCGGACCGCGATGATCTGCCTGGGCTGCTGCATCCACTGCCGGAAAGGCAATATACTGTCCTTCTCTTTCCGGACAATATTTCCTTGTTCTTCCGGGTAAAAACTGCCGGCTTTCCGCCGCTGTTCTGTCAACTCCTGATACTCCTTCCGGAGTTGTTCCATCTGTGCCCACAAATCTTCCTCATCCACTCCTCCGAAAAGCTTTCTCCGGAATTGCAGCTTTTGCAGCCGGCGGGCCATTTCTTCCGTGTTTTTTGCCATCGTTATCTTCCTCCTCTTCTTTGCCTCCCGCGGGAGCGCAGGAACAGGAAGGAGCCGCCCCCTCAGCCGGCTTTTATCTCCCCATTCCAAACAGAATCCCGACTGAGACAGATGATAACTTGCAGAAAAGAGCTCTGATATCCGGCCTTCAGAACTTATGTTACATAATGTGCGTTATGTTGCGTAATGCTCTGCTTTTGCTCTGTTCTTCTTATATCCCGAGGAGATTACAGACGTTTTTGGGTATAACAATAAGACCTTTTCTCTATATTTGAGGTTTCCCTGGGAAAAGGTCTATTTGTCATGTCCGCTATTCGCCATATCTATGTAAAAGCCTCCCGCCCTGGATCTTTCAGATTGACTTTTCAGGCTCTGTATACTATCATTTACATATAAATTATTAGAAAAGTGCTCTGTCCCCTCAGTTTAACGCAACATAACGCACATTATGTTGCGTTTTAGTCTTCTGCTCTTTTTCAGAGGACCAATTGCATCCTCTCTACTTTTCTCCTGTGTTCTGCCCCGGTGGACATAATATAAATCCGGGTCGTATCGATACTGGAGTGACCCAGAAGATCTGCCAGTTTAGCAATGTCTTTCTCAATTCCGTAAAATGTTCTGGCAAAAAGCCTCCTGAGATTATGAGGAAATACCTTTCCCTGTTCCACGCCGGCTCTTTCGCACAGTTCCTTCATTTCCCTCCAGACTGTATGCCGGCTTACCGGCCGTCCCGTTCTGCTAAGAAAAAGTACACCTTCTGTAATCCCCTTTTCCCGGGCATATTGCCGCAACATGTTCCGCAATTTCGGCGGCAGAAATACTGTACGGTTCTTTCCCTTGCAGGACACCTGCACCTGCCCCTGACGTGCTGCCTCCACAGTAATATACTTCAGTTCACTGACCCGGATCCCGGTGGCGCAGATCGTCTGCAGGATCAGGCTCAGCCTTAAGCTCTTCTGATTCCGTGCTGTATTCACCAGCCGCATATACTCTTGTTTTGTCAGTTCTTTTTCACCGGGCCGGAAAGTTTCTCTCTGTATTTTAAACTGCCGCACACAGCTGCCGGCCAATCCGGCAAATCGCAAAAATCCGTTGACCGCAGCTAGCATGCTGTTGGCACTGGTCACAGCGTAATGTTCACGCAGCCAGTCTTTGTACTCCATGATCAGGGATTTCTCCAGTACCCGTTTGCCCGCAAAAGCTGTAAAACATCTAAGATCACGGGCATATTTTTCAATCGTCGCGCCGCTCTTTTCTTCCAGTTTCAGATGTTCCAGATAGGTTCTGATCTGCCCTTCCGATAATCTTGTCTCCATATCTGTTCCTCCAGGTTTTCTTTGATCGCTTTTCTTTTTTTCCAATAGTATGAGTATATCCTGTTATCCTGTCTTCTAAAAGCCATTTCCGGAAAAACAAAATGCCCCTCAGACGGTCCTCTTATGAGGCTCCGTCTGAGGGGTAACCGGTCCGGAATCCGTATGATCATCCGTCCGCCGCGTTCAGTCAGACTCTTGACAGATATTCACCTGTACGGGTATCGATCTTCAGTACATCGCCAGTCTCACAGAACAGAGGGACATTAACAGTAGCCCCGGTTTCCACCGTAGCCGGCTTTGTTGCTCCCTGCGCTGTGTCGCCTTTGAATCCCGGCTCTGTCTCTGTGATCGCCAGTTCTACAAAAAGTGGGGGTTCAACAGAAAATACATTACCTTTGTGAGAACAGATCTTCACAGTCTCATTCTCTTTTACGAATTTCAAAGCGTCTCCGACAACATCTGAATTCAGAGCGATCTGATCATATGTCTCCACATCCATAAAGTTATAAAGATCACCGTCTTTATACAGATACTGCATCTCTTTCCTGTCAATATGCGCGTTCTCAAACTTCTCAGTGGGACGGAATGTCTTTTCCACAACGCCTCCGCTGATGATATTTTTTAACTTTGTCCTGACAAAGGCTGCTCCTTTTCCGGGTTTTACATGCTGGAATTCCAAAATCTGATAAATATTACCGTCTATCTCTACTGTAATACCGTTCTTAAAATCACCTGCTGCGACCATTTATCTTCCTCCTTCGATCACGCGCCTTCCCGGCGCTCCACTTTATAATTCTACCTTAATCTTCCTTATTTTTCAATCTTTTTTTATAGAAATGAAGGACAATCTGTTCAAGGCGGCGTTTCAGTACGATCTGTATCTCTTCTTTCGGATGGATAGGCTTTACGAGAATATTGTAAATCCCTGCTCTCTTTGCCCCCCAGACATCCGTGAAAAGCTGATCACCGACAAACACGGTATTCGTCCTGTCAGTCCCCATGATCTCCATAGCTCTGATATAATTTTTCGTGGATGGCTTGTGAGCATTGTAAATATAATTTGTTCTGATCTCCTGATTAAACATTTTTACCCTGGCCTCCCGGTTGTTTGAGATCAGGCAGGAGGCAAATCCGATCTTTTCCAGCCTTTTAAACAGTTTCTTCGCCCGTTCATCCGCCGGCGCTCCATGAGGCACGAGTGTATTATCAATGTCAAAGATCACCCCTCTGTAGCCTTTCTCATACAATTTTTCAAAAGGGATCTTATACGTGGATACCATATAATCATCCGGAAAAAATCTTTCAAACATTATTATCCATCCAACTCCGTTAATTTTGTGATCAGTTCCTCACAGATCTGCAGGATCGTCTTGTCATCGGTCTGTACTACGATATCCGCGGCCTCTTCGTATTTTTCCCGGCGTTTTTCCATCATATCCGCAATAAATTCCACGCTGTTATTACCGTTCAACAGTGGTCTGTCATTGCCGTCTTTGACCCGCTCGTAGATGGTCTCCGGGCTTGCAGTCAGGAGGACTACTCTCCCGTTCTTTTTCATTTCCACTACATTCTCACTGCGAAGCGCTGCTCCTCCTCCGCAGGAAATAATGCAGTTTCTGCCGGTCTGCAGTTCTCTCAGCAGTTCTGTTTCCAGATTCCTGAAATATTCTTCGCCGTAAGTGGCAAAAATATCCGGAATACTCATTTCTTCCCTGTCAGAAATCTCCTGATCCATCTCCACCAGTTTCATGTCAAACATTGTACTCAGATAATCAGCGATCGTGGATTTCCCGGCTCCCATAAAACCGATCAGCACTATATTATAAGAAAAAAGCTTCCTGGCCTGGATCCGTTTACTGTTTCTTAAGATTCTGGCAAAGACATCCTGTATCTCTTCCCGGTACTTGTTTTCCTTAAGTTTTTCATCCAGCCTTTTCTGCTGTTTTGCCTCCTGTGCCGGCTGCAGGATCGGCATGCCATATTTCTCTTTATATGCCATGATCTTTTCGATGATGGCGTTTCTCTCTACAAGGGCATCTATGATCTTATCGTCACAGATAGCCAGCTGCTCCCTGTACATTTCCAAATCGTTCATTTTGAACCTCCATCTTCAGTCTGACCAGTACAGTATAGCAACTTTCCCATCACTTCGCAACATAGAATCCGGGCCTTTCTCCCCTATGTCTGAGTCTTTTGGATCGCCCTTCCTACATCTGTCCTGAAATCCTCCCACGCATTCTCATCTTCCACAAAATACTTGGGGCAGATTTTTCCGGTGACGTCATAATGACGGATTACATCCTCTTCTGAAAGTCCGAATTTTACGCACAGCCATGATGTAAGCTGCACGAGTGACCGATACGTTTCCTCTGTAAATTTTCCTGTCTCATCAGGATGGCAGACTTCTATGGAGACCGTATCAGAATTCCTCTCATTGGAGGCGTAGGCCACCTCCCATGTGGGAACACACTGAATGATCTCGCCTTCCAGACCGACTATAAAATTGCTGCTGGCTTCTGTTTCCTGAGAATACTGAAGACCATTAAAATAGTCCCGGTTCTCCTGGGCCGTACTTCCGGGATTCGCAGTATAATGGATCACAATTCCTGTGATCCCGTCGCTCTCAATCCCCGGTCTGGAAAATGGATTTACGTCAAGCAGCTGCACATCGATCTCCGGTTGTGACGCGTCCACGTCTACCTGATATCCTCTCCCGGATACACAGGACCGGATTCCCAGCACGATCGTCAGGATTACAAGAATAAGCAGGCCTCCCGCGGCATATTTTCGCCTGATATCCTCTTTTTTGCGAACTGTTTTTCCTCTTCTGTTTCTTCTGTATGAACCCATCTGTATGCCTCGCTGCCATCATTTGTGTTATCTGCCGCTACAGTATATATGCCGGACAGATATTTCCCATCATTGAATCATAACACAGAAATATTTCCGTATGGTGAAAAAACTCTTATAAATTTTTAAAGCTTTCTGCCAAAGCGCAGCGTCCGGCAGTTACACTCTGCCGGACGCTGCGCGTGAATGCTCCCTTTTATTCTTTTAATATTGACCCTGACATCTTTTACTCATCTACACTGTAATTGGGTGCTTCTTTTGTAATATGGATGTCATGAGGATGGCTTTCCTTCAATGACGCGGCAGAAATCTTCATAAACCTGCCGTTTGCTTTCAGTTCTTCTATAGTGTGCGTACCACAGTAACCCATACCGGAACGCAGCCCGCCCATGAGCTGGAAAACAGTATCCTCCACTGTTCCTTTATATGCCACGCGGCCTTCTACGCCTTCCGGCACCAATTTCTTCGCGTTTTCCTGGAAATAACGGTCTTTGCTTCCGTTTTCCATTGCCGCGATCGATCCCATTCCACGATATACTTTATATTTTCTTCCCTGATACAGTTCAAAAGTTCCCGGACTCTCATCGCAGCCCGCGAAAATACTTCCCATCATGCATACATTGGCCCCGGCCGCAATCGCTTTTGTCATATCGCCGGAATATTTAATGCCGCCATCCGCGATGACCGGGATTCCATATTCTCTCGCCGCCTCATAACAGTTCATGACTGCCGTAATCTGGGGAACACCGATACCGGCTACCACACGGGTCGTACAGATGGAACCCGGACCGATCCCTACCTTCACCGCGTCCACACCTGCCTCGATAAGCGCTTTTGCGCCCTCTCCTGTAGCCACATTTCCCGCGATCACCTGAAGGTCCGGATACTGCTCTTTTACCATGCGTACCGTGCGGAGAACATTTGCAGAATGGCCATGTGCTGAATCCATCACGATCACATCTACTTTTGCCCTCACGAGTTCAGCCACACGCTCCAGACAGTTCGCAGTGATACCGATGGCAGCCCCACAGAGAAGGCGGCCCTGGGAGTCCTTGGCGGACAAAGGATACTTGATCTGTTTCTCAATATCTTTTATCGTGATAAGTCCTTTCAGATTGCCTTCATCATCTACAATAGGAAGTTTTTCCTTCCTTGCCTTTGCCAGGATCTTCTTCGCCTCCTCAAGAGTGATCCCCTCTTTCGCGGTGATCAGTCCTTCTGAGGTCATGGATTCTTTTATTTTTTTTGAGAAGTCTTCTTCAAATTTCAGGTCACGGTTTGTAATGATTCCTACAAGCTTACGTCCCTCTGTGATCGGGACTCCCGAGATACGGAATTTTGCCATCAGATTATTGGCATCCTCCAGAGTATTCTCCGGAGACAGATAAAACGGATCCGTGATCACGCCATTCTCTGATCTCTTTACCTTGTCAACCTCCTCTGCCTGCGCCTCGATAGACATATTCTTATGTATGATTCCTATACCGCCCTGGCGCGCCATGGCGATAGCCATCCGGTGCTCAGTCACTGTGTCCATACCTGCGCTCATCATCGGAATGTTCAGCCTGATCTTTTTCGTCAGATCGGTTGACAGATCCACCTCATTTGGAATTACTTCGGAATATGCCGGGATAAGCAGTACATCATCAAAAGTAATTCCTTCCCCAATAATCTTTCCCATTTTGTCTGACCTCTCTTTCTTTTGAATCCACATATGTAAAACTTTTACCTGATATACTACAGAAATTCAATCCGTATGTCAACAGTTTTCCTCCCGGATCATATGAAAGTGTTCCAGAGCGCGCCGGATCCCATCCTGATCCGCTCTTTCTGTCACATAATCCGCAGAATATCTGACTCTTTCTTCTGCGTTTCCCATAGCAACTCCGATCCCCGCATATTTGAGCATGTCAATGTCATTTTCAGCATCTCCAAAGGCCATTGTCTCACTGGGCAGGAACCCCAGTTTCCTCATAAAATACTCCATGCCTCTCGCCTTTCCCCCTCCGGCCGGAATAATATCAATGGCTCTGCTGCTCCAGTGGGTGATTTTGCAGTCGGACCCAAGATCCCTTTCTATTCTGTCCTGTCCGTCTTTTTCAAGATAAGCAATGGCCTGATACAGCGGCTGGCCACTGTATTCCCCCATATCCGGAAGCGGAGTGGATATTTCTGCCTGGGCTTCCCGCACAGTCTGGTCGATCTTGTTAATATAAAACCGGCCTTCCTCGATTAATATGAGGGGGATCTTCCCCGAATGAAATATGGATACAAGCCGTTCTGTCATTTCTCTGTCAAACGGAGCGCCCCACAAAAATTTCTTCCTGCCGTCCAGACACAGCTGCCCATTCAGGGTAATGTATCCGTCGAAATCCATTCCGTCTAACGTCAGCTGCTCCAGCTCGGCCGTGTGCCTGCCGGTAGACACAAAAACTTTTATACCATTTTCCCTCAGTTGTCTTACAGCGGCTCTTGCGCTGTATGGCACTCTCCCCAGTTCGTGAGAGAACAGGGTGTCGTCAATATCGAAAAATACTGCTTTAATCATGTTAAATTTCTTTGTTCCTTTATTTTCTGCCTGTTTTATCAGGCAGTCATTTTCATTCTCAATTGTTGATTATATCAGACAATCTATTATAAGACAAATTCGAGGAACGCGTTATTCTGTCCGGCATTACCGATTTGTATCTGTAATGTATGCTGTCCCCAGACCCGGAAAAGGACGTACAGCCCTCTGGCTATACGTCCTTTTTGCTTTATACTTTATCAACGGTGTGAAATTACATCATACCCATTCCGCCTGCGCCGCCTGCCGGAACTGCCGGTGCCGACTCTTTGATCGTGCTTACCACTGACTCTGTCGTGAGCAGTGTGGAAGCTACGCTTGTGGCGTTCTGCAGAGCGCTTCTTGTAACCTTGGCCGGATCAAGGATTCCCTTTCTGACCATATCCACATATTTTTCTTCATATGCGTCAAATCCTCTGCCCGGTTTTGACTCTTTTACTTTATTAACGATAACCGCACCCTCAAGACCGGCATTTTCAGCGATCTGATACAGAGGAGCTTCCAGAGCCTTCAGAATGATCTTTGCGCCTGTCTTCTCGTCTCCTTCCAGAGTCTCTGCCAGCTCTGCCACTTCCTTGGCAGCATGGATATACGCGGAACCGCCGCCTGCGATGATACCTTCTTCTACCGCTGCCCTTGTAGCATTCAGAGCGTCCTCCATACGAAGCTTTGCTTCTTTCATCTCAGTCTCTGTAGCCGCGCCTACACGTATAACCGCTACGCCGCCTGACAGTTTTGCGAGTCTTTCCTGAAGCTTCTCTCTGTCAAAATCAGAAGTTGTCTCTTCAATAGCCACCTTGATCTGGCTGATTCTGTCGTTGATCGCATCCTTAGATCCGCATCCGTCAACGATAACAGTATTTTCTTTCTGTACTTTAACGGATTTTGCCCGTCCAAGCTGTTCCATCGTTGTTTCTTTCAGCTCAAGGCCAAGCTCCTCAGAGATAACCTGCCCGCCTGTCAGGATCGCGATATCCTGAAGCATTTCTTTTCTCCTGTCGCCGTATCCCGGAGCTTTCACTGCGACTACATTGAATGTTCCGCGCAGCTTGTTGACGATCAGAGTCGTAAGAGCTTCTCCTTCAATATCCTCTGCGATGATAAGAAGTCTTGCTCCGGACTGTACGATCTGCTCAAGGATCGGAAGGATATCCTGAATATTGGAGATCTTCTTGTCTGTGATCAGGATATACGGATCGTCCAGGACTGCCTCCATCTTCTCCATATCTGTTGCCATGTAAGCGGAAATATATCCGCGGTCAAACTGCATTCCTTCTACAAGATCCAGCTCTGTCTGCATCGTCTTGGACTCTTCAATAGTAATAACACCGTCATTGGAGACCTTCTCCATTGCATCGGCCACCATCTTTCCTACTTCTTCATCTCCGGAAGAAACTGTGGCAACTCTTGCGATCTGCTCCTTGCCCTTTACTTTGCTGCTCATAGCCTGGATCGCCTCAACAGCCTTGTCTGTGGCCTTCTTCATACCTTTTCTCAGTACGATCGGGTTCGCGCCTGCTTCCAGGTTCTTCATTCCTTCATGCACCATAGCCTGTGCCAGAACAGTCGCTGTCGTTGTACCGTCTCCGGCCACATCATTCGTCTTGGAAGCTACTTCTCTGATCAGCTGTGCTCCCATATTCTCAAATCCGTCTTCCAGCTCGATCTCTTTGGCGATCGTAACGCCGTCGTTCGTGATCAGCGGCGCGCCGAAAGATTTGTCAAGGACTACATTCCTTCCCTTTGGTCCAAGTGTTACCTTTACTGTATCTGCCAGTTTATCAACGCCTTTTTCCAGTGCTGCCCTGGCTTCAGCTCCGTATTTGATTTCCTTTGCCATCTCTGAACATCTCCTTTATTCTTTAATTATTCACTCACAATCGCAAGAATGTCGTTCTGTTTTACGATAATGTATTCCTCGCCGTCAAGTTCCACTTCTGTTCCGGCATATTTAGAATAAATAACCTTCTCTCCGACTTTCACCTGCATAACGACTTCTTTGCCATCTATATTTCCGCCGGGTCCCACAGCGATAACTTCTGCTTCCTGCGGTTTTTCTTTCGCCTGTCCCGGGAGCACGATACCGGACTTTGTCGTCTCTTCTGCTTCTAACTGTTTTAAAACAATTTTGTCACCCAAAGGTACTAACTTCATTGTAATTCCTCCTTAAGCTTTGTTTATTAGCACTCATTTCTTTCGAGTGCTAAACCTCATGAATATAAAATAGCACTCTGCTCTCGATTTGTCAACACAGTTTATGAGGTTTTTATAAAGAACCTTTTACGGATTCGTAATTATACTGTTTTCCCATCATAAAAAGCGTGCCGCTCAGGCACGCTTTGCAATACTTTTTCCTTCATATACATTATAAAAACCGTTTTCGATCCGGAACTTCAGGAGATTTTTATTTTCCATGCAGTACCGCTCCTTTACCACACCTGTACAATACAGTAATTCAGTCTTTGTGGATATATAGCACCGGTACTTCGCGTCCAGAGAAATGGCCGTCAATTCATCTTCCTTAAGCTCCAGATAAATATTATCCTCTTCCGGGTCATATTTATGGACCCTGCACTGGCGGGTAGAATCATCAAAAATGCCGTCCGCCGAAATGTTCTTTTCCATCCGAAGATCTACAGGATTGCCTTCATACATAACAGCCTGCCTCCTGATCACATACGCTCTTTTTTGATCTTATCAAGCTCGGCAAACACATATTCATTCAGAACTTTGATATATGTACCCTTCATCCCTGATGAACGGGACTCGATCACCCCCGCGCTCTCAAACTTACGCAGCGCGTTGACGATAACAGAGCGGGTAATTCCAACACGGTCCGCGACTTTGCTCGCCACAAGGATCCCTTCGGTCCCTCCCAGCTCGTCAAAGATATGCATAATCGCCTCCAGTTCAGAAAAGGAAAGTGTACTTATGGCAGACTGTACGATATGTTCCTTTCTTGTCTCCTCCGCGTTTTCTTCATTGACAGAACGGAGCATCTCAAGGCCAACTACAGCAGTACCATACTCACTGAGTATGATATCATCAATAGAATAAGTGGAACCTTGTTTGTAAATGAACAGTGTCCCCAGTCTTTCTCCGGCAATATCTATCGGTGTGATGATCGCCTGGTATCCCTCCACTGCTTCCGGAGAAAATCCCAGAGTTTCAAGATTTACATTTTCTTTCGTTGAAAGGATACTCAGCAATCTCTCATTCAGCATCTCATCGATATGGGACCCCACTGATTCTGTGATAAGTTCATGAATTTCTTTCACTTCAGGACCTTTCCCCACTCCGAGTATCTTGCCCTTTCTGCTTACGACCAGCACATTTGAGTCAAGGATCTCTGTGAGAACCGCACAGATATCATTAAACACAACCTTACTCGAATTATTATTGTGCAGCAGCTTGTTGATTTTTCTTGTTTTATCCAACAGTTGTACGCTCATTACTTCCTCCGCATCCTGATCTGTATACTTTTTTGTATACTTTTCAATTGTATAGACAAATTCAAATAAATAAAGAGACAGAATTATATTATCATACAATTTCAGGAATAACAATACAATTTATTTATTCTGTATGGTTTTTATTGTTTTTTCTGGTCCAGGACTGTCACATAACCGCATTTCTCATCCGCGCAGACCAGTTTATTGCCTTTCTCCAGCATGTATCCGCCGCATTCCGGACATTTTTCCTTCGATGGTTTCTGCCAGGACATGAACTCGCATTCCGGATTATTTTCGCACCCGTAATACTTTCTGCCTTTCTTTGTTTTGCGGATCACTACTTCTTTCCCGCACATCGGACAGGGTACTCCGATCTTTTCCAGGTAAGGCTTTGTATTCCGGCATTCCGGGAATCCCGGACAGGCAAGAAATTTCCCGTGCGGGCCATACTTAATGACCATGTTGCGGCCGCATTCTTCACAGATAACGTCTGTTACTTCATCTTCAATCTTTACACTCTCCAGTTCTTTTTCCGCTTTCCGGACCGCTTCATCCAGATCCGGGTAAAAGTTCCGGATCACTTCTTTCCACTCAACCTTTCCCTCTGCCACCATATCCAGCAGACCCTCCATATTGGCGGTAAAATTCACATCCACAATACTGGGGAAGGACTGTTTCATCATATTGTTCACTACTTCACCCAATTCGGTGATGTAGAGATTCTTTGCCTCCTTGATCACATATCTGCGCCCCAGGATGATAGAAATGGTCGGCGCGTAAGTGCTTGGCCGTCCGATGCCCAGCTCCTCCAGTTCCTTGACCAGACTGGCCTCTGTGTAGTGGGCCGGAGGCTGAGTAAAATGCTGTTTCGGATCAAATTTTTCTCTGGACAGAACGGAATCCATCGTCAGATTCCCTACAAGAACATTACTCTCTTCTTTTTCCTCATCCGCTTCTGTATATACGGTATGGAATCCGTCAAACAGCACTTTGGAGGTGGACACCGTAAAACAATACATATCCGCTCCGATTTTCACGGAGATCACCTCATAACGGGCAGGAGCCATGCGACTTGCCACAAATCGTTTCCAGATAAGCTGATACAGACGGAACTGATCCCTTGTCAGAGAATCCTTCAGCGAGGCCGGAGTCCTCGTGATGTCTGTAGGACGAATCGCCTCATGCGCGTCCTGGATCTTTTTGCTGTCATTTTGATTTCTGCTGCCCGCCACTGTATATTCTTTTCCATAAGCGGATGAGATGTAGTCTCTGGCCGCCGCATCTGCCTCGTCCGCGATCCTGGTGGAGTCTGTACGAAGATAAGTGATGACACCGACAGTCCCGTTGCCCTTGATATCAATCCCCTCATACAACTGCTGCGCGATCCGCATGGTCTTCTGAGTGCCAAAATTCAGTGCCTTTGCCGCTTCCTGCTGAAGGGTACTGGTGGTGAATGGAAGCGGCGCTTTCCGGATCCGTTCACCTGTCTTTATGTCTGTGATCTTAAATTCGGCATTTTCTATCTTTTTTAAGATTTCTTTTAATTCCTCCCCGGAACGGATGGTCAGTTTTTTCTTGTCCGTACCGTAGAATTTCGCGGTAAGAGGGCGCTTTTCTCCCTTTACTTTCAGGATCGCGTCCAGTGTCCAGTATTCCTCCGGAATAAACGCATTGATCTCGTCTTCCCTGTCTGCCACCAGACGAAGTGCTACCGACTGGACACGCCCCGCGCTCAGGCCTCTCTTTACTTTCGCCCAAAGGAGCGGACTGATGCGGTATCCCACCATACGGTCCAGCACACGTCTGGCCTGCTGGGCATTGACCAGGTTCATATCGATATCTCTGGGAGATTTCAGCGACGCTTTTACTGCGTTTTTCGTAATCTCATTGAACGTAATGCGCCTCATCTTTTTTTCATCCAGCTTCAGAGCAGCCGCCAGATGCCATGAAATGGCCTCCCCTTCCCGATCAGGGTCAGTGGCAAGGTACACTTTGTCCGACTTTTTTACTTCCTTCCTTAAAGCCGCGAGTATATCGCCTTTCCCACGTATCGTGATATATTTGGGTTCATAATCATGTTCGATATCGATGCCGAGTGAACTCTTCGGCAGATCGCGGACATGTCCCTGAGACGCCGCGACCGTGTAGCTGCTCCCCAGAAATTTTTTGATCGTCTTTACTTTGGCAGGCGATTCTACGATAACAAGATAATGTGCCATAAACTAAATTCCTCCATCCCGGCGGCCTTATGCCCGGACATAATGATTCTTTGAAATTTCTCTTACATATCCCTGTAATTCAAGGGATACCAAATGCTCCATGAGCTCTTTCGCGCTCAGTTCAGTATCCGATATAAGCTGATCTATACTCTTCGGATAAAAGCCAAGGCAACTATACACCAATTTTTCTGGACTTTCAAGCATTTTTTCATTTTTATCAGTCTTTTTGCCCTCTGCAGATCCCCTCTTTTTCTCTTCGACTGTCTCATTTTCGGCCGCCAGATTCCACTCTTTTACCAGTTCCTCTGGTGACAGAAGCACCCCGGCGCCCTGCCGGATCAGCCGGTTACACCCATCGCTCATAAGGCTGTTCACCGGCCCCGGGAGCGCATAGACGTCTCTTCCCTGCTCCAGGGCCATATCTACCGTGATCAGAGATCCGCTTTTTCTTCCTGCTTCCATTACCAGGACGGTATCTGACATTCCGCTGATAATCCGGTTACGGGCAGGAAAGTTCTGGGGGAAGGGCGGTGTACCCGGAGGCTGTTCTGATACGATCCCCCCTCCGTGATCCAGAATATCTCTGTAAAGTCCGATATATTCCTTCGGATAGCACACATCCACTCCTGAACCAAGCACCGCATAAGTCCTTCCACCGCCCAGAAGCGCGCCCCGGTGTCCCATTCCGTCAACCCCTCTGGCCATCCCGCTGATGATCTCCACACCGTGCTCAGCCAGTACTCTGGCAAAATCCACCGCATATTTTTCTCCGTATGGAGTACAGCGTCTGGCCCCTACAATGGCCACTTTTTTTCCTTCTTCATCAGGCAGTTTTCCCTTTACATAGAGCGCATACGGAAAATCAGGTATCTCACGGAGTCTTTGGGGATACCCGGGAGAAAACCATGGGAGGAATCGAATTCCTTTCTCACGCAGCTTTTCATATTCAGCCTCCGGATTTTTTATTTTCTTTGCCTGCATAATTCTATTTTGTTCCTGCTCATTCAAGAACCTCAATTTTTGTAATCGCGTATCTTCTATATAATAAACCGCTTCTGCTGTCTTCAATTTATCCCGCAGAAGGCATTTCTTTTTCATCGGTATCCCTTTGATCCGTGCCAGCCAGTATTCATATTTCATTCTTTATCTCCCCCAGTATCTCCTGTCTATCATCCGGTACCCGATCGCTTCCTTCAGATGCCTCTCCTTAATTTGTTCCGAGCGATCCAGATCAGCGATAGTCCTTGCGGTCCTGATGACCCTGTGGTAGGTACGGGCCGTCATCCCCATGGCAGTAAATGCCCGTTCCATCAGGGCCTGTTCGCTGCTGCCCAGCGCACAGTATTTCTTAAGATCTTTTCCTTCCAGCATGGAATTATTTCTGATCTCTGTTCCCTGATAACGCTCCTCCTGGAGTTTTCTCACCTGACACACCCGTTTCCTGATCTCTTCTGAGCCTTCTTTGTTTTCCTCTTCTGCCAGGTCTTTATAGTTTACTCTTGCCGCCTCTACACACAGATCAATCCGGTCCAGAAACGGTCTGCTTATCCTGTTTAAATATGCCTGGATCTGGGACGGTGTACAGGTACATTTCTCCAGATCCGGATAGCATCCGCAGGGACAGGGATTCATTGCCGCCACAAGGATAAAATCTGCCGGAAAACTGTAGGTGCCGTACGTTCTTGATATCTGGATCTTTCGATCTTCCAGCGGCTGGCGCAGTACTTCCAGGACCGGTTTTTTGAACTCCGGCAGTTCATCCAGAAAAAGGACTCCTCGATGGGCAAGGCTGATCTCTCCTGGTCGGGGAATGATCCCGCCTCCGGTCAGAGCCGCCCGGGTAACCGCATGATGCACTTCCCGGAAGGGCCTTCTGCGGATCAAAGGAGCCTGTTCGTCCAGCATGCCCAGGACACTGTAAACTCTTGTGATCTCCATACTCTCTTCCAGGCTTAAGGGAGGAAGTATCCCTGCAATACACTTTGCCGTCATAGACTTTCCGCTTCCAGGCGGACCGATCATAAGCAGATTATGGCCGCCCGCGACCGCGATCTCCGCGGCTCTTCTTACATTTTCCTGCCCACGTATCTCTTTAAAATCGGGACCTGTTTCCTCTGAAATCTCCTGACTGCGCTTTGCCGGAATAATCCCCGCCTTCCTTTCGCCTCTTAAAACTGCCGCTGTCTCCTCAAGACTCTTTACTCCTATCACCCGCATGCCTTCTACAAGAGCCCCCTCCGCCGCGTTTTCCCATGGAACAACACAGCAGGATATCCCTGCCTCTTTTGCTTTCAGCGCTACAGGCAGGATTCCCGGTACTTTTCTGACTTTTCCGTCAAGGCCCAGTTCCCCTATGATCAGGCAGTTTTTCACTGCCTCCGCACTGATCTGCCCGAGAGACATCAGGATTGCCGCGGCGATAGGCAGGTCAAAAGATGCTCCTCTCTTTCTCAGAGTAGCCGGTGATAAATTGATCACCGTACGTTTCGCCGGATATTCGAACCCCGAATTTCTGATCGCGGTCCTTACCCGCTCTCCTGCCTCTTTTACCTCAGAGGACAGATAGCCTACCATGTGAAATACCGGCAGTCCATTTGAGACATCCGCCTCCACATGGACAAATTCCACTCCAAGTCCTTCGATGGATGCGGATAAAATTGTGCTGAAACTCATCTGCGCTCCTTTCTCTTGAGTTCCCTGTAAATAATCACCCGTACAAACACCACTGATCTGTTGATAAAAGTGAAATCCGGCCGATACAGCCAGACACCCTGCCGTCATAACAAACGACCGCAGGCGGTAAGATCTCCGGGAAAAGACTTTCCCAAGAATGTACGTCCATCATAGCCTACGCGGCTGCGGATGTCAAGACCGAGATACCGGATGTCCTTCTTTCTTGTGGAAAAGCACAATCCCCGGAATCGTTTCATACACTATATCAAATGTGCTAAGAGGTGCCGTCTTGAAATCATTTCCCAACCCCCTCACTCCTTCGGAAGAGAAGTATTACATCCAGAGATATACAGAGGGAGACCTCGAAGCAAAGCACATACTGATCGAACGAAACTTAAGACTTGTAGCCCATGTGATCAAAAAATATCAAAATCTGGAGGAAGATCCCGATGATCTGATCTCGATAGGAACCATCGGACTGATCAAAGCAGTCGTCACTTTTAATCCGGACAAAGGAAACCGTCTTGCCGCATATGCTTCCCGATGCGTGGAAAATGAAATATTGATGCACCTGCGTTCCAGGAAAAAGGCCTCAAAAGAAATCTCTCTGTATGAACCGATCGGTACGGACAGGGAGGGTAATGAGATCAGGCTCTATGACATCATCGAAACGGATGAGGCAGATGTCCCCGATAAAATCTACCTGAAAGAAAATATACAGAAGCTGTATGAAAAAGTTGAAAACGAGCTTTCTAAAAGAGAAAAGCTCGTTTTAAAAATGCGATATGGGCTTTATAACGGAGAGGAATACACCCAGCGGGAAATTGCCAGACAGCTTGGTATTTCCCGCTCTTACGTCTCCAGGATCGAAAAAAGCGCGATTGAAAAACTGAGAGACTTTTTTGATCCGGATGAAAATTAGCTGATTTTCCGACTTCCCGGTCAAAAAAGCATCCCGAGAAAAAGGGACCATGTCCCGTCGCCAGCATACTGACAGGCAGCACTCATCCGCTCATCAGTATGCTCTGTTTTCAGACAGAACACAGTCCCTTTTTATTTTTCACAGATTTCCAAACAGAACCGGATCACTCCTGCGGGCCTGCTGCCACCAGGGCTTTTCCAAGCTCATTGCTCTCATATTTCTTGAAGTTCTTCACGAATCTTGCGGCAAGATCTTTCGCCTTTGTCTCCCACTCGGAAGCTTCAGCGTATGTGTCACGCGGATCAAGGATCGCGGGATCAACGCCCGGCAGTTCTGTCGGAACCTCAAAGTTGAAGAACGGGATCTTCTTTGTCGGCGCGTCCAGGATCGCTCCGCTTAAGATCGCGTCAATAATGCCACGTGTGTCTTTGATGGAGATACGTTTGCCTGTACCGTTCCATCCTGTATTTACGAGGTAAGCCTTTGCTCCGCTCTCCTTCATTCTCTTAACAAGCTCTTCCGCGTATTTCGTCGGGTGCAGCTCCAGGAACGCCTGTCCAAAGCATGCAGAGAAGGTCGGTGTCGGCTCTGTGATACCACGCTCTGTTCCTGCCAGTTTTGCCGTAAATCCGGACAGGAAGTAGTACTCTGTCTGCTCCGGAGTCAGTACAGATACCGGAGGAAGTACGCCGAAAGCGTCAGCGGACAGGAAGATCACATTCTTTGCCGCCGGAGCTGCGGATACCGGGCGCACGATCTTCTCAATGTGGTCGATCGGATAAGATACACGTGTATTCTCTGTCACACTCTTGTCTGTAAAATCAATTTTTCCATCCGCGTCAAGTGTAACATTCTCAAGAAGAGCGTTTCTCTTGATAGCATTATAAATATCCGGCTCAGAATCTTTGTCCAGATCGATGACTTTCGCGTAGCATCCACCCTCAAAGTTAAAGATCCCGTTGTCATCCCAGCCGTGCTCGTCATCTCCGATGAGAAGTCTCTTCGGATCTGTGGACAGTGTCGTCTTTCCTGTTCCGGAAAGGCCGAAGAAGATGGCTGTATTCTCGCCGTTCATATCTGTGTTTGCTGAGCAGTGCATGGAAGCGATGCCCTTCAGCGGCAGATAATAGTTCATCATGGAGAACATACCTTTCTTCATCTCTCCGCCGTACCATGTATTCGCGATCACCTGCTCACGTGTTGTGATATTGAACATAACCGCTGTCTCAGATCTTAATCCCAGCTCTTTGTAGTTCTCTACTTTTGCCTTTGACGCATTGTATACGACAAAGTCCGGTGTAAAGTTCTCAAGTTCCTCCTCTGTCGGACGGATGAACATGTTCTTTACAAAATGAGCCTGCCAGGCTACTTCCATAATAAAACGGATGGACATACGTGTGTCTTTATTCGCTCCGCAGAACGCATCGATCACGAAAAGTCTCTTGTTGGAGAGTTCCTTAATAGCAAGATCTTTTACCGCGCTCCACGCCTCCTGGCTTGCCGGATGGTTGTCGTTTTTGTACTCGTCGGAAGTCCACCATACTGTGTCTTTCGAATTCTCATCCATTACAATGTATTTGTCTTTCGGGGAACGTCCTGTATAAATACCTGTCATAACGTTAACTGCACCGAGCTCACTTACCTGGCCCTTATCATAGCCTTCCAGGTTCGGGTTTGTCTCTTCTTCAAACAGCATCTCGTAAGAAGGATTGTAAACAATTTCTGTAGTTCCGGTAATACCATACTGAGTTAAATCAATCTTTGACATATTACTCTTTACCTCTCTCTTTCTATAGTATTTGCCGCCAGATATACTGAAATATCCTCTGACGTAGGTACAGTTCTCATTATACAAAACTATTGGCAAAAAATCAACAATAATCTTTTCCAACTTTTTCTTTTATCTGAAGGTTTTTTTGCATTTAAATTCATACAATCCAGTCAATTTCCGCAATGTTTGTTGATTTTGGCATAAAAAATGCAAGATTTTATTTAAAATCTTGCATTTTAATTCATTTTTATGGTATCTACGCTCTCCTGATCAGCTGTATCAGGTATTCCCGCTCTCTCTGATCGTTAAATATTCTACATTTTCAACTTGCCTAAAACATTTCCGGAAGAAGTTCTCCAAGAGTGTATTCTTTGTATTCTGACACCGATCTGGCGCAGATGACTCTGAAACTGTCCGCCTGACAGAACTCCGCCATTACCTGCCGGCACACCCCGCAAGGATAACACCAGACCGGAGCATCTTCTCCGCCAACTATCGCAATGGCCAGAAATTCTCTCTCCCCTTCGGATACTGCCTTAAAAAAAGCTGTTCTCTCCGCGCAGTTCGTAGGGCCGTAGGCACGGTTCTCTATGTTGCATCCCGAATATATCTTCCCGTCCGTACAGAGCAGAGCCGCTCCTACCCGGAAATGAGAATAGGGACTGTATGAATTTTCACGGGCCAGCAAAGCAGCCTGGATCAGCCCGGCAGCATTTATTTCAGTAATATTCATTTTTGACCTTCGTTGTATAGATTCCAAACCAGATCAGCACGCACAGAAACACTACCATTCCCACCATATCCACTACGGCCATCGGATATATATAGCAGTGGACAATGTCGATGCCTCCGTATATTACCGCTGTGATCCCGAATATCAAAAGGGCCGGGCCGGCTTTTCTGATATAGGCTTCCTTGTCTTTGCATTTTTTATATCTGTACTCTTTTCCCAGAAGAAGCGTCTCGCTTACCTCACCTGTCGCTTTCATCTTCACAAACGCATATACGGCATATATCCCGCAGATAAATACCATAATTCCAATAAATCCCCAGACACTGTCCATTGTTTTTTCCGCTCCTTATATCCCAAGAATCTCTTTCACTGTTTGTTTCATATCTTCCGCGTCACATTCTCTTTTATGTCTGACCGGAGCCTTCCGGATCTCCTCAATGGCTTTCGGGATCGTTGTTCCGGATATACGGCTCAGTTCATCAATGAGACTGAATTCATCCGCCTCGGCGTATTTCTTCTCATCAATCGCTGTCATTACACTGTGGATAAACTTGTACGGGCTTGCCGTGGACGCCACCAGACATTTCCGCCCGTCTTTGCTGTCCTTCCGATATCTGGAACAAACAGAGGCCGCGACGGAAGTATGCGTATCCATTACGTAACCTGTACGCTCATACGTCCTGCGTATGGTTTGGGCGCACTCTTCTTCCGTGGCATACCCACCCACAAAATCTGCCAGCTTCTCTTTCATGGCAGGTGTGATCTCATAGACGCCCTTGTCCTTCAGCAGTTCCATAAGCTCTGCGTCCTTCCCGGCATCCTGCTCTGCGATCGTGTAGATCAGACGCTCCAGGTTGCTGGAGATCAGGATGTCCATAGAGGGAGATGACGTCAGGATAAAGTCACGGTTCCTGTCGTAAACTCCTGTCTGAAAGAAATCAAAAAGTACCTTATTCTCATTGGAAGCACAGATCAGCTTCCCGATGGGTACACCCATTTTCTTCGCATAATATGCCGCCAGGATATTTCCGAAATTCCCGGTAGGTACTGTCACATTGATCTCCTCTTCGGATGTGATCTCCTCATTCTCAAGAAGTTTTGCGTATGCATATACATAGTAGACGATCTGCGGAACAAGACGTCCGATATTAATCGAATTCGCGGAGGAAAACTGATAGCCTGCCGCCGCCAGCTCTCCTGCAAGCTCCCGGTCTTCAAATATGGCCTTCACGCCATTCTGGGCATTGTCAAAGTTGCCATGGATAGCGACTACAGCTGTATTGTCCCCTTTCTGGGTCACCATCTGCAGTTCCTGGATCCGGCTCACACCGCCCTTCGGATAGAACACGATAATCTTTGTCCCCGGCACATCCGCGAATCCTGCCAGCGCGGCTTTTCCTGTGTCGCCGGATGTGGCGGTCAGGATAACGATCTCATTGGATACATGATTCTTCTTCGCAGCTGTGGTAAGGAGATGAGGCAGTATAGACAGGGCCATATCTTTAAAAGCAATGGTGGCACCGTGAAACAGCTCCAGATGATAAGTATCTCCCACCTTGACAAGAGGCGCGATAACCTCTGTATCAAACTTTGAGTCATAGGCGCTGTTGATACAGTGCCGCAGTTCTTCCTCTGTAAAATCTGTAAAAAACTGTTTCATTACCGCATAAGCCGTCTCCTGGTAGGACATCCCTTTCAGTTCCTCCAAAGACACATCCAGTTTCGGAATATACTCCGGCACATAAAGACCTCCGTCATCCGCAAGTCCTTTTAAAACAGCCTCTGATGCAGTCACTTTCTTTTCTGAATTCCTTGTACTGTTGTATAATAGATTCATCGTTTTATCCTCTTTTTCTTCAGGGTTGGCGGACTCATTTCCCAAATCCTTACAGGTATGCCGCCGCTGTCCTGAATTATATCACAGTTACCTGTTATCGTGCAATTCTGAACTTATGATCATAAAATTATATTCTTCTGCTTTTCCCGCTCAACATAATAGCAAACACTCCGCACACTGCCATCAGTATAGGATATACCAGATAGGGCATCATATCCAGAGGCGTAAGTCCGGTCAGAGTAGCTGCCGATAACAGCTGAGCCCCATATGGGATCAGGCCCTGTCCCACGGAAGTAAACATGTCCAGAAGGGATGCAGAACGCTTCGGATCCACCCCGTACTCATCACTGATCTCTTTGGCAATGGGACCGGCCATAACAATCGCCACTGTATTATTGGCCGTACACATATCCACCAGAAGAGCAAGCAGCGCGATCCCGCCCTGCGCGCCCTTTTGACCGCGTATCCTGCTCCTGATCAGGTCCAGAATAAACTGGATTCCGCCGCCGGCTTTCACAAGTGATACGATACATGCCACGACAATGGAGATCACCGTGATATCATACATGGAAGTCACACCATCGCCTACCACGCTGAACATTTCAGACAACGCAATGTTTCCCATCGCCACCCCTACGATCAGAGAGATTACGATCCCGCTGATCAGGACAAGGAACACATTGATCCCGATGAGAGCTCCCACAAGCACAACAATATAGGGCAGCACTTCCCAGAGATTATACTCCAGCTCCGATCCGTTCTTGTAACTAGAGCCCATGGTGATAACGCAGAAAAATACGATGGTGATGATGGCTGCCGGCAGAACGATCAGGAAATTTGACTTAAACTTATCCTTCATCTCACATCCCTGTGTCTTTACCGCCGCGATCGTTGTATCCGAAATCATGGAAAGGTTGTCGCCAAACATAGCCCCGCACACAACTGCCGCAATGCAGACTGCCATGGAAAAACCGGTCTGCTCACTGATGCCCACCGCAATTGGAGCAAGAGCCGCGATCGTTCCCATGGAGGTGCCCATGGATACAGAGATAAAGCAGCCGATCACAAACAGTCCCGCTACAGCAAAATTGGCCGGGATCAGAGAAAGGCCAAGATTGACCGTACTGTCCACCCCTCCTGCCGCTGTCACTGCCCCGGAAAATCCTCCCGCGCACAGAAAGATCAGGCACATGGTAATAATGTTCTCTTCTCCCACTCCTCCTGCGATCAGCTTCATCTTCTCCTGAAAACCCATCTTCCGGTTCTGCAAAAACGCCACGAACAAGGCGATCAAAAACGCGACTATGGCGGGCATTGCATAGAAATCGTCAAACACGATCCCTGCGCCCAGAAAAATCACCAGAAAAACGCCGATCGGCAAAAGCGCTGCTGCCCTTCCCTTTGTCTGATTCTCGTTATTCATCCTTCTTCCCCTTTCTCTTCCTGCCGGCAATTCCATCCAAAAAGGGGTGCCGCACCATCTATGGACCTGTCACCTTTGGTCTTCCTTCTGTGCCGCATCCCTTTTCCCTGCTCAACTTTCTATTTCTTTTTACTGTTTGTATAATTCACCAGTCCGCCTGCCGCGATCAGTTTCTGCATAAATTCCGGAAATGGCTGTCCCTGGAACTGCGTGCCTTTTGTATGGTTATAGATCTTGCCGCTGTCAAAGTCTACTTCTACTTCATCCCCTGCTTCAATCCCTTTTGCAGCCTCCGGACATTCGATGATCGGCAGACCGATATTGATGGCATTGCGGTAGAAAATTCTGGCAAAAGTCTCCGCGATAATACAGCTTACACCGGCTGTCTTAAGGCACAGTGGCGCATGCTCCCTGGATGAACCACAGCCGAAATTCTTATTTGCCACAATCAGATCACCGGGCCGGACCTTCTTCACAAAATCCGGGTCAATATCTACCATCGCATGGCTCGCCAGTTCTTCCGCGTCAAAAGAATTCAGATATCTTGCCGGAATGATCACGTCTGTATCTACATTGTCTCCATATTTAAAAACATGTCCTTTTGCTTTCATTTATCTCTCACCTGCCTTCCTGGAATCTGCTGCTCCATCTGCGTCTGAAACTAATTTTTCAGGATTGGCAATACAGCCTGCGACCGCGCTGGCAGCAGCCACTTCCGGCGATGCCAGATAGATCAGAGAATCCACATGACCCATGCGGCCTACAAAATTGCGGTTGGTGGTGGATACACATTTCTCCCCTGCTGCCATAACGCCCATATGGCCGCCCATACAGGGCCCACAGCTGGGAGTATTCACCGCGCAGCCGGCGTCTATAAAGATATCAATGAGTCCCTCTTTGATACACTCTTTATAGATCTTCTGCGTTGCCGGGACCACCATGACCCGCACATCCGGGTGTACGGTACGGCCTTTCAGTATGGCCGCGGCTTTCCGCATATCCTCCATCCGTCCGTTTGTACACGACCCGATGACCACCTGGTCAATCTTGATGGGCTCCATCGCTTCTACTTCATCGATGGTCTTTGCATTCCCCGGCAGATGCGGAAATGCCACAGTCGGACGGACCTCTGACAGATCAATGTTAATGACCTGGTCATACTGTGCGTCCTCGTCTGCCTCATAGATTGTATATGGTTTCTTTGAATGTTCTTTTATGTAAGCCAGCGCCTTCTCATCTACCGGGAATATCCCGTTTTTCGCTCCTGCCTCAATGGCCATATTTGCCATAGTGAAACGATCATCCATAGAAAGGTTCGCAATACCGTCGCCGGTAAATTCCATGGATTTATACAGCGCGCCGTCCACCCCGATCATGCCGATAATATGAATGATAATATCTTTTCCACTGACATATTTTCCCGGTTTTCCGGTGAGTACGAATTTAATAGCGCTTGGCACTTTAAACCAGATCTCGCCCGTGGCCATACCGGTGGCCACATCTGTTGTACCCATGCCCGTGGAAAACGCACCCAGAGCACCATACGTACATGTGTGAGAATCTGCTCCGATAATACATTCTCCCGCAGTGACTACCCCCGCTTCGGGAAGGATCGCATGCTCCACACCGGACTTTCCCTGCTCAAAATACCAGGTCAGCCCCTGCTCTCTGGCGTATTCCCGGATCGCCTTGGAATTCTCCGCGGATTTAATGTCCTTATTTGGAGTAAAATGATCCGGCACAAAAACCACCTTGTCCTTGTCGAACACTTTGTCAGCCATCTGCTTAATGATCGGAAGAGCCATCGGGCCGGTGATGTCGTTCGCCATCACCACGTCAAGCTTCGCTTCGATCAGCTGACCCGCCTCCACAGAGTCAAGTCCTGCGTGGGCCGCCAGAATTTTCTGTGTCATTGTCATTCCCATATAAGTAAACCTCCTTTTGTGAAAATTCTGTGAAAGGGGCCGTGTACCTTTTAAAAGGTACACGGCCCCTTTTAAAAGAATATTCAGACTATTATTTTTTCTCAATATATCCTTTTGCTGTCAACGCCTCCGCGCACAAGACCGCACCGCCTGCCGCTCCTCTGACTGTATTATGTGACAGCCCGATAAACTTATAATCATATATCGTATCTTCTCTCAGCCGTCCGATGGAAACGCCCATGCCGTTTTCATAATCCACATCCAGTGTCACCTGCGGCCGGTTGTCCTCCTCCAGGTACTGGATAAACTGTTTCGGAGCGCTGGGAAGATTCGCTTCCTGCGGAAATCCTTTAAAATTCACCAGTTTCTCAATGAGCTGCTCTTTGGTGGGTTTCTTCTCAAAATTGATAAAGACAGCTGCTGTATGTCCGTTCAGTACCGGGACTCGCACGCACTGACATGTGATTTTCGGGAGCTCTGCTTTCACGATCTCGCCGTTCTCCACTCTTCCCAGTACTCGGAGCGGCTCCTGCTCACTCTTTTCTTCTTCTCCCCCGATAAACGGGATAATGTTCCCTTCCATCTCCGGCCAGTCTTTAAATGTCTTTCCCGCGCCTGAAATTGCCTGATATGTGGTCACTACAAGCTCTTTCGGTCCGAATTCTTTCCATGCCGCCAGACAGGGAGCGTAACTCTGGATCGAACAGTTCGGTTTCACGGCAATAAAACCGCGGCTCGTACCAAGTCGTTTTCTCTGATCCGGGATCACGTCGAAATGAGCAGAGTTGATCTCCGGAACCACCATAGGAACATCCGGGGTCCAGCGGTGAGCGCTGTTGTTGGATACGACAGGAGTCTCCGTCTTTGCATAGGCCTCTTCAATGGCCCGGATCTCATCTTTGCTCATATCTACCGCGCTGAATACAAAATCTACAGTGGAAGCCACATGCTCCACATCATTTACATTGAGGACCACCAGCTTCTTTACCGCTTCCGGCATAGGGGTATCCATTTTCCAGCGTCCGCCTACCGCTTCCTCATATGTCTTTCCTGCAGAACGCGGACTCGCAGCCACAGTCACTACCTCAAACCATGGGTGATTTTCCAGAAGAGCGATAAACCTCTGCCCAACCATCCCAGTTGCTCCAAGAATTCCTACTTTTAATTTCTGATCCATTCTTTTTCTCTCCTTCTCTGTACTGTCATTTCTTCTTCAGATTTCCGGCTTTTATTTGGCTGCCAGATACTCTTCTTCCAAAGCGATCACCTTTTCCATGGCCTCCCTGCCCGGAGCGCCGATAGTGTTGCGTGTCTCTACACAGGTTTTCATACTGATCGCGTCATAAATATCTTCCTCAAACACCGGGGAAACCGCCTGAAATTCTTCCAGGCTCAGATCATCCAGCGCGATTTTCTTTTCAATACACTCCAGTACCAGACGTCCTACGATCCCGTGGGCATCCCGGAAGGGGACCCCATGATTTACCAGATAGTCCGCCGCGTCTGTAGCATTGGTAAATCCATGTCTGGCGCTTTCCTCCATCCGGTCCGCATTGAACTTCATCGTCCGAAGCATGCCTGTGAACAGTGCCAGACATCCCTTTGTAGTATCGATGGCATCAAATACCAGTTCTTTATCCTCCTGCATATCTTTATTATACGCAAGGGGAAGCCCCTTCATCGTCGTCAGGAGGGAGGTCAGAGCCGCGTATACTCTCCCGGTCTTTCCCCGCACCAGCTCTGCAATGTCAGGATTCTTCTTCTGGGGCATGATGCTGCTTCCTGTACTGTAGGAATCATCGATCTCCACAAACCTGTACTCATTCGAATTCCAGATAATGACTTCCTCAGAAAACCTGCTTAAGTGCATCATTACCGTAGACATGGCTGCCAACAGCTCGATCAGATAATCCCGATCTGATACAGAATCCATGCTGTTCAGTGTAGGCCCGTCAAATCCGAGAAGTTCTGCCGTATACTCTCTGTCAAGCGGATACGTTGTCCCTGCCAGAGCCCCGGATCCCAAGGGGCAGAGATTCAACCTCTGATAAATGTCTTTCATCCTCATCCGGTCTCTTTTGAACATCTCAAAATAAGCGCCCATGTGGTGGGACAGTGTGACCGGCTGTGCCTTCTGCAGATGGGTAAAACCTGGCATGTAAACTTCCAGATTTTCTTTCATCAGTTTTAAGAGCACTTCCAGGAGCTCTTTCAGAAGCCCGTCCAATTCTTTGATCTCATCTCTTGTATAAAGCTTCATATCCAGCGCCACCTGATCATTCCGGCTTCGCCCGGTATGCAGCTTCTTTCCCGCGTCTCCGATCCGGTCGATAAGATTCGCCTCAACAAAACTGTGAATATCCTCATATTCATCCGTGATCTCCAGGATCCCGCTCTCAACATCCCGGAGGATGCTGTCAAGGCCTTCTATGATCTGACTCTTCTCTTCATCTGTCAGGATCCCCTGCTTCGCCAGCATCGTCACGTGGGCAATGCTGCCCTGGATATCCTGTTTCCAGAATCGCTTGTCAAACGAGATAGAAGCGTTGAAATTATATACAAGTTTATCCGTTTCTTTCGTAAAACGGCCGCCCCATAACTGCGCCATTTTCTCATCCTCTCCTCTGCATTTTTATCCACTAAGTTTATCACACGAAAGCGCGAAATGTCTACTCTTTTATTCTGTTTGACTTCGGATCCCGGCGGTCTCTCAGGGAAAACTCGCATCCACAGTAATCCTGACGGTAGAGTCCGTATTCCTTTGACAGTTCAATAGACCGCTTATATCCGTTTTTCTTTTTAAAATCAGAGACCAGATATTCTACCCCATATTCCTTCCCGGTTTTTATCCCGATCTCATTTAATTTCTGCGCGTTTTTCATCGGGCTGATACTCAACGTAGTCGTAAAATAGTCAAACCCTCCCGCGGCAGCCTGCCGCGCAGTCTCAGAAAGACGCAGTTCATAGCACTTCATGCACCTTTCACCGCCTTCTTTCAAATCCTCCAGCCCGGCCGCCATATCGTAAAATTTTTCCCTCTCATACTTGCCCGCAAGAAATGAGACCGGATATTTCAGGCTCATTTCCCGGATCAGTTTCTGCTGCTCCAGGATGCGTTTCGTATACTCACTTTCCGGATAAATATTAGGATTATAATAGAAGACCGTGATCACAAAATACTGGGATAAGTATTCCAGCACAGAACTGCTGCAAGGAGCACAGCAGCTGTGGACAAGAAGCGTCGGCACTCTTCCTTCCGCATCCAGCTGTTTTATCAGTTTTTCCAGTTCTTTCTGATAATTGACTTTCTGTACGTTCATAAAAATTCTCCTGCATATTCTCCTTGACAATGCCTCTGCTTTTTAGGGCAGAACACATTTTGTTTTCTATTATACAGCGTATTCCCCCTGGTTGACAAGCATGGCTGTGCTGCCAGATCTTTCTTTTTGTTTTCCTCACGCCATACTGTTTTTTTCATAAACTAACTATATAAGATACAGATCAGATGGAAGTGACTCTATGGATCAAATATTAGAATTGAACAATATAAATTATTCCTACCATACATTGGACGGGGAGACAAAAGCCCTGTCCAATATTTCATTTGCCGCTTCCCGTGGAGAATTTACGGCGATCGTCGGCCCGTCGGGCTGCGGAAAATCTACGCTCCTCTCCCTCATCGCGGGACTTATGAAACCGGAAAGCGGAGAAATCCTTTTAAATGGAGCCCCTCTAACCACAAACTCCTCTAAAATCGGTTACATGCTTCAACATGATCACCTGTTCGAATGGCGCTCTGTCCGGCGTAATGTTCTGCTCGGGGCAGAGATCAATAAGATGCTCACCCCCAAGATCAGGCAGCGCGCCGATGATCTCCTTGAACAATATGGGCTCAAACAGTTTGCCCACTCAAAGCCTTCTGAACTGTCGGGAGGAATGCGTCAGAGAGCCGCGCTGATCCGCACACTGCTGCTGGAGCCTGAGCTCCTGCTGCTGGATGAACCTTTCTCCGCTCTTGATTATCAGACCAGGCTGACAGTAAGCGATGATATCGGGCAGATCATACGACGTTCCGGAAAAACCGCCCTTCTTGTCACCCATGACCTGTCAGAAGCAGTGAGCCTTTCCGATCGGGTTATTGTTCTGACAAGGCGGCCGGCACGAATTGCCTGCGTTGTCCCTGTCACCTTTTCCCTGGAGAACGACACCCCATTAAACCGCAGGAATGCGCCTGAATTTAAGACTTATTTTAATAAGATATGGAAGGAGTTGAACAGTAATGAATAAAATATCTCCAGCGCAGGAAAGATTTCTTATCCGGCTGCGCCGTCATCGCCGGATCGTTGTGGCCGCGCGGGTGCTGATCCTTGTCCTTTTCCTTATTCTCTGGGAAGTATGCGCCAATACCGGAATTATCGATTCTTTTATCTTCAGCAGCCCTTCCCGTATCGCGGTATGCTTCTGGGAAATGGTGCTGGACCGCTCGATCTTTCTCCACATTGGTGTTACTCTGTATGAAACCATCGTAAGTTTTCTGCTGGTCACTGTTTTGAGCATCCTCACAGCTGTTCTGCTGTGGTGCAGCAGGAAGCTTTCCGAGATACTGGAGCCCTATCTTGTCGTATTGAACAGTCTGCCCAAATCGGCTCTGGCTCCTCTTCTCATTGTATGGCTGGGAGCAACACCGACAACAATCATCGTGGCCGGCATGTCGGTCGCTGTTTTTGGAAGTATCATGAATCTGTATACCAGTTTCTCAACCGTGGATCAGGAAAAGATCAAGCTCATATATACGCTCCATGGCACACGCAGGCATGCACTCTTCAAAGTGGTGCTTCCCAGTTCTGTGCCAGCTATCATCAGTAATATGAAAGTCAATATCGGGCTTTGCCTGGTGGGGGTAGTGATCGGAGAATTTCTTGCCGCAAGAAATGGACTGGGATATCTCATCATCTATTCCAGCCAGGTATTGACCTGACTGGACAAAAAGACATTTTGACTATCGTACCTGAAATGGTGCGAGGACACGCAAATGCGTGCCCTCTAAAAACAAATCTGTATGCAGCATTGTTGACTCTACAACTCTGCTTCTGTCATGAATTGAAATAAAAAAGATTTATCTTGCTCAAATTCTTCTTCAGACAATAATTTATATTTGTCATTGTTTAATTCAATTACATTACTAAATTTAATATCTGGAAATTCATCTTTTGTGAATCCTAAAGTTGAAACAATCAATTGGGTTTCTTCACCCATAACCTTAAAAAGATATTCTAATAATTCATGCTTCTTTTCCATATCTATTTCAGCATTACTAGGGCTATCAAACACTATCGGAAATTGTATTGCTTCCTCGTTAAATTCTCTTCTTAATTTGAGTAAATTTATATACCAAATAATAGTGGCAATCGGCTTATTGCTTCCTCCTGCTACAAATGTTGACTTTATGTTTTCTAACTTTTTATCTTCTATTTCAACTAATCCAAACCTAAATTTATCAGCTACCATCAGTTCATAATATTTTTTATTCACTTTCTTTTTTGCTTCATCATATTTTTTCCGTTGCTTTTTCAAATCATCCAAATTATTATTTTTTTCATTAAGTTCGGATGTTAATTCCCCTAATTCTTTCACTAAAGATTCTCTAATCTCAATAAATCCTTTATATCTCAATACATCTTCTACTTCACTCGTATTTATCTTAAGTCTTTCTTCATACTTTTGTAATTTTTCTAAATGTTCCTTATATCGAAGTTCTTCTTTATTGATTTTTCGTTCTATTTCAATTAACGAAGCTTCTAATTCTGTTTTTAAAAACAGAGCATCTTCAACTGTATTATATTTTTCTATCCTCAACTCCATTTGATCCACAATCGCAGAATGACAATATGGACACTCATGATTAACAATTTTCTTGATATCTCCATCTACATTTCGGGTAAAAATATCCAAATCATTCATATGTAATATCAAATCTTCTTTTTCATTACGTAGACGAATAAGAATCTTTTTGGTTTTGCTTAACTTCTTAACAATTTTCGAATACTCTTCTTTTGTATTCTCAATTTCACTCTGTAAATTATCCATATTAACGGAATAATCACTATTATTAATATTTTTATTCACGCGAACTACCATATTTTGATTCAGCGTTACATTTTCACCAAGTTTTTCACACTCAATACTCAAATCTTCAATTTGCTTTACTATAGTATAATACTCTTTATTATAGACATTAAAATGATAATATAATACTTTATCTTTATAATCTGCATATTGTGATAAACTTTTAAATGATGTAAAATTAGTACCATCCATCTTATCTTGGTCCAAATAATTCAAGATATAATTATAAGCAGGTGGTGCTATTTCCAAATTTCCGTCTCTATTGGGTAATTCAACTGCGAAATCAAAAATCCCTTTTAAATAACTAGCCAATTCATGCCTACTTATAGTTCGAAAAATCTCCTTAAAAGGGGTCTTCTCATAAATTTTAAAAAGACCTTGATTTCTAAAAATATAATAATTTTCATTTTCGACAGAAAAATCCATTATAAAGATTTTGTCGTTAATATTCCATTTATCTTCATAGTAACAATCCGCCCCTAATGTATGATAAATGCTTTTTAATATTACAGACTTTCCCCGTTTTGTACCATCTATACCACTTGATGTAATAATATTTCTTCCCCTAAAAAAAGGAATACTATAGGATCTTTTCTCTTTGACGGAAAATATATAAAGCTTATTTATTATCAATTGTTTCATAATAATCCCTCCTGGAATTTAGCCAATATTAAAATGCACAATGCTTGCTTATCATATATCGAATATTCAATGTCAAATGAATCCGCAAATTTTTTTACCATAAACGAAACATTCTCAGCAATTGTTTTATTGAATTCATCTAGGTGTTCTGAGATATACTGAGCTATTTGCCCTTGTGTTTTTTGCAAACACTTATTGAATGTCAAATCCTGTACAATTTGGGTTAAAGCGTTTTTTATCTTCACCTGATCGCTAAACAAACTGTATGTATTGTCAATTATAGTTTTAGCTCGTGCGACTGCTACATCTGAGATATCAATATACTTTTGTATCATATTATCAAACTCCGCACGAGTAATTCCTTTCTTGTCAATTACCTCTTGATAATCTTTACATTCCAATTCATAATTCGATTTTAGGGTTATTGTATCTGTCAATAAACGATATAGCGCAGTAACCTTTATAGGCTCTTTTCCAGTTAATTCAACAAAAAAGTTTACCGTTTGTCCTATCAAACTGTTCTGCGGATTAAATAAATCCATTGATGTATAAATATAGTACGTATCATTTAATGCTATATCATTATCTATTTCTAATTCTTTTTTTATATTATCAGAAATATATTTTCTGCTTTTTTCATCTAATTTAACAAGTTCTAATTCCCCCACCGAGCTATAAATTTTTTTATCCATGCCTCTCAAAGGGGTATTTACAACTATAGCCACTTTTGTTTTTATCTCTCCCCCCTGTTCGTTGGCTATATTTTTTAATATATATACCTTGCCTAAAATAGATTTTCCTGTCTTATCTGTCTTTGCAATTTTGCCAATTGTATATGGGCCTCCCCCACTATATGTCTTTATTTGGTAAAATTCTAATGCAGATTCCATATGCAATTCTAAATCGCACACATAATCAAAAACCATACAAAAATTCTTTCCTGTTTTGTAGACCTCATAAATTTTCCCCAGTCCCCACAAAACTTCATTTCTAAACCTATTTTTAGATCTTGCACCAGATAAATCAAACGGTAATTTTTGATATAGCTTTTCCAAACGTATCCCTCCAAAAGGTATAGTATTTCTATTCAAAATTATACAGTATTCCGCCTTTACTCTCAAGTATGTACATAGCGGAAAGCTTTCTGCATACCCAAAACAATATTCATATTCTATGCAAGTAAATACACCATTTTATTTGTGAATGCTGACAGTTTTTAACTGTCAACATTTCACATCTATCACGCCGCAATCTCCACTTTTCCGCTTCCCCTCTGATAATGATACACTTCATCCGAAAGCCGGTCCATTTCATCTACCACACCTCGGTTTACAGACCGGACCATTCTTCTCAACTCGTCCACAGGTATTTCATCATCTCTTAAAAGCAACACTTCATGGATCGAACTGGGCAGTATGTAAAGATCGCACCCGCTCCAATCAGCGAACTTATCCAATAAGTCTATCCTGAGTATTCCGATCGCACCCCTGTTCTGATATTTATTTGTAAGAACATACAGTGCAGACTCAAACTTATTCTTATCCGGCAGTCCGGTTAAGTCTCCCTTGGGAAATATAAATCTGAGGACTTCATTCAAGTCTTTTATGTCAAATTCTTCCGTTTTCAGATTGGAAAAAGCTGTCTCCCACAAAGCTTCTTCACTGATCCCCCACTCTTTGAGCATATGGTTCTGGACAATCGTACTGGCAACTCCGTTCTCATTTTTATCAATGATAATCCTGCAGTACAGGACTAAGTCAAGGAAATCTTTGTGCGGTATTCCTGACATAGCATCTGCATTCCATGCTTTATTGATTACCGTCATCTCAATTTTCCCACGGACATCTTTCCATTCTTTATATGCCATATCTATATCAATTTCCATGGCAGAACGATAGACTTCCACAGCAAAGCCAACACAGACAGACAATTCCGCTCCGGCGCGATACTGGCTGTAAATGCTGTCCAGATAGATTAGCGGCTGCAGATTATTTTCTTTGTCTGAAAATGCGATCGCATCCTTTTCAGCCCTGTTATTTTTCTGGATTGCGACAATCTCCACTGTCACATCCCTGCCTGCTTTTTCACGTACTCTTTTTAATAATTCCATTTTAAATTCATCATAACTTAACATTTTTATCTTCTCCGTTTCTTATTGATTATGCTGTCTGCTCCGTATATTCCGCATCAAAAATATCTTCGCCGTGGATTTCCGACATATCTTCCGCGATCTCGTTCTTGATCGTTTCATCTGTAGATAATGCTTTCCTGAAATCCGCCTTGATAGGAGCATATTTAAGGGCCTGTTTGATCACGGTTTTCTTCGCCATTGCTTCATAATTTGTTTTCCATGGACTGAATGAAGAATCAAACGATTTAGAGTATTCCTTCGCGTATGCGTCCACAGCCTCTTTGCTCATAACCTCAAACCCAAATCCACCGTTGACAAGTTTAAAAAGACCGTAGAAAAGTCTCAGCTCCCCACGGTCATGCAATGCAGGTCTGTGCTCCAGTTTCGGATTCAGACCAAGTTCATATTCAAATTCGTCATTCTCATAGACTGCCTGTGCAGAAATGATCTGCATTTGAGGATTGCGGTATCCCAAGTCGATCAGCCCTTTATATCCGATCTGGAACTGACACTCCATAGTTCCTTTATTATTAAACGGGATCAGATATGCCTGTCCGAGCGGTGTATTCGGCTCTAATCCCAACTGAGCGGCATTCATCAGCGCCGCAAGGAAACTCATTTGTGTACACTCCTGTAATTTAGGCGTTGTATTTAATGCCGACAAAGCCATCCGGGTAAACCGTTCCGGTGTAATAACTTCTGGCAGAGCTTTCTTGATCTCCGGAGCCATTGCTTTTATCAGATCTGCAATACTCATAGATCTTGTCAGTTTCTTTTCTCCTACTGCCTTTGTTTCCGCTTTCTTTGCAAGTTCTTCTTTTACACTATTTGTAGCTCTCGCTGCCATTTTCCTAGTCCTCCTTCAATAAGATTTTAAGAATCCAATATAACAACTTTTCTCTGTATTTCATTTCCCTGACCTCAAAAGCGACAGGACCGGAAAATCCTGCCGCCTTATCCATATATTTCATATCCCATGTACAATCTCTGAAACCAATTCAATAAGCTGTTCTTTGAAAAGTATCAGAAATATGAGCACCATCACTAAAATAATACATAGCTTTATGACACTAAACTTCATTGTGTTTTATCCTCTCCTATGCTGCTTTCACTGTAAATCTCCGGCTTGTAGTTTCCCTCCGATATTTTTCATAGATCTCCGGCTGTTCTGCTTTCAGACGCTTTTCATCTATACTGCTCCGGCTGTAATTTTTCCATGATATCCTGTAATGCTCATTTTCAGCTATTTCCGCGTCACCAAGATACAATTTCAACTCCTGATCAATCTGCCGTTTTTCTGTTTCTATTTTATCTAATAAGACAGAAAGTTCCTGTCTGCGTTTCAGCCGTTCATCAAAACCTGATAATGGTATGGTAATGCTCTTTGATTCTTTAAAGCGTTCTGCAATTGCTGCATCCGCCGTTTTTGAGCCGTCAGGATCAGGCATTATCCTTGGAATTATATGATTATCCCAAAATTCTTTTTCAATCTGTATCAGGTTTGCGATTATATCATCATCTCGGTCAATCCTGTAATATTTGAATTCTTTTCCATAGATCAGAACAGCAATGTACCAAGCATCCGCATCACATACAGCCATATAGTGATAACACTGGATCTGATAGGTAACCGGAATTTTCCCGTCTTTCCAATAATCAGCCATAAGCGGACTGGCAGTCTTACATTCCAGTCCGGCATTCTCTCCGACAATCATCCGGTCAATATCAGCGAGCATAAATGGATTCTTTCCATTATAATATATAGCATTTGCACGCCTGACCTTTTTCCCAGTAGCCTCACAGAAACGTCTTGCAACATATTCTTCAAGTTCCCGTCCCTGTCTCATTGCTTCATTATCAATATCCTTGATTGCATCAGAAGTTTTATCATAATAGACCTGCATAGCGGTACGGTATGGATTTAGCCCGCATACTGCACCTGCATCAGAGCCTCCAATCCCCTGTTTCCTGTAACGAAGCCAGCTTTCTTTATCAAGATTCAGAGTCGAAATAAGTTTCTTTATATCCTGTGCACCTCCTATGCAGCCATGCTTACAAGCTGATATGCTCTGTCAATCAGCGGATTGCCCTCTACAGTTTTAGAAAACAGGTTTTCTTTATATTTCGCAGTCTGTCTCAACGGCTTTGCATGGGTAGCAAAGTCTGATACTGCATTAATAAACCTGTAAGCGTTCTTTCCGGTATCTTTCAGATCGGGAGCATCAAAATACCTGCTCTTCATATCTTCCTGCAGACGCTTCATGTTCCTGATCTGCTGTGGCGTTGATCCGTCCTCAACCGGAAGCAGGATTTCGATATAATCCATGACCTCCTGATCGGTGAGCTTGTGCATCCTGAGCTGTTCAAACTCTTTTCCAAGTTCATCCATATACCGCTCTGCTTTAAAAAGCGTGTCGCTCGCTTCTTTCATTTTGCTTTTAATATCCCCTGTGTGGATCATAGACCATGTCCGTTCAGCTGTTCTGAGCGCCAGATTCAAAGTATTATTACATACGACACGGATAGGCGTCAGGGCTACTTTGATCGCTCCTGATCCATCATGGGTATTGGAAAACAGGAGATACGGGCTTATCCGTTCACCAGAGATGATATATTCATGGGGCATATGTGCCAGTAACCATACTTTCTTACCGTCCTGAAGACTTCCGGCTGTTTCATATCTGACACCCTGACCAAGAAGTTCATCCGTAAATGAAAAGGCTTCGTGATTCTGGACAACCTTATAGCGGTCTGTAACGACTCCCAGCACCTTGCGGTCTGAATCACGGACATTTGCTTTATAACCTTTGATCGGCTCATTTTCTGTCGTATAAATCGGTTCCTGAATCACGTTCCAGTTTAACCCTGCCGCGATCAGAGCCTCTCTTGAATCCGGAGCTGTCATAACCTTTGTTCCCAGTCCGTGCCACGGGGTTTCTCTTACATAAAACATTGATTCTACATTTGCTGACATAATAAAGTCCTCCTTTGATTTTTTAATTCATAATTGTTTGTAAATTGCTGTTATCAGGTTATTTAATCGTCGTCTCTGAAAATCTGCTGGACGATCACTGCAGCGGCTCCGAGAAGAGCTATGATGATCTTATCCATTGGCATCCCCCTTTCGGCATAAAAATAGGACAGAACCCGTAATGAGTTCTGCCCGCAGGTAGTGTTATCATTATTATAATATATAAGTGTAATTTCAAAAATTTCTTTGTATTATTCTATCTCCTCTATACTTTTAACAAAGAGGAACATATACGTGTCCGGCCCGAGGGTCGATGTCCAATATCCTTGTATTTTAGCATCTGTAAGAATATCAGGAGCCGAAACTCCTTCCTCTAATTTCATAGGAATAGCGGGCTCATATTCACCTACAGGAAACAGATAATAATCCTCACCTTCCTGAGCGCCAATCGTTCCCGTCACCTCAACATACTGCCCACTGTAGCTTGTTCGGTCTTCATATAATTCTTCCACAGTAACCTCTTTATACTCTGGTCCGGGTAACTTTTCAACATTTACTGAATTATCTGTATTTTCTATTTCTTCTGAAGAAGCATCCGCATCAACATTATATTCTTCAACAAATTCCGCATAAGCTCCCACAAAAATTGGTACATCATTGGTGCTTAACCCCACATAATCAGCATACATGAACACATTATCCCCATTCAGTATGTTATCAAATCCACCGTATACTGCCACATAGTCAGCATCAATATATCCAGTAAAATACATATTTCCGCTTTCATCAGTCTGCTTTTGACAATTCTCTAAGTAAAATGCATATGTTCCAAAGTCATCAGGATCTGATCTTTTAATGGAGTCAACTGTACACGTATCCTGATCTATTAATTTAAAATCGTCCAATGTTACCGAAGGATTACTTTCATATCCTGCATATGTAGAAAGACCACTGCGTGCAAGTTTACCATGCAAGTTTTCAGGCACATAGTATGCAATAGGTGTACCATTTATCTGATGGTCCACCCACCAATTCCCATATATAATATCAGAATGGTACTCACTTCTGTCATCAACTATACGGGTGTATATATTGCTCCCACCACCGGCTTGTTTTTCTTCTGATACAGTCATCTGCCTGCCTTTAACAGACGGATCTGCTATACTTAGCAGCGTGTAAGAGTAGTCTGTATCACCGACAGAATCTTCTTCTGTCATTGAGATATATTCTTCATCAATTATAATCTGCATATCATCAGTCATGGTATATCCGGCCATTATATCTCCATCAGATATTAATGTTTTTCTATCATTCGCTGTAATATAACTATATGCATCAATTATATTTCCGTCTTTATCTGTCACCCTTCCCTGTTTATTAATCCAGAGCAATCCTGCTTCTACATCCGCATGGAAGTCTTCGCCTATCTTTTCATCAGATTTTTCTTCAGTAACTTTTGTTTCTTCAGAAGATGAATTATCATGTTTTTCACTACCGCAAGCAACCAAGGATAACACCATAACTGTCACCACTAATAAACTCACTATTTTCTTTTTCATAAGTTTCCCTCCAATTTTTATCTTATTTTTCAAAAAGAAAAGCTATTATCTGTAATTCTATACTTAGCAACCCATACCCTGCCAAACTTCCAGTAATCAATCTTCTACAATTTGTTGAAGAAAGTATCATTTTATGCTGTAAGAACCAATCTAGAAGCATCACTATACAAAAAATTATACATAATAAAATATTCGGTCTAAAAACAAAGAATAAAACAACTGCAAATAAGGCACCTATATAAACACCTGTACATCTGGCACAAACTGGAAACTGATAGCCATTTATAAAAAAGCTCCGTTCTGGCATTTGATGGCATCCCAAGAAATGACCAAATTTCATTAATTTTTTCCATAGTTTCATTTTAGAGCTCCTGACCGTCCCCCGTCACAACATTAATTACATAATTCAGAGATATGCTTCCACGCGCTTTACAACATATCAAGTCTCCAGCAACTTCAAAATCTCCTGCTATAGATATATCTTTTGGCAATGCGATCGGCTTTCTATTTTCATTTGAGACTGTATACTGAACGATAAAATTGTCTTTATGATAATACAATTTATCCTCAGTTGAGTTAAACCCAGTTACCATTTCCTCAAGTATTCTTTTTTCATTCGTTTCTATATCAAACATCTTAAAATCCAAATCCATCATCCCTTTTTGGTAGAAGACTCTATTTCTGCAAATCGTATAATTCCCTATTTTTTCCTCATCCATTACCCTTTCAATTTTTTGATTTTGTAAGTCTAAACGATACAGCTTTTTCCGTTCACTTGCATTGATAAAATAAAGTTTATTGTCTCCTTTAATCATGGGTGCTTTGCATTCTATATCAGAAATAACTTCTTCCGTTATATCGCGCTCCAAATTTTTCCTCCACATATGTTTATTCATAATATAATACAGCCAATCATCAACTATTGTGAAATCTTCTATTTTTTCTTGTGATATGATATCTTCAAATTCTGCCACTCTATTTTTTATATTTTCCCAACTGATTTTGCTTAATCTGTCCTGACTTCTGAAATACAGATACCTCTCATCTGAGTCTATATGAAATACTGTCTCACGATCATGAAGAGGGAAACTATAATATTGACCGTTCGTATTAATCTCCAATAATGTGGAGCGATTCTCAAGCAGTGAAGAACTTTCTGTAAAAACATATAAATTGCCACTATGCATAAGTGATGCTTTATTGTTCTTCCCAATCGTATTATTAACTTCCTGTGTTCCTGACGACGAATACACAGCATTATCCGTTAAAGTTCCTTGCAAAAACCTCACAAATGCACGCATTGCATCTCCTTTTATTCTAGTTGCTTCTATAAAGTTTTTAAATGATACCCTCTGTGATGATTCTGGATTATAAATAATAATATCTTTTTCAGTTACTTGAATACTATCAATATCTTCATAATACCAATGGAACGTTTGATTTCCATCATAATATAAAAATTCTGTTTTCAACATTACTATTCCACTATAAAGACTAAGATCCCAACCATAATCAGGTTCTTGATTCAGGTTATCTGATATAGTTATGCCAGAGTCTGTAGAACTAAAAATGTCGCTTATCTTTTTCTTAGTACTACTTTTCTTCGCAACCATGCAGCATACTATATCTGGTATCTTTCCTTTAAACATTAGGATACCAAGAATTTTTATCATTTCTAACGAGCCAACTTTTCCATCAAATGATATGCATTCCCATATATCTGGGAACGTTTTAAAATGATTCAACGAAATACGAATTTTATATAATTGCTCGGTCGAATCATCCAATTTTACAAATTTCAAAGGATCGTGATAATTATCCATACGATTCTTGAACTCAAACATTTGCTCTGTCATGCCGTGCTGAAATTTTGCACCACAGCTATCACATAACCAATAAGAAATATGTTCTGTATTTGTTTTTGTTTTTCCTCCTATCCCACATAACGCACCTAAAATATTTCCGAATAAAAGAGCACCACAGCATCCTTTCCCACAACTATATCCTGACGACTGTGTTGTATTAGTTGTTTCTACAATATGAACTTTTTCACTGGCACATTTAGGACACCTCATTTAACTTTCTCCTTTTGATTTATAAGTATATTTTTTATAGCTATAGATAATTATACTCCAGCTATATAAATATTACAATCAGGACAATATATTTTCTATAGGGAGTTGATTAAGTGATGAAAAACATCGATTTTGCGCGCATTGGTCGAAAATTAAAAGAATTACGAATCTCAAAGAATCTTACCCAAGAATATATTGCTAATATGGCTGACGTTAATGTAAGCCATATCAGCAATATCGAAAACAACCGAGTTAAAATTTCTCTCCCTACATTAGTCCACGTATGCAATGCACTTGACACTACAGTTGATTATGTCCTATTTGAAGAATATGAACATCCGACCTCCGTGCTTGAAACAGAAATACTACATGAAGTACATTTATGTACTCCTGAAACTCAGAAGCAGATTCTCAAAATCATCAAGGCTCTCCAATAGCTCTATGAGACTCTGAATAGCATTCGCTCATCAGTTGTACTGCATATCTAAAGCCATTGATAAACCCGGCTTTTTCTGCTATAGATGATATTTCATATATCTGATCCCTGTACTGCTCAAATTTCTGCCAATCAAGCTCCTGCTTCTTTTCTCTGAGCACATCCTGAATCTTCTCCTGTACCTTTCTGCTTGCATTATCATTTCCTTTCATCTCCTGAATATAACTGTCATAGATTGCCTGAATTTTGGTATACATACGTTTGTTACGGAACTTACATATGTTCCGCCCCTCCCTTCTCCAAATATTCGCTTTGCAAATATTCCTCTGGTATATCGTCAATCCACTCTTCCTCACTGATACATAGAAATCCCTCTTTTTCTACTTCTGGTAATTTATCATGCATCAATAAAGAGCCCCAGAAATTTACCAGAATTCCTTTAGCTATCTCACAGGGGATGCCCTGACACTCATCATCATGCCTTACCTCATACAGATACCATCCATCCGGTACTGTATCCCGTTTTATCCTCTCGTTGGTAAAGAGTGCCTTATATCCCCGTATTGTTATTTGCTCATAATACAACTCTTCCGCTGAATATCTCATAATCAGTCATCCCCTTTCCCGATTCTTTCAGCCTCTGCTCTTAAGCAGATAAATTTCTGAATCCATTCCGGCTTACTGAATCTATCTTCATAAATCTTCTTCACCGTTCTCTTGCCTATTCGTCGGTCAAATAATGCAAACAGATATACCAACGGATTATCCCATGATAAACATTTCTTAATCGGCCATACATTCAGATATAAATGCATGGCAAGCGTCACATCAGCAATCTCGAATAATCCTTTTTGTCTTTTTTCTTCCTCCGTAGGATAAAATTCGCTTTTATAGTAAACGTCACTGTTGGCAATCATAATTTCTTCTTTCTTATCAATCACAATTTTAAAAAATCTGTTATAAGAGCAAAATACACAATGACATTTGGATGTCGCCGGAGGTTCTGTCCTGTATTTGGGCCTGCAGTACTCAAAATCATATATAACTCTTCCTCTCAACTTTGGCGTCATTCTATCATACATAGCCTTTCTCGTTTTACTCCACATAATTTATCACCTCTACTTCATAAAAAATTAGTAGTAAGACCCTGCAGCCTTACCACTTGAACTATAGCGCTATATACATTTATCCGATAATAAAAATCTATAAATCAGATTAAAAACTAAAATCAACTAACAAAGAATTAAATGTTGTTGCCGAGGCAATCAGATTTTGTGGTACAAAAATTACGCTTTCTTTCCAATAATGCCATTTTACATGGTTTCAGGACTCGTAATTCAGTATTACAAGCATTCTGGTTGCCTGCTAAATACCGTAAATATAATACTTTATATATCTGTAGTATTAGACATATATACAAGTATATATAAAGTATACTAATATTACATATATTAACTATAAGTACTATTAATATGTATTATGTATACAGAGATAGATAGTATTTTAATTATATTTTTACTCTACATATAAACAAATAAATAAATCTACTAAAAACCAATAAGGAGGAATTGTATCAATGAAGAACCATGAAAACAAAACTGAATCTGTTAAGATCCGCTTAACAAAAACTGAATTAGATTCTATTCGTAAAACTGCTGAGGAGCATTCAGATACCGTCTCAAATGTAATACGGGATATTCTGTTTAAAAAACAACGTGATCTTTGCTCTTCTATAAGAACTGAACTTATCAGACAGAAAACATATAATCTGATCCAGCACATTTCTATGCCTAAAGCATCCCGTGAAAATCTTATAAAGGAGTTAAACAACTATGATGGACGTTGGAATTAAATTTCCGAATACAGGAGATTTTACTAATCATAATGTAATTGAAAATGTACTTAATTATATCTTCACAAATCCCACTGAGAGACATCCTGACCGTAAGCCTAAACCATTACATTTTCTAGGTGTTCCATACATAGGTCATCCGCCGCAAATAGATAAACTCATTGCTTGCTTCAAACTGATACGTGAAAGTCAGAACCAGACCATACCGCAGCAAATCTGGCATTTCACAATAAATTTTCCAATCAAGTTTTCTTCTACCTATAATGAATATTTCTATTTTGCTGATGCTATAGCAAGCCTTTTCAGCTACCAATATCCTGTTGCTTATTCATACCATACAGAGAATAAAACTACCGGAAACAGGCATTCACATTTTCATTATATTGTTTCCACCTCAAGTTACATCTCTGACCACCCTGCTTTAGATGCAGATCATTTAATGCAATATCTTATGCAGATGCCAGCTATAGCTGAACGCTATAATATTAACCTTTATTTTCAGCAAAGACAGGAGGAATTAAAATGTTTGAATCTTACGAAGATATTTTGACCATTCAAGATGTAGCAGACATATTAAAAGTAGGAACTACACAGGTCTATAAAATCGTCAGGTCAGGCGAACTGAAAGCATTTAAAGAAGGCAAGGACTGGAAGATTGCCAAGCCTGCGCTTGTTGAATATGTTGCTCAGAGGAGTCGTCTCCAGTAACCTCAACACACTATCTATATATAATCTATATTCTTTAAAAGAACCGGACTCATAAATCCAGTCCGGTTCATCCTTAATCTCTTTCTTTCATCTTAATCATCTGATTATATTTCTTCTTTTTATTGACTGACCGTATCTTTGCCCTCGGATCATATTTATCACAGTGCTGGCAGTATGTCTTATGGACGGCTGCCCTTCCTTTGGTACACTGACCAAGAGCAATATAATATTTGCATGGTACTTCTCTATACTTTGCCATATCTGTTACTCTCCTCTTTTCATTCACTTCCTGCCTTATAATTATAGACAGGTTTAAGAACCGTTTTGATTTCTACGCTGTCCCCGATCAAATCTTTGATCTCCTCGAGGCTTCTGTAAGCAAAGGGAGCTTCATCCAGAGTCTTCTTATTGATATTTGAGCTGTAAATGCCTTTCATTACTGATCTGAATGCTGATACTGTATATTTTTGTTTTACTTCCTCTCTCTTCAATATCCTTCCTGCTCCATGAGGAGCAGAATAATTCCAGTCATCATTTCCCTTGCCACTTCCTATGATCACACCATCCTTCATATTGATCGGAATAATTACAGGTTCATCTTTCAGAGCTGATACCGCCCCTTTCCTTAAGATAAGACCATTGGCTGTAGCTGCAATGTAATTATGCATTGATGAATATTGTACTGCTATTTTCCATTTCATTCCTTTTACTAATTCATCCAATATTGCTTTCCTGTTCACAGCGGCATATTCCTGAACAATTCTGATATCATGAAGATATCTTGTTTTAAGCTCGCCCTCTAGCCATGTAAGTTCATAAGGGATACGGATGTCATTTTCTATAAGATGTCTCTGCCCCTCGCGGAGATAGTATTCTGTTACATCTTTCCCAAGATGTCTGCTTCCCGAATGGATCACCACATAAAGAACTCCCTGATCGTTCTGGTCTATTTCTATAAAATGATTTCCTCCTCCTAAAGTGCCGAGGCTCATATCAGCTTTGCTTTCATTTATATGCCTGCAGCAATAAAGCTCTCCAAGATCAATCCGGTCTTTGAAGCGGTGCGCCTTCTTTCGGATCGCATATCCTGATGGAATGCGCTCCCGGATCACTGCATCAAGTTTCTGATATTCAATTTTCTTCTGCTTTAATTGAGCTATTGTAACCCCGCATCCAATATCAATTCCGACCACATTCGGCAATACTCTCTTTTCTACAGTAGCCGTAAATCCTATGGTTCCAACCTTGCCCGGATGGACGTCAGGCATAATCCTGATCTTACTTCCCCGAAACGCTTCGTTATCACATAGCATCTTAATCTGAGCTAGTGCATAATCTTCGATTGAATCCGTAAAAATCTTTGCAGAGGTACAGATACCATTCACTGTTTTCGTAATCTATAGTCCTTTCTCTTTGCTTGTGTCTTTTCTGAAAAAGGGTACAAAAAAGACACCTCTTAAATGAGATGCCGGATTATCCAGTATGGTATAAAAGAAACAAAGACGCTGTAATTACAGCATGATATAATACATTCTATGCTATCTATTTTACCTGATCATTTCTGAGGATAATCCACTCTCGGTTATATTTCATTGTGTTTAGTATTGCTACAAAGTTCTTCATAATGGTTATCCTCCTTCCTGAATCTGGTTAATACGCTTCACTACGGCTTTACAACCGCAGTCTCAGTATATAGAACCCACATACTGTTGTCAACCTTTTATTGGATTCCGGAAATCTCGGAAATCCACACAGATATTCATACCTGTTCATCTCCTGCCTCATTTCTATGACTTTCAGCATTATGATAAATTTCCTGCATAAAAAGTACCCCTGCCTGAAATCCAATTTCCATATATACTCCAGATATTACCTCTGTCAGTGCGTTTGCCGCATCATATAATTCTGAATTTCTCTTCGGATCATATTTAACAACTATTTTCGAATACTCTTTATACGCCTCATTCATTCTATCCTCATAGTCTGGACAGTTTTTTTCAGGTTCAGGACCATATAAAATATTGTCTACTATATTGCATAATTTTGCTCTTTTAAATATTTTTTCTATGTAGTTCATTTTTTGTTGCTCCTTAGTCGTTATTTTTCTGAATTTCTCTGAAACTGAATAAAGACTATCGGAAAAATTTTCTGAATCCGATAGCCTTTATTTTATAATTTCCCATTTTCCCTTTCCGCCGCTTCCATTAAATCTGATACGACCTTCTTTCTTAAGCACTTTCAGTTTATATTGTGCGCCAGAAAGGCTGCATCCCATTTTCTTAGCTATTTCTTTCGCTGTGATTGTCGGAGTTTCCCTTATCAGTTCTATAATCTGATTGCGTATCTCTTCTTTCTTTTTCAGTCGGTCAAACATGGCGCCATATTCAATATGGATTTTTTGCTCAAATTGTTCATTTCCCTCTTTCATTCCTATCACATTTGCAGGATTATACACAATTTCCATATATCTGGGATATATAATAAATTTGTCTATTTCCTCCAACATTTCATTTACTGTAGCTGTTTCAATATCACTCCCGTTTCTCAAATTATTCTCAATTTCCAAAAGACGCTGTTTTCTTGATACGTTTTTTATACTCTGTTTCTCTAATTTCTTTTTCTTTTCTCTACAGGATTTCAAGGTACTCTCTAAACTCTGCTGTCTTCTCTGATACATTTCATCAGATAGTACGCCGTTAAGTAATTTATCAAGCAATAAATCCTGCTGCTCTTTTATACGGCTTTCTTCAAAAACAAGCGACTGAATTTTATCTGCAGTTTGGTCCTCCTCCAATACTTGACGCAACAGAGATATTGTTTCTCTGATTACTGCTTCCCTGTCTACTGAAAACTGCTCTACACAAACATCTTCAAGTAGTTTAAACAGTTTTTCCTCGTCAAGATGTATGTTGTCGCACCCTTTTTCTCCTTTCATTCCTATTTTAGAAATCTGCGGTCTTGCCTTTTCTTTAGATTTTCTCCCCTCTAAAGCATATTTTCTGCACTTCCACTCTACAATCGGCTTTCCATCTGAATGATTTTTTCTAAATCTCCTGTAATATGGGTTTCCACAAAGCCCGCATATTATTTTTCCACTCAGATTATATTTGCCGGGATTACTCCCCCTTGGGAATGAATCTTTCTGTTTTGCTTTCACCGCCCTTCTGTCAATCTCGTCATTTGCTTCCCGCCATAACTCTTCTGATACTGTCTCCGGCACTTTATGTTCATATCGGAACTGCTGATCTTCAGATACTTTTTCCATCTTCTTACTCTCAAAATCAAAATGTTTCTTATTCATTACAGCAGTTCCCATATTTAAAGGATTCCGAATAATCCGCAGAATATCATCTTCAGTAAATTTCTTGCCCGTTCTCTTTCTGATACCTTCATTTGTCAATATATTTGCTATTGTCCTGCTTCCGTATCCGTCAGCACAGAGCTGATACATCCGTCTCTTCACCTGAGCCTCTTCTTCAATCAAAGCCACAGATTTATCCGGAAGTTTCTTAAAGCCGTATGCATTTGGGGTAAGAATCACGGAACCGCCATTTTTCTGACGGTTCCGGTGTGCATTGTTAATCTTTTTACTCAGCTCACGGCTGTACTCTTCCGCAAGGATCGCTTTAATTCCGGTGATCAGCGCATCATCCGTAGTGTAGAACTTATTTTCAATATAAATATACAGTTTCTTTCCATTCGTACACAGACGGTCCACGAAAAGATACCAGTCCTTCGTATTACGCATAAGCCGATCCTGTGATTTAATAACAATCACATCAAACAGATTCTTCTGCAGGTCATCATAAAGGCGATTATACTCGGTGCGCCCTTTTGTAGTCGTTCCAGATCGGCTCTCAATATATGTATCCACCAGTATCCAGTCCATGCGCCTTACACACTCTTTTGCCTCCTTTACCTGATTGGCAAGCGCATCCTTCTGGCTTTCTTCCTCTGTGCTGCAGCGGGCATAGATCACCGCGCGCATGGTTACTGTCCTTTCCGGATGAGATCTGTCATCTTCATGCGCTCGGAAGTACTTATAATATTCTGCTGTTCCAACAGACGGGCTAACTGCAGGATTATCTTTTGATTTTTCATATATTTATTCCTTTCTTGTATTATTTGTTTTTGGGGCATATGCTAACTCCGAACCGTGTAATTGGTAAAGCATATGCACATCATTTTCAATCAATTCGCATCATTTAATTCTGCTGTTTTCTTCCAGAATTGGAATATGTATATATATCACTTTGTTTCACCCAACCTTCAAATTTTAAATTGATTCAACTTTACATATGATCGGAGTCTCAATCTCTCTTGTATTGCCATTGAGATTATAGCGTCCTTTTAATACGGCTTCGCCGACTTGGAGACTCTGCAATATTTTTCTCCATGCAGGTATTTCATCTGGATCAATCAAACTCGCAATAAATTTCATCTCTCGTTGGACAGGCCTAAAAAAGAACATATTGCCTGCTTGCATAAGTGTATCAACTGCGTCACGATTATAGTTTCCAAGAAACTGTGACGACAAATATACTCCCATGCCAAACTTCCTACCTTCCCGGAGCATGGCAGATAACGCACTTCCCGGCGTTATCTGCATATTATGAAACTCGTCGAAGAGAACAATATCAACTTTTTTGTATCCATTTCGCACTTCTCTCCATAACATTTCGGCAAGAAATTCCGTAAGGAATATTCGCTGTAATTCCGGAAAATCTGAAAATTGGATGATTGTCACGTTTGCATCTGTTCCAATATTATAAGTTGGATTTCCTGTCATTATTCTGATATTATCGAGTTCAGAATATGGTCCTAACCGGGTGAGAAGATGTCCGATATTCTTTTCACTTTCTGAACTAATCATTTCACTTAACATCTCTTCTAGACATTCAATCAATGCAGGAATAGTCAGAGAATCTGTGCTGTCTACTACTCGGAAAATTGCTTCTCGCAACAGTTTTTTCTGATAATAACTCAGAATCCGCAGTGCATTTACAAATGAGTCTACCAGCGCACTTTCTATCCTATCCATTCCGAAGATAAAGTCCGTTCTTTTTTCAAGAGGGTTAAAAATTCTTACGGACTCTGAATAACGGAATTTGCACTTATGCAACTCGGGCAGAGAATAGCTTTTGGAATAATCAAAAATAAGAACACTTTTTCCATCCTGAATTTCTTCTTCAATTTTTCGGCAACAAAAATATGTTTTTCCCTCACCAGACTTGCCTAAAATAAGGATATGTGGATTTGGAGTTTTGCAAATTTTGATTTCATGATTTTCTTTATCCATCAACATGAGCTGTCATCTCCTTTCCCAAATCAATAACGTCTGCTTCTCCTACAATAGAAAAACAGGCACGACGGAATTTGTACGCTTCAATTCGTCTACCAGCAATTTGCACTCTCGAGGATAAGCCAGTAGAATCCGTCAACAAATTGCCTCTTTTTTTCATTTCGTAGAGAAAATTCAACTTATACGGAAGCATCCCTTCCCGAGCCAGCATTCTGTCAAAAATTTTTGTGGGAATCCACAGGAATTTTTCGTCATGGTAGCACGCTGCAAAAACAAACTTTTGCATTTTACGTTTCTCTATAATTTCCCAATGGACTAATTCACGCCTTATTATTTTTATAAAAGTTTCTTCTATATCTTCCGGAACATTAAATTTTTGCAGGATTTCTTCAAAATTAACATAAATTGGAAGATCAGCTGTCCTATATAAATCAATACCAACGGTATGACAAAACAGCTCGATAATTCTCCACCCTGAAAATAATATGCCTTCTGTTGTTGGGCAAGAATTTTTGATAATACTTCTTATTTCTTCCAGTCTTCTTTCTGCAAACATAAGGAATTCCGTGAGAAAAACACCGGTTATGTCTCCTCTATTTCTTATACTTTCTGTCGCTCGAAACAATTCCTTGGAAACCATCAAATTTACTGCATTAGACAGTACTGATACAGCGTCATTAAAAACAACCAAAACCGCATTCACGTCACGCTGAATTGAAAAAACAGAATTTCCTGTCTGACATATTTTTGTTGCGATTTTCTTAACGTTGTCTTGTTGCTTTCTTTTAATGTAGCTGCTTCCTCCGCCTGTCGCATCTACAATTAAAATCTCATCGTTTGTCTTCATTAATATATTTCGCAGATTACTGCTATTGTCCTCAGCATCAATACTCCTTAAACGCTCCCGATTGAAAATCTGTAGTAAGTAAATCAATTCATCTTTTGTTATGTTTTCACAAAATACCAAATTCAGAAAACATTTTAATTTTCTCCTTTCCTCTGCATAGACAGATGACAAAATACCCAATATTGGCATTTCCAACAAAAGTATCCGCTCTTGCCAACACGTTACATTTTTATATAGTGACAAATAAATTTCCAGTTGCTGTCTATTTCCTCTTTGTACCTTAAAATGCTTTTGCATAACTGGTAAATCCGGGAAGTCCAGCCGCTTTTCGTAGTTGCAATTTTCTGCATATACGAATTGTCCACTGTTCCATCCTGCTAATTCTGGAAAATAGTACACAGCTTGCGTCCTATCAATTTCCGCTCCAAAAGTAGAAAATAAAATCCTTTGAATTTTGCTCACACTGTTGTCCGGAGCAAAATTCACTCCTGCTTTTACAAATGCTTCATACAAATTTTTTCCGCTATTCTTTTTGACATCTCCCACAACCCATAAATTAGCATCTGGAAATAGAATAATATATTTGCTCTCCTTAATATCGACTTGTCTAAATTCAATTCTCGCCACACTCCACTCTCCTTTCAAGTTGTAGGCGAACTCTTTCACGCCCTGCGTCTCGTCATCATAATTTTCCATTAACATAATTTTCCCATTGTTCTGCAGAGCTAAATTTTCACTTACACAACTTCTCCTTTTCTTTTTTTCAGCATTCTTCAACTTCTTTTCCATTGTCTGTAATTGATGTGTGACACACTCCGCAGAATTTGTTACATTTGCATTTACTGTTGCCAATGATTGCATAATTTGATTCTGCCCGAATTGTAAAACTTGAGCGGAATCTGTATGTTCCGTGATGAATGGAATCATATTTTTTCTTTCTCCTTTCTTCTTACCGGTATATTTTTCTTGTCGACAGCTTCATGTTACCATATCGATACAACATTCATTTGCGATGTAAAGGAATATTTTTCGTGTATTAGCGCGTTACCTTATTAAAGTATAGTTCCTGACATTAATCATCAACTGTCCTTAATCAAAAAAATCGGCTGAAAAAAGCTCTATATAATTAGTAAAATTCATATTTTACACATCTATTTTTTTCCTTAGACCATTTCAATGTAATTGAATATTTAATTATGTTCATTTATAATAGATAGAATCGATTTAAACACGAGGAGGGCAAAATGGGAATCCATGAATTCAAATGCTTAGCCAATAATATAATATGTTTTTTTACTCAAAGTAAAATCTTTCTATACGAGGGAACTCCTAACACGCTTGAAGATTTTCTGGCTTTTTTGATTAATTCTGACAATGATATTGATATTGAAACATATATCGAAAACTTTATCGACAAAAATCCGAATGTTATTTATCCGCAATGTATCTTTGATGGATCAGAGAATTTCCATACATTCTTTCCGGATAATATCCGTAAGGAAATTCTAAATTTTGACAAATGGGACTTATCTGCTTTATACATTCCCTCCATAGATTCAGATCTCGACACTCTGGAAAAAGAAAAGGCAAAGAAATCCGTTTCAAACAATTCCTTTGCCTTAGCAGAAATTAATAATAAGATTTATCATCTTATTAATAATTTTTTATCTAAATTTCAAGAGCAGCTGAAAACAATACTTTCTAACTACTATTCCAATTATATTATGCCCAAAGATTGCATTACTTTACTTAAAAGACTTTTCTCAATTTGCATAAATTTATTAGATGACGTTCCTTTCTGCGATAACTTTCGAAAAGTTTATCATAAAACAACTGCACACATTAATTATGAACAAAGTGATTATGCTTCTTTAAAAAATACTATGGAAAAAAATTTCAGGATTATAATTTCAGGAGCAAAAGGCTCAGGGAAAACTACTTTTATCAGAGATTTCATTAATAAAATCCCATTTACCGATATATGTTATTTACAATATATTGGTTCTATTGAAGCCACACTTTCACAGATACATTTTTCTGACGCTTCTGGCACAACGTTATCGTACGAAGAAATATATACACGTTTGAAGAAAAAGAATGGGGCTTCTATACTGATTATTGATGACATGAACCTTTCCTCAAATTTACTATCAAAAGAGCTTGAAAAAATAGATTCATTGAACCTGCGGATTTTTATTATCACCTGTAATACATTATGGAAAGGAACTACATATGTTTCTTTTTCCGTACCCGTTTTTTCGGATGATAAACTAATAGATTACTACAAAAAAATCTGTAAAATCAGCGATCTAACGCAAGACTTCGAAACACGTATTTTAAAATGGACATCAAAAAATCCTTTACTTGTATCTCTTCTCGCATATACTTCTAAAAAGAATCCAAATGCGGTGAGACAGTTGCTATTCAAAGAGGATTATATCTTTAATCGCCCGGATGTTTCTTTTAAGCATCCTTACGACCACCAAACACAATCCTTATTAGGCCATATTAAAAAGTTATATGATATAACAATATTTAAGCATGAGAATAAAATATTGAAGAAATATTTAATCATATTAAGCTGCTTTTTTAATTACACGCTTCCTGTTTCATTCCTAGAAAAAGTCATTCCAGAATTTGATATTATAAACATTGAAAAGCTTTCAGCTCTCGGTTTTCTTACATTTAGCAAGGAATTAAACACTGTTCAGCTTTCTGCGCCAATAGCTGATGCAATATACGCCATTGAAAAGCCCTCTATCCCAGTTTTAGCAGAAATTCTTGAAAATATAACAAAGTACATATACGAATTCGATATTCTGCTACAAGAATTATCTATATCAAACATACTTTATCCACTGATTAAACGCTTGCAGAAAACTGTCGTAGTAAAAAATAACGCGCAACAAAAGGAAGTCTCTACAATGCAGAGTAATTGGTGGTCATTTGTATATATTTGTATAGAATATTATCAATCTATCGGAAATTATGATGCTGCCAAAGAACTTATAGGATTACTGGAATATCCAGATAAAAAGACTATTCTGTATTCTCAGTCTCCAATGGATCAAAATCTGTTTTCTTTGATAAATATATGGGCTAGAACTGATTCCAGCTTTGAGGGTATAGTAAACTCTCTGATAAGTACTATTGAAAAAGACAAAATGAGTCTTGCAGAATCTGCAACACGCCCAGAACTTTATATGCCCAATATGGTATTATGTAATTATTTGGCCTCAATTGGGCTTGACAAAATAATTCTCAGAATAGTAACTCAACAATATATTTTTTATCCGCAAAATATGAATTATGAAGAGCACTTCAAGAATTTATTAAATGTAATTAATGCTAGTGAGGCTCCTTACCCGCAGATTAAAAAAATATATTATAAAACTTCATATACCCTTTTATCTGCCTCTATAGAAACAATGACTTATGACTTTATTTCTGATTTTTTCCGTTCAATAAAATCTTGTGAAAATAAAGTTATAAAACTACAGCTATTGACCGTTCTCGCCTGCCAGTGTTTTAATACGATTCATTATTCTATCGGAACGCCCCGCTGCATAAAGATAACTGAATTTACTGAAAACTTTCTATTTGCTCAGTTGTCCGAGATACTAAATAGCTGTGTCTTTCTGCCTAAATATGTATTTGAATTATGCTACTTTTCTTTTCTCAGGTATAAACAGTTTCATCTCGTGGTAAACAAGAATATTCTAAATTTGGATACGGTTTTTGATTATTTGATTAAAAAATGTTCAGTATTATCTTCATCTGAAAAAAAATTCTATTTATCACTCAAACTGCTGTAAACCATTTCAAAACCTCTACCTTTTGACAGACCTGCCATCCATCCGGCAGGTCTGTCTCAAAATCCTATTTTCTAATTTTGACATATATCCCAAAACTTACACACCTTTTGATTCACTTTCATATTTCCGGACCATCCGGTAAAACGTACTGCTCGATAATCCCATCTTTCTCATTGCCTTTACCGCTGTAATTTCATTCCGTTTCCACTGTTCATATATCTGGCGAAACTCTTCAGGCTGATTTATTTTCGGTCTTCCCAAATGTTTGCCTTTAGCTTTTGCCGCCTCAATTCCCTCTTTCTGTCTCTTTCTTATTGTAATCCGTTCCTGCTCCGCAATACTCGACAATACCTCAATCAGAATATTCTGTATCATGTCAATGATCCACTGCTGTCCGTCCGGTACTTCAATCAAGGAAGTTGGAAGGTCAAGGATTTTCAATCTCACCTTCTTCTTTTGAAACCATTGTAGCTCGTTCTTTATATCTTCCTTACTTCTGGAGAGCCGGTCCAGTGACGTAATAATAAGCGTATCTCCTTCCCGCAAACCCAATGCGCCTTTTAAAGCCTGATAAGCCGGACGATCCAGATCTTTCCCACTGGATTTATCTGTTAGTATATTCTGTTCGTCTACATACTTTTTCAGCGCCAAAATCTGCCTGTCTAAATTCTGTTCCCGACTGCTTACTCTTGCATACCCAAAAACTCTTGCCATAATTACATTACTCTCCTATTTTTCTGTCAACCGTCCGCCCATGCATGGCGGTCGTTTACCGGGTGTATCGCGCACACAAAATAAAAGGAACACCGCTCACGATGCTCCCGAATTAGTATATTTATGTAGTTGAATTAAGTTTTCTATTCCCCAAGCCTTTTCTTTAGATACCAAATTGCTATTCCCGAATACGGTTTCAGATATCCTAATTCATCTGGTTCCTCGTACTCTTTTAATATTTTTCTCAGAAAGGTCTTTGTCCACTGACCTCTTTCTTTCATCCGTCTCATTTTGTCTTTGCAGGCAGCTAACACTTCTTTTCTATTTTCCATTAAAAAAGCGGATTCCCCATTATAATTCAAATTTAATGTATCTTCCAAATCCTCTTTCAACTCAGGATCATCTGACGTAATGCGTCCGTCGGCTTCATATCGTATCTTTTCTATACAGGTTTTATTATAAGGATCTGCCACTTTCAGATCTTCATCTTTTCGATGCGCGTCACAAGTAAGTTCTTGTAAATGCCGTTTTTTCCCCTCACTGTTCTTTCTTTCATTTCCGTAACAAACCCCTAGCATAATTTTATAATCCAACGCTTTTCTTGGATCATCTTTCAATTTACTCTGTGGCAAAATATGTTCAATTTTCACCTCAGTTGCCGAGTTCAATCTTCTCATACAATATCCGCACAGATACCCCTGATCCTTTAGCAGTTGTTCTCTCACATCATCTTTATCTGGATATCCGTCAAAATATGCATTTTTATTTTTTGCATACTGAATAAGAGATTCAGGGGTTTTTCCCTTTTGTATATATCTCATTGCTATTCCCCCAGTGGTATTTTTTCCAACTCTAACGTTTCTTCTGCCCATGTAACTTTTGGATGATTGTCCCCCAATTCCGCTCTTATCTGATCTGCAAATTTTTGCGCACTATCCAGATCCCCTTCATTTATATCATTTTCGAAATTTTTAACAAGATCATTAACTTTTTTTGCCATAGCTTCGCTTCCCTGACAAATCTTTAGAATATCGTTCACATCCAATCCATACGGTGTCTTTTCATACGTAATATTCCTGTTCTCATCAATCCTGATTAAATTTTCTTCCTTACATGATGCCATTATAACAGGAGAATGCGTAGCCGCTATAAACTGTACATTAGGAAAAGTGGCTTTTAATCCTGCGATAATCCTCCATTGCCACTTCGGATGAAGATGCATATCGAGTTCATCTATCAGTACGATACCCGGAGTCTGACTAATGTCTTCCAACAGATTGGGGTTCAAAAGCGCCATTCTATATGCGATATCCAATACCATCCATATTACAGACTGATATCCCGCACTTAACGCTCTTATCGGCAATGCCTCAGTTGATGTAACATAAATAAGTTCATCACTTTGATCATCATATTCAAAGCTCAGTACTTCTTCACCAAGCATTGTCTGCATAAATTTGCATAAGGCATCTTTAACACCCTGATACTCTCTGATCTTTTCCTTCCGTCTCCACTCCATTCTTTCCATATGGCGAACCCAGTTCATCAGCATTTTATTATTTGACGCTTCTGTTAAACATCCCTCATATCCAACAGTCCTGTAAAAATGCTTTGAAAATACATTTTCCGCCGACTCTCTTTTCTGCATCCACATTCTGGCTGTACTCTGATAACTCAGCACTGGCAAAATATATTTTTCTCCATTTGCCATCTGTTCCGCTTTTCTTGAAATTGTTCGGGGTTCCACGGTGCTTCTTGATGCCTTAACGCTGCTTTTCTTTCTCACCCATTCAAAATTCTCTTCGTCAATTTTTGCCTTGCACCTTACTTCCACAGGAGTCATATAGCGTCTATTAAAAGATCCATCACCCGTATTTTCCAGTATTACCCGAATTTCATCTTTAGTGAAATTTCTTCCTGATACATCTGGCAGCCCTGCGATGAATCCGCCAAGTCCAACTGAAACAGCCTCTAAAATTGAAGTTTTTCCGTATCCATTATCCCCTATCAACAGATTAAATCCTTTTTCAAGGTCTAAAGTGCACTCTTCAATCCCCTTAAAATTTTTTATCGTTACTTGCTCAAGTCTCATACTCCACCTATTTTCCCTTTCTCAATCATTTACTCAAGCTATTACCTGCCCTTTATTATAGCGTATTCACTAATGTTTGTATACCAAATATCTTCAACGCTTTTCAGCATTCTTCTTTCTGCGCAGAACGATGGTCATTCTGTCTTTTTGTCCCTTCACCTCTTTAAGATGGATTGGCTGATCATGTCCATCGTGCTGCTGTGCGTAATGGCAATGGCTCTGTATGCGGTGATCGGGGTGGTGGAGAAATTATATAAGAAACGATTTTGAGGGGAGTATCCCAAAGTTTGTGTAAACCTTCAAACTGATGTAAGATAGACTTACCAGTTTGGAGGTTTATTTTATGGCAAGAAAAAAGGATACCCCACAAAAAGCAGCCCTTCGAGAAATGATGGGTAACTACATGAAAGAAAACAATGTTAAAGTCAAAGATGGGACAGATGTTAACTCCATCATGCGGGATATGATGTCCA